>NC_014815.1:4800000-6962533 GCF_000177655.2 Micromonospora sp. L5 | reverse complement strand
AACCGCCCCTTCGGTCGCGCTTGCGCGCAGGTCGGACGCCCGAGTGTGACGTTTGACGGTCATTGCGCCCCTGCGTAGGCTGGAGCGGCTGCTCTCTCGCCCTCTGCTAGGGTGATTGATGCTTGCTGTCCGTGGCTGTCACCCCGCATCGCCGGGGAGCGTGTCGCGGCAGCGCCGATCGGAGGTCACCGACAGGTGATCTGGACCAGCACACGACCCCGGGCGATCCGCCGCGCGGGGCGTACGACAACGGAGAGCCTGACGTGAGCAAGCGCACCTACCAGCCGAACAACCGCCGGCGCGCGAAGACCCACGGCTTCCGGCTGCGCATGCGCACCCGTGCCGGCCGCGCCATCATCTCGACCCGTCGCTCCAAGGGCCGCGCCCGCCTGTCGGCCTGACGCCGACAGGTCCGGTCCGGGGACGTGGGCAGTCGTGCTGGCCGCCGCGCAACGACTGCGGCGCAGTAACGACTTCGCCGCAGCGGTTCGCGGTGGCCGACGCGTCGGCCGTGGCGCCGTCGTGGTCCACCTGACCCTCCCCGAGCCGATCGGCACCACCGCGACACTCTCGCCGGAGCCGGCGCGAAGCCTCGGTGCGGAGACCTCCGCACCGAGCCGCGCCGGCTTCGTCGTGTCCAAGGCCGTCGGCGGCGCTGTGGTCCGCAACAAGGTCCGCCGACGGCTCCGGCATCTGGTCCGCGAGCGGCTGGGCGAGCTGCCCGCCGGCACCACCCTCGTGGTACGCGCGCTGCCCGCGGCCGCCGACGCGACGTACGCCCGGCTCGGGGCCGACCTGGACGCGGCCATCGCCGCCGCACGGGCCCCCCGGGGACGGCGGTCGCGGTGACCGGCCCGACGACGACTCCGTCGCCCACAACCGGTGCCCGCATGCTGCTGGCACCCATCATCGCGTACCGTCGGTGGATAAGTCCGGCACTGCCGGCCCGCTGCCGGTTCTACCCGTCGTGCAGTGCCTACGCCGTCGAGGCGGTGTCCCGGCACGGTGCGCTGCGGGGAGCCTGGCTGACGGTCCGTCGGCTGTCGCGCTGCCACCCCTTCCACCCTGGTGGACACGACCCGGTTCCGGAGCCGGGCGACCGCCGCCGTTCCGACGTGACTGGAGCCTGAGTGTTTAGTCTCGACTGGATCTACTACGCGATCTCGTGGATCCTGCTGACCTGGCACTCGGCCTGGGACGCCATCGGAGTTCCGGTCGGGGCCGTGATCGGTACGAACTGGGCCTGGATCCTCGCCATCGTCTTCCTGGTGGTGACGGTCCGGGTGATCCTGTTCCCGGTCTTCGTCAAGCAGATCAAGTCGCAGCGTGCCATGCAGGCGCTCCAGCCGAAGGTCAAGGAGCTCCAGGAGAAGCACAAGGGTGACCGGGAGACGCTCCAGAAGGAGATGATGGAGCTCTATCGGAAGGAAAAGGCCAACCCGCTCATGGGCTGCCTTCCGATGTTCCTCCAGATCCCGGTCTTCCTGGGCCTGTTCCACACGCTGCGCCGCCTCAGCCCCGACAACCAGGGCAAGACCCTGTACGGCTGGACCGTCGACCAGTTCAACAGCGCCTCCAACGCGACGCTGTTCACCGCGCCGATCTCCGGCAAGTTCGGCTCCACCGCTGACGAGCTGAGCCGGCTCGGAGCGAGCACCGGCACGGTCAAGGTGGTCGCCGGCATCCTGGTGATCATCATGATCGCCACCACCTACCTGACCAGCCGTCAGATGATCCTCAAGACCGGGTGGGCCGAGGACCCGCAGCAGCGCATGGTGCAGCGGCTGATGCTCTACGGCATCCCGCTGTCGCTGCTGATCTCGGGTGCGATCTTCCCGATCGGTGTGATCATCTACTGGGTCACCAACAACCTCTTCACGCTCGGCCAGCAGCAGTGGGTGCTGCGGAAGTTCCCGCCGCCGCCGACCGCGAAGAGCACCAGCGCCGCCAAGAGCACCTCCGGCAAGGGCCCCGTGCAGCCGGCCAAGGCCGGTGGCCTGTTCGGCCGCAAGGCGGCCCAGCCGCCGGCGAAGGCTCCGGCCGTCGCGCCGAAGGTGGCCGGCCCGAAGCCTGGCGCCAAGCCGGTCAACCCGAAGAAGGGTGGCAGCAAGCCCGCCAAGCGACAGGGCTGAGCCCACAGGGCCACCGTCGCGACGTCGGCGGTGGCCCGTTCCGGCCGCGTGCTGCCATCCGAGGAGTCGGCGCCGGGCCGGAATCGCCGCGCGGAGCGCGGACACGGGCGAAACTGGCCCGTACAGACGTGCCCGAGGGCACCCGGCGAACCTCCCGCCGGCCCCAGGAGACCAGCGGACCCCCGACGGTCCGGCCGAGCGAGTACGGAGATGAGACCCGTGACCGAGACCAGCATCCCCAGCGCCGACCAGTCCCTGGACGAGGAGACCCCCGTTACCGCCGCCACCGAGACCGAGGACGCCGTGGGCGAGGCCCGGGAGAAGAAGGCCCCGGCCGACAGCGACCTGTTCCGGCAGAGCGAGATCGCCGCCGACTACGTCGAGGGGCTGCTGGACATCCTCGATTACGACGGCGACATCGACGAGCTGGTCTCCGGCGGCCGCCCCGTCGTCGAGGTCGTCGGCGGCCGGCTCCAGAACCTGGTCGGCCAGCGCGGCGCGACCCTGGAGGCGCTCCAGGAGCTGACCCGGCTGGCCGTGTTCCGTCAGACCGGCACCCCGAGCCGGCTGCTGCTCGACGTCGGCGGCTACCGGGCCGCCCGGCGCAAGGAACTGGCCGCCGTGGCGAAGAACGCGGTCGAGAAGGTCAAGGAGCACGGCGAGCCGGTGCGCCTGGAGCCGATGTCCGCGTTCGAGCGCAAGTGCGTGCACGACGTGGTGAACGCGATGAGCGGGGTGGAGAGCGAGTCCGAGGGCGTCGAGCCCAACCGCCGCATCGTCGTCCGGCCGGTGGCGGACTGAGGTCCGTGATCTCCGACGAGACGACGGCAGGAGCCGTGACCGGCCCGGGCGGTACGCCGCCCGGGCCGTCGGCTGTGCGCCCCGACAACACAGTCGACCCGGTCTTCTCCGATGACGACGGGCCGGCCGACCCGGCGTACCCGGGAAGGGCCGTGACCGACCCCGGCGAGCCCGCCTTCTCCGGCGAGCCGGCGGTGGTGACCGGGATCGAGCCCGCCGACCCGGCGGTGGACGTGACACCCGCCTTCTCCGGCGAGCAGGCGGCGGACGTGACGCCGGCCGACCCGGCCGCGGTGGCCGACCCGGTCTTCGCGGAGCCGTCGGCGGACGCACCGTCCCTCGTGGACGGTGGCGACGCCCCCGACCCGGCGACGGCGACGCTGCCGCCCGAGTTGGCGGAGGCCGCCCGCGCGTTGTTCGGTGACCGGCTCGACCTGGCCGCCGCGTACGCCGAACTACTCGCCACCGACGGCGTGGTCCGCGGCCTGATCGGCCCCCGCGAGACGCCGCGCCTCTGGGAGCGGCACCTGCTCAACTGTGCGGTGGTGGCGGAGCGGATCCCGGAGGGCGCCAGCGTGATCGACGTCGGCTCCGGTGCCGGGCTGCCCGGTCTGGTGCTGGCGATCGCGCGTCCCGACCTCACCGTGACGCTCGTCGAGCCGCTGGCCCGGCGGACCGCCTTCCTGATCGAGGCGGTACAGCGTCTCGGCCTGACCCGGGACGTCCGTGTGTTCCGTGGGCGGGCCGAGGAGGCGGCGGCCGGCTCGCGTGACCGGGAACCACTGAGCGCCGACATCGTGACTGCCCGCGCGGTGGCGCCGCTGGACCGGCTCGCCTCCTGGTGCCTGCCGCTCGTGGCCCCCGGCGGACGGCTGGTCGCGCTCAAGGGCGCCTCGGCGGCCGACGAGATCACCGAGCACACCGAGGCCGTGATCCGCCTCGGCGGCGCGACCCCGGAACTGCACCGCTGCGGCGAAGGGGTGATCGACCCCCCGGCGACTGTGGTCGAGGTGGTCCGGGAGCGCGTGATCAACCCGCGCCGTCCGAAGAAGCCGAAGCGGTCACGTGGCGGTCGCCGTCGCGGCGACCGCTGAGCGGGTACGCCATTCCGCACGCCCGGTCCGGTCGTTGGACCGGTGGGCGTGACGCGATCGATCGCAACCCGACATGGACCCACCGCGCCCGTCGGCCGTAGGCTGACCGACGCGTCGATAGTGTGGAACGGCGGTGCCGGGCGGCACCCGAACCCGATGGTTCCCGCCGAACCGGCGGCGCCGTGCGAGGCGCGGACGCGATTCGACGGGTGCGGACCGACCATCCGGAGCGGGTAGGGATGACAGGTGCATGACGACGGCAGGTACGACGATCCACGGTTGACCGGACCAGGAGGCGAGCCCTCCGCCGACCCCGTTTCACGTGAAACCAACTACCAGGAGTGGACGGTGAACGAGCCCGGCGAACCGTCCTCCCCGTACCCGGCTCAGCCGTCCAAGCGACGGGAGCCGTCGGCCGGCGGGCCCGTGCGGCCCGTGTCGTCCGTGCCGGCGAACGTACCGCCGGCCCGCGACCCGCTCGATCCGGCCGACGGTCCGGTGAACGCACCGACTCCGCGCCCGCCCGCGGTGCGGGCGAACGCCGCGGTACCCACCCGCTATGAACCCCAGCCGCCCGTCTCAGCCGTGCCGTTCCAGGCCGTCCCCGAGGTCACGGTGGCGCCGTCCGACACGCCACAAGCGGACGGGTACGGGGACGAGGTAGACGCCAGCACGTACGTTTCACGTGAAACCCCGACGCGCGAAGAGGATGATCCACCGTTGGCTATGGAGGCGATGCGCGCCGTGCAGATCCTGAATCCCAGTGGCGAGGTCACCATGCCGCGCCCCGACCGGACCCGGGTGATGTGCGTCGCCAACCAGAAGGGCGGCGTGGGTAAGACGACCACCACCGTGAACCTCGCAGTGGCGCTCGCGCTGCACGGCAACCGGGTGCTCGTGGTCGACCTTGATCCCCAGGGCAACGCCTCCACCGGTCTTAACGTGCCGCACCACACGGGCGTGCCCGACGTGTACGACTGCCTGATCGACAGTGTGCCGCTGGAGGAGGTGGCCCAGGCGGTCGAGGGCATCCCGAACCTGTGGTGCGTACCGGCCACGATCGACCTGGCCGGCGCCGAGATCGAGCTGGTCTCGGTGGTGGCCCGGGAGTCGCGCCTGGCACGGGCCATCGCCGCGTACCCGGGTCACTTCGACTACGTCTTCATAGACTGTCCGCCGTCGCTCGGCCTGCTCACGGTCAACGCGCTCGTTGCCGCGCAGGAGGTGCTGATCCCGATCCAGTGCGAGTACTACGCGCTGGAGGGCCTCAACCAGCTGATCAACAACATCAACCTGGTTCGTCAGCACCTCAACCCGAAGCTCGAGGTCTCCACGATCCTGCTCACCATGTACGACAGGCGTACCCGGCTGGCCGACGCGGTGGAGCAGGACGTCCGGAACCACTTCGGCGACAAGGTGCTCCAGGCCGTCATCCCCCGCAACGTGCGTGTCTCCGAGGCACCGAGCTACGGCCAGTCGGTGATGACCTACGATCCCGGTTCGCGGGGAGCCACGAGTTACTTCGAGGCCGCCCAGGAGATCGCGGAGCGAGGCGTCAAGGAGCCGGTGAGCCGGAATGCGTAGTGCGGAGATGTCGCTGGGAGGCGTCGCATGAAGAACCGTCCCCGCGGCGGACTGGGCCGAGGGCTCGGCGCCCTCATCCCCACCGGACCGGTACCGGGCGCCGAACCGGCTGCCACCGAACCGGAATCGTCGGCCACTGCCGCGTCGCCGTCGACTCCGGTCGCCGGCGCGACCGCCGCCATCACCGGCGGCGTCGGGGGTACCCCGCCTCCGGCAGTCGAGCCCGAGCCCCAGCTGAGCCCGGTGCCCGGCGCCCGCTTCGCGGAGATCCCGGTCGACGCGATCGTGCCGAACCCGAAGCAGCCCCGGCACGTCTTCGACGAGGAGGCGCTGGAGGAACTGAAGACCTCGATCCAGGAGGTCGGCTTCCTCCAGCCGATCGTGGTCCGCCAGCTCGACCCCGAGAAGTTCGAACTCGTGATGGGTGAGCGGCGCTGGCGTGCCGCCCAGGCGGTCGGCCGGGAGACCATCCCCGCCATCGTCCGGGACACCAAGGACGACGCGATGCTCCGGGACGCGCTCCTGGAGAACATCCACCGCGCCAACCTCAACCCGCTCGAAGAGGCGGCGGCGTACCAGCAACTCCTTGAGGAGTTCGGTGCCACGCACGAGGAACTGGCCCGGCGGATCGGCCGCAGCCGCCCGCAGATCTCCAACACCATCAGGCTGATGAACCTGCCACCCGCCGTGCAGCGCCGGGTCGCCGCCGGTGTCCTCTCCGCCGGCCACGCCCGGGCACTGCTCAGCCTGGACAACGCCGAGGCGCAGGAGGCACTCGCCGAGCGGATCGTTCGCGAGGGCATCACGGTCCGCGGCGCCGAGGAACTGGTGCACCTGGCGCTCGCCGAGGAGCCGGCGAAGTCGGCCGCCGCCAAGCGCCGGCCGAAGCCGCATGCCCCGGCGCTCACCGATCTCGCAGACCGGCTCTCGGACCGGTTCGACACCCGGGTGAAGGTCGACATCGGCCGCAGCAAGGGCAAGATCACGATCGAGTTCGCCACCGTCGACGACCTGGAGCGGATCGTCGGCATCATCGGCGTGGGCGAGGACGGGCAGCCCGAGGCGTAGCCCTTTTCTCCGGTGTCGATCCGGCCGCATCCCGACGAGGGGATGCGGCCGGATCTGTGTCCGGGTCGGTTCGGTGCCGTTCGTCGGGCATGGCGGTTCGTTGGGTCACGGCTACTCGGTCGACGGGGACCGGCCCCTCCGAAGCCGATGCCGTCTCCGACGAGGGGCCGGGCCGCCTGGTGCCGGTGGTGCTCACCGATGCCCTAGCGTCCTTCCGCGCTGATGCGGTCGAAGCGGGAGCATCCTGGGTCGCATCGGCTGTTGGGCTGTCGTGCCTCGCCCGTCGTTTCACGTGAAACGGGGGCAGGCGACTGGGTGGTGGCGGTGAATCTGCTATCCGCGTTACTGATCGGCGGCAGGCCGCGCGCCCGAGCGCTGAAGGGCTGAGTACGCGAGGGCCGAGTGCGCAAAGGTTCCGAAAGAGCCGCCGTTCGGCGTTGACGAGTCGGTGCGCGCCCACTCCGTTGGTCTGGCAGGAGGGCTGGCGGCGACGGCTCAGGCGAATCCGATGCTTGGTGACTCGCTCGTTCCGCGTGACGCACTCGTCTAGCCGCCGGCTGGTGCCGCCCACCGATCGCACGCACGCGAGCCGGTTCTCCGCCGGAAAGCCATTCGAGCCGCCGGGCTGCCGGGCCGCTGGGCCGCCGGGCTGCCGGGCCGTCGGGCTGCCGAGCCGCCCTGCCCGGGCCAGCGTGCCGCGGCGTGCCCCGGACCGGCGTGCCGACTGTCCCGGTCGGCAAGCCCTGAGCTAGGGCAAGGGCGATCGGAGGATGGCCATGCTGACGGGCCAGAGGGTTGAGCACGCCCGGCCGTGACGACCGCGCAAGAGCCGTCCTGCCGACCCCTATCCGATCATCCGGGCGCCCGCGTAGGGCACGCCGCCGCAGCGCCTGTGAGCGATCCAGGCGCATTGAGCCGCGCCCCGCCGAACCGGGGAGCACCTGAGCGAGGGTCGCTGAGCCGAGCAGTGCCGAACCGAACACTGCCGAACCGGGGAGTGTCGAACCGGCGAGCGGCCGAGCCGGGAGCGTCGAGTCGGGAGCGCCGAGTCGGGAGCGCCTGTCGCGAGGAGCCCGGCCAGCGAGCCGGGCTGTGCGGCCCGACTCAGCATCCCTGGGCCGGATGATGTTTGCTCGTTCGCGCCGCCGTCGATGACCCGGCTCGCTCTCCGGGGCGGCCGGGTGGTCGCACGACTCCAGGGCGGTGGCGAGCCCGATCAGCGATCGAGCGGCAAACCCGAGGCCCGGCAAACCCGAGGCCCGTGCGCCAGCTCGGGCTCGGCCTGTCGGCTCAGACGCGGCTGCTGTTTCACGTGAAACGCGGCGACGGACCCGACGCTCATCCGATCGAGTCCCGGCTGTGCCGGGTGCAAGCGATGAGGCGCGGTGCCGGTCATAAGTCGAGCGGTGGTCGGCGCGGCTCGGTATCCGCGCGGCCCGGCCCGCTCCCAACGAACAACCGCCGGATGGCTCGCCTCGCGACTCACCTGTCGCCGTCGCCCGGAGGCGCCTCGTTCGATCCGCCGCACCCGCCGAGGACGCAGTCACGGAACAGGGTCAGTCGACGCCAGCGAGCCGAGCGACCGCGCCGAGATGCGGGCCGACGCATCCGCCGTTTCACGTGAAACACGCACGAGAAGAAGCCGTCGGCACCCGGTGCGGATCGGTCACCGGATCGTTGGAAGAACGGGCCCAGACGCACCCCGAGTTATCCACAGCGGTTGTCCACAGGCACTCCCCGTTTCACGTGAAACAAAGCGAGGAAACCCTTGCTGAGCAGTGCATGACGCGCTGTGCTGGTGATCTCGGCAGCCTGTGGACAACGCGGTGGACAACCGGTGGGCGGCCAGTGGAACAGGTAGGGACAGGCGTCGCCAACTCGGTTAGGGTCAGCGTCGTGCCGGACACCCCTCCCTCAGTTCCCGACTTCACCCAGTGGCCGTCCTTCCCCTTCGAGGGCGATCTCCGCGTCAAGCAACTCGACGAGCCCGTACCGTTCGAACCTCCCCGCCGCGGCGAGGCGGACCGGGAGTGCACCGCCTGCAACGCGCCCGACGAGGCGTACATCTGGGTCGGTGAGCGGTGGCGCGTCCGCGCCATGGACCGGCCCACCGGCCTGCCGATGGTCCTGATCCTGGAGTCCCGTTCCCACCTGGATCTGGGCGACCTGCCGAACCTGCTCGCCGCCGAACTGGGCGTGATGACCGTCCGCCTGGAGCGGGCCGTCCGCTCGCTCGACGGAGTGGCCCGCGTCCACGTGAACCGGTGGGGCGACGGCTCGGCGCACCTGCACCTGTGGTTCCTGGCCCGGCCGTACGGGCGACTGCAGCTGCGGGGCACGTTCCTGTCGCTGTGGGACTCGATCCTGCCCCCGATCTCCGAGGAGAAGTGGCGGGAGAACCTCGCCATGGTGGCCGCGTGGCTCGCCGAGTTCGGCGGCCGTCCGTTGGCCGAGCCGCCGCGCATCCACTGGCAGGCGCCGTCGAGCCTCTCCCCGACCTCGCCCGCGAACGCCGCTGAGGAGCCCGAGGACGAGGCCGTGTCGGTGATCGAGGCAGCGGACGAGATCCCCGAGTCCGACGCGGCAGCGGGCCTCTCAGACCCCTCGGCGGGCCCGTCGGAGCCCGACCCGGCCCCGCAGGCCGGCCCTGCACCGGAACACGCAGGGGACAGCGCCCCGGACAGCGAAGACGAGGACGAGGCCGGGCCGGACGACGCCGCGGACGACCGGCCGGACGCAGCGCGTACCCGGGAGAGCTGAGGTCAGCGACGCCGTGCGGCGGCCCGGGTCACGAGCGTGCCGAGGACCCGGCCGAAGTCCAGCCCGGCGGCCTGGATCGCCAGCGGGAGGAGCGACGTCTCGGTCATGCCCGGTGAGACGTTGACCTCCAGCACGTGCGGGTCGCCTCCGGCGTCGACGATCAGGTCGACCCGGGACACGTCGCGCAGCCCGAGCGCGGTGTGCGCGGCGAGCGCCACCTCGGTCACCCGGGCGGTCGTCGCGGCGTCGAGCCGGGCCGGCGCGTGCCAGGTGGTACGGCCGGCGGTGTAGCGGGCCGCGTAGTCGTAGACGCCGTTGCGCGGCACGATCTCGACCGGGGGCAGGGCCTGCGGGCCCTTGCCGAGGTCGAGCACGGAGACCGCCACGTCCATCCCGGGGACGTAGCGCTCCACGAGCGCGGTCTGGTCGTACGCGAAACAACCCACCATCGCGGCCGGCAGCGACGCCGCCTCCCGGACCACGGCGGCGCCCAGTCCGGAACCGCCCTGCGCGGGCTTGACCATCAGCGGCAGCCCGAGGCGGTCGACGATCCGGTCCAGGACGGCCACCGCGCCCAGCTCGGAGAAACGGTCGTGCGGCAGCGCCACCCAGTCGGGTGTGGGGATACCCGCCTCGCGCAGCACCGCCTTGGCGGACGGCTTGTCCCAGGCGAGGCGGGACGACCGGGCGTCGCAGCCGACGTAGGGCACGTCCCAGAGGTCGAGTACGCCGCGCAGCGAGCCGTCCTCGCCGGTGGCGCCGTGCAGGGCGATCACCACGGCGTCCGGCGGGTCGGCGGTCAGGGCGGGCAGCAACGCCACGTCGGCGTCGCGCAGTTCCGCGTCGACGCCGACGGCACGCAGCGCGTCGAGCACCCGGCGGCCCGACCGCAGTGAGACGTCCCGTTCGTAGGAGAGGCCGCCCGCGAGCACGAGCACGTGCAGCTCGTCGGCGGCGGATCCGGTCACGGGAGGCGGTGCGGCGGGGCTGTCGGACATGCGGGCATCATGCCAAGTCGGGACCGGGCGCGTCCGAGCCGCCCTGGCGACGGCGGGGTCCGGCGCCGCCGACCGCGCCGAAGACCTTGCGCATGGCGATCTCCTGCTCCATCACCCCGGCGAGCCGGCGGACGCCTTCGCGGATCCGCTCCGGCGTCGGGAAGGAGAAGTTGAGCCGCATGTTCCCGGTGCCGGTGCCGTCGGCGTAGAAGCCGGTCCCCGGCACATACGCGACGCGGGCGGCCACGGCGCGCGGCATCATCGCCTTGGAGTCGAGCCCGTCGGGCAGCGTCGCCCAGACGAACAGGCCGCCGCGCGGTGTGGTCCAGGTGGTGCCCTCCGGCATCAGGTCGGCCATCGCGTCGAGCAACGCGTCCCGGCGCTCGCGGTAGACCTCGCGGTAGACCTTGAGCTGCTGCCGCCAGGGCATGGTGCCGAGGTACGTCGAGACGGCCGACTGCGCGTAGGCGCTCGGGCAGAGGATCTGCGCCTCGCTGGCGATGACCAGCTTGTCGCGGACCGCGTGCGGGGCCAGGATCCAGCCCACCCGCAGGCCCGGCGCGAACGTCTTGGAGAACGTGCTCAGGTAGAAGACCCCGTCGCGCCGCCGGGCCCGCAGGGGCCTGGGCGCCTCACCCTCGAAACCGAGCTGACCGTACGGGTCGTCCTCCACCACGAGCAGCCCGGCGCGCTCGCAGATGTCGAGCACCCGTTCGCGCCGCTCCTCGCTCAGCGTCACACCGGCGGGGTTCTGGTAGGTGGGGATGGTGTAGAGGAACTTCACCCGCCGGCCTGCTCGGGCCAGGTCGGCGATGGCCGTCTCCAGCGCCTCCGGGATGAGCCCCTCGTCGTCCATCGGCACGTGGGCCACCTGGGCCTGGGCGGCCTGGAACACCCCGAGCGCGCCGACGTACGTCGGGCCCTCGGCGAGCACCACGTCACCCGGATCCAGGAAGAGACGAGCGACCAGGTCGAGGGCCTGCTGGCCGCCGACCGTGACCACCACGTCCTCCGGTGAGGCACCGCAGGAGGCGTCGATCCCGGACAGGGACATCACCTCGCAGATCCGCTCGCGCAGCTCCGGGGTGCCCTGGCCGATGCCGTACTGGAGGGTGGTGGCGCCGTGCTCGGAGCCGAGCCGGCCGAGCATCTCGCCGACCGCGTCGAGCGGCAGCGCCGCGATGTAGGGGGCCCCACCGGCGAGCGAGACGACCTCCGGCCGGCTGGCCACCGCGAAGAGTGCCCGGATCTCCGAGGCGGTCATTCCGCGGACGCGCCGGGCGTACCGGTCGGTGTAGTCGTCGAGCGTCGTGCCGGTCATGGACATCACCTCGATCGGGTGTCGGCGGGGCTGCCGCCCGGTGTGGTACCCGCGATGCCGACATCCATTGGCGGCGGGGGCCGGTTGGTCGATCGTAGTCCCCGGTGACGGTCGCGGCACCGGCCGTGTGGACACGTCCACATCCCGGACCCGCCGTCGGCCGTCCGGGCGAGGGCTCGCGCGTTCACTCCCGTACCGCCGGACGGGGGCGTACGATCGCTCGTCGGGAGCAGGAGGGCGCGGGACTCACCGGCGCTCCGAGCCTAGTGGTGGGGTGCGCTCATGTCGCGACGTCTGGTCAGCCTGACCCTGGACACGCTGGAGGACCTGCCTCGATCCTGCCGGAGCTGCGTCTACTGGGAGCTGGATCCGGTCTCCGCCGAGCGGGCCTGCGCGGCAGGCGACCCGGGCCTGGAGAAGGAGGCGTGGGTCTCCCAGACGCTGCTGGAGTGGGGTTCCTGCGGCAAGCTCGTCTACGTCGACGGCATGCCGGCCGGTTTCGTCATGTACGCCCCACCGGCGTACGTCCCGCGCTCGATGGCGTTTCCCACCTCACCGGTCTCGGCGGACGCGGCTCTGCTGATGACGGCGCACGTGGTGCCCGCCTTCGCCGACGGCGGCCTGGGCCGGATGCTGGTGCAGGGCGTGGCCCGCGACCTGACCAAGCGCGGCATCAAGGCGATCGAGGCGTTCGGCGACGCCAAGTTCGGCGACGACGCGGACGACCCGGCCCGCGCGTGCGTGGCACCCGCCGACTTCTTCCTCTCGGTGGGCTTCAAGACGGTCCGGCCGCACCCGCGCTACCCCCGCCTGCGGCTGGAGTTGCGGACGGCGCTGAGCTGGAAGTCGGACGTCGAGTACGCGCTGGAGAAGCTGCTCGGCTCGATGAGCCCGGAGACGCTGCTGCGGCCGGTCCGCCCGGCACCCGCCACCCGCTCGACGAGCTGAGCCGCGGGTCAGTCGACGACGGTGCCGGCGGCCACGATCGCCCGCAGTTCGCTCACGTCGATCGAGCCGGTCGGCACGTCCCGCTCGATCGGCAGGTACATCCGCTGCACGCCGGCCACGATGGCCTCGACCACCCGGTCCCGGAAGCGCGGGTCGACGAGCCGCGCCCGGTCGTCCGGTGAGGTGAGGTAGCCGACCTCGACGCGTACCGCGGGCATCCGGGTGAGCCGGAGCAGCTCCCATGCCTTGGCGTGGGTACGGCAGTCGCGCAGCCCGGTGCGGGCCACGATCTCCCGCTGCACGAGCCCGGCCAGGCGCTCGCCGGTCGCCGACGTGACGCCGTTGTCGGTGCCGTAGTGGTAGGTGGCCACACCCTCGGCCTCCGGGTTGGCGTGCCCGTCGGTGTGCAGGGAGATGAACACGTCCGCGCCGAGGGAGTTCGCGAGCTGGGCCCGGTCCGCGTCCGGCAGGCAGTCGCCGGGCGACGGACCCCGGGTGAGCTGCACCCGTACGCCGGCGGCGGCGAGCCGCCCCTCCAGCCGGCTGGCGAGGTCGTGCACGAGGTCCGCCTCGCTCCAGCGCAGCGTGCCGTCGGGCACCACCACGCCCGGGTCGGTGCCCCCGTGCCCCGGGTCGATCACCACGGTCCGCCCGATGAGCGTCGGCCCGGCCTGCCGGATGGCGTCGGACTCGCGCAGCCACTGCGGGCGCCCGCCGACCACCTTGCGGCCGAGGCGGCGCAGCGCGTTGACGGTGTGCGGCCCGCACGAGCCGTCCGGTTTCAGGCCCATCTCCCGCTGGAACTGCGCCACCGCGCGGGAGGTGCGGATGCCGTAGATGGCGTCGGCGCGGCCCACGTCGTACCCCATCTCCAGCAGGCGTTCCTGGAGCGAGCGGACGTCCTCGCCGGTCAGCGGCTCGGGTACGGCGTGGTAGAGCGCGCGGGCCCCGAACCGCCAGCGGGCCGCGTCGAGCGCCCGCCAGGTCTCGGCGCCCACCCGCCCGTCGACGCTGAGGCCGCGGGACTGCTGGAAGGCCCGTACCGCGCGTTCGGTCTGTGCGTCGTAGTCGTCTCCTCCGGCCTCGGCGGGAAGAAGTTCCAGGCCGGCGAGGACGGTACGGATCTCGGCCACCGCCGGTCCCTGGTCACCGGGTCGGATCGGACGCACGACGACCCCCCTCTGCACGGACGTTGCGGACCGGAACTCCGACGATGCTTACGGAGCGTACCGTGGGCGATACCCGGCGGGTTCGTGTTCATGCAGGTCAGGAAAGCCGCAACCCCCGCCACCGGGCGTGGTGACAGGGGTTGCGGCGGTGTCGGTACGGCTCAGAGCGCCGACTCGATGAGCTTGACCAGCTCGCCCTTCGGCTTGGCGCCGGCGATCGACTGCACGGGCTGGCCGTTCTTGAAGATGGTCAGCGTCGGCACCGACATCACCCGGTAGGCGCGGGCCGTCTCCGGGTTCTCGTCGATGTTGAGCTTGACGATGGTGACCTGGTCCTTCATCTCGCCCGCGATCTCCTCCAGCAGCGGCGAGACCTTGCGGCAGGGGCCGCACCACTCCGCCCAGAAGTCGACCAGAACCGGCTTGTCGGACTGCAGCACGTCAATGACGAAGCTGGCGTCCGTGACCGCCTTGGTTGCTCCCACTATGAACTCTCCTCCTCCGAACCTTGCTCGTGGAACTCTCAGCCCTGAATGGTGGCGATGAACCGCTCGGCGTCCAGCGCGGCGGCGCAGCCGGTGCCGGCCGCCGTGATGGCCTGCCGGTAGGTGTGGTCGACGACGTCGCCCGCCGCGAACACACCGGGCACGCTGGTACGGGTGCTGGGGGCCTGCACCTTCACGTACCCCTCGTCGTCCATCTCGACCTGACCGCGGAACAGCTCGCTGCGCGGGTCGTGCCCGATCGCCACGAACACGCCCGTGACGTCGAGCACCTTGCTCTCGCCGGTGTGCACGTTGCGCACCCGTACGCCGTTGACCTTGCCGTCGTCGCCGAGGATCTCCTCGACCACGGAGTTCCACTCGACCTTGATCTTCTCGTTGCCCAGCGCCCGGTCCGCCATGATCTTGCTGGCGCGGAACGAGTCGCGGCGGTGGATGATCGTCACCGACTCGGCGAAGCGGGTGAGGAAGCTCGCCTCCTCCATCGCCGAGTCGCCGCCGCCGACCACCACGATGTGCTGGTTGCGGAAGAAGAAGCCGTCACAGGTGGCGCAGGACGACACACCGTGGCCGAGGTATTCCTGCTCACCCGGCACACCCAGCGGACGCCAGGCCGAACCGGTGGAGAGGATGACGGCGTGCGCGCG
The DNA here is from genome assembly GCF_000177655.2 of Micromonospora sp. L5. Taxonomy (NCBI): domain Bacteria; kingdom Bacillati; phylum Actinomycetota; class Actinomycetes; order Micromonosporales; family Micromonosporaceae; genus Micromonospora; species Micromonospora sp. L5. Next base: position 6,947,508 of record NC_014815.1, on the reverse strand, counting down.
GTACGCGGTCTCGCCCACCCACACGGTGCTCACCGCGTCGGAGCCGATCTCGCCGGTGTCCTTCAGCTCGACCCGCGTCACGTCGTCGGTGAGGAACTCGGCGCCGAAGCGCTCGGCCTGCTTGCGCATGTTGTCCATCAGCTCGGGGCCGAGGATGCCGTCCGCGAAGCCGGGGAAGTTCTCCACCTCGGTGGTGGTCATCAGCGCGCCACCCGACTGCACGCCCTCGATCACCAGGGGCTTCAGGTTGGCGCGGGCGGCGTAGACCGCCGCCGTGTAGCCGGCCGGACCGGAGCCGATGATGATCAGGTTGCGGACCTCGTCCACTGCCGTCTCCCGATGTGTGTGTTCGTCACCGGTCGCACCGATGTCGATCCCGAGTGCCGACGGCTCAGGGGCGCCGGCGCCTGACTTGCAGAACGTCATCGTACGAAGCGGGGATTCCCGAGCCGGTCATCCGGTGGGTCAGGTCACGTGGCGGGACAAGCGTCGTGACCGCGTTTTCACCCTACCCGCGTCCGGAACCGCGTGTCCGCGCCGGACCCGGGTACTCCGCACTCCGGCCCGCTCACCCAGCCCCAGCGGGCGCCGCCCGCGTCCGCGAACGTCACCACGAGCGCCGGTGCGCCCTGGAACCGGGCGTAGTCGACCATGTTCACGGTGAGCGGCCCGGAACCGTGCTCGACCCCGATCGCGGTGAGGCACGCGGCGAGGTTCTCCGGGCGGGTCAGCCGGTCCAGCCCGCCGAGGCCGCTGAGGCGCTGACTGTCCATGGACAGGGGCGTCTCCGCGCCGTCCTTCGCCGCGCCGGACGGACCGGCCATGTCTCCGGGGATCGACTTCGCTCCGGCGGGCGCCCGGGCGCCGGCGAGGCGTTCCGGCGTCCAGTCGGTGCCGCTGCGCACTGCCGGTCCGGTGGTCCGGTACGGCGCGGCGGCCATCGGCGCCGCCTCCCGGGCCGCCTGGTCGGCCGTACCGCTGTCGCCCGTGTCGGCCATCCGGCCGACACCGAGCCCCACCGCGGCGACCGAGGCCGCGGCCAGCGCCACCGGCCCGGCGATGCGGGCCCAGCGCCGGGGACGACGACCGGGGCCGCTGTGCCGGTCGGGACGGGGTGCCGTGCCGGGTGGCCGGCTCGCGCCGCCGGACTGCGCCGGCACGAGCGGCGTACCGTCGCGCAGCGCGGGGCCGGCGCCGGCGAGCGCCGCGGTGATCCGGTCGGCCACCGCCTGCGGCATCTCCGGCGCGGGGGCCGCGGCCCAGCCGGCCAGGTCGGCGCCGACCAGGTCGATCGCGTCGGCGAGATTCTCGTACGCGGCACGCCACGTCGGGTCCTGCTCGACCAGCCGTGCCACTGTCGCCTGCTCGGGGGTGCCGTCCAGCGCCCCGCCGAGGTAGTCGGCGAGCAGGTCGTGGTCGACCTCGCTGAACTCCCGGGAAGTCACGGCTCCTCCTGGCTGACGGCCTGACGGGACGCTCCCGACGAGGATCCGACGCCCTCGGGGCGTCTGCGGTTCCCGGAGGTGAGCCGCGGCACGTCGGCGGCCGGTGCGTCGGTGCCGGTACGCAGGTGCCCGAGCAGCACGGCGAGGCGGGCCCGGCCTCTGGCGCACCGGCTCTTGACCGTGCCCTCGGCGACACCGAGCATGGCGGCGACCTCGACCACCGGGTAGCCCTGCACGTCGACCAGGACCAGCGCGGCCCGCTGTTCGGCGGGCAGTGCCGCGAGCGCCTGCCGGACCACGAGCGCGGTGTCGTGGTCGTGGGACGGCGCGGCCGGTTCCGGACCGCCGGTGTGCCGGCCCGGTTCGCCGTCGGTGTGCACGCCGTCGGGCAGCGGGACGGTGGCGTGGGTCTGCCGCCGCCGGATCCGGTCCAGGCAGGCGTTCACCACGATGCGGTGCAGCCAGGTGGTGACCGCCGAGTCGCCCCGGAACCGGGCCGCCGCTCGATGCGCCGACAGCATGGCGTCCTGAAGGGCGTCGGCGGCTTCCTCGCGGTCGCCGATCGTCCGCAGCGCGACCGCCCAGAGGCGGTCCCGGTGCCGTCGGAACAGCTCGGTGAAGGCGTCCCGGTCGCCTGCCGCGTGTGCCCGGAGCAGCTCCAGGTCGGAGCGGCCGGGCTGCGCGCCGTCGCGTTCCGCCATCACCACATCCGGCGGAGGTGGCGCGGCGGGGACGGCGGCCGGGTCACGAGCCCTGGACCACGATCTCCTGGACGCCGAGCTTCCAGCTGTTGCCGCTGTCCTTCGCCGGCAGCTTGGTGATCCAGAACAGCAGGTACTGGTACTTCTGGTCCGGCTCGAAGGCGTTGAAGATCATCTTGGTGCCGCCGTCCTCGTTCGCCGGCCCGATCAGCGTCGAGTAGGCGTTGACGAGCTGCTTGTCGCCGGAGGAGCTGGACGGGAAGTCGCCGCGGGCGCCGGTACGCAGCTCCACGGTGGCACCGGTGGCCGAGAGCGTCGCCTCCAGCTGCTTGACCGTGTGCGGGGCGCCCAGGTCGATCCAGACACCCATGCCCTTCTTGAGGCCGCCGAACTTGCCGTTGTTGCGGTAGCTGTTGGTCTCCCAGCCCTCGTCGTCGTTCCCGTCGATCACCTTCTCGGCGTTGCGCACCTCGGCGCGGTCGCCGTCCGGGTCGATGATCCGTACGTCCTGGATGGTGAGCTTGCGGACCTGCGCGGCGGGCTCGGCGCCGCCCCCGGTGGCCGGCGCGCTGTTCGACGGCTGGGCGACCGGCTCCTTGTCGCCGTCGTCGCCACCACCGAGCGCGTTGATGCCGATGAGCAGCCCGACCAGGGCGACCGCCAGCAGACCGGCGATGCCGATGGCGACCTTGCGACCGCCGGCCGCAGCCAGCGGTGAGGGTTCCTCGCCGGGCTCGGCGGTGAAACGCAGCGGACCGGCCTGCTCCAGGAACTGCTCGTCGGCGGGGATGTCGAGCCGGCTCAGCTCGGCGGCCAGCACGTCCGACGACGGCGGAGGGATCTCCGCGTCGAGCAGGTCCATGGTGAGGTCGTCGAGGTAGGCCGGCACACCGGCGCGCATCTGCCGTGGCGCGGCGATGGCGCCGCCGGCGTCCCGGACGGCGTCCGGCAGGGCGGCGCGGCCGTGCCCGGCGGTGGCGCCGTGCAGCGGGGCCTCGCCGTGCGGCCAGTGCCCGGTCAGGGCGAAGTAGAGCACCCCGCCGACCGCGCGCAGGTCGTTCTCCTGGCTGTCCGCGCCGTCGGTACGCGCGTCGGCGAGCACCACGCGGCCGTCGTCGCTGATCATGACGGTGCCGGGGTGGAGGTTGCCGTGCACCATGCCGGTGGCGTGCACGGCGGCGAGGGCGCTCGCGACGGCGTTACCGATCGCGGTGGCCCGGGCCGGGTCCAGCGGCCCGTCGGCGGCGACCATCTCGCGCAGCGACTGCCCGTCGACCCACTCGCGGACCACGTAGGCCCGGTCGTCCTCGTCGATCGCGTCGTAGACGCCGACCAGGTTGGGGTGGATGACGCGGCTCGCGGCGACCGCGGCCTGAAGCATCTCGGTGGCGGAGTCGCCACCCGGGTAGCGGAGGACCACGGCGACGGGACGGCGGAGCACCACGTCGACACCGCGCCAGACCAGCCGGCCCGCGCTGTCGTTGTTGATGTGCTCGACCAGTTCGTACCGCTCCGCGAGCAGCTCACCGACAGTGGGAGCACCGAAGGTCACGACCGCAGGAGAGGTCTCCTCCGCTTCCTGACCCTCGCCGACCTGGGTCACCCGTCCTCCCTCGGTGATCGCGTCGATCGATGGACCCGTGCTGCTGGGCATGTGGCTTCCCGCTCTGCCTTCGGTGGAACGGCCGGCGGTCTCGACACCCGCGCCGATCCCGGTCGTACCCGTCGAGAGCGACCTTACCCGGGATGCCCGGTTCTCCGACATGTCATCTTCCCGCTGTGACCGGCCGGAAGGCCAGTCGCCACGGGCCCCGGCCGGGTCGCCCGCCCACCCGGCGGGCGAGCCGGACACGCACCGTCAATCTAAAGGTTGGCGGCAACGAGGCGGCACAGGGGCGTACCGGTGCGGAGACGGGGAGGTTTTCCCCGCCCCGGCCTGCGCTCCCTCGTCCGTACGGTTGGTTGTCCACAGGCCGAGAGGCCCATTGGACGGCGGAATTCCAAGTTATCCACAGCCGTATCCCCAGCCTGGTGATCCTCGTTCACCGTCGGTCACCGAGGGGGTCAACGCCCGAGGCGCCGCCGGACCATCCCGACCACCTCGGTGATCTCGCCGATCCGCAGCACCATGGCGAGCCCGAGATAGGTCGCGCCGATCGCCGCGCCGCCGATCACCAACTGGACCGCCGCGGCGAGCCAGCTCAGGCTCGCCGGGTCGCCGGGGAGCACGGCCACCACGAGTACGCCGACGAGCGCGGCGCCGAGCGCCGCCACGACCACCCGGCCGAGCGTCCGCATGATCCCGCCCAGTCCGATCCGGCCCACCCGGGGCCGCAGCAGCATCGCCGAGATGATCGCCGCCGCCAGGTACGACACGGCGTTGCCGAGCATCATCCCGGCGGCCGCGAACGTGTTCGAGAAGAGCAGGAACAGGCCCACCTGGAGCAGGACGCGCAGCGCCACCACCGGGATGTTGATCAGAGCCGGGGTACGGGTGTCCGGCAGCGCGTAGAACGCGAAGGTGAAGAGCTGGCTCACCGCGAACGGCACCAGGCCCAGCGCCGCCACGAGCAGCACCGTCGAGGTGGCCACCGCGTTGTCGCCGGTGAACGCGCCGTACCGGAACACCACCACCGAGATCGGGGCGGCCAGCACCGCGTAGCAGACCGCGATGGGCGCGAGCACCGCGGTGACCATCCGGGTGCCGCGGGACAGGTCGGCGGTGACGTCGTGGAACCGGTTCTCGGACGCCGCCGCGCTCATCCGGGGCATCAGCGCCGTGATGATCGAGACCGCGATGATGCCGTGCGCCATCATCAGCAGCAGGAAGACGTTGTTGTAGATCAGCAGGCCGGCGTTCTCGCCGTCCCCGCCGGTGGCCCGGTTGAGCAGGTTGACCACCACGAAGAGGCCGAGCTGGTTGACCGCGACGTAGCAGAACATCCAGGCGCCGAGCCGGGCCAGCTCGCGCAGCCCCAGCTCGCGGAAGTCGAACCGCGCCTTCCACCGGAAGCCGACCTTGCGCAGCGCGGGCAGCAGGCCGACCGCCTGCACCGCCACGCCCAGCAGCGTGCCGCCGCCGACCAGCAGGATCCGGTCCCAGCCCACCTCCTCGGGCCGGAGGCCGGTCGCGCCGAAGACGACGATGTACAGGCCGAACGTGCCGATCGAGACGAGGTTGTTGAGGATCGGCGCCCACATCGGGGCGGCGAAGTGCCCCCTGGTGTTCAGCACCGCGGCGATCAGCGCGCTGATGCCGGTGAAGAACAGCATCGGCAGCATCAGGTACGACAGCCGGGTGACGAGCTTGGTGTACGCCGGATCGTCGCCGCCGGCCGCATACACGGCGGTCAGCACCGGGGCCAGCAGCACCGCGATCAGCGCGGTCGCGGCGAGCGCCAGTACCGCGAGCGTCAGCAGGCGCTGCGCGTACGCCTCGCCCCGGTCCGCGTCGATCTTGCGGCGGCGCACCAGCACCGGCACCAGGACGCTCGTCAGCACGCCGCCGAGCAGGAACTCGTACACCTGGTTGGGCAGGAACTGGGCGGTGGTGAACGCGTCGCCGACCATCGTGCCGAGCGCGGCGCCGATCATCAGGTTGCGGATGAACCCCGTACCCCGGCTCACCAGGCTGCCGATCGCCATCACCGCGCTGTTCGCCGCGGCGCTGGTCTCGGCGACCACCTCCTGCGGCGGTGCGACGGCCTCGACGCCGGGCTGGTTCAGTGGCTCGGCCGAGATGAAGGTGGCGCCGTCGTCCGGCGGCAGGCCGCCGCCGTGCGCGTTCGCGCTGCGGTAGAGCCCGCCGCTCATCTGCCAGCCTCCAGGGGGTACGTGGCGATCGGGCCCGGCCGGCCCCGCCCAACCGGAACCTTAGTCAACCCGGACCCGTTACCCGCGCCCGGCGCGGTCGATCCACCTCCGGCCCGATAGGCTGGCGATCCCATGTCCGAAGCCTCCGCCTCCCACGCCGCCGACCGCCGCGAACTGACCGCCGCGCAGCGCAACGCCGTCGCCGAACTGCTCCGAGTCTCACCGGTCGCCGACGAGCTGGGCCGGCGCTTCGCCCAGGCCGGTCACGAACTGCACCTGGTGGGCGGATCCGTCCGCGACGCGCTGCTCGGGCGGCTCGGCAACGACCTCGACTTCTGCACCGACGCCCACCCGGACGAGACCATCAAGGTCATCCGCGGCTGGGCCGAGTCGATCTGGGAGACCGGACGCGAGTTCGGCACCATCGCCTGCCAGCGCGACGGCCTCAACCTGGAGATCACCACGTTCCGCGCGGAGGTCTACGACCAGGTCAGCCGCAACCCGGTGGTGCAGTACGGCACCAGCCTGACCGAAGACCTCAAGCGCCGCGACTTCACGGTGAACGCGATGGCGGTCAGTCTTCCGGACCACCGGTTCACCGACCCGTACGGCGGACTGGCCGATCTGGCCGCCAAGATCATTCGTACCCCGGGAACGCCGCAGGAGTCGTTCCGCGACGACCCGCTGCGGATGCTGCGCGCGGCCCGGTTCGCCGCGCAGCTCCGCTTCGCCGTCCACCCGGACGTCCGCGCGGCGATGACCGAGATGGCTGCGGACCTGGACCGGATCACCGCCGAGCGAATCCGGGACGAGTTCACCAAGCTCCTCTGCGGCGCCGACCCGATCACCGGGCTGCGCCTGCTCGTCGACACCGGGCTGGCCGAGCGCTTCCTGCCCGAACTGACCGGGCTGAAGCTCACCATCGACGAGCACGCCCAGCACAAGGACGTCTACGAGCACACGCTCACGGTGGTCAGCAACGCCATGTCGATGGAGTCCGACGGTTGCGACTTCGTGCTGCGGATGGCCGCGCTCATGCACGACATCGGCAAGCCCGCCACCAAGGCGGTCGGCGCGGACGGCCGGGTCAGCTTCCACCACCACGAGGTGGTCGGCGCCCGGCTGACCAAGAACCGGATGAAGGCGCTGCGCTACTCCAAGGAGATCACCTCCCAGGTGGTCAAGCTGGTCGGGCTGCACCTGCGCTTCTACGGGTACGGCCGGGGCGAGTGGACCGACTCGGCGGTCCGCCGGTACGTCACCGACGCCGGTGACCTGCTGTCCCGGCTGCACAAGCTGACCCGCTCCGACTGCACCACCCGCAACCGGCGCAAGGCCGCCCAGCTCGCGGCCGACTACGACGCGCTGGAGGAGCGGATTGCCCGGATCGCCGCCGAGGAGGACCTGGCCCGGGTCCGGCCCGACCTGGACGGCAACGCGATCATGGAGCTGCTCGGCGTACCGCCGGGGCCGGTGGTCGGTCGCGCCTGGCAGTACCTCAAGGAGCTGCGGCTGGAACGCGGGCCGCTGGACCGCGACGAGGCCGAGGCGGAGCTGCTGCGCTGGGCGCGCGACGAGGGCATCACCGGCTGAGGCCGGCGCCGCGGATCTGACGACGATACGCCGGCGTGTCGACCGAACGGTTGACCCGCTCCGGTCGATGTCTCCCGCATGATGAGTCATCGGCAGCCGCCGAATCGACAGATGCGGCTGTTCTGATTCATCCGCCCGTCCGATCCGGACGGTCGCTGGACACGGGGAGACAATTCGTGACACGTCGTGGCGGCTTGCGCCGCTCCGCCCTCGTGGGGCTCGCCCTCACCAGCGCCACCTCCATCCTCTGCGCCACCGTCGCCGGGCCGGCCCTCGCCGACCCGAAGCGACCGTCGGTCCGTGGCGCCGGCACGGCCGAGGCGGTGCCCGGCCGCTACATCGTGGTTCTCAAGAAGGGCAAGACCACCCCGGCCAAGGTGAAGTCCGCCGCGTCCGCGCTGGCCGGCGAGCACGGCGGCACCGTCCGCCGGGTCTTCGGCAAGGCGCTGAACGGCTACTCGGCCACCATGGACGCCCGGCAGGCCGCGCGGCTCGCCGCCGACCCGGACGTCGAGTACGTCCAGCAGGTCCAGCGCTGGAGCACCGCCGGCACCCAGACCACCCCGCCGTGGGGCCTGGACCGCATCGACCAGCTCAAGACCCGGACCGACGGCAGGTACACCTACCCGTCGACCGGCGCCGGGGTGACCGCGTACGTGATCGACACCGGCATCGACATCGACCACCAGGACTTCGGCGGGCGCGCCCGCAACGGCTACGACGCGGTCGAGCAGGACGACGTCGCGCAGGACTGCGACGGGCACGGCACGCACGTGGCGGGCACGATCGGCGGTACGACGTACGGCGTCGCGAAGGCCGTCGACCTGGTCGCCGTCCGGGTCCTCGACTGCTCCGGCCAGGGCGACACCGAGCAGGTGATCGCCGGCATCGAGTGGGTCACCACGAACGCCACCGGGCCGTCCGTGGCGAACATGAGCCTCGGCGTCGACCGCGTCGACCAGGCGGTCAACGACGCGGTCGCCCGCTCGATCGCCTCCGGCATCACCTACGCGGTAGCGGCCGGCAACAGCATGCAGGACGCCTGCGGCTCCTCGCCGGCGAGCGTGCCCGCCGCCATCACCGTCGGGGCCACCGACCGGGTCGACATGCGCGCCTGGTTCTCCAACTACGGCCGCTGCCTGGACCTGTTCGCCCCCGGCACCGGCATCGTCTCGGCCAAGGCCGGCACCAGCGCCGGCTCGGAGTCGATGAACGGCACCTCGATGGCGTCCCCGCACGTGACGGGCGCCGCCGCGCTGCTCCTGGAGGAGCACCCGGGCTGGTCGCCGCAGCAGGTGCGCGACTCGATCGTGACCACCGGCATCGGCGGCGCGGTGCACGACATCATGGGCTCCACCGACCGGCTGCTGCACATCGGCTCGGCCGTGACGGCCCGCGGCTCGTACGGGCTCAAGGCCCGGGTCAACGGCCGCTACGTCACCGCGGAGAGCGCGGGGACGAAGCCGCTGATCGCCCGGGGCACCTCGATCGGCGCCTGGGAGAAGTACGACGTGGTCGACGCCGGCGGAGGCCTGTTCGGCCTGCGGGCGCGGGTCACGAACAAGTTCGTCACGGCGGAGAGCGCCGGGGCGAAGCCCCTGATCGCCCGCTCGGCCACCATCGGCGCGTGGGAGAAGTTCCAGATCGTCGACAACACCGACGGCACGATCAGCCTGAAGGCGGCGATCAACGGCAAGTACGTCACCGCGCCGAGCGCGACCTCCCCGCTGATCGCGAGCAAGACCGCGATCGGCACCGCCGAGAAGTTCGACTTCGACGCCCCGGCACCCCTCGTGAGCATCAAGTCGGTGGCCAGTGGCAAGTTCGTGACGGCGGAGAACGCCGGGGCGAAGCCGCTGATCGCCCGCTCGGCGACCGTCGGCGCCTGGGAGAAGTACGAGCTGGTGAACGTGGGTGACGGCTACGGCACCTTCGGTCTGAAGGCCCAGATCAACGGCAAGTTCGTGACGGCGGAGAGCGCCGGGGCGAAGCCGCTGATCGCGCGGGGCGCCTCGATCGGCGCGTGGGAGGGGATGTCGTTCCTCGACTACAACGCCGACGGCTCGGTCTACCTGTACGCGAACATCAACGAGAAGGCGGTCACCGCCGGCAGCGCCGGCACCAGCCAGCTCATCGCGAGCCGGACCATCGACTGGAACAGCCCGACCCTCGGCCTGGGCGCGGGCGAGAAGTTCGTCGTCGCCGTGCTCTGATCCGTACCACCGCACGACGCCCGCCGGCTCCCGAGGGGAACCGGCGGGCGTCCGTCGTCACGGGGTGACCGTGGTGCCGTCCACTGTGGTCTTGCCGTTGTGCTGGGCGCTGCTGCCCAGCCGCGCCAGCAGCCCGGCCAGGTCGATGCCGGTCAGGTCGCTGCCGAGCTGGAGGCCCTGTGCGACGTTGCCGGCCACGGACTTGGTCAGCGACGACGCGCCGTCGGTGGAGATCACCGTCATCTTGTCGATCGCGCCGATCGGGGCGCTGGCCGCGCCGACCACCTCGGGCAGCACCTTGACCAGCAGGTCCAGCACGGCCGCCTCGCCGTACGCGGCGAACGCCTCGGCCTTGCGGGCCATCGCGTCGGCCTCGGCCTGACCCTTGGCCAGGATGGCCGCGGCCTCGGCCTGGCCCTCCCGCTCGACCGCCTCGGCGATCGCGGAACGACGGCGCTGCTCGGCCTCGCCCTCCTTGGCGCCCTCGATCGCGTTAGCCTCGGCCAGCGCGGCCCGCCGGGCCCGCTCGCCCTCACCGGTGAGGCGGGCCTGCTCGGCGGAGGCCTGCGCGGCGGCGATGGTGGCCTGCCGCTGCGCGTCGGCGTTGAGCACCGCCGCGTTGCGGGCCGCCTCGGCCTCCTGCTCGACCTTGTACCGGGCCGCGTCGGCCGGCTTGCGCACCTCGGTGTCGAGCTGGCGCTGCTTCAGCTCGGCGTTGCGCTCGGCCACCTTCTGCTGCTCGGAGAGGATCGCCTGGTCCCGCTCGGCCTGCGCGAGCGGCCCGGCCGCCGCCGACTTCGCCTTCGCCGCGTCGATCTCGGCCTGGATGCCGGCCTGCTTGAGCGCCAGGTTCCGGTTCGCCTCGGCGATCGCCTCCTCGGCGAGCAGCCGCTCCTGCTCGGCCTGCTGCCGGGCCCGCGCCTCGGCGATGGCCGCGTCCTTGAGCACCCGGGCCGCCTCCGGCCGGCCCAGGTCCTGGAGGTAGGAGCCCTCGGCCGAGATGTCCTGGAGCTGGAACGTGTCGAGCACCAGGCCCTGGTTGGTCATCGAGTGCTCGGCCTCCTCGGCGACCGCGCTGGCGAACGCCGCCCGGTCCCGGATGATCTCCTCGACGGTGAGCCGCCCGACGATCGAGCGCAGCGCGCCGGCGAGCACCTCGCGGGTGAAGTTGTCGATCTCCTCCTGCTGGTTCAGGAAGCGCTGGGCGGCGGCGCGGATCGCGTCCTCGGTGCCGCCGACCTTCACGATCGCCACGCCGTGCAGCTCGGTGCGGATGCCCTGCTTGCTCACCGCGCCGCGGATGCTGACGTCGATCCGGCGGCTGGACAGGTCGAGCGACTGGAGCTTCTGCACCACCGGCAGGACGAACACCGAGGCGCCGAGCACGACCTTCTGGCCGGACATGTCGGTGGAGCGGGCTCCGTCGGCGGACTGGGTGGTGCGGCCCTTGCGGCCGGTGACGATGAACGCCTGGTTCGGCCCGGCCACCTTGATCCGGGACAACACGAAGAGGACGAGGACGACGGCGAGGAGGACCGCGCCGCCGATGGCGACGAGCAGGGGCATGGGCGTTCCCGTCTGTGTGGTGGTGTCAGTAGGTCTCGACGTGCACGCTGGTCTCGCTCAGTGCTTCGACCACGAAGATCCGGGTGCCGACCGCGATCGGCCCGTCGGCGCGGGCGTTGAGCTTCACCGGTTGGCCGGCGAGGCGTACCCGCACCTCGCCGTAGCCGCCACTGGGGATCGGCGTCACCACCAGGCCGATCGCGCCGGCCAGGTGGTCGCGGGTGGGTGTGGCGTCCGTGCGCATGTTGCGGGCCGCACGGCTCAGCCGCGCCGCCAGCCAGCCGGTGGGCACGGCGGCGAGCGCGCCGCCGGCCACCGCCGCCGCGATCATTCCGGGGGTACGACCCCCGAGCAGCTCGTTGACGATCGCGCCGCCGAAACCGAACGCCCCGGTGAACCCGGCGGCCGCCTCCAGCGACACCGGCCCGTCGACGTCCGGCTGGCCGAGGTGGAGCACTCCCGAGCCGAGCAGGGCGAGGGTCAGCACGCCGACACCGATCCCGCCGATGATCAGGAAGATGAGCGTCCCGGTGGCCATGACCTGCACGGTATCGACGCCGTGCAACATCGACTTCGCTCAGCGGTCGTCCAGCCCGCCCTCAGGGAACCGGCCGGGGAGAATGTCGGCGTGGGCGCGACAATGGGTGGCATGCGCTGGACCGTGCTCGACTCCCCGATCGGCGAGTTCTCCGTCGGCACCGACGACGACGCGGTGCGCGGCGCGCACTTCGGCCGGGTGGACGGGGCGTCAGGCGAACCCGGCGACGCGGTGGCCCGGCTGGCGGTGGCGGAGCTGCGGGCGTACTTCGCCGGTGAGCTGACCGAGTTCACCGTGCCGGTGTCGGCACCCCGGGGCTCCGAGTTCGAGCGCGCCGTGTGGCGGGAGATGACCCGCATCCCGTACGGGGAGACGAAGACCTACGGCGAGGTGGCGAAGGCGGTCGGAGACCCCGGAGGCGCCCGGGCGGTCGGGGTGGCCTGCAACCGCAATCCGGTGCCGGTGATCGTGCCCTGTCACCGGATCGTCGGCGCAGGCGGCAAGCTGGTCGGCTTCGGTGGCGGGCTGCCGCGCAAGGTGACGCTGCTGGAGCTGGAGGCGTCGGTGGCCCTGCGGCGAGCCTGGTCCTGACGTACGCGAAGAAAGAAGGCCGGGTCCGCGCGGACCCGGCCTTCCTTCTTGTGCGTGTCAGAGCGTCAGCGCTCGATCTCGCCGGCGATGAACGCCTCGACGGCGGCGTGCGCGTCGTGGTCGGCGTACTGCTCCGGCGGGGACTTCATGAAGTACGAGGAGGCGGAGAGGATCGGGCCACCGATCTTCCGGTCCAGCGCGATCTTCGCGGCGCGGACGGCGTCGATGATGACACCGGCCGAGTTCGGCGAGTCCCACACCTCGAGCTTCAGCTCCGCGTTGAGCGGGGTGTCACCGAAGGAGCGGCCCTCCAGGCGGATGTACGCCCACTTGCGGTCGTCGAGCCACGGCACGTGGTCGGACGGGCCGATGTGCACGTCGCTCTTGCTCATCTCGTGCGGGATCTGGGAGGTCACCGACTGGGTCTTCGAGATCTTCTTCGAGACCAGGCGGTTGCGCTCCAGCATGTTCATGAAGTCCATGTTGCCGCCGAAGTTGAGCTGGTACGTGCGCAGCAGCTCGACCCCGCGGTCCTCGAAGAGCTTCGCCAGGGCGCGGTGCACGATGGTGGCACCGACCTGGCTCTTGATGTCGTCGCCGACGATCGGCAGGCCGGCGTCGGTGAACTTCTTCGCCCACTCCGGGTCGGAGGCGATGAAGACCGGCAGGGCGTTCACGAACGCGCAGCCGGCGTCGATCGCGGCCTGGGCGTAGAACTTGTCGGCCTCCTCGGAGCCCACCGGGAGGTAGGAGACGACCACGTCGACCTGCGCGTCGCGCAGCGCCTGCGCCACGTCGACCGGCTTGGCGTCCGACTCCTCGACGATCTCGCGGTAGTACTGGCCGAGACCGTCGAAGGTCGGGCCGCGCTGCACGGTGACGCCGGTCGGCGGCACGTCGCACAGCTTGATCGTGTTGTTCTCGCTGGCGACGATCGCCTCCGCGAGGTCCATGCCCACCTTCTTGGCGTCCACGTCGAACGCCGCGACGAACTTCACGTCCGAGACGTGGTAGTCGCCGAAGGTGACGTGCATGAGACCCGGGACGCGGTCGTTCGGGTCGGCGTTCCGGTAGTACTCCACGCCCTGTACGAGGGACGAGGCGCAGTTACCCACACCGACGATGGCGACGCGGACGGAGCCCATAGCGTCTGCCTCCTTCTTCTTCATCACGGCCGCTCTTTCCTGGACGTTCCAGGCGTGGGCGGGCTGTCGTTGTCTCCTCGGCCACCGGCCGTCCCGGGTCGCGGGTCGGCGGGGGCCCGGCCGGAGCGCTCGTTGGCGATGAGCTCCTCCAGCCAGCGGACCTCGCGCTCACAGGCGTCGAGCCCGTGGCGCTGCAGTTCCAGGGTGTACGCGTCGAGGCGCTCGGCTGCCCGGCCGAGCACGTCACGAAGACCTTCGCGACGTTCCTCGATCTTGCGGCGACGACCTTCCAGGATCCGGAGCCGGGTGGCCTGGTCGGTCCGGGCGAAGAACGCGAAGTGCACGCCGAAGCCCGTGTCGTCGTACGTCTCGGGTCCAGCCTGCGCTATGAGCTGGGCGAAGCGTTCCTTGCCCTCCGCGGTAATGGTGTAGACCACCCGACCGCGTCGGCTGGTCAGCGCGGGAACCTCCTCGGCGGTCGCGGGTGTCTCGGCGGCTTCGGCGATCCATCCCGCCGCCTGCAGCCGACGCAGGGTCGGGTAGAGCGAGCCGTAGCTGATCGCCGCCCGGATGGCACCGAGCTTGGCGGTCAGCTCCTTGCGCAGCTCGTAGCCGTGCATCGACGCCTCCTGCAGGAGGCCGAGGATGGCGAGCTCGAGCACGGGCCATCCCCTCTTTTCCCCCTGCGCGGAGCGCTAACCACCGCGATGTATCGAACCGATACATCGCACGTTAGCGGAGAGGTGAGGGTGGGGCAAACCCCTGCTTACGCGACGCGATCATCACGCATCGTGACCATGGTCGCCTGGGTTCGCGGGAGCGCGTACCCTTTGCCGCATGCGTACGCAGCGCCAGGTCGTCGACTACTCGCTTCAGAAGCGAGCTGTGCTGCGTGAACTGCTCGCCGGGCGGATCGGCACGTACGACGTCTGCGACGCCTCGCCGTACCTGAAGAACGCTGCTCGCTTCCACGGCGAGCCGACCGACCACCGCTGCCCGATCTGCCGCAGCGAGAACCTGATCCACGTCCACTACATTTACGGTGACGAACTCAAGCAGTCGGCCGGCCAGGCGCGTACCCGGGCCGAGTTGCCCGTCCTGGCCATGACGCTGCGTGAGTTCCAGGTGTTCGTGGTGGAGGTCTGCCCCGGCTGCGACTGGAACCATCTCGTCGAGCAGTTCCTGCTCGGTCGGGACGGTCTCGCTGGCGAGGCGGAGGACGCGGACGAGTCGGTCGCGGCCAACGGCTCCACCCCTCGGCGAAGGCGAGAGGCGCAACGGTGAACGCGGCTGTCCCGATCGCTGCCGGCCCATTCCCCGGGCGGCAGGATCGACAGCCTTTACGCGTAATTGGTCCGAATAGATCGGATTTGACGGGCGATCGCTGGCACGGCCGGCGGGTAACGTCCCGTGTTCCAGCTCACGGCAACCCGGTGGCGGCGCCCCCGCGCCCCACCGCGACCGGCAGGGTGTGAGGAATGAACTACGGCGATCCCAGTTCTTCGCGCGGGCGGGCCCAGATCCCGGGCCCGAACGGCGACCCCGGTTCCGAAGGGAGCCGGGGCGGGAACGGTTGGTCCGGCGCGGCTGAGGGCGGCGCCTCGGCGCGCGCCTCCGCGACACCGTACGGCGCGGGCGGCCGGGCCTCGGTCGGTGGCGCTCCGGCGCCGCGCGGGGCGGCAGGCTCGGCCTCGGTCGGCCGGGCCGGCGCGGGCGGCCGGGCCTCGGTGCCCGTCTCGCCGGCACCCGGCGTCTCCGGACGCGCGGGCGCCGGCCGGGCGTCGGTGCCCGTCTCCCCGGCCGCTCCGGCCGGACGCGCCTCGGTGGGCGCGGCGAGCGTCGGCGCGGCCGGCGTCGGCGGGCGTGCGAGCGTGGGCGGACGCGCGAGCGTCGGCGCGGCGGCCGTCGGTGGCCGCGCCCGGGTGCCCGGCGCCGCCGGCGGCGGTCCCGGTGGTCCCGGCGGTCCGGCCGGCCCCGGCCGGCGTGGCCGCGGCGAGGACCCGGCGCGCGCGAAGAAGCGCCGCCGGATCAACATCCTGATCGCCGGCTTCGCCGTGTTCATCATGCTCGCCGGCATCGGTGTGGTGAGCTTCACCTGGTACTCCACCAAGGTGGTGCTCCCGGAGGACACCATCCCGCCGCTGTCCACCACCATCTACGACTCGAGCGGCCAGGCGATCGCCCGGATCGGCGACCAGAACCGCCAGCTGGTCACCATCGACCAGATTCCGGAGCACGTCCAGCACGCGGTCGCCGCGGCGGAGGACCGGAACTTCTACAAGCACTCCGGTGTGGACTACAAGGGCATCGCCCGGGCCGCGTGGAACAACCTCACCGGCGGCGACAAGCAGGGCGCCTCGACCATCACCCAGCAGTACGCGCGCAACGCGTTCGAGAACCTGAACCAGGACACGTACGGCCGCAAGGTGAAGGAGGCGATCCTCGCCTCCAAGCTGAACGACAAGTACGACAAGCGCGTGATCATGCAGCACTACCTGAACGTCATCTACTTCGGCCGTGGCGCGTACGGCATCCAGGCGGCGGCGCGGACCTACTTCGGCAAGGACGTCAAGAGCCTGACCGTGGCCGAGGCCGCGGTGCTCGCCGCACTGATCAAACAGCCGGAGCCGAGCGCGACCCACCAGGGCTACGACCCGGCGATCAACCCGACCGCCGCACTGGACCGGTGGAACTACGTGATCAACGGCATGATCACGGAGAAGTGGCTGGACGCGCCGAACACGCCGCAGCACCCCACCGAGTACCCGAAGAACATCGCGAAGCCGTCGAAGAACAGCGGCGGCGGCTTCGGCATCGACACCCCGTACGGCAACATCGTCAACTACGTCTCGCAGGAGATCCGCGAGATGAACCTCTGCACCGACAACGAGGCCGAGGCGACCGAGAAGAAGCCGCTCTGCGCCAAGGCGCTGAGCCGGGGTGGTTACAAGATCACCACCACGATCAACCGGAAGATGCAGGAGGCGGCGCTCGCCGCGGCCCAGCGGGCCAAGAAGGGCTCCGAACTCGCCGGCCAGCCGCCGAACCTGATGGCCGCCGTGGTGGCGATCGACCCGAAGACCGGGCGGGTGCTCGCCTACTACGGCGGCGACAACGGCACCGGCACCGACTACGCCGGGAAGAACGTCGACAACGGTGTGGTCAGCGGCGGTCACTCGCCGGGCTCGAGCTTCAAGATCTACACGCTCGCCGCGGCGCTCAAGGAAGGCATCTCCCTCAAGTCCCGGTGGAAGGGATCGGCGTTCACGCCGAAGGGCACCAAGTTCAAGGTCAGCAACGCCGGCGCGGACAAGGTCTCCTGCGGTGACTCCTGCACGCTCGAACTGTCGACGCTGAAGTCGCTGAACGTGCCGTTCTACTACATCACCGAGAAGATCGGCCCGGACAAGGTGCTCGACATGGCCAAGCAGGCCGGCGTCACCACCATGTGGCAGACCGACACCAACCCGGCCAAGGCGCACGACCTGACCAAGGCCGACCCGAAGGACCTGGCTCCGTCGCCGTTCTTCCACGTCCTCGGCTACGGCCAGTACCCGATCACGGTGCTCGACCACGCCAACGGCGTCGCCACGTTCGCCAACCAGGGCGTCTACCACAAGGCGCACTTCGTGAAGCTGGTGCAGAAGCAGAACCCGGACACCGGTAAGTGGGACACGGTCGGCGGGGAGAAGCTCAAGGGGCAGCAGCGGATCGACAAGGACATCGTCGCCGACGTGACGTCCGTGCTGAAGCAGTACCCGGGCCAGATCAACAAGAAGCTTGAGGAGGGCCGGCAGGTCGCCGAGAAGACCGGCACCTGGGAACTCGGTGACAAGACCACCCGCAACGGCGATGCCTGGATGATCGGCTACACGCCGCAGCTCGCCACAGCCGTCTGGGTCGGAAACGTCAAGGACCGCAAGGCGATCAAGTACAAGGACGGCCGGGACATCAGCGGCGCCAGGATGCCGGGTGACATCTTCCAGCGCTTCATGAACGACGCGCTCAAGGGCAAGGACAAGGAAGAGTTCCCGCCCGCCGCGAACGTCGGCGACGACGAGGCCGGCAACGGCGAGGTGCCGCCGCCGACGAACGAGCCCGGCCAGCCGGGCGGCCCGAACTGCGACCCGCTGGGTCTGTTCTGCCCCGGCGGCACGCCCGGTGGCGGCAACCCCGGCGGCGGCGACCAGGGTGGCAACAACCCCGGCGGGGGTGGGCTCCCCGGAGGCGGCGGACGCCCCGGTGGTGGCGGTGGCGGCGGTGGGCTGCTGCCGAGCACACCACCGACACGGCAGAACTGACGCGTACCACCTGACGGCGGCGGCCGGACCCGAGCGGTCCGGCCGCCGCCGCGTTTCGCGTACCGGAA
The DNA here is from genome assembly GCF_000177655.2 of Micromonospora sp. L5. NCBI lineage: Bacteria > Bacillati > Actinomycetota > Actinomycetes > Micromonosporales > Micromonosporaceae > Micromonospora > Micromonospora sp. L5. Next base: position 6,929,534 of record NC_014815.1, on the reverse strand, counting down.
TTTCTCCGCGCGCGACGGGACGGCGACCCCCGGTGTACGGCAGGATGCCTCTCCATGAGCACCCAGTCGCCCGCAGGCATCGATGAGCCCGGCGCGTCCGAGGCGGCGCCACGATCCGCAGAGACGGTGGACCACCCGTCCCGCTCGGACTGGTTCGTCCGGGGCGCCTCCGGTCTGATCGGCGGGCCGCTCGGCGACCACGCCGCCGCCCTGGACCGGCCCGCCGGCCGGGAGAGCCGGTTCTGGACCGCCGGCCGGATCGTGCTGGCGCTGGTGTGCCTGACGCTGGCCCTGCACTGGGTGCAGAAGTCGCCCTGCCAGGACGGCGCCTGGCAGAACAACGTCCAGTACACCCGGATGTGCTACACCGACGTGCTGGCGCTCTACTACGCCGAAGGGCTCAACGAGGGCAAGGTGCCCTACGCCGACCACCCGGTGGAGTACCCGGTGCTGACCGGGTACTTCATGGGCGCGCTCGGCCTGCCGGTGCACGCCCTCGGCGCCGACAACCCCGCCATCAACCAGGGTCAGTGGTTCTACAACCTGAACGCGCTGGTGCTCGGCGCGCTCGCGGTCGCCACCGTCGCCGTGATCCTCAGCCTGCGCCGACGACGACCCTGGGACGCCGCGTTGTTCGCGCTCTCCCCGGCGCTGGTGCTCACCGCCACCGTCAACTGGGATCTGCTCGCCATCGGCTTGGCCGCGTTCGGCCTGCTGGCCTGGGCGCGCGCCCGGCCCGACCGGTACGCGCTGCTGCTGCCCGGAGTAGCAGGCGTCCTCATCGGACTGGGCGGCGCGGCCAAGATGTGGCCGCTGTTCATCCTCGGCCCGATCCTGGTCCTCGCGTTGCGCGCCGGGAAACTGCTGGCCGGGCTCGTCGCCACGGCGACCGCGCTGGTGACGCTCGTGGCCGTGAACCTGCCGGTGGCGATCCCGTACCGGGAGAACTGGGAACGCTTCTTCGACCTGAACACCACGCGCCCCATCGACTGGGGCACGCTCTGGTACATCGGTCGCTACCTGGACGGCCGGATCAGCCCGTCCTCACCCGGCCAGCTCGGGCCCTTCGAGTGGCTCAACGCGAACATCCCCACCCTCAACTGGCTGTCGTACCTGCTCTTCGGCCTGGCCTGCCTCGGCGTGGCCGGGCTGGCGCTGCTGGCGCCGCGCCGCCCCCGGCTGGCCCAGCTCGCCTTCCTGGTGGTCGCCGCGTTCCTCATCTTCAGCAAGGTGTGGTCCCAGCAGTTCGTGCTCTGGCTGCTGCCGCTCGCGGTGCTCGCCCGGCCGCGCTGGGGCGCGTTCCTGGCCTGGCAGGTCGCCGAGGTCGGCTACTTCGCCGCGTTCTACGGCGAACTGCTCGGCACGGCCATGTCCCGGCCGGTCTTCCCCGAGGGCGTCTTCGTGCTGGCGTCGAGCCTGCGCCTGATCACCGTGGCGGTGCTCTGCGGATTCGTCATCCGGGACATCATGCGGCCCGAACTGGACGTCGTCCGGCACACCTACGCCGACGACCCGGACGGCGGGGTGCTCGACGGCGCGCCCGACGCGCCCTGGCATCAGCGCTGGCGGGCGCGCGCCGCCGAACGGCCCGCCGAACCCGTTCCGGTGTGACCGAGACGGTCGTGTTCCGGTCTACAGCCGGAACACGACCGCCTCGCCGACCTGCTCCCGGGTCACGCCCAGCGCGTCGACCGGCCGGTCGAGCATCCCCTCCCACGGGGTGCCCTCCAGCTCGTCGCGCAACACGACCACGTTCTTCACGCCGATCTGCCGCAGGTAGTCGACGCTCGCGTAGTCCGGGAAGCTGACTGTCGCCTCGCGGATCTGGGCCTGCGAACGCGGCGTGAAACCGCTGCCGCCGTTGACCATCGGCTGGAACCGGTCGGTGGACCACAGCATCACCGGCTGATCGAGGTTCTGGCTGCTCGGCAGCACCAGCATCGGGCCGTCCACAGTCCGCATCGCCGCCGGCTGCCGCGGCACCACCGGCTGCGGCGTGGCGTTCAGCCCTTCCACGAGCACCAGCGCCAGCGGCAGCAGCGTGGCCAGGCGCAGCCACGGGCCCGGCCACGGCGGCACCCGCTCGGCGGCCAGCTCGCGTACCCGCATGCAGAACGCGGTGACCGCGCCGGCCGCGAGCAGACCCAGCAGCAGCGTGGTCCAGAGCATCATCCGGCCCGGCGTGCGCAGCCCGCTCCAGCCCGGCACGTAGTCGAACAACGGCACGTAGGTGAACCGGCCGCCGAAGAACCGGGTGCCCATCGCCAGCGCCATCGTCACCAGCACGCCGGCGAGCAGGAAGATCCGGTGCCGGACCCGCCAGACCGAGAAGAACAGACCACCGGCGGCGAGCGCGTAGAGCACGAAGCCCGGCAGCAGCGTCATCTCCGGATGCCAGGGCAGCACGGCACGGGCGCCCTCGTGCAGCCCGCCCCAGACCCGGGACTCGGCCGGCGCGGTGAAGAACCCGCTCGCCGGCGGCGAGTAGAGCCCGATGTCGCCGAGCGTCCGTTCCGCGTTCGGGTGCAGCTCGGCCACCCTGAAGTACGGCACCGCCAGCGCCGCGCCCACCGCGGCGAAGGCGAGCCCGCCGAACACGTCGGCCAGGAACAGCCGCCGCCCGAACGGACGCTTCACCCGGCGCCGTCGCACGAACCACAGCACCACCGCGACCAGAACGGTCCCGGCCAGCATGTACGCGAACGGCAGCCCGATACCGAACCCCAGGCTGAGCTGCCACGCGGCCACCAGCCACCCGGCGAACGCCCAGCCCGCGTGCCGGCGGCGCGGCCGGTAGCCGTACCGCAGCGACCAGCCGTGACCCCGCGCCAGCATGGCCAGCGCCAGCGGGATGCCGCCGTTGGAGAGGATGTGCAGGTGCCCCGCCTGGGCCAGCAGCCACGGCGCGTAGGCGAAGCTCGCCCCGGCCACCGCGCCGCCGATGCGGCCCGCGCCGAGCTGCCGGGCCAGCACGTACGCGCCGAACGCGGCGAGCGCGTGCGCCAGCACGAACATGATGTTGTAGCGCAGCACAGCGTGCTCCGGGCCGACCCCGATCAGGCCGGCCGGGGCGTACCCGAGGAGCGTGTCGGAGAACGCGAAGCTCCAGTTCTCCGGGTAGAACGTGTTCGCGTGCCACAGCATCGCCGGGTCGGTCCGCAGGATGTGGCCGGACCACGCCATCTGCCACGCCTGCAGGCTCGGATCCCAGTAGTCCTGCGGCAGCGTGTGCCGCGGATAGCGCAACGTGGGCCAGGTCATCGCCGCGGCCAGCGCCAGTGCGGCGACGGCGGCGAGCGTCCACTCGTGCACCAGGAACCGGCCGACCGCGCGGACGGCCCGCCGGGCCCGGCCGAGCACCGGCTCCGGCGCGGGCCCGAACGCGGACCAGGGATCGGCGGCCTTGTCGTCGGCCGTACCCGTTGTGTTCTCGTCGCCGGCGTCGGCCTTGTCGGCGGCGGTTCCGTCGTCGCCGCCGTTCGTCCGGGCGTCGTGGGCGTCGCCCTCGGCGGCGGCCTCGTCCCGGGCCTCGGCCTTCTTCCCGGCGGTGTCGTCCGTGCCGGATCCGCCCCCGGCGGTCCCACCCTCGCCGGGCGGGGCCGTCCCGGTCGCGTCGTCCGGCCGGTCCGGTGCGGCCGCGTCGCCGTCCGGACGGGGCTCGGCGCCGGACCGGCGGCCGGTCGTTCCGGACTGCTCGGTCGTCACGCCGCCGCGCCCAACTGTCCGCGCAGGAACGCGATGTCGGCGGCCTGGCCCTCGACGCCGCCGGGGGTCTCCACGATCACCGGCGCGCCGGCCGCGCGGATCACCGCCACCAGCAGTTCCGGGTCGATGGTGCCGCCGGTGAGGTTGTCGTGCCGGTCCTGGCCGGAGTTGAACGCGCCCTTGGAGTTGTTCGCGTGGATCAGGTCGATCCGGCCGGTGATCGCCTTCACCCGGTCGACCAGGCCCAGCAGTTCCTCGCCGCCCGCGTACGCGTGGCAGGTGTCCAGGCAGAAGCCGACCTCGTGGTCGCCGAGCGCGTCCCAGAGCCGGGCCAGCGAGTCGAGGTGCCGGGCGCAGGCGTTGTCACCGCCGGCGGTGTTCTCGATCAGCACCGGCAGCGGGAAGCCGCCGGAGTCCGCCGCGTACGCGAAGGTCTTGCGCCAGTTGTCGAAGCCGACCGCGACGTCGTGGCCGGCGTTGACGTGGCCGCCGTGCACGATCAGCCCTCTGGCCCCGACGTCCGCCGCGGCGGACGCGTGGGCGAGCAGCAGCTTGCGGCTGGGAATGCGGATCCGGTTGTTCAGCGTGGCCACGTTGATCACATACGGCGCGTGCACATAGAGGTCGACGTCGGCGGAACGCAGGCGCTCGGCGTCCTCGCGCGGCTTCGGGGCCTTCCAGCCCTGCGGGTCGGCCAGGAAGAACTGGACCGCCTCGGCCTGCCGGGCGGCCGCCTCGGCCAGCGGGTCGGTCGGGTCGACGTGGGCTCCGATTCGCATGCAGGGCAGCCTACGTCGCGCCTGCGACGGTCGGCGCGCTCGCGGGAGGCGCCCGGCGGGTCGGCCGCGTCACCACCCGGCCCGGCGGTCGTTGTCCGAGGTGGGATCGATGGTCGACGCTCCGCCCGCACGTGGTCCACAGCACGGACGGGCGAGGGTGGACCCCCGGAAACGGGACGCCCCGCCGTGCGGCCCGGCACTGCGGGGCGGGATCCGCTCGTTATCCCGGTACGGGAGGCCAGCAGTAGGACCAATTCCTCCATTTACCCCAAGTGGTGACGAGAGCCATTGTATGGTCAGACCAGGTGACAACACGATAAAGCTCCGCGGGGCGTCTTCGATCCAACCTCATCGGTGTGGTCGTTCCTCCCCAGGTCCCACCCAAGGAATGCGGACGGGACGCCCCGCGGTCCCGTGGACAGGGGTCCACCTGCCGGCTCGCCGGAGGTGGGCCCCTGTCGCCGCACCCGGCACACCGGGACCACCGGCCCGGCCATGATCGTCCGGACCGGCTATCCTGGTCCGGTTGTCCGTGTGTCCGGCCGGGTTCCCCCGGCACCGGCGCGGGCAACGACGCACGACCTCCTGCCACGGAAGGACCGTGGCCGCTTAGCCCACAGGAGGTGAGCACGTCTTGCGTCATTACGAAGTCATGGTGATCCTCGACCCCAGCCTCGAGGAGCGCACCGTCGCCCCGTCGCTCGACACGTACCTGAACGTGATCCGGACCGCGGGTGGCTCGGTGGAGAAGACCGACGTGTGGGGCCGCCGGCGCCTCGCGTACGAGATCAACAAGAAGGCCGAGGGCATCTACGCCGTCATCGACCTCCAGGCGACGCCGGAGGCCGTTGGCGAGCTGGACCGTCAGCTCCGACTCAACGAGTCGGTGCTGCGCACCAAGGTCATCCGCCCGGAGATGCGCTGAGCATCTAGACCCGGCACGTCCGGATCACAAGCCTCATCCACGCTGTCGTACGGCTCTGAGAGCCTGACGGCACAAAGATGAGTGCGCGAGGAGATGGTCATGGCAGGAGACACCACCATCACGGTCATCGGCAACCTGACCGATGACCCCGAGTTGCGATTCACCCCCTCCGGTGCGGCGGTCGCCAAGTTCCGGGTCGCTTCGACGCCCCGCTTCATGGACAAGGCCTCCGGCGAGTGGAAGGACGGCGAGCCGCTGTTCCTCTCGTGCACGGTCTGGCGCCAGGCCGCCGAGAACGTCGCCGAGTCGCTGCAGCGCGGCGCTCGCGTGATCGTGTCCGGCCGACTGCGCCAGCGGTCGTACGAGACCCGCGAGGGTGAGAAGCGCACCGTCATCGAGCTGGAGGTCGACGAGATCGGCCCGTCGCTGCGCTACGCCACGGCGAAGGTGCAGAAGATGTCCCGCTCCGGTGGCGGTGGCGGCGGCTTCGGTGGTGGTGGCGGCCAGGGCGGCGGCGGAGGCAACTTCGACGACCCCTGGGCCTCTGCTGCCCCCGCCCCCTCCCGCGGTGGTTCGGGCGGCAACTTCGACGAGGAGCCTCCGTTCTGATGGCGCCGAGCGCCCGCGATCGCAAACCAGGAGCACGAGCAATGGCTAAGGCTGCGGCCCTTCGCAAGCCGAAGAAGAAGGTGAACCCGCTCGACAAGGACGGGATCACCTACATCGATTACAAGGACACCGCGCTGCTGCGCAAGTTCATCTCCGACCGCGGCAAGATCCGCGCTCGACGGGTGACCGGCGTGACCTCGCAGCAGCAGCGGCAGATCGCCCGTGCGGTCAAGAACGCCCGCGAGATGGCGCTCCTGCCGTACACGGCCACGACCCGCTGAGAGGAGGCACGGACATGAAGATCATCCTCACTCAGGAGGTGTCCGGCCTCGGCTCTCCGGGCGACATCGTCGAGGTCAAGGACGGCTTCGGCCGTAACTACCTGCTGCCGCAGGGCTTCGCGATCGCCTGGACCAAGGGCGCGGAGAAGCAGGTCACGGTCATCAAGCGGGCCCGCTCGGCCCGCGAGATCCGCGACCTGGGCCACGCCACCGAGGTCAAGACCCAGATCGAGGGTCTGAAGGTCAACCTGAAGGCCCGCGCCGGCGACGGCGGGCGGCTCTTCGGCTCGGTCACCCCGGCCGAGATCGTCGACGCCGTCAAGGCCGCCGGCGGCCCGACCCTGGACCGCCGCCGGCTGGAACTGCCCGGCCACATCAAGGCGCTCGGCTCCTACCCGGTCAGCATCCGGCTGCACCCCGAGGTGACCGCCAAGTTCGACCTGAACGTGGTCAAGGGCTGACACCCGAAGCACGACGCGAAAGGCCCGCACCGGTCGCCGGTGCGGGCCTTTCCGCATCCCCGCCGCTCAGCCGAGCGGATTGCCGGTCACCGCGCTGATCACCACGGTGGACAGCCCACCACCCACCACCGCGGCCGCCAGCGCCACTGTCGCCGACCGCCACGTCGTCCCGACCTGCCGCAGCAGCACCGCCACCACCAGACTGCTCACCATCGCCAACCCGAACCGCGGCGCCGCCGACACCAACGACTCCAGCGCGTGCGCACGCGGCGAGTCACAACCACCGCCGGTGATGTCCGTGACGCACCCCGCCGGAGGCTGCCCGCTCAGGAACAGCAGGCCGACCACGAGCAGCACCGCCGGAACCAGATAGCAGGCCGCCGTGTAGACCAGCGGCCGCAACGGACCACCCGGATCCGGGTCCAGCAGGTCGTCCTCCAGCCGGCGACCCCACGAACCGCCGCCGATCGTCTCCACCCGCCGCCGCAACGTCGACGCCGCCGGCTCCACCGGGCGACGACGAGGCGCGGTACGCGGCCGCGGCGCCGAGTACGCCACCGCGGGCGAACGCGGAGCAGTCGACGGTGTCTCCATCCACCGGGGGTCGTCACCCGAGAGCCGGGTACCCGACCAGAACGCCTCGGCTCGCGCCGGCGACGCCCAGCCCTCCCGCACCGGCGGCGCCGAACGGTCCCACGGATCGGCCTCCGCGTACCGGTCGTCGGTGTCCCGCACCGGCTCCAGGAAACCGGTGTCGGTGAACCGGTCCCACTCACCCGTGTGCTCCGTACGGTCCCACCGGCTCTCCGCCCGCTCCCAGCGGCTCGCTGGCACCGGCCGGTCCCAGGCGTGCACGCCCGACGCGTCCCACGGATCGACGGCGGGCGGCTCCACCGGCTCACGCTCGGCGCTCCGGCGGCGCTGCCACGGATCCGCCGCCGGCCGCGACCGCGCCGACTCCGATGGCGTCGCCCGCGACCAGGCCGGCTCCGACTCCGACGCCGTCGCCCGTCCCCAGGCCGGCTCCGACTCTGCTGCCGGCGACGCCGGCCGGCCCGCGTCCGACGCCGACGCCGGCCACTCGGCATCCGTCCCCGAGCGGGACCACGCGCCGCCCGAGGCCGCCGACCGCGACCATGCGGAGTCCGACCCCGCCGGCGGCGGCCAGGAGGAACCCGACGCCGACCGGCGACGCCGACCCGCCGGCCGTTCACCGTCCGATCCGGCCGGCCCCTCGCTCGTACCCGCCGACTCCGGCAGCCCGGACCAGGTCACCTGCGGCCGGCGCGTCGCCGCCCGGCGCGGGCGACTCCGGGGCGCCGCCCCCGACACCGGCTCGTCGTCCTCGTCCGCCCGCCGGTTGCCCACGTACCCCCGCTCCTGCGGGGCGTCCATCGTCCACTCGGCGGTGTGGTCCGACAACGGACCCGCACCGATCGCGCGCAGATCCCGCCGGCCGGCACCTGAGGCCGGCGCCTCCACCTCGTCGTCGTCGGGCGCGGCATGCCGCCCGCCGCCGTCCGCGCGACTCACCCCGGACTCCAGCGCCCAACGGGGAAGGTACGTCTCCACCGGCTCGTCCTGGCCGCGCTCGATCGCCCGCCGCCGGCTCGCCGTGCGGTAGCCCTCCGGCGCGTACGAGTCGACCCGGCGCGGCCCGGCGGGCTCGTCCCAGGAACCGCTCGGCCGTCGCTCGCGCGGGCTGTCCTCCCCGCTTCCCCAGTCCCGGTGTCTCACGGCCGGAGCGTGACCTCTCTCAACCCGAAAGTAAACCCGCTGTCCCAGGTGTCGCCGTTTCGCAGCGATAGTACGGGACGAACGACGACAAAGCTCGGCCGGAAATCTTCCGTCCACAGGGTGGGGATAGTAAAAGCCCAGGTCAGAGGCGATAAGCCCGGAATTCCCCATCACTTTTCCACACCCCTGTGCACACCCTGCGCACATGCCTGTCCCCAGGCGTCCACAGGTTGTCCCGAGGCTCATCCACCGGCCTTGTTGAGCGGTTGACCTCGGGTTCCGTATCGTGGTCCCCCGACCGCCGGGCGATGACCCCCGATCGACCGGAGGGTCGGCGGAGAGTTGTCATACCCCGGCGATACAGCTGGACTCGATCCGACGCAGCGAGGGGGGAACCCGTGTCGGTCACCGACGAGACGCGTGCGGAACGGACCGGGGGATCATCGCCCGAGCCGCCGCCGCGCGAATCTGCGTTCGAGAAGACACCACCCCAGGACGTCGCCGCCGAGCAGTGCGTACTCGGCGGCATGCTGCTGTCCAAGGACGCCATCGCGGACGTCGTGGAGATCCTGAAGACAAACGACTTCTACCGTCCGGTCCACGCCACCATCTTCGACGCGATCCTGGACATCTACGGTCGCGGCGAACCCGCCGACCCGATCACCGTGGCGGCCGCGCTCGCCGACTCCGGTGACCTCGCCCGGATCGGCGGCGCCCCCTACCTGCACACGCTGATCGCCAGCGTGCCCACCGCCGCGAACGCCGCGTACTACGCCCGGATCGTCGGCGAACGGGCGGTGCTGCGCCGGCTGGTCGAGGCCGGCACCCGGATCGTGCAGCTCGGCTACGGCACCGGCCCGAGCGGCAGCCGCGACGTCGACGACATCGTCGACCTCGCCCAGCAGGCCGTCTACGAGATCACCGAGAAGCGCGTCAGCGAGGACTTCGCCGTCCTGGCCGACATGCTCCAGCCGACGCTGGACGAGATCGAGGCGGTCGGCGCCCAGGGCGGGGTGATGACCGGTGTGCCGACCGGGTTCACCGACCTCGACCGCCTGCTGAACGGCCTGCACGCCGGCCAGCTCATCATCGTGGCCGGCAGGCCTGGTCTCGGTAAGGCGCTCGCACTCGACACCCCGCTGCCCACCCCACAGGGCTGGACCACCATGGGTGAGGTGCGCGTCGGCGAGCAGCTCCTCGCCGCGGACGGCATCCCGACGACGATCACCAACGTCTTCGACGTGATGTACGACCGCCCCTGCTACGAGGTCGAGTTCTCCGACGGAAGCGTCATCGTGGCGGACGCCGAGCACCTGTGGAAGACCACCACCCGGGCCAGCCGACGCCAGCCGGAGGCACGTCGGCGGCACCACTGGGCCGAGCCGGCGTTGGCGAAGGTACGGGCGGCCGAGGTGGCTGCATTCGCCGAACCGCACCGCCTGGTCACTCTCGCCGAAACCCTGGAACAGGTCGGTCCGGAATTCCGCAACGTGCTTCACACGGTGGCGCAGACAGTGGGTTCCAACAGCCGGGTCGCCCGCCCGGTGACCTGGGCCGGCAAGACACGCAACTGGACGGCTCCGGGCTACCCGGTGGGCGCGTTGATCTCCGGCCTCCGTGCACGCGCGGAACGACCGGTGAACGCCGGCAGCCGCGCCGAGCATGACGGGATCGTCACGACGGCGCAGATCGCGGCCACGCTACGTACCGAGACGGCCGACCGCCGTCTCAACCACGCCGTGCGGAACTGCGCGCCGCTCCGACTTCCGGAACGCGACCTGACCGTCCCGCCGTACACCCTCGGGGTGTGGCTCGGCGACGGGCACACCGGGGCCAGCCGCTTCACCACCGCGGACGCGGAGATGCTCGACCTCGTGGCCCAGGACGGCTTCCTGGTGCGCCCGAGCGGGCCCATGGTCTACAGCGTGCATCTGCCCACGCCGGTCAGGACGGCGGACCGCACCTGCGTCGACTGCGGCGGCTCCACCCGTGCCCTGCGGGAGAACCCCGGAACCCGCCGATGCGCCGAGTGCCACGAGCGGAACGGTTCCTTCCTCGCCCTGCTCCGCCGGGTCGGGGTGGCCTACGACAAGCACATTCCGGACGACTATCTACGCGCCTCCGAAACCCAGCGCCGGGCGTTGCTCGCCGGTCTCATGGACACCGACGGCACGGTGGCGCCGACCGGGAACCTGCAGTACACGTCCACCTCGCGGCGCTTGATCGACGGCGTACGGGAACTCGTCGTCAGCCTGGGCTATCGGTGCACCATGACCGAGCGCAAGGTGCGCGGCCGTACCGAGGAATCGTCGATCGCGTACACGCTGAACTTCTCCACCCCGGACACGGTCTTCCGGCTGGACCGGAAGCGGACCGCCCATGCGGCCCGGCGCCGGACGTCCTCGGACGTCCGGTCCCACTCGCGGTTCATCGTGGACGTCCGTCCGGTGCCGAGCGTTCCGGTGCGCTGTGTGACCGTCGACAATCCCGACCATCTGTATCTGGCGGGCCGCTCGATGATCCCGACGCACAACAGCACGGCAAGTATGGACTTCGCCCGAAATGCAGCTATCCGCGCCAACCAGGCGTCGGCGATCTTCTCGCTGGAAATGAGCAAGGTCGAGATCGTCATGCGACTCCTCTCGGCCGAGGCGCGCGTGCCCCTGCACGTTCTGCGCAGCGGGCAGCTCTCCGACGACGACTGGACCAAGCTGGCCCGCTGCATGGGTGAGATCAGCGAGGCGCCGCTCTTCGTCGACGACACGCCGAGCATGAACCTCATGGAGATCCGGGCGAAGGCGCGGCGGCTCAAGCAGAAGCACGACCTGAAGCTGATCGTCGTCGACTATCTCCAGCTGATGACCTCGCCGAAGCGCACCGAGAGCCGGCAGCAGGAGGTCGCGGACCTGTCCCGTGGCCTGAAGCTGCTGGCCAAGGAGGTCGAATGCCCGGTGATCGCGGTGAGTCAGCTGAACCGTGGCCCCGAGCAGCGCACCGACAAGCGACCACAATTGTCCGACTTGCGGGAATCTGGATCTATTGAACAGGATGCAGACGTTGTCATTCTTCTGCACCGCGACGACTACTACGACAAGGAGTCGCCGCGAGCGGGCGAAGCGGACTTTATTGTTGCAAAGCACAGAAATGGTCCTACCGACACGGTCACCGTAGCGGCCCAGCTACACCTGTCGCGCTTCGTCGACATGGCCATCGTCTGAGCGACGTCAGCCGAGCAGCGGGAACCAGCCGGCGGCCTCGCCCAGCTCCAGCCGGTCCCGGTCGGTGAGCGGCACCCGCCCGGCGGCCTTCAACAGGTAGTCGTGGTCGTCCCAGCCGGCCGGCCGTACCGCGTCGTCGCTGAGCAGGCCGTCCATCGTGGTCACCGCTACCCGCGTCGGGTCCGCCGCCGGCCGCGGCGCGTCCGGCAGGTCCACCACCAGGTCCAGGTGATGGATGACCGCCTCGGTGGTCAGGGTGGCGAGCAGATGGGGTACGCGCAGCACGTGCCCCTGTGTCGTCACGTACCCGTCGGGGTCGGCCGCGGTGGCCGCGCGGACGGCGGCGGGCGCGGTGTCGGTCCAGAGCCGGACCACGCCTGTGGGCCTGTCGAAGGCGGCGGCGGAGCGGCGTGCCCACCAGGCGTGCCCGGCGCTCACGTCGTCGTCGCCGGGGGTGAACGCGCGCCAGTAGCTGACGTCGTCCACGTCGGCCGGTCCGGGTGCGGGGCTGGCCAGGGCGACGAGTGCGCGCTGGGCGTCGCAGAGCACGTGGAACAGCAGGTCGGCGACGAGCCAGCCGCGGCACCGGGTGGGCCGTTGCAGGCCGGCGTCGTCGAGCGTGGTGACGACGGCGGTGATGCCGTCGTACGCCTGGGCCAGCGCCTCGTGCTGCCGGATCGGGCTCATGTCGAGCAGCCTGCCACGGTGCGGCAGGCGCGGCACGCCGACGAGCGCGCCGGGTCGATGCGGTGCATCGGCCCGGCGCGCGCGTTGTCGGCGGTCAGTCGAACAGTTCGCCGAGGAAGCCGTGCTTCTTCTTGCGCCGGTAGTGGCCGTGGTAGCCGTGGTGCTGCTGGCCGTGGCCGTACGCGGGCTGCGCGTAGCCGTGGCCGGGCGGCGGCGGAGGGGGCGGGGGGACGGCGCCGTAGCCGGGCTGGTGCGGCGCGGCGGCGGGCGGGGGCGGCGGAGGTGGCGGGTAGCCGGCACCGGACGGCGCGGCCTGCTGCGGGGCGCCGCCGTGCTGCCGGTTCCAGTTGGCCTCGGCATCGAACAGCTTTTCCAGCTCGCCGCGGTCGAGGAAGATGCCCCGGCATTCGCCGCACTGGTCGATGACTACTCCGCTGCGCTCGTACTGGCGCATTTCTCCGCGGCACTTGGGACAGGTCATCTGCATGACAACGACGGTACCGGGTGTTTTCACGCAGTGGCGGTCAGCGCCTGCGTGACCTCGTCGTCGGAGACCTCGTGGAAGTCCTCGTAGTACGCCCCGACGGCGGCGAAGTCGGGCGGGAGTTGGCAGCTCACGACCGTGTCGGCGTCGGCGGCGAGCATGTCGTACGCCTGCTCGGATCCGACCGGGACGGCGACCAGGACCCGGACGGCGCCGAGGTGGCGGGCGACCTGGACGGCGGCCCGGGCGGTGGCGCCGGTGGCGAGTCCGTCGTCCACGATGACGGCGGTGCGCCCGGTGAGGTCGAGCGGTGGGCGGCCGCCGCGGTAGCGCTGTTCGCGGCGTTCCAGTTCGGCCTGTTCGCGGCGGCGGACCTGGGCCCTGTCGTTCTCGCTGATCCGGCCGGCGACCATCTCGTTGAGGACCTGCACGCCGCCGGGGCCGAGCGCGCCGTACGCGACCTCGGGTGCCCAGGGCACGCCGAGCTTGCGGACGACGAGGACGTCCAGTGGTGCGCCGAGCCGGTCGGCGACCACCCGGGCGACGGGTACACCGCCGCGTACCAGGCCGAGCACGATGACGTCGGGCCGGCCGGCGAGGTCGGTGAGTCGTTCGGCGAGTTCGCGTCCCGCCTCGGCCCGGTCGCGGTAGGTGGTCATCCCTCAGGTGTACGCCTTCCGGCCGGATCGCGCGGGGCGGTTGCCGGGAATGCCGCCCTGTCGTCCGGTCGGGTGAGCGCCAGCGCGGGGGCGAGGACGAGCAGGGCTGCCGGGTAGAGCAGGTACCCGAAGCGGGTGGAGGGCATCAGCAGGATCGCGGCGAGCAGTCCGTACCCGCAGATGATGGCCGTGGCGGCGGCGGTGCGGGGCGGACGGCGCAGCAGCCGGACGGCGATGGCGAGCCCGGCGGCGACGAGCAGCGCGGTGGCGACGGCGCGGCCGGCCGGGAGTGTCTCGGCGATGAGGTGCCCGGGGAACGGCGACTGGGCGGGGCTGGTGACGAGGCCGTGGCCGAGCGGGAAGCGCAGCACGTTCTCGACGAGGGCGTCGCGGTCGACGAGGAGCACCGGGATCAGGGCGAGGACGGGTAGGCCGATGGCGCCGAGGGCGGTGCGGGTCGCGGACCGGCGGGTGGCGGCCCAGCAGATCAGCACGACGGCGACCGGCCAGGCGAAGAGCTTCAGGGCACCGGCGGCGCCGACCGCGAGGCCGGCCCGCCCGGGCCGGCCGGCGGCGGCGAGCGCGAGGGCGAGCAGGCAGAGCGCGAGTACGGGGAGGTCGTCGCCGCCGGTGGCGAGGGTGAGCGCGCAGACGGGCAGGACTGTGGCGGCCTGGACGGCGCGCAGGACGGCGGCGTCGCGGCGGGGTGCGCCCGGGCCGCCGCTTGCGCGCAGCGTGGCGACGAGGGCGACGAGGGTGAGCGCGGTGACCACGGCGAACCAGACGCGGGAGTCGGTCCACCAGGCGTCGACGGCGGCACGGGGCAGCCCGAACAGCGCCATACCGGGCTGGTAGGGGGTGTAGCCGAGGAGTTGCTCGCCGGGGGGCAGGGCGGCGATGGCGTCGGGTCCGAGGTAGGGGGTGCCGTGCTCGGCGAGGCGGGCTCCGGCGTGTTCGACCACGATCACCTCCTCCTGGGCGCGGTCGGTGCGTCCGCCGGCGCGTTCGACGCTCTGCGTGACGATCGGCAGCAGCGCGGTGGCGGCCCAGGCGAGACCGGCGACGGTCCAGCGTGCGGGCAGGCCGGCCAGGGGGGTGCCGGGGTCGCGGCGGCGGGCGAGCAGCTGGGTGGTCGCGGCGAGCGTGGCGAGCGCGTACCCGATGGTGGCGACGGCGCCCCAGGCGCGGTGCGGCGGGAGGGTGGAGGTGGCGGCGGTGATCGCGGCGAAGACGGTGGCGGCGGCGTAGAGGCCCAGGTCGAGGGCGAGGCCGCCGGCGGCGGTGTCGAGTGCCGACCAGCGGCGGGAGACGGGGGTTGCCGGGTCGGCTTGGGCGGTCACGCGGGCCAGTGTGGCAGACCGGCGGGGTGGCCCGGCCGGGTCAGGGTTGCCGGGCGTCGGTGGCGGCGGGGGGTGACGGGCGGGTGCGGCCGGTGCGGCGGCCGGGGAGGCGGATGACGGCGCCGGCGTCGTGCAGCGCGGGTGCGAGCGCGCCGGTCCGGCCGCCGTGGCCGCGCTGGAGGGCGGCGAGGAGCGCGGCTGCGGGCAGTGGCCGGGCGAACAGGTGGCCCTGCCCGGCGGCGCAGCCGAGTTCCCAGAGCGCGCGGCGTTGCGGTTCGCTCTCCACGCCCTCGGCGACCACGGTGAGGTCGAGGCTGCGGCCGAGGTCGAGGGTGGAGCGGATCACGGCGGCGGCTTCGGGCGCGGTCTCCATGGCGCCGACGAAACTGCGGTCGATCTTCAATTCGTGTACGGGGATGCGGGAGAGCAGGGAGAGCGACGAGTATCCGGTGCCGAAGTCGTCGAGCGCGAGCCGGACGCCGGAGTCACGCAGCCGGCTGAGGACGCGGTCGACGACGTCGAGCTGGCTGAGGGTGAGCGTCTCGGTCAGTTCCAGCACGAGCCGGTCCGGCGGGAGGTCGTGGGCGCGTAGCCGGGCCAGCACGGCGCCGGGGAAGCGGGCGTCGAGCAGGCTGCGCGGGGACACGTTCACCGAGACGGGCAGGTCGAAGCCGGCGTCGCGCCAGGAGCCGGCGGCGATGAGCGCCTGGTCGAGGATCGCCTCGGCGAACGCGGGGAGCAGCCCGGAGCGTTCCACCGCTTCGAGGAAGCGCAGCGGGTCGATGAGCCCGTGGGTGGGGTGGTGCCAGCGGGCGAGTGCCTCCGCGCCGATCACCTCGCCGCTGCCCAGGTCGACGATGGGCTGGAAGTTGACGGTGAACTCGTGGTCGGCGACGGCGCGGGGCAGTTCGCCGCCGAGGGTGAGCCGGCTCAGGTCGGCGGTGTCGCGGGCCGGCGCGTAGGTGGCGACCCGTTGGCCGGCGCGTTTGGCCTGGTACATGGCCACGTCGGCGCGGCGCAGCAGTTCGGCCATGCCGCCGGTGGCGGGGGCGACGGCGATGCCGCCGCTGGCCTCCACGCTGATCCGCATGCCGTCGAGGTCGAGCGGGTCGTGCAGCGCCGCGAGCAGGGCCTCGGCGCGGTGGGCGGCGACGGCCGGTGCGGGCAGGCCGCGCAGGAGTACGGCGAACTCGTCGCCGCCGAGCCGGGCGACCAGGTCGTCGGGGCGGGCCGCGCCGCGGAGTCGTTCGGCGACCTGGATCAGCACCTGGTCGCCGGCGCCGTGCCCGAGGGTGTCGTTGACTTCCTTGAAGTGGTTGAGGTCGATCAGCACCAGGGCGGTGACGCCGTCGGCGTGCCGGCTGGTGAGCTGGGCGCTGCCCTCGTCGAGCAGGTGCCGCCGGTTGGACAGGCCGGTGAGGGCGTCGTGGGTGGCGGCGTAGGCGTGGTCCTCGGCGATGCGGGCGAGTTCGGCGTACGCCTGGGCGTTGCGGACCGCGGTGCAGAGGGCGGAGGCGAAGGTACGCAGGGTGTACTGCTCGCGTTCGGAGAGTTCGACCGGGCCGGCGAACCGCAGCCGCAGCACGCCTACGTCGACAGTCCGGTCGTGGCCCTCGAGGCGGTTGGTGAGTACCGAACCCTCGATCGAGCTCGGTTCGCCGGCCGGGCCGCGGTAGGTGATGGCTCCTCCGACGCCTCGCACCACCAGTGCTTCCTCACGTAGTTCGATTTCGACCTCGTCGGCGGAGAACAGCTCGGTCGCTTGCGTGACCGCTGTGGTGAGTACCCGATTGAGATCGACTACATTCAATGCGTCGGTCGTCCGGGCCAACCGTTGCCAGGCCTCCCGCTCGGCGCGATTACGAAGTCGGCTGGAGTAGGCGAGATGCAGGCTCAACACGAGCGGCGGTACGACGATCAGGAAAGTCGGGTCGATCCGGAGGATGAGCAGCGTGCACAGGATCACCGAGAAGCGGGCGGCGACGCTCGCCAGCCGGAGATCCCACTGCTCCCGGAAGCGCTTGCGGATCGGTGTCCCGGTCGCGAAGGCGAGGACCGGGAAGGTGAGCAGCTCATCGAGGACGACGACGGTCACGTAGGCCAGCACCAGGGCGGGCAGTGAGCGGCTGATGGGCCCTGACCAGGGCCAGGACCAGCCGGCGGCGATGAGGACCAGGCCTCCCGCCGCAGCCAGCGTCATCTCCTTGGCGACGCCGAAGGCCAGCTTGATCGGGGTGAGGCGACCGATCAGGCGGGTGATGGCGACGCCCAGGCCGGTAGCGATGACGACCCACGGCACGGGTGCGACCGCAAGCCCGATCACGGTTGCCGCATCGGTCCACGAAACGCCGTGGGTGGTGGCGCGAATACGAATTCGCACATTCACCGTCGCAGCCACGGCTACGAGAAAGGTGATCGTGGCCGCCCGTGTGATGTTCTTCTGGGTTGTCAGGTCGCCGACGGCGATCAGGCGGATGCTCACCAGTGTGGCCAGTGTGGCCGCAAACACGACGAGACCGACAAGCAGCAAGAGCCGCCGATCGGTCCCATTGTCGCGTGCGTGGGCGCGAGTCACGTGGTCTGCCTCCACCGCGCTCGTTCGTAGCGGTGCGTGTGCTCGTACTGTACGGCCCGCTCAGGCGCCCCGGAAGTTCGCTTCACAGCCAGTCGTTGCCGCGCATGGCCTTCGCCCTTCGTTCGACCCCCAGAGCCGGCGATCACCGGCCCATCCGACGTCGAACATGTTATGGCTTTTAGGCCAGGATACATCCATTAGATGTCCATATGCGCATATTGCGCCAATGCGCCTGCTTCTTGTTACGCTCGGTCTTTGACCGGAGACTGAACGCATATTCAGTGCGCGCTTTCAAGTGGGATTATCGAGCCCTTCATCACCGGGTGTCTGTAGTCGTTCGGTTTCCTCCTTCCGTAACATCCGCCACGACAACTCACAGAAAAAGCGTCGTTGCTCTCCGGCACCGGAAACTCCTGTGGCGTATAGGGTGCTATCTTCCGTAAGTCTGCATTTCGCATAGTTCACACGGTCGCGGGCAATTTGATTGGCGCGTGCCGCCCGGAGGGAACAGTTGGTGGATATCCGGCTGCTGGGCGTGCCGGAGGTGTGGCAGGGATCGGATCCACTGCCACTCGGTACGCCGAAGCAGCAGATGGCGCTGGCGGTGCTGGTGCTGCACGGCGGCCAGCTCGTCACCGTCGACACCCTCGTCGACGAGCTGTGGCCCGAGGACCCACCCCGTTCCGCGTTGGCAAACGTGCGGACGTATGTGGGCAACCTTCGACGGACGTTCGATCGGCATCAGGGCCCGAGCCTGGTTCGGCTCTCCGGCGGCTACCGCCTGGATGTGGGCGACGAGCGGGTGGACGTGCGTTGTTTCGAGCACCTGACCGGTGAGGCGGTGTCGGCCTGGTCGGACGGGCAGCACGAACGTGTTGACGAGTTGCTCAGCCAGGGCGAACGTCTGTGGCGCGGTCCTCTGGCGGCCGGCCTGCGGGTGGGGCCGGTTCTGACGGCGCGCCGGGCGGCACTGGAGGAGCAGCGGCTGGCGGCGATCGAGCTTCGTGCCCGGCTCGACGTCGCACTCGGCCGCACCAGAGCGGCAATCGCACTTCTCACCGATCACGTGAACAGTCATCCCTACCGGGAGCAGGCACACGCGCTGCTGGCCAGTGCGCTGAAGGCGGACGGCGACGCGGGCGGCGCCCTGGCTGTCATCCATCGCGCCGAGTCGATCCTCACCCGGCAACTCGGCATCGAGCCGGGAACCGAGCTGCTCGATCTGCGCAGGTCACTACTGGGCAGGACCGCGCCGCGCTCGCCGTCCGCAGCCGGGCAGGGCGGTGCTGAACGAGGAGGTGCGGCCACCTCGAACGCGCGGCGGGCGCACCCGTACCACCTTCCGCGGGGCGCTGCTGATCTCGTCGGACGGCGGGGACTCGTCGAGAGGATGCTGGCGGAGATCGGATCGCCGGGTGACGGATCGCCGACCGTACGCGTGATCGACGGTATGGCGGGCAGCGGCAAGACCCTCTTCGCGCTTCACCTGGCGCACCTGCTCAGCGACCGGTACCCGGATGGGCAACTCTTCATCGATCTGCGGGGGCACACCGAGGGAGCCCCGGTCGAGCCGGGCGACGCCCTCACTGTGCTGCTTCGCCAGCTGGAGGTACCGGCGGGCCGGATTCCCAGTGATCACGAGGAGCGGGCCGAGTTGTGGCAGCGCGAGCTGCGGGGTCGCCGCGTCGTCCTCGTGCTGGACAACGCGGCCGACGGGCAGCAGGTGCGTCCGCTCCTGCCCGTCGGTTCAGGGTCGGCGGTGCTGGTGACCAGTCGTCGGCGGCTGTCGGTGAGCGACATCGGTCCGCCCGTCTCGCTTCCCGTGATGACACCCGACGAGGCGGTGGAACTCCTGGCACGCACCGCCGGTGCGGAGCGGATCAGCAAGGAACCGGATGCCGCGACGGAGGTGGCTCGCCGCTGCGGCCATCTGCCGCTGGCCGTCCGGCTGGCCGGCGGATGGTTGGCCCACCGGCCGGCCTGGCGAGTTGCCGACCTGGCTCGACGGCTCGAGGCCGGAGGCACCGTGCTGCGGCAGCTGGCGGTGGAGCAGCAGACCGTCGCCGGTGCCTTCTCAGCCTCGTACGAGCACCTGAGCGAACCCGTGAAATGGCTGTTCCGGCTGATCGGCCTGCACCCGGGCGACTCCTTCGACGCGCGTATGGCCGCCGCTCTCGCGGCTCTTCCGCTCGACCGGACGGAACGGATGCTGGACGACCTCCTCGACCAGCACCTGATCGAGGAGGTCGCTCCGGGGCGCTACCGGATGCACGATCTGATGCGTCAGTACTCCGCCGAGCTCTTCCGTGAGTCGACGGATCCCACGCAGCGCCACGAGGCGGGCAACCGCCTGCTCGACCACGTCCTGCACCAGGTGGCGGTCCGGGCAAGCTCCCTGGACCAGCAGGTACTGGCTACCCACCTGCGCCTGGAGGCGCCGCTCCGGGCCGATCTGATCAGCGAGGCTGACACCTCGGACATCGAATGGCTGGAGCGGGAGCGGCCCAATCTCATCGCGTTGATCAGATTCGCCCTTCAGGAGGAGGGGCAGTCCGGATACGCATGGCGCCTGGCTCGGGCGATGTGGCGGTTCTGCTACATGCGGGGGTACTTCGGTGACATCGTCGCGACCCACCAGACGGGCCTGACCGCTGCCGAGCGCAGCGGTGACCGTGCGGCACAGGCGGTCATGCACAACTACCTGGCGTCGGCGTACACCCGGACCGGCAGCTATCTGGACTCGCTGCGTCACCTCGAGGTAGCGGTGTCCATCTCGCGGGACCTGCACGACCGGCGCAGCGAGCACCGTTACCGGGCGAACCTCGTGGTCGTCCACTGGCTCACGGGAAGCTCCGAGCGGTCGGTGAGTCTGGGACGGCAGTTGCTCCGGGAGGACACGCGAGGCGCGGTCGACCCGATCGTGGCCCTGCCCAACCTCGGGTACGCGCTGACCGCCGTCGGGCGGTATCCCGAAGCGCTCCGCGCCCATCGGCAGCACCTCTTCCTGGCTCGGTGCCAGGGAAGCCGGTTCCACATGTCCAACGCGCTCGGCCACATCGCCTCGGTGGAGAACCGCCTCGGAAACTACCGCAAGGCGGTGCGCCTGATCGCGGCGTCGCTCCGGCTGCGCGCGCAGACCGGGCACCGGTTCGGTGAGGCGGAGGCCCGCAACGACCTCGGCGTCGCCTACCGGCATCTGGGCCGGCTCGCAGAGGCACGAAGCCAGCACGAACTGGCTCTCGACCTGGCGCGGGACTCGAGTGACCGGCATGTGCAGGCGGCGGCGTCGAACGACCTCGGCCTGACACTGGCCGCGGCCGGACACGTGGACCAGGCCGTCTCCGCGCACCGTGAAGCCCTCGGCCTGGCCAGCCGCATCGCGCATCCCTACGAGCAGGGACGCGCCCTGAGTGCCCTGGCCGATCATCTGGCCGGAACGGACGCCGCCGAAGCGGACCGCTACCGGCAGCGCGCGTTGGCGATCTTCGAGCGGATGGGTGCGCCCGAGCGCCACGACCTGCGCCGGCAGCTCGCCGAGACGCCGGCCTGAACCGGCTTATCGATTTCTTATCGCGGCGTTCGTTAGCGTCCCCGGCATCGGCCAACGGGGAGGGTTCAGCGCCAGAGCGGACCCGGCCGAACGAGGCCCCCACCGTCAGTTCCCCCCAGCGAATCGGCGGTGGGCAGGTGAGGGAGGGGCGTCGTGCACCGGCACCCGACACGACGCTCCTCCCCGCCGCAGGCCGCGGCACCCGGGCAGGCCGGAGCACCCGCGTCGTCGTACCCGGCGGATAGGGTCGGGCCGTGACCGAACCCGCGCAGCTCACCCACGTCGACCCGGCCGGTGCGGCCCGGATGGTCGACGTCTCCGCCAAGCCGGTCTCGGGCCGGCTCGCGGTCGCCGCCGGCCGCCTCCGCACCACTGCCGAGGTGGTGGAGTTGCTGCGCCGCGACGGCCTGCCCAAGGGCGACGCGCTCGCCGTCGGCCGGCTCGCCGGCATCATGGGCGCCAAGCGCACGCCCGACCTGATCCCGCTCTGCCACCCGATCGCGTTGCACGGCGTCACAGTCGACCTCGACCTCACCGCCGACACGGTGGAGATCACCGCCACCGCGAAGACCGCCGACCGCACGGGCGTGGAGATGGAGGCGCTGACCGCCGTGGCGGTCGCCGGGCTCGCCCTGGTCGACATGGTGAAGGCGGTCGACCCGGCCGCCTCGGTGGACGCCGTCCGGGTGCTCCGCAAGGAGGGCGGCAAGACC
The DNA here is from genome assembly GCF_000177655.2 of Micromonospora sp. L5. Classification (NCBI taxonomy): domain Bacteria; kingdom Bacillati; phylum Actinomycetota; class Actinomycetes; order Micromonosporales; family Micromonosporaceae; genus Micromonospora; species Micromonospora sp. L5. The sequence continues at coordinate 6,907,811 of NC_014815.1, read as the reverse complement.
GGCGAGTGGGTCCGGCCGGAGGACCGGCCGTGATCCGGGCCCGGGTGATCGTGGCGTCCAACCGGGCTGCCGCCGGGGTGTACGAGGACACCAGCGGCCCGCTGCTCGTGACCGGGCTGCGCGAGCTGGGCTGCGAGGTCGACGCTCCGGTGGTGGTGCCCGACGGCGAACCGGTCGGCGACGCCCTGCGTGCCGCCCGCGCAGACGGCGTCGACGTGGTGCTGACCAGCGGTGGCACCGGCATCACCCCGACCGACCGCACGCCCGACGTGACGCGCGCGCTGCTCGACTACGAGATCCCCGGCATCGCCGAGGCGATTCGCGCGCACAGCCGCGACACCGTGCCGACGGCTGCGTTGTCCCGCGGGCTGGCCGGGGTGACCGGCCGGACGCTCGTGGTCAACCTGCCCGGCTCACGCGGTGGCGCCCGGGACGGTCTGGCGGTGCTCGGCCCGATCCTGCGGCACGCCGTCGACCAGCTTCGCGGCGGCGACCACTGAACCCGCGCGGCACGTGCCCCGGCGTTAGGCTCGCCGGATGAGCACGGAAACCGAAGCCGCCGCGGCCGAGGCCGGCACGCCACCACCGGCCGGGTGGGAGGAGGCCCGCTCCCGGGTGTACGCGGTGGGTCTGTCCGCCGCGCTCCCCGCGGTCGCCCGTCCGCTTGCCGAGGCCGACGGGCACACCCTGGCCGAGCCGCTGACCACGCGCACCGACCTGCCGGCGTTCCCCACCTCCAGCGTGGACGGCTGGGCGGTGCGCGGCGCGGGGCCGTGGCGGGTGGTCGGGCGGGTGCTCGCCGGGCAGACCGCGCCTCCGCTGGAGGCCGACTGCAGCACGGTGGAGATCGCCACCGGCGCGATGGTTCCCGAGGGCACGACGGCGATCCTGCGGATCGAGGAGTCGACGCGTACGTCGGACGGCCTGGTGTCCGGCACGCCCCGCCCGGCGCCGGAGTGGCGGGAGCCGGGCGAGGAGGCGCACCTCGGGGAGGTACTGCTGCCCGCCGGCACGCCCGTGGACCCGGCGGTGATCGGCCTGGCCGCCTCCTGCGGGCACGACACGCTGCGGGTCCGCCGCCCACCCCGGGCCGCGCTCCTGGTCTTCGGCGACGAACTGCTCACCTCCGGTCCGCCCGGCGCCGGGCGGGTCCGTGACGCGCTCGGTCCGTCGGTGCCGGCCTGGCTGCGCCGCTACGGCTGCCAGGTGCGCGCGGCCGACGTGGTCGGCCCGGTCGCCGACACGCTGCCCGCGCACGTGGCGGCGCTGCGGGGCGCGCTCGCCAACGCCGACCTGGTCTGCACCACCGGCGGCACCATGCACGGTCCGGTCGACCATCTGCACCCGACGCTGGAGGCGCTCGGCGCCGACTACGTGGTGAACACCGTGGCGGTGCGCCCGGGTTTCCCGATGCTGCTCGCCCGGCTGGTGGACGGCGACGGGCGGGTGCGGTTCGTGGCCGGTCTGCCCGGCAACCCGCAGTCGGCCGTGGTGGCGCTCGTGTCGCTCGTCGCGCCCCTGCTCGCCGGTCTCACCGGCCGGCAGATGCCGGTACTGCCGCACGTGACACTGGCCGAGCCGATTCCCGGGCGCGGCGACTACACCCATCTGGCGCTGGCCCGCTGGGACCGCGTCGCCGGCACCGCGTACCCGGTGCGGCACGTCGGCTCGGCGATGCTGCGTGGGCTGGCCGGCGCGGACGGGTTCGCGATGATCCGGCCCGGCACCAGCGGCGCGGCCGGCGACCGGGTGCCGCTGGTGCCGCTGCCACTGACCCCCGGGGAGCGATTCGGGTGAGCGCGACGAACGAGCCGACGGGAGACGTCGTGACAGTGGAAGCAGGCGTGGTGCTCGGCGCGGTGACCGACCGGCCGCTCGACCTGGCCGCGCACGAGGCGGCGGTCGCCGACCGCCGTGCCGGCGCGGTGGTGTCCTTCCAGGGCGTGGTCCGCGACCACGACCACGGGCGGGCGGTCACCCGGCTGGAGTACGAGGGCCACCCCACCGCCGAGGCGGTGCTGCGCGAGGTGGCGGCCGAGGTGGCGGCCGACCCGCAGGTGTACGCGGTGGCGGTGTCGCACCGGATCGGCCCGCTGGAGATCGGTGACGTGGCACTGGTGGCGGCGGTCAGCACGGCGCACCGCGCGGCCGCGTTCGCCGCCTGCGCCCGGCTGGTCGACGAGGTGAAGGCGCGGCTGCCGATCTGGAAGCGGCAGGTCTTCGACGACGGCACCGAGGAATGGGTGAACTGCCCCTGAGGGCTCAGCGCCGGGCGGCGAGCGCGGCGGTGCGGCCCAGCCGCTCGTGGTAGAACGCCGGCTCGGCGCCGGGACGCCACGGCAGCGCCGCGACGAGCACGATCAGCGCGATGGCCAGGGAGTTCTCCATCAGCGCGCCGAACAGGCCGTCCTGGTAGTGGGACACCTCGGGGAGCTGGTGCTCGTACGGCCAGATCGGTGAGATCAGGAACAGCAGGTAGAGCCCGAGCGCGCCGACGCCGTGGCGGAGCCCGGTCAGCGTCGGGTACCAGATCGGCGGGCGCAGTGCCGGCACACCGTTGGCCGAGGGACCGCCGGTGCCGCGCGGGGGCAGGCCGCGGCTGGCTTCGCGGCGGCGTACCGCGGCGTCGGCCAGCACGATGATCGCCGGGATGACCCAGATCAGGTGGTGCGACCAGGAGATCGGGCTGATCACGTTGGCGGTGAGCCCGACCAGCGTGAACGCGGTCAGCTCGTCGCCGTCGGCGCGGGCGCTCATCGCCCGGGACAGGCCCAGCGCCAGGATGAGCACCGAGAACGCCAGCCAGAGCAGGCCGGGCGTCTCGATCGAGTCGTAGAGGCGCGCCAGCAGACCGGCGAGGGACTGGTTGGCGGTCATGTCCGCCGCGCCGACCCGCTCGGTCTGCCAGAGCACGTCGGCGAAGTACGCGCGGGACTCCTCACCGAGCACACCGAACGTAGCGATGGTCACGCCGATGGCGGTGCCGACAGCGGTGAGCGCGGCCCGCCACTGCCGGGTGAGCATCAGATAGGCCACGAACAGCGCCGGGGTGAGCTTGACCGCCGTGGCGAGCCCGATGCCCACACCGGCCCAGGCGCCGCTGTAGACGAACCGGGCCAGCGGCGAATCGGCCGTCTCGTAGTGGGTGCCCCGCTTGGCCCGCCAGCGCAGGCCCACCATGTCCGCCATGATCAGCGCGAACAGCAGCAGGTTGACCTGCCCGTAGCCGAGCGTCTCCCGGGACGGCTCGATGGCGACTGCGAGCGGGGTGGCGATGCCGACGGTGAACCAGAGCGGCCAGCCGAGCCGGTCCACGATGGGGCGTAGCAGCGCCGCGAGGACGACGGCGAGCGCGCCGATGCTGGCGAGCGCGTTGACGAAGCCGGCGCCGTCGACCGGCAGCCACGACATCGGCAGCATGACCAGGGCGGCGAACGGGGGGTAGGTGAAGCCCAGCGTGGTCGAGGGCGCGACGAAGTCGTACAGCTCGTTGCCGCCGGCCCACCACAGCACCGCGCCGTGGTAGATCTTCATGTCGAAGAAGTTGTACGGCCGTCCGAAGGCGCCGATGGCGAGCCACGCGGCGTACGACACGGCGGCGACGACGCCGAGACGCACCACGATCCGGCGGTCGACGCGGGAGGTCGGGGCGAGGCGGTTGGTCCGTCTACCGACTGTCGTCGGCATGGCGTGGCCACCCCCGTACCAAGGTCGTCGTACCCGTCCAGGTCCAGAACGGAGCCTAGAACGGCGCCTCACGTTGCTGCCTCCCGCGTTACGCGACCGTGTCCGATCCCACACGTGTTTTTGACATTTCCACCGCGTTAACGGGTCTCGGACGGTTCAGGTGATTGGTGGCCTTGCGGGGGGTGGTAGGCCGTACAGAGTGCCTGGTCAGCCGGGCATGCGGCGGGCGGTCGCCGCGGAGCGTACGGCGATCTTCGTCTCGCGGCGCGCCGTGCGGACCGCGCGCCTGACCGACCGGCGAGAGTGGTCGATCCGGTGGCCGGCGCGCCAGCGCAGCCCCGGCTTGCCCTCGGTGTCGGCGGCGGCGAGGAGGAGGCCACCGAGCAGGCCGAGGTTCTTCAGGAAGTGGATCTGGTTGTTGTTGCGCGCGGCCGGGTCGTCGTTGTTCCAGAAGGCGTGGCCGGCGGCGGTGGTCGGGATGAGCGTGCCCGCGAGCACCAGCGCGGCCGGACGGGTGAACCGGCCGGTGGCGAGCATCAGGCCGCCGACCAGCTGGGTGGCGGCGTTGGCCCGGATCAGCGAGACCGTGTCGGTGGGGATGCGGGGGTGCACGTTCTGGATCAGCGGGGCGACCTTCCCGGTGACCGGTTCCGCGGCCTGCACCAGGCGTTCCGGGTTGCGCAGGTTGCGGGCGCCGCTGACCACGAAGATGCCGCTCAACATAACTCGGGCGAGGGAGCGCACGGGCTTCATGGCTCAGTCTTACCCCGTCGGGGGCGTCGTCATCCCCGCAACACACGAAAGGTATCGGCCGACGTGGACGTCCGAACGGTATCGATTTCAGCGACCGTCGCGGATGGACCGGTTGCGTTCGGTAAGGTCGCGCGGGTGACGACGCTGCGACTGCGCCCCGAGGGCCCCGCCGACGAGGCGCCGGTGGCCCGGGTGCTGGCCGCCGCCTTCGCCCGTCCCGACGTGGCCACCCCACCGGAGGTCGGCCTGGTCGAGGAGCTGCGGCACAGCCCGGCGTGGATCCCGGAGCTGGCCATGGTCGCCGAGTACGGCGGCGAGGTGGTGGCGTACGCGCTGCTCACGCGCGTCGGCGTACGCACCGAACGCGGCACCTGGCCGGCGCTGGCCCTGGGTCCGGTGGCGGTGGCGCGGCACCGGCAGCGGCTGGGGCACGGCACGGCGGCGGTGCAGGCGGCACTGGACGCCGCGACCGAGCTGGGCGAGCGGCTGGTGGTGGTGCTGGGCGACCCGGCCTACTACCGGCGGTTCGGGTTCGGCCCGGCGGACCGGCTGGGCCTGACCAGTCCCTGGTCCGGGCTGGGGGAGCCGTGGCAGGCGCTGGTGCTGCCGCCGTCGGCGAGCGGAGAGCCGTCACCGCCGTCCGGCGAGGTGGTCTTCCCGCCACCGTGGTCGCGGGTCTGAGCGGTCCGGATCGCGGCCGAGCGGCCTGAGACCGCGCGGCCCGAGCGGCCTGAGCCGTCAGGCGGGCTGGGTACGCAGGTAGCGGCCGAAGTGCGGCACTGTGAACGCCACAGTCCCCCGCTCGCCGGAGTAGATCAGCCCCTTCTTGATCAGCGCATCACGCGCCGGGGAGAGGCTGGCCGGTTTGCGGCCGAGCGCGCGGGCGATCTCTGCGGTCGGCACCGCCGCGTCCATGTCGTCCCGGCCGCCCTCCTCGCCGTCCACCAGCGCCAGCGTGGCCATCGCGCGCATGTACTCGCGTTCGGCAGGCGTGGCCCGCTCGAACCGGGAGCCGAAGAACCCCACCGCCAGTTCGGCTTCCGCCTCGGGCGCGGCGACCCGGACGTCCGCCGCGGTGATCGGGGAGCGGGGTGCGTGGTCCCAGGTGGCCTTCCCGTACGCCTGGACGAAGTAGGGATAACCACCGGACTTCTCGTAGAGCAGGTCGAGGGCTTTCTGCTCGTACTCGACCTCCTCCCGCTCGGCCGGCGCGCAGAGCGCCTGGTCGGCGGCGATCCGGTCGAGCCGGTCGATGCGCTGGTAGCGGTAGAGCCGCTCGGAGTACGACTTGGCCGCGCTGAGCACGGCAGGCAGGTGCGGCAGGCCCGCGCCCACGACGATGAGCGGCGCGCCGAGCTGGGACAGCTCGTGGCAGGCGGCGCAGAGCGCGGAGACGTCCTCGGCGCCGACGTCCTGCATCTCGTCGATGAAGATCGCGATGCCGGTGCCGACGTCGGTGGCGACCGCCGCCGCGTCGCTGAGCAGTTCGACCAGGTCGATCTCGATGTCGCCGGAGTCGGCGCGCCCGCTGCTCGCGGGTACGTCGATGCCGGGCTGCCAGCGGTCGCGCAGCTTGGGTGCCGCGCCGCCCCGCCCGGTGGGGGTGGAGCGTTGCGCGAACGCCTTGAGGACGCCGAGGAACGCGTCGATCCGGTCCGGGGCACGGTGCCGGGGCGCCAGCTCGCGGACGGCCATGTGCAGCGCGGCGGCGATCGGGCGGCGCAGCGACTGGTCCGGCCGGGCCTCGATCTTGCCGGTGCCCCAGAGGTGGTTGATTGCCTCGGAGCGCAGCGTGTTGAGCAGGACCGTCTTGCCGACTCCCCGCAGGCCGGTGAGCATCAGGCTGCGTTCGGGGCGACCGCGGGCGATCCGTTCCAGCACCACGTCGAAGACGTCCAGTTCCCGCCCCCGCCCGGCGAGTTCGGGCGGGCGCTGGCCGGCGCCCGGTGCGTACGGGTTGCGGACCGGATCCACGAATCGCACAGTATCGGGTTCTCTAGCGACCAGGCTAGATGCGCATAGAGGCGGCTACCGCGTGTCGGCCTCGACAGAAAACTAGGGCTGTCTAGCATCCACGCTAGACAGCCCTAGTTTTGGTTACCGACAGGCGGACAGGGTCAGCGGCGCTTCAGGCAGAGCACGAAGTCGAGCGTGTCCAGCTCACTGTCGAAGAAGTACCAGTCGGTGTAACCGGCCACCTTCCCGCACTTCGCCTCCGCGTCCTTCTTGCCGCTCGTCGCGCCGTCGATGCGGCGCAGCACCTCGTACGTCTTCGGGGCGCAGTCGGCGATCACCAGCTTCGGCTGGCCGCCGCCACCCTCGTTGGCGACGCACTGGCCCGCCTTGACGAAACGCGGATCGGTCGACGAGGCCGGGGCCGCCGTCGTGGGCGTCGTGTCGGCCGGTTCGCTCGGCGGCGCGGCCTCGCCGGTCGGATCCGCGGCCGGCTCGGTGGCAGCGGTCGTGCCGCCGGTCGGGCTCTGCTCGTCCCGGCCCAGCATCCAGTACGCCCCGGCGCCGCCCAGCAGCAGCACGGCCAGCACGATCACCACCACCAGCAGCGGGCCCTTCCCGCGCTTCGGCGGCGTCGGCTCGGCGTACGGCGGTTGCCCGCCGCCGTACGGCGGCCCGGCATAGGGGTCACCCGGGTGGCCCTGCTGCGGCGGCCCGGGTGACCAGGCCGGTCCTGGCTCGTAGCGCTGCTTCGGCGGCCCGTACTGATCGGCCGGCGGGCCGTAGCGGTCGCCGGAACCGTACTGCTGGGCGGGCGGGCCGTACCGGTCGGCGGGGCCGTACTGCTGGGTCGGCGGGCCGTACTGCGGGTCGGGCTGCGGGGCGTAACGCGGGTCGCCCGGCGGGGCGTAGCGAGGATCGGGCTGCGGGGCGTAGCCGTCGTCGGGCCGTCCCCAGGGCTCGGGAGAGCCGCCGCCCGGTGGACCGAAGTTCGACATGAACGCCTCCTGCGTACGCCAGTGCTGAGAGGCCGGCCACCAACTGGGGACGCCGACGCCGTGGTCACCGTAGCGTGGTCCCACGATGAGCTCACGCCCCACGAGTGCGACGAACGTTGTCGATTCCGCGACGCCGCCGGCCCGCACCGCGCTGATCTGGACCGCACTCGTGCTGGTCTACCTGCTCTGGGGCTCGACCTACCTGGGCATCCGGGTCGCTGTCGAGTCCCTGCCGCCACTGATCTCCGCGGCGATGCGGTTCGCCGCCGCCGCGGTGGTGCTCGCCGTGGTGCTGCGCCTGCGACGTGGACCCGGCGCGTTGCGGGTGCCCGCACGCCGCGTCGGCTCCGCCGCGCTCGTCGGTGTGCTGCTGCTCGCCGGCGGCAACGGCCTGGTGGTGCTCGCCGAGTCCGGCCCGGCCGGGACCGCCGTACCGTCCGGGGTGGCGGCGCTGCTCGTCGCCACCGTGCCGCTGCTCGTGGTCCTGCTGCGGACGGCAGGTGGGGACCGGCCGCGACCGTGGACGTTCCTCGGAGTGGCACTCGGCTTCGCCGGTCTGGTCCTGCTCGTGCTGCCCCGCGACGGGGTGGACGGCGTGCCGGTGGCAGGCGCGCTGACAGTGGTCGCCGCGGCGGCGAGCTGGTCGGTCGGCTCGTACCTGTCCGGGAAGATCCGGATGCCCGCCGACCCGTTCGTGGCCACCGTCTACGAGATGGTCGCCGGCGCTGCGGTGCTCGCGCTCGTCGGCGTGGCCCGAGGTGAGCTGCGCGGCTTCTCCTTCGCGGACGTGACCGGACGGTCCTGGGCGGCGATGGCCTACCTGATGGTGGCCGGTTCGCTGGTCGCCTTCACCGCGTACGTCTGGCTGCTCGCCCACGCGCCGATCTCGCTGGTCTCCACGTACGCGTACGTGAACCCGGTGGTCGCGGTGGCACTCGGCGCCTTGTTCGTCGCGGAACCGATCACCTCGCAGGTGCTGATGGGCGGTGCGGTCATCGTGGTCGGCGTGGCGGTGGTGGTGAGCACCGAGCGTCCCCGCCGGTCCCCGCCACCAGCCGTCGACGGGACGGCCGGGGAGCCGGCCGGGCGGTAGCGTCCCGGCCCGTGTCGGCGCTGCTGGTGACGGGGATCGCGCTGCTGGGCGCGGCGGCCGGGTGGGCGGCGGTCCCGGCCGGGCGGTCCTTCGTTCCCGACACCGACGGCCGGGTCCGAACTCCGAACCGGAGTGTGCTCGCCCTCGTCGGCGCCGTGGTGTTCGGCGGGCTCGCCGCCGCCCGGGGCGCCGATCCGGCGCTGGCCGCGCTGCTGCCGGTCGCCGCCACCGGGTTGGTCCTCGTGGTCACCGACCTGACCGCGCTGCGGCTGCCCGACCCGCTCGTCGGCCTGGTCGCGCTCGGCGGCGGGCTCGGACCGGCCGCTGCCACAGCGACGACCGGCGAACCGCGCCACCTGGCCGTCGCGGTGGCCGGAGCCACGCTCTCCTTCATCGGGTACGCGCTGCTGGCGCTGCTGCCCCGCGCCCGGCTCGGCTTCGGCGACGTGAAGCTCGCCGCCGCGCTCGGGCTGCCGCTGGGCTGGCTCGGCTGGCCGGCGCTGCGGCTCGGGCTGATCCTGCCGCACGTGCTCGCCGGAGTCACGGTGCTGGTCCTGCTCGCCGCCGGCCGGGTACGCCGGGACACGCCGGTGCCGTTCGGCCCGGCGCTGCTCGGCGGCGCGTGGCTCGCCGCCGTCCTCGGCTGACCTGCGCGCTCGGCCCGGGCGCCGCGGGCGGTCAGATCAGACGGAGCTGGTGGTCCTTCGGACGGCGGGGCTCGGTCGCGTCCAGACGCTCGAACAGCGCCGGGTCGATCACGTCGAGGAACGGCGACGGGCGGGTGTCGCGTTCCGCGCCGTGCCGGGCGCGGCGGCCCGCGTGGCTCACGTAGAGCCGGTCCTGTGCCCGGGTCAGCCCGACGAAGAACAGCCGGCGCTCCTCGGCCACCGCGTCGTCGTCCGGCTCGGATCCGGGCCAGCGCAGCGGCAGCAGCCCGTCCTCGGCGCCGACCAGGAACACCACCGGGAACTCCAGACCCTTCGCGGCGTGCAGCGTGAGCAGCGTGACCGCCTCGGCGCGCGGGTCGAGCGCGTCCACCTCCGCGCCGGTGGCGAGCTGGTTGAGGAACAGGTCGAGGTCGTCGCCGCAACGCCGGGCCAGCGGGGTGAGCAGGTCCACCGCCGTGCGGACGTCCTCGGGGCGTACCGCGCCGGAACCGTCGAGCGTGGGCACGGCGAAGCGCTCGGCCAGGATCTGCCCGGCCTGCCGTACCCGGGCCGCGAGCGAACCGTCCAGACCGGCGTGGCGCAGCTCGCGGGCGATTGCGGGCACGCCGGGACGGTCGCGCAGCCGGTCGTGCGAGCGCTTCTGCACCGGGATGTTCGCCCGGGCCAGCGCGTCCACGATCGGTGCGGCCTGCGCGTCGGTCCGGTAGAGCACCGCGATGTCGGAGAAGGACAGCGAGGTGGTCCGCCCGTCGATCCGACCCGAGTCGAGCGAGCGGTGGGACAGGCCGCCGACCAGCTCGTCCACGGTACGGACCACGAAGTCGGCCTCGTCGTAGGCGGAACTCGCCGCGTACCGGCCGACCAGCGGCGCCTCCGGGTCGAGCCGGGCCGGGTCGAGACGCCGGCCGCGCACCAGCGACGACGGCGCGATGGCCTGCACCGCGGCGGCCAGGATCGGCGCGGAGGAGCGGTAGTTGCGGTTCAGCCGGACCAGCCGCGCGTCGGTGAAGTCCTGCGAGAACCGCAGGAAGTAGCCCACGTCGGCGCCCCGGAACGAGTAGATCGCCTGGTCCGGGTCACCGATCGCGCACAGGTTGCCGTCCGGCGGGCTGAGCAGCCGCAGCAGCTCGTACTGCACCGCGTCGACGTCCTGGTACTCGTCAACGAAGATCCACTTCCACCGCTCGCGGTACTCGCGGACCAGCTTCCGGTCACCCTTCAGCAGGGCCACCGGCAGCGTCAGCAGCTCGTCCAGGTCGACCAGGTCCCGCTTGCGCAGCAGTGCCACGTACCGCTCGTCGTCGTCACCGGCCTCGGCGCGCGCCGCCGCCCGGTCCGCCTCGTCGGCGATCCGGAAGTCCGCCGGCAGCCCGGCCGCCGTCGCGTTCTCCCGCAGCACGGTCAGGCCGAGCGAGTGGAACGTACCCACTGTGACGTCCTCGGCGACCGGGCCGAGCAGCCCGTCCAGCCGGTGCCGCAGCTCCTCGGCCGCCCGCCGGGTGAACGTGATCGCCAGGCACTGATCAGGGAATACGTTCAGCTCCGCACACAGATACGCGATCCGGTGGGTGAGCGTGCGCGTCTTGCCGGTGCCCGGACCGGCCACGATCAGCAGCGGGCCACCCGGCGCCGACGCGGCCACCCGCTGCATCGCGTCCAGCCGGTCCAGCAGGCCGGTGCCGACCTCCTCCATCCCGGCGAGCATCGGCTCGAACGGCTCGTGCGGAGACGGCGGCGGCGCGATCGGGGGCGCTGGCGGCGGCGTGCGCTTCGGCTCCGGCCGGGCCGGCGCCGGGCGCTTGGCCTTCGGCTTCGGCGCCGACTCCGCCGGCCGCCGCTGCGCGGGCACCGGTACGTCGAACAGCGTCTCCTGCCCGGCCCGGGCACCCCCGGCGCCCAGTTCCGCCGGGTCGAACAGCGTGATCACGCCGTACTCCCCGTCGTAGCCCGGCACCCGGCGCACGTCGCCGCGGCGCAGCCGGCCGATGCCCTCCGCGAGCAGCTCGCCGCCGACGCGGCCGATCTCCTCGATCGGGGTACGCGTGAGGATCTCCAGCTCCGGTCCGAGCGCGGCGATCAGCTCGTTGAGCTTGCCCTCGACCTTCTTCGACCGCGCGCCGACCCGGTTCAGCTCGCCCAGGATCTCGGCCAGCGGCACCAGATGGGTCACCTCGCGGGCGTGCGCCGGCCGGTGCCCCGCCGGGCGGTCCGCCAGCTCCTCGACCCGGCTGAGTACGCCCACAGTCAGCGGCTTGCCGCACTCCGGGCAGCGTCCGCCCGCCTCGCGGGTCCGCTCTGGCGACCAGTTCACGCCGCACAGCCGGTGCCCGTCGGCGTGGTACTTGCCCTCCTCCGGGAAGAACTCGACGGTGCCCGCGAGCCCGTCGCCGGTCCGCAACGCCTCGCGGATGGCGAAGTAGTCGCGGGCCGCGGTGAGGACCGTGGCCTCCCGGGCCAGCGCGGGCGGCGAGTGGGCGTCCGAGTTCGACACCAGCTGGTAGCGGTCCAGGCTGCCGACCCGCCAGTTTATCTCCGGATCGGACGACAGGCCGGTCTCCACCGCGAAGATGTGCTCGGCCAGGTCGGCGTAGCAGTCGGCGATCGCGTCGAAGCCGGACTTCGAGCCGAGCGCGGAGAACCAGGGCGTCCAGATGTGCGCGGGCACCAGGTAGCCGTCCGGGCTCGCCTCCAGCGTGATCTCCAGCAGGTCGCGGGAGTCCAGCCCGAGGATCGGCCGGCCGTCCGAGCCGAGGTTGCCGATCCGGCCCAGCGCGGTGTTGAACCGGGCCACCGCGTCCAGGTCCGGCAGGTAGATCAGGTGATGCACCTTGCGCGTCCGGTCGTCGCGCTTGTAGATCGTGGAGATCTCCACGCTCAGCATGTACCGGACCGGGTCGGCCTCCGCCTCACTGGCCAGCCGGGGCGGCAGCCGCCGGGCGACGTCCCGTTCCGCCTCGGGTGAGAGCCGGTACAGGCCCGGCTCGGCCGGGTGCAGCGTCTCGCGCAGGTGGTCGTACCAGGCGGGATGGGTGAAGTCGCCGGTGCCGAGCACGCCGATGCCCTTGCGCCGGGCCCACCAGGCCAGGTTCGGCAGGGTCAGGTCGCGGCTGCACGCGCGGGAGTACTTCGAGTGGATGTGCAGATCCGCGACGTACGGCGGGAGGCCACCGGGGGGTGCGGCGCTGAACGGAGGCACGCCGCATCCTGTCACGTCCGGTCCCCCGCCCGCCCGTCGCCACGCGTACGGGTGACCTGAGCAATGCGGTGCTGGACTCGGCGGCCCATGCACGCTATTGAGCGCGCAGCTCGACGAGCGTCACCTGGGGAGGCGCGCCCACCCGCACCGGCGGGCCCCAGAAACCGGCGCCGTTCGTGACGTACACCTTCGTGCCGTCGACCTCGCCGAGACCGGAGACCACCGGCTGTTCGAGCTTCACCGCCAGGTTGAACGGCACCATCTGGCCGCCGTGCGTGTGCCCGGAGAGCTGGAGGTCGACGCCGAACTTCGCCGCCTCCTGCGCGGCCACCGGCTGGTGCGCCAGCAACACCACCGGCCGGCTCGGGTCACGGTCGCCGAGAGCAGCGGCGTAGTCGGCGGGCCCGGCCACCCCGGTGCCGGCGGCGCTCACGTCGTTCACCCCGGCCAGATCCAGCACGCCGCCCCGGGCCTGGATCTCCTGCCGCTCGTTCTGCAGCACGCGCAGGCCGAGCCGGTCCACCTCGCGGACCCACTCCTCGACGCCCGAGTAGTACTCGTGGTTGCCGGTGACGAAGAAGCTCCCGTACCGGGACCGCAGGTCGCGCAGCGGCTCGGCGGCCTCGCCCAGTTCGGCCACCGTGCCGTCGACCAGGTCACCGACCACGGCGACCAGGTCGGCGTCCATCCGGTTGATCATCGCGACGATCCGCTCGGTGTGCGCCCGGCCGCGCAACGGCCCGATGTGGATGTCGGAGACGGTGGCGATGCGCAGTCCGTCCATGCTGCGGGGCAGCTTGGCCAGCGGGATCTGCACCCGGTCGAGCTGCGGCGGACCCATCGCGTTGCGGACGCCGTACCCGGTGACACCGGCGGCGGTGAGCCCGGCGAAGATCGCCGCCCCGCGCGCGAGCAGCAGCCGCCGGGAGGGGTCGTGGTCCGGCGCGTGGGTGCCGGCCGGCGGCGCGTCGGTGGGGTCGACCGGCGGCGGCGTCGGACCGTCCGCCGTCGCCGCGCCCACGAGCGCGGGCTCGGGCTCCGGGCCGGCGGCGACCGCCGAGCGGGCCCGCCGACGCAGCACGAGCCGGACCACAGCGGTCGGCACCTCCAGCACCAGCAGCAGCACCAGCAGGTAGAACATGAGCGCGACCCAGAGGTAGCCGGGCCAGGCGAGCCAGTACCAGCCGTTGCGCGTGCCCGCCATGGTCACCGGCACGAGCACCGCCAGCGCCGCGATCGTCACGCCACCGGCCCGGCGCCACCGCCCGGGGCGCGTGGTGTCCCGGACCAGCCGCCTCCACAGGTAGAAGTGGATCAGGCCGATCACGAGCACGACGAAGCCCAGGAATGTCGCCATGGCCAGCACGTGTGCCCCCCTCAGCCGCCCGCGAAGGGCGGCAGCACGTCCACCGTCACCCCGGCCGGCAACAGTGCCCGTCGATCATGACAGGCCACGCCGTCGACCAGGAAACTCGCCGCCTTCAGCACCACCGCGAGGCGTTCGCCGTGCCGGGCGGCCAGGTCATCGAGGAGTTCGTCCAGGGACCGGCCGGCGGATGCGGTCTCCTCGGATCGTCCCGCGGCCGCGCGGGCCCCGGCGAAGTAGCGGACCGTGAGCTCCACCCTCAGCCTCCGATCGCCGACATCGAGCGCGCGGGCTGGAGGAACGTCGGGTCGTCGATGCCGTGCCCGGCCCGCTTGGCCCACATCGCGGCGCGCCAGCGGCGAGCCAGCTCCTCGTCGTCCGCGCCGTCGCGCAACGCGCCGCGCAGGTCCGACTCCTCGGTGGCGAACAGGCAGTTGCGCACCTGGCCGTCGGCGGTGAGCCGGGTGCGGTCGCAGTCGCCGCAGAACGGCCGGGTCACGCTGGCGATCACCCCGACCCGGGCCGGCCCGCCGTCCACCAGCCACGTCTCGGCCGGTGCCGCACCGCGCTCGGACGGGTCCGGCGTCAGCGCGAACGCGGCGTGCAGGGAGGCCAGGATCTCGTCGGCGGTGACCATGGTCGAGCGGTCCCAGCCGTGCTGGGCGTCGAGCGGCATCTGCTCGATGAACCGCAGCTCGTAGCCGTGCGCGAGCGCGAACCGGAGCAGCGCGGGCGCCTCGTCGTCGTTCGTGCCGCGCATGAGCACCGAGTTGATCTTCACTGGGGTCAGCCCGGCTTCCGCGGCCCCGGCCAGCCCGGCGAGCACGTCGGCGAGCCGGTCGCGGCGGGTCAGCGCGGTGAACCGGTCCCGGTCCAGCGTGTCGAGGGAGACGTTGACGCGATCCAGCCCGGCGGCACGCAGCGCCGGCGCCATGCGGGCCAGACCGATGCCGTTCGTGGTCAGCGAGATGCGCGGCCGGGGCGTGAGCGCGGCGACCGCGGCCACGATGCCCGGCAGGCCCGGCCTGATCAGCGGCTCGCCGCCGGTGAAGCGCACCTCGGTGATGCCGAGCCGGGAGACCGCGACACCCACCAGCCGGATGATCTCGTCGTCGGTGAGCAGCTGCGGATTGGCCAGCCAGGGCAGGCCCTCCGCCGGCATGCAGTAGGTGCAGCGCAGGTTGCACTTGTCGGTGAGCGAGACCCGTAGGTCCCGGGCGACACGGCCGTACCGGTCGGCGAGGACGCCGTCGGCCGTCCGGGGGGCGCTCATCCCTCGACCGTAGCGCGGTCGGGCCCCCGGAGGGCGGCACGGGCGGTGGAGCGGACCGCGTCCGCGTACGCCGCGCCGAAGATCGCGGTGTGCACGAGCAGCAGATGCAACTGGTGCAGCGGTACACGTTCCCGCCACCCGTCGGCGAGCGGCCACGCCTCCCGGTAGGCGGCCGTGATCCGGTCCAGGTGCGGCGGACCGCCGAACAGCGCGAGCTGGGCCAGGTCGGTCTCGCGGTGGCCGCCGTGCGCGGCCGGGTCGACCAGCCAGACCCGGCCGTCGGCGCCCCAGAGCAGGTTGCCGGGCCAGAGATCGCCGTGCAGCCGGGCCGGCTGCTCGTCACCGCCGAACTCGCCGATCCGCTCGACGACCTGCTCGACGAGCGCCGCCCCGGCGCCGTCGAGCGCGCCGCCGTCGACCGACATGCGCAGGTAGGGCAGCAGGCGGCGCCGGGCGAACCAGTCCGGCCAGGGACCGGGGTCGGGCGTGTTGTCCTGCGGCAGCGCGCCGATGAACCCCGGCCAGTCCGCGCCGAACGCGGGCGCCCCGGCGCGGTGCAGCCCGGCCAGATCGCGGCCGAACGCCTCCGCGGCCTCCGGCGTCGGCTCGCCGGGCTCCACCCAGTCGAGCGCCAGCAGGTCGGGCAACGCGACGAGCACATCCGGTACGGGCACCGG
Organism: Micromonospora sp. L5; assembly: GCF_000177655.2. Lineage (NCBI taxonomy): Bacteria > Bacillati > Actinomycetota > Actinomycetes > Micromonosporales > Micromonosporaceae > Micromonospora > Micromonospora sp. L5. The sequence continues at coordinate 6,892,147 of NC_014815.1, read as the reverse complement.
GCCGGCCTCGCGCAGCCAGCGCAGCCCGGCCGCCTCGGCGGCGAAGAAGCCCTCCGGCAGCGGACGCGCCGCCCGTTCCGGCCAGGTCTTGGCGAACACCGAGTGCCCGTCGTCGAGCGTGAGCCGGGAGGCGGCGCAGATGTCACCGCCGGAGACCGGGGTCTCCCGGATCCGCTGGTGGGTCAGGAAGGTCGGCAGGTGCTCCGGGTGTGCCCGCAGGTACGCCAGGTCCATGTGCGCAAGGTAGCGGTTACCCCGGACATCTGTGTGCCGGGCGGCACCGCCGATCGTCGCTGACCTGGACCGATACGCTCCGTATCTGTGGACGGACCGCGTGTCGTCCACAGGGGCGAACGCGGTGACGCGCGACCGCCCACGCTCCCGGCATGAACTCCACCGAGCCAGCGCGCCTCTCCGTCCGCTCGCCGGCCGACATGGTCGCGGCCGTGCCCTACCTGCTCGGCTTCCATCCCGCCGACAGCGTGGTGGTGGTCGCGGTACGCGGCCGCCGCGTCGTCTTCGCCGCCCGTGGCGACCTGCCCGCACCGGGTGCCGACCCCGGTCCGGCGGCCCGGCACCTGGCCCAGGTGGTGGCCCGGCAGGACGCCGACGCCGCCACAGTCGTCGGCTACGGTCCGGCCGCCCGGGTGACGGGCGTCGTCGACGCGATCGGCGACGCGCTGACCGCCGCCGGGTTGGTCGTGCTCGACGCGCTGCGGGTCACCGAGGGCCGCTGGTTCTCGTACCTCTGCGTCGAGCCGTCCTGCTGCCCGCCCGAGGGCACCCCGTACGACCCGGCCGCCAGCCAGGTCAGCGCGGCGGCTGTGTTCGCCGGTCAGGTGGCCCTGCCCGACCGGGCCGCGCTCGCGGCGCAGGTGTCCCCGCTCGACGGGCCGGTCCGGCTCGCCATGCGCCGGGCCACCGGTCGGGCACGCCTCCGCCTGGCCGCGCTCACCGGACGGCCGTCCACGCCGTCGGCAGGGAGCCCGGCCGGAGGCTTGCCAGCCGACAGTTCGAGGGCGGGTGCGGAGCCGCCGGTTCCGGCGGATGGTGCTGGGCCGGAGGGGGAGTCGTCGGTCCCGGTTGGCGGGCCCGGGTCGGGCGGCAAGTCCCAGGTGCCGGCAGGTGGTGCCGGATCAGGTGGGGAGCCGCGGGCCGTGCGGACGGCGGGCACGGCCGCGGTGCGAGCGGCCTTCCGCCGGCAGCGGCGCGGTGAGCGGCTGGACGACGACGAGGTGGCCTGGCTGACAGTGCTCCTCACCCACGTCGCGGTACGCGATCACGCCTGGTCCCGCACCGACGGCCGGGACGAGGACATCAGCCTCTGGACGGACGTGCTGCGACGCGCCGAGCCGGACCTGATCGCCGCGCCGGGCTGTCTGCTGGCGTTCGCCGCGTGGCGATCGGGGCACGGGGCACTTGCCGCTGTCGCCCTGGAACGGGTGTTGTCCGCCCACCCCGGCTACTCGCTCGCGGTGCTGCTCGACGAGGCGCTCCGGCGGGGAGTCGCCCCGTCGGCACTGGACGGGTGGCCCGGTTCCGACGACGGCGCGGTGCTGCGGCGCCGCCGACGCAGGCCACGCCGATGAGCGGTCACCCTGCCGGGCGGTCATCCGCCTACCGGGCCGCCGGCGGCCGCCACGCCGGTGAGCGGTCACTCGCCGATGCGCGCCGCCCCGGCGTAGACGTTCATGGTCGGCCCGCGCAGGAAGCCGACCAGCGTCATCCCGGCCTCCTCGGCCAGCTCGACCGCGAGCGTGCTCGGCGCGGACACCGCCGCGAGCAGCGGCACGCCCGCCATCCACGCCTTCTGGGTGAGTTCGAAGCTGGCCCGTCCGGAGACCAGCAGGACGTGCCCGGCCAGCGGCAACCGCCCTTCCCGGGTGGCCCAGCCGAGCACCTTGTCCACCGCGTTGTGGCGCCCGACGTCCTCGCGCAGCACGACCAGCTCCCCGTCGGGGGTGAAGAGGCCGGCGGCGTGCAGGCCGCCGGTGCGGTCGAAGGCGCGCTGCGCGGCGCGCAGCCGGTCCGGCAGCCCGGCCAGCAGTTCGGCGGTGACCACCAGCGGGTCGTCCCGCACCGCGAACTGCGAGCGGGTGCGTACCGAGTCGATGCTCGCCTTGCCGCACACGCCGCACGAGCTGGTGGTGTAGAAGTTGCGCGACGGGTCGGTGACGGGCTCCGGCACGCCGGGCGAGAGCACCACGTCGACCACGTTGTAGGTGTTCGGGGTCTCCGCCCCGGCGCAGAGCTGCGCGGTGTGCACGTCCTCCGCCGACCGGATCAGCCCTTCGGTGAGCAGGAAGCCGATCGCCAGGTCCAGATCGTCGCCGGGAGTACGCATCGTCACCGCCAGCGGCCGGCGTCGTCCCGGACCGGCCGCGCCGACGCGGATCTCCAGCGGCTCCTCCACGGCCAGGTTGTCCTGCCGGCCGATCCGCCCCCGGCCGTCCCCGGCCGCGTCGAGGTCGATCCGCAGCACACCACGCCGATCCGTCGCCCGTCCCATGCCGCCATCCTCCCCGGGCGTCCCGCCGCCCGCACGTCGCCCCAGGTCTTCCCGCCCCCACCCACCCACCACCCACCCACCGAGGCCGGCCCCAGGCCCGATGATCGACGCCAGTTCGGCGAAGTGGCGGTATCGGAGGGCCCTGGATGCCACCACTTCGGCGGAAAGCAGTCGATCAACGTCGGAAAACCGCCGACAACGCTGGGCAGAGGCCCGAGCCGGACCGGCGGTCGTGGCTGTGGCTACTGTGAGGCAGTGACGGGGTACGCGGCGATCCTGCTCGCCGGTGGCGCGGCCCGGCGGATGGGCGGGGTGGACAAGCCGGCCCGGGCAGTAGGCGGCCGGCCGATGCTGCACCGGGTGCTGGACGCGGTGGCCGACGCGGACCAGCGGATCGTGGTCGGCTCGTCCGGCCCGCTGCCCACGGGAGTCCGGACAGCCCGGGAAGAGCCGCCCGGGGGCGGTCCGGTGGCCGCTACGGCAGCCGGGTTGGCGTTGCTCGACCCCGGTACGACGACAGTCGCAGTGCTCGCCGCCGACCTGCCGCTGCTCACCACCGCAGCGGTGGCCGAGCTGCGACGCGCGCTCGCCGCCTGTCACTCCCGCGACGACCCGCCGCCCGCGCTCGACGCCGCAGCCGCCGGGCCGGAAGACGCACCTGCCACCGCCAGGTCGGAAGACGCGCCCGCCGCCTGGCGGGAGACGCTGGACGGTCGGTCCGCCGCGCTCGCCTGCTACGTGGACGGGAACGGCCGCCGCCAGCACCTGTGCGCCCTCTGGCAGGTACCGGCCCTGCGGTCCGCCCTCGACCGGCTCGCCACGACGCGGGGCGGCTCGCTCGACGGCGCGCCGGTACGCGGGCTGCTGGCCGACGTCGCCGTACGCGAGGTGTCCTGGTCCGGCTCGGGGCCGCCGCCGTGGTTCGACTGCGACACTGACGAGGACGTACGCCGGGCGGAGGAGTGGACGAGATGACGGTGCTGGACGACTGGGTCACGGCGGTCTGCGCCGAACTGGACCTGGACCCGGCGGGGGTGCCCGTGCCGACAGTGCTCGACGTGGCCCGGGACGTGGCCCACCAGGTGGTCCGGCCGGGAGCGCCGGTCACCGCGTACCTGCTGGGGCTGGCGGTGGGGCGCGGCGCGGACCCGGCCGCGGCGGCCGAGCGGCTCAGTGCGCTGGCCGGTTCCTGGCCGGTGGACCTGGGTGGTTCCACGCCTGAGGATTAGCGCCTCGCGCGGGATTCGGTCCCCTTCGCGCCTGGGTAGGGTGGCGGGAACGGACGGAGGCGATCATGACGGCAGACCACCCCTCGGAGCCGGTCGACGAGCCTGCCGGCGGCGCGCCGGAGCACCACGCCACCGGCGCCACGTCGGCGCATCAGGCCACCGGCGGCGCGCCGGAGCAGCACCACGAGTCGATCCTGCTCGACGAGCCGACCACCGCTGATCTGCGGGCCAAGGTCACCGAGGCCTGGCGGGAGTTCGCCCGGGCACTCGCCGACCGGCTGCGCGGGCTGCCCTCCGGCGGGCACCTGGAGGTCACGCTCGACCCGACCGCCTCGGGCACCGGCGACGCCGTCTACTCGGTGAGCGTGGACGCGGGCGAGGCGGGCCGTCTCTCGGCCCGCGCGGTCGGAAACGCCACGCTGCCGCAGGGCTACCGGCTGGACCGGGCCGCGGTGGCCGACATGGTGGCGCTCGGCTGGTCGCCGCCGGGTGTGGTGCCGGGTTCCGGGGAGCAGTTCGGGCTGGACTGCGGCACCGACGAGGCGACCCGGCTGGCCGCCGTGCTGTCCCGGACGCTGCGGGACGTCTACGGCGCGCCGCACCCGGCCTTCCTCGTCTACCTGGTGCACGACGCCGAGGGCGAGGCGCTTCCCGTGGAGCCGCTCGGTACCGCGCGCAGCGAGTTCGGCCCGGACCGCGACGTCGAGGCCGACCTGGACGAGGCGCTGGCCGCGGCGGCGGCCGCGCAGTCGGGCGAGAACGACGTGCTGGCCCTGGAGGAGCGGGTCCGCACCGTCGTGTCGACAATGCTGAAGTCCGCGTCCGACCAGCTTCAGGTCGACTCCGACGGTGACATCAACATCCGGGCCGGCTCGGCCATGGTCTTCGTGCGGGTGCGCGACAACCCGCCGCTCGTGGACGTCTTCTCGCCGGTGCTGACCGAGGTCGAGCCGACCGAGCGCCTCTACGTGAAGCTCTCCGAGCTGACCAACCGGATGCCGATCGGTCGGCTCTACTGCGCCGACGACACGGTGTGGGCCTCGATCCCGGTGTTCGGCCGCAACTTCCAGCCCACCCATCTGATGCTCGCGGTGCAGGTGATGACCGGTCTCGCCGACGAGCTGGACGACCGTCTGCACGGCGAGTTCGGCGGCAAGCGCTTCTTCGGCGAGGGCGACAAGCCGGCCCGGGCCGAGGAGCACCGCACCGGCATGTACCTCTGAGCGCTGCTCAGCGTACGTCGAGCAGCGTCTTGCCCACCGTCCGACGGGCCTCGATCGCGGCGTGCGCGGCGGCGGCCCGGTCCAGCGGGAAGCGCTGCCCGATCAGCGGCCGCAGCCGCCCGGCCGCGCCCTCGGCGAGCGCCGCCTCGGTGAGGGCGCGCAGCTCGTCCGGGCCGGGCCGGGGGCTCAGCAGCGTCACCCCGCGTGCGGCTGCCGACTCGGCCGGGATGTCCGCCCAGGTGCCGCCGGCCAGCCCGAAGCTGAGCATCCGTCCCCCGGGGGCCAGCAGGTCGAACGCCTCCCGGGCGAGCGGCCCGCCGACGCCGTCGAACACCACGTCGACGGCGCCCACCGAGTCCCGGACCCGGTCGGCCCAGCCCGCCTGCCGGTAGTCGACCACGACGTCGAGCCCGGCGGCACGGAGCACGGCCACCTTGCGGGAGCCGCCGACGGCGGCCACCACCGTGGCGCCGGCCCGTGCGGCGAGTTGGACCAGCAGCGATCCGACCCCGCCGGCCGCCGCCTCCACCAGGACGCGGTCACCGCGCCGCAGCCCGGCCGCCCGGGCCAGCATCAGGGCGGTCCGGCCGTCGGCCATCAGCGCCACCGCCGCGTCCAGCGGCAACCCCGGGGGTACGGGGACAGGCGCACCCTGGTCGACCACGACGCGCTCGGCGTACCCGCCGGTGCCGCCGGTGGCGGTGACCACGACGCGGCCGGCGAGCGCCGGGTCGGCGCCCGGTCCCAGCGCGGTGATCGTCCCGCCGACCCCGTTACCGGGGATCACCGGCAGTTCGGTGCCGAACGGTCCGAAGCCGCTGGCCCGGAACATCGTCTCGACGAACGTGATGTTCGCGTGTGCCACGTCGACGAGCACCTGGCCCGGTCCGGGTGCCGGGTCGGGCGCCGTCCCCGGCACGAGCACCTCCGGTCCGCCGAACTCCCGCAGCCACACCGCACGCATACCGCCCCCTCGCGTCCCGCCGGTCACCGGTGTCAGTGCACGACATGAAGCGAGGTTGAGGTCAAGGCGTGGACGGTCCGACGCCAGGGGACTCGACCAGCCGGGAGAGCACGATGGTGCTGCGGGACGAGGTGACGAACGATTCGGCGCGCAGCCGTTCCAGCGCCTCCTCCAGGTGGGAGATGTCCGCGGCGCGCAGGTGCACGAGCGCGTCCGCCTCGCCGGAGACCGTGTACGCGCCCACCACCTCGGGGTGCCGGCGGGCGGCGGCGCCGATCTGCGCGGGCGTGGTCCGGCCGGCGCAGAACAGCTCGACGAACGCCTCGGTGGTCCAGCCGACCGCGGCCGGGTCGACGACGGCGGTGAATCCCCGGATCACCCCGGCGGATCGGAGGCGGTCGACGCGTCGCTTGACGGCGGGGGCGGAGAGTGACACCCGGCTGCCGATGTCCGCGTACGAGGCGCGAGCATCCGCGACGAGTAACGCAATGATTCGCTGGTCAACCGCGTCTATCTGCAACGTTCTGCTCCCGGGAAGCAATGCTTGTGGCTGTTACCAAAGTTGTACCGTACCTACTCTTGGTGACCGTGAACCAGCAGCGAGTCTCGCGAAAGCGGACATTTCTCATGTGCTCGCCCGAGCACTTCACGGTCGAGTACGCGATCAACCCGTGGATGGACGTGACCACGCCGGTCGACGCCGACCTGGCGGTCAAGCAGTGGGACCGGCTGCGCGAGACGCTCGTCGGGCTGGGCCACGAGGTGCACCTGCTCACCCCCGAGGCGGGTCTGCCGGACATGGTCTACGCGGCCAACGGTGCCTTCGTGGTCGACGGCAGCGTCTACGGCGCCCGGTTCAAGCACGAGCAGCGGTCCGCCGAGGCCGCCGCGCACCGGGCGTTCTACGAGCAGCAGGGCTGGCGGTTCATCGCGCCGAGCGAGACGAACGAGGGTGAGGGCGACTTCGCGTACCTGCCGGAGGCGCACGGCGGCCTGATCCTGGCCGGGTACGGCTTCCGGACGGAGCCGGCCGCGCACGCCGAGGCGCAGGAGGCGCTCGGGCGGCCGGTGGTCTCGCTGCACCTGGTCGACCCGCGCTTCTACCACCTGGACGTCGCGCTGGCCTCGATCGACGACGAGAACGTCGTCTACTACCCGGGGGCCTTCTCCGCCGCGAGCCAGAAGGTGCTGGCCCAGCTCTTCCCGGACGCGATCGTCGCGGACGACGAGGACGCGCTGGCGTTCGGCCTGAACCTGGTCAGCGACGGGCTCAACGTGGTGCTGAACAACGAGGCGACCCGGCTCGCCGGCAAGCTGAAGGCGGCCGGCTACCACCCGGTCCCGGTGGAGCTGGCCGAGCTGAAGAAGGGCGGTGGCAGCGTGAAGTGTTGCATCGCCGAGCTGCGGCACTGAGCCAAGGCTCGACGCCACGCCACGCCACGCCTCGGCGCGAAGGGCGGCCTCCCGAGGGGGAGACCGCCCTTCGCGTGTGTACGAGGGCTTTGTCAGCCCAGCGTCGCCAGCTCGTTGATCACGACGTTGGAGAGCAGCCGGCCGTCGGTCTGCACCCGGCGCAGGTACCACTTCTGCTGCGGGGTACGCGTCTGGTTGAACTGCCAGGTGCCGCGCGGGCTGTCCACCTGGCCGACCTTGCCGAGCGCCAGGTTGACCTGCTGCGGCGAGGGGTTCGACCCGGCCAGCCGGATCGCCTTGTCCAGCACCAGCGCGGCGTCGTAGGAGGCCATCGCGTACGTGGTGGGCGCCGAGTTGAACGTCTTCCGGTACGCGGAGGCGAAGATCCGGTTCGCGGTGTTGTTGAGGTCGGCCGAGTAGTTGAGCGCGGTCTCGATGCCGTACGTCTGGATCAGCTTGCGCTCGCGGCCCTTCTCCCCGTCGTCGAGCTGGTCGAGCGCGGTGCCCTCGGTGAGGAAACCGGGGGCGTAGATCGGTCCCCGGTAGCCCTGGGCGTAGAGCTGCTTGACGAACTGCACGGCCTGCGCGCCGGAGTAGTGGCAGAAGACCGCGTCCGGGTTGCGCCCGAGCGCCTTGCGGATCGGCCCGGAGTAGAGCGACCGGGAGGGGTTGGGGTCGTCGTCGGTGAAGATCGGATCCTCGGTGAGCCGGCGGCCCCGCTCGTACGCGCGCCGCAGCCCTTCGATGACGTCCTGGCTGCCCGGGCCGCGGGTGCCGAAGATGGCGATCCGGCTGGACGCGTCCAGCTTCTGGCGCAGGTACTCGCCGAGCGCCTCACCGGGCTCGGTGAGCACGTACGACGTGCGCCAGATGTAGACGACGCCCTGGAGCGTCGACGGGGAGGCGTTGGAGCCCAGCAGGGGCACCCGGGCCTCCTCGACCGCGTCCTTGATGCCGGTCATCACGGTGGGGCTGACCACGCCGGTGAGCGCGAGCACGCCCTCCTTGAGCAGCCGGTCGACGGCGGCCTTTCCGGTGGCGGCGGTGTCGCCCTCCTCGGCGGTCACGACCGTGACCGGGTGACCGGCGATCTGCTGGCCGCGCATGCTGAGGAAGAGCTGGAAACCGTTGGTGATCTCGTCACCGATGGCCTTGTTCGCCCCGCTGCCGGGCACGATCAGCCCGACTTTGATCGGGCTGCCGGATCCGGCCTCGTCCCCGGTGTCGTCCCCGGATCCGCAACCCGCCGCCAGTCCGGTGGTACCCAGCGCGGCCAGCAGTTGCAGCGCCCGCCTGCGGTTCATCTGTGCCACCGAATTTCCTTCCCGACGGGGCGGCCATGGTGCACACCCCTTCGGCGTTCTACCTGGTCGACGACGCTGCGTCAATGCCCGGAAGATCATCGTGAAGCGACCGCAACGCCTCCACCACCTGGGGCCATGCGGTGGAGCCCGGTGCGATCAGCCCGAAATGCTCGCATTCGGGCAGCTCAACGAGCGTGGCGGAGCCTCCGGCGGCCCGATCTGCCGCCACCCAGGATCGGCTGATCGCGATCGGGACCTGGACATCTTGATCACCGTGAATGACTACTGTGCGTGTTCGGGTGGGCACCAATGCCGATGGATCAGCTGCGGTGTACCGGTCCGGCACGTCGTCCGGGCCGCCGCCGAGCAGCGCGGCCACCGCACCCTCGTCCAGGTCCAGCCGGTACGCCTGCGCGAGGTCGGCCACCGGCGCCAGCGCGAGCACCCCGCCGACCGTCTCCGGGGCGTGCGCGGCCACGTACAGGGCCAGGTGCCCGCCCGCGGAGTGACCGACCAGGATCGGCGGCACGGGCGCCACCCGGCCGGGCAGCGCGGCGGCGGCGAGTTCCGGCAGCGCGGCGATCCCGGCGCGGACGTCGGTCAGCGTGTGCGGCCAGCCTCCGTCCGGCCGGCCGGTCCGGCGGTACTCGATCTGCGCGACCGGGTGGCCGAGCGCGGCGAGCGCCGCCGCCATCGGGCCGGTGTGGGCCCTGTCGTACTCCGCCCGCCAGAAGCCGCCGTGCACCACGACCACCAGCGGCCGGGGCGGCCCGTCACCGGCCGGGAGGCGCAGGTCGGCGCACTGGTCCGGGTGGTCGCCGTAGGAGACCGTGGCATCCGGGGGCGGGGACGGGCGGGTCAGCACCTCGCGCGGGTCGGAGAGCATGCGGCGACCGTAGCGTCCCCCGGACCGGCCGCGTGCACATGGTCGGCGTGGGTAAAGATGGGTGCCATGACCGAAGCGCACTCCGCCGGACACGACGACGAACAGGGCAACGATGGCATCCCCGGCACCGTGGTGGTGGTCGGGCCGGACGGCCGCCCGGTCGGCACGGTGCAGACCGACGAGGGCAAAGGCGAGGACCCGACCCGTCTGGTCGAGCAGCCGGCCAAGGTGATGCGGATCGGCAGCATGATCAAGCAGCTGCTGGAGGAGGTGAAGGCGGCGCCGCTCGACGACGCGAGCCGGCACCGGATGCGGGAGATCCACGAGCGCTCGATCGTCGAGTTGAAGGAGGGCCTCGCCCCCGAGCTGCGCGAGGAGCTGGAGCGGATCTCGCTGCCGTTCACCGAGCAGCAGGCGCCGAGCGAGAGCGAGCTGCGGATCGCGCACGCCCAGCTGGTGGGCTGGCTGGAAGGGCTGTTCCACGGCATCCAGGCCGCGCTGGTGGCCCAGCAGATGGCCGCCCGCGTCCAGCTGGAGCAGATGCGTTCCGGCCGCCAGGCGCTGCCCAGCGGCCCGGGCGGCGTGATGCCGGGCATGCCCGGGATGCCCGGCGGCGGCGAGGGCCACGCGCCCGGCCAGTACCTGTGACCCGTCGGCCGGGGCGTGTCACGCGCCCCGGCCGGTCAGTCCAGCTCGAAGACCTTCTCCAGGTACGCGGCCACGCCGTCCTCGGTGTTCGGCCCGGTGACCTCGTGTGCGATCTCCCGTACGGCCGGATGGGCGTTGGCGACGGCCACCGCCCGTCCGGCCCAGGCCAGCATCGGCACGTCGTTGGGCATGTCGCCGAAGGCCACCACGTCCCGCTCGTCGACGCCCAGCCGCTCCGCGTACCAGGCCAGGCCCGCCGCCTTCGTCACACCGGCGGCCGAGATCTCGATCAGCCCGCTGTACGACGAGTGGGTCGCCTCGGCCAGCCCCTCCAGGGCGCCCGCCACCACCCGCACGAAGACGTCCGGATCCTGCTCACCGGCCCGTACCAGCAACTTCACCGCGGGCGCGGCCAGCAGTTCCTCCGGCGACTCGACGGCCCGGATGGCGTCGAGGTCGGCGTCCCAGCGCAGCGGGTAGTGCACCTCGTGCCGCATCTGGCGGCTGTCCACGATCTCCACGGCGAGGCTCACGCCGGGCACCTCGGCGCGCAGCCTCCGGGCCACCTCGGCCAGCAGTTCCGGGGCGAGCGGATCGGCCCGCAGCACCTGGTCGGTGGCCGGGTCGTACACCACCGCGCCGTTCGCGCAGATGGCCGGCAGCGGCGCGGCGAGCTGCTCGTACACCATCGGGAGCCAGCGGATCGGACGGCCGGTGACCAGGACCACCGGGGTGCCGGCGGCAGCGATGCGGGCCAGCACCGCGGCGGTACGCGGGCTGAGCGTCCGGTCGTCGCGCAGCAGCGTGCCGTCGATGTCGGAGGCGACGAGCCGAGGTGGATCTTCCATCACCGGGAGAGTAGCCGGTCCAGGTAGACCGCGACCCCGTCGTCGTCGTTGCGCAGGGTGATCTCGTCCGCCGCGGCGCGCACCTCCGGGTGGGCGTTCGCCACAGCCACCCGTGCCCATCCCGCCCAGTCGAACATCGGCAGGTCGTTCGGCTGGTCGCCGAAGACCAGCACGTCGGCCGGGTCCACACCGAGCCGCTCGGCGATGACGCTGAGCCCGCTGGCCTTGTCGGTGCGGGGCGGGCAGATCTCGATGAAGCCGAGCCCGGCCTGGGTGAGCGTGGCCACGTCCGGCGGCACGATCGCCCGCGCGGCCGTCAGCAGCTCGTCCACGTGGTGGTCGGCGGTCCGGGCGAACGCCTTGATCACGTCGCAGGACAGGCATTCGACCCGGCTGCGCGCCTCGAACCGGTCCGGGTAGGGCCAGCTCGGGTGGTAGTCGCCCCACAGCGGCGCGTCGTGCTCGTCCGACGCCTCGACCATCACGGTGAGCGGGCCGACCGCCGCCTCCAGGTCGGTGAGGATGCGGGCCAGCACCTCGCCGGGCAGCCGCTCGTCCCGCAACACCAGGGGCCCTTCCGGGTCGCTCTGGTCCACCACCCGGCCGCCGCCGGCCATCACCAGGAAGTCGGCGGCCCGGATGTCGTTACGGGTGAGTTCAGTGAGGCGCGGTCCACGACCGGTCGCGCCGACCACCGGGATCCCGGCGGACCGCACCCGGTCCAGCACCCGATGGGTGTACGCGGAGACGGTCTCGTCGCTGCGGACGAGCGTGCCGTCGAGGTCGGTGGCGATCAGCTTGGGCAGTCCCGGGCGGGTCATGGTTCCTCCTTCGCCCGCCGCCGTCACGCCGGCCGACCAGGTCCTCGGTGCCGCGACCATGGGACGGCGGGCAGCAACCGTATCTCGCGGAACGGGCGGCAACCACGGCTTTCCGGCGAATCGGCGGCGAAGCTCCGGTGGCCGCCGGAGGCGCTGCCGGACCTGGTTCAGTACGACCGTTCGGGGCCCGCGAACGGCACCGTGGGCTGCACCGTCAGATCCGCCGGGGCCGGGGGCACGTCGTCCTCGTCCGCCCGGCGGCGGCGCTCGGGCCGGTCGTCGTCCGGCTCCCCGTCGGTGGGCGTCCCGCCGGCCGCCCGGCCGGCCAGGTGCAGCGCGGCCGCCAGCAGTGCGACAGCGACGAACGCGCTGACCAGGCCGCGTCCGTGCTCGACCTGAAGGCGCTGCTCGCCGACGAAGAACAGGATGCGCCGGGCCAGCTGTTCGAGGGAGGAGGCGGTCGCGACGAGCACCCCGAGCACGCCCGCCGCGAGACCCAGCCCGGCCAGCCGGGCGTGCTGCCGCACCGCCGGGGCGCCGCGCAGCGCCAGCCCCACCGCGACCGACAGCCCGAGCAGGCCCACCAGGTACGCCGTACCGAACCCGCCGATCTCGGAGATGCCGCTGGTCAGCCGGGCGGGTGCGTCGTCGCCCCGGGTCTCGGCCGGCACCGTGATCGCCAGCCACTCGCCGATCAGCGAGGCGATCGCGGCCACCGCGCCGAGCCCGGTGAGCACGGGCGGCAGACGGCGGTCCCGGCCCAGCGCGGCGAGCGAGCGCGCAGCCCGGCCGGACGACTCCGGCTCGGTGTCGCCCCACTCGACGATCGTGGTGTCGTCGGACCTGTTGTCCTGCATGGGGATTCGCTTGTCCTGCCGGGGAACGGGGAGATCCTGCGACATGGCCACCCTTCCCGTGCGCGGGCCTGCGTCGAATCATGGCACAGCCCGCTTCCGCCGGCCGGGATCGCGACCCCGGGGTCCGGTGCGGGGCGGCCCGCTTTCGGTTAGCGTCGGTGCCATGCCTATCCGTACCGCATCCGCTCGCTGGCAGGGCAACCTCACCGAGGGGTCCGGCACCGTCCGCACCGGCAAGGGCGGCCTGTCCGGCAACTACTCCTTCAAGTCGCGCTTCGAGGAGGGCGAGGGCACCAACCCCGAGGAGCTGATCGGCGCCGCGCACGCCGGCTGCTTCTCGATGGCTCTCTCCAAGCAGCTCGCCGACGCCGGCGCCCAGGAGACGGCGGTGGAGACCACCGCCAAGGTGCACTTCGACAAGACCGACGCCGGCATGACCGTGACCCGCATCGACCTGGAGACCGTGGGCCAGGTTCCGGGCATCGACCAGGCCGAGTTCACCAAGCTCGCCGAGGCGGCCAAGGAGAACTGCCCGATCTCCCGGCTGCTGTCGCCGGGCGCGCAGATCACGCTGAACGCCCGTCTGGCCTGACATCGCGTACGGCACGGCGGGGGTGTCCTGCGGGACGCCCTCGCCGTGCGGTGTGCCCGATCCGGAGGGAGTGACCGGGCCGCGTGGCCGTGGAGATGAGCCGGGACCGGTTCGAGGAACTGGTCGGTGAGGCGCTCGACGAGGTGCCCGAGGAACTGCTCGGGTTGATGAGCAACGTGGTCATCCTGGTGGAGGACGACCCGCCGCCGGGTGAGGACCTGCTCGGCCTGTACGAGGGGCACGCGCTCACCTCTCGCGGCTGGGACTACTCCGGCGTGCTGCCCGACCGCATCCTGATCTACCGCAACCCGATCCTGGCGATCTGCGACACCGACGACGACGTCGTCGACGAGGTGGCGGTGACAGTGGTGCACGAGATCGCCCACCACTTCGGCATCGACGACGAGCGCCTGCACGCCCTGGGCTGGGGCTGACCGGCCTCCGGCGCGTCCCCGCCCGGCTGATTCCGGCGGTTGCGCCGGTCCCCTAACCTGCGGGTCAGGCAGATCCTGATGCAGGAGGAAAACCCATGCGCAGCGCGCTGTTCTCCGCGGAGAACCTTGAGAAGGAGTCCCAGCAGCCCGGCATGCGGTTGCAGAACTCCAAGATGCTGAAGATCGAGCTGAACGGCGAGGCGATGGCCCGGGTCGGGTCGATGGTCGCCTACCAGGGGCAGGTGCAGTTCCAGGCCCTCGGTTCCGGCGGCATCGGCAAGTTCATCAAGCAGCGGCTCACCGGTGAGGGCGTGCCGCTGATGAAGCTCTCCGGCCGCGGCGACGTCTTCCTCGCCGACTTCGCCAAGGACGTGCACGTCATCGACCTGGAGCCGGGCGACGCGCTGTCCATCAACGGCTCCAGCGTGCTGGCGTTCGACTCGACGCTCCAGTACGACATCAAGATGGTCGGCGGCGCCGGTTTCGCGTCCTCGTCCGGCCTGTTCAACTGCGTCTTCACCGGCCACGGCCGGATCGCCGTCACCACCAAGGGCACCCCGGTGGTGCTCAACGTGGACGCGCCGACGTACGTCGACCCGCAGGCGGCGGTCTGCTGGTCGGCGAACCTCCAGACCGGCTACCACCGCGCCGAGCAGCTCGGCCTGGGCACGTTGCTCGGCCGCAGCACCGGTGAGGCGTTCACGATGAGCTTCGCCGGTCAGGGCTTCGTCGTGGTCCAGCCCTCGGAGGAACCTCCGGTGGCCGGCAGCGGCTCCCAGCAGCAGGGCGGCGTGCTCGGCGGCCTGCTTCAGTGACGGCCGGTGCCCGGGGCGTCCGCCGAGGTCGCCCCGGGCCGGTCAGCTCAGCTCGCCGGCCCGCAGCCGGGACACCCAGGCCGCCGCGTCGGCGTAGTCGGCGTCGGTGAGCCCGGCCGGCACCGGCGTCTGCTGGTCACCCGCCGCCGTGCTCCAGCGGTGCCGGGGGTACGACCCCAGGAACCGCACGTCGGCGCAGACCCGGCGCAGCCCCTGCAACGCCTCGCCGAGGCGTACGTCGGCGACGTGTCCGGCGCAGTCCAGGAAGAACACGTAGCGGCCGAGCGCCTCGCCGGTCGGGCGGGACTCGATCCGGGTCATGTTCACGCCGCGCACCGCCAGCTCCATCAGCACCGCCAGCAGCGCACCCACCCGGTCGTGCGCGAGGCACACCGCGAGCGAGGTCAGGTCGTCGCCGGTGGGCGGCGGGGGCGGACCGGGGCGGGACACCAGCGCGAAGCGGGTGACCGCGTCCGGGTGGTCGGCGATCTTGTCAGCCAGCACCGCGAGCCGGTGCCGGGTCGCGCCGATCGGGGCGCAGATGGCGGCGTCGTACTCGCCGCTCGCCGCACCGGCCGCCGCGGCGCCGTTGGAGAGCACGTCGACCACTGTGGCGTCGGGCAGGTGCTCCCGCAGCCACCCCCGGCACTGGGTGGACGCCTGCGGGTGGGCCGCGACGGAGCGGACGTCGGACAGCGTGGTGCCGGTGCGGGCGGCCAGCACGAACTCCACCGGCAGTACCACCTCGCGGGTGATCACCAGCGGGTCGCCCTCGACCAGTTCGTCGAGCGTCACCCCGACCGCGCCGCCGATGGAGTTCTCCAGCGGCACCAGCGCCGCGTCCGCCTCCCCGGCGCGTACCGCGTCGAGCGCCTCGCCGACGCTGCGGGCGGGTGTGCGGTCCCCGCGCTCGGCGGCGGGCACCGTTCGCAGGGCCTGCTCGGCGAAGGTGCCCTCGGGGCCCAGGTAGACGAAGCGGGTCGGCGGTGTTCCCGGCATGCCGACCAGCCTACGCACCCGGCGTGCCGTCGCAGGCCAGGGTACGGATGCCGACCGGCGCCACGGTCCGTACCTCGACGCCGCACACGTCCGTGCCGGCGGTGACGAGGCGCGGCGTGCCGCTCTCGCCGCGCGTGACCACCTGCAACTCCTCGTGCCCGGTGACCGTCAGCACGGTGTACTGCCAGCCCTCGGCGCAGAGCGGACCGGTCGCCACGGTGACCCGGACGTCGCGGGGCAGTACGCCGGCGGATCCGCGCAGCAGCGCGACGATCCGGTCGCCGGAGGGCCGCCCCCGGCAGGACGCCGCGGACGCCGGTACGGACGGGGAGAGCGTGGGCGGGAGGACGGGCGTCGGTGGGGCCGATGTCGCGCTCGGGCTGGGCGTGGCGGACGCCGACGGGACCGGGACGGGCGTGGCGGCGGCGGGTGGCGCACGCAGCTCGGGCGGGGTGCCGCAGGCGGCGAGGGCGAGCAGCGTCAGCAGCGCCAGCGGACGGTGGCGGCGTCGGGGGCGTGGGGTGCGGGGCACGGGGGCGTCCTCGGGCATCGAGGGATGTCGTCGTGTGGTGGGGCCGAGGCCATCGTAGGAGGATGACCGGCCCGGGGTGAAGGGCGCCGGGTCTCGTCGCGGGTCAGACCGCGGAGAGGAAGGTGAGCGAGCCGGCCACCGCGCCGTCGGTGAGCACCGGCGTGGAGATGGCGTCGACCGTCCGGCCGGCGTCGGAGCCGGGCCCCTGAACCCGCAGCAGGCCGCGGGCGAGCCGCCCGGAGTGCAGCGCGAGCAGCGGCGGGATCTTGTCGGTCTCCTGCTCGGTCAGCTCGCTCGGGCTCGCCGTGAAGTCGACCAGGCGCAGGCCGCCCTCCAGCAGCGGCAGACCGATCACGTCCTCCGGGGCGCCCAGGCAGAGCAGGTCGCAGCCGGACGAGGAGATCGCCACGACAGTGGTGCCGGCGTCGATCAGCAGGCACGGCTCGGCGGCCCGGGAGACCATGCCGGACCACTGCCCGAAGTTGTCGGACTCCTGCTCGGTGGATGCCGCGGGCGCGAACACTTCCGAGAGTGAGAGTTCGACGTGGGCCACCGCGCCTCCTATGTACACCGACGGTCTGTCCACGCTAGCCGGTCGGTGCGGCGGAAGCATCGGCTGCCGGGCGGCCGGCGACGGCGCGGACCGACGGAACCAGTCGGGGCGGTGCCGTGGGCCGCGTGGCGTCGCCGGAGACGTTACCGGCGGGCGGCCTGCTTGTCAGCGGCCGTTCGGCCCTCGTCATACCACCGGTAGTCGGCGGTTGGACGGTACGTGCCGTTGAACCACGTCGCCGGCGCCTGCGCGACGCGGGAGAGCTTCTCGGCGGTGGCCGGGCTGATCCGGTTCCCACCGGCCACGAGCAGGCGGTCCAGCTCGCGGTGGGTGGCCATGAGGCAGTCCTTCGGCAGGCCGTAGACGCTGATCACCCCGGAGCCGACGAACGTCAGCACCGGGGTCACCGGGATCGGCAGGCCGACCGCGTCGGAGAGGGCCTTGCTGGCCCGCTTGGCGTCCCGGCGCGCCTCCGCCACGTACGGCGGGCGCTTGCCGTTGATCTGGACCACGTCTCCGGCCACGAGCACGCGGGCCCGGCCGTGGTCGGCGATGGTGACAGCGAACAGACCGCTCGGACCGATGGCCAGGAACCCGGCCCGGTCGTCGCGACCGCGGTCGAGCAGCATGTCCGCCGGGTCCGTCCGGGGCCACTCGATGACGTGCCACGCGGGACCGAGATGGTCGAGCTGGCCCAGGGCGCGGGCCCCTGCCGCTTCCAACCGGCGGGCCCCCCGCTCCGCCCGGCGACGCCGGGCCCACTCCAATGGAGTCGGTCGGGCCGGCTCGAGCACCGAGGTGGGCTCGACCCGGGAGTGCGGCACCGTGCGGGGCGGCAGTGCCCTGCTCGGTACGGCTCGACGAGCGGGAAAGACAGTCATCGCGACCTCCGGCAAAAGGTCTCTCGAAGTTATGTCTCCACTACCCTACGTTGCGCACCCGGGGGCTCGGCAAGTTGGACCGCCGGAGTGAGTGCGGATGAATGCCATATTCATCCACACTTCTTTTCCGGATGGTGCGCAAGCCTGCCCTAGGCTGCGGGAGTGACCCACTATGTGGACAGCGAAGTCGCCCGCCTCGGGACGGTGCTGCTGCACCGCCCGGGACCGGAACTGGCCCGCCTCACCCCGCGGAACAACGACAGTCTCCTCTTCGACGCTATCCCATGGGTGGGACGCGCGCAGGAGGAGCACGACGCGTTCGCGGCGGCGCTGCGGTCCCGCGGGGTCGAGGTGCTCTACCTGGCCGACCTGCTGGTCGAGACGCTCGCCGTGGCGGACGCCCGGGCCGAGCTGACCGACCGGGTGCTACGGTCCCGCCGGCTCGGCCACACGCTGCGACGCCGGGTCGCCGACCATCTGGCGTACCTCGACCCGGCCGGACTGGCCGACGTGCTCACCGCCGGGCTCGCCCACGAGGAACTGCGGATCGGCGCCGACCGCCCCGGCGGTCTGGTCTGGACGCTCATGGACCGGCACGACTTCGTCATCGATCCGCTGCCCAACCTGCTGTTCACCCGCGACTCGTCGGTCTGGATCGGCGACCGGGTCGGTGTGACCAGCCTGGCCATGCCGGCCCGGCGGCGGGAGACCACGCTCACCGATGCGATCTACCGCTACCACCCGCGTTTCGTCGGCACCGAGTTCGTCTACCACCCCCGGCTGGAGCACCTGGAGGGCGGCGACGTGCTGCTGCTCGCGCCGGGCGTGCTCGCCGTCGGCGTCGGCGAACGCACCACCCCGGCCGGCGCGGAACGGCTGGCCCGGCAGGTGTTCGCGGCCGGGCTGGCGCACACCATCCTGGTGGTGCCGATCGCGCAGGAACGCGCCACCATGCACCTGGACACGATCTGCACCATGGTCGACGTCGACGCCGTGCTGATGTACGCGAACGTCGCCGACCAGATGTCCGCGTACACGGTCATCGCCGGTACGGACGGCGACGACCTGCGGGTCGACGGGCCGGCGCCGTTCCTGCGGGCCGCCGCCGACGCGATGGACCTCGACCAGCTCCGGGTGATCGACACCGGCCTCGACCCGGTCACCGCCGAACGCGAGCAGTGGGACGACGGCAACAACACGCTCGCGATCGCGCCCCGGCTGTGCGTCGGCTACGAGCGCAACGTGGAGACCAACGCGCAACTGGAACGGGCCGGCATCGAGGTGATCGCCATCGCCGGGTCGGAGCTGGGCTCCGGGCGGGGCGGCCCGCGCTGCATGTCCTGCCCGCTGGTGCGGGAGAAGGGCGGGGCCGCCTGACCCGGAGACGTCAGCGCAGCGTCAGCTGCCGGCCGAGCAGGCCCTGGCGGGCCCGGCGGCCGGCCGCGTCGAGCGGCTCCCGCTCCGCGACCGCCTCGGCGTAGCGCTTGGCGAACTCCGCCACCGGCGCCTCCCACTCGGCGGCCGGGGTGTCCTCCGGCAGGTCCCAGACCGGCGCGAGGCGCCCGTGCGCCCGGAACATGCCCGCGAACTTCGTGTCGTCGCCGAGCGTCAGCGCGCCCGCCGCGGCGAGCCGGGACAGCGCGTCCAGCGCGGCGTCCTCGTCCTCCGGCAGGACCAGGCGCACGTGGGCCTTCTCCGGCACCTGACACCAGTACGCGGCCGGCGCGGCGGCCAGCTTGACGGTCGGGTAGATCGCCGAGTTGGCCCGCTCCAGGGACGCCTGGACGTTCGGGTCGTCGGCGGCGCCCGGGTCGAGCCAGAAGTCGAACCCGTCGTGCATGGTGATCTCCAGCGGGCCGTCCACCAGGATGTCCTGGAGGCGGGGGCCCGGCCCGGGCAGCGGCGGCACGCTCACCTGGCCGCCCGGCTCGGTGCGCAGCGCGGAGATCAGCGCGTCGGCCAGGTCACGGGAGACGTCGCCGGACTGCTGGTGCCGTTGCAGGCCGATGAAGACCCGCCCGTCGGGCTTGGTCATCGCCGGGGCGGCCATCGGCAGTACGGTGGCCAGCGTGACCGGCCGGTCGCCGTACTCCTCGATCAGTTCCGGGGTCAGCCGCAGCGGCGCGGACGCGGCCGGGACCAGCTCGCGCAGGGCGATCCACTCCGGCTCGTCCGCCAGGCCCTCGAACGGCCGGGGCACGAAGACGTCGCGCACCTTCTCCCGCTTCGGGGTGGCCTCGCCGGCCCGCTGGTTCTTCCGACGCTTGCTCATGCGCCCGCTCCGCTCCGCTCGCTCATGGCGAGACAGCCTAGAGGCCGGGTCTCGGCGATGGGGGCCGGACCCGCCCGCCGGGTCGGTCAGCCGGCCGCGACCAGGTCCGTCCGCTGCGCCGGGACCGGGTCGAACCGCGCCCACACGCTCTGGCCCAGGCCGTCGCGCTCCACGCCCCAGCCGCTGGCGAGCCCGGCGACGATGTGCAGCCCTCGCCCGTCCGCCGCGTCCGGCGAGGCGGTACGCATGCACGGGCCGGCGCCTGATCCGCCGTCGGTGACCCGGAGTTCGACGCTCGGCCCCTGCTCGGTCGGGCGCAGCCGCCAGGCGACCCGCACGACCCCGCCCGGCAGCGCGTCGGCGTGCCGGACCGCGTTGCCGACCAGTTCGGCGAGGACCGCGACCAGGTCGGCCACCAGGACCGGGGGTACAACACCGGTCAGCTCGTCGGCGAGCCGGTGCCGGGCCAGGCGCGCGCCGGTGGGGTCGTGGGGCACCACCACGCACCACGACCGTTCGGCCGGACCAGTCGACACGTCGTTCCTTCCCCGCCCGTGAGCGCCCCGGTCAACCCCGGGGCAGCCGCACCTCTGCGACCGTACCGCCACCGGCTCTGGGCCGGAGGGATACCCATCCATTCTGCTGTTCAACGATCTGGCGGACGAGATAGAGACCGAGCCCGGCGCCGGGATACCGGCGGCGGTCGCCGGACTCCCCCTGCCAGAACCGGTCGAAGGCCCGCTCCACGTGTTCCGGCCGGATGCCGATGCCCCGGTCGGCCACCCGGAACGAGACGGTCCGCTCGTTCGCCTCGGCGGTGATCTCGATCGGCGTGTCCGGCAGCGAGTACTTCCCGGCGTTGGTGCCCAGTTCGGTGAGCACCGTGGCGAGGCTGTGCCGGTCGCCGAGCGCCTTGGGCAGGTCGCCGGGCAGGTCGAGCACGATCCGGTGCCGGACGTCCGCCGGCAGGTCCACCACCGCCGCGCGTAACGCGTCGACCAGGTCGAACGGCGCGGCCGGTTCGCCACCGGGACGGTTCTCGGTGGCGGCGGTCAGCAGCCGGTCGACCAGGCGGGCCAGTTCGTTGGCGCGCTGGCCGATGATCCGGGCGGCCTGCCTGCGGTCGCCGTCGCTCAGCGAGTCCCAGTGGTCGGTGAGCGTGTCCGCGTACCCCTTGATGACGGTGACCGGCGTCCGCAGCTCGTGGCTGGTCACCGCGACGAACAGGTCCCGGTCGTGGTCGCGCCGCTGCTGGTCGGTGGTGTCGCGGAAGCTGACCACGCGCAGCGCGTTCGGGCCGGGCAGTTCGCCGGAGGTGATCCGCAGCCAGCGGCCGTCCGGCAGCCGGTGGTCGAGCACCTGGCCGGGCGGTGGCAGCGGGAACGGCAGCGGCCGGCTCAACGCCTCGTCCGCCGGCCGGCCGGTCACCTCGACCGCGGCCGGGTTCCAGAGCCGGACACGTCCGTCCCGGTCCACCACCGCGAGGCCGTCGGCGAGCGCCGCCACGACCGGGCCGTCCCCGTGTACGGGCAGGCCGGTCTGGTCGCCGTACATGTGGGCGATGCACGCGGCGATGTAGCCGATGACGGCACGTTGCGAGGGTTGCAGCGGCTCGCCCAGCGGGTAGAGCGCGTGCAGGCTGCCGACTGTCAGCCCGCCGACCTCGGCACGTGCCACGATCATCCGGCAGAGGCCCCGGCCGGCGACCTCGACGGCGAGCGCGCCCGGGATCGCGTCGACCCGGACCTCCCGCACCGGCGGGCCGGCGAGCAGGCAGACGGTGGCGGGGTCGGTGGCGGGCAGCGGGCGGCCGAGGACGAACTCGGCGCTGCCGGTCGCCGCGATCACCCGTCCCCCGGCCGGGGTGAACTCCACGAAGACCAGACCGGCGGCGCCGACCGCCGGTTCGACCTCGCGGAGCAGGCGGGTGAGCACGGCGAGACCTGACTCGCCCGAGTTGATCATGTTGATCACTGCGGTGTGGCCGGCGATGAAGGCGGGGTAGTCGGTTCGCTCCGGCATGTCCCGAGTGTGCCGCGCCGCCCGCGTCCGTGACACCCCCGGCCGGTCGACCGTCCCCGGTACCGATCGACGGGACTCACCGGCCCAACCGGGCCAGCGCGTGGGCCGGCCGGTCCGTGATCACCCCGTCCGCGCCGGCTTCGAGCACGAGTTCCAGGTCCTCCGGCTCGTTGACGGTCCAGACGTACACCGAGTTGCCGGCGGCGCGCAGCGCGGGCACCAGCCGCGGGCGGGCCCGGACGAGGTCCACACCCGGGCCGGCGATCCGGCTGCCGAACGGCAGCCGGCCCAGCGGCAGCAGACGCGGCAGCATCTCCAGCAGCAGCACGGTGGGCAGCGCCGGGGCGAGTTCCCGGACCCGGCGTACGGCGAGCGGCGAGAACGACATCACCGTCACCTGGACGGGATGGTCCGGGCGGGGCTCGGCCAGCCCGTACCGGCGCAGCATCTCGACCAGGCGGCGCTCGACCTCGCCCCGGTAGCGGGACGGATGCTTGGTCTCGATCAGCAGCCGGACCGGCCGCCCGGCGGCCAGCACCGCGTCGAGCAGCCGCTCCAGCGTGAGCAGCCGGGTGTGCGACTCGTCCAGCGGCGCGTCGTCCTCGGCAAGCGTCCCGGCCCGGTGCCAGGAGCCGAAGTCCAGCGCCTCCAGTTCGGCGAGCGTCCGCGCGCTGACCAGCCCGCGGCCGTTGCTGGTGCGGTCCAGCCGGCGGTCGTGCACGCAGACCAGATGCCCGTCACGGGTCAGCCGGACGTCGCACTCCAGCCCGTCCGCTCCCTCGTCGAGAGCGCGCAGGTAGGCGGCGAGCGTGTGTTCCGGCAGGTCGTACGAGGCGCCGCGATGGGCGAAGACCAGGGGGACGGTCATGGCCGCGTCACCGACTCAGGCGACCCGGCCCGGCTGCCCGTCGTCGGTGACCACCGGACGGCCGGCGGCGGCCCAGTCGCCCATCCCGCCGTCGACGTTGCGCACCTGGTCCCAGCCGTTGCGCATGAGGTAGCCGACCACCTGGGCGGACCGGCCGCCCGAGCGGCAGATCACCGCCACGTCGCGGTCCTGCGGGATCTCGGCGATCCGGGCGGGCAGCTCGGTCATCGGCAGGTGGTGGGCGGCCGGCGCGTGGCCGGCGGCCCACTCGTCGTCCTCGCGGACGTCGAGCAGGTAGACGTCGTCGGGCACGGCCGACGCGGGCACGCTGGGTAGTGAGGCTCCGAACACGGTAACCAAGCCTAGTCGCCCACGGCGCTCACAGCCGGTTGACCCAGCGCGGGTTGGCGCCGGCCCATTCCGGTACGCGCGTGTCGCGCAGCGCGGTGAACAGCCCGCCGCCGCCGTTGTCCAGCACCACGTACGAGACGCCGTCGATGGTCTGCGGGTAGGAGGGCACCTGGACCCCGCGCAGGGCGTCCGCGGGCAGGCCGCGCAGCGCGAACAACAGCTCGTCCAGGGGTACGCCGTTGGTGTCCACGGTCAGCGCCCCGCCGGCCGCGCGCAGCACGCGGTCCAGCTTGACCGGGTCGCTGCGCAGCCGCGTCTCGCGCGCCCGGTCGAGCACCGCCCGCAGCATCTGCTGCTGGTGCCGCTGCCGGTCGTAGTCGCCGCCGGGCAGGTCGTAGCGCTGCCGCACGTAGTCGAGCGTCCGCGCGCCGTCCATCTGCTGGCAGCCGGCGTCGAACTGGTGCCGGGTGTGGATCGAGCGCACCGGCGTGTCCACGCACATCCGGATGCCGCCGAGCTGGTCGATCACCTGCTTGAAGCCGGAGAAGTCGACGAGTGCGGCGCCGTCGAAGCGGATCCCGGTGAGCCGGCTCAGGGTGGTGCTGAGCAGCCGCGCGCCGCCCTCACCGCCGCCGCCGTGCTCGTACGCGGCGTTGACCTTGTCCTGGCCGCCGGGGAAGCCTGGTGCCGCGGGGAGCGCCACCAGCAGGTCGCGCGGCACGGAGATCAGGTACGCCTGCCGCATCCCGGCCGGTACGTGCACGATCAGGATGCTGTCGGAGCGCTGGTCCTCCGGGTTCGCGCCGGGCCGGTGGTCGGAGCCGATCAGCAGGTAGTTGAGCGCGCCGTCCAGGTCTGTCCGCTTGTTGCGGGCGGCCGGGTCGAGCAGTTGCTCCTTGGCCACGGTGCGGTCGTAGCGCGAGGTGAGCCAGTGCAGTCCGGCGACGCCGAGCGTGGCGAGCAGGACCAGGACGAGCCCGGTGCCGAGCAGGAACCGGGCCCAGCGGGCGGGTCCACCCCGCCCGCGTCGGTTCCGTGCTGGCCTGGACGTGACGATCCCCCCGTAGCCGCGACATGAGACCCGCTCACGTCAGGCTACGGGGGGAATCGGCCGACCGGTATCGCTTTCGCGCAGGTCAGCGGGTCATTTACGGGTGGAGAGGACGTCCGGGTTGTTCACCACGAAGTCGGCCAGCTTGTCGTTCTTGACCGCCTGGAACATGTCCATCGTCGCCTCGTTGAACGTCTCCCGGCCGTTGCCGTTGCCGGCGAAGGTGCCGCCGTTGGTCCGCAGGGTGACCAGGTCGTTCCCGTTGAGGTTCTTGAGCGTGAAGATGAAGTCGGCGATCGGCACGCCGCCGGCGTCCAGGACGAACGCCTTGCCGGCCGCCTTCATCAGCGAGTTCAGCTTGATCGGGTTGGTGAGCATGCCGCCCTCGGTGGCCTTCTTGGCCATCGCCTTGATCAGCTGCTGCTGGTTCTGCTGCCGGTCGTAGTCGCTGTTCGGCAGGCCGTAGCGCTGGCGGGAGTAGTCGAGCGCCTCCCAGCCCTCCATCTCCCGGCAGCCCTTCTTGTGCACCACTGCCTTGTACGGCTTGCCGGTCTTCTTCGCGTCGGCGTTCCACATCGGCTTGCCGTCGACGTACGACATGTGGTGCGACTTGACCTCGTGGCTGACGCAGATCCGCACCGAGCCGAGCGCGTCGATCACGCTCTTGAAGCCGCCGAAGTTGATGATCGCGGCGCCGTCGAAGCCGATGCCGGTCATCGACTTGATCGTCTTGGCCATCAACTGGGCGCCGCCCTCCCAGCCGCCGCCGTTCTGGGCGCCGTGGAAGAAGGCCGCGTTGATCTTGTCGGTGCCGCCCTTGTAGCCGCTCTTCTCGAAGGCCGGGATACGCGCCTCGGTGTCCCGGGGGATCGAGATCAGGTACGCCTGGTCGTGGCTGGCCGGGATGTGCAGGATGATGATCGTGTCCGACCGGACGTCGTCGGCGGCCCAGCGGGCCCGTGCGTCCACGCCGAGCAGCAGCATGTCGATCGGGCCTTCGAGGCTGCTGCCGCCCTCGGCGTCGGACTTGCCGGCCTCACCGAGCAGGTTGCGCTGGGCGATGTTGTTGGTGGCCTGACCGATGACCGCCTTGCTGCCGACGATCGCGACGCCGCTGGTCACCATCAGCACCGCGCCCAGCACCAGCGTGAGCTTCGCCCAGAGCGGGTCCTTGCGCTTGGTGCGCTTCTTCTTGCCACCGCCGGGACCGCGACCGCCGGAACCGGGCTGTGTGGGGATGACCGGAGGGACCCGCCCGGATGATCCGGGTGCCGGTGACTGCGGGCGACGGCTGGTCTGGACCGACATGCGTGCTCCAGCTCGGTGATCGGGGGCGGGACCACTTTACGTATCTGTTCCCGTTCTCGCGACCTCGTAGGGTCGCAATTCCCGTCAATACCGGCCGACATCTTCGGGTTGTGGCCGAACGGGCAGGGGTAAGGAGCCGGTCGGCGGTTGGCCTCCGTGGTGGCGAGGTCCTAACGCGCGAGACCGGTCATGTCGTGCCGGCGTCAGCCGCCCGCGTTGTCGCCCGAACCCTTCTGGTTGGCCTGCATCCACTCGGCCATCCGGTCCGCGGCGATGGCCTTGTACATCGCCAGCGCCTTCTCCCGGTCGGAGACCACCACCGATTGGCCGTCGATGGTCTGGCCGCCCAGGTGCGGGCTGGTGACGAACGTCAGGTTCTCGCCCCGCAGGCTGCGGAACTGCACTGCCATGTCGGTCAACGAGAATCCCTGGTCGACCGTGACGGCGGCGGTCACCGCCTTGAGGAAGTCGTTCAGCTTCTTCGGGTTGGTGAGCGTCCCGGTGCTGGCCGCCTTGTCCATCAGCGCCTTCAGGAACTCCTGCTGGTGCCGCATCCGGGCGAAGTCGCCGTCCGGGAACTGCTTGCGCTGCCGGACCCAGTCCAGCGCCTCGGCGCCGTTCATGTGGTTCACACCCTTGGTGAACGTCCGGTACGGCTTGTGGATCGAGGTGATGGTCCGCTCCACCTTGAGGTCGACCCCGCCCAGGGCGTCGGTGACCTCCTTGAAACCGCCGAAGTCGATGGCCATCACGTGGTCGATCCGTACGTCGGTGAAGCACTCCACGGTCTTCACCGCGAGCGGCAGGCCGCCGAACGCGAACGCCGCGTTGATCTTGTTGCGCGAGCCGGAGTCGCAGGACGCGCCGGCGCTCTCCGGGATCGGCACGTACAGGTCACGCGGCACCGAGACCAGGTAGGCGCTCTTGTGGTCGGCGGGGATGTGCATGACGATCACGGTGTCCGCGCGCCACTTGCCGGAGCCGTCGACCGGGGCGTCCGGATCCCGCGAGTCACTGCCCACGAGCAGGATGTTGAACGCGCCCTCGACCTGCTTGGCCGGCCGCCCGCCGGTGATCCCGGCGAACGGATCGGTGCGCGCCAGGTCGTCGTCAAGGTTGCGGGCGTAGAACCAGGCGCCGAGGCCGCCGAGCAGCGCCAGCACCAGCACCGCGACACCCGCCACCAGACCGATGCGCCCCCAGCGCGGCCGGGGACCACGCCGGCCGGACGCACCCGGACCGCCGCCGCCCGGACCACCGGGACCGGTCGGCCCGGCCGGGCCGCCGGGACCGCCGGAGCGGGGCGCCTCGTCGTGTGCGGGGTACCACGTGGCTTCCGAGGGGCGGGCGCGCCCGGTGGCGCCGCGGCCGGAGCCGGGAACCGCGGCGCGGCCCGCGCCCCGGTTCAGGTGTCGGGGGAGCGGGGCGCCGGCAGACGAGGTCGCTGACATGTAACCGAGGGTAGGTCGGCCCGGCCACCGACGCCCTCGTACGCGCCCCGATGTCAGCCGCGTCCCCGGCGGGTTCAGTACCCGAGACGCCCGCGGAAGTACTCGATCGTGCGTCGGAGGCCGTCTTCGGGCGTGACGCTCGGCTCGTATCCGAGCAGTTCGCGGGCGAGGGTCAGGTCCGGGCGGCGCATCTCCGGGTCGTCGGAGGCGCGAGTGATGTAGCTCACCTCGGACGTGCTTCCGGTGAGTGACACGATCGTCTCGGCCAGTTGCCGCATCGACATCTCGTGCTCGGTGCCGCAGTTGATCGGCCCGGTCTCGGTCGAGTCGAGCAGCAGCAGGATGCCGCGCACCAGGTCGTCGACGTAACAGATCGAACGGGTCTGGTTGCCGGTGCCGTGCACAGTGATCGGCTCGCCGCGCAGCGCCTGGGAGATGAACGTCGGGATGGCCCGGCCGTCGTCCGGGCGCATCCGCGGGCCGTACGTGTTGAAGATCCGCACGATCGCGGTGTCGGTGCCCCGGCTGCGGTGGTAGGCCATGGTGGCCGCCTCGGAGAAGCGCTTCGCCTCGTCGTAGACGCTCCGGATGCCGATCGGGTTGACGTTGCCCCAGTACGTCTCCCGCTGCGGGTGCTCCTTCGGGTCGCCGTACGCCTCGGAGGTGGAGGCCATCAGGAACCGCGCGCCGTCGTCGGTGGCCCGCTCCAGCAGAGCCAGCGTGGCCACCGAGCCGACCCGGAGGATCTCCACCGGCAGCTTCTCGAAGTCGGTGGGGCTGGCCGGGGACGCCATGTGCAGGATCGCGTCGAACCGCTCGGCCATCGCCGGGTGCTGCGGCAGGCCGTCGGAGATGTCCGCCTCGACGAGCGTGAAGGTCGGCTTGTCCAGCAGGTGGGCCACGTTGTCCTTGGACCCGGTGACGAAGTTGTCCAGCACCACCACGGTGCAGCCGCGCTCGACGAGCCGGTCGACCAGGTGGGACGGGACGAAACCGGCGCCGCCGGTGACGAGGATGCGGTGTCCGGTACCGAAGCGGGGAGCGACCTTCATGGCGGTCAGCCTATACACGCGAGGCGGGGCCCCCGCGTAAGGCAGGGGCCCCGCTCGACCGTGGTGATCAGTGCGCGCCGGCTCCGGTGAGCGAGCGCACCTCCAGCTCCGCGTACTTCTCCTCGTCGCTCTCCTTGGACAGGATCGTGCCGAGCCAGCCGCACAGGAAGCCGAACGGGATCGAGATGATGCCCGGGTTCGACAGCGGGAACCACTGCCAGTCGTGGTCGGGGAACATCGCCGTCGGCGCGCCGGAGACGACCGGCGAGAAGAAGACGAGCACCACGGCGGCGAGCAGGCCGCCGTAGATGGCCCAGACCGCGCCCGAGGTGTTGAACCGCTTCCAGAACAGGCTGTAGAGGATCGCCGGCAGGTTGCCCGACGCGGCGACCGCGAACGCCAGCGCGACCAGGAACGCCACGTTCAGGTTCTGCGCGTAGATCGACAGGACGATCGAGACCGCGCCGATCACCAGCGCGGAGATGCGGGCGACTGTCACCTCCTGCCGTTCCGACGCCTGCCCGTTCTTCACCACGTTGGCGTAGAAGTCGTGCGCCAGGCTGGACGACGACGCCAGTGTGAGCCCGGCGACCACCGCGAGGATCGTGGCGAACGCGACCGCTGCGATGATCGCCAGCAGTGTCGCGCCGCCCAGGTCCCCGCCGAGGAACTGCTCCCCCAGCTTCTCGGCGAGCTGTGGCGCCGCGGTGTTGCCCGCCTTGTCCTGTGCGGTGATCTCCGACCCGCCGACGATCGCCGCCGCGCCGAAGCCGAGCGCCAGGGTGAGCAGGTAGAACGTGCCGATGATGCCGATCGCCCAGAGCACGCTCTTCCGGGCCGCCCGCGCGGTCGGCACGGTGTAGAAGCGGATCAGGATGTGCGGCAGGCCGGCCGTGCCGAGGACCAGCGCGATGCCCAGCGAGAGCAGGTCCATCTTGCTGTAGAACGTCTTCAGCGCGTCGCCGGGTGTCTCCACGCCGTAGCGCAACCCGGGTTCGAGGAACGCCGCTCCCTTGCCCGAGGCGCTGGCCGCGTCGCCGAGCAGCGAGGACAGGTTGAACTTGTACTTGGCGAGCACCAGCAGCGTCATCGCCAGCGCGCCGCCCATCAGCAGGAACGCCTTGACGATCTGGACGTACGTGGTGCCCTTCATGCCGCCGACGGTCACGTAGATGATCATCAGGGCGCCGACCATGATGATGGTGGCGACCTTGGCGGTGTCGGCGTCCATGCCGAGGAACGTGGTGCCCGGCTTGATGCCGAGCAGCAGGGCGACGAGCGCGCCGGCGCCGACCATCTGGGCCAGCAGGTAGAAGATCGACACCGTGATGGTGGAGACCGCCGCCGCGGTCCGGACCGGCCGCTGCCGCATCCGGAACGCCAGGACGTCCGCCATCGTGTACCGGCCGGAGTTGCGCAGCAGCTCGGCCACGAGCAGCAGCGCCACCAGCCAGGCGACCAGGAAGCCGATCGAGTAGAGGAAGCCGTCGTAGCCGTAGAGCGCGATGATTCCGGCGATGCCCAGGAAGGACGCCGCCGACATGTAGTCGCCGCCGATCGCCATGCCGTTCTGGAAGCCGGAGAAGGACCGGCCGCCGGCGTAGAAGTCGGTGGCGGTCTTGGTCTGCCGGCTGGCCCAGACGGTGATCGCCAGCGTGATCGCCACGAAGACCAGGAACAGCGTGATGGTGAGGTTCCGGGCGGTGGTGCTGCCCGCCTCAGCCGCGAGGACCGTGTTCATGGGTCACCTCCCCCATCTCGTCGCGGATCCGGTCGGCGACCGGGTCGATCCGGCGGCTGGCGAACCGCGAGTAGAACCAGGCGATGAGGAACGTGGAGACGAACTGGAGCAGGCCGAAGACCAGGGCGACGTTGATGTTGCCGATCAGCTTCGTGCCCATGAATCCCCGCGCGTACGCGGAGAGGATGACGTAGAGCGCGTACCACAGGAAGAACGCGACGGTCATCGGGAAGACGAAGCCGCGCAGCGTGCGCCGCAACCCGGCGAACTCGTCCGACCGCTGGACGGCGAGGTACCGTTCCGCCGCCGACTCGGCGGGTGCGGACGCGGGTGTGTCCGTGGACATCTGTGGATCACCACCTTCGCAAGGCGTGGGGGAGTTTCGCGCACGGTAGAGAGCGCGCTCCCGGCCCGGGAAGGCTCCGCCGCCGGGCGGCGAACGGCTGCGCCGAACGGCACCCCCACTGCGCCCAGTGACCCACGTCACTCCGCTAACCGGTCACCCCCCACCCGGTCGATCATGAGGTTGACGGCGACAAATCGGACGCGGAGCGCGGCCAACCTCATGATCGACGGAGGAGAGGGGTCAGCCGGGGAGGTCGTGGTAGCGGCCCCGGTAGTGCAGCAACGGGGGTGTGTCCCGGGGCAGGTCCACCGACTCGATCGTGGCCTCGACCAGCAGGCCCCAGCCGTACTCGCGGGCGGTGTCCAGGCGGCAGCCCGCCCACCCGCCGGCGTCGGCGGGCACCGGGCCGTACGGCGTCTCGGTCCAGGCGTCGAGCGCGAACAGGCCGCCGGGCGACGGGAACAGCCCGGCGAAGCGGTCGGCGAGCTGCCGGTGCTGCGGACCCAGCGGGGCCACCGCGAACCGTCCCGCCTCCTCGATCGCCGCCCACAGGTCCGACTCCGGGTCGACCAGGCCGAGCAGCCGGTCCGGTTCGCCCTCGGCCACCAGCGTGGATGAGACGGTCAGCCCGGCCGGACCGGGCGCGGTCCAGAGCGTCACCGGGGCGGCCAGCCGCCCGCGCAGCCGGCGTACCGGCGAGCGTTGCGCGGCCGGCGCCGCGAACGGATCGGTGGAGTGGATCTGCGCGCCCGGCTCTGGATTCACGTGAAACATTGTGCCGCCCGCCACCGGGCGAGGCTCGACGGAACGCCCTACCCTGCCGGGCATGGCTCTCGTCCCACCGCAGAAGCTCGCCCAGGACCGGATGGTCAGCGCCGACGCCGTTCTCGGTGGTCAGGTCGATCTCCGTGCCTACCCGTACCGGCACCTGATGGTCATCGCCCGGCACAAGTGGGGCAGCAGCGGGTTCCCGCCGCTCATGGCGGCGGTCGAGCACCTGTCGAACTACGGCTGGGACCTGGTGAACGTGCTCAGCGTCGGCGACGGCCACCACGTCTACGCGGCGATGCGCCGCACCGCCTGACGGCAGCCCGAGACGCGCGGATCAGTCGTCGCCGAGCAACCGGCGGGCGGCGGCCAGCACCTCCGGGTCGGCGCAGCCGGCCGCGTACCCGGCGATCCGGCGCCGGATGTCGCGCCCGAGCAACCACTCCCCGATCCGCTCGGCGACTGGGCGCAGGAACGCGGGCCGGCAGCGGAAGTTGTACCGCCACGTCGCGATCGTGGTGCCGGGATCCGGGCCGGGCGCGAAGCGCCAGCCGCCGCCGAACCGCTCGAAGAACCACGGTCCGCGCACCATCTTCATGCCGACGTTCGTCGGCGGTGACCAGGACACGTACTCGCTGACCATCACCAGGCCGTGCCGGGAGCGGGTGTACGTGCGCACGCCCCGGCCGGGCCGCGTCGCGCCGTTGACGAAGTGCTGCTCGCGGACGAACGGATCCCAGCGGTACCGCACCGGGGCGGTGGTCTGGGAGACGGCGAACGCCAGCTCCGGAGGGACCGGGACGGTGACGACCGCTTCGACGACAGGCATCAGCGCCTCGGGGTGACATTCGCCAGCAGCTCCGGCTGCCGGTGATCGAGTGTGTCCCCGGCCATGTACGCGCCGAGCAGCGCCGCACCCCCGCCGTACGCCAGCCCGGCCGGCAGCGCCAGCCAGAGCCACACGTCGCCGAGCAGCGCGGCGGCCACCACGAACGGCACCGCCACGACCGCGGAGCCGACCATGGAGACCAGGGTGAGCAGGCCCTTTGTGAATCCCGCGCCGCTGTTCAGGGCGAACGGGTTGCTCGACTCGGGCAGCGAGTACGCGCCGAGCACTGAGACGAACGCGTTGATCGCGAGCCCGCAGCCGTACGCGGCGAACAACGCGCCACCCATCACGCCGAGCCATTCGGGCCGACCGAGGACGACGGCCAGCGCGACCGCGATCACGAGGAGCATCGGCACCACGTAGATCGAGAACGCGGCCATCCGGGCCCGCAGCTCCACCCGCCCCGGCACACCGGCGACCACGTTCGCCGCGAACGAGCTGCCGTCGAAGCCGAACTGGTTGGCGAGCGTCAACGACGCGAGCGCCCCCACGAAGACCATGGTGAGGCTGACCATCGCCGGTGAGGAATCGGCTGTCGCCTGGTCGAACGCGGCGCCGCCCTCGGACAGGAACGCGGGGCCGCCCAGGTTGACCATCAGCGGCACGAACACGCCGACCACTGCGACGGTGATCAGGTTGGCCCGGCGGCGGGCGTCCCGCCACCAGTAGCGGCACTCCCGGGCGACGATCGCGCCGAACCGGTCCCGCCGGGCCCAGCCCACCGCGCGGGGGAAGAGCTGCGCGACCGCGCCGCCGGCCACAGCGCGCGGCGTCCGCGCGGGGCCGCTGCTCGCGGTGCCCACCATCGCCGACTCCAGCGACCGCGACCACCAGAACAGGAGTACGCCGAGCGTCGCGACCGCGATCAGCAGCTTCACCACCGCCGCACCGGTCCGCCCCTGGGCCACGTCCACGCCGGCGGTCCACGGTGCGCCGAACGGCGTCCAGCCGACCACCCGGGCCACACCGTCCAGCCGGTCCCAGTCGGTCTGCCGTACCGCCGCGAGCACCAGCAACTGCAACGGCCCGAGCAGCGCGGCCAGCACCGCGAGCAGCACGGCGGCCAGGTCGCGTACCCGGCGGGAGCGCAGCATCGTCGCGAACGCACTGGTCAGCGCGCGGGCACCGGCCAGGCAGACGAGCAGCCCGACGACCACGCCGAGCGCGCCGACCAGGGCGGCCGCCCATCCACCGAGCGCGCCGGCGGTGACCACCAGCCCGGCCGCCGTGATCGCCGTCGCCAGGGCCGGCACGCTGACCAGGGCGGCGGCGAGCAGACCGGTGACCAGGGTGCGGCGGGACAGCGGCAGCAGCGCGAACCGGGCCGGGTCGAGCGTCTCGTCCACGCCGAAGAAGACGAGCGGCAGGAGCAGCCAGCCGAGCGTCAGAACGCCACCGCCGAACGCGGCGATCATCAGCGCGTACCGGGACTCGCCGGCCAGCCCCGGCGCGGCGAGCAGGAAGAACCCGACGGCGGCGAACCAGAGCCCGAACAGCAGGCCGAGGACGAACAGCGCGACCCGCCAGGTCTGACCCCGGAAGTTGTTGCCGAGCACCCGCAGCTTGAGCCGGACGAAGTGCCAGGGCGACACGCGCCGGGCCGGACGCTCGGGGACGGTCACCGGGACAGCCACGACAGCTCCTCGCCGGTCGCGGTCCGGCCGCCGACCACCTCCACGAAGACGTCCTCCAGCGACCGGTCGCCGCGCACCTCGGCCAGCGTGCCCACCCGCTTGATCCGGCCCTCGGCCAGGATCGCCACGTGGGAGCAGAGCCGCTCGACCACCTCCATCACGTGGCTGGAGAAGATCACCGTTCCGCCGCCGCCGACGTACCGGTGCAGGATGTCGCGGATCAGCGCCGCCGAGACCGGGTCGACGGCCTCGAACGGCTCGTCCAGCACCAGCAGGCGCGGACCGTGCAGCAGCGCGCAGGCCAGCCCGATCTTCTTCTTCATGCCCGCCGAGTAGTCGACCACCAGCGTGCGGCCGGCGTCGGAGAGCGCCAGCACGTCGAGCAGCTCCGCCGCCCGCTGGTCGACCACCGCCGGGTCCATGCCGCGCAGCAGACCGTGGTACGCCAGCAGCTCCGCCCCGCTCAGCCGGTCGAAGAGGCGTACGCCGTCGGGCATCACACCGAGCAGGCTCTTGGCTCGGACCGGGTCGGCCCAGACGTCGTACCCGAGCACCCTCGCCTCACCGGCGTCGGGCCGCAGCAGGCCGACGGCCATGGAGAGGGTGGTGGTCTTGCCCGCTCCGTTCGGGCCGAGCAGGCCGTAGAACGAGCCGGTCGGCACGGCGAGGTCGACGCCCGCCACCGCGACCTTGGTGTCGAAGCGCTTGGCCAGACCACGAAGGGAGAGCGCGGGGTGCTGATCGGTCATGGTCCGACCGTATCGGGCTCCGGCCAGCGGCTGCTCGGGCGGCAGGGTGATCTTCTGCTCCTACCTGGGGAGTAGCGCCTACAGGCGCAGCGACTCCGGGGTGTGCAGGCGGAGCATGGTGGCGCCGACGTCGCGGGGAAGCCGCCGCCGGCTCGCCGTCGACACCACCACCATGACGGTGAACGCCAGCGGCACCGTCCACGCGGCCGGCTGGGTGGTGAGCGTGGCCGGCCACCCGGTCAGCGGCGGGCCGAGCACGGTGAGCAGCACCGCCCCGACGGCCGCGCCGCCGCCGACCAGCACACCGGCGGCGGCGCCCAGGTCGGTCAGGCCGCGCCACCAGATGCCGAGCACCAGCAGCGGGCAGAAGCTCGACGCGGCCACCGCGAACGCCAGCCCCACCACCTGTGACACGTCCAGCCCGGAGACGTTCAGCGAGAGCACCGCCGGCACCCCGCCGGCGATCACCGTGGCGAGCCGGAAGCCGCGTACCGAGCCGCGCCCCAGCACGTCCGTGGAGATCACCCCGGCCACGCTGGTGAGCAGGCCGGACGAGGTGGACAGGAACGCCGCGAACGCGCCGGCCGCGACGAGCGCGGCGAGCAGCCGGCCGGTGGTGCCGTCGCCGAGCGCGGCACCGGGCAGCAGCACCACCACCGCGTCGGTCTGGCCGCTCACCAGCAGTTGCGGGGTGTAGATGCGGCCCAGCACGCCGTACACGGTGGGCAGCAGGTAGAAGACGCCGACGAGCGCCAGCACCACGAGCGTGGTGCGGCGGGCGGCGGCGCCGTCGGGGTTGGTGTAGAAGCGGACCAGCACGTGCGGCAGGCCCATGGTGCCGAGGAACGTGGCCAGGATCAGCGAGTACGTGGCGAACAGCCCTCGGTCGTCCTCGCCGGCGGTGTCCGGCAGCAGCCATTCGGTGGCGCCGGTCGCCGCGCCGGACACCTCCGGCACCGGGTCACCGGCGGCGAACTCCAGGCGGTCGCCGGGGCGTACCTCCCGGATGTCGCCGTCGGGCAGGGTGAGCGTCGCGCGGTGCTCGACCACGACTGTGGTCGCGGTCCGGAACGTCGGTCCGTCGGGCGGGGTCACCGCCGGGCGGGCGTCGGCCTGCCACTGCAACGCCAGGAAGATGGCGGGTACGGCGAGCGCGGTGAGCTTGAGCCAGTACTGGAACGCCTGCACGAAGGTGATCGCCCGCATGCCGCCCAGCGCCACGTTCGCGGTCACCACCACGGCGACGAGCAGCGCGCCGAGCGGGTACGGCGAGCCGGTGAGCGTGGCCAGCGTCAGCCCGGCGCCCTGCAACTGCGGCACCAGGTACAGCCAGCCGATGAAGATCACGAAGACGGTGGCGAGCGTCCGCAGCCGGCGGGAACCGAGCCGTACCTCGCAGAAGTCGGGCAGCGTGAACGCGCCGGAGCGGCGCAGCGGCGCGGCCACGAACAGCAGCAGCGCGAGGTATCCGGCGGCGAAGCCGACCGGGTACCAGAGCACGTCCACGCCGTACTTGAGGATCAGCCCGGCGACGCCGAGGAAGCTCGCCGCCGACAGGTACTCCCCGCCGATCGCGGCGGCGTTCCAGGTCGGGCTGACCGACCGGGACGCGACCAGGAAGTCCGAGGTGGTGCGGGCCAGCCGCAGCCCGTAGAAGCCGATGCCGACGGTGACCAGGGTGACGGCGACGATCGCCGGGACCACGTAGCCGTTGGACATCAGTGTTCCGGCCGTCGGATCAGGTCGACGAAGTCCTGCTCGTTGCGTTCGGCCAGGCGCACGTACGCCCAGCCGACGACGATCAGGAACGGGAAGGACACGACGCCGAGCAGCAGCCACGGCAGGTTGACCCCGAGCACCGTGACCCGGCCGACAGTGGGCGCGATGGCGAACAGCCAGGGCAGGCCGCCGAGCCCGACCAGCACCAGCAGGCTGAGCCGCAGCGCGAGGGAGAGCTGGGCGCGCATCAGCCCCTGTACGAGCGTCTCGCCGACAGGGGTCTGCTGGGTCAGCTCGGAACGGGTGCGGTCGGCCGGGTCGCCGGTCCGGGAGACCTCGGCCAGCACGATCCGGGTCCGCTTCGGCGCGGCGGCCGGCGCCGGCCCGCTGCCCGGCTCGCGGAGCGGTGCGGACGCGCGCGGGCCGGGAACCGGGGCGGCCTCGGCGGGCCGCCCCGAAGGATGCTGTTCCGCGGCTCCGGTCACCCCCGGCAGTCTCGCCCGCTCAGCGGGAATGTCAAGAGCACGGTTCCGAGCCCTGTGCACAACCTGTGGATAACGCTTCACGGTTGTGGATAACCCGGTGGATGGCGTGGAGTCGTTGTGGACAGCGTCAGCTCAGCCCCACCCGTACCGGGTTCGCGGTCGCCGAGCCGAGCCAGGTGTGCGGGTTGCCGAACCAGCACCACCCGAGCTTCGGCGCGCCCTGGCTGATCCACAGCGCCGGCACCCGCCGGTCGCCGCAGCGCGACCCCACGAGCGAGAAGCACCTGTTGCTCGCCAGCGCCTGCGGGTGCAACGTGACGAACGCCAGTCCCTCGTCGATCGTGATCGGCAGCCGGTCCTTCGCGGTCATGTCCTCGAGCGCGGCCGACGGCGGCACGTTGCGGTACTCCTCGCCCCGGTCCACGTCGAAGAGCAGGTACGCGGGACCGGACGGCACCTCCAGCTCCTTGATCGGGTGGAAGGTGGGCAGGTCGTCGGCGGGGAAGTTGCGGTCGAGGACGCCGGTCTTGCGCTTGCCGGCCAGCGTGGTGAGCGCGATGCGTTCCGGCACCGGCACCAGCTCCCGCGTGGTCACCAGCAGGAACGGCACCCGGGCGTCGGTGGGACCGGCCAGTCCGGCGGCACCGGTGACCGCCGCGTCGCGCAGCGGGGTGAGCAGCGCCCGGAACTCGTTCTCGGTCTGCCCGGCCAGCGCCGGGTAGCCGAGCTGCACGAGGCGGTCGAGCTGGCGGTCGAATTCGGTAGCGGCGTCGAAACGGTCGTCGGACATGCGGTCCCCCACCCTGTCGTACGGTCTGCCGTACATTGTACGTCAGCGCTCCCGACGCCCCCGTCCCTCAGCGGCTCCAGTCCTGTTTCGCGGCGCGTACCAGCTTGTCCTTCAGCTCCCGGGTGTGCCGGCGGCTCACCGGCAGCTCGGATCCGTCGATCACCACCACGTAGCCGGAGTTGACCAGCCGCAGCTCGGCGATGAGCCGCAGCTGCACCAGATACGACCGGTGGATCCGGACGAACCCGGCATCGGCCCAGCGCTCGGCCAGCGTCGCCAGCGACACCCGGACCAGGTGCGACCCCTCCGCCGTGTGCAGCCGCGCGTAGTCGCCCTGCGCCTCCACCCACCGCACCGCCGAGCGGGGCAGCATCCGCGTGGTGCCGGCCAGCTCGATCGGGATGGTCGGATCCTCCTCCGCCCGGGCCAGCGCGGCCGGATGCGACGGCACCACCCGGGAGCCGATCACCCGGCGCAGCGACTCGGCCAGCCGCTCGGCGCGTACCGGCTTGCGCACGTAGTCGGTGGCGCCCAGGTCGAACGCGTCCACCGCGCCGTCGTCGTACGCGGTGACGAACACGATCGCCGGCGGCCGGGCGAACCGGCGCAGCACCCGGGCCAGCTCCATGCCGTCCAGCCCCGGCATCCGGATGTCGAGGAACACCACGTCCACGTCGTCGTCGCGCAGCACGCGCAGCGCCTCGGTCGCGTCCCCGGCCGTGTGCAGCCGGGCCACCCGGGGGTCGGCGCGCAGGTGGTACGCCAGCTCGTCGAGCGCGGGCGGCTCGTCGTCCACCGCCAGCACCCGGAGGAAACCGGTGCCGGTGACGGTCACGACGACGCCCGGACGCCGGGGTGGAACTTCGGCACACGCATGCTGACCTTCGTACCCGAACCCAGGCCGGTCTCCACCACCAGGCCGAAGCCGTCCCCGAAGACCGACCGGAGCCGTTCGTCGACGTTCGAGAGGCCGACGTGCTGCCCCGGGTCGTCGGCCGGGTCGCCGGCCGCGCCCGACACCTCGGCGATGCCGGCGGTAAGCGTCGTCGGATCCATCCCCACCCCGTCGTCCTCCACCGTGATGTGACACTCCGCGCCCGCGTCCCGGGCCTCGATGCTCACCATGCCGGTGCCCGGCTTGCGGGACAACCCGTGCCGGACCGCGTTCTCCACGAGCGGCTGGAGGCAGAGGAACGGCAGCGTCACCGGCAGCACCTCCGGCGCGATCTGGAGGCGCACCTGGAGCCGCTCGCCGAAACGCGCCCGCTCGATGGTCAGGTAGCGGTCGATCGAACGCAGCTCCTCGGCCAGCGTGGTGAACTCGCCGTGCGCCCGGAACGAGTAGCGGGTGAACTCGGCGAACTCCAGGATCAGCTCCCGCGCCCGCTCCGGGTCGGTGCGCACGAACGAGCCGATCGCGGTGAGCGCGTTGTAGATGAAGTGCGGGCTGATCTGAGCGCGCAGCGCGCGTACCTCGGCCCGCGCCAGCCGCTCCCGCGACGACTCCAGCTCGGCCAGCGCGAGCTGGTCACCCGCCCAGTGCGCGGTCTCCAGCGTCGCCTGCACCAGACCCGGGGCCGGGCGCTCGTCGGCCACCGCCACCAGCGCCCCGACCACCCGCCCGTCCGCGCGCAGCGGCGCCACCACCGCGCCGCGTACCGGGCAGTCGACCAGGTCGCAACGCAGCTCCGACTCGCCCAGCACTGTGGAGCGCCCGCTGTCGGCCGCCCGCCGGGCCGCCGCGACCAGCTGGTCGCCGTGGTGCGCGCCCTGCCCGTCGACCGCGAGCAACGCGTCGCGGTCCGTCAGCGCCAGCCCGGCCGCGCCCACGAGTGCCCGCAGATGGCGTACGGCCTTCGCCGCGTCCGCCGCGGTCAGGCCGGCGCGCAGCGGCTCGGCGGCGAGCCCCGCGGTGTGCAGCACCTCGTACGTGGCCCGCTGCGTGGCGGTGGCGATGCCCCGCCGGCCGCGCAGCCGCAGCACCGCCCAGAGCGCCGCGGCCAACGCGGTGACCAGCGAGACGACGGCGAAGACGGCGGAGAGGTTGCCACCCACGCAGCGATCCTGCCGGGTGCCGGCCCGGTAGCGCTAGTACGCGCCCTTGCGGGCCAGCACCACGCCCACGGTCCGCCACAGGATGCTCAGGTCGTACGCCAGCGACCAGTTGTCGACGTAGTAGAGGTCGAGCCGGACCGCCTCGTCCCAGGACAGGTCGGAGCGGCCGGAGACCTGCCACAGACCGGTCATGCCCGGCCGGACCAGCAGCCGACGCCGGACGTCGCCGAGGAAGTCGCCGTCGTCGGCGGGCAGCGGGCGCGGGCCGACGAGCGACATCTCGCCCCAGAGCACGTTGATCAGCTGGGGCAGCTCGTCCAGCGACGTGGCACGCAGGAAGCGGCCCACCGGGAAGACCCGGGGGTCCTGCTTCATCTTGAACAGCATGCCGTCGGTCTCGTTCTGGTCGACCAGGCCGGCCAGCCGCTCCTCGGCGTCGACGTACATGGTCCGGAACTTCCAGACCCGGAACGTCCGCCCCTCGTGCCCCACCCGGGGCTGACGGAAGAAGACCGGCCCGGGGTCGGAGATCCGGATGGCGACGGCGATGGCGAGGAAGAGCGGGGCCAGCAGCAGCAGGCCCAGCCCGGCGGCGACCCGGTCCATCAGGTTCTTGACCAGCAGCGCCGGCCCGGACAGGGTCGGCTCCTCGACGTGCAGCAGCGGCAGGCCCTCGATCGGGCGGATGTGCACCCGGGGACCGGCGATGTCGGTGAGCTGGGGCGCGACCACCAGATCGACGCCGGAGCCCTCCAACTGCCAGGCCAGCCGGCGCAGCTCGCCCGGCTCGGCGCTGGCCGAGCCGCAGACCGCGATCGTGTCGCCGCCGACCTCACGCACCAGGGCCAGTACGTCCCGGCCCGCGTACACCGGCACCGGGGTCTCCAGGCCGCGCGCGGCGGCGTACCCGTCGGTGAGGTGGATGGCCACCGGCACCAGGCCGACGGACGGGTTCCGGGTGACAGTGGTGTAGACCTCCAGGCACTCCGGAAGCGTGCCGACGAGCACCATCCGGTGCCCGGCGTGGCCGGCGCGGCGACGCAGAGCGTGCAGGCAGGCCCGGGCGATCATGCGGCCGAGCAGGATCAGCAGCAGGGCGCCGAGCAGCGCGAAGCCGACCGTCCAGCGGGACAGGGTGGTCTTCGTGGCGAAGGCGAGGAACGAGACCGTCGCGGCGACCGCGACGCCGCCGCGGATCACCCGCTTGAACTCGTCCGGGCCGAGGCCAAGGTAGCGCCGGTCGTAGGCCCGGTTGCCCCAGAGGATGAGCACCCAGCCGAGCGGCAGGAGCGCGAAGGCCACGGTGTAGAACCACGCCTCGGGCGCGTTCCGGAAGCCGGAGGCGGCCTGCTCGAAGATCTGCACGGCCAGGAAGCTGGCCAGGGCGGCCGCGCCGAAGTCGAGCAGCAGCAGGAATGCGATGTAGGGCCGGTGCCACCGGGACACCCGGCGCCGGGCTCGGGCCCACGCCGACCGGGGTACGCCGTTGTGCGACGGCGGAGTCGGCGGCTGGATCTCAAAGCTGTCGACGTGCCGCACGCTCTTGCTCCGGCCTCTGTCGGTTACCGGGCGCTGGAGGCTTGTCGTCACCTCAACCCATGTCCTCCCGCATGACCCGCGTCCTCACTCGGCGTGAGGGCCCGGGTCGCTCACCGTCCCAGTCTCCCACGCGGGCCCGGCCCGGACCGGCCCCCGCGAGGAAGCCGTTCCGCTGGTGCTCGGTGAGATCTGGCCGGCTCCGAATCAGTTGTGAAGCCGGGGACCGAGCCACTATACCGATGGATGACGGCTCGGGTAGAGGGGCGGACCGGGAGCATCGGCGATCCCGGGTCGATTCCACTCGGTAACCGGCGAATGCCATTACTCACCGTACGAGGCGGGACAACCTTCGGTCAGCCAGCGGCTTGCCACCGGTCTGACAGGTGGGGCAGTACTGAAGGCTCGAATCGGCGAACGAGACCTCCCGCACCGTGTCGCCGCAGACCGGACACGGCAGCCCCTTGCGGGCGTGCACCTTGAGGCCCGAACGCTTCTCGCCCTTCAGCTCCGCGGCCCGCTGCCCCATCGACCGGCGTACCGCGTCGCCGAGGACCGTCCGCGTCGCCGCGTGCAGACCGGCGAGCTGGTCGTCGGTGAGCCGGTCGGTGATCGCGAACGGCGAGAGCCGCGCCGCGTGCAGGATCTCGTCCGAGTACGCGTTCCCCACCCCGGCGAGCACCGACTGGTCGGTCAGCACGCCCTTCACCTGACCCCGGCGGCTGCGCAGCCGTTCGGCGAAGGTCGGCAGGTCCGCCTCCAGCGCGTCCGGCCCGAGCTTCGCCACGCCCGGCACCTGCGCCGGGTCGGTGACCAGGTAGGCGGCCAGCTTCTTCTGGGTGCCGGCCTCGGTCAGGTCGAAGCCGGAGCCGTCGTCGAGGCGTACCCGCACCGCGATCGGGCCCTTGCCGGGCCGCAGCGGGGTCGCCGCCGGGAACGCCTCCCGGTAGTGCAGCCAGCCCGCCCGGGCCAGGTGGACCACCAGGTGCAGACCCTCGTCGAACCGCACGTCCAGGAACTTGCCGTACCGGCCGGCGCCGGTGACCGCACGGCCGGCGACCGCGCTCGGCGGCGGATCGTACGTCTTCAGGGCGCTGATCGCGGCGACCTCGAACCGCTCGACGCGGCGGCCCACCGCACGCTCGCGCAGGTAACCGGCGAGCGCTTCCACCTCCGGAAGTTCGGGCACGGTACAACGGTAGCCTTCTTTCCCGTGAGCGCGAGGAATGAGCTGGCGAGTCCCATGCGCGAGCGCGAGGAGTGAGCTTGCGAGCCCCGCAGCCGCGAGCAGAGATCGGCACAGTCGCGAACGAAAGGCGAGCTCTGTGAGAATCGTGGTGGCGCACAACCGGTACCGGGAAGCCCAGCCCTCCGGCGAGAACACCATCGTCGACGCGGAGATCGCCCAGCTCACCGCCGCCGGCGTGGAGGTGCTGCCGTTCCTGCGCAGCTCGGACGAGATCCCGTCGATGTCCAAGCCGGCCAAGGCGCTGCTGCCGATCTCGCCGATCTGGGCGCCGAAGGCCCAGCACGACCTCGACCGCCTGCTCACCGAGCACCGGCCGGACGTGTTGCACCTGCACAACCCGTACCCTCTGCTCTCGCCCTGGGTGGTGCGGACCGCGCACAAGCGCGGCGTGCCGGTGGTGCAGACGGTGCACAACTACCGGCAGGTCTGCTCCTCGGGCCTCTACTTCCGCGACGGCGTGATCTGCCAGGACTGCCGGGGGCGGACGCTGGGCGTACCGGCGATCGTGCACCGCTGCTACCGCAACTCCCGGGCGCAGAGCGCGCTGATGGCGACCACGCTCGCCGTGCACCGCCCCACCTGGAAGTCGGTGGACCGGTACATCGCGCTCACCACGGCGGTGGCTGATCATCTGCGCGACTACGGCATCCCGGACGAGCGGATCGTGGTCAAGCCGAACGCCGTGCCCGACCCGGGCACCCCGGCGCCGTCCGGGAACGGCTTCCTCTTCATGGGCCGGCTCAGCCCCGAGAAGGGCCTCGATCTGCTGCTCGCGGCGTGGCGGCGGCACCCGGTGGGTGCGCTCGGCCCGCTGCGCATCGCCGGTGACGGCGAGCTGCGTCCGCTGGCCGAGGCGGCCGCCGCCGAGCGGCCCGACGTGCTCTACCTGGGTCAGCTCGACCGTTCCGGGGTACGCGCGGCGCTGGCCGACAGTTCCGTGGTGCTGGCCACCTCCACCTGGCACGACGTGCTGCCCACCGTGATCATCGAGGCGCTGGCGGCCGGTCGGCCGGTGCTCGGCACCGCGCTCGGCGGCATCCCGTACCTGGTGGGCGCGGACGGCCCGCGTGAGCCCGCCGGCACCGGCCCGGCCGAGGTGGCAACAGCGGCCCCGGGCGACGGGCGGGTCGCGTTGCCGTCAGGGGTGCAGCGCGGCGAGGCCGGCTGGGTGGTGGCGCCCGAGGCGGACGTGCTCGCCGCCGCGCTGCCGCTGGCCGCCGCCGAGGCACGCATGCTCGCCGGCGCGGCCCGGTCCCGCTACGAGCGCACCTTCCACCCCGACGTGATCACGAAGCGCCTGATCGACATCTACGCCGGCCTGGCCGGAGGTCGTGCCGCGCGCTGACCGAGGTGTTAGGAGGGGCCCCTTTCAATGCACGAGGCGTTAAGAAGGGGCCCTTCCTTACCGCAGGGAGGCGCGGGCGGAGAAGGCGATGCTTGCCAGCAGGAATCCGCCGTTGACCACGGTGAACGCGACCATCAGCCAGAGCGCCAGCGCGGGGGCGAAGGCCAGCACCAGGCCGGCCAGGAAGATCACCGCGCCGTAGTCGCGGACCAGCTTGACCAGGCGTACCGGGAGCGAGGTCGAGGTCACCATGCTCGCCGCGTTCGGCCCCGACTGCATCACCGAGGTCACCAGGTTGACCATCCAGGTGCCCGCGAACACCGCCACCAGCCAGACCGGCGTGGACGGGCGCTGCGCCACGGCTGTCGCGCCGATGGCGGCCACCAG
Organism: Micromonospora sp. L5; assembly: GCF_000177655.2. Taxonomy (NCBI): domain Bacteria; kingdom Bacillati; phylum Actinomycetota; class Actinomycetes; order Micromonosporales; family Micromonosporaceae; genus Micromonospora; species Micromonospora sp. L5. The sequence goes on along the minus strand of NC_014815.1, from coordinate 6,848,571 downwards.
CGCGATCTGGGCGGCCACGTCGCAGAGCACGTCGACCCGGGCACCGGCCGCGCTGCCCTGACCGGTCACCCGCGCGAGCTGCCCGTCGGCGCAGTCCAGCGCGTACGCGATCTGCCAGGCGACCAGGGCGACCAGCCCGACCACCCAGGCCGGTACGGTGCCGGCGGCCACGTCGTCGGCGAGCGCCACCACTGTGACCGAGGCGGCCAGCCCCAGCACCAGGTTGGCGAGCGTCAGCGCGGTCGGGCGCAACCCGAGGCGCTGCGCGGCCAGCGCGAAGGCCGCCCCGATCCACTGGCTGATCGACTCGCTGAACAGGCCGCCTCCCCGGTTGACCCGGTGGAAGTCGGCGACGGTGGGACGGGGCTCAGCCAATGTGGTCGCGGAGGGCACCGGCGTAGTCTGCCAGCCGCTCCCGCGTCTCGGTAGCGGACATCGCGAGGTGTTCGAGGATGGTGTAGCGGTCCGGCCGGGTGGCCGGCGCGAACTGCACCGCCTCGACGAACTGGTCGTCGGTCAGCTCGACCTCGGCGGGCAGCCGGGGCAGCCCGTGCCGGGTCAGGCAGGCCGCCATCTCGGCGAACCGGCGCTCGTCGCCGCGCAGGAACGTGCAGAACAGCGCGCCGAGCCCGGCCAGCTCGCCGTGTGAGGCGGTGCCGGGGAACAGCGCGTCGATCGCGTGCATGATCTCGTGGCAGCCGCCGCTGCACGGCCGGCTGGTGCCCTCGATCGCCATCGCCAGACCACTGGAGATCAGCGCGTCGGCGAGCACCGTGACGAAGCCGTCGTCGTTCATGTCACCCGGGTGGTTGAGCACCGCCTCGGCACCGGCGCGCGACAGCGAGGCGGCCAGCCCGTCGACCCGCTCACCGCGGACCCGCCGGGCCAGTTCCCAGTCCGCCAGCGCGCTGATGTTGCTCACCACGTCGCCGACGCCGGCCCGGTTGTGCCGCTCCGGCCCGGCCTCCACGAAGTCCAGGTCCACGATCACCGCGATCGGGATGTGCACACCGTAGGAGCCCTTCAGGCCCTCCGTGATCAGGCTTGCCACCGGGGAGGCGATGCCGTCGTTGGCGAGGCTCGTCGCCACCGACACCATCGGCAGCCCGCGCCGGGTCGCCGCGTACTTGGCCACGTCGATGGTCTTGCCGCCGCCGATGCCGACCACCGCGTCGTACGACCGGGTGCGCAGCTTCGCCCCCAGGTCGTCGGCGGCGTCGAGCGTCCCCCCGGCCACCGTGAACACGTCGGCCGAGCGCAGCGACGGCCGGATCAGCTCGGCGATCCGTTCGCCCTGCCCCGGCCCGACCACCACGGCGACGTCGCCACCGGCCGAGATCCGCCCGTCGGAGAGGATCGCCGCCAGATCGGCCACCGCGCCCCGCCGCACGTCGATGTGCAGCGGGGTGAGGACGCTGCGGGCTAGTAGCGGCACGCGATCTCCCGCGCCCGGGCCAGATCGGCGTGGTTGTCGACCTCGACCCAGGAGACGTCGCCGATCGGGGCCGCCCGCACCTCGCCGCCGCGCTCGGCGAACTCCTGGTAGCCGTCCTCGTAGTAGAGGTTCGGGTCGCGCCGCCAGGTCGCCTCCAGCGCGTCCGCGAGCGGCTCGGCCACCTGCGGCTCGATGAGCGTCGCGCCGATGTACTCGCCGTACGCCTCGCCCGGGTCCATCAGCTTGGTGATCCGGGTGAGCTGGCCGGCGGCGTCGAAGGTGGTCTTCATCTCCTCCTCGGCCAGCGGCTTGAGCGTGTCCACGGCGAGCAGGATGCCCGGGCCGCGCTCGGCCAGCAGCGTCTTCTCCACGCTCACCGGGTGCACGGTGTCGCCGTTGACCAGCAGCACGCCCCGGGAGAAGTGCTCACGCGCCAGCCAGAGCGAGTACGCGTTGTTCCACTCCTCGGCCTTGTCGTTGTGGACCAGGGTGATCGTGACGCCGTACTTCTCCTCCAGGGCGGCCTGGCGCTGCCGCACCGCGTCGGCCGCGTAGCCGACCACGATCACGACTTCGTTCAGCCCCACCTCGGCGAGGTTGCGCAGCGCGATGTCGAGGATGGTGGTCTCCCCGTCGACCGGCACCAGGGCCTTGGGCAGGGTGTCGGTGTACGGCCGCAGCCGGCGCCCCGCACCTGCGGCGAGCACCATCCCGATCATGCCGACACGCTCCTCTTCTCGACCCGATTCCACCCGGCGAGGATATCGCCGGGCACCGACCGGCAGTGGTTCAGCCCGTCAGCCCGATCGAGCGCAGCGCCGCGAACCCGTCCTCCGCGATCCGCCGGATCATTCCGTCGTTGACATCCCGGTGCTCGTCGAGCAGCGCGATCTCCGACTCCGGAAGCCAGCGGAACTCGGTGTGCTTGCCGGCTTCCAGCCGGGGCCGGCTCAGGTCGCCGTCCACCCGGACCAGGAAGTCGGTCTCCACCCGGGTCAGCCCGTCGTCGGCGGTGTACCGGTATTCGCCGACCAGGCCGAGCACGTGCGACAGGGCCCAGCCGGTCTCCTCGGTGACCTCCCGGCGCAGCGCGTCGTCGATCTCCTCGCCCGGTTCGAGGTGGCCGCCGACGATGTCCCAGCAGTTCGGGAAGAGGCGTCGCTCGGGGGATCGGCGTTGGATGAAGATGCGGCCGTCGTCGTCGACGATCAGCGCGCCGGCGCAGCGGAGGGGCTCGGTGGGCACCCTCCGACAGTAGCCATCCGGGCCGTCTCCGGCGATGCCCGTTCTTGTCCCGGTACGCATCGATGGCCCACCATGTCCGTACTCAGTCGCCGTCCCACAGGGGTGATGTGTGATGCAGGTACGGGAAGCGATGTCCAGCGAGGTACTGGTGGTCGGGCCGGAGCACACGCTCCGGCAGGCGGCCCGGATGATGTCGGCCCGCGGTGTCGGGTCGGCGGTCGTGATCGACCCGGACTCCGAGGGGGTCGGGATCATGACCGAACGCGATGTGCTGAAGGCGATCGGCGCCGGGCTCGACCCGGATGTCGAGCGCACCGGGGCACACCTGACCTGGGACGTCGTCTACGCCGGCCCGGACTGGACGGTCGAGGAGGCAGCCGCGGCGATGGCCCGGGGCGGGTTCCGTCACCTGGTCGTGCTCGACGGCCGGGAGGTGGCGGGAGTGATCTCGGTACGGGACCTGATGCGGGTCTGGGCGGGTGAGCACGCGCCGACCCGTACCTGATCCGCCCGGCGCGTACGCGCCGGGGAAAGGGCGATGGCCCGGCCGATATCGGCCGGGCCATCGTCGTATCTGTTCTGTTCCGGTCGTGCCCGCCCGTCAGGGGCCGACGAAGACCGAGGTGCCGCGCCAGTCCACGTCGTCGACGCTCGGACCGCTGCGCACCGTGGCGGAGCCGGTCGGCACGCCGTCGGACCACGCCATCGAGGACAGGGTGCCGGTGCTCCGGGAGACGACGTAGAGCGTGTCGCCGTCCAGGAACAGGCCGCCCGCGTCGGCGAAGGCCGTGGTGCCGGTGACCGTGTTGCGCTCGGCGCCGACGGTGCCGGTGTCCGGCGCGAACCCGCGCCAGAACAGCGTGCTCTGACCGGCCAGCGAGTAGTAGATCCGGCCGCCCTTGTAGAACATGGCGGTCACGTTCGGCAGTTCGGCGGAGAAGTTGCCGGTCATGCCGGCGTACGTGGAGCCCTCCGGCGCGGAGCCGGTGACGACCAGGTCCCACTTGGCGTCGTGGTACGGGTCCAGCTTCTTCGGGGTGCCGAACTCGCTGCCGTCGAACGAGCGCTTGTAGAGGTCGCCGCCGACGCCGTAGAACAGGTCACCGCCGACCCAGAAGGCGCCCTTGACGCCCGACCAGCCGGTGTTGTCCGCGTTCGGCACCGACATCGCGTTGCCGACCGAGGTCGCACCGTCGTACGTGCGCTTGGTGATGCTGTCGACGGTGGTGGCCGGCGGCACCGGGGGCAGCTTGACGATCTCGATGCCCTGCACCAGCGGGTTCTCCAGGACGCGACCGAAGTCGATGTCGATGTTGCCGTCGCTGGTGATCGGGAACGCGCGCATGGTGCCCCGGTTGGTGGCGCCGATCGCGGCGATCGGGTCGAAGTTGCTCAGCTTGACCACGCCGTCGATCGTCACGTTGAACTTGCGCTTGCCGGCGGTGGCGGTGCCGGCCCAGCGGTTCGCCAGGTAGAGCCGCACCTGCACCGGCGTGCCGGCCGGGACCGGGAAGTCCCACTGCATGTCCGGCGCGGGCGACTCGTCCCACCGCTCCGCGTTGAACAGCTCCACCGGGGTGCCCGACGGCACCGTGCCGTCGAGGGAGGCGTTCGTGGTGTAGCTGGTCACCTGGTTGCCGGCGTTGTGGTAGGTGCTCGGCGCGGCGGCGGTGTCCGCGGCCCAGGCCGGGCCGCTCGGCGCGGCCAGCTGGTCGCCGCCCGCGTTGACCCGGTAGAGCACGTCGGAGGCGTCCGGCGTGGGCGCGGTCTTGACGATCTCGATGCCGTGCAGAAGCGGGTTCTGGAGCACCCGGCCGAAGTCGATGTCGACCACGCCGTCGCTGACCACCGAGATGGACTGCATGGTGCCGCGGTCGGTCCCGCCGGCGGTGACGACCGGGTCGAAGTCGTTCAGCTTGAGCACGCCGTCGATGCTGACGTCGAACTTGCGGGCGCCCGGCTTGCTCGTGCCGGACCAGCGGTTGGCCATGTAGATCCGGACGTCGACCCGGGTGCCGGCCGCGACCGGGATGTCCCACTGCATGTCCGGCGCGGTCGCCTCGTCCCACCGCTCGGTGTTGAACAGCGTGGCCGGCGTGCTCGCCGGCACGGTGGGGTCGAACGTCGCGTTCGTGGTGTAGCTGGTGACCTGGTTGCCCGTGTTGTGGTACGGGCTGGGCTCGGTGGCGCTGTCGGCGGCCCAGTCCGGCCCGCCGTCGGTGGCCGGGATGGCGGGACCACCGGCGTTGACCCGGTAGAGCACCTCGGTCTGCGCCGCGCGACCGGCCTGGTAGACGTTGCCCGGCAGACCCTTGGTGCTGGTCGAGTGCGGGGCGTTGCCGCCGTCCAGCGGGAAGAAGGCGAGCCGCTTGCGCTGGTAGTCGAAGTTGCCGATGTACTCCTGGTCGCTGCCGAGCCAGAGGCCCTCCTGGGTCACCAGCATCTCGGTGACGCCGTAGCCGCGCGGGTGGCGGCCCGGGTTCCAGGACAGCGGCAGGCCGCTCACCGGGTCGAGCGCCGCGATGCTGGCCCGCGGCACCGCGCCCGGTCCGGCCTTGTCGCGGGCGAGCGGGTTGTTCGACCAGCGGAAGTGACCGCCGACGTAGACGGCCTTCTCGCTGATGCCGACCGAGAGGAAGGTGTCGCCGCCGCTGAAGTTCGTCCAGGTCGGCTTCTGGCCGTCGCCGCTGGCGGCGGTCTCCCAGCGGGCCGCGGAGTCGCAGAGCGTGCCCGGGTACGACGCGCCGGTGGTGACCACGACGAAGTACTTGCTGTCCGGGGAGAACTGGATGTCGCGCACCCACGAGTCGAACGCGGCGTACTTGCAGGCCGCGGAGTAGCCGTCGGTGTTCCAGTCGGCGACGGTCGTCGAGCTCTCGCCCAGGTTGATCCGCACGATCTGGTCGTGCACGACGTCGTCGGCCTTCTTGAAGTTGCCGATCACCACGAGGTGCTTGCCGTCGGGGGAGACGGCGAGCTTCTCCGTACCGACACCGGCCGAGGCGCCGTTGTTGGTCGGCGTCCAGTTGTGGTGCTCGGTGAGCGACACGGTGAGGTAGTCGTCCACCGCGCCGGTGGTCGGGTTCAGCGAGGCCAGCCCGTTGCGGTTGGTCGTCGCGGTCACAGTGGTGAAGATGCCGCCCACCAGCAGGTGGCCGTCGACGAGCGCGATGTCGTTCACGGTGCCGTTGAACGCCGGGCCCTTGAACCCGTCGACGGGGGTGCCGTCCGCGACGTTCAGCAGGGCCAGCTTGCGGAAGTTCTTGTCGCCGACCTTGTTGAACTTGCCGGCGACGTACACCGTGCCCGGGGTCGGGCCGGCGATGACGGCGGTGACGTCACCGTCGAGCACCGGCGCGAACGCGTTGTCGATCTTGCCGGTCGCCTTGTCGAAGGCGAGCAGTCCGCGGCGTTCGACCGGGGTGGGTGAGGAACCCCGGTTCTGCGCGTTGGTGAACGAGCCGCCGACGATCACCTTGCTGCCGGCGTCGTGGATGGCCACGACGTTGCCGTCGTTGATGTTCGGCGTCTTCTCCGAGGGCACCTCGCCGACCATCGTGCTGTGGTCGGGCGCGGGCGCCGCGGCCGGCGCGGCGAGCGCCGGTACCGGTGTGAACAAGGTGGCGATGCCGAGCACGGCAGCGCCGAAGGCGGACACCGAGCGGTGTCTCAGGATCGAGGAAGCCACAGGCTACTCCGGGGGGAAACGTCGGAGGCGCTGCGATCGTGGTCGGTGCCGACATGAGGCGGGGCGTCACCCGACCGACCGCAGACGTGAGAGCAATACCTTCTCGCATTCGGCCGTCGCCCGTCCACCCGGGTTGGGCCTTTTTGACCGAGGAAACGCACCGGGTCACACGAAAAGACGAACGACGATCACCTGGTGGACACGGAGGGTGTTCCTGAGGAAACACTCAGGTCGGGCATCGGCGGCTGGAAGTACGGATCGGTCGCCATCTCCCGGAATACCTGCTCGCTCTCCGGGTCGTTGCCGAAGGTGCTGTCGTAGATGGGCTTCTCCGTCTGCCGGGCCGCGAAGTAGACCGCCGCCTTGATCTGCGGGTGCTTCTTCAGGTACGGCCCGACCTCGCGCATCCATTCGGCCCGCTGGCCCGGCCGCCCGTCCTGGGTCAGGCCGTACTCGCCGATGATGACCGGTCGCGGGTGCTTCTTGGCGAACGCCATGAAGTGGTCCATCCGGTTGGAGAAGCTGTTCCACTCCGGACTGGGATAGACGTCCGCGCAGAGCCAGTCGACCTGGTCGTCGCCCGGGTAGTAGGCGGCGGCCCGGCGCTGCGGCTCGGCGAACCCGTCCGCGTGCGGGCACCACACCCACCCGGCGTTGGTGACGCCCATCTCGGCGAAGATGCCGCGGACGTGCTTCCAGGCGGCGACGTAGTCCTCCGGCGAATGCATGCTCGCGGCCAGGTTCGGCCGGTCCATCTCCCACCGGTAGCGCAGCAGCACCGGAACGCCGAACTCCTTGACGTCCTTCGCGCGTTCCCGGATCAGCGCGTCGTAGACGCCGCTGACCGTGGACCGGGTGTCGGTGCCCTGCCACGAGATCATCTGGAGCTTGCCCCGGGACTGGAACAACTTCTCGGTGGCGCTCGGGAACGGCTCGTTCCACTCGTGGAACATGTGCGCGATGGCGAGCTTGCCGCCGGCCGCCTGGTTGAACGCGTCGAACGCCGCGGCCCGCCCGCTGGCGTTGTGGTACTGCGGCTTGACCCAGGTGCCGAGCCAGGCCCCCTTCTCCGGCGGCTCCGGCCCCCACCCGGTGGTGCGGACCGGAGCGGTCCGCGGTGTCACAGTCGGCGGGGGCGGCACCGCCGTCGCCGTCTCGTCGGATCGCTCCGAGCCGATGTCACAGGCCGCCACGGCCGGGGCCAGGAATGCCAGGCCCAGCACGGCAGCCATCGTCAGTCGTAACCGTCGTACCACCGCAACCTCTCCCCAGGACGGTCGCCGGCCACGGTATGGGGGCCCTGACGGATCCGCGTGGGCGGAGAGGCACGCCGGGCCGGGCGGGCGACCCCTGGCACTCTACCTGTGACGCGGCGCTCAGGCGGGGTAGCCGAGTCGCGTCAGCAGCGGCCCGGCCTGAGCCATCACGTCGGCCAGATCCTTTTCGGTCAGTCGCTGCCGCCACCGGCCCACCGAGCCCGGCCGCGCCTTGGCGAAGCGGGCGTGCAGCGCCTCCCGCCCGGCCGGGTCACCGACCTCCAGGAAGTCGGCCACGACCTCGGCCGCCTCGGCCGGGCGGGTGACGATGTCCTCGTACCGCAGGTGCCGCACCCGTTCCGCGGGCAGCTCGGCGAGCTGCGTGAGCGCGCTGCTGGTGAACCGCCGCCACATCCAGGCCGACCGGCCCAGGTCGGAGACCTGCGTGAACTCCTCGCGCCGCTCCGGCTCCACCCAGAACCGGGGCGCGGCGCCCCACGGCGTACCGCCCCGGCCGCTGCGGCCGGTGCCGGTGGACGCCGCGTTCAGCCAGGGCTGCTCGGCGTGCGACACCGCCACGTCCCGCCCGTCCCGGTAGACGTGCAGGAAGACCGCGTCCGGGAAGACCTCGGTCAGGAACGGCACGATGAAACAGTTCTCCGGGTCCTTCTCGGCGAAGCGCAGGCCGCCGTGCCCGGACGCGGCGAGCAGCGCGCCGTAGTAGCCGCGGAAGTAGCGGGCGGCCCGCTGCGGCGTCCAGCTTCCCTCGTAGACACAGCGGGCGACCGCCTTGGTCAGGCGCGGTTCGAAGTGGTACGACACGTCCGGCAGCGCGCCGACGCAACTGCCGAGGAACGTGGTGCCGGAACGCGGGGCGCCCAGGATGAAGATCGGACGCTCCACCTTCAGGGTGAGCCGGCGGCCGCCCCCCTCGACCGGCCGTTCCAGCTCGCGGCGTTCCTTGCGGTCCGCCAGGAGACCGACCGCGGCGAGCTTCGCGGCCTTCACGGTGGACAGGCCGGAGTGCGGGGCGGGGGAGTCGCTTGTCATCGAAGGTCCCATCGGTGCGCAGGATCGGTCAGGACTGGGCGGCCGGGTCCGCCCCGGCCCGGTTACGGCCGCGGCGGAGGGCGCGCAGCGCGTCGAGGTGCAGGGTGCGCCGCCAGCGCCAGACGCCCGTCGCGTACGCGACCAGCCCGGCGACCGTCACCAGCGCGAGTACCAGCGGACCGGCGCCGAGCAGCGTCGCCAGGCCGAGCGGCAGACCCAGCGTGACCACCGCCAGCGCCATCGCGGCCCGGGTACCGGCGCCGAACGGGTGCAGCCGCATCGACCACCAGAGCTGGGTCAGCGGCACCAGGTTGGTGACCAGGATGGAGACGGTCCAGGCCAGGGCCGCGCCGAGGATGCCGTACCGCGGGATGAGCACCAGGTTGCCGACCACGTTGAGCACGGTGCCGGTCATCGCGTTGTAGAACGTCCACGCGGTGCGCCCGGCCATGTTGAGCACCATGTCGACCATGCCGCAGCCGGTGGCCAGCAGCATGGTCAGCGCCAGCAGCACCACGACCCGGCGGCCGTCGCCGTACCCGGATCCGAACAGTGCCAGCATCGGCGTGGCGAACGCCGCGAAGATCAGGTACGCGGGCCAGGAGAGCAGCACGAGCCAGCCGGTGGCGGCCTGGTAGAGCTGGCGCGCCTCGGCCCGGTCGTCGCGGGCGAACGCGGCGGCCAGCCGGTGCTGCACCGAGCTGGACAGCGCGACGCTGGAGAGCTGACCCAGCGCCAGGAACCGGGTCGCGGCCGTGTAGATCGCCGCGTCCGCCGGGCCGCGCAGCGCGCTGAGCAGCACGATGTCCAGCCGCTGCACCACGATCGCGGCCAGGCTGCTGACGGCGCGGGGCCCGGTGAACCGCCAGAACGGCCCGGCCAGCTCGCGCGCCGGCACCGGCCGGGTCACCTGCCGCCCGGCCCGGCCGACCAGCCGGCTCAGCCAGAACAGCGCGACCACCGCGGCGATCAGGTACGGCACCACCCAGGCCAGCGGCAGCGCGACGGTGGCGGACATGCCGAGCCAGGCGGCCACCGCCACACCCAGGAACTGCACCAGCGTGCGGCCGAGCCGCTCAACAGTCAGCAGCGGGCGCATCTGGCCGAAGCCGCGGCAGGCGGCGAGCGCGTAGTCGTTCAGCGCGGCCAGCGGCACGAACGCCAGCAGGATGCGCAGCGCGGTCACCGCCTCCGGCCCGGCCTCCGGCATGGTGGCCCGGGCCAGCGCCGGTGCGGCCAGCCAGCCGGCCAGCCCGAGCAGCGTGCCGACCACGAGCACCGGCAGCAACCCGACCAGGATGGTGCCCCGGATCTGGTCGCGGCGGTCGAGCGTGCGCTGGCGGCTGACGAAGTAGACGGTGCCGACGTCGGTGCCGAGCCGGGCCGCCGACGCGGCGATCATGAACGCGCTGGTGGCGGCGAAGAACATGCCCGCCTCGCGGACCGACCAGCCGCGGGCGATGACGATGTTCAGGCCGAAGCCGGCGACCGCGGCCAGCCCGACCCCGACCAGGTTGGCGAAGCCCTGCCGGGCCGCGCCGCCCAGCCCCGCGCCCGGCCCGGGGGGCGGTGCGGTGAGCGTCGGGGTGCCGCCGGCGTCCGCCCGCGTCACCGCCGCCACGACGGCACGCGTCCCCACCACGTCGCCAGCCGCTCGTCGTACGGCGCGAAGTGGTCCTCCAGCCGGGTCCGCAGCTCCGCCGACATGGGCGAACGGGAGCGCGAGTTGTGCTTGCCGAACGCGATGTCCGCCCAGCGGGGCAGCCCGAGGAAGTCGCAGACCGCGTCGAAGGAAGGGCGCGGGTCGGCGAAGAAGTCGTCGCTGTCGATGACGTGCATGCGGTCCCGGCCGACCAGCGCCTCCAGGCGCTCCAGCTGCTCGATGTAGCGGCCGCGGGCCAGGTACGCGTTGTGCTGGAGGTGCTCGCTGGCGTACGACGCGGAGCTGATCATCCGCTCCCGCTCGCCCGCCGTACGGGACTCCTCCAGCGCGAGCGCCCGCTCGAAGTCCGCCTCGGTCTCGTAGCCGCGGGCCAGCTCGTGCGAGTGCGCGGAGTAGGCGCGCTCCACCGGGTCACGCAGCAGCACCAGCAGCTTCACCGAGGGCAGGTCCCGGGCGATCCGTTGCCCGGCCAGCGGATGGAACATGTAGTACGGGCTGGACTCGCCGGTGATCCCGCGTACCCCGATCTGGGCCTTCACCGCCTCGGCCTTGCCGGTGGTGGGGAAGTGCCCGAGGTACCAGCTCATCCCCCGGTGGTAGTCCATGTCGAAGTAGTGCACGCCCTTGTGGTAGGCGGGCGGCAGCACACCGGGATGCTGCGACAGCGTCTTGAACAGCGAGGTGGTGCCGCAGCGCTGCGCCCCCACGATCAGGAATCCCGGCACCATCCGCGAACCGGCGGTCAGCCGGCCGACCGTCCGGCTCACCGACTTCACCGCGCGGAGCGCCTGCTCCTTGGCCAGCGTCACGTCCCCACTCCTCACTCTCACCCGGCCCGGCGGGCCAGGTGTTCCTCGACGGCGGGCAGCAGCCAGGTGTCGACGTGCCCCAGTCGCGCACCCGCCTCCGCCTGCCGGTCCCGCAGGTAGCGCGCCGCGAGCTCCACCAGGTAGAGCACGGCGACCAGATCGGCGCCCCCGCCGGTCTGGTCGAACGGCGCCAGGGTGGCCCCGGCGCCGGCGATCAGCGCTCGGGCCGCCTCGACCGGTTCCACCCCGTCGTGGCTCATCGCGCCCTGCACCGCCAGGTGCAGCGCGTCGTACCCGGCCGGCACGTCCGCCTCGAACCGCTCCCAGTCCCAGACCAGCACCCGGCCGTCGGCCAGCACGGCGCTGTTGCCGCCGTTCCAGTCACCGTGCCAGGCGCCGAAGGCCACCACCGGGTCGGCGTCCGCGACGGACTTCAGCGCCGCGCGCAGCCGCCCGGCCTCCGGCCGGGGTCCGAGCGCGTCCACCGCCTCGGTGAGCCGGGCCGCGTGCCCGCTGGCCGCCCAGGACTGCCGGCGTACGCCGAGACAGCCCGCGACCGCCACCATCGCGTCGCGTTCGGCCGCCTCCGCGGCGGCCGGGGTGGCCCGGGGCAGCCGCACCGGCAGCGCCTCCTGGACCAGCAGCGCGTGGCCGTGCCAGTCGCCGTGGTGGCGTACCCCGGCCAGCACCACCGGGCCGAGCGGCACCTCGGCGAGGCGGCGCAGCGCGTCCGCCTCGGCGTGCACCAGCGCGCGGGTCAGCGGGTCGACGCCGAGCTTGGCGTACCCGAGGGCCCGGCCGTCCGGGGCGAGCAGTTGCAGCACCGGCTTGCGGTTCGCCCGGGCCGGCCCGATGTGCAGGCTCACCAGCGCCGGCTCGCCGAGCACCTCGGTCAGGTGCGCGTCCAGCCCGCCGCCGTCGACCACCAGCCGGTCGCGGAACACCAGTGGGCCCAGCCCGAGCCGGAACGCCGTGGACAGCCCTTGCCGGACCAGCTTGGCCTTGCGGCCGACCGCCTCGGTGGAGTGCCGGACCGCGCTCGCCGCCGCCCGGCCCGAGCCGGTGGGCACGAGCAGCCGGGGGCGGGACGCCGAGGGCACCACCACCCAGCCGGCGCCGCCGCGGCGCAGGCTGGGCTCGGCCGGCGCGGGCCAGATCAGCCCGGCCAGTTCACCGAGGTACGCGGCACGGCCGTCGCCGTCCGGGGGTACGCGGAACACCATCAGCTGTCACCGGTCTTTTCCAGTCGGGCCCGTAGCCCGGCGATCGTGCCCTGGGGTGGCGCCGGCGCGAGGGACCGGCGTATCCGGTCGTTGCGGGCCAGCAGGGCGACAGTGATCAGGGCGTAGGCGAGTGTCGCTTCCATCGCACCGTAGGTGAACTGGAAGAAGAGCATGAGGATGAGGATGAGCGTGCCGGCGATGCCGATCGCGCTGTGGTCGCGGCGGTAGCGCCAGATGCAGTAGATGAAGAAGGCGTTGTAGCAGATCGCGCCGACCCAGCCCTGACCGACGAGCAGCGCCCAGACCTGGCCGTTGCTGCCCAGTTCCCGGTTGCCGCACTGCTTGCAGTCCTCGGACTTGCCGATGGCGATGGACCGGTTGCTGCCGATCAGCGCCCGGTTGCCGCCGTACCCGAGGATCGGCGAGTGGTTGGCCGCGGCGACCGCGCCCTGGGACAGCGTGGTCCGGATGTCGTCGCTGTGGCCGTTCTGGAGGCGTTCGTCGAAGGTGCGGCCGAGCGGTGTGGCGACGATCAGCACCCCGATCAGCCCGACCGCCAGGGCGAGCCCGCCGAGCACCACCATCCGGCCGCGCAGCGCGAGCCGCAGCGCGACGTAGGCGGCGGCGATGCCGAGACCGATCCAGAGGCCCCGGTTCAGCGAGTAGACGATCGGGAAGATCGCGGCCAGGGCGATCGCCACGCCCGCGGTACGGCGCATCGGCTTGCCCAGCACGACCCAGCCGACGATCAGCCAGACCAGCAGGATCGCGGTGTTCTGGCCCCACGAGTTCGTGTAGGTGAACGGCGCGGACGGGCGGGGCGAGCTGGCCTCCCCCTCGATCACCTGCTGCACCTGGGCGAACTTGATCTCCATGAGCGAGGTGACGTACGGGTGACCGGCGATCGACTGGGGCAGGACGAATCGCAGCGGCGCGACGAACGTGAGGTTCGGGAAGAGCGAGCCGATCCAGCCGCCGAGTACCACGACCACGCCCATGAACCCGAACAGGCGGACCATCCGGCGCTGGGACAGCTCCCGCTCCCGCAGGTTGTAGACGTAGAGCATGGTCACGGTCATGGCGACGTAGTTGGCGAGCCGGATGCCCCAGCCGATGTACTTGCCGCTGCCGCCGGGGGGCAGCGTGTTCGGCGCGGTGAGGTCGAGGGTGAGCACGGACAGGAACACCCAGAGCAGCAGGACCATCCAGATCCCGAAGCCGGGCGGCACCCGGATCGGGCCCCGCTTGCGCATCTGCACCACCATCGGCACCGCGAAGATGACGAAGACGAAGCTCGACACGCCGAGCACCCACCACAGCGGGTACAGCAGGAAGACCGAGATCAGCGGCCATGCCGTCGGCAGCCGCCACGACCAGCTCTCCGGCCGTACCGTCACCGGCCGCAGGCGGTTCCCGTCCGGCGGCGACACCGCTCCGACCGGAACCGTCCCGCGCGCGGTGCGGGGCGGGGTGGCGGTGCTCATTTCACGGTGACCTTGGCGGTGGTCGGCGCGTAGATCACCCACGCGTTGCCGGGCTGGGGGTGCAGGAGATCGCCGCCGGTGTCGGCGAGCGTGCAGACCATGCCCAGGCCGGGCTTGCGCCACCGGCCCTTCGCGCTGTTCGGCCCGGACACCGCCAGCACCGCGCCCTCACCGAAGACGTTCGCCGAGGGCAGCGAGCGCGGGGACGGGTTGCGGACGTCCAGCGTGCGGTACTCCATCGTCAGCACGATGACGGAGGCGGCGGTCACGGTGACCTTGCCGACCTTGCCGACCCAGACGGACTTGGCCTGGTCGTACCGCCAGACCATCGGCGGGCCGCCGGAGACGGTGACGGTGAGTTCGGTGGCCGGCGCGAGGTCGCGGGCGGCGAGCGCGTCGCCCTCGCCGGCGTGGTCGATCGGCGGGGTGGGCGGCTGGCCGCCCTTCGGGGCGGCCTTGAGCAGCGCGGCGGTCGACGTGTAGTCGCCGGAGAAGACCTTGCTGTCGTCGTCGGGCGTCACGCCGTCGAGGTCGGAGTTCTCGAACTGGGTGAGGAAGCCGGTGGGGCCGCCGTCGTAGCCGACGAACGGGCGCAGCACCGCGAGCGACCGGATGTCGACCGGCCGGATCTCGGTGACCGGGCCGATCTTGGTGGCGTCCTTGGAGTGGAACACGGCGGTCAGGTGCAGCGTGTCGGACTCGGCGAACTCGGCGTAGACCAGGTCGGCGGCGTCCAGGCCGGCCGGGGTGGTCGCGGGGCTCACCCGCAGCGGCACAGCGACCGCCTGGCGGGTGGCGGCGGCCGGGGTGCTCACCGGCGCGCCGGTCAGCGGGCCGGTGGGCAGGGTCGGCGAGGCACTGGCCGATGACGGCGAGGCGGTGACGTCGCCCGGGTCCACCACCTGGACCTTGCCCGGCTTGGGCTCGGGCTCGCTGCACCCGGTCCCGACGCCGAGGACGACGGCGGGGGCGATGGCGGCGCGGAGCATCTGCCGGCGGTTCACCCCAGGTCCTCGCCGGAGTCGAGCGCGTAGCTGCGGCCGTCGCCGTCACCCCGGGAGCGGTACGTGCCGCCGGTGCCGTTGAGCGGCACCGGCTTACCCGGCATGCCCTGGTTGCCGGGGTTCGGCGGCGGGGTGGCCTTGCCCGGTGCCGGCTTCGCTGGGGCGGGGCGGGACGACTGCATGCGCGGCAGCACCATCGTCGACTCGGCGGACGGGCCGGGGCTCGGCCGGGGCTTGGGCCGGTTGGCCGGTGCCACCGGGGTGCTCGGCGCGCCCGACGTGCCCGACGTGCTGCTCGCACCGCCCGAGGACGCCGGCCGGGCGGCGCCGGCCACCGGGGCGGGCAGGCGCGGGGCCAGCACGGCACCGATCACCGGCGCGTTCACCTGCTCGAACTGCTGCAGGGCGGCGGTGATCTCACCGCTGCGGGTCTTGCCCGCCTCGGCCACCATGATCACGGCGTCGACGTACCGGCCCAGGGCCTGGGCCTCCACGGCGAACGTGGGCTGCGCGGTCTCGATGATCACGTGGTCGAAGCGCGCGGACAGCTCGTGCATGATCTCCAGCAGACCGGCGACCGGCAGCTCGACCTCCGCGTCCAGGTCGCCCGGCACCAGCACCCGGAGCTGGCCCAGCCCCGGCACCGGCGCGAGCGCCTTGAGCGGGGGTACGTCGCGGCGCAGCACCGATGCCAGGTTGTGTCGGCCCTCGGCCACGCCGGTGATGGCGCCCACCGTCGAGTCGGGCTTGGTGGTGATCAGCGCGACCTGCTGGCCGGTACGGGCGTACGCGGCGGCGAGGTTGGCGGCGACGAATCCGGCGGCGGTGCCGGCCGAGGCGTCGCAGATCAGCAACTGGCGACCGCGCCCGCCCTGCGCCGGTTCGGGCACGGCGGACAGCAGCACGTTGCGCAGCCGGCCCAGCTCGCGGGAGACCCGGTGGGTGGCCGGCAGGACGGCCAGCGACGGCGCGCGCACCGGCAGTTCCAGCAGCAGCGGCAGGCCGACCCGGTCGGAGATGTCGCGACCGCGCCGGATCCGGGTGTCGAGCCGGTCCAGCACCAGCGCCAGCACGATGCCGAGCAGCAGGCCCGCGCCCATGCCGCTGGCGAGGTTGAGCGTGCGGTTCGGTGAGCTGGGCGAGTCGGGGAGACGGGCGTCGGAGATGATCTCGCCGGGGTCGGAGCCGGCCGAGACCAGCGGGCTGAGCCGGTTGTTCAGGCCGGTGATCTGGCTGGTGAGAAGGCTCCGTTCGGCCTCGGCCCGCTCCCGCTCGGGCGAGTTCGACGGCGACGCCGCAATCCGCCCGGCGACGGCACTGAGCTGCTTCTGCAGCTCGGCGATCTGCTGCTTGAGCGCGGTCGTCTCGTTCTCCAGCGCCTTCTGCGCGGTGGCCTTGCGCAGGTCCAGATACGCCTGGGCGAACGCGTGCGAGCCCGACTGGGCGCCCTCGGGGCTGTTCCCCTCGTACGCCACCTGGAGGATCTGGCTGTTCGGCGGTACCTTGACGGTCACCGACTTGACCAGCTGGTCGGCACCGGTGTCGACCTTCATCAGCGCCTTGGCCCGCTCGGCCACCACCAGCGAGCGGACCACCTGGGCCTCGGTGTCGAGGTTGACCTTGGCGTTGGGGTTGCTCTCCGCGCCCGAGCCGAGCGGGCGCACCAGCAGCGAGGTGGTCGAGGTGTAGCGCGCCTCCTGGATCTGGTTCAGCGCCAGCCCACCACCGAGACCGAGGGCCGCGGCGAGCAGCAGGATCCACCAGCGGCGGCGCAGCCAGCCCAGGTAGGCCATCAGGGCAAGACCGTCGGCGTCGCTCTCGGCCAAATGGGGTGAGGGCATCAGAGTCTGTCGCTCCCTTTCGACCGAGCCGGGCAGTCCACGGCACAGCTGGACCTGACCGTGGCCTTGAGTGTCCCCGATCCGAACGACGAGGGAAAGTCTGCTCACGTTCCGGTAAGCCTGCCCGGGTGTGGGCAGCCCGCGTAGAAATGGCCGATCGGCGCTGACCATTCGGCGGGTTTCCCGGTGTCGGGCCCGACCTGTCCCCGGATAAGCCGGCGTCGCCGACGGCTCTCGTGCGGAGCGGTGACGGAATCCTGACACATCTCACTTTCTTCCGGTGGCCCGCCCCGGCGGCGCGGGGCGAACCGGGCTGACCTGGACGGTGGCCGGCCGGTGGGCATCCCGGTGACGGGAATCGAGAGGTGAGCCGACCGGCGAGCCAGGATCCGTCCAATGGCCCCTTCAGTTGCCCATGGGCGCGCCAGTAGGTTGTCAGGACGCGTCCGAGGGGCATTCACAAAAATCCGGACGCGTCATCCGCGTACGGGAGGACTTTTGTGGTGAGCGGGTCAACCGAGGACTCGGGGCAGGTCCTGCTGGTGGGTTCCAGTGGCGGGCACCTGGCCCAGCTCCTGGCCCTGGAACCGTGGTACCGGGATCGGCGCCGCGCATGGGTAACCTTCGACACCCCGGACGCGCGCTCGCTGCTCGCCGGTGAGGACGTGGTCTGGGCGCACCACCCCACCACACGCAACGTCAAGAACCTGGTACGCAACGCGTTCCTCGCGCTGAAGGTGATCCGGCGGCGCCAGGTCGACGCCGTGGTCACCACCGGCGCCGGGGTCGCCCTGCCGTTCGTGGTGGCGGCCCGCATGCGCAAGATCCCGACGGTCTACATCGAGGTGTACGACCGGATCGACAGCGCGACGCTCACCGCCCGGCTCTGCCGTCCCTTCCTCTCCGCGATGCTCGTGCAGTGGGACGAGCAGCGCCGGATGTACCCGGAGGCAACCGTCGTGGGGAATCTGCTCTGATGGCGCACATTCCGCAGCAGCGGGACCGGCGTTCCGCGGCACCGTACGTGCTGGTCGTGGTCGGCACCGACGTGCACCGCTTCGACCGGCTGGTCGGCTGGCTGGAACGCTGGCACGCGGCGCGGCCCGAGGTCCGGCTGGTCCTCCAGTACGGCCACAGCCGCACCCCGGCCCTGCCCGAGGCCACCCCGTTCCTCGGCCACGAGGAACTCCAGCGGGCGATGGCCGAGGCGACGCTCGTGGTCAGCCACGGCGGCCCGGCCACCATCACCGAGGCGCGCCGCAACGGCCACCTGCCGATCGTGGTGCCCCGCGACCCGTCGCACGACGAGCACGTCGACAACCACCAGCAGCTGTTCTCCCGTCGTCTCGGCGCGGCCGGCATGGTGCGGCTGTGCGAGTCCGAGGCCGAGCTGCTCGCCGCGCTCGACGAGGGCCTGGCCGACCCGAACCGGTTCGTGCTGGCCGCCGACCCGAACCGCCCGGACCCGCGCGCCGAGGCGGTCGCCCGGGTCGGCGCGGTGATCGACGAGCTGGTGGCCCGGCGGGTACGACAACGAGCCGTCGGGCGTCGCGGATGAGCGCCCCGGATCCGGCGACGCCGCGGGTCCTCTTCGTCGGCGGCCTCGGCCGCAGCGGCTCCACGCTGCTGGAGCTGCTGCTGGCGCAGAGCGCCGACGTGTGTGCCGTCGGCGAGGTGGTGCACCTGTGGGAGCGGGCGCTCGGCGCCGACGAGCGGTGCGGCTGCGGTGAGCGGTTCACCGCCTGCCCGTTCTGGCGGCAGGTCGGCGACCAGGCGTTCGGCGGCTGGGCCGCTGTCGACCGGGACGACGTGCTGGCGCTCAAGGACCGCGTCGACCGGACCCGGCACATCCCCCGGCTCGCCAAGGAGGCGCTCCCGCCGGAGCAGCTGGCCGACGTGCGCCGCTACGCCGACCTGTACACCCGGATCTACCGGGCCGCGCTGTCGGTGACCGGCGCCCGGGTGGTGGTGGACTCCAGCAAGCACGCCTCGCTCGCCTTCGCCCTGCGCTGGGCCGAAGGGCTGGACCTGCGGGTACTGCACCTGGTCCGGGACAGCCGGGCAGTGGCGTACTCGTGGGGCAAGCAGGTGCGCCGCCCCGAGGTCGTCGACGGCGAGGACTTCATGCCGACCTTCTCGCCGTTCGAGGTGAGCAAGCTGTGGACCGCGCAGAACGCCGCGTTCCACCTGCTCGCCTCCCGGGCGAAGGTGCTGCGGCTGCGCTACGAGGACTTCACCGCCGACCCGGCCGGCACCGTACGCCGGGTGCGGGACTTCGCCGGCCTGCCGGACGACCCGGCGGCGCTGCGCATCCTGTCCGGCGCCGACGAGACCGGTGCGGCGCCCGAGCCGGCCGCGCCGTTCCGTGCGCACAGCGTCGCCGGCAACCCGCTGCGGTTCAGCGGCGGGCCGTTGACGGTGCGCCGGGACGAGGCGTGGCGGGACCGCCTGCCGCGCCGCAGCCGTGCCGTGGTCAGCCTGGCCACGCTTCCCCTGCGGGTCCGCTACGGCTATCTGGGCCAGCGGGGATCCGACGAGTCCGTGGAGAGAGCATGAGTGGGCCGAGCATCTCGGTCGTCGTACCGACGCGGGACCGTCCGGAGCTGCTGCGTGCGGCGCTCGACGCCATCCTCAGCCAGGCCCACCCGGGCCTGATCGAGGCGATCGTGGTCTACGACCAGTCCGAGCCGGACCGGTCGCTGGAGACCGACCGGGGTGACCGCCGGATCCGGGTGATCACGAATACCCGTACCGCAGGGCTGGCCGGCGCGCGCAACACCGGCATCGAGGCCGCCACCGGCGACTGGGTGGCGTTCTGCGACGACGACGACGAGTGGCTGCCCGGCAAGCTGGCCGCCCAGTTCGGGGCGCTCGACGCGCACCCGGACGGCGCGCTGGTGAGCTGCGGCATCCGGGTCAGCTACGACGACCGTACGGTGGACCGTTCGCTGGACCGCGCCCGGATCTCGCTGGAGGCGCTGTTGCGCGACCGGCTCACCGAGCTGCACCCGTCCACGTTCCTGATCCGCCGCGCCGCGCTGCTCGACGCGATCGGCCTGGTGGACGAGCAGATCCCGGGCAGCTACGCGGAGGACTACGAATTCCTGCTCCGCGCCGCCCGCTACGCCCCGCTGGTGAACGTGGAGAGCCCGTACGTACTGGTCCGCTGGCACAAGCGGTCCTACTTCGCGCAGCGCTGGGAGACCATCTCGACCGCGTTGCAGTGGCTGCTGCGCCGCTACCCGGAGTTCGCCACGGTGCCGCACGGCGAGGCGCGGGTGGCCGGTCAGATCGCCTTCGCGCAGGCCGCGATGGGCAACCGGCGCGACGCGGTCCGCTGGGCCCGGCGCACGCTGGCCCGCAACCCGAAGGAGCCGCGCGCCTACCTGGCGCTGGCGGTGGCGAGCCGGGCCGTGCAGGCCGACCGGGTGCTGCGCACGCTGCACAAGCGCGGCCGGGGCATCTGAGCCGTACGCGAGACGGGCGGGCGACCTCGGTCGCCCGCCCGTTCTCGTTCCGCTGTGATCAGGCCGTGCAGAAGGACTTCCACGCCTGGATGCTCGGCTGGTCGAGCAGCCGGAAGTCGCCCTGGCTGACCGTCTGGTTGTAGTACGCCACGAACTCCGGCCGCTGACCGTTGAGGAAGCTGGTCATCGACCGGATCCAGGCCGCCCGGCCGGTGCCCCCGTCACCGGGCACCAGGTCGCTGCCGGTCTCCGCGACGCCCCACGGCTTGCCCAGCGCCTTCGACTTGCTGATCATGGGGCCGTAGATCTCCTGCGGCGAGGCGTACCGCTTCCACTTCTTGCCCCAGTTGTAGCAGTCCCAGCCGAGCGCCTCGATCACGTCGCCACCCGGGTAGAACGCGTCGAAGCTGCGCCCGGACTTCGAGTCGAGCGTCCAGCACATCAGGATCAGCGTGTTGATCAGCTTCGGGTTGCCCGTCCGGTCGGCCAGGCCGGCGATCCGTTTCCACGCCGTCCGGTACGCCGTCGTGCTGAAGGCGCCGCGCTCGACGTCGTCCTCCGGCTCGTGGAAGTACGACCAGTAGACGTTGTGCTCGCGCGGGATCGAGGAGAACCAGGAGGTCAGGCGGGAGTCGAACTTGCCGGTGTTCACCTCCTGCGGTGACGCCTTGAAGGACACCACGACGGTCCGGTCCACCACGTCGGCCCGGCTGCCGGACCACGCCGGCGGCAGGCCGGGGAAGAAGATCCGGGCCATCCGCAGCTTGCCGAAGGTCTGGTCGGACCGGGCCAGCGCCTGGCCGAACGTCTCCCCGCTCTGCACACCGATCGAGGCGCCGGGCAGCGTCAGTCGCGTACCGCTGAAGGCCGGCCCGGCGTCCGCGGAGGCCGACGGACGCGCCGAGGGCTTGCCGCCGAGACCCTGGTCGGCGCTCGGCGACGCACCCGGGGTGCCGGGCGTGCCGGGGCCCATCGAGGTGGCCGGCCCGACCGAGCCGGGCGTCCCGCCGGCCTGCCGTTCCGCCGCGTCGGGTCGCAGCGTGGCCACCGCGACCCCGCTGCCGGCCACGGCCAGGACCAGTGCCGCCGCGAGGGCGACCCGCCAGCGACGACGGGAGCCGCCGGACGACGGCACGGGGGCCGGGGCGAGCGGCGGCGCGGGCGGCCGGCCCGGCCCGCCGGTGGCCGGTCCGTGCGGAACGTCCACCAGGGGCGGTCCGGTCAGGGTGGCGGTCGCCGTGGTGCCCGCACCCCAGCCCGCCTCGCCCGCCGGGCCGCCCGGCCCGAAGTCGCCCGCCGGTCCCCGGCCGGGCTCGTCGTGCGGCGCCCAGCCGGTGTGGCCGTCCGCCGGACCGGCCTGAGTGGCCCAGGCGTCGTCGTGCGGCTCACCCTGCGGCCAGGCGGCGTCGTTGTGGCCCGCCGGCCCGTGCTGCGGCCAGGGGCCGTCCTGCTGCGGCGCCCAGCCGTTCGTCGTGCCGGGAGCGGCGTCCCAGCCGGCCGGGTCGTGCCCGGGCCCGTCGTGGTGACCGGCGTCGGGCCGGTCACGCTCGGGCCAGGGCAGGTCACCGCCCGGCCGCGCCGGTGGTGGCGGCGGCGCGCTCTCGGCCTCCGGCCAGGGCAGCGAAGGGCCGCCCACCTGACGCGGAATGTCCTGACCCGGCCACAGGCCGGTCGGCTGCCCGAAGGCATTGTGCGGCTCTCGGTCGGCCGGCATGACCCTCCCTGGCTGTCGGCGGCCCGTGGTCGGGGCTCAGATCGCCACGCATACCTGCCCGACGATAACCCTCATCCACCTGGCCGTACGTACCGTGACACTCAGCCGAACGCCTCACCCTGGTCACCGGTGACGGTCGAAGCGGGCATCTCGACCCCGGTCCGGGCGATCGCGTCGAGCAACTGGTCGGCCAGTTCGGGCCGGCAGACCAGCAGATCGGGCAGCCGCGGGTCGGCCCGGTTGTAGCGCAGCGGCGAACCGTCGATCCGGGACGTGTGCATGCCCGCACCGCGCGCCACGGCGACCGGGGCGGCACTGTCCCACTCGTACTGACCGCCCGCGTGGACGTACGCGTCGACCTCGCCGGTCACCACCGCGCAGACCTTCACACCGGCCGAGCCCATCGGCACGGCGGTGGCGCCGAGCATCTCGACCAGCTCGCCCACGAACGCCGGCGGGCGGCTGCGGCTCACCGCGATCCGGATCGGCCCGTCGGACGCCTTCGGCTGCGGGCAGGTGGTGCCGAGCACGAGCGGCGTACCGTCCACCGTGGTCCGGGCCGGCATGCCCACCGCGCCGGCGACCAGGGCGCCGTCCGGGGCGGCGGAGCGCTGCCAGAGCGCCACGTGCACCGCCCAGTCGTCCCGCCCCTCCTCGGAGAACTCACGCGTGCCGTCCAGCGGGTCGATGATCCAGACCCGGTCCGCCTCGTGCCGGGGCGCGCGCTCGCCGTCCGCCCACGCGCGGCGCGAGTCGGCCTCCTCCTCGGAGAGCACCGCGTCGGCCGGCCGCAGCCGGGCCAGCGCCGCCGTCATCAGCTCGTGCGACGCCCGGTCGCCGGCGTCCTTGAGCGCCTTCGGGTCGGCGAAGCCCTGCCGGTCCCGCAGCGCGGTGAGCGCCCTGCCGGCCTCGGTCGCCAGCCACTGCGCGAACCGCTGGTCGTCGAGCCGTCCCGCCTCGTCCTCGGTCACGAGCCCCATCCCTTGTTCTCCCGGGTCTGCCGCGACCCGTCATCCTTCGGCGTCCGGTCGGACCGGCGCCAGCGTCCGTCGGATCGTAGACAGTCGCGAGGCGGTCTCGGATCCCCCGGAGGCACCGGTGGTCCGGCCGGCCGCCCGCATGTTGAACTTCGCGTGTATCGCGGTCGGACCCGCCGGGCCAGGCCCTAGGCTCTGCGCATGACCGCCGAGCAGCTGATCTCGTTCGCCCGTGGCGCGCCTTCGCTGGACATCGTCGATGTCGAGGGGCTCAAGGCCGCCGCCGTCCGCGCCTTCGACGCCGACCCCGCCGGGGTCACCGCGTACGGCACCTCCGTCGGCTACCCGCCCTTGCGGAAGTGGATCGCCGAGAAGCACGGTGTCGAGGCCGACCAGGTGCTGATCACCAACGGCTCGTTGCAGGCCGACGCGTTCCTCTTCGACCACCTGGTCCGCCGGGGCGACGCGGTGGTGGTCGAGCGTCCGACGTACGACCGCACGCTGCTCAACCTCAAGCAGATGGGCGGCGAGGTGCACGGCGTGACGATCCAGCCGGACGGCCTGGACACCGCCGAGCTGCGCAAGCTGCTGGAGTCCGGGGTGCGGCCGCGGCTGGCGCACGTGATCCCCAACTACCAGAACCCGGCCGGCGTGACCCTCTCCCTGGAGAAGCGCCGTGAGCTGCTGGACCTTGCCGCCGAGTACGACTTCACGATCTTCGAGGACGACCCGTACGCGGACATCCGGTTCCGGGGCGAGCCGCTGCCCTCGATGCTGTCGATGGACACCCGGGGCGTGGTGGTGCACGCCTCCAGCTTCACCAAGACGGTCTGCCCGGGCGTACGGGTCGGCTACCTGGTCGGCCCGGCCGAGCTGATCGCGGCGATCGCCAAGCGGGCCACCAACCTCTACATCTCGCCCGGCATGGTGGCCCAGGCGATCGTGCACCAGTTCTGCGTCTCCGGCGCGATCGAGGAGTCGATCCGGACGGTCCGTTCGGCGCTCGGTGAGCGGTCGGCGGTGCTGGCCGAGTCGCTGCGCCGGCACATCCCGGAGGCCCGGTTCGTGGAGCCGGACGGCGGCTACTTCCTCTGGGTGGAGCTGCCCGAGGACGTCGAGGTCGACCGCCTCGCCCCGGCCGCCGCCGAGCGCGGCGTGGCGGTGGTGAAGGGCAGCGACTTCATGGTCGACGGCGGCCGGCACGCGCTGCGCCTGGCGTACTCGGCGGTCACAGCGGACCGGATCGACGAGGGTGTGCGGCGTCTCGCCGAGGCGATGGCCGCCGTTCGCGGCTGATTTTCTGTCGGGTTTCTGACAAAAAGGCCCCGCTGGCCGGTTCGGCACTCCCGCCGGACCGGCCGGCACCCCCACAATGCTGCGAGTGCCGCTCACCTTCTGCCGGTGACCAGCCCGCACGCCGGACGACCGGCCGGGCCGGCGGCACGCCCAGCATCACTCCCGCCCCCAAGGGGTGCCGGGTGGGCCGTGTCGCCCCTCACCCCCCTGACGCGGCCCGGCCCGCCCGGCGCCGCCGCGTGACGCCCGTCGCAACCGCCCGTCCCCCGCGCCCGCGCCCGCGCTGCGCTTCCCGCCGGTCGGCGTAACCTGCAAGCCGCAGCTCTAGGGGAAGGGGGCGAGAGATGACGGACCGGGTGGCACGCGACCGAACCGCCGGCACCGACGGCAGCCGGGCACTGCGCCCCCGCGCCTGGTCGGCCCCGGTACGCGCGATGTCCCGCATCCTCAACGCCGACGGCTCCCCGCGTACGGCCCAGCCGGCCGGCCCGGAGCGCAGCGGCATCGTCGACTGCGGGCTGTACGTCGACGGCGAGCGCCGCCCCGGCCACCCCCGGTACGCCGAGGCCCTGGCCGCCGCCCGGCAGGAGCGGGACGGCTTCGTCTGGCTCGGTCTGCACGAGCCGGACCTGGCCGAGATGACCGAGATCGCCGCCACCTTCGGCCTGCACGAGCTGGCGGTGGAGGACGCGGTCAAGGCCCAGCAGCGCCCGAAGCTGGAACACTTCGGCGAGATCGTCTTCCTGGTGCTGCGTACCGCCCGCTACTGCGAGCACGCCGAGCTGACCGAGAACTCCGAGGTGGTGGAGACCGGTCAGGTGATGCTCTTCATCGGGCCGCACTTCGTGATCAGCGTGCGGCACGGCGACGCCTGCCGGCTGGCGCCGGTGCGCGCCGACCTGGAGGCGAAGCGGGACCTGCTGCGGCACGGCCCGTGGGCGGTCGCGTACGCGATCACCGACCGCGTGGTGGACCTCTACCTGGAGGTGGCCGACCGACTGGAGGACGACCTCGACGTGCTGGAGGCGGACGTCTTCGACCGGCAGAGCAGCGGGCGGATCCAGCGGATCTACCAGATGAAGCGGGAGTTGGTCGAGTTCAAGCGGGCGGTGGCGCCGTTGCAGCGCCCGCTGATGACGCTCACCTCGCAGGTCAACCGCGCGGTGCCGCAGGAGGTGCGGCGCTACTTCCGCGACGTGCAGGACCACCTCAGCCGCACGGTCGAGCAGGTGAACTCCTACGACGACCTGCTCAACTCGATCCTCCAGGCCCGGCTGGCCCAGGTCACCGTCGACCAGAACAACGACATGCGCAAGATCGCCGCCTGGGCCGCGATCGGTGCGGTGTGGACGGCGATCGCCGGCATCTACGGCATGAACTTCGACAACATGCCCGAGCTGAAATGGACGTACGGCTATCCGGGCGTCTGGGCGCTGATGCTCGCGGCGTCCTTCACGCTGTACCGCCTGTTCCGCCGCAACGGCTGGCTGTAGCCGTCCCGTACACGCGGAAGCGCCGGCCACGCGGGGTGTCCCGCGTGCCGGCGCTGATCCGACGGTACGAGGTCAGCGGCGACCGCCGGCCTTCGCGGCGTTCTTGCCGGCCTGCACGGCCTTGGTGATGTCGTCGGCCGGGCGGCCGGAGGCGTCCCGGGCGCCCTCGGCGACGGAGGGGACCTGGTCGTTCGGGTGGATCACCGGCTGGCTGCCGGAGGTGGCGGTCGACGCGCTGCTGCCCTTGGCCACCGCCGAGGAACCGGCGCCGGTCGGGCCGGCCTGCGTCACCTTCGCGCTCGCGTCCGGGGTCTCCACCACGATCGTGTCCACGTCCTCCCGCATCGGCTCCAGCTTGTCGTGACCGGTCGTGCCGAGCGTGCCCGTCGCGCCGAGCGTGCCGGTCGGGTCGTACTCGGCCCACTCCTGCTGCTCGCGGCGACGGCGCATGGCCATCGCACCGGCCAGGCCGGCGACGGTGCCGGCCACCAGCAGGCCCGCGGTCATGCCCCGCGACCTGCGCTGCTTCTTCTTTCCGGCCTTCATGTTCTTCGCCTTCTTCGTCATCGCGGACTGCTTCGCGGCCACCACCTTGCGGCCACTCGACGCCTTGCCGGCGGCCTCGACCCGGGCGTTACGCACGGCCAGCAGCACCGGCGCGAGCGCCGCGGCGGTCGACGCGAACCCGCTGGACGCGCGGTCCCGGACCAGGACCGCGGTGGGCGCGACGGCGACCCGGGCTGCCTGGACCCGCGGGCCGACAGTGGCGCCGGCCCCCTTCGCCGCGTGCGTGGCGGCCTGCCTCAGGTGACCGATGCCCTGGTTCAGCTCGACCCTCGCGAGCTGGCCCTGGGTCTTTCGCCGCCCGATTCCAAACACGGTCCCACCTCCTGGGAGTTGTTCCTTCGTCATCCTCCACCTTCGAATGCCTCCGCATGGCCAGATCGGGCACATGGGAGGATCCGCAAGGAACTGAACTACGAGTGAGGAGTACCCGTGGCCGAGGCTGTCTACGCCACCTTGCACACCAACGCCGGCCCGATCCGGCTGGAGCTCTTCCCGAACCACGCACCGAAGACCGTCCGCAACTTCGTGGAGCTGGCCGAGGGCACCCGGGAGTACATCGACCCGCGTACCGGTCAGCCGGGCAGCGGGCCGTACTACGACGGCACCGTCTCGCACCGCGTGATCAGCGGTTTCATGATTCAGATGGGCGACCCGACCGGCACCGGCCGCGGTGGCCCGGGCTACAAGTTCGCCGACGAGTTCCACCCCGAGCTGCGCTTCGACCGGCCGTACCTGCTGGCGATGGCGAACGCCGGGCCGGGCACCAACGGCTCGCAGTTCTTCATCACGGTGTCGCCCACGCCACACCTGAACAACCGGCACACCATCTTCGGCCAGGTGGCCGACGAGCAGTCCGCGAAGGTGGTCGACTCGATCGCCAACACCCCGACCGGCCCGAGCGACCGGCCGATCCAGGACGTGGTGATCGAGCGCGTCGAGATCGAGCACAAGCAGTCCTGAGCGGCACGCGGGTACCTTTGCTCGCATGACTGAGCGCTCCGGCCAGCCAGGCGACGCCACCGGGGGTCCGGTGCCGACCACTCCGGTCTGCTACCGGCACCCCGGCCGGGAGACTTACATCCGGTGCACCCGGTGCGACCGGCCGATCTGCACCGAGTGCATGCGGGACGCCTCCGTCGGCCACCAGTGCCCGGAGTGCGTCGCCGAGGGCCGCCGCAGCGTGCGGCCGGCGCGTACCGCCTTCGGTGGCGGTGCCGCCGGCCGCCAGGGCAACGTCACGAAGGCGCTGATCGCGCTGAACGTGGTGATGATGCTGCTGTCCATCCTCTCGGCCCGCAGCGGGACCGCCGTGGCCGGCGGTGGCCTGGGCGGCCTGATGGGCAACGGGACGCCGCTCACCGAGTGGGGGGCGGTGCTGGGCCTGGCGCGCTTCCCCGACGGGCACGTCGGCGGGGTGGCCGACGGCGAGTGGTACCGCCTGGTCACCGCCATGTTCCTGCACTACGGCGTGCTGCACCTGCTGCTGAACATGTGGGCGCTCTGGGTGCTCGGCCGGACGCTGGAGGCGGTGCTCGGGCCGCTGCGCTTCCTGGCGCTCTACCTGCTCGCCGGGCTGGGCGGCAACGTCGCCGCGTACGTCTTCACCGAGCCGAACCGGTTCACGGCCGGCGCCTCGACCGCCGTGTTCGGCCTGTTCGCCGCCGTCTTCGTGATCATGCGGCGGCTGGGCCGGGACACCTCGGCGATCGTGCCGATCCTGGTGATCAACCTGATCTTCACGTTCACCGTGCCGAGCATCTCGGTGGCCGGGCACCTCGGCGGTCTGGTGGCCGGCGCGCTGGTGGCGCTGGTCCTGGCGTACGCCCCACGGTCGCGGCGCACCCTGTTCCAGGTCGCGGGCTGCGCGATCGTGCTGGTCGCGCTGATCGGCCTGACGCTCGTCCGGTCCGCCGCGCTGCTCGGCTGAGCCTCAGCGCGCGGGGCGGGCCTCGTCCAGTGCCGCGGCCACCTCGTCCAGCGGGGCGTCCAGGTCGCGGCGGCCGAACAGGTGCAGCGACTCCCCGGCGTCGATCTCCAGCGTCTCGGCGGTGATCCCGCGCCGGCTGCGCCGGTCCAGGCGGATCGCCTCCACGGCGTCCCACGGCAGCCGGCGCCGCCCGGCGAACCCCCGCAGCACGGTGAGCCCGTCCGGGTCGACGGCGAGGCGGACCGGCGCGACCACGTCGCGCAGCGCCCAGGCGAGCAGACCGGCGGCGGCCAGTCCGGCGAGCGCCGGACGGACCGGGTCACCGCCGGCGAACACCAGCCCCAGGGCGACGAGCGCGAGCGCGCCCACCGCCTTGAGCACCGGCACCTCGCGCGGCACCCGCCACTGCCTGACCGGCGGCGACTGTGGATCCATCCGCCCAGCATGCCAGCCGCACCTGCCGGACGCCGGGGGAGGACGACCGGTCGGATCAGCACGTAGGATCGGGGCAAGCGAGGTTACCGGGGAGTAGACATGAGTGACGCGGTCATCGTCGGCGCGGTACGGACCCCGGTCGGGCGGCGCAAGGGCAGCCTCGCCGGAGTGCACCCGGTCGACCTCTCGGCGCACGTGCTGCGCGCGCTCGCCGAGCGCACCGGCATCGACCCGGGCCAGGTCGACGACGTCGTGTGGGGCTGTGTGTCGCAGGTCGGCGAGCAGTCCTGGAACGTGGCCCGCAACGCCGTGCTCGCCGCCGGCTGGCCGGAGTCGGTCCCGGGCACCACGCTCGACCGCCAGTGCGGCTCCAGCCAGCAGGCGCTGCACTTCGCCGCCGCGACGGTCCTCTCCGGCCAGGCCGACCTGGTCGTGGCCGGTGGCGTCGAGTCGATGACCCGGGTGCCGATGGGTTCCAGCGTCGCCGGCGGCATGCCGTTCAGCGCGGCGATCCTGGAGCGCTACCGCGGCGTCGAGGGCGTCGCGGAGGACTCTCCGCTGCCGTTCAACCAGGGCGTCGGGGCCGAGCTGATCGCGCAGCGGTGGCGCTTCTCGCGTACCCAGCTCGACGAGTTCGCGCTGGCTAGCCACGAGAAGGCGGCCGCCGCGCAGGACGCGGGCGCGTTCGAGGCCGAGCTGGCGCCGGTGGCGCTCGCCGACGGCGGCAAGTTCTCCGCCGACGAGGGCATCCGCCGCGACACCTCGCTGGCCAAGCTCGGCGAGCTGGCCACCCCGTTCCGCGCGGACGGCGTGGTCACCGCCGGGTCCGCGTCGCAGATCTCCGACGGCGCCGCCGCGCTCGCGGTCACCACCGCCGAGTGGGCCAGCCGGCACGGCCTGCGCCCGCTGGCCCGGGTGCACACCGCGGTGGTCGCCGCCGACGACCCGGTCTCCATGCTCACCGCGCCGATCCCGGCCACCGCGAAGGCGCTGCGCCGCGCGGGGCTGGGCATCGAGGAGATCGGGGTGTACGAGGTGAACGAGGCGTTCGCCCCGGTGCCGCTGGCGTGGCTGGCCGAGACCGAGGCGGACCCGGAGCGGCTCAACCCGCGGGGCGGGGCGATCGCGCTCGGTCACCCGCTCGGCGGCTCCGGCGCGCGGATCATGACCACGATGCTCCAGCACATGCGGGACAACGGCATCCGTTACGGCCTCCAGACCATGTGCGAGGGCGGCGGCATGGCCAACGCCACGATCGTCGAGCTGCTCTGATCCGACCGGCCGCCGGTGTCGCACCGCTGGTGCGACTTGCACGTGTGGAAGTTCCAGAAATCGGGCGTGACCCATATCACCCCTGGTCATCGGCTCGTTGGACCGGGCATGGACGTGTTCTCGCGAACGTTCCTTCCGGCCGCCGCCGAGACCGGCCTGGCGACCCAGACCGTCACCCGGCACATGCCGGTGTTCCGCCGATGCGTCGGCTCCGGCGACGCGACCATCCTGGTCACCCGGTGCAGCCGCCCGGACGACCCGGTGGGCGGCGACTACCTGATGCTCCTCACCCACCGGCGGCTGGTGGTCACCCGGCAGACCCGGGTGCTGCACCGGCTGCGCCTGCACCTCAACACCGAACTGCGCGAGCTGAGCAACGTGACGTGGAGCCCCGACGCCCGCGCGCACAGCGTGGAGCTGGCGGCCACCGCGATCGACGGGGTACGCGAGCGTTTCGTCCTGCGTACCCACCACCCGAAGCAGGTGTGGCAGCTCGACGCGTTGCTCAACCACGCCTTCCGGACCCGCCTGCGTACGCCCGCCGAGCGGGTGGTGGCGACCATCGGCGAGTCGCCGGCGGGCGCCCGGCCGACGGTGCTGCGGCCCGCCCCGGCCCGCTGACGTCCTCCTTACCTGATCCGAACATTCCCTGACCGGCCGGGCGGTCGCGGGTCGGTCATCATGAGCCGGTGACCACCGCCGCCCCGCCCGGGCTCGTCCTCGTGGTGGAGGACGAGCCGGCCATCGCCGACCTGGTCCGGCTCTACCTGACCCGGGACGGGTTTGGCGTACACCTGGAACGTGACGGCGAGGCCGGGCTGGCCGCCGCGCGGCGCCTGCGCCCGGTGGCCTGCGTGCTCGACATCGCGCTGCCCGGCCTGGCCGGCACCGAGATCTGCCGCCGCCTGCGCGCGGCGGGTGACTGGACGCCTGTCATCTTCCTCACCGCCCGCGACGACGAGGTGGACCGCGTCGTCGGGCTGGAACTGGGCGCTGACGACTACGTCACCAAGCCGTTCAGCCCGCGCGAACTGCTCGCCCGGCTGCGGGCGGTGCTGCGCCGCACCGCCGGCGTGCCCGCCGAGCAGCCCCGCACGCTCGGCGCCGTCACACTCGACCCGGCCCGGCGGACCGTGACGGCCGGCGGTACGCCGGTGCAGCTCACCTCCACCGAGTTCGACCTGCTCGCGCACCTGATGGCGCGTCCCGGCCGGGTGTTCACCAGGGAGGAGCTGCTGGCGGGCGTGTGGGGGTACGCGGCGCACGCCGGCACCCGGACCGTCGACGTGCACGTGGCGCAGGTGCGGGCCAAACTCGGCCCGGACAGCGTGATCCGCACCCATCGGGGCGTCGGGTACGCCGCCGATGCCTGAGCAGCCCACAGTGCCGATGCCGCCCACAGTGCCGACGCCGCCCACCGGTCCGCCCCGCAGCGGCCGCCGCCCCGGGCGGACGCTCACCGCGCGCGCCGTGCTCGCCACCTGCGCGGTGGCGCTGGTGTCGGTGCTCGTCACCGCGCTCGTCGCGGTGCCCCTCGCGGTACGCGGCGCGGAACGCAGGGACCAGGAGGCGCTCGCCGCCCAGGCCCGGCTCGCCGCCGACGTGCTCCGGGTGCGGCCGGTACGCCAGCGCGACGGCGCCGGGGACCGGCTCATCCGGCAACTGCGCCAGCAGCAGATCGACGTGTACGTGATCCGGGACGGCCGGGCCGACCGGCCGGGCCTGCCCCGGCCGCTGGTGACGCGGGTGGCCGGCGGCGAGAACGTCTCCGGCCGCCGGCTCGTCGAGGGGCAACGCCGGCTGGTCGAGGCGCGGTCGCTACCCGGCGGGGACGGGGTGGTGCTGACCCGGGCCCGTAGCGCCGCGCCCTGGCGGCAGGTGTTGCGCGGACTCTGGCTGCCGCTGCTCGCCGGACTCGCCGCCGGGGCGGCCGCCGGACTGCTGCTCGCCCGCCGGCTGGCCCGGCCGATCCGTACCGCCGCCACCGCCGCCGCCCGGCTGCGCGCCGGGGACCGGGCGGTCCGGGTGCCGGTCGAGCCGCCCGATGAGGTGGCTGACCTGGCGCACGCGCTCAACGGCCTGGCCGCCGCGCTCGCCACGAGCGAGGGGCGGCAGCGCGAGTTCCTGCTCTCCGTCTCGCACGAGTTGCGGACCCCGCTGACCGCCATCCGCGGCTATGCCGAGGCGCTGGCCGACGGCGTGATCGAGGCCGACGCCGTGCCGGCGACCGGCCGGACCGTGCTCGCCGAGGCCGAACACCTGGACCGGCTGGTCCGCGACCTGCTGGCGCTGGCCCGGTTGGAGGCTGTCGACTTCCCCCTGGAACCGGTGCCGGTCGACCTGGCCGGGCTCGCCGCCGACGCGGAGCGCGCCTGGTCCGGCCGGTGCGCGGCGCTCGGGGTGCCGTTCCGGCTGGAGACGCCGGGTGTGCCGGTGCCGGCGTACACCGATCCGGGCCGGATCCGGCAGGTGGTGGACGGGCTGCTGGAGAACGCGCTGCGGGTCGTGCCTCCGGGGGCGCCGGTCGTGCTCGCGGTCCGCACGGACGGTCCGGCGGGCGGCGGGGTGCTGGAGGTCCGCGACGGCGGACCCGGCTTCACCGACGACGACCTGCGGGTGGCGTTCGAGCGGGGCGCGCTGCACGAGCGGTACCGGGGGGTGCGCAAGGTGGGCAGCGGGCTGGGCCTGGCGCTCGCCGCCGGGCTGGTCCGCCGGTTCGGCGGGGACATCGCCGCGGGTCACGCCCCGGAGGGCGGGGCCGCCTTCACCGTCCGGGTGCCGGCGGATCCTTACGCGGCTCGAACATCGGCTTGACCGTCCCCTCGCGTCGGTGCGGAACGCTCGGGTCGTCACCGCGAGGAGAGGACCACAGATGAGACGTCAGCGAATCGTCACCGGCGCCACCGCACTGCTCGCCGCCGCGGCGCTCGGGCTCGCCGGGTGCGGCGTGAGCAGCCCCGGCGCGGCGCCGGACGACGCGGTCGAGGTGAGCGCCGCCCTGGGCGTGGACGGCCAGGCGCTCGCCGCGCTCGGCGTCGACGCCGACGAACTGGACGTGGATCCGGTCGCCGCCCCGGCACCCTCCGGCACGCCGCAGGCCGGGCCGGACGGCAAGGGCGAGCGGGCGAAGGACGGGCACAAGCGGCACCGCGCCCGGGTGCTGCTGCGGCGCAACACGCTGCACGGCGAGGCGGTGGTGCGGACCAGGGACGGCGGTACGAAGACCGTCGCGGTCCAGCGCGGCGAGGTGACCGCGATCGACGGCAGGTCGATGACCGTGAAGTCCACCGACGGCTTCACCGCGACGTGGACGTTCGGCGAGAAACTGCGGGTGGTCGAGCGGCGGACCACGATCCGATCGACCGACATCAAGATCGGTACGACGGTCGGGGTGGCCGGCGCGAAGGACGGCGACAAGAGCGTGGCCCGGCTCGTGGTGGTGCCACTTCGCCAGGAATAGGGTGCCTGGGCTGTCGTGACCTGAGCAATGTGCCAGGCTACGCTATGCCCCGACCTGCCATCGCCTCCGTGGAGATTCCGTGAAGCTCTCGATCCTCATGCCGGTCTACAACGAGGAAGAACGTATCGCGGATGCCCTGAAGCAGGCATTGGCAGTCGACTACCCCTGCGAGATCGAGCTCGTCGTCGTGGACGACGGCAGCCGGGACGGCACCGGTGAGATCCTCGGCCGCGTGGACGACGCCCGACTGCGGGTGATCACCCACCAGCGCAACGCCGGTAAGGGCGCGGCCATCAAGACGGCTGTCGACAGCGCCGAGGGCGAGTACATGGTCATCCTCGACGCCGACCTGGAGTACGACCCGCAGGACATCCCGCGCCTGCTGGAGCCGGTGCTCGACGGCCGGGCGACTGTCGTCTACGGCAATCGGACCTTCGGGAGCCACAGCTCGTACAGCTTCTGGTACGTGATGGGCAACAAGGGCGTCACGCTCGCCGCGAACGTGCTCTACAACTCCTACATCGGCGACCTGGAGACCTGCTTCAAGCTGATGCCGCTGGAGCTGTACCGCTCGCTCCAGGTCCGCTCCCGGGGCTTCGGCATGGAGGCGGAGGTCACCGGCAAGCTGCTGCGCCGCCGCATCCGCCCGTACGAGGTGCCGATCAGCTACCGCGCCCGGGGTCGCGAGGAGGGCAAGAAGATCACCTGGAAGGACGGCGTCGAGGCGATCTGGATCCTGGCCCGCGAGCGCGCCCGCCGCCGCCCGGCCGGTCCCGCCGCCGCGCACTGAGCCTGAATCGACGGAACCCCGCGACCCCGGCACGAACCGAGGTCGCGGGGTTCCGCCGTGTCCGGCCCGCTCAGGTGAGGAACGCGTCGACCGAGCGGCGCAGCCCGGCGGCGTCCAGGCCGTGCCAGCGCTCGTGGTCCTCGGCGCTGCCGTAGCGGCGCAGGTCCTTGCGGCCCACCCCGAGCGCGAGCAGCCGGTGCGGCCGGTCGGCCAGCGCCTCCGACACCACCCGCGCCGACGTGCCCGCCAGGTACGGCTCGACCAGGATCACCTCGGTCCCGGCGAGCGCCCGCAGCCCGGCCGTGTCGAACGGTCGCGGCCGGTGGGTGTAGGCCACAGTGACCGGCCGGTCGGCCGTCGCCGCCACCGCCGCGTCCAGCACCGGACCGACCGCGACGAGCAGCGGAGCGCCCGGCCCGGCGTCGCGCACCACGTGCAGATCACCCGCCCGCGGGTACGCCTGCGCGTTGGTCCGGACGGACAACCGCAGGTACGCCGAGTCCTGCCCGCACACCACGTCGCGCAGCAGCGGCCGGACCTCGTCCGGGTGCCCCGGCACGTGCACTGTCCAGCCGTCCAGCGTGTCCAGCAGTGCCACGTCCGCCGGCCCGAGGTGGGTGCGTCCCGCCGCCGCCCGGTCGTACGAGCCGCCGATGCCGACGAGCACCGCGCCGACGTCCTGGTGGTCGAGGTCCAGCTTGATCTGCTCGTACGCCCGCTCGACCAGGAACGGGGCGTAGCTGTGCACGACCGGCCGCTGCCCGGTCAGCGCCAGCCCACCGGCCACCCCGATCATCAACTGTTCCCGGATGCCCACGTTGATCACCCGGTCCGGGTACCGGGCGGCGGCCGGCTCGAACGCGGCGGCGGAGATGTCGGCGAGCACGACTGTCGTCCGCGGATCGACGAGCACCTCCTCGGTGCTGGTGACGAATGCGTCCCGCATGGTGCTGGTCATGCTCACTCCCCGTCCGTGACGACCGCGACGACGACGTGCGGCCGGTGATCGTCGTGCCCGGTGAGGGCGGCGTGCAGGGCGTCGTGGTCGCGCCCGTCGACTGTGGCGGCGCTCCACCCGTTCACCGTGAACCGGCTCGCCGCGCCGCCCGGCCAGCCGTATGTGGCCGAGCGGTTGTCCAGCACGATCGCTGTCAGGTTGCCCAGCCCGGTCGCGCCCGCGTACGCGATCGCCTCGTGGTTGGAGCCCTCGTCCAGTTCGGCGTCGCCGAGCAGCACGTACACCCGGGGGCCGGTGCGGCCCTGGGCCCGCAGCCCGAGCGCGGTGCCCACGCCCAGCCCGAGCCCGTGGCCCAGTGAACCGGAACCGATCTCCACCCCCGGCACCAGCGTCCGGTCCGGGTGGTCGCCGAGCCGGCTCGCCGGGCCGCCCTGGTCGTCCAGCCACTCGGCCGGCAGGAAACCGCGGGCGGCGAGCAGCGCGTAGTACCCGGCGACCGCGTGGCCCTTGGAGAGCAGGAAGCGGTCCCGGTCCGGGTCGGCAACGGTGGCCGGGGTGATCCGGAGCACCCGGTCGTAGAGCACCTGGAGCACGTCGAGCGTCGAGTACACGTTGGCGCCGAACTCGCGGCCGGCGCGCACCCGGTCCAGGAGCGCGCCCAGGTCGGTGGCGGTGGTCGTCGTCATACCGATAGCCTCGGACTTGAAGCGAACTTCAACTCAAGGCCGTGTGATGCACGAAGCAACACTGACCATCGGGCAACTCGCCGACCGCAGTGGTGTCGCCCCTTCGGCGCTGCGCTACTACGAGCGGCTCGGCCTGATCCACGCCGCCCGCACCGGCGGGAACCAGCGCCGCTACGCCCGTACCGAGCTGCGCCGGGTCGCGTTCATCCGGATCTCCCAGCAGGTGGGTGTGTCGCTGGAGGAGATCCGGGCGGCGCTCGACTCGCTGCCGTCGGGGCGTACCCCCACGCCCGACGACTGGGCCGCGCTGTCCCGCGCCTGGCGGGACCGGCTGGACGAGCGGATCCGGCTGCTCGGCAAGCTCCGCGACGACCTGGACGGCTGCATCGGCTGCGGCTGCCTGTCCTTGCAGCGCTGCACGCTCTACAACCCGGAGGACTCGCTCGCCGCCGAGGGCCCCGGCCCGCGCCTCATGCTCCCGCGCCCCGGCCAGGGCTGACCCCTACCGGACCAGCAGCACCTTGCCCAGGTGGTCGTTGGTCTCCACCAGGCGGTGCGCGGCGGCGGCGTCGGCCATGTCCACCCGGGCGTGCACCACCGGCCGGATCCGGCCCGCCTCCACCAGGGGCCACACCTGCTCGCGTACGCCCCGGACGATCGCCGCCTTCCCCTCCACCGGGCGGGACCGCAGCGCGGTCGCGTGCACTGCTGCGCGCTTCGCCAGCAGCATCCCCAGGTCGAGTTCGCCCTTGCGCCCGCCCTGCATGCCGATCACCACGAGCCGCCCGCCGGTCGCCAGCGCCGCCACGTTCCGGGGCAGGTAGGACGCGCCCATGATGTCCAGGATCACGTCGGCGCCCCGGCCGTCGGTGACCCGGCGTACCTCGTCGACGAAGTCCTGCTCGCGGTAGTCGATCGTGTGCGCGGCGCCCAGCTCACGCAGCCGGTCGTGCTTGGCCGAGCGCGCGGTCACCACCACAGTCGCGCCGAGCGCCACGCCGAACTGGATCGCGAACGTGCCGATCCCGCTGCCGCCGCCGTGCACCAGCAGCGTGTCCCCCTCGGCCAGCCGGGCCAGGTCCACCACGTTCGACCAGACCGTGCACGCCACCTCCGGCAGCGCAGCCGCGTCGACCAGGTCCACCCCGGCCGGCACCGGCAGCAACTGCCCGGCCGGCACCGCGACCTGCTCGGCGTAGCCGCCGCCGGCGAGCAGCGCGCAGACCTCCTGGCCCACCGACCAGCCGGTCACGCCGGGACCGAGCGCACGCACCGTCCCCGAACACTCCAGACCGGGGTACGCGGACGCGCCCGGCGGCGGCGGGTAGTGCCCCTGCCGCTGCAACAGGTCGGCCCGGTTCACAGCGCTGGCCCGCACCTCCACGATCACCTCGCCGGGACCGGGCTCCGGATCCGGTACGTGGGTCCAGACGAGCGCCTCGGGTCCGCCGGGTTCCGTGATCGTGACTGCGCGCATGACTCAGTCTTACCCGATCTTTCCGTCGGTCCACGCGCGGGCGAGGATCTCCGTCACCGTCTCCTCCGGTGTCTGGCCGGATGTGTCCAGCCAGAGCCCGATCCGGGGGTGTCGGCGCGGAACCCGGCATCGGGTCCGCCACCGGCCAGTCGCCGTACCCCTTCTTCGACCGGTCCCGCTCGCGGGCGGCGACCACCTCGGGGCGCGGCGCGAGCACCACCACGGCCAGTGGCCGGTGCCGGATCCGGCCGATCATGGCCGGCAGGTCCGCTGACGATCATGCGGCGGAACACGTCGCCGCGCAGGTGCACCGCACGGGGCAGTCGCCGCGCCAGCCATTCGGCCACTGTGGACCTGTCGGCTGCCATGATTCCGCTGATCAGCACCACTGCCGGGCTCTCCCGCACGCACACATTCGCGCAAGGGAGGTGGGACGGCGGCTTGCCCGGTACGGGGTTCGTGGCAGACTGGTCCCCGGTCGCGCACCCCTCGGGGGCGTGCCGGGAGGGTTCGCCTAGTGGCCGATGGCGCTGGTCTTGAAAACCGGTAAGGCAGCGATGTCTTCGTGGGTTCGAATCCCACACCCTCCGCCAGTAGCTGATCGCCCTTCACGCAGCTCAGCCCATCCTCCAAGGCGGGCGTTGTCCGCTGGCGGGGCATCGTGGGGGGAGAAGCCGTAACAGGAGATGCTCCTTCTCCTGGGGCGCCGAGCACCAAACCGTCGATCTGCAACCGCGAACGGCACGGCAGGGCGGCCGAGGAGGAACGGCGGGGCGGCGGAACAGCGGGAGCGTCGGGCCGGTCGTAGGCTGCGGGGTGCGGCGACGGCGGGAGGCCCTGGTGGCGGAGACGACGACTGTGGCTGAGGTGACGGCCGAGCTGGCCGCGCTCGACGATCCGAAGATCCGTGCGGTGAACGAGCGCCACGGTGACGATCACGGGGTCAACCTGGGCAAGCTGCGGGCGATCGCGAAGCGGCTGAAGACGCAGCAGGAGCTGGCCCGCGAGCTGTGGGCGACCGGCGACAGCGCGGCCCGGCTGCTCGCGATGCTGATCTGCCGGCCGAAGGCGTACGGGCGGGACGAGCTGGACGCCATGCTGCGCGAGGCGCGTACGCCGAAGGTGCACGACTGGCTCGTGAACTATGTGGTGAAGAAGAGCCCGCACGCCGAGCCACTGCGCCTGGCCTGGTCGGCCGACAGGGATCCGGTGGTGGCGAGCGCCGGCTGGGCGCTGACCACCGAGCGGGTGGCACGGAATCCGGACGGGCTGGACCTGGCCGGCCTGCTCGACGTGATCGAGGCGGAGATGGCGGGCGCGCCGGAGCGCCTCCAGTGGGCGATGAACCACTGCCTGGCGCAGATCGGGATCGAGCACCCTGCGTACCGGGACCGCGCGATCGGGATCGGCGAGCGGCTCGGGGTGCTCAAGGACTATCCGACGCCGCCGGGATGCACGTCGCCGTACGCGCCGGTCTGGATCAACGAGATGGTGCGCCGACAGGACGGTGGCGCGGACAACGGGGTATGAAGGGGCGCAGGACATTCGCGTACCCGGAAGGACCGTTTCGATGACCCTGGAACGACCGATCGCCCCGGACCCGTACGAGCTGCTGCCGACGGTGCCGTCGTTCGACCTGACCAGCGACGACGTGCACAACGGCGAGCCGATGGACGCGCGGTACGCGCACGGCAGCACCGGCGGCGAGAACGTCTCACCCCAGCTGTCCTGGTCGGGCTTCCCGGCCGAGACCAAGAGCTTCGTGGTCACGTGCTTCGACCCGGACGCCCCGACCGGCAGCGGCTTCTGGCACTGGGTGCTGGTGAACGTGCCGGTCTCCGTCACCGAGCTGCCCACCGGCGTGCGTGAGGCCGACCTGGGTGGCGCGTTCAGCGTCCGCAACGACTACGGCGACACCGGCTACGGCGGTGCGGCGCCGCCGGCCGGGGACCGCCCGCACCGGTACGTGTTCGCGGTGCACGCGGTGGACGTGGACCGCCTCGACATCCCGGCCGGGGCCAGCCCGGCCTTCGTCGGCTTCAACCTGGCGTTCCACACCCTGGCCCGGGCGGTCATCCGCCCGACGTACCAGATCAAGGAGTGAGGTGTAAGGAAGGGCCCCTTGTTAACAGACGTCTGTTAACAAGGGGCCCTTCCTTACACGCGGGCGACGGCGAAGACGGACTGGCCGAACGGCGGCCGGACGCGCTGCTCGGCGGCCTTGGTGACTGGCAGCACGAGGGTGTCGTAGACCTTCACCATCGGGCCCTCCTTCGGCATCAGCCGGAAGACCTTGGTGGCCATGAAGTAGCCGATCAGGCCGAGCGCGTTGGCGTAGTGGATCCGCTCGACGGTGAGGCCCGCCTCGGTCATCGCCGCGGCGAGCGTCTTCTTCGTGTAGCGACGGACGTGGCCGGTGGCGATGTCGGCGGGGCTCATGGCGAACTGGAACGCCGGCACGATGATGACCACGGCGCCGCCGGGGCGGACCAGGTCCCGCATGCTGCGCAGCGCGCCCACGTGGTCGTCGATGTGCTCCAGCACGTTGTAGGAGACGGCCGCGCTGTAGTCGCCGCGCTCGTGGTGCGGGAGCAGCATCTGCCGGACCTCGACGCCCGGGTGGTCGGACAGCCGCTCCTTGAGCTGGATCAGCCGGTCCGGGTCGGCCTCGGTGGCGGTGATCCGGGGTGCGTACGCGGCCCAGGCGGAGGCGTAGTCGCCGAGGCCGCTGCCGATCTCGATCGGGTTGTCACCGAGGTAGGGCACCGCCAGCTCGACGAACCACTGCCGGTGGTTGACAGCCGTCGCCAGGCCTTCGAGCACCTCGGACTGGACGCGCTGATCCCCAGTGATTTCTGCCATGCGTCGATTCCTCACGATATGACTGACCCGCGCCTGGACCGTCAGAGTCAACCATCTGGATGGCTGAGGGGGAAATCGGGGGACGGAGGGGGCCGAATTGTGATCCGGAGGGGTGCCTGTTCGGCGGTCGGCGAACTCGGCACATAGTACGTGATTCCCCGGAACATTGCACGTGCCCGTCATACCCTGACTACGCTCTGAAATGTCATGACTACTCCGGAAAGCGACGCGAGTGCGGCCAAATCGGGGCGGGGCGGGCGGATCGACGCGCTCGCCGTGCTCAGCTTCGTGCTGCTCGCGTTCTGGGTCACCGCCCGGCTCTGGGTCGATCCGCGCAATGGCGTCCGGGACAATCGGACAGATCAGGCGCAATTCGAATGGATGATGGCGCATGGTGCTCGCGTCGTCACTGACTTCGCCTATCCGTTCACCTCGGACCGGATGAATGTGCCGGATGTCGTCAATCTCATGGCTAATACGTCCGTATTATCCGTTTCATTGCCGCTGACCCCGATAACGCTCTGGGCAGGCCCGCGCTGGTCCTTTCTGATTTTCCTCACTCTCGGGCTCGCCGCCACCGGCGTGTCCTGGTATTTCCTGCTCTCCCGAGTTGTCGTGAAGTCCCGCGGTCCGGCCTGGCTGGGTGCCGCCTTCTGCGCGTTCGCGCCGGCGATGATCTCGCACGCCAACTCGCACCCCAACATCGTCAGCCAGTACGTGGTGCCGCTGATCATCTGGCGGACGCTGCGCCTGGCCGAACCCGGCCGGTGGCTGCGCAACGGCGTCCTGCTCGGCCTGGTGATCGTCTGGCAGGCGTTCCTCAACCTGGAGATCCTGCTGATGACCGCCATCGGGCTCGGCGTGGTGGTGCTCGCGCTGGCGCTCGGCCGTCCCGCGCTGCGCTCGGCGGCCCGCCCGTTCGCCGCCGGGCTCGGGGTCGCCGCGACGGTCGCCGGGGCGCTGCTCGCGTACCCGCTCTGGGTGCAGTTCTTCGGCCCCGGCGCGTACAGCGGGCTCTCCACGCTGATCCGGGGCTACTCCACCGACCTCGCCGCGTACGTGGCCTGGTCGCGGGAGTCGGTGGCGGGCGACGCCCGGGGCAGCGAACCGCTCGTGAAGAACGCCACCGAGGAGAACGCGTTCTTCGGCTGGCCGCTGGTGATTCTGGTGATCGCGTTGGTCTGGTGGCTGCGCCGCAACGCCGTGGTGCTCGGGCTGGCAGCGGTCGGGCTCGTGTTCGTACTCTTCTCGCTCGGCCGGGAGATCCGCTACGACGGGCGGGACACCGGCATCCCCGGCCCCTGGGCCGCGCTGGAGAACCTGCCGGTCCTGCACTCGGTGGTGCCCACCCGCTGGTCGCTCGCGCTCACCCCGATCATCGGCGTGCTGCTCGCGTTCGGTGCCGACCGGGCCCGGCGGCTCGCCGTACGGCACCCGGACGCGCGCGACCAGATCCGGTTCGCCACCGTCACAGTGCTCGCCATGGCGCTGCTGCCGATCCTGCCCACCCCGCTGCCCGCGAAGCGCCTCGACCCGACCCCGGCGTTCGTCACCTCCGGCGCCTGGCGTCCCTACGTCGCCGGCGGGCGGAGCATCGTCACGCTGCCGCTGCCCGACACCACGTACGCGGTCCCGCTGCGCTGGTCCGCCGAGACCCGGCTGGACATGCCGCTGGCCCGCGGCTACTTCCTCTATCCGGACACCCGCCCAGGTGGGGACCGGATCGCCCTCTTCACCGCGCCGCCGCGTCCCACCAGCACGTTCTTCGAGACGGTACGGCGCACCGACGCGGTCCCGCCGATCACGCCGCAGGACCGGGTGGCCGCCGTGGACGACCTGCGCTACTGGCGGGCCGGCGCGGTGATCCTCGACCCCCGGCTGCCGCAGGCCGACGCGCTGCGCCGGGCGATGACGGAGCTGAGCGGGATCACGCCGAGGCGTACCGGCGGGGTGTGGTTGTGGGACGTCCGGCCGCTGGTCGAGTGAGCGGTCAGCCCTGGCGGACGCAGCAGCCCTGGCACACCTTGGGCCGGGGCAGCGTGAACGCCAGGCAGCAGGTGCGCCGCTGCACAGTCGGCTCGCCGGCCGGGCCGGGCACCAGTTCGACCAGGTCGCTCAGGTCGAGCGCGTCGAGCAGCGTGCCGACGGCCGCCGTGGCCGAGCCGGGCAGCGCGTCCGACGCGCGCAGGATGCCGTGGGCGATGCCGGAGGCCACCGAGCCGAGCAGCGTACGGGTGCCGATCCGGACCTCGCCCTGGATGGCGCCGATCAGCGGGGCGAAGTGGGCGTCGAGCAGGGACGCGCGCAGCGCGCCGAGCAGCGCCGCCTCGTCCGTCACCACCCGTACGCCCGGAGCGCCGGCGAGGGCCAGCGGGTCGCTCGGCAGCACCGCCACCGGAGTGGAGGCACGCAGTCCCAAGGTGAGGAGCTGGTGGTGGTCCTCGAAGTGCACGAGCACGTCGGCCGGGTCGAGCAGCGGCACCCGGCGGGCGGACGCCCAGCCGAGCACGGCGGGCAGCGCGGTCCAGTAGCTGTAGGACTTCCAGGCCAGCGCGGCGCACGCGTGCGGGGTGCCGCCCCAGCGGCGGCCGGCGGCGGTCAGGAACTCGGACAGCAGCGTGCCGTCGATCAGCCGGGTGGCCGGGGACCAGCGGTCCAGCTCGTCGTGGACCAGCAGGCCGGGTGCGAGCCCGGGCAGGTCGTCGGTGCCGAACATGGCGCGCAGGGTCGCTGTCACAGGGGCGAGCGGGGTGGCGGCGTCGCGCCCCGGCATCACCGCAGTCACCTGGCCGTCCCCTGTCCTGTCGCCCTGCGGTCGGCGCGTGCCGTCGACCCAAGCTAAGGCTAGCCTAACCACCCTCCCGGCGGGAGGGGAAGTGGTGCCGCGGTATCGCGGGGAGGTCCCCGTCACTCCGCGGCCGTCGCGTACTACCCGGCCTCGGAGACGGAAAACGCCGCCGGAGAACCGGCGGCAGACGGCGTAAGGATCGACGTACGCCGCTGAAAAGTCAAGGTGAGTGTCGAATACGAGGCAGTTTCCGTACACGTTCGGCCACTCAACGTGAAAATGGTCTTCCCGCGTACGAGGAAGCTGATGACGACCTCACCGATCGAGCGTGCCGCGGACTCGTTCGCGGCCGAACTCGCCCGGCACCGGACCGGCCGAGGGCTGTCCAA
The DNA here is from genome assembly GCF_000177655.2 of Micromonospora sp. L5. Lineage (NCBI taxonomy): Bacteria > Bacillati > Actinomycetota > Actinomycetes > Micromonosporales > Micromonosporaceae > Micromonospora > Micromonospora sp. L5. The sequence continues at coordinate 6,805,315 of NC_014815.1, read as the reverse complement.
GAAGCAACTGGCCACGATGATGGGCTTCGACCCGTCCTACGTCAGTCACGTCGAAGGGCGCCGGCACCGGCCCACCGAGGACTTCGCCCGTCGGGCCGAGGCCGTCCTGGAGGCCAGCGGCGCGATCTGGCAGCGCTTCCGGGAGTACGACGAACTGCGGCACGGCCGGACCGGCACTGCGCACCGCGACCCACCCGTGCCCGGCCAGTGGCTGCCCCCGGGGACCGGCCTCGTGGTGGAACGGGAGATGGCCACGCTCACCCACACCGGGGACGGCTACCACTGCGCGATCCGGCGGGAGCTGTACAACGCGGGCACCGAACCGGTCACCCGCTACCTGGTCCGGGTCGCCGTCGACCGCTACCCCAACGACCCGGGCCGCTCCAACCGGCACCACCGGGAACACCCGCTGACCTTCGCCGAGCTGCAGCTCACCGCGTACCGGGACGACGGCAACGGACGCGAGCCGATGCACTGGCGGGCCAAACACGACCGGGACGCGTTCAAGGAGATCTGGCTGCTGTTCGAGAACGACGAGGGACGCTTCCCGCTCTACCCCGGCGACCGGGTCACCATCGAGTACGCGTACCGCGTCGGCCGGGACAAGTGGGGCCCCTGGTTCCAGCGGGCCGTACGCCTGCCCACCCGGCACCTGGCGGTGCGGCTCGACCTGCCCGCCGACCTCGACCCGAAGGTGTGGGGCGCGGAGACCTCGCTGTCGGCGGAGGAGGGGCCGCTGCGTACCCCGATCCAGCGTTCGGCGGACGGCGGCCGGGTGGTCTTCGACTGGGGGACCGACGACCCGCCGCTGAACGCCCGCTACCGGATGCAGTGGCGGTTCCGCAGCCCCGAGCCGGACGCCGAACCGGACAGCGCGCCCACCGGCGGCGCCCGGGTACGGGCCAGCGACCGGATGCGCGCAGTGGGCATCGTGCAGCGCGGCGACGACCTGCTGCGGCAGCGGGCCCGCCAGTTCGACCTGCCGGCCGACGAACAGCACGCCCGGCAGGTGATCGACCGGCTCGCCGCGATGCTGGTCCGCCTGGACGAGCTGCACCCGTTCAGCAAGGGCGTCGGCCTCGCCGCGCCCCAGCTCGGCATCGGCTGGTCAGCGGCGCTCGTGCGCCCGGCCGACCGGGCGGCCGACCCGGTGGTGCTGCTCAACCCCCGGGTGGTGGACGCCGCCACCGAGACCGACGAGCAGTACGAGGGCTGCCTGTCCTTCTTCGACCACCGCGGCCTGGTGCCCCGGCCGCTGCGCATCGACGTGGAACACGCCCTGTGGGACGGCAGCCGGGTGATCACGTCCTACGAGTACGCGATGGCGCGGCTGGTCGCACACGAGATCGACCACCTGGAGGGGCGGCTCTACGTCGACCGGATGGCACCCGGCGTGCCGCTCGTGCCCGTGGAGGAGTACCGCGAGACCGGCACCCCCTGGCGTTACTGAGAAACGGGGGGCCGGGTCGCGTGCCCCAGGGGGCGGGGGCACGCGACCCGGCTCGGGGGGAGCAAGGTTCAGAGGTTGCCGAACGTGTCGTACCGGACGTGGTCGGGCGGGACGTCGTCGGCGGCGAGCGCCCGCAGGGTGGCCCGGACCATGGCGGCCGAGCCGGAGACATAGCAGTCGTGCGTGGTCCACGGGCCGTACCGGGTGACCACCTCGGAGACGTCACCGAGTTCGCCGCCGAAGTCCGGGTCCTCGCTGCACGCCGGCGTCACCGACAACCACGGGTGGGACGCGACGAGGTCCTCCAGGCCGGGCAGCCCGTACAGCTCGTCCGGGCGGCGCGCGCCGTAGAAGACGTGCACCCAGCGGGTCCGGTTGACCCGGGTCAGCTCCTCCACCAGCGCCTTGATCGGCGCCAGGCCGACCCCGCCGGCCACGCAGAGGACGTCCCGGGTGGACTCCGGGTCCAGCGTCATCGAACCCATCGGCGCGGCCACCCGCAGCAGGTCACCCGGCTTGGTACGGCGCACCAGCGCGCCGGACACCCAACCGGCCGCACCCGGTGGCGTCCGGACGTGGAACTCCAGCACGTTCTCCTCGTTCGGCGCGTTCGCCACCGAGTACGTCCGCCACACCCGCGGGTGGTAGCGCGGCACCTCCACGCTCACGTACTGGCCGGCCCGCCACGGCAGCGGATCCTGGAGCGCGCGGACGGTCAGCACCGCCGTGTCCGGGCCGTGCCGCTCGTGCGTCAGCACCTCGGCGTGCCAGTACGGCGGGTTCTCGTCCGCCTCCGCGCCGGCCAGCATCCGCTCGCTGATGCCCGCGTACGCCTCCCGCCACGCCTGGTCGTACTCCAGGTTCCAGCCGTCCCCGGCGGTGCTGCGCAGCGCGTCGAGCAGCGCGACGCCCATCGTCGCGTAGTGCTCGGACGCCACGTGGTACTTGCGGTGGTCGCGGCCCAGCGCGCGCAGGTACTCGTCGAAGCTCTCCGGGTCGCCCACCGTCTGGGTCGCAGTGACGATGGCCTCCAGGATGCGGTCCCCCTGGCCGTTCATCTGCACCGGGAAGAGTTTGCGCAGCTCCGGGTCGAGGAGGAACAGCCGGGCGTAGAAGTGACCGCTGAGCCGCTCCCGGTGCTCCTCGACCAGGGTCCAGCTCTCCTTCAGCAGCCGCGCGAAGTTCTCCACAGGGGCACGCTCCTTCTCCGTACGGGCGGATCGGCCCGCATAGAATGTCCACGGAGCGTGTACGTCGGTCGCACAGGCTGTGCGACCGTCCGGCCCGGTCGCCGAAGTGCTTTCATGGTCCGGTGACGGTTGACGAGCTGGCCCGCCCGGTCTCCCGCCGGATGCTGGGCACCGAGACGCTGCTCGTGCTCGGTCTGTCCCTCGGCCAGTCGGCCGTGTACGCGCTCGTCTCGCTCATCGCGAAGCTGACCGCGACCGGCGGACTGTCCAAGCAGACCGCCGCGCTGAACACCTCCGCGTCGGCCCGGCCGTACCTCGATCTCACGTACCAACTGCTCGGGATCGTCTTCGCGCTGCTGCCGGTACTGCTCGCCGTACACCTGCTGGCGCGCGACCCCGGCGACCCGGCACGGACGCTCGGCGTCGACTTCCGCCGGCCCGCCTCCGACCTGGCCCGGGGCGCGGGCCTGACCGCGCTCATCGGCCTGCCCGGGCTGGCGCTGTTCTGGGCGGCGGCGCAGCTCGGGCTCAACGCCACGCTGGTCCCGGCCGCGCTGCCGGACCTCTGGTGGACGGTGCCGGTGCTGATCCTCGCCGCCGTGCAGAACGCCGTGCTGGAGGAGGTGATCGTGGTCGGTTACCTGATCACCCGGCTGCGGCAGCTCAACTGGCGGATCGGCGCGGTGCTCGCCACGAGCGCGCTGCTGCGCGGCTCGTACCACCTCTACCAGGGCTTCGGCGCGTTCGTCGGCAACGCCGTCATGGGCGTGATCTTCGGGCTGTTCTACCTGCGTACCCGCCGGGTCGCCCCGCTGATCGTCGCGCACACGCTGCTCGACATCTTCGCGTTCGTCGGCTACGCGATGCTGCCGAAGTCCTGGTTCGACTGGCTCTGACCGCGCCGGCTCGCCGAACCGGTGTCGATCACGCCCGATACCGGGCGACCGCCCGCGCGGCCACCCGCCCGGCCGTCGCCGTACCGCCGGTCGCGGCCGCCAACGCCGCCGCGCCCGGCAGCAACCGGGCGGCCAACCGCAGCCCGAGCCAGCCACCCGCCTGCGCGGCCACCGGCGTCGCCAGCCGCCAGGCCGCCTCCACCACGCGCCCCCACGGACCCTCCGCCGGAGCATCAGCCGCCCGAGCCGCCGCCAGCGCCGCCCGCGCGGTGCCGTCGTCCGGGTGCACCAACGTGAGCACCAGCAGCTCGGCCGCCCGATCCGGATGCGCCGGATCCCGCCCGTACGCCGCTGCCAGATGCAGCACCAGGTTCGCCTGCGTCCACAGCACAGTCGCCAGCTCCGCGACCGGCGCGAACAGCCCGGCGCCCGCCGCGAGCGCCCCACCCGTACCGGCCATCCGCACGAACCGCCGCGTCGCCAGCCGGGCCACCCCGTCGGCGTCCGCGTCCGGGTAGGCCCGCCGGACCTGCTCCACCCAGGACGCGGCCCGCGGCCCGAGCGCGTCGACCGCCGCCAGGGCCAGCAGCTCCGGCGCGAACCCGGGGTGGTCGCGCAGCTGCGGCCCCACCGCCCGCCAGCCCTCCACCGGGGTACGCGCGACGTCGGGTTGTGCGGGTGCCCGCTCGACGACCGTGCCGTGCGTCGGCTCGTCGGACTGCTCCGCGTGGGGTGTCGTGGTGTCGGCGGCGGCTGGACTCGCCGTTGCCGGGATCGCCATCGCCGCCGCTGGGGCGGCCTTCGTGGTCCGGCGGGTCCGTCCGGGCGAAGGTGCGGTGACGGGACGCTCCGCCGTGACCGGCTCGGTGCCGTCGGGCTGCCGTTCGGTGGGTGTGGGCTCCGTCGTGCTGATCGCCGTCTCCTGCTTCGGAGGCGACGCCTTCCGAGTGGCCTTCTTGACCGCCGGCGCAGCCTTCTTCACAACTGGGGCCGCTTTCTTCGCGACCGGGGCGGCCTTCTTGGCGGCGGGAGCGCGGCGCGCCCGTTTCGGTGTTTCCTCCCCGGCCGGTGGGGAGACCGGCCCGGCCGGAGGCTCGGTGGCTTGCTGCTGCTCTGCTGTGACGGGCCTCTCATCGGCCGGGAGCGTGCCCTCCCCGGCGCTCGGCGACGGCTCTGCGGCAGTCGTACCCGAGGGAGTCGTGGACGTCCCCGAGGCGATCTGCTCTTTCGGCGGCGTACCCGGGCCGTCGACAGAAGCCTTCGGAGCGGCGTGCTCGCCGGGCGTACCCGGATCGGCCGGCGAAGGGTCGGCGGCCGGGCGCGGGCGCGGCGCCGGCGGTGCGTCGGCGGCCGGCGTCGGCGGCTGGAAGACGACAGTGGGCGCCGCCCGGCGCGGACGCCGGGGCGGCGGTGTGTCGCTCGTCGCGTTCTCCGCGGCGGGCTCCGGTGTCGGTGGGTTGAACGTCGGTCGTGGGGAGCGGCTCCGCCGGGCCTTGGGGGCGGGCTCGCGACGGGGCGGATCGCTCGGCGGCTGCTCCTGCATATCGATGGAGCGTAGCCGTGGGCGTGATCTGGCACACGACGAAAACGCGGTCGGAGCGGCCGGTCCGATAGTCGCTTTGCCCCGGGCGGGTACGGACCTGTATCCTCGGGCGCGGTGACCTCGTGGGTCACCAGGGAGACTTCGCCTAGTCTGGTCTATGGCGCCGCACTGCTAATGCGGTTGGGGTCTTAAAGCCCCTCCCGGGTTCGAATCCCGGAGTCTCCGCGCGAAAGCCGGTTGTGTAGACTGGCTGAGCACCAGGCGCCCGTAGCTCAACGGATAGAGCATCTGACTACGGATCAGAAGGTTAGGGGTTCGAGTCCCTTCGGGCGCACAGCAGGTCAGGGGCCGTTTCGGGAAACCGGGGTGGCCCCTTTCTCGTGCGGTACAGCAGCAAAGTACAGCAGCGGTCATGCCGATTCCGTGCCGTTCATCCGGTCGCCCAGGCGCTTCAACGCCTCACGGGTCTGCTTCGAGCTGACCCGGGTGTAGATCTCCATCGTGACCTTGAAATCAGCGTGCCGCAGGATCTGCATCGCCACTCTTGGGTGAACGTCGAGATCGGCCAGGATGCTCGCGCAGGTACGCCGGGCGCCGTGTGGAGTGATCTCTCGCAGGCCGTAGCGGCGGATCCGAGCTTCCCAGGCCCGGTTGAAGTTCCGCGGCTCGATCGGCGTGCCGAACCGGGTAGTGAACACCAGAGACGACTTCTGCCACACCTCACCGGCAGCCTTCCGCTCCGCCGCCTGTTCCGCGCGTCGGATGGCCAGGGCGGTCCGACAGATCTCGGGCAACGGCATCGAGGCGTCGGATTCCGCCGTCTTGGTCTCGCGGCGCACGAGCTGCCCGCCGATGCGCTGGAGCTGCCAGGAGACGTTGAGCTCGCCGGCCGCCTGGTCGATGTCGTCCCACGCGAGGCCAAGCAGTTCCCCGCGGCGCAGCCCGAGCACGAGCAGCAGCACCCACGCGGCGTACATCGGATCGCTGTCTGCCCGCGCAGCTTCCAGGAACCGGCGTGCCTCGTCGCTGTCCCACGCCGTGCCCGGCCTTTTCCGAGTGGCACGCAGCTTGACCAACGCCGCCACGTTCTTGCTGACCAGCTCTTCCGTTACGGCCTGCGAGAGGGCAGCTCGCAGCGTCGCCCGCAGCCCTTTGATCGCACTGTCGGACGGGACGGCGTTGCAGCAGGCACCGAGCGCGCAACAGCGTCGTTTGGCCGGTGGCCTGGCGGCGTCCTTGCCCTGGGCGCAGCACTGGCACGTCCGGGCAACCTTGTTGATCCAGGTCTGCACGTCCTTGACCTGCAAACGGTCGAGCCGCTTCGCCCCGATACCCGGCACGATGTAGAGCCGGGTGAAGCCCTCGTAAGAGACGTAGGTAGCTGGCGCGAGGTTCGGCTTCACGATCTCTTCCAGCCAGTACCCGAGGTAGCGAGCGAGCGTCGGCACGCGCGTAGCCACCGGTCCAGCCTTGGCCTGATGATGCAGCTTCAACCACTTCTCGTGGACGATCTCGCGGGTCTGCCCGTAGACGTACTTGCGATCGCGTTTGCCGTCCGGCTTGTCGACCCAGACGTACGCGGCGTAGCCGTTGCGGTAGGGAAAGATCGAGCCTTCACCGTTGGCGCGGGTGCGTCCGGGCATCAGGCCGCCTCCTGCCGCTCGACCTGCTCGCGGATGTACTCGTCAACCCACTCCGGCAGGATCCGGCGGTACTTGCCGTCCTTCACCGACCGCAGCTCACCGGTAGCGATCTTCATCTTGACCTTCGACAGGCCGAAGCCGAGCAGAGCGGCGACCTCGGCGGGCGAGTACCACTTCGGGGCCAAGGGCTGAGTCCTCATGTCGTCCTTTCCGTCAGGCGGGCTGGTGGGCGGGCAGGGCAGAATCGGGTGAGGCTCGGTCTCTCGCAGCGAGGAGGGCGGCTTTCCATTGGGCGCGTTGGGACAGGGCTTTGAGGAGTCGGTGTTGCAGGGGTGGTAGGTCGGGGTCGTCGGGGCGGGCGAGTTCCCAGGCGTATGCGGGTGGGTCGTCCTGGTCGACGGCGTCGGCGTCGTTGGCGTCGTTGGCGCCGACGGTGATGCCGAGGAGGTTGCGGACCCAGGCGCGGGCGTCGGCGCGGTGGTCGGCGAGGGTTTTTCCGGACCAGTCGCGGGAGACGAGGATGCGTCGGCCGCCGATGCCGAGGGTGGCGCGTTGGTGGACTTTGCCTTTGCAGCGGCCGGCTTGCAGGCGCCCGTGGGCCTTTTTCGGCTGGATGCCGTAGAGCAGCCAGTTCGCGCACCGCTCATTGCACGGCGTCACCCGCAGTTCGTGCCACAGCCGGTCCAGGTGATCACGCTGCCGGTCGGTATCGGGCTTGTGGCAGTCAGCCGCGGACTTGGTGATGTACTTCGTGATGTAGCCGATGGTGCGGTTCGCGTGCACCGTGCCCGGGGTGACGCCCTCGGCGTGGACCTGCGATCCGAAGCGGACCACGTGCGCCGGTTGCGCGTCGGGGTCGGTGTCGATGAGGTCCAGGGCGTCAGCCCACGAGCGCAGCGGTTCCCGACTGTCGGGGTCGATCCACTCCGCGCGGTCGGCGTCCCACACGGGTGGCCGGTCGAGGGTGTAGACGGGTTCGTCGGCGGGCGGCCACCAGACTTGGTGGTAGGTGGCGGCGGCGACCTGCCGCAGCACTGTGCGCGGGATGGTGCCGCGGATGGCGAAGTGGGCGTGGGGGGCGAGCCTGCGTTGGGGCTCGACGCAGCCGGCGTACTGGACGTTCCAGCCGACGCAGCGGCGCAGGTTCTGCCAGAACCGGTCCAGGAGCCGGGCGAAGTGCACCGCATCCCACGCCGCGCGCCGGTAGTCGTAGGTGTCGGGGTTAACGGGGGTGCCGTCGGGCAGCACCCGGCCGTAGGTGTCCAGGGTGAGTGACAGCCACATGGACGGGCGGTGTTCGGTGCCGTCGGGTGCGGTGTAGACCTTTCCGACCGTGCGCGGCTCGACCTTCTTCCGCGGCAGGTCGGGGGCGTCTTGGCGGCGGCGGGTGGAGCGCTTGCGGCGGCCGTGGTTGTCGTCGTCCTGGTCGTGGGGTGGGGCGACGGTGCCGCGGAGTCCTTCGGCGGCGATGGCTTCCTCGACCTCCCCGATCGCCTCATCGATGGCGGGCACCTGGTCGAACTGTGCCGCGCGTTGGGCCTCATCGCGGGCGAACTCCAGGTGAGCCCGCAGCAGGATCAACTCGCGTTGCGCGTCGGTGGCCGGGTTCGGGCCGGGTGCGGGTTCGTCGGTGCGGTGCCAGCCCTCCCGGATCTGCGTCTGCCGTAGCCGGCGGGCGCGTTTCGCGCACGGCTCGCACTTGTCTTCGCGGGTGGACCCGCAAGGCAGGTCTACGACTTCGGTGTGTCCGGTGTGCAGGTCGGTGCGGCGCAGGGTGACCGGGTGCAGGCAGACGCCGTACTCGGCGGCCATCTCCGTGACGATCTTCCGCGACATCGGTAGCGCGAGACGAGCTGCACGGGTTCCGGGAGCCGGCACGACGGCGGCTGGAGCGGCCACGGGGTCGGTGGGTGGGGTGGGGTCGGGGGTGAGGCCGGGCAGGGTCGGGGCGGTCATCGGGTCACCTCCGAGGGGCGGGCAGCGGGGTGGAGTCGGCGGGGGTGTGGCTGGCAGGATCGGGGTGTCACCTCAACAGGCGCGGCGGGGCGCCCGAGGCGTGAGCCGAACCGGTGGGGGAAAGAGGCGGTGCAGGTGGCAGCCGCACGCGTGGCGCGCGATTGGCGTCCTGAATGAACACCACCGGACCCGTCATACAGAGCCCTCATGACGTGTTCACCTCCGGAAGCTCGAACAGGACAGCGGGTGCAGGGCCGATCGGGGTGGTGCGGGGTGGGCCGGCGTGGCTGGCCCAGCGGCGGGCGGCGGGTTCGTGGCGGGTGCAGGCGGTCTCGGCGCGGTAGCGGCCGGTGCCGGGCTGGCCGGCTTCGATGAGGGCGGTGGCCCACCTACGGCAGCGCGCGCAGTAGACGGGCCGTCCCGTGGCGGTCAGTGGCGGCATCCCGAGCAGTGCAGCCCGCCGCAGGTGGCCTTACGGCGCAGCAGCAACACGGCGAGGACGAGCAGGACCAGGACCACGCCGACGACGGCGGGCGCGTTGCGCTGCACGGTGTGCGCGAGCTGGGCGGCGAGGTAGCCGATCCCGGCCAGCGTCCCGAGGGCCGTGGTGGTGATGGCGGTGGCGGCGATGACCCGGCCGCGGCGCAGCCGACGCACGGGCGGTGGGGTGGTGCGGGCGGTGTCGAGGAACCGCACGGTGACCGTGACCCGGCCGTCAGCGTGCTGGTGGGGGCGGTCGGCGAACATCAGCCGCCCCGACTCCCTGAGCACGGCGAGCGCGGCGGCGACCTCGGCCGGGGTGCCGACGATCCGGCGGGTCAGCGTGGTGGGACGGGTCCGGTGGGCGAGAGCGGTGCGGGCAGTGGACGGCATCACGGGTTCTCCCTGCTCTGGCTCGATGGGGTGCTGCGGCGCGGTCGGTGTGAGTCGGCCGCGCCGCAGCAGTGGTCGGGTTAGCGGCGGGGGCGGGCGCCGTGGGGCTTGGCGAGGTTGCGCATGTCGGTGTGCCGCCAGTAGGGGTCCTTCACGTCGACGTACTCGATCGGGCCGTTGCACACGGCACACGTGTCCGTCACCGGCGGGTGCTTGGGCTGGGTCATCGGGTCACCTCGGAGACGATGTGGCCGTTGCGCGGGGCCTGGACGACCGACGACACGAGCGCCGACCGCACCGGGGCGACAGCCGCGGCCGGGGCCGGAGTCGGAGTCGGAGGCGTGAAGACCGGCGCCGGGGCAGTCGGGACGTCAACGGGCTCGGCGTCGACGGGCTCCCGCACCGGTGCCGGGGCCGGGGTCGGCTTGACCGGGGTGGGCGCGGGGGTCGGCTTCACCGCGGCGGGTGCGGGGGTGGGGGTGCCGGTGAAGACGAGCTTGGTCAGGGCCATGAACGCCAGCGCGGGCAGCGCGGACAGCAGCCACCCGGACGGGCTGGCGTCGGCGACGGCCAGTTGGGCGGCGAGGGAGAAGGACGCGAAGGCGAGCATGAGGAACACCGGGTAGCTGATGGGTTGGCGGTGGCGTCGGCGTCGGCGGATGTCGAGCAGGCAGGCGACGGGTACGAGGTCGGACAGGACGGCGTTGGCCCAGCCGAAGGCGTCGGGGGTGCCGGGCGGGACGTGGCGCATGGTCCAGTCGTGGACGTGGGAGAACGACGCCCACCCGGCGGTTGCGGCGACGATGAGGAGGATGAGGACCAGGGCGACGGCTTCCAGCCGGTCGGCGTTCAGGTAGCGGCGCATCGGGTCACCTCCTGCTCCGCGGGCGGGGTGGGGGTGGGGTGGAGCCAGGCGTGCAGGTTGCGCAGGTAGACGGCGCCGTAGATGAAGCAGGAGGCGAGGAAGCCCCACTGGCGGGTGGTGATGGCGTAGGCCAGCCACAGTCCTTGGGCGGCGAGGCCGACGGCCCAGCCGGTCCAGGAGCGCTTACCGGCGAGGTAGAGGCCGGTGACGCCGACGGCCATGAGCAGCCACGACCAGATCTGCGGGTTCACGCCGCCCACCCCCACGCTTCGGCGTCTTCGGCGGCGATCTCCGCGTGCTGGCGCAGCGCGGCGGCGATCACGTCGACGGCGTCGGGGTCGGGGGCGCAGTAGGGGCAGGACTGGTCCGGGTCGACGTGCAGCAGGTCGAGGCAGGTCCGGCGGATCGGCCGGCGGTTGAGACGACGGGTACGCATCACGGACTCCAAGCAGGCGGGTTAGCGGGTGGTGGGGTTGACGTGCACGCGGATCCACTCCGGCGGCTCACCCGTGGACGCGACTGCTTCGGAGAGGCAGCGCCACAGTGCCCACGCCTCCGACGGCGTCAGGTACATCCGGCGACGACCGGCACCCACGGCGATGTACAGGTCGGCGTCCGGGGTGACCCGGACCGTGACCGGCACCGACGCCTTGTCGACGTGCGGGGCGCGCAGCCGGTAGAAGCGGCGCGGTTCCGGGGTCTGCTGGTCGGGTTCGTCGGCGTAGGGCATCCGCACCGCAGCGCCGTCGGGGATCTCGTGGTGGGTCATCGGGGGTCACTCCCGTTGCTGGTGTTGAGGTCCAGGGCGTTGAGCAGTGACGGCGGCAGCAGCGGCGCAGCCTGCTTCGGCGTTGGCCGGTAGGTGTGCCGCCCGTTGCCGGTGCTGGCGCGGGGCTTGGGCGCCGTGGGCTGGACGACGGGCTCGGGCTGCGTCTCCGGCGGGGCCGGGAACGTGGCGGCCAGGTCGCGGATCACGTCATCGGCCAGGTAGGAGAACCGGACCCGAGCCGGTTCGGGCTGCCCGTCCAGCAGCACGTAGGCCACGCCCTTGCCCGACAGCGGGATCTGATCCGCCAGGGCTCCCCGCTCGCGGGCACCGTCACCGAGCAGCAGATCGACGTGGCCCCGCTCGGTCAGGCCCAGGGCGATGCGGGTCGGGAACAGATCCCGCACGGAGACGACTTCCTTGCGGGGGTCCTGGGTGGCGGCGACGACCAGGACGCCGAGCCCGGCACCTTGCGACAGCAGCAGCCCGAGCGCCTGCGTGATCCGGGTCCGGATCTCGGAGTCGGGCAGGTAGGCCAGGAGCGCGGCGATCTCGTCGATGACGACGACGATCAGCGGCTCATCGACCGTCGGGGTGTGGACGCGGGCTTTGCCGCGCAGGATCTGCTGACGGGCGCGCATCCGGGCTACGGCGTCTTCGAGCAGGTCGGCCATGCGGGACCAGTCGTCATCGACGTAGCGGGAGAACAGCGGCCGGCCGATCGCCAGTTCCATGCCGCCCTTGGGGTCGATCGCCCACACCCGCACCAACCCCGACCGGATACCGGCGGCCAGGGCGCGGAGCAGGGACCAGATGACCGAGCCCTTACCCATCCGGGTCGCCCCGCCGATGAGTACGTGAGTGGCCAGGAGCCGGAAGCAGTAGACGGCCAGGTCTTCGCGCAGGCCGAGCGGGAGGGCGGTGAAGTCCGGGCGGGCGGGCACGGGCAGCGGGGCGACGATGCGGGTCAGCGGGTCACGGCGGATGAACACCAGCCACACGTGCCGGGGCCGGTCGCGGAACCGCACCCGGTCGATCAGCCGCAGCACGACCGCGAGACGTCCGGTGCGGTGCGGGGTGGGGTGGCGGCGGGTGGAGAACACCCGGCAGTGCCGCGTGCCGAACGAGTACGCCAGATCCCGGGCCGCCTTGTGCCACACCTCGGGGTTCTGACCCTTCGGCATCCGCAGCACCAGCTCGTCCGTGGCGTAGGAGCAGCGCACCGACAACAGCTCCGGCACGACTTCGCCGCCGTCGTATTTCTTCACCAGCCCGCACAGCGACATCACCTCGTGCCACTGCCGCCGATACACCCACAGCCGCCGCCAGATGGACACGGCCCGCAGGGCGATCAGGCGGTGGAAGGAGTCCCGGCCGCGCCACCACCAGAAGCCGCCGGCCGCGGTGAGGACGACGGCGACCAGGAGGTGAGGCCACCAGCCGTGCGCCCGGTAGGTGTCGACGGCGAGCAGGACCAGGGCCACGGCAGGCCAGGCCCGCCAACGGCGCACCACGAACACCGCGAGCCGGACCACGGCCCGCAGGAGACGGAACAGCAGGAACAGAGCGGTGACGGTCCAGAGCAGCGGCCACGGCGCGGTGATCTGGAACCGGCGGAAGTTGACCAGCGGCGCCCGCACCATCACGCCACCGCCTTGCGGTCGGCGGAACGCTGCTCGGTCCACGTCTCCGCGCAGACCTTGTGCACCGGCTTGGCCGCCGGACTCCGGCAGATCGCGGGCTTACCGCAGATGACACACGGGACCGGATCGCCAGCACCGGCAGTGCGCGTCCAGTCCAGGACAACAGGCATGATGAACCTGCCCTTCCAGGCCGAGAGGGTTTGAGAGGGCAGCGGGGCGGTCGAGCTTTCCTAGGGCCAGGACCGCCCCGCGCCACCAACAGGAATCAGGCCGCCGTCACGGCCGACAGGGACTCACGCGCGTCGGCCAGCACACCGGCCAACCGGTCGATCTCGGTGCCCGGCAGGAACAAGGTCACGTCACCACCGACCCCGCCGATCTGCACCGCGACCCGACCCTGCGTCGGGTACAGCGAGAACGACAGTTCCGTCTCCGGCTTCACGTGCACGTTCGCCGTCATGTGCAGGCCAGCCATCACGCGGCCTTCCCGCGCGTCTCGGCCAGGGTCTTCGGCGCCACCAGACCGGTGGCCCGGTAGGAGAACGCCAGCCGACCGTTGCTGCCCACGTACGGGGTGACCGTCAGCCCCTCGAACTCCACCGGCTGGAACGGACCCACCGGCGGCACCGGCTGGTGATCGGCCAGGATCTTGATCGCGACCTCACGCGACCGCGAGCCGAGCTCCGGGTCCATGTCCATCACCCGGCACTGCCACACCCGCTGACCGGTCACCTTGTCCTTCGCCGGCGTCCGCTGACGAGTCGCCTCGTTGAAGTCCTGCGCCTCCGCAATCGAGTCCGGCACGAACACCGCGCCATGCGGAAAGACCGCCTCGAACGGAACCGAGAACCGAGTACCACCACGAAGAGCCACGGATTCCTCCTTCAGCGCAATGCGCTTTCTGCTCAGCCGGACCCATCCGGTAGAGCTTGTGCACCAGGCTTGACCTGCCTGGCTAGCCAAGTGGCATGCACCGAGGTTAGGCCGCCTTGGCTAGCCAGGTCAAGAGTTGGAGTCGGGGTTTCCTAGCTTGGCTAGCCAGCAGGTAGCCTTGACGGGTGACCGAAGACCTGGACTACCTGGGTGAACTCGACCCCGATGACCCGAAGCAGGCGTCACAGCAGATCGCAAACAAGCTCCGGGCCGCGATCCTTACGCGCCGACTGGCGCCGGGCGACAAGTTGCCGTCGCAACCTGAACTTGCTTCCCGCTACGGGGTGGCACGGGAGACCATCAAACGAGCGCTAGAGGTGCTCCGCTCAGAACGCCTCATCATCACCCGGCAAGGCAGCGGCGCTTTCGTTCGCGCCCAGACGCAACGGGCAGTGGAGCTACGACCCCACATCGAAGCAGCGTTCGAGCGAGCCCACGTCACCATCGACTTCGCCGGCTTTTCTGGCGAGACCCTGCGAGACGCCCTGGCCGAGGTGCTGGACAAGGTCCGCGTTGGTCGCCTCGCCCCGGAGACGATCGCAGTACGTGTGCTCGTCTCCGACATGTCAGTCCCCATGGCGCTACCCGCCAGGGCTGAGACACAGTCTGACGATCCGGCCGTCCGGGAACGAGCTGACCGCATCACCCGCAGGGCTGTCGACGGCATTGTTGATCAGGTTACGGAGCTAGGCGACCTGGGCTTGATTCGTTCGGCCACGGTCGAGGTGCGGATGCATCGAGGTTCACCGCAGTTCAAGCTCTACGTCCTCAACGGTGAAGAGGTGTTCTTCGGCTTCTACCCCGCCGTCGAACGGACCGTCACCATCAAGGGCGAGCCCACCGCCATCTACGACCTCATGGGCAAGGACGTCCCGCTCTTCCACTACGCCGTCACCGACGACGACACATCGCACGGCACTCAGTTCGTGGAAGCGTCCCGCCAGTGGTTCGACTCACTGTGGTCGACCATCGCCTATCGGCACGAAGGGTGACCGCCAGCCTGGAGCAGCTGTGCCGGGATGTCCGCGCATTGCTGCTCGACTTCGACGGGCCGGTATGCAGCATCTTCGCCAACTACCCGGCACCACAGGTTGCGAGGGAGCTCCTGGACCTACTAGTGAGCCAGGGCTTGGCGCTCACGAACGAGCTAGCCGAAGAATCGGACCCGCTGGAGGTGCTGAGGCACACCGGCAGCTCGACGGATCAGGAGTTGACCCGACTCGTCGAAGACGCCTTGATCGCAGCTGAGGTGAAGGCGGCATCGACGGCGGAACCGACCGCCTACGGGCGAGAGGTCATCGTGGCCGCGCGCCAGCTGCAGCTGCCAATCGCGGTGGTCAGCAACAACTCGCCCCAGGCGGTGGACGCCTACTTGAGAGAGCACCGACTGAGCCAACATGTCGCCAAGACTGTTGGCCGGGCATACGCCGATCCCTTGCGTATGAAGCCGAACCCGACGCCCATTGTTGACGCGGCGGCATCCCTTGGAGTCGTTCCGGCGCTGTGTGTGTTGGTCGGCGACTCGCTCTCCGACATCGAGGGAGCGAAAGCCGCAGGCACTCGTGTGATTGGGTACGCGAACAAGCCCGCAAAGGTGGCGGCGTTCCAAGAGGCGGGTGTGGACGCGGTGGTTACGTCGATGCGGCAAATCGCGCAGGCCCTCATGCAGGTCGAGGATCTTTGATCTTTCCTGGTTGCTTCGTATCGTCGGCAGATGATGACCATGGGGGAGGAACCGCACGGATGGCGACCGCACCGAGTCCGGGCAGCGACAAGGCCGGCGCGGGGATGGCCCTGGGTGCTTGTGGCACTCGTGGGGCTTGCCTGCGTCGGCCTTGTTGCTGTGCCCGCGTCCTGGGCGGTGCGGAAGCAGCTAGAAGCGGAGCGCGGTGAGGCGACGCCGGAAGCGGCGGCCACGCTTTGGCTCCTGAAACTCAGTGCCGGTGACGAGCTGGGGCTGTCGCGGGTGCTAGCCGGCCCCCGTCACGACGAGCTCCGCCGGCAGTGGCGCGACTACCGCGCCGAGATAACCAGCACAGCCCGGCCGCCATCGAAGTTGGAGAGCGTGGGGCCGATGACCATCGAGCATCAGGGCAACGGCCGGGCGACGGTGGTGCAGCAGGTACGCGCGGTGTGGTGGGACGGCCCGCAGATCCTCGCTGGCGCGGAGCACCCGTGGCGGTGGAAGCTGCGCAAGGACGACGGCGGTTGGCGCGTGTGGTCGGTAGAGCTGCCTCGGTGGTGCGGGACGCATGTACGAGCTGACGTCTGCCAGCCCGTAGGCGACAGTCTGGACTGAGCAGTGCGGGGAGGGTGGAAGCCCGAGCCGATCGTTTGGTGAGAACCGGTGGTGTCGTTGCGGGAAAAGTTGGCAGGCGACCATGCACGGAACGGACGAGGCAGTCACCGTTACGCACGAGGTGAGCCACAGCGGATCCCGAGGCGACATCGGAAGACGACGGCACAGGGATAGCGTTCTGCGCGCCGGGCCAGTCGACTTGGGGGCGCAGTCCGTGATCTGTTGCCGAATTGGCCTGTACTAGATCAAGCGCGCTCCGCGCGGCGCGGGCCGGGGCGCGGCAAACGGCTCCTGCGGAGCCGCCGCCCCGGCGCAAGGGCGCCGGGGCGGAAAATCAACCGGCCCGAACCCCACGCCCCGCCCCGCGCGTCACACCTGGGTCAGTGAAGTGACCCGGTGACGAGTCCCGAAGGACGGCCAGGGCCAGGCGCACACGCTTCCACCCGATGCCGACGATCCGAGTCAGCACGAGATCCGGCAGGCTAACCGCGGCGGACGAAGTTGCCGAACGGTTCCGCACGGGCGCCCAGGCCCAGGGTGGGGAAGGGGTGGAGGTGGGCGTGAGGGTGTTGGGGTGGGGGGGAGTGCGGGGATAGAGCTGTGCCTCCGGCGGGGGCCAGACGACTCCGAGATGGAGTTGCCGAACGGTTCCGGTCGGAGAGTGGTTGAGGTGGGATGCCATCCCGCCAGCCACCGACCCAGGCAAGCCGAGCAGACCAGGGCCAGGGTGACAAGGTCGTACGTCCAGTAGGGCGCTCCACCTTGTCACCCTGGCCCTGGTCCGCTCCACGGTGTGTGGGTCGGCGGCAGACGAGATGGCAGTAGGGGTAGCGAGAGGGCTGTGCGCGAGCCGGGGGCGGGGGGCAGATCGCACGATGACCTCTATCGCAACTCCACCGCACTTGCTGTATAAGATCTCTATGGCAACTGAGTTCGATGACAGCGACTACCCGCCGGAAGCCTATACGGCAGACGGAGTTCCTTGGTGGCGTGTGGAAACGGAACCGGGAAAGAAACGAGGCCTGGGGGCCGAGCAGAAGATCACAGCGTACCTGCGCTTCTGCGTCGGGAAGGGCGGTATTTTTACAATCCGTCAACTCCGCCAGGCGTTGGGCAGTGAAACGATTCCGGACGATGCAGAGCACCTGAACCGTCGCATGCGGGAATTGCGTACTCGGGATGGCTGGATCATCAACTCGCAGAAGGATGAGGCGGCGCTCGATCAGGATCAGTATCGGATCGTGAAGATCGGATGGTATCTCGGTTCAGGGCTGGTGCGCCCGAAGAAGGATGCCCCCTCTGACATGATCCGGCGGCGGATGCTGGAGCGCGATAATCACACCTGCGTCATCTGCGGCATCCCCTCAGGCGAGCCGTACCCTGATATGCCTGGCAAAAGGGCGCGTATGACGTGGGGCCATCGCGTCCCCGGCAAGCGCCTGGGCAGGGACACGACGCTTGACGACGTGCAGACGGAGTGCGCAAGGTGCAATGAGACGGCTCGCGACGAGTTGTTCGACCCGGTCACACTGCCGGAGGTCCTGCCGACGATCCGAAACCTGCCGCGCAGGGAGAAGGCGCTCCTGTTGCAGTGGCTTAGGGACGGGCGGCGGCCGACGAACTTGCTCGATCAAGCCTATGCGAACGCGCGCAGGCTTTCTGAACAGGAACGCGCTGAACTGGTAAGCCGCCTGACTACCATGGTGGAGCACTAAGTCTCATTGTGGCCGCCCTGCTTGACGAGTGAAAATTCGGTAGGGCGGCCAGCGATGGTGTCAACTGATCCGGGCCCGGTGCTTCAAGAAGAGGTCGTGTCGATCGTGGTCATCCTGACCGACAAAGGCCCGGAAGTTGCCGAGCTTGTAACCTGTCTTGTTGCCGATGATGCGGACGTCGACGTCAAAATCGCGGCTTAGGAGGCTAAGCCGCCGCTCCAGCTCTGCGGCGTCCTGGATGCCGGCATCCTTCATTAGACGCTCGGGCGAGACGTAGTCGTTCGCTGAGCGGAGCACCTTGTATACCGGGTCGTGCTCGGTGCTGTTCAGCTCCCGAGGCGTTCCCTCACGCTTCAACGCTCGCATGATTGCTTCTCCGACGGCATGCGCCACCGGCGGCGGGAAGGCGTTGCCAATCTGGCGATACCGGCTGGTCTTCCGGCCAGTAAAATGCCAGGCGTATTCGTCCGACCAGCCTTGAATTCTCGCGACCATTTCGCAGGTCAGCTTCGGTCGGAAATCGAGGGGGGCTTCGGAGCTGGGGGACTCATCCGCCACTCCTAGCGCGTCTACACCTAGCTCGGCCCAGGCGCGCTTCGCGCGGGTCGGCCCTAGGTCCGCCCCTCCGTGCTTCTTTGATCCACCGACGATCGTCGGCGCCACCTTATTCGCCCTCTCCGCCCAGGCTTGAGCCCCCCTCCATCCTCGCTCCGCCATCAGTTCAACCAGCGTGTCTCCCACAGTCGGTGGTGCACCCTGAGGCTCGGGCCAGTGGAAGTAAGGCGCATCCTCAGTTTTGAGCGCAACAAGGATGAACCGGGGACGCAGCTGAGGGACGCCGTAGTCAGAAGCCTGCAACAGCCGCCAGTCCGCAACGTAACCAAGCTGCGCGAGACGGTCGAGGACGTGCTGACGGTAGCCGGCGAAGC
This sequence comes from Micromonospora sp. L5, assembly GCF_000177655.2. NCBI lineage: Bacteria > Bacillati > Actinomycetota > Actinomycetes > Micromonosporales > Micromonosporaceae > Micromonospora > Micromonospora sp. L5. The sequence goes on along the minus strand of NC_014815.1, from coordinate 6,786,614 downwards.
GGGGCATGCTCAGGCCTCGCACGTTCTCCAGCAGGAGCGCCTGCGGCTGAACTACCGCGACCTGCTCCACAGCCCACGCGAAGAGATCCCGCTCGTCGTTCGCGCCGAGTTGCTTGCCAGCGATCGAGAACGGGGGGCACGGCACTCCACCCGCGAGCAGGGATACCCCTTGGTGATCCGCGGGGCGCCAGACTTCTTCGTCCGCCACGTCGCCCTGCGCGATCTTCCAGCTCGGCCGATTCTCCTCAAGCGTCTTGCAGGCGTTGCTGTCGAGCTCTACAGCGAGAGCATGCTCGAATCCTGCCTTCTCAAGGCCCAGCGCCTGCCCACCTGCCCCGGCGCAGATCTCGATCACTTCGAACGTGTTCATCGGTGCTCCTCTCGATCTGCGCCGCCCGGGGGCACTCGGATATCTTGCCTCACACTTGGCGCATTGCTATGGACGGTGTGATGGTTAAGACCATGTCGCAGGGGGAGAGCGTCCAGGCGGCGTCCGAACCTGGGCGCCTGCCCTACCCGAGGGCGTCCGACGAGGGTCGCTCGCGCAACATGCGAGCCAACCGAAGGTCGGACACGAAGCCGGAGGTTCTGCTCCGCCGCCAGCTGCACCGGCTCGGTTACCGGTACCGCAAAGACCACCGGCTCGACCTGTCGGCAGGCATCCGGGTGCGGCCCGACATCGTCTTCACCCGGCGCAAGGTAGCCGTCTTCGTAGATGGGTGCTTCTGGCACGTTTGTCCAGAACACGGCCGAGAGCCGACCCGGAATGAGTGGTACTGGACCCCGAAGCTGCGGCGAAATGTCGAGCGAGACCGTCTGGCGGACGAAGCCCTGGCCATTGCCGGCTGGCAGGTAGTGCGCGTCTGGGAGCACGAGGACACCGAGTCGGCCGTCGCGAAAGTACGTGCTGCAGTCGAACATGCGTCCGATCATGCGGCACGGCACTGACATCGCCCACGCAAGGCCGGGGTAGCGCCGACCGAAGTACAGCAGCGAAGTACAGCAACCGACCGACCCGCAGCACCGCGCGAGGGACCGCCATGCGCCGGTCGACGGCGCGGGCGACCAAACCGGACTCCATCGCCCGGAGCTACGGATCAGAAGGTTAGGGTTCGAGTCCCTTCGGGCGCACAGTACAGGGAGAAGCCCCCGACCAGCCGAAATGGCGAGGTCGGGGGCTTTCTCGTATCCGTCCTCGGCGGGTTCGGCGCGGCTGTGGGAGCCACGGTGGGATCCACTGGCCCCTCGCTGATGCGCGACGGTGAACAGCCGGGCGCGGGCCTCGTCGAGGGATTCCGGCACGTCGTCCAGGTACGTACTTCCGGAAAACTTCCGGAAAATCGTTGACGTGTTCGAAACGCCGCTGCAATACTCCGAGCGCCGGCAATGTCAATCTCTGTCGATTAAAGCCATGCGTCGTCAGGTGTCACCCGTCCCGAGGAGGACCTGCGCATGTACGCCAGCATCGGCGGCTTCCGCCGCCCGTCCACCCCCCGAACATCGCGTCTCACCGTCCGGTTGGCAGTGCTCGCCTCCACCGTGGCGCTGAGTGCCGCCGGTCTCGCGGTCGCCGCCACTCCGTCCAGCGCCGCCGTCTGCAACGGGTACGTCGGCCTCACCTTCGATGACGGGCCGACCGGCAGCACCAGCGCACTGCTGTCCGTGCTGCGCGCGAACGGCGTACGGGCGACCATGTTCAACGTCGGGCAGAACGTGCAGAGCAACCCGTCCGCCGCGCGGGCCCAGGTCGACGCGGGCATGTGGGTGGCCAACCACAGTTGGAACCACGCGCACATGACCTCGATGAGCCAGAGCCAGATGCAGTCGGACCTCTCCCAGACCAACTCGGCGATCCAGTCGGCGACCGGCGTGCGGCCGCAGTTGTTCCGCCCGCCCTACGGGGAGACCAACTCGACCCTCCAGTCGGTCGCCTCGTCGCTCGGCCTGCGCCAGGTGATCTGGGACGTCGACTCCCAGGACTGGAACGGCGCCAGCGTCGGCCAGATCGTCTCCAACGCCAGCCGCCTCCAGGCCGGCCAGGTGATCCTGATGCACGACGGCATTCAGAACACCCGCGACGCGATTCCGCAGATCATGGCCAACCTGAGCAGCCGCAACCTCTGTCCGGGCATGATCTCACCGAGCACCGGCCGAGCGGTGGCCCCGGACGGCACTCCGCCGCCGACCACTCCGCCGCCGACCGGCACGCCGACCACTCCGCCTCCCAGCGGCGGGTGCACAGCGACGGCGACGACCCCCAACGTCTGGGGTGACCGGTACAACACCTCGGTGACGGTTCAGGGGGCCGGCAACTGGACCGTGGTCGTGGCTCTGACCCCGCCGCAGCGGGTCTCCACCACCTGGAACGGCTCCCCCAGTTGGGACAGCACCGGTTACGTGATGACTATGCGGTCCAACGGCAGCGGCAACACCTTCGGCTTCACCACGATGATGAACGGCAACAGCGGCGCCAGACCCCAGATCCGATCCTGCACCACGGGCTGATCCCGGTGGCCTGCCCAGGCCACCGAAAACGGCTCAGGTGGGTGTGGCCGACCAGGTGCCCCTACGGTGAACTCCAGCTGACCCTGGACCGTAGGGGCACCCCGGCGCTCACTGCGCGATCGCTGTCGCCTCCAACTCCACCAGCACGTCGGGCTCGAACAGGTGGTCGACGCCGATCAGCGACGCCGGCGGAAGCGGCTGCGGGAGCCCGAGCTCCTCGGCGACCGACTCGACCCCGGCCATGAACGGCCCGATCTTCTCGGGCGTCCAGTCGGTGACGTAGAAGGTCAACCGGACCACGTCCTCGAACGACGAGTCTGCGCCGGCGAGGGCGCGGCCGGTGTTGCGCAGCACCTGTGCGACCTGACCGGCCAGGTCTCCGGTGGCGACGGGTGAGCCGTCGTCCAGTCGTGCCACCTGGCCGCTGACGTGGATGTGGCGCGACCCGGTGGCGACTGCCACGTGGTGGTACGGCGTGTTCGGCTGAAGACCGGCAGGGCTGAGACGGGTGACTGACATGTGGGCTCCTCCACTGGGCAACTGAGGTTTACCATTGATACCTAGTTGACGGAGGACACTTCAAGGAGACCTGGTTTCATGAGCGATACCGCCACCCCCGGTGCCGAGCTGCGCATCGACGCACCGCACCGCGAGCTGCTCGATCAGGTGCTGGACAAGTGGTCGCTGAGCGTCCTGAACGAGCTGTGCGAGCGTCCGTGCCGCTTCAACGAGCTGCGCCGCGCGATCCCGGCGGTGACGCAGAAGTCGCTGACGGCGACCCTGCGACGACTGGAACGCAACGGCATCGTGGAACGGCACGTCGTGGCGACGCGCCCGGTCGCTGTCGAGTATCGGATCACCCCGCTGGGCAAGACGCTGCGTGCGCCGGTCGACGTGCTGCTCGAATGGGCCGACGCCCACATGGCGCAGATCGAGGACGCCCGACGGGCATTCGACGACGAGGTGGAGTGACCACCGGGGCGGCACCGCACGGTCCGCCCCGGCGTCGCGTGTCACTCGCAGACAGTGCCGTCGTTGTCCCGGTCGATGTACCAGTAGTACTCAGGATCCTTGCCCTGCCTGTACGGGCCGTACCCGTTTGCGTTCGCCTCCTTGCAGGTGCCGAAGCGCGGGTCGTTGCCGCCGCCGCCCGAACTGCCGCCGCCGGTGCTTCCGCCGCCGGAGTCGCCGTTGCCGCCACCCGGCTCACAGGCCTCGCCGTCGAGGTCACGATCCAGCCCGGTCCGGTACCCCGGCTGGCCGCGCAGCAGCGGCGCCTTGCCGGCTGCGCGTACGGCATCGCAGTTCTTGTAGTAGACGGCGGGCTTCGTGGTCTTGCGTGGGGTCGGCTTCGACGCGGGCTTCGCGGTGGTCGGCGCGGCCGTGGTGGGTGACGGCGACGGCTCGGGCGACACGGTGCTGACCTCGGGCGCGGGGGCCGTGGTGGTGGGTGCCGCCACGGTCGGCACCTCCTGGGCGACAGCCTTCTCCGGTGCCTTGTCCGGTTCGGTGGCGGGGCCGGCGGCGATGCCGATGCCGAGCAGCCCGCCGCAGCAGGTGAGGACCGCGACGCCGCTGACGAGGAGCAGCTTGATCGCCGCGGGCTGGCGGCTCCACCACGACGGCCGTGGCGGTGGCGCGAACGGCATGCCGGGCTGATGGGGCGGTGGAGGCGGCGGGCCCTGCCCGTGCCACGGGTTCGGGGGAGGGATTTCGGTCACAGCGGGCAGTGTGGAGCGATGTGTCCGCACGGGAGTGTCGCTGAGCCGACAGACCGGCCCTTACCGGCGCGATAAGCGACGAAGTGGTGGGCAGCTGCCGGAATACCGGCATCGATGCTGCGGATGATCGGACTCGGCCCCTCGCCGAACGGCCGACGGCGAGGGGGCGCAGTGGATCAGGCGTACGGCCGGGGCGTGAGCCGTCCCGCCGCCGCCAGCCGCTCGACGACGGCCCGGTGGGGAACCGCGTGACTCGTACGACCGCCCACACCGGTGGTGGTGACGGCGGTGAACAGCGAGTTGAGCAGCGCCTCCTCCACCGCGTCCAGCACGGCGGCGAAGACCGGATCGATCGCGCCGTCCGGGATCGGCGGCTGGTCCGACGTGGTGAACGCGATCGCGTAGTCGCCGCTCGTGGTGCTGAAGGACGCACCCACCCGGGCCATCGCGAACACCGCCCGGCGGGCGAGCCGCCGGAGCTGGCGCGCGTCCAGCGGTACGTCGGTCGCCACCACGATCATGCACGAGTTGCCGGGTGGTTCGGTCCGGTCGGCGGCCGGGACCAGCTCGTCGACCGGTAGCGGCACGCCGAGTGCGGTGAGGACGCCGCCGAAGTTGGACTGGACCAGCGCGCCGACCGTCCGCGTGCCGCCGTCGGTCCAGACCGTGCGGGACGAGGTGCCGATGCCCGCCTTGTAACCCAGGGCGGTGGTGCCCGCGCCGGCCCCGACACAGCCCTCGGCGGGAAGCCCGTCGGTCGCCCCCGCGACGGCCGCCAGGACGTGTTCCTCGGTGATCGGGCGGCGGCGGATGTCCGACAGGTGCCCGTCGTTCGTCTCACCGACCAGCGGGTTGAACGACAGCCCGTCCGGCCGGCGCTCCATCAGGTGCCCGAGCAGCGCGTCCGCCGCCCGGAACACCGACAGCGTGGCGGTCAGCACGACCGGGGACTCCAGTACGCCGAGCTCGTCCACCTGGGTCGAGCCGACGAGCTTTCCGTGGCCGTTGCCGGTGTACACCGCCGCGGGCAGCGTCCACCGTCCGGGGCCGAGCCCGCTCGGCACGATCGCTGTCACGCCGGTGTGCAGGTCGGCGCCGTCGTCGACGGTGGTGTGACCCACCAGGACGCCGGGGACATCGGTGATCGCGTTGTGCGGCCCGGTGGGCAGCGACCCGACGACGATCCCCAGGTCGCGGGCGCGCCGGCCAGGCCGGCTCAGGAGGCCGCCGCCCGGATCGCCTGCACGATGCCGGTCGGGGAGTAGTCGTCGGGGACGCCCTCGACCAGGATGATGTCGCCCTCGATGTGCCGCGAGCGCAGCGGCGCGATCTCCTGGTAGGCGGGCGAGTCCCACCACGCCCGCGCCTCGGCGATGCCCGGGAAGCCGAGCATCACGACGGCTCCGGGCCAGTTGCCCTCCTTCACCTCGTGCGGCGTGGCGTGCACGAGGAAGCGGCCGCCGTGCGGGGCGAGGGTGCCGGGGAGCCGCTCGATGTATTCGGCGATGTCCGGGTGAGGGGCGGCGTCCTGGAGGTGAGCGATGGCGTACGCGGGCATGGTGTCCTTCCGGCCGTCGAACTCCGAACGCCGATCCTGACACAGCGGTCAGCACGCTTTCTCGCCCATTTCGGTGAACTCGTCGAGCGGGACCGTTCGCAGCACCTCCCCGCTGTCGTCGAAGTCGGTGACCAGGACCGAACCCGGCCGCAGCTCGGCCAGTTCGGCGATCCGGAAGTCCACGCCCTCGGTGCGGAAGCTGTTGTCGTGGGTGGCGCCGGAGACCCGGAACGCCGCCTGCCCGTCGGCCACCGGCCCGGGCGGGAAACCCTCAAGGGGTACGAGGGCAGGCGCTGCGGCGTCGCGAGGCACGTCGTACTTCCGCCTCGGCCAGTACGGCCGCTCCGGTGTGGGCGCACCGGGCGAGGCGGACTCCGCCACGGAGGTGAGCACCACGAGGTCGGGCGGCCGGTCCGCGCACCAGGCGAGCGCCGCGTGCGGCCGGCCGTGGGCGTCCACTGTGAGGCCGGTGACGCCCTTCACCTCCGGCGTACAGGAGGTCAGTCCGGCCAGCACGATCAGGGCGGCGGCCGGTGCCGCGACGGCCCGGCGTGTCCTCGTACCCCTTCGTGCGGCCATGCTCCGACGGTGACAGTGCCGTGTCACCCCGCGATCCGCGTTCGGTTGCGGCCTGGTGACGATGGTGCGCGCTCAGGCCCCGGAAGCCACGGCCGCGACGGCGGCGTGCGGGCGGTGGGCGTCGTTCAGGCGCGTCAGACGCTCGACCTCCGCGAACCCCGCCTGCCGCAGCCGGGCGGAGAACTCGTCCACCGGCCAGCGGTACGCGGTGGCGACCTTGTGCTCGAAGGCACCCACCTCGTCACCGACGAAGATGCCGGCCACGAGCGGTCCACCCGGCACGATCGCGCGACGGAACTCCGCCAGCACGCCGTCGAGGTCCGGTGGCGGGAGGTGGATCAGTGAGTACCAGGCGAGGATGCCGGCGACGGAGTGGTCGGGGACGGCGAGGTCGTCCAGTGATCCGAGCCGGTATGCGCAGTCCGGATGCGTCGCCCGCGCGTGCGCGACGAACTCGGGAACCATGTCGATCCCGGTGGCGTCGACGCCCAGCGAACGGAGATGGTCGGTGATGTGACCGGGCCCGCATCCCAGGTCGAGCACCGGGCCGGTCCGGACGGTCAGGTGACGGCCGATGAGGGCGAGGTCGTCCGCGTGGACGTGGCCGGTGGTGCCGAACAGTTCGATGTAGAGCGGCGCGACCGCCCCGTACGCCTGCCGTACCCGTGTGTGGTCCACCCGTCGATCATAGAGGTCGGTACGCCTTGGCCGCATTTACCAGATGAATGAGATGAATGAATGGAAAAGTCGTCGCAAAGCCGCCGCCCGGTGAGGAATCGATAGCTTTCCGTCACTGAAGTTTCTATCCTTGAAGAATCCGATCGCCAGCAGCGGAAGGGGCGGCATGCCGCGCCGTTCGAGCCTCAGCTATCGAGATGCGTTACGACTGCTGGCCCCGGGCAGCGCGCGCATCACCGAGACCGACAAGGTCGTCAGCGCGGGGATCCTGGGCGCTGGGGCCCTCTCCCACGGTACGGCGCTCGCGCTGCTCGGCCCGAAGAACGCGCTCATGCAGCTCGTCCGGGACGCCACCGGAAACCAGGCCGGGCGCATCCGGGCAACCGGCGGAAAATCGTATTACGAGCTGCTGGAGGCCAGCCATACCGTGCTGGCCCTCTCCGCGTTCTTCGACGGTTTCCGCGACGAGGTCGGGCCGGGTTTCGACAGGCTGGAACTGACCGACGAGGAGAAGGTCGGCATGGTGCCGGCCGAGCGGCGGCACCACACGCTTCCGCAGGAGATCGACGGCGGCTACTTCCCGCTGCCCTCCTCCGTGCACGGCATGGACGACACCCGGCGGGACGTCGAGGCCGCGTACGTCAAGCTCTACGACGCCACCATCGCCTTCTGCGAGGGTCTCGCCGCCTGGCCGTCGGTGCGACGCGGGCTCGACCTCACGTCGATGCGCTCCCGCGTGGTGGGCCGGGCCATGTGGCACTACGAGGACCGCTTCGACCGGCTCGCCGCGGACCTCCCCGAGTTCGGGTTCCGGATGATCCGGCAGGCGATCGAGCACAACCTGATCGACAACCGGAAGCTCACCACCGAGGTCTCGGCCCGGCTGGACGCGCTGGCGCAGCTCTACCGCAACCTGGACGAGCTGTCCGGTCCGGTGGCCGCCGACCGGCCCGACCTGCTCCGCGAGTCGCTCGACCGGCTCACCGGGTCGCTGGCGGCGGTGTTCCGGCAGCCGCTGCTGCGGATCAAGGACGTCGACTTCCACCTGCGGCTGCCGAACGTGGACAGCGGGTTCATCAGCCCCGACTTCCGGGCCGCCGAGTACGGCAAGCACACGTCACCGGAGCGGGAGCACTGGTGGGAGGACCAGCCGCGCCGGGGTGACCTCGTCGGGTTCCTCTCCGAGTATCTGACCGACCCGGCGAGCCTGCACCGTCCGCTGCTGCTCCTCGGCCAGCCGGGCGCCGGCAAGACGCTGCTGACCCGGGTGATCGCGGCCCGGCTGCCGGCGAGCCGGTTCACCGCGATAGTGGTGCCGCTGCGCCGGATGTCCGGGGACACGTCGCCGACCGAGCAGATCGAGGCCGCGATCGAGCAGGTGATGGACGAGCGCATCCGCTGGGCGGACCTGCGCCGGGCCACCCAGCACACCACCGTCGTGGTGATCTTCGACGGGTTCGACGAACTCGTCCAGGTCACCGGCACGGCCCACTCCCAGTACATCGACCGGGTGGCCGAGTTCCAGGAGACCCAGTGGGACCTGGGCTACTCGGTCATCCCGATCATCACGTCGCGGATCCTGGTGATGGACCGCGCCAGCGTGCCGCAGGGCACAGTGCTGGTCCGGCTGGAGGACCTGACCGACGCCCAGGTGACGGCCTGGCTGACCGCCGTTAACGCGGCAAACGAGGACCGGCCCGGCTACCGCCGGCTGTCCGCCCGGGAGCTGCTGTCCCACGGCGAGCTGGCCCGTCAGCCGTTGCTGCTCACGCTGCTGGCGATCTACTACAACGAGCACTGGGCGGACCGCCGTCCCGGCGCCGCCATCTCCCGATCCGACCTGTTCACCGGCCTGCTCACCGCGTTCATCAGGCGGCAGGTGAGCGAGAAGGCGCCGACCGCCCTCGCGAACCACGAGCGGGAGGCCCGCGAACACCAGCTCCGGCGCGACCTGGCGATCACCGCGTTCGCCATGTTCAACCGCAACCGGGAACTGGTGAACCGGGCCGCGCTCCGTCTCGACCTGGACTGCTTCGGCTCCGGGCCCGGAGACGGCTCGCGCTTCGAACTCGGCGACGTGCTCGGCCCGGAACAACTGGTCACCGCCGCGTTCTTCGTGGTGTACGGCCCGGACGACGTGCAGGGCGAGGACGCCCGGCGCACGTACGAGTTCCTGCACACCACGATCGGCGACTTCCTGATCGCCGAGTACGTCATCGGGGCGCTGCGGAGCCTGGCCGTGCTGCGCCGGCACACCCGCAGCCCGGCCGGCTTCGGCTACCAGCTGGACACCGGCCAGTTCCGGGCGCTGCTCTCCCACCAGCCGCTGGTGAAGCGCGAGGCGGTGGTGGGCTTCGCCCGCGAGCTCGCCTCCCGCCACCCGGAGGAGCTGGACGGGATCGTGGAGACCATCGCCGGCCTGCTGGCCGAGGCCCGGCAGCGGACCAACCTGGCCGGCGTGGACGGCTACCGGCCCGCGCCGTACGACCCGGTGCGGCTGCTCGCCGCGTACACCGCCAACCTGGTCGCCCTCGCCGCGCTGGTGTCACCGGACGGCGTACGCCACACCGATCTGATGGACGAGGCGACCTGGGTGTCCACGGTCCGGCTGTGGCGGGCGGGGCTGGACGAGAAGGGCCAGCTCGCGATGATCAGCTGGCTCGGCCGGGACGCCGACGGCCGGATCATCGCCGAGCGGCGGCGCGAAGGCCGGGGCGAGACGGTGAACGTGGCGGCCGAGGAGGCGCGGCTGCTCGGCGACATCACCACCTACGGCCAGTTGCAGGCGGGCGCGCGGACGTGGCGCGGCCAGCAGCCGGACAGCTTCGAGGCCGGCCGGTTCCACGCCGACCTGGTGTCGCTGGCCACCCGCCGCTGGCCGGTGCCGTCCCTGCACCAGCTCATCCTGTACGACGAGCGCAGCTACCGGCGGCTGTGGGCGCGTGCCGTCGAGTCACCGGAGGCGGTGTCCAGCACGAGCGCCACTGTCCTGCTGGAATGCCTCGCCGAGGACGGCGCGCAGTTGCCCCGCGAGGTGGTGTGCGGGCTGACCCGGGTGGCGTTGAGCCGCCTGCCCGACTCGCCGACCGCGCCGCCCGAGCTGATCATCTCGTGCCCGTACCTGATCGACGAGTTCCCGGAACTGGTCGACTCGCTCGGTACGACCGACGACCACGCGGTGCTGCACGCGCTCATCCTGCGGCACGGGCTCCACCGGCTGCCGCAGCGGTACGTGCCCCGGGTCCGCCGGGTGCTCGCCGACATCGAGGACCGGCTCGCGGAGCTGCCGCTGGAGGACGGCGTGGTGTCGGCCGAGATGGCCGAGCAGTTCGCCGCCGCCCGGGTCGACAACCGCACCGCGCTGTGGCTGCTGATGGCGTTGAGCGAGTACGCCGAACTGGCCTGGCCGAAGATCCCGCCGAAGACGATGCACGCCCTGCTCGCGCACCGGCTGCCGGACGAGTTCCTCGACGAGGCGAGCCTGTGCCGGCTGCTCCTGGACTACCTGCGGGCCTACGACCGGGTGCCGGCCGAGGTCTCGCTGGCATCAGCCCTCGACACGCTGCGCGTCCTCGCAGCATCCGACCAGTCCGATCACACCGGGCGGACCGGCCAGATCCCGGCCGCCGGGGCGGTCTGACCACGCCACCCGTACCGCCACCACCCGTCCGGAGGCCCCGATTGGCACACTCGCCCAGGCACCGAGAGCACATCGTCCGGACGGGAAGGAGGAACCTGGCGGTCGACATCGCCGGGGCGGAACGCGGCTGGCCCGTGTTCCTGATGCACGGCACACCCGGCAGCCGCAACGGTCCACGACCACGGTCCATCGTGCTGCACCGGCTCGGCGTACGGCTGATCTCGTACGACCGGCCGGGTTACGGCGGCTCCAGCCGGCTGCCCGGCCGCCGCGTCGCGGACGCCGCGGCGGACGTCGCGGCCATCGCCGACGACCTGGGCCTGGACGGCTTCTCGGTGGTGGGGCGCTCCGGCGGCGGCCCGCACGCCCTGGCCTGCGCCGCGCTGCTGCCGGACCGGGTACGGCGGACCGCCGTCCTGGTCGGTCTCGCCCCGGCCGGCGCGGCAGGGCTGGACTGGTTCGGCGGCATGACCGACGCCAACGTCCGGGACTACGGCGCCGCCGAGCACGACGTGCCGGTGCTCGCCGAGCAGTTGCGGCTGCGGGCCGAGCGGACCATGGACGACCCGGGCTCGCTGCTGGCGCTGCTGGTCGAGCAGATGACCGAGGCCGACCGCCGGGTGGTGGCCGGCGTGCCGATCCGCCGGCAGCTCACCGACGCCTACGCCGAGGCGCTGCGCCAGGGGCCGCACGGCTGGATCGACGACGTGCTGGCGTTACGCGCCGACTGGGGGATCACGCTGGCGGACATCCGGATGCCGGTCCGGCTGTGGCACGGCGCCGACGACAACTTCGCCCCGGCCAGCCACACCCGCTGGCTGGCCGAGCAGATCCCCGGCGCGCAGTTGCACGTGCAGCCGCGCAGCGCGCACTTCGGCGCGGTGGAGGTGCTGCCGGAGATCCTCGCGTGGCTGGCCGACCCGGTGGAGCGGACCGCTGTCAGATCGGATGCGGGTCGATGATGCGCCGCTGCAGCCGGCTCTCCCGGACGGCCTCGACCGCCGGGTGGTTCTCGCCCAGCCGGTAGGTCAGCTCGCGGGTGACGGCCTCCAGTTCCGCCCGCCGGCCGCTCTCCACCCGCTCCTGCATCACCACCAGGTTCGCCCGGCAGCGCAACGTGTTCGTGTGGTCGCGGCCGAGGGTCCGGACCAGCCCGTCGTGGGCGCGCCGCAGCAGGCTCAGCGCCTCCAGGTCCGCCGCCTCCCGGCCTTCCGGCGGGTCGGGCTGTTCGGCGATGCAGATGCCCTGGTTCATCCAGCCGGAGAGCGGGTACGGGTGCCCGCTGCCCAGCACGCCGGCGAGCGCGTCGGCGGACCGGCCGGCGAGCTGCCGCGCCTCGGCGAAGTCTCCGGCGCGGCGGGCCACCATGGCGAGGTTGACCATGCAGACCAGGGTCAGCGGGTGCGCCGGGCCGAGGTTGCGCTGGTAGATGCGGTGCACCTCGGTGAGTTCCCGGCTGGCGCGCTGGAACAGGTCGACCGTGAGCAGGTTGATCGACAGGCTCAGCCGGCAGGTCAGCGTCTCCGGGTTGTCCGGCCCGAACCGCTCGTTCAGCAGCTCGTACGCGGCTTCGAGGAGCTTGCCCGCCTCGACCGCGTGCCCGGCCGCGCGCAGCGACACCGCCAGGTTCGTCTGCGTCCGCAGGGTGATGAGGTGTTCGGGCCCGGCCGTGTGCAGCAGGTCCCGGTGGACGCTGCGCAGGCGGGTGACCGACTGCTCGAAGTCGCCCGCGTCGCGCATGTCGATGCCGACGTACGCGGAGGAGGCGAGCGTGTCCGGGTGGTTCTCCCCGAGGATCGCGCGGCGCCCGGCCAGCACCATCTCGTCGTTCTTGCGGGCCTCCCGGAAGTCGCCCATCAGGCGCTGGGTGCTGGCGAGGTTGTTGAGCGCGGCGAGGGTACGCGGGTGCTCCTCGGTGAAGTTCCGCTTCCACGCGTTGAACGTGATCTCGTCCAGGCGCAGCGCCTCGTTGTACATGCCCATGCCGCGCAGGTCGCGGGCGAGCCCGCCGGCGGTCATCAGCGTGTGCGGGTGGTCCTCGCCGAGCAGGTCCCGCTGGGCGGCGAGCACCTCCTCGTCCAGCGCCCGCGACTCGGTGAACTGCCCGAGGAAGGCGAGGATGTTGGCGAGGTTGAACTGGAGGTGCAGCAACTGCCGGCGCAGGTCGTCGCGCGCCCGCGCGTCGTCCTCCTCCGCGAGCATCTGCTCCCAGGTCTGCGCGACCTCCTGCCCGAGCCGCCGGCCGGTCTCCAGGTCGCCGCGCAACTGGAGGTAGCGGACCCGGTCGATCATCAGCGCCCGCACCTCCACCTTGCGGCTCAGCGGCGCCTTCGACGCCTCCAGGTGCGGCCAGATGACCCGGAACCGGGGCCAGCCGTCGGGGTCGTCGACCTCGCCCTCGGGCCGGGCCGCGGCGAGCACGAGGTGGACCTGCTGGCGCGCCTCGTCGAGTTGCGCCTCCGTCATCCGGGACCGGACGGCGTGCTGGAGCAGGCGGTGCATGAGCACCAGGCCGCCCCGGCCCCGCTCGCCGCCGGACGGGTTCTCGGCCCGCAGGTCGACGCGGACCAGCGCGAGCCGGTTGGCCTGCTGCACCAGTTGCTGGCGGACCAGCCGCTCCTTCGCCTGCGGGTGGAACGGCACCAGCGCCTCGGCGAACTCGTCGCTGTAGACCAGGTCGGCGGAGATCTCGGGCGCGAACACCGAGCAGAGTTGCAGCACCCGGTAGGCGGCCGGGTTGCGGGTCCGCAGGTGGTTGAGCGACAGCTCCCAGGTGGCCTCCACGGAGACGTTGCTGTTCGGCTCCATCACCGCGCCCGGTCCGAACCTGGCGATCTCGTTGAGGTAGCTGTCGACCGAGTGGCCGGTGTCGGCGAGCCAGGCCGCGGCGGCGGTGACAGCGATCGGCAGGTCGCCGAGCAGGGCGGCGATCCGGTCGGCCTGGTCGACGCGCATGGTCGGCACCCGCTCGGTGAGGTGCTGGATGCTCTCCGCGCGCTTGAACACGTCGACCTGAACGGTGGTGGCCCGCTCGACCCACTGCAGGTTCCGGGACGTGATCAGGACGTGGCCCTTGCCGTCCGGCACGTACGGCAGGACGCCCTCGACCTCGTCCGCGTTGTCCATGATCAGCAGCCAGCGGAGGTCGGTGCGGCGCAGCGCCTGGAGCACCAGCCGGGCGTTCTCCCGGTTCGAGTCCGACGACGGTACGCCCAGGTAGGGCGCGAGGTCACCGATGGCCGACTCGATGAACGGCACCTGGTCGGCGTCGATCCACCACACCATGTCGTACGCGGCGCGGTAGCGGTGGGCGTACTCCAGCGCGAGCTGGCTCTTGCCGATGCCGCCCATGCCCTGCAACGCCACCGGCCCGGTGCCGGAGAGCACCACCTTCGGGCTGCTGCGCAGCAGCGTCCGCAGCTCGCGCAGGTCGGCCTCCCGGCCGGTGAAGCGCTTGTTGCGGCCCGGCACCTCGAACACCGTGTTGTCGCGGCCGGGGAACCGGGGACCGGTCGGCAGTTCCAGGTCGGCCGGCACGCCCTCGCGGCCGACCAGGCGCAGGATCCGCGCGGCGGCGGTACGCGCCTCCAGCCCGGCGACCGAGACGGTGTGCGCCGCGGGCACGTTCGCCAGGCGCCGCACGTCGGCCACGTAGACGACGAGCGGCGCCTGGTCGGGCGAGCGGTCCGGCGCGGCGAGCACCGCCTCCTCGGTGGCGTTCGCCTCGGAGACGATGATCAGCTCCCGGGCCGTCCGGGGCGTCTCGTCCTCGGCGAACCACGGGTCGGTCACCCGGACGTCGGCCGAGACCAGCAGGTGACCGATCCACTCCGCCCACACCCGGTCGTACGGGGCGTGCCGGAGCAGGATCTCGTTCTCCACCGAGTTGGAGGTACGGGTGAACCGGGCGTTGACCCGCTCGCGTACCGCGCTGCTCATCGGCGGCAGCGACTCCACCTCGCCCCGGGTGATCTCCCGGGCCAGCACCTCGTACGCGGACAGCAGCGACCCGTTGACGCCGGGCTGGTCGGCGAACGTGGCGAGCAGTTCCTCGTACGCGTAGAACGCCTGGTAGGGCACCTGCATCCGGGCCCAGTACCGGTCCCGGTCGGCCTCGCTCATCCCGCTCGGCAGACCGCTGAAGCGCTGCCGCGCCACGGCCCGCCCGGTGTCCGCCTTGACCTTCTCCGCCGGGTCGATCCGCATCGGCACGGGCAGCACCCGGATCCGCCGCGACCCGTAGCGGTGCTCGACCAGCCGCGCCACCTTGGCCGCGCCGGTGATGCCCTGCTCGCTGAGGGTGAAGCAGGTGACCAGCACGTCCGGCAGCTGGATGGTGCAGATGTCGGCCACGTCGGAGAAACCGGTGCGGCTGTCGATCAGCACGTAGTCGTAGTTGCGCTTCATGTCGGCGCGCAGCGCGTCGAAGAAGTAGCCGCCGCCCTGCCGCTCGTAGAACTCGTCCCAGTTCATCCCGGCGAGCGCGCCGGCGTAGTCGTTGTTCTGCTGGCCCGCGCCGAGGAAGTCCAGCGTCCCGTCACCGGGGAAGTTCGACCAGTTCAGCGAGAACGAGTACTTGTGCACGCGGGCGTACTGCTCGTGCCAGCGGTCGTCGCCCTTGTCCTGCTTGGTGGTGGTCGCCCACTCGTACTCCCGGATCAGGTCGATCACCCCGCCGGTGCTCTCCAGCGCGTCCCGGTCGATGAACGGCGCGAAGAAGCGCGACAGGCCGGGGGACTCCAGGTCCCAGTCGACTGCGAGCACCCGCTTGCCGTTGGCGGCGAGGATCCAGGCGACGTTCGCCAGCGCCATCGTCCGGCCGGTGCCGCCCTTGTAGGAGTAGAAGGTGACGACCTGTCCCTCGCGTCGGGTCATGTGTCCACTCCCTCGTCGGGCGGCGGGTTCTCCCAGAGCCGGGGTTTGCTGATCGGCCGTCCCGGCGGCGGGTAGGCCGGTCTCGCCTCCAGGTAGCGGCGGCGCATCCGGTCGACCAGGCCGTGGATCCCGGCCCGCCAGTCGTCGTAAGTGGTGATCGCCAGTGGGCGTGCCGCGGCCGGGAAGATCTCGATGGCCCGGTCGAGCAGCACCGCCGCGTGGGAGCGGCGACCGGGTGCCGAGTCCTCGATGATCACCACGACGCCCACCCAGCGGTGTAGCGAGGCGACGGCCGCGCGGACGGCCTCCGCACCGTCCGGCGTCTCGACCACCCGAGGATCGATCATGAGTACGCCCGGGCAGCCCCGGAACAGCCCGGCGTCCGGTACGAAGTCGCGGACGTCGATCGGCATCCGCAGCCGCTGCACCGCGTCGGTCACGTCGTCGACCACCGGCGGCCGGTCGCGGAACGGGCGCCACCGGCCGGCGTGCGTGTCGGACCGCCCGTTGAGCCGTCCCGGGTCGGCCGGTTCCTCGGGCGCGATCACCACCGCCCGGAACGGCACCTCGCTGGTCGGGGACGACGGCAGATCGGTCGGGCCGGTCGGCGGCTCGGCCGGTTGCAGCGGCGTCTGCTCGGCGGTGTCGACGATGTGCTGGGCGAGCCGGCCCAGCACCTCCTTGTAGGCGTGCTGGAACTTCTGGAGCCGGCAGAGCGCGCTCATGCCGTTCGCCGCGTACGCATCGACGTCGGCGGCCATCGCCACCGCCCGGGCCTGGTCCGGCGCGTGCACCGCGGCGGGCGACGGGATCCACAGGACCGGCAGGATGTTGTCGCCGTCGGCCGGCCGGCCGGCCCGGATCAGCCGTTGCCGGAACCACTCCCGTTCCCGGCGCGAGTCGTCCCGGTTGAGGTAGTCCGGCGAGTACAACGGCACGAACACCTCGGCCTCGGCCAGCGCGGTGCGTTTTCGTTCCGTCCGGTCCTCCGGCGGCCGCACCATGAAGTCGGCGAAGCCCTGCCGGCGTAACCGGTCGCCGGGCCGGCCGTCGATCGCCAGGTTGAGATCGTGGTAGAAGCGGCGGACCCAGTGGTCGCCCGGGGTGCGGTCGTTGTGTGTCGGCGGGGGGACGTAGCTGAGGAAGAAATATGGCGGGCCCGGCAGCGCGGGCCGCTCAGAGGTCACGACGACACGACCGTTCCACGGGAAGTGCGCCTGACCCCCAACCGGTAATGATCACGCGCTGCTCCCCAGTCGACACGATACGGCGTCTATCGATCAGGGTAGAGAGGTTGCGCTCGGGTTACCAGGCTCACCGTCCGATGTGGGCGTCCATCCAGGCGACCGCGACGCGTACCGCACCGGATATCGGCAGCAGCCGGGCCGGTGCGTCCCCTACCGTCCCGTGCCGGGTGAACGCCGCCCGGTCGAGTTCCGCGCCGATCGCGGGAAAAGGGCCCGCATCCAGGTGCGGAGCCTCGAATTCCAGCCGTTCCCGGCGGCCGTCGCGCAGCACGTAGCAGCGGTACGGACGACGCGGCGCCGGGCGGCGTGACCGGTACTCGGCGAGGTGCAGCGCGGTGCATGTCGCATAGCCGACACCGAGCAGCAGCGTCCGGGCGCCGGCCGCCTCCAGGGCGGCGAGCGGGGACCGCTCCCCGAGGTGGGAGTCCAGGTCGTGGACGCGCATCAGCTCCTCCGCCCGCGGCCCCCACGCGCTGAACGACGTCTGCGGGTGCCGGCTGCGGACCGCGCCGGGCAGCCGCCGTACGTGCTCGGCGAACGCGCCGACCCCGAACGACGGCGTGACGGCCGGGTCGAAGCCGGGCATCCGGTCCTCGTACGCCAGGCGTTCCTCGTCGGTCAGCCCGGCGGTCGCGGCGCGGTACGCGGCGCTGCTCACCGAGTTGTCAGGGGTCTGCGCCGGGACCACGACGGTGCCGGACGGACCGACGGCGGCCCGCAGCGCCGCAGCCAGGGTGCCCGACCCGCCGTCCACCGGCCCGAGCGCCCGCAGGGAGCAGTGCACGAGCACCACGTCACCGGGGCCGAGCCCGAGCGCGCGCAGGTCGGCGGCGAGCGTGCCGGCCCGGTACGCGGTCCGGGCGGCGGTCACGACGGCCACCCGGACATCGAACGCGCGACCTGCCGGACCAGCCGTGAGCCCGCCGGCGTGAGCGCGTCCGCCCGTTGCAGCGCGCCGATCGCCTCGGCCGTCCAGTCGCGGTACCGGCGGTAGACCGCCTGCGCGCCGTCGACCTGACGGTCGGCCCGGATCCGCCAGATGTCGGCCACCGCCGCGTGCGCGTAGATGCCGTGCAGGACGGCCTCGGCGGGCCGCGGGTCGGGCCGCCAGCCCACTGTGATGTCGATCGGCCGCGTGCCGTCGACCAGGTCGCAGATGTCCAGCAGCGCGTTCATCTTGCTGTGCTGGAACTCGTGCACGAGCAGCACCGCGAGCGATCCGGCGTCGGTCTCCGTGGCCGCGACACCGCCGAACGCCTGCCGCGCGGTCGACGCCTCGCTGACACCCGCGCCGCTGCGCCGCAGCGGCACCACGGCCCGCAGCCCGGCGCGCAACTCCTCGGCATGGCCCGGCACCTCGTCCCGGATCACCTGCCACGCCGCCGCGAACGTCTCGGCCCAGCGCGCGGCGCCCGCGTCGTCGAGCCGGTCACCGGCGGGCAGCCGGTGGCAGTCGCGGTGCGGGTCGCCGTCCTCCAGCAGGACGCTCACGTCCGGCGCGGCGAGTACGCGGGTCGGCCACCACCGGGGCGCGTCCCCGGGCGTTCCGGGACGGATCGCCACTGTCACGTCCCCGGCGGCCACCCGTAGCGAACCCGGGCCGGTCTCGACCCGTGCGGCGCCGTCTCCCACCTCGGGCAGCAGCACGGTGCCCACTGTCGGCAGGTGCAGGCGGCCGGACCGCACCGGCACGTCGAGGCGTACCGGGGTGCCGGCGTCGAGCGCGGCGGCGACGGCGAGCGCGCTCAGGTAGTCAGGCCCCTGCCGGGCGCCGGTGCCGCTGCCGGCGAGGCAGTCGACAGCCCACGCCCGCACGTACGGGTGGGCCGCGATCCGGGCGACGGACTCCGGCGCGCTGCGGTCGAGGGCGGTCAGCGCCTCCCAGCCGTCGGCTCCGGCCCCGCCGGCCGGCAGGCGGTCGGCCACTTCGGCGAGCAGCGCGCGGACGATGGCGATCTGTGCCTCCACGAGCCGGCCGATGGCGACCCGGTCGCCGGTCAGTGCCGCGAGGCGGTCGATGAAGTCGTCGGGCAGGCCGGCGTCGAGCCGGACGGGTGCTGGTGGGTTCTCGTTCACGTGCACGATCAGCTCTTTCAGATCGGCGCAGTAGACACTCGGATGATCGAAGTGCCCGGCGCCGTACCGGTGGGCGAAGAGTCCGCCGCCGCACTGGTCGACCACCGGGCACCGCCGGCACTCGTCGCTGAGCCCGGCCCGGCCGGAGCGGCGGCGGGCCAGAAGCGGGCTGGCCGCCACGTCGTCGGCCGCGTGCGAGAAGACGGTCATGCCGGTGGCCGGCGCGCCGTCGTACGCGGTCTTGAGCGAGTCCGCCTGCTCCCACTCGCCGTCCGTCTCGACGACCGCCAGGTCGACCGGGTCGAGACCGAGCCACTCGGTGCCGCTGGGTCCGCCCGCGGCGGTGGACAGCAGCGAGTCGAAGAGGCGGACGGAGACCGGTCGGCCGTCCGCCAGCCAGCGGTCGTAGACGGCGCGCAGCCAGCCCGCGTACGCGGTGCCGCCGCCGGCCGGCCGCCACGGCGGGTCGTCCCAGGTGGCGTGCGGGAGCAGGAAGTCGATCCGCGGTGGCTCCTGGGTGAGCAGCGATTCGTACACCGCGATCGGGTCGTTGCGCACGTCCACCGTGCACAGCAGGCCCGAGTAGATCCGCCGATACGCCGGGCGGCGCAGCAGGCCGATGGCGCGGAGCACCTGGTCGTAGCTGCCGGCGCCGGACCGGAAGCGCCGGTGCCTGTCGTTGGCGGCACGGTCGCCGTCGAGCGAGACGCCGACCGCGACATCGTGTTCGGCGAGCAGGTCGCAGAGCCGCTCGGAGAGCAGTACGCCGTTTGTCTGCATGCCGAGCCGGAGCCGGGTGACCGGGTCGATGACCCGCCGGAGGTCCGCGAGCACCTCGCCGAGCCGCTCGGCGCCGAGCAGCAGTGGTTCCCCGCCGTGCAGGATCACCGTGACGTCCGGCAGGTCGTGGGCCGCGGCGTGTTCGGCGATCCGCCCGGCCGCGGTCCGGAGCACCTCCGGCGTCATCCGTACCGGGCGGCGCCGCCAGCTCTGGTCGGCGTGTTCGTAGACGTAGCAGTGGTCGCACGCCAGGTCACACCTGGCGTGCACCTTGAGGACGAACTCGGTGAGCGCCGCGCGGGCGGGCCCCGGGGCCATCGCGGATCAGATGAACGACGAGAACTTCGCCGCCGGGATCCGGGTCTGATCGAGGTGAGCCGCCATCACCCGGCGCACGATGGGGGAGATGTCCGCGGCGGAGAGCCGGTCGAGCGGCTCCGCGCGGACCCTGCCCAGCGAGACCGGGGGCTCATCCTGGCGCAAGGGTGCGGTTGTCATGAGTCTTCCTTAGGTTCGTGCACACGCCAGGCGGGGAACAACAAGCAACGGCTCAAAATAAAGGCTCTGTGAGCCGGGCGCTATCGACCCACCGGTGGGAAGCAGTGCATTTTGGACGGTTGCGCGACCGGCGGCTGCTGTGCCGTCGAGGGAGCGACCTGGGGGATCAATATTATGCCCCTTTTTGCCCATCCGACATGATTCCAAAGTCCATACTTTTACAGAAATCGTCCACCTCGACGCGTGCTCGAGGTGGACGACCACTGTCTCCGGCGCTCAGACGGCCGGGCCGCTCCCGGACGGCGTGCCGAGGCGGATGTCGACGTCGGCCGGTTCGGTCATCTGGTCGTACGCCTTGGTCCGGAGCCGGTTGGTCTGCACCTCGCCGTCGAGCAGCGCGGCCCGCAGCGCCTCCGCGTCGCTGATCTCCTTGGCGGTCACCGCGTCGGCCGCTGTCGTGGCGCCCTGCACCACCTCCAGGTGGGTGCCGTCGGTGGGCATCAACTCGGTCCACTTCGCCAGGCAGTACACCCGCTCCGGCACGTCCTGGCACTCGGTGGTCAGCTCGGGCATCTCGTCGCCGGTGCCGAGGTGGCCGGTCCGGTACGTCGTCAGCTCGTCCACGAACGCCGCCAGCTCGTGCTCCACCTGGGGCGCCAGGCTGGTCGCCACCACCTTGCCGAAGATCCACCGCAGCGCGGTCAGCTCCATGCCGGCCCGCACCGGCAGGTAGAGCTTCGCCCAGCTCGCGTTGACGAAGTCGCCGGGGTCGCGCTCCGGGGCGCGGGCGTCGCCGCCGGACCACCAGCCGGGGTACGCCACGAACGACGCGCGCTCCCAGTCGAAGACGCGGTGCCAGAAGTCGATCTCCCACGCCTCGTCCCGCACGCTGGCCGGGAAGTGCGTCTCCACGATCTGCGAGACCATCTCGTTGACCGGCGAGAAGCCGGCCCGCAGCCGCGCCTCGAACTCGTCCCCGGCCGTCTCCGCCGCGGCAAGCGCCTCGTCGCGCCGGTCCTGCCACTCCTGGAGATCGGTCAGGTAGCCCGCGACGAGCGCGTTGTACGCCGCGTCGTCGGCGGTCTGGTCCACCACCGTCGGGGTACGCCGGAATCCGGCGGCGAGCTGCACGTCGGCACCCGGACCCGCCAGCCAGCTCCGGGCGCCGACGTGCACGCGTACGCGCAGCACGGGCCGGCCGTCCGCCTCGGTGACCACCGGCACGCCCACCACCCGGGCGGCGATCGCGTCCGGCGGACGGCGGGTGATCAGCGTGAGGTTCTGCCGGATCGTGTCGATGTCGCCGTCCCACTCCCAGCCGGCGTCGAACGCGACGTCGACGTCGTAGTCGGCGCTCATGTCGCCGGTGAATCCCCACTTGTCGAGCGTGACCACGGGGGAGTACACGACGCGCGTCTCCACCGCGGCGGGCGCGCCACGCGGCGGGCGCTCCGGCTTCACCGGCGCCGGGGGCAGCGCGGCGACCGCGTTGTCGCGGATCCGCTGCCGTCCGCCGATGATCTTCTGGGCGAAGGCGAACGCCGGATCCTTGATCGTGGGGGCCCAGCAGACCCGTGCCCCGTACCGCTCGTGGGCCAGCTCCAGCCGTTGCAGCACCTTGAAGTAGTGCAGCGTGATCGGCGTGGCCCGGTTCGGGTTGCGGACGGTGCGCTTCGAGGAGGACTCGGTACCGGTCTCGCTGACCAGCTTGAAATCGGTCCTGTGCTGGGTGCGGTAGCGCGCCGCGACCTTCGAGGTGGCGGTCCGGCTGTCCTTCACGGCGCGGCGGCTCGTCTCCTGGCTCGCCGCGGTGACGCTGCTGGCGAAGCCGATCGTGTGGCTGGCGTTGAAGGTGCCCCAGACGCCGGTCGGGCTGGTGTACTGGCCGGTGTGGCTCGCGTTGAGCCCCCAGGTGTCGGTGAGCGACTTCTGCCGCTCGAAGCCCTCCTGGAGTTCGGTGGTGAGCGCGCTGGTCAGCTCGACGTCGGTCTGCTGTTCCGACTCGTTCTGCTCCTCCAGGGTCAGCTCGCGCTTGGTGTAGGTGCGCTGCTCCAGCACCGCCTCCTCGCCGGGGGCGAGCGCCAGCGCGTAGACGTGCTCGCCGAGCGCGAAGCCCACCGGCCGGATCCGGGTGCGGTCGAGGAACGCGATGCCCACGTCGGACTGGAGCAGGCCGGCGAGGAACTCCGCCTGCTGGTCGCCGAGGAGCGTCTGGCGTCGCGCCGGCGGCTCCCGGTACGACATGCCCGAGTCGGCGCCGGGCAGCGCCTCGGTGGCGGCGTCCATCTCGTTGGCCTTCCACAGGTCGTAGAGGCCGAGTTCCTTGAGCAGGTGCGGCAGCCGGTCGCCGTCGAGCCCGCCGTAGCGGATCGCCTCGATCAGCGCCTGCTTGACGTAGAACGGCAGGATGGGCGTCTCGCCACCGCCGAAGGTGAGCCGGACCGGTACGAAGTAGTTGGAGTAGACGTACCGGTCGGAATGCGCGGTGCTGAAACCAAGCGTCGCCGGATCGGCGTCGGCGACGACGACTCTGCCCATCGGTGCTCCTCTACAGCGGCAGTTCGAACAGGGATTGCAGCCCTCGGTACGTCATCTCGTGCGAGGTGACGAAGAATCCGGGGAACAACTGGCTGAGGGCGGCCTGACGGAGGACCGTCTCGCGTACGGCGTGCGTGGTCAGCTCTTCGAGGCCGGCGACGACCTCCGCCGGGACGCCGCCCTTCGCGGCTCGCTGGTACGCCTCCGCGATCGCCTCCCAGCGACCGTCGAACGTCTCCCCGAGGTCGTCGGCGACGGTTCCCCAGGTCTTCTCGAAGCGCTCCAGCTTCGTCGAGGACGTCCAGTCGACGTTCGTGACGCGGGCCGCCTCGGGGTCGACGAGCAGCAGGTCGGAGCGGAGGTCACCGACCGTGGTGGACGCCTTCCACCGGAACCGTTCGGCGAGGTGGGTGGCGAGCGCCTTCTCCGTGCCGGTCGCGGCCGGGTTGCCGGTGAACCCGACGAGCCGTAGCAGCAGATCCCGGTCCGGGTGGCCGAGCAGCATCTGCGCGACCGTCTGGCGCAGCACCGCCTCGGAGCCGCGCAGCGCGGGCGCCAGCTCCGGGTGGGCCGCGCGGACCGCCTCGACCACTGTCGCCAGCGACTTCTCCGCGAACGGCTCCAGGCCTGGTGACCGGCCGACGAGCTGCGTGACCTCGGCCGCCATCCGCCGGTGCACCTGCTGGCCGAGCCGCCACGGTTGCGCCTGCCCGGCCTTGCGCAGCGCGCGGAACTCCTCGTACGCGACGGTCTGGAGCGCCCTGTTGAACGCGGTGGTCAGCCGCTGCTCCAGTTGCCGGGCGATGGCGGCGCGCACGGCGGCGGCCCGGATGTCCCGGGGTGTCTTCGGCGGTTTCAGCTCGCGCAGGTCCTCGACCCGCTTGATGATCTCGTCGAGCGCCTCGGTCAGCTCGGCGCGGGTCGCGGCGCGGCCGGCCGACGAAACCGTCTCCGACATGCTCGCCATCAGCACGGGCCGGCCGTCGAGGCTCACCAGCGCGCCGAGCCGGGTGCCCGCACCGGCGCCTGCGAACGCCTCGGCGTGCGCCGCCTGGTTGAACACGGTCAGTGTGAGTTCGGCGTCGACGAGCAGCGCCCGGCCCTGCCGGAACAGCGCGTCGAGCACCTTCGGGGGGAAGAGCGTCCGCAGCATCGCGAGGCCCACCTGAGGCGTGGCGACGATCGCCGCCCGGCCGATCGCCACCAGCAGCGCGGCCGTCTGCGCGGTCAGCAGGCGCGCCTCCCGGGCGCCCGCGAGCAGCAGCGGTACATACCGGACGGCGGCGCGCACCGCGACGCCGCCGAGCAGCCGGGCGAGATGCACCAGACCGGTGAGCACCTGGTAGAGATCGCCGGCGACGCGGCCGAGCAGGCGGCCGGCGGCGAACGGGTCGAGGTCGTCCAGGTGCCTGGCGAACTGGGCGGCCCAGCCGCGCCACAGCGCCAGCAACCGTTCCGGAACCGTCGTCGGGTCCAGCGCGGCGACGATGCCGGCCAGCGCCTGGCGTACGACTGTGGCCTGGTCGGCGAGGCGCTGCACACCGGCGCGCGGGTCGACTGTGAGCACGATGAGCGTGGTGAACTGCTCCTGCTGGAGACGGCCGATCAACTGCACGAGCTTGCCGAGGTCGACCACCACCGTCGCGACGGATTCCCCGACGCCGACCGCGAAGCCGTCCAGGAACAGCTTCGGGTTGATCCCGTTCCAGGCCGCGTAGTGCCGCATCGCGTCGAGCAGCGCCGGATCGAGGCCGAGCAGGTAGTGGCGGAACGCGCCGTCGGAGTCGACGTCGGAGGCGGCCAGGTCGAAGAACGCCTCGGCCAGCCGGAGCTTCGCGAGCATCGAGACCAGGTCCCAGACGTTGTCCGGGGTGATGCGGCCGGTCATCGCGGCCAGCACCCGCTCGCGGGTCATCGACCGCGTGGCGTGTGCGTCCATCCAGTACTTGACCGTCAGCGCGACGAACTCCACCCGTGGATCATGGGTGCGTGCGCCGAAGACCGCGGCCCGGTCCTCGGCGGACACCCGCGGCACGCTGAACCAGTCCCGGATCATGACGGATTCGTTCGCCGGCTGTCCCAACTCCCCCACCACCCCTCCAGCCGTGTGCACTGTCGGGCCGCGCTGAGGGCGGCGGTAGTGCTGGGTCGAGAAGCTGACATGGCCCCACGGCGTCACGCGCCCGTCGTCCATCGACTGTTACGACTTGACGAACGACGTGTTATCGCTCACAGTCGATGGCGCAGGGCGGCGCCTTCGGCGGCTCACCGGGCGGGCGCGGATGGCCACGTGGCAGGCCGGGTGTGGGATCAGTGCGCTTCGACGAATTGTTAGCGCTCACAACATGTCTGATCTGAAGGAGGAACATGTTCGCTTTCGGTAGGTCCCCATCGACTGTGTCGCCGCCACGACGGCGCGGATGGCTGCCGCGCGTCGTCGCGACGGGTGCGGCCGCGGTACTCGTCGGCGCCGGCGCCGTGGCGGTCGTGTCCGCGCCCGCCGCCGCCGCGAGCGTCGACACGAACGCCTGGTACGTCCTTGTGAACCGCAACAGCGGCAAGGCGCTCGACGTCTACAACCTGGCCACCAACGACGGCGCGCGGATCGTGCAGTGGTCGCGCAACAACGGCAACCAGCAGCAGTGGCAGTTCGTCGACTCCGGCGGCGGCTACTACCGGCTGAAGTCCCGGCTGTCCGGCAAGGTGCTCGACGTCTACAACTGGTCGACCGCCAACGGTGGCAGCATCGTGCAGTGGTCCGACCTCAACGGGACCAACCAGCAGTTCCGGCTGGCCGACTCCGACAGCGGCTACGTCCGGCTGATCAGCCGCCACAGCAACAAGGTGGTGGAGGTGCAGGGCGCCTCGACCGCCGACGGCGGAAACATCGTCCAGTACGACGACTGGAACGGCGCCAACCAGCAGTGGCAGCTCGTACGGGTGGACGGTGGCGGCGGCAACCCCACCACGCCGCCTCCGACGACCCCGCCGCCGGGTGGCACGTGCAACCTGCCGTCGTCGTACCGGTGGTCGTCGACGGGCGCGTTGGCGCAGCCGCGCTCGGGCTGGGTGTCGTTGAAGGACTTCACTGTGGTGCCGTACAACGGGCAGCATCTGGTGTACGCGACGACGCACGACACCGGCTCGTCGTGGGGGTCGATGAACTTCGGCCTGTTCTCGAACTGGTCGCAGATGGCCTCGGCCAGCCAGAACGCGATGTCGTCGGGCACTGTGGCGCCGACGTTGTTCTACTTCGCGCCGCGCAACATCTGGGTGCTGGCCTACCAGTGGGGACCGACCGCGTTCTCCTACCGCACCTCGAACGACCCGACGAACCCGAACGGGTGGTCGTCGGCGCAGCCGCTGTTCACCGGCAGCATCTCCGGTTCCGGCACCGGCCCGATCGACCAGACCCTGATCGCCGACGACCAGAACATGTACCTGTTCTTCGCCGGTGACAACGGCAAGATCTACCGCTCCAGCATGCCGATCGGGAACTTCCCCGGCAGCTTCGGCTCCAACTACACCACCATCATGTCGGACTCGACGAACAACCTGTTCGAAGCCGTACAGGTCTACAAACTGCAAGGCCAGACCCGCTACCTGATGATCGTCGAGGCGATCGGCTCCCAGGGCCGCTACTTCCGCTCCTTCACCGCCACCAGCCTCAACGGATCCTGGACCCCGCAGGCCGCCACCGAGTCCAACCCGTTCGCCGGCAAGGCCAACAGCGGCGCCACCTGGACCAACGACATCAGCCACGGCGAACTCATCCGCACCACCGCCGACCAGACCTTCACCGTCGACCCCTGCAACCTCCAACTGCTCTACCAAGGCCGCTCCCCCAACTCCGGCGGCGACTACGGCCTCCTGCCCTACCGACCCGGACTACTCACCCTCCAGCGCTGAGCGCGTACCCCGAGATCCGGAGAGCCCGGCCCCGCGACCACGCGGGCCGGGCTCTCCGGCCTCTCGCCCGACGACGATCGTTGCCCTGGAGGCAACGACGGTGGCCCGGTCAGTCGTTGATCGGCACCGTCCCGCCCGGGAGTGTGGAGGTCGTCACCACCTCCCGAGCGAAGGGTTGGGCAGATGTCCTTCCAGGCGTACCTCGACGCGATCGAGGACAAGACCGGCAAGACCCCGCGCGTCCTGGTCGACGAGGCCAAGGAGCGCGGCTACGACGCGGCCGACGTCAAGGCGGGCGTGATCGTGGCCTGGCTGAAGGACGAGTACGGCCTCGGCCGGGGACACGCGATGGCTCTGATCCACGTGATCAAGAATGGGCCGAGGATCAGCGCCAAGCACGTCGGCTCCACCGGCTCCCACCGCGACGACAGCGACACGCTGTGGCTGGACGGCAAGGCCGCCCGAGCCTCCGCGTAGCGGCTGTGGACAGCGACGCCTATCGTTCGCCCCATGGGAGCGATCAAGCCGTGGCACCTGTTCGTCCTGACGCTCTGCTGCCTGCTGCCGCTCATCGCGGCAGTGGTGGCGGTGGTGTGGACGCGGCGGAGTCGCCGCTGACCCGTCAGCGGCCGGCGGCGAACTCCTCCACCGCCGTGCAGACCCGCCCGAGCGCCTCGGCCGAGGTCGCCAGCGGCCCGGGCACCATCATCGAGTGGTCGGCGTCGGCGACCTCCACCACGTACGGGGTCAGCCGGCGCGCCACCGCACCGTCCCAGAACCGGTCGCCGGTGCCGCCGGCCAGCAGGAACGGCGCGGTGGCCCGGCCCAGCGGCTCCCGTACCGCGGGATCGGTCAACAGCGGCGTCAACCACACCGCCGGGATGCCCCGGTCGGCGGCGAGCGGCGCGGCGAAACTGCCGAGCGACTTGCCCACGAGCAGATCCACCCCGGCGTCGAGAACCGGATCCAGCTGCTCGGCGACCCACTCCGGCGCGCTGTCGAGCCGCAGCTCGCCCAGCGACCGCCAGGTCACCTCGTGCACCTCGAAACCGAGCCGGCGCAGCGCCTCCCCGATGTAGACGAAGAGCGGTCCCCGGGTGTCGTAGCCCTGTCCCGGTGCGAGTACCGCGCGCCGATCCGCCATGGTCGCCTCCCTTGCGTTCGATCGATGCGTCACGCTAGCCGCTGCATGGATTGCCGGTGACCCCTCGGCCTCACAGCCGTTCCGGGGTACGGATGCCGAGCAGGTCCAGGCCCTGCCGCAGCACCCGCCCGGTCAGGTCGCACAACACGAGCCGGCTCTCCCGCACCGGCCCCTCGGCCCGCAGCACCGGGCAGCGCTCGTAGAACGCGCTGAACGCGACCGCCAGCCGGTGCAGGTAGGCGGTCAGCCGGTGGAACTCCAACCCACCCGCCACCTCCTCGACCACCGCGGCGAAGCCGACCAGCTCCATGGCGAGCGCCCGCTCGGCCGGCTCGGCGAGCGAGACCTCCGCGTCCGGCCGCGCCGCCGCGCCGGCCCGCCGGAAGATCGACCGGACCCGGGAGTACGCGTACTGGAGGTACGGCGCGGTGTTCCCGTCCAGCGACAGCATCCGCTCCCAGTCCAGCACGTAGTCCTTGTGCCGGTCCCCGGACAGGTCGGCGTACTTGATCGCGCCGACGCCCACCGCGCGCCCCACCTCGGCGGCCTCCGACTCGCCCAGCTCCGGATTGCGCTCCCGGGCCAGCGCGGTGGCCCGCTGGACCGCCTCGGTGAGCAGCCCGGCCAGCTTCACCGACCCGCCGGCCCGGCTGCGCAGCATCCGCCCGTCCGGGCCGAGGATCGAGCCGAACCCGACGTGCTCGGCCCGCGCCGGTGCGGTGAGCCAGCCGGCCTGCGCGGCGACCGCGAACACCATCTCGAAGTGCCGCCGCTGCGGAAGCCCGACCACGTAGAGCAGCCGGGTCGCGCCGAGCGCGCCGGTCCGGTGCCGCAGCGCGGCCAGATCGGTGGCCGGGTAGCCGTACCCGCCGTCGGACTTGCGCACGATCAGCGGCAACGGCTCGCCGTCACGGCCCACCGAACCGGGCGGGAACACGCAGTCCGCGCCGTCGCTGCGCCGCAGCAGCCCGAGCCGGTCCAGCTCCTCGACAGTCGGCGCGAGCTGGTCGTGGTAGCTGCTCTCGCCCCGGAAGTCGTCGCCGGTCAGGGTCACGTCGAGCAGGTCGTACACGGTCAGGAAGTAGCCCTCCGACTGCGTCACCAGCAAACGCCACAGCCGCAGCGTCGCCGGGTCACCGCCCTGCAACGCCACCACCCGCTGCCGCGACCGCTCCCGGAACGCCTCGTCGTCGTCGAACTTTGCCCGCGCCGCCTTGTAGAACCCGTCCAGGTCACCCATTGACAGCTCCTGCGCCGCACCGGCCTCGCCCAGGTCGAGCAGGTGCTCGATCAGCATGCCGAACGGTGTGCCCCAGTCACCGAGGTGGTTGGCGCGCAGCACCCGGTGCCCGAGCCACTCCAGCGTCCGCGCCGCCGCGTCCCCGATCACAGTCGACCGCAGGTGCCCGACGTGCATCTCCTTCGCCACGTTCGGCCCCGAGTAGTCGACCACCACCGTCTCCGGCTCGGCCACCACTGGCACGCCGAGCCGCGGGTCGGCGGCCAGCGCGGACACCAGCCCGCCGAGCGCGTGCCCGGCCACCGTCAGGTTCAGGAAACCCGGGCCGGACACCTCGACCGCCGCGCAGACGTCGGCCAGCGCGGCGCGCTCCCGTACCTCCGCGGCGATCTCCCGCGGCGGCTGGCCGAGCCGCCGGGCCAGGCCCAACGCCGCGTCGGACTGGAAGTCCGCGTGCTGCGAGCGCCGCACGGCCGGGTCCACCGGCACGCCGGCCACCGCCGCGAACGCCGGCGCCAGCCGGTCGGTGAGCAACCTTTCAAGATCCATGAGTACGCCGATCTCGCTGTGGATCCGCCGCGCGGATCACCTGACGGGAACGCGACGGCGGAGCGAGGACGATCGATGACGACCGGCGGCTCGATCCGCCGGTCGCAGGAGGGGAAGGCTCAGCGCAGGCGGTCGCGGGACCGCCGGCGTCGCAGCGCGCCGAGCCGGACGTCGGAGGACGTCATCGGGTACGCGTGCGAGCTGGCCATGTCGGCAGCGTAACCGGCCGGTCCGGGGTCGGCGCAAGCGCGTACCCCGGACCGGCTCGTGGTCAGGCCGAGGTGGCGACGGCCTTGCGGTAGCGCTCGGCCCGGCGCCGCACCTGGGTGTACGCGCTGCTCAGGCCCATCGCCCGGCGGACCTCGACGAGCGTGCGGCGCACCTCGGCGCGGGTCCGCTCGGTGCCGGTGACGATCAGCTCGTCGACCAGGCCGGGCTGCGCCTCGAAGCGGGCCCGGCGCTCCCGGATCGGGTCCAGGAACCGGTTGAGCGCCGTCGCCAGCGCCTCCTTGACCTCCACGTCACCGACCCGGCCGGCCCGGTAGCGGGCCTTGAGGTCGGCCACCTGCGCCCGGTCCGGATTGAAGATGTCGTGGTACTCGAAGACCGGGTTCCCCTCGGGGGTGCCGGGCACGTCGGCGCGGACCCGGTTCGGGTCGGTGTACATCCCCATCACCTTGCGGCGCACCGTCGCCGCGTCGTCGGAGAGCGCGATCGCGTTCCCCTTGCTCTTGCTCATCTTCCCGGCGCCGTCCGTGCCGACGAGCGTGGGCGTCTCCGACATGAGCATGTCGGGCACCGGGAAGACCTCGCCGTAGAGGTGGTTGAACCGGCGGGCGATCTCCCGGGTCACCTCGACGTGCGCGGCGTTGTCCTTTCCGACCGGCACGACCTGGCCCTTGACGCAGAGGATGTCGGCGGCCTGGAGCACCGGGTAGCCGAGCAGGCCGTACGGCATCTCGTCCTTGCCGGCGTCCCGGGTCATCTCCTTCAACGACGGCACCCGTTCCAGCCGGGGCACAGTGATGAGGTTCTGGAACAGCGTGTTCAGGTCGCCGACCTCGGGGATCGCGGACTGGAGGTAGAACGTCGCCCGTTCCGGCTCCACCCCGGCGGCGAGGATGTCGGTGACCATCTCGCGGGCGTTGTGGGCGACCTGCTCGATGTCCGCGCGGCTGTTGCGGGTGGTGAGCATGTGCAGGTCGGCGATGATGAAGAAGCTCTCGTAGCGCTGGTGCAGCCGCACCCGGTTGGCGATGCTGCCCACGTAGTGGCCGAGGTGCAGCCGCCCGGTCGGGCGGTCACCGGTGAGCATGCGTGCAGAGGACATGGTCGTACGCCTTTCGTGCCGTTCGCTGGCGGGGAGACGCGACCCGGGTGTCACCCAGGTCGGTAAAGCGGGCTCGTCAGAACGAGCGCCGCCATCGCCCGCCGGCGCGGAAACGGAGTCCGCCGGCACGGAGTACGTCGAGGATCTGCTCCCGGCCGTCGACAGCGTGGCCCGGGAGACCGCTGCGGGTCTCCGGGAGGCAGCTGCGCGGCCGGACCATGACTGACACGGTAACCGCTCCCCGGCCTGCGCCGCTGCCTCCTGCCGCGCTTACTGCTGTCGATAGCTCTCCGTGTAGTAGCTGCCGACCCGATCCCGGTACTCGGGGTGCGCGAAGTGGTCCCTGTCGAACGCCGGCGACTCCTTCACCTGCTCCCGGGTGCGGTCAACGTGCACGACGCGGTCCAGGTGGTCGACCTGCGCCACCGTGCCGGCCGGCAGCAGCACCTTCTTGCCGAAGATCCACGGACCGGTGTCCACCACCAGGTACCGCGCGTCCGCATCCTCGTTCGCCTCGTCGATGGAGCCGATCCGCCCGTCCGTCGCCTCCACCCGGTAGCCGGTGAGGTCGATCGGCGTACCCGGGCCGGGGGCGTCCAGGCCGTCGTCCGCCTCGCCGGCGCGCTGTTCCGGCACGTCTCCGGGCCGGGTCTGGTCGTACCCTCCGGCCAGGGCGGACGGATCCCGCCAGGTCCACGGGTTGAACGGCTGCATCGGTGGCACCTCCGTCGAATCGGCTCGACAGAACAGTGCCCCGGCGGCGGGAACGGAAACGCCTGCTGCGCCCACCGCTGGCCTGACCTGGGCGGACGGCGCGCTGGCATACTGGCCGACCATGGTCCTGTCACGTGGTTGGTCGCTGTTCCTGGTCGCCGTCGGCGTCTGGACGTGGGCGATCTGGCCGAGGTTCGCGGTCGCCATCTGGAACGACGAGCGCGCCTGGTCGGCCGGCGTCGTCGGCGAGGGCAGCCCGACCGGCTTCCTGTGGGTGCACGCCCTGCTGATCGCCGCCTCCCTGGCCATCGGCACGACTGTGGGAGTCCTGGGCATCCGCGCCTACCGCGCCGCCCGCCGTCCGTCTCCCTCCTCGCCCTCCGCCCCGCCGTCGCCCCGGTGATCAAGGAGTTTGTGTCCGGTGGGGACGTCGTTCGTGACGCGAACTCCTTGATCGCGGGCGCTTGTGGACGGGTGTGACGCGCGCCGCTACCCCTCGATTTGACGTTCAAACCCGCAGACGCGTAACTTTCTCTCTGCCAGCGCGGAACGGGGCAAACGGGACGAAAGCCCGGGAGCACCGAACAGGGCTGGCACCGGGTCCGACCGAGGCTTTCGGCCTTGCGAGGACGCGGTCCGGGCGAGGCCCGCCGAAACGCAGCAGGGCGGATTTGGCGGAGCGGAACCGACCGGGTAAGGTTGTCGACCGGCAGGGCACCGGGCGAGCTTGCGGGAAACCGCAGCGGCCGGCCTGCCAAATCCGATGATCATCGCAGCAGGTGACTGCTGCGCGTGCTCAGCGGCGCCGACCCGTACGAAGCGTGACAGACCGGGACACACGGTTTGACACGGCAGAGACGGTGAGGTAACGTAGTAAAAGTGCCCGGCGCGAGAGCGGCGGGTGGTTGAACGAAATGCCCCGGCTGGGGGTTCCGCGGTTGTGGGGCCTGGTGGTTGGTGTGTGGTTGTTCTTTGAGAACTCAACAGGGTGCTTGTAAAGCCAGTGCCAATTGTTTTATACCCCGTACTGGTCAGGCCTTTTGGTTTGGCTGGTTGGGATTCCTTTGGCAACACTTTTGTTGCCAGGTTATGCTGTTCGACAAGTTTTTGTTGGAGAGTTTGATCCTGGCTCAGGACGAACGCTGGCGGCGTGCTTAACACATGCAAGTCGAGCGGAAAGGCCCTTCGGGGTACTCGAGCGGCGAACGGGTGAGTAACACGTGAGCAACCTGCCCCAGGCTTTGGGATAAGCCCGGGAAACCGGGGCTAATACCGAATATGACCTCTGACCGCATGGTTGGTGGTGGAAAGTTTTTCGGCTTGGGATGGGCTCGCGGCCTATCAGCTTGTTGGTGGGGTGATGGCCTACCAAGGCGACGACGGGTAGCCGGCCTGAGAGGGCGACCGGCCACACTGGGACTGAGACACGGCCCAGACTCCTACGGGAGGCAGCAGTGGGGAATATTGCACAATGGGCGGAAGCCTGATGCAGCGACGCCGCGTGAGGGATGACGGCCTTCGGGTTGTAAACCTCTTTCAGCAGGGACGAAGCGTAAGTGACGGTACCTGCAGAAGAAGCGCCGGCCAACTACGTGCCAGCAGCCGCGGTAAGACGTAGGGCGCGAGCGTTGTCCGGATTTATTGGGCGTAAAGAGCTCGTAGGCGGCTTGTCGCGTCGACCGTGAAAACTTGGGGCTCAACCCCAAGCCTGCGGTCGATACGGGCAGGCTAGAGTTCGGTAGGGGAGACTGGAATTCCTGGTGTAGCGGTGAAATGCGCAGATATCAGGAGGAACACCGGTGGCGAAGGCGGGTCTCTGGGCCGATACTGACGCTGAGGAGCGAAAGCGTGGGGAGCGAACAGGATTAGATACCCTGGTAGTCCACGCTGTAAACGTTGGGCGCTAGGTGTGGGGGGCCTCTCCGGTTCCCTGTGCCGCAGCTAACGCATTAAGCGCCCCGCCTGGGGAGTACGGCCGCAAGGCTAAAACTCAAAGGAATTGACGGGGGCCCGCACAAGCGGCGGAGCATGCGGATTAATTCGATGCAACGCGAAGAACCTTACCTGGGTTTGACATGGCCGCAAAACTGTCAGAGATGGCAGGTCCTTCGGGGGCGGTCACAGGTGGTGCATGGCTGTCGTCAGCTCGTGTCGTGAGATGTTGGGTTAAGTCCCGCAACGAGCGCAACCCTCGTTCGATGTTGCCAGCGCGTTATGGCGGGGACTCATCGAAGACTGCCGGGGTCAACTCGGAGGAAGGTGGGGATGACGTCAAGTCATCATGCCCCTTATGTCCAGGGCTTCACGCATGCTACAATGGCCGGTACAATGGGCTGCGATACCGTGAGGTGGAGCGAATCCCAAAAAGCCGGTCTCAGTTCGGATCGGGGTCTGCAACTCGACCCCGTGAAGTCGGAGTCGCTAGTAATCGCAGATCAGCAACGCTGCGGTGAATACGTTCCCGGGCCTTGTACACACCGCCCGTCACGTCACGAAAGTCGGCAACACCCGAAGCCGGTGGCCCAACCCTTGTGGAGGGAGCCGTCGAAGGTGGGGCTGGCGATTGGGACGAAGTCGTAACAAGGTAGCCGTACCGGAAGGTGCGGCTGGATCACCTCCTTTCTAAGGAGCACCATCCACCGAAAGGTGGCATGGAGCCCACACCGCCCGAACGTGGTGGTGGGGTGCTCAGATGGCGGAGACACTGGCAAGTTCGGCGCCGGCAACGGCCGTGGTTCCTCTAGTACAGCTGCTCTTCGGGGTGGTGGGAACGAGACTGTGGTGCGGCTGGTGAAGGATGTAAGCACCCTGTTGGGTCCTGAAAGAACAACCCGAGTGGTTGTCTTTCAGAGCCTTGAGACGGACCGAAGGGTCTGTCAGGCGCCAGGCATGGCCTGGTCTCGCAAACCGTGACCATGTGGTGGTTGCAGGTGTGGGGCTGTGGGTTGTGGGTTGGTTGTTTGTTGAGAATTGCACAGTGGACGCGAGCATCTTTGTGGTCAAGTTGTCAAGGGCGAACGGTGGATGCCTTGGCACCAGGAGCCGATGAAGGACGTGGGAGGCCGCGATAGGCCTGGGGGAGCTGTCAACCAAGCTGTGATCCCAGGGTGTCCGAATGGGGAAACCCGGCATCAGTCATGTGATGTCACCCGCACCTGAACACATAGGGTGTGTGGGGGGAACGCGGGGAAGTGAAACATCTCAGTACCCGTAGGAAGAGAAAACAAATAGTGATTCCGTGAGTAGTGGCGAGCGAAAGCGGATTGAGGCTAAACCGGCGGCGTGTGATACCTGTCAGGGGTTGCGTGGTCGGGGTTGTGGGACCCTGCTCAACAGACTGACATCTGTTGGAGAAGTTACAAAGCCAGTGGCTAGTCGAACAGTCTGGAATGGCTGACCGTAGACGGTGATAGTCCGGTAGGTGAAAGCTGCTGGTCTTCTGTGGGTGTTCCCGAGTAGCGGCGGACTCCTGAAATCTGCCGTGAATCTGCCAGGACCACCTGGTAAGCCTAAATACTTCCTGGTGACCGATAGCGGACGAGTACCGTGAGGGAATGGTGAAAAGTACCCCGGGAGGGGAGTGAAATAGTACCTGAAACCGTTCGCCTACAATCCGTCGGAGCCTTGCGGGGTGACGGCGTGCCTTTTGAAGAATGAGCCTGCGAGTTAGTGGCATGTGGCGAGGTTAACCCGTGTGGGGGAGCCGTAGCGAAAGCGAGTCTGAATAGGGCGTTTTTAGTCGCATGCTCTAGACCCGAAGCGGAGTGATCTAGCCATGGGCAGGCTGAAGCGCGGGTAAGACCGCGTGGAGGGCCGAACCCACCAACGTTGAAAAGTTGGGGGATGACCTGTGGTTAGGGGTGAAAGGCCAATCAAACTCCGTGATAGCTGGTTCTCCCCGAAATGCATTTAGGTGCAGCGTCGCGTGTTTCTTGCCGGAGGTAGAGCACTGGATGGTCTAGGGGGCCCACAAGCTTACCGAAATCAGCCAAACTCCGAATGCCGGTAAGTGAGAGCGCGGCAGTGAGACTGCGGGGGATAAGCTTCGTAGTCGAGAGGGAAACAGCCCAGATCACCAGCTAAGGCCCCTAAGCGTGTGCTAAGTGGAAAAGGATGTGGGGTCGCATAGACAACCAGGAGGTTGGCTTAGAAGCAGCCACCCTTTAAAGAGTGCGTAATAGCTCACTGGTCAAGTGGTTCCGCGCCGACAATGTAGCGGGGCTCAAGCACACCGCCGAAGCTGTGGCATTCACATTTTAACTTCGTGCCTCCTTGATGGGGTATGCAGGTGTGTGGATGGGTAGGGGAGCGTCGTGCCGGGGGTGAAGCAGCGGGGTGACCCAGTTGTGGACGCGGCACGAGTGAGAATGCAGGCATGAGTAGCGAAAGAAGGGTGAGAAACCCTTCCGCCGGATGACCAAGGGTTCCAGGGCCAGGCTAATCCGCCCTGGGTGAGTCGGGACCTAAGGCGAGGCCGAGAGGCGTAGTCGATGGACAACGGGTTGATATTCCCGTACCCGCGAAAGAGCGACCCTGACGAACCTCGTTGTGCTAACCACCCGAACTGCCGGCGGTCTTCGGACCAATGGTGGGGAGCGTGGGAACCTGGCGGGTAGTAGTCAAGCGATGGGGTGACGCAGGAAGGTAGCTGAGCCCGGCCGGTGGTTGTGCCGGGGTAAGCGTGTAGGCCGTGCCGTAGGCAAATCCGCGGCGCATGTAGGCTGAGACGTGATGCCGAGCCGATTCAGGTGAAGTCAGTGATCCTATGCTGCCGAGAAAAGCCTCTAGCGAGTTCTTAGCGGCCCGTACCCCAAACCGACACAGGTGGTCAGGTAGAGAATACCGAGGCGATCGGGCGAACTGTGGTTAAGGAACTCGGCAAATTGCCCCCGTAACTTAGGGAGAAGGGGGGCCGGAGACGTGAAGCCCCGCGCGGGTGGAGCGTTGTATGGCCGCAGAGAGCAGGGGGAAGCGACTGTTTACTAAAAACACAGGTCCATGCGAAGAAGTAATTCGATGTATATGGACTGACGCCTGCCCGGTGCTGGAACGTTAAGGGGACCTGTTAGCTCTCACGAGCGAAGCGGAGAACTTAAGCGCCAGTAAACGGCGGTGGTAACTATAACCATCCTAAGGTAGCGAAATTCCTTGTCGGGTAAGTTCCGACCTGCACGAATGGCGTAACGACTTCCCCACTGTCTCAACCACAGGCCCGGCGAAATTGCATTACGAGTAAAGATGCTCGTTACGCGCGGCAGGACGGAAAGACCCCGGGACCTTTACTATAGCTTGACATTGGTATCTGAATTAGCTTGTGTAGGATAGGTGGGAGCCGGTGAAGTCCATACGCCAGTATGGGTGGAGGCAATCTTGAAATACCACTCTGGTTGATTTGGGTATCTAACTTCGGACCGTTATCCGGTTCAGGGACAGTGTCTGGTGGGTAGTTTAACTGGGGCGGTTGCCTCCTAAAGGGTAACGGAGGCGCCCAAAGGTTCCCTCAGCCTGGTTGGCAATCAGGTGTTGAGTGCAAGTGCACAAGGGAGCTTGACTGTGAGACTGACAGGTCGAGCAGGGACGAAAGTCGGGACTAGTGATCCGGCACTGGCATGTGGAAGCGGTGTCGCTCAACGGATAAAAGGTACCCCGGGGATAACAGGCTGATCTTCCCCAAGAGTCCATATCGACGGGATGGTTTGGCACCTCGATGTCGGCTCGTCGCATCCTGGGGCTGTAGCAGGTCCCAAGGGTTGGGCTGTTCGCCCATTAAAGCGGTACGCGAGCTGGGTTTAGAACGTCGTGAGACAGTTCGGTCCCTATCCGCCGTGCGCGTAGGATACTTGAGAAGGGCTGTCCCTAGTACGAGAGGACCGGGACGGACGAACCTCTGGTGTGCCAGTTGTCCCGCCAGGGGCACGGCTGGTTAGCTACGTTCGGAAGGGATAACCGCTGAAAGCATCTAAGCGGGAAGCTCGCTTCAAGATGAGGTATCCCACCCACATTTGTGGGGTAAGGCCCCCAGCTAGACGACTGGGTTGATAGGCCGGAAATGTAAGCCCGGTAACGGGTTCAGTTGACCGGTACTAATAGGCCGAGGACTTGACTACTAAGCTGCTACGCGTCCACTGTGCAACTCTGAACAAACCACCACCCATCAGGGTTGGTTGACATGTTCATAGAGTTACGGCGGTCATGGCGGAGGGGAAACGCCCGGTCACATTCCGAACCCGGAAGCTAAGCCCTCCAGCGCCGATGGTACTGCACTCGGGAGGGTGTGGGAGAGTAGGACACCGCCGGACAATCTTCCAGTCGAGGGCCACCCCAGCAGGGGCGGCCCTCGACTGCGTTAGCGTTCTCGGCGGAAACGCCATCAGGAAGGATGTACCTGTGAGCTCAGGACCCCAGGGCGGGGACCGCCCCCGTCGTTACGAGGATCGCGCCGACCGCGGCCAGGGGCGTGGTGACGCCGGCCGCGACGGCCGTCGCGATGACCGTCCCTCGTACCGGGGCGGCCGCGACGACCGCCCGGGTGGCTTCCGTGGTGGCGACCGTGACAGTGGCGCCCGTGGCGGTGACCGTCGTGAAGGCGGTTTCCGCGGTGGCGATCGCCGCGAGGGCGGTTTCCGCGGCGGCGACCGTGACGGCGGTTTCCGCGGCGGTGAGCGTCGTGAGGGTGGCTTCCGTGGCGGTGACCGTCGTGAAGGCGGCTCCGGCGGCGGTGACCGGCGCGAGGGCGGCTTCCGTGGCGGCGACCGTGAGGGTGGCTTCCGGAGTGGAAGCCGTCCGGGCGGCGACCGTCGCGAAGGCGGCTTCCGGGGCGGCGACCGTGACGGCGGTTTCCGCGGTGGTGAGCGTCGAGAGGGTGGCTTCCGTGGCGGCGACCGCCGCGAAGCCGGCACCCGCGACGGCAGCTTCCGCAGTGGTGACCGCCGTGAGGGCGGCTTCGGCGGTGGCGACCGTCGTGAGGGCGGTGCCCGCGAGGGCGGTTTCCGGGGCGGCGACCGTCGTGAAGGCGGTTTCCGCGGTGGTGAACGGCGCGAGGGCGGTTTCCGTGGCGGTGACCGTGAGGGTGGCTTCCGCGGTGGTGACCGCCGTGAGGGTGGCTTCCGCGGTGGCGACCGTCGTGAGGGCGGTTTCCGTGGTGGGGACCGTCGTGAGGGCGGTGCCCGCGAGGGTGGCTTCCGTGGCGGTGACCGTGAGGGCGGTTTCCGCGGTAGCGACCGCCGTGAGGGCGGCTTCGCCGGTGGTGACCGCCGTGAGGGTGGCTTCCGGGGCGGTGACCGCCGCGAGGGTGGCTTCCGTGGTGGGGATCGTCGTGAAGGCGGCGCCCGTGAGGGTGGTTTCCGCGGTGGCGCCCGTGAGGGTGGCTTCCGTGGTGGGGATCGTCGTGAAGGCGGCGCCCGTGAGGGTGGTTTCCGTGGTGGGGATCGTCGTGAAGGCGGCGCCCGTGAGGGTGGTTTCCGTGGTGGGGATCGTCGTGAGGGCGGCGCCCGTGAGGGTGGTTTCCGTGGTGGGGATCGTCGTGAGGGCGGCGCCCGTGAGGGTGGTTTCCGTGGCGGTGACCGTCGTGAGGGCGGTTTCCGCGGTGGCGACCGCGAGGGTGGTTTCCGTGGTGGGGATCGTCGTGAAGGCGGCGCCCGCGAGGGCGGCTTCCGTGGCGGCGACCGTCGCGAGGGCGGCTACCAGGGCGGCGACAACCGCCGGGAGAGCTACGCCGGCGGCGAGCGCCGCGACGGCGGCTTCCGCGGCGGCGACCGTGACCGTGGCTTCCGGCGCGACGACCGTCGCGATGACCGGCGGCCGGGCGGCTACCGGGGTGAGCGGGACGGTGAGCGCCGTGGCTACGGCGACCGGCCGGGCGGCGACGACCGCCGGACCGGCAACTACGGCCCGCAGCGGGAGCGCCAGGACGAGCGTGGCGAGGGGCGTACCGGTGAGGCGCCGGAGCTGCCGGACGACGTCGTCGCGAGCGACCTCGACTCGGCCGTCCGGGCGGAGCTTCTCTCCCTGGCCAAGCCGGTGGCGGAGACTGTCGCCCGGCACCTGGTCGCGACCGGTCTGCTGATCGACGAGGACCCGGTGCTGGCGCTGGCGCACGCCATGGCGGCCCGCAGGCTCGCGTCGCGGATCGCCGCCGTGCGGGAGGCCGTCGGGCTGGCCGCGTACCACGCGGGTGAGTGGCAGACCGCCATCGCCGAGCTGCGGACGTACCACCGGATGAGCGGCCTGCAGAGCCACCTGGCGGTGCTGGCGGACTGCGAGCGGGCGCTGGGCCGGCCCGAGCGGGCCATCGACCTGTTCCGCGGCGCGGACCGGGACAAGCTCGACCAGGCCGTCGCGATCGAGCTGCTGATCGTGGCCGCCGGGGCGCGCGGCGACCTCGGGCAGAAGGACGCCGCGGTGGCGATGCTCCAGGTGCGCGAGCTGACCGGCGACTCGACCGACCCGTGGGCGGCGCGGCTGCGCTACGCGTACGCGGACGCCCTGCTGGCGGTGGACCGGCGCGAGGAGGCGCGGGAGTGGTTCTCCCGGGCCGCCGACGTCGACTCCGAGGGGGAGACCGACGCCGCCGAGCGGCTGCTGGAGCTGGACGGCGTGGTCATCGAGGGCGACGACGAGCCGGAGGACGACACCGACGCGTCCGAGGCGTCGGCCGAGGACGTCCGCGACGACGACGACCTCGACGACGACGAGGACGAGGACGAGGACGACGAGGACGAGGACGACGACGACGAGGACGACGACGAGGACGACGACGAGGACGACGACGACGACGACGACGACGACGATGACGATGACGATGACGACGACGACCGGGATGACGACGCGCCGCTGAGCGGCGGCGACGACACCTCGGGCGTCGGCGGCGACGACACCTCGGGCGTCGACGGGGACGCGGCACGGGCCGACTACCGGGACCGGGACGCCGGCGATCTGGCCGACGACGAGCTGACCGACACCGAGGCCGGCTCGCTCGCCGCCGACACGCCGACCACCACCGCCACGACCGAGGATCCGGCCACCGCACCGGCCGCCGACGCCCAGGCGCCGGCCGCCGACGTCACCCCGGACGGCAAGGCCGACCGGCCCGCGCCCGGTGACGCCGCGGACGGCGAGGGCGAGGCGGCGGACCGCCGATGACCGGGTACGCCGGTGACACCGCCTCCGGCGCGGATCGGGGCGAACCCGACCGCGCCGGGGCGGTCGGTCGGCTGGTCGACGCGTACTCGCTCGTCGTCTTCGACCTGGACGGCGTCATCTACCTGATCGACCGGCCCATTCCCGGCGCGGTCGAGGCGGTCGGCCGGCTGCATGCCGAGGGGCGCGCGGTCGCGTACGCGACCAACAACGCCTCCCGCCGCTCCAGCGAGGTGGCCGACCTGCTCACCGGCATGGGCGTCGCGGCCCGGCCGGCGGAGGTGCTCACCTCCGCGGCGGCCACCGCCGAACTGCTCCGCGACCGGCTGCCCGAGGGCGCACCCGTGCTCGTGGTCGGCGCGGAGGCGCTGCGCGCCGAGCTGCGTGCGGTGGGCCTGCGGCCGGTGTCCACTGCCGACGAGGAGCCCGCCGCGGTGGCCCAGGGCTACGGCCCGCAGGTCGGCTGGTCCGACCTGGCCGAGGCGTCCCTGGCGGTACGGGCGGGCGCGCCCTGGTACGCCACCAACACCGACCGCACGCTGCCCAGCCCGCGTGGCCCGCTGCCGGGCAACGGCTCGCTCGTCGCGGTGCTGCGGACCGCGCTCGGCCGCGACCCGGACGTGGTGGTGGGCAAGCCGGAGCCGGCGCTGTTCACCACCGCCGCGCGGCGGGCCGGGACCGGGCGCACGCTCGTGGTGGGTGACCGGCTGGACACCGACATCGAGGGTGCCCGCCGGGCCGGGCTGGACAGCCTGCTGGTGCTCACCGGCGTCAGCGACGCCGCCGAGCTGCTGGCCGCACCCGAGGAGCGCCGCCCCGCGTACGTCTCGTTCGACCTGGCGGGCCTGTTCGACCCGGCCGCAGTGGTGGCGGTGCCGGGCCGGGCCGCAGACGACGGCTGGTCGGTGACGGAGGCCGGCGCGGACCTCGTGCTCGACGGCGCGGGACCGCCGCTGGAGGCCCTCGCGGCGCTCTGCGCGCTGGCCTGGTCGACCGGGGCCGGGCCGCGCGTCCGGGCGCAGTCCACGGCGGCGGAGGAGGCCCTCGCCGCGTTCGGTCTGGACGACTGAGGCGCCGGGCCGCTCAGAGCAGCTTGCGGAGCTTCATCAGGTCGAACGGGTTCGCCTTGATCGACACCCGCCGGGAGGCCACCGCCGACATGACGTCGAGCCGGCCGTGCACCAGCGCGACGAGGTCGTCGCTGCCGGTGCTCAGCGCGATCTTGGCCTTCGGGTCGTCGCCGTCGGACAGGTCGACCAGCCGGCCACCCTCCAGCCGCCCGTGGAACGCGGCGCCGAGGTCGGTGATCCGGCAGGCCAGGGTGCGGTCGAGGTCGATGCGTCCCTGTGCCTCGGCGTTGCGGTCCAGCCGCGCGGCCAGGTCGTGCAACGCCTGCCGGCACTCGTCCACGCTGGCCACATCGTCTCCTCACCACGAACCACGCCGTTCCCGGCACCGTACCGCAATGGGGTGTCCGGGGTGCCCGGTAGCGTGGCACCTGCACACCTCGCCCCGCGGAAGGACTCAGGCATGCAGGACGCGTGGCGCGCCTACCTCGAGCTGGCCATGGGCCTGACGGAGGCGCCCCGGAAGAAGGCACAGGACGCGGTCATGCGCGTCGTCGGCCAGGGCGGCGCGACCGCCGCCCAGCTCCAGACGCTCGCCGAGGAACTGGTCGCGACCGGCCTGGCGAACCGGGAGTCGCTGACCAAGCTGGTCCGCTTCGAGGTGGACCGGGCGCTGGGCGCAGTCGGGCTGGCCACCGCCGACGAGGTCGCCGAGCTGACCCGCCGGGTGCACGACCTGGAGCGGCAGCTGCGCGAGGCGCGCGGCCACCTCGGGCCGGGCGACACGCCGCCCGCCGCCGCACCGTCCGGGACAGGCGCGGCGCCGAGGACCGGTTCGCCCGCCGCCGAGTCCTCCCCGGCGACGACCCCGGCCAAGGCCCCCGCGACGACGCCGACGAAGGCGGTGGCGAAGAAGACGGTGGCCAAGAAGGCGATCGCGAAGAAGCCGCCGGCCACCGTGGCCCGTACCCCCGCCGACGGCTCGTCCGCCGCGCCCGCCCGGCCGGCGAAGAAGGCCACCGGGCGCCGGGCGGCCGGCTCGTGACCGCGCCCCGGCCCGGCCCGCCGCAGGGTCCGCGGCCCGGACCGCCCCCGGGGGTACGCCCCGCGCCGGCCGAGGAGATCGGCGAGGCGCGGCACCCGGCGGTGGACGCGGCCGTACTCGGCATGGCCAACGCCGAGGCGCTCGCCCCGGCCGACCAGATCGCCCAGTACGAGGCGGCGTACGAGACGCTGCGCGAGACCCTCGCCACCATCGACCAGGCCTGAGCAGAGGCGGAGACACACCTGATGGCTCGTCGTACCCGGCTGGACGCCGAACTGGTCCGGCGCGGGCTGGCCCGCTCGCGGGAACAGGCCGCCGCGCTCGTGGAGGCCGGTCGCGTCCAGCTGCGCGGAGTGCAGGCGCGCAAGCCCGCGGCGATGGTCGACCCGGCCGACCCGCTGCTGGTCACCGGCGAGGACCCGGCACAGGAGTACGTCTCCCGGGGCGGCCACAAGCTGGCCGGCGCGCTCGCCGCGTTCGCCCCCGGCGGGCTGACCGTCACCGGCCGGCGCTGCCTGGACGCGGGCGCGTCGACAGGCGGTTTCACCGACGTGCTGCTGCGCGGCGGCGCCGCCGAGGTGGTCGCCGTGGACGTCGGCTACGGGCAGCTCGCCTGGTCGCTGCGGACCGACGAGCGGGTGCGGGTGTTCGAGCGCACGAACGTGCGTACCCTCACGCCGGAGGCGATTGGCGGCCCGGTCGACCTGACGGTGGCCGACCTGTCGTTCATCTCGCTGCGGCTGGTGCTGCCGGCGCTTGCGGCGTGCACCGGGCCCGGCGGTGACCTGGCGCTGATGGTGAAGCCGCAGTTCGAGGTCGGCAAGGAGCGCGTCGGCGCCGGCGGTGTGGTCCGCGATCCGGCGCTGCGCGCCGAGGCGGTGCTGGACGTGGCCGCTGCCGCCGCCGGGCTGGGCCTCGGCCTGGCCGGTGTCGCGGCCAGCCCGCTGCCCGGGCCGAGCGGCAACGTCGAGTTCTTCGTATGGTTGCGCGGGGACGCGCCCGCCGCGGATCCGGAGCGGGTCCGCGCGGTGGTGGCCGCCGGCCCGCAGGGCGCCGCCGCGACGGCGGCCACGACCGAGGAGGTGTCCGGATGAGCCGTACCGCGCTGCTGGTCACGCACACCGGCCGTCGACGCAGCACCGAGCACGCCCGCGCGGTGGCAGCCGACCTGATCGCCGCCGGGTTCGAGGTGCGTGTGGTGGCCGAGGAGGCCGACGACCTGGACCTGCCGGGCGTGGTGCCGGTGACCGGGCCGGAGGCCGCCGAGGGCGCCGAGATCGTGTTCGCGCTCGGCGGGGACGGCACGTTCCTGCGCGCCGCCGAGCTGGCCCGCCCGGCCAAGGTGCCGCTGCTCGGGATCAACCTGGGCAAGGTCGGCTTCCTCGCCGAGGCGGAGATCGACGACCTGGACACCGCCGTGCGTGACGTGGTCGACCGCAACTACACGGTGGACGAACGGCTCACCCTGGACGTCACGGCCGAGTTCGAGGGCGGGCCGACCATCGAGTCGTGGGCGCTCAACGAGATCAGCGTGGAGAAGGGCGAACGCGCCCAGATGCTGGAGCTGCTCGTCGACGTGGACGGCCGGCCGCTGTCCCGGTACGGCTGCGACGGCGTGATCTGCGCGACCCCCACCGGCTCGACCGCGTACGCGTTCTCCGGCGGCGGGCCGGTGGTCTGGCCCGAGGTGGAGGCGCTGCTGCTGGTGCCGATCAGCGCGCACGCGTTGTTCAGCCGCCCGCTGGTGACCGCGCCCACGTCGACGTTCGTCATCACCGTCGACCCGTTCACCACACTGGCCGTGCTCTGCTGCGACGGGCGGCGCGTCTACGACCTGCCGCCGGGCGCCCGGGTGACGGTGCGCCGGGGCACGCTGCCGGTGCGCATCGTGCGGCTGCGGGCCCGCCCGTTCACCGACCGGCTGGTGGCCAAGTTCGACCTTCCCGTCCAGGGCTGGCGGGGCAACCGTCGCTGACCAGCGGCTCAGCGGAAATCTCCGTTCGGCCC
The DNA here is from genome assembly GCF_000177655.2 of Micromonospora sp. L5. NCBI lineage: Bacteria > Bacillati > Actinomycetota > Actinomycetes > Micromonosporales > Micromonosporaceae > Micromonospora > Micromonospora sp. L5. The sequence goes on along the minus strand of NC_014815.1, from coordinate 6,741,776 downwards.
ACCGGTCCCGGCGCTCGCGCGCGTTACGGTGGGCGTACGGGCCGCGAAGAGGTGAGTCCGGGCGCGGCGGTGAGGCCCGCCGCTTCCCGGATGCGGCCCACCTGTCGCGGGCTCGGCCAGGGGGTGGTCGGGGCCGCGACGGTCGGGACGCCGGAGCGTCGTAGCCGGCCGCGGCGGGCGGACCGGCACGCCGTGTCCGGTCGGGTGTCGACCCCGGCCGGGCCGACAGGTCGCAGGGCCGCCGCCGGAGGAAGCGGCGGCACGCGAGCTGGGCGACACGGTCTCCGGCGTCCCGGCCTCCACTCCGTCGTGCTCGTGTCCACCTGGCGACATGTCGCCGGTGCGGCGGCCCGTACCCGGTGACCAGGTGGCGGACGCCGTCGCAGACTCCGATCGCCGGTCTCACGAGGCCGGCCTCGGAGTAGAGGAGCGTCACATGCACCGGTTCCCCCGCTGGCTCGCCGCCGGCGCGGCCGGGGCGTTGGTGGTCGGGCTCGCCGTACCGGCGTCCGCCGTACCGCCCGCCCGGCCCGCCGGCCCGCCCCCGGGCACATCCGCCCCGGGCGCGCCGCCCGCCCGCGTCACGCTGATCACCGGCGACCAGGTCGAGCTGGTCCAGGCCGCGCAGGGCCGGATCGCCGCCACTGTCCACCCCGGGCCGGGCCGGGACCGGATCGTCTTCCAGACCACGCAGGCCGACGGCGGGCTGCGGGTGCTCCCCGCCGACGTCGTGCCGTACGTGTCGGCGGGCGTGCTCGACCCGGACCTGTTCGAGGTGCAGGAACTGGCCGAGCAGGGCTACGGCGACGCGGGCCTCACGGCGCTGCCGCTGATCGTGCGCTACCGGGAACCGGCCGCCGGGCGGGTGCGCCCCCTCGCCGTCGCCGCCGAGTCCCGTCCGCTGTCCAGCATCAACGGCGCCGCGCTGCGTGTCGACAAGGACGACCTGGGCGCGCTGTGGACGTCGCTGCGGGAGACGCCGCAGGCCCGCACCGCGGGTGCCGGACCGGTCCGGCTCGGCGCGGGCGTGGAGCGCGTGTGGCTGGACGGGCGGGCCCGGGTGGCGCTGGAGCACAGCGTCCCGCAGATCGGTGCGCCCGCCGCGTGGGCGGCCGGGCGCGACGGCGCCGGCGTGCGGGTCGCGGTGCTCGACACCGGCGTGGACGCCGACCACCCCGACCTGGCCGGCCGCGTCGCCGAGGCGCGCGACTTCACCGGCGGCGGCAGCGCCCGGGACGGCCACGGCCACGGCACCCACGTGGCGGCCACCGTCGCCGGCAGCGGCGCGGCCTCCGCAGGGCTGCGCAAGGGCGTCGCGCCCGGCGCGCGGCTGCTGGTCGGCAAGGTGCTCGACGACTCCGGCTCCGGCTACGACTCCGGCATCATCGCCGGCATGGAGTGGGCCGCGCGCTCCGGCGCCAAGGTGGTCAGCATGAGCCTCGGCGGCGCGCCCACCGACGGCACCGACCCGATGAGCCAGGCCGTGAACGACCTCACCGCCGAAACCGGCGCGCTGTTCGTGATCGCCGCCGGCAACGACGGTGAGCCGCGCAGCGTCGGCTCGCCCGGCGCGGCCACCGCCGCGCTCACCGTCGGCGCCGTCGACCGCGACGACGTGCTCGCCGACTTCTCCAGCCGCGGCCCGCGCCTGGGCGACAACGGCCTGAAGCCGGAGATCACCGCACCGGGCGTCGGCATCGTCGCCGCCCGCGCCGCCGGCACCACCATGGGTACGCCTGTGGACGACGCCTACACCCGCGCCTCGGGCACCTCGATGGCCACGCCGCACGTCGCGGGCGCGGCCGCCGTACTCGCCCAGGAGCACCCCGGGTGGAGCGCCGCGCAACTGAAGGACGCGCTGGTCAGCACCACCCGCCCGAGCACCGGCGCGACGGTGTTCGAGCAGGGCGCCGGGCGGGTCGACGTGGCCCGGGCGCTGCGCCAGCGGGTGTACGGCACGGCCACCGCCGACTTCGGCCGGCTGACCACCGGCGGGCCGGCCGCGACCCGGACGGTGCGCTACGTCAACGGCACCGAAGCCGCGCAGACGCTGCGTCTGGCGCTGGAGCTGCGCAACCTGGACAGCGGCGCGGCCGAGACCGACGGCCTGACACTCGACGCCGGCACGGTGACGGTGCCGGCCGGCGGCGGTGTGGACGTGCCGCTGCGCGCCGACCCGGCCCGGCTGGACCGGGGCCCGCACGGCGGCTGGCTGGTCGCCACCGGCACGGACGGCGTGACGGTGCGGACCGCGGTCGGGCTAACGCTCAGCGGCCCGCAGCACACGGTGACGCTGCGCGCGCTGGACCTGGCCGGGCGGCCCGGATCGTCGCCGGTGGTGACGCTGTTCGGCGAGCACCCGGAGTCGGACGCGATGGGCTGGCTCGGCGTCGGCGACGAGTGGCGGATCCAGGTGGAGGAGGGGCCGTACCTGCTGCACGCGCTGATCGAGCACGGCGCGCCGCTGGACGAGCAGCTCACCCTGGTCACCGACCCGGAGCTGACAGTGGACCGGGACCTCACGGTGGTGCTCGACCCGCGGCGCGGCACGCCGGTACGGATCGAGACGCCGAAACCGTCCGAGCAGCGGGCCGTCCTGAGCTTCTACCAGCACCGGGTGTTCGGCAACGGCCGGCAGGTCGACCACGGCGTGATGACGTTCAGCACCGTGCAGCAGCTCAACGTCACCCCGACCCGGCAGGTGCGCCACGGCGAGTTCGAGTTCTCCTCGCGCTGGCAGCTCGTCGCACCGATGGTCGACATCGACGTCAGCGGCGTGTCCGGCGCGCTGGACGTCAACCTGATGGGTCAGTCACCGGCCCCGGCCGGGCGGCAGCGGCTACGCCTGGTCGCCGCCGGCACCGGCGCACCCGGTGAGCTGGCCGGCGTGCGGGGCGCGGCGGCGCTGCTCACCGCGTCCGCCGACCGGTCCGAGGAGGAGCAGGTGGCCGCTGCGGCGGCGGCCGGCGCGAGGGCGGTGCTGATCGTCCGGCCGGCGGACCAGAGCGCGTGGACGGTGTGGCGTCCGACCGGGGAGCGGCTGCCGGCACCGGCGCTCGCGGTGGCGTACGACGACGGGCAGCGGATGCTCGCGGCGGCGCGTACCGGCCGGGCCCGGATGGACCTGACGCTCACCGTTGACAGCCCGTACCTCTACGACGTGTTCCAGGTGTCGAAGGGCCGGGTGCCGGAGCGGATCCTCCACCGGGTCACCGCCGCGAACACGGCCGAGGTGACCGCGCGCTACGGCGACACCGGCGGCCTGGACTGGGCCACCGAGCAGCGGTTCGGGTGGCGGCCCTGGCAGGAGTTCTCCTGGAACGACGACCAGCGGATGGTGCGTACCGGGACGACCCGGCGGGAGTACGTCAGCTCCGGTGACTCGTGGTGGCAGCACCGGGTGCTGCACCGAATGATGTTCTCCACCATGGGGACGCTGACCGGCGGCCTGTCCGACCGGCCCCGGCGCTACGCGGCCACCGACCGGACCACCGAGTCGTGGCACACGCCGCTGGTGCGTCCCGCCGTGCCGGCCGGTGCGGCCGCGCCGAGCCGGACCGCTGACACGCTCGACCTGAGGGTGGCCGAGTTCGTCGACGCCGACGGTCACGCCGGCGTGGACAACCGGTCGGAGGAGCAGGACACGGTGACCCGCCGGGTCAGCCGGGACGGGCAGCCGATCGCCGACCTGTCCGCCGGCTGGGCGCCGGTGCCTGCCACCGCCGGTCCGGCCCGCTACCGCCTCGACGTGACAACGGCACGGTCGTCGGCGGAATGGCGGTGGGCGACCCGTACCGAGACGGCGTGGGAGTTCACCTCGGCCCGCCCGTCCGGTGACGCGGCCCGGCCGCTGCCGCTGCTCCAGGTCGACTACCGGGTGCCGGCCGACCTGCGCGGCGAGGTGCCCGGCAGGCGGAAGCACACCGTCGGGCTGACGCTGCGCCACCTGGCCGGCCTGCCCGCGCCGGCCGGCACGACGGTACGCGCCGAGGTGTCGTTCGACGGCGGACGCACCTGGCGTACGGCGCCGGTACGCGGCTCCGGCACCCGGTTCACCGCCGAGGTGCCGGCCGGGCGCGGCACGGTGTCGCTGCGCGTCTCGGCGCGGGACCGGTCCGGCAGCACCGTGACGCAGACCGTGATCGACGCGTACGGGCTGCGATGAGACGCCGGGGCGGGGCGGTCCTGGGGCCGTCCCGCCCCGGCCCCGGTCAGATCCAGCCGCGCCGGGCGGCCTGGAACGCCAGCCCGGGCCGGGTGTCCACACCGGCGGCGGCCATCAGGTCGGCCAGCCGCCGCTGCACGGTACGCCGGCTCACCCCGAGCTGTGACGCGATCGACTTGTCCGGCACCCCGGCGACGAACAGCGACAGCAGCCGCGCCTCGTCGCCGTCGGGCTGGTAGCCGGTGGCGGCCCGGTCGGCGGGCGTGCCGAGCGGCGTCGCCATCAGCCAGTGGCTCTCGAAGAGCGCCAGCAGGGCGTCCAGCAACTGGCTGCGGCCGATCACCGCGGCCGTCGGCTCCCCGCCGTCGCGGTCGGGCACCAGCGGGCACACCGCGGTACGACCGTCCACCACGGCCAGTCGCACCGGCAGCCGGTCCAGCACCCGGGCCTGCTCCCCGGCGCGTACGCCCCGCTCCACGTCCGCGAGCGCGCCCGGCTCCAGCAGCATGGCCCGTTCGTAGATGGCCCGGTAGCGCACGCCGCGGGCGAGCGCGTCGAACTCCTCGACGTTCTCCGGTCCGGGCATCGCCAGCGGGTTCGCCCGGCAGAACCAGAGCACCTCCTCGCGCGCGCCGTTCTGCAGCTCGCGCAGCCGTTCCCGCAGCCCCCGCGCGCCGGTGACCACCTCGACCAGGTGCGCGGCGTCGTGGCGGCGCATCCCGGCCCGGTAGTCCTCGGCGAGCCGGCTGACAGCGGCGCGGGCCTCCTCCAGCGCGGACTGGCGGCGCAGCAGCGCCTCGCCCAACGGCACGTCCGGCGCGAGCGGCCGCAGCGGCGCGTCCGGTTCCGGCCCGGTCGGCAGCACGAGACCCTTGTCCCGCAAGGCGTCCAGCCGGGCGGCGACCTCCGCGCGGGGCCGTCCCAGCCGCTGTGCGAGCTCACCGGCCCGGGCCGTGTTCGCCCGTACCAGGCTGCGGTAGAGCTCCTCCTCGTCCGGGGTCAGGCCGATCTCCTCCAGCACGGGGCTGAACTGTACGGGTGCCTGCGGCTCGCCCTGCCGGCTGGTCAACTGTCACACGGCGGGGCTACTGTCGGGTGCTGTGCTGGAAGAGCTGCGCATCACCGGACTGGGCGTCATCGAGGACACCACGCTGCCGCTGGCCGCGGGGATGAACGTCATCACCGGCGAGACCGGCGCCGGCAAGACCATGGTGGTGACCGGCCTCGGCCTGCTCTTCGGCGGCCGCGCCGACGCCGGCCGGGTGCGCGCCCAGCCGGGCCGCGCGGCGGTGGAGGGCCGGCTGCGCCTGAGCGGCCGGGTGGCCGAGGCGGTGCACGCCCGCATCCTCGACGCCGGCGGCGAGCCCGACGAGGACGGCTCGCTGCTGCTCAGCCGCACCGTGACCATCGAGGGCCGCTCCCGGGCGCACCTGGGCGGGCGCGCCATGCCGGTGTCCACGCTCGGCGAGGTCGGCGAGCAGGTGCTCGCAGTGCACGGCCAGTCCGACCAGCTGCGGCTGCTGCGCCCGGCCGAGCAGCGCGCCTCGCTCGACCGGTTCGCCGGGCCCGAGCACGAGAAGCTGCTCGACGCGCTGCGCGAGACGTACGCCCGGTGGCGCACCGTCGTCGACGACCTGGCCGACCGGCGGCGCAACGCCCGCGAGCGCAACCAGGAGGCCGACCTGCTGCGGCTGGGCCTGGACGAGATCACCCGGGTCGACCCGCAGCCGGGGGAGGACGACGAGCTGAAGGCCGAGGCGCAGCGGCTGGAGCACGCCGAGGGGTTGCGTACCGCCGCGCAGGTGGCGCAGCAGTGCGTGGCCGGCGGCGTCGAGGCGACCGACGAGACGCCGGACGCGACGGTGCTGCTCGGCACCGCGCGGCGCACGCTGGAGGCGCAGGCCGGCACCGACCCGGCGCTGGGTGAGCTGGCGGCCCGGCTGGAGGAGGCGGCCACGCTCGTCACCGACGTGGCCGCGGAGCTGTCGGCCTACCTGGCCGCGCTGGACGCCGACCCGGCCCGCCTGCAGACCGTCTACGAGCGGCGGGCCGCGCTGCGCGCGCTCACCCGCAAGTACGCCGACGACGTCGACGGCGTGGTGGCGTGGGCCGAGCGGGCCCGCACGCGGCTGTCCGATCTGGACACCTCCGACGAGCTGCTGGACGAGCTGGACCGCGAGGCGACCCGGCTCGCCGGTGAGGTGGCCGACCTGGCCGGCCGGGTGTCGGCGTCCCGGCGGGAGGCGGCGGTCCGCTTCGCCGAGGAGGTGACAGTCGAGCTGGCCGGGCTGGCGATGCCGCACGCCCGCATCGAGGTGGCGGTGCTGCCGCGACCGGCGGGCCGGTCCGAGCCGAGCCTGCCGGTCAACGGCGTCGAGACCGGCGTCGGCGCGGACGGCGCCGACGAGGTGGAGCTGCGGCTGCTGGCGCACCCGGGCGCGCCGGCGCTGCCGTTGCAGAAGGGCGCGTCCGGCGGTGAGCTGTCCCGGGTGATGCTCGCCATCGAGGTGGTCTTCGCCGGCTCCGGCGGCCCGCCCACGCTGGTGTTCGACGAGGTCGACGCCGGTGTCGGCGGCCAGGCCGCGGTGGAGATCGGCCGTCGGCTGGCCCGGCTGGCCCGCAGTCACCAGGTGCTCGTGGTCACGCACCTGCCGCAGGTCGCCGCGTTCGCCGACCGGCATCTGGTGGTGGCCAAGGACACCGGGGGAGCGGTCACCACGAGCGGGGTGCGCGTGGTGGAGGACACCGAGCGCGCCCGGGAACTGGCCCGGATGCTCGCCGGTTTGCCGGACTCGGATCTGGGTATCGCCCATGCCGAGGAGCTCCTGGCCGTGGCGGCCAAGGAAAGGCGTCCGTGATACCCCGATTGTGAGCGCAAGCACACCGGCGCGGGTTCCGGTGTGCTTCCCTGGGTAGGCGGCCCTGCTCAGGCATGTCGCGACAGCAAAACCTGCCTCACATGCCAGGATGGTCACGATGCGTCTACCCACACTGCGCCGGAGCCGGAACCCGGAGCCGGGCTCCATCGTCGGCACCGCGCGCCTCGACCGCCGGACGAAACGGCTGGTCGGGCGGCTGCGACCCGGCGACATCGCGGTCATCGACCACGTCGACCTGGACCGGGTGGCGGCCGACTCGCTCGTCGCGGTGGGTGTGGCGGCGGTCCTCAACGCCAAGCCGTCGGTCTCCGGCCGCTATCCCAACCTCGGCCCGGAGGTGCTGGTCTCGGCCGGCATCCCGCTGCTGGACGACCTCGGCGAGAGCGTCTTCGAGCAGGTCCGCGAGGGCGACCGGGTCCGCATCGAGGGCAACACCGTCTTCGTCGGCGACGATCCGGTCGCGCACGGCTCGTTGCAGGACGCCGAAACAGTGGCCAAGTCGATGGCCGACGCCCGGGAGGGCCTGTCGGTGCAGTTGGAGGCGTTCGCCGCCAACACGATGGACTACCTGCGCCAGGAACGCGACCTGCTGCTCGACGGCGTCGGCGTGCCGGAGATCCAGACCCAGATCCAGGGCCGGCACTGCCTGATCGTGGTGCGCGGCTACGACTACAAGGCCGACCTGGACGTGCTGCGCCCGTACATCCGGGAGTTCAAGCCGGTGCTCATCGGCGTGGACGGCGGCGCCGACGCGCTGGTCGAGGCGGGCTACACCCCAGACATGATCATCGGGGACATGGACTCGGTCACCGACGACGTGCTGCGCTGCGGCGCCGAGGTGATCGTGCACGCCTACCCGGACGGGCGGGCGCCGGGCCTGGCCCGGGTCAACGGGCTCGGCGTACCGGCGATCACCTTCCCGGCGGCGGCCACCAGCGAGGACCTGGCCATGCTGCTGGCCGACGAGAAGGGCGCGTCGCTGCTGGTGGCGGTCGGCACGCACGCCACCCTGGTGGAGTTCCTCGACAAGGGGCGCGGCGGCATGGCGTCGACGTTCCTGACCCGGCTGAAGGTCGGTGGCAAGCTGGTCGACGCCAAGGGCGTCAGCCGGCTCTACCGGCAGAGCATCTCCGGGTCGTCGCTGCTGCTGCTGGTCCTGTCGGCGGTGGCCGCGATGGCCTCCGCGGTGGCGGTCTCCACCGTCGGGAAGGCGTATCTGGGCGTGGTCTCCGAATGGTGGGACAATTTCGTGTTCCAGCTCGGCCAGCTCTTCTAGCTCCCCGACGATCAAGAGGCTGCAAGCGTGATCAACTTTCGCTACCACGTGGTGTCCCTGACCGCGGTGTTCCTGGCGCTGGCGATCGGCCTGGTGGTCGGCACAGCCGCCCTCAACGGGCCGGTCGCCGACTCGCTCCGGGAGAACGTCAACGGCCTGCGCAAGGACAACTCGCTGATGCGCCAGTCGGTCAACAGCATGCAGAAGCAGCTGGAGACCGAGGAGGACTTCGCCGCCGAGATGGCCCAGCTCGTCCTGCCCGGCAAGCTGACCGGCCGCCGGGTGCTGGTGCTCACCCTGCCCAGCGGCCGGGACCAGGCCGAGGGCGTGGTGAAGATGCTCCAGACCGCCGGCGCCGACGTCACCGGCCGCATCGACGTGCAGGACAAGTTCGTCAACCCGGACAGCAACAACAACCTGCTGGAGCTGGCGGTCACCGCCGCCCGCCCGAACAGCGCCCCCACCGGCAACCTGCCCGGTAACGGGCACGGCGTGGAGACCTCCAGCGCGCTGCTGGCCAACGTGCTGGTGGACCGCCCGGCCGGGAGCCCGCCGGTCAGCGACGCCGACCGGCGCGCCGTGCTGGAGCAGTACGCCACCGCCGGCTACCTCACCCCGGCGGACCGGATCTCCACCGCCGCCGAGGCGGTGGTGATGGTCACCGGCCAGCCGTACGTGGACAAGGACTCGGCGAAGAAGGACGAGTCGGTGGTGAAGATCGCCGAGCAGTTCGACCGGGCCGGCGCGCTCGTGGTCGCCGGCATGGGCTCGACCGGCGGGAACCTGGTCTCCGTGGTCCGCGGCGACCCGGTGCTGTCGCAGACCATCTCCACCGTCGACAACGCCAACACCGTGCAGGGCCAGCTGGTCACCAGCCTCGCCCTGGCGCAGCAGCTCACCGAGAAGAAGACCGGCCAGTACGGCGTGGGCGACAACGCCGCCGCCCGGGTGCCTACACTGCCCCGGTGACCGCTCCGGGCCGCCCGGTCCGTGCCCGCGTCGCGTTCGAAGTCCGGATCGAGGAGGTCCCGTGAGACTGGGTCGGCTGCTGGCCGTGGGCGCGGGAGCGCTGGCCGCCCGCTACGTGCTGCGTCAGACGCGTACGTCGCCGGGCGGGCCGGCGTTGGAGCGCACCAACTACCGGGGCCGCACGGTGACCCTGGCCGCCGGTCCGGCTTTGGCCGTCGGCGCGGCCACCGGGGCCGCGCTGGGCGCCGGTAGCGCCCCGGCCGGCGCCGCCGCGCTCGTCGCCGGGCTCGGCGCGGGCGCTGTCGGCCTCTACGACGACGTGGTCGGCGCCCGCCCCGAACAGAAGGCCGCGAAGGGGTTCGCCGGGCATCTCGCCGCGCTGCGCGAGGGTCAGGTCACCGCCGGGATGGTCAAGGTCGCCGGGGTGGGCGTGGCCGGGCTGGGCGCCGCCGCGCTGCTCGCCGCCGACCGGCGGGTCGCCGCGCACCCGCGCCGCCAGCAGGCCGGTGCGTTCGGCCGCGGGCTCGACGTGCTGCTCGGCGCCGGCGTGGTGGCCGGCACCGCCAACCTGGTCAACCTGCTCGACCTGCGGCCCGGCCGGGCGTTGAAGTCCGGCATGCTGCTCGGCGCGCCGCTGACCGCCGGCCCGTACGGCGGCCTCGCCGCGGGCGCCGTGGGCGCGTCGGCCGCGCTGGTCGGCGACGACCTCGGCGAGCGCGTCATGGTGGGCGACAGCGGCGCCAACGCGCTCGGCGCGCTGCTCGGCGTGAGCCTCGCCGCGCGTACCGGGCCGCTGGGCCGGGCCGGCGTGCTGGCCGTGCTCGCCGCGCTCACCGCGGCCAGCGAGAAGGTCAGCTTCACCCAGGTCATCGCGCGGACCCCGGGACTGCGGCACCTCGACGAGCTGGGCCGGCTCCCGGACTGACGTGACGAAACCGGCTCCTCTCGCCGCCGCCGGCCGGGTCGCCGGGGCGGCCGCCCTCATCGCCGTCCTCACCGTCCTCAGCCGGCTCGCCGGCTTCGGCCGTACCGCCGTGTTCACCTGGATGCTGGGCCCCACCGATCTCGGCAGCGCCTACCTGGTGGCCAACTACGTCCCGAACTTCATCTTCGAGATCGTCGCCGGTGGGGCGCTCGCCAGTCTCGTCGTACCGCTGCTGGCCGGCGCCGTCGAGGCGGGTGACCGGCGCGCGGTGGCCGCCACCACCGGCGCGCTGCTGACCTGGACGCTGAGCCTGCTGGTCCCGCTGGCGGTGCTGCTGGCGCTGTTCGCCGACCCGCTGCCGGGCCTGATCGGGAACGGTCTCAGCGAGGCCCAGCAGGCATCCGGGGCGCGGATGCTGCGGGTCTTCGCGCCGCAGCTGCCGCTGTACGGCGTGGGGATCGTGCTGACCGGTGTGCTCCAGGCGCACCGCCGCTTCGCCTGGCCGGTGATCGCGCCGCTGCTGTCGAGCGTCACGGTCATCGCCGTCTACCTGGGCTTCACCGCGCAGCAGGGGCGGCTGGCCACGATCGGGGAGGCCGGACGCGGCGGCGAGCTGCTGCTGTCCGCCGGCACCACGCTCGGCGTGGTGGTGCTCTCGCTGTCGCTGCTGATCCCGGTGCGCCGCCTGCGGCTGCGGATCCGACCGGGCTACCGCTTCCCTGCCGACGCCCGCGCCCGGGTCGGCGGTCTGGTGGTTGCTGGGGCGGTCACCGTGGCCGCCCAGCAGATCGCCCTGGTCGTCGCGCTCAACCAGGTCACCTACGGCCGGACCGCCGACGTCAGCGTCTACAACCTCGCCCAGACCGTCTACTTCCTGCCCTGGGCGGTGCTGGCCGTGCCGCTCGCGGTGGCCGCGTACCCGACGCTCGTCGCGGCCCGGGCCACCGGCGACGAGCGCGCCTACCGGGAGACCCTGGCCTCGGCGGTACGCGGGGTCGTGCTGCTCAGCCTGCTCGGCGCCGCCGCGCTCGTCGGCACCGCGATCCCGGTCGGGCACTTCTTCTTCTCCGATGCGCTCGACGCGCGTACCGCGGCGGCCGGGATCGCCGGTTTCGCGCCCGGCCTGGTCGGCTACGGCCTGTTCGCGGTGCTCACCCGCGCGCTGTACGCGCGGGGAGAGACCCGCGCGGCCACAGTGGCCACAGCGCTCGGCTGGCTCAGCGTGCCCGCGCTCGCCGTGGTGTCCGCGCAGGTGGCGCCGCTGGCCGACCGGGTGCTCGCGGTGACGCTGGCGACCTCGGCCGGCATGCTGCTGCTCGGCGTGCTGCTGATCGCCGCGGTCCGGCGGGCCGCCGGTGGCGAGGCGCTGGCCGGTGTCGGCCGGGCCGGCGCCGCCGGGCTGCTCGCGGCCGTCGTCGCCGGTGCCGGCGGAGCGGCCGTCTCGGCGGGACTCGCCGGGCTCGGTGACGGCACCCCGACGACACCGTGGGCCCTCGCGCAGGGCATGCTGTCCGGGGTCGTGGTCGGTGTCCTGTTCCTCGCCGTCGCCTGGCTGACCGACGCCCGCGACCTGCGGCCGCTGCTCGCGACCGTGACCCGCCGGCTGCGCCGGCGACGCCCGGCCGGCGGGGACGACGGCCCGCCGGCGCAGCAGCACCCCGGCGAGCGGGGTGACGGAAGGGAGACCGTTTCCTCATGACGGACGCCTCGCCGGCACCGCGCTGGCCCGGGTCGGTGGCCCTGGTGCTCGCCTCCAGCACCGGCGGGGTCGGGCAGCACGTGCGCTCGATCACCCGTGGGCTGACCGAGGCCGGCGCGTCCGTGCTGGTCTGCGGCCCGGCCGCCACCGAGGAACAGTTCGACTTCACCGGCGCCGGGGCCCGGTTCACGCCGGTGGAGATCCCGGCCAGCCCCACGCCGGGCGACGCGCGCGCGGTCACCGCGCTGCGCCGGGCGCTCGCTGACACACCCGTCGACGTGGTGCACGCGCACGGGCTGCGCGCCGGCCTGGTGGCCGCGCTCGCCCGTCCCGCCGCGCCGCTGGTCGTCACCTGGCACAACGCGGTCCTCGCCGGTGGCCTGCGCGGCGCGGTGTCCCGGCTGGTCGAGCGGGTCGTCGCCCGGTCCGTGCGGGTCGCGCTGGGCGCCTCCGCCGACCTTGTCGACCGCGCCGCTTCCCTCGGCGCCGCCGACGCCCGCCTGGCCCCGGTCGCGGCGCCGGCGCTGCCCGCGCCGCGGCGCCGCCGCACGGCGGTACGCGCCGAGTTCGCCGTCGCCGCCGACCAGCAGCTGATTCTCTCGGTGGGCCGGCTGCACCCGCAGAAGCGGTACGACGTGCTGATCGACGCCGCCGCCCGCTGGCGGACCCGTACTCCCGCCCCGCTCGTGGTGATCGCCGGCAGCGGTCCGGCGTACCTGCCGCTGGCCGCCCGGATCTCGGCCGCCCGCGCGCCGGTGACGCTGCTCGGGCACCGCACCGACGTGGCGGACCTGCTGGGCGCCGCCGACCTGGCGGTGGTGACGAGCGACTGGGAGGCTCGCCAGCTGTTCGCGCAGGAGGCGCTGCGGGCGGGCGTACCGCTCGTCGCGACCGCCGTCGGCGGGCTGCCGGACCTGGTCGGCGACGCGGCGGTGCTGGTGCCGCCGGGCGACGTGGACGCCGTCGACGCGGCCGTGCGCGACCTGCTCGACGACCCCGTACGCCGGGCCGATCTGGGCCGTCGCGGCCTGGCGCGGGCCGCGACCTGGCCCACCGAGGCGGACACCGTGGCCGCGCTCGCCGGCCTCTACGCCGAGCTGACACCCCAGCTCTCCACCGGGAACCGCTGATGCTGCGCAGACTGACCCCGGTGCTGCTGACGCTGGTCGTGGTGGCGCTGGGCATCACCGCGCTCTCCGCCCGCCCGGACGAGGGTGCGACCCGGCCCGGCGCCGACTTCGTGGTGCTCGTCGGCGCGGCGGGCCTACGGTGGGACGACGTCGACCCGGAGAACACGCCGACGCTGTGGCGGATGGCCGAGCAGGGTGCGATCGGGTCGCTCTCGGTACGCTCCGCGCACCGCCCCACCTGCCCGGTCGACGGCTGGCTCACGCTCGGCGCGGGGAACTTCGCCGCCTGGCCCGGCGCCCGCCCGGGCGGTGGCTGCCCGGCCACCGGTGTGACAGTCGAGCGGCCCGACGGCATCGGCGCGAACCTGCCCGACCAGCCCAGCGCGGTGGCGCACAACCAGGAGCAGCTCTCCTGGGGCGCCACACCCGGCGCGCTGGCCGAGTCGGTGCGCTGCTCGGTGGCCGTCGGTCCGGGTGCCGCCGTGGCCGCCGCCCGCCCGTTCGGCCGGGTCGACAGGTACGCGCCCACGCTCCCGGAGAAGCCGGCGGAACTGCTCGGCTCCTGCGTGCTGAGCATCGTCGACGTCGGCACCGTCGACGACGACGACCCGGAGGTACGGGCCGCCCAGGCGCGGCAGGCCGACGCCCGGCTGGCCCGGGTGCTCGCCGCCCGGCCGCCGCGCTCGCTGGTGCTCGTCGCGGGCGTGTCCGACACCGACTCCCCGGCGCGGCTGCACGTCGCGATCGCCGACGGACCCGGCTGGGAGGGCGGCTGGCTGACCTCGCCCAGCACCGCCCGGTCCGGCTACCTGCAACTGATCGACCTGGCCCCGACCGTGCTCGCCGTGCTCGACAAGCCGATGCCGGAACGGGCGTTCCTCGGCCGGCCCGCGGTGACTGTCGACGACCGGCCGGACGACCTGCGGGCCGCGATCGAGGCGCCGGCCGACGCGGACCGGGAGGCAGCCGCCCAGCGCCGCGTCGCCGGCTGGTTCTTCACGCTGCTCGCCGCCGCCCAGCTCGCCCTCGCGGTGGCGGTGCTGCCGCTGCTGCGCCGCGCCCGCCGGCTCGCCGGACCGCACGGGCCGGAACCGGTGTCCCCGCGGATCGTGGCGGTGGTGGAGCTGCTGCTGATCGCCGCCGCGCTGGCAGTGCCCGCAGCGTTGCTCGCCGACGCCGTGCCCTGGTGGCGCGGCGACCACGCGGGCCTCTGGTACGCCTCGGTGACCGCGCTGCTCATCGTCGGCGGCACCGCCGCGGTCCGGTTCAGTCCCGGACACGAGCGCACGCTCGGTCCGCTCGGGGCGGTCGCCGGGCTGGCCACGCTCGTCGTCGGAGTGGACGTGCTCACCGGCTCCCGGTTGCAGCTCAACGGCGTGGTCGGCTACTCGGCGCTGGAGGGTGGCCGGTACGCCGGGCTCGGCACCGTCGGGCTGGGCGTGTTCATCGCCGGGGCGCTGCTGTGCGGCGGCTGGCTCGCCCAGCGGTTCCGCAAGGGCTGGCGGCCGATGGTGATGGTGACGGTCGGCGGGCTCGCCGTGGTGATAGTGGGCAGCCCGTACCTGGGGGCCGACTCGATCGGCGCGATCGCGCTCACCGCCGGGGTCAGCGTCGCGGCCGCGATCTGCAGCGGCGGCTGGCTGACAGTGAGCCGGCTGGCCTGGGCGACCATGGCCGCGCTGACGGTCACCGTCGGCTTCGCCCTGGTCGACCTCGGCCGTCCCGCGGACGAGCGGGGCAGCCTGGGCCGGTTCCTGGCCGCTGTGGGCGACGGCACCGGCGGGCTCACCGTGCACCGGTCCAGCAGCTCCAACATCCAGACACTGGTGAACAGCCCACTGACCGTGCTGGCCCTGGCCGGGGCCGCGCTGGTCTGGCTCGCGCTGCTCCAGCCCTGGGGCGGGCTGATGCGGCTGTTCGGCATCTACCCGGCGATCCGGGCGGCGATGGCCGGCACCGGCGTGGCCGTCGGGCTGGGCGGCCTCCTCGGCGGGTCGGCGCTGGACGTGGCCGGCGCGGCGGCGGCCCTCGTGGTGCCCATGGCGGCCCTGGCGGCGCTGCGGGTGCTCGACCACTCCACCGACCGTACGGTGCCCGACAGCGGGCGTGGCGGCGGCGAGACGGGCGCGGTCCCACCGGGCGGCCCGGACGACTCCTCCAGGGGCGGCGCGGCCGGCGGCCCGGCCGGCGACGGTGCGGGTGGCGACGGTGCGGCCGGCGACGGTGCGGGTGGCGACGGTGCGGCCGGCGACGGTGCGGGTGGCGACGGTGCGGGTGGTGGTCGGTCGGCGGGCGACGGCTCGGCCGGTGACGGTGCGGACGGTGACGGTGCGGCCGGCGACCCGGGGGAGGCCGGGGAGCCGGCCGGACCGGACGGGCAGGACTCCGCAGGCACGGAGGCGCCGGACGGGCCGCGCCCCGCTGGGACGGACGGAACGCGGTCCGCTGGCACGGAGGCGCCGGACGGGCCGCGCGCCGCTGGCACGGCCCGCGGGGCGCCGGTGCCCGCACAGCCGACCCCGGCGTCCTCGGACATCCCTGCCCGCTGACCCCGCCCGCGCGGCCCGCCAGGTCTGCCACCCGCCAGGTCGGGGAGGTGGCGGGGTCGAGGCCCGGTGGAAGGCACCACATCGGCGAGCTGGTGTCGATCAAGGGGCCGGACCCGGGCCGGACCCGGGCCGGAGGAGGGCCGGAGGAGGGCCGGAGGAGGGCCGGGAGAGGGCCAGGGGAGCGCCGGGGGAGGGCCGGCACCGGCCTCACGTGCGCCGACAGCGGGTGCGACGCCGGCTCACGGTCCGGATGGTGTTACCGTGGAATCCCGTGGATCGCGTGATCACTCTGCTGATCGGCACGGCGGTTCGCACGACCGCTACGGACGACACGGGAGCAGGCCTTGGCCCCAACAGCACGGACGACCAGGCACATTTTCGTCACCGGGGGCGTCGCCTCCTCGCTGGGTAAGGGCCTCACCGCCTCCAGCCTCGGCAGTCTGCTGACCGCGCGCGGACTGCGCGTGGTGATGCAGAAGCTCGACCCGTACCTGAACGTCGACCCCGGGACGATGAACCCGTTCCAGCACGGCGAGGTCTTCGTCACCGAGGACGGCGCCGAGACCGACCTCGACGTCGGGCACTACGAGCGGTTCCTCGACCGGGACCTCTCCGGCAAGGCGAACGTCACCACCGGCCAGATCTACTCGGCGGTGATCGCCAAGGAGCGGCGCGGGGAGTACCTCGGCGACACGGTGCAGGTCATCCCGCACATCACCAACGAGATCAAGGCCCGCATCCGCGGCATGGCCGACCCGGACGCGGACGGCCAGGTGCCCGACGTGGTGATCACCGAGGTCGGCGGCACTGTCGGCGACATCGAGTCGCTGCCGTTCCTGGAGTCGATCCGGCAGATCCGCCACGACCTGGGCCGGGACAACTGCTTCTACCTGCACGTGTCGCTGGTGCCGTACCTGGCGCCGTCGGGCGAGCTGAAGACCAAGCCGACCCAGCACTCGGTGGCGCAGCTGCGCAGCATCGGCATCCAGCCCGACGCGCTGGTGCTGCGCTGCGACCGGGAGATCCCGGAGAAGGTCAAGGAGAAGCTGTCGCTGTACTGCGACGTCGACCGGGAGGCGGTCACCGCCGCGCCGGACGCGCCGAGCATCTACGACATCCCGAAGGTGCTGCACCGCGAGGGCCTCGACGCGTACGTGGTGCGCCGGCTCGGCCTGTCGTTCCGCGACGTGGACTGGACCCGCTGGGACGACCTGCTGGAGCGGGTGCACCAGCCCCGGCACACGATCACCGTCGCGCTGGTCGGCAAGTACGTCGACCTGCCCGACGCGTACCTGTCGGTGAGCGAGGCGATCCGGGCGGCCGGGTTCGGCCACCGCGCCCGGGTGCAGCTCAAGTGGGTGCCCAGCGACGACTGCGTGACCCCGGCGGGCGCCGCCGCCGCGCTGTCCGGCGTCGACGGCATCGTGATCCCCGGCGGCTTCGGCGTCCGCGGCATCGAGGGCAAGGTCGGCACCGCCCGGTACGCGCGGGAGAACGGCATCCCGCTGCTGGGCCTCTGCCTCGGCCTCCAGTGCATGACCATCGAGGTGGCCCGGCACCTGGCCAACCTCGACGGGGCGAACTCGCTGGAGTTCGACGAGGAGGCCGTGCACCCGGTCATCGCCACCATGGCCGACCAGGAGGACATCGTCGCCGGGCGCGGCGACCTGGGCGGCACCATGCGGCTCGGGGCGTACCCGGCGAAGCTGGCCGAGGGCTCGATCGTCGCCGAGGCGTACGGCAGCACCGAGGTCAGCGAGCGGCACCGGCACCGGTACGAGGTGAACAACGCCTACCGCGACCAGCTCACCAAGGCCGGTCTGACCATCTCCGGCACGTCGCCGGACGGGCGGCTGGTCGAGTTCGTCGAGCTGGACCGCAACCTGCACCCTTTCTTCGTGGCCACCCAGGCGCACCCGGAGCTCAAGAGCCGCCCCACCCGGCCGCACCCGCTGTTCGCCGCGTTCGTCGGCGCCGCCGTGGCGTACTCGCAGGCCGACCAGCTGCCGGTGGACCTGGACGGCGCGTCGAAGAAGGCCGGCCGCGGCGGTGGCGCGAAGGCGTCCGCGAAGTGAGCGGCCGGTCCGCGCGGGCGCGCGGGGAGGCGGCGTGAGCGGCGTCGAGCACCGGTACGAGGTGACCGGCCGCCGGGAGATCTGGTCCGGCCGGATCTTCTCCGTGGTCAGCGACGACGTCACCATGCCCGGCGGCGGCAGCGCGACCCGCGACTACGTGCGGCACGTCGGCGCGGTCGCCGTGGTGGCGCTCGACGACGCCGGTCAGGTGGTGCTGATCCGCCAGTACCGGCACCCGGTCGGCCGGCACCTGTGGGAGCTGCCCGCCGGGCTGATGGACGTCGGCGGCGAGGACCTGGCCGCCGCCGCGCTGCGGGAACTGGCCGAGGAGGCGGACCTGACCGCCGGACGTGTCGACGTGCTCGTCGACCTGCACAGCTCGCCCGGTTTCGCCGACGAGGTGGTGCGGGTGTTCCTGGCCCGCGACCTCGCCGACGTGCCGGCCGATCAGCGGCACGACCGGCACGACGAGGAGGCCGACCTCCAGGTGGTCCGCGTGGACCTGGACGAGGCGGTGCGGATGGTGCTGGCCGGCGAGATCACCAACGCGTCCTGCGTGGCCGGGCTGCTCGCCGCCGCCCGCGCCCGCGACACCGGCTTCACCGAGCTGCGCCGCCCGGAGGCGCCGCTGCCGCGCTGATCCGCAAACGACGAGGGGCCGCCCGGCGCACTGCGCCGGGCGGCCCCTTCCGTGCGCCTGTGGTCAGTCGCGCAGAGGGCGTCCCTGCCCGTCGACACCGCCGTTGACGAGGATCAGGATGCCGTCGACGAGGCCCCAGATCGCGCCGAAGCCGCACGTCACGAGCGTGACGATGAGCTGGATGACACCGGTCTTGGTGTCGCCCATGTAGAACCGGCCGATGCCGAAGCCGCCGAGCAGGATCTGAAGCACACCCGCGACGACCTTGCTCTTGTCGGAGACGCCCTGCGGGTACTGCTGATAAGGAGTGGTCATGAGCGGACACAATAGTGATCGGTTCACGTCCTGTCGGCCTCGCCGCTCAGCCGATGGGAAGATGTCATCGAACTTTGTCCTCTCGGCGGATGGCGTCTCCACCGGGCAGTCCGGGGCATGCCTGACACACCGTCAGGACCAGCGGGCACCGGATGTCACAGTGTCGCCGCCCGTGGGCTTCCCACGGGCCTAGACTGCCGCCGGCGGGACAGGCGGACCGCGCCGGCAACGGAGCCGGCGCGGCCGCGCAGTCGGGGGTGAGCCGCCCCGGAGGAAGGTGTCTGCATCGTGAAGGTCGGAATCCCCCGCGAGGTCAAGAACCACGAGTACCGGGTGGCGATCACGCCCGCCGGCGTCAACGAGTTCACCCGCCACGGCCACGAGGTCTTCGTGGAGGCAGGCGCCGGAGTCGGTTCCAGCATCACCGACGACGAGTTCGCCGCCGCCGGCGCGAAGATCCTGGCCACCGCCGACGAGGTGTGGGACACCGCCGATCTGGTGCTGAAGGTCAAGGAGCCGATCGCCGAGGAGTACCACCGGATGCGCGAGGGGCAGGTGCTGTTCACCTACCTGCACCTGGCCGCGTCCCGCGAGTGCACCGACGCGCTGGTCGACCGGAAGGTCACCGGCATCGCGTACGAGACGGTCGAGCTGCCCGACCGCTCGCTGCCGCTGCTCGCCCCGATGTCCGAGGTGGCCGGCCGCCTCGCCCCGCAGGTGGGCGCCTTCTACATGATGCGTACCGGCGGCGGGCGGGGCGTGCTGCCCGGCGGCGTCTCCGGTGTGTACGCGGCCAAGACCGTGGTCATCGGCGCGGGCGTGTCCGGCCTGAACGCCGCCGCCATCGCGCTCGGCCTCCAGTCCGAGGTGCTGCTGCTGGACAAGAACGTGGCCCGGCTGCGCCAGGCCGACGCCATCTACCGGGGCCACCTGCAGACCGTCGCCTCCAACGCGTACGAGATCGAGCGGGCCGTGCTCGACGCGGACCTGGTCATCGGCGCGGTGCTGGTGCCCGGCGCGAAGGCCCCGAAGCTCATCTCCAACGAGCTGGTCTCCCGGATGAAGCCGGGCAGCGTCCTCGTCGACATCGCCATCGACCAGGGCGGCTGCTTCGAGGACTCGCGCCCGACCACGCACGCCGACCCGGTCTACAAGGTCCACGACTCGATCTTCTACTGCGTGGCGAACATGCCCGGTGCGGTGCCGAACACCAGCACCTACGCGCTGACGAACGTCACCCTGCCGTACGCCCTCGAACTGGCGAACCAGGGCTGGCAGCAGGCGCTGCGCAACGACCCGGCGCTGGCCCTCGGTCTGAACACCCACGCCGGCAAGGTCGTCTACGGCCCGGTCGCCGAGGCGCACGGCATGGACGTGCTGCCGCTGGATGAGGTGCTGAGCTGACCGACGCCGCTGTGCGCAGGGCCGGCGCGGAACCCGCGCCGGCCCTGCGCCGTGCGGTCCGGACCTACCTGGACCACCTCACCGTCGAACGCGGGCTGTCCGCGAACACGCTCGCCTCGTACCGCCGGGACCTGGACCGCTACCTCGCCACACTGGCCGCAGCCGGGGTGGACGACCTGGCCGCCGCCGGGCCCGCGCAGGTCGAGGCCCACCTGGCCCGGCTGCGCGCCGGCGACGACGACCACCCGCCGCTCGCCGTCTCCTCCGCCGCCCGCGCGGCCAGCGCGGTCCGCGGCCTGCACCGCTTCGCGCTGCGCGAGGGACTCGCCGGCGCCGACCCCAGCCGCGACGTCCGGCCGCCCGCGCCGCCGCGACGGCTGCCCCGCGCGCTGCCCGTCGACGCGGTCCTGCGGCTGCTGGAGGCCGCCGGCACACCCGGCGCCAGCGGCGACGCCGCCGCCCGCGCGCTGCGCGACCGGGCGCTGCTGGAATTCCTGTACGGCACCGGCGCGCGCATCTCCGAGGCGGTCGGCGCGGCCGTCGACGACCTCGACCTGGACGCCGGCACGGTGCTGCTGCGCGGCAAGGGCGGCCGGACGCGGCTGGTCCCGGTCGGCGGGTACGCGGCCGACGCGCTGCGCGCCTGGCTGGTCCGGGGCCGCCCGGCGCTGCTCGCCGCCGGGCGCGGCACCCACGCGGTGTTCGTGAACGCGCGTGGCGGCCCGCTCACCCGGCAGGGCGCCTGGGCCGTGCTGCGTACCGCCGCCGCACGTGCCGGCCTGCCGGTCGACGGTCCCGACGCGGTCTCCCCGCACACGCTGCGCCACTCGTACGCCACCCACCTGCTCGACGGCGGCGCGGACGTGCGGGTGGTGCAGGAACTGCTCGGCCACGCCTCGGTGACCACCACCCAGGTCTACACGCTGGTGACTGTGGAGCGGCTGCGCGAGGTGTACGCGACAGCCCACCCCCGCGCCCGCTGAGTGCCGACGTGGCCGGACCTGGTTGACGGGCGGCCGACACGCCGACCCGCTACCGAACGCGCTGCTGGCCGGTGGCGTACAGTCGGCATCGGCGCGGGCCTCCAGGTACGACGGACCGGGGGTGCGCAGCGGCGCCGCGAGGGACGTCGGACGGCTCCGACGCCGGGTGGTCGTCGGGAGGGGGCAACGAGGACATGGCAGGAAACGGTGACCGTGCCGAGACCTGGACGTCGGAGCTCCGTGAGCAGCAGGCGACGCTCGGTGCCGATCTCGGCCCCGCCGACCCGGCCGCGTACACCATGCGCAAGCCGATCCCCGAACCCATGCCGACCGACCGGCACGGCCCGGCGCGGATCATCGCGATGGCCAACCAGAAGGGCGGCGTCGGCAAGACCACGACGACCATCAACCTGGGCGCGGCCCTGGCCGAGTACGGCCGCAAGGTGCTGCTCGTCGACTTCGACCCGCAGGGCGCCCTCTCCGTCGGGCTGGGCGTCAACCCGCACAACCTGGACCTGTCGGTCTACAACCTGCTGATGCAGGACGACGTCACCGCCGAGGACGTCCTCATCAAGACCGACGTGGCCGGGCTGCACCTGCTGCCCGCCAACATCGACCTCTCCGCCGCCGAGATCCAGCTGGTCAACGAGGTCGCCCGGGAGATGGCCCTGGCGCGGGTGCTGCGGACCATCCGCAAGGAGTACGACTTCATCCTGATCGACTGCCAGCCCTCGCTGGGCCTGCTGGCGATCAACGCGCTGACCGTCGCGCACGGCGTGCTCATCCCGCTGGAGTGCGAGTTCTTCAGTCTGCGCGGTGTGGCGCTGCTGCTCGACACCATCGACAAGGTGCGCGAGCGGCTCAACTTCGACCTGGAACTCGAAGGCATCCTCGCCACCATGTACGACAGCCGCACCACCCACTGCCGCCAGGTGCTCCAGCGGGTGGTCGAGGCGTTCGGCGACAAGGTCTACCAGACCGTCATCACCAAGACGGTGAAGTTCCCCGAGTCCACGGTGGCCGGTGCACCGATCACCACCCTCGACCCGGCCTCCTCCGGCGCGCGCAACTACCGGCAGCTCGCCCGGGAGGTCATCGCCGCCCAGGCGGACCGGTAGGGCGCACGCCGGCCGCCCGCCGCGTCGTCTACGGTTTCCCGGTGACCGCACCGCCCCTCGACCCGCCGCACGGCCCCGGCGACCCCGCCGTCGCCGCGGAGCTGGCCGCCGAGGTCGACGGTGTGGTGCCCGCCGAGCCGGGCACCGGCGAACAGACGAGTGGCTTCACGGTCCGGCTCGACAACTTCACCGGCCCGTTCGACCTGCTGCTCCAGCTGATCAGCAAGCACAAGCTGGACGTCACCGAGGTCGCGCT
The DNA here is from genome assembly GCF_000177655.2 of Micromonospora sp. L5. Lineage (NCBI taxonomy): Bacteria > Bacillati > Actinomycetota > Actinomycetes > Micromonosporales > Micromonosporaceae > Micromonospora > Micromonospora sp. L5. The sequence continues at coordinate 6,719,393 of NC_014815.1, read as the reverse complement.
GCACAAGGTCACCGACGAGTTCATCGCGTACCTGCGCGCCATGGGCGACCAGTGGGACCTGGACGAGACGAGCGAGTTTCTGCTCGTCGCCGCGACACTGCTGGACCTGAAGGCGGCCCGGCTGCTGCCCTCGGCCGAGGTCGAGGACGAGGAGGACCTGGCGCTGCTGGAGGCGCGGGACCTGCTGTTCGCCCGGCTGCTGCAGTACAAGGCGTACAAGGAGGCCGCCGCGCACATCGCCGAGCTGGAGGCGGTCGGCGGCCGGCGCTACCCGCGGGCGGTCACACTCGAACCGCGGTACGCCGAGGCGCTGCCCGACCTGGTACTCGGCATCGGTCCGGAGCGGCTGCGCAAGCTCGCGGTCAAGGCGATGAGCCCGAAACCGGTACCCGAGGTCTCAATCGCCCACGTGCACATGGTCCGGGTCAGCGTCCGGGAACACGCCGGCATCATCGCCGACCGGCTGCGCCGCGCCGGGATCGCCACGTTCTCGCTGCTCTGCGCCGACTGCGAGATGACGCTCGAGGTGGTGGCCCGGTTCCTGGCGCTGCTGGAGCTGTACCGGCAGGGGCTTGTGGCGTTCGTGCAGGAGCAGGCGCTGGAGGAACTCACTGTCCGCTGGACCGGCCCGGCCGACGGCGATGCCGAGCTGACAGTCGACGAGTACGCCGGCAGCCCCGAACCCACGACCACGTCCGTCCCCGCCGCGCCGCCCGACGACCCGGCTGCTCCGGCCGAGGACGCTGCCGCGGTGGCCGGCGATGCCGCCGAATCCGCTGGCGCCACCGTGCCGGGCGACGTCGCCGCAGCCGCCGCATCCGACGCCGCCGTGCCCATCGAGGCGGCGGACGAACCCGCACCGACGCAGGAGTGAACGGATGAGCGACGAGGAACGGCGCGACTCCCTGGCCGACCAGGCCGCCGCCTGGGTGCCCCCGTGGGAGCGCCCCGCCCCGCCCAAGCCGGCGCCGGACGACTCCGACCCGCCCGCCGAGCACCCGGCACCCGAGATCGCGGACACCGCCGGTTACCGGGAAGCAGATCTCGACGCGACACCGGATTCCTCGGCGGATCTTGGAAGCGAAGGGCCCCCAGAGGGGCCCATTCCTTCCAAGATCGCCACGGTTCAGGGGGATCTTGGTGCGGGGACGCCCCTCGGAGGGCGGGACCGTACCAAGATCTCGGGAGAGGCCGGGACGGACGACGTCGGGCGGGACGTCGCCGAGGCCGCGCAGGAAGCGGCGCCGCGGGCGGGCGGGGGAGCGGGGGCTGACGGCGTACCCCCTAAGCGGGGACGGCGGCGGGCCGTGCCGGAACCGGCGCCCGCGCCCGTCCTGGACGACGCGGAGCTGCGCGGCGCCCTGGAGGCGATCCTGCTCGTGGTGGACCAGCCGGTCAGCGAGCTGGTCCTGGCCGAGATCCTCGAACAGGCGCCGGAACGGGTCGGCGCGATGCTCGACGAGATCGCCGCCGGATACACAGCGGCCGGGCACGGGTTCGACCTGCGCCGGGCCGCGGGTGGCTGGCGTCTCTACACCCGGCCGGAATACGCGACGTACGTGGAACGGTTCGTACTGGACGGGCAGTCCGTGCGGCTGACCCAGGCCGCGCTGGAGACCCTCGCCGTGGTTGCCTACCGGCAGCCGGTGACCCGTTCGCGCATCTCGGCCATCCGGGGTGTCAACTGCGACGGGGTGCTCCGTACCCTGGTGGGTCGCGGCCTGGTCGAGGAGTGCGGCACCGAAGCGGACAGCGGCGCCTACCTCTACCGGACCACCACCATGTTCCTGGAGAAGCTGGGGCTGAACTCGGTGGACGACCTGCCGCCGCTCGCCCCGTTCCTTCCCGACGACGTAGAAGAGCTTGCCGATGCGACGCGATGACCGTGCCCCGAAGCCCGACGCCCCCGTGTACGAGGGCGCCGAGCGCCTCCAGAAGGTGCTCGCCGCCGCGGGGGTGGGTTCCCGGCGCGCCTGTGAAGACCTGATCTTCCGGCGCCGGGTCACAGTCAACGGGCGGGTGGCGCAGCTCGGCGACAAGGCCGACCCGGCCCGCGACGTGATCGTCGTCGACGGAGAGCGGCTCCAGGCCGACGTCCGCCTGGTCTACGTGGCGATGAACAAGCCGCGCGGGGTGGTCACCACCATGGCCGACGAGAAGGGCCGCACCGAGCTCGCCGACTTCATCGGCGCGCGGCTGGAGCAGCGGGTCTACCACGTCGGGCGACTGGACGCCGACAGCGAGGGCCTGCTCCTGCTCACCAACGACGGCACTCTCGCCCACAAGCTCATGCACCCGTCGTACGAGGTACTCAAGACCTACCTCGCCGAGGTGGCCGGGCCGATCCCGCGCAACCTGAGCAAGCGGCTGACCGCCGGCGTCGAGCTGGAGGACGGGCCGGTGAAGGTCGACGGGTTCAAGGTGGTCGACACGCTTGGCAAAACCGCCCAGGTGGAGCTGACCCTGCACGAGGGGCGCAAGCACATCGTCCGGCGCCTGATGGCCGAGGTGGGACACCCGGTGAGCCGTCTGATCCGTACCTCGATCGGTCCGATCAAGCTCGGCGACCTGCGCACCGGGCGGATGCGGCGGCTGACCAACGCGGAGGTCGCCGCCCTGTTCAAGGCCGTGGGTGACTGACCCCGACGATCGGGGTACGGCTCCCGGTAGGCTTCGACGCGGTCCGCGGGCCGGCACACGCCGGCCCGGTGGGACGCCCGCGCGGCGCGGGCATGATTCAAGACGGAACATCCGCTCAACGGCGCCCGGCAAACCGGGCGACCCGCGAGGTACGGGCTGAGGAGGACAACGGTGGAGGAAAACGTACCGGCCGGGCGATGCGTGGTCGCTGTGGACGGGCCGTCCGGTTCGGGTAAGTCCACCGTGTCGCGGCGACTGGCCACGGGCCTCGGCGCCCGCTACCTCGACACCGGCGCCATGTACCGGGCGCTGACCTGGGCGGTCCTGCGCTCCGGCGTGGAACTCACCGACGCCGAGTCGGTGGCAAAGGTCGCCGCCGAGGCCGACCTCGGCATCGGCACCGACCCCCAGGGGTACGCCGTGACAGTCGACGGCACCGACGTGTCCACAGCCATCCGCGGCGCCGAGGTGACCGGAGCCGTCTCCGCGGTGGCCGCCGTCGCCGCCGTACGCGAGCTGCTCGTGGACCGGCAGCGGCGGGTGATCGCCGACGCGGGTCGGATCGTGGTCGAAGGCCGGGACATCGGCTCGGTGGTCGCGCCGGATGCGGACCTGAAGGTGTACCTGACCGCCTCCGAGGCGGCGCGCGCGAAGCGGCGCAGCGCCGAGGACGCCGCCGACGTCGCGGCGACCGCTGCCGACCTGGCCCGCCGGGACCGGCTCGACTCGACCCGCAAGGTCAACCCGCTGCAGCAGGCCCCCGACGCGGTGGTGCTGGACACCACCGAGCTGGGCATCGACGAGGTCGTGGCGCGTCTGCGGGACATGCTCACCGAGCGGGGTGCCGCGTGAGCGAGGACTTCGAAGGCTGGGTGGAGTTGCGCGAGCCGGAGGCCGACTCCGGTGAGCCGACCGGCCCGCAGCCCGTGGTGGCAGTGGTCGGCCGCCCCAACGTCGGCAAGTCCACGCTCGTCAACCGCATCATCGGCCGTCGGCAGGCGGTCGTGGAGGACATCCCCGGCGTGACCCGGGACCGGGTGCCCTACGACGCGCAGTGGAACGGCCGGGCGTTCACAGTCGTGGACACCGGCGGCTGGGAACCCGACGCCAAGGACCGGGCCGCGGCCATCGCCGCCCAGGCCGAGATCGCGGTGGTCACCGCCGACGTGGTGCTGTTCGTGGTGGACGCCATGGTCGGCTCGACCGACGTGGACGAGGCCGCGGTGAAGATGCTGCGCCGCAGCGCCAAGCCGGTCATCCTGGTCGCGAACAAGGCCGACAACACCACCATCGAGATGGAGGCGACCTCGCTGTGGTCGCTCGGCCTCGGTGAGCCGTTCCCGGTGTCGGCGCTGCACGGCCGCGGCTCCGGCGACCTGCTCGACGCCATCCTGGACGCGCTACCAGAGGCGCCGAAGATCGTGGAGAACCGGCCGCGCGGCCCGCGCCGGGTAGCCCTGGTCGGCCGCCCCAACGTCGGCAAGTCCAGCCTGCTCAACCGCTTCTCCGGCGAGGAGCGGGCGGTCGTCGACTCGGTCGCGGGCACCACAGTCGACCCGGTCGACAGCCTGGTCGAGATCGGCGGCGAGACGTGGCAGCTGGTCGACACCGCCGGTCTGCGCAAGCGGGTCGGCAAGGCCAGCGGCACCGAGTACTACGCCAGCCTGCGCACCGCCTCGGCGATCGAGGCGGCCGAGGTCGCCGTGGTGCTGATCGACTCCAGCGAGGTGATCAGCGAGCAGGACCAGCGGATCCTCACCATGGTGGTCGAGTCCGGCCGGGCGCTGGTCATCGCGTTCAACAAGTGGGACCTGGTCGACGGCGACCGCCGCTACTACCTGGACAAGGAGATCGACCGGGAGCTGCGACGCATCCCCTGGGCGATCCGGCTGAACCTGTCCGCGAAGACCGGCCGCGCCGTCGACAAGCTCGCGCCCGCGCTGCGCAAGGCCCTGGCCAGCTGGGAGACGCGCATCCCGACCGCGCAGCTCAACCAGTGGCTCACCGCGCTGGTCCAGGCCACCCCGCACCCGGTACGCGGCGGACGCGCGCCACGCATCCTGTTCGCCACCCAGGCCGGAGCGGCCCCGCCGCGCTTCGTGCTGTTCACCACCGGGCCGCTGGACGCCGGCTACCAGCGCTTCGTCGAGCGCAAGCTCCGCGAGGAGTTCGGCTACGAGGGCAGCCCGATCGAGATCTCGGTACGCCCGCGCAAGAAGCTCGGCCCCGGCGGCCGAGGCAAGGCCCACGGCTGACCTCTGGTCGCCGCTTGTCGCCGCACGCCACCCTCCTAGGACGCTCTAGGGGGCGTGGCGTGCGGCGCGGGAGGGGCCTCTGCGCACGGTGCGAAGATCCTGCGCTAAGCTGTACCGGCTGCCGCGGGGGAGACCTGGCGGGGGCATCGGGACGTGGCGCAGCTTGGTAGCGCACTTGACTGGGGGTCAAGGGGTCGTCGGTTCGAATCCGGCCGTCCCGACAAAGAAAAAGCCCTGACCAGCGGGAACACTGGTCAGGGCTTTGATTTTCTTCGATGGAGATTTGAACCGCCCCCCGAAAACCCCCCATTTACGCGGTGCGGCAACCAAGTTCGTCATCGGTGTGCATCGTTCTCTCCTGGCGACGATCCTTGGTTGCTCGGGTGGCTACCGAGCCGTTCGAGGATGCCGGACACGTCTGGGGCTTGTACCGGCTTGGCGATGTAGTAGGTGTCGGTGACCTCCTCGCTGGAGTGCCCGAGCTGCGCTGCCGCGCTCTTGGTATCGATCTCCTCCTTGATGAGGGTGGCGACGGTCTTTCGGAAGGTGTGCGGGGTGACCCAGTCGAGGTCGGCTTCGGCGCGGGCCTGGCGCCACTGACGGCGGACGTTGTTGGGGGAGAGCCAGGTGCCTCGTCGGGAAGCGAAGATCGCGTCGTGGGGGTTGTCCGCGGCAGTGGGTTTGCGGGCCATGAGCATGCCGACCGCGAACCGGGGGAGGACGACCCTCCGGTAGCCGGCGTCGCTCTTGGTCCAGGGCTGTCGGAAGAAGCCCTGGCTCTTGATGAAGACCAGCGTTCCGCAGATCGTCAGGGTTGGTCGTTCGGCGGCGAGGTCCAGGTCCTCCCAGCGGAGGGCCAGGATCTCGCCGATACGGGCGCCGGTGGCGAGCATGAGGTCGACGACGTCGGCCAGGTCACCGCTGTGCCGAGGCCCGGGCTTACCAGGGATCGGTCGCTGCCATTCGCGGATCGCCGTACGGACGGCTTGGAGTTGCTCGGCAGTCAGGACGACGACGGCGCGGCGGGGTTTGCGGAGCCGGCCGGTGTCGCGGACCGGGTTGGTGGGGATGGCGCCGTGACGTACGGCCAGAGCGAACATCTGACTGAGTACGACCTTCACGCCTTTGGCGGCTGAAGGGCGGTCCTTGGCGATGTCGCGCAGGAACCGGTCGAGGCGTCCGACGCTGGCTTCCCGGATTCGGAGGTTGCCGAGGGCCGGCAGGATCGAGGTGCGAACGCTGGTCGCGTATCGGTGGATGGTTTGTGGCGCGATGCGTTCCTCGGCGGTGATCTCTTCGACCCACAGTTCGGCGAGGGCGCTGATGCGCGTTTCGCGGGTGATCTCGTCGTCGGTGGGGGTGGCACGGTCGCGGAGTTTGACCTTCAAGGCCCGTTCGGCGGCCGGGCCTGTGGTGTCGGTGGCCTCGATGTCGCGGGTGATGCCGTCGTAGTCGCGGAACCGGGCGCGTGCCCGGAATCTCTTCGGACCGAGTTTCTCGATCCGGATTTTTCCGGAGGTGCCGATGGCCAGTTCAGGTCGGGCCATGGTTCACCGCTCCGCGTCGGTGTGGTCTTCGAGCCAGCGCTCGACCTCGCTGCGCCGGTAGCGCAGGGTGTTGCCGACGCGGATGGCGCGAGGGCCCTTGCCTCGGCTGTGCCAGGCGTAGAGGGTGTTCTTGGGCTTGCCCAACCAGGCCGCGAGGTCGTCGATGGTCAGGAGCGGGTCTGGCCGCCATTCGGAGGCGGCGGGGCCGTTCATCGCCCGTCCAGGACGTCGGTCGAACCGGGCTGCCAGCGCCGCGTCGTGCGGTTGGCAGTCGGCCGGCGTGGGTCGGCACCTGGTCTGAATTCCGGGCCGGTTCGGGGTCGGGGCGGGCATGGATCGTGCTTCCTTTCGTTGGCCCGGCGTTGCTGGGGCCGGGGGTGAACGGGGTCGTCGCTACGACCCGCGGGTGCGGCATCTGACAGCTGTGGCCGTCTATCCATCCGTTGTGTCCCCCAGGGGTCAAGCCAAGGGCTGGGCTTGTCCTCGAAGAGGCATTGCAGGCTCGGTGTCGATTGCAGACGGACGGCGTCCCCCTGGTCCTGCGGACCGCTGGATGGCGGGCAGAGGGCGTCAGTCGAGCCCTCGCTCGCCAGTTGCGAGACGCGGTGCGTCCCCGTACCGAGCTGGGTGTGGAAACGTGCGATCCGGGTCGCGGTGCTTGTGCGCCCGGTCATCTCGATGCAGATTGGGAAGTTCTGGAGTGTTCTCATCGTCAGTTGCCTTTCGGTCAGGCTGATGTGTGGGTTGGTGCTGGTCGTGGTCTGCGATATCCGGGCGCGTGGAACCGGTGACCTCCTTGCGTCAGAGGGCATGCGTGGCTGGCCCGCCGAGCAGAGAGGCTCGGCAGGCTGGCTGGATTGAATGGACGGCCCGCCGAGATCGGCGGGCCGTCATCTGTTGGAGCGCTGCCTGGTGCTCACGCCGGTGGCGCCGTCATTGGCCGGACAGCGGTGAGTCCCGAGGGTTGGCGCCGTTGTTTGCTCTGACGACTCGTCAGGCTGTGTGGCTGCTGCCCGCGAGTCGGCGCAATGCCTGCCCGGCGCCGGGGTAGGCGAGCCGCAAGGTGTAAGCGGCGAGTTGGACGGCCCACCAGGTGAGGGCGACGAGGTAACCGACCAGCAGGGCGCTGCTGGTGTCGCTGGTGAAGACGATGGCGTAGCCGATGGCGAGGCCGGGGACCGTGATGGTGCGGGTGGTGCGGCTTCGGCTGGTGGTCAGGGCGGTGGCGATGCCGAGCAGTGCTGCTCCGGCGCTGCCGATGAGGCCGGGCATGCCGGTCAGGTCGACCGGTGGGGTGAGGGTGATCGCCGCGCGCATGAGGCAGATGCCGGTGGCGGCGATGGCGGCGGGCAGGGCCGCCGGACGGGTGCGCGCGAGCCAGTTGGACAGTTGCGGAGCCGCGATGCGGGGAGCGGTGGCGGCGATGATCGCCGCGCAGGCGGCGAGGGGGAGCGCGGAGCCGAGGGTCCATTTCAGGTATGGCTCGTAGCCGAACTGGACGGAGGTGCCGGTGGCGAGGCCGTAGAGGGCGGCGGCGGTTGATCCGCCGACGGCGGCGGCGAGGTATCCGCGTCGGATGAGGTGGCCGGTGGTGGGTTTGGAGGTGGCTGCGTCGGTGGTGCCGGCGAGCCAGGTGGTGGGGGCGAGGTGCGCCACGGCGAATGCGGTGAGCATGGTGAGGGCACCGGCGATGCCCAGTTGAGGCAGGGAGAGGCGGACGCCGACGACCTGGACGGAGTAGGTCGTGACGATGTCCGCGGTGAGGATGGTCTGTAGGAGCACGGTGAGCGAGCAGACGCCGAGGATGATGGCGCTGGTCAGGTCACGGACGCGGAGCCGAACTCGTGGCAGTGCGGTGTCGTTGGCGGTAGTTGCTGTCTGGTGATGGGCTGCGGTGAGCGCTAGGGCGCCGTCAGCGAGGGCGTGGGAGTGACCGTCGAGGGCGGTCGGCGTGTGCCCGGTGACGGCCGCGAGGCGTTCCTGCAGGCCCGGGATTGCTCGGGCTTCCCGGTGGATCACGTGGCTGAGGTGCTGCTGGCCGATGTCGGCGGCGTCGAAGATGTCTTGCACGGCATTGGCGGTCTCGTCGAGGAGGGGCTGCGCTGCGGCGGTGACGTCGTCGCGGGTCAGAACGGCCGGCGGGCGGGGCGAGGGCAGGAGAACGGGTGCGCGTTCCTGAGTTGAGAGGGCGGTCCTGGCCTGGCGGATGGACTCCAGCAGTGCCGCGTCGGCTGGCTCGGGTGTGGCCTCTTTTTCGGTGCGGTGTGAGGGGTCGTCCGTGATGCTGCGGGTCAAGAGGTGCTGCGCGAGGTCTCGGTCCAGGTCGCGGCTCGGCCTCACCTGGCGGGTGGCGAGTTCCCGGTACCCGTCGGGGCTGACTTGCAGGACGGTCAGCGTGATTGGACGCCGCTCGGCATCGCAGATCAGCAGACATGTGCCATCCGGGACGTGGCCTGTCGTCGCGTAAGCGGCGAGTGCTGCTGGCGCGGTGACCATGGCCGGTGCGGGCAGGCCTGCCCGGGCTGCCGCGTCGGTGAGATGCCCCCGTCGGCGCGGTCCCCAGGCCGACGGGATGGTCACGGTCAGAGCGGCGACCGGTACGGCGACTTGGCGGACTGCCTGGTCCGCGACGTACCACAGCTGCCCGGCGAGCAGCTGTACGGCGTCCACCGGCGGCTCGGCGTCAGCCGCGTGCAGGAGGTCCACCGGGTCGCGGATGAACCGGTGACCTACCGAGGGCTCCGGCAGCCCGTTGACGCCGGGGTGTAGTTGACCGGCGGGGTCGATCACGATGCCGTGCGGCATGACGATGCGGCCGTTGAGCAGCACGGGGATCCGGGTGCCATCGAGGTCGACGGTGGCGGCGATTACCGACGACGTGAGATCGATCGATAGTCGCGTGCCCCCGCTTGGCATGCGAGGCAGTCTCTCCCGACCGGGGAGTAGATCGTCAACCACGTTCTCGTCCCGTGATCGATTGTGCGCGCATGGTGAGAATCCTTCCTGAGGAGATGGCCCTCGATGGGTATCGCCGTGTATGCGAGAGGAAAGGGATCTACCAAGCGGGGGGACGGACAGGATGTCGCAGCAATCCCCGGACAGCGGCAACCGGCTAGCCGAATACGCGCGTCCCACGGTCTACGTCCCGCCCGCGTCGACACCGCCGCGCCACACAGCGGGGCGGGTGTCCTCCGTGATCCGACCGGTCCGGGCCACCGTAGCCACGGTCGTGTTCCTGGCCGGGGTACCGGCGTTGCTGGTGTCCCTCGACGGCAACCCGCTGAGGAGGTGGCCGTCCTGGACGCAGGTGGTGGCATGGTTCGATCAGCCGAACGAACGGTTCACCTCGACCGTCCTGGCCGGCGCGGCCGTCTGGGCGGTGTGGCTGTTGTGGGCCATGCTCGCGCTGCTGCTGATCGCCGAGCTGATCGCGCTGGCAACCCGATGGCGGATCCCGGTGCTACGGCTTCCCGCACCACTGCACCGGCTCGTGTTCGGCCTGGCCGGCACCGCGGCCATTGCCGTCACCTCCGTCGGCCAACTGAACACCGGCGGCGTTCGACCGCCGGCGGCCATCGACGCGGCCGAGGCAGTAGCTGTTCCTCAGCAAGCCCTCGCGCAGGGGCCGGCACTCATTCAGGTCGACAACACCCGCTACCTGTACACCGTCGAACGACACGACACCCTGTCGAAGATCGCCAAGCAGTGGCTCGGTGACGCCGGCCGCTGGCCGGAAATCTGCCGCATGAACAAGCACCGCCACTTCCCCCAGGCCGGCGGCACACTGCGTGACTGCGACTTGATCTACCCGGGCTGGGAACTGCGGCTACCCGCCGATGCCCAACCCCCACAGACCGCCATCCCGGGCCGCCCGCGCTCACCGCGACCTGGCACCGTCGCCCCATCCCCCCCGCCGAACAACCCGCCGGAAGCCCCGCAGCCCACCGATCCACCCACACCGGAAAACCATGAGACGGCTGCCACGCCCAGGAGCTCTTCGCCGACCACACCCACCGCACCGGACTCCGGGTCACCCACCGACGCTCCCACGCGGTCTTCGTCCTCGCCGGAAGCCGACAGCGCGCAACGCCCTCAGGACACCGACCACCAGCGGGGTCTGCAGCTGACCTCCGCGGAGTGGCTGCCCTGGTCCCTCGCCGCCGCCATCAGCGCGGCGGCTGCCCTGGTGTGGCGACAACGCCGGCGCCGCTACACCGGTGACCCCCACGACGATCCACCCACTCACCTGCCGCCTTCGGTGGCCGAGCTACGCCGTGCCGTGGCCCGAAACCCCGAACTCCCGCACCCCGACGACGGGGCACCACTGGCCACCCTTGTCCCGCTGCCGGCCGGTGGCGTCGGCCTCGTCGGCGACGGCGCAGCTACCGCCGCACGCGCCATCCTCGTAGCAGTGCTGGCCTCCGGCGACCCACACCACCCCGACGCGCGCGGCGAAGTCGTCATCGACGCCGCCACCCTCACCACGCTGCTCGGCACCGAAATGACGACCGCCAGCTCATGGCCACGCCTGCACCTCACCGACACCCTCGAAGACGCCCTCACCACGATCGAGACCCAACTGCTGCACCGCAGCCGCCTACTCGACGAACAGACGCTGACCGACCCCGAAGAACAGCAACAACCCAAGGCACCGGAAGCAAAGGTTTTGCCTCCGGTCGTCCTCATCACAGAGACACCAGCCGCCGCAGCCGAAGCCCGCGTCAAAGCGGCTCTGGCCGCGGGCGCCAGCAGGCAGGCATTCGGGGTACTGCTCGGTGAATGGCACCCCGGCGTCACCATTGACGTAGCCCCAGACGGACAGACCACCCTCATATCCGGCCAGCCAACCGAACCGCTACCGCCGCGCCTACCCATGCTCGAACCCACCACAGCGATCCAGACCCTGACCACGCTGCGAGAAGCGCAAACCGGAGAACCTGCAGCGACAACGTCGCCAGCCGAGCCGGCCACGGTCATTGCCCTGCACGCCAGCCGAAACGACACCGCACCTCAGGACCAGCCCGCGCCGACCCCAACCCCCTCCGACACCGTCGCCGGGAAGGCCCGACTCCGAGTGCTCGGTCCGCCGCGGATCGAAGACATCACCAAACCGGGCCGGTCCTTGCGCGCCAAAGCCCTCGAACTCGCCGTCTTCCTTGCCTGCCACCCCGACGGCGTCACCACCCGCGACATCGGCGAATACCTCGAACCCGACGCCCGCCTCAGCCAAGCCGACCAACGCGTACACACCAACGCCTCAAACCTGCGACACGTCCTCGGCCGTGCCGGCACCGCCGAGACAAAAAACGCCTACGTCATCAAAACCGCCGGCCGCTATCGACTCGACCCGACGACAGTCGACATCGACGTGTGGACTCTCCGTGACCTCATGCGTCGCGCCACCATCGCCACCGGACTGCGCCGCCACGAACTGTTGACCGCCGCCTGCGAGCTCTACGACGCGCCACTGGCCGAGGGGCAGGACTACGAGTGGCTCCAGCCCCACCGCGAGACGGTGCGCCGCTGGGGCACCGAAGCCCACCTACTCCTCGCCGACGACCTGCTTAAGCCAGACCCGCAGGCCGCATCTGACCTGCTGAACAAAGCCATCGTCCTAGACCGGTACAACGAAGCCCTTTACACCAAGGCCATGCACGCCCGGCACGCCCTCGGCGATACGGACGGCATTCGTACTCTTCTGCGCGCCCTGACGAGAGTGCTCGCCGACCTCGACGCTCAACCGAGCGAAGACACGATCGCCCTAGCCGCCCGGCTCGGCGCGGAGTTGGACCGTACATGACCCGACACGTCACAACGCCACGATCCGTGTGCTTAGGGACAACGACATGACGCATCGGGGGAGCCGCCCGGCGCGGACTCGCCCACCAACCTAACGACTGGCGCCTCGACCTCGGCGGTGCCGTGCGGTGGGCGATGTGACCTGACGTTCATCGAGCTCAGGTGGCGTTCGGATCCGCCGAGAACCGTGCATCTGATCGTGTGACCGAAGCCCTCGCTGGCCAATGCCTCCCGGCTGGCTGGTGTCAGTCGCGCAGCCAGCCCACGGGCTATGCTTCTGCCCCGAGTCACCCCCTGATGCGTGAAGAAGCACTGATGGACGACAGGATCGCCCGGATTCAGGCCAAACTTGCAGCCTTGCCCTCCGCCGAAAAGCCCGTTCTCAACCCCGCACTCACCGAGCAGCAGGTCTCGAGCTTCGAGGACCTGCATGGCATCCGACTGCCCGAGGAATTTAGACAGTTCGTAACCCGCATCGGACATGGCGGATATGGCCCGACCTACGGGCTGCTGCCCATGGACAGGTGGGTACCCCCGCGCATGGGAGTCCACGGTAATCTCGCCGAGCCATTCTCCCTCGTGCCTGACTCGTACGTCTCGGCCTGGTCTGGCGGTGGGGGTGAGCCGACGCTTCCTTTCCCCGGTACGATCGCGGTTGTCTGGGGAGGATGCACCCAATACACCCTGCTTGTCGTCACCGGGTCCGGCCGCGGCCGTCTGGTCGAGGTCATCGCTGGCAGCGACGTCGTGCCTCACTTCCACACCGATGCGGACTTCCTGGCCTGGTACGAGCGTTGGCTGGACTTCACCCTGGCCGGGCATCGTGATCTGACCTGGTTCTCACACCAGATGGCCGGCGACGAGCCAGAGCTCGTGGACACGCTTATCAACGGCTCAATCGCAACGCGGCGCAACGCTGCCGCATACACGTTCATCACCTATCCCCAGCCAAGCCCATCGCTTCTCGACGTCCTGGCACAGGCGCTGTCGGCGGAGCCACACCCGATCGTACGAGAAACGATCTTGCGTGCGCTGCAGGCGCAGGGTGAGCAGGGCCGTGATCTCCTGCCCGCAGCACTGACAGATCCAGTACCCGACGTTCGACGCCTCGCGGCGAGCCTCATGACCACCAACACCCGGCAAGGCATACGGCTAAGCCCCAAGCTACGGCGTACTCTCGCCGACCATCTACGCGTGGAGGACGACCGGTCGGTGCGTGACACCATCCAGCGGCTGCTTGACTTGTCGCATCGGTAGACGCAACTCCTTCTTGCGAACGTGTCGGCTGTGGATCCGGTTCCCGCGAGTCGGACGCTCCATAGCCGGATCTGCCGCTGAGAAGGCGCGGCATTTCTGAGCTTGTCGGGTTGACGACCGGGGCCGTGGGAGCGGATCGGGAGCAGTTGAGCCCAACGGTTGCTGAGCGGGCGTTGGCGTCACTAGGACGGCTTGGGCAAGCGGCCACGGCGTCTGACGAACGATGTGCAGGACGGTCCGGCAGCCTGGAGGCGTCAACCCGGTCGCGGGCCCCTGATCGGGGGAGCAGGTTGGGAGCAACAGGGTGTCCTGAACGGCGCTGAACCGCACCGAACGGCATCTGACCGCACCCAACTGCACCCACCCCTGCCTGCAGCTTTGCGTCTCCGCAGGTCAAAGTCCGCGCGGCGTCCTGCTTCACACGGAGTGATCCGCGGTTTTGGGCAGCAGTCGACAGCACTCTATGTTCCCTGGCAGGGGAGTATGCGCGGGTCGCGGCGGTAAGGAGCTGCTGAATCACCTGGCCTTGCAAGCGGGAGCAGATTGGGTGCAGGTTGGCGAAGCTGTCAACGTGCCCGAAGTGCTCACCGGGCCGGGACCGAGCAGAGGTCTTTGACGTGCGGTGATGTGGGCGAGCGGTCCGGCGTGACCGCCCAGAGAAGACCGAAGTGGTCAGCGTTGGCGGCTTCCCGCCTGCCTACTGCCGGCTTGTCGTCCTGGGCTCCCCGACGCCAGTCGCCGGGACGATCCGGCATCGACATGCGGCTCTAGATCTGCCATGGCGGAGTTGGTAGGGATTCCGGCAGTTGGGACTCGAATCCTACCGGCACCCATCTGACCAGGGCTTCCTACGCGGTGACCTCTTCGGCCTGCCCGAAGTATCAGCGTCGCGGCTCGGGTCCGTGACGGGCGGTTTGCGCTCATGCCGAGGCGGATGCCGACGGACTGGCCGTCTGACACGACACGAGAGTTGGCCCTGCGCGTGCTGGCCGACGACGGTACGGTCGGCTGGGTCATATTCTCGCCGGGTGACGGACGAGGAGACTGCGGAACTTGTCATCGATCGCTTGCTCCGAGCGTTAGCGGCGCAACTCGACTCGTCGGGGACTCGGGCTCTGGCGGCCGGTGCGGTTGAGGCGCTCGCCGGCTTGAGCAGAGGCCAGGCCGATGTCATCTTCGGTCAGGCGGGCCATCTGGTTCATTATGGCGCGGACACTGAACCGCTGAAGACTCTCATCGGTGCGATCACGGCCATCCAACGCGATGAGGCTCCGGCAGATGCCGTGGTCAAGCCGGGTGACGAAGTGCGACTCGTGGGTGAAGTGCCAGAGAGTCTTGCCGACTACGACGAGACGTGGCTCCGCGAGACCACGTTCGTCGTCCGCTACGTAGGTAGGAACGCGATGGTCGACCTGCAGCCGGACCTGATCGAGGATTATGTGATCGCGACAGTGCCGGCCGCCAGCGTGCAACCCATTCTGTAGCCTCGCCGCATCCGCACCGGTACGACTGCCGTCCATGGGTCCGGTGGATACCTCGGCGACAACCCTGATGCCGGATGCGCAGCCGGGACCATGGCCGCAGCCCGGGCGAGTAGATCGGCAACATCCACCCCGCGGAATATTCAAGGCCGGCGTGGCATCAGCGTTACGCCTCTCGCCGGCGCTCGGACCTGCCGCCCCGTGTGACAGCCCTCGGGCGGTGCGTTGCAGGCGGTCAGTTCATGCGAGGGTGTCGAGATAGCTGACGTCCGAGGCGGGGACGACACGGTCTGGCTGGCTGTGGAGGGTCTGCTCACGGCTCCCGTTCGGGCCGTGGCCCCTACGTCTCCAGAGCCGCTCAGGTCTGCGCGTAAGTCCTCCTACCGATGGCCGCTTCAGCTACCGGCTTCCTGGCTTGGTCTGAAACCAGAGGATCACGGTCGCGGCGAAGAACAGCAACACAAAAAACGCGCAGGGGCACAGCAGTAGCCACGCCAATCCTTCCATGGTGCACAGCCTAGGCTCGCCGGGGGACGCGCCGAACTCGGCAGCCTGCGAACCGCAGTAAGCCTCGCTTGGATCGGTACTGGCAGCATCCGCATCTGCCGCGATCCGCGCGGCGATGAGCTAATGAGCGGAAGTGCGCCGCACGCTTCAGCTGATCGCGCCGGGCCAGCCTCGGCCGGCCGTGCGCCTCCTCTTGACAGAAGCCCCGAACCTGGGCCGGACACGAGCACGATGTGTTCACCCGGACCGGCCTCGCCCAAGATCAGGGTGAACCGGGGTTGCCGGACCCGGTCGGGCATGGTCCACTGTTCCGCGCGTGACACGGGGGGTGCGGTGGAATGCCTGGTACGACGCTTCTGCGCTGGCAGGCGGGTCTCTGGGTGGCGGGTTGCCTTGAGCGTCTCGCACCGTACGTGCATGCGTGCGGCACGCCACGAGCGGCCGCGTTCTATCGAGACAGCGTCGACGCGTTCTGGACGGGGCACGGCGAGCTCGCCGCGCCGGACGCGGAGCGGATCGCGGCAGTAGGCGCGAAGCTCGGAGCCCTGTGCGAGGAGTGCAGCGCCGAGGCGCAGATCTTCGAGGTTATGGTCAGGGCGGCCGAGGCTGCTCGGCAGCCCATGGCCGAACCCATGGAACAGCTTGTCACGTGGACGGTGGACCTCTGGGCGGAGCTGGGGTCCGACGACGACTCGGGAGACCGGGAGGCGCAGGCGCAGCGGGACACCCTGGCGATGACGCAGCAGCCTCCCGCGCAGGCAGCAGCCCAGATCCGGATCGTTTCCGCCCGGCTCGGCGCCGAATGGGCAGCCCGACTTGCCAACCACGGCCTGCTGAACGCCGGCCCTGAGCGACCGGAGATCGTGATACCCCCGCACGATCTGACCTACCAGGTCGGTGACGTGGTGACGGTGTCATGCCCGTGGACCCCAACGGTGACCACGCGCGCCGGCAAGTACCACGCGGCGGTGCGCTGGCCGTGGGCCGTGCTCGATCCCGACTCGGCGTACGAGCCGAACGGCAGCTTCGCCTTCCCCGTCGACGAATCGACCGAGCCGTGGTGGCCGTACCAGCTGCGCCCGCCGGCGGCCGAACTCGACGTGGGCGACCGGTGCGCGGTTGGCATACCGCTGACCCGGTGCTACGTGGTGCGGTCCAACCGATACGACCCGCCGATGGACGACGGCTTCCTGCCGAGACTCACAACGAGCATCGCGCTGCTGCCGGCCGGCAGCGGATACGCGGACGCGGCAGACGTGTGGCTGGAGCGTGCCGAGCCATTCGAGATGAAGCTGCTGCACCGCCCATACGGTGCGCTTCGCTCCGGTGACACCGTCGACGACGCGGACGGTTGCCGGCTGCAGTTCGTACCGCCGTTCCTGTTCTACGCCGACGGTGGTCGAGTGCGGCCGGCGTGGCCACTAGCTTTGGTCACCCGGGACGGAGTCACGCCACCCCCGGACGCGGTCGACGCCGTCGCCACCGCGACCGCCGTCGGCAGTCATGCCGACGCAATCGAGCTCTGGCTCACCTACAGTGAGGTGCCGTACACAGCCACGGTCGCCGAAGAACTCTTCGACGAAACCTGAACCGACCACGAGAGCGAGCGACCGACGCCGCGCACCCGACGCCCGCCTCCGGTCATCGGTTCAACGGTCGGACGCCCGGGCGTTGACCGAGATCAGGTGCACTGATCTGCCGCTACGAGGCGACGCAGATACCTGCACGTCATGCCTCGGAGCAGGCACGACGGCCGCAGGGGTCGTTACCCTGCGTGGCCTTCGGTTGGCTGCGGCGCGTGCGGGAGATCAAGACGGTCGACGAGGGTAGGCAGCGCGACCTGGTCGAAACCCTCCGGTGTCGTGCGGAACCAGTAGGGCTGAAGCATCTGCTTGCCACCACCTGGGGCGATCGTTCCGTCCGGGTTTCGGGCGGGAGCATCGAGGCGATCGACGAGGCCGTACGCGGTCAACTGCCGGTGGGTGGCGTATATGTCGCGGTGAATCCCGTACCAGGTCTCGCGTTGGGGATTGTTGGCGTAGACGCCCGCCTGACCAGCTACGGGATAGCGGGCTTCGAGGTCGCGCAGCATGAGGTACGTGGTGATCTCTGCGGCAGACAGCACGTGCACCCATCCGTTGAGGAAGAACGACGCTGGCAACGAGATCACCGCGCTGCGTCCTTGGGCCGGTCCCGGCGGCCGAATCCATGCCGGGTCGACCGTGCCGACGTCGCTGGGCAGCGGGACGGTATAAGCGGACTCGCGGCCCTGGATGCGTCCGCCGTTTTCCAGGCGGAGACGGAAGTAGTCGTATCTGCCCCGGAACCCTGCGCGGCCCCGCAAGCCCACCAGATTCTGCTGCTCCAGCAGAGCGAGGGCGCGCACGAGTTGGCGCCGCATCCCGGCCGAGCGGGGCGTGGTGCTGGTGACGGCGGGCAGCAGATCGACCCAGGCGGCCTGCAGCTTGCTCCCGTTCAGCAGCGGCCGCGTGTTGGTGACCGCGAAGCCGGCGCGGTGCTGCGCCTGCGTCTCGAAGAGCGCGATCAGATACAGATGCAGCGCCCATCCCCTCATCGGGGCAAGCGCCGCAGCAGGCGACGCCACCACCGGGGCGCTCGGCTCGGGCGTTCTGGCCAGGATGAAGGTCCGGCGAACCAGATAGAGCGTCGGGTTCTGCCCGCCGCCCTCATGAATACGCCGCAGTTCGCGCCGCGCCCTCATATACGCCGGCCCGTGCGCGCGCAGGGAGGCGACCCGGGCGCGGTGGCGCTGAGCATCGCGAGCGTTCACGCCGTGCAGAATATGTGACCGATCAGCCGTACCAAGAAGTTCCTTCGCCGAGAGCCACAGAGAAGACGAAACCGATCCATGCCCCCACCTGTAAATATCGACTTTCGCCTGTGCGGCTGATCGGTCAGAGGGCGGTTTGTCCTGGCCCGATTCAGGTGCGACTGTTTCCCCGCGGCCCGCACTGATGAGGCTCGGCAGAACGTCGGCCGGGCGGGCTCGACGAAGGGGGACTGAGTGAACACTGGCATTCTGGTGGGGCTGGGCGTAGCGGTCGCGATGTTGTACTCGGCAGCCGTCGGAGTGACCGCAGGATGGCTCTCCTGGCTCGATGACCATCGCGTGCCGCGGGCGCTGCTGATTGGCGGTTCAGCATCCGGCGGGGCGCTCGCGCTCGCGGTCGCGGTCGCAGCCCTGCTGGTGTGAGAGACAGAACCGGCGACCAACTCGCCGCGGCGGCGCACAGGCGGCACTCTCAACAATATCGGCCTCGTGTACGACAACCTCGGGAGTCGCTGACCTACTACCAGCAGGCCCTGCCCTTGCGCGGGAGGTCGGCGGACGGGCCGGCGAAGCGGTCACCCGCTTCAACATCGCGATGATTCACTTGGGCGGGGCGACCTCGACCAGGGCGATCAGACAACTCGAAGTCTCCATCGAACTCGACCTCCAGTCCAGCCCCCGACCGCGCCTCCGACATCGCCGCACTCGAACAAGCCTGAATTGTCGAGTAGTACGTGAGCCGATGGTTGAGCAGACGCGAGGGCCATGGCGCCGGGCAAGCGGCGTCCGGCGGCATCGACTGTCCCGAACGTAGGATCGTGCCGTTCTCAAGCCGGCTCCTTGACGATCCGTCGGATCTTGGCGATCTGGTCGTTCCAACTGCTCAGCTGAGTGATCTTGACGAGGTCGCCGGTCTGCGGGGCTTGGATGATGAGTCCTTCGCCGAGGTACATGCCGACGTGGCGTGGGTGGGACGGGGTGCCGTTGCTGCCGGGGATCAGGATGAGGTCGCCGGGTAGCAGGCGCGTCGAGCTGGCTACTGGTGTGCCGGCGTTGGCCTGGTCGGTGGTGATACGTGGGATGGAGATGCCGGCTGCTCGGTAGGCCGCTTGCGTCAGGGATGAGCAGTCGCACTGTTTGTGGGGGTCGTTGGAGTGGGGGTCGGTGCACGTGCCGCCGAAGTGGTAGGGCGTGCCGAGTTGGGCAGCGGCCCAGAACACTGCGGTTGTTACGGCTGGCGGGGTGTCGGAGGGCAGCGTGAATCCGGCCGGTAGGGCGGCCAGTGCGTCGGGGGTGCAGTCGGCGAGGGTGCTGGTGAGCTGCTCCACTAGGCGGAGGGCATCGTTGGTCCATGTGGCGTATGCGTCCGGGTAGGCCGATGCTTGGACCGCCTGGGCGGCCTGGGTGAGTGGCATCGTTTCCCAGCCGGGGATCGTGAGGAGCTTGTCGAAGAATTTGCCTGCTTGATAGGCGGGTTCAGACAGTTGTGCGACGGTGCCCCATCCCTGGCTTGGGCGTTGTTGGAACACCCCGATGGAGTCGTGGTCGTTGCGGGTGCCTCGGTGGGGCAGGTTGCGGAGGCTGGATTCCTGCATGGCGGTGGCGACGGCGATGACCCAGCCCCATCGAGGGACGCCTTTGGTGACGCCGATGTCGATGATGGTCGCGGCTACGTCAAGTTGCTCGGCATCCCAGGCGCCGACGGTGGGCGGTCGCCCGGAGGGATGCATGTTGGGTGTGGCGGCGATGCCGCACCCTTTGGAGCCAGCGCCCGTGACGGCCGTCAGCAGGAGCATGGGCAGGCCGAGGCAGGCAACGGCGACGAGGCTGACAATGCCGGTGATGGCTCTGGTCATGGCGGCGGCCTCTCAATATGGCTGGGATGGCGGATCGGACAGGAGCCGTCGCGAGCAGGCTCGTCGGCGGCGCGGTAGGCGCGGTGCATGGAGGGCCTTTGAAGGTGATGAAGCGGAGAATGACCGTGGGCTGCCTACGTGGGCGGCCCACCTCATTTGCTCGATCGGCCGATGAGTGCGCGGCGCGTCAACACCGGCTGCCCTCAGACCTCTGTACCTCGGTTGTGCCTGGACTGGTCCTTGGCCGTCTGGTCCTCGGTGACGCGGCGGTAGATCGCGATGCATCGGAGGATCAGCTCGTGTGATGGCAGGGTCAGTAGCCGCTGCCGTTTGTCCTCGCGGAGCTTGTCCCAGATGAGGACGGTGACGGTGGCGGACCACACGTCCACAAGCACGCCGTCGATCTTTGCGTACTGCCGGGCGGCGACGATGCGTCGCAACGTGTCGATGAGCGTGGCGTCGCCCGGCGGATGGTTGGCGTCGTCGGGCCGGGCGGCCTCGGGCAGCAGGGTGTAGCAGTCCTCGCAGGTGTAGTCGATGCGCGGCGGGTTGTCGGTCGCCCACCGCTGCACGTCGGTGGCGGGTAGGCCACATACCGACTGCCGTAGATCGCGGGGGTGGCGGAGGTGGCCGGTCATCAGCGGGTCCTCTGGTTTGTACCGAGCCTTCGGGTGCTGGGCGGCGTCACGTGGGGTTTCCGTTCCTTCGGGCCGGGGCAGCGGCGCGGTGACCGCTGCCCCGGAGGCGATGGATGTGGCGGTCAGACCTTCAGTAGGTCGAAGGCGGCGACTTTCAGGTCGCCGGTGTTGCCGGTCAGCACCCGATTGGCGCGGACGAGGTCGTTCTTGGCGGGCTGGTAGTGGTCGAGGTATTCGGTGATGGCCTGGTATCCGGCCCACCGGCTGCCGGTGATGGCTTTCTGGGTGTCGGCCTCGCGGATCAGGTACTTGAGGGTGCCGAGGCGTTGCTTGGCGTTGTTCTTGGCCTGCTCGGACGCGGTGTCCTTGACCGGCCATACCTGCGCGACGACGTTCTCGAACTCCCGCATGGTCAGCTCCGCGTTGAGCATCCGTTCGGCGGCCTTCTCGAAGGTCTCCATGTAGGTCCACATCAGGCCCAGGGCTTCGCGGGCCTGGCTGATCTGGGAGTTGACGTTGGAGGTGTGCCGGAAGGTGTAGTGGCCGACGGCGTGCTGGAAGGCGGCGCGTTGGGTGTTGGCGCAGACCACCCGGATCGGGCTGGCGTCTACCCGCAGGGCGGCGCTGCCGTCGTGGGAGGTGGTGCCGATGAGGTACAGGTCGAGGCGGTCCACCCCGGCGATCTCCATCGCGTCGGGCAGCTTCATCGTGACGAACACGCTCTTGCCGCGGCGCAGGCTGCCGGCGGTTTCGAAGTGGGCGCCGCCGACCTGGTCCACGAGCCGGTCGAGCATCTCGGCGCACTGCTCGTTCTGGACGACCGTGTAGTCGGTGCCGACGATGCCCAGGTATTCGGTCTGGCCGGTGACCGGGTTACGGCGTACGGTCATTCGCTTGTCGTCGGCGGGTACCTGCACCTCGGCGCCGTTGAGGATGTCGATGCCGACGGTGCGGATGGTGCGTACGCCCCAGTTGCCGAGGCGGGCGGCGGCCATGATCTCTTCGGCCTTCATCGTGTCCTGGGTGACGGTGCCGAGCTGGTGCCAGGCCGACAGGCGTGCGCTGGCAAAGGCAGTCGTTCCGTCGGTGTAGGTCTCGAGTTCGTGCGGCACGGGGATGCTCCTCTCAATGTGCTGGCGGGGGCCGAGTACGCGGCTCGGCCCCCGCAGGGAAGTGGCGTTGGTCAGGACTGGTCGGTGCTGCCCGCGTCGGTCTCGACGGGGTTGTCGCTGTCGGGTTGCGTCGGGTGGACGAAGGTCAGCGGCGCGTCGGAGACCAGGACGATCCGGCCGCTGGCGGCGGCCTTGGTGCAGTTGTTCCGCACGGCCCCGGAGCTGATCGCGCGGCCGAGTTGGCCGGCGAGCACGGTGGCGATGTCCTGCGGGGTCATCTGCTGGCCGGGGTTGGCGGCCAGGACGTCGAGGGTGAGTCTTTCCAGTTCGCCGCGGCCGAACGGTGGGCTGCCGTCGGCGTTGACGGTCCCGTCACCGCGCGGCCCCGTGCTGCGGGCGACGCGCGGCGTGCGGCCGGGTGCGCGCAGCGGCATGGCGACGACGTGGGTCTCGCCGTCTGCGTCGACGACGTGCAGCGTGCCGTCCGGTCGGATCAGGGGCAGCACCGCCGCTGCGGCGATCGGCATGCTCGTTTGGCCGCGGACGACCTGGGAGCACAGCGGGCAGCGGGGCGGCTCCGGGTTCGGGTCCACCTCACTGGCTCTGGTCGGTCCGGCTACCCACCGCTCGGGCAGGCCGGGCAGTCGACGGGCGGCGTCGGCCTGTTCCATCGCGGTCAGCAGCCGGGACGCGGTGGCGTGTCCGATGCCGCTCTCAGCCACGATCAGGTCGATGGTGGCGCCGGCGTCGCCGTAGTCGGCCAGGACTCCCTTGATGGCCATGACCTTGCGGTCACCGGGCCGCGCCGGCTGCACCGCAACGACGGCGGAACTCTCACCGGCCTCGCTGCTGTCGTCGTCGCGTCCGCGGCTGTCGTCGTGATCGGTCTCGTCTTCCGCCTCATCCGGCGCCTTGTCCGCGTGGTCGTCGCGGGATGGATCAGCTGCGCCGCCGTTGGCAGGTTCGCTCGCCGAGGTGTCGAGATCCGATCCGATGAGCTGCTCGCTCTCGTCGTCCGCGGCGGCGGTCTGCTGGTCGCCGAGATCGACGGCAGCGTCCGGTTCCGCAGCGGCGGCGCCGTCCGGAGCGGGCAGGGCCCACCGGGTGGACGCGCCGTCGGCCGCATCGGCGTCGGTGTCCACCGGAACGATCAAGCCGGCGTCGGCCAGGGACTTGAGTGCCTTGTCGGTGGTCGAGCGCGCCTTTCCGGCGCGGTCGGCCAACTCGTGCACGTCACCCTGGCCAAGGTCGGTCAGGGCGTCGAGGACAGCCTGCGCTGCAGGCGTCAGGGACAGGTCTTTCATGGGGTTCCTCTCTTGGGGACGTAGTTCGGATAGCGGCGCGAGTGAGGCCGCCCGGATGGTGAGCCGGGCCGCGGGTGACAGCCGGGGCGGCAGGCGCGCGTCGGGAGCGCCGTGCCGTGCGAGGTGTGCCATTCGTCGCCCGGTGAAGGGCGCCGCGATGAGACCGGTCGATTACCGGCCTGAGGTGGTGGGTGCGCCTGCCGCAGGCTGCAGGGTGTAGAGGCGGTTCTCGGTGCGGTCCCGGTAGATGCCGGCATCGCTGTGGGACAGCCGCACCGAGCTGACGCTGCCGGGCGGCCGAAACCTGGCGTCGGAGCTGCCCACCCTGACGTCGGCCGTGTGTCCCGCGAGGTTGAGCGCGCGGCAGGAGTCGGTGTGCGGCAGAACGACCAGCACGGTGTCGCCGGGGTCGACGTAGCGCCGACGTACCTGCTGCCCAGGGTGGGTCAGCGCGTAGGCGGTCCGCGTCTCGTCGCCGATGAGGGCGTCTATCCGAGCGCGGGCGTTGCCGTACTCGCCGGCCAGGTTCTGGATCGTCTTAGCCGCTCCCGTGATAGCGGCGGCGGATGCATGTAGGTCGTCTTCATTGAGGAGTCTGGTACGCAGGTGGTCGACGGCGAGCAGCAGCTCGTCGCGTAGGTGCCGGAGATCGTCGGCGGCCTCGGGTAGGTGCGCGGCGGCGGGGACGGGGTCGACGGCGTGTTGGTCGAGGGTGCGGCCGGTCGCCGCAGTAATCCACCGCTCGACCAGGTTGAGGTGCGGCATCACGCTGCCCCGTCAGTCGGTGAGGTGGACGAGTTCGGCGGGGGTGAGCTGTGCGGGAGTGCGGTTGTGCCAGGCGTCGGAGTGGCGCAGGTTCCACCAGCGCAGCAGCGTCCGGCAGGCCGAGGTGAGCTCACCCCGGATCGGCAGGGAGTACACCGTGGCGAGCGGAACCTGATGCGCACGGGCAACGTAGGCGGTCGGCGCCCATCCCCGTTCGGTGCGGGTGACCTCGCCGACGATGCGCTGCGGGTAGGGGATGTCGAAGGCGGCGGCGGCTTCGGCGTCGGGTATCACCAGCCACGTGTCCGGATCCTTGCGCTGCAGGGTCGCCACGCCACGCGACGGGTCGCAACGCCGCAGAAGCACGTGTCGCTCGTCGCCTTCGTTCATCGGCCGGTGGTTGCGCCAGGCGCGGTAGCAGGCAGTGAGCGTGACGCCGAGGACGGTGTGCCGCTCGCGGGCGGCGAGAGCATCGGTGACGACCTGGTGGTGACCGGGGATGTACAGGCCGGCGTGCGCAGCCAGTCCTCGTCGGCCTGTTTCGGCGAGCGCACCCAGCCTGGTGAGGGCCTGGTCGAGGTTGGTGGTGCTGTCGGTGAAGTCGAGCGCGGTCTTGTGCAGGAGGCGGGCAAGGTCACCGATCGGTTCGGCGGTGGCGGTGTCGTGGCGCCACTGTTGCTCGGGCAGAACGTCGTTGGTGTCGGCGGCGATGCGCCGCAGCACCGGATCGGTCAGGAACATCAGGGGTCTCCTTCCAACTGTGGGGACATGGCGAAGGCCGGTCGCAGCAGGGCTGCGACCGGCCGTGGTGCTTCGGGTCGGGGGGTGTCAGGCGATGGTGACGGCGCACAGCCGCGCGCGTCGGTCGAGGCTGCGCAGGTAGGCGCAGGCGTCGTTGAGGAAGCGGAACCGGTCGGCGACGGAGCCGCCTGCGGGGGTGAGAAGGCGACCGTCGGTGGTGATCAACGCGTCGCCGACCAGGGCGATGCGCCAGTGCAGGCCGGTGTAGGTGGCTTCGCCGGCTTGGTAGGCGGGCAGCTCGTACGGGTCGAGGTGGTGGGCGAGCATCGCCAGGACGCGGGGTTGCTGCTCAAAGCGTCGGCGGGCCTCGTGGGCGCTGACCTTGGCGGGATCGGCGTGGTGCTGGGCGAGGTAGTCCTCAAACGGCCGGGCCGGGGGAGTGGTCGCGGCGACGTGGGTGTGCCAGGCACGCCAGCGCAGGGCGGCGTCGTGTGCGGCGGTGGCGGCGGTGCCGGTCAGGTCGAGGCGGCTCTTGCGGCCGCCGGCGGCGATGGTGATCGCGCCGAAGCGGCGGGCGGCGTCGAGCAGGTAGTAGCCGATGAAGCGGGTCAGCCAGCCGATGAGGCAGCGGTGCCGGACGCGGTAGCGGCGCGACGGCGTGCCGTTGGCCTGCAGAAGGTCGTGGACCTTTTCGGAGGCGGCGAACCAGTCGGCGTCCTGGCCGGGGGCGAAGCAGACGGTGATGACCTGGTCGGTGAGGGACGTGTTGGTGAGTGCGGGCATGACGGGGTGCTCCCTTCGCGAAGGCATGGTTCGACTGCGGGTGTGGTGGTGCCACCGGGATGCGGCGTCTGTGGTGGAGTGCTGCCGGGAAAGGCGCGGGGCGGGTCACGGGGCCGACCGGATGGTGGGCCGAGGGGTGACCCGCTGGCGCGGGCAGATCCGGGGAGGACAGACGGGCTGCGGTGCGAAAAAAGAGAAGAAGCTGCACCGTAGCGTCGTGACCTGACAGCACGCCCTCGACCAGTAATCATGATCATGTGCTTCACCTGCGTTGACAGGTTCCGGCGGGTCGGCTGACAGGTCGTGTCAGAGGACGAAGACTCCGTCGTCGAAGTTGGGGTTGTCCGCCACCGGCTGACCGTGGTCGGTGGGTAGCTGCGCGAGCCCAACTCTGCCGGTGGCGCCGACCGGCAGCCACACCGCTTGCGCCGGGTCCGTGTCATGGGTGGCGGTGGCGACGAGGACGTCGCCGCGTCGCCCGCGTAGGAGCCGGTGCAGGTGTTCCTCCCGGGCGGCGCTGCCGAGCCAGAACAGCACCGGGTACCGGATGCCGACGCGTCGGGTCAGGGTGGCGTAGCGGTCGAGTTTGCCGGTCAGCCGGCCCAGCGGCTCGGTGCCGGTGTCGGCCTCCAGCCAGAATCCGACGCTGGCGCCGGCGGCGGTCCAGATGCCGTGGCCGTCGGCGGTGATGGTGCGGAACTGCCGGGTGGTGGTGCGCTCCGACCACCACCGGTCCAGACGCGCCTCGGGATGGCGCCGGGTGTGGGTCTTGAGCCGGACGAAGAACTCGTTGACCGTGAGCAGGTGGGTCAGGGTCGGGCTGGCCGACACCCGTTGCACGGCTTGCCGGCTCGCCCGGGCGGTCGGCTCGGGGCGTTCGTGGGCGGCGGCCTGGAACCGGTGTCCGTTGTGGCCAAGGGTCCAGTGCCACGGCTGGCTGCCGCCGCCGGTGCGCGCGAACCGGAACCGGTCCAGCAGGCCCAGCCCGTACAGCTCGCTGAGGCGGATCTGGCAGGTACGTCGGGCCAGGAAAAACAGCTGGTGGATCTGATCGGTGGTCAGGACGTGATGGTCGTCGAGGAGGTGGAGCAGCTGCCGGTCCCGGCTGGTGATGTGCGGGTAGATGGCCAGCAGGTCAGCAGAGCGCGATTGCGGCATGGGTACCCCTGCAGAGAGAGTCCCGGTAGGGAGTCTGGACGAGTTGATCTCGCGGACAGGCCGACGGCAGGCCAGGCACGGGCAGGTCAGGCACCTGACAGACGGCTGGGGGAGGGCTCGGGCGAGGTCTCGTCTCGCCGACACCCCCAAGCGAGCCCTCACCGCAGCACCCGGACGAGGCCCGAAACGAGCAGGCCTTCGCTCAGCGCTCCCGGCTGGCCATCCGCCGTTTCATCACCGAGCGGGCGACCTGCTGCATCGGCGGCTCACCGTCGGCGCGGCGGTGCGCGGCGGCGCACTCCTGACGGATCGCGGTCGCCTCACCCACCACCTCCGCCGGCGGATTGGTGGTGAACGTGAACGCAGGCAGCTCCCGGTTGCCGACCAGCAGCCGCGCGGCGGCGGTGTA
Source organism: Micromonospora sp. L5 (assembly GCF_000177655.2). Lineage (NCBI taxonomy): Bacteria > Bacillati > Actinomycetota > Actinomycetes > Micromonosporales > Micromonosporaceae > Micromonospora > Micromonospora sp. L5. The sequence continues at coordinate 6,692,350 of NC_014815.1, read as the reverse complement.
GACGTCGAGGTGGGCGAGGTCGTGCTCGTCGAGCTCCGGTCTGGTGTGGCGGGACAGTTCCCGGGCGTCGGCCGGGTCGACGTTGAAGAACAGCTTCGACCGGGCGTTGGCGGACACCGCCGCAGCGACATCCTTCGGGAGCTGCGCCAGGTCCTGGTGCGCCAGCACCAGACCCAGCCGGAACCCCCGCGCCTCGGCCAGCATGTCCCCGACCGAGCCGGGCAGGGTCAGGAAGTTCTGACACTCGTCGACGTACAGCACGGCGTCGCGGCGCTGGTCCTCCGGGATGCTGGCGCGGGCGATGGCGGCCTGCCAGACACGGGCGACAATCAGCGAGCCCAGGATCCGCGTCGTCTCCTCCCCGAGCACCCCCTTGGGCAGCCGGCACAGCAGCACCCCGCCGTCGAGCACCCGACCCATGTCGAACGAGCTGTGCGCGTTGCCGATGACCGACTTGACGAAGTCGCGCAGCAGAAACGCCCGTAGCCGGGCCAGGACCGGGGCGATGACCTGCCCGCGGAACTGCTCGTTGATGCCGTCGTACCAGACCCAGAACCCGCCGAGACCGTCCGGGTCGTCCAGGCCGTGGGTGAACCGGGCCCGGAAGTCCTTGTCCTGCAACAGCGACGGCACGAGGCTCAGCGTCGGTTTGGCGTGGCGCATCAGCGTCAGGCACGCCACCCGCATCGTGTCGTCCATCCGCGGCCCCCACTGCCCTTGGAAGATCTTCGCGAAGATCCCCACCAGGTTGTCCACCGCCAGGTGCGGGTCGCCCCGGTCATCGAGCGGGTTGAAGCAGCCGGGGTTCTCCTGGTCCGGGTCGATGATCACGATCTTGTTCGCGGAGGTGGCGGGGAGCCGGTCGAGGATGTCGGTGATCAGGTCTCCGCGCGGGTCGATGACCACCGTGCCCCGGCCGGCTTTGATGTCGCCGAGGATCATGTTCAGCAGCAGCGTGGACTTCCCGACGCCGGTCTTGCCGACCACGTGCACGTGCTGGCGGGCGTCGGTGACGGTCAACCCGACCTTGTGGCGGCCGATCTGCGCGCGGCCGAGCATCTTGACGCCACGCCCGCCGCCGGGGACCTGCACGGGCGCCGGCACAGCCTTCGCTCGGGCGCGGTCCAGGCCGGGCACGGCGAGGTCTTGCGGCAGCGCGGCGAGGGCCGCGAGTTCCGCCACGGTGGCCAGGAACCCCCGCCGCAACCGGCGCCCGGCGAGGGTGGCGACCGGGTGGGGCATTTTCATGCGCCGCAGCCGGTTCGGGCCCGTGTACGTGGCGGCGGCCGAGGCGATGGTGTGCCCCAGCCCGATCAGCCGCTCACGGGTCTGCCTGGCCCGCTCCGTGTTTGGTGGTGTGGTGGCCGGGTCGCGGGCGACGGCGAACCGGACCGCGATCTCGAAGTGCGGTACCCGCACCGCCTTGTCCACGACCGTGCGGGCCTCAGCCGCGGCCACCGGATCCCGCTCGGCCACCCGACCCGCCGCAGCCGAGGCGCGCGGCGGCCTGGACGGGCCCGGCGTGAACACCTCGAGCAGCCACAGCAGCGGCTCGACGGCCAGCCTCGCCATGCCCGACACCGCCCGCGCGGCCAGGTCCGGCCGCCCGTGCGGGTGGGTGGCGGCCGTTGCCGCGGCCCGGCGGGCGGCGCGGACCCGGCGGGCCGGCGCCGGCCGGGCGAGGACCTGCACGCAGGCGTGCTCGCGGGGGCCGACCTCGGCGCCGGCGGCGAGCAGCGCCCGCAGCGGATCGGTGTCGTGGTCGCTGCGCAGCGGCAGCCCATCGGGGTGCTGCGGCCAGTGCGCCCCACCCACCCCCTCACCGACCTGCGGCGGGATCGGCGCGGCGGCATCTGTGGTGGTGATGGTGGCGGCGGGCCAGGCCGCGCGGACGGCGGCCTCGACCGCGCCGGGCGGCACCGTGCCGGGCACCCAGACCCGGATGGTCAGCGCGCGGCCGGTCCACGTGTACTCCCAGCCGACATGCGGGTAGCCGAACACCCGGCGGCGCCACACCGACGGCGTGAGGACGCCGGTGAGGGTGGTCCAGAACGCTGCGGCGGCCTCGGCGGTGACCTGCGGTGGGGCGGCGATGGTCAGCCATCGCGCGCCGGCGGTGAACCGCCGGTGCCGCCAGGCGAGCACCTGGTCATGCCCGAACACCGCCGCGACAACGATCGCGGCGGCGACGAAGGCCAGCCACGGCCGGGCGAGCACCCAATGCCCCATCTCGGCGGGCCAGCCCGGGGTGGCGGTCACTCGGTCTCCCCGATGCCCGTGACGGCGATCGCGTGCTCCGCGGCCGACCCGACGCTGCGAAACGGGATCCGCGACCGGCCCGCGACGAGCAACCCCTCGCCCCGGGGCGCGGCCAGCAGCAGCCGCGCCTCACCCGCGGTGAGGTTGAACGCCTCCACCACAGCGTCGATCGACTGAGTGCTCTGGCGCATCAGCACCTGCGTCGCGGCGTTGGACACCACGGCGAGCCCCAGGTCGGTCGACAGCACATCCGCCGCGTCCTGCGTGACGACGCACAACCCCGCCGACCGCTTGCGGGCCGCCTTCGCCATCCGGAACAAGAACCGCGCGCCCTCGCCGTCGCGCATCAGCAGCCACGCCTCATCCACCACCACCAGATGCCGACCCCGGCTAGTGCCGGCTGGCGGGGTGTCGATGCCCGACCAGATCGAGTCGAGCGCCATCAGCGTGCCGACGGTCCGCAGCTCGTCGGGCAGGTGCCGCAGCGACCAGACCACCAGATGCCCGTGCGGGACGGTGGTGGTAGGCCCGTCGAACAGACCGGCGAAGTTCCCCACCGTCCAGGGAACGAGCCGGGCGGCCAGCTGCTCGGCCGCCGGATCGCCGTCCCCGGCGAGCACCTCGGCCAGGTTACGCAGCAGGGGAGCGGGCTTCGTCCAGGTGCCCGGGTCGGCGTTGATTCCGGCGCGGGCGTAGGTCGCGGTGATGGCCCGGTCCAGGGCCGCGCGTTCCGCCGGCGGCGGGGCAGCGCCCAGCATGACCGCGATCAACGTGTGCAGGTACAGGCCACGTCGGGTGAGCGTATCCGGCCGCCGGTCATCGGGCAGGTCGAGCGGGTTGATACGCACCCCGGGCACGCCCAGCTGCACCACCGTGCCGCCGACGTGGTCGGCCAGCGGCGTGTACTCGTCCTCCGGGTCAATGGCGCTGACGGTCGTGCCCTGATACAGGTTGCGCAAGACATCGAGCTTGACGAAGTAGCTCTTGCCCGCCCCGGAGCGAGCGAGGACGACCGAGTTGTGGTTGTCCTGCGCCCACCGGTTCCACACCAGCACCCCGTTGGAGGTCGTGTTAACCCCGTACAACACCCCCTCCGCCGAGGCGACGTCGCCCGGTGTAGGGGCGGGAAGGTCTGGCGAGGCGAGGGGAAACGCCGCCGCGAGAGCGGTGGTGTCCAGCACACGGCGCATCCGCAGCGGGTCCACCCCGACCGGCAACGTCGAGAGCCAGCCCTGCTGGTGACGGAACGTCGCCGGTTGCAGGTCCAACAGCACGCTCGCCGCAGCGGACTTCACGCCCTCGGTGAGGGTGGCCAGGTCGTCGAGGGTGCGGGCGTGCAGGGTGACGTAGATGCCGACCTCGAACAATTTCGCCGCCCCACGGGCGACCCGCTCAGCCAAATCGGCGGCATCGGCCGCGGCGGCCTCGACCATCGGATCGCCCAGCCGGCCGGCGTCGGCGTCGAGCCGGCGCGAGGATTCGAGGCGGGCGCGTTGACGCTTCAGCATCGGCGCGGCCAACTGCGGCACCACCGGGTCCAGGTGCACGGCGACGTCGACGCGCCCCGGGTAAGACAGCAGCGGGTCGAGCCACGCCGGGCCGACCTCCGCCGGGTAGCCGCACACGACGTAGGTGGCGGCGTAACCGTCACCAACCCGCACATGCGACGGGGTGAGCGACAACGCGGCCGGCGCTGGCATGCCCTCTACGACTCGGACACTCTTCTTGGGGGTTTTCAACAGGTTCATGTGCTGCTCCGCAAGGTGATGGGGACGCCGGGCACCGCGCGAGGGCCGGGTGCCGGTGGGGAGAACGGGTCGACCGCGCCCGCGAGCGCGGCGCACACCGCAGACCCGTCCAACACGGCGGCGTGCACGCCGAGCCCGGACAACGCCCGCACCGCGGTGTCGCCCGCTCGCGCGCCGGTGACGACCGCCAGGACCTGCCGGCGCAACGGATCACGCTCGCCGTCAAGCTCCAGCAAGAACGCGGCGTGGTCCTCGGCGGCGGCCTGCAGCGCCCGGTGCGGCAGGCGCCGGGCGTGATCGGCGACAGCGCTCGCGTGTGCGGCCAGGTCGTGGCGCTGCGCGGCCACGACGATCTGCGCCGGCCCGGTCAAGCCGTTGAGGAACCGGCCGAACCCGTCCAGCAACGCGCCCTGCTCACCGCCCGTGCGCAGGTGAACGTTGGTGGTGCCGCAGGCGATCACCACCTTGTCGCTACCCGCGCTGGTGAGCACACCAGCGGGGCTGACCGCCGTCACCGGCGACCGCAACAGCGCCGGCACGATCGGCTTCCCCTCCACGGCCGCGCCCGGGACCGCGCGGGCCGCGCCGGGTGTCAGCACGCGAGGGCTGTGCGAGAGGGTGAAGGCGTGCCGCAGCCACACGTCCAAGGGCAGGCCGTCGCGGCGGCCGAGCGCCACCACGACCGCGACAGCGAACACGACGGCACCGCCGACGAGCCACACGGGCCGCGGCAGCAGATGCCCGAACGAGCGGTAGACACCGGCAGCGGCCAAGCCGACGCCGCCGATGATGCCGAGCTGACGGAAGGTGAGCCCGAACGCGACCCGGTCGGGCTCGTTGACGTTGGCCGGCACCACCGCACGCGGCGCCGCATCATCCAGATTGTTCATTGATCACTCCGGGCTGGGGTAGACGCCGGGCATGTGGCGGTAGGGCGGGCGGATGGGGTTGCTCGACGCCAGCGGCGTGCGCCGGACCGGGGCGGCTCTGAGTCGGCCCAGGTTGCGGGTCATCCCCTGCAGGGCCACCGTTCGCAGGACGACGCCGCCGATGCCGACGCTGCGGCCCTGCTGACCGGAGAACCGCCGCACCAGGCTCGGAATCCTGACCGTCATCCACAGCACGACGACCACGAGCAGCAGGTTCAGGGTGTCGGAGCCAGGCAGGCCGAGCAGGACCGGCAGGTTCCCCCGCGGATCGATCACCAGGTTGACGCCGGCCGAGAAGGTGACCGCCTGGAGCGTCGGGGTGGCAAGACAGCCCAGCACCGACCGCCACCACAACTGCGCGACCCCCTCGGTCCAAGGGGTCGCGTGGCACGCCAAGGCCACCGGCGCGACACCGGCCAACACGACCAGCACCGCGATGCGGGTCAGCCAGCCGCCGACGAGCAGGAACATCAGCACCACGATCAGCAGCCCGATGATCAGCATCAGCAGGCCTGAACTCGGGTCCCCCACCGTGGAAGCGAGCCGCGCCTTGACGAAGGTGACCGCCTCGGTCGTCGGGGCGTCCACGCCGGCAAGCGACGTGGTCAACGCGTTCGCCACCTCGATGAGCATGCCGGTCAACGGAACCGCGAACGTCGACAGGACCAACCCGACCACGAGCCGCGGCACGAGCTGCTTGACCGTGTAGCGGGTCTCGACGGTGTCGCCCAGCATGACCGCGGCGCCCGCGGCGATGATCGCGAGAATGAAGCAGGCGTCGACCACGAGGGCGCTCTTCCCGGCGATCGACTGCACCTGCGGCAGCCCGGTCACATCCGGCGATACGAAGATCGAGGACGTCAGGAAGGCCAGCAGGCCACCAAGAAGATCGATCACCCGCTCGGCGAGCCAGCGGACCAGATCGTTCATCACCCAGGTGGTCATCCTCAGCCGCCGAGGATGCCCTGCAACACCTGCAGGATCACCGGGGCCAACACGGCCAAGGCGTAGCCGACCAACGCGGACTTGAAGTTGCCCTTGGCCTGCTCGACCTGGGCCGGGTCACCGCCGGCGGCCATGTACCGAAGACCGCCGATGACCAGGAACATCGTCGCGACCAACGCGATGATGCCCATGATCCAGCCGGTGATGTTCGAGATGACCTGATTGATGGAATTGACCGCCACCGGCTGTGGCGCGGCGGCGACCTCCGACAGGACGGACAGCGTCAGATGCATGACGGCACTCCAAACCGGTTCTGTGTGCCGCCCGGCGGGGATCTCGGGAGGGAACGATGTGAGTCGGTGGGGGCGCTCCTCCCTTGCGATCTAGCGCAGGGATCGCGGTGTCAGTACGCCGCGCCAGCCATGCCAAACTCACCTCAGACCCGCCGCGCGAACGACCCCCGCCGGGCGGGCATGCCATGCAGGACATGCACCGCCCAGAACTGCGCTGTTAGACAGATCGAACCCGCCTGTCGCCTGTCACGCCCTGACACGACTGGTCAGCGAGCGGGCGAACATTCGGCCCTTGGCCTTGCTCAGGACGGCCGGCGCTGGCTCAGCGCAGCCGATCGAGGTGACAAGATGCCGTGCAGCTGTAATTCTCGGTCTTCGGAAACGGGCGAAGGGCAAGGGCATGAGTGAAGAACACGAGGAAGCGCAGCCCAATGCCACCGACGAGGTGCCAGCCGAGGCGGTCCCCTACACTTTTCTGCCTGCACACGTGAGCTTCGCGATTGGCGTCGTTGATCGCGCTTTGGCCGGGGATGCCAGGGCGTGGACCGCTGCTGCCGCCATCGCGGAAGCCACGGCTCCCGACGAACTCGGTGATGTCGCCGCGCTGCAGCGTGAGCTGTGCCGGGCGGTGACGTATTCCTTGCGCCTTGCTCGAGGTGATGAGGAGCCTGGCTGCGAGCTGAAGGTGGGCGGGAATGGACTGCTACCGGCCGTCCGGGACCTGACCGAACCGGTGATTCAGCTATGGCAGGCCGTCGCTGGCAACGCTCGCGAACCCGCGGCGATCGCCCAGTTCAATGATCTGCTCTGGTGTCGGCGGGTGCCTGGTGCGGGGCGTCATGCCGACCGGGCCGCGCGGGCCTACGTACAGCTCGCCGGCACCGGCGACATCGACATGCGCCGCCTAGAGTTCCTACTGCGTGCCTGGACTCTGACACGCCAGATCAACGGCGTGGAACTTGCGGAGCAGACTCGCGTCCTGCTCGCGCAGGTCGCCGACGACGTCATCACCGACGGCCCCGGCGAACGGCCCGGGATACTCTTACCGATTCTGGCGGCACTGGCCCGCGGACCTCTGCGGTCGAAAAAGGCGCCGCTGGCCTCAGACCCGATCGATGTCGATGACCTGCTCCGTCGCGCTGCGACTGTGTGCCAGCACGGCAGGACCGCGACCGCTGTCGCACGCTATCGCCGCACCCGTACCCAGGACCCCGCCACCCTGCGGGCCATTGCCCGCGACGAAGTCAACGCCTATTTTCGTGACGCCGACACAGCCCCGAGCCCTATGGTACGGATGGCCCGGCTCACCACGGCCGCGCAGATCGCCCGCGATCGCGGCCTCGGTGATCTCGAACGCCGAGCCGTCGCGGGAATGCAGAGCATCGACATGCCGTGGCAGACAATCGCCGCTTCCACGGAGGTACCCGCTCACCGAATCGAGCCATTCCTGGATTTGTTCACCCGCCCTGCCGACTGGCAGGAGGCCATGGACGAGTTCCTCGAGAGCAGGTGCCCGACTGGCGACATCGCCGTGCTGCGCGCGCTCGCTGCGGACACCCGCGACGACAACTTCCTGAGCCTGATTCTGCGCCCGGTTCGGTTCGCCGACGGCCTGCCCCGAGCAAGCGCTGCTACCGAGGCGGACGTCGAGAAGCAGGAGCTCGCCTTCTTCGCCGAGGTCCGCGCAGAGAACTACGGCCGGCTTGTCGCCACCGGCATGTATCGGCTCGCCGACCGCTACGGCATTCCCACTGAGGACGGCTTGGTCGACTATCTACTCACTCGCGGTGCCCGCGATCCAGCCTTGGCCCGCAGCCTTGCCAAGGCCTTCCGGCATTTTTGGCACCGCGACATCGAGTCGTGCCTGCATCTGGCCACCCCCAAGTTCGAGGCTGCTGCCCGCGCATTGCTGATCGAACTCGATGAAGGCATCTACCGCGCCGAAGCCGCAAACAGCCCTGGCGGCTATCCCGGCCTCTACAGCCTGCTTGCCAAGCTCGAAGACATCGCCCTGGACGAGTCATGGGCGTACTTCTTCACGTGGTTGCTCGCCGGGCCTTGGGGGGCGAACCTGCGCAACGACATCGCCCACGGCCTGCCCACACCCCTCACCCCCGCCTATGCCGTTCTCGTCCTGCGCGCGGTGACCCTCCTCGCCGTTGTCGCCGGACCGGCGCCAATCACACAGATCCGCACCGGCGATCGGCGGGATCGCGACGAAATCACCGCGTTGCTCAGCAACCCGATCGGTAGAGCGCCGAGGGAGCGCGGCGCCTGGCTTGGCCGGGCGGCAGTCACCGCCGAACGACTGGCCTGGCGACTGCGTGTGACGCACCTACGACACACACTTCGCCGCCGACCGCGCACCCCGTAGCCGGACCACCTGCGCTCGACATATCGTCACTAAACTCGCCAACCCTGGAGCCGATAGCTAAGAACGCCCTCATCTGCCGCGCGCCGAGCGGAGCAGGCGCGGGTTGGGTCCTCGCGGTTCAATCGGTCTCTCCCCGTCCCGAGGGCTCGGTTAGCCCACAGCCATAGTCAGGGCCTGTGAGCGCGGTAGTCGGAAGGACTTGGGCCGGACAGGTCGCCCCGGCTGACAGCGGCGGCCACGAGGTGCTCGGCGCGACGCCGGCGCATCCGCAGTGCAGATGCGGTCACGCCTTGCTCGCTGGCCAAGTGCTCGATCAGGGCGTCGCCGAAACGGGTCGCGCTGATCAGTTCGGCGGTGTCGGGGGTGATCATGCCGGCGGCTGCTGCCCGGCCGAGCAGCAGGTCAGGATGCCCGTAGGGCATTCTGGGCGACCGCGAGCCGGTAGCGAGGTCGGGTGGCAGTTCCTCACCGTCGTCGACCTTGACGACCGCGACCGCGGCGCGCCAGGCGGCCCAGCACAACCGGAGCCATAACCGCGGCGGCGCAAGGTCTGCGGTGCGGAGAGCGTCAAGGAAGCCAGCGAGGACTTCGGAGTCCACGTCGTCGGCGTGCCTCGGCCTGCCGCGGCTGATCCTTGCCGCGAGGTGCGTCAGCGCCGGGAGCGCGACGCCGATCGCGCCTACGACCCAGGCCGGCCCCCACTCGCGGGCGTGGTGGGCCAGCTGTCGCCACAGCACGTCGGTGGTGTCGCTGCTGTGATGCTCGCCGAGCAGCAACGTGCGTAGCTCGTCCAAGGGCAGTGGCCTGTCCGGCAGGCCTGGCACTGGCCGTGCGTCGAACATCAGCGGTGCGGGTTCGCAGGTCAGCAGCTCGAACGCCTTCTCGGCGGCGCTCAACGCCGTGTGGGTCGGCGTTGCATGCGTCGTTGGTGCCACGGTGAGGTCCCCTCGACCGGAGGACGTCGCCTGGTGCGACGTTCCCGAGGCCCTCGATTGGGACAGCTCAGCCTGACACCAGAGTCGGTTGTCAGGGTCGGACGGGTCATGTCCGAACCTGTCAGGTCCACACCGGTCAGAGCGGGTCGACCTGCTGACCTGGCGCCGCTTGCCGCCGGGGTGATGGGTTTTGTCAGACCGGGGGTGGGTTCGATCGGCCTGTCAGCGTGGCCCTGGGAATCGTCAGTACGTCCGCCGGTCCGGGGGCCACGTGCCTATGACCGACAAGAATCCACGTCGCGCACCCGATCCTGTAGGGGATGTGGTGCCCGGCGACCCGCCCGTGCCGATCACCGTGTGGCCGGTCCCCGCGCCGCAGGCGGGGGAGACCATGTCCAACGCGATGGGCGTGCGGCTGGTCCACAATCTCAGCCACTCATCCGATCTGATCATCGACTTGACGGTGGGGCCGCAGTTGGCCCGCGCGATTATCGGCACGCAGCGCCGTGCCCATCTGACCCTGGCGGGCCCTGGAGAGCGGAGCCCGGAACCGGCGACGCTGATCGTCTCCGGCTGGCCGCCCCACGAGGCCGCCGCACCGGAAGAGTTCTTCACCCGCTGCCGTGCGAGTTTGCTGCCTGGTGGCTGTGTCGCGGTGCTGCTGCCGCACGACAACGTTGCCCTGCCTGTCGACGTGGTCATCGCCGCCAAGCGGAGCGGACTGATGTATCTGCAGCACGTCGTGGCGGCTGACCGACCGCCCCGGCGTGGCCTGCGCACGCACCTCGACATCCACACCGACGTGCTGATCCTGACCCGAGGCACCACGCAGCGCGGCGACGGCCATGGGTGACTCGCTTCCGATCACCTCGGTGTGGCTGACCTGCCAGATACCCGCCCGTGACCAGCGGCGCGGCCGGTACATTCCGACGACGTCGAGCCATCCGGCCAAGATGCTGCCCCACGCGGCTGCTCATGCCATCGCCACCTACAGCCGGCCGGGGGATCTGGTGTTCGACCCGATGTGCGGGGTCGGGACCACCCTGGTCGAGGCCATGCACCTCGGCCGTCATGGACTCGGCATCGACATCGAACCCCGCTACACCGCCATCGCCGAGGCCAACATCGCTCTTGCCACAGGGCAGAACGCTCCCGGAACCGCGCGGGTGTTCACCGGCGACGCCACCGGGCTGCTCGACCTGGTGCCCGCAACCATCGTCGGCCAAGTCTCGCTCGTGCTCACCTCGCCGCCGTACGGACGCGGCACTCACGGACTGGTCCAGACGACGAGCGCAGGCGTGCGCAAGCGACACCACCACTACGGGGACCGGCACAGCGGCAACCTCGCCTACGGTGGTTGGTCGCGTCTACTCGACGGGTTCGCCGCGATCCTTGCCGCCAGCTACCAGCTTCTGCGCCCCGGCGGGATCGTCGTGATCACCTGCCGGCCGGTGCGCCGCCAGCGCGACGACCTGATAGATCTGCCTGGCGAGCTGCTCACCGTCGCCCGGTCGGTCGGGCTGATCCCGTTGCAGCGGTGCGCAGCGATGCTCGCCGCTGTCCGCGACGGGCATATCGTCCACCGGGCCAACATGTTCGTGCTGCTGGCTGTACGCCGCGCCCGCGACGACGGCATTCCCATGCACTTGATCGCGCACGAGGACGTCCTCGTGCTTCAGCGTCCATAGACGCCTCCGTTGGCGCTCCCGCCGAGGTGCCGGCTCGCGGCGGCTGGGCTGTCAGGGCCTGACAGATAGCCAGTTCTGACACGTGGGGCCCTGCCTTCGGGAGCCCGCATAGCCTGAGGATTCCTTCTTTTCTCTTTCTTCGCGCTCCTCTGACGCATCCGCGACGGCATTCGCCCACCGCTTCGGTCGGCCGCCAGCGCCAGCCTCAGAACGCCGCAATCCATCAAGCCCGCTCGCGCCTTTGGCGATCGCGCGTAGCAACCGTCGGTCAGGCGGCCACCACTCGGATGGCCGCCTGCTGCTGTACGTCACCAGCCGGAAGCCGCCGCCGGTACCACCACTGGGCTTCAGGTCTATGCACCCCCGCCCGGCCCAGATGCCGTCGGCAATCCCATCCCTTCGACCCGAGTCACATTGTGGAGGTCATCGTGTCGTTACCCGAGAACAAAGTGACAGTCCGCTCGCCGGCCGATCTGGCCGCCGCCGTGCCCTACCTCATCGGTTTTCATCCCAGTGAAGGCAGCGTCGTCGTCATCGCCTGCAACGGCCGACGGATCGTCTTCGCCGCACGTGGGGACCTGCCCGCCGGCTCAGAGTACGCACACCAGCTGGACGCCCTCGCCGCTCAGCTCATCCCCGTCGTGCAGCGGCAACAGCCACTCACCCACGTGGTGATCATCGGCTACGGCACGCCGGACCCCATCGACCCGGCGCTGCGCGCCCTCAGCGACGCCTTCGCCGCCGCCGGACTGTCCGTCGTCGACTTGCTGCGGATCGCTGGGGATCGCCTGTTCAGCCTTATCTGCGACAACCCTGCCTGCTGCCCGCCCCAGGGAACCCCGTTCGACCCCATCGCATCAACGGTTGCGGTCCGGGCGACCATCGCGGGCGTCGTGGTTCGACCCGACCGGGCGTCGATCGCCGGCCAAATCACCCCAGTGAGCGGCGCCGCGCGCGACGCCATCCAACGGGCCAGCCGCGAGGCGCGCATCCGACTAGAGGCATTGCACGTCGCCGGCGGCACCGCGATGTATGAGGCCGGTAAGCGGGCAGTCCGCGACGCGCTACGTCTACACGACGCGGGAGCGCGACTCACCGATGACGAGGTGGCGTGGCTGACCACTCTGCTGGTCGACCGGGACATCCGGGACGTCGCCGTCGGCCTCACCGAGCCACACAGCCGGCACGTCGACTTCTGGGCTGACATCACCCGCCGCGCCCATGAGCCGCTCGTACCGGCGCCGGCCACCCTGCTCGCGGTCACCGCCTGGCGCTGCGGCGACGGTGTCCTCGCCGCCATGGCCGCCGAGCACGCCCTCGGTATCGACAGCAGCTACCAGTTCGCCGAGACGGTCCTTCAAGCCCTACAGGCCGGGGTACCCCCGACCGTCATCGAGGAGGCCCTCGCCGACGCCGATTCCGAACCCCTCGCTCTGCCCGACGACCCGATGGAAAAGGAGTAAAGATCATGGATCCGGTTCGCGCCATCCTGCTGGCCCTCGCCGGCAAAGCGGAAGAAGCCCGGTTGCGCTGGTATGCCGAGCGTGCCGCCCTGCGCGCCCGCGGCGAAACCCCCACCGACGGCAACTCGTGGCCTTACAGCGTCCAAGCCGACCACTGCCTAATCACCGCCATCACCGCAGCCGACCTGCCCGCGAACTTCCGTCTCTACGACACCTCGCTGTCCCGAGACCCCCTCGCCGCAGCCGCGCAACTCCGCGAAGTCGCCTCCGCCTACGACCACAGCGGCCCAATCGAGGCCGAACACGAAGCAGCCCGCCTCGCCTACAAGCAGGCCTTCGCCGAACCGCTCGCTCCACAGGAACAGCACTACGTCAACCTGCTCGCCAGCCTTCCCACCGCACGCCGAGACAAGATCATCGAAGCGGCGGAGGAACGCGCCCGACACCGTCCGGCCTGAGTCCCCGGCCCGATGGACGCCTGCCGCCAGGCCATCAGCCTCCCCTCGCGCCTACCGCAGAACGCGCCTTCAGCCCGAGCGGCGCCGGCCTTCCCCGAGGGGTCAAGAGCAGGGGAGTGCGGCGCCGGAAAACCAGTGCCGCTGGCGGTCTCCGCGCCAGCCTTCGCAGCCAGCAGGCCATCGGAGGCAGCGACTCGGCAACGTCGCGAGATCTCCACGAAAGGAACCCATGAGCCTCTACACCCTCATACCCAAGCCAGGCTTCGACCGGTACACGATTCAGGTCGGCTGGAGCCCACACCGCACCTACATCGCCACCCTCGTCGACTTCACCTGGGACCCGGTGACCGAACCCGATCGGCAACCCGACGTCATCCACCTCGGCCGGGTCGAGACCATTCTCGACCCGGCCGAAGTGCTCTCGGCCCTTGAGCCCTACGCCGAGATCCCCGCCGACCTCCCGGCCAGACTCCGCGCCGACCAGGCCAAACACCCGGTACGCCGCTGACACCATTTCGCGACCAGTCACGAGGTGACTGGCTGCTGTCGTATCTGCAGTGCGGTTCGACGTGCCGCTGTCCGGCGCCGCCGGCCTGGCCCTGGCCCGAACGCTCCGGCCACCAGTGCCACGAGTCCTTGCAGCAGGAACCGAAACCGGCCCGCCACTGGCGGGCCGTCGTCGTATCAGGACCCGGGACGCGCCGCCTGGAAACGTCCGCGTCCCGGGTTCTCCCGAAAGGAGGACCCCAGTGTCCCGACCACTGCTCATGATCGCCACCGCTGTGGTGGCCTACGTCCTGGGCCGGCTCAGCGCCTGGCCGACCATCCACCGCCTACGCCACCAGCTCGCCGGCACCCACCGCTCGATGCTCCACGATCCGCTCACCGGCATGCTCAACCGCGCCGGCCTCCACGCCGCCCACGCCGCCCTCGCAGAGGAAGCCCTCGCCCAGCCGATCACGGTCGCCCTGATCGACCTCGACGACTTCAAGCACGTCAACGACACTCACGGCCACGACCACGGCGATGACCTGCTCATCGCCATCGGCGACCGCATCACCGACCTCGCCGCCCTCCACGGGGGCGCCGCCGCACGGCTCGCCGGCGACGAATACGCCGTCCTCCTAACCAGCCGCGCTGGCGACCCGGACCGCATCGCCGACGCGCTCGCGACGATCATCGCCGAGCCCGTCGCCCTCGACACCGACGAGCACTCTGTCACCGCCAGCATCGGCCTGGCGATCGTCGAAGCCACCGATCCGCTCACCGACGTCGCGCTCCACCGGGCCGACGTCGCCATGTACCACGCGAAGCGCAACGGGCGGAACCGTCACGTCACCTACCAGCCGGGCATGACCATGCCGCCCGCGCCCCACCGCTGCGGACCACGCCTGCGCGACCGCCGACGCCCGATCGACGGAGCCCCAGCATGACCGCCCCACCCGAAGAGATGGCCTGCCGCACCTGCCTGGTCCCGCTCAACACCTTGGGTACACCGCCCACCCACGTCCACCCGGTCCATCTCGCCACCGACGGACACGTCCCCGTGCCCGTCCCGGTCAGCCAACTCGCCACCGTCCGCCGGACCTGCGACTTCTGCGGCGACCCCTACCCGATCTGGACGCTGCACGGCGCAAACGTCACCGCCGTTGCCATCGGCTCCACCGCCACCCTCGTGCAGAACTTCGGCGAGACGTGGGCAGCCTGCGCCACCTGCCAGACCCACATCGACGACGGCCGCCCAGACCTGGTCGTCGACCGAGCCGTCCAAGCCCTCGGCGTCGGCACCAACCCGGAGGTACGAGGGCGCATCCAGGAACTGCACCTGGCATTCCTCGACGCCCGCCTCCCCGGCCGCACGCTCCTCACCACAACCCCCTGGCCAGCGGCATCCATCGCAGCGAAGGACCTGCCCAAGGTGCGCGACCGGCTCACCCACCTCTACCGAGGCAACGACGACGTGCCCGCTGCGCTCGGGCTCGCCGGAGCGCGCGGCCAGATCGCTGACGGACTCGACCAGTCGCGTCTGTACTGGATCGACGACGACTTCACCGACATCGCCGAACACGCCGCCACCCAGCTCACCGCCCTCACCATCGGCCACGACCTCGGCCTGCCGGCCAACGTATTCATCACCTGGTCGCGGCCCGTGACCCAACACCAGATCATCGCCGCCTCCTGGACCTTGGCCACCGATGGCTGGCAGGTGGTTCTCTACCGCGCCATCGGGGCCGGACTCGACGGCAAACCCCTGCAACGGCTCCGGGAGCAAGTCGGCTGGCTCGTACCCATGACGGCCGCCCACCTCACCGAGCACCATCTGATCGATGCCGACCACCCCGCAGCCGCCCTGTTCGCCACATGGCTGCTGATCACTCAGAAGGCCGCAGAGGTCGACGTCGCGAGAGTCGACAAAACCATCGTCAAGGCCTATGCCCGTACGAAGCGGGACCAACCAGAGGTGCGCATCGTGCGGATCCGCGGCCGCCGCAGCCCAAGCGACGCAGCAGAGACGACACCGGGGGAGCAAGGGCGGCGTCAAAGTAGCCGGTTCTGGGTTTCCGGCCACTGGCGCAACCAAGCCCACGGCCCAGGCCGATCGCTTCGCCGCCCGGTCTACATCAACCCATTCCTGAAAGGGCCAGCCGAGTCACCGGTGAAGACCAGTACCACCGTTCGCATGCTCAGCAGCCACAAACCGCAGGGTGAGGAGCCGACCCCACGACCAGCGTGACCTGATGTCAGGTGGTGGCAGGGGCCTGTCCCCTGTCACCACCAACAGCAAGGCCACCTCTGCGTACGGCAGCCTCCACGGGGGTACCGTCGACCGACACTCACCAGGCACTGTGCCGTGGGAAGTCAAGGATGCGCCTCTATGACTCGGCGATGGTGACGCTTCGTCGTCCGGATCCCGGCCGAGTAGACGACTACGTTCACACCGAAGAGGTCACTGGTTCGATCCCAGTATCGTCCACCATCAATATAGGCAGGTAGGGAGCCCGTCGCCGGAGGAACCGGTAACGGGCTTCCCGGCTGTTGCCCCTTAAATTGGGAGCAAATTGGGAGCAGGGGGCGCCGGTATCGTCCGCTGTCTCCTGCGCCGCGTACCGGCCGCAGCCGCGGGCGCCAGCACCCCTGACGCCGGAGCAGCTCGGGCCTCGGGTGAATCCCGGCTAGTGGGCCGGGTGCCCAAGGTCAGGGTGGTCTCAACCCCCGTGGTTGGGAAGCTGCTTTCGGCTCGCCATGATCGATCCAATGGTGTCGGCGCCCTATTGGTCCGCGAGCGTGGGCAGCCAGAGGCCTGCGTCCAGGTTCATTTTGGTGGGCGGTCATCGCCTTGGCAGTGTGCAGGGGATTTTCCTCATCAGACATCCCGCCCTGCTGTAAGACTCCGCTCACCGCAGCTCGGCGATCCTCCCAACGTCGATTCCGGGCAACCCGAGGCCGGAGTGAGCCGGGGACCGGCACGGCGACCGGCACCCGCTCGGCCCGCAGGGCCACACGCGGGTAGACGGCTACCGCGAGACCGAGCCTGGCAATGATCCAGCCGTCCGAGCCGTCGACAGCGGCTGGCCGCTGTCGCGCCAAGGTCGTCCAGATGCGCGTCCTCAACGAGGCCGGCTTGCTGGAGCGGAGAAGCGCGGTGTCTGGGCGTATTACCGGCTGGTGCCGAGCGCGATCGCGACGATAGCGGATCCGCTGACCCCGCCATGCAAGCGAACAGCGCCGAGAACCCGTTGACGGGGTGACAATCTCACCGCCCTTCACTCGGGGCCGGCCTCACGAACTGATGCTGGTGAACCGCCAGCCGAGTCGGACATTCTTCAACGTCCACTGACCGGGCGCTCGTAGACCGTCGCCGTCGCGGGATCGACGACGGCCTCAGGCTTGTGGCCGGTGCGGCTCAGTCTCGTTGACGTCGACGTAGCCGACGTTCGTGAGCTGGCGGTGGGGCTTGCAGGTGCGGGGCGGCATCAGCCCTCTGATGACGACGGTGCGGGCTGCGACGAGGACGTCCCTGAAGTCTTCCCACGCCTTGCATCCAGTCGGTGACCGTGGGAAGTTCAGCGGCGAAGACCACGCGAGGGTAGGTCGCCACCTTCACCCGGAGGCGCCGTGCGCAGCCAGCCGAGGAACCGGGCGTGCACGCCACGGTTGTCGAGGCTGAGGCGGTGTAGATCATCCAGGGCGTCGGCGAGAGCGAGGGCGAGGTAGACGGCAAGCGACGAGCGGGCGTCCCGGTACTCCGCCAGCAGCGCCAGACGCGCGGGGGGGCAGGGCCAGGGGCAGCCACAGCGGCGGCACCGCCAGAGGGGGCGCATCGGCGTGTGGGGGCGTCCCACTGCCCCGCTTACCACCGGATGCCTGCCCGGCGCGACTGCGCGGGCGTCAGGTGCCCCGCCCGCCCAGTCGGCGGGTACAGCGTCGTCACCTCCCGTCCCCATCGTGGCGGCGGCACCGCGGCGACACCCCGGTACGTCGGTGAGGGCTCGGCCGGGGGTACTGGGCCGCGATCGGGGCACGGCCAGGGCAGGCCGCAGGTGCATCGCCGCCATCCCGTTCGCCAATCCCGGCGGTGTCGTGGACCTGCGGGTACGGGGTGGGGCGTCCTAGTCAGCGGCATGTGCCCATCGTTCGACGATGGCTGCCCCTCGTCAACGTGCATCCCGCAATATGACAAGCTGCTATTTGACAAGCTGCGGTTTGACCAGTTACTGCGTGGCTAACCTGCGGCCATGCCACGGCACCTGTACGGAGCGGGGGAGATCGCTGGGCGCCTCGGCGTTAGCCGACAGCGGGCGCGGCAGATCATCGACCGCCCGGACTTCCCTGAGCCGTACGACCGGCTCGGGATGGGCGCGGTGTGGCTAAAACGCGACGTGGAGGCGTGGATCGCGGAGCATCGTCCGCACCTGGGCGAGCCCGACGAGGAGTAGCGGCAGGCAACTGTACGGTTTGCGCCTATGCCACTCGCAGCCTGGCATGTCCTCTTGGCCGCGATCACCGCCGCCGGTGTCGTGCTGGCGCAATGCTGATGGCCATTCCAGCAATAGCAGCGCACCGTCCCAGAGCGCGGCGGGACCAGACGGTTTAGGAAACTGTCGGTGCGCCCACTAGGTTGGGATCGAGGTCCGCAAGAACCAAGTACACACGCCTGCGGCGTGAAGGAGATCACCTGACTATGAGCCCCTCGACGACAGTCTGCATCGCCAACCTCCGCGCGAGGCTGGTGGCGTGGTAATGGCTCCGACGACCAAGGAAGCTCAGCGCGCCGAGCTTCACAAGACGATCTGGCGCATTGCCAACGACCTGCGTGGCTCTGTCGACGGCTGGGACTTCAAGACCTACGTCCTGGGCATCCTCTTCTACCGGTTCATCTCCGAGAACCTCACCGCTTACGTCAACGAAGGCGAACGCAGGGCCGGCGAGGCTGACTTCGATTACACCAAGCTGACCGACAAGCAGGCCGAGGTCGGTCGCAAGGCGACGGTGGCCGAGAAGGGCTTCTACATCCTGCCGAGCGAGCTCTTCGTGAACGTCCGCAAGCGCGCGGCCAGTGACCCGGACCTCAACGAGACCCTTGAGAGGGTGTTCCGCAACATCGAGGGATCGGCCGTCGGTACCGACTCCGAGGACGACCTCAAAGGTCTGTTCGACGACCTCGACGTCAACAGCGGCAAGCTCGGAAACACCGTCGCCAGGCGTAACGAGAAGCTCGTGAAGCTGCTCAACGCTGTCGGTGACCTCAAGCTGGGCGACTTCAACAACCACGCCATCGACGCCTTCGGCGACGCGTACGAGTACCTCATGACCATGTACGCCTCAAGCGCCGGCAAGTCCGGCGGCGAGTTCTTCACGCCGCAGGAAGTCAGTGAGCTACTGGCGCGCATCACGGTCGTGGGCAAGAAGTCGGTCAACAAGGTCTACGACCCGGCCTGTGGCTCCGGCTCGCTGCTGCTCCAGTTCGCCAAGGTGTTGGGCCAGAAGAACGTCCGCCAAGGCTTCTTCGGTCAGGAGATTAACCTGACCACCTACAACTTGGCGCGGATTAACATGTTCCTGCACGACATCGGCTACGAGCAGTTCAACATCGCCCACGGCGACACCCTCCTCGATCCGGCCCACTGGGACGAGGAACCCTTCGAGGCAATCGTTTCCAATCCGCCGTACTCCACCAAGTGGCCCGGCGACAGCAACCCACTACTCATCAACGACCCTCGGTTCTCTCCGGCCGGCGTCCTAGCACCGAAAAGCAAGGCTGACCTTGCCTTCACGATGCACATGCTCAGGTGGCTGGCAGTGAACGGCACGGCCGCCATCGTTGAGTTCCCAGGTGTGCTCTACCGAGGCGGTGCCGAGCAGAAGATCCGTAAGTACCTGGTCGACAACAACTACGTTGATACGGTGATCCAGCTGCCGCCGGACCTCTTCTTCGGCGTCACCATTGCGACGTGCATTATCGTGCTGAAAAAATCAAAGAACGATAACAACGTTCTGTTCATCGACGCGTCCGCCGAGTTTAAGCGCGTCGGCAACAAAAACAAGCTTCTGCCCGAGCATCGGAAGATGATTCTCGACGCCTTTGTTGCTCGGAGGAGCGTCGATCACTTCGCGCGGCTCGTTCCGAACACGGATATCGCGGGCAACAGCCACAACCTCTCCGTGTCGTCGTACGTCGAGGAAGAGGACACGCGTCAAAGAGTCGACATCACGGCGCTGAACGCTAAGATCTCGCAGATTGTCGCTCGACAGGATGAGCTCCGCAAGCAGATCGACGACATCGTGGCCGACCTGGAGAGCGCGCCGTGAACAGCATCAAGAACCTGATTCAGCAGCTGTGCCCCAACGGGGTTGAGTACAAACCCCTCGCTGAGGTCGGACACCTTGTCCGCGGGAATGGGTTGCCCAAGACCGACTTCACGGAATCGGGCGTCGGTGCAATCCACTACGGGCAGATCTACACATACTACGGCACTTGGGCCACCGACACGATCTCGTTCGTGGCCCCCGGGACCGCTACAAAACTTGCGAAAGTCGACCCGGGCGACGTCATCATCACGAACACGAGCGAGAACCTCGAGGACGTTGGCAAGGCCGTAGCGTGGCTGGGCAAGGAACAGATCGTTACAGGAGGACACGCGACTGTCTTCAAGCACTCTCAAAATCCTAAGTTCATTGCCTACTGGCTCCAAACGCCGGAGTTCTTCACGCAGAAGAAGAAGCTGGCCACTGGAACAAAGGTGACTGATGTCTCGGCGAGAGCACTCGAGAGAGTGAAGCTGCCGGTTCCACCTATCGCCATTCAGGATGAGATCGTACGGGTGCTTGATTTGTTCAGCGGAGCAGTGGCTGACCTCAAGGTGCAGTTAGATGCGGAATTCGCTGCTAGGCGGCTGCAGTACGCCTACTACCGGGACAACTTGTTTACCTTCCAGGACGCCGATGTCTGCTTCGTGCCAATGGGCGAAGTCGGCGAGTTCCTGCGCGGTCGCAGGTTCACGAAGAGCGACGTCGTGGACGAAGGCATCCCGAGCATTCACTACGGCGAGATCTACACGACCTATGGCATCGCCGCGGATCAAGCTGTGTCTCACATTCGCGAGAAACTCGGGCCCCAACTGCGGTACGCCAAACCGGGCGACGTCGTGATCGCGGCGGTCGGCGAAACCGTAGAGGACGTGGGTAGGGGGGTGGCATGGCTCGGCACAACCGACGTTGCCATTCACGATGACTGCTTCCTCTACCGCTCGAACGTGTTGGATCCGAAGTTCGTGTGCTATTACCTGAGGAGTGAGGCACACAATCGGGCGAAGGCCAAGTACGTGGCACGGGCCAAGGTGAAGCGCATGTCTAGGGAGGGCCTGGCGAAGCTCCCTATCCCCGTGCCTTCACTCAAGGAGCAGAAGCGGATCGTCGCTATCCTCGACGAACTCGACAGTCTGCTGACAGATATGGCTGCTGCTCTACCTTCCGAGGTCATTGCCCGGCGCCAACAGTACGATTTCTACCGCGACCGCCTACTCACATTTGAGGAGTTATCGGCATGAGCGAAGGGACGCCAACGAACGTCGAGCCGATTGCTATCAGTGCCGAAAGTACTGTCGTCGCGGAGTTCCTTCCTGACCCCTCAACCGCCACTGCCTATCAGTCTGAGGCGGACCTTGAGCGCGAGTTCATCAAGCTCCTGCAATCACAGGCCTACACGTATCTGGCGATCAAGTCTGAGACCGACCTGGTCGCGAACCTCCGCGCCCAGCTCGAGGCCTTGAACAACATCAAGTTCAGCGATGCTGAATGGAAGCGCCTCTTCGCCGAGCAGATCGCCGGCAAGAACGATGGCGTAGCCGAAAAGACCGTTCGCATCCAGGAGGATTACGTCCAGATCCTGAAGCGGGACGACGGAACGACCAAGAACGTTTGGCTGCTCGACAAAGCCAACATTCACAACAACCGGCTCCAGGTCATCAACCAGTACGAGATCGGTACGGGCCAGGGCGCCAAGCACGCTAATCGCTATGACGTGACTGTCCTGGTGAACGGCCTTCCGATGGTCCACATCGAGTTAAAGCGCCGCGGAGTCGACATCCGCGAGGCCTTCAACCAGATCGACCGCTACCAGCGTGACAGCTTCTGGGCTGGTTCGGGTCTCTTCCAGTACGTCCAGCTCTTTGTAATCAGTAACGGCACGCTGACCAAGTACTACAGCAACACGACGCGCATCCAGCACATCAACGATTCGACTGGCAAGAAGCGCGCGAAGAAGACCTCGAACTCCTTCGAGTTCACCTCCTGGTGGGCCGACGCCACCAACGCGCCGATCCAGGATCTTGCTGCATTCGCCAAGACATTTTTTGCGCGCCACACGCTGCTTAACATCCTGACTCGGTACTGCGTGCTCACTGCCGGCAGCAGTCCATCGGACCGTTTGCTGCTGGTCATGAGGCCGTACCAGATCGCCGCCACCGAGCGCATCCTGAACCGCATCGAAGTCGCCGTGAACTACAAGAGGCTCGGTACCGTTGCCGCAGGCGGCTACGTCTGGCACACGACCGGGTCGGGCAAGACCCTGACGAGCTTCAAGGCGGCGCAGCTCGCCAGCCGATTGCCGACCGTCGACAAAGTGTTGTTCGTTGTCGACCGCAAGGATCTCGACTACCAGACGATGCGTGAGTATGACCGGTTCGAACGGGGTGCGGCCAACTCGAACACCTCCACCGCGGTCCTCAAGCGCCAGCTCGAGGACCCGAACGCTAAGATCATTATTACGACGATCCAGAAGCTCTCGACCTTCATCGCTGGCAACAAGGGCCACACGATCTACGGCGGTCACGTCGTCCTGATCTTCGACGAGTGTCACCGCTCGCAGTTCGGTGACATGCACAAGGCAATCACCAAGGCGTTCAAACGGTACAACCTCTTCGGCTTCACCGGCACGCCGATCTTCTCGGTCAACGCCAGCAGTCGGGGCAATCCGCGCCTCAAGACCACCGAGCAGGCGTTCGGCGAGAAGCTTCACACCTACACGATCGTCGACGCAATCCGAGACAAGAACGTCCTGCCGTTCCGGATCGACTACGTCAACACCATCAAGGTCGCGCCAGATGTCGACAGCAGGAAGCAGGTGTCTTCCATCGACACCGAGAAGGCATTGCTTGCGCCGGAACGGCTACGTCTAATCGTGGACTACACACTGGCGCACTTCGACCAGAAGACCAGGCGGACGAGTGGCTACGTCCATTCGGTCGTAGCGAACGTTGGCGAGGTCGCTTCTGGCAAAAACCGGATCAGTGAGGTCAAGGCCGCCAACCGTGTCCACGGCTTCAACGCGCTGTTTGCGACGGCCTCGATTGATGCCGCCAAGCGCTACTACACCCGCTTCCAGAACCAGCAAGAGCACGTACCGCCTGACCGCCGGCTCAAGGTCGGCGTCATCTACTCCTACGCAGCCAATGAGGTTCTCGACGACTACCTCGACGAAGAAGGCTTCGAGACAAGCGCCCTTGATCAGTCCTCGCGCGACTTCCTCGATGCGGCCATCGCCGACTACAACGCCCTGTTCGGTACTAGCTACGACACCTCGTCGGACAAGTTCGAGAACTACTACAAGGACCTCTCGCTGCGGCTCAAGAACCGACAGATCGACCTCGTCATCGTCGTGAACATGTTCCTGACCGGCTTCGACGCCACCACCCTCAACACCCTGTTCGTCGACAAGAACCTGCGCAGCCACGGCCTGATCCAGGCCTACTCGCGTACCAACCGGATCCTCAACTCGGTCAAGACCTACGGCAACATCGTCAGCTTCCGGGACCTTGAAGAGCAGACCAACGACGCGATCGCACTGTTCGGCAACAAAGACGCCAAGGGTGTTGTCCTCCTCAAGCCGTACGCCGAGTACTACAGCGAGTATGCCGACAAAATTGCGAAACTACTGCAGCAATACCCGCTCGGCCGGGTCATCCTCGGCGAGTCGGCGCAGAAGGCGTTTATCGCCCTGTTTGGCCAGATCCTACGCTTGCAGAACATCCTGGTGTCGTTCGACGAGTTCGCTGGCAATGAGATTCTGACCGAGCGTCAGAGCCAAGACTATCGCAGCGTCTACCTCGACCTCTACGCCGAGTTCCGCCAGGGCAGGGACGGCGACAAGGAGTCGATTGTCGACGACATCGTCTTCGAGATCGAGCTGATCAAGCAGGTCGAGATCAACATCGACTACATCCTGATGCTCGTCCAGAAGTACCGCGAAGCCCATGGCGATGGCGAGGACAAGGAGATCCGCGCGAACATCACGCGCGCCATCGACGCCAGCCCGAGTCTGCGCCTGAAGAAGGACCTTATCGAGGCCTTTGTTGATTCGGTCTCGGCGAAAGGCGACCTTGACGACCAGTGGGCTGCCTACGTCGCCAAGCGTCGTACGGATGAGCTCAACGCGATCATCGCGGACGAGAACCTCCGCCCTGACGAGACCCACGCGTTCATCGCGACAGCCTTCCGCGACGGAGCGATTCAGACCGGCGGTACGGCAATCACCAAGGTACTGCCGCCGGTGTCGCGCTTCTCGGCGGACGGCGGCCACGGCGAGAAGAAGCAGCGCGTGATCGAGAAGCTCGGCACATTCTTCGAGCGCTTCTTCGGCCTCAGCTCTGGCCGAGGCGAGGAGTAGGCGTCGCGGCAGGCACGTAGCGGCCGGGAAGTCCTGGTTGGGCGTCGCGTTCCACGGCCGCCGCCGTGGAGCTGCTGGTGGTCAGAAGGGGCAGACCCTTGATGCCCACGCGTTGGACCAGCAGCTGGCGACGTGGTTGCGGAACCGGTCCGGCTGACGCGACGCGCGGCGGCCTAGTACTCCAACGTCACTTGGCTTGTCTGCGCTGGTAATGGGATCGGCGGGCGCGGGCTTGGGATGTTCGTCGCCAGATCGACCAGTGCAAGGTGTGCGCTGGCGGTAGCAATGTGGTGAGGAGGAAGGCGTTGAGGAGTCGGCGGATCTCGGCGATGGTCAACGCGATGATCTCCGGGTCGGGGTCGGGCTGCTGAGCGGCGAGGATGGTCAGGACGGCCAGGGCGAGCATGGCCAGGGTGACGTGGCGGTGCCAGCCGGTCCAGCTGCGGACCTGGTAGTGGTCGAGGCCGACCTGGCCTTTGCCGGTCTGGAACAGCTCCTCGATGCTCCAGCGGGAGCCGGCGACGGTGACGAGGGTGTGCAGTGGCACCGGGCGGGGTGACCAGCACAGGTAAAGGCCATCTCGCCGGTGGTGCGGTTGCGGCGAATGAGCAGCCACCGGTACTCGTCCGGCCGGGTGGCGGTGGTGATCCACGCCCACAGGTAGTCGCGGGGACCTTTCGCTCCGGGGCCGCAGCTGTGCCGCTGCCACTCGCGGGTAGGGATCCGCTCGACGAGGTCGTCGACGCGGATCAGAGTCCGGCCGTCGTTGACCGCCACACGTCGGTCGCAGCCGACCGCCAGGACGTAGCCGATCTCGCGGTGTTCCAGGTCAGCGCGCAGGCCCGGGTCGGCGCCGTAGACCTCGTCTCCGGTCACCCACCCGACCGGGACACCAGCCTCGATCGCGGCGGCGATCATCTGGCGGGCCAGGGCAGGCTTCGTGGCGAACCCGACCTGGTCGGGGACACCGGCGGCAGCGAGGCGGTCAGGCTGGTCGCACCAGGTCGCCTCCGGCAGGTAGAGCCTGCGGTCGATCATCGCCCGCCCGGCAGGTGTCACGTAGGCCAGGAACACCCCGACCTGACTGTTCTCGACACGTCCAGCGGTGCCGGTGTACTGCCGCTGCACCCCCACCGAGCACACACCCTTCTTCAAGAACCCGGTCTCGTCGCAGACCAGCACGGCGTCGGGATGGCCGAGCTGCTCGACCAGCCACGAACGCACGTCATCACGAACGGCATCGGCGTCCCACACCGCCGTACGCAGCAACCGCTGCATCGCCTGCGGATCACCGTGACCTGCCCGCTCCGCCAACGACCAGCAGGTCTTCCGCTCGGCGTCCGACAGCAGCCCCTCTACGAACTGCCCGGCCGTCGCCCGCGGCTCGGCCCGCACGAACCGGCCCGCGACACGCGTCATCGCCTCGTCCAGGATGACCCGCCACCCGGCGGGGTCTACGCTGTGGCACGCGGCCACCGCACGATCTTCGGTTGTCCTCACAAACCATCGATGATCAACGCGGTGGCCGTCTTCATGCCCGCGCCACGCCCAACGCCGGAGCCAAGTGACGTTGGAGTACTAGCCGGCAGGGTTCTGCCGTCGAAGCGGCTCGTCGTAGGCGACCAGGAGGTGCGCGGGCGGATGGTCGCGAAGTCCCGGCAAAAGTTTGTGCAGGGCAGTACTAGCCTTGCCTGAGGTGCCGATCCAGCAGTCGCGTACCAGGCGGGAGAATGTCTCCGGATCGATGCTACGTGCGGTGGGAAACCGCAGGATCTTGCCGCCGCCTCGTCCTTCATCCGGACGTGCGTACATGAGCTGCACGAAGTCGGCGGGTAGGTAGTGTCCGTCGATCAACTGGTTGTCGGCATGAAGCTTGGTCATCGGGTAGGCGAACTTCACGAACGCGCTCGTGTTTGCCAGGCGAAAGTTCGTGGTCGTCGATGGCGGGGTGCCGTCGGACTGCGTGCAGGCGAGCATTGCCTCAAGTTGGCCAGGGAGTCGGTCTTGGCCGTTGATGCGGTGGATGAAGCCGTCGCGGTCCTTGGTCAACACCTTGTACTGCACGATGACAAATGCATCCGGGTCGCTACGCCAGTAGATGAGGTCTGCTCCGGTGATGGTTTCCATCGGCTTAAAGTTGATGTTCTTGACCAGCAGTCGCCGGCCCGCAGACTGGAACTCGACCCAGCCGCCCTGTGACCTGTGCTGTCGCCAACCATCGAACGGAACGATGTCGTCTTGGATCAGGTCGTTTTCGGTCACTGCGGCGAGGAACTGCTCGAGCTCCGGTGCCAGAGGCTGGTCTGTCACCGCGGTGGGCCGCAGTTCCCGCCAGTCGGGTGAGAACACACGCATCGCACTCATGCCGGCGTCACGCGCTTCCTGTAGGGAGGGCCTGGCCGCAACTTCCACACCGTCGGCGGGTGTAGAAGGGCGCCGGGCTGCTGCGGCGATTGCGTCGAAGCCAGGGACCCGGGAGCGCAGCGCACGGAGTGTCGCTTCGTCGGTGCTGGGCGGGATCGGCTTGGAGGAGCTGTGGAGATTCTCGCGCCACCAACGGGCCTCGTTCGGTGGCAGGTCGCCGACGATGTCGTTCACGAGCACTGGCGTGGGCAGCAGGCGCCAGTCACGGATCTCGAGCCTGCGGACGCCGGTGGCCCCGCTGCCCCTGCGTCCGAGGGCGCTGGCGCGTGCCAGCGCGATCACAGCCGAGACCGGGCCGGGTCCATGGCTCGGCGGGTCGGTGTTGCCTATGAGCAGGGCCAGCTCGACGGTCCGCTGCTTCCAGTGCTCTGCGGCGACATCGCGGTCGAGGAACTCAATCTGATGACGGTTAGCTACCCGTCGTTCGCCAGTTACTCGACGTTCCCGGCGCCGGCTTTCGGTCGATGAGTCGAAGGACGCCACTACAGAACGCGGCATCGGTCGGAAGGAGGAGTCAGGCAGGACGCCGTGCCGCACCAGCTCTACCTGCTCGGGGGTCAGTACGATCAGGGTCGACAATGGAGATACCACCTATTTGAATCCTGTGGTGTTACGCCGAGACGCCGCTACCAGTCAGCACGATACGGTGCAGATTCGACCCACGATGGCACCGTCTGGCTACGTCGGGGCCGGGATCTGGCGGACAAGGGACGGACTGGCTGTCCACGGGGGGTCATTGATCGATGAGATTGTGCGTGATGGCGCGCGACGGATGCTGGTGGCGGCGTGGAGGCCGAGGTTGCCGCGTATCTGGCTGCGCACCTCGCCGAGTTGGATGAGCGGGGCCGCAGGCTGGTGGTGCGCAACGGCCATGCCCGCCTGCCGCAGGTGCTTACCAACGCCGGCGCGGTCGAGGTGGTCGCGCCGCGGGTCAACGACAAGCGCGTCGACGGGCGATTTCTCGCCCAGAACAGTGCCGCACATACGCTAGCCCCCGGCAGCGCCCGGATCGGGGGCGGGAAACTGGGCTTTTTCGAGGTCGCTCGGCGGAAGCAGCCGCAGTAACGCGAACGCCTTCGTCACGCCGAGATAGGCCAGTCGAAGCAGCACAGCCGATCATCATGCCGCGGGCGGGAGACACAGTCGGGAGAGGAAACGATTCCTGCGCCCGCTGTCATGATCCGCATGTAGTTGGTCCCATCTGATCGGATGAGGTCTCGGCAGAGGCAGGGCCAGGGCGGACAGGATCGCCCGGTCCGGCCAGGGGAGCCGAAGCCGGCCCCGTACCTGCCGGCGTAGCACCGCTACCTCGTGCCGCAACGCGAGGACCTCGACCAGCAGTGCCCTGTTACCGCAGATCAGCAGCCCTAAACCGCTGAGCAGGCGGATCATCGCCAAGTACAGCAATCGCACAACCATACCGACGGTGGCCAGCCCGGTCGAGAAAACTCCAAGTTCACAGCATGTGCGACAGATTTTGGCACCGTACAGCACTCGTGGTGCATGGTTTCATGCGTCCTCGTCAGGGTCGTCGCTGAGGGAGGCCAGGGTCTCCCGCGCCAGCGCCCACAGCGACTTTCCTCCGGAGACGTACCACCGGGACGGACCTTGGGCGGCGACGGGCGCCTTGTTCCACCCTGCCAACCGCCACATCTCCTGCACCAGGCCGGAAGGGGAGTAGCGCTTTCCGTCGACCGCCCACAAGATCGGGCGTACCCGTTGGTTGACCCACGTCGCGCTGCCCCGGCTCGGGTCTTCCGCGAGCCATGCGGCCATCGCTTCCCGCTCGGGCCGGCCGGCTGCCCGGTAGGTCAGCGGCGTGCCGTCGGCCAGTGCTCTGGCATCGATCAGGGTGGGCACGGCATTGGGACGGCGCTGTTGCTTCGGGATCTTCACGATCCGGTATTCCAGCGGCAGGTCGGGAACCGGGGCCCCGCGCTTCAGGTCCGATAGGACCAGACCCGCGAGGGTACGACAGCGGTCGGGGTCGGCGAGCGTGCTGGACACGATCGAACTCTGGCCGAACTCGGCATCAACGTGGTGGACGAGCCAGGCGGTGGCACGTTCGACAGCGTTCGGCACCTGGGCGAGGACCCTATCCCAGTCGGTGTCCGGTTCGTCGATACCGTCGAGGTCCAGAGCTTGAAAGACGATGTGCGCAATGAGCCTGTCTCCTCGCTCCACGATCGCCTCGGCTCGCGCCTGACGGCTCTTCGCAGTGCGGTGGAGCGTGGCATCGATCTCCCGCAGCACGAGGACGCTGCGCCAGACCTGGTGGGCAGAGGGCCGGTCCTGCGCGTTGAACAACAGCTGGTAGGCGCCCTGCGTGCCCTGCTCCCAGAGCAGGTCTACGCCGCGCTTGGACCGGACGGCGAGATCGGAGTTCCGGTGCGCGCAGGCCAGGGCGGTGGCTGCGGCCTCCACCGAGCAGCCGCTCTCCGGTGACGGCTCTGGTTCTCCGCGCTTGACCGCGTACGTCTTTTGGAGAGAGAGGAGAAAGTCCTCTCTGATGGCTCTCTGCACGGGATCGAGAGCGACGAAGTCCCGCCGTTCGACCCGGTTCTGGGTGTTCGTGGCCGTGGTTACCGCGTCCGCGAAGCCCGCCGGGCAGTTCGTGAGAGAGATGACCCGGACGGTCACGTATCCGTCGCCGATTGCCGCAGCGTCCTTTCGGGAAGCCCGGTGTATCGCGTGGACCGTCTGCGCACCGTTTACCACGCTGGCTCCGTCCAGCTTGAGCGCGACCGGTGAACGCGTCGCCCGACTGAAGTAGTCGGGGGCGAGACTGTCGCAGAGCAGGGTGATCCCGTTGTTGAAGAACCAGAAGTTGTGCGGTTCGTCGGTCAGCGTCTCGATCAGGCCCTGGTTGACCTGCGTGATGCCGAGCGGCTTGCGGATGTTGCGGTCGAACAGGCGGTCCTCGTGGTCGTCGTACCAGGCCGCGATGTCAGCCACCGAAACAAGACCCTGGAACGCCTCGTACGGTTCGGTGATCTTGACGTAGTCCTGCATCCTGACCGTCAGCGCAATGGGAGGTTCCGCGAAGTCGTTGCGCACCACCTCCCAGATGTCGCGGGCCAGATAGCTGCGTTGGTCGAGAATGTTGCCGAGTTGGTTGAACTCGTCCTGAGCATCTGAGAGCCGTTGCACGACGTCGCGTGCGAGCGGCTCGCTCCGCATGACGGCGGTCACCAGGGTAATCTTCGATCCCGGGTTGCTAAGAACGGCGGCGACCTGGTCCGCGAGGTTCTGGAAGCGGATGTTGAAGCGGTTGAACTTGCGCGCGTCGATATGCCGGAGGCCCTCAATGAACTTGAGCGCATCGGCAAGCTCGAACCGTGCCTTGCCCCTGTCGCTCCACTTCGATTGGACCAGCCAGAGATGGGACGCGCTCTCGTCGGTGGCCACCGCGTCGATGCCGATGTCGTCCCGGCCGTCGATGACCGCCTCGGCGGCAGCTGCCGATTCGCAGCCGGTCAGGTCGCGCACCGCCAGGGCGGCCAGGGCGCGTGACAAGAGTGACTGTTCACGCTCGTGGGGTGGTTTGTTGGCGAGATCCGATGCGTCTATCAGTTCGCCAAATTCTCGCAGCAACGCATCCCGCACCTGTCGGACCTGCGTTTCTGGGGGCGCCTCGTAGGGCGGCGGACCGGACGCAACAGGCTTTTCGCTCACTCGACTACCTAACTGTCGATCTTCACCCGTCATCGCCACACGTCGCGTCGGACGGTCCGAACGCTCCGGGACCGGCGCAGGGCTGGCCAGCCGGGCTCGGCTGATCCATGCAGCGTGACGCGTCTCGATCGCGGAAGACTGGATCTTGACGCGCGTCACCCATCGTAGCGGCTCGAGCGCTCTCTCGGTATCCCATGAGGACGCCCCACAGCTCTTGTCGACTGCTGTCTTACCCGGAGCCTTGTCCTCATCGATCCTTGGACCCGCCGCGCCTGCCCCGAGCTGAGACATCGTCCTAGTTGGCGCACGAAAGAGTGGCGAAACAGATGGCTCGATCGTGGTGGCCGACAGCCATTTGCACTGCTGCTGCGCGCGAGCCCTGTCAGGCTCGCGCCAGCAGCGGGACGGCCCGCGACTCTATCGGCGTGCCAGCCGCAGTTCTTTCCTAACGGCGATCATGGATATTTAGTCGACACCGGGCCGGAGTCGTACTCGATGTACATGATCGAAACCGAGTCCGGCGCTTTGGCTCGAATGGGGCGGCGAACCCTCGGGCGCTGGCCCGGATCCGAGCGGCCGAGCCATCGGTGCTGAACGGCAAGATCCGCCCCAGGAAGAGTTCTTCCCCGGGGCGGCCGGGAGGGCGAGCTCTGCCGGGCGAGCCGGGGTCGGCCATGATCCGGCACCAGCGATCGAGGGGGTGCGGGCGCTAACCTGAGCCGTGCTTACCGAGGACGTTAAGGCCGGCATCAAACGGGCCTGGGACGCTTTTTGGTCCGGAGGCGTGACGAGCCCTGTGACGGTGATCGAACAGATCACCTATCTTCTGCTCATCAGGCGGCTGGACGCCCCTGGCTGGGCCGAGCTGCGGGGAGCCGGGCCGGATCAACTCGTTGAGATCGTCACCGAGCGGCTGTTCCCCCGGCTGCTGAGCCACGTCGAGGACGAACCCGGCTGTCGGGTGGCCCTGCTGCGCGACGCTGAGTTCGCAGTTCCTGGACCGGCCCTGGCTCGAGTCATCGCATTGCTCGACCACATTCCAGAGGGGGACCGGGACGGGGAGCGCGAGCTCTTCGATCACCTGCTGGACCAGGCCCCGCGGTACGGCAAGCAACATTTCGGCACGCCCCGCCCGGTCGTGACGTTGATGGTGGAGATGCTCGCGCCCAGTCCAGAAGACTCTGTCGCTGATCCATGGTGCGGTCCGGGGGGCCTGCTAGCCGCAGCGAGCGACTACGTACGCCGTACCGCCGGGGAAAACCCGCGGCAGAAGTTCTACGGTGCCGAGAGAAACCAGGCCCTAATGCGCCTGGCTGGTATGAACCTGCTACTGCACGGCGTGGGTGAGGCGGAACTGACGCAACGCGACCCGTTGGAAGCGCCCGGCAGATTTTCCGTCGTCATGACCAATCCGCCGTTTGGCGGCCGCCGTGACATAGAGTCGGTCCCTGCCGGCCTTGCGGGCCTGGTGCGGACAACGAAGACCGAACTTCTGCTCTTGGTGGCGGCGTCCCGTCTGCTCGACGCCGGGGGCAAGGCGGCCGTGATCGTGCCACAGAGTGTCCTGTTTGGATCGAGCTCTGCACACATCGAGGTGCGGCGGCTGCTCGTCGAGGAGCACCGACTCGACGCCGTAGTGATTCTCCCGCCGGGGACGTTCCTGCCGTACGCCGGACTGTCCGCGGCCCTGCTGCTCTTCACCAAAGCGGATTCGCGCACGGGGGACGTCTGGTTCTACGACGCCGCCGGCGATGGTCGGAGGGACCCGCTCTCCGACGATCACGTGGCAGACGTGTTGAAGCTGTGGGAGCGTCGAGCGGGGGGCGAGCGGACGGAACGCAGCTTTCTGGTGCCGCGGCGGGAGATCGCGGAGCACGGCTACGACCTCAGCCCGCAGCGGTATCGCAGGCTGCACGAGAAGGCCCGGCTCATGCGGGAGAAGGCGCGACGGCTCGGGGACGTCGCCGAGGTCTTCCCAGGCTGGGTCGAGGCCGGCGAACTCGGCACTGCGGCCGACGTCCCGGACGCCGGGGTGGAGCTCCGAGTGCTGCATCCGTCCCTGCTGGGCAATGATCTGCCGCGAGTCGAGGAGCTGCCAGTCCGGCTCGAGGGCAAGGTATCCAAGCGCTTCCTGATGGCGGGCGACATCGTCGGGCGCGACCTGGCCAGCCTCCGGAACTGGACCGTGCTGCCCGAACCCTATACCGGTGCCCAGGCGGGGCGGGGTCTGCTGGTTCTCCGTCTGGGCGATGACAGCTACCCGGCCGAATACGTGGCCGAGTACCTGGCCTCCCCGCAGGCGGAGCGCCAGTTCGCCAACCAAGGCGCGGTGATCCCCCGACTGACGCCGGCGGCACTGGCGGACGTCCTGGTGCCCTCCTGCGACGGCGGCAATCGTGAGATCACGTCGGCCGTCCTACGGGTCCGCGAGGGCGCTGCCGAGGTGAGCCGCATCCAAGCCATGCTCGACGAGTCACGCGGCAAAATTTTTGAGAACGGAACCAGCACGCAACGCCGGACACGCCTGATGGAAGCAGCCGAGCTTAGCCTGCTGACTGCTCAGAACCTCCGGAAGCAACAGGAGCCCTACCGGGTCTTCCAGCAGTCGTATCCATATGGCATCGCACGTGCTGTACGCCGCATGCGGCACAGCGCCTCGGTGCGGGAAAAGCATGAGGCGGCCCTGCAGTGCGCGGAGGCCCTGATCCTGTCGCTGGGCATCGTGTCCCTCGCGGCCGCCGCTGACCGGGGCTGGCGAGAACTGGACGAGGTGGCCGCCTGGTCGGAAGCGGTGCAGCGGGGCGGCGTTTCGTTCGGCCACTGGCTGGGAGTCATCCGGGGCGTCGGCGTCATGGCCAGGAACAGCCGCGACGAGGTGGCCGGTCTGGCAGACGCCACCGCGACCCGCAAGGGCGACAAGGGCCTGATCTCCGACCTCAACGAGCTGGTGTCGCTCCGGAACAAGATCCGGCACGGCGGGGGACCGCGCACTCCCGCCGAGGTGGAACGGAGTCTGCAGACCATCCAACCGCTGGTCTCCCGGGGCCTGACTGGCAGCTCGTTTCTGTCCCGGTCAGACTGGGTCTACCCGCTCAAGCTCCGCTGGACACCGCAGACCGGTGGCTTCCACGTCTCCGGACTCGCCGTCATGGGCGACCACCCCGACTTCGAGCCGATCGGGTTCGACGCAGGACGGCCCTTGGAGGACGACCGTCTCCACCTAGTGGACCGCAACCGCGAGTGGTTCCTGCTGGAACCGTTCTGCGTGCTCGCGGACTGCCCGTCCTGCCTCGCACCGGAACTCTACTACCCCGACCGGATCAAGGGCCAAACGGCCCTGCTGAAGAGCCTGGACCGGGGTCACGAGCTGGAGAGCAATACCGTCTTCGCCGCGCTGAGCGCCTGGCTGAACCCCTGACGGGACTGCGTAGATCCTGTGTTTGACCTGGGTGTGGTCGTTTTGACAGGACATGGAACTTGCCCGGGAAGGACCACGTCACGGCAGAGAAGAAAATGGCTGTTGCCCCACTTAGGTTCCGGTGGCCGGGGGAAGTGGGCGGCGGGGAGACCTGGCGGCGTTTCGTGCGGGGGCCGCGTTTACCCCCGAAAACCCCCGGCCGAGGGTTGACGAAAAGCGACAAGCAGCGGCGAGCGCCTGGCTATGTCTGTGCCGCCCAGCGCCCATCAGCGGCAAGCAATGACAAGCTAAGTTCGGCTGCGGTTGGTAACACCGGAATACGGGGAGAAGTTTGTAAACCACCTGGCCGCTCCCGATGCATTAACTTCTGAGAGCGAGAACTGACTCGTCGGGTAGGCCAGTCGCGTTGCTTCGTTGCGCAGCAACCCTGCACGTCGCAGGTCCACGGAGGGCGCGTGGGTTCACGTCAAGTGAGCGGTACGAAGCGGTCGATGAGGTAGCGGGCGGCAGTGGTCAGCGCATGTGTCCGAAAGTGCGCCTCGCCAGCGGGCGATGTTCCTGGATGAGAGCCGTTGGTCTGCACGATCTTCCAAAGCCCGTGGATGTAGTTGCCACCGTCGTCGGCCGGAAGGTGGCCCTGATCGATCAGGAACCTGATCGCCCTGCCACCCGCACCCTGACTGGTTCGGGAGAATCCTTGCTGGACGGCCAGATGAGCGAGAACTTCCTCGAACATGGCCCGCAGCTGGGCGTTGGCCGCCTCGTGCCGTCCGTCCGTCAGGCAATCAACGGCTTGTCGATAGTGATTGCGTGCGACCGTCATCCCGAGCCGCTGGAAATCTGATTCGAGCGCGGATACCAGCTCTCCCAGTGGGGCGTGAGGCCCATCGAGTGGGAGCAGCCGGGCTTCGCCGCCGATCAGGCGAAGGTCGAAACCCGCCGAACGCGTCGCCTCACGTAGCCGGATGAGCTGGTCCTCGTCGCACCGTTCCGCGACTAGGCTAATGAACTCCATCAGGCCCTTGGCGACATCCGCGTCCTTGCCAGCGGCCCTCACCGCGCCACCCAGCGTGCTGGCGATGAGCTCGGTCTTGGCGTAGCGCTGCGAGCCGGACCGCGGTGGCGGCTGAAAGCTCTGCAGCCCACAACGTATGAAGCGCAACTCCAGGTCGGAGCTGGTAAACACGGAGGCATACTCGCCAGCTTGACCGACCGCTCGAGCCAACGAAAAAGCCACCGACCTATCTTTCCACAGCATGGTTCGAGGCGCACCGCGGGGTGTTGTGCCAGGTCGCGGCTGCCAGAGCGACGAGACGTTGACTGACGCGGCCGAACAGGCCGGCGGGCGGCGGGCCGTGGCTTCAGCGAAAGCTTCCCGTGAGGTCTGGATGTTCAGCTTCATGCATTGCCGCCCTTGCAGCAGTGCTCGATCGATCGCCGTGCGTGGTGGGTCGGACTTGGCGTTGGCGCGTTTCGGGCAGAGCATGTGCCCGCCGATCTCGTGGCAGAAGCGTTCGAACTCGGCGCTAGCCAAGCCTGGGTCGGCCGTGATGACCTGTCCAGTGGTGATCAGTTGGTGATCGGCGTCGATCACGCTGGCCATGACCTTGCGTTCGTGAGGTTTCGAATGGGCCAGGCACCGCACGATGGAGATGCCCTCGCTCGGGAGCAGGTAGAGGGCGTGCCCCAGAAGCAGCCCGAGTGTGAGGCGCTGTATCTGTAGCCAGCGTCGTTGGCCAGGTCAAAGCCCTTGGCCGTTTCACGGTATGCGCCGCACGGGACCGGGACGAGCCGATCGGCCGTTGGGCCAGCACACCGGTGGTAGGCGCTCCAGCCAGACTGGCGGTGTACCAATAGTTGTCATTCTGTGGGCCATCGCCCAGGAGTCGCTCTCGCGGTAGTCATGGAGGGTCTGGCGTCACCGTCGGCGCATGATTGCGTAGACCATCCTGCTGCTCGCGAACTCGGAGATTGTGATCAGTTCCCAGCCGAATCGTTCCAGCACCTCCGCGGCGGCGACGGCTTGCGTGACTTGGTCACCGCCCACGCCGCGGTGCGACAGGACGGTGAGAAGCCGGTACGGGTAGACGCGCAGGTCGACACTGCCGCCGAGGACCGCTTCGGTGGTGACCGTTCTCGTGCGGGCTATCTGCTCCGGTGTCTCACGGGCGGCCATACGTGAACCCTAGTCGTCGCTTGCACGGACAGTCGCGTTCGGTGACAGCGGGTATGTTCGGGTCGTGCCTACCTCGGTCCGTCTCCCGGCCGTCGCCGCCGCCGTCCTGCTCGCCGCGGCGGTGGCTGGCTGCGACAACGCCGATGATGGTCCAATCGCGGCGCCTACCCCGCCATCTGTCTCGGCTTCTGGCGTCACGGCCAGCCCGACAGCACCTGCAGAGCCGGCGTACACCGCGGACGGGCTGGACCTGTGCGCGAGGACGGATGTGAAGGTCGTGGCGGACCTGGCGTCCGAGGTGACGCGCGAAGATCCGCGGCCGCCGCTGGCTCGACCCGGTGCCGCCTGCCTGTTCGAGATGCAGACTAAGGCTGGCTACCAGGCGAATCTTCGGGTCGAGGCGTCGACGCTCGCGACGGCCGACGAGGCGCGGCAGTTGTATCGCGGGACGCGGCGGGCTACGGGGATGACGCCCGCCGGAGCGGTGCCGGGCGTGGGGGAGGAGGCGGAGGCTTTCACCAAGCGGTCGACCCCGGGGTTCAAGTACGCCGAGTACATGGTGCACGCGCGTACCGGCAACCTGGTGGTGAAGGTGTGGCTCGCCGTCGGCGGCGAGTCTTACGTTGCGAACTCGGTGTTGGCGGAGAAGTCGTTGACGATTCTGCGGGCCACGCAAGCGGCGGTGCCGACGGCGTGACAGGCCCTGACCCGTCGCCCTGGACCACTGCCTCTGCGATTGGCGTGAATGCCCACACCTGCCGGGTAGCGCACGCTGTGGCCTCCGGAGAGGGGCGCCTTGTGCTGGGTCAGTCCCGTACGGCTTGCGGCCACTGGCTTCCGGGTAGCTTCGAGTAGTCACCGACCTGGGTGGCGATGTCCCGGATGTTGCCTAGGGCGTCCATGAAGCGCTGCCCGACGGTGAGCAGGGTGTTGAGGCCGGCGGTGACGAGGTCACCGACCGACTTGGCGAGGGTGGAGATGGCCCAGGGGATGTCGATGACGGTGCTGGCCTCGGTGGCGGCCTGCGCCAACTTGCCGGCGAGTCCGGTGACGATCTTGGCCAGCTCGACGGCGTAGTCGACGTTCGAGCGGGCGATCTTGAACAGCCATTGGCTGATGAACTCGGCCTTCAGCACCGACTCGTCGATCGCGGCTTTCTGCTTGGTGGCCTTGGCGTTGTAGGCGATCGCCGCGTCACCGCTCCACTTGGCGATGTTGTCGCTGCGCGGCTCGGTGGCGGTGAACGACAACTCGGAGACGGGAGTCTTGACGTCGTTGACCCACCGGAAGCTGACGTTGATCAGCGACAGCACCGGAACCTGGCGTTCCAGCGCGTGGTCGACCTGGTCGAGCACCGTGGTCATGGCCCGGCGGGTGGCGTCGAGGTTCTGCTTGATCCACCACAGCCCTGCGGGTCCGAGAAGCCAGCTGTGCTCGTTGACTCGTTCCACGATGTCGTTGAAGGAGTCGACGGCTCGGTCGATGCCGGAGCGGATCTGGTCGAACGCCTTGTTGAACGGCTCACCGTACTCAAGGTCGCTGCTTGCGGGCTGCACCTGCACTGCCTTCCATAATCATGCGCGGTAGATCTTGTCGAGGTCCAGGGAGACGACCTCGTCGGCCCGGTCGTACTCGTCAGCGATGCGCCGCAGCGCCGCGCCGATCTGATCGAACTCCGTGACGGCGCCGCTCAGGATCCGCACCATGAACGTGTGGAAGTCCCGGTAGGAGCCGGCGTGCAGGACCACGCTCGCGTCGCCGATGAAGAACGCGGACGGCTCAAGATGCAGCTGTTCGGCGGCTGTCTTGACCTCCGCGATGCTGTCGGACATCGCCAGCCACTTCTTGCCCTCGTCGCGCAGCGCGTCGGTGATGACTTCCAGGTCTTTCATGATCGCGCCTTGGTCTCGCCGGGGCGGGCGAGCTCGTAGGTCCGGAAGAGTGATCGGGTCTCGAGCCGGAGTTGTTCGGTGTCCATGCGGGCGACTCGCGCGGCGTCCGCGGTGATCGCCGTGATGCCCGTGCCGCGCAGGTGAAGCGTCAGGCATCCGTGTGGACTGGAGATCGTCCGTTGCTCGGGCTGCTCCGGTGCGTGGGTCAGCCGGGCGAGTTCGGCGTCGATGTGGTGCAGGGCGCCCCATGTGCGCTGCAGCCAGAGGGCTTGGTCGAGTTCGGGCTCCGTGCTGGTGGCCGGCGGCTGCGCTGGTTGTGCTGGAGGCTGGTCTCGCTGCAACTCCTCGAGTGCGGTGGTTTCGAGGAGGCTTCCCAGCGCGCGGGTGTACGCCTCGTAGACGGCATCCCCGATACGGGTCACGCCGGCCTGGCGTCGCCAGTCGCGGCTGATCGTCACGTCGTCCACTTGTCCGGCTCTGGTGAGGAGCAGGCTGACGGACGCGGTGCGGTCCTGGCCGGAGTGAAGCCTCGGCGCGGACCGGGAAGCGCACTCGTCGACAGCGTGTGCGGCGTTCGTGCGCAGCGTGTCGTCGTCGCCGAGGAAGTCGAGGTTTGCCATGGACAGCCGAAGGTTGGCTCTGTCTCCGAACATCAGTCC
Source organism: Micromonospora sp. L5 (assembly GCF_000177655.2). NCBI lineage: Bacteria > Bacillati > Actinomycetota > Actinomycetes > Micromonosporales > Micromonosporaceae > Micromonospora > Micromonospora sp. L5. Next base: position 6,653,850 of record NC_014815.1, on the reverse strand, counting down.
CAGCCCCCGCGAGATGCCAACGCATACAGTGATTTGCTCGTTACGGCGCAGGGACACCGTACGGGAAACGCGAGAGCCCATGGGGGAGGGTGCTCGGCTTCCTGCGGCGGTCTGCCGCGGAGGCCGAGGATCCGCCGCGCGTGGAGCTCCTGCTGACCGCAGGGCGGCAATGTGTGTGCCGGCGGCGACGGCGGTAGACGGAGGTAGCGGCGGTGGATGCTCGTATGCGGTGGAGGCTGGCCGTCACGCTGATCGGTCTGAGCCTGCTGATGGTCGTCCCCGCCATCGCCGGAACCTGGGTTTCTGGTTCGAGTTCGGGGACACGTATCGGGCGCTGAGCGTCGTCGTCTGTGTGCTGTTGCTGGCTCAGTGAGGACTGGCGGCATCGATCGGTGTCCGGCCGGCACGGGGATGTGCCCTGGCTGCGGATCGCGATGATCGCGCTCGCGTTCGTGCTGGCCTGCGGAGTCGCCGCGGTCCGCAGATCCCTTTGACCGATTACACAAGGGTGGGCTGCGGCGTGAGACGGGGATATAACTTGGGCGAGGACGCCGTCACTGGCTGGCCTGCCGTCTTTGTTTGCGGAGGTGTTTCACGCAGATGTGGAGGGCCGTTGCTGGTTATGCGGGCTGGCCGTTGCTGGTCCAGGTGATCGCGATGGTGGTGTGCGGGCGGGGGATCAGTAGCCGCAGGTGGTTGGTGGGGCGGGGTGCGGTGCCGGTGGGGTAGACGGCGATGTGCGGGCCGGGTTGGTGTCGGTGGTGGCGGTCCCAGGCGGTGATGAGGTCGAGCATGTGGCCGGTGAGTGTGGTGGCGTGGGGTCCGTAGCCGTGGGTGCCGAACTGCCAGGTGGTGTGGTCGAGTTGGCGGGTGGCGAGGTAGGCGATGCTGTCGGCGGTGAGCAGGGCTGGGCAGGCCACCCAGTTCTGCGGTGCCAGGTCGGCTGCGCGCTGCCGGTCGACGGCGAGCAGACCGTGAGGGTGGGGTTGGCTGGCCAGCCACAGTTGCAGGGTGTCGAACGGGGTCGCCGGTGGGGTGGTGACCGGTGACCAGGCGTCGTGCCGCGGTCCGTCGAGGGCGGCGGGCAGCGCGCGGAGATCCAGGGCCTCGGTGACAGGGTCGTCGACGAATATGGTGACGTCGTCGCCGCGTAGGCGGTGTGGTGTGACGGGGTTGGCGCCGGCGCCTTGCATCGGGACGAAGCCGCAGACGAGGGCATCGGTGGCGACGAGGTGTACGCCGTCGCGGACGAGGGTGAGGCAGCGGGTGTGGCCTCGCATCCGCAGCGGGGCGACGAGGACGCCGTCGGGGGCGAGCTGGTCGGTCCAGGCGGGTGGGATGTCGCTGGTCTCGACGGTGACGATGATGGCGTCGTACGGGGCGGCCGCCGCCCACCCTTCGTCCGCGTCGGCGTGCACCGTGTGAACGTGCGGATAGCCGGCGGTGTCGAGGGCGGTGCGGGCGTGGGCGATGACGGCGGGGTCGATGTCGATGCTGGTGACCGTGCCGTGCGGGCCGACGACCTCCGCGATGAGCGCGGCGTTGTAGCCGCCGGATCCGACCTCCAGCACCCGTGCGCCGGGCTGAAGGTGGGCGGCGTGCAACATGGCGGCTTGAAGCCACGGCGCGGAGATCGAACTGGTCGCCTTGCCGTCCGGGCCGCGGCGGGTGACCACCACGTCGTCTGCGTACGCGGCCTCGACACTGGCCCCCGAGGGCGTGAAAAGGTGGCGGGGGACCCGTCTGAAGGCCGCTTCCACGGCCGGTGAGGTGATCGCACCGTCGGCGAGCAACGTGTCGACCAGTCGAGCGCGAGCCGCCTCCGTGAGCTCAGTGTCGAGCGGATCGGCCATCATTGGCTCCCTGCGGTTCGGGCGCTCAGCGCGCGAGTTCATCCCTGACTTGGTCGGGCCGAGATCCTGTGGCGTGGGGTGACCTTGTACAGCCTGCCGGTTGTCAAGCCTGCCGGGCCCTCGGCTGCGGCTCACGGCCTTGCGCTACGCCCCCGTGGGCGCGGTGGATCGCCCACTCGCCGGTCCATCGGGCGAGATCCTGTACCCAGCGCTCGGTGTTGTGTCGCGCCTTGGTCGCCCACTTCGCGGCGTTGGCCGAGGCGAAATGGTTGAGCACGTCAGCGCTTGTGGCGGTCCAGGCGGGGAATTGCCCGAGCCAGTCTTCGGCTTGGTCGGCGGTGTGGCCGCTGCCGATCAGCCATTGGACGAGTAGTGCGAGTTCGACCCATGCCGCTGCCTTGGTGGCCCAGGCCCAGTCGACGATGCGTAGGCCGTGCGGTGTGATGATCAGGTTGGTCGGGTTGAGGTCGGAGTGAACGAGTGTCCCGCCGTCCATCGCCGGGTGCGTGAGCCCGAGCCGGTCGGCTGGGGTGAACCACCGATCGCCCGGCGCCGGCGTCTGCTGGAGGTCTTTCAGGGCGGCGGTGAGCAGGTCGAGATCGGGGCTGTCGGGGGATAGGTCGGGGTGGGGGCCGGCGAGATGCTCGGTCCCCACCACCAGCCAGCCATCGGCCTCGAAGTGCCACCGCAGCGCTGGCGGGTACCGGTCGACGGCTTGGGTGACGGCCAGCTCGTAGCGCAGCGACTGGACGGCCCATTCGTCGCAGGCCGCTTTGACGAAGACCGGTCCGGATGGGCCGGTGACGGTCGAGGCGATCTGTGCGTGGTTGCCGTCGGGTGCCGGGGTTGCCTCGAACGCTCCACCGACCTGTTCGGTGATTTTGGTGATCACGCTGCGGGGTAGGGTCGTCCAGTCGCTGCGCATCAGGTTCTCCTGTTACCGGCCGGGCTGTGGCGGGTTCGGCGGACAGCAGGACTCGGCCTCACCGTCCCAGAATTCCATGTCGATCTGGTAGCCGGTGTCGTGCAACGCCGCGAGGGTGTAGGTGATCGCGGTGCCGTCTCGCATGGCTTCGGTCAGGATCGGCCGGTGGTGCACGTAGTGGCCGGCGATCTGGTGGCAGGCGGCGGTGTAGGGCTCGCTGATCTGCAGGAGGGCGTGCCAGACGGCGTCGACCGGTCGGGTGGGCACGACCCGGTAGGACTCGCCGGTCGGCAGGAGCATCCCGAAGTCGGGCTTGCCGGCCTGGTCGGCGTGGGCCTTCAGGAAGACCAGGAATTGCCCGACCGCACGCTCGGCGTAGAGGTGGCTCACCTCCTGCCGGGCGGCGAAGTAGCGGGTCAGCTTGTCGAATACCTCGGTCGACACGAGCGTGCGCGGGTCCTGTGCGACGGTCGTGACGGGTCTGTCTGCGGTGATGCTCAAGATTCCTCCTTGATCGCGAACGGGGATGAGCGCGTATCGCGTCGCCTTCGGGGCGGTGATGCGAGCGTTTGTCGTGCGGTGATGTAGAGGGGAAGTGGGGCCAGGCCGTCGCGGAGGTCCCCTCACCAGCGGCAGGCTGCGGTGCTTGCTCACCGCTGCTCCAGGATCGATCTGCGGAAGGGGCCCCAGGCCACGAAGCGGTCGAACATCTCCTGCGGGCTCGGTCCGTCGTGTGGGTTGAGGTGGAACAGGTCGCGCATCGCCTCGAACATCAGCCCGCTGAGGTAGATCGAGAGCGCGGGGAGCGCCGATTCGTACTCCACTTTCAACAGCAGCCGGGCCTGCGGGCACGGCCACGGCTGACCGCATGCCCGGCATGCCAACGTCGGCCGCAGCGGGGTATGCGGAGGCGTCGTTTCGGTTCTGTAGCGCGGCCGATCTGGCGTGGGGCCGGCGTCCGGCGTCTGCAGCTGCGACGACATCACCTACGGCTCCTGGCTGCTCGCACCTTCCACTCCTGGCGGGGTTGCTCGCTCGGGCCCGTTCGACGGCCAGAGCCGGCCCACGTTCGTAGATCCATGGGGAAGTACCTCTTTCCTTCGCCGCTGTCGGTAGGCGGTGGCGATGATGCGGTGGCCTGGTGCTGCAGTGGCTACGCGTCGCAGCTCGGGTAACCCCTGCTGCTGATCGCGCCTGCGACGGTGGAGGTCGGTGGCTGGCCGGTCAGGGTCCGACGGGGCGCCGGCGTAGGTGGTGTGGCCGCGTTCGAGGATGAGGACGTACGAGAACAGGCCCGCCGGCGGCCGGTCAGCCGTTCGTGCGCGGCGAGGATCTCGCCGCTTTGCGGGTCGACCAGGAGCTGCGAGGTGGATCCGTCGGCGGTGACGGCGAACGTCAGGCCGGTGCTCTGGCCGCGGTAGGTGATGACGGGGATGTCGGCGAGGACGCGCAGGCTCGTCGCCCGCTGGGCCTGGTTGAGGTATCGGCTGCTCACGAGCGCGACGACGCCGCTGATCAGCAGCCGGGGATAGGCGAGGTCGGTGGCCAGTTCTCGGGGCGCTACCGCGCCGGCCAGCACGTCCGCGTCCTTCAGGAATGCGTCGAGCAGGTATGGGTGCAGGCCGCCGGGCAGGTGCTCGTTCGTTTTCCCCCGGCGCCTCGCCGAGTGTGATGTAGATGGGGTCGGCGAGGACGGTGAGCCGCTGCCCCGGGGTCAATCCTGGCCCGGTGGCGCTGGGGTGCGTGGTGGCGGATCGACTGCCGGCGACCGTAGGCGCGGTCGACGCGGGCCTCGGATGGCCGCGGGTGCTGGCGAAGCAGTCGGCGAGCAGGACGCTACCGACCAGGTTCACCGCCAAGCCGATGGGGACCGTCGAGCGGAGCATCACGGTGTCGGGGTTCCTTCCTCGTGTTTAGCGGTAGGTGGCGGTGGCGAGGTCGCCGACTGCGGCGTCGACGGCGGTAGTGATGTCGCGGACGGGCCGGTGGTGTTGGTCGGCGATGGCGCGCAGCTGGTTGGCGACGGTGGTGGTGTCGTCGTGGAGGTAGAGGTGGCCGGTGAGGTTGAGGGCGACGACGAGCCCGGCGAGGGCGGCGGTGTGGTTGTCGGGTTGTTCGCGGCCGTCGGCGAGGTAGCGCAGGCGAGCGCGCGCGATGACGGGCCACCGCTGGTGGGTGGGTAGGTAGGTGTCGGCGCGGATCAGTCCGCCGAGTCGGCGGTGGCTGGTGTGGCGGAGGATCCCTGCGGCGTGCAGGCCGGCGCGGGTGCGTTCGTAGAGGTCGTCGGCGAATCCGCGCAGCCAGTGGCGCAGTGGTGGGGCGGGCCGGGTGTGGCGCAGGCTGGTGAGGGCGGCATCGGTGATGAGGTCGCCGACGGGCCGGTCGATGTGCAGCCGAACCCGCTGCTCCCCAACCTGGCCGTGGCCGTCGAGGGTGGTGCGGCCGGTGAGGACGAGGTCGATGAGGACGGCGCCGGCGAGACCGAGGGCCAGGGCTTGGCGGTGGATGTGGGGTTGGCCGGTGTCGTCGTTGTGGGCGAGCAGGTACAGCTCGTCGCGTAGCGGCAGCCCGGGCACCGGCGCGGTCATGGCTGCCCCTGAGTGAGGCTGCGGAGCCGGGCGTGGGCGTCTGCGTAGGCGGGCTGCGGCTGGGGGAGGTGGGCTTTGTCGATGGCGGCGAGGATTGTGTAGTTGGGGTCGCAGACGTTGCCGATCGGTGCCCGGCCGGCTTGGGAGATGAGCTGGTAGGTGTCGAGGGTGTCCAGACGGCAGAGGTCGGCGGTCCAGGTGGTGAGGTCGTGGTGGGCGATGCGGTAGGCGTCCTCGAGTGGTCGGGCGCAGCCGACGGACATGATCGCGGTGTCGGTTTCCAGCCGCGGCCATGCGGTGGGAAGGCCGCCCTTGATGACCTCGACGGCGAGGGTGGTGACGGTGGCGATCTCCACCGCGACCCCGCACGCTTCACCTTCGCCTTGGCGGGCGTGTCCGTCACCGAGGGCGAGGAGCGCGCCGTGGACGTTGACGCCGAGGTAGAGGGTGGTGCCGGCGCGCAGTTGCGGGGTGTCGAGGTTCCCGCCGTAGTAGTCCGGGACGATCGTGGCGCGGGTTTCCATCGCGGCGGGGGCGACGCCGATCGTGCCGATCATCGGATCCAGCGGCAGCTCAACGCTGTGGTCGCTGGTGGTGGCGCAGTACCGCACGGTTCCGGCGGTGGGGTCGATGTGGTAGACCCAGACGCGCTCGTCGAGGGGTGGTTGGAGGGTGGCGGTGTGCGGGGTGGAGGTCAGCGCCCCGAAGTACGGGAACGTCGCGGACACGCCCCAGTCCCGGGCCGGGACGATCGAGGCGATGTGGACGGCGAGGGTGTCGCCGGGTTCGGCGTCCTCGACGAAGAGCGGCCCCGACACCGGATTCAGATACGGCATCGCGCACACCTGCGACGGCAGGTCCGCCGGACCGCGTACCCGGCCGCCGAAGCAGTCCTCGGTGTGCACGGTGAACACGTCACCGGAGCGCACATGCGCTACCGGGATCCGCCCGCCGAAGGTGTAGGCCAACTCGTCCCGCGCCGGCCGATACGTGAAGTGACTTCCGGAAGACATCGTGGTCACACCCGCTCCAGGTCACGAGCGGACCGCTGCACTGGCGCCAGGCCGGACAGCGACGGGCGGCGGCCGGTGGCGTAGAGGCCAGCCAAGATGACGACGCCGAGGGCGAGCCAGGCCAGGCCGAGGCGCTGCGCGGCGATGTTCGCGTTCACTACCACGTAGGCCAGGATCGCGAACCCGATACCGGGCATGACCAGGTGCGCCCACCAGTTGCCGCTGCGCCGCCGGATGAGGTGGTGCACGACGACGGAGACGTGCAGGACCAGGAACGCGACCATCGCCCCGAAGTTGATCAGCGATGACAGCAGGGTGATCCCGTCGGCGCGGGTGGCCATGTACAGGCCCAGGGCGAGGGACACGGCGCCGGTGAGCAGGGTCGCGTTGATCGGCACGTTGCGCCGTACCGACACCCTTGCCAGAAAGGCCGGGAGCTGCCGGTCGCGGGCCATCGCGTACAACAGCCGGGACGTGGCGACCTGCGCGACCATGGAGTTCGGCAACCCCCACGCGATGGCCGTCGCCACCGCGCACAGCGTCGCCAGCCAGCCGCCGCCGGCCACCGTGGCGGCGTCGTAGAAGGCGGTGCCGTTCGGATCACCCTGCGCCAGGAGTACGCCGGGGTCGGGGACGAGCATCGCGGCCAGCCACGTCTGGGCGATGAACAACACCCCGGCCAGGATCAGGACGGCGGCCATCGCTCGACCGATCTGCCGGGAACCGCCCCGGGTCTCCTCGGCCAGCATGCTGATGCCGTCGAAACCCAGAAAGCTGAGCACGGCGATCGACACCGCCCCCGCCACCACCGACCAGGTGAACGTGTCGGCGTTGTAGAACGCGTCCCAGCTGAACCGGCCCCTCCCCGAGGCGAGAGCCCACCCGGCGACGGCCAGAAAGACCGCCAGGACGATCAACTCGCCGACGAGCATCACCCGGGTCACCATCGCGGTCATGCGGATGCCGACCGAGTTGACGACCGTGTTGACCGCGACGAACCCCAGCAGCCACAACCACACCGGCACCGCCGGCACGGTGGCATGCATCGCCACCGACGCCACCAGATACAGCAGGCCCGGCACCAGTACGTAGTCGAGCAGGATCACCCAACCGGCCAGGAAACCGACCGGTGCGCTGATGCCCCGGCCGGCGTAGTTGTAGACGCTGCCCGACATCGGGAACGCCTTCACCATCTGAGCATATGAAAACGCCGTGAACACCAACGCCACCACACCGACCGCGTAGGCCAGGGCCACCATTCCGCCGGATCCGGCGTACACGCTGCCGAATATCGCCATCGGCGCGATCGGCACCATGTACACCAAACCGTAGGCCACGAGATCCCGGAACCGCAGGTGGCGGCTCAACTCTTGCCGATAGCCGTAACGCCCCAGCTCTCCCTGATCGAACATCCAGCATTCCTCCCTGAAACTGCTCGACGAACCGTCCTCGGCGCCCGACGAAAGCGCCCGCCGTCACGGCTCGACCGCGACGCATCCTGGCCGGGACACGGCTGAGGTTCCCGGCGACGAGAGTGACTAAAGGCGAAGGAGCTCAATGTCGGTAAGCCTCCTCATCCACGTCTGACAACCCACCGACAAGCGCCTATTCGAATACCGACTACAACAGCGAGCAGCGCCGACCGGCGCCTCTCGAAGACGCGTCGTAAAGCCGCATCCGTCCGCACAGTGGTCTAGGCCGGGCATTGTCGAATCTTTGTCAGAGGTCGACGCAGTGGGTTATCGACATCCACGCACGCTGCATTAATGGAGGCATCACCGTGAGCGCCATTGGCGCGAGGACAGCGGTGACAGGCGTCCCGGCGTCGCTGGTTACGCCTGCCTATGCCCAAGGCTCTCCAAGGAAGGACGTGCCATGACCCCACAATCCATGCCCGAACCCGCTGAGGTCGGTCGCCGAGCCGCCGAGATCCTCGACCTGATCACGCAGCACCCGTCGTCCGAGCGGCTACGCAGCTCGTCGATGAAGTACTCCAGCTGCTGGGCGACATTCACCGGGTACCCGGCGATCAGCCAGTGGTCCCTGGACCGTGACGCGGGCCCGCTGCTGACCGAGGCGATGCGGGTCTTGGCGCTCAAGGCCGCAGTGTTCGAGCTCTCCGGCGGCGACGAGGAAGTCGCTGAGCTGCTGGTGCCGGCGCCGGTCGACGAGATGATCCACGCCGTGCTGGCCCAGTTCACCCTCATGTCCCGGATGCAGCGCGACCTCGGGGTCACGTTCCCGCACGCCACGGAGTTGGAAGAGTTCACCTACGTCCGCGGCTGCCTGACCGACGCGTACTACGCCGCCGCAGGCTGGGGGCCGCAGCCACTGCGGTACTGGCTGGACTCCGCCGAGGTAACCCGCCGGCTGGACCAACTCAACGCTCACTACCAGGCCGCAGGCCTGGGACGCGACGGACGCAGCCACGACTTCGACTTCGAGAAGCCCGGCCCCGCGACCGCGCCCGTCGGGGTCACCGGTTAGCCAGCTCCACCGACAGCACTCGCCGCATGGCTGCCACCACCTGCTTCGGGTCGAACCTCTCGCCGGCGAGGCGCTCGGCGCGGGCGACGGCACCGAAGATCTGCTCCGACGGAGCGTCCCGCAGGACGGCGACGAGCCAGCCTTCCAGATCCACCAGGTCGGCAGGCAGTACCAGGGAAGCAGGCGTCGGCGCCGGTCGTGACGCCCGGACGGGGACAGGCTCCCCGCGCGAGGCGTAGCGGCCCGGCGGAAGCCCGACCCGATACGGGTGTACACACACCGCGACACCCTCGACGGTGACTCGCCATCCAATGTCCGCGTCGTAGGCAAACTCGGGTCCGGGCCGGCCGACCACGTCGAACTGGCCCGGCCCGAGCTGTTGAGCGGGACACACCACGCACGTCTGCTCACACCACTGCTGTAGCGGCCCCGACATGACGCCGATGCTACGGCAACCAGGAGGTATCAGGCCATGACCGTCTTATCCCCTCCCCGGGCCGCCACCATCGACCGCGCCCTACGCGACGCCCAACGATGGTGCGCCGGACACACCATCGACGACCGCCCCGCACTGACCCACGCCGTCCGGGTCGCGGTAACCATCGGCGAGCATGTACCAAACCCGGACCCTGATCTGATAGCCGCAGCGCTGCTGCACGACATCCCCGACTTCGCGCCCCGTACGCCGGACATCTACCAGATCCTCGCCACCGCCTACGGCCCGCAGGTACCGCGGATCATCGCCGCTCTGCAGGCCGAGCACCAGGATCTCGACATGCCGGAACCGCCCATCCGCGTGGACGACCTACCGGTGCTGCTCGCCTCGACCGCCGACAAGATAGTCGCGCTGACGTCGCTGCTACGACGGGCACACGCCAGTGGTGATGTCACCCGCTTCCTCCGCACGCGCCCGGCGCTGCTCGCGCTACTGCCGCACTTCCGGGCCTTTCAGCAGGCAGCCCACCATCGAGTGCCGCTCCGGATGTCGGCCCGCCTCGACACCGCCCTGACGCTGCTCGAGCGAGCCGCCACCGGCGTCCAGACGGGGAGCAGACCATGCTCGCTATAGGTGCCGCGTTGGCCGACCAGCTTCACCGTGACCTGCTCACCGCCGCCGGCCGAGAAAAGGTCGGCGCGCAGGTCATCCAGGAGTGGGAGCTGTCGACGGTGCACCGGCTGTACCTGAGCGACGGCAGCAGCATGATCTGCAAGATCGCCACATCACCGTTCACCGGCGAAGCCGCCGTGCTGCGAGCCCTCAACGAGCACGGTGCCGCCGTGCCTCACCTGCACGGCTACACGCTACGGCCGCAGGCGCTGGGCATGCTGATGGACGACCTCGGCGACCCCATCCGCCCACCCACCACGGCCGAGGCATCAGCCGCCGCCCGCGCGGTCCACGCCATCGCCCCGATGCCCACGCTGCCCGCGTTCGGCCAGCAAACCCTGGCGCGCCTTCCTGAGCAGGCGCTCGCTGCACTCGACGCGCTACACCGCCAGGGCCGCTTCCTCAACACGGGCACGATCGAGGACCTGCTGCGGCGGCTGGCCGCCGTGGCGGGCAGGCGCGCCGACGGCGCCGAACAAGAGCCCTTCGGGCTGTGCCACGGCGAGTTCCACCCCACCTCGCTGCACGTCAGCCGCAACGGCTGCCACCTAGTCGACTGGGCGAAAGCGTTCACCGGGCCCGGACTGCTCGACCTCGCCACCTGGTTCGGCACCCGCACCAACCCAGACCCGGCCCAGCTCAATCACCTAATCCGCGTCTACGTCGCGACCGGCGGCAGTCCCGACGCCTACTCGGACCGCGGCGGCCTACCGGCCGCACAGTGGGCCCTGGGGTGGCACCGCCTCTGGGCAGCCTGGTGGTTCCTGACCACGGCCGCCGCAGGCCACCACCAACCTCATACCGACAGCCACCACGCCCAGGTCATACACCGCCAACTCCACGCAGCCGCGCAACTGCTCGGGGCAGCACCGCCTGCCGCCGCCGGCAGTCACCTCACCAGTGCTGGCTAATAGGCAACGGGTCGAGCGGTTGGGCGTGCGCCCCGCTCGATCCGTTCGGCGCTCACGCCCCGCAGACCCAGCATGATCATCATCCGCCGAGGGGTGCCACGGCCACAGTTGTCCAGTTGTAGGTCTGGTCTTCTCGTCGCAGCGCGATCAGCGTTGCCTGTCGAATAGTCACCCGGGCGGGTGGCTGGTCACGTAGTTCGGCGAGGCGGGCGCAGATTGGTCCGGTCGGCGCTTGCGAACCGCTGTAAGCGACAGTTACGTGGGGCCGAAAGCCTTCTGCAGCCTCCGGAACTGCCGGCCATACCGCGCTGATGGCATCACGAATGGTGGCGCGCAGGTGTTCGACGCGGTCCCAGGGGCGGACGAGCAAGCCAATCCCTTCGGCATCGGGGTCGACAGGGCCAAGTGACAGCTCCAGCGGCTGCAGGCCGGCGCAGCGTTGCTGGGTCTCCGCGACGATCGCCTCGATGTCGTTAGTGGTGACCTCGTCGGTGAAGCCGAGACCTTGCATGGTCAGGTGGAGCCCATCGAGCGGCACCAAGTCCAGCCCGGGCAGAGTGAGTTGGCGTTGCAGGCCGGTGACGAGACGATGAAGCTCAGGTTGGTGCTCGAAGGTGAGGTGCCAGGTGTAGAACTGGCGGTCGGCTCGCCAGCCTGGGCGCCAGTACCAGTGAACGGTGAGTTCGGGTAGATCCTGGTAGGCGGTCCAGCGCTGTTGCAGGTTGGCCAGTTCCCGGCTGCTCATGACAGCGATGGTAAGGCGGCTCGGATGACACCGGCCCGTGGGCGGTCGGCCAGCAGGTCGGCGACCTGCCTTAGCCGCGGATGGCGAGCGAAGGGACGAGCGGCGACGAGGAACTGCCGGGCGCGTTGATGGACCGATTCGAAACGCTGCTCCGAGGTAAGGGTCAGCGCTTCCACCGCCAGCGTGGCGGCCTGGTCAGGGTCGGGACGGCCGGCGTGCAGGTGAGCGGTGGCCAGATCGAGGCGACTCAGTGCCTGCGGACCGGCCATGCCTGCGGCGTCGAACGCGGTGATAGCGACGGTCAGATGGTCGGTGACGCCTGCGGTACGGCCGAGCGCCAGGTAAGCAGTCGCCGCGTTGGCCGCAGTTCTTGCCGGACAGTACGGGCCGAGGGTGAGGCTCGCGCTGACCGGCGAGTCGGCCGGGTAGTTGGACAGCATGGTGAAGGCATCGTCGACAGCACGGTCTACCCCGTACCGGTCGCCGAGATGAGCGAGGGCTCGCGCCAGACCGTTGATCGTGAGGCGGATACGGTGCCCGCTGGCGCTGCCACGACGCAGGCCATCCTGGGCGTAAGCCAGCGCGTCATGGTAATTACCGGCGTAGAAGGCAACCAGGCTCTGCGTGGCACGCGCCCAGGCTTGAACGTCGGGCTGCTCGGCAGCTTCGGCCAAGTCGAACGCTTCGGCGGCGTAGGCGTGCGCCACACCGAACGCGCCGAGGTCAAGGGCGAGCGCGCCAAGAAGCCCAGACAGGTGAGCGGCGACGGCGTAGAGACGGGCCCGTTGTGGCGGGTGCTGCCGGCCAGCCATGAGCTGGTCGACATAGGCGCGCAGCGGTCGCAGACGCCCTACGAGAATCCCAGGGGTGAGGCGCTCGTTGTCAGCGATCGCCTCCCGAAGCTCGTTCTCCAAATACGTCAGGCGGACGTTGTCATCAATGGAAGACCTCAGCGCCAGCCGACGGGCATCGATGCTGCCCGCACCTTCCCACAGCACAGCACCGCTATCCACTCCAGGTAAGGAGTGCCCAGCGTCCATCGGCGCCGCGGGCCCCGGCGCGGTCTTGAGCTCCTGGAGCGCCGATGAGCGGCGTCGGCGTCGGTTCAGCTCCGTGATCCGGTCGTACTCATTGACGAGGACGCCGCCGGCCTGCAGCACGCTGTCACAGCGCGCCCAGAAGGCGCGGTCCGGGTGCTGGTGGCCGGTCTCGGTGTTCGCCACCGAACTGCGCCCGTACTGTACGAGCCGAGCCAGCTCATGCTGAGTGTGACCGGCAGCCTTCCTTAACTGGGCGAGCCGACGGCCGAGCGCGTGGCAGGCGTTCCTGCTCTCGTCGGCGTTAGCCAACACATCCAACCCCCAATACCTGCATACGCCGCTGTCACGGTCCGTACCGACGTTAGCCGCGCTTGTGACCCGCCGACCGACTGAGCAGCGCCGAGTAGCGGTGCGACCGATGGCCGCTACGGAACCAGCAACAGTGCCATGTGTCCATTATCGAGAGCGGGGGCGGCTATGGTCCGATGACCTTGTCAAAGTTTTGTCAGAGTTGCTGTCGGGGGTCCACCGACAAAGTCTCGAGGGCTGTCCATGACCGGCAGCGGTTCACGTCGGCCATCCCGTGAACGCCGAATGCCGGTCACACCGGCTGGTTGCGTTGTCCGTTGAATCGCGCGATAACCGGTGCGTGGTCTGGTACGACGGTCTTCTTTCGGCTGCGGGTGGAGGCGCCGATGGAGGTGATGTCGTCGACGAGGGAGTCGATGGTGATCAGCTGGAGTTGGAGGTCGCGGGTTGCCAGGATGTGGTCGATGAGCTCGCCGTTGCCTTGGTAGATGCGGGAGTATGCGCGCGCTGGGGGGAGGCGTCGTCCGAGGTTGTACAGCCGGACGGCGTCGCCTTTGTCGGGGCGGTTTACGTCTCCGTCGGCTGGGCCTTCGAGCAGGACGGTGGTGATGGCGTCCGGGCCGTCGTTGAGGTCGCCGCAGAGGATGGTCGGCATGCCCGGTTGACCGTTCACGGCGGCTGCGGCGAGGGCCTTGTTGAGGTGTACGCGCAGGGCGACGGCTTCGGCGGTGCGCCGCAGGAGGGCGTAGCCGGCGCCACGAGCGCGCTCGTCCTCGTTGAGGGGGTAGCGTCGCCCGTCCGGGTAGGTGAGCAGTTTGCTTTTCAGGTGCGCGGTCAGCAGGCGCAGCCCTACGCCGCCGCAGTCGACGTGTACCTGAAGCGCTCCGCGGCCCATGTGGGTCAGGGTGTCGCCGTCGACGTCGGGGACCGCGGGCAATCCGGAGGGCGGCAGCGCGAGGATCTGCGCTTCCTCGGTGAGGGGATGCCGGGCGAGGACGGCGACGCGGATGCCGCGGCTGTCCGGGTGGGAGGACACGACGGCCTGCCAGGGCTCACCGAGGGCAGCTTGCAGGTCCTGCGCGGCCCGGAGGCTGCCGATCTCTTGAAGGGCGACGACGTCGGCGCCGGTGCCGACGATCAGGCCGGCGAGGTAGGTGAGCTTCGCGGTGTAGGTGTCGGCCGCCGACGTGTCGGTGTCCTCGGGTGGGAACAGGTTCTCGACGTTCCATGTCATGACGATCAGGTTGTTGGCCACCGTCGCTCCCGGAATTGCAGGTGTCGTGCCAGCCTGAGAGTCGCACTCTAGGACGTCGGATCGTCGCTGATCGCCGGTTCGTCGCCATCTCGACAGGCGCGATCGGCGGAGGGGCAGCGGACCGGCGAGTTCGCCCGGCCGGTGGTGCGGACAGGGAACGGCTGTGATCAGTGTTCGCGGGAGCCTTCCCCACTCTTCACAATGGTGACCATCGATCGACATGATGAGGCGAGATGGTCGCTGTCACGACCGATGCCCGAGGAGGCCCTCATGCGACTCACCCCACGACTCACCACATCGGCGTTGGCACGGCGTGCCCTGACCGGCGCAGCGGCCGTGATGGTCGCCAGCGCCGGCCTGGTCGCCGTCGACGCCTCGGTGGCTTCGGCGACACCTCCCGGCATTCCGTCCAAGGCGAGCGCCCAGTCGCAGCTCAACGCTCTGACGGTCAAGAGCGAGGGGTCGACCAGTGGGTACTCCCGGGATCTGTTCCCGCACTGGATCACCATCAGCGGCGCCTGCAACACCCGCGAGACGGTCCTCAAGCGCGACGGCACGTCCGTGGTCACCGACAGCAACTGCGCGGCGACCTCGGGCCGCTGGTATAGCCCGTACGACGGCGCGACCTGGACGGCGGCCTCCGACGTCGACATCGATCATGTCGTGCCCCTCGCCGAGGCGTGGCGCTCGGGCGCCAGCGGCTGGACGACTAGCCGGCGGCAGAGCTTCGCCAACGACCTCAGCCGCCCGCAGCTGATCGCCGTAACCGACAACGTCAACCAGGCCAAGGGCGACCAGGACCCCTCCACCTGGCAGCCGCCCTTGTCGTCCTACCGGTGCACCTACAGCAAGATGTGGATCACCGTGAAGTACAACTGGGGGCTGAGCCTGCAGTCATCCGAGAAGTCCGCCCTGCAGAGCATGCTGAACACCTGCAGCTCCTGACGCCCCAAGGAGTCCGCGCGCTCACAGCCCCACACATCGCCGCCGGGCGGGCTACGACCGAAAGCAAGTGCGGGCTTCCGAAGCAAGGAAGCAGATGACCGGATGCCAGTAACGCGGTCAACGGGCGGCAAGCTCAACCCCCGGGCTTGCCGCCTCTCACACCGCCCGGCAGCTGCGACGACAACGGCGGTGGACCGAACCATATGACGACGCCATCCGGACACCTGACCAGGTAGATGCGCGTCGCTGGTGGCGTTCCGGTCGGATGCGGTCCAGAGCAGGGTGATCTGGGGGTGGGCTCCCCGTGCCGTGATCTGCGGCTGGACTCAATTTGTCTTCGGTAGGGGGACGGTCCGGGCGAGGTTCTCGGCGAATTGGCTCAGCGGGTGCTGTTGGCCCAGGGTTTCGAGGCAGAGACGGTAGGTGGCGTGCAGTGTCGGCGCAGCTTGCTCCTGTTCGCCGGCGTCCGCGAGGAACCTGGCGTGCTGCAGACGGGAACCGAGCGTACGGACATGACCGGCGCCAAGGACGCGTACCCGATCGTCAACGACCTCGGCGAACAGGCTCGCGGCGGCGTCAGCGTTCCCCGTCTCTCCGATGAATCGGGCGATCTGGTGACGCGTGCTGAGTACGCGGGGATGCGCCGAGCCGAGGATTCGTCGCTGTTGGGCGAGGAGCTCTGTGAGCAGGTGAAGAGCCTCCTGCGGCATTCCGGCGTCGCCGACAGCGCGCGCGTGCTCGTACCGGGCGCTCAGTGAGTACGGGCTGTCAGGGCCGACCACGCCGCGCATCTCATCGATCAGGGCGGCCAGTTGACGAACAGCCACGTCGGGCTGGCCTGCCTTCGCCGTGTAGCGGGCGATGCTGACGCGTGCCAGGAGTGTATCGACGTGTGTATCGCCCAAGGTTCGGCGTCGCTGCTCGGCGTTCTGGGTCAGCATGCGCACTGCGATGTCGTATTCGCCGGAGTTGCCGAGGAACTTGGCTCGGTACTCCTGCGAGGTAAGCGTCAGTGGGTCGTCGGTCCCGAAGATGGCCGTACGTCTCACGACGACGTGGTGAAGGATCTGCGCAGCTTGCGTCGCACCGCCCGACTCGCCGAGGTAGCGAGCTTGGTCGTGCTGGGCTTGCAGAGTGTCCGGATGATTGACGCCCAAGCGAGTAGATCGGTCAGCGGCGATCTCGCCCAACTGCCTGGCCGCGGCGGCCGCATGGCCGGCGTTACCCCAGGCGAGGAGGTAGGCGTAGTCGGCGTTAGCGACGCCGTGTCGCCGGGCATGGTCGAACGCCGCGATGGCGTGGTCAGGTCGCTGCAGGTCAGTCGCCGCCCAGCCGACGTCGTATGACTCGGCAGGCGTGAGGTGGGGTAAGAGGGTGATCCAGCTTGCTTCGGGCACGGCCCCAAGGAACGTCTGGTCGATCAGGTAGTCGAAAGCGAGATACCCCTGCCCGGGTACCTCGGTGAGCAGGCTGCTCGAGCCATAGGTGACAGCCGTCGCCCAAGCGATCGCTTCCTCGGTCGACTCAAGAGGCGGCTGCTTGCGGCTGCCGTTGAGGTATGTCGTGTGCAGCGACACGAGCAGGTCCAACGGGACGGGACGATGCAGGCCCATGCGGCGGCAGTCGACGGCAGCGGCGACGAGCGCGGCGCCACGCGGATGATCACCTATGGACTGTGCGCGTCTCCAATCGGCGACGAGCTCAGGGCCCGCGGCGAGGACTTCGGCAACGCCATAATGCTGTGCCTGCGAGACGGCCCTGGCGACGCGGCGGTCCGCCGTGGCCGCTCGCGCTCGGCTGAGTTCGTCGGTCGACCACTCGCGTGGTAGCTCCAGCGGGTCGCGGGCCAGCAGAAGTACGTCACGACCTGTTCGCCAGACTGCGGCGTCGGAGACCTCACGGTGGCGGGCGCTGTAGCGGTCGTACTCGCGCACTCTCATCGTCGCCAGGATCACGACGTGCCAACCGGGCCGCCGCGCGAGAAACCGGTGCACGACGTCGATGGTCAGGCCGCCCGCCCCGAGGTATAGATCCAACTCGTCTAACCAGATCACATGTCGACGTCCGGTAGCCATGGCCGCGAATACGTCGTCGAAGCCACGCCCGGGGGTCGGCTGGTGAAATCTGTGGTCTTGCAGCTGGTCGCGCATCGCCTCGAACGCCAGACGGGACTTGCCGGCGGTCGACTCGCCGATCAACAGGACGAAGCCGCCTTCACGGAGCCGGGCGCACAGCGACATGTACGCGTCGCGGCGCACGAACTCCGGAACTCGATTGGTGTGACCCGCCTCGTCCTGCGCGACCGCTGCGGGGTGGACGCCAAGTCCGATCGGATCGCTGAGGTCGCGTACGTGTCGCGGGCGATCTCGTCCACGTCGTGCTGTCCGGTTGATGGCCTCTTGGGCGCGGGCGCTAAAGACACCGGCTACGCCTGCCCCCGCCGTACCGACGGCAGCGGCAGCCCACGGTGGCAGCCACATGGCCGTGAATACCGCGAGGGCGCCCCCGGTACCCGACGCGCTGAGCAGCGTCAGCCATGGCCGCAACCGCCCCAACACGTCGGGCACCCCCTGTCGAACCGAACGGCTGCGGCCAATGGTCCACGCTGAATGGAAGCACTGTCCACCAGTACAGGCCGTGGACCAGGAGTACGTAGGGCCCGCTGACGCAATCCTGAGGCGGCGCAAAGTCGGGTCCGCCCGCACGCGCCGAGTTGCCCAACTCACGCTGAACGTCGTTCGCCTTCAGGTGGTCAGATCCGGGCGCTACCAGCCCCGAGCAACGGCCTGCTCGCTACCGATCACTGGTTTCTCGACGTATCGATGCCGGGCCAAGCCCCTCTTCCATGACCGGACACATCGGCATAGGCAATGGCGCGCTGTCCTTCACTGCCCGTGTCGGCAATCTGTCACTTTCCTGATGTTCCTTCTGCCGTCTGGTTCCGTAGCGCGGTGGATCTCTCCGATCAGCGCTCAACTGCAGGGGAGTGCTCGTGACTGCCATGCTGGGGCCGGCCTGGACGGTCAAGCCAGACACCCCGGAGGACACCGGCCGTCAGCCTCTTGCCGTCGAAGCGGTGATCGGTGCGCATGCCACGGCGCTGGTCCCCGGCGTCATCACCACCACCCCTCATGCTCGCTACCTTTCCCTGCACGCTCGCCTTGCGATCGAGGCGCAGCGACGCGGCTGGGCGGATCGAGAAGACCTCAAGGCTCTCCACACGCTCGTCCGGCGTAGCGAGGTTGTCCTGGGCGCGGTGTCGGTCGCTCATGCTGCGGCGGAGGACGGTCACCACCTGCGGGCGGGCTCCTTTGGCGTGCATGGTGTGAACACGATCAGGCCCGAGTTGCAGCGCCGTCGCTCCGTGGACGTGCCTCGGATATCAGGAACCTACAGTCGCGTCGCGGGCGGTTATCTGCAGACTTACGCGGGGATCGAGGCAGTGCTCGGCCTCACCGACGGAGGAGGTATCCCTCAGCCTGGACCGGCAGCGGACGCCGACCAACTCGCCGCCCTCGACGAGATACTGACCGTGGCGTCTCGGGACAAGCCGCTGTCCGTGGCAGACCTCGACGCCCTGCGTTACCTGTGCGTATGCGCCATGGCAGATGCACCCGACGGTGACTGCGTACGGAACGCGTACTTCGCCGACACCAACGGCTCAACGTATGCCCGTGTCGACCGCGACAGCACGGCGCTGCTGGTAGGGGCGCTCACAGGCGAGCAGATCGACGGCGAGTCGATCGACATGTCCATGGACCGCTGGTTGTGCTTTCGACCCGATCTGCGCGACCACGTGAGCGAGGAGCTTTACGCTCATGCCCTCGTCTGGCGCGGCGCCCTTTTACGCAACTGGTCGGTCTGGGCCTGGCGCCTCATCTGGGCGCGACTGGTGTCGCCACTGTCTGATACCGGCACTCTCCAGCAGGCAATCACCAAGTTCGTCCACGGTCTCCCGGACGTCACCGTACGAGAGGTGCTCCTCGACGGCCTCCCACCGGTGATCGACGGCGACGGCAACCCCCTGCCGGTCGAACATGATCTCTACCAGGAAGCATTGAACGCCGACGACTGGACGGTGCTCGGGATGCTACGTCTGCTCGCCGTCGGCGCCCACCGGGTGGATCTCCTCGACCCGGTTACCCGCGCCGCCTACACCGGCCCATTCTCCGACGATCTGGGACCGGGCTACGTCACCGCATGGCTGACCCGCGACGCCGACCGCCCGCTGGTCGACGCCGTCGCTGACCTCGCGGGTGCGCTGTTCCACCGCGCTGAGTCGGTGAGCCGGCAGAAGATGCAGTGGACCCGAGGCGGTCTACGGCTTCCCACCCGGCTACGACGCGTCGGCGACCAGTGGCGCCTGGAAGGCCACGAGGGTCGGGCGGCGGTATCGCTGCGCCTGCAGACGCTCACCAACGTCATGCAGCAACTGGGCGTACTCGCCCACGACGGCGACACCTGGAGCGCTGGCCCCCGCGCCATCGGGGGGACGTCGTGACGCAATGGGAAGAACTTCAAGGCGCCGCGCCCCCAAGACTGCTCCGCGCACGACCGCTGGCCGACGCAGAGGAAGTCCTTGTCCTCACCTACACCTGTGACCTGTCCTTCTTCGAAGATGTCTGCCTCCGTGAAGCACAGGCAGTCCGAGCCCGCACCACGATCCTCTACGACGCCGACCAGCTCACTCAAGGCCCTCGCCGCACCGACTATCTCGCCCTTCCCGCCGTGTGCAAGCAAAACGGAGCTTTCCACCCGAAACTCATCGTGATCGCCTCCGAGACCGACGCGGTGGTGGCCATAGGCTCCGGTAACGCCACCCCGTCAGGCTGGCACCACAACGCCGAGGTCTGGGCGCTGCTGCGCAGCGCCGGCCCGGCAGTGCCGCAACTCTTCCACGACCTCGCCGACTGGCTGAGGCGACTGACCGCCGCCGTCTGGATGGAACACCTCGGCCGAGACCGCCTCGACCGGGTCGCCGAGCTGCTCACCTGCCGTCCGACAGAACCGGAACACGACCAGCCGACACTGGTCACCACGAGCACACGCCCCATCATCGAGCAGCTCCCAGTCCCGAAGGCGCCCACCACGTCGCTGGCAGTCTCCGCCCCATTCTTCGACCCGCGGGCCGAGGCGCTACGCCAGCTGGTGGACCGCTTCAAACCCGCCGAACTGCAACTCCTACTCACCCGGGACGTCCAATGCGACCCGGCGACCCTCGCCGAGGTGGTCAAACAAGTACCCACCGGCATCGTCACCACCCCCGAAAGCAGTCGTTACCACCACGCGAAGATCGTCGAATGGACCACCAATGACCAAAAATGGGCGCTGACCGGCAGCGCCAACTGCAGCACCGCCGCCCTGACCACAACCATGGCCACCGGCGGCAACTGCGAACTCGGCCTCCTGACAGCCACCTCGGAGCCGCTGATCGCCGCAGTACCCGCACACCCGGTAGACCTGTACGACCCAGCGAACCTTCAGCTGCGGAAACCCACCGACCGGAACCTCAGCGGAGCCTCACTACGCGTGCTCGGCGTCCGGGTAAGCGCGCAACGAGTGGAAGCCACTGTCCTCACCGAGCACCAAGTCCCGGCATGGCTTCTGGTCGGCGGGCTGCGACTCAACCACGAGCGCAGCGACGGCAAACTCCACCTCTACGTCGGCTTCCCAACCCCCGACTGGTCCATCACATTCGACGAGCAGACCACCACCCACGTCACGACGGACACGGGCACCGAGATCCGCAACGTCGTCGTCACGGACGTCGACGCCGCACTGTCACGCATCGACCGCCCCTCTCCGCTGGAACACACGCCGCTGCCACTGGTCATCGCCGACCACGAGCACATGGAAGCGCTACTCAAGGCACTTGCCGACCTAGCCTCGGTCCGACCCGACAACACCACCGCCCCTGCGCCAGGCACCGACCGACGCCGCCAAGTGGAACGCCGCATCACCGCAAAGGTCGGTCCTGCTCTCCTGCATTTCACCCTCGGCCTCGACAATCGGCGAAGATCCACACCCACGGACGATGAGATCTTCAACCTCCCTGATGGCGACGACGCTGCGTCAAAGGCAAACAAGGTCGGCGGATCGGCGACGGCAAGCCAAGCACCGCCGACGCGACCCGAAACCGTCGCGACCGTGCTCGACGCTCTCACGAAGCGCCAGCGCACCAACCTTCGACGTCAGGCAGAAGAACTGGTAGACGCGTCGGAGGAATGGCCCCTGCCGGCGAAGCTGGCTGTCAGCCGACTGATGCTGACCCTGATCGCCGGCGGGCTGTGGGCAGACGAAACCGACTGGACGGACCTCCTGTACCGGGTCGTGCTGCAGCTGTGGCTGACCGACCAGCAAGAGAGCCTGAACGACGAGCACGCTTCCCTCGCCACCATCGGACTCGTCGCCCTACGCACGGGCATCGACCGGCAGGACGAGCCCAACAACCGACTCATCGCAGACTTTGATCAGCTACGGCAGACATACATCGACTGGATCGACTGGCTGGAGGCAGCGTCGGAAGAGACGATCCGACGCTACGCGACCGGGCTAAACGGACACACCCTCGGAGTGCTGTTCGCGCAAACCGACTTCACGGCCGAGCTTCGCTCCATTGTGCGGCGTTCGGCGCTAGACGATGCAGTAGACCGGTTAGCCGGCGCCCGGCTCGACGGCTCCGTCGTCCGCATCGCCCCCGGCCGCACTGCACGGAAGGCGGTAATCGCTGCGCTGGACGCTCTCCGGGACTTCCCCGACGTTCACGTGGTCTCCGCCGACGAGCCAGCAGTGCACGGCTGGTGGAACGGCCGCCGCCTACTCCTGGTGACCCGGACTGGCGCCAGTTGGCGGGCCGAAGTTTGGACGCAGCTGATGACCGGTATCGCCGCCTACTCACGCGGCACGCCGTTACGTCCACCGGACCGACGCTGGACGGCATCCGGACCAAACGACGCCCGCGACTCAGCACCCCGCTGACACACCGCGCCCGTCCCGACGCAGGGCAAGACCCGGGCCGACACCGCCAGGTGGCAGTGGTGATACCCATCAAACGACGGTCACCCGCACGACCTCACTCGACCGCTATGAGCGGCCGAATCGAGGGACTACGGGACTGTAAGACGAACGTCTGACAGACCCAACGCCCCCCACCTACACCTACACCCCACGGGGTCAGACTGGTGCTCGTTCATGTTGGAGGTCGCGATGAGCGGGCTGACTGCCGCACGCTGATGGTCACAGAAGGCCCCCACCTCCAGGTGGGGTGCTTCGTCGTGTCCGGACCTCAGTCCGCGTGGTACTCCGGGTTAATGCCGTCGTGGTGGATCGCGGACAGCTCCTGGCCGATCGCCAGCAGCGCCTTGACCTCCGCGACCTTCAGCAGTTGGTCAGTCGACAGCCTGCCGGACTTCTCGCTGTCGATGGCCTCGGTCAGTGCATCGGCGGCCTCGTGCCACAGGCTCATGGTCCCCTCCTTGGTCGGTGGCGATCGAGCCTACTGCGGGCGCGACGTCACCTGAGATCCCGGGAGGACGACTGACGCGCGCTGCCAGGTTCCCAGCCGAGGGGGGGGATGCTGGGTTGCGGCGATCCCCGCTGGCGCGATCATCCATGTTGCGGGTGTACGATGGCGCCGCATTCAGGAGGGCCGATGGCAGAGCGCGACGACCGCACGAGGCGGATGACCATGGACACCCGGCCGGACCACACGTTCGGTGACCGCGGGCAGAAGATGGCTCCCGGGGCAACCCCGGCACAGCCGGCGACCTCGCGTCCGACGCCACCGCCGCCCGACTCGGGAGCCAAAGTAACCAAAGAGGAATAGTTGATTCCTACGTCGGCGATTGGGCTGGTGCTGTTCGTCGCGCTACTCGCGCCCGGACTCGCGTATGTCCTGAGGCACGAACAGGTCGTTCCAGCGCAGTCGCTCTCGGCGTTCCGTGAGACGGTGCGTGTCGTCTTCATGAGTGTCGTCTGCCTGAGCATGACGGGACTGCTGTTCGCGGCGCTGCGTTGGTTCTTCCCGGGGCATACGCCCAACGTGCGCGGCTTGATCCGGGACCCTAACAACTTTGCGCGAGAGCATCACGTCCACCTGGCGTGGTGGGCCCTAGGGCTGCTCGCGTTCGCCACGCTGCTTGGCGCCCTTGCAGCCGACCCGCGCTTCGTGGAGGCGCTCCAAGCTGCCAGAGCCAAGAAGTGGTACCAGCGGCTCACCGGCTATAGCGAAACCACCATTCTCGATATCTCGGCCTGGTATCGGGCCATCGAGCAACACCGAGGTGACGCAGAAGTGCTGGTCGTTGGGGCGCAGTTGGACAACGGCGCTTACGTACTGGGAGATCTCTTCACGTACAGCACAGCCAGCAAGGAGGACGAGAACAGGGACCTCGTCCTCAAATCCCCGATCGACCTGCGCACCGCTGATGGCGTGACCCACGCACTCGATGTGAAATACACTGTCATCTCCGCGCGGCACATCGTCCGGCTCGACGTGACCCCCGTACGGCCGGATCCCGCCGACGAACCAGAGGGCTAGACGTCGGGCGTCCTGCCAGTCGCCCTGACGCTCGAACCTCTCGAGGACCTCGGCTGCGTGCTCGGCGGCCACTTGCATGTCGGCGCCGGCCGCCTCCAGCAGCTCGACCGTCGGCCCACTGACTCCGTGCGGGTCGGCTATGGCCACGCCGGCCTGGATGCCCAGCAACTGAGGATCGGTGGTTACCTGGCGCACCGCGGCGATCGCCTCGGCGCGGGGGTTGTCCCGGTCGGTGCCGTGGCCGTAGCGGCCGGCGACCCCGGCGGCCTGGACGCACGTTCGCACGCTGGCGGTTCGGACGGTGGTCTGCTCGGCTCGCCCGAGTCGTCGGGCTGGCGTGCTGCTATCCGCACCCACACTCCACGGACGGGCCGGCCAGGTCTTCGCGCACGATCAGCGCAAGTCGTACCGCGAGCCCTTCGGCTCGACCACCAGAATCCAGAGACTCTCACGCGGGCCTACCCGGGAGGAAGAGGTGGCGGCTTCTTTGGTGGGGACCGGACGGGAGACAATCACAGTGTCATGCCTGATACGCGGTCAGGGGGTTCAGTGAGCGGCGCCGACCTGAACGATCTGGATGGTGTGCCTACGCTGACCGCCCGGTACGGGCAGCTCCTGGGCGGCGGTCATGACGAGCGGGAGCGCGGCAGGCTGCTGCTGGACATCCTCCACGATCTCCTGAGCGCGTCCGGCGTTAAGCTGCGGCCAGCGGCGCCGCTTTTCGGCACGAGTCGGACGCTGGGTCTGCGTCGTGGTGACACGAAGCTGCTGCTGGGTCTAACTTGGCGCGATTCGCCGCTGACGGCGCAGGACGTCGCCATGTGGCAGCAGGCCGCGCGGCAGCGTAGCAACGTGCAGGTCGCGTTGATCTCGATGTCGGGGTTCGACGCCCACGCCGGTGAGGCAATGGATCCCCAGGTCCCATCAGTGGTGCTGCTGGATCGTACGCATGTCGAGGCCGCGCTGTGCGGCCTGCTGACGATCGAGAAGGCGACGCAGGAGCTCGGTGACCGGACGGACTTCGACGGCACCGCCTTCACCTCCCTGACCGACCTGCTGCTGACGGCACCGCGTCACGATCCGCCGTCGTTCGTGTCGTTCACCCGGTCGCCGATGCCGTGGGAACTCGAGATCGCCGCCACAGGCGAAGTCTCGCTGCAGCATCTGCTCAGCGGAGGCGCAGGATGGGGTGAAATCACGGGCTTCACCGTTGATGGCTCCCGGATGCTAATCACGACCGGCGAAGGTGTCGTGGAGGTCGACACCCTGCGCGGCACCGCTCACTGGCTCCTGCCTCTGGCGGGTTGCTCGGGAAGCGCTCTGGCTTCGGCCGACGGTGGGATCCTGGTCCGGCGGGGCTCGGCCGTCGTGGAGTGGAAGGACGATGTTCTAACTCCGATCGCCGGGGACCTGGGCGATACCCGGATGCTGCTGTGGGGTCCCGGTGGGCAGGCATGGGCCTTGTGTGGCAATGGCGCCGAACTGGGCGGCGCGACGCTGGGCCTGGTCCGGCTGGGTGGCACCATCGGTGATCAGCAACGCTACTCGATATCGTTCAACGCGGACGTGCTCAGCGCGGCATGGTTGGGCGACCTGCGCTTCTTTCTCGGCGCGGAGGGCCACAGCACAGTTGTGGACCTGGGTCGCAGCACTATGGTGCGGCGCGAAGACTGGATCGAGTCGCCGCCGAGTCCCCAATACCTTGTGACCCGTGGCGGCGAGGTGATCGCCGCAGGTTCCAGTCGTATCGGCGTGCATGCTTTCCTGCATCGTGTTGATCTCGCCGCCAGAACAAGCAGCCTTATCACACAAATGCAGCTCAACCGGGTCCAAGGGCTTGGCGTCACCGCGCAGGGGCGGCTGCTCCTGCTCGGCGATGTGCGGGGCAACAGCCGAGCCCCACACCCGGTCATCGTCGAGATCAGCATGGGCTCTGGAGTCCGTACCGCGGCCCGCACCAACGCGCTGGCGAGACCGGTCGAAGCTGAGCCGTCTGCGGCTGATGCGGCGAGCGGAACGCCGGTCGATACTGCGGGAGCCCTCTCGGTTGTCGCCGCGGACACCGCTGTTCGGTTCATGCCCGTGCGGCTTGTGGCGCATGGTGAGCGCAAGGACTATGCCTTGGAGCCTCGACCACTCAAGACCGGTGGGCAGGCACAGGTGTTCCGGGCCAAACACAAGAGCACCGGCACGCCCGTCGCGTTGAAGCGGCTGCGAATGACGGGAGAAGGCCAGCGGGCCCGGATGCGCCGCGAGGTCGAAGCGGCCGGCATGTTCGGCTCCAACCGTCACCTGATGCCGGTCCTGGATTTCAGCGCTACCTTCGACTGGCTCGTCATGCCGTTGGCGGATCACTCGGCCGAGGACATGGCCGCCGCCCTGTGCGTTGACGGACCGCTGCGGGAGTTGATCACGGCGATCTGCGAAGGCATGCGGGAGCCACACCAGGCAGGATGGATCCACCGCGACCTGAAACCGGCCAACATCCTGTGGCTTGACGGCCGGTGGGTCGTCGCGGACTGGGGCTTGGGCCGCCGTCCTCGCGGGCAGACCACCGCGCCGGGACGCACGCAGGCCGGCGAGCTTTACGGCAGCCTGGGCTATGCCGCGCCCGAGTTGTACACCGACGCCCACGCGGTAGGCCCGCAGACCGACATCTACAGCATCGGCCAGATCATCGGCTGGGCACTCCTGCAGACCGATCCCCGCGCGAACGTACCGCATCTCCCCCCGACAGGCCCCTGGCGGGCGGTCGTACGCGCCGCGACCCATTACGACCCACGCCAGCGCCCAGCGACCGTGGACGAGCTTCTCGCGCTGATCGAGGACGAACTCGACCCGCCGCCGATTCCCCCCGTCAACCGTGGCCGGGCGCTCATCGCAGCGGCCCTCGAAGGAGGCGATCTAACACCGCCCGCCCTCTTCCGTCTCGCCGCAGACACGAGCAGCGACTATTTGCTGTACACGGAAGTGCTGGTCCACCTCAACAACACCCAGGTCGAACAGGCGGTGTCCGCCGACCCCACGACCGCCCGCGCCGTAGTCCAAGGCATTCAGGAGCTACCTACAGGCGGGTACGAGATGACGATCGACGCCGGCGACGTCCACAACCTCAGCCTATGGCTGCTGCAAATCGCTCGTGGCGCCGAATCAATCGAGGCATGGGACCTGCTCGAGGACACGGTCGACGCCATCTTCTACCTCAACAACGACTGGGACCGGGTCCACTGGGAGGTCCACGAAGCCATCCGCGCCTGGCTATCAGGACGGTCCGGCGCCGCCGCGGCCATCGCGGCGCATGCACTGCGCGCACACCCACGCTCGATCCCGGTCTTCCGCGATCTCGCGCAGCAGGAAGTCGTGGACCACCGCATCCGGAAAGCAGTCACTCGGGCAAGTCAGCATGCCTCCGACTACGTTTCTCGCCCCGCCCGGCTTGGGCCATCCGGCGAGGTTGTGGGCCGAGTGGTTCATGGCGGCGGACCGGCCTCCACGCGGGCGAGCAGGTCTTCGTAGGCCCCATGGCGGCTGTGCATGTGTTCCAGCCACTACGTCGCGCCTGCCTCCGCATACGTCCGGACCATGGCCCCATCGGACGGCCGGGACGAGCCGATGAGCCGAGCACCCCCGTGCCGCATTCGCGGAAGTATCGGACGTCGTCCGCCAGTCGTTCCGGGGCGCGGTCATCTTGCCCAGATCGTCGTCCCCGCCTTTGAGCCAACCGCCCCAGTCGGCGCCCCCCGGCGCCGCCATGATCGCCGGCATCGCACTGTCGATCAACGGCGGCTGAACAGCCCGATAATCATCCGCCTGGGTGCAGAGTTTTCTGGACCCAGAGGACCATTCCCTTGGTGAGTTCGGACAGGGGCTGAACCTGTCGGGCCCTCTGCCTCCGCTGAGATTCGGTCAGTTTACGGGCCAAGCCCTCATCCCAGTACTCCTTTATGACCTCGGCGATCAGGTCGTACAGCTCGGGTGAGGGCGGCGGTACAGGTGTCGGCAGCGGCAAACCGCTGACGTCGAA
The DNA here is from genome assembly GCF_000177655.2 of Micromonospora sp. L5. NCBI lineage: Bacteria > Bacillati > Actinomycetota > Actinomycetes > Micromonosporales > Micromonosporaceae > Micromonospora > Micromonospora sp. L5. Next base: position 6,626,108 of record NC_014815.1, on the reverse strand, counting down.
ATCCTGGTGAGGTGGATCGCTGGGGTCGTCGTCGTAGACCACGGCAACTCCTCGAAGGCGTAGGTGCACCGAGCGTAAGGAAATCGGCGCATGCCGAATACCGACCGATATCTGCCGTGGTCGTGCCAGGAAGTGGCAGAAACCTGACCTGTTGGTGAGTCGACGGACCGGTGGGCGAGCACAGGTGTCTACGCTGTAGCCCGCGCGGCGAGAAGGGATGTCCATCACCGGTGACCGTCCATGTCGCGGTCCTCGACCCCCTGCCGATGTATAAGCAGGGAGTGGCCGTGACCCTGTCCGCGATCGGTCACATCGTCGAGACGCCTGAAGACCCGCTGGCATGGGTCCGCCGGTCTCCGGGCGCGGTTGTGCTGTTGACGTTGATCGGGCACGGCGACTGGGATCTGCTGTTCAGGCTGGGGGAGGAAATGTCACCCCATTCGGTGATCGCTGTGGTCGAGGACGACGTCGTGGTCCTCGGCGTTCGGGCGGTGCGTGCCGGTGCCCGGTCGGTGATACCGCGCGGTGTCACCGACGAGACGTTGCGACGCACGATCGAGGCCACGCTCGACGGTCAGGCGGTCCTGCCCGCCGGGGTGGCGGTGGCGCTGGCCTCCGGCGAGGAACACTCGCTTCCCCCGGCGGAACGTTTGGAGTGGCTGCGTCAGCTTGCCGAGGGAGTCACCGTGGCGCAGCTCGCCCAGCGGGCCGGGTACTCCGAGCGCGCGATGTTTCGCCTGTTGCAGGCTCTATACAAGGAGATCGGTGTACGTAGCCGCCTTGAGGCCATCATGCGGGCTCGTGATCAGGGTTGGTTGCCGAGAGCTCGTCCAGCACCGGCTGCAATGGACCCCGGGGGCGGCCGCGGAGGTCGATCCGGCTGACCAGGAACCGCAGGAGTCTGCGTAGGCCCTCGCTTTCCGGTGCCCCGGACCGTGACTCCCGGAAGGCCTGCACGGCGTCGTCGACCGGAACGTCGCGGTCGAGAACGTCAACGCACATCGCGAGTGCTCGGAAGTCACCGGCCGCGAAGTCGCGGGGATCGTGCCGGCAGCGGTCGCCGGACTCGGCGGCCAACTGCCGAAACCGCATGCTGGCGATGGCGGGGCGGCGCTGGCGCCGGGCGACCACTGCCTCGAGCGCGAGGACGACCAGCGAGTGGCCCGGGCGCCGGTAGCGTCTGACTGAGAGGATCTCCTGCGCAGCGACGCCCAATTCGCCGTTCTCCAGGTGCACGAGACAGAGGGTCGTTCGAGCTCTGGTCAGGATGGCCGGGTCGTGCAGCTGCTGGGCCAGCTCGACCGCCTCGGCAGCACGGGCGTGTGCAGCCGTCTTGTCGCCTTCCCAGAACAACAGGTCAGCCTCGCCGTCGGCGAGCGCCGCCCGATGCCAACGGCCGGCGCTGTTGTTCGCCCAGCGCTGCGCCTCCTCGATCCACCGACGGGCGTCGGGCAGTTGGGCGAGCTCGGCATGCCAGCGGGAGAGCTTCAGGGCGAGGGTGACCCTGCGGGCCGCAGCCCGGCGGGCGGTAGGCGTGTCGGGATAGCCGTCCTCCGAGGGCAGGCGGTATGCCGTCTCGACGTGATCGATGGCTTCCGGGAACCGTCCCCAGCGCCGGTAACAGTCGGCTAGGCCCTCGAGCCCTCCCATCCGAAGGACTGGATCGCCGAGCTGTTCGGCGCCGTCGAGCACCGTTCGATAGCGCGCGAACGCCTCCTCGGCATCGTTGTCGAGCCAGGACATCGCGGCCAAGTTGGCCCCGATCCTGAGCTTCGCCACTTTGTGCTGGTCCTGTTCGGCGTAAGCGAGTGCACGCTGGTAGGCGGCCCGCGCTTCGGCGAAGCGTCCGCGCGAACGGTGGATGCCGCCGATCGCACTCTCGTTGGCCATCTCGAGGTACGGGTGGCCGAGGCGGCCGCGCAGCGTGTCGCGGGTGTCGAGCAGCAGGAAGGTGTTGTTTACCTCGCGAAGCCGGTCGTGGATGTTCTCCAGCAGCTCGTACGCTGACTCGAACTCACCCGCCTCGATCAGCGCCCGCAGCTCCGCGAAGTGAACTGCAAGATCAGCCACGGTTCGAGGATTCCGGTTGCGCATTTCCTTGAGACGGGCCGCAACGTCAGACGACAGGTCCCGAGCACTTCCGTCCATACGCTGGAGAATCGCGTCCGCGTCGGCGTCCGTGAGCTCGTACCGGTCGCCGTCCCGCCGCACGAGCATGCTGTCGGTCAGTCTCTCCAGCGCGTGGAGAGTCTCCTCGTCGGCCGTGCCGTCGAACAGAGCCAGAGCGTGCTCCTCGGCGACAGGGATCCGAAAGGCCGCCAGCGCCTCCAGTACCCGGCGAGCCGGTGGCTCAAGGTCGTTGAGCAGCAGACTGAGCAGGGTTCCGGGCACCTCCCTCGGTGCGAGGCCGGACAGCTCGTCGACCAGGGCGCACAGCCGGACGCGGTGAAGGGACAGCACGCAGACCGCGTGGAACAGGTTGGTGAGGCGTGGATTGCCCTGTAGTACCCGGTAGAGCTGGCGGAGCCCTTCGTCGTCCAGTCGCCGGACGCGCGAGGAGCCACCGGGACGCTCCCGCAGCAAACCCACAAAGTGGTCGTAGTTCAGGCGCGCGATAGCGATCGGTGGTTCGGTCACGGCCCATGTGCCGTCCGACGGAGAGGTCGGCACGACGCTGGTGACCAGCACGATCGAGACACGGTGCTCTGGTCGCGCGCTCAGCGCCTCGAAAGCCTCGTCCAAGGCACCGTCAGTGAGCACGGCGCCCGGCCCCAGCAGTTGCTGCGCATCCTCGACGACGATGACGATCGTCTTGTCTTCGATCGCGTCCAGCGCCGCCTCCAATCGGGCCAACGAAGACTCACCCGGCCGCAGATCGGCCCCCGGGGCCGTACCACCCTCGATGCACTCGATGAGGGTCTTCGTGTCCAGTAGGGCCCCGCCGACGGCTGGCGTGCGGAACACCTGGACCTGGCTGCTGTCCAGACCGCTCAGTACGCTGCTGACCAGCGTCGACTTGCCGACCCCGCGCGGCCCGACCACGACGACCACGCCGTACGGCCCGTCGACCAGCCGCTTACGCAACGCCACCCGTGCCGGTTCGTGGAAGGCCGGGACCGCACTGCCGCCCGTCGTTTGTCTGGGACGGGAGCGCGATGCGTTGGCGTCGGCTCCCGGCAGGATGAACTCCGGGGGAAGTTGTAGCCGGTCGGTGTCCTCGATCTCGTCACGAGGGAGGAGTTTGGTGGCGGCATGCGCGGCGAGCCAGAAGAACCACTGGCGGTCGGCCGGTGTGAGCAGTGACCGACCGGAGAGGATCAGCCCGGTCGCGGTGAGACAGACGAGCCGTTGTTTCGGCCAGTCGCCCAGCAGGCCGTTTGCGTCCGCGTATTCGTGTTCGGCGCCGTATATGCCGGAGATCAACTGGCGCATCTCCCGGTCGAGCTTCGAGGAGAGCTTTCCATCATCGGTCTGTGGATGCAGCAGCGCGTCCCTTAGCGCGGCCTTATCCAATGCCTTCTGCTCGCGCAGGCGCATCGCGATGGTAGTGCACATCAGATAGCACGGATCCCACGCCAGGAGCCCGCGCGGGCGGTATCGCGAGAGGTCGATCAGCCAGTAGTCAGGCGGATTGCTAGCCTCCGTGGCCACCAGCAGGTTTCCCGGATGCAAGTCACCGTGGGTGTGCCCGCGGAAGGGATACAAATTGACGAGGTCTCCGAGCGCGCTGTTGGTAGCCAATGCGAAGGGATTGACGAGGTCCCCGTCCGGGTGACGCAGCCAGGTCTTCGAAGCGGAGACGAGGCCGGCGTACCTGTCCGCCCAAGCGTGCAGCAACCCACCCGGCTCGATCCGGTCTCCCAGCAACTCCTTCAGGACCCGCCCGGCGGTCATCGGACCACTCATCATCGTGTTGGCATTCCAGTCGAGGAGCAGCGACCGGATGATGGCTTTGCAGGTAGCCCCTGGATCATTGTGCTTCTCGAAGATCTTGTCGAATCCGATGGTGTGGTCGAAGCCGCCCCCCGCGACCTGCTGAAACGTGATCCAGCCGCCGCCCATCAGAGGCTTGACGGGAAAGTTGTAGCGCACCAAATGGTCGAGCCTGAGCGGCTTAACGTGCCACTCCGCCAGCTGATTCGCTTCGAGTTCGGTGAGAGCCCGATCCGGCGCAGTGTCCACCTTGATGATGGTTCCTTTGCTGGATCCCGTCCTCCCCTGTGCGTATACGCCGAACACCCGGGCCGACGTGAAACCCGAGGCCGACCAGTTGACCGGGGTCAGACGAACTCCGGTGTCCTGCGCCCACGACCGGAGCGCGGCCTTCGCCGGTTCCGAATCGAGCTGGTCGAGGATCTCCTCGAGCCCATGGTCGCGCTCCATCGCGCATCCTCCTGATGTCCGAAGAGGCGGGGGATCAGGGTTGTGGGGCGGTGATCAAGCTTTGGACGGCGGCCATGGCGGCCTGGACCGGGCGGATGAAATCGGGACGGAAATCGGAGTGCTCGTACGGGCCGATGAAGTCGGCGAGCTTTGGGGGAGTGGGGATCTCGGTGGTGCCGGACGGGACGCGCGGCATGACGGTTTCGTACTCGGTGACCAGCTCCCGTAAATATTCCTCGGTGGACTTCAAGAAGAGGACGAGCTCAGGTACGCCGTCGAAGACTTCGCCCTCAGCGTTCACATTGCGGATCATGAGTTCGAGGCTCAGCTGCGCGTCGAGGAGGAGTTGGAGTTGCTCGTCGTACGTGACGACCCGCAGTTTCCCGTCTCCCGCTGTGGTGTGGATCTGGGCTCTGGCGCGCAGCAAGCGGCGTGCTCGTTTGACCGCGTTGTACAGCACCACCAGCTCGGCCAGGTAGCGCTGGCGGATTTCGCGGATGGCGGTCGCGCGATCCTCGGCCAACTTGAGTCGCTCGGCCCGTTGTTCGGCCTGACGGTTGAAAGCCTGGTAAAGCAACGAGACGCCGCCACCTAGCACGACCACCATGAGGAACTGGAGCAATGTCTTGTAGCCATCGGCGCCGACCACTCTGGTGGCGGACTCGTGCCAGATGATCAAAATCGCTGCGGTGGCCATGGCGAGCAACGCGCCTGACGCGAGCGCCAGCGTGAGGCGGCGGGGCAAGGAGCCTTCGAAGCGATCGATAGTGCTGAGCTTAGCCGGAGTTTGTTGCTGCGCCGTGCACGTGACAGTTCGGCCGGGCACGGCAGGGCCACCGTCGTGCCGGTGACGTCAGGATTTCAGGGTGTCGGCGAGGTCCACGCCGATCAGCTGGCCCAGCTCGCTGACCTGCGGAGGTGGGGTGCGCAGCGGACGACGGGTGCGGGCCTCGGGGGGAGCCCGCCCACCGCACCGGCGACGAGGGAGAGCAGCGTATGCACAGAGGACAACTCGTACACCGACCACATTGCCGTGCGCGAGTCGGCCAGCAGCATGATCCGGTCGTCGCAGGCGACCAGCACCGCACGGTCTCCTCCGGTGCAGGCCACCGCCACCGCCGCTCGACCGCTAACCCGCCGCACCGTGGTCACCACGTCGGCGGCGGCCCGCTGCGGGTTGCCGGTGACACCGTCGACTCGCCAGACAGCCTCCTCGAGGCGTACGGCCAGCCCGGCATCGGCGAGCGCCGACCGCGCCTCGGCGTATAGGTCGTCCTTGGCGCCGCGCGCCAGCTCGACGGTCTCCCGTAGCGCGGATGCACCCGCCACCACGGCGAACAGGTGGACGGCCGGCAGTAGCAGAGCCTCGGCCAGCGCGAGGTCGGTCTCGGCCACCCACTCGGGACGTCCCGGCAGGTGCCGGTCACCAGCGCGTCCGCGTCCTGGCTGCCGTGCAGTCGCGCGCCATTCCGCAGGGTCGTCACTACCAGGGCGAGCCACGCGTACAGGTGCGCGAAGGCTTCGGCCGGCTGTCCGACGACAACGTCCTGGTTGAGCTGCCGATCATGTCCAGGGTCAGGTCGGCGCGCTTGGCCACGTGGCCGAAACCGCGCCGGTAGCGCACCAGCCGGCGGACCAGCCCGGTCGGCAGCGCCGGGTTCTCGGCAAGACCGTCGAGCACCTTCGTCAGGTGGACCGGCGTCGGCTCTTTCTCAGCCATCCGCCGCCCTTTCCCAGATCCGTTGCGCTCGTCGCGCCGGCGCGACACCCGGGAAGGTCGCTGCGCTCGATCCGAATCCGCACAGTCCGACTCTAGGACGCCAGCTGCGCCGTCGTTGGTGCGCGGGCCGCGTGAGGCGTCACCGTGTTCATCGACAGCGTTGCCGTCCAGCGCTTCGCGACAGGGACCCCTTCAACCACGACGCCGCCAAAGCCTCAATCGTCACCGTACCAACCCTGATTGTAGTAGCCTATTAGTCCATCATGGACGCTGGTCATCCCGGAGAGACATGGCATCCTCGCTGCTGAGCGCCCCTACGGGACGTTTCGTAACCCTGACGTCTGTCTGTAGAGGACGGCCGGGCCGGATGCCCGGGTGCAGGTGATCACGGCGGCCCGCCCAGAGTGGATCTTTCCGTTCACCGGGTTGCAGCTCGCCCAGTTCCGCAAGCTGGTCCGGCTGGTCGCCGAGCATGGCGGTGACGGCATCGCTGATGGCCGGCCAGGACCACGGCTGCCGGCAACAGCACGCGGATCCGTGACCGCCACCGGTGCGCCGCCGGCTGGGCGGGCGAGGGGGCGCCGAGCCGTACGCAGGTCTCCGCGAACAGGTGCACGAGGAATTCACGCCGGTCGTAGGTGGTGGGTGCCTGCACCAAGACGAGCACGTCACCCTCGGTGGCTCGGAACTGCTCGGTGCAGTACCGCTGGAGCAGCGTGCTCTTGCCGGTGCCGCGCGGGCCGCTGACGCCGATGCTGGCGCCCTCGAGTTCCCGCAACGCCCAGGTGACGCGACCACCGGCCGCATTCTCGACCAATTGCTCGGCGCGGCTGACGTCGCCCAGCCGTCCTGGGCTGAGCACGGGCAGTCGCAACGAGTTCCGGTCGCCGCCCTGCCCGAGAAAGGGCCACACCTTCGGCACGATCCAGTGGCGGGCCATCGCCACCAGCCAGTCCTCGCGGGCTTGGCGGGGCCGCCTCGTCGTAGCGGCGGGTCGCCGGTGCGGGTTCCGGCCATCGTGACGGGTCGTCGCTGCACAAGCGGCGCCACGCGTCGGCGGCCTGGCGCGATCCCACCCACGACAGGCCAAATAGCGAGGCCGCGACGGCGGCCGCCACGACGAGGGACTCCACCCCCGGGAGGCGCCGGAAGGACATGCCCGCCAGCGTCAGCAACGCCGCGATCGCCGCGACCATGACGGCCAGACAGGCTGAGAGTATGCCGCGGCGCCCCAGCCGGTCCGCCACGCGAGCGACGACTCCACACAGCATGATCGTGGCAACGGCGGCGATGACCGGCGTGGTCAGCGGGGAGATCCGCAACGACCAGAGCGCGTTGCCGAAAGCGAACACCGTCACCGCAAGCGCCAAGCCGGCGAGCAGCCCGTACACGCTGTTCAACCGCGCCCAGGCCGGTACCGCCGCCGCCACCAGCTGACCACGTGCCTGCTGGAACCGATCGTGGTGGGCCGCTCCGCTCTCCAGGACGGCGGACGGGTCGGTGGTGATCTCGCGCCGCACCTGGTGCTCCAGCATGCGACGACGCTCGTCCGGAGCCGGGGCCAGATACTCGGTCACCTCGGGCAACGCCAGGAACTGCGCCAGCAACTCGTCGGTCACCGCCGCCGCGGGCCCGCGCCGCGCGTTGGCGTGACGGATCACCGCGTCGCGCATGAGGGCGTGGCGGAACCGATAGCCGTCCCTGGTCCGGGTCAGCACTCCGGCTCGGTGGGCGTCGGTCAGGAGCCGTTCGAGCCGCAACGGCATTCGGCCCCGGGCCGCCAGCCGCAGCCGCGTAACCGTGTACTGCCCCCACGCGCTGGCGTCGAACACCGCGAGCAGCGGCACCATCACGGACAGGACAGCCACCGCGACCGGTGGCCGGGAGCCGTGTGCGGCCGAGAGCAGCACCCCACCGAGGCCGGCGGCGCACAGGGCGCGAAGGGCCACGCCGAGCCGGTCCTGTCGCAACGACGGGTGCGGGGGCGGCGGCCGGCGCGGGTGCCGACCGGTGACCATCGCGACGACCATCGTCGCGGCGCCGGCACCGGTCGCGAGGTTCACCGCCAGCGGATGAGCGGCCACGAAGGGCAAGATCGAGTTGGCCCCGGCGGAGAACGCGAGCAGCCCGACGGCGATCACCGCGCCGCTGGCCGCTTCGACGGCCGCCCGGACGAGGTCACCCCAGCCCCACCACGCGACTCGGCGAGGTCTCGGCTGGCCCTCGATCAATCCGCCGCGCAGGGTCAGCACGATCACCGTGGCCAGAACGAGGGCGGGGGTGACGCTGCGGGCCAGAGTTGCCGTGAGCCCGAGAAGCAGCAGGGTCCGGACCGTGCGGATCGCGCGGTGGCTGCTACCGCCCCGCCGGTCTCGGCCGCGAGCCGCCACCAGACGATCTCGTTGGGTGGCTGAGCGCTGACCGCGGCCAGCTCCGTCAACCCGGTGCGGGTCCGCTCGGGCAGGCGTTCGAGGATACGCTCGACCACCACACCCGCCGGGTCCGGCTGGTCGAGCAGCTCGCGCGGATCCGCAGCCGGGTCGCCGTACGCGTCCCGCGCGATCCCCGCGAGCAGCGGCGTCGCCAGCGTCTGCGCCAGCGGTCCGCGCGGATCGGCGGCGATCTCGGTGAGGACGGGGCCCCAACGGTCGGCGGTCGCCGGGTCCTGGGCGAGAAGGGCGGCAACATCGTCGCGCCGCAGAGGCATCAGCTCGACGACCACGGCCCGTGGCTGAGCCGTCGCGCTGATGTTCGCGAACTCCGCCGTACGGCAGGTGGCGACGTATCCGGTGCGTAGCCGGTCGAGGGCCGAGATCGCCCCGGACCGCTGCGGTTCGGACAGCTCGTCGAGCCCGTCAATGAGCGGAAGCACGAGGCCACGCCGGACGAGGTGGCGCGCGCTGGCGGCCTCGTCGGAGGTTCCCAGCATGCCGGTGGCGACGAGGGTCCGCACGACGAATGCCTCTGGCGGTTCCTGGTCAGGCTTCCAGGAGGCGGCCGGGCACAGGAGCGGCACCGGCCGTCGCTCGGCGTGGTCCGCCAGCAACATGCTGCCGAGCATGGTCAGCAGGGTCGTCTTGCCCGATCCGGGCCCGCCGACGATGATCATTCGGGTCACCCGTGTCGATCGCGCGAGCGCGGCTAGGTCGACGACGCCACCGCCGAGGTCGGGATCCGCCGTCCAACGCAGCGGCAGCCGGGAGCTCCATCCGCCGGTCGCGATCTGCGTCTGCGCCCGGAAGGATCCTTCGGCCGCGACGGTCAGCCGTCGGTGGACCGCATCGCCTTCGCCGACCGGGTCCTTCGGTGGCCGGATCCCCAGCAGGGACACTGCCATCCCCAGCAGGCCGATCACGGCGCCGATGACGCTCGCGAGCTGATCGCCGGTGCGGAGGTCGACATTCGTCATAACCTGCCAGGCGATGCCGGCGACGGCGGCGCCAAGCAGAGCGAGCAGCCAGGTCCGGCCGCGCCTCACGTCGCCGCTCCAGTGACCGCCGTCGACCTCACACGGGACAGTATGCGAGACCCGGCACCGTCCGTGGGGACGAGTCGAGCGGGGCTGCGGGGTGACGAGGTGGCAGGCCGGCGCGGCGCCGGAGATGGGCCTGCAGGCGCTCGATCACCGCCCTGCATTGTCCAACTGCCCCGCGCCGCGCAGCCGGCAAGCAGTGTCTCGTGCAGCTGTTGCCACACTCCAGCGTTGTGCCAGTCCCGCAGCCTTGAAGCATGCGCACAGGGTGTCGAACTTCGGACGCCCGTGCCTTACCGTGAGTGTCGGTGCCCGTCGGTAGTCTCGCAGCAGCTCGGATGCGATCGACTATGGTCGCTGCTCGAACACATGGGAAGGTCACAGGTGGCCGAAAACAAGATCATCTTCGTTGCGTTCGCTATCGAGGACCAGCGGCAGAGGGACATGCTGAAGGGCCAGTCGCTGCACCCTCGCACGCCGTACGAGTTCATCGATATGTCGGTGAAGGAGCCCTATGACTCCGGCTGGAAGGACAAGGTCCGCACGCGTATCCGCCGCTCCCACGGGGTGATCGTGCTCGTTAGCAGGAACTCGCTCACTTCCTCCGGCCAGAAGTGGGAGATCCAGTGCGCTAAGGACGAAGGCAAGCCGCTGCTGGGTGTCTGGGCATACGCCAGTGACCGCACCAACCTCGTTGGTGTCCGGACGGTCGTGTGGACCGACGCGAACATCGCCGGCTTCATCGACTCGCTCTGAGGGCGTCGGCATGCGTAAGGCGCTCATCGTCGGGATCGACCACTACGACCGGATCGGGTCGCTCCACGGCGCCGTGAACGACGCTCACACAGTCAAGAGCGTGCTTGAGAGGCATGCCGACGGCACGCTCAACTTCGCACAACCGAGGCTAATGACTGCTACCGGTTCCGATTCGGCGGTCAGGCGCACCGAGCTGAGGGAGGCCGTCGAGGAGCTGTTCCGCGACGACGCCGAGATCTCCCTGTTCTATTTCGCCGGCCACGGCTACATCGACGGGTCGGGCGGCTTCATCTGCGCGAGCGACTGCACCGCTGGGCACGACGGGCTCTCGCTGCAGGAGGTGATGACCTTCGCGAACAACTCACCGGCGAAGAACAAGGTGATCATCCTCGACAGCTGCCACAGCGGCGTCGCGGGCAACAACCCGGTTGCCGCGCAGGTCGCCGAGATCAAGGAGGGCGTCACCGTCCTGACAGCGTCGACCGCCGACCAGTACGCCATGGAGACCGGCGGCTCCGGGGTGTTTACGAGGCTGCTCGTTGACGCGCTGAGCGGGGCCGCTGCCAACCTTGTGGGCGACGTGACGCCGGGCAGTGTGTACGCGCACATTGATCAGTCTCTCGGGAACTGGGCGCAGCGGCCCGTGTTCAAGACGAACGTGAAGAAGTTCGTCTCGCTTCGGGAGGCCCAAGCCCCCATCGAGCTGGCCCAGCTGCAGAAGCTCACGGTCCTGTTCGGCGAGCCCACCACACAGCTCTCGCTCGATCCGGGCTACGAACCCGAGCGCTCAGGCACGGAGGACGAGTCGGTCCCGCCGCCGGACCCCGCCAAGACCGCCGACTTCGCGGTACTGCAGTCGCTGGTGAAGGTGAACCTGGTCCGGCCGGTCGACGCGGCGCACATGTGGCATGCAGCGATGGAGTCGAAGGCGTGCGAGCTCACTGTCCTCGGCCAGCACTACTGGAAGCTCGTGAAGAAGGATCTGATCTGATGCCATCACACGACCAAATCCGTGAACTTTTGGAAAGCGAGCGGACCGTCGAGCGACTCGCCGCGATCGAGCACGAGCGGTGGGCGCATTGGCAGCGCTATGCCCACGACCAGTGCGAGCGCCTAGACGACGGTTCCCTGGTCATCCCTGCCGGGCTGGCAGCGCGCTGGGAGGCCCAAATCGAGACGCCCTACGCCGAGCTGTCCGAGCAGGAGAAGAACAGCGACCGCGAGCAGGTGCGCCGGTATCTACCGACAATCATCGACGCGCTGATTCAATGACGCACCTGCTCCCGACCTGCCCGCGTCCGAGCCCCGACGGCAAGCCCCAACGGACTCGTTCCTGTTCGCGGCAAAATGAGCTACGCCTACGGGCGATACCGGCCGAAATCACCGACCCCGGTGGCCAGATTATGCCGTCCAGCGCGACTACGATGCACGGACCGCCAAAGGAGATGCGGTGACCGGACCTCTTCATCGTGATGGTCCTGGTCGCAGAGGGCGGGACGTAGCGCGGTTGACATAGGCCGGAGCTCCGGTAAGACAGCAGTCGACCCAAGATCCAATGCCTAACCGCGAGCCCTCGCTGTTCTGTCTTACCCGTCTACGACGCGCTGTCCAGCCGGCTCCTGAACCACCTGGCCGACCTCATCCGTGCCGAACCAGGCCGGTGGTGCCGCCTCCCTCGACGCCGGGTCGCAGGGCGCTCATTGCCCTGGCCTATCTCCCCCAACGGTGACACCATCGCTCCTGCGGCTTCGCAGCCAGCCTCACCATGGCCTGTCGGTACCTCCGGGAGGCCTCGACCTGCTCGCCGCCCACGCGCACGCGCAAGAGCCATTGCACTCCACCGCGACCTAGCCTCGGTCTCAACAGCGAGCGAGTCAAGACCACTTCAGGTTGATACAGGTCAGTGTGCCCGAAATGATTCGTATCAAGTGCGCAAGGCATGTCGTTAATTTGCCATCACCGTAGACGGTCACAGGCGGCGTCAAGTACTCGTACTCGAAATCTCTGTTTGCGATCCCGGGTGGGTGTCCGCATGGGTTGTTGGAAACGTGCACTGGTCCTGCTGACCGTGATTGCCGCGGCCACACTGCTTGGACCGGCTGCGGCTGCCGCCGACGATCCGGTGGCTGGATGGACGCCAGTCGGTGTCTTGCCCGGGCAGTGGGGGCCCCCGGTCCACTGGAACGTCGACCCGCTGGTGCTCAGTACGACGCAGTGTGTGGGCAAGACGCGCTCATGGGCCGACGAGGAGGCTGCGTTGACGGTCGCCGTCACCTGGCACGAGTGTGGCCGGAACCTGGACGTTGCTGCGGCAGAGCTCGATGACCGGCACCAGGCGAGTCCGGCCCGCTGGCGGAGCCGCGGTGACGTGCTGGGTGAGGGTCTGGACATCATCGAGCCTCGGGTGCGCGCCCACCAGCGAAGTTGGGTGGAGGACCGTTTCCAGGTCACCGTCTACGTGCAGTGCTTGTTCGACGGCGAAAGCCGATGCCTCGAGTTGAGCCGAAAGGCAGTGCAGGACATTTCCCGCCGAATCCCTGGGGAACCTACCAAGATCGTCGGTAGCCGGTCGATGATCGCGATGACCTGGCTGCTCAGCGTCATGCTGGTTTGGCTGTTCGTGCTGGGGGCGGTGGCAGCTGTTCGGCGGCTGGCGAACGCCGGTGGCAGCTATGCAACCCATCCCGACGGTGCCCGCTGGACGAACGTGGATGAGGGGGCGAAACGTCTACGCCGACATATGCGTCTGCGCCGCTACGGCACCGTGCTCGTCGCACCCACCGCCGGGGCAATCCTCATAGTGGTGGGCCGTGCGATAACAGGGAGCCTGAATATCGCGACGCTGAGCTTGGTTCCGATCCTCGCCATCTTCGGCGGCCTCGCCGGCGTGGTCATGCTGGTTGCCTCCCGTAGCCCGGTTCGGGGCGACGAATGGCGGTGGCAAGTGCATCGTCTCGATCTGCCCCGGACCCGCCGGATCGTCTCGGCAGTAATCTCTGCGGGGTCCACCATTCTGTTGGTCCTGCTGGTGTCGCTCTTTCCGGTGGCGGTTGGTGCCGGTCGGGTCGCGGCGCTTCCGCCGTTGCTGCATGCGGGTCTGCAGATGATCTTCTTCAGTATGCTCGCTGCTGCCGTGCCGGTCAGCTGGCTCGTGAGGCGGAGGGCCACGGCTGACGCCTGGCGGTCCCTGAACTCCCGCTCCGGCCCGCCGATCGTTTTCCTCCGGGATGCAGCGAGTCAGGCGGCCGATTTGCGGGCCTCGGTGCTGACCGGGCGGGGCGCACTCAATTACGTCGGCTCGTTGCTCAAACCGCAGAGAAGGCTGCGATTCGACGAGGCGCTGGCGAACCTGCTCGTCCGGCAAGGGCCGGTGCTTGTGCTACAGGCTCCGAGTGCCGCCACCGACAAGCGGGGTCCGAGGAGTCTGGATGTGCGGGACGTTCAAGCAGACGAGGTAGCGCGCGAAGTGATGCACTCACAGGCGATGGTGCTGGTCGCCGGTCCGCCCGTCATGGAACCGCACACTCTCGGTCTGACCCGTTTCCTGATCGGCTTGGCGCGAGAGAAACCGCTGTTGGTCGTCCTTCCACCGATTAGTAAGAAAAAGCTCCAGCAGCGATGGGCGCAGTGGTACCGGGTGCTGGCGGACGTCGCGCCGGTGACTGACCTGGATCCGGCACTGGTAGCCGACGGTGCCCACGTACTCGTTCACTTACCCGGCCACGGCTGGCATGCATGGGGAGCCCGGAGACGCGACGAGTGGACGTACACGCAGGCGGCCCACGACGCGCTGGCTTTTTCGGCCGCAAGTGTCGCGGCGGCCAGGCACGCTGCCGAGCAGGTCTCGTCCGAGGCGGAAACGAACGAGGCCCCGACCCGTGACGATCTGGAGGTCGTCGCCGTCGCCGCCGACGAGCGGACCGCCGCAGACATCGCCGCCGGCCTGTCGGGCATGGGGCGACCAGCCGTGGTGCGACTCGTGCCGTCCGAGACTGCCGGCGGCGACACACCATCGATCACGAACGTCGTCGTGATATCGGAGGCTGCGCTCGCGAACCCACAGTGGCACGCGGCCGTCGAGGATCTGATCGAACGGGGAAACCGCCCGGTGCCGGTCGTGCTCGGCACCGTGCACGCGGGTTCGGTGCCCGAGGGTCTGCAAGAGATCAACTGGGTCCTCTGGGCCGGCGAGCAACGGGTTGGCGCGTTGGCCGCGCTGTTCGCGGCAATCAGCTCGGAGCCGTCCCGCTACCAACTACACCGGGACCTGCTATCCCGGGCACGCAGTTGGGTCTCCGATAACCGAAGCCAGGGGCTGCTGCTCGCCGACCACGACGAGACCGAGCAGGCCGCGGCGCACCTTGCTGACGCAACACATGACCCCCTGGCACGGCCCAGCGCGCTGTTGCACGATTTCGTTACGGCATCAGTGGTGCGGGCCAGACAGTACCGGCGGCGGAATCGCAGACTGTTGATCACTGGCGTCGTGCTGGCCGTCGCCACGGTGTTGTTGTTCTCCGGAATTTGGTTTGCCGTGCGGGGGCCGGCCGAGAACCAGCGTCTGAATGCTTTGGTTTCGATTGGACCACGTCTCGCCTCGGACCGGCCGGACTGGGCGGGCCTGTTGGCCGGTGCCCTGATTGTGCAGGGCGATGCCGAACAGGCCGAGACAGGCCGGCTGGTGCTGCGCTCCATGCTCGACCGGGTGTGGCCGCGCACGCGGGTGGGCGTCGCCCATGACGCCCTGGTCAACGACATGGCGATGGTGGGGGACAGCAGCGTCCTCACCGTCGACAACCGTGGCACCCTGACCCGATGGGATCTCGGCACCGGTGCCGTGCAGTGGCGCCGGCACCTGGAGCAGCCGCTGAACCATCTGGCCGCCACGCCGGACGGCGCCACGGTTGTGGCAGCTTCCGCCCGGCACCTGCATCTGATCAAGTCCGAGCCGTGGGAGCACCGCCGTATTTCTTTCAAAAACACGATCAGTCGGGTGGCCGTTGCCGCGGACGGTACTACGGCGGTGGTTGCCGACGAGGATGGACGCCTGATTACGATCGGCACCGGACCGGCGGAAACAACCCGCGAGGTCGGCCGCTACCGGAACGTGCTCGATCTGCAAGCCGGTGCAGCCGACAGCAGCCGCACGCCGCCGGTTTGGGCGCTGGTGCGAACCTCCGCCTCACAGGTCGCGGTCGTGGAGGCACTGGCCGGGCGGCAGTCTCGGCCGCTGCGGGTGTCGCTCCGCGACGCCATGGAGGTGTACGGCGGCGTGGCAGCGGATGGTACGACGCTTGCCGTCGCCAGCGGCGGCGGAGACCTGCAGACGGGGACGGTGGACGCGGGACTACGGCCCGGTGGCGGTCGTGTGCCGGCCCTGTTGGACGGCCTTGCCGTGTTCCCGGCTGGGGGAGTCATAACGACCGGCCGGGCCTTCGGCGTACAGGTGATGCATCCACCCAGCGGAGCGGTCGTGGGCCGGCTGCAGGTCGCCCAGCACGGTGTAATCCGGATCCGATCCTCGCCGGACGGTCGATTCCTACTCTGTGCCGACCATGCGGGCGTCGCCGTCTGGGACACCCAGGGACTCTGGCCGACCGATGCGGCGGGTGAGGTGGTCGATGCGGGCCGTTCGTCCCGTGCCGGACGCGGCCAGGTGGCGCTCGAAGGTGCTGACAGCGGCGCGGTCAGTATCCGGGTAGCCGATCGGTCGGTCTTCCGACAGAGAGTCCTCTCCGGTTCGGTCACCGCGGCAGCCGTACGCGGCGACGAATCCACCGCGCTAGTCGGGTCGGATCGGGGCGAAATCGCTGAGATCGACATTGATGCGGGTGTGGTGGTGCGGCGGTGGGCTTCGCCGCTCGGCGGCCGTGTCGAAACGGTCGGATGGTCGTCCGACGGACGGATTGTGGTGGGATCGGCGACCGGCTCATGGTGGAGTGTGGAGTCCTGCGGCGGTTGCGGCACGGACGAGGCTCTGCTCACGGCCCTGCGGGCTCGGCTCTGGGGTTGTTACAGCACCGACAACGTGCAAGGCATCACCGACGCCGCCCGGCAGCGGCTCAATTTACGCGTCTGTGCACCCTCTCCTCGAGCGAAGGAGGACTGAGATGCTGCACAGCGTCTTCATCTCCTATTCCCGTTCTGACCTGAAGCAGGTCGACGATATCGTCGCCGCCGTGGAGTCGCTGCGAATACCCGTCTGGGTAGATCGCCGCGACATCCCGGTCACGGTGCCCTGGTTCGAAGAGGTCCAGGCCGCCATCGAGGCTGCCGCGCTATTGGTCGTCTGCGACTCGCCGCGCTGGCGGGCCTCGGAGGCGTGCCGACTCGAACTGGAGGTGGCCCGGAAGAAGCACAAAGTCGTATGCACCGTAGACCTGACGGCCATGCCGGTGCCGGACATCGTCCGGCAAATCGCTGAGACGTACGGCGCCATCTCGCCGCAGCAACGGGTGCACACCGAGGTGACGGCCCGGGCGGCGATGTGGGACCGGCAGAACCGTACAAGCAGCCGCCTTATCGTCGGTGATTTACTTGCCCGGGCACGCCGTCTGATGCAGGAAGGTGTGCCGCCGTTGAACATGACAGCCCGCGACTTCATTGTGGCCTCCACCCGCAGGCGGCGGCGGCGGCGTTGGACGGCCGGAGCTGGGATCGCCGCCGGCCTGGCGGTAATGCTCATCAGCTGTCTCGGGGTAGGCGTCGCCGGGCTGATCAACGACCGGCTCGACCAGAATGACACCTATTTCCATGTGCTCGCTGCCGACGACCAGGCCGTCGGGGCCACTCTGTACGACGAGATCGCGCTTGCCGCCGATCGCGTCCGCGAAGGCAACACCGGTTGGCTGGACCGGCAACGGCTGGCCCGGCTGCTCGCTGAGCCCGTGCCGGACGTCTCGTTCGAAGCGCCGCAACGGCTGATCGGGCTCGCCGCAACGGCTAACCCGGACCGGGCCGCCGGGATCGGCACGGACGGTCGCCACTACATGCGTGACGGCTCGTCCGCGTCTGTCGGCACGCCAGCGGGACAGAGGTTCACGGTGGCCGCCACATCCCGGGACGGTGGCACGATGGTAGCCCTCACCGGACCACAGGCGCTGATTACCAGCGGCGGCAACGCTGTACGCGCTGGCCGCGCAGACCGGGTGGCCGTCGCAGTCAATGGCGAGACGGTGCTGGCCGTCGGTGGCGGCACGGCACGGCTACTGCGGCCGGACGGTGCGGTGCATGCGATGACCTCCATACCGGACGGATGCTGCACCGCTGCGGCCACCGTCGGCGACTGGTCCCTTCTCGGATCCCGCGACGGATCGCTGAGGTGGTGGCGGCCCGGCGAGCGGCCGGCCATCCGCTGGAAGTCGCCGAAAGGCGCGGTGAGTGGGCTGGCGGTCGCACCGGACGGGCGTTCGGCGGCCGTCACCCTGGCCAACGACGGGCTCGTACGCACCTTCGACGTGACGGATCGGCAGGTCGTCCCGCGACGGGCGCTGCCGGTGCCCGGGGCGGCCGGGCCGATTTCATTCAGTCCTGACGGCCGCCTACTCGCGGCTGGCACACGCGACGGCGTCGCCGTCTTCGATCTGGGATCGGGGCTGCGCATCGGCCTGTTGCGGGGGTCAGTCGGTGAGGTACGCCACCTTGCCTGGTCGCCTGCCGGTGAGCGGATCTGGGCCTTGGCCGGTGAGCGCCGCGTGTCGAGCTGGCACTGGCGCGCAGGCACGGTGATCACAAATGCTCCTGGGCGGAAATTCGTCGCGCTGAGTGGACCGCCGGGAGCAGACTGGCTTGCCGCTGTCGATGGCACCGGCCGGATCAGCATCCTGGACACCAGCGCGGCGCGCGTCCTCAGATCCTTCGCGGTGGACATCGGCCGCGTCCTCTCCGCCGACGTCAGCCAGGACGGTAACTTTCTCGTCCTCGGCAGTGACAGCCGCCTGGTCGTCCATGGCCTAGCCGACGGCACAGAACGTGGCTTTGCGGCCGACGGGTGCACCGCCATCGACGTCGCCATCGGCGGAGACGGTCGCCGTGTCTACGTTGCCTGTCTGGACGGCGGGGTCCGAGCCTACGACATTTCGTCCGGCCGGCTCTTGCTCTCGGGAGATGTCGATGGACGACAGGAGATCTCCTTGGCGTTGGGCGCGGACGGCACCGTCTACGTCGGTGACGGCATAGGCGAGATCCATGCCTTTGCGGCCGACCTGAGCGTGCCGGAGCGTCTGGTTACGGCGGCGTGCGGTCACCCTGCCTGGCAAGTGGCCGCCGGCACGTCAGGCGAGTTGGTCGTACTGGCCCGTGATGGCGCCGCCCATCTGGGCTGCTCGTATGAGGTGCATCGTCCGGTTGGAGGGTGGCAGCGCGTCCTGTTTCAGCAGCCACCCGGGGACGGCGAGTCTGCTCGGGCGGTGGCTCTTGCCTCCGACGAGTCGCTCGCCGCGATGGGATTCAGCGACGGCCGGGTGCACGTGTGGCGGCCCGGCGCCTTGGAAACCGTCGGCACGTATCACCAGTTCGGAGCAGAAGTGCGTGCCCTGAGGTTCACCCCTGACGGCCATCAACTGCTGGTAGCCACCAGCGACGGAGTCGTGCAGATCCTACCGTCCTGTCCGCAGTGCGGGGAGGTGACGCAACTGGCCGAGCAAGCCGGCAACCTGTTGAAGGCTGCGGCGGCCAAGGGCTTGCATGCCCGCTGACACCGTCGCCGGATCACTCCCAAATCGAGGGGCCAGTCGCCGTGCGTAGAGATCGAGATCGGTGCGGCGTGCACTTCAACTGCACCTATCTCTGTACTCGGACCTGTACGCCGAACAAACATGGTCACCACTGAGAACGCTGCGGCTTGGAACCCGTGCCATACCTTGTCGACGATGAGGGAGACGACAGCCTCGGTGACAGTCGGTCTGTCCGCTTGTAGCAGTGAGCGTAGGATCATGTCTTTGGCCTTGCCGGGGATGCTGTCAAGACCGTGCCGGGTCTCCTCGATCACCTTCGCCAATGCGATGAAGAGGTCGCACCAGCCGTGGTGGGTGAGGTCGCGCTTGACGTCGGTGGCGTCTGGATCGGCGCGGTCGAGCTCCGTCGCGATCTCCCGCCATGCTCCGCGAGTCATCGCTTCGGCAAGTGCGCTCACCTGCTCGGCAGGCGACGGGTAGGGCTCGCCATCCTCGGTTCCAGTGCGAGGGGGCGACGGGGTGGCAAGCCAGTCCGCGACGTCCACACGGGCCAGGTCCGTGGTGATTTCCCGGTTGACGCGAGTCTTCTGCAAGCTCCGCGGCTGATGCAGCGTCCAGGTCAGTTTGCTCTCGAAGTTCTTCCGTCTCCTGCGACGGCTCGCGTTGTCGCGGTCGACGTGGTCGAGCCATCCCTGCACACCGTGCTGGGAGCCACCGCACTCAGTGCAGCGGCAAAGATGTCCTTGAGCTGTCGCGCAACCAGGGATGTGCCTGCTGGTGTCCATGTCCCGGCCACCTCGCTCATCCGGCAGGCCCGAGGTCACGGCACGGCCGGAAGTTGACTCAATGGAATTAGGCCGATACCTTACGTCACTGGCACATCGATGCCAATGGCACCTCGCATTACCAAGGCGACAGCATCAGTCGCCGTGCAGCCAGCCTCGTACGGCTGGCGAAGCCCGCTGCTGGCCGCTCTGTGATGCGGAGCCCGAGGACCCGGCCCCCGAGGTCGACGGGCTGAGACCCCGCCCCGCGGCCGCTCTTCAATCCCTTCGCTGCAGTCGCCGACGGACGGCTGCCTGTTCATGCACTCCTTCGCAGCGCGTCGCTTGACCCGTTGGCGTCGCCTCAACCCGTAAAGAGCGCGGCGACATCCAGGCAGGCCCTCACCCGGAAAGGAACGCTCACTGATGACCTCGCACGCTATTGGCCCTGGTAGGGGACCAGAGTCGAGGCGATGGCTCGCCCGGCAGTTCCCACACCGGAGCTGGCTCATCGCCGATCTGCAACGACGCATCGACCGCGCCCCTGCCCCCATCCACGCCTACCCTCCGAACCCCGACCGATTCGGTCAGGCGCTGGAGAGAACGCTCGCTCTCGACCTGTGCGACGACCCGCCATACCCGTACCTGATCGCCAAACTCCCCGAGGCCGGACGCCGACGCCTACTCACCGCCGCCGGCTACACACCCACCACCGGCGCCGCGGACGGGCCGTGGCGCAAATCAACCGATCACATCCCCGGCGCTCGACTCTTCACCGTCGGCAACCTCTTGCCCGACCTAGACCGGGCAGTACACGCACTCGGTCAGGCCGCACCCGACCAAGTCCGCCAGGCGATTCACGCCGCGGTCCGCGACCGACGGAGCATCACCACGTACGCGACCGCAACACACGCCGCGCGCCCTGCCTTCGCGGCCTTCTGGGCCAGCTACACCAGCGGCTTCCGCGACACGCTGCATGGCTACGGGCCCGTCACCGCTTCCCTGAACCTGCTGGACGGACTCCGGATCGTCGACTTCCTCGCCGGCACCACCACTGTCGAACTCAAGACGGGACACCTCGACGACGCCCGCGCCTTCGACGCCCTGTTCGACCAAGTCCTGACCTACGCACTACTTGCACCCGTCTGCGGCCATCCAGTCACTGCAGCCGCCATTTATCTGGCCCGCTACCACGTCCTGGCCCACTACCCCCTCGACTCGCTGCTCCGCCGCCTCGCCGGACAACCAATCAACACCCTTCAAGCAGGGCGCCACCTCACCGCCCTTATCCGAGCGGAAGGCCGACGCCCGCTGCCAGCTGGACTCCCACCCGAGGGGCGACGCTCGTACGCGGTATGAGCGAGAGAAATCCGGATCGTTCGTCTTGGAGCCAGGTGGTCATTGCCTTGAGGTGAGCGGCATCATGGCACGACAGTCCGACGAAGCCGCTGCGGTCATCCGCCCGGGCAGCGGGTGTCACCGCCGCTGTGTTCCACGCAATGCCCCGGCGGGCCGGGCGTCGTCGCTGCCGGAGCCGGAGCGAGGTCCCGGCCGGCAAGCACGGCAACCGGTCCGCCGGGCACGGCGGTCACGACGGCCAGCACCAGGAAGACGACCGCGGTCCGGACCAGCCGCAGCCGGTACGCGACGAGCGCGATGACGGCCGGTCCGGCCATCGCCACCGACGCGGCGACCATCAAGGCCCGGCTCGCCCGATGTCGAAGGTCCGCGAACTCGCCGGGCTGGTCGCCGTAACTGACGCTCCACTGCTCCAGGCCGATGCCCGCCCACCACATGGCCGCCGCGATCAACCCGCACACCCAGACCAGGACCAGGAATCCCACGATCGGGCCACCTCGCCGACCGGCACCGATCGCTTCAGACGTCATGCAGCCAGCGTGGACGGCTCAACCCGGCCGAGCATGAGCCGGCGTACTCAGCTTCATCGGGCGAGAACGAACAGCCCGAAACTTACTCGTGATCAGGCTCGTGGTCGGGTAGGACGATGTCATGGTGGTTGAGGAATCGCGGTCCGGGACAGGTGGTCTCCGTGCCCGTCGTGAGGATCTGGTGCGCGACGACCGCTGGCAGGGCCTGCTCCTCGACGTCACCGCCGCGCCCCGGTGTCCCGGGGTCGTGGTGGAGGTGACCGGGGGCGGGCGTCTGCAGATCCGGCAGGGGCCGACGGTGGTGTTCCTCGCTCGGCTCGACGCGGGCCACTACCACGTCGACTACCGGCGGCTGCCGGGCTACGACCCGATCTTGCCGCCGGTGAGGTCGATGGATGCACGTCGTATGGGCGGGGGCACGGCGGACGATCGGGATGTCCGGTGGGCGTACCGGTTCGCGGATCTGCTCACCGCCAGCGGAGCAGGGCCGCTGTATCCGGGCCGGTGGTTGTTGCAGCCCAGCGCACCGAACCTGCGGTACGTGGAGGCAGCCGCATCGGTCCGGCAACCTGCCGGGACCGCCGAGCGGTGGTCCGAGCTGCTGGTCGATGACGATGCGGGGCAGCTCGACTGGTACATCCACGGCGGCAGCGGCCTCGTCCTGACCATGCATCCGATGTCCCGGCCCGACGACGCGCGGGTGAAGAGCTACCGCAAGCAGGTCCGCAGCGGCACGCTGCCGCCGATCCTGTTGTGGTGGGTGAGCAGCCTCGACTCGTACCTTCTTCTCGACGGTCATGATCGGCTGGCCGCCTGCATGGCCGAGATGGTCGAGCCGCCGCTGATGACCCTGACCGCGGTCGTCGACGCCGACGAGGTGCAACGGTGCCACGCCTGGTCGGTTCGCCGTCACGCCGAGACCACCGCGCACATCGAACGTGAGATCTCCAAGGGCACGCCGGGCGCCGCCGACGCGCTGGTGGCTGAGCGACGGCGGCTCGCCGACGATCTCGTGGCACCGCAGCTCCGGCCGAAACCCAGCAGGGCCTGGATGCTCCCCGGCGGAGTGGCGCAGTGGGAGCGTGTGGCAGCCGTGACCGATCTCGCCCGGGTAGAGAACCATCGTTGAGATCGGCGGTTCACGAGACGGGCGGTTCAGGGGTGGCCGGGCCTGGTCAGCCTCGACGTCGGCCCGGAAAACCGGGTTCATCGCCATGAGTGGCGGGGCAGGATGTCGGGGTGATCTGGGGAAGACGTGACGGCCGGGCCCTCTCGGCTTTGCCGGTGGAGGAGGATGGGCTGCTTCCGGTGGTCCGAGTTGCGGTCGAGCACGCCCGGGCCGGTGGATGGGAGGCGTTGGACCGGTTGGTCGACGTGCTGCTTGAGGTCGATGCTCATGGCGATGAGGTGGCGGCGCGATCGGCGTTGGCGCTGGTGACCGCTGCACCAGGGTTGGTGGTTCGGCTCGACGAGCACGCGCGGTCGGCGCCGTGGTACGGCCGGCACCGGGAACCGGCGTGGCGGCGGATCGCGGAACGGGCTTCTGCGCCGCCGTCGGGGCCGGTGACGACGGCGATGGCGAGCATGCATGGCGATGGGCGAGTCCGGGAGCGGGCGGTCGCGGCGATGATCGCCCGCCCATACACGGAGGCGATGCCGTTTCTGGTGTTGCGTACCGCCGACTGGGTGGCCCCGGTGCGGGATCGGGCACGGGCCGGAATCGCGCTGCTGCTCGCCGACGACGCTGATGTCTACCTGCCTGCAATCTTGCCGACGGCGCTGCGCATCGAGGCCCGCGCTCGCGCCGGCTTCGCGGTCGCCCAGGCGCGGGTGGCGGTGTTAGCGGCGACGGAGCAGTCGTGGCGTGGCCTGCTCGCCTCGGCTGGTCGCCGGGAGCGGCGGTTCGTCTTCGATACCGTGCTGGCGCGCGGTGGGCTGCGTACGCCGGAGCTGGTGACCTTGGCGGAGTCGGATCCGGACGTGTGGGTGCGAGCGCGGGCGGCGGAAGCGGCGTGCCGCGACGCGGTCTGGACCCGCTGGCACGACGTCCTTCGTCGGCTGGCTCGCTCGGCTCGGGCGGAGGTGCGGGTTGTGGCGTTGACCGGGCTGGTTCGGGCCGGTCGGGACGCCGACGTCGCCGGACACCTTGACGACGACGCGCCGTTGGTGCGGGCCGTGGCCCGCGACGCGGCCCGCCGTCTCGGTCGGGACGCGCGGGAGCACTACCGCGCAGGCGTTGACGTCGATGAGCCGGTCGTGGGCGCGATCGCCGGGTTGGCCGAGACCGGCTCGGTGGCGGACGCCCCGCGGTTGCTTCGCCTGCTCGGCCACGAGAAGCCGAAGGTCCGGGCCCACGCAGTACGAAGTTTGCGGTTGCTGGACGCGGTCGTGGTGGGGGAGTTGGTGCCGTTGGTGCGGGATCCGTCGCCGGCGGTGGTGCGGGAGGTGACGCTGGCGCTGCGCCCGGTTGCCGGCGCGTTGCCGCCGGCCCTGCCGTGGGAGTTGCTCCGGGACGGCCGGGTGGAACTGCGGCGCGCCGGCTACAAACTCCTGCGTGGTCGTGGCGTCGGCGTGGAGCTGCGGGCGGCGTTGATCCTGGCCGCTGACAGGGATAGGCGCTTGGCCCAACGGGGCAAGTCCGATGCGACCCGCCTCGCCAGGGACGCGGCGAGCACGACCTGGCGCCGTTCTCCTCTGCCGGAGTTGCGGGTCACCGAGGCAGAGCGCGTGGAACTGCTCGCATTGGCGGACCGAGCGGCGGTGATGCTCGGAGACGAGACCAGCCGGCAGCTCGCCGGTTGGATCGCGGATAGCCACCCTGTCGAGTGACTGAGCGCCACACGCCGAAGGTCCTCAGCAATCTCGACGTTGGCAAGGGCGCAACACCCTAGCCGTCGTCCCCTTCGCCGCTCGTCGGCCCGAATGAGCACGATGATCGCTACGATCGCGCGGTTTCGCCTGGCGCAAGTCCCGAGATCCAGTCGGCGAAGATCTCAGGTAGGCGATTCAGATCCGGTGGCCGGACCGTGACCAGCCGGATGCCCGAGAGGTCGGCGAGCTCGGTCTTGCGCTGGACCTTGGCGGCGTAGTCGTCCTCCTGCAGCATGCCGAGGGCCTCGACGTACGTCCCGTCGCTCAGAAGCCAGTCCGCACGCAGGCCGGTGGTGTTGAGCAGATGGTGCCTCGGGTAGTGCGGCTCCACGTCGTGCGCGATGCCATGGTGGTGCAAGAAGTCGTCGATGTGCCGCTCGAACATCGACCGGCACAGGTGCCCGTCCGCCGCGACGGAGAGGATGCCGCGTGCCGGCCGGGAGGCGTCGGTGAGCAGCCCGGCGACCGTGAGCCAGTCCGTCCAGGTGCGTTGCTTGCGGCCGGGGCGGGCGGTGAGGGCGTAGGTGCGGGGGATGAGGAACCGGCAGAGCATCGCCTCGTCGGCGCGGGCGGGGTCGGTCAGGGCGATGCGGGAAAGTTGCTCCTGCGATGGCGGACCGGAGAACTCGATCTCCGCGAGCTGGCGCAGCGCCCAGATCGTCGCGTCGGTCCATGGTCCGTCGGTGCCGTTGTCGCGAAGCACGCCCCTACCGGCGAGGATGCAGCAGTCGAAGCAGTACGCGAGCCCGGACCGGGTGCTGTGCGCCGGCGTGCCGCAGAGGCGACACGGGCGGATGTTGTCGTCGATGTCATTGGTGCGGAACAGGTCGCTGAGGGTCTTGCGCTGCAACTGCAGCGTGAAGGCAGCGACATTGGGTGCGGGTTCGTGCTTTGCTCGTACGTTCAGCCAGACCCGGTGTGGCTCCGGCACAAGATCGGTGGCCCGCGCCGTCAGGCTGCACGACGCGGGGACGACCGCCAGATCGTCGACGATCGGTCCGTCTCCCAGCGGGTAGATCGAGTTGTCGCGGACGACGGGACGAAACGGTCCGACCCCTGATGCCAGGAAGGCAGCGGCCCGTCGGTTCCGGCCGATGGTGATGGTCGACGGCGCCGCCCAGCGCACCTGCCCGGGATGGACGTCGTGCCGTTTGAGCAGCGTGGTCATTGGGGTGCGGTGGGGGCGGGCGTAGACGGTCAGGACGTCGGATTGCGGGTCGTACATGCCCGCCTCCGGTAGTTCGTCGAGGTCGACGCCGTCGCGCACCAACCGGATGGACCAGATGTGCTGCCGATCCTGTGGGTCGTCGCGGAACCGGTCCGTCGTGACGATCGCGTCCGGGAACTCGCCGAGTTCGGCGAAGTCGTCGGGA
The DNA here is from genome assembly GCF_000177655.2 of Micromonospora sp. L5. NCBI lineage: Bacteria > Bacillati > Actinomycetota > Actinomycetes > Micromonosporales > Micromonosporaceae > Micromonospora > Micromonospora sp. L5. Next base: position 6,600,205 of record NC_014815.1, on the reverse strand, counting down.
AGCGACACGTCTACGCCGTGCTCACGCAGGGCCACCACGGCGTCGGGCCGGGCGCGTTCGTCGATCAGCGTAAGGGGACCCCCGGGCAGCTCGTACCGACCGATCTCAAGGCCTGATCGGTCGGTGACAACGATCCGCTCGAAGCCCCAAGTGGACCGGCTGATGGCGCGAACTCCCTCGTACGGGTGCGGGATCTGCCGGTAGTCCGCCCAGGCCCGCAAGTCATCCGACGCCGCGGCGTCCCGCCGGTCCTGCTCCCGGCTCCGCGGCGTCGGGGCGCCCCAGCGTCCCGTGGCCACCCGGGCGGCGAAGGCACCGCCGAGCAGGCGAGCAAACTTGGCGGTCAAGCCCGAGCGGACGTCGTCGACGGGGGCATCCACCGTCGGCGCCGTCACCTGCTGGAACCTGTCGACGAGCAGGCGCAGCGCGCCAGCGTCCGGCAGGTCCAGGCGGACACGGCCGATGCGGTACCCGAAGCGGCGCTCCTCCTCCGAGGAAAAAGGGGTGTGGCGGCTGGGCTGCCACGCCCTCTCATCCTCCTGCTCATCCTCCCAGTCGTCATCGCCGATCCGGGACACGTCGATCCAGCCGTGGCAGCCGATGGCATGTGGCGTGGCGGTCGCCGCGAGCCGATGCAGGCTCTCGCCCACCCAGTGCAGGGTGCTGTCGTACAGGAAGCCCATGTGCCGGTCGACGACCGAGCCGCCACCGCCCGGCGGTGCGGCTGCCGAGATCGCCTTACGGTTGTAGGTGTTGTCCGGGCGAGGCACCAGACCGAGCACCACGGGAAGCCGCAGTTCTATCTCGTCGTGCCGGTTGCGGGCCTCGACGATCTGATCGGCACGCGTTAGGTTGTCGAACACGAAGCGGCGCAGCGCTGCCACGGAGTCGTCGAAGACCGCGATACCGGCTCGGGAGGATGTGTTCCCGCGCGGGATGACGACCATCCCCACCTGGGGCTGGTAGGCGATCTGATCTTGCTCGGCAGGCATCAGCGGATCATGCCAGAGGCCTGAGCAATGGCTCAGTGGGTGGGTGCTGGTCGAAGAGGGCGTAGCCGAGGCTCGGACGCCGAGACCAAAGTCCTAGGACGCTTTAGGGGACGTGTCAGCTATCTCGCTGTGCCGGTCCGAGCGCGCCTCATCTAGACCCTCGCAGCGCTCGTTCCCTCTGCCCGTCCCGTGGGTTGTCGTCGATCTCTACGGTGTGGTTGCGGGTGTTCGGCAGGGGAGGTGCGGCCATGGGCATCTGTGTCGTGTGTCGGGCGGATCAGCGCACGGTTGTGCTCATCAGCCGTTGGGGTGTCCCGCACGGTGCCTCGGGGCACCAGGTCAACTATCGCTGGAGCAGGGTGGTGGCCTGCCCGGAGTGTGGTGCTGGTCTTCTGGTGCGCTTTGATCACGATTGCTTCCACCCGCCGTGGGAGGAGCCGTGGGACATGGACTGGTCGTGGCCGGTCGACGTCGACGGGGTCCAGCGGCTGATGTCTGCCCTCGTCGGGTGCCCTGACCCGCTGCAGCCATCGTGCGAATGTCCCGCGCACCGCAGCTTGCGCGAGACGACCGAGCGATCGTCACCGCGTGAGGTTCCGGTGACGATCGTGTTGACCGAGGACGGGCTGCCGCAAGTCCGGTCGGTACACGATCTATAAAGCTGGCAGGACCGGTTGATAGACGGTCAGACGTGGCGGACGCTCAACCTTCGACCCCCCGTTTACCCCCCGAAAACCCAAGCCAATTGTTGGCGAAGAGTGATAAGAGCCGGTGAGGCGTTAGCGACGTCCTTGCAGCTCAACGACCACCTCAGGCAAGTAATGACAAGCCCACTTCGGCTACTGTCCGTTACAAGGGGTCTTGACAACCAACGACAAGTCCTGAGAGGACTCCACAAGAGGTTGTCGTGGGTTCAAGTCCCCTCGTGTTGGTGGTCTTTGCGGTCAGACGCCGGCGAGGGTGAGTAGTCGCTCCATCTCGGCCACGGGGAGCGTCGCCGCCGCAGCCGCCGCGTGCGCCACCCATTCGCTCGAATCCGCGAGTAAGACGCGACGCACGTGGACCGGTAGGTTCGGGTGGCCGGCGACTGCTTGGCGAACCGTGCTGTCCGGGTCGGTGGCCAGACGTTCGGCTAACTCGACGGGCAGATCCGGATCTCGGGGTGCTAGGCATCGCATGCGTGGGTCCGGGTCGGTGGCGAAGCGGCGTAGGGTCTGCGGCGGGAAGGTGAACACGTCGGCCGGACGCCAGCGCGTCTTTTTGTCCGGCCCGAACTCGCGGTCGATGCGTTCGGCTGTGGCTGGGTCAACCAGGTGCGGGGCGTGCGTGGCCATGCTGCTCCGTACGCCACTGTCGTCGTCGTTGAGCAACCGGATCACCGCGTCGGCCGGCAGTGTCCGGCTGCGTGCGGCGGAGCGCCGGAAGCAGATGTACGGCGAGGACACGTGCGGCAGTGGGTCTGCGGTGACCCAGTCCAGCCGTAGGTGCTGCAGCTCGGCGACGGCCATGTGGTCTTCGACCTGCTGCAGCAGCGCAGTGTCGTCGAGTTCGTCGTCGAGTAGGTCGGTCAGCGGGCGGTCGCCCTGCCGGATCTGTGTATAGATCCGGTGGCGTAGCGGCTCGGGTGTGTCCCGGCGGCTGAAGACACCCACGCGTACGTTCGCGCTGGGATCCTCGGCGAGCAGGTCCCGTAGTCCTGGGGGAAGCTGTGGGTGTTCGGCGACCTGTCGGCGAACATGGTGGTCGGGGTCACCAGCCAGCCGTTTGGCCAGTTCCGGGGTCAGGTCTGCGTGGCGTATGGCTCCGGCGCGGGTGACCGGATCGGCGAGCAGTCCCGCCACGAGGTCGGGCGGAGGTACCGGATGCGGTAGCCGGGCGTAGTAGGTCGAGCAGGCGGCCGCACGAACCTCGTCGACGGAGTCGGTGAGCAGGAGCCGCCGGACCGGTCCGGGGGCCTGCGTCCACCACCGTGCGAGGGTGGCCCGGACCGGCGGGTCAGGGTCCGTGGCGAGCCGGGCGAGCAAATCGGCCGGTACGTCGTCGCGTTCGGCGAGGTGTCGCCGTACCAGCGTGTCCGGATCGTCGATGAGTCGCTCGTACAACGCGCGGGGCGCGCCATGGGCGCCGACAACCAGGGCAGCCCGGACGGCGGGATCGGCGTGGGCAGCCAGCCGCATCCGGACGGCGTTCGGCAACTGGCGGTTGAGCGCAAGCGAGTGCAGCAGCCAGTCATGACCCGAGGCGAGGACCTCCTCGATCATGTCCGGGGTCAGGTCGGCGCGCTTGGCCACGTGGCCGAAACCGCGCCGGTAGCGCACCAACCGGCGGACCAGCCCGGCCGGCAGCGCCGGGTTCTCGGCAAGACCGTCGAGCACCTTCGCCAGGTGGACCGGCGTCGGCTCTTCTTCAGCCATCCGCCGCCCCTTCCCAGATCCGTTGCGCCCCGTAACGAGTCTCGCAGGTGCAGTACAGGCGGGACCGCCCCGGGCTCCGTGTCGTTTTCGTTGTCGAACGGTCCGCTGTCCAGGTCCCCATGAAGCCCCCCAAGATCGGTGGCGCCGCATTTCCGCACCGGCCACCGACAAGACTCCACGAACACGAAGGCGGCTATGGTGCCCGCATGACGATCGACAGGTCGGGGCAGCGGCGGCCGGAGACGGCATCGTCCGACCTCGACGCGTACCTGAGTGAGTTCCGGGCGGGCCGCAATTCGATCGCTCGGGTCTTCCATGCCGCGTGTGCGCGGTGCGGCGGGTCGGAGTTCGGCATGAAGTAACCCCTAATGACCGGACACAGTGTCCGGTCGCAGGTGGTCACTTCAGCCGATGCGCCGTGGCGGGACGTGCCGTCGTGTTACGGCTCCTGGCAGGTCGTGTTTGCGTATTCCGACGGTGGCAGCGGACCGGGGTCTGGCAGCAGATTGTGACCGGGCTTGCAGGCCCGCGCTGACGCGACAGGGGTTGATCACGTGGGATGTCAGCGTCGACGTGACTGAGGCCAGGCTGCCGGTGGGGCTGAGGCAGTCGCGTCGCTCGAGCTGCTTTCGAGGTACTTGGGGGGAAGGGCTGGGACGGTCGGGGGTGGCCCGCTTGGTTCGGCGCTCCACCCCGATCGTTCAGTCAGAAGATGAGATCAAATGCTGACCAGTTGGATCCGATGGTGGTGCAGCTGGTTTGAAGCGTCCGGTGCCGTTGCCATGGGAGAGGTAGAGCTCTTTGGTGGTGCTGTTGCGGGCGGTGATGTCGGCATCTCCGTCACTGTCGAAGTCGCCGGGGAGGAGACGGTGTCAAAGGCGGCGATGCTGGAGGTGATGCCGGTTTGGTCACGGGCCGAACGTGTCTCCCTGAGCAAGGGCGTGAGTGAACTGCGGGGCGGAACGACGCTGGCGGCGAACAGTCAGGCCCAGCCGGATTCTGTGGAATGGGGCCGGCCCTGCTGCTGTTCTTCTATGCGCCTGTGCCTACGGTGAAGCGCGGAGCGACCGGATCGATCGCCTGCGCGGGCATCCGGCGGACGAATAGGGAGGCGCTCGGGTCCGGCGAAATGCCGGACCCGAGCGCGGTGGATCTCTTTCAGCGGTGAACGGCCGTCACCCCGCTGACCGTCGTCGGCGTGGTTGCCCCCTTCCGGGTGCCGTTGCCGAGCTGGCCGAGCAGGTTGCCGCCGTACCCGTGCACATTCCCGTCGGTGTTCACCACGAGACTGTGCAGCAGGCCGCTGGCGATCCAGCCGGCGCCGGTCAGACCGCTCGCCTTCACCGGCGTGGAGCAGTGCAGGCCGCAGTCGCGGTCGTCACCGAGCTGGCCGGAGGCGTTGCTGCCCCAGCCCCACACCGTGCCGTCGCCCTTGACGGCCATCGCGGTGGTGCTGCCCGCGTCGATCGAGACGACACCGCTGATGTTCACCTTGAGGGGCGTCGTCTGGCTGTGCGTTGCGTCGGGGTTGCCGATCTGCCCGTGGTTGCCGTCGCCCCAGGCCCAGACCGTGCCGTCGGACTTCAGCGCGTACGTGTTGTTACCGTCGGCGGCGATCAGCACGACATTGCTCAGGCCCGGCACCTGCGTGGGAGTCGCCGTGGAGCGGTGGTCGCCCAGACCGAGCTGCCCGTTCAGGCCGTGACCCCATGTCCACACCGTGCCGTCACCCTTGAGCGCGACTGAGTGACCGGCCAGCCCGGGAGTGCCGCCCGCGGCGACCTGCACCACGCTGGTCAGACCCGGTACGGCCGCCGGCTTGGTCGCGGAGAGGACTCCGGTGCGGCCGAGCTGCCCGGCGAGATTCGAGCCCCATGCGGCCACGGTGCCGTCCGACTTGAGGGCGAGCACGTGGTCGTTACCGGCCGCGATCTGCTTGGCCCCGGTCAGGCCGTCGACCTGGACCGGCCGCCGACTCTGGAGCCGGCTGCCGTTGCCCAGCTGACCGAGTAGGTTCTCCCCCCAGGAATGGACGACTCCGGACCTGGTCAGCGCGTAGGAGGACGCGTCGCCGGAGGATACCGCCAAGATCCCGGACAGGCCGGAGACCGGTACGGCCGTGGTCTCGCTGAAGATGCTGCCGTTGCCGAGCTGGCCGAGCAGGTTGTCGCCCCACGCCGACACGGTGTCGTCGTCGTTGACCGCCAGGCTGTGCCCCTTGCCGGCGGCGACCGGCGGCGCGTAGATGATCCGCACCTTCTGGTCACAGGAGGCGGAGTTGCCGGAGTCGTCGGTCGCCGTCCACTTCACCGTGGTCTCGCCCAGGTGGAACAGGGCAGGCTGGTTGCTGTTCACGCTCGGGTTCGGGTCGGCCACGTCCCGCGCGCTCGCCGTCCCGATCGACGGGTTCAGGACGCGGTAGGTGGCGTCGTCCGGGCAGGTGATCGTCGGCGGGGTGGAGTCCCTGACCGTCACCTGCTGCGCGACCGTGGTCCGGTTGCCGGACGGGTCGCGGGCGACCCACGCCACCGTTGTCACGCCCAGCGGCAGCAGTGCCGGAGCGTTGTTGGTCAGCGTGACCGTGTCGCCGTCGGCGTCGGTCGCGGCCACCCCCGGGATCGGGCCGGAGTATCCGCCGGTGGTGTTGGCCTCCAGAGTCACCGGCGCCGCGCTGATCGTCGGGATGGTGTTGCCACCGCCGGTCTCGCCACCGCCTTGCCCGCCGGTGCCGCCGCCGAATCCGCCACCCGGCAGCGGCAGCGGGATCTGCAGGCCCTCGCAGTACCCGCGGTCGACGATCGCGACGTAGAACGGGTCACCGTCGAGGAGCCGGTCGCTGGCGTAGTAGAGGTTCAGCCGGTTTCCGGCCTCCTGGTTGTGGCTGCTCAGCACCGGTCGTACCGCGACGGCGCGGGCCGGGCCGGGGAAGAGGGAGGCCTCGTTCTCGTACGTCTTGAGGAACGGGAACTCGTCACAGTCGTTGGTCAGGCCGTCGGTCCGCAGCGAGGTGTAGTTCGCGCCGTACCCCTGCCGGCACATCGTCCGGACCCGGTCCCGGGCCGTGTTGTTCACCTCGCCGTGACCCCAGTAGTCCCGCTGGTGGTAGTTGCGGTGCAGTGGTCCGTTCGAGCCGAATTCGTCGCCGGGGACGTACGTACCGATGGCTCCGGGGTAGGTCCTGGTGATGTCCTCGAAGGCGTCCTTAATGAAGCAGGTCGACTCGGTCATGCCCTGCGACGGGCTGCAGCTGAGGGTGATGTGCGACCGGGTCTGGGTGAACAGGCAGCCACCCGAGCCGAGGCTGTTGCCGTAGGACGCGCTGTCACACCGCATGTCGTCCTTGGGCAGCGGGTTGTGCGAGTCGGAGACCATCCCGCTGAGGTGCGTGCCGAGCAGATCCGGGGCGAATGCGTAGTAGCCCTTCTTGTCCTGCGGATTCGTGTCGCCGGACCACGGGGTGGTGGTGGTCGGTATGTAGAACAGCGACTCGGCGACGCTCTGCCCGTAGAGGACCTGGATGTACGGCGGGCTCGGCTCGCCACACGAGGAGCCGGAGTCCAGCGACACGCAGTTCGGCGACAACCGATAGGCCAGCCCGGGCGCGATCGTGGCCCAGCGGGCGGCGTTCTTGACGTCGACGTCCCAGTCCGTCAGCTGCACCTGGACGTCGGCGTACCGCTGGCCGTTGTAGCCCCGGATGACGTACGTCAGCAGGAACTGCACGTCGGCGATCGGCGCGCCGGTACCTCGCTCGAGGATCGGGAACGCCCAGTCGTCGGAGTAGCACGACGAGAACTTGTTCTTGTGGAAGTACTTGTTGTCGAAGTCGTCGTCGTGCACGGCCCGGCACTCGTCCAGCGTGGCCCAGTCCTCGTTGCCGAGCGGCGCGACCGCCGGCAGCAGCGACGATCCCTCGACGCTGTAGTCGTCAGTCGCCTCCTTGGCGCGCTGGATCGCGTCTTCCGGCGTGTCGATCTGCTGCTCGGCCTGCTGTCGAGGCTTGTCGGCGTTCTCGGCCACCCGACGCCGGAGCTCGGGCATGTGTTTGCGCGCTTCTTCGCGGCTGCTGAACGAGAAGCCTTGGGTGATGTAGTCGGCGTCGGACGGGGCAGCGGCCGCCGGAGAGCCGACAGTCGCGAGTGCGGTCACCGCCAAAACAAAAGCGGATAGATAAGGTCCGATTCTCATGCGGCGGAGTTTAGGCATCAGCATTCTTCGGTGTCTGTCCGCTACAGTTTCGTCCATGACCGAGGTGCTGGAGGACCCCGAGGAAGTCGCCGATGTGCTACACGGGACCGAATTGGACGGCCTCCCGGTCGAGGAGGGCCTCGGCGATACGCTGGTGATCACGGGTCTCGACCCGGGCCGGCTGCTCCCTGCCTGGCAAGTCGCCCGGGCCGCGCTAGGCCGCACCGGCCGGTGGCCCGTTCTCACCCGGATCGACGAGCAGTGGCAGGACGTCGATGCGGAACAAGCTTTATCTGATATGGACGGCATCGATCCATGGATGATCTATCGCTGGACGGGGTTTAATTCGCGAATCCCGCCCGAAGAGGCGCATCTGTGGCTGCCCGACTTTCTCGATTTTCCCGACCCGCCTTTGGAGCTTTCTCTGGCCGCGGTGGAGCGCTCGACGTGGGAGCGGTTGCTGGCCGACCCGGTCACCCTCGATCAGGCGCAGCGCCGGGCGGACCACCTCGTCGGGACCGGTCGATGGTTCACTCCGCCCGGCGGCGCCCAGCTGGTGCTGCTGCCGACCCCGGTCCAGTGGCTGGCGCCGGCCTGGCTCGACTACCACGGTGCGACGGCGAAGGCGGCCGGCCCCGACCTGGGCGATGACCCGGGCCGCCGGGCTCTGGCGGCGGCGATCCGTGAGTGGGAACGCGAGTGGGGCGCCGAGCTGGTGGCCTCCTGGGGCACCATGTTGCAGTTCGTCACCACCCGTCGGCCGGCGTTGGGTGAACCGGCGTGGCAGCTGGCTCTGCAGCACCTGGCGGTCGGCAGCAGCCTGGAGTCCCCGCCCTGGGAACTGGCCCTGGCCCTTACCCGATCGGACGCCTGGTTCCTGCACGACCGACCCTGAAGCGCTGCGCCTGCTCGCTCACGAGGCGGGAGATCGCCTCGGGGTGCGCCGCCCACCACCGCGGGCACCAGTTGATCCCGCTGGTCGGCCTGGAGGCGAGGCGCCGCTCGACGACGTGGGCGAGGTAGCCGCCGACCGAAGGCCTCGACGTTGCGGTAGACCGGCTCCGGGCCGACCGGCTCCGTCGCCACCGTCTCGACGGCTGGCGGGGTCGTCGGCGAGCTGGCCGAGCAGCGCGTTGAGGTCGGCGACGGCGTCGGCGGCTGGCCCGGCGTTGGGGGTGGTCATGAGGCTGGCCCCGGTGGGACGTCGGGGGAGAGGGCCAGTCGGTGCGACCGGTGGGGTCCCAGTGAGCGATCGACGCGCGGATCGCCGCCGCGTAGGCCCGTCCTGCCAGGGAGCGGTGCGGGCGAGCGCGGGCGGGGCGCCGGAGGCGTACACAACCATCCGGGCGCGGTGGCCTCTTCGGCGTTCGAGACAGCGTCGCGGCTGGTTGTTGAGGCTTGCGTGGCCGGAGATCGGGCGTCGTATGGATCACCATTGGTGAGGACGATGGCTGCATCTGCCCGGTTCTGGGCGCGTCGTCCTCACTGATTGTGTTCGGGTCTTGACGGCCGAACATCGTGATCTTATCGTCCTCGATCACTTGACCTGTGGATTTCGGGGGCGACGCGTGGTGGGTGGGTTGGGTTCGTCGCGGGTGTTTGCTCGGATGGGCTGGCTGGTGCGGCGTGGGGCACTCCCGACTGCGGTGGCGGTGGGTTTGTCGTTGTTGCCGGTTGTACCGGCGGAGGCGAAGCCAAAGCCGAAGCCTGCGGCGGATGGGGTGGCGCGGGATCGTTCGGTGCCGGTGTCGGCGGTGAAGCCGAAGAAGGCTGCGCTGCCCGCGATGGAGAAGTTCAAGTCGGCGGCGGTGTCGTGGCCGTCTGCGGCGGCAGCGGTGGTGGATCTACCGCTGTCGCCTGACGGGTCGCGGCGGCTTCCTGCCCGCACGAAGGTCGGTGGGCTGCCGGTAGCCGTCGCTCCGGCTGCTCCGCGGTCCGCGAAATCGACGCCGGGCGCGGCTGGTGAGGCCGCTGTCCCGCCTCGGGTGGCGGTGCGGGTGTTGGATCGGGCTGCGGCGCGGCGGGCTGGTTTTCCGCTGGCGGTGAAGGTGGCACGGGCGGATGGCCGAAGTGAGGCGGGTCGGGTTGAGCTTGAGCTCGACTATTCGGCGTTTCGGCATGCCTACGGCGCGGACTGGGATGCTCGCCTCCAGTTGGTCTCTCTGCCAGCGTGCGCCCTGACGTCGCCTGAGGTGGAGGCGTGTCGCCAGGCGCAGCCGCTGTCCACGGTCAACGACTACCGGGCGGGGGTGGTGCGTGCCGAGGTGGAGGTGACGCCGGACCTGCCGGCTTTGTCGGAGAAGGAAGCTGCCGCGGCCGGCTTGGACCGCCCCGCTGCGGTTGGTGCTTCGGAGCAGACGGTTGTGGCGTTGAGTTCGGCGGGATCGTCGTCGGACACCGGTGATTATTCGAAGACGGATTTGAGCGCGTCGTCGCAGTGGGTGGCCGGCGGGTCGTCGGCGGATTTCTCGTGGAGCTACGACATTTCTGGGCCGCCGGTGCCGGGGGAGCTTGAGCCTGAGGTGTCGTTGGGCTATGGCTCGGGTTCGGTGGATGGTCGTACGGCGGGGGAGAACGTGCAGCCGTCGTGGCTGGGGGAGGGCTGGGATTACCAGCCGGGGTTCATCGAGCGGTCGTATCGGCCGTGCTGGGATGACCGGGAACCCGGCACCACGTACTGGACGGCTGCGAACGGGTTGCCGGATGCCTGTTGGCGGTTGAACAACGCCCGCATCTCGTGGCAGGGCCGCTCCACCGAGATCGTCCCGGGCGATGACGGAGTGTGGCGGTTGGCCGACGATGATGGCTCGAAGGTGGAGCTGCTGTCGGACAACGGCACTGACGTCACGTTGAACTGGAACAACGAGCGGTGGCGGATCACCACCGGCGACGGGACCCAGTACTACTTCGGTCAGTCCGTTCTTCCGGGAACGACGACGCGGACCAACTCGGTGCAGGGCCAGCGGGTGGTGTCGAACGACAGCGGCGAGCCGTGCTTCTCGACGGCGTCGTTGGCGGCGTCGGGTTGCGCGATGGCCTACCGGTGGAACCTCGACTACGTCGTCGACGCCCACGGCAACTCGATGGTGTACTACTACAACAAGGAGTACAACCGGCAGCGCGTGGTCGGCAGCACATCCATCGTCACTTATGACCGAGCTGCGCAGCTCGACCGGATCGAGTACGGCCTGCGGGCGGGTAGCGAGGGCACGACGACGGCGCCGGCCAAGATTGTGTTCAACACCGCCGATCGGTGTCTGACCTCGTCGTGTGCCACGCACGACAAGGCGAACTGGCCGGACACCCCATGGGACCTCGCGTGCTCGGCGAGCCCGTGTGGCCCGGCGTCGTTCTGGTCGACGAGGCGGCTGACGTCGATCGCGTCGCAGACGTGGACCGGAACCGGCACCACGTACAGCACCGTGGATCAGTGGGATCTGACGCACCAGTTCCCCGCGACAGGCAACGGCACATCTCCGGCGCTGTGGATGGCCTCCATCACCCGAACCGGTAAGGCCAACGGGGGCAGCATTGCGCTGCCGGCGGTCACCTTCAACGGAGTGCGGTTCGATCAGCGCGCCGACTACGACCCAAACGGCACGATGGCCAAGCCCCGCAAGTGGCGCATCGCGCAGATCGACACCGAAACCGGTGGTCGGATCGACGTGGCGTACGAGGCCACGGACCCGGGCTGCCAGTTCGGCACCGCGTTCCCTGACCCGGACAACAACACCAAGCGGTGTTTTCCGCAGTACTACTACCCTCAGCAGGCGCCCGAGGGGTGGTCGTGGTGGCACAAGTACATCGTCAAGTCCGTCACGGAGAAGGACCTTGTCGGCGGCTCACCGGACGTCGTGACCAGCTACAGCTACTCCACAGCCGGCTCGTCGACGCCGGTGTTGTGGGGCCATGACAACGGCGCAGCCACCTGGGCGTCGTTCCTGCCGAAGCGGTCGTGGGCGGACTGGCGCGGATACTCCACCGTCACCGTGACTACCGGCCCGTCCGCCGGTCCGCAGACACAGACGAAGTACCTGTACTACCGCGGCCTGTGGCTCGACTCGACTGACACCGGCGAGAACCGGGCGTCGTCGATCACGAACTCCCTCAGCCAGGTGTCCAACGACGACTGGTCGCGTCGGGGCTTCCTCCACGAGAAGATCGAGTACGCCAGCCCGAACGGGCAGGCCCTGACCAAGACGATCTTCACCCCGGTGTCGCACCAGACCGGGCAGCGAGTTCTCACCGCCGACTGGGCGATCCCCACCAAACACACCTCGTACATCACCCGCACCGCCCAGGAATCGACCTACACCTGGCTGACGACGACCAACACGTGGCGCTCGACCCGCGTCAACAACACCTGGAACCCTTCCACCGGTCTCCTTACCGAGGTCGACGACGTCGGGGACACCGACACCGCCGCACCCGCCGACGAAACCTGCACCACCTACACCTACGCCAGCAACACCACGGCCAACCTGCGCCGCTTCGACGGCACCGGCCCGTCAGCGCTCAACCTGCTGCCCGCCGTGGTGGCCGCCGACTGGTCCGGCTACGACGTGACCTTCCCAGCCGGGGACTTCAACGCCGACGGCAAAACAGATCTCGTCGCCCGACGGCCTGCCGACGGTAGCCTGTGGCTCATTCCCGGCAACGGCACCGGCGGCTACGGATCTGCGGTCAAGATCGGTAACAGCGGCTGGAACGCCTACCAAGACCTTTTCTCACCAGGCGACTTCACCGGTGACGGCAAACCAGACGTCATCGGTTCCAAGCCCGACGGCACCCTGTGGCGGTGGAACAACGCCACCACTCTGTCCAACCCCACCCAGATCGGCACCACGAGCTGGCAGAACTACGACCTATTCTCCCCAGGCGACTTCACCGGCGACGGCAAGGGCGACGTCCTCGGACGCAACACCAACGGTGCGCTGTACATCTGGCCCGGCACCGGCAGCGGCACCGTCGCCACCGGCACGCAGATCGGCACCTCCGGCTGGAACGCCTACAGCCAAGCCTTCGGCTGGGGAGACATCACCGGCGACGGCAAAACCGACATCATGGCCGCCGACCAAGCCGGAATCTGGCTCTACGCCAGCAACGGCACCGGCGGCTACGCCGCCCGCGTCCGGATGGCCACCGGGCTGATCGGCCTGGACACCGACTGGTTCATCGCCACCGGCGACATCACCGGCGACGGCAAGGCCGACCTCCTCGCCCGCCAACAGCGCTACCTCACCTCCCCTCAGGCCAGTCAACACACCGAAGCAGTGTCCTGCCCAGCGACCCCAAGCTTCCCCGCCGACGCACTCGGAGACACCCGCTACTACTACGACCAGCCCGGTGCCACCAACCCGGCCCTCGCCGCCCTGCCCGTGGTGGGGGACGTGACCCGGACCGAGCAGGCCGACAAGTACAACGGCTCTGCCCCGAACTGGATCACCACCGCCGAGGCGATCTACGACCAGTGGGGGCGTCCCGCCACCGGCAAGGATGCCCTGGGACGGGCCACGACCACCAGCTACACCCACGCCAGCACCGGACTTCTGACAAGCTTCACGGTTACGAATCCCGCGCTCCACGAGACGACAGTCGTCGTCGACCCTGCGCTGGGCGTATCGAAGAGCACCACGGACCCCAACGGCAAGACCACCACCGCTACGTATGACGCGCTGGGCCGGCTGACCAAGGTATGGCTGCCCGGCCGCTCCACCAGCGACCCGGGCAACCAGGAATACAGCTACTCCCTCACCAAATCAGCGCCAAGCTACGTGCAGTCAAAAATCCTGGGGCCCAACAACAACCAGATCAGCTCATTCGAGATCTACGACGGACTCCTGCGCCTACGCCAGACCCAGGCAACCGCCCCCGACGGCAAGCGCGCCATCTCCGACACGCAGTACGACGCGCGGGGCCTGACAACGAAGACCTCCACCTTCTACAACGGCGCCTCCGGCCCGACCAGCACCCTGGCCAGCTTCGCAGACACCGGCGTCGCGACCCAGCAGCGGGCGACCTACGACGGCCTCGAACGGCAGACCATTGACGCGCTGTGGTCCATGGGCGCACTGAAGTGGCAGACCGTCACCACCTACGGTGGCGATCGGGTCTCCGTCGATCCGCCCGCGGGCGCCACCCCCACCACCACCATCCTCGACGCCCAGGGACGTAAGTCCGCCCTACGCCAGTACAAGGGCTCCACGCCCAGTGGCGACTACGACGAAACTCGATACTCCTACAACGGCCTCGACCGGCTGACCGGCATGACCGACGCAGCCGGTAACCCCTGGAGCTATGCCTACGACCTGCTCGGTAGGCAAACCAGCCGCGTCGACCCCGACGCCGGCACCACCACCTCCACTTACGACAACGCCGGCCAGCTCACTACCACTACCGACAGCCGTGGAGAGGTCCTCGCCCGCGTCTACGACCCCCTCGGCCGGCTCGAGGAACTCCGCGATGACACCACTAGCGGAGCTCTGCGCGCCTCCTACGTCTACGACACCCTCGCCAAGGGACAACTGACCTCCTCTACCCGGCACGTCGGCGCCAACGCCTACACCACCACGATTACCGGCTACACCGACCTGTACGCACCAACCGGCACTGCCGTTACCATCCCCGCCGCGGAAGGCGCCCTCGCCGGCACATACACCGCCGAAGCCACCTATAACCCCGACGGATCACCGGCCACGACCACCCCGCCCACGGCTGGCGGCCTCCCAGCCGAAACCCTCACCTACAGCTATAACAACGCTGGTCTGCCCACCATCCTCACCGGTGCTACCACCTACGTCGCCTCCACCACCTACGCCTGGGACGCCACCGTCTCCCGCCGGCTGCTCGGCACGAGCGGCAAACAGGTTCGCCTCACCGAGACCCGCGACGACAGCACCCGCCGACTGACCACTCAACAGGTGGACACCGAGAGTCAGGCGTCACCCGGATCCTTCGACGACAAATCCACCACCGAGTACGGCTACGACCAAGCCGGAAACATCACCGCCGTTGCTGGGAAGACCAATGGCACCCGCGACCAAGTCGAATGCTTCCGCTACGACTACCTCCGCCGCCTTACCGACGCGTGGACCGAAGCCGACTGGACCTGCCAAACCCCACAGCGAACCGGCGCGGACCCCTATCGGCTGTCCTGGACCTACGACACCACCGGTAACCGGCGCACCCAGACGAGTTACAGCTCGACCGGCACCACCACCGGCACCTACAGCTATCCTGCCGCAGGTGGCCCCAACCCCCATCAACTCAACCAGGTTGCCTACACCGGGGAAAGCATCCGTACGGACAGCTACGGCTACGACAACGCCGGCAACACCACGGCCCGGACGGTCAATGGGACCGCTCAAACCCTCACCTGGGATGCTGAAGGCCACGTCGCCTCCACCATCCAGAACGGCCAAAACCTCAGCTACATCTACGACGTAGACGGCAACCGCCTTATTCGCCACGACTCCACCGGCGCCACTCTCTACCTTGGCAACACCGAACTCCGCCTCAGCAACGGGCAAATCGACGGTACTCGGTACTACAAACATGGCGACGCTACCGTCGCGGTTCGCACCATCACCGGCCTCACCTGGCTGAGTGCAGACCACCACGGCACCAACCAACTCGCCATCGACCCCGGCAACCTGAACATCACCCGACGTCGCACCCTCCCCTTCGGGGAAGCCCGCGGTCCACAGCCCGCAGGTTGGCCCGGCGAAAAGGGTTTCGTCGGCGGTACGCAGGACCCCAACGGACTAACGCACCTTGGCGCCAGAGAATACGACGCGGCCACCGGACGGTTCATCAGCGTCGACCCGATCATGGACCTGTCTGATCCACAACAGTGGAATCCGTTCTCGTACAGCAATAACAGTCCCGTCACGTTGTCAGACCCGTCCGGGCTGAAGGCCTGCTCGGATGACAGGTGTGGCCCGGGTGCCGACTACGAGGACGTAAATGGAAAATACGTCCCAGTTCGTGGCAACAATGACGGTTGCCATGGCTCTTGCGGCGACGACGATTGGGCAAAAGCGCGGAAGAAGTCGCAGCCGAAGAGTGGAGGTAAGAAGCCGAATCCGACGAAGCCGAAGTCGACCAAGCCGAAGCCGACGAAGCCGAAGCTGGACTCGAAAAAGTCTTCGACGGCGGCATTGATCGGCGGTATTGCTGGTAAAATTTCGGAAGTCGTTGGCCTGGTCCCCGGTTTCCTGTGTAGCGTTTGTCTCGGCATCACGGCTTTTTTCGGTCTAGCATCGGTGATCGCCTACTTCGTTGCTGCATTTCAGGACTGCGTGTGCTACTTGAGCTCTGCGATCGGTGCCCTCGGCGGGACGCTACTCGGTCTATTAGGGCTGCCCAGGCTAGGCAACGCCGGAGTTAACGGTTTGGTCAAGGCCCTCGGCGGTTCACTAGAGTACGTGGCGCGCCATGCGAAAGCCGTTGGCAGCTCAGTGAAGTACATGCCCCGCCATTTGAGGTCCGTCGTACCGACTGCTCTACGGGTGAAGATGGAGTGGGTGATGCAGGGTGTCACAAGCATGATCTCGACTGCCTACGGATACCTCAATACGTTGCACACGCAGAGTGTATGGGATAATAACCAACCTTGGCGTGGACGGGCTGAAGAGGGGTCTGGTGCGGGGTTCTCATGGGAGCAGTCATGATGACAGTAGAACGACCAGCTGCGATACGCCGGCTAGACAAGCTGGCCCTCGTCTCTATGGTGGCGCTAGCGGTGGCTGGGGCGTGGTCGCTGACGGCAATCACGGATGAGAACCTCAATGCAGTAGTCGGATCACTTCCGTTCCTGGCAACCGCGATCGTGCTTTTCTATCTAGCCGGTCCAGCGGCCTATATTGCGGTGACAAAAACGCACGTTGTAGTAGCTAACCCCATGGTCAGGTACGATGTGCCACGGGCGATCGTCGATGGGGTTCAGGGGCATTCGCGTCTCAACATCGAGTTGCGGGTGCTGGGGCATTCCCCCATCGATATCAGGGCATTGATCCCCGGCGTGGGCGGCGGACATCGGCTGACCGTAGCCCAGTATGAACGAAGGCTGAGGGCGATCCTTGAGCTCATGGAGGAAACGCCGATGGTGGCGACCACTGGCCCCGTAGTGCGTAAGTGGCGGCAGGGGCACGTACTGTTGGTGGTTGCCTGCCTGATGGGCATCATTGCATCCATCGTCTACCTGGCAGCGGGCTCGCCATCCGGGGTGTAAGGAGCCAGGCAATCCACGATCTCTCCGGTCGTGAGGCCTTTGGCATACAGCGACAACACGACCTCATCGACCCCGGACAGGCGACGCTGCCGCTTACGCACAATCTGCGGTTCGAAGGTGCCAGCCCGGTCCCACGGCACGTCGATGCGCACCGGACCCGACGCGTCGGTCAGCACCGTCTTCGACCGGCTGCCGTTGCGGATGTTGCCCGAACCGGCGCCGTCAGATTCGTGTTTGGCATAGCCGAGGTGCTCGGTCATCTCCTCGTTCAGTGCGGTCTCCAGGACCGTCTTGGTCAGCTGCTTGAGCAGCCCGTCCGGGCCGGTCAGCGACAGCCCTTGTTCCTTCGCGGCCCGGACCAACTCCGCCGCGGCTGTCGCCTCCGCCGACGGCTCAGGCCGTTTCTTGCCTCCGGTCTGGTCGTTCAGTGTCGCGGTCATCACGGCACCCTCCTCACCAGGCACAACGCCCGATGGGTCAGGCCGGAAACACCTTTAGATCCATAGGCCCCAGCCGACTGCCGGTGAAGTGGACGCTCCTATTTTCGTCAACCTCGGTGGTCAGTCCGTGCGGTCGAGCGGCTCCTTCGGCGTTTGTTCGGATGGTGTGATCACCTCCGGGGCTGGGTCTAGTTCGGCTAGCACCTGAAGCCATGCCTGGACGTCAGGGGTGCAGCAGACCCCTGCTGTTCGTTGACAGGCACACCGGATGCGGCTGTGACCCGATTGGCCGATCGTCGCTACGAGCACTGCTGGGCTGCTACTGGCCGGTGAAGCGAGCGACGACTGGGGCGTGGCCGGGAACGACGGCCGTGTCCCGGGCACGGGTGGAGGCGCCGATCGAGGTGATGTCGGACCGGTGCTGGCGGCGGAGCTGGAAGCTGTGGCCGGCGGGGACGGCGGGGTGGCCGCCCGGACCGTCGACCACCACCTGCGCAACATCTTCCATCGGCTCGGCATTCGGTCCCGTACCGAGCTCGCCCGCGCGCTGCACTGAACCCGGCGCGGCGGCGGGCAGCGACGGTCAGGGCAGCACGACGGTACGGGCGCCCTCGCCGCGGGCCATCCGGTCGAACGCCGGTGCGGCGCCGTCCAGGCCGGTCCGGTCGGTGATCAGGGTGGCCGGGTCCAGGGTGCCGTCGAGCACGGCGCGGGCCAGCTCGGGCAGGTCCCGGTTCGGGTCGGACGAGCCGTACACCGAGGAACGCAGTGTCCGCCCGGAGTGGAAGATGTCCAGCGCGCTCAGGCTGACCACGTCGTCCCGCGCGCCCATCCCCAACACGGTTACCTGCCCTCCGCGCCGGGCGGCCCGCCAGG
Source organism: Micromonospora sp. L5 (assembly GCF_000177655.2). Classification (NCBI taxonomy): domain Bacteria; kingdom Bacillati; phylum Actinomycetota; class Actinomycetes; order Micromonosporales; family Micromonosporaceae; genus Micromonospora; species Micromonospora sp. L5. The sequence goes on along the minus strand of NC_014815.1, from coordinate 6,582,063 downwards.
CGGCGCGGATGGTCACGCCGCGGCCGACGCACTCCAGGGCGTGGTCGACGCCACGCCCGTGGGTGCGCTCCCGGATCGCCCGGCTCAGCGCGTCGTCGGCGACGAGGAAGTCGGTGGCCCCGGCGGCGGCGGCCAGTTCGGCCTTGGCGGGCGACACGTCGACGGCGAGCACCGGATCGGCGCCGGCGGCCCGGGCGGCGGAGACCACCGATAGGCCCACCCCGCCGAGACCGATTACCGCCACCGAGTCGCCGGGCGCCACCCGGGCGGTCCGGCGTATCGCGCCGACCCCGGTGAGCACGGCGCAGCCCAGCAGGGCCGCGGTGGCGAACGGCAGCTGCGCCGGAACGTCGATCACCGCCTCCTGCGGCACCAACACCTCCTCGGCCAGCGCGCCGAGGCCGAGGGCGACGTGCAGCGGCGAACCGTCCGAGGTCCGGCCCCGGGCGGTCGCAGGGGAGCCCGTCCGCGCGCAGAACCACGGCTCGCCGCGACCGCAGTACTAGCACCGCCGGCAGGGCGGCGCCCAGTTCAGCACCACGTGCGTGCCGGGCCGGACCCGGTCGACGCCGGGGCCGACCTCGATCACCCCGCCCGCCGCCTCGTGGCCGAGCACCAGCGGGTACGGCGGCGCGAGGGTGCCGTTGACCATGGACAGGTCCGAGTGGCAGACCCCGGCGGCTCGTACCCGCACCCATACCTCACCCGGCCCGGGGTCCGGCAGCTCCACCTCCTCCACCGTCAGCGGCTGGTCCACGCCGCGGGCGAGCAGCGCCCTCATCGCTGGATCGCCTTGGTCTGGAGGAATTCGTCGAGCGCGTAGCGGCCCAGTTCCCGGCCAGGGCCGGACTGCTTGTAGCCGCCGAACGGGGCGAGCGGGTTGAACGGCGCGCCGTTGATGTCGACGGCTCCGGTGCGGATCCGCCGGGCGACCCGCACCGCCCGCTGCTCGTCGGCGGACCAGACAGCGCCGGCCAGGCCGCACCGGGAGTCGTTCGCGACGGCCACCGCTGTCTCTTCGTCGTCGGCCGCCGTGCCGCCGGCACGCTCGCCAGTACCTCCTCGGTCGCCGGGTTGTGCACCGCGATGGTCTGTCCGCAGGAGGGGGCGACTTACGCTTCGTCGAGATAGATGTCGGTTCGTGCGAGATCCATCGCGCCCCTCACGGTGGTCAAAAACTAGCGCTGCAAGTTTTTGCTCTTGTGCCCGGATCGGCTGGCGGGAGGGGTGGTAGCGGCCCGATGTGCTCCTCGTAGGTGCGGGAGAGCCCATCAATGAGTGCGTCGAGGCCGAGCGCGAAGGCGCCCTCGTCCACCCGTTGCTGATGCTCGGCGAGCCGGTGCGCCTGGGTCAGGTGCGGATACCGCTCCCCGTACAACCCCGGGTCCTCGACGAAGCCACGGGCGAACGATCCGAGCGCGGAGCCCGCCACGAAGTAGCGCATCAGCGCGCCGATGTGCGTCGCGCGCGCGGGCGGCCAGCCGGCAGCGACGAGCCCGCCGTAGACCGTGTCGGCCATCGCCAGCGCTGCCGGCCGCCGGCCCGGCCCGCGGGCCAGGTACGGCACGATGTTCGGGTGCGCGGCCAGTGCCGCCCGATACGAGTGCCCCCACCGGCGCAGCGCCTCGCGCCAGTCCAGGCGCCCGAAGAAAGAGACGTCCACCTGGGCGGTCACGCTGTCGGCCACCGCGTCGAGAATGTCGTCCTTGGTGGCGAAGTGGTTGTAGAGCGAGGGCCCGCGTACGCCGAGTTCGGCAGCGAGCCGGCGGGTGGAGAACGCCTCCAGCCCGTCCGCGTCGATCAGCGCGGCGGCGGCATCGACGATCCGCTGCCGGCTGAGCAACGCCTGCCTCGGCCGGGGCATCCGCGCCTCCCTCGCTCACTCGTCGGCCCGCGGCAACTCTGCCACAGCCGGGTCTGGACGTACTTAAACTTGCAGCGCTAGTTTATGCCGCATGGACCTTCAGCTCTCCGCGGAGCAGGCGGCGGTTCGTCAGCTCGCCGCCGAGTTCGTCGACCGTGAGGTGGTCCCGCACGCCGCGGCCTGGGACCGGCGCGAGTCGGTCGACCCGGAGATCGTCGACAAGCTCGGCCGGCTGGGCTTCCTCGGGCTGACCATCTCCGAGGAAGACGGCGGGTCCGGCGGCGACCACCTCTCCTACTGCCTGGTGCTGGAAGAGCTCGGCCGGGGCGACTCCGCCGTCCGGGGCATCGTCTCGGTGTCGCTCGGGCTGGTCGCCAAGGCCATCGCCGCGTACGGGTCCGCCGCGCAGCGGGCCGAGTGGCTGCCCCGGCTCTGCGCCGGCACCGCGCTCGGCTGCTTCGCCCTGACCGAACCGGACAGTGGCTCGGACGCGGCCGCGCTGACCACCCGGGCGACCCGCGACGGCGGCGACTGGCTGATCACCGGCGCGAAGACGTTCATCACCAACGGCACCGTGGCCGACGTGGTCCTGCTCTTCGCCCGCACCGGCGGACCCGGACACCGGGGCATCAGCGCGTTCCTGGTGCCCACCAACGTCGCCGGGCTCACCCGGAGGGAGATCCACGGCAAGCTCGGGCTGCGCGGGCAGGCAACCGGTGAGCTGCGCTTCGACGCCGTCCGGGTGCCCGACTCGGCGCGCCTCGGCCCGGTCGGCGGCGGGTTCCGGCTGGCCCTGGCCACCCTGGCCAAGGGCCGGATGTCGGTGGCCGCAGGCTGCGTCGGCATCGCCCAGGGCTGCCTCGACGCGGCGGTCGGCTACGCCGGGCAGCGCACCCAGTTCGGCAAGCCGATCGCCGGGCACCAGCTGGTGCAGCAGTTGCTCGCCGCCATTGCCGTGGACACCGCCGCCGCCCGGCTGCTGGTGTGGCGGGTGGCCGACCTCGTGGACCGGGGCGAGGCGTTCGCCACCGAGGCCTCGATGGCCAAGCTCTTCGCCAGCGAGGCAGCGGTCCGGGCGGCCAACAACGCCGTCCAGGTCTTCGGCGGGTACGGCTACATCGACGAGTACCCGGTCGGCAAGTACCTGCGCGACGCCCGGGTGGCCACCCTCTACGAGGGCACCAGCCAGATCCAGCAGCTGCTCATCGGGCGCGCGCTCACCGGCGTCAACGCCTTCTAGCAAAGGGGATAACCGTGACCAGATTCGCCGACCGGGTGGCCGTCGTCACCGGCGCCGGGCAGGGCATCGGCGCGGCGACCGCGCACCGGCTGGCCGCCGAGGGCGCCGCCGTCGCCGTGGTCGACCTCGACGAGGAGCGCAGCCGGGCGGTCGCCGACGAGATCACCGCGGCCGGCGGCCGGGCCGTCGGCATCGGCTGCGACGTGACCGACCCCGCGGCGGTGGCCGCGATGAGCGACCGGGTGATGCAGGCGTACGGCGGGTTGCACGTGCTGGTGAACAACGCCGGCATCACCCGCGACGACCTGCTGTTCAAGATGCCACTGCCACACTGGGAGGCGGTGCTGACCACCAACCTGACCAGCATGTTCCTCTGCTGCCAGGCCGCCCAACAGCACATGGTCGCGGCCCGCTACGGCCGGATAGTCAACCTCAGCAGCCGCTCCGCCCTCGGCAACCGGGGCCAGGTCAACTACGCGGCGGCCAAGGCGGGGGTGCAGGGTCTGACGGCCACCCTCGCCATCGAACTCGGCCCGTACAACGTCACGGTCAACGCCGTCGCCCCGGGCTACGTGGCCACCGCGATGACCGCCGCCACCGCGCAGCGGGTCGGCAGCAGCCCGGAGGAGCATCAGCGGACGGTCGCCGAGCACACCCCGCTGCGCCGGGTCGCCCAGCCGACCGAGATCGCTTCGGTGATCGCCTTCCTGGCCAGCGACGACGCGTCGTACGTCAGCGGACAGACCCTGTACGTCAACGGCGGCGCGCGCTGAGGCGCGCCGGCGGACCAGCACCCGGAGGGACATGGACTTCGCGCTTTCCGACACCGAGCAGGCGATCCGCGACACCGCCCGCGACTTCATCACCCGGGAGGTCATGCCGCTGGAGCAGGAGCTGCTGCGGCGGGAACGGGTACACCGGCCCGGACTGGAGCACAGCGAGCTGCGCGAGTTGCAGCTCAAGGCGCGCAAGTTCGGATTCTGGGGGCTGGCCACCCTGGAGGAGTACGGCGGCATGGACCTGCCGGCCGTCACCCAGTCCCTGATCTGGACCGAACTCGGCCGCTCGTTCGTGCCGTTCCGGTTCGGCGGCGAGGCGGACAACATCCTGTTCCACGCCAATGACGAGCAGAAGCGCGAGTACCTGGTCCCGACCATCGAGGGGGAGCGGCGCAGCTGCTTCGCGATCACCGAGCCCGGCGCCGGCTCCGACGCGGCCAACATCAAGCTCAGCGCCCGCCGTGACGGCGACGACTGGATCCTCAACGGCGAGAAGACCTTCATCACCGGCGGTCACGACGCCGACTTCGCCATCGTGATCGCGGTGACCGACCGGGAGAAGGGGGCCCGCCACGGCGGCGCCACCGCGTTCCTGGTGGACCGGTCGATGGGCTGGCGCTCAGAGTTCATCCAGACGATGGGCGAGGGCGGCCCCGCCTCGCTGGTCTTCGACGACGTCCGGGTACCCGGGCGCAACATCCTCGGCGAGCCCGGGCAGGGCTTCAGCCTCGGCATGGAGTGGATCGGCAAGGGCCGTTACATTATCCCGTCGCACGCCCTCGGCATCGCCGAGCGGGCGTTGTCGATGGCCATCGACTACGCCAACACCCGGGAGACCTTCGGCGCGAAGATCGGCACCAACCAGGCCATCCAGTGGATGATCGCCGACTCGGAGACCGAGCTGGAGGCGGCCCGCTGGCTCATCCTGCGCGCCGCCTGGACCGTCGAGCAGAGCATGGACCCGCGGCACGCCTCCTCGATGGCGAAGCTTTACGGCGCGGGCATGGTCAATCGGGTGGTCGACCGCGTCCTGCAGATCCACGGCGGCATGGGCTACACCCGTGAGCTGCCGATCGAGCGCTGGTACCGGCAGGTCCGGCTGTACCGGATCTTCGAGGGCACCGACGAGATGCAGCGACTGATCATCTCCCGCGACCTGCTGCGCGGCTACACGAAGCTGGGAGGGCACCTGGCATGAGGGTCTTCGCGTCCATCGAGGAGTTGGCCGAGGCGACCGGCGAGACCCTGGGCCCCGGCCCTTGGTTCCGGATCGACCAGCAACGGGTCGACCGGTTCGCCGACGCCACCGACGACCGCCAGTGGATCCACATCGACCCGCGACGGGCCGCGGCCGGCCCGTTCGGCGGCACCATCGCGCACGGCTACCTCACGTTGTCCCTGCTGCCGGCGCTGGCCGGTGGCCTTTACCGGGTCGAGGGGGTGGCCATGGGGGTCAACTACGGCCTCAACCGGGTGCGCTTCCCGGCCCCGCTCCGGGTCGGCAGCGCGGTCCGCGCCACCGCGACCCTGGCCGGGGTGTCACCCGTGGACGGCGGCGTGCAGGTGGTCACCGCGGTCGCCGTGGAGAGCGACGCCGGCGGCAAGCCGGTCTGCGTCGCCGAGACGGTCAGCCGCCTGGTGCGGGGCGTGGCCCGATGACCGCGCTGTCGCTGGCCATGGTGCTGGCCGAGTCCGCCCGCCGGCACGCCGACACCGTCGCCGTGGTCGACGGCGACGCCCGGGTGACGTACGCCGAGCTGTGGCTGGAGGCGCGCAGCTACGCCGCCGGGCTGCGCGAGCGGGGGGTCGGCCCGGGCGACAAGGTGGCCCTGCTGGCCCCGAACGTGGTGGACTTCCCCCGGGTCTACTACGGGGCCCTCGCCGCCGGCGCGGTGCTCGTCCCGGTGCACCTGCTGCTGACCGTGGACGAAGCGGCGCACGTGCTGACCGACAGCGGCACGAAGCTGCTGGTGTGTCACAGCTCCCAGCTCGCCCTGGGCGCCGCCGCCGCGGCGGCGGCCGGCGTGCCGCTGGTGACCGTCGGGCCGACGGCCGCCGGCGCGGTCGCGCCCCGGCTGGAGGAGCTGAGCCACCCGCTGCCAGCGCTGCCGTCGTACGTCACCCGGTCGGCGGAGGACCCGGCGGTGGTGCTCTACACCAGCGGCACCACCGGGGTGCCCAAGGGCGCCGTGCTCACCCACCTCAACCTGATCATGAACGCCACCGTGAACGTCTTCGACGCCAACGACGCGCGCAGGACGGACGTAGTGCTCGGCTGCCTGCCGCTGTTCCACAGCTTCGGCCAGACGGTGGCGATGAACGGCACCTTCCGGATCGGCGCGACGCTGGTGCTGCTGAGCCGGTTCACCGGGCCGGCCGCCATCGACCTGATGCTGCGTGAGGGGGTGGACGTCTTCCACGGCGTGCCCACCATGTACGTGGCGCTGCTCGACGCCGCCCGGGACCGGGACGACCTGCCCCGGCTGCGGCTCTGCGTCTCCGGCGGGGCGTCGCTGCCGGTGGCCGTGCTGGAACGGTTCCACGCCGCCTTCCAGACGACGGTCTTCGAGGGGTACGGGCTCTCCGAGACCTCACCCACCGCCACCACCAACCAGCCGCACTTCGGCACCCGCGCCGGGACCATCGGGCACCCGGTCTGGGGCGTGGAGGTGGAGATCGCCCGCGCGGAGGTGGACGAGCGGATCGAGCTGCTGCCGACCGGAGAGCTCGGCGAGATCGTCATCCGGGGGCACAACGTCTTCGCCGGTTACCTGGGGCGGCCCGAAGCGACCGCGGAGGCGGTGGTGGATGGCTGGTTCCGTAGCGGTGACCTGGGACGCAAGGACGCCGACGGGTTCATCACCATCATCGACCGGAAGAAGGACATGATCATCCGGGGTGGCTTCAACGTCTACCCACGCGAGGTGGAGGAGGTCCTTGCCCGGCACCCGGCGGTCGGCCAGGTGGCGGTGATCGGGGTGCCCGACCCGCGTCACGGCGAGGAGGTCTGCGCGGTGGTGGTGGCGGACCCGGCCGGCCCGGGCCTGCCCGACGAGCAGGAGATGATCGACTGGTCGCGGGAGCATCTGGGCCGGCACAAGTACCCGCGGCAGATCCGGTATGTCGACGACCTGCCGCTCGGGCCGAGCCACAAGGTGCTCAAGCGGGAACTGCGTCGCCGGATGGCCCCGCCCGACTGACCACCGCCCGCCGTCCGCTGCCACCGCCCAGGCCGCGGCCCTCGTCGCTCTCGCCGCGCGTCGAGGGCCGCTTCCTCCGGCTGTCGCGCCGGCGAACGTCGCCCGTCATCGTGCTCGGCGGGCGGTCCCGACGGTGGCGTCGAAGACTGAGCCGATGACCAACCCCGACCTCGATCCCGAGGTGTACCCGCCGATCGACCCGCGTGTGGACGTGCCGGACGGCCCCGGCGCACTCCGCCCGGACACCTCCGGGTGACGATCGTGCTGACCGAGGACGGGCTGCCGCAAGTCCGGTCGGTACACGATCTATAAAGCTGACGGGGAGCCACAGCCAGGGGGCGGGGGCCGGCCCGCCCGGCACCAGTCGGCCCACATGGCCTCGGTGTGCGGCAGCGCCTCGTTGGATCGGCCGGTCAGCGCGAGGGCAGGGACCAGCTTGCTCGCCGAGGCGTAAGGATGGTTGTTGATCAGGTCATCCTGGTACACCCGCTCGGCGGCGGCTAGAGGATGTCTCGTAACTCCGTCGCTCGTCGAGGCCGCGTATCGAGGACCCCGTCGAGATCGGGATACGCCTCGATCGCCCTGACTCGTCGCGCAGCGTCGTGTCCGGCCGGCAGGTTCGGACCGGACTACCGTGCTGCCGGGGGGATCAAGCGGGCTGTGCGAGCGGTGAGGCCGAAGGGCGGCGTGAGATATCCCTGCTCGGCGACCATCGAGCCTGCTCGCCGGCTTGCGACAGATCCGCTCCCACCTGCCTCAGTGGGGTGGCAGTGGTGCGGCCGGGCGTACGGCCGTGAAGTCGGCGTGTTCGTACCGGGTGGCGGAGAGCAGTAGCAGCCACTCGTCGCAGCCCTGCCACGGGTATTGATCGGCGGCTCCGCCGCGTACGGACCGGGGCCCGTATCCGGTCCGCGGTCGCGCGTCTGACGGCGCGCCGTCGAACCCGGGGATCCACACGTCGGCGCAGAGCTCGTTCGCCGAGCCCATCGCCACCAGCCCGAACGCGTTCTCGCCGGCGGCCGTCCGCGTCTCGTCGCCGAAGTCGTCGAGGAGCTGTCCTCGTCGGGTTTCCCGTCACCGTGGAAGGTCAGCGTGGTGGTGCCGGCCCGGGCTGCGTATTCCCACTGCGCCTCGCTGGGCAGGTCGAACGGCAACAGCTCGAGTAGGTCCTCCAGGTCGCCTTCGAGCCGAGCCGTGCCGGTGTCCGCCTCGACGTAGTCGTCCTCGTACTCGGGCAGCCAGTACCGGACCTGCGCCACGGTCAGCGGGTGCCGGGCGAGCAGGAACGACTCGGACGCGCACCTCGCGGACCGGTTGTGCGTCCGTGGCGCTGGCAAGGAACGGGTCGATGGTGTCCTCGACACCGCCGCTGCGTTCGATGGCGCGTACCGCGTCGAGCTCCGCCTCGGACAGGCCCATCCGGAACGCGCCGCCGGGAACCTCCCGGAACACGACTCCCGACGGGATGTGCCGCCACGCCGGTCGCCCGGCCACGATCTCCTCGGTCCACATGGCGGCGAACGCTAGCAGCCAAGCCGTCCGGAAGTCTCCCGATGCCCCGCAGCTCGCGCACAGACCAACTGCTGTCGATGCTTAAGGCCGAAGCTGGCAGAGCCCCTGGATGGGCCTGGCTATAAAGCTGGCAAGACCGGTGGATAGACGGTCAGACGTGGCGGACGTTCAACCTTCGCCCCCCGTTTACCCCCCGAAAACCCGGGCCAAATGTTGGCGAAGAGTGACAAGAGCCGGTGAGGTCATAGCAGCGTACTTGCAGCTCAACGACTGTCTCAGGCAAGTAATGACAAGCCGACTTCGGCTACTTTCCGTTACAAGGGGTTTTGACAACCAATGACAAGTCCTGAGAGGACTCGACAAGAGGTTGTCTTGGGTTCGAGTCCCTCGTTCCTCAGAGCGGCTGGTGCTAACTTGATTTTTAACACGTGCGGCGTGGGCGGGGATTGACGGATTTCGTCTTCTTTCCGGCTGCTGTCTTGGCGTTTGTGGTGGTCGCGATGTGGACGTCGTAGCGCGGGGTGGGGTGGTCGTTGCGGCGGCCGGGTGGCCGTCCTGGTCCTGGCCGGGAGGGTTTGGGTGCACCGGCCGGACAGGTCGCCTTCGTGCGCAGGTGCCGAAACCCGCGGCGGACGCGGGCGGGTGACAGACGCTGCGGTGGTGCGGGTTTCTCCCAGGGGCGGCGCAGGTCGGCGGCGAGGGCGCGGGCGAGACGGAGCTGGGTGTAGGCGGCGAGGATCATCCAGGTCCACCGGTCGGCGGCCTGTGGCGTGCGGATCTTGGGGCAGGTCCAGCCGAGGGTCTGCTTGAACAGGCGGAATGTGTGCTCGATGTCAAAGCGACGTAGAAACGTTTGCCAGAGCCGGTCGACATCAGCGGCGGTGGCGTCGACGCCGGACCACCACAGCCAGACCGGCTTCGGGGTCGCGCCGCTGGGCAGATGGTCGACCTCCAAACGGATGACGGTTCCCTCGATGACCGGCAGTACCTTCGCCGCAGCGGTCCAGGCGGATCGATGGGTCAACCGTGGGTGCAACCGGTCCCAGGCTCGGGCCCGCGCCGTGCCGTAGAGGCGGGTGTCGGCGACGGTGGCAGCGTCCGGCTCACCCCAGGTAGTGGGATCGCCGAAGACGAACTCGTCGCCGTGCCTGCGCGGTCGGCCGATCGTCCCGGGCTGCCGGGGCGGCACTGCCCGGCGTAGCACCCGGTCCGAACGCATCCGAGCCAGGACCTGCACCGGCAGGTCACGCAGGAGGAACGCCAGTCGGGGTGCGTCGTAGCCGGCGTCGGCCACGACCAGGATCTCCAGGTCCCCGGCCTGCCACTGCCCGGCCGCGATCAGCCGGCCCACGATGTCTCGCAGCTGACCAGCGGTGACCGTGGCCGCGTCGTCACCAGGCGCCAGCCGCACCGCGTCCAACGGCGCGGTCCACGAACTGCGACCAGATTCCAGGGCCACGACCATCGAGTACGGCCAGCCCGGGATCATGATGGTCTGATCCTTGCCGCGACCGTAGGTGTGACACAAGATCCGCTGCGGCGAGGTGTGCGCGTCCGGCCGCAGCCAGCAAGTGATGTCGACCGCCAGGACGAGACGACCATCAGCTGCCCGCGGCAACGACACCCCGGCGAGGGCCGTGCGCAGCCGATCGACGTCCAGCCGCCCGCAAGCGAGGGCGTCATACAACGCCCCGTGACCGCGGCGGTGCTCACCCACCAGCGACAACTCCACCAACGACCGGACCGGCCCGTCGGCGCACAACACCGCGTCCGTCAGGTCGAACAACGCGTCAGCCCGAGCGGTCAGGCAGTCGTAGAACTCTCGCCGGAACCTGTCCAGCTCCCCGACGACATCAGCCCGACCACGGTCATGCACACTGGTCACCAGAACAGCCCTTGGTAATTGATGCTCTTCCCTAGACAAGAAGATCATCGACCAAGGGCTGTTTCTGTGATCGGCCAGGGTCCCCACAGGACCTTCGGAGGTTAAAGATCAAGTTGAGATCCTCTGGACGCTAAGGTCAGGGGCCCCGCATCCGTGAGCGTGGGCGATCTGGTCGTCGTTTCAGGGTGTGCCGAACCAGCCGGAGAGCGCTTCGCGCAGCGCGGGCGCGGCGGTGTCGGCGGGTTCATCGAGGGTCGCGGCCCAGGCGATGTGGCCGTCCGGCCGGATCAGGAGCGCGTCGGCCGGTCGATCGTCGGTCTTGGCGGTGTGGAGGTCGACGCGATGCCGCCAGTCCCGGGCGGCCTCGCGCAGGTCCGGCCGGTCGGCGAGGTCGAGGAGGACGGGCCGCGCACCAGGCATGAGCTCCGCGACGCTGGTGACGCCCTGGTCGGTGTGCAGGGTGAGGTCGGGGGCGAAGGTGCCGGCCAGCGGGTGGTGGCCGGCGCCGGGCATCGGGTAACGGACGTCGGTACCGGATACCAGCGCTCCCATGCGACGCAGCGGCTGCTCGTCGGTGAGCAGTTCGGAGAAGACCTCCCGCAGTGCTTCGGCGGCCGCGTCGTGCCCGCGCCGGAGTGCCACCTGGGCGCGGGTGTGCAGCATGGTTCGGGCGGCGGCCTGGCTGCGTTCGCCGTGGTAGGTGTCCAGCAGGCCGGGCGGCGCCCAGCCGTGCAGGTCGGCGGCCAGCTTCCAGGCCAGGTTGACCGCGTCCAGCATGCCGGCGTTGAGGGCTACCCCGGTGGCCGGGAACAGATGCGCCGCATCCCCGGCCAGCAGGGTCCGCCCGGCCCGGTAGCGCTCGGCTTGGCGGGCTTTGAAGGTGAAGCGCGACAGCCGAAGCGCCTCGGCGACCGGCAGGTGCGCGCCGAGCACGCGGCGGACGCTGTCCTGCAGTTCGGTGACGGTCATCGAGACGTCGTCGTCGTATTCGGTGTTCTCGTCTTCGATGGTGTAGACCGAGACGACCTTGGAGTCGGGCGATGAGCCGACGCCGAGCAGGCCGTGGTCCGTGCGGGTGAAACCGGCGCGGATGGTGCCGAAGCCGGGCACGTCGAGATCGCCGTTGCCGAGCACGGTCACCGTGTCGGGCAGGGTGACCTGGGCCAGCCGGTTGACCTCCGGATAGGTGGTGCCGGGGAAGCCAATGCCAGCCCAGTCGCGGATACGGCTGCGCGCGCCGTCGCAGCCCACCAGGTAGCGGGCGTTGATCCGGTACGGCCCGTCCGGGCCCCGCACCTCCACGGTCACCGCGGCCTCGTCCTGGCTTACCCCGATCACCTCGTGCCCACGTTGGACGTCGACACCGAGTTCGCCGGTGCGTTCATCGAGCAGCCGCTCCAGCAGCGGTTGCGGCAGCGGCAGGGCGTGCAGCGGGGGATCCGGCAGCTGGGTGAAGTCCAGGTGCACGCCGCCGAACGGGAACCGGGGGGTGAGGCCGGGGCCGGGGCAGGCGGCTTCGAAGCGTTCCAGTAAGCCCCGGTAGCGCAGCAGCTCCAGGATTTGCCCGCCGAGACCACCGGCCTTGGGGGTGTCCCGGCGCTGCGGCTGCCGCTCCAGCAGCAGCGGTCGCACACCGGCCAGACGCAGCTCAGCGGCTAGCATCAGCCCGGTCGGACCGGCGCCCACAATGACCACGTCGGCGTTCATCACTGGCGACTCCGCTCGTACGCTTCCGTCGCATCCCCGCGTGCCCCGCACGCGGTCAACAGCACACGCACTTCGCTACTCCCCATTTCCGTGGATTCTGGCCTCGGTTGACGATTCCTCACCCAGCGGCGCGTTGCCGGGTGAGATCATAATGATTCATCTCGATCGATCTTTGATCGTGTCGTCCCGCCGTGTGCGCGAGGATGGCGGCGACCAGTTCCTCGTGCGCCTCCGGCGGCAGCGTGTGGCCCATGCCGGCCACGATCATCAGCCGCGCTCCCGGGATCTGCTCGGGATGATCGTGCCGTGCCCCGGCTTGACCGGCTCGTGGCCGCCCTCGATGACCAGCGTGGGCGCCTTCACCTGGTGCAGCACCCCTACCGGCTCGAAGTCGGGCTTGGCCGCTGCGGCCATCCGGTGGTCGGCCGTCGCCGACAGGTTGCGGGCCGTCGGCGCACGGCCTTCTTCAACTCCTGGGCGTGGTCCTTCATCGCGGCCCGCTCCTCGGCCGCGAATCCTTCGTGCTCACTGTTTCCGGTGCTGCTCATGGCAGATCACTCCTTGCGGATTTGATGAGGCGCAATCCTGGGCCCGCGGGTGGCGACATGCCACCACGCTCCTCCATCGGCACGCACCGTGCCGATCGGGGCCTAATGTCGCACGCAGCCCGCTACATTGTCAACGGCACGCCGTGTGCCGATAGGATCGCGGCATGACCGACACGCCTGCCACGCCACGGCGCCGAGGCGCTGCGCGCACTGAAGAACTGCTGCGAGTGACCCTCGATCTGGCCGCGGAGGTCGGTTACGCGGGACTGAGCATCGAGGCGGTCGCCAGGCGGGCCGGGGTCGGAAAGCACACGATCTACCGGCGTTGGCCGTCCATCGCGGCGCTGCTGCTCGACGCGCTCAGCCTCGTGTGGACCAGCGATCTGGACTACCGCAACGCCGGGGACGTCCGTGCGGATTTGCGCGAACAGTTCCTACGCTCAAGCCTGGCCCTATCCAGCCCGCCGATCGGCCCCGTCTACCGCGGAGTCATCGCCGAGGCGCAGGCCGATTCCACGCTACGGGCGACCCTGCACGAACGGTTCCTGGCCACCGTCGAGCAGAGCACCCTCGACCGGATCACCCGCGCTCAGCGCACCGGTGAACTCGCCCCAGGAGCGGACCTGGAATTCGCCGCCGAGGTGCTATGCGGCACTCTCTACTACCGCTGGCTGCTGTCAACCCGCCCCATCGACGAGAGCGCGGTCGACGGACTGCTGGACATGTTCATGGCCGCGTACGGCACATCAACTCGTTGCAGTGACCATGAGCGTTGTTGACGGCGTGGCCGCTACCGGCCATGGGCGCAGCAACTCACCACCGAACTCCTCGGCCGCGACAGCCGCAACCTGCCAGGCGTACGTGAGTTCGCCGGCCGAATCGGGTTGATCTAACCCTCTGCTTCCTATCGCGGCTGCTGCTCCTGCGCGTGGTTAGGTTCCGGTCAGGCGGCGACTGTCATGTCGGGACAGTGCACCCCTATAGACCCCTATTGATGCGTAAGGATGTCGTCGCGGAGAGTTATCGTCTGACGATGTCGCCGCCCCCCGACGGCAAGATCGTCTGACGGAGAGGATCGCCATGTCGCTGCCCACCAACCCTCCGGCGCTGAGCGTGGTGATGCCGACCTACCAGGATCCGCAGTGCCTCGCGCTGACCCTCAGGGCGCTGACCCGGCAGACGCTGCCGCCGGAACGCTTCGAGGTGATCGTGGTCCGGGACGGTGGCTCGTCCGACGGGTACGCCGAGGCGCTCGCCGAGGGTGCCGGTCTCCGCCTGCGCGTGCTGGAACTCGCCGAGCGCAAGGGCCGCTCCGTCGCCCGCAACGAGGGGGCGCGCCGTGCCTGCGCACCTCTGCTGGTCTTCCTCGACGCCGACTCGTGGGCGGTGCCCGACCTGCTGGAGCGGCACCTCGCCTGGCACAGCGTGCCCGGCAACGCGGCGGTGCTGATCGGCCGGCGGGACGAGATCGGCCTCGCTGACCTGCCGGCAGTGCTGGCCGGGGAGTCGCACGCGGTCGCACGCGCCTTCCCGCACGGCGGCGACCTGCGGTTCGCCACGGGGCTTCCCGACGACGGGGGCGAGTGGCTCCGGGCCGGCTGGGTCATCGCCTACACGCACAACATCTCGCTGACCAGCGCTCACTTCGCGCAGGTCGGTGGTTACCGCGAGGCGTTCGGTCTGAGCTACGGCGTGGAGGACGTCGAGTTGTTCTACCGCGTCGACCGCAGCCTCCCCGACGGCGTCAACTTCGGCTACGACGACGACGCCCGGGTCGTCCACCTGCCGCACCACAAGAACATCACCCGCAACTGGATGGAGATGAAGGCCAACTTCCAGCAGGCGGCCCGGCTCTATCCGTGCCTGGAGTGGGAGTTCCTTACCGCCGTCATGGGGTACGAGGCGATCCGGCGCATCCTGCACTATCGCGCGCTCATCGACGAGTGCGTCGAGCGGTCGGCCTGCGCCATCGGGCCCGCCGCCGCGCGCCTCGCCGGCCAGGTGCGGGGGCACCGCACGCTCTGGATCGGCACCGGCCGCGCCGATTCCGGGTTGCCCACCTCGGCGTTGACCTACGACTACGCCGCACCCATCGGGCGGACCAACTTCCACCTGCTCGGCGTCGCCCCGCCCATGCCGCCGGGCAGCCTGGACGCGGTGATCAGCGTGGACTTCTGGCGGTACCTGCTGTGGCCGGAACTCTGCCAGTTCATCTCGGCCTCGCTGCTGCTGGCCGGCGAGGTCCACCTGGTCGCCACCGCCGACTCGACGCCGGGGATGTGCGCCGCCGACCCGCAGACGCTGGACTACCTGCGCCAGGCGCAGGCCGCGGCCTGCGCGGCCGAGCTGCGCGCGGTCGAGGGGCTCGGCCACGTACTGATCCTGCGGCCCCTCCGACCCGCGCCCGGCGCGCGCCGGGTACCCGCTCAGACCGCCGCCAGAGCGCGACCCGCTGCCCTGGTGCCGGGGCGCTCCACGACGCGGGGATAGCAGATCGACGGTGCGGCCAGGCCCGACAACGCTGTCGGGCCTGGCCCAGCCGCGCCCGGATCCGGGGCAAAAGACGGAAAGGCGAGTATCATGCGCGTACTGCTGTCGACTCTCGGGTCGCGCGGCGATGTCCAACCACTGGTGGCGCTCGCGTCGCGGTTGACGGCCCTCGGCCACCAGGTCCGCCTCTGCGCCCCGCCCGACTTCGCCCGCTGGGTGGCCAGCTTCAGGATTCCCTTCGTGCCCGTCGGCCCGCCCTGGCGCAGGTCGGCGGCGCCCAGGTCGCGGGCCGCCGTGCCAAAACCCTCGCCCGCGCAGGTACGCAAGCTCGCCGAGTCCTCCATCGGCATTCAGTTCGAGGTGCTGTCGGCCGCAGCCCGGGACTGTGACGTCCTCGTCGCGTCGACGGGCCTCCAGATCGCCGCCCGCACCGTGGCGGAGAAGCGCGGCATCCCGTACGTCTTCGCGGCGCTCTGCCCGGCGGCCCTTCCCTCACCCCACCACCCCCCGCTGCCGCTGCCGGTGTTCGGGGAGGTCCCGGCGCCCGCGTCGGCCGACAACAGCGACCTGTGGGCCGCCAACCTGCGGCACGTCAACGACACCTTCGCCGCGCCCCTCAACGCGCTGCGGTCGGCGGTGGGGTTGGGCACGGTCGACGACGTCAGCGACCACATCCACACCGACCGGCCGTGGCTGGCCACCGACCCGACCCTGGCACCCTGGCCGGACGTCGCCGATCCGGCCGTCTACCAACCGGGTGCCTGGCTCCTGCCCGACAAGCGGGCCCTGCCAGCCGAGCTGACGGCCTTCCTGGACGCCGGCGGGCCGTGCGTCTACGTCGGATTCGGCAGCGTCGCCGCACCCCCGGGTCTGCTGGAGACGGCCGTGCGGGCCGTGCGCGCGGTCGGTTGCCGGCTGGTCGTCTCCCGGGGCTGGGCGCCGCTCTCGCCTGTCGACCGGTCCCCCGACTGCCTGGTGGTCGGCGAAGTGAACCAGCAGGACCTGTTCCGGGAGGTGGCCGTGGTGGTCCACCATGGCGGCGCGGGCACCACGACCACGGCCGCGCGGGCCGGGACGCCGCAGGTCGTCGTACCGCAGGTGTACGACCAGCACTACTTCGCGCGCCGGGTGTCCGCGCTCGGCATCGGCACCGCACACCCCGGCTCCGTGCCGACCGTCGAGTCGCTGACCGAGGCTCTGGGCGCCGCGCTGCGGCCGGAGGTGGCCGCCCGCGCCCGCGAGTTCGCCGGCGTCGTACGCACCGACGCGGCGCAGGTCGCCGCGGAGCGGTTGGTCGTCGCACCGGGAGCCTGAGCGGGCAGCCCCGCCCCCCTGGCTCACGACCGGGCGGGGCCCGGCCACGACCCAGCGTCCGGTGCCGTGCCGTGCCGAGCGGGCGGGTCGACGCTGGATGCCCGACCCCCGTCACCGGCCCGCGCAGCCGCAGCGGCGTCAGGCCCGGCGCAGCGTCCGCAGTGTGCCGGCCCAGGCGACCACCTCGTCGAGCATGGTGCCGAGGGCCTGCTCGTGGTGCGCGGCCGGCCGGAAGTCGCGGAAGTTGACGAAGTCGGTCGTCAGAGAGAGCGCGACCTGGGAGCGGACGTCGGCGACGCCGAGCTGCCCGAGCACCAGCCGCAGGTGCTCCGCCGCCCGGGTGCCGCCGTGCACGCCGTAGCTGACGAGGCCGGCGGCGGCGTGCTGCCACTCCTGGTAGAGGAAGTCGAGGGAATCCTTCAGTGCGCCCGGGATGGAGTGGTTGTACTCCGGCGTGACGAAGACGAAGCCGTCGAACCCGGCCACGGTCGTCGCCCAGCGGCGTACGGCGGGGCGTCGCGACGGCGCCATCGACGGTGGCAGCACCTCGTCGAAGTGTGGCAGGGCGTAGTCGGCGATGTCGACCAGCTCGACAGTGGCGTCGCCCCGCTTGGCGGCGACGTCGCGCACCCAGCGGGCCACGGCGTCGGCCTTGCGGCCGGGTCGCGTGCTGCCGACGATGACACCGATCCTGACCATGCTGCTCTCCTCTACGCGATGGGGGTGGGGCGCGCGGGAGCCGGCGTGCCGGTCAGGTCACGAGCCAGCTCCACCGCGCCGTGCAGGGACGACAGCCCGCCGAGGGCGGCGGGACGCACCGGTGGCGCCGGACGCCCGGGCCGGCCGGCGCGGCGTGCCCGTTCCGCGACGAGCGGCACGAAGCCGGGCAGGCCGGCGGCGAACCCGCCGCCCACGATCGCCAGCGCCGGATCGAGGATCTCGCCGAGGCTCACCACCGCCGCCGCCAGCGCCCGGCAGCTCTCCTCGACCGCCGCCACCGCCCAGGGCTCGCGCCCGTCGAGTCCGGCCCGCAGGTCATCGAAGCCCACCTCGCCGCCCCGGCGGGCGGCAGCACGGCGCAGGGTGGCGGGGCCGGACGCGATGGACTGGAGGCAGCCATGCCGGTCGCAGTCGCAGCGCTCACCATCGAGAGCGACGACCACGTGACCGATCTCGGCGGAGGACCGGCCCGGCACCGGCCGGCCGGCCAGTACGACGCCACCGCCGATCCCGGTGCCGACGCCCAGGTAGACCACGTCGTCCGCGCCGGCGCAGCGCGCCTCTGCAAGGGCGGCGAGATCACCATCGTCGGCGACGGCGGTTGCCGCGTCGGGAAAGAGGCGGCGCAGCGCGCCGGTGAGGTCGAGGCCCACCCAGCCGGGGCGCCCGGGCCAAGTGGTGACGGTGCCACCGGTGTCAGTGGTCGCCGGCATGGCCACCCCGACCGCGTCCACCGGTCCCCACCGGTCGCGCAGCCGGTCCACCTCGACGGCCAGCACCGTCAGGTCGGCGGCCGGGTCGGCAGTCCGGGGCCAGCGGAAGGTGCGGTCGTACGCCGGCTGCCCGGGCGCCTCCGCGCGCAACGCGACCTTGGTGCCGCCGACGTCGATGCCGAGGACGCCGCCGTGGCGCTGCGGACCGGACACGGCCGGCCTCAGCCCAGCCGCACGTGCAGGTAGACGAGCGCGAGGGCGGCCACGGCAAAGATCACCGGCGTCAGGATCGTCGCGGCCGGGTCCTTGGCCCGGGAGTGGTAGACGACCGCGCCCGCCATCTGCAGGGCGAGACCGATCGCCGCGGCGATGCCCAGGGGCGGCCAGAGCAGGCCGAGCAGCAGCCCGGCGACCGCGGCGAGTTCCAGCACCCCCAGCGCGCGTGTCAGCCCCGGCGAGACGCCGAGGTGGTCCATCCGCTCGCGCATCTGTGCCTGCCCGGTGAGCTTCGGCACGGCGGTGCCCACGAACACGGCGGCGAGGACGAGGGTCAGGACGAGGACGGAGATCTCCACGTGAGGTCCTTCGGGAAGAGTCGGGACGTGCGGACGACCGCGCTGCCGGCACGCCGGCGCCCACGGCACTGGACGGCGGGGTGCCCGGTCGTCATCGGACGGTCGCGGTGAGGGCGCGCGCGGCCAGCCGGTAGCCCAGCGCTCCGAGCCCGACGATCACCCCGCTGGCCAGCGGGGCGATCACCGAGTCGTGCCGGAAGCTCTCCCGCGCCCACACGTTGGACAGATGCACCTCGACGAAGGGCCGGGGGTAGTTGGCCAGCGCGTCGCGCAGGCTCCAGCCCGCGATCATCAGGGCGCCCGGGTTGACGATCGCGCCCACCGTGTCGTAGCTGTTCTGGATCGTGCGGATCAGCGCACCCTCGCAGTCGTGCTGCTCGGCGACCACACCCCAGCCCCGGGTGGCGACCTCCTCGCCGACGGCGCGTTGGATGTCGTCCAGGGTGTCGGTGCCGTAGATCTCCGGTTCCCGCCGGCCGAGAATGCCCAGGTTCGGGCCGTTCAGCAGCAGTACGTCCGACACGCTTCACCTCGTGGGGCACGGCCCTGGTCCCGCAGAGCCTGATGACTGGTCACCGCAGTCTTACTACGCCGACGGCTCCCGGCGAACCGGCGGCGCCCGAGGCGCGGGTGGACTAAGGGGTGGCTAGGGGCTGTTAGGGGCGGTGACCGCGTATCCGCGTCGGTTACCGTCCTCCCTGCTGAGCGACGCCGCCGGCTCCGGACGGAGGCGTCACGTACCGCGCGGCCATCCGGTGCTCCGCTGTGCCCGGACCGCGTACCGGCGGTCTCGGGTCGTCCCGCCCGATGGTCAGTCGAAGCCCCTGGTCTGCCCGAGTTGGGAAGTGGGAAGTCATGAGTGGTCAGCCCTCGACGGTGTCCGAGTTCCCCGAGTGGCCGCAGTACGGCGACGAGGAGCGAACCGGACTGATCCGCGCCCTCGAACAGGGTCAGTGGTGGCGGATGGGCGGCAGTGAGGTCGACTCCTTCGAGCGGGAGTTCGGTGACTACCACGGCAGCCCCCACGCGCTCGCCGTCACCAACGGCACCCACGCGCTGGAAGTCGCGCTGGAGGTGCTCGGCGTCGGCCCCGGTACTGAGGTGATCGTCCCGGCCTTCACGTTCATCTCGTCCTCGCTGGCCGCGCAGCGTCTCGGCGCGGTCGCCGTGCCGGTCGACGTCGACCTGGACACCTACTGCGTCGACCCCGCCGCCGTCGAGGCCGCGATCACCCCCCGTACCAAGGTGATCATGCCGGTGCACATGGCCGGGCAGTTCGCCGACATGGACGCGCTCGACAAGCTCGCCGCCGACGCCGGGGTGGCTCTGCTGCAGGACGCGGCACACGCCCACGGCGCGCAGTGGCGGGGCCGGCGGGCCGGCGCGCTCGGCTCGGTGGCCGCCTTCAGCTTCCAGAACGGCAAGCTCATGACCGCCGGCGAGGGCGGAGCGGTCGTCTTCCCCGACGAGGAACTGCGCGAGCGGGCATTCCTCGTGCACAGCTGCGGCCGGCCCCGCACCGACCGCGAATACCTGCACAGCACCACCGGCTCGAACTACCGGATGAGCGAGTTCACCGCCGCTGTGCTACGCGCCCAGCTGACCCGCCTCGACGAGCAGATCGCGCTGCGCGAGCAGCGCTGGCCGCTGCTGTCGAGCCTGCTCGCCGAGATCCCGGGCGTCGTCCCGCAGGCGACCGACCCCCGCACCGACCGCAACCCGCACTACATGGCGATGTTCCGTGTCCCCGGGATCGGCATCGAGCGCCGCCGTGCCGTGGTGGACGCGCTCATCGCCCGGGGCGTCCCGGCGTTCGTGGCGTTCCGGGCGATCTACCGGTGCGAGGGCTTCTGGATGGCCGGCGCGTCCGACGAGTCGGTAGAGGCGATCGCGGCCCGCTGCCCCAACACCGAGCAGATCCACTCCGACTGCGTCTGGCTGCACCACCGCACCCTGCTCGGCACGGAGCAGCAGATGCACGAGATCGCCGCCGTGCTCGCCGACGTCCTCGCCGGATGACGGCCCGGCCCCCGGCCGCGGCCGGCCGGCCGGTGCGGGTCGCGGTGGTCGGCCTCGGCTGGGCCGGGCGGGAGATCTGGCTGCCCCGGCTCGCCGCACACCCCGGCTTCGAGGTGGTCGCCGTGGTCGACCCGCAGCCCGTGGTGCGCGATCAGGCCCGCGACACCCACGCCGTCGCGTCCGCGTACGCCGACGTCGAGGACCTGCCCGCCGGAACGGTCGACCTGGCGGTGGTCGCCGTACCGAACCACCTGCACGCGGTCGTCGCCGTCCGGCTGCTGCGCCGGGGCGTACCGGTGTTCCTGGAGAAGCCGGTCTGCCTGACCTCCGCCGAGGCGGGCATCCTGGCCGACGCGGAGCGCGACGGCGGCGCGGTGCTGCTGGCCGGCAGCGCTGCCCGTTACCGGGCCGACATCCGGGCGCTGGCCGACGTGGCCGGCGGGCTGGGCCCGATCCGGCACGTCGATGTGGCCTGGGTTCGCGCCCGAGGGGTGCCCGACGCGGGCGGCTGGTTCACCCGCCGCGACCAGTCCGGCGGGGGCGCGCTGGTGGACCTCGGCTGGCACCTGCTCGACACGGTGCTGCCGCTGCTCGGCCCGGCCCGGGTCACTCACGCGATCGGCAGCGTCTCGGACGACTTCGTCAACGACAGCGCCGCCCACGCCGCCTGGCGCGGCGGGGCCGACACCGCAGGCCACGTTCCCGGCGACGTCGAGGACACCGCCCGGGGTTTCCTGCTCACCGACACCGGCGCCTCCGTCGCCCTGCACGCCTGCTGGGCCTCGCACGAGTCGCTGGACCGCACCACCGTCACCGTGCACGGCGCCGCGGGGTCGGCGACGCTGCGCTGCACGTTCGGCTTCAGTCCCAACCGGGAGCCCACGCCGGTGCTGACGCGTACCCGCGACGGCCGGACCGCGCGGCTGCCGCTGCCCGGGGAGCCGATCGGCGCGGAGTACGACCACCAGCTCGACGCCCTGCCCGGGCTGCTCGCCGACCCGGCCGCCCGGGGCGCGGCCGTCGTCGAGGCCCGCCGGACCATCGACATCATCGAACGGATCTACCAGTGCGCCCGGCCCACCCGGCCGGAGCGCCAGCACGCACTGGTGGGCCATCGCGCCGGGTGAGAACCACCCTCGGCCCCAACCCCTTCCGGGAGCAGCCATGAGCCGTCCATCGTCCACAGTCGAGGTGACCCCGCCGTCGCCGGCGCGCGGCCCGATCCGCGCGGTCGTGTTCGACCTCGACGGCGTCATCGTCGACAGTTCGGCCGTCATGCGTGAGGCGTTCAGCATCGCGTACGCCGAGGTGGTGGGCGACGGGCCGGCACCGTTCGAGGAGTACAACCGGCACATGGGCCGGTACTTCCCGGACATCATGCGCCTGATGGGGCTGCCCCTGGAGATGGAGGAGCCGTTCGTCCGCGAGAGTTACCGGATGGCCCACCTCGTGCCGCTCTTCCCCGGCGTCCGGGAGACCCTGGAGACCCTGCACTCGCGTGGCATCCGAATGGGGATCGCCACCGGCAAGGCCGGCCCGCGGGCCCGCTCCCTGCTCGACCAACTCGGCGTGCTGGGCCTCTTCGGCCAGGTGATCGGCTCCGACGAGGTGGCCCGTCCCAAGCCTGCCCCGGACATCGTGCTCCAGGCACTGGGCAACCTCGACGTGCCGCCGCACGAGGCCATGATGGTGGGCGACGCGGTGATCGACCTGCTCAGCGGCCGGGATGCCGGGGCGACGGCCGTCGCCACGACGTGGCACGGCGGGGACATCGCGGCGCTGCTCGCGGCCGGCCCCGACCTGGTCGTGCACGCCCCGGCGGAGTTGCTCGCGCACTGCCCGGCGGCCCTCGTCCACTGACCCGGACCGGAGCGCGCCGGGCTGCTCGCGCGGGCCGCACGGCGCGCTGCCGCCGAGCCTGCCGGCAAGCGGCGGTCAGCGGGTGTCGCTGACCGCCTCGGGGCCGGCTTCCAGGAAGCGCAGCATGCCGGTGGCCAGGATCTCGGCGACGGGGGCCGGGACCAGATCGGTACGGATGGTGACCCGCAGGAGGACACTCTCGTCGCCGGGCAGCACCTCGGCGACGCAGGCACCGGACCACTCCCGGGCGTACGGTTCGACGACCTCCTCGGTCCGGCAGCCGGGCAGGTCCAGCGGGAGGACGAGGTTGTCCTGGTAGGCGAACGAGGGCAGGCTGTTGATCACCTCGCGGGGCAGGTCGAGGACCGGGTCGTCGGTGACCATCTCCAGGAAGGAGACGTCCTGTGCGGCCATCAGGTCGTCCGCGGCCTGCTGGAGGCCCCGCATCAGGTGTTTCTCCGGGCCGCCGAACCGGACCCGGAGACAGTTGCTGCTGATCCTGCTCGTGAAGGCGGAGTCGAGGACGCGGCTGCCGCGCTGGGCGACGATCATCAGCAGGGCGATGTCGTCCTGCCCGTGGATGGCGCGTAGCGCCGAGGCGTAGGCGGCGGCGAAGTACGTGGAACGGCTGAAGCGGTGTTCGACGGCGGCTCGGTCCCAGCGCCGCACCAGCTCGGGCGGGACGGCGACGATGTGCCCGGTCTTGGGGCCCCAGGTCGGGGTCTGTTCCAGGATCTCCTGCGGCCGGCCCTTGCCTTGGCGGGGCAGGTCGCGTAGTTGTTCGCGCCAGTAGGTTCGTTGGGTTTGCAGGTCGGCGGCGTCGCGTAGGCGGGTGTATTCGTCGTAGGACTGGTGCAGTGTGGGTGCGGGGTGTTGCCAGGTGGGTGTGTGGCCGGCTTGTCGTGCGGTGTAGGCGTGGCTGAGGTCTCGTACGAGTAGTCCGTATGACCAGCCGTCGAAGGCGATGTGGTGGATGCCGATGCCGAACAGGATTCGGTTGGTGGTTTTGTTTCGGATCAGGGCGGCGCGCCAGTTGCGGCCCTGGGTGTAGTCGAGTGGTTGCTGTACTGCTTCGGCGAGTTGGTCGCGGGCGTCGTGTTCGGTGGCGGCGTCGGCGAGTAGCCGTAGCTGGGGCATGCCGGGGTTGGGTGGGATGATTGCTGTTGGTGGGTCGGTGCGCCGGTAGCGGGCGTGCAGGGCCTGGTGGCGGTGGTGTAGGTCGCCGAGGGCGGCCATCAGGGCCCGTAGGTCCAGTTCACCCTCGATCCACCAGGTGGTCGGGCAGACCAGTTCGAAGGGGAGCACGACGCACTTCGCGACGGACGGGGTCAGCGGGACGGGCTTCGACGGGCCGGGACGGCCGGTGACGGACGGCGCCGGCTCGGCCCCGGGGCGGCGGGGGGCGGTGGCGAGCCAGCGGGCCAGCCCCTGCGGGGTGGGGGTGCGGTGGATCTGCGAGACGGGCACGGCGACGTCGGCGGCCTCGTCGAGGGCGACAGCGACGGCGGCGGACTGCAGGGAGGTGCCGCCGAGGTGGAAGAACCCGTCGAGTGCCCCGACCCGGTCCAGTCCGAGCACCGTCGCGAAGATCCCCGCGACGAGGCGTTCGGAGTCGGTGGCCGGTTCGGTGTATGGCACGTCGAGATCGGGACGGCGCGAGCCCGGCTCCGGTAGCGCCCGTCGGTCGATCTTGCCGGTGCCGCCGGTGGGGAACCGGTCCAGGACCATGATCACGGCGGGAACCATGTAGGGCGGGAGCACGGCGGCGGCGTGTGCCCGCAGGTCGGCGGTGACGGGGACGCGTCCGTCGCGTCCGGTGACGTAGCCGACGAGCCGGGCGGTGCCCTGGTCCTCGCGACGGGTGACGACGGCGGTGCCGACGTCCGGGTGTTGTTCGAGAGTCGCCTCGATCTCACCGAGTTCGATGCGGATGCCGTTGACCTTGACCTGGTGGTCCATCCGGCCGAGGATCTCCAGCGCTCCGGCGGCGTTCCACCGGCCGAGGTCGCCGGTGCGGTAGGCGGTCCCGCCGCCGTACGGGTCGGTGACGAACCGCTGGGCGGTCAGTTCGGGGCGGTTGAGGTAGCCGTCGGCGACGCCGGCGCCGGTGATGAGGATCTCGCCGGGGACGCCCATGGGGACGAGGTCGAGATTGGCGTCGACGACGCGGATCTGCCGGTTGGGCATGGGTCGGCCGATGGGCACGTACGCGCCGGGCCAGCCCTTGGACGCGTCGAACCAGGTGCAGGCGACGGAGGCCTCCGCGGGCCCGTACGCGTTGATCAGGCGGGCACCGGCGGCCGTCCAGCGTTGCGCCATGCGGGGCGGAATGGGTTCCCCGGCGAGGGTCACGCACGTCAGGCTGGGGCAGTCGGCGGGATCGACGGCGGCGAGGTTCGTGGGTGGGCAGAACGCGTGGGTGGCCTGCTCCTTGGCGATCAGCTCCGTCAACCGGCGGGCGTCGAGCAGGTCGTCGCGGGAGCTGACGACGACGCGGGCGCCGGAGGTCAGCGCGGTGTAGATCTCGCCGAGGGCCACGTCGAAGACCGGGGAGCAGGAATGGAGCATGCGGCTGTCCGGGCCGACCGCGCACTCCTCCCGCATCCAGGTGACGAAGTTCGTCAGGTGCTCGTGGGTCAGCACGACACCCTTCGGTGTCCCGGTCGAGCCGGACGTGTAGATCACGAACGCCGGCCGGGACGGGGCCACCACCGGCAGGTCGGCCGCCTCGGCCGCCGCCAGGGTGGGCCAGTCGACATCGAGGGCGACGACCCGTACGCCGTCAGGTCTGGGGACACGCGGGGCGACCTCGCCGACGGTGAGGACGACCCGAGCGCCGTGGTCGGCCAGCAGCATCCGCATCCGGTCCGCCGGCCAGGACACGTCCATCGGCGTGTACGCCGCCCCGGCGCGCAGCACCGCCAGGGTGGCGACGAGGGTCCACATGCTGCGGTCCAACGCCAGCGACACCACGTCCCCGGGCCGTACGCCCATCGACCGTAGCTGCGCGGCCAGCGCCCCCGAGCGACGGGCCAGCTCCGCGTACGTCAGCACCTCCCCGGCGGCGACTCCGGCCACCGCGTCCGGCGTGCGTCGCGCCCACTCGAGCACCAGCTCGTGCAGCGGCTCACCCGGCACCGGGCGGGCCGGGCCCCGGCCCCACGCGAGCAGCCGCTCGCGCTCGGTCGCGCCCAGCAGAGGCAGCGCGCCCAGCGGCACCCCGGGTTCGCGGACCCCGGCCGACAGCAACGACACGGTCTGGTCCACCAGACCCCGCACCCAGTCCGCCGAGAAGCCGTCGGCTGCGTAGTCCACCCGGAGCGCCGACCCGTCCCCCGCGACGGTCACCACGATGTCCACGTCCACCACGTCCGGCCCCACCTCGGCCACCGGGGCGTCCGCCAGCCCGACCACCACCGGCCCCGCCGCGCCCGTGTCACGCGTGACCGGGCCGGTCAGCGCCGCAGCCACCCGCGACGTCAGCTCGCCGAAGCCCGGTTCATCCGCGACGTCGACCCGCAGCACGCCGCCCGACGACAGACCGACCGCCACCTCGGCCTGGCCGGTGTACCGGGCCAGCACCCCCAGCAGACCGGCCAGCAGCACCGCGCCGGGGGAGCGCGCCCCCGCCGGGACGGGCAGGTCGACCGGCCGGTACGCGGAGGCCGCCCGGGCCGGCCACGCGGCCGGCCGGCGCAGGTCCCCCATCAGGTCGAGGATCTCGAAGCCGGGCCCAGCGACATCCGTGGCCTGCGCACCGACGATTCCGACAGACATTGAGCCAGCCTCCGATCAGGGCCGGCGCCACCCAGAGGGGTGCGCCGGAGGGGACAACCACGAACTCTCGGGACAACGGGCCGCGTGCCACGCGACGACGAGCGGCCGGTACGCAAAGGCGGACGGTCAGCCGGCGGTGGGTGTACCCGCCGGCCCGTCTTCGAGGAAGCGCAGCATGTGATGGTTCAGCTCCTCGGCGAAGCTGTACGGCAGGTAGTCGGTGCGGATGGTGACGCGCAGGAGAGCATGGTCGACGCGGGGCAGCACCTCGACCGTGAGCCCGTTGGGCACCTCCCGGGCGTACGGGTCGACGACCTCCTCGGCCCGGCAGCCGGGCAGCTCCAGCGGCACCACCACGTTGTCCTGGAACACGAACGTCGGCAGGCTCGCGACCACCTCGCCGGAGAGCCCGGCGGCGGGATCGTCGGCGGTCTCCGCGAAGGGAACGTCCTGGGCCCGCATGAGATCGCGGATCGTCTCGTCGACCCGCAGGACCAGCTTGTCGTCCTGCGGCCCGTCGAAGCGCACCCGCACGCAGTTGAGGTTGAGCCGGGTGGTGAACGCGGAGTCGAGGACGCGGCTGCCGCGCTTGGCCACCACCATCAGCAGGGCGATGTCGTCCTGCTGATGGATGGCGCGCAGCGCCGAGGCGAAGGCCGCCACGAAGTAGCTGGAGCGGCTGAAGCGGTGGTCGCGGGCGGCCCGGTCCCAGCGGTCGAGCACCTCGGGGGTGACGGTGACGGTGTGGCCCGCCTTCGGTCCCCAGGCGAGGGCCTGTTCCAGGGGCGCGGTGGCCGGGCCCGTGCCTTGGCGGGGCAGGTCGCGTAGTTGTTCGCGCCAGTAGGTTCGTTGGGTTTGCAGGTCGGCGGCGTCGCGTAGGCGGGTGTATTCGTCGTAGGACTGGTGCAGTGTGGGTGCGGGGTGTTGCCAGGTGGGTGTGTGGCCGGCTTGTCGTGCGGTGTAGGCGTGGCTGAGGTCTCGTACGAGTAGTCCGTATGACCAGCCGTCGAAGGCGATGTGGTGGATGCCGATGCCGAACAGGATTCGGTTGGTGGTTTTGTTTCGGATCAGGGCGGCGCGCCAGTTGCGGCCCTGGGTGTAGTCGAGTGGTTGCTGTACTGCTTCGGCGAGTTGGTCGAGGGCGTCGTGTTCGGTGGCGGCGTCGGCGAGTAGCCGTAGCTGGGGCATGCCGGGGTTGGGTGGGATGATTGCTGTTGGTGGGTCGGTGCGCCGGTAGCGGGCGTGCAGGGCCTGGTGGCGGTGGTGTAGGTCGCCGAGGGCGGCCATCAGGGCCCGTAGGTCCAGCTCACCCTCGATCCACCAGGTGACCGGGACGACGACCTCCAGCGGCGACATCAGGCACTTCGCCACCTGCTGCGCGAGCGGGACCGGTCCCGGGCGCTGCCGGGTCTGTCCGGCGGTCGAGCCGGTGTCCGTACGGCGGGGGGCGGTGGCGAGCCACCGGGCCAGCTCGTGCGGGGTGGGGGTGCGGTGGATCTGCGAGACGGGCACGACCACGTCGGCGGCCTCGTCGATGCCTGTGGCGACGGCTGCGGACTGCAACGACGTGCCGCCGAGGTGGAAGAAGCTGTCGCGGGCGCCGACCCGCTCGATGCCGAGCACGCTCGCGAACACCTCCGCGACGAGGCGCTCGCCCTCGGTGGCCGGCTCGACGTACGGCACGCCGAGGTCGGGGCGTTGGGCGCCGGGTGCGGGAAGGGCATTCCGGTCGATCTTGCCGGTGCCGCCGAGGGGGAACCGGTCGAGGGTGACGACGGCGGCGGGGAGCATGTAGCTGGGCAGGTGGGCCGCGGCGTGGTCGCGCAGGTCGCCGGTGGCCGGGGTGCGGCCGTCGCGCCCGGTGACGTACGCGACGAGTCGGGCCACGCCCCGGTCCTCGCGGCGGACGACGACGGCGGTCTCCACCTCCGGGTGCTGGGCGAGGATGCTCTCGATCTCGCCCAGCTCGATGCGGATGCCGTTGACCTTCACCTGGTGGTCCATCCGGCCGAGGATCTCCAGTGCGCCGGCGCTGTTCCATCTCCCCAGGTCGCCGCTGCGGTAGGCGAGCCCGCCGCCGTACGGGTCGGTGACGAACCGCTGGGCGGTCAGTTCGGGGCGGTTGAGGTAACCGTCGGCGACGCCGAAGCCGGCGATCAGGATCTCCCCGGGAACCCCGACCGGCATGAGGTCGAGGTTCGCGTCGACGACGCGGACCTGCCGGTTCGGCATCGGCCAGCCGATCGGTACGTACGCGCCACCCCACCCGGCCGACGCGTCGAACCAGGTGCACGCCACGGCGATCTCGGCCGGCCCGTACGCGTTGACCACCCGCGTGCCCGCCGTCAGCCACCGCTGGGCCAACCGCGGCGGGACGGCCTCGCCGCCGAAGATGATGCAGCGGAGGCCGGGACAGGCGGCCGGGTCGAGCGGGGCGATGTTGGTGGCCGGGCCGAACGTGTGCGTGACGCCGTGGCTGTTGACCAGATCGGTGAGCCGGCGCGCGTCGAGCAGATCGTCGCGCGGGCACACGACGACGCAACCCCCGCCGGTGAGCGCGGCGAACATCTCCCCGAACGCGGCGTCGAAGACCGGTGCCGCCGAGTGCAGCATCCGGCTGCCGGGGCCGATGGCGCACTCGTCGGTCATCCACGCCAGGAAGTTCGTCAGCCTCTCGTGCGACAGCACCACGCCCTTCGGCGTGCCTGTCGAACCCGACGTGTAGATGACGAACGCCGGAGCGTCCACCGGCACCACAGGCAGATCCGCCGCCGCACGGGCCGGTACCGCAGGCCAGCCGTCGTCCAGCGCCACCACCGTGACCCCGTCCCCGGCGGGGATCCGGGGCGCTACCGCACCGACCGTCAACACCACCCGCGCGCCGTGGTCGGCCAGCAGCACCCGCATCCGCTCCGCGGGCCACGACACGTCCATCGGCGTGTACGCGGCACCCGCCCGCAGCACGCCCATCGCGGCCACCAGCGACCACAACCCGCGCTCCAGCGCCACGGACACCACGTCACCGGCACGGACACCCACCGACCGCAGGTACGCCGCCAGCA
Source organism: Micromonospora sp. L5 (assembly GCF_000177655.2). Taxonomy (NCBI): domain Bacteria; kingdom Bacillati; phylum Actinomycetota; class Actinomycetes; order Micromonosporales; family Micromonosporaceae; genus Micromonospora; species Micromonospora sp. L5. The sequence continues at coordinate 6,552,798 of NC_014815.1, read as the reverse complement.
GTCCTGACCGGCGATCCAGTTCCCCGTACGTCAGAACCTCGTCACCCGCGACACCCGCCACCGCCTCCGGCGACCGTTGCGCCCAGCCCAGCACGAGCTCGTGGATCGGCTCACCCGGGATCTCCCGCACCGGGCCGCGTCCCCACGTCAGCAACCGCTCCCGTTCCGCGGCGTCCAGCAACGGCAACCTCGACAGGGCTACCTGCGGCGCCGCCGTCCCGGCGGAGACGAGCACGACGACCTGATCCACGAGTCCCTGTACGAACTGCGCGGAGAATCCCTCCACCGCGTAGTCCACCCGCAGCACGGACCCGTCCGCCGCCACGCGTACCACCATGTCGACGTCCACCGCGGCCGGTCCCGTCTCCGCCACCGGGCCGTCGGCCAACTCCACCGCCACCGGGTCCGGCCGGTCCGGAACCGCCACCGGCGCCGTCCACGCCAGTCCCACCCGCGCCGCCAACTCCCCGAATCCCGGGTCGCCCGAGACGTCCACCCGCGCCACCACCCCGCCGGCCGGGGCCAGCCCGAGCACCACCTCGTCCTGGCCGGTCCAGCGGGCCAGGACCGCCACGAGCCCCGCCACCACGACGTGCCCGGCCGGTGTCACGCGCGACGGCCAGGCGGGCAGTACCCGGTGCACCGAGGCCGCCCGCGCGGGCCACACCGCCGGCCTCCGCAGGTCCCCCACGAGCTCCAGAGCAACCGCGCCGTCCGCGGCCTGGGCGCCATCGAACCCGACAGACAACAGCTCGACCTCCGATCGAAAGGGGACGACCGAAAGGCGCAGGGCCGCGACGATCGGTCAGCCGGGATGCCGCACGCCGGACGGCGGGGTTGGCGCGAGACGCGTTGACGGGCGGCACCGCTCGCGGGCCACCCGATCCGGTGCGCTGAGAGTGGGAACGACGAGCCGATGGGGCCCGACCATACGAAGCGCTGTGGAGTGGCGTACACCCCTAGAGATCGGCACGTCGACCCCTAGCGCATCAGCCGGAGATCTCCTCCCCGGGCAGGCCGGGACGTGTCGGCGGTGCCCGCCGGCCGCGTCGAGGCCGGGCCGGCGATGTGAGCTGGCAGGGGGCGTGGCCGTCCGGATCCGGGCACTCGACAGCGCGGGCTGCGACAGCGCCGTCCGGCGACTCCAGCCCTTCTGAAGAACAGCTTTTCGGTCAGCCCGAGTCGATGGCCCCGCTAGGAGTATCGGCGGCTTCGGCGGCGAAAGAGCCGTTCGCGTTCGCCTGTCTGGCCCATCCCGGGGCAATGCATAGTGACTATGATCTTTCGATCATGACGCCGGTCGGTGGCTGGAAACTCAGCCGCTGACCGGCGGTGTGCACCTCGCCGCCGCAACGCTGGCCATAAGCCAGCCGGCTTCCCGGCCGGTCCAGCTCACGACCGTCCGGTCGGTGCACGCGGCACGCCCGGCTCTCGCGGCCGAGCGGCCGGATCAGGACCGGGAGCCACCCCTTCGGCCACGTTCTCCGCTGTTCGTGGCCGTGGCGCACCGGTTTCACCGCCACCCCGAGGCCCGCACCGGGCCGGCATGTCAGGAGACTAAATGCAGGTGCCCATCCAGGTACAGGTGTTCGCACACGACGGGGTGGTCCTGGCCCGGCCGCCCGACCCGTCGGCCACCGCCGACAGCCCCTATCTCGCCGGCGCGGGCGCCGCTCTCTACAACGGCCTGGACATGATCACGGGTCTGCACCTGACCCTTCCGCACCAGTCGGCGGCGATCTGCAGCACCGGCTCCAGCGCGGACAAGTCGCTGCGTCTGCTCAGCCGGAGTGGTCTGAAGACGCCCAGCGACCTGCGGGCATTCCGTTCCGGCGCGCAGGCGGTGCGGTACGCGCGGGAAGCCGTCGAGCGGGGCGAGATGCTGGAGTTCCAGTTTCCTCCGCATGACCCGCGACTGCGGGCCGCTCGCGCCCGGGTGCCCGCAGATCTGCTCGCCCGCCTCAACAACAAGACCGTGCTGGAGACTCTGGTCGCGCCGGAGTATCTGCCCCGCCGGCAGGTCGCCACCCCCGCCGAAGTGCGCCGTATCGTGGCGCGCGACCGCCGGCCGGCGGTCATCAAACCGGCCGGGGTCGAGGTGTCCAGCGGAATTGCGATCTTCACCCGTCGGTTGCGGGACCGGCGGAACCGTTCCCTGTTCAACCAGTTGGAACAGGTGAGCGAGCAGTGGATCGTCGAAGAGGAGGTGCCCTTCCAGACCATCTGGGGTATCCAGTTCGGCGTGACCGACAGCGGAGCGGTGCACTACTTCGGTTCGTCCGTACACCTGCCGCAGCCCACCTCGACGTGGGTCGGTTGTGTGATGGACGACGATCAGCCCCCGGAGGAGCTGGTCGAAGCGCTGACCGTAGGGGTCCGGAAGGCCAGTGAGCTCGGGTACCGGGGCTACTGCTCCTTCGACGCCGGGATCGGCCGCGACGGCGCCCTGCGGGTCATCGACCCGAACTTCCGGGTCAGCGGGGCCACCACCTCGCTACTGCACCGCAGTTCGCTGCTGGACCAGCATCCATGCGCCATGACCACGTTCTTCTCACTGGCCCCCGGCGTCGACGCCGAACCGATCCTCGCACCGTTCATCGACCGGGGGCAGTTCGTCGTGTTCATGCACCACGACCCGGCGGAGACGGACAACGGCCCGCTGCCGGCGACCATTGTCGGCATGGTCGGGGCCGCGGACCGGTACGCCTGCGGCGTGCTGGTGGCGCAGATCCAGCGGGCCCTGGGTAGCTGACGCGCCGATCCGGGGCTCGGCTCCGGCGGCTCGTCATCCGTTCGCCGGCCCGGCCGCCCCGGGCGCCGGCCGGCGAACGGGCACCGGACGGTGCCGGCCTCACATGCCGGCGAGTGCGGTACGCACAGCGACCTCGGGGACGTCGGTGACCAGTTCGACTCCGCCCGGTCCGTCCAGGACGAAGGACAGGCCCGAGGTGGCCTTCTTGTCCCGGCGCATCAGCGCGATCAGCTCGTCGTGGTCGACGCCGGCGGGCAGCGTGGTGTCGAGCCCGTAGCCCGCCACCACGTCGTGGTGCTCGGCCACCCGCTCGGCCGGTACCCGGCCGAGGACGCCGGCCAGCCGGCCCGCGAAGACCGTGCCGACGCCGACCGCCTCGCCGTGGCGCAGGCCGAAGTCGGTGGCCCGCTCCAACGCGTGCCCGAGCGTGTGGCCGTAGTTGAGGATGTGCCGCAGGCCGGAGTCCCGCTCGTCCGCGGCCACCACCCGGGCCTTCAACGCCACTGACGCGGCGATCTGCTCCGCCACCGGCCGGTCACGCAGATCGCCGGCACCGATGAAGTGCGCCCGGGCGATCTCCCCGTACCCGTTGCGCCACTCCCGCTGCGGCAGCGTCCCCAGGTGCTCGGTGTCGCAGAGCACAGCCCGGGGCTGCCAGTACACGCCCACGAGGTTCTTGCCCTCCGGAAGGTTGACGGCGGTCTTCCCACCGACGCTGGCGTCCACCTGGGCCAGCAGCGAGGTCGGCAAGTGGATCACCGGGACGCCCCGGTGGTACAGACCGGCGGCCAGCCCGACCACGTCCGTGGTGGTGCCGCCGCCGCAGGAGACCACCGCGTCCGTCCGGGTCAGCCCGAACTCGGCGAACGCTCGGCAGAGCTGTTCCACAGTGGTCAGGTTCTTGCCGTGCTCGCCGTCGCGGGCCGGCACCACCCGGTGCGGCACGCCCGGGTCGGGCGTCCACTCCGGTGGCCGGGCCGAGACCACCACGACCCGTCGGGCGCCGGTCCGCGCCACCTCCGCCGGGAGCCGGTGGCGCACGCCGGGACCGATCAGCACCGGGTACGACCGTTCCCCGAGCGCCACCTCGACGTGGGCCGGCTCGCCGGCGGCGGGACGGTCAGGTACCGGCGCGTGCATGTGGTTGCTGCCTCCTCTGCGGAACGCGGACCGGCGCGGTCGCGGCCGGGCGGCCCCGCACCATCGACAGGCGCAGCGCCAGCGCGGCCAGCGAGTCGACCTCCGGCCGGATGCCCCACCGATCGTGGGTGAGCTGCGCGTGGTGCGCCAGCAGGAAACCGGACGGCGCGGTCGGGTGGTCGTGGCCCACCACGTCGGTCACCCGGTCCAGGTAGCGCTGCCACGCCACTGCCACATCCCCGCCCAGCGGTAGGTCACCGGCCGACAGGACGATCTTCTCCGCCCCGTCGTCGGCCTGCGCGGCCAGATCCCGCCGCTGTGCGCCGGTGAGCCGCTGGCTGCGCTCCTGCCAGTGCAGGAAGAGGAACGCCAGGCGGTCGGCCGCCGGCATCAGCCCGGTCAGGTGTCGCAGGTGCGCCACGGCCAGCGGCAGCTCGCCGCCGGCCAGCCAGGGCACGTCCCCGCCGAGCAGGGTGAGGGCCAGTTCGCTGCCCGCGAACGCGAGCGGGCCGCCCCGGGCGGGGTCGCGCACGACGCGCCGGTCGCTGGCGAGGGACGCTCCCGGGTCGTACGCGAGCAGCCCCGCCCGTACCGCGTCGAGCGCGGCGGGGACGGCATGGAAGCCGAGGCTCAGACGCTCGGCGGGGGAGCCCTCCGGGTCGAAGAACCAGTTCATGCCGGGATCGGCTCGGCGGGCGGCGGCGACCAGACCGGTCAGGACGGTGCCGACCAGCTCGGTCAGCCGCGTGCCCGGGCAGCCGTCGGCCGGTACGGCCGAACGGGCGAACAACCAGCAGCGTTCCAACGACGGCACCTCGGCTGACGGGCGGGTGGAGCACGGGACTCGACGGTCTGCGGGGTCGCCCCATCATCGGCCCGCAGGCCCGCTCCACCACCCGATCGGCGCTCCGAACTGGGGACGACTTAGGGGGTGACAGGGGTAGGACGTCGGCAGGGTGCTCGGAAGACTTGGGCCGCTACGGCGAGCGAGGTCTACGCCGCGGATGAGGAGTCTCGCCGACGGATGGATGTGGTGACATGCTTCGGAGCGACCTGATCCAGCCGTTGTCCGATCTGATCGAGGCGCACGCCGCCAGGTTGGGGAACAAGGTCGCATTCCGCGACGACCGCCGGGCGGTCGGATACGCCGACCTGGCGGCGCGGACCCGTCGGCTGGCCGGTCACCTGGCGGCGGCCGGGGTCGCCCGGGGCGACCGGGTGGCCTTCTGCCTCGGCAACCGCGTGGAGACGGTGGAGACCTGGCTGGCCGTCACGCGGGCCGCCGCTGTCGGCGTGCCGGTGAACCCGCACAGCACCGACGCGGAACTGGCCCATCTGCTGGACGACTCCGGTGCGGTGCTGGTGGTCACCGACCCGCGCCACCTCGACCAGATGCTGCGGCTGCGTACCTCCCGGCCGGCCCTGCGGATCGTGGTCACCGGGGACAGCCCGGTTCCGGACGAGGTCGTCGCCTGGCGCGACCTGGTCGATACCGAGCCGGCCGTGGGCGCCCGCGACGACCTGGGCCTCGACGAGGTGGCCTGGATGCTCTACACCTCCGGCACCACCGGCCGGCCCAAGGGTGTGCTCTCCACCCAGCGCACCTGCCTCTGGTCGGTCGCCGCCTGCTACGTGCCGATCCCCGGGCTCACCGCCGCCGACCGGGTGGTCTGGCCACTGCCGCTGTTCCACAGCCTCTCCCACATCGGGTGCGTGCTCAGCGTGACGGCGGTCGGGGCCACGGCCCGGCTCATCGACGGCTTCTCCGCCGACGACGTGCTGCGCGCGGTCGACGAGGACGAGGCCACAGTGCTCGCCGGTGTGCCGGCCATGTACCACCACCTGGTCACCGCCGCCCGGGAGACCGGCTTCCGCGCCCCGGCCCTGCGGGTCTGCCTGGTCGGCGGGGCGATCACCACCGGCGCGCTGCGGCGGGCGTTCGACGAGGTCTTCGACGCGCCGCTGCTCGACGCGTACGGCAGCACGGAGACCTGCGGCTCGATCGCCGTCACCCGGCCGGAGCAGCCCCGGGTCGAGGGCTCCTGTGGACGCGCGGTGCCTGGCGTCGAGGTGCGCCTGGTCAGCCCGCAGACGGGTCTGGACGTGCCGACCGGCGCCGAGGGGGAGGTCTGGGTCAGCGGTCCGAGCGTCATGCTCGGCTACCACAACCTGCCGGCGGTCACCGCCGCCGCCCTGCGCGACGGCTGGTACCGCACCGGCGACCTGGCCCGCCGCGACGCCGACGGCAACATCTTCGTCACCGGCCGCCACCAGGAGCTGATCATCCGGGGCGGGGAGAAGATCCACCCGGCCGAGGTGGAGGAGGTGCTGCGCGCGGTGCCCGGCGTCGCCGACGTGGCGGTGACCGGCCGGCCGCATGAGGTGCTCGGCGAGGTGCCGGTGGCGTTCGTGGTGCCGGGGCCGGAGGGCTTCGACCCCGCCGCGGGGTTCGCAGCCTGCCGGGAGAGGCTCAGCTACCACAAGGTTCCCGAAGCGCTGTACGAGATCGGGCAGGTGCCCCGCACCCCGTCCGGCAAGGTCACCCGCCGGCTCCTGTCCGACGGGCCGGCGCGGCTGCGGGCGGTCAACGGCAGCCACCACGAGGCGCTCAGCCTGCTCGCCTGGCGACCGCTGGACCTGGCCGCCGTACCGCAGGTGGCGGCGCCCGTTCCGGCGGCCGCGCAGGACGCCGCCGGCCCGGCCCGCCGCTGGGCGCTTGTCGGCGCCGGGAGCGAGCCGCTGGTGGAGCCGCTGCGCGCGGCGTCGCCGGGGGAGCGGTTCCGTGCCCACCGGGACCTGGTCACCCTGCGGGCGGCCCCCGACGCCCCCGACGTGACGGTGCTGCTGGCCGGGCCGGCCGACGCCGACGCGGCGGATCTCGCCGGCCGGCTGCGTGGCTGGCTCGACGACGACGGCTTCGCCGGCACCCGGCTGGTGCTGTTGACCGGCCCGGCCAGCGACGGGGCGACCCGGCCCGGCGCGCACGGCCTGTCCGGCGACGCGGCCACCGGGGCAGGCGACGCCGCCGGGTGGGCCGGGCCGGATCCGGCGGCCGGTGCCGTCTGGGCGGTCGGGCGCAGCCTGCAGGCCGCATACCCGGACCGGATCGTGCTGGTCGACCACGACGCTTCGGCCCGCTCGCTCGCCCTGCTGCCCGCCGTCGTGGACGCCGGTGCCGCGCAGGTCGCCCTGCGGGGCGGGGCAGCCCGGCACGCGGCCCTCGTGCCCGCCCCGGCGACCGCGCCGGCACGGCCGGCGACCGTGGCCGACCCGGAGCGCCCGGTGCTGGTCACCGGTGCCGACGGACCGACCGGCGCCGCGCTGGCCCGGCACCTCGTCGCCGCGCACCGCGTCCGCCGGCTGCGGCTGCTGTCCACCGGCGCGACGCCCGCCCCGGCCGTGGCGGACCTGGCCGCCGAACTCACCGCCACCGGTGCGGAAGCCGTCGTGCTGCCCGCCGAGCGGGTGGGCGACGAGGCGTTCGGCGCGGTCTTCCTCGGCCCGTGCGGCGACGACCTGGCCGACGTCGAGGGCGCCGCCCGGCTGCTCCGGCTCGCCGCGAGGCTGGACTCGGCGAGCCGGCACCCGGGGGCGACGTTCACCGTCCTCGTGCCGTCCGCCCTGCTGCTGGGCGCCGCGGGCCGGGAGCGGGCCGCCTCGGCCGTCGGGGCCCTGCACGCCCTGGTCGCCCGCCGTCGGGCCGCCGGTCATCCGGCCCGGCTCGTCGGCACGACCGGGCCCGCCGAGGGCGGGTCGTTGCCCGGCGTCCCGGCGGCGACCGGACCCGGAGCGGGCACCGTGCCGGCGGCCGTGCGCGCCGACCTCGCCGCGTTCGACGTGGCCCACGACGGCAACGACCTGGTCGTGCTCGCCCGCCCGGCGGGCCACGTCGACGCCGCCCACCCGGCCTGGCGTGGGCCCGTCGCGGAGCCCGGCGACGCCACGGACGACCGGGACGCCGCCGAGCTGCGCCGCCGGCTGGCCGGGCTCACCACCGCCGAGGGGGACCGGCTCCTGCTCGACCTGGTCCGCACCGCCACCGCCCAGGTCGCCGGGCTGCCCGGCCCGGCCGCGGTCCGCCCCGGCCGCGCGTTCAAGGAACTCGGCTTCACCTCGGTCGCCGCGGTCGCCCTGCGCGACCGGCTGGCCCGGGCCACCGGGGTACGGCTCTCCGCCACTGTCGCGTTCGACCGGCCCAGCCCGCAGGCCCTCGCCCGGCACCTCGCCGCCCGCCTGCGGGGTGCCGCCGCGCAGGCCGCTCCCACGACGGACCCGGCGGCGGTGCCGTCCACGGGGGACGACCCGGTGGTCGTCGTGGCCATGGCCTGCCGGCTCCCCGGCGGCGTCGCCTCCCCCGAGGAGCTGTGGGATCTGGTCGACCAGGGCCGGGAAGGACTCACGGAGTTCCCCACGGACCGGGGCTGGGACCTGGCGAACCTCTTCTCCGACGACCCCGACCGCCCCGGCACCTCGTACGCCCGGGTCGGTGGCTTCCTCACCGGCGCCGCGGAGTTCGACGCCACCCTGTTCGCGATCAGCCCGCGCGAGGCGCTCGCCATGGACCCGCAGCAGCGGCTGCTGCTGGAGACCGCCTGGGAGCTGTTCGAGCGGGCCGGCATCGACCCCACCTCGCTGCGTGGCAGCGCCACGGGCGTCTTCACCGGCGTCATGCACCACGACTACGCCGCGAACCTGCGCCAGGCGCCGCCCGGCACCGAGGGCTACCTCGGCGTCGGCACCGCCGGCAGCGTCGTCTCCGGCCGGGTCGCCTACGCGCTGGGGCTGGAGGGGCCGGCGGTCACCGTCGACACGGCGTGCTCCTCGTCGCTGGTGGCGCTGCACCTGGCGGCCCAGGCGCTGCGCGCCGGGGACTGCTCCCTCGCCGTGGCCGGCGGCGTGGCGGTGATGGGCACCCCGCAGGCGTTCGTGGAGTTCAGCCGGCAGCGCGGGCTCGCCCCGGACGGCCGGTGCAAGGCGTTCGCCGACGGCGCCGACGGCACCGGCTGGTCCGAGGGCGTCGCGGTGCTGCTGCTGGAACGGCTCTCCGACGCCCGCCGGCACGGGCACCCCGTCCTCGCCGTGCTGCGGGGCTCCGCCGTCAACTCCGACGGCGCGTCCAACGGGCTGACCGCCCCCAACGGGCCCGCCCAGGAGCGGGTCATCCGCCGGGCGCTGGAGGCGGCCGGGCTCTCCGCCGCCGACGTGGACGTGGTCGAGGCCCACGGCACCGGCACGTCGCTCGGCGACCCCATCGAGGCCCAGGCGCTGCTCGCCACGTACGGAGTGGGACGCGGCGACGCGGAACCGCTGCGGCTGGGCTCGCTGAAGTCCAACCTCGGCCACACCCAGGCCGCCGCCGGTGCCGCCGGGGTGATCAAGATGGTGCTCGCCATGCGGCACGGGACGCTGCCGCGCACCCTGCACGTGGACGCCCCGACGTCCGAGGTGGACTGGTCGGCCGGCGCGGTCGAGGTGCTCACCGAGGCCCGCTCGTGGCCCGACGTACGCCGGCCTCGCCGAGCCGGCATCTCGTCGTTCGGCATCAGCGGCACCAACGCGCACGTCATCGTCGAGGCGCCCGCCGACCCGCCGGCCACCGCCGAGGACGCCGCCGGGCCGCCGTCGCCCGGCACCGTCCGGCCGCCCGTGCCGTGGCTGCTCTCGGCGGCCTCCGACGAGGCGCTGCGTGGTCAGGCGGCCCGTTTGCTGGCGTGGTTCGACGGGCCGGGGGCGCACGCCGGCCCGGTCGACGTCGGGCACGCCCTCGCCACCACGCGCGCGGCCCTCGAACACCGGGCCGTGGTGCTGGTCGGCGACGCGGAGTCCGCCCGGACAGGGCTCGGTGCGCTGGCCCGCAGCGGCCCGGACCCGGACCTGCCGAGCGTGTCGACCGGCCGGGTCGTCGACGGCCGACTCGGCCTGCTCTTCGGCGGGCAGGGCGGCCAGCGCGCCGGGATGGGCCGCGAGCTGTGCGCGGCGTACCCCGTCTTCGCCACCGCCTTCGACGCCGCCTGCGCCGAACTCGATCGCTGCCTGGCCGGCCACGCCCCGTACCCCGTCGCGGACGTCGTCCTCGCCGCCGAGGGCACCGAACCGGCCGGCCTGCTCGACGAGACCCTGTACACCCAGCCCGGGCTGTTCGCCTTCGAGGTGGCGCTCTACCGCCTCCTGGAGTCCTGGGGTGTGAGCCCCGATGCGGTGCTCGGCCACTCCGTCGGCGAGCTGGCCGCCGCGCACGTCGCCGGGGTGTTCTCCCTCGCCGACGCGGCGGCGCTGGTCGCCGCCCGTGCCCGGCTGATGCAGCAGCTGCCCGCCGGGGGCGCGATGGTCGCCGTCGAGGCCGACGAGGCCGAGGTCGCCGCGTACCTCACCGACCGGGTGGGCCTGGCCGCCGTCAACGGCCCCACCAGCGTCGTCCTCTCCGGCGACACCGACGCGGTGCTGGCCGTCGCGGACACGCTGCGCGCGGCCGGGCGCCGCACCAGCCGGCTGCGGGTGTCGCACGCGTTCCACTCGCCGCGCATGGACCCGATGCTCGACGAGTTCCGCGCGGTGGCCGCCGGCCTCACGTACCGCACCCCGCACCTGCCGGTGGTGTCCAACCTGACCGGTCACCCCGTCGACCCGGCCCGGCTCTGCTCGCCCGAGCACTGGGTGGCGCACGTGCGGGGCACCGTCCGCTTCCACGACGGGGTACGGGCCCTGCACGGGCAAGGCGTCACCACCTTCCTGGAGATCGGCCCGGCCGGCGTACTCACCGCCATGGCCCAGGACTGCCTCGTCGCCGAGGCCGACGAACTGGCCTTCGTCCCCGCCGTACGGGACACCGCCGGGGAGGCCGAGGCGCTGCTCGCCGCCGTGGCGCGGCTGTACGTGCGGGGCGTCGCCGTGGACCGTGCCGTCCTCGCCGGCCCCGGCCCGCACCGCCGCGTCGACCTGCCCACGTACGCCTTCCAGCGCCGGCACTACTGGCTGCCCGCTCCCACCGGTGTCGGCGGTCCCGGCGGCGCCGGGCTGGCCGACGTCGGGCACCCGCTGCTCGGCGGGCTGCTGGCGGTCGCCGGCACCGCGCAGGTGGTCTGCACCGGGCAGGTGTCAACGGCCACCTCACCGTGGCTGGCCGCACCCGGCGACGGCACGGCCCCGCTGCTGCCCGCCTCCGCCCTGCTGGACATGTTCGCCCACCTCGGCGACCAGCTCGGCGCCCCGAGCGTGCGGCGGCTGCACGTCCCCGAGCCGGTGCCGCTGCCCACCGAGGCGACCCTCGACGTGCAGATCGGTGTCGGCGCGCCGGACGGGCACGGACACCGGGTGGCGCACTGCCACGTCCGGGCCGGCGAGGGGCTGCCCTGGCGTGCGGTCGCCGAGGCCGTGCTCGCGCCCGTCGACCCGGGGAGCGGTCGGGGTGCCTTCGCCCCCGTCTGGCCGCCCACCGGGGCCCGGCCGGTGGATCTGAGCGCACCACAGCACCGCGCGCTGGCCGGGGAGCTGGTCCGGGGCGCCTGGGTCACCGCCGACCGGCTCTTCGTCGACGTACGCCTGCCGGAGGACGCCCGCGACCCGGACGCCGAGCGGTACGGCGTGCACCCGCTGGTGCTGGAGGCGGCGCTGCGCCTGCTCCCGCTCGCCGACTTCGCGCCCGTCGCCGACGCCGGGCCCACCGCTCGGCTGCTGCCCACCGAGTGGGCGGGCGTGCGCCGCCACGCCGTCGGAGCGCACGCGCTGCGTGTCTGCCTGGCCCCCGGCGGGGCGGACGCGGTGACGCTGAGCGCCGTCGACGACGCGGGCAGGCCCGTGCTCGATGCCGACCGGGTGGTGCTGCGGGCGGTGGACCTGCCGCCCGCCGGCCCGCCGACGACGGCGGCCACCCCCGCCGGACTGTATGTCGTCGACTGGCTGCCCGCGGCGTTCCCGGCGACCCCGGCGCCCTCCTGGACGATCGCCGACGACACGCCCCCGGACGGGCCGTTGCCGCCGCTGCTCGTGCTGCGGGTCGGCGACGGCGAGCCGGGCCGGCCGGTGCCCGACCGGGCGCACGCCGTGAGCCTCGCCGTGCTGGGCGTCCTCCAGACCTGGCTGGCCGACCCTCGCGCGGAGACCACCCGCCTGGCCCTCGCCCTGCGCGACGGCGACCCGGTGCACGCCCCGGTGGCCGGGCTGCTCCGCGTCGCCCAGGCCGAGCAACCCGACCGCTTCCTCCTGCTCAGCCTCGACACCACCGACGACGCCGCCATCCGCTCGGCGCTGGCCGCCGCCGAGGACGAACCCGAGGTGGCCGTCCGCGACGGGCGTGCGCTGCTGCCCCGCCTCCGCCCCGTGGCGCAGACCCCGGCCGGTACGCCGCGGGCGGCCCTGGCCGGTGGCACCGTACTCGTCACCGGCGGCACCGGCGGGATCGGCCGGCAGGTCGCCACCCACCTCGCCACTGCGCACGGCGTCACCGAACTGGTGCTCGTCAGCCGCAGCGGCCGGTCCGGCGACTGGACGACAGCGCTGACCGACGCCGGCGTCACAGTCCGGGTGGTCGCGGCCGACGTCGCCGACCGGGCGGCGCTCGCCGAGGTGATCGCCCCACTGGCCGGCCGGCTCGTCGCCGTCGTGCACGCAGCCGGGGCCACCGATGACGCCCTGATCACCGACCTCGACCCCGCCCGCTGGGCACGGGCTCTGCGTTCCAAGGTGCACGGTGCCTGGCACCTGCACGAACTCACCGCCGGCCTCGACCTGGCCGCGTTCGTGCTCTTCTCCTCGGCCGCCGCCACCTTCGGCAGCCCCGGCCAGGGCAACTACGCCGCCGGCAACGCGTTCCTCGACGCGCTCGCCGCGCACCGCCGTGCCCAGGGCCTGCCGGGCAGCGCCCTGGCCTGGGGGCTGTGGGCCGCCCGGGACGGGATGGCGGGCCGGCTCAGCCCGGCCGACCTGGCCCGGCTCGCCCGCGGCGGCACCCGCCCCCTCGACACGGCTGCCGGACTGGCGCTGTTCGACGCCGCCCTGGACGTGGACCGGCCGGCGCTCGTGCCGATCGGGCTCGACCTGGCTGCCGTACGGACCTCCGGCGAGGTGCCCGCCCTGCTGCGGGCACTGCTGCCCCCGCCGCCCCGCCGGGCGGTCAACGCCGCCTCCGCGCCCGCCGCCGCTAAGGGCTTCGCCGACCGGCTGGCCGAACTCGCCGAGCCCGAGCGCGCCGAGCTGCTGCTGGACCTCGTCCGTACCCGGTGCGCCACAGTGGTCGGGCACGCCGGCCCCGAGCAGGTCGAGCCGCGCCGCCCGTTCAAGGACCTCGGCTTCGACTCGCTGATGGCCGTGGAGCTGAGCAACCGGCTCACCGCCGTCACCGGCGTCCGGCTCGCCCCGCACGCAGTGTTCAACCACCCCACTCCCGAGCTGCTCGCCGCGCACCTGCACGCCCGGCTGCTCGGCACCGCGGCCACCGGGGTCACCGACGCGAGCACCGTCGCCCTGGACGAGCCGGTCGCCGTCGTCGCGATGGCCTGCCGTTTCCCTGGCGGTATCGGCTCCCCGGAGGAGCTGTGGCGGCTGCTCGACGCGGGCGCCGACGTCATCGGCGATCTGCCCGACGACCGGGGCTGGCCGCTGGCCGACCTCTACGACCCGGTGCCCGGCACGCCCGGCCGGTCGTACGTGCGTTCCGGCGGGTTCCTCACCGGCATCGCCGACTTCGACGCCGAGTTCTTCGGCATCAGCCCCCGCGAGGCCCTCGCCATGGACCCGCAACACCGGCTGCTGCTGGAGACCTCCTGGGAGGCGCTGGAGCGCGGCGGCATCGACCCGGCCACCCTGCGGGGCAGCCGGACCGGTGTCTTCGCCGGCACCCACGGGCAGGACTACGCCGGCCGGGTCGCCCCCGGCGTCGTCTCCGACGACGGCGAGGTCACCGCCGACGAGGGGCACCTGCTCACCGGCACCGCCGGCAGCGTCCTCTCCGGCCGGGTCGCCTACGCGCTCGGGCTGGAGGGACCAGCCATCACCGTGGACACCGCCTGCTCCGCCTCCCTGGTGGCGCTGCACCTGGCCGTGCAGGCGCTGCGCCAGGGCGACTGCGACCTGGCCCTGGCCGGTGGCGTGTCCGTGATGGCCACCCCGGCCGGGCTGACCGGTTTCAGCCGCCAGCGGGGCCTCGCCGCCGACGGGCGGTGCAAGGCGTTCGCCGAGGACGCCGACGGCTTCGGCATGTCCGAGGGCGTGGGGATGCTGGTGGTCGAGCGGCTCTCCGACGCCCGCCGCCGGGGCCACCCGGTCCTGGCCGTCGTACGCGGCTCGGCGGTCAACTCCGACGGCGCGTCCAACGGGCTGACCGCCCCGAACGGGCCGTCGCAGGAACGGGTCATCAAGGCCGCGCTCGCCGCCGCCGGGCTGACCGCCGCCGAGGTGGACGTGGTGGAGGCCCACGGCACCGGCACGTCGCTCGGCGACCCCATCGAGGCCGAGGCGATCCTCGCCACGTACGGGCAGCGTCCGCCCGGCGCACCGCCGGTGCTGCTCGGCTCGGTCAAGTCCAACCTCGGGCACACCCAGGCCGCGGCCGGCGTCGCCGGCGTGCTCAAGATGGTCATGGCGATGCGTCACGGCGTCCTGCCGCGCACCCTGCACGCCGAGCGCCGCAGCTCGCGGATCGACTGGGACTCGGGAGCGGTGCAGCTGCTCACCGAGGCCCGCCCGTGGCCGGCGGCGGACCGGCCGGTGCGCGCCGGCGTCTCGTCGTTCGGCATCAGCGGCACCAACGCCCACGTGATCGTCGAGTCGGTCGCCGAGGCGCCGCCGGAGGCCGCCGGATCCGAGCCGCCGCAGGAGCGCGCGCTGCCGTGGCTGCTGTCGGCGCGTACCCCGCAGGCGCTCGCCGGCCAGGCGCGGCGGCTGCGGGAGCACCTCGCCGCCCGGCCCGACCAGCGGCCCCTCGACGTGGCGTGGTCGCTGGCCACCAGCCGGGGCACCTTCGACTCCCGAGCGGTGCTGGTGGCCGCGTCCGCGCAGCGGGTCGCCGACGCCCTCGACGCGCTCGTCGAGGGCCGGCCCGACCCGGCGGTCACGCGCGGCGAGGCGCGGCCCGCCGGCCGGTGCGTCTTCGTCTTCCCCGGGCAGGGCTCCCAGTGGCTCGGCATGGGGTTGGACCTGCTCGACCAGGCCCCCGTGTTCGCCGAACGCATGGCGGCCTGCGACGCGGCGCTGCGGCCGTACCTGGACTGGTCGCTGGTGGACGTGCTGCGCCAGGCGCCCGGCGCGCCCGGCCTCGACGAGGTCGACGTGGTGCAGCCCGCCCTGTTCGCGATGATGGTGTCGCTGGCCGAGCTGTGGCGCTCGTACGGTGTGCAGCCGGCCGCCGTGGTCGGCCACTCCCAGGGCGAGATCGCCGCCGCCTGCGTCGCGGGGGTGCTGTCCCTGCCCGACGCGGCCCGGGTGGTGGCGCTGCGCAGCCGCGCGCTGCGGGCTCTGGCCGGGCACGGGGCGATGGCCTCCGTCGCGCTGCCCGCCGACACGGTCCGCGACCGGATCGCCCGTTTCGGCGAGCGGATCTCGGTCGCCGCCGTGAACGGGCCGGCCGCCGTCGTGGTGTCCGGCGAGCCGGAGGCGGTCGAGGAGCTGCTCGCCGAGTTGGCCGGCGAGCAGACCCGGGTGCGTCGGATCGCCGTCGACTACGCCTCCCACTCCGCCCAGGTGGAACGCATCCGCGACGAGCTGGCCGAGGTGCTGGCCGGCATCACCCCCGGTCCGGCCGCCGTGCCGCTGTTCTCCACCACCGACCTGCGCTGGCTCGACGGCGAGGAGATGGGGCCCGACTACTGGTACCGCAACCTGCGCCGGCCCGTCGAGCTGGAACGGGCGATCCGCTCGCTGGCCGCCGAGGGCCACGACGCGTACGTCGAGTGCAGCCCGCACCCGGTGCTCACCGTCGGCGTCGAGGAGACCCTCGCCGACCACGACGGCGATGCCGTGGTGGTCGGCTCGGTGCAACGCGACCAGGGCGGCCTTGAGCGGTTCCTGCTCTCCCTGGCCCAGCTCCACGTGTCCGGGGTCGCGGTGGACTGGCGGCCCGCACTGGCCGGCGGCCGGCGCGTCGACCTGCCCACCTACGCGTTCGCCCACCGCCGCTACTGGCCCCGGCCGATCTCCGGCCCCGGCGACGTCGGCGCCGCCGGTCTGGACACCGCCGGTCATCCGCTGCTCGGCGCGTCGGTCGTGCTGGCCGAGACGAGGGGCCACCTGTTCACCGGGCGGCTGTCGGCCGACGCGCAGCCGTGGCTGGCCGATCACCGGGTCACCGGCAGCGTGCTGGTGCCCGGCACCGGCCTGGTGGAGTTCTGCCTGCGCGCCGGCGACGAGGTCGGCCACCCGTTCCTCGACGAGATGGTCATCGAGGCGCCGCTGACCCTGCCCGCCGGCGGAGCGACGCAGGTGCAGGTGGTGGTCGGCGCGGGCGCCGGCGACGGACGCCGCCCGGTGACCGTGCACTCCCGGCCCGCCGACGCGCCGGCGGGACAGCCGTGGACCCGGCACGCCAGCGCCACCCTCCGCGCCGATCAGCCCGCGGTGTCTCCGCAGCTCACCGTCTGGCCGCCGCCCGACACCCGGCCCGTGGACCTGACCGGCTTCTACGCCGGCCTGGAAGCCGACGGGTACGAGTACGGCCCGGCGTTCCAGGGCCTGCGCGCGGTGTGGACCAGCGGCGATGAGGTCTACGCCGAGGTGGAGCTGCCGGCGGCCCAGCGGGTCGACGCCGACCGGTACGGCCTGCATCCCGCCCTGCTCGACGCCGCCCTGCACGCCGCGCACTTCGGCGGGCTCGCCGGGGCCGGGGCCGGCCAGCTCCTGCTGCCGTTCGCCTGGAGCGGCGTGAGCCTGCACGCCACCGGGGCGACCGCCCTGCGGGTACGGCTGAACCGGGTCGGGCCGCACGCCATCGCGCTGACCGTCGCCGATCCGACCGGCGCCCCGGTGGCCGAGGTGGCCGCCCTGACGATGCGCCCGATCTCCGCCACCGAGCTGGCCGTCGCCGACGACCGCGCCACCCGCGACGCCCTGTTCCGCGTCGACTGGACGCCGCTGCCGCCCGTCGAGTCGGCCACTCCGGTCGACGCCGTGACCGTCGCCCCCGGCCTGGACGGGTTCCCGCTGCACCATGGGTTGGACGGGCTCGCCGACGCCGTGGACGCGGGACTGGCTCTGCCCGCGGCGGTGCTCGTGCCGCTCGACGCGGACCCCGCGCAGCCCGCCGCCCGCGCGGCACGCCATGCCGCCGTACAGGCCCTCGACCTGGTCCGGCGTTGGCTCACCGAGCCCCGCTGGGCGGCGTCGCGGCTGCTGCTGGTGACCCGAGGCGCGGTGGCCGTGCACCACGCCGGCGAGGTGACCGACCCGGCCGCCGCGGCGGCGTGGGGTCTGGTGCGCTCCGCCCAGTCGGAGAACCCGGGCCAGATCGTCGTCGTCGACGTCGACCACGACGGGATCGGCCCCGATGAGGTGGCCGCCCTGCTGGCGGCGGACGAGCCGCAGGCCGCGATCCGGGTCGGCGCGGCGTACGTGCCGCGGTTGGCGCGGGCCGGGTCGGCCGGTGAGCTGCCCGCACCACCCGCCGCCGCGTGGCGGCTGGACGCGCCGGTGCGGGGCAGCCTGGAGAACCTCACTCTGGTCGCCACCGACGCCGCCGACGCCGCGCTCGGCCCCCGCGAGGTCCGGGTACGCGTCCGCGCCGCCGGCCTCAACTTCCGCGACGTGCTCAACGCACTCGGCCTCTACCCTGGCGACGCGGGACCGCTCGGCGGCGAGGGCGCCGGCGAGGTCGTCGAGGTGGGCGCCGAGGTGACCGACCTGCGGCCCGGCGACCACGTGTTCGGGGTCTTCGTGGGCTGCTTCGGGCCCGTCGCGGTCACCGACCGCCGCCTGCTGGCCCCGATGCCGGTCGGCTGGTCGTATGTGGAGGCCGCCTCCGTGCCGGTGGTCTTCCTGACCGCCTACCACGGGCTGGTCAACCTGGCCGGGCTCACCCGCGGCGAGTCGGTGCTGGTGCACGCGGCGGCCGGTGGCGTCGGCATGGCCGCCGTGCAGCTCGCCCGCCACCTCGGGGCCGAGGTGTACGCCACCGCCAGTCCCGCCAAGTGGGGCGCCCTGCGCGCGCTCGGTCTCGACGACGAACACCTGGCCTCGTCCCGGACCCTCGACTTCGAGACCCGCTTCGCCGCCGCCACCGGCGGCCGGGGTGTCGACGTCGTCCTGGACTCGCTGGCCCGCGAGTTCGTCGACGCCTCGCTGCGGCTGCTGCCGCGCGGCGGGCGGTTCGTCGAGATGGGCAAGACCGACATCCGCGACGCCGACCGCGTCGCCGCCGACCACCCGGGGGTGGCCTACACCGCCTTCGACCTGACCTTGGAGGAGCCCGACGAGGTGCAGCGCATGCTCGTCGTGCTGCTGGAGCTCTTCGAACGCGGGGTACTCACCCCGCTGCCCACCCAGGTGTGGGACGTCCGCCAGGCACCGGAGGCGTTCCGGCACGTCAGCCAGGCCCGGCACGTCGGCAAGGTGGTGCTCACCATGCCCCGGGAGTGGGATCCCGCCGGCACGGTGCTGCTGACCGGAGGTACCGGAACCCTGGGCCGGCTGGTCGCCCGGCGGCTGGTCGAGACGCACGGCGTCCGGCGGCTGCTGCTGGTCAGCCGCCGCGGCGAGCGGGCCCCCGGTGCGGCCGAGGCGGTCGACGAGCTGCGGGCCCTGGGTGCCGAGGCCACGGTGGTGGCAGCCGACGTGTCCGACCGGGACGACCTCGCCGGGGTGCTGGCGGCGGTACCGGACCGGCACCCGCTGACCGCCGTCGTGCACCTCGCCGGGGTGCTCGACGACGGGGTGGTCACCGCCCTCACCCCGCAGCGCGTCGACACGGTCTTCGCGCCGAAGCTCGACGCCGCGTGGCACCTCCACGAGCTCACCCGTCACCTCGACCTCGCCGGGTTCGTGCTCTTCTCCTCCGGCGCCGGCGTCTTCGGCGTACCCGGTCAGGCGAACTACGCCGCGGCGAACGCCTTCCTCGACGCGCTCGCCCTGGCCCGCCACGCCGAGGGGCTGCCGGGCCGGTCGTTCGCCTGGGGGCTGTGGGAGCAGGCCAGTGAGATGACCGCCAAGCTGGACCGCACCGATCCCCGGATCACCGCCCGCGACGCGCAGCTCGCCATCCCGTCCGAGCTGGGGATGGCCCTGTTCGACGCGGGCCTGCGGCTGGCCGAGCCGGTGCTGGTGCCGACGAGGATCGACGTCGCCGCGCTCGGCGAGCGGGTCGAGCGGCCACCGGCGCTGCTGCGTGGGCTGCTGCGCCGGGAACGGCCGACCGCGCGGGCGGCCACCCCGACCGGCGGCGGGCGTACGCTCGCCGACCAGCTGGCGGCGCTGGACGGGCCTGAGCGCCACACCCTGGTGGTCGACCTGGTACGCGAGCAGGCGGCGAGCGTGCTCGGGCACGGCAGCCGGGCGGCGGTGGCCCCGGGCCGGGCGTTCAGTCAGATCGGCTTCGACTCGCTGACCGCCGTCGAGCTGCGCAACCGGCTGACCACGGCCACCGGCCTGCGCCTGCCGGCCACGCTGATCTTCGACTACCCGGACCCGAACGAGCTGGCCACGTACCTGGTGTCCGAGCTGGCGCCGGACACCGGACCGGCGGTCCCGCCGGTCCTCGCGGACCTGGAGAACCTGGAGCGCTCGCTGACCGAGGCCACTGTGGAACCGGAGCTGCACGACCAGATCGGGTCCCGCCTGGAGGTGCTGATCGCCAAGTGGCGGACGATGCGCGCCGGCTCGGGCGGCGATCCCGACCTCGACCTCGAACTGGCCAGCGACGACGACCTGTTCGACCTCATCGACTCCGAACTCGGTATCTGATGGCCGTCCGGCCGCCCCGCACGCCACAAGCCGACCCCGTGTCCGACCGACCCCCGAGGAACCGATACCGATGCTGACGACCGACGTCCTGATCGTGGGCTACGGCCCCGTCGGTGAGATGCTCACGATCCTGCTGGCGCAGCGAGGGCTCACCGTCACGGCGGTCGAGCGATGGGCCACCCCGTACAACTTCCCCCGCGCGGTGTCGTACGACGGGGAGGCGAGCCGTGTCCTGGCCGCCGCCGGCGTCGCCGACCGCCTCGGCCCGGTGGTGGAGTCGTCGGGCGAGTACACCTTCAAGAACGGCTTCGGCCGGACCCTGCTGCACGTCAAGGTCACCGGCGACGGGCCGATGGGCTGGCCCGACTCGGTCTCCTTCTACCAGCCGGGACTGGAGGCGCTGCTCGCCGAGCGGGGCGCGGAGTTGCCGGGTGTCACGGTGCTGCGCCCGTACCAGGTGACGGGCCTGGTCGAGCACGACGACGGGGTCGAGGTGACCATCGCCGGCCCGGACGGCGAGGAGGTCCGCGCGGCCCGCTGGGTCATCGGCTGCGACGGGGCCAACAGCTTCGTGCGGGAGCACCTGGGCAGCGGCGTCACCGACCTCGGCTTCACGTACGACTGGCTGGTCTGCGACGTGGTCCCGCACGAGGCCCGCGAGTTCAAGCCGAACAACCTGCAGGTCTGCGACCCGGCGCGGCCCCGCACGGCCGTGTCGGCCGGCCCGGGACACCGGCGGTGGGAGTTCATGCGGGTGCCGGGGGAGAGCCGGGAGGAGTTCGAGAGCGCCGAGAGTGTGTGGCGGCTGCTCGGCCTCTTCGACATCACCCCGGACAACTCCACCCTGGAGCGGTACGGCGTCTACACCACCCAGGCATGCTCGGCCGAGCGCTGGCGTTCCGGGCGGATCCTGCTCGCCGGCGACGCGGCGCACGTGATGCCGCCGTTCATGGGGCAGGGGATGAGTTCGGGCTTCCGCGACGCCCTCAACCTTGCCTGGAAGCTCGACCTGGTGCACCGCGGCCTGGCCGACGAGGCTCTGCTGGACACCTACCAGGAGGAGCGCTGCGCGCACGTGCAGCACGCCATCCGGATGTCCATCGACTCGGGCACTGTGATCTGCGAGACCGACCGCGCCGCCGCGGCCGGCCGCGACGCCGCGATGCTCGCCGAGCTGCGCCGGCGTACCGCCCGCCCGCGCACCCGGTCCCTGCTGGAGCCCCTGTCCGGCGGGGTCCGGCACAGCGGCTGCGAGGCCGCCGGCGCCCCGATGCCGCAGGGTCGCGTCGAGGTCGACGGCCGCGCCGGGCTCTTCGACGAGGTCGTCGGCACCGGCTTCGTCCTGCTCTGCGCCGAGGACCCCGACGACCTGCTCGACGCCGACGCCCGGACCTTCCTGGACGCGCTCGGCGCGCGGGTCGTCCGGATCGTTCCCGCCGGTGCGCCCGCACCCGGATCCGGCGCCGCGCCGACCGCCTTCGACCTCGACGACGTGTACCTGGCCCACCTCAAGCGGTACGACGCGGTGGCGGTCCTCGTCCGGCCCGACTTCTACGTCTTCGGCACCGCCGCCGACCCGGCCGCTGTGCCCGCGCTCGTCGAGGATCTGCGCCGGCAGATCCGGCGCGGCTGATCGGCATCCACCCACCGGAAGGAACCGACATGTTCGAGAACCTGAAGATCGCCGGCCGGGCGATCCGCACGGTCTTCACCGCCGACCCCATCACCCGGGTCCGGCGCTTCTACGAGATCCAGTCACCCGACGTGGAGTTCGCGGCCCGCCGTACCCACTACATGAACGTGGGCTACTGGTCCGACGGGGTCACCGACATCGACACGGCCGCCGACGCGCTGGCCGACAAGCTGGCCGACGCCGCCGGGCTCAAGCCGGACGACACCGTGCTCGACGTCGGCTTCGGCTACGGGGACCAGGACTTCAAGTGGCTGCGCGAGCGCCAGGTCGCCAAGGTGTACGGCCTGAACATCACCCCGCATCACGTCGAGGCGGCGCAGCGCCGGGCGCAGGAGGAGGGGCTCGCCGACCGGACCGACTTCCGGCTCGGCAGCGCCACCGAACTGCCCTTCGAGGACAACACCTTCGACCGGGTCGTCGCCCTGGAGTCCGCCTTCCACTTCTACCCGCGCAGCGCGTTCTTCGCCGAGGCGCTGCGGGTGCTGCGCCCGGGCGGCGTGCTCGCCACTGCCGACATCATCCCGGTCAGCGGCGACGTCGTCCGCGCGGCCATCCAGTCCGGCCCGCTGAGTTTCGTCAAGTTCAGCATTCCCAAGGAGAACTGGCACGACCGGGACACGTACCGGCAGGAGCTGGTCGAGGCCGGCTTCGCCAACCCGGAGGTCCGCTCGATCAAGGACCAGACGTGGGAGGGCTGGCGGGCGTACATGGCCGAGCGGACCAACGACCCCGCGTTCCGGGCCGTCGTCAAGCCGGCCGTCCGCAAGAGCATGGCGGCCCACTGGAAGAACCAGGACCTCATGAAGCGTGAGCTGGCGCAGCTCGACTACGTGATCGCGGTCGGCCACAAGCGGTGACAGCGCGTACCGAGGGGCCCGTCCACCGGTCGTGACGACCGGTGGACGGGCCCCCGTCGGCGTGAGATCAGACCGCCGGTGCCGCGCTCAGGGTTGCCGAGACGGCCCGCAGGATCGCCGGCTGGTGCTCGGCCAGGAAGAAGTGCCCGCCCGGGTAGACCTTCAGGTCGAACGCTCCAGTGGTGTGGTCCGACCACGCCCGAGCCTCGTCGACAGTCGTCTTCGGGTCGTCGTCGCCGGTGAGGACGGTGATCGGGCAGCTCAGCGGCGGCCCCGGCCGGTAGGTGTACCGCTCGGCGGCCCGGTAGTCGTTGCGGATCGCCGGCAACGCGGCGCGCAGCATCTCCGGATCCCCGAGGACGGCGGAGTTGGTGCCGCTCAGCTTCCGGACGTCGGCCAGCAGCCCCTCGTCGTCGAGCAGGTGCACCGTCTCGTGCCGTGACTTCGACGGCGCCCGGCGCCCGGACGCGAACAGATGCGCGACGCTGCCGCCGTCCTGCTCGATGAGCCGGGCGAGTTCGAAGCCGAGGCTGGCCCCCATGCTGTGCCCGAAGATGGCCAGCGGCTCGTCCCGCCAGGGCCGCAGCACGGTGAACACCTCGCGCGCGAGGTCGTGGATGTCGCCGATGCACTTCTCGTGGCGCCGGTCCTGCCGCCCCGGGTACTGGATCGACAGCACCTCCACCGCGGGGGAGAGACCGCGGGACACCGGGAAGTAGAAGCTTGCCGACCCGCCGGCGTGGGGCAGGCACACCAGGCGCCTCGCGCCGCCCGGGGCGGGGTGGAAGCGTCGCACCCACAAGCCGTTGTCGGTTTCTGGCGTGGTCATCCTCTGGTGGTCCTTCCGGCGGCTGCGGTTGCCGACCGGATCGGGCGTGGACCCGGTCGAGGCGACGCTAGTGCGGCGGGTCGGGACCGGACACCCCTAGCTGGTCGGTTGCCTGGTTAGGGGTTGTCCGCGCTCGCGCGTAACCAATAACTTCTCCCGGCAGATGGGGATCTGCGTGGCTCTCGGCCGAGCGAGCCGAACGACAGATACAGGTGTCGCCTGAGAACTCTGCGCATTCGTACCGTCGCTTACGTCGAGTCTCCGCCGTGAATCGCGATGGGCTGGGATGATGGACACCGAAGAGAAGCTCCGGGAGTACCTCAAGAGAGTCACCGCCGACCTGCGGCGGACCCGGCAACGGCTCCGGGACGTCGAGGCCGACGCGCAGCAGCCCATCGCGATCGTCGGTATCGGCTGCCGGTTCCCCGGCGGGGTGCGCACGGCCGAGGAACTGTGGGACCTCGTCTCGTCCGGCGGTGACGCGATCGCCTCCTTCCCCACCGACCGTGGCTGGGACCTCAACGCGCTCTACGACCCGGAGCGGTCCCGGCCGGGCACCTCCTCGGTCCGCGAGGGCGGATTCGTGGCCGACGCCGCCGAGTTCGACTCCCGGCTGTTCGAGGTCTCGCCGCGTGAGGCGCTCGCCATGGACCCGCAGCAGCGGCTGCTGCTGGAGACCTCGTGGGAGGCCGTCGAGTCGGCGGGAATCGACCCCACCAGCCTGAAGAACGCCCGGGCCGGGGTCTTCGCCGGCATGACCCACAGCGGGTACGCGCATCCGCCGCAGACCCCGCCGGCGGGCGTGGAGGACTACCTCGGTCTCGGCAACGCGGGCAGCATCGCCTCGGGCCGGGTGGCGTATTCGTTCGGGTTCGAGGGTCCGGCGGTGACTGTGGACACGGCGTGTTCGTCGTCGCTGGTGGCGTTGCATCTGGCGGTGCAGGCGCTGCGGTCGGGGGAGTGCGATCTCGCGCTGGCCGGCGGCGTCACGGTCATGCCCACCCCTGCGGTGTTCATCGATTTCACCAGGCAGGGAAACCTGTCCCCGGTGGCCCGGTGCCGGGCGTTCGCCGACGCGGCGGACGGCACAGCGCTCGCCGAGGGTGTCGGGATGTTGCTGGTGCAGCGGTTGTCGGACGCGCAACGTGACGGGCGTCGGGTTCTTGCGGTGGTGCGGGGCACGGCGGTGAACCAGGATGGCGCGTCGAATGGTTTGACGGCGCCGAACGGTCCGTCGCAGCAGCGGGTGATCCGGCAGGCGCTCGCCAACGCGGGGTTGGGTGTGGCGGACGTCGACGTGGTGGAGGCGCACGGTACGGGTACGACGTTGGGTGATCCGATCGAGGCGCAGGCGTTGCTGGCGACGTACGGGCAGGGTCGGGATGTGCCGTTGTTGCTGGGATCGGTGAAGTCGAACATCGGTCACACGCAGGCTGCCGCCGGGGTGGCCGGCATCATCAAGATGATTTTGGCGATGCGGCATGGTGTGGTGCCGGCGTCTTTGCACGTGGATGTGCCGTCGTCGCATGTGGACTGGTCGTCGGGTGCGGTGGAGTTGGTGACGGCCTCGCGGCAGTGGCCGGGCGTGGAGCGTCCCCGGCGGGCGGGTGTGTCGTCGTTCGGTATCTCGGGGACGAACGCGCACGTGATCCTGGAGCAGCCGGAGGCTGAAGCCGGGGCCGACCTCGAGGGCGGGGTGGCGCCGGTCGGGTTGCCGGTGCCGTGGGTGGTGTCGGGTCGTTCGGAACGGGGTCTGTCGGGTCAGGCGTCGCGGCTGGCGTCGTTCGCGCGTAAGTCGGATGTGTCGCCGCTGGATGTGTCGTGGTCGTTGGTGACGGCGCGGGCGGCGTTGGAGCATCGTGCGGTGGTGTGGGGTTCGTCGGTGGACGAGCTTGCCGTTGGTCTGTCGGCGGTGGCCGAGGGTCGGTTGTCGGGTGTGGTGTCGGCGGGTCGTCGGGCGGTGTTGTTCACGGGTCAGGGTTCGCAGCGTGTGGGTATGGGCCGGGAGCTGTACGAGACGTTTCCGGTGTTCGCGTCGGCGTTCGACGAGGTGTGCGCCCGTTTCGATGGTGTGTTGCCGCGTGCGTTGCGGGATGTGGTGTTCGCGCAGGCGGGCAGTGCCGAGGCGGGCTTGGTGGATCAGACGGTGTTTGCGCAGGCGGGGTTGTTCGCGGTGGAGGTGGCGTTGTGGGAGTTGCTGTCGTCGTGGGGTGTGCGGGCCGATTTTGTGGCGGGTCATTCGATCGGTGAGGTGACGGCCGCGTATGTGGCGGGGATGCTCTCCCTGGCGGATGCGTGTGTGCTGGTGGCGGCGCGGGGCCGGTTGATGCAGGCCCTGCCCAGCGGCGGTGTGATGGCGGCGGTGGGCGCGTCGGAGGAGTCGGTTGGTGAGCTGATCGGCGTGACCGGTGCGGGCGTGGATATCGCGGCGGTGAACGGTCCGGCGTCGGTGGTGGTGTCGGGTGCCGCCGGCGAGGTCGCTTCGGTGGTGGCGGCCTCGCGTGAGCGGGGTTGGCGGGTCAAGGAGTTGTCGGTCAGTCACGCGTTTCATTCGCGGTTGATGGATCCGATGTCGGATGAGTTCCGGTCGGTGGTTTCCGGGTTGGATTGGCGGGTGCCGCGGGTGCCGGTCGTGTCGAACGTGACGGGCGCGGTGGCGGAGGCGGACGAACTCACCGACCCGGGCTACTGGGTCCGGCACGTACGCCAGCCCGTGCGGTTCGCCGACGCGGTGCGCACGCTCCACCAGCAGGACGTCGTGCAGTTCCTCGAGATCGGCCCCGACGCCGTACTCACCGCCATGGCGCAGGACTGTGTGGAGGCGGCCGGCGACGTGCGGTACGTCGCCACGATGCGTGCCGGCCATTCCGAGGCCGACACGCTGCGCGCCGCCCTCGCCGAGTGGTACGTCACCGGCGGCCGCGTCGACTGGACCGGATACCTCACCGCCCTCGACGGGTCCGGCCCCGAGCGGGCGGCCGGGGCACGTCCCCGCACCATCGCCCTGCCCACGTACGCCTTCGACCATCAGCGCTACTGGCTCAACACCATTACGGGGGCTGAGTCGGCGCCCGGGCTCGGCGTCCGCCCCGTCGACCACACGCTGCTCGACGCCGCCGTACGCGTGGCCGACGACGACGTACGGGTCTTCGGCACCGAACTCTCCGTACTGACACACCCGTGGCTCGCCGAACATGTCGTCTGGGACTCGGTGGTGGTGCCCGGCGCCGCCCTGGTCGAGATGGTCCTGCACGCGGGCGCGCAGGTCGGCTGCGACACCCTCGACGAGCTGACCCTCCAGGCCCCGCTGGCGCTCGCCGAGGACGGCACCCGGGCGGTGCAGGTGAAGCTGGGCGCGGTGGACGAGGACGGTCGCCGGACGGTCACCATCCACTCCCGAGCCGCCACCGACGCGGACGGCGAGTGGGACCGTCACGCGGCGGGCATCCTCGCCCCGGCCGTACCGCAGCCCGACAGGTCCGATCCGGCGCCGTGGCCGCCCAGCGCCGCCACCGCCGTCGCGGTCGACGGCATCTACACCGAACTGTCCCGTCTGGGCGTCGAGTACGGTCCGCTCTTCCGTGGCCTGCGCGCCGTCTGGCGCACCGACGACGAGGTGTGCGCCGAGGTGGCGGTGCCCGACGGCACCGAGGTCGCCGGCTTCGGCCTGCATCCCGCCCTGCTGGACGCGGCGCTGCACATCGTCGGTCTGCTCGACTCCGACGGGGAGGATGCCTCCGGCGTACGCCTGCCCTTCGCCTGGACCGGCGTCACCCTCTCGGCGGTCGGCGCGACCGCGCTGCGGGTACGCGCCCGGCGCACCGGCGGCGGCGTGACCTTGACCCTGACCGACCCGGCCGGCGCACCCGTCGCCCGGATAGACTCCCTGGTCTCTCGCCCCGTCACCGCCGACCAGGTGCGCGCCGGTGACTCCGCCGCCGACTCGCTGTACGCCGTCAGCTGGCAGAGCGTGCGGCCGGGAACCCCGGCGACCGTCCGGGTGGTGCTCCTCGGCGACGCACCGTCCGACCTGTCCGAGATCGCCAGGTACAGGCTCGCCGAGCTGGCGGAGGCGGTCGACTCCGGCCGGATCGACCCGGAACTGGTGCTGCTCGCCGCGTACGCCGACGACGAGCACGCCCCGGTCCCCGCCGCGACGCGCAGCCGGCTCACCGCAGTGCTGACCGCCGTCCAGGGCTGGCTCGCCGACGACCGGCTGGCGGCGCGGCGGCTGGTCGTGCTGACCCGCGGGGCCGTCTCCGCCGGCGACACCTGCCGTGCGGGCGACCTGCCCGGCGCGGCGGTCTGGGGCCTGCTGCGTTCGGCCCAGGCCGAGCACCCCGACCGCTTCGTGCTCGTGGACCTCGACGAGGCGCGGCAGCCGGAGTCCTGCACGGTGGACCTGGTGGCCCGTGCGGTCGCCACCGGCGAACCCCAACTGGCGGTCCGGGACGAGCAGGTCCTGACGCCCCGGCTCGCGCCAGCCGTCCTCGACCCGGCCCCGGCCGCCGGCCTCGACCCCGACGGGACGGTCCTGGTCACCGGAGCCACCGGCGCCCTCGGCGGTCTGCTGGCCCGGCACCTGGTCAGTACGCACAAGGTGCGCCATCTGCTGCTGGTCAGCCGCCGCGGAACCGACGCCCCCGGCGCCGTGGAACTGCTCGCCGAGCTGACCGCGCTGGGTGCGCAGGCCCGCCTGGTCGCCACCGACGTGGCGGACCGGGACCGCCTGGCCGCGGTGCTGGACGACGTTCCCGCCGAGCACCCGCTCACCGGCGTGGTGCACGCCGCCGGCGTCCTCGACGACGCGGTGATCTCGGCGCTGACCCCCGGCCGGCTGTCAGCCGTCCTCTCCGCCAAGGCCGACGCCGCCTGGCACCTGCACGAGCTGACCCGATCGCGGCCGCTGGCGATGTTCGTCCTCTTCTCGTCGGTCGCCGGCGTCCTCGGCGGCCCCGGGCAGGGCAACTACGCCGCCGCGAACGCGTTCCTCGACGGCCTCGCCGGGCACCGGCACGCCTCCGGCCTCGCCGCCACGTCCCTGGCCTGGGGCCTCTGGGCCGCGGACAGCGGGATGACGGGCGCACTCGACGCCGCCCAGCGGCAGCGGATGAGCCGCAACGGCCTCAGCCCACTCGACACCGGCCGGGCGCTGCGCCTCTTCGACGCCGGCCTGCACGGTGGACGCCCCCACCTGGTGCCTGCGCTGCTCGACCTCGCCGCGCTGCGCCGCCAGGCCGACGCAGGCCAGCTCCCGGCGCCGCTGCGCGGCCTGGTCCGGGCCCGGCGGCGCGTTGTCGAGGGCGGCGGCGACGGCGGTCCGTCCTTCGCGCAGCGCCTCGCCGGCACGCCCGAGGCGGAACGCGGCCGGCTGGTGGAGGAACTCGTCAAGGCGCAGGTCATCGAGGTGCTCGGCTACCCGCCGGCCACCGTCGTACCGTCCGGGCAGACGTTCACCGGCCTCGGCTTCGACTCGCTGACGGCCGTGGAGCTGCGCAACCGGCTGACCGCCCTCACCGGCATCCGGCTGCCGGCGAGCCTGATCTTCGACTGCCCCACGCCCGCCGCCCTCGCCGACTTCCTGCTGGTCGACGCCGTCCCGCCGAAGCCCGAACCGGGTCTGCTCGCCGAGCTGGACCGGCTGGAGGCCGCGTTCGCCGCGACCGCGCCGGAAGAGCTGGAGCGGCTGGCCGCCGACGATGAGACGCGTACCGCCGTGGCGGTCCGCCTCCGGACGCTGGTCACCCGGTGGAGCGACGCCACCGCCCGGCCCGACGACGTCAGCCAGGCCCTCGATGACGCCTCGGACGACGAGCTGTTCGACTTCATCGATCAGAAGTTCGGCCGATCCTGAGCCCGAGTCCGCCGCTTGCCCCTTAGCGACAGGTGATCAACCCGATGGCGAACGAAGCCAAGCTCCGCGAGTACCTCAAGCGCGTCACCGCTGACCTGCACGAGACCAGCGAACGCCTGCGGGCCGTCGACGAGCAGAACCACGAGCCGATCGCGATCGTGGGGATGGGCTGCCGCTACCCGGGCGGGGTGCGGACTCCGGAGGCGCTGTGGCGGCTGGTCGAGTCCGGCGTCGACGCCGTCACACCCTTCCCGGCGGACCGGGGCTGGGACGTGGAGAACCTCTACGACCCCGACCCGGACGCGCACGGCAAGTCGTACACCCGCGAGGGCGGCTTCCTGCACGACGCCGGCGAGTTCGACGGCGGGTTCTTCGGCATCTCGCCCCGCGAGGCGCTGGCCATGGACCCGCAGCAGCGCCTCCTGCTGGAGGTCGCCTGGGAGACGGTCGAGCGGGCCGGCCTCGCCGTGGACTCGCTCAAGGGCAGCCGCACCGGCGTCTTCACCGGCGTCATGTACCACGACTACGTCTCCCGGCTCAACGGCGTCCCGCAGGAGGTGGAGGCGTTCGTCGGCACGGGCAACCACGGCAGCGTCGTCTCCGGCCGGATCTCGTACACCTTCGGGTTCGAGGGCCCGGCCGTCACCGTCGACACCGCCTGCTCGTCCTCACTGGTGGCGCTGCACCTCGCCGTGCAGGCGCTGCGCTCCGGCGAGTGCACCCTCGCGTTGGCCGGCGGCGTCACCGTCATGTCCAGCCCCGACACGTTCATCGGCTTCAGCCGGCAGCGCGGCCTGTCCCCGGACGGGCGGTGCAAGTCCTTTGCGGCCACCGCCGACGGCACCGGCTGGAGCGAGGGTGCCGGGCTGCTGCTGCTGGAGCGGCTCTCCGACGCCCAGCGCAACGGCCACCGGGTGCTCGCCGTGGTGCGCGGCAGCGCGGTCAACCAGGACGGCGCGTCCAACGGCCTCACCGCGCCGCACGGCCCGTCGCAGCAACGCGTGATCCGCCAGGCCCTCGCCAACGCCCGGCTCGCCCCGGCTGACGTGGACGCCGTCGAGGCCCACGGTACCGGCACCCGCCTCGGCGACCCCATCGAGGCGCAGGCCCTGCTCGCCACGTACGGCCGGGACCGGGCCGACGACCAGCCCCTGTGGCTCGGATCGATCAAGTCGAACCTCGGGCACACCCAGGCCGCCGCCGGCGTCGCCGGCGTCATCAAGATGGTCATGGCGATGCGTCACGGCGTCCTGCCGCGCACCCTGCACGTCGACGAGCCGTCCCCGCACGTCGACTGGTCGGCCGGCGCGGTGAGCCTGCTCCGCGAGCCGCGCCCGTGGCCGAGCGCGACGAGGCCCATGCGCGCCGGCGTCTCCTCGTTCGGCGTCAGTGGCACCAACGCCCACGTCATCGTCGAGGCCGCCCCGCCCGCGCCGCAGCCGGCCACCGACGCCGTCACCGGCCCCGACCCGCTGCCGTGGGTCGTCTCCGCGCGCAGCGCCGCAGCGCTCGGTGCCCAGGCCGACCGGCTGCGCTCCTGGCTCGCCGAGCACCCCGATGCCACGCCGGCCGCCGTGGGCCGGACCCTGGCCACCGGCCGGTCCGTCCTGGAACACCGGGCCGTGCTGCTCGGTGCCGACCGGGACGAGCTGCTCGCCGGGCTCGGCGCGCTGGCCGACGGGATCCCGGCGGCGTCCGTGCGGCGCGGGGTCGCCGGCCCCACCCGCGTCGCGGTGCTCTGCACCGGCCAGGGCGCCCAGCGCGTCGGCATGGGCCAGCGGTTGTACGCCGCCTTCCCGGCCTTCGCCGAGGCCTTCGACGCCGCCTGCGCAGAGCTGGACAAGCACCTCGACCGGCCGCTGCGCGGCGTGCTCGACGGCCCCGCCGACGTTCTCGACCGCACCGGGTACGCCCAGGCGGCGCTCTTCGCCGTCGAGGTCGCCGCCTACCGGCTCGTCGAGTCCTGGGGTGTCGTGCCGGACTTCGTGGCCGGGCACTCGGTCGGCGAGGTGGCCGCCGCGCACATCGCCGGCGTCCTGTCGCTGCCCGACGCCGCCCGCCTGGTGGCCGCCCGGGGCACCCTGATGCAGGCGCTGCCCACCGGTGGCGCCATGGTGTCGATCCGTGCCACCGAGGCGGAGGTGCGCGCGCACCTGGCCACCGTCGCCGGGACGGCCGGCGCCCGGCTGGCCGCCGTCAACGGCCCGGAGTCCGTCGTCGTCTCCGGCGACGAGGACGCCGTGCTGGCGGTCGCCGCACACTTCGCGGCCCTCGGCCGCAGCACCAGGCGGCTGCGGGTCAGCCACGCGTTCCACTCCGCCCGCATGGACCCGATGCTCGACGCGTTCGGCGACGTGCTCGGGCAACTGGCCTTCGCCGCGCCCCGCATCCCCGTGGTCTCCACAGTGACCGGAGCGGTGCTCGACCCCGAAGAGGTGTGCTCCCCGGCGTACTGGCTGCGCAACGTCCGCGACACGGTCCGCTTCGACGCCGCCGTGACCGCCCTGCGTGAGCTGGGTGTGGGCGCGTACGTCGAGGTGGGACCGGGCGGGGTGCTCTGCGCGCTCACCCAGGAGATCGTCGGCGCGGACCAGGCGGTCTGCGTCCCCGTGCTGCGCGCCGAGCACGACGAGGCGACGAGCGCCCTGGCCGCCGCGGCCACCCTGTGGACCCGGGGCGTGCCGGTGAACTGGGCGGCCCTGTTCGCCGGCCCGCCCGTGCCGGTCGACCTGCCCACGTACGCGTTCCAACGCGAACGCTACTGGCTGCTGCCCCTGCCGCAGCCCGCCGACGTGACCGCCGCCGGGCTGACCCCGACCGGCCACCCGCTGCTCGGCGCGGTGTTCCGCTCGGCCGACGGCGACGAGGTGACGCTCACCGGCAGGTTGTCCGTGGAGACCCAGCCCTGGCTGGCCGACCACGCCCTGCGCGACGTCGTGCTCCTGCCCGGCACCGGGTTCGTGGAGCTGGCGCTGCAGGCCGGCGCGGAGGTCGGCGCCGAACGGCTCGCCGAGCTGACCCTCCAGGCGCCGCTGGTGCTGCCCGAGACTGGCGGCGTCGACGTGCAGGTCGCCGCCGAACGCGCCGGTGGCGGAGCGTGGCAGCTCACCGTCCACGCCCGCCGCGCCGGCACCGACGACATCTGGGTGCGACACGCCACCGGCCTGCTCACCCCGGAGCCGGATGAGGACACCGGCACGCCGGCGCAGTGGCCGCCGAGCGACGCCACCTCCCTGGACGTGTCGGAGCTGACCGGGCGGGCGGCGCGGGCCGGTTTCGCGTACGGCCCGGCCTTCTCCGGGCTGCGCGCCGCCTGGCGCGTCGGCACCGACGTGTATGCCGAGGTGGCGCTGCCCGAGCCGGCGGCCGACGAGGCCGGCGCGTACGGGCTGCACCCGGCGTTGCTCGACGCCGCCGTGCAGGCGGTCGGGTTCGGCATCGTCGACCCCGGCGAGGCCCGGATGCCGTTCGCCTGGTCCGACGTGACCCTGTCCGCCCACGGTGCGGACACGCTGCGGGTACGGCTGACCCCCACCGGTGCGGACACGGTGTCCATGCTGGTCGCCGACGCGACCGGTGCGCCCGTCGCCCGGATCGGCTCCCTGGTGCTGCGGCCCCTGCCGGCGGGGGAGCTCACCGCCGGCGCATCCCCGTGGCGCCGCGCGCTGTTCCGCCTCGACTGGCCCCGGCACGCCGGCGGCGTGGGCGCGCCCGACCGCACGACCTGGGCGGTGCTCGGCGACCGCCCCACGCCGCTGCCGACCGGCGTGACCGCCGACCGGCACGCCGACCTCGCCGCGCTCTGCGACGCGGGGGTGCCCGACGTCGTGCTGTACCAGGCGGCCGGCGCTGCCGCGACCGGCCCCGGCCCGGTCCACGACCTGCTCGCCGAGGTCCTCGCCGTGCTCCAGGGCTGGCTCGCCGCCGAGCGCCACACCGGCGGATCCCGGCTGGTGGTCCTCACCCGCGGCGCCGTCGCCGTGGACGCCGACGCCGACGTGGCCGACCTGGCCGGCGCCGCCGTGTGGGGCCTGCTCCGGTCCGCCCAGGCCGAACACCCCGGCCGGTTCCTCGTCGTCGACCTCGACGACGAGGAGAGCTCCGCCTCCGCCCTCGCCGGCCTGCTGTCGGCCGACGAGCCGCAAGCGGCGGTGCGCGACGGCGTGGTCCGGGTGCCCCGGCTCGTCGCCACCCCGGAACCCGACGCGCCGGCGCCGGCGCTGGACCCGGACGGCACGGTGCTGGTCACCGGCGGCACCGGTGCCCTGGGCGCGCTCGTCGCCCGCCACCTCGTCACCCGGCACGGGGTCCGCCACCTGGTGCTGACCAACAGGCGCGGGCCCGCCGCGGCCGGCGCCGCCGACCTGCTCGCCGACCTCGCCGACCTGGGCGCCACCGCGACGGTCGAGGCGTGCGACGCCGCCGACCCCGACGCCCTCGCCGCGCTGCTGGACCGGATCGACACCGCGCACCCGCTCACCGGCGTGGTGCACACCGCGGGCGTGCTGGCCGACCGCACCCTGACCTCGCTCACCGCCGAGTCCCTCGACGAGGTGCTCCGGCCGAAGGTGGACGCCGCCGCGCACCTGCACGACCTGACCGCCGGCAGCCGCCTCGCGCTCTTCGTCACGTACTCCTCGGCGGCGGGCGTGACCGGCAGCCCCGGCCAGGCCAACTACGCGGCGGCCAACGCCTTCCTGGACGCGCTCGCGCACCGGCGGCGGGCCGCGGGCCTCCCCGCGCACTCGCTGGCCTGGGGACCGTGGGCCGAGTCGGGCGGCGGCATGACAGCCGGCCTCGACCGGGCCGACACCGACCGGCTGGCCCGCGCGGGCGTACGGCCGCTTCCCGAGGCGGACGGCCTGGCGCTCCTCGACGCCGCGCTGCTCACCGGCCTGCCCGCGACGGTGCCGATGGTGCTGGACGGTCCGGCGCTGCGCGCCCAGGCCGAGGCGGGCACCCTGCCGTCGGTCCTGCGCGGCCTGGTCCGGGCGCCCCGGCGTCGCGCCGCGCGCTCCGGCCCGGCGGAGACCGCCGCGCTGACCGAGCGGCTGACCGGGCTCGACCGCGAGGAGCGCGCCGCGGCCCTGCTGCGGCTCGTCCTCGACCAGGTCGCGACGGTCCTGGGGTACGCCGACGCCGCAGCCGTCGAGGCCGGACGCCCGTTCACCGAGCTGGGCTTCGACTCGCTGACCGCCGTCGAACTGCGCAACCGCCTGGGCGCGGTCACCGGCCTGCGCCTGCCGGCGACCCTGGTCTTCGACCACCCGACCCCGCTCGCCCTCGCCGAGCACCTGGACGCCGAGACCGGAACCGGGGCCGACGCCCAGGCGACCCCGGTCGCCGCCGTCGCGGCGCTCGACGAGCCGATCGCGATCGTCGGCATGAGCTGCCGCTACCCCGGCGGCGTGCGCAGCCCCGAGCAGTTGTGGGACCTCCTCGTGGCCGGTGGGGACGGCATCACCGGTTTCCCCGCCGACCGGGGCTGGGACGTCGCCGACCTGTACGACCCGTCCGGCGCGCGCCGGGGCAGCAGCTACGCCCGCGAGGGCGGCTTCCTGGCCGACGCCGGCGACTTCGACGCCAGCCTGTTCAAGATCTCGCCGCACGAGGCGCTCGCCATGGACCCGCAGCAGCGGCTGCTGCTGGAGACCGCGTGGGAGGCCATCGAGGACGCCCGGATCGACCCGCTCGCGCTGTGGGGCCGCCCCGTCGGCGTGTTCGCCGGCATGATGTACCACAACCACGCCGCCGGGCTGGCCGACGTTCCGGAGGCCCTCGACGGCTACCTCGGCGTCGGCACCGCCAGCAGCGTGTTGTCGGGTCGGGTGGCGTATTCGTTCGGGTTCGAGGGTCCGGCGGTGACTGTGGACACGGCGTGTTCGTCGTCGCTGGTGGCGTTGCATCTGGCGGTGCAGGCGCTGCGGTCGGGCGAGTGCGACCTGGCCCTGGCCGGTGGCGTCACCGTGATGGCGACGCCCGAGACGTTCATCGACTTCTCCCGCCAGCGGGGCATGGCCCCCGACGGCCGGTGCAAGTCGTTCTCCGACGCGGCGGACGGCACGGGCTGGTCCGAGGGCGTCGGCGTGCTGCTGGTGCAGCGGCTGTCGGACGCGCGGCGCGACGGGCGCCGGGTCCTCGCGGTCGTGCGGGGCACGGCCGTCAACCAGGACGGTGCGTCGAACGGGTTGACGGCGCCGAACGGCCCCTCGCAGCAGCGGGTGATCCGCCAGGCCCTCGCGAACGCCCGGCTGGGTGTCGCCGACGTCGACGTCGTGGAGGCGCACGGCACGGGCACGACGCTGGGCGACCCCATCGAGGCCCAGGCGCTGCTCGCCACGTACGGGCAGGACCGCGACGACCGGGACGCGCTGCTGCTGGGGTCGGTGAAGTCGAACATCGGTCACACGCAGGCCGCCGCCGGGGTGGCGGGCGTCATCAAGATGGTCTTGGCGATGCGGTACGGGACCGTGCCGGCGACGCTGCACGTGGACGAGCCCTCGTCGCATGTGGACTGGTCGTCGGGTGCGGTGGAGCTGGTGACCCAGGCGCGCGAGTGGCCGGGTGCGGGCCGCGCACGCAGGGCTGCCGTGTCGTCGTTCGGCATCTCCGGCACGAACGCCCACGTGATCATCGAGCAGCCGGAGCCGGAGCCCGCCGCGGCGTCTGCCGCGCCCGTCGGGTTGCCGGTGCCGTGGGTGGTGTCGGGTCGTTCGGAGCGGGGTCTGGTGGGTCAGGCGGCGCGGTTGGCGTCGTTCGTGCGGGAACGGTCCGGCCTTGCGGTGGCGGACGTGTCGTGGTCGTTGGCGACGACCCGGGCTGCGTTGGAGCATCGGGCGGTGGTGTGGGGTTCGTCGGTGGACGAGTTGGTTGCTGGTCTGTCGGCGGTGGCCGAGGGCCGGGTCTCGGGTGTGGTGTCGGCGGGTCGTCGGGCGGTGTTGTTCACGGGTCAGGGTTCGCAGCGTGCGGGCATGGGCCGGGAGCTGTACGACGCGTTTCCGGTGTTCGCGGCGTCGTTCGACGAGGTGTGCGCCCGTTTTGACGGCTTGTTGCCGCGTGCGTTGCGCGAGGTGGTGTTCGCGGAGACGGGCACCGCCGATGGGGCTCTGTTGGATCAGACCGTGTTCGCGCAGGCGGGGTTGTTCGCGGTCGAGGTGGCGTTGTGGGAGTTGTTGTCGTCGTGGGGTGTGCGGGCGGACTACCTGGCGGGTCATTCGATCGGTGAGGTGACGGCGGCGTACGTGTCCGGGATGTTGTCCCTGGCGGATGCGTGCACCCTGGTGGCGGCGCGGGGCCGGTTGATGCAGGCGCTGCCGGCTGGTGGGGTGATGGCGGCGGTCGGCGCGTCGGAGGAGGCTGTCGCCGAGCTGATCGGCGTGACCGGCGCGGCGGTGGACGTGGCGGCGGTGAACGGTCCGGCGTCGGTGGTGGTGTCGGGTGCCGTCGGCGAGGTGACCTCGGTGGTGGCGACCGCTCGTGAGCGGGGTTGGCGGGTCAAGGAACTGGCGGTCAGTCACGCGTTCCACTCGCGGTTGATGGATCCGATGCTGGAGGAGTTCGCGTCGGTGGTGGCAGGGCTCGACTGGCGGTCGCCGAGGATCCCGATCGTGTCGAACGTGACCGGCGCGGTCGCGGACGCCGCAGAGATCACCGAGCCCGGCTACTGGGTGCGGCACGTGCGGCAGCCGGTGCGCTTCGCCGACGGTGTGGCGGCGTTGCGGGCACAGGGGGTGGACACCTTCCTGGAGGTCGGCCCGGACGCGGTCCTCACCGCCATGGCCGCCGAGGCGGACACGGCCGACGACGTGCGGTACGTCGCCACGCTGCGCCGCAGCCAGCCCGACGTCACCACCCTCACCAGTGCCGCGGGGCAGCTCTGGGCCGCCGGCGTGGCCGTCGACTGGGCGGCGTACCTCGGCCAGACCGGCACCCGGCCGCGCGCGGTGGAACTGCCCACCTACGCCTTCGACCGGCAGCGCTACTGGCTGGAGGACCCCCAGCCCGGCTCGGCTCCGGAGCGGGCCGACGCCCCGTCCGACGAGCAGTTCTGGGCGGCGGTCGAGTCCGGGGACCTCGGCGTGCTGGGCGAGGATCTCGCCGTGGGCGCGGACGAGCCGTCCACGGCGCTGCTGCCCAAACTCGCCCGGTGGCGGCGGGCGACGCAGCAGCGGGCGATCGTCGACTCCTGGCGGTACCGGGCGACGTGGCGTACGGCCGCCGTGCCGGACTCCGCGACGTTGGCGGGAACCTGGCTGCTGCTGATGGCGCCCGGGCAGGAGGACCACCCGGTGGCCGCGGCGCTGGCTGCCCGGGCCGACCGGGCGGTCCCGGTGCTGGTCCCGGCCGGCGCCGACCGCGACCGGGTGGCGCGGCTGCTGCTGGAGGCGATGAGCTCCGACGCCCGGGACGCCCACGTGGTGTCCCTGCTGTCGCTGGCCGAGCCGCGGGAGGCGTCCCCGGTTCCGGCCGCCGCCGAGGTGTCGACGGCGCTGGCCGTGGTGCAGGCGCTGACCGACGTCGGTGGGTCGGGCCGGTTGTGGTGGCTGACGCGCGGGGCGGTGTCGGTCGGCGGCTCGGACGAGCTGGCGGATGTCGCGGGTTCTGCGGTGTGGGGTTTGGGTCGGGTGGTGGGTTTGGAGGTGCCGTTGCGGTGGGGTGGTTTGGTGGATTTGCCGGGTGTGTTGGGTGGGGGTGTGTGGGGTCGGTTGTGTGGGGTGTTGTCGTCGGGGGTTGAGGATCAGGTGGCGTTGCGGTCGTCGGGTGTGTTTGTGCGGCGGTTGGTGCGTGCGGGTTCTGGTGCGGGTGCGGGTGGTGGTGGTTTTCGGTTGTCGGGGACGGTGTTGGTGACGGGTGGTACGGGGGCGTTGGGTGCGCGGGTGGCGTTGTGGGCGGTGGGTGTGGGTGCGGAGCATGTGGTGTTGGTGAGTCGGCGTGGTGGTGGTGCGCCGGGTGTGGGTGAGTTGGTGGGGCGGTTGGAGGGTTTGGGTGTGCGGGTGTCGGTGGTGGGTTGTGATGTGGCGGATCGTGGTGCGGTGGCGGGGTTGTTGGGGGATTTGGCGGGTCGGGGTGAGCGGTTGCGGGCGGTGGTGCATGCGGCTGGTGTGGCGCAGTTGACGCCGTTGGGTGAGGTGGGTGTGGGTGAGGTGGAGGAGGTGTTGCGGGCGAAGGTTGGTGGTGCGGTGGTGTTGGATGAGTTGACTGCTGGTTTGGATTTGGATGCGTTTGTGGTGTTTTCGTCGATTGCGGGGGTGTGGGGTTCTGCGGGTCAGGTGGGGTATGCGGCGGCGAATGCGTTTGTGGATGGGTTGGTGGTGTCGCGGCGTGGGCGTGGGTTGGTGGGGACGTCGGTGGCGTGGGGGCCGTGGGCTGAGGCGGGTATGGCGGTGGGGGTGGCGGGGGAGCAGTTGAGTCGGCGTGGGTTGCCGGGGATGGCTCCGGAGTTGGCGGTGGTGGCGTTGCAGCGGGCGTTGGATGGTGGTGAGGGGCAGGTGGTGGTGGCGGATGTGCGGTGGGATCGGTTTGTGCCGTCGTTCACGGCGTTGCGTCCGTCGCGTCTGTTCACCGACATCCCCGAAGCACAGCCCGCACAGGCCGAGGAGGCGCCGAAGGGCGAGGACCGCGGCGCGGCGTCGGCGCTGCGCGAGCGGCTCGCCGCCGCCTCCGGGTCGGAGCGCGACCGCATCCTGCTCGACCTGGTCCGCGGCACCGCCGCGGCGGTGCTGGGACACGCCACGCCGAGCGGGATCAGGCCCGCCCGCGGCTTCCTCGAACTGGGCTTCGACTCGCTCACCGCAGTCGAGCTGCGCAACCGGCTGACCGCCGCAACGGGCATCGGACTGCCCGCCACCCTCGTCTTCGACCATCCCACCCCGAACGCGCTCGCCGGTCACCTGCGGGCCGAGTTGGCGCCCGAGCAGCCGGCGTTGCCGATCGTGGCCGAGATCGAACGCCTCGACAAGCTCCTCGGCGGGCTGCCGGGCGACCAGGTCGACGACGCGGTCGTCGGTCGGCTGGAGGACCTGCTGACCCGGTGGCGGGGCCGACCCGCCGCCACCGCACCGGCGCCGGCCGCCGCAGAGGAGTTGGAGTCGGCCAGCCGGGACGAGCTCTTCGACATCATCCAGCGGGAGTTCGGCAAGTCCTGAGCGGACACTGCCCGACCCCGGGCGGGACGGGCCGGGGAAAGGGACACCCGACGGCGCCGGACGCCTGACCGGCGCCGTCGGGCAGGCGCGGCTGCCTAGGGGTCCACGTATCCCGTCTAGGGGTGTGCCGGTGCGGGCCCGGCTCCGTAGGGTCGGAGCACGCCAGGCCGCCTCGCCCTGCCCACCGGCAGCCGAGCGGTACGGATGTGGGTGCGTGCGGTGCCCCGGATGGACGGGAGGTCCGCATGGCCGGATCCGGCTTGCCTCAACTGCTCGCCATCAGCGACCTGCACGTGGTTCACGCGGAGAACAAGGCCATCGTCGAGCGGCTGCGGCCGGAGCGCGACGGCGACTGGCTCGTCGTCGCCGGCGACGTCGGGGAGTTCGTCGGCGACATCGAGTGGGCGCTGGGACTCCTCAGCCGCCGCTTCGCCAAGGTCATCTGGGCCCCCGGCAACCACGAGCTGTGGACTCCCCGCGAGGACCCGATCCAGCTGCGGGGGGACGCGCGCTACCAGCACCTGGTGCAACTGTGCCGGGGGCTCGGGGTCATCACCCCGGAGGACCCGTACCCCGTCTGGGACCCGCAGGGCGACGACCCGGTCCTGATCGCGCCGCTGTTCCTGCTCTACGACTACACCTTCCGGCCCCCGGGGACGTACACGAAGGAGCAGGCCCTGGCACGGGCCCACGAGGTCGGCGTGGTCTGCACCGACGAGATCCTGCTGCATCCGGACCCGTACCCGACGCGGGACGCCTGGTGCCGGGCGCGGCTGGCCCTGACGGAGCGGCGGCTGACCGCCGAGCGCGGCGGGCTGCCCACCGTCCTGGTCAACCACTTCCCGCTCGTGCGCGAGCCCACCCGGATCCTGCGGTACCCCGAGTTCGCCCAGTGGTGCGGCACCGAGGCCACGGCCGACTGGCACGTCCGCTTCGACGCCCGCGTCGCCGTCTACGGCCACCTGCACATCCCGCGCACCACCTGGTACGACGGGGTCCGGTTCGAAGAGGTCTCGGTCGGCTACCCACGGGAGTGGCGCCGCCGCTCGACGCCTCCCGGCCGGCTGCGCCGCATCCTGCCGTCGGCCGCCGGACAGCCCGCCTGAGCGGCCCTCGCGGCGCTGGTCACCGCCGCTCGCCGGGCCTGCCGCGACGCCGCTCGCGGGCCGGTCGATCAGGGGTTCTCTAGGGGTTGGGCGGGCGTTTGGCGCTCAGTACCGTCCAGTCACGGTGGCGGGCATGTGTCGGCGGACCTGTCCGGCGTGGCGGGCGCCTGAGCAGGCACGACAACCGGAATCAGGAACAGGTGTGGGGTCCGTGAGCCGAACGGCCGCGTCTCCGCCCACCTGTGCACGAAGCCGGCCGTCGGCGGTGGTGTGGTCAACGAATCGGCAGATTCCGATCGATAGCAAGCTCTGGGCGGGTGGGTCATGGCGGACGAAGACAAGCTCCTCGAACACCTGAAGTGGGTGACCTCCGAGCTCCGCCTGGCGCGTCGGCGCCTGACCGAGCTGGAGGACGAGGACGCCGAGCCGATCGCGATCGTCGGCATGGCTTGCCGTTTCCCCGGCGGCGTCGCCTCACCGGAGGACCTCTGGGACCTCGTCGCCGGCGGGGTGGACGCCACCGGCACGTTCCCCGACGACCGGGGCTGGGACCTCGACGGGCTCTACGACCCCGACCCCGACCACCCCGGCACCACGTACAGCAACCGGGGCGGCTTCCTGCGCGACGCCGGCCTGTTCGACCCGACCCTGTTCGGGATCTC
The DNA here is from genome assembly GCF_000177655.2 of Micromonospora sp. L5. Lineage (NCBI taxonomy): Bacteria > Bacillati > Actinomycetota > Actinomycetes > Micromonosporales > Micromonosporaceae > Micromonospora > Micromonospora sp. L5. The sequence goes on along the minus strand of NC_014815.1, from coordinate 6,511,881 downwards.
GCCGCGCGAGGCGCTGGCCATGGACCCGCAGCAGCGACTCCTGCTCGAGGTGACCTGGGAGGTCTTCGAGCGGGCCGGCATCGACGCCGCGTCGGTGCGGGGCAGCCGTACGGGGGTGTTCGTCGGCACCGCGGGGCAGGACTACACGTCCGTGCTGCGGCAACTGCCCGAGGGCACGGAGGGCTACGTCCTCACCGGCACCGCCGCGAGCGTCATGTCCGGCCGGCTGGCGTACTCCTTCGGGCTGGAGGGGCCGGCCGTCACCATCGACACCGCCTGCTCCTCGTCGCTGGTCGCCCTGCACCTCGCCGGTCAGGCCCTGCGCGACGGCGAGTGCTCCCTCGCCGTGGCCGGCGGCGTCACAGTGCTGGCCACGCCGGGTGCCTTCGTCGAGTTCTCCCGCCAGCGGGGGCTCGCCTCCGACGGGCGGTGCAAGGCGTTCTCCGCCGACGCCGACGGGACCGGCTGGTCCGAGGGCGTCGCCATGCTGCTCGTCGAGAAGCTCTCCGACGCCCGGCGCAACGGGCACCCCGTCCTGGCGGTGATCCGGGGCAGCGCCGTCAACCAGGACGGCGCCAGCAGCGGGCTGACCGCCCCCAACGGCCCCTCGCAGCAGCGGGTCATCCGGCAGGCGCTGGAGAACGCCCGGCTCAGCCCGTCCGACGTGGACGCCGTCGAGGCGCACGGCACGGGCACCCGGCTCGGCGACCCGATCGAGGCACAGGCGCTGCTGGCCACGTACGGGCAGAGCCGCACCGCCGACCGCCCGCTGTGGCTGGGCTCGCTGAAGTCGAACATCGGCCACCCCCAGGCCGCGGCCGGCGCCGGCGGCGTCATCAAGATGGTGATGGCGATGCGGCACGGCGTGCTGCCGCCCACCCTGCACGTGGACCGGCCCTCACCGCACATCGACTGGTCGACCGGCGCGGTGGCCCTGCTCGACGAGGCGCGCCCGTGGGCCGGCGGCGAGCACGTCCGCAGGGCCGGCGTGTCGTCCTTCGGCATGAGCGGCACGAACGCCCACCTGATTCTGGAGCAGGCGCCGGCCCCCGACCCGGCCGGCGACGACGCCACCTGGTCCCGTCGTCCCACCGTCGTGCCCGTGCTGCTCTCCGCCGCGCAGCCGGCCGCGCTCGCCGCCCAGGCCGACCGGTGGGTCCGCCGGCTGACCGGCGACGAGCGACAGCGCCCGCTCGACGTGGCCTTCTCCTCGGCGGTGGCCCGCACGACGCTCGACCGGCGCGCAGTGCTGCTCGCCGAAGACCGCACGGGTCTGCTGGCGGGCCTGCGGTCCCTGGCGGCCGGCGAGCCGTCGGGCATCGTGGTCGCCGGCCTGGCCGGGGACCGGGGTCCGCTGGCGGTGCTCTTCTCCGGCCAGGGCGCGCAGCGCGCCGGCATGGGCCGTGAGCTGTACGCCGAGTTCCCCGTCTTCGCCGCCGCCCTCGACGAGGCGTGCGGGCACCTCGACCGGGTTCTGCCGCGCCCGCTCAAGGAGGTGCTGTTCGCACCGGAGGGCTCCGCCGAGGCGGAGCTGCTGGACCAGACCGCGTTCACCCAGGCCGGACTCTTCGCCGTCGAGGTGGCGCTGTTCCGGCTGGTCGAGTCGATGGGCGTCGCGCCGGACTACGTGGGCGGGCACTCGATCGGGGAGATCGCCGCCGCGCACGTGGCCGGGGTGCTGTCGCTCCAGGACGCCTGCCTGCTGGTGGCGGCGCGGGGCCGGCTGATGCAGGCGCTGCCGTCCGGCGGGGGCATGCTCGCTGTGGCCGCCGACGAGGCGGCCGTGGCGGAGTCGATCGCCGGGCTGACCGACCGGGTCGGCATCGCCGCCGTCAACGGCCCGGCCTCCGTCGTGGTCTCCGGCGCCGTCGACGCCCTCGACGAGGTCGAGCGCGTCTGGCAGGACCGGGGCGCGCGTACCCGCCGGCTGACCGTCAGCCACGCGTTCCACAGCCCGCTGATGGAGCCGGTGCTGGAGCGCTTCCGCGGCATCGTCGAGCGGCTGACCTTCGCCGCGCCCACGCTGCCGATGGTGTCGAACGTGACAGGTGCGCTCGCCGACGCCGACGAGATCCGCACCCCGGACTACTGGGTTCGCCACGTCCGCGAGGCGGTCCGCTACGCCGACGGGCTCGCCGCGCTGCGCGACGCCGGGGTCGACACGTTCCTGGAGGTCGGGCCGCGGAGCGTACTGACCGCGATGACGGCCGACGCGCTGCCCGGCGACGACGTGCTCGCCGTCGCCGCCCAGCGCCCGGACCGGCCCGAGACGCAGGCGCTGCTGCACGCCCTCGCCGAACTGCACGTGCACGGGGTGCCGGTGTCCTGGCGGGAGTGGTTCGCCGACACCGGCGCCGCCCGGGTCGACCTGCCCACGTACGCCTTCCAGCGGGAGCGGTTCTGGCCCGAGGTGCTGCCGTGGCGGGTCGGCGACGTGTCGGGCGCCGGCCTCGGCGTCGCGGGGCACCCGCTGCTCGGCGCGGCGGTGCGGCTCGCCGGCGACGACGAGGTGGTGCTGACCGGCCGGCTGTCGACGTCGACGCACCAGTGGCTGGCCGACCACGTGATCGCCGGCGCCGTGGTGGTGCCGGGCACCGCCCTGGTGGAGCTGGCGGTCCGCGCCGGCGACGAGGTCGGCGCGTCGCGGGTACGGGAGCTGACCGTGGCGGCGCCGCTGGTGCTGCCCGCGTCCGGCGCGGTACGCGTCCAGGTGCGCGTCGGCGCGGCCGACGAAGCCGCCGTGCGGACGGTGTCCGTGTACTCCCAGCCCGAGGACGACGAGACCGAGTGGGTGCGGCACGCCGACGGCCTGCTCGAACCGGTGTCGACCGACGAGCCGGGCCTCGGCGAGTGGCCGCCGGCGGGCGCGACCGAGGTGGACCTGACCGGCTGGTATCCGGCACTGGCGGAGCACGGCCTGTCGTACGGGCCGGTGTTCCAGGGCGTACGGCGGGCCTGGACGGCCGACGGCGAGGCGTACGCCGAGGTGGCGCTGCCGGACGGGACGGCCGGCGAGGCGGGCGCGTTCGGGGTGCACCCGGCGCTGCTGGACGCCGCGCTGCACCCGGTGGCGCTGCTGCTCGCGGCCGAGGCCACGGGCGGCCCCCGCGTGCCGTTCGCGTTCGAGGGCGTGCAGGTGCACGCCTCGGGCGCCCGGACGCTGCGGGTGCGGCTGACCCGGGACGGCTCCGGGGTGCGGCTGGTCGCCTGCGACGGCTCGAACGCGCCGGTGGTGTCGGTGGACTCGCTGGTGCTGCGCGAGATGACCGCGACGGCGACCCGGGGCGCCGCCGCCCGCTCGCTGTACGAGGTGACCTGGCAGGCGGAGCAGATCGACGGCGTGGACGACCTCGCGGGCTGGGCGGCGCTGGGCGGTGCCGTCCCGGCCGCGCTGGCGGAGCTGCCGGTCTTCGCGGACGTGGCGACCCTGGCGGCGGCCGGCACCACGGCCCGGCAGGTGCTGCTGCCGGTGCCGACCGGCGACCCCGGCGTCGCCGTGCCGGAGGCCGTACGGACGCTCACCGGCTCCGTCCTGGACGTGCTGCGCGCCTGGCTCGCCGCCGACGCGCTGGCGGAGTCGAAGCTCGTGGTGGTGACCCGCGGCGCGGTGGCCGCCGCGGACGACGACCGGGTCGGCGACCTGGCCGCCGCCGCCGTCTGGGGCCTGCTGCGCTCGGCGCAGTCCGAGCACCCGGGGCGGATCGTCCTCGCCGACGTCGACGGCGAGCTGACCGCCGCGACCCTCGCCGTGCTGGCCGGGGCGGCGGTCGACCCGTCGGTCTCCGGCGGCCAGCTCGCGGTGCGTGGCGAGCGGACCCTCGTGCCGAGGCTGGCGCGACCCGCGGGCGACGAGCTGACGCCGCCGCCCGGCCCGTGGCACCTCGCCCCCGTCACCGGCGGCACCCTGGACGGGATCGCGCCGGTGCCGGCCACGCCCGCCGAGCTGGGCGAGGACCAGGTGCGCATCGCGGTGCGCGCGGCCGGCGTGAACTTCCGTGACGTGCTGATCGGGCTGGGCATGTACCCGGATCCGGCGGCCGTGCTGGGCAGCGAGGGCGCGGGCGTCGTGATCGAGGTCGGCCCGGGCGTGACCGACCTGGCTCCCGGCGACCGCGTGCTCGGCATGTTCGAACTCGGCTTCAGCCCGCAGGCGGTGGCACATCGGCAGCGGATCGCCAGGATGCCCGCCGACTGGTCCTTCACCCAGGCCGCGTCGGTTCCGCTGGTGTTCCTGACCGCGTACTACGCGCTGCGGGACCTGGCCGGGCTGCGGGCCGGTGAGTCGGTGCTGATCCACAACGGCGCGGGCGGCGTCGGCATGGCCGCGATCCAGCTCGCCCACCACCTCGGCGCCACCGTCCACGCGACGGCGAGCCCCGGCAAGTGGGGCATGCTGCGGGAACTCGGGGTGGCCGAGGAGCGGATCGCGTCGTCGCGGACCACCGAGTTCGAGCAGACCTTCGGCGCGGCCACCGGCGGTGCCGGCGTCGACGTGGTGCTCGACGCGTTGGCCGGTGAGTTCGTGGACGCGTCGCTGCGGCTGCTGCCGCGCGGCGGCCGGTTCGTGGAGATGGGCAAGGCCGACGTACGCGACCCGGAGGCGGTCGCCGCCGGGCACCCGGGCGTGGTCTACCGCGCATTCGACCTCAACGAGGCGGGCAGCACCCGTATCGGGGAGATGCTCACCGAGCTGCTCGACCTGTTCGCGCGGGGCGCGCTGCGCCCGCTGCCCGTACGGCCGTGGGACGTGCGTCAGGCCCGGCAAGCACTGCGGCACGTCAGCCAGGCCCGCCATGTCGGCAAGGTGGTGCTGCGCATCCCCGCGCCCGTGGACCCCGAGGGCACCGTGCTGGTCACCGGCGCGGCCGGAACCCTGGCCGGCGTGCTCGCGCGGCACCTGGTCGCCACCGGCCAGGCCCGGCACCTGCTGCTGGCCTCCCGCCGCGCACCCGGCCGGGACGACGCGTACGCCACCCTGCTCCGGGAACTGACCGACGCGGGCGCCGACGTCACCGCCGTGGCCGTCGACGTCAGCGACCCCGCCCAGGTCACCGAGCTGGTCGCCGGGATCGACCCGGCGCACCCGTTGACGGCTGTGGTGCACACCGCCGGGGTGATCGCGGACGCGACCATCGGTTCGCTGGACGAGTCCGCTCTGCGTACGGTGCTGGCGCCGAAGGTGGACGCGGGTTGGGTGTTGCACGAGGCTACCGCGCATCTGGACCTGTCGGCATTCGTGCTGTTCTCGTCGGTGGCGGCCACCCTCGGCTCGCCGGGGCAGGGCAACTACGCGGCGGCGAACGCGTTCCTCGACGCCCTCGCCGAGCACCGGCGCGAGCAGGGGCTGCCCGCCACCAGCATCGCCTGGGGCATGTGGGCCACCGACAGCACGATGACCGCCCACCTCGACGGCGACGACCAGCAGCGGCTGCGGCGCGTCGGGATGAGCCGGCTCTCCCCGGCCGAGGGCGCCGAACTCTTCGACGCCGCCCTGCCGGCCGTCCGACCGGTCGTCGTCGCGGCCCGACTCCACGTCACCGGCGAGGCCAGCGGTGTGCCGCCGCTGATGCGGCACCTGCTGCGCGGCGGCGGCCGACGCCGTACGGCCGGCGACCGGCCGACCGCCGGCGCGTCGTGGCGCGACCGTCTCGCCGGCCTCTCCGAGGCCGATGCCCGCCAGGCGCTCGTCGACCTGGTCTGCGGCCAGGCCGCCACGGTGCTGGGGCACGCCTCGGCGCAGTCGGTTCCCGCCGCCCGGGCCTTCAAGGACCTGGGCTTCGACTCGCTGACCTCGGTGGAACTACGCAACCGCCTCGGTGCGGCCACCGGGCTGCGGCTGACCGCCACGCTGGCCTTCGACCACCCCACCCCGGCCCGGCTGGCCGAGCACCTGTTCGCGCAGCTCGGCCCGGCCACGGGCACCGGCGCCACCGTCCGTACGGTCGTCACCGCCGACGCCGACGAGCCGATCGCCATCATCGGCATGGCCTGCCGCTACCCCGGCGGCGTCGCCACCCCCGAGCAGCTGTGGCAGCTCGTCACCTCCGGGGCCGACGCCGTCGGCGACTTCCCGGCCGACCGCGGCTGGGACCTCGACCGGCTGTACGGCACGGACGGCGACCAGGCCGGCGGCACCGTCACCCACCAGGGCGGCTTCCTCTACGACGCGGCCGACTTCGACGCCGGATTCTTCAACATCAGCCCCCGCGAGGCCCTCGCCATGGACCCGCAGCAGCGGCTGCTGCTGGAGACCGCCTGGGAGAGCTTCGAGTACGCCCGCATCGACCCCGCCGCCCTCAGCGGCACCGCCACCGGTGTCTTCGTCGGCGCCGCCTCCTCCGGCTACGCCACCAGCGGACGTGACGACCTGGACGGCCTCGAGGGGCACCTGCTGACCGGCACGGCGGGCAGCGTCGCCTCCGGACGGGTCGCCTACATGTTCGGCCTCGAAGGCCCGGCGGTCACCGTCGACACCGCCTGCTCCTCGTCCCTGGTGGCGCTGCACCTCGCCGCCCAGGCGCTGCGCGGCGGCGAGTGCGACATGGCCCTGGCCGGCGGGGTGGCACTCATGGCGCAGCCCGGCATGTTCTCCGAATTCTCCCGGCAGGGCGGGCTGGCCCCCGACGGGCGGTGCAAGGCGTTCGCCGCCGGCGCGGACGGCACCGGCTGGGCCGAGGGCGTCGGCATGCTGCTCGTGGAGCGCCTCTCCGACGCCCGGCGCAACGGCCACCGGGTGCTCGCGGTGCTGCGCGGCTCCGCGGTCAACTCCGACGGCGCGTCGAACGGGCTGACCGCCCCGAACGGCCCGTCCCAGCAGCGGGTCATCCGCCAGGCCCTGGAGAACGCGCGGCTCGACCCGGCCGACGTGGACGCCGTCGAGGCGCACGGCACCGGCACCGTCCTCGGCGACCCGATCGAGGCGCAGGCGGTGCTGGCCACCTACGGGCAGGACCGCGCCGACGGCGAGCCGCTCTGGCTCGGCTCGATCAAGTCGAACATCGGCCACTCCCAGGCGGCGGCCGGGGTGGCCGGCGTGATCAAGATGGTGCTGGCGATTCGGCACGGCGTGCTGCCGCCGACCCTGCACGTGGACCAGCCCTCGCCCCACGTCGACTGGAGCGCCGGGGCCGTCGCCCTGCTCACCGAGGCCCGGCCGTGGCCCGCCGTCGACCGGCCGCGCCGGGCCGCCGTGTCGTCGTTCGGCATCAGCGGCACCAACGCGCACACCATCATCGAGCAGGCGCCCGACGAGCCGGCCCCGGCGACGCCCGCGCCGGCGGGGCACGTTCCCGGCCTGGTCGGGCCCGCCGCCGTACCCCTGCCGGTCTCCGGCAGAAGCCCCCGCGCGCTCCGGGCGCAGGCCGCCCGCCTCGGCGAACGGCTCGCCGGCGACGCCGGCCTCGACCCGCGCGACCTCGGCTTCTCCCTGGCCACCCAGCGGGCGCACCACCCGTACCGGGCGGTCGTCGTGGCCGCCGACCGGGACGACGCGCTCGCCCGCCTGGCCGCCCTCGCCGACGGCGACAGCTCCCCGGCGGGCGCGGACGCCGCGTCGAAGGTCGTCTTCGTCTTCCCCGGCCAGGGCTCCCAGTGGACGTCGATGGCGCTGGACCTCATGGAGACCTCGCCGGTCTTCCGGCAGCGGATGGGCGAGTGCGCCGAGGAACTGTCCCGGCTGGTCGACTGGTCCCTGGAGGACGTGCTGCGGCAGGCGCCCGGCGCGCCACCCCTGGACCGGGTGGACGTGGTCCAGCCCGCGCTCTTCTCCGTCATGGTGTCCCTCGCGCAGCTCTGGCGCTCGTGCGGCGTGGAACCGGCCGCCGTCGTCGGGCACTCGCAGGGGGAACTCGCCGCGGCCTGCGTCGCCGGCGCGTTGACCCTCGCCGAAGCCGCGCGGCTCGTCGTGGCGCGCAGCCGCGGCCTGCTGGCGATCGCGGGTCGCGGCGGCATGGTCTCCGTTCCGCTCCCGGCCGCCGACACCGAGCGGCTCATCGCGCCGTGGCGGGGCAGCCTCTCCGTCGCCGCCCTCAACGGCGTCGCCGTGACCGTGGTCGCGGGCGACTCGGCGTCGGTCGCCGAGCTGCTCGCGCACTGCGCCGAGCGCGACGTCCGCGCCCGTCAGGTCGCCGTCGACTTCGCGGCGCACAGCGGCCACGTCGACCCGATCCGCGACGAGGTGACCGCCGGGTTCGGCACTGTGGACCCCCGCACCAGCACCGTGGCCTTCCACTCCACCGTCACGGGCGAGCCGATCGACACCGCCGGGCTCGACGCCGACTACTGGTACCGCAACCTGCGGGAAACAGTCCGGCTGGCGCCGGTCGTGGAGCAGCTGATCGAGCAGGGCTTCCGGACCTTCGTCGAGGTCAGCCCGCACCCCGTACTCAAGATCGCGGTGCAGGACGCGCTCGACCGGGCGGCCGGCGGCGGCGTGGTGGTGGGCTCGCTGCGCCGCGACGAGCACGGACCGCGGCAGCTGCTGGCCAACCTCGGCGAGCTGCACGTCGCCGGTGTGCCCGTCGACTGGTCGCGCGTCTTCGCCGGCTCCGGCGCCACCCCTGTCGACCTGCCCACGTACGCCTTCCAGCGGGACCGGTTCTGGCCGGCGCTGGACCGCTCCGCCACCGGCGACGTGTCGGGCGCGGGGCTGGGCGCGGCCGGGCACGGGCTGCTCGGCGCGGCGGTGCGCCTCGCCGGCGACGACGAGGTCGTGCTGACCGGCCGGCTGTCGGCGTCCACGCACCCGTGGCTGGCCGACCACGTGGTCGGCGGCGCCGTGGTGCTGCCGGGCACGGCCCTGGTCGAGCTCGCGGTGCGCGCCGGCGACGAGGTCGGCACCTCCCGGGTGCGGGAGCTGACCGTCGCCGCGCCGCTGGTGCTGCCGAACCCGGGCGCGGTCCGCGTGCAGGTGCGCGTCGGCGCGGCCGACGGCTCCGGAACCCGGAGCGTGGCGGTGCACTCGCAGCCCGACGGCGACCCCGGGGACTCCTGGACGCGGCACGCCGACGGTCTGCTGGAGCAGGCCACCGACGAGCCGACGCTGGGCTCCTGGCCGCCGGCCGGGGGCACCGAGGTGGACCTCGCCGGCTGGTATCCGGCGCTCGCGGAGCGCGGCCTGGCCTACGGGCCGGCGTTCCGGGGCCTGCGGCGGCTGTGGACCGCCGGCGACGAGGCGTACGCCGAGGTCGCCCTGCCGGACGAGGCGGCCGACGACGCCGCCGGCTTCGCCGTGCACCCGGCGCTGCTGGACGCCGCCCTGCACCCCGTCGGGCTGCTGACGGCCGAGCGCTCCGGCGGACCGCGCGTGCCGTTCGCGTTCGAGGGCGTGCAGGTGCACGCCTCCGGCGCCAGGACGCTGCGGGTACGGCTGACCCGGGTGGGCTCGCGCGTGCGGCTGGTGGCCGGCGACGAGTCCGGCGCGCCCGTGGTGTCAGTCGAGTCGCTCGCCATGCGGGAGATGACCGACGCCACCGGCGCGGAGGCCGCGCAGCGGTCGCTGTTCGAGGTGACGTGGCCGGTCGAGGCGGTCACCCCGGCGCGGGACGTCTCCGGCTGGGCGCTGCTCGGCGACGGACCCGCCCCGGCGGGCCTCGCCACGCCGGTGTTCCCGACCGTCGACGAGCTGACCGCGGCGGTCGCGGCCGGCACGGTCGAGGCGCCCCGCGCGCTCGTGGTCCCCGTGCCCGCCGGCACCCCGGAGGGCGACCTGCCCGACGAAGTCCGTACGGCCACCGCCCGTGTCCTGGCCGTGCTGCACCGCTGGCTGGACAGCGAGGCGCTGGCCGACACCACGCTCGTGGTGCTGACCCGCGCGGCGGTGGCCGCCACCCCGGCGGACGCGGTGCGGGACCTGCCCGGCGCGGCGGTCTGGGGTCTGCTGCGCTCGGCGCAGTCCGAGCACCCGGGGCGGATCGTCCTCGCCGACGTCGACGGGGACCTCACCCCGGCCACCCTCGCCGTGCTCGCCGCCGTCGCCGAGAACCCCTCGCCGACCGGCGGCCAGGTGGCCGTACGCGGCGACGAGGTGCGCACGCCCCGCCTGGGCCGGCCCGCCGGCCAGGCCGCCGACGAACTCGTCCCGCCGGACGGACTGTGGCGGGTCGGGGCGGTCAGCCCCGGAACCCTCGACGGTGTCGGCATGGTGCCCGCCACCTCCGTCGCCCTGGACGCGGGTCAGGTGCGCATCGCGGTGCGCGCGGCCGGCGTGAACTTCCGTGACGTGCTGATCGGGCTGGGCATGTACCCGGATCCGGCGGCCGTGCTGGGCAGCGAGGGCGCGGGCGTCGTGATCGAGGTCGGCCCGGGCGTGACCGACCTGGTCCCCGGCGACCGCGTGCTCGGCATGTTCGAGCCGGCCTTCGCCCCCGAGGTGATCGCCACCCGCGACCTCGTGGCGAGGATCCCCGCCGGTTGGTCCTTCGCGCAGGCCGCCTCCGTGCCGGTGGTGTTCCTGACCGCGTACTACGCGCTGCGGGACCTGGCCGACCTGCGGGCCGGTGAGTCGGTGCTGATCCACAACGGCGCGGGCGGCGTCGGCATGGCCGCGATCCAGCTCGCCCGGCACTGGGGCGCGACGGTGTACGCCACCGCCAGCCCCGGCAAGTGGGGCGTGCTGCGGGAACTCGGGGTGGCCGAGGAGCGGATCGCGTCGTCGCGGACCACCGAGTTCGAGCAGACCTTCGGCGCGGCCACCGGCGGCGCCGGGATGGACGTGGTGCTCGACGCCCTCGCCGGTGGCTTCGTGGACGCGTCGCTGCGGCTGCTGCCGCGCGGCGGCCGGTTCGTGGAGATGGGCAAGGCCGACGTACGCGACCCGGAGGCGGTCGCCGCCGGGCACCCGGGCGTCACCTACCGCGCGTTCGACCTCAACGAGGCCGGGCACCGGCGCATCGGGGAGATGCTCGCCGAGCTGCTCGACCTGTTCGCGCGGGGCGCGCTGCGCCCGCTGCCCCTGCGGGCGTGGGACGTACGCCAGGCCCGGCAGGCACTGCGCCACATGAGTCAGGCCCGCCACATCGGCAAGGTCGTCCTGCGGGTGCCCGCCCCCGCCGACCCGGACGGCACCGTGCTCGTCACCGGCGCCGGTGGCGCCCTCGCCGGCGTGTTCGCCCGGCACCTCGTCGCCACCGGCCAGGCTCGGCACCTGCTGCTGGCCTCCCGCCGTGGCCCCGAGCACTACCGGGAGCTGGTCGACGAGCTGACCCGCGCGGGCGCCCGGGTCACCGCCGGCACCGCCGACGTGACCGACCCCGCGCAGGTGACCCGGCTGCTGGAACTGGTGGACCCGGCGCACCCGCTGACGGCTGTGGTGCACACCGCCGGGGTGATCGCGGACGCGACCATCGGTTCGCTGGACGAGTCCGCTCTGCGTACGGTGCTGGCGCCGAAGGTGGACGCGGGTTGGGTGTTGCACGAGGCCACCGCGCATCTGGACCTGTCGGCGTTCGTGCTGTTCTCGTCGGTGGCGGCCACCCTCGGCTCGCCGGGGCAGGGCAACTACGCGGCGGCGAACGCGTTCCTCGACGCCCTTGCCGAGCACCGGCGCGAGCAGGGGCTGCCCGCCACCAGCATCGCCTGGGGGCTGTGGGCCACCAGCAGCGCCATGACCGCCCACCTGGGCGGCAGCGAGCACCGCAAGGCGATCCGCGCCACCAGCGCCCCGCTGACCGACCGGCAGGGCGTGGCGCTGTACGAGCTGGCGCGACAGCGCGACGCGGCGCACCTCGTCCTCATGAACCTGCCGCCGGCGTCGCGGCCGACCGGCCAGAACGTGCCCAGCCTGCTGCGGGACCTCGTCCGCGCGGGCGGACCGGCCCGGCGCGCGGTGGGGCGCGGCCTCGCGGACACCGCCTCGGTACGGGACCGGCTGGCGACGCTCGGCCCGGCGGAGCGGCGCTCCCACCTGCTCGACCTGGTGGCCACCAGCGTGGCTGCAGTGCTCGGGCACCGCTCGGCCGAGACCGTCGACGCCCAGCGCGCCTTCAAGGAACTGGGCTTCGACTCCCTCACCTCGGTGGAACTGCGCAACCGGCTCTCCGCCGCCACCGGCCTGCGGCTGCCCGCGACCGTGGCGTTCGACTACCCGACCCCCGTGGTGCTCGCCGAGTTCCTGGACCGGGAGCTCGGCGGCGCGGCGACCGTGGACCGGCCCGTGGCGGTCGGCACCGCCGCCGCCCTCGACGAACCGATCGCCATCATCGGCATGGCCTGCCGGTTCCCCGGCGACGTGCAGACCCCCGAGCAGCTGTGGGACGTGGTCACCGCCGGCACCGACGTCATCTCGCCCTTCCCCACCGACCGGGGCTGGAACCTCGACGACCTGCGCGCCGGCGACCAGGACCCGGACGCCGTACCGCGGCAGGGCGGCTTCCTCCACGACGCCGCCCAGTTCGACGCCGCCTTCTTCGGGATCTCCCCCCGCGAGGCCCTGGCGATGGACCCGCAGCAGCGGCTGCTGCTGGAGACCTCCTGGGAGGCATTCGAGCGGGCCGGGATCGACCCCCACTCGGCGCGGGGCAGCAGCACCGGCGTCTACGTCGGGCTCATCTACCACGACTACGCCTCCCAGGCCGCCGGCGGCACCGACGACCTGGACGGCCACGTCGGCAACGGCAGCGCGGGCAGCGTCGCCTCCGGCCGCATCTCGTACCTGTTCGGCCTGGAGGGCCCCGCCGTCACCGTCGACACAGCCTGCTCGTCGTCGCTGGTGGCGCTGCACCTGGCCACCCAGGCGCTGCGGCAGGACGAGTGCCGCCTCGCCCTCGCCGGCGGGGTGAGCGTCATGTCCACCCCCGGCATGCTCACCGAGTTCTCCCGGCAGCGCGGCCTGTCGCCCGACGGGCGGTGCAAGGCGTTCGGCGCAGGCGCCGACGGCACCGGCTTCGCCGAGGGCGTCGGCATGCTCCTGCTGGAGCGCCTCTCCGACGCGCAGCGCAACGGCCATCGGGTGCTCGCCGTCGTCCGGGGCAGCGCCGTCAACCAGGACGGCGCCAGCAGCGGCCTGACCGCGCCGAACGGCCCCGCCCAGCAGCGGGTGATCCGGCAGGCGCTCGCCAACGCCCGGCTCGCCACCACCGACGTCGACGCCGTCGAGGCGCACGGCACCGGCACCGCCCTCGGAGACCCGATCGAGGCGCAGGCGCTGCTGGCCACGTACGGGCAGGGCCGACCGCAGGACCATCCACTGTGGCTGGGGTCGGTCAAGTCGAACATCGGCCACGCCCAGGCGGCGGCCGGTGTCGCCGGTGTGATCAAGATGGTGCTGGCCATGCGGCACGGCATCCTGCCGCCGACCCTGCACGCCGAGAAGCCGTCCCCGCACATCGACTGGACGGCCGGGTCGGTCGCCCTTCTCACCGAGGCGCGGCCGTGGCCGGCCGTCGACCGGCCCCGCCGCGCGGCGGTGTCGTCGTTCGGCATCAGCGGCACCAACGCCCACACCATCGTCGAGCAGGCCCCCGAGCCCGCCCCGGCGCAGGCCGCACCCGCCACGGGCGTCCCGGGCGACCTCGTCGCCTGCGTCCTGTCGGCCCGCGACGCCGCCGCCCTGCACGAGCAGGCGCGCAGGCTGCGGACCCTCGTCGACGGCGAGCCGGACCTGACCGTCGCCGACGTCGGCCGGGCGCTCGCCACCGCCCGCAGCGCCTTCGAGCACCGCGCCGTGCTGCTGCCCGGCGACCGCGCCGGACTGCTCGCCGCCCTCGGCGCGCTGGCCGACGACGAGCCCTCGGCCGCCGTCGTGCGGGGAATCGCCCGCAGCGGCCGCACCGCCGTCCTCTTCTCCGGTCAGGGCGCGCAGCGCGCCGGTATGGGTCGTGAGCTGTACGCGGCCTTCCCGGTCTTCGCCGCGGCCCTGGACGAGGTGTGTGCTCACCTGGATCCGCTGTTGCCGCGTGCGCTGCGGGAGGTGTTGTTCGCCGGGGTGGGTACGCCTGAGGCGGGGCTGCTGGACCAGACGGTGTTCACCCAGGCGGGGCTGTTCGCCGTCGAGGTGGCCCTGTTCCGCCTGGTCGAGTCGTTGGGTGTCGTGCCGGACCTGGTGGCCGGGCACTCCATCGGTGAGATCGCGGCGGCGCACGTGGCGGGTGTGTTCTCCCTGGCCGACGCGTGCGCGCTGGTCGCGGCGCGGGGTCGGCTGATGCAGGCTTTGCCGGCCGGTGGTGGCATGCTCGCCGTCGCCGCCGACGAGGCGGCGGTGGCCGAGTCGATCGTCCCGTTCGCCGACCGGGTCGGCGTCGCCGCCGTCAACGGCCCCACCGCCGTGGTGGTCTCCGGCGCCGCCGAGGCCCTCGACGAGGTGCAGCGGGCCTGGACGGACCGGGGTGTGCGTACGCGCCGGCTGACCGTCAGCCACGCGTTCCACAGCCCGCTCATGGAGCCGATGCTGGCCGAGTTCCGGCAGGTGCTCGACGGGCTGACGTTCCACTGGCCCGTCCTGCCGATCGTGTCGAACCTGACCGGCCGGATCGCGGACCCCGACGAGATCGGCACCCCCGACTACTGGGTCCGCCACCTACGGCAGACCGTCCGGTTCACCGACGGGGTCGCGAGCCTGCGTGAGCGCAACGTCCGTACGTTCCTCGAACTGGGCCCCGACGCGGTGCTCGCCGGCATGGTGGGCGCCTGCCTGCCGGACGACGACGCGGCGACGGTCGTGGCGACCCTGCGCCCCGGCCGACCCGAGCCGGCGTCGCTGGTCCATGCGCTTGCGGAGCTGTACGCGCACGGCACGCCGGTCACCTGGACCGCGCTCCTGCCGGCCGGAACCCGCCCCGTCGACCTGCCGACGTACCCGTTCCAGCGGCAGCGCTTCTGGCCAGCCGTGGGCCGGCTGCGATCCGGCGACGTCAGCGGCGCCGGCCTCGGCGTGGCCGAGCACGGGCTGCTCGGCGCTGCCGTGGACCTGGCCGGCGACGACGAGATCGTGCTGACCGGCCGGATCTCCCCGACCACCCACCCCTGGCTGGCCGACCACGTCGTCTCCGGCGTGACGCTCGTTCCGGGCACGGCCCTCGTGGAGCTGGCCGTCCGCGCCGGCGACGAGGCGGACCTGCCGCGGCTGCGGGACCTGACGGTGCTCGTGCCGCTGGTGCTCCCCGAGTCCGGCGCCGTACGGATCCAGGTGCGGGTGTCCACGTCGGAGTCCCCGCAGCGTCCCGTCGCCGTCTACTCCCGCCCCGACGACGATCCCGAGGCGGGCTGGACCCGGCACGCGGAGGGCGTGCTGGAACCGGCCACGGCCGACGAACCGCAGCCGGCCGCCTGGCCGCCCGCCGGCGCCACCGAGGTGGACCTGACCGGCTGGTACCCGGCGCTGCTCGAACACGGCCTGTCGTACGGGCCGGCGTTCCAGGGGCTGCGCCGGGTGTGGACCGGCGAGGACGACGTCTTCGCCGAGGTGGTCCTGCCGGACGACGCGGCGACCGAGGCGGCGCGCTTCGGCGTGCACCCGGCGCTGCTGGACGCCGCCCTGCACCCGATCGGGCTGCTGCCCGGCACCGAGGAGTCGGGCGGGCCGCGCGTACCGTTCGCCTTCGAGGGCGTGCAGGTGCACGCCTCCGGCGCGAGGCTGCTGCGGGTGCGGTTGACCCGCAACGGCTCCGCGGTGCGGCTGACCGCCCGCGACGAGGCGGGCGCGCCGGTGGTGTCGGTGGACTCCCTCGTCCTGCGGGAGCTGACCGGCGTGGCCGCCCCGAGCGCGGCGTCGCGTTCCCTGTTCGAGGTGGCCTGGCAGGCCGAGGAGGCCGACCCGGTCGACGACGCGTCGGGCTGGGCGGTGCTGGGCGGGCCGGCCCTGCCGGGCGTCCCCGGCGGCCCCTCCGCCGAGACGATCCGGCAGCTGCGCGCCGCCATCGACGCCGGCATCGCCCCGCCGCGCCTGCTGCTCTTCACGCCGGCCGCGTCGCCCGCCGACGACGGCGACCCGGCGCGGACCGTCCGCACGGTCACCGCCGACGTGCTGGGCCTGGTGCAGGCGTGGCTGGCCGTCGACGCGCTGGCCGACTCGAAGCTCGCGGTGGTGACCCGGGGCGCGCTGGCCGTCCGCGACGGGGACCGGGTGACCGACCTGGCCGCGGCGGCGGTGTGGGGCCTGCTGCGCTCCGCGCAGTCCGAGCACCCGGGCCGCATCGTCCTGGCCGACGTCGACGACGCGATCGACCCCGGCACGCTGGGCGTCCTGGCCCGCTTCGCCGCGGACCCGGCCGGCGGCCAGTTGGCCGTCCGCTCGGGCGAGGTGTTCGTGCCGCGTCTGGTGCGTGCGGTCGCTGCGGCGTCGGTGGAGACGCCGGTCGTGGGTGACGGTGCGGTGGTGGTGACCGGTGGTACGGGTGCGCTCGGTGCGTTGGTCGCGGAGCATCTGGTGTCGGTGCATGGTGTGCGGTCGCTGGTGCTGGTGTCGCGGCGCGGCCTGGAGGCCGCTGGTGCGGGTGAGTTGTCGGAGCGGTTGTCGGCGTTGGGTGCGTCGGTGCGGGTGGTCGCGTGTGATGTGACGGACCGGGACCAGGTGTTCGGTCTGGTGGCGGAGGTGGCCGCCGGGGGTCGGCTGGCAGGTGTGGTGCACACCGCTGGTGTGTTGGACGACGGTGTGGTGGAGGGGCTGACGGCGGAGCGGTTGGCGGGGGTGTTGGCGCCGAAGGTGTCGGCGGGTTGGTTGTTGCATGAGGCGACAGCGTCGCTCGCGCTGGATCTGTTCGTGGTGTTCTCGTCGGTTGCGGGTGTGCTCGGCTCGCCGGGTCAGTCGGCGTATGCGGCGGGTAACGCGTTCCTGGACGGGTTGGCGGTGTGGCGGCGGCAGCTCGGGTTGCCGGCGGTCAGCCTGGCGTGGGGCATGTGGGACACCGCCGGCATGGCCGCCTCGATCGGCGGCAACGACCGGGCCCGTACGGCACGCGCCGGCCTGCGGCCGATGAACGCCCGCACCGGCCTGGAACTCTTCGACGCCGCCGTGGGGGCGGAGCGGGCGGTGCTGGTGCCGGCCGCGATCGACGTACCCGCGCTGCGGGCGGCAGCCGCCGGCGCGGTCGTACCGCCGATGCTGCGCAACCTGGTCGACGTGGCGACGACCCGCCGCCGCGCCGGCCAGGGCGCCCCCGGCGGCTGGGCCGAGCGCCTCACCGGGCTCAGCGCCGAGGAGGGCCTCGCACAGGTCGACGAGCTGATCCGGGGCCTGGTCGCGCAGGTCCTCGGGCACGGCGGCGCCGAGGCGGTGCCGGCGGACCGGGCGTTCAAGGACCTGGGCTTCGACTCGCTGACCGCCGTCGAGCTGCGTAACCGGGTGAACGGCGCGACCGGCCTGCGCCTCACCTCGACCCTGGTGTTCGACTACCCGTCCCCGCAGGTCCTGGCGGCCCACGTGTACGCGGAACTCGCCGGCACCCGGCCCGGTGCCGTCGCGGCCGACGAGGCGACGGCCGGCGACGCCGACGAGGCGATCGCGATCGTCGGCATGGCCTGCCGCTACCCCGGCGGGGTGGAGTCTCCCGACGAGCTGTGGAGGCTGGTCAGCACCGGTGGGGAGGGCATCGGGGAGTTCCCGGCCGACCGGGGCTGGGACCTGGAGTCCCTGTACGACCCGGACCCCGACCACGCCGGCACCTCGTACACCCGCCACGGCGGCTTCCTGTACGGCGCGGCGGAGTTCGACCCCGGCTTCTTCGGCATCTCGCCGCGCGAGGCCCTCGCCATGGACCCACAGCACCGGCTGCTGCTGGAGGCGTCCTGGGAGACGTTCGAGTCGGCGGGCCTGGACCCGTCGGGCCTGCGGGGCAGCCGGACCGGTGTCTTCGCGGGCGTCATCTACCACGACTACTCGACGCGCCTGATGGAGACGCCCGAGGTCGAGGGCTACATCGGCACCGGCAACTCGGGCAGCGTGCTGTCGGGCCGGGTGGCGTACACGTTCGGGCTCGAAGGCCCGGCGGTGACCGTGGACACGGCCTGCTCGTCCAGCCTGGTGGCGTTGCACCTGGCGGTGCAGGCGCTGCGCGGCGGCGAGTGCGACCTGGCGCTGGCCGGCGGCGTGACGGTGATGGCCACGCCCGGCACGTTCATCGAGTTCTCCCGGCAGCGTGGCCTGTCGGCCGACGGCCGGTGCAAGTCCTTCGCGGCGTCGGCGGACGGCACGGGCTGGTCCGAGGGCGTGGGCGTGCTCCTGGTGCAACGCCTGTCGGACGCCCAGCGTGAGGGCCGGCGGATCCTGGCGGTCGTACGCGGCAGCGCCGTGAACCAGGACGGTGCGTCGAACGGTCTGACCGCGCCGAACGGTCCGTCGCAGCAGCGGGTGATCCGGCAGGCCCTGGCGAACGCGCGGCTCACTGCGGCCGACGTGGATGTGGTGGAGGCGCACGGCACGGGTACGACGCTGGGTGATCCGATCGAGGCGCAGGCCGTCCTGGCGACGTACGGGCAGGACCGGCAGGGGCGGGAGCCGTTGTGGCTCGGCTCGGTGAAGTCGAACATCGGGCACGCACAGGCGGCAGCCGGTGTCGCCGGTGTGATCAAGATGGTCATGGCGATGCGCCACGGCCTCGTCCCGCCGACCCTGCACGTCGACGAGCCGTCCCCGCACATCGACTGGACGGCCGGGGCGGTGGCCCTCGCCACCGAGCCCACTCCGTGGCCGCGGGTGGACCGGCCGCGTCGGGCGGCGGTGTCGTCGTTCGGGATCTCCGGCACGAACGCGCACGTGATCATCGAGCAGCCGCCGGCCGGGACGATCGAGGGTGAGGTCGTCGCACGCGAGGTGCCGGCGGTCGTGCCGGTGCTGTTGTCGGCCCGCGACGTGGCCGGGCTGTCGGCGCAGGCGGGTCGGTGGGCGGGGTGGCTGGCGGCCGGCGAGGCTCCGCGTGTGGTGGATGTGGCGTGGTCGTCGGTGGCGTCGCGGTCTGTGCTGGAGCACCGGGCGGTTGTGTCCGGCGCGAGCCGGGATGAGCTGTTGGCGGGTCTCGCGGCCGTGGCGGCCGGCGATCCGTCGGGAGCTGTCGTGACCGGCGCGGCGGGTCAGCGTGGTCAGCTTGCGCTGTTGTTTTCGGGTCAGGGTGCGCAGCGTGTGGGTATGGGCCGGGAGTTGTATGGCGGGTTCCCGGTGTTCGCGGCGGCGTTGGATGAGGTGTGCGGACACCTCGACCCGCTGCTGCCGCGCCCGCTGCGGGAGGTGCTGTTCGCGTCGTCGGGCACGGCCGAGGCGGAGTTGCTGGACCAGACCGTGTTCACGCAGGCCGGTCTGTTCGCGGTCGAGGTGGCGTTGTTCCGTCTGGTGGAGTCGTTCGGGATCGTTCCCGACGTGGTGGCCGGTCACTCGATCGGTGAGGTGACGGCGGCGTATGTGGCGGGGGTGTTGTCGCTCGCGGATGCGTGTGAGCTTGTGGCGGCGCGGGGTCGGTTGATGCAGGCGTTGCCGGCGGGTGGCGGGATGTTGGCGGTGGCGGCGGACGAGGCTTCGGTGGGGGAGTCGATCGCGGGGTTGGCGGACGTCGGTGTTGCGGCGGTCAACGGTCCGGCTGCTGTGGTGGTGTCGGGTGCCGTCGAGGCTCTCGACGCGGTGGAGCGGGTCTGGCGTGGGCGGGGTGTGCGGACGCGCCGGTTGGCGGTGAGTCATGCGTTCCACAGTCCGTTGATGGAGCCGATGCTGGCGGAGTTCCGGGCGGTGCTGGAGGGGCTGGCTTTCGCGGCGCCGTTGTTGCCGGTGGTGTCGAATGTGACCGGTGCGCTGGCTGACGCCGAGGAGATCCGCAGCCCGGAGTACTGGGTGCGGCATGTGCGGGAGGCTGTGCGCTACGCCGACGGGGTGACCGCGTTGCGTGAGGCGGGTGTGGACACGTTCCTGGAGGTCGGCCCGCAGAGTGTGCTGACCGCGATGAACGCCGACGTGCTCGCCGAGGACGCGCTCGCGGTGGCCGTGCAGCGCCGGGACCGGTCCGAGACGCAGGCGTTGCTGCACGCCCTGGCGGAGCTGCACGTCCACGGCGTGCCGGTGTCCTGGACGCAGTGGTTCACCGACACTGGTGCCGCCCGGGTCGACCTTCCCACGTACGCCTTCCACCGCGAGCGGTACTGGCCCGAGCCGGCGAGCCGGCCGCGACAGACGGCGACCCACGGCGGCGACGCCGACTTCTGGAACGCCGTCGAACGCGGCGACCTGAACGCCCTGGCCGCGCAGTTCGGCGACGACGGCACCGCCCTGGACGCCCTCACCCCGGCCCTGCCGGTCCTGTCGAGCTGGCACCGGGCGCGTACGCAGCGGGCCGTCCTGGACGCGTGGTCGTACCGGGTCGGATGGAAGCGCACCGACATCACCGCCGAACCGGCGCGGCCCGGCGTGTGGCTGCTCGTGACGGCGCAGGACGACCTGGCGGACGGCACCCGGGCGGAGGCGGTGACCAAGGCCCTCGCCGAGGTCGGCGCCGACGTGGTCCGGCTCACCGTCGACCCGGTCGGCACCGACCGGGTGGGCCTCGCCCGACGGCTGGGCGACGCGCTGGCCGACGGCCCCGTCACCGGCGTGCTCTCCCTGCTCGGCCTCCGCGACCAGCCGCACCCCGCCCACCCGGCCGTGCCGGTCGGGGCGGCCGCCACGCTGCTGCTGCTCCAGGCGCTGCACGACACCGGGGCGACGACCCGGCTCTGGTGCCTGACCCGGGGCGCGGTCAGCACCGGCGACGGGGACACCGTGCACGCCGTCGCCCAGAGCGGGCTCTGGGGCCTGGGGCTCGTGGCGGGCCTGGAACACCCCCACCTGTGGGGCGGGCTGGTGGACCTGCCCGAGCAGGTCGACGCGACGGCCTGGGACCGGCTGGTGCGGGTGGTGACCGGCGCCGGCGACGAGGACCAGCTGGCCGTGCGCCCCTCCGGGGTGTTCGTCCGTCGCCTGGTCCGCTCGGCACCCACCGTTCCCGACGCGGCGCAGCGGTGGCGGCCGTCCGGCACCGTGCTGGTCACCGGCGGCACCGGCGCGCTGGGCGCGCACGTGGCCCGCTGGGCGGCGGCCAACGGGGCGGAGCACGTCGTGCTGACCAGCCGCCGGGGCGAGCGCGCCCCCGGGGCGGCCGAGCTGTGCGAGGAGCTCACCGCCCAGGGCGTACGGGCGTCGGTCGTGGCCTGCGACGTCGCCGATCGCGACCAGGTGGCGGAGCTGCTGGCCCGCCTCGACGAGGATCCCGCGCCGCTGACGGCCGTGGTCCACGCGGCGGGCGCCGGCGAGTCCGGGCTGATCGCCGACACCGACCTGGCCGCGTTCGCGGGCGTGCTCGACGGCAAGGTGGCCGGCGCGCTGCACCTGGACGCCCTGCTCGGCGACCGGCCGCTGGACGCGTTCGTGCTCTTCTCCTCCATCGCCGGGGTGTGGGGCAGCGGCGGACAGTCCGCGTACGCCGCCGGCAACGCCTTCCTCGACGCGCTCGCGGAGCAGCGGCGCGGTCGGGGCCTGGCGGCGACGTCCGTGGCCTGGGGACCGTGGGCCGACGGCGGCATGGCCACCGGCGAAGCCCAGCAGATGCTGGCCCGGCGCGGCCTGACCGCCATGGCGCCGGCCGACGCCGTGCACGCCATGCGGTACGCCGCCGGCCTGCCCAGGGCGGCGCTGACCGTGGCGGACGTCGACTGGGCGGTCTTCGCCCCGGCGTACGCCTCGGCCCGCCCCCGGCCGCTGCTCGACGACATCGCCGAGGCCCGGGAGGCGCTGCACGCCCACGCCGGGGAGCAGCAGCCCGGCGCTGCCGATGCCCTGCGGGAGCACCTGCTCACCCTGCCCCGCCCCGAGCGGGGCCGGCACCTGGTCGACCTGGTCCGTACCCACGCCTCGGCCGTGCTCGGCCACGCGGGCACGGACCGGGTCAAGCCCCAGCGGGCGTTCAAGGAACTCGGATTCGACTCGCTGACGGCGGTCGAGCTGCGCAACCGACTGGCCGGCGCCACCGGCCTGTCACTGCCCGCGACCCTCGTCTTCGACCACCCGACCCCGGCCGTGCTCGCCGAGAACCTGCTCGACGGCCTGGTGCCCGAGGCGGCGCAGGCGGACGACGGCGACCCGGCGGAGGCGGCCGTCCGGCAGACGCTCGCGGCGATACCGCTGGCCCGCCTGCGCGAGGCGGGGCTGCTGGACCTGCTGCTCAACCTCGCCGACGCCGACGGCGGTACCGGGGCCGAGCCCACCGACGAGGCCCTGGACCTCGACGACCTCGACACCGACACCCTCGTCAGGCTGGCGCTTGACGGAACCGATTCCTGACCGTTGTCCCCAGTACGGAGCTCATGATGTCTACGTCCGCAGACAAGGTCGTCGAGGCGCTTCGCGCGTCGCTCAAGGAGACGGGTCGCCTCCGCCAGCTCAACCAGCAGCTGACCGCCGCCGCCCGGGAGCCGATCGCGATCGTCGCGATGTCCTGCCGCTACCCGGGCGGCGTCGCCAGCCCCGAGCAGCTCTGGGACCTGGTGGCCGCCGGCGGCGACGCGATCGGCGGCTTCCCGACGGACCGGGGCTGGGACCTGGACAACCTGTACGACCCGGACGCCGACCGGGCCGGCCGCTCCACGACCCGCGAGGGCGGCTTCCTCTACGACGCGGCCGACTTCGACGCCGAGTTCTTCGGCATCTCGCCGCGCGAGGCCGTGGCGATGGACCCCCAGCAGCGGCTGCTGCTGGAGACGTCGTGGGAGGCGTTCGAGCACGCCGGCATCGCACCCGCCTCGATGCGGGGGCAGAAGGTCGGCGTCTTCGTCGGCACCGCCGCCAACGGCTACGGCATGGGCCCGCAGAGCGAGGCCGAGGGCGCCGACGAGGGCTACCTGCTGACCGGTACGGCCACCAGCGTCGTCTCCGGCCGGATCGCGTACGCCCTCGGCCTGGAAGGCCCCGCGGTCACCGTCGACACCGCCTGCTCGTCGTCGCTGGTCGCCCTGCACCTGGCGTGCCAGGCGCTGCGGCAGGGCGACTTCGACCTGGCCCTGGCCGGCGGCGTGTGCGTCATGGCCACCCCCGGCCCGTTCGTGGGTTTCTCCCGGCAGCGGGGGCTCGCCCCGGACGGCCGCTGCAAGTCGTTCGCCGCCGCCGCCGACGGCACGGGCTGGTCCGAGGGCGTCGGCATCCTGCTGGTGGAGCGGCTGTCGGACGCGCAGCGCAAGGGACACCCGATCCTCGCCGTGATCCGGGGCAGCGCCGTCAACCAGGACGGCGCGTCCAACGGCCTCACCGCACCCAACGGCCCCGCCCAGCAGCGGGTGATCCGGCAGGCCCTCGCAAACGCCCGGCTGACCACGGCCGACGTGGACGCCGTCGAGGCGCACGGCACCGGCACCGTCCTCGGCGATCCGATCGAGGCGCAGGCCCTGCTGGCCACGTACGGGCGGGACCGCCCCGCCGACCGGCCGTTGCTGCTCGGCTCGATCAAGTCGAACATCGGTCACAGTCAGTCCGCCGCAGGCGTGGCCGGCGTGATCAAGATGGTGATGGCGATGCGGCACGGACTGGTGCCGTCCACCCTGCACGTCGACGAGCCGACGCCGAAGGTGGACTGGTCGGCCGGCGAGGTGTCGCTGGTGACGGAGTCGACGCCGTGGCCGGCGACCGACCGTCCCCGCCGGGCGGCCGTGTCGTCGTTCGGCATCTCCGGCACGAACGCGCACACCATCATCGAGGAGCCACCGACCCCGGATGCCGTCGAGCCCGCCGACGCCGGACCGGCACCCACAGTCGCCCTGCCGGCGGTGCCCGTGCTGCTCTCCGCCCGCTCCGAGGCCGCGCTCGGCGCGCAGGCGGGCCGCTGGACCCGGTGGCTGGAGGACGACGAGGCCCTCCGCACCGTGGACGTCGGCTGGTCGTCGGTCGTGTCGCGCTCCGCGCTGGAACACCGCGCGGTGCTCACCGCCACCGACCGCGAGGAGCTGCTGGCCGGGCTGCGCGCCCTCGCCGCCGGCCAGCCGTCCGGCGCGCTGGTCGCCGGGCAGGCCGCCGACCGGGGTCCGCTCGCGGTGCTCTTCTCCGGTCAGGGCGCGCAGCGTGCCGGCATGGGCCGGGAGTTGTACGCGGAGTTCCCGGTCTTCGCCGCCGCGCTGGACGAGGTGTGCGCACAGCTCGACGCGCTGCTGCCGCGCCCGCTCAAGGAGGTGCTGTTCGCACCCGAGGGTTCCGCCGAGGCGGAGCTGCTGGACCGGACGGTGTTCACGCAGGCCGGTCTGTTCGCGGTCGAGGTGGCGCTGTTCCGGCTCGTCGAGTCCTTCGGCGTCGCCCCCGACATGGTCGGCGGTCATTCGATCGGCGAGGTCACGGCGGCGCATGTGGCGGGGGTGTTGTCGCTGGCGGATGCGTGTGAGCTTGTGGCGGCGCGGGGCCGGTTGATGCAGGCGTTGCCGGCGGGTGGCGGGATGCTGGCCGTTGCGGCGGCCGAGGCCGATGTGCTGGCGACGCTGGACGGCTCGACCGGTGTGGGGGTCGCGGCGGTCAACGGGCCGACGTCGGTGGTGGTCTCCGGTGCGGTGGAGGCGCTCGACGAGGTGGAGCGGGTCTGGCGTGGGCGGGGTGTGCGGACGCGCCGGTTGTCGGTGAGTCATGCGTTCCACAGTCCGTTGATGGAGCCGATGCTGGATGAGTTCCGGGTGGTCCTGGACGGGTTGACGTTCGAGGCGCCGGCGTTGCCGGTCGTGTCGAACGTGACCGGTGCGCTGGCTGACGTCGACGAGATCCGTTCGGCCGACTACTGGGTGCGGCACGTCCGGGAGGCTGTGCGTTTCGCCGACGGGGTCGCCGCGCTGCGCGCCGCCGGGGTGGACACGTTCCTGGAGATCGGCCCGCGCAGCGTCCTGACCGCCATGACCCGGGACGTGCTGAGCGGGCGGGAGCCGGCGGACGCCGACGACGACACCCCGGTCGTCGCCGTACCCGCCCTGCGCGCCGACCGCCCCGAGTCGCGGGCCCTGCTCGCCGCCCTGTCCGAGCTGCACGTCAACGGAACACCCGTCGACTGGGCGGCCCTCTACGCCGGCACCGGAGCGACCCCGGTCGCCCTGCCCACATACGCGTTCCAGCGGCAGCGCTACTGGCCCGAGCAGATGCCGGCCTCGGCCACCGGCCCGGTCAGCCCGGACGTGGTGGACGTCGAGTTCTGGTCGGCCGTCGAGCGCTCCGACGTGGCGGCGCTCGCGGCGCAGATCGGCGTCGACGGCGCGGCCCTGGACGTGCTCGCCCCGGCCCTGCCGGTGCTGTCGTCCTGGCGCAGGGCGCGGCTGCGGGACGCCGTCGTCGACGGCTGGTCGTACCGGGTGGTGTGGAAGCGGACCGCCGCCCCCGCACCGGTCACCCCGTCGGGCCGGTGGCTGCTCGTGGAGCCCGCCGACGACGCCGCCACGACCGAGTGGGCCGGGGCGCTCGCGGGGGCGCTGAGCGCCGCCGGCGGCGAGGTGTCCCGGCTGGCGGTGGACCCGCTCGCCGAGCGCGACCAGGTGACGTCGCGGGTGGCCCAGGCCGTACAGAACGCCCCGTTCACCGGGATCGTCTCCCTGCTGGGCCTGCTGGAGCGGCCCCACCCCGGCCGGCCGGCGGTGCCGCTCGGCACGGCCGCCACGATGACGCTGGTGCAGGCCCTGCACGCCGCCGACGTCACGGCACCACTGTGGATGCTCACGCGGGGCGCGGTCGGCACCGGCGACACCGACCCGGTGCGCAGCGTCGCCCAGGGCGGGCTGTGGGGCCTGGCCCGGGTCGCCGGGCTGGAACACCCGCAGCTCTGGGGCGGCCTGGTCGACCTGCCGGACGCGCCCGGGCGCGGCGACTGGGACCACGCGGTGGGCGTCCTCACCGGCGGTGGCCCCGAGGACCAGGTGGCCGTACGACCCTCCGGCGTCTTCGTACGGCGACTGGTGCGTGCCACGCCGGCGGCCGTCGGCGCCGTCGACCGCTGGCAGCCGTCCGGCACCGTCCTCGTCACCGGCGGCACCGGCGCGCTGGGCGCGCACGTGGCCCGCTGGGCGGCGGCCAACGGGGCGGAGCACCTCGTGCTGACCAGCCGCCGCGGCGAGCACGCCCCCGGGGCGGCCGAGCTGCGCGACGAACTGACCGGGCTCGGCGCCCGGGTGACCCTGGTCGCCGCCGACATGGCCGACCGCGCCCGCGTCGAGGCGCTGCTGCGCGACGTCGACGCCGACCCGGCGCCGCTGACCGCGGTGGTACACGCCGCCGGCGTGGGCCAGCTGACCATGCTGGTCGACACCGACCTCGCCGGGCTGGCCGGGGTGCTCGACGGCAAGATCGCCGGCGCCGTGCACCTGGACGAGCTGCTGGGCGACCGGCCGCTCGACGCGTTCGTGCTGTTCTCCTCCATCGCCGGCATCTGGGGCAGCGGCGGACAGGCCGCGTACGCCGCCGGCAACGCCTTCCTCGACGCCCTCGCCGAGCGGCGCCGCGCCCGCGGCCTGGCCGCCACCGCCGTGGCCTGGGGCCCCTGGGCCGAGGGCGGCATGGCCAGCGGCGAGGGCCAGGAACTGCTGGCCCGCCGCGGCCTCAGCCCGATGTCCCCGGCCCAGGCCGTGTACGCGCTGCGCAGCGCCGTCGGCCGGGCCGTGCCGTCGGTGACCGTGGCGGACGTCGACTGGTCCCTGTTCACCCCGGCGTTCGCCGCCGCCCGCGCCCGCCCCCTGCTCGACGACGTCGCCGAGGCGCGCGACGCCCTGCGCGTGGTCGATGCCGAGCCGGAGGACACCGCCGGCGGCGGGCTGCGCCAGCACCTGCTGACGCTGCCCCGCGCCGAGCAGGACCGCCACCTGACCGACCTCGTACGCACGCACACCGCCGCCGTGCTCGGCCACTCCGGCACGGACCTGGTCAAGGCCGGCCGGGCGTTCAAGGAACTCGGCTTCGACTCGCTGACCGCCGTCGAGCTGCGCAACCGGCTCGGCGCCGCCACCGGCCTCACCCTGCCCACCACCCTGGTCTTCGACTACCCGAACCCGGCCGCCCTCGCCGACCACCTGTCGGTGACGCTGCGCCTGCACGAGGTCGAGACCGTGACCGCCTGGGGCCCCGCAGGGCCGGTGGACGGCGACCCGATCGTCATCGTCGGTATGAGCTGCCGCTATCCGGGCGGCGTGGCCAACCCGGACGACCTGTGGGACCTGGTCGCCACCGGGCGCGACGGCATCAGCGGCTTCCCCGACGACCGGCACTGGGACATGGGCCGGCTGCTGGCCGTCGACGCCGACGGGCAACCCGTCTCGCACACCCGCGAGGGCGGCTTCGTCGACGGCGCCACCACCTTCGACCCGGGCTTCTTCGGCATCTCGCCGCGCGAGGCCGTCGCCATGGACCCGCAGCAGCGCCTGCTGCTGGAGGCGTCCTGGGAGGCCATGGAGCAGGCCGGCATCGACCCGGACGAGCTGCGCGGCAGCCGTACCGGCGTCTTCGTCGGCGCCTCCCCGTCGGGCTACGGCACCACCGACACACCGGCCGAGCTGGCCGGCTACCAGCTCACCGGCGGCGCGCACAGCGTCATCTCCGGCCGCGTGTCGTACACCTTCGGGCTGGAGGGCCCGGCGGTGACGGTCGACACCGCCTGCTCGTCCTCCCTCGTGGCTGTGCACCTGGCCGCTCAGGCGCTGCGCGGCGGCGAGTGCGACATGGCGCTGGCCGGCGGCGTCACCGTCATGGTGACCCCCGGTGCCTTCGTCGAGTTCTCCCGCCAGGGCGGCCTCGCCCCGGACGGTCGCTGCAAGTCCTTCGCCGCCGACGCCGACGGCACCGGCTGGTCGGAGGGCGTCGGCGTGCTGCTGGTCCAGCGGCTCTCCGACGCCCGGCGGCAGGGCCGCCAGGTGCTCGCCGTGCTCGCCGGCAGCGCCGTCAACCAGGACGGCGCGTCCAACGGCCTCACCGCCCCCAACGGCCCCGCCCAGCAGCGGGTGATCCGGCAGGCCCTCGCGAACGCCCGGTTGACCACGGCCGACGTCGACGCGGTCGAGGCGCACGGCACGGGAACGACGCTCGGCGACCCCATCGAGGCGCAGGCCCTGCTGGCCACCTACGGCCAGGGCCGCCCCGCCGACCGGCCGCTGCTGCTCGGCTCGATCAAGTCGAACATCGGCCACAGCCAGGCCGCGGCCGGCGTCGCCGGCATGATCAAGATGGTGCAGGCGATGCGGTACGGCCTGCTCCCGCGGACCCTGCACCTCGACG
Source organism: Micromonospora sp. L5 (assembly GCF_000177655.2). Classification (NCBI taxonomy): domain Bacteria; kingdom Bacillati; phylum Actinomycetota; class Actinomycetes; order Micromonosporales; family Micromonosporaceae; genus Micromonospora; species Micromonospora sp. L5. Next base: position 6,483,728 of record NC_014815.1, on the reverse strand, counting down.
AGCCGACCCCCCACGTGGACTGGTCCTCCGGCGCGGTCTCCCTGCTCACCGAGGCGCGCCCCTGGCCGGCGGTGGACCGGCCGCGCCGGGCCGCCGTGTCGTCGTTCGGCATCAGCGGTACGAACGTGCACCTGATCCTGGAGCAGCCGTCCGCGCCGACCGACGCGGACGAGCCGGCCGACGGCGACGAGCCGGTCACCGGTGACGAGCCGTCCCGGCCGCCGACGGTGCTGCCGCTGCTGCTGTCGGCCCGCGACGCGGCCGGGCTGTCGGCGCAGGCCGGCCGCTGGGCGCAATGGCTCGGCGGCACCGAGGCCCCGCGCCCGCTCGACGTGGCGTGGTCCTCGGTGGCGTCGCGCTCCGTACTGGAGCACCGGGCCGTCGTGTCCGGGGCGAGCCGGGACGAACTGCTGGCGGGCCTCGAAGCCGTGTCGGCGGGCGAGCTTCCGGCCGGCGTGCTCACCGGCCCGGGCGGCCAGCGCGGCCAGCTGGCGCTGTTGTTCTCCGGTCAGGGTGCGCAGCGTGCCGGGATGGGCCGGGAGTTGTACGGGGTCTTCCCGGTGTTCGCCGCCGCGCTGGACGAGGTGTGCGGGCAGTTGGATCCGTTGTTGCCGCGTCCGTTGCGGGAGGTGCTGTTCGCTTCTGCGAATTCCGCCGAGGCGGGGTTGCTGGACCAGACCGTGTTCACGCAGGCCGGTCTGTTCGCGGTCGAGGTGGCCTTGTTCCGCCTCGTGGAGTCGTTCGGGGTCGTTCCCGACATGCTGGCCGGTCACTCGATCGGTGAGGTGACGGCGGCGCATGTCGCGGGTGTGTTGTCCCTGGCGGATGCGTGCGCCCTCGTGGCGGCGCGGGGTCGGTTGATGCAGGCGCTGCCGACCGGTGGCGGGATGCTGGCCGTAGCCGCTGATGAGGCGGCCGTGGCGGAGTCGGTCGCGGGGCTGACCGATCGGGTCGGTATCGCGGCGGTCAACGGGCCTGCCGCAGTGGTGGTGTCGGGTGCCGTCGAGGCCCTGGCCGAGGTGGAGCGGGTCTGGCGGGATCGGGGGGTGCGTACCCGTCGGCTCACCCTCAGCCACGCGTTCCACAGCCCGTTGATGGCGCCGATGCTCGATGAGTTCCGTACGGTTCTGGGCGGGTTGGCGTTTGCGGCGCCGTTGTTGCCGGTCGTGTCGAACGTGACCGGTGCCCTGGTTGGTGACGAGATCTGCACGCCGGAGTATTGGGTGCGGCACGTGCGCGAGGCTGTGCGGTACGCCGACGGGGTCGCCGCCGTGCGGGCTGCCGGTGTGGATACGTTCCTGGAGGTCGGCCCGCAGAGCGTCCTGACCGCTATGAACGCCGACCTGCTCGCCGATGACGAGGCCGTGCTGGCGGTGGCTGTGCAGCGCCGTGACCGTTCGGAGGCGCAGGCGTTGCTGCACGCCCTGGCCGAGTTGCACGTGCACGGCGTGCCGGTGACCTGGCAGTCGTGGTTCGCCGAGACCGGCGCGCGGCGGGTGGACCTGCCCACGTACGCCTTCCAGCGGGAGCGGTACTGGCTGCCGCCGACCGGCCGGTCGGCCGACGTCTCGGGGGCCGGCCTCGGCGTGGCGCGGCACCCGCTGCTCGGCGCGGCGGTGTCGGTCGCCGGCGAGGACATGGTGGTGCTGACCGGCCGGCTGTCGGTGTCGACGCACCCGTGGCTCGCCGACCACGTCGTCTCCGGCGCCGTGGTCGTGCCGGGCACCGCCCTGGTGGACCTCGTCGTCCGGGCGGGCGACGAGGTCGGTGCCTCCCGTGTCCGTGAGCTGACCGTGCTAGCCCCGCTCGTGCTGCTCGCCACCGGCGGCGGGGTACGGGTGCAGGTCCGGGTCGGTCCCGTCGACGGCACCGGCAGCCGGTCGGTGACCGTGCACTCGCAGTCCGAGGACGACCCCGAGTCGGGGTGGACCCGGCACGCCGACGGCCTCGTCGGCGCCCCCACTGCCGACGAGCCCACCCTTGGCGCGTGGCCGCCGCCCGGTGCGTCCGAGGTGGACGTCACCGGCTGGTACGCGACGGTCGCCGAGCACGGGCTCGCGTACGGGCCGGTCTTCCGGGGCCTGCGCCGGGCGTGGACCGCCGACGGCGAGGTGTTCGCCGAGGTCGCCCTCGCCGACGAGTTCGCCGGTGATCCGGCGGGCTTCGGGGTGCACCCGGCGCTGCTGGACGCCGCCCTGCACCCTGTCGGGCTGCTGCCCGCCGACGAGGCGGGCGGCGGTCCCCGGGTGCCGTTCGCGTTCGAGGGGGTGCAGGTTCACGCCGTCGGCGCCCGGACGCTCCGGGTCCGCCTCACCGCCTCCGGCAGCTCGGTGCGGCTGGTAGCCACCGACGAGACGGGCGTGCCCGTGGTGTCGGTGGACTCGCTGACGCTGCGCGAGATGACCGGCCTGGCGGCCGCGCCGGACGAGGCGTACCGATCCCTGTTCGAGGTCTCCTGGCAGCCGGAGCAGATCGCCGCGCCCGACGGCGCGTACGGCTGGGTCGTGCTCGGTGGGCGTCCGCTCGACGGCGCCCCGCAGCTTCCGGCGTACGCCGGCGTCGCCGATCTGACCACGGCGGCGACGGACGGCACCGCCCCGGCGGCGCTGCTGCTGCCCGTCACCCCGGCGCCTTCCGGCGCGGACGTGCCCGACGCGGTGCGCTCCGTCACGGCGGACGTCCTCGGCGTGGTGCAGGCGTGGCTGGCGGCCGCGCCGCTGGCGGACTCGCGGCTGGTCGTCGTGACCCGCGGCGCGGTGGCTACCGGCGCCGACGACCGCGTCACCGACCTGGCGGGGGCGGCGGTCTGGGGCCTGCTGCGCTCGGCCCAGTCGGAGCACCCCGGCCGGATCGTGCTGGCCGACCTGGAACCCGGCACCGACCTGGACGCCGACCTGCTGGCCCTGCTCGCCGCCGTCGCCGACGGCCCCGCCCTCGGCGGGCAGGTCGCGGTGCGGTCGGGCACGGCGTACCTGCCGCGGCTGGTCCGCGCCACGGGCGCCGCGCGCACCCCGGCGGCCCTCGGCGGGGGAACCGTCCTGGTGACCGGCGGCACCGGATCGCTGGGCGCCCTGGTGTCCGAACACCTCGTCACCGCGTACGGCGTGCGTTCGCTGGTGCTGGTGTCCCGGCAGGGGCCGGCTGCCCCCGGCGCCGACGAACTGGTGCGGCGGCTGGCCGCGCTGGGCGCGACCGCCCGGGTGGTCGCCACCGACGTCACCGACCGCGAGCGCGTCGGCGAGCTGGTCCGGTCCATCACCGCCGACGACCGCCTGGCCGGGGTGGTCCACACCGCCGGCGTCCTCGACGACGGCATCGTCAGCGGGATCACCGCCGACCGGCTGGCGGACGTGCTTGCCCCGAAGGTCACGGCGGGCTGGTGGCTGCACGAGGCGACCGCCGAGCTGGACCTCGACCTCTTCGTGCTCTTCTCCTCCGTCGCCGGAGTGCTCGGCTCTCCCGGCCAGGCCGCGTACGCGGCCGGCAACGCCTTCCTGGACGCCCTCGCCGTGCTGCGGGCGCAGCGCGGGCTGCCCGCCGTCAGCCTCGCCTGGGGCATGTGGGACACCGACGGCATGGCGGCGTCGATCAACGACGCCGACCGGGCCCGGGTGACCCGGGCCGGCCTGGTCCCGATGACCGCCCCCGTCGGGCTCGGGCTGTGGGACGCCGCCCTGACCCACGGCGGCGCGGCCCTGGTGCCGGCCGTGGTCGACCTGCCCGCCATGCGGGCGCAGACCGCCGCCGGCCGGGTGCCGGTGATGCTGCGGGGCCTGGTGGGACCGGCCGCAAAGCGCCGCCGCTCCGGCACCGGCGCGTGGGCCGACCGGCTGGCCGGCCTCGACCCGCAGGAGGCGCGTACGCAGGTGGCGCTGCTGGTGCGCGGAATGATCGCGCAGGTCCTCGGCCACGGCGGCGCCGAGGCGGTGCCGGCGGACCGGGCGTTCCGGGAGCTGGGCTTCGACTCGCTGACCGCCGTCGAGCTGCGCAACCGGATCAACAGCGCGAGCGGGCTGCGACTCACGTCGACACTCGTCTTCGACTACCCGACCCCCGGTGCCCTGTCGGAGCACCTCTACGAGCAGCTGTCCGGCCAGGTCGCCGCGCAGCAGCAGGCCGTGCGGGCGACAACCGTCGACGAGCCGATCGCCATCGTGGGCATGGCGTGCCGCTACCCGGGTGGCGTGACGAACCCGCAGCAGCTGTGGGACCTGGTCGCCGCCGGCGCCGACGGCATCGGCGAGTTCCCCACCGACCGGGGCTGGGACCTCGACCGGCTCTTCCACCCCGACCCGGACAACCCCGGGACGTCGTACACCCGCCACGGTGGCTTCCTGTACGGGGCCGCCGAGTTCGACCCGGACTTCTTCGGCATCTCGCCGCGCGAGGCGATCGCCATGGACCCGCAGCAGCGGCTGCTGCTGGAGGCGTCCTGGGAGACGTTCGAGTCGGCCGGTCTCGACCCCTCGCGGCTGCGCGGCAGCCGGACCGGCGTCTTCGCCGGCCTGATGTACCACGACTACGCCTCCGGCGTGCAGGACCTGCCCGAGGGCGTGGGCGGCTACCTCGGCACCGGCACCTCCGGCAGCGTGCTGTCCGGCCGGGTGGCGTACACGTTCGGGCTCGAAGGCCCGGCGGTGACCGTGGACACCGCGTGTTCGTCGTCGCTGGTCGCGCTGCACCTGGCGGTGCAGGCGCTGCGCGGCGGCGAGTGCGACCTGGCGCTGGCCGGCGGCGTGACGGTGATGGCCACGCCCGGCACGTTCATCGAGTTCTCCCGGCAGCGTGGCCTGTCGGCCGACGGCCGGTGCAAGTCCTTCGCGGCGTCGGCGGACGGCACGGGCTGGTCCGAGGGCGTGGGCGTGCTCCTGGTGGAGCGCCTGTCGGACGCGCAGCGCAACGGGCACCGCGTGCTTGCGGTCGTGCGTGGCACTGCCGTCAACCAGGACGGCGCGTCGAACGGTCTGACCGCCCCGAACGGCCCGTCGCAGCAGCGCGTGATCCGTCAGGCGCTGGCCAACGCGCGGCTCACCGCCGCCGACGTGGACGCCGTCGAGGCGCACGGCACCGGCACGACCCTGGGCGACCCGATCGAGGCGCAGGCCCTGCTGGCGACGTACGGGCAGGACCGGCCCGCCGACCGGCCGCTCTGGCTGGGCTCGGTCAAGTCGAACATCGGCCACACCCAGGCCGCCGCCGGGGCAGCCGGCATCATCAAGATGATCATGGCGATGCGGCACGGCGTGCTGCCGTCGACGCTGCACGTCGACGAGCCGTCCCCGCACATCGAGTGGAGCGCCGGGGAGGTCTCCCTGCTCACCGAGGCCCGCGACTGGCCTGCGGCGGGCCGGCCCCGTCGCGCCGCGATCTCGTCGTTCGGCGTCAGCGGCACGAACGCGCATGTGATCATCGAGCAGCCGCCCGCCGAGGCGGAGCCGACCCGGGGCGAGGGCGCGCCGACGCCCACCGCCGGGCAGCTGCCGTCGCCGGTGCTGCTGTCGGCCCGCTCCGAGGCCGCCGTCGCGGCCCAGGCGGAGCGCTGGGCCCGCTGGATCGCCGGCGACGAGGAACTGCGCCCCCTCGACGTCGGCTGGTCGTCGACCGTCAGCCGGGCCGTCATGGAGCACCGCGCGGTGGCCACCGCGACGGACCGGGACGAACTGCTGGCCGGGCTGCGCGCCCTCGCCGACGGTGAGCCGGCCGCCACCGTGGTCACCGGCACGGGCGCGACGCGTACGCAACTGGCCGTGCTCTTCTCGGGCCAGGGTGCGCAGCGTGCCGGGATGGGCCGGGAGTTGTACGCCGGGTTCCCCGTGTTCGCGACCGCGCTGGACGAGGTGTGTGCGCAGCTCGATCCGTTGTTGCCGCGTGCGTTGCGGGAGGTGCTGTTCGCGTCGGCGGGCACGGCCGAGGTGGAGTTGCTGGATCAGACGGTGTTCACGCAGGCCGGGTTGTTCGCGGTCGAGGTGGCGTTGTTCCGTCTGGTGGAGTCGTTCGGGGTCGTTCCCGACGTGGTGGCTGGTCACTCGATCGGTGAGGTGACGGCGGCGTACGTGGCCGGGGTGTTGTCCCTGGCCGACGCGTGTGCCCTCGTGGCCGCGCGGGGTCGGTTGATGCAGGCGTTGCCCACGGGCGGCGGCATGCTGGCCGTGGCCGCTGACGAGGCTGCGGTGGCGGAGTCTCTCGCCGGGATGACCGATCGGCTGGGTATCGCGGCGGTCAACGGTCCGGCCGCCGTGGTGGTGTCCGGTGCCGTCGAGGCTCTCGACGAGGTGGAGCGGGTCTGGCGGGAGCGGGGTGTGCGTACGCGCCGGCTGACGGTGAGCCACGCGTTCCACAGTCCGCTGATGGAGCCGATGCTCGACGAGTTCCGCGCCGTCCTGGCGGGGCTGACGTTCCGGGCGCCGCTGCTGCCGGTGGTGTCGAACCTGACCGGCGCGCTCGCCGACCCGCAGGAGATCACCCGCGCCGAGTACTGGGTGCGGCACGTGCGGGAGGCCGTCCGCTACGCCGACGGCATCGCCGCCCTGCGGGCCACCGGGGTCGACACCTTCCTGGAGATCGGCCCGCAGAGCGTCCTGACCGCGATGAACGCCGACCTGCTCGCCGAGGACGCGCTCGCGGTGGCCGTCCAGCGCCGGGACCGGCCCGCCCCGCAGGCACTCCTGCACGCCCTCGCCGACCTGCACGTCCACGGTGTCCCGGTGACCTGGACGCAGTGGTTCACCGACGCCGGCGCCGCCCGGGTCGACCTGCCGACGTACGCCTTCCAGCACCAGCGGTACTGGCTCGGCGCGGGCCAGGCGCGTGCCGCCGACGTGTCCGGGGCGGGCCTCGGCGTGGCCGGGCACCCGCTGCTCGCCGCGGCCGTCTCCGTGGCCGGCGCGGACATGGTGGTGCTGACCGGCCGCCTCTCGACGTCGACGCACGCGTGGCTCGCCGACCACGTCGTCTCCGGCGCGGTGATCGTGCCGGGCGCCGCCCTGGTGGAGTTGGCGGTGCGGGCGGGCGACGAGGTGGGCGCGTCGCGGGTGCGGGAGTTGACCGTGGCCGCGCCGCTGGTGCTGCCGCAGGCGGGTGCGGTGCGGGTGCAGGTGCGCGTCGGTGCGGCCGACGAGACCGGCGTCCGGGTCGTGGCGGTGCACTCGCAGTCCGAGGGTGATCCGGAGGCCGACTGGGTGCGGCATGCGGAGGGCGTGCTGGAGCCGGCGTCGGCCGGCGAGCCGAGCCTGGGGGAGTGGCCGCCGGTCGGCGCGTCCGAGGTGGACGTGGCGGGCTGGTACCCGACGCTGGCGGAGCACGGCCTGGCGTACGGGCCGGTGTTCCGGGGGCTGCGCCGGGTGTGGACGGGCGGCGACGAGGTGTTCGCCGAGGTGGCGTTGCCGGACGAGGTGGCGACGGAGGCGGCGCGCTTCGGTGTGCACCCGGCGCTGCTGGACGCCGCCCTGCACCCGATCGGGCTGCTGCCCGGCACCGAGGGGTCGGGCGGGCCGCGGGTGCCGTTCGCGTTCGAGGGTGTGCAGGTGTATGCCTCGGGCGCGCGGGTGCTGCGGGTGCGGTTGTCGCGTACGGGCTCGGCGGTGCGTCTGGTCGCGTGCGACGAGTCGGGCGCGGCCGTGGTCTCGGTCGACTCCCTCGCCCTGCGCGAGCTGACCGGCGTGACCGCGGCGGGCGCGGCGGCCCGCGCGATGTTCGAACTCACCTGGCAGGCCGAGGAGATCGCCGCCACCGGGGACCTCTCCGGGTGGGCGCTGGTCGGCTCGCCGGCAACCGCCGACCTGCCGGCGTACGGCGACGTCGAGGCGCTCGTCGCGGCGGTCGACGCCGGCCGGACGGTCGCACCGAGGGCGCTGCTGCTGCCGATCGACGGGCCGGAGAGGGCCGTCCCCGATGCGGTACGCGCGGCGACCTCGGAGGTGCTGGCGACCGTCCGGTCCTGGCTGGCAGCCGATGCGCTGGCGGAGTCGCGGCTCGTGGTGGTGACGCGGGGTGCGGTGTCGGTGGCGGCGGACGACCGGGTGTCGGACCTGGCCGGTGCGGCGGTGTGGGGTCTGCTGCGGTCGGCGCAGTCGGAGCACCCGGGTCGCATCGTGCTGGCGGACGTGGACGGTGACGTGGATGCCGGGCTGCTGGGTGTGCTGACCACGGTGGCCGACGAGCCGTCGACGCACGGCGGTCAGGTCGCGGTGCGTGCGGGCGCGGTGTTCGTGCCGCGTCTGGTGCGCGCGGTCGCTGCGGCGTCGGTGGAGACGCCGGTTGTGGGTGACGGTGCGGTGCTGGTGACCGGTGGTACGGGTGCGTTGGGTGCGTTGGTCGCGGAGCATCTGGTGTCGGCGCATGGTGTGCGGTCGCTGGTGCTGGTGTCGCGTCGTGGTGCGGAGGCCGCTGGTGCGGGTGAGCTGTCGGAGCGGTTGTCGGCGTTGGGTGCGTCGGTGCGGGTCGTTGCCTGTGACGTGACGGACCGGGACCAGGTGTTCGGTCTGGTGGCCGAGGTGGCCGCCGGGGGTCGGTTGGCGGGTGTGGTGCACACGGCTGGTGTGTTGGATGACGGTGTGGTGGAGGGGCTGACGGCGGAGCGGTTGGTGGGGGTGTTGGCGCCGAAGGTGTCGGCGGGTTGGTTGTTGCATGAGGCGACAGCGTCGCTCGCGCTGGATCTGTTCGTGGTGTTCTCGTCGGTTGCGGGTGTGCTGGGTTCGCCGGGTCAGTCGGCGTATGCGGCGGGTAACGCGTTCCTGGACGGGTTGGCGGTGTATCGGCGGCAGCTCGGGTTGCCGGCGGTGAGTCTGGCGTGGGGGATGTGGGACACGGCAGGCATGGCCGCCTCGATCGACGAGGCGGACCGGGCGCGGTCCGCGCGGGCGGGTCTGACGCCGATGAGCGCCGAGATCGGGTTGGAGCTGTTCGACGCCGCCCTGGTGGCGGAGCGGCCGGCGTTGGTGCCGGCCGTGATCGACGTACCGGCGATGCGCGCAGCGCTCGGCGCCGGCCCGGTGCCGGCCGTGCTGCGTACCCTGATCGGGTCGACGGCGGCCCGGCGACGGGCCGCGCGGAGCGGCGACTGGGCCAACCAGCTCGCGGGCCTGGCGCCCGACGAGGCGCGCGCCCAGATCGACGTGCTGGTACGGGGTCTGGTCGCGCAGGTGTTGGGGCACGGTGGTGCGGAAGCCGTGCCGGCGGACCGGGCGTTCCGGGAGTTGGGCTTCGACTCGCTGACGGCGGTGGACCTGCGTAACCGGTTGAACGCGGCCACCGGGCTGCGGCTGGCCTCGACGCTGGTCTTCGACTACCCGACCCCGGCCGTGCTCGCCGACCACCTGCACGAGCAGGTCTCCGGGCAGATCACCGCCCGCCAGACGGCGGTACTCACCGCCGGCACCGACGAGCCGATCGCGATCGTGGGCATGGCCTGCCGCTACCCCGGTGGCGTCGATGGTCCGGACCAGCTGTGGGCGTTGCTGGCCGGCGGCGGCGACGGGATCTCGGAGTTCCCCACCGATCGCGGCTGGGACCTGGAGTCGCTGTTCGACCCGGACCCGGAGCACAGCGGTACGTCGTACACGCGCCATGGTGGTTTCCTGTACGGGGCGGCGGAGTTCGATCCGGGCTTCTTCGGGATCTCGCCGCGTGAGGCTCTGGCGATGGATCCGCAGCAGCGGTTGCTGCTGGAGGCGTCGTGGGAGTCGTTCGAGTCGGCGGGGCTGGACCCGCAGCGGTTGCGGGGCAGCCGGACGGGTGTCTTCGCCGGTGTCATGTACCACGACTACGCCTCCCGCCTGATGGACCTGCCGCCGGACGCCGAGGGCTTCGTCGGCACGGGCACGTCGGGCAGCGTGCTGTCCGGTCGGGTCGCCTACACCTTCGGGTTGGAGGGCCCGGCCGTCACCGTCGACACGGCCTGCTCGTCCAGCCTCGTCGCGCTGCACCTCGCCGCGCAGGCGTTGCGTTCCGGTGAGTGCGACCTGGCGTTGGCCGGTGGTGTGACGGTGATGGCGACGCCGGGGACGTTCATCGAGTTCTCCCGGCAGCGGGGCCTGTCGGCCGACGGCCGCTGCAAGTCGTTTGCGGCGTCGGCCGACGGCACCGGCTGGTCCGAGGGCGTCGGCGTGCTGCTCGTGGAGCGGCTGTCGGACGCGCGGCGCAACGGGCACCGCGTGCTGGCGGTGGTACGTGGCTCGGCCGTGAATCAGGACGGTGCGTCGAACGGTCTGACGGCGCCGAACGGTCCGTCGCAGCAGCGGGTGATCCGGCAGGCGCTGGCGAACGCCCGCCTGACTCCGGCGGACGTGGACGCCGTCGAGGCACACGGCACGGGTACGACGCTGGGTGACCCGATCGAGGCGCAGGCGTTGCTGGCGACGTACGGGCAGGAGCGTCCGCAGGATCGGCCGTTGTTGCTGGGGTCGGTGAAGTCGAACATCGGGCACACGCAGGCGGCTGCGGGTGTGGCTGGTGTGATCAAGATGGTGTTGGCGATGCGGCACGGCGTCGTCCCGGCGACGTTGCATGTGGACGAGGCGTCGCCGCATGTGGACTGGTCGGCGGGGGCGGTGGCCCTGGCCACCGAGCCCACTCCGTGGCCGCGGGTGGACCGTCCGCGTCGGGCGGCGGTGTCGTCGTTCGGCATCTCCGGCACGAACGCGCACGTGATCATCGAGCAGCCGCCCGCTGAGACGATCGAGGGTGAGGTCGTCGCCGGCGACGTGCCGCCGGTCGTACCGGTGCTGCTGTCGGCCCGCGACGCCGCCGCGCTGTCGGCGCAGGCGGGCCGGTGGGCGCGCTGGCTGACCGCCGACGAGGCCCCGCGTCCGCTGGACGTGGCCTGGTCCTCCGTCACCACCCGACCCGCGCTGGAGCACCGGGCGGTCGTCACCGCCGCCGACCGGGACGACCTGGTCGCGGCGTTGACTGCCCTCGCCGACGGCGACCCCACCGGTACGGTCGTCTCCGGCGCCACCGGCCAGCGCGGCCGGCTCGCCCTGCTCTTCTCGGGCCAGGGCGCGCAGCGCGCCGGGATGGGCCGGGAGCTGTCGGCCGGGTTCCCGGTGTTCGCCGCCGCGCTGGACGAGGTGTGCGGACACCTCGACCCGCTGCTGCCGCGTCCGTTGCGGGAGGTGCTGTTCGCGTCTGCGGGTTCCGCCGAGGCGGAGCTGCTGGACCAGACGGTGTTCACGCAGGCCGGGTTGTTCGCGGTCGAGGTGGCGCTGTTCCGCCTGGTGGAGTCGTTCGGGATCGTGCCGGACATGCTGGCTGGTCACTCGATCGGTGAGGTGACGGCCGCGTACGTGGCCGGGGTGTTGTCCCTGGCCGACGCGTGCGCTCTCGTGGCCGCGCGGGGTCGGTTGATGCAGGCGTTGCCCACGGGCGGCGGCATGCTGGCCGTGGCCGCTGACGAGGCCGCAGTGGTCGAGTCGATCGCCGGGCTCGCCGACCGGGCAGGCGTCGCTGCGGTCAACGGACCCACCGCAGTGGTGGTGTCCGGTGCCGTCGAGGCCCTCGACGAGGTGGAGCGGCACTGGCGCGACCGGGGTGTGCGCACTCGCCGTCTCATGGTGAGCCACGCGTTCCACAGCCCGCTGATGGAGCCGATGCTCGACGAGTTCCGCACGGTCCTGGACGGGTTGACGTTCTCCGCGCCGCTGCTGCCGGTCGTGTCGAACGTGACCGGGGCCCTGGCCGGGGACGAGATCCGCACGGCCGACTACTGGGTGCGGCACGTGCGCGACGCCGTGCGTTTCGCCGACGGGATCACCGCCCTGAGGGCCGCCGGTATCGACACGTTCCTGGAGGTCGGGCCGCAGAGCGTGCTGACCGCGATGGCCGCTGACGTGCTGCCCGGCGACGACGCCGTGCTGGCCGTCGCGGTGCAGCGCCGGGACCGTCCGGAGGCGCACGCGCTGCTGCACGCCCTGGCGGAGCTGCACGTGCACGGCGTGCCGGTGACCTGGCAGTCGTGGTTCGCGGACACCGGCGCGCGCCGCGTCGACCTGCCGACGTACGCCTTCCAGCACCAGCGCTACTGGCCCACCGCCGGCCGGGCGCGTACGGGCGACGTGTCCGGGGCCGGGCTCGGCCGCACCGGGCACCCGCTGCTCGGCGCGACGGTGGACCTGGCCGGCGACGACGAGATGGTGCTGACGGGCCGGCTCTCCCTGGCCACGCACCCGTGGCTGGCCGACCACACGGTCTCCGGGCTGACGCTGGTGCCGGGCACCGCCCTGGTCGAGCTGGCGGTGCGGGCCGGCGACGAGGTGGGCCTCTCCCGGCTGCGGGAGCTGACCATGGCCACCCCGCTGGCCCTCCCCGGAACGGGAGGCGTACGGATCCAGGTGCGGGTGTCCACGTCGGAGTCGCCGCAGCGTCCCGTCGCCGTCTACTCCCGCCCCGACGACGATCCCGAGGCGGGCTGGACCCGGCACGCGGAGGGCGTGCTGGAGCCTTTCACCGCCGACGAGCCGGACCCGGTCACCTGGCCCCCCGCCGGCGCGGCGGAGGTGGACCTGGCGAGCTGGTACCCGACGCTGGCGGAACACGGCCTGACGTACGGGCCGGCCTTCCAGGGGCTCCGGCGTGCCTGGACCGGCGGCGACGAGGTGTACGCCGAGGTGGTCCTGCCGGACGACGCGACGGAGGCCGCCGGGTTCGGCGTGCACCCGGCGCTGCTGGACGCCGCCCTGCACCCGATCGGGCTGCTGCTGGTCGGCGAGGAGTCGGGCGGGCCACGGGTGCCGTTCGCGTTCGAGGGCGTGCAGGTGCACGCCTCGGGAGCGGGGGCGCTGCGGGTACGCCTGACCCGCGACGGCTCCGGGCTGCGGCTGGCCGCGTACGACGAGGTGGGCGCGCCGGTCGTGTCGGTGGACTCCCTCGCCCTGCGGGAGCTGACCGGCGTGGCCGCGCCGGGCGTGGCCACGCGGTCGCTGTTCGAGCTGCGATGGCCGGCCGTGGAGGCCGCGCCCGCCGGGGAGCTTTCCGGCTGGGCGCTGGTGACCGGCGGCCGGGAGCTGCCGGCACCCGTCGGAATGCCCACGTACCCCGACGTGGCGACGGCCGCGGGGGAGGAGTCTGTCCCCCGGACGCTGCTGCTGCCGGTGTTCCCCGCGCCCGGGTCGGCGACGGCGGAGTCGGTCCGGGCGGTGACCTCGGACGTGCTGGCGACCGTGCAGTCCTGGCTCGCGGCGGATGCCCTGGCGGACTCGCGGCTCGTGGTGGTGACCCGGGGCGCGGTGTCCGTCGGGGACGACGACCGGGTGACCGACCTGGCCGGCGCGGCGGTGTGGGGTCTGCTGCGGTCGGCGCAGTCGGAGCACCCGGGCCGCATCGTGCTCGCGGACGTCGACGGCGACCCGGATGCCGCGCTGATGGCCCTGCTGGACGGCGTCCTGCGGGAACCGACCGCGACCGGCGGCCAGTTGGCCGTCCGCGGGGGTGCGGTGCACTCGCCGCGCCTGGTCCGGGCCGGCATCACGGCGGCGGAGACGCCGGCCGTGGGTGACGGTGCGGTGCTGGTCACCGGCGGTACGGGTGCGCTCGGTGCGCTGGTCGCGGAGCACCTGGTGTCGGTGCACGGCGTGCGGTCTCTCGTGCTGGTGTCGCGGCGCGGCCCGGAGGCCGCCGGTGCGGGCGAGCTGTCGGAGCGGCTGTCTGCGTTGGGTGCGTCTGTGCGGGTCGTTGCCTGTGACGTGACGGACCGGGACCAGGTGTTCGGTCTGGTGGCCGAGGTGGCCGCCGAGGGTCGGCTGGCAGGTGTGGTGCACACCGCTGGTGTGTTGGACGACGGTGTGGTGGAGGGGCTGACGGCGGAGCGGTTGGCGGGGGTGTTGGCGCCGAAGGTGTCGGCGGGTTGGTTCCTGCACGAGGCGACGGCGTCGCTGGATCTCGACTTGTTCGTGGTGTTCTCGTCGGTGGCTGGTGTGCTGGGTTCGCCGGGTCAGTCGGCGTACGCGGCGGGCAACGCCTTCCTCGACGGGCTTGCGGTCCACCGGCGGCAGCTCGGGTTGCCTGCGGTCAGCCTGGCGTGGGGGATGTGGGACACGGCAGGCATGGCCGCCTCGATCGACGAGGCGGACCGGGCGCGGTCCGCGCGGGCGGGTCTGACGCCGATGAGCGCCGAGATCGGGCTGGAGCTGTTCGACGCCGCGCTGGGCGCCGACCGGGCGGTCCTCGTACCGGCCGTGATCGACGTGCCCGCGCTGCGGGCGGCGACCTCCGGCGGCCCCGTGCCGGCCGTGCTGCGCACCCTGATCGGCGTGACCGGCACCCGCCGCCAGGCAGGGCAGGGCGGTGGCGGCTGGGCCGACCGGCTCGCCGGGCTGACCGAGGACGAGGGCCGCGCCCAGGTCGACGTGCTGGTGCGGGGTCTGGTCGCGCAGGTGTTGGGGCACGGTGGCGCGGAGTCGGTGCCGGCGGACCGGGCGTTCCGGGAGTTGGGCTTCGACTCGCTGACGGCGGTGGACCTTCGTAACCGGTTGAACGCGGCCACCGGGCTGCGGCTGGCCTCGACGCTGGTCTTCGACTACCCGACCCCGGCCGTGCTCGCCGACCACCTGTGGTCGGAGTTGGCCGGGGTGCGCCAGTCGACCGCCGGCCCGGTCGCCGGCCCGGTCGTCGGCACCGACGAGCCGATCGCGATCGTGGGCATGGCCTGCCGCTACCCGGGCGGGGTGGAATCCCCCGACGAACTGTGGGGGCTGCTGGCCGGCGGCGGCGACGGGATCTCCGAGTTCCCGGCGGACCGGGGCTGGGACCTGGAGTCGCTGTTCGACCCGGACCCGAACCGCAGCGGTACGTCGTACACGCGCCACGGGGGTTTCCTGTACGGGGCGGCGGAGTTCGACCCGGGCTTCTTCGGGATCTCGCCGCGTGAGGCTCTGGCGATGGATCCGCAGCAGCGGTTGCTGCTGGAGGCGTCGTGGGAGTCGTTCGAGTCGGCGGGGCTGGACCCGCAGCGGTTGCGGGGCAGCCGGACGGGTGTCTTCGCCGGTGTCATGTACCACGACTACGCCTCCCGGCTCATGGACCTGCCGACCGAGGTGGAGGGCTACGTCGGGACCGGCACCTCCGGCAGCGTGCTGTCCGGTCGGGTCGCCTACACCTTCGGGTTGGAGGGGCCGGCGGTCACAGTGGACACGGCGTGCTCGTCGTCGCTGGTGGCGCTGCACCTCGCCGCGCAGGCGTTGCGGTCGGGTGAGTGTGATCTGGCGTTGGCCGGTGGTGTGACGGTGATGGCGACGCCGGGGACGTTCATCGAGTTCTCCCGGCAGCGGGGCCTGTCGCAGGACGGCCGCTGCAAGTCGTTTGCGGCGTCCGCCGACGGCACCGGCTGGTCCGAGGGCGTGGGTGTCCTGCTGGTGCAACGGCTCTCCGACGCCCAGCGCGAGGGCCGAAAGATCTACGCCGTGGTGCGTGGCACGGCCGTGAACCAGGACGGTGCGTCGAACGGTCTGACCGCGCCGAACGGTCCGTCGCAGCAGCGGGTGATCCGGCAGGCGCTGGCGTCGGCGCGGCTGTCGCCGTCCGATGTGGACGTGGTCGAGGCGCACGGTACGGGTACGACGCTGGGTGACCCGATCGAGGCGCAGGCCGTCCTGGCCACGTACGGGCAGGACCGGCAGGGGCGGGAGCCGTTGTGGCTCGGCTCGGTCAAGTCGAACATCGGGCACACGCAGGCTGCTGCGGGTGTGGCTGGTGTGATCAAGATGGTCATGGCGATGCGGCACGGCCTCGTGCCGGCGACGCTGCACGTGGACGAGCCGTCGCCGCATGTGGACTGGTCGGCCGGGGCGGTGGCCCTCGCGACCGAGCCCACCCCGTGGCCGGCGGTGGACCGTCCGCGTCGGGCGGCGGTGTCGTCGTTCGGGATCTCCGGCACGAACGCGCATGTGATCATCGAGCAGCCGCCGGCTGAGACGATCGAGGGCGAGATCGTCGCCCGCGACCTGCCGCCGGTCGTACCGGTGCTGCTCTCCGCGCGCTCCGACGCGGCCCTGGCCGGCCAAGCGGGCCGGTGGGCGCGCTGGCTCGCCGCCGACGAGGCCCCGCGTCCGCTGGACGTGGCCTGGTCCTCCGTCACCACCCGGCCCGCGCTGGAACAGCGCGCCGTCGCCGTGGTGGCCGACGGCAACGACCTGCTCACCGCGCTTCGGGCCCTCGATGCGAGCGAGCCCTCCGGGACCGTCGTGACCGGCTCCACCGCCGTACGCGGCCAGCTCGCGCTGCTGTTCTCGGGCCAGGGCGCGCAGCGCGCCGGCATGGGCCGGGAGTTGTACGCCGGGTTCCCGGTGTTCGCGACCGCGCTGGACGAGGTGTGTGGACACCTCGATCCGTTGCTGCCGCGTCCGTTGCGGGAGGTGCTGTTCGCGTCGTCGGGTTCCGCCGAGGCGGGGTTGCTGGATCAGACGGTGTTCACGCAGGCCGGGTTGTTCGCGGTCGAGGTGGCGTTGTTCCGTCTGGTGGAGTCGTTCGGGGTCGTTCCCGACGTGGTGGCTGGTCACTCGATCGGTGAGGTGACGGCGGCGCATGTCGCGGGCGTGTTGTCCCTGGCCGACGCGTGTCAGCTTGTCGCCGCGCGGGGTCGGTTGATGCAGGCGTTGCCCACGGGCGGCGGCATGCTGGCCGTGGCCGCTGACGAGGCCGCAGTGGTCGAGTCGATCGCCGGGCTCGCCGACCGGGCAGGCGTCGCTGCGGTCAACGGACCCACCGCAGTGGTGGTGTCCGGTGCCGTCGAGGCCCTGGACGAGGTGGAGCGGGCCTGGCGGGACCGAGGTGTGCGTACCCGCCGGCTCACCGTCAGCCACGCGTTCCACAGCCCGCTGATGGAGCCGATGCTCGACGAGTTCCGCACGATCCTGCACGGCCTCACCTTTGCCACGCCGCTGCTGCCGGTCGTGTCGAACGTGACCGGGGCCCTGGCCGACGCCGACGAGATCCGCACGGCCGACTACTGGGTGCGGCACGTCCGCGACGCCGTGCGCTTCGCCGACGGGATCACCGCCCTGAAGGCCGCCGGTATCGACACGTTCCTGGAGGTCGGGCCGCAGAGCGTGCTGACCGCGATGGCTGCCGACGTGCTGCCCGGCGACGACGCCGTGCTGGCCGTCGCGGTGCAGCGCCGGGACCGTCCGGAGGCGCACGCGCTGCTGCACGCCCTGGCGGAGCTGCACGTGCACGGCGTGCCGGTGACCTGGCAGTCGTGGTTCGCGGACACCGGCGCGCGCCGCGTCGACCTGCCCACGTACGCCTTCCAGCACCAGCGCTACTGGCCTGAGGGTACGCCCACGAGGCAGGCCGCCCCGGAGGGCGGCGACACCGAGTTCTGGGCCGCCGTCGAGCGCGGCGACCTGGCCGCCCTCGCCGCCGAACTCGGCGGCGACACCGAGGACCTGGACGCGCTCGGCCCGGCCCTGCCGCTCCTGGCGCGCTGGCGTCAGCACCGGTCGCGCGACACCGCCCTCGACGGGTGGTCGTACCGGATCGGGTGGGAGCCGGTACGGCCGGCCCCGGCGACCCGGCTGTCCGGGCGGTGGCTGGTCGTCACCGTCGACAGCGGTGCCGACGCGGGCGTGGCGAAGACCCTCACCCAGGCGGGCGCCCGGGTGGACACGCTCACCGTGTCGTCCACCCTCGCCCGCGCCGAACTGGGCGAGCGACTGGGCCGGATCAGCGGGGACGGCTGGGCCGGGGTGCTCTGCGTGCTGCCCCGCCAGGACCGGCCCCTGGCGGACACCCCGGCGGTGCCCGCCGGCACGGCGGTGCTGCTCACCCTTGTCCGCGCGCTGACCGACACCGGCCTGGCCGGAAGGGTGTGGGCGCTCAGCCGTACCGCGATGCCGGTCACGGCGGGGGAGCGGGCCGGCGACGTGTGGGCGGCGCTGGCGTGGGGCCTGGGCCGGGTCGTCGCCCTCGAACAGCCGGACCGCTGGGGTGGCCTGGTCGACCTGCCCGACCGCGCCGACCGCGGCGCCCGCGCCGGGCTCGTCGCGGTCCTCGCCGACGGCACCCTGGACCAGGTGGCCGTCCGCCGCAACGGCCTCTTCGGCCGGCGGCTGGTGCCGGCCGCGCCGCCCGCGGGTGCGGGTTGGCGGCCCGCCGGGACGGTGCTGGTGACCGGTGGTACGGGCGCCTTGGGTCGGCATGTGGCGCGCTGGTTGCTGGCGAACGGGGCGGCCGAGGTGGTGCTGGCGTCGCGGCGGGGTCCGGCGGCTCCGGGCGCTGCGGAGCTGGTGGCGGAGCTGGGCGCGGTGCGGGTGGTGGCGTGCGACGTCACCGATCGGGCCGCGGTCGAGGCTCTGGTCTCCGGGCTGCCGGAGCTGACCGCCGTCGTGCACACCGCCGGGGCGTCCGGCGGCACCGCCGCAGCGCACGAGGTGACCGACGGCGAGCTGTCGGAGACCCTGGCCGGCAAGGTGCTCGGCGCCCTGCACCTCGACACCGCCTGCCGGGGTCGGGACCTCGACGCGTTCGTGGTCTTCTCCTCGGTCGCCGGTGTCTGGGGCGGCGGCGGGCAGGCCGGCTACGCGGCCGGCAACGCCCTGCTCGACACCCTCGTAGCCGCCCGCCGGGCGAAGGGCCTGCCCGCCACCGCGCTGGCGTACGGCCCGTGGGCGGAGGACGGCATGGCCGCCGGGGAGACCGCGGACGGCCTGCGCCGCCGCGGGTTCAGCCCGCTCGCGCCCGACGCCGCCGTCGCGGCGCTCGGCCGCTGGGTGAACGCCCCCGAGGCGGCCCCGGTGATCGTGGACGTCGACTGGTCCCGGTTCGTCACGGCGTTCACCGCCGCACGGCCGAGCCACCTCTTCGACCGGGTCGCCCCCGCCGTCGCCGGGGAGCCGCAGCGGCCGGAGAACACCGCCGCGACCGACGGGCTGCGCAACCGGCTCGCCACGCTGCCGGCGACCGGCCAGGAGGCGCTGCTGGTCGACCTCGTCCGCGCGGAGGCGGCGGCCGTGCTCGGCCACCCCACCACCGACCAGGTGCCGGCCGGCCGGGCGTTCCGCGAGCTGGGCTTCGACTCCCTCGCCGCCGTGCAGCTGCGGGACCGGCTGGGCCGGGTCACCGGCCTGACCCTGCCGTCGACAGTGGTCTTCGACCACCCCTCGGCGGCGGAACTGGCCCGCTTCCTGCGTACCGAAATCGTGGTCGGCGCGGACGGCGGCCCGGCTGCCGGCGGCGCGACCGCGGCCCGGCCCGCGGCCGACGAGCCGATCGCGATCGTCTCCATGGCCTGCCGCTTCCCGGGCGGGGTGTCGTCGCCGCAGGAGCTGTGGCGGCTGCTGGCCGACGGAGTGGACGCGGTCACGCCGATGCCTGCCGACCGGGGCTGGGACCTCGACGCCCTGTTCGACAGCGACCCGGAGCAGGTCGGCACCAGCTACACCCGCAGCGGCGGGTTCCTGCACGACGTCGCCGGCTTCGACGCCGCGTTCTTCGGGATCAACCCGCGCGAGGCCCTCGCCATGGACCCGCAGCAGCGGCTGCTGCTGCACACCACCTGGGAGGCCTTCGAACACGCCGGCATCGACCCGCACCGGGTACGCGGCTCCGCCACCGGCGTCTTCATGGGCACCAACGGGCAGGACTACGCCACGCTGCTGCTGGGCGCCCGAGCCCAGGTGGAGGGCTACCAGGCGACCGGCAACGGCGCGTCGGTGGTCTCGGGCCGCCTGGCGTACTCGTTCGGGCTGCACGGCCCGGCGGTCACCGTCGACACGGCCTGCTCGTCGTCGCTGGTGGCCCTGCACCTCGCCACGCAGGCGCTGCGCAGCGGCGAATGCGACCTCGCGCTGGCCGGCGGCGTGACGGTGATGTCGACGCCGGGCGCGTTCCTGGAGTTCTCCCGGCAGCGCGGCCTCGCCGCCGACGGGCGGGTCAAGGCGTTCGCCGAGGCCGCCGACGGCACCGGCTGGGGCGAGGGCGTCGGCGTCCTGCTGCTCCAGCGGCTCTCCGACGCCCAGCGCGACGGCAACCGGATCCTCGCCGTCGTACGGGGCAGCGCCGTCAACTCCGACGGCGCGAGCAACGGCCTCACCGCGCCGAACGGGCCCGCGCAGCAGCGGGTCATCCGGCACGCGCTCGACAACGCCGGCCTCACCCCCGCCGACGTGGACGTCGTCGAGGCGCACGGCACCGGCACCACCCTCGGCGACCCGATCGAGGCGCAGGCCCTGCTGGCCACGTACGGCAGGGACCGGACCGCCGACCGGCCGCTGTGGCTCGGGTCGGTGAAGTCGAACATCGGCCACACCCAGGCCGCGGCGGGCGCCGCCAGCCTCATCAAGATGGTGCTGGCCCTGCAGCACGAGGTGCTGCCGAAGACCCTGCACGTCGACGCGCCGACCCCGCACGTCGACTGGTCCTCCGGCACGCTGGCGCTGCTCACCGAGGCACGACCGTGGACCACCACGGAAGGGCCGCGCCGGGCGGGCGTCTCCTCGTTCGGCATCAGCGGCACCAACGCCCACGTCATCCTGGAACAGGCCCCGGACCGTCCGGAGCCGGTCTTCCCCGACGGGGACCGTCCCGCGGCGATCCTGCCGTGGCCGGTCTCCGCCGCCGACCTGCCCGCGCTGCGCGAGCAGGCCGGCCGGCTGGCCGACCGCGCCGCGACGGGCGACGACCCCGCCGACCTGGTCGCCTGGGCGCTCGCCGACGGCCGGGCCCACCTCGGCCGGCGGGCCACAGTGGTGGCCGCCGACCGGGCGACCCGAACGGCCGCGCTGCGGGCCCTGGCCGCCGGGGAGGAGCACCCCGCGGTGGTCACCGCCCGGCGACGCGGCGGCGGCCTCGCCGTCCAGTTCTCCGGCCAGGGCGCCCAGCGCCCCGGTGCCGGCCGCCGGCTGTACGACACGTTCCCCGTCTTCGCGGCGGCCCTCGACGAGGTCTGCGCGGTCCTGGACCACCAGCTGCCGCAGCCGCTGAAGCCGGTGCTGTTCGCGGCCGAGGGCAGCGCCGAGGCGACGCTGCTCGACGAGACGGTCTTCACCCAGGCGGGGCTGTTCGCGCTGGAGGTGGCCCTGTTCCGGCTGGTCGAGTCGTTCGGGGTGGTGCCCGGGCACGTTGCCGGGCACTCCATCGGCGAGATCACCGCCGCTCACGTCGCCGGCGTGCTGTCCCTCGCCGACGCCGCCACGCTGGTGGCCGCCCGGGGCCGGCTCATGCAGGCCCTGCCCGCCGGGGGCGGGATGCTCGCCGTCGCCGCCGACGAGGCGGCCGTCGTCGAGTCCCTGGCCGGGCTGGGCGACCGGGTCGGCGTCGCCGCCGTCAACGGCCCCACCGCCGTGGTCCTCGCCGGGGCCCTCGACGCCCTCGACGGGCTGGAACGGCTCTGGCGGGAACGCGGCGTACGCACCCGCCGGCTGCGGGTCAGCCACGCGTTCCACAGCCCGCTGATGGAGCCGATGCTGACCGATTTCCGAGCCGTCCTCGACGGACTGACGTTCGCCGCGCCGCTGCTGCCGATCGTGTCGAACCTGACCGGGCGGCTCGCCGAGCCCGACGAGATCCGTACGCCCGGCTACTGGGTGCGCCACGTCCGGGAGGCCGTCCGGTACGCCGACGGGATCGCCGCGCTGCGCGACGCGGGCGTGGACACCTTCCTGGAGCTCGGACCGCAGGCGGTGCTGACGGCGATGACCGCCGGCCTGCTCCCCGACGCCGACGACGGCACGGCCGTGGCGGCGCTGCGCGCAGGCGCCGACGAGCCGGCCGCCCTGCTCGCCGCGCTGGCCGTCGTGCACGGCACCGGGCGCGACGTCGACTGGGCGGCGGTGCTCGCCGCGCTGGCCGGCCCCCGCCCGGATCGCCGGCTGCTGCCCGAGCTGCCGACGTACGCGTTCCGGCCGCAGCGCTACTGGCCGACCCTCGACACGTTGCCGGCACCGGCCGCCGACGACCCGGTCGACGACGCGTTCTGGCGGGCCGTCACCGACGGCGACCTGGGCCGCCTCGGCCTCGACCCGGACCAGCCGATGCGCGAGCTGCTGCCGGAACTGGAGTCGTGGCGGCGCCGCCGGCAGCTCGACGGCACCCTGGCCGGCTGGCGGTACCGGGTCACCTGGGAACGCCGGGCGCTGACCGTCGCCGACCCCGGCACGTGGCTGGTGGTGGCCCCGCCGCACCAGGTCACCGAGCGGGTGCTCGCCGCCCTCACGGCCGGAGCCGCGACGGTGCACCTGCTGACCGTCGACCCGGCCACCGTCACCCGCGACGGTCTGACCGCCGACCTCGACCGGCTCGCCGCCGCGCACCAGCCGACGGCACTGCTGTCCCTGCTGGCGCTGGACGAGGCGCCGCACCCGGAGCAGTCCGCGCTGCCGACCGGCCTGGCGGCGAACCTGCTGCTCGTGCAGGCGCACACCGGCCGCTCCGGCCCGGCCGTGCCGCTGTGGCTGGCCACCACCGGCGCGGTCGCCGTCGGCGGGGAAGCGGTCGTGCACCCGACGCAGGCCACGACCTGGGGCCTCGGCCTCGTCGCCGCGCTGGAGCACCCCCGGCACGTCGGCGGAGTCGTCGACCTGCCGGCGGACCCGGCCGAGGCGGCGTACGCGGCCCTGGCCGGGGCCCTGGTCAACGTCGACGGTGAGGACCAGCTCGCCGTCCGGGAGGCCGGCGTGCACACCCGGCGGCTGGTCCGCGACACCGGGCTGCCGGCGGCGGGCGACGGCTACCGGCCGAACGGCACCGTCCTGCTCACCGGCGGGACCGGCCCCCTCGCCCGGCACACCACCGACTGGCTGGGCCGCCACGGCGCCGAGGTGCTCCCGCTGGCCGAGCCGGCCACGGGCAAGCTCGGCGACCTGATGGAGCGGCTCGCCGCCGAGGAACGGCCGGTGACCGCGCTCGTGCACGTCCCGGCCGAGACCGGCTCGGTGCCGCTGACCGAGCTGACCCTCGCCGCCCTGGCCGCCGACCTGGCCGCCACCGTCGGCGACGTCCCGAGGTACGCCGACGAGCTGGCCCACCGCCCGCTCGACGCGTTCGTGCTGTGCACCTCGACCACTGGGGTGTGGGGCGCGGGCGGCCGGGCCGGCCAGTCCGCCGGCGACGCGCTGCTGCACGCGCTCGCGGCGAGCCTGCGCCACGGGGGACTGGCGGCCACCGCCGTGGCGTGGGGCCCGTGGCGCGACGATCCCGAGTCGGCGGAGCAGACGCAACTGCGCCGGCGGGGCCTGCCGGGCCTGCCCCCGGAGCTGGCCGTCGAGGCGTTCGGGCAGGCGCTGCGCGCGCAGGGGGCGCTGATCGTCGCCGACGTGCGCTGGGACCGGTTCGTGCCGACGTTCGCGTCGATGCGGCAGTGCCCGCTGCTGACCGGGGTCCCGGAGGCGGGCGCGGCGATGCCCGCCGACGACGAGCGCCGGCCGGCCGACGACGAGGCGGCGACCGCGCTGCGGGAGCGGCTGCGTCCGCTGAGCCCCGCCGACCGCGAGGGCGTCCTCGTCGACCTCGTGGGCGGCCTGGCGGCGACCGTGCTCGGCCACGGCGGCGACGCGGGGCTGGAGCCCGACCGGGCGTTCCGCGAGGTCGGCTTCGACTCGATGACGGCCGTGGAGCTGCGCAACCGGCTCCGCGCCGCCACCGGCGTCCACCTGCCCGCCGCCGTGGTGTTCGACTACCCCACGCCGGCGGCCCTCGCCCGGCACCTGCGCGACCGGCTCGCCGAGGACGGCGCCGCCGCGGCGGCGCCGCTGCTCGCCGAGCTGGAACGGCTCGACGGCGCCTTCGCGGCCGAGGCGCCGGACCGGCTGACCCGGCAGAAGCTGCTGGTGCAGCTGCAGGCGTTCGTCGCCCGGTGGGGCGACGACCGTGGTCCCGCCGAGGAGAAATCGGCCACGCACACCCTCGACGACGCCACCGACGCCGAGATCTTCGATTTCATCCACCGCGAGCTGGGTGGCCCCGGCGGCAATTTGCCAGGAATCTAGAAATGGTGTCGTACGACCGTTGTCGGCGGTCGTGACACGCCGGGCCGGGCGGGTCCGCGCACTCGCCCGGCCGCACCCCGCGAGGGCGGTGCGCCGCACCGCTCGCAGGGCGGGTCGGCCCAGCCTGCGCCCCCGCCACCTAGGGGCACCCGTAGGGGCACGCTAGGGGTTGTGACCGCCGTCCGGCGACAATTACCTTTCGTCCGGCGCGTAAGACCTGGTGGGGGGCTGAAACGCCATTTTGTCTGGCAATTCGTGGTCGGCTGAATGGGTTTGGATCTTCGCGGCTTGTGGCGTCCGTGGACGGTATTGGGTCGCTGTTTCTCTCCGACCCGAAGAGGTGGCGTCAATGGCGACTGAAGATACGCTCCGGGAGTACCTGAAATGGGTGACGGCGGACCTTCACCAGACCCGGAGGAAGCTCGGCGAGCTTGAGGCGGCCAGCCGCGAGCCGATCGCCATCGTCGGCATGGCCTGCCGATTCCCGGGCGGGGTGGGCTCGCCCGAGGAGCTGTGGGAACTCGTCGAGTCCCGCCGCGACGCCTACTCCGCGTTCCCCGCCGACCGCGGCTGGGACCTGGCGCGGCTGTTCCACCCGGACCCCGACCATCCCGGCACGTCGTACGTCGCCGAGGGCGGCTTCGTCGACTCCGCCACCGAGTTCGACGCCGCGTTCTTCGGCATCTCGCCGCGCGAGGCGCTGGCCATGGACCCCCAGCAGCGGCTGCTGCTGGAGACCTCGTGGGAGGCGTTCGAGCACGCCGGCATCGACCCCTCGACGCTGCGAGGCCACCAGGTCGGGGTGTTCGCCAGCACCACCGGCCAGGACTACGTGGGGCTGCTTCAGCAGCCGCCACCCGGCACCGAGGGCTACATCCTCACCGGCACCGCGGCCAGCGTCGTGTCCGGCCGGATCTCGTACGCGCTCGGCATCGAGGGGCCCGCCGTCACCGTCGACACCGCCTGCTCGTCGTCGCTGGTCGCGCTGCACCTGGCCTGCCAGGCGCTGCGGCAGGGCGAGTGCACCCTGGCGCTGGCCGGCGGCGCCACCGTCATGTCCACCCCGTCCGCGTTCATCGGCTTCAGCCGCCAGCGCGGCCTGGCCCTGGACGGCCGGGTCAAGTCGTTCGCCGCCGCCGCCGACGGCACCGCCTGGGGCGAGGGGGCCGGCCTGCTGCTCGTCGAGCGGCTCTCCGACGCCCGCCGCAACGGCCACCCCGTGCTCGCGGTCGTACGCGGCAGCGCCGTCAACTCCGACGGCGCGAGCAACGGCCTGACCGCCCCCAACGGCCCGTCCCAGCAGCGGGTAGTGCTCCAGGCGCTGGCCAGCGCCCGGCTCGCGCCCGAGCAGGTCGACGTCGTGGAGGCGCACGGCACCGGCACCACCCTCGGCGACCCGATCGAGGCGCAGGCGCTGCTGTCGACGTACGGGCAGGGCCGGCCGGCCGACCAACCGCTCTGGCTCGGCTCGGTCAAGTCGAACATCGGCCACACCCAGGCCGCCGCCGGCGTGGCCGGCGTGATCAAGATGGTGATGGCGTTGCGGCACGACACCGTGCCCGCCACCCTGCACGTCGACGAGCCGACGCCCAACGTGGACTGGACGGCCGGCGCGGTGTCGCTGGCCACCGAGCCGCAGCCGTGGCCCGCCGGGGAGCAGCCCCGCCGCGCCGGCATCTCCTCCTTCGGCATGAGCGGCACCAACGCCCACGTGATCATCGAGGAGGCGCCCGCCGCCGACCCGGCCCCGGCGGACGCCCCGGACGGCCCCGCCGCCGCGACCGACCCGGTCACCGTGCCCGGCACCGCCCCGGTCGACGGGGCCGGCCTCGTGCCGGTGCTGGTCTCCGCCCGCGACGCCGGATCCCTGACCGCGCAGGCCACCCGCTGGGCCGACTGGCTCGACGACCGCCCCGGGCTGCGGCTGACCGACGTCGGCTGGTCGTCGGCGAGCACCCGGGCCGGCCTGGAGCACCGCGCCGTGCTGCTCGCCACCGACCGCGCCGACCTGGCCGCCGCCCTGCGCGCGCTGGCCGCCGGCGGCGACGCCCCGGGCCTGGTCACCGGCGCGGGTCCGCGCGGCGGCAAGCTCGCGTTCCTCTTCTCCGGCCAGGGCGCGCAGCGCAGCGGCATGGGCCGCGAGCTGGCCGCCGCGTTCCCCGTCTTCGACCGGGCACTGGCCGAGGTCTGCGCCGAGCTGGACCGGCACCTGCCCCGCCCGCTCGCCCCGGTGCTCTTCGCGCCCGAGGGCGACGAGGCGGCCGGGCTGCTCAACCAGACCCTCTACACCCAGGCCGGTCTGTTCGCCGTCGAGGTCGCGCTGTTCCGGCTCCTGGAGAGCTGGGGGGTCGTCCCGGACGTGCTGCTCGGCCACTCGATCGGCGAGCTCTCCGCCGCGCACGCGGCCGGCGTGCTGTCGCTGCCCGACGCCGCCACGTTGGTGGCCGCCCGGGGCCGGCTGATGCAGGCCCTGCCGGCCGGCGGCGCGATGCTGGCCGTCCAGCTCCCCGCCGACGCCGTCCGGTCCGCTCTGGCCGACGTCGAGGACCGGGTCGCGGTGGCCGCCGTCAACGGGCCCACCGCCGTCGTCGTCTCCGGCGCCGCCGACGCCGTCGAGGAACTCGAACGCCGCTGGGCCGACCAGGGCGTACGCACCAGGCCGCTGCGGGTCAGCCACGCCTTCCACAGCCCGCTGATGGAACCGATGCTCGCCGAGTTCGCCGCCGTGGTGCGCCGGCTGGAGCTGCACCCGCCGGCGCTGCCGATCGTGTCGAACCTGACCGGCGCCGTCGCCGACCCCGACGAGATCCGCACCTCCGAGTACTGGGTGCGGCACGTGCGGGAGGCGGTCCGCTTCGCCGACGGCGTCGAGCAGCTGCGCGCCCTGGGCGTGCGTACGTTCCTGGAGGTCGGCCCCAGCGGAGTGCTCACCGCGCTGACCCGCGACGTCCTGGCCGACGACGAGACCTCCGCCGTGGCGCTGCTGCGCCGCGACCGCCCCGAGCCCACGTCGGCGCTCACCGCCCTCGCCGAGCTGCACGTCGGCGGGGTGGAGGTCGCCTGGACGAGGCTGTACGCGGGAGCCGACACCGCGCGGGTGCCGCTGCCCGGGTACGCCTTCCGCCGCCGGCGCTTCTGGCCCGAGCCGCCGCCCGCCGGCCCCGGCCCCGCCTCCTCCGACGGCGACGACGAGTTCTGGACCGCCCTGGAGCAGGCGGACGTCGACACGCTGCGCGGCGAGCTGGGCGACGACGAGCAGGTACGGGCGCTGCTGCCGGCCCTGCCCGCGCTGTCCTCCTGGCGCCGGTCCCGGCGGGAACGCTCCCTCGTGGACGGGTGGTCGTACCAGGTGAGCTGGCAGCCCGTGCCGGTCGAGGACGGCGACGCCCCGGCGGGCCGCTGGCTGGTTGTGCTGCCCGCCGAGGACGCGCCGGCGTGGGCCGACGGCCTGGCCGGGCTCTTCGGCGACGCCGAGCCGCTGGTGCTGCGCGTCGGCGCCGCGGACCTGGACCGCGCGGCGCTCGCCGCCCGGCTCCGGATGCTGACCGGCGACCGCGGTGTCGACGGCGTGCTCGCCGTCGTCGCCGGCCAGGACCGGCTGCTGCCCGAGCACCCCGGCGTGACCCTCGCCGCCGCCGGCACCCTCGCCCTCGTCCAGGCGATGACCGACCTGGACCTGGTGGCGCCGCTGTGGTGCGTCACCAGCGGCGCGGTGGCGGCGGCCCCGGGCGACCGGGTCGTGCACCCGCTGCAGACCGAGGTCTGGGGCCTCGGCCGCGCGGCGGCCGTCGAGCAACCGCACCGCTGGGGCGGCCTGGTCGACGTGCCGGCCACCGTCGACGCCGCCATCACCCGGCGGCTCGCCGCCGTGCTGGCCGGCCACGGCGGCGAGGACCAGGTGGCCGTGCGCCCCGGCGGAACCTGGGCCCGGAGGCTCACGCCGGCCCCGCCGACGACCGACGAGAACCCCGCCGGCGACTGGTGGTCCGGCGCCGTCCTGGTCACCGGCGGCACCGGCGCCCTCGGCGGCCACGTCACCCGCTGGCTGCTCGACCGGGGCGCCGGGCGGGTGGTCCTGGCCAGCCGCCGGGGCGCCGCCGCCCCCGCCGTGGCGGACCTGCTCGACCGGTACGGAGCCGACGGGCGGGTCACCGCCGCCACCTGCGACGTCACCGACCGGCGGTCCGTGGCGGACCTGGTCGGCTCGCTGCCCGACCTGACGGCGGTCGTGCACGCCGCCGGCACCGACCAGCTCACCCCGATCACCGACACCACCCTCGACGAGTTCTCCCACGTCGTCGCGGGCAAGGTGCTCGGCGCCCTGCACCTCGACGCCTGCCTCGCCGAGCGCGACCTCGCCGCGTTCGTCATGTTCTCCTCCATCTCCGGCGTGTGGGGCAGCGCCGGGCAGTGCGCGTACGGCGCCGGCAACTCTCTGCTGGACGGCCTGGCCGTCAACCGGCGCGACCGGGGCCTGCCGGCCACCGCCGTGTCCTGGACGGCCTGGGGCGGCGCGCACGGCATGGCCGCCGAGAACGTCGCCACCGAGCAGCTCAACCGGATGGGCCTGCCGCCCGTCGACCCGGAGAAGGCGCTCGTCGCCCTCGACCGGGCGCTGCGCCGGCCCACGCCCTGCGTGACCGTCGCCGACGTCGACTGGAGCCGGTTCCACCCCGCGTTCACAGTGGCCCGGCCCAGCCCGTTCCTCGGCGACCTGCCGCAGGTGCGGGCGCTCGTCGCCGAGGAGGAGGCCGCCACGCCGGCGGACGGGGTCGCCGCGCCATTGCGCCACCTCGCGGCGCTCCCGGCCGCGGAGCAGGAGCGGGAGCTGCTGCGCCTGGTCAACGAGCAGACCGCGGCGGTGCTGGGCCACGCCACCCCCGACGAGCTGCGCGGCCGCCCGTTCAAGGACCTCGGCTTCGACTCGCTGACCGCCGTGGACTTCCGGGGACGGTTGAACGCGGCCACCGGCCTGCGGCTGCCCACCACACTGGTCTTCGACTACCCGACCCCCGCCGAGCTGGCCGCGCACCTGCGCGAGCTGGTCTCCGGCGCCGCCCCGGCCGCCGCCCCGCAGACCGTCGTCGTCGATGCCGACGAGCCCGTCGCGATCGTCGGCATGGCCTGCCGCTACCCCGGCGGCGTCGACGGGCCGGAGGCGTTCTGGCGGCTCGTCGCCGACGGCGTGGACGCCATCTCGCCGTTCCCCACCGACCGGGGCTGGGAGATACCCGAGCCGGCCGAGGGGACGCACCCGCCGGCGGGCGGCTTCCTCCACGACGTGGCGGACTTCGACCCCGCCTTCTTCGAGATCTCGCCCCGCGAGGCCCTCGCCATGGACCCGCAGCAGCGGCTCACCCTGGAGACGTCCTGGGAGGCACTGGAGCGGGCCGGGGTGGACCCCGCGTCGCTGCGCGGCAGCCGTACGGGCGTCTTCGTGGGCGCTTCCACCTCCGGCTACGGCACGGGCCTGACCGAGGTCCCCGAGGGCGTCGAGGGCTACCTGATGACGGGCGCCGCGCACAGCGTCATCTCCGGCCGGGTCGCGTACGCCCTCGGGCTGGAGGGCCCCGCCGTCACCGTCGACACCGCCTGCTCCTCGTCGCTGGTGGCGCTGCACCTCGCCGGGGCGGCGCTGCGGCGCGGCGAGTGCGACCTGGCGCTGGCCGGCGGCGTGGCCGTGATGGCCACCCCGACGGCGTTCCAGGAGTTCTCCCGCCAGGGCGGCCTCGCCTCCGACGGGCGGTGCAAGTCCTTCGCCGCGACGGCGGACGGCACCGGCTGGTCCGAGGGCGTCGGCATGCTGCTCGTGCAGCGGCTCTCCGACGCCCGGCGGCAGGGCCGCCGCGTCCTCGCCGTCGTCCGCGGCTCCGCCGTCAACTCCGACGGCGCGTCGAACGGCCTGACCGCCCCCAACGGCCCCTCCCAGCAGCGGGTGATCCGGCAGGCGCTGGCCGGCGCCGGGCTGGCGGTCACCGACGTGGACGTCGTCGAGGCGCACGGCACCGGCACCGTCCTCGGTGACCCGATCGAGGCGCAGGCGCTGCTGGCGACGTACGGGCAGGACCGGGGCGACGCCGGCCCGCTGCTGCTGGGCTCGGTCAAGTCGAACATGGGCCACGCGCAGGCCGCCGCCGGTGTGGCCGGCGTGATCAAGGTGGTGCTGGCGATGCGGGAGGGGACCGTACCGGCGACGCTGCACGTGGACGAGCCGTCGCCGCACATCGACTGGTCGGCCGGCGACGTGGAACTGGTGACCCGGTCCCGGCCGTGGCCGGCCGTCGACCGGCCCCGCCGCGCGGCGGTCTCCTCGTTCGGCATCTCCGGCACGAACGCCCACGTGGTCGTCGAGCTGCCCACCGACGCGCCCGCCGACGCGCCCGCCGACGCCGAGCCGGTCGACGCACCGATGCCGCCCGCAGCCGCTGCGGAGGGGGAACGCGCCGCCGGGCTGCTCACCGCCGACGTGGTGGCCTGGCCCGTCTCGGCCCGCTCCACCTCGGCCCTGGCCGCGCAGGCGTCCCGGCTGGCCCGGCACCTTCGCGCGTACCCCGGCCTCGCCCCGGCGGCGGTCGGCTGGTCGCTCGCCGCGACCCGCTCGGCGTTCGACCGGCGCGCCGCCGTGCTCGGCGCGACCCCCGGCGAGCTGCTGGCCGGCCTGGACGCGCTCGCCGCCGGCACCCCGGCCGGCAACGTCGTGACCGGCACCGTCGCCAACCACGGCGCGGGCCCGGTGTTCGTCTTCCCGGGCGCCACCCCGGCGGGGGCGGTGGCCGCACTGGTGGGCCGCTGCCCGGTCTTCGACGACACCCTCGCCGAGTGCCGGCAGGCCCTCGCGCCCTGGGTCGACGTCGATCCGGCCGCCCTGCTCACCGGCGCGGACGCCTCCTGGGGCGAGCGGCCGGAGCTGGCCCGGCCCGTGCTGTTCGCCGTCGGGGTGGCGCTCGCCGCCGTCTGGCGGCACGCCGGCGTCACCCCCGCCGCTGTCGTCGGCACCGGCGACGGCGAGGTCGTGGCCGCGTACGTGGCGGGCCTGCTGTCCCTGCCCGACGCCGCCCGCACGGTGGCGTTGCGGGCCCGCGCCGCCGCCGGCCACCTGGACCCCGACGGCCTCCGCGCCGCCCTCGCGGGGCTCGCCCCGCAGCCGGGGACCGCCCGGCTGGCCTCCACGTTCACCGGCGACTGGGCCGATTCGGCCCGCCTCGGTGTCGACCACTGGGCCGACCTGACCGGCCTTGGTGTCGACCGGGCGGGCCCCGGTGCCGACCCGGCCGGCCTCGGAGCGGCGCCGACCGCCTCCGGCGCCGACCGCCCGGCCGATATCGCCGGGGGACCGGAGCGGCTCGACGCCGCCCTGCGCGCCGCCGTCGCGGCCGGACACGTGACATTCGTGGAGGTCTCGCCGGAGCCGGCACTGGCCGCCCGGGTCGCCGCCGCGCTCGACGCGGCCGGCACCCCCGGGCACGTCCTGAACACCCTCGGCGGCTCGGCCGACGCCGCCACCCGGCTGCTGACCGGCCTCGCCACCGCGCACACCCTCGGCCTGGCGGTGGACCACCGCCGGCTGCTGCCCGAGGCCGAGCCCGTCGACCTGCCCACGTACGCCTTCGACCGGAACCGCTTCTGGCTGGAGCGCACCGGCGCGCACCGCTCGGTCCTGCCCGCAGTGGGCCTCGACGTGGTCGACCACCCGCTGCTCAGCGCGGTGGCCGACCTGCCCGGCGACGAGGGCCTGCTGTTCACCGGCCGGATCACCCTCGCCACCCACCCCTGGCTCGCCGACCACGCCGTGCTGGGCACGGTGCTGCTGCCCGGCACAGCCCTGGTGGAGCTCGCGTCCTGGACCGGCCGGCAGGCCGGCACGGCGACCGTCGCCGAGCTGAACCTGGAGGCGCCGCTGGCGATCCCCACCGAGGGCGGAATCGACCTGCGGGTCCGCGTCGGCCCGCCGGACGAGACCGGGCACCGGCCCGTCGCCGTCCACACCCGGCGCGACGACGACACCGGACCCGACGGTTCCCGGGCCTGGCAGCGGCACGCCTCCGGCCAGCTCGCCGACACCGTCGACCCGGACCCCGTGCCGGCCGCCGTGTGGCCGCCCGCCGACGCCGAGCCGATCGCCCTCGACGGGCTCTACGCCCGGCTCGCCGCCCAGGGCTACCACTACGGCCCCACCTTCCGGGCGCTGCGCGCCGCCTGGCGCTCGGGCCGGGACATCCTCGCCGAGGTCGCCCTGGACGCCGACGCGTCCACCGACACCACGGCCTTCTCCGTGCACCCGGCCCTGATGGACGCGGCGCTGCACGCCATCGGCGCCAGCGCCACGGACGGCGCCACCGACGCCACGGCCGGCGACCCCGCCGGTGGCGCGTCGGGCACCGAGGGCGGCCCCGACATCCGCCCGGGCCTGCCGTTCACCTGGTCGGGCGTCACCATCCGACCCACCCGCGCCCGCGAACTGCGGATCCGGCTGCGCGCCACCGACGCCGGCTCCGTGGCCCTGACCGTGACCGACACGGGCGCCACCCCGGTCGCCTCCGTCGACGGTCTGGTCCTGCGGCCCATCTCCGGCGAGCAGCTCAGCGCCGCCCGCCGCTCGGCCAGCCGGTCCCTGCACCGCCTCGACTGGGTCGCCCCCGCCACCGGCCGCGCCGACGCCACCTCCCGGCTCGTCGTCCTCGGCGCCGACTGGCCCGGCGCCGACCGGCACCCGGACCTGTCGACGCTCGTCGCCGACGTACGCGCTGGTGCCGCCGCACCCGACGCGGTGGTGGTGACCTGCGCCGGAACCGCCGCCGGCGAGCCACACCCGGCCGCCCAGGCGCACCGGGTCGCCCACCGGATGCTCGCGCTGGCCCAGCAGTGGCTCGCCGAGGAGTCCCTCACCGCCGCCCGGCTGGTGGTGGTCACCTGCGGCGCGGTCCGGGTCGACCCGGACGAGCGGATCGCCGACGTGCCGGCCGCCACCGCCTGGGGCCTGCTGCGCTCGGCCCAGTCGGAGAACCCCGACCGGATCGTGCTCCTCGACGTCGACGACGACGCCCCGGCCGCCGCGCTGCTGCCGGCCGCTCTCGCCACGGGCGAACCCCAGCTCGCCGTACGTGCCGGGCAGCTCCGGGTGCCCCGGCTGACCCGGCTCGGCCCGCCCCCGGCCGACGCGCCGGGCCCCGACCTGGCCGCCGGCACCGTCCTGGTGACCGGGGCGACCGGTCTGCTCGGGCGGCTCGTGGCACGGCGGCTCGTCACCCGCCACGACGTACGGCACCTGCTGCTGGTCAGCCGCAGCGGGGCGGACGCACCGGGCGTCGCCGCGCTGGTCGACGACCTGGCCGGGCTGGGTGCCACCGCCCGGGTGGCCGCCTGCGACGTCACCGACCGCGATGCGCTCGCCCTGCTGGTCGATGAGCTCCCCGCCGACCAGCCGCTGACCGGCGTGGTGCACGCCGCCGGGGTACTCGACGACGGCGTCCTGCCCGCGCTCACCCCGGAGCGCTTCGACGCCGTGCTGCGTCCCAAGGTCGACGCGGCGTGGCACCTGCACGAGCTGACCGAGAAGCTGGACCTGGCCGCGTTCGTGCTCTTCTCCTCGGCGGCCGGCCTGTTCGGCGGCCCCGGGCAGGCCAACCATGCGGCGGCGAACTGTTTCCTCGACGCCCTCGCCCAGCACCGGCGCGACCGGGGACTCCCGGCGCTCTCGCTGGCCTGGGGCCCGTGGGTGAACGACACCGGCGACGGGCGGACCGGGCACGTCGACGAGGCCCGGATGAACCGGGGCGGCTTCGTGCCGCTCGGCGCCGAGGAGGGCATGGACCTGTTCAGCGAGGCCCTGCGCTTCGCCGAGCCGGTGGTCGTACCGGTCAACCTGGACCTCGCCCTGATCGGCCGGCACGGGCCGGCGGCGGTGCCGCCGGTGCTGCGGTCGCTGGTGCGGCCGGCGACGACCGGCGCGGTACGGGCCGCCGAACGCGATCCGGCCGAGGCGCTGCGGGAGACCCTCGCCGCCACGGCGGAGGCCGACCGCGACCAGGTGCTCTCCGACCTGGTGCGGACCCACGCCGCCGCGGTCCTCGGCTACGCGTCGATCCGCTCGATCGACGCCGAGCGCGGCTTCGTCGAGCTGGGCTTCGACTCGCTGACCGCGGTCGAGTTCCGCAACCGGCTCAACGCGGCCACCGGGCTGCGGCTGCCGTCCACGCTGATCTACGACCGGCCGACCACGGCCGCGCTGGTCGAGTACCTGCGGGGCGCGCTGCTGGCGGAGCGGAGCACCTCCGCGCTGACGGTGCTCGGCGAGCTGAACAAGCTGGAGCACGCCATGCGGGCGGTGGCCTCTGCCGACACCGACCGGGCCGCCGTCGGCGCCCGGCTGCGCGAACTGCTCTCCCTGTGGACCTACACCGAGTCCGGTGCGGACTCCGCCGCCGACGAGGGCGCCAGCCTCGAGTCGGCCTCCGCCGAGGAGATCTTCAGCCTGCTGGACGAAGAGTTCGGCTCGGCCTGATCCGGCATGTCGCACACCTCGAACCCCGATACGGAGTGGCCCGATGCCCACTGAGGCAGAGTTCCTCGACTACCTCCGGCGTGCGACTGCCGACCTGCGCGACGCGCGTCGGCGGGTACGCGAGGTGGAGGCCAAGGACCGCGAGCCGATGGCAGTCATCGGCATGGCGTGTCGGTTCCCGGGCGGCGTGTCCAGCCCGGCGGAGCTGTGGGACCTCGTCGACCGGGGCGGCGACGGGGTGGGCGACTTCCCGGCCGACCGGGGCTGGGACCTGGAGCGGCTCTTCGACGTCGACCCGGACAACCCGGGCACGTCGACCAGCAGCCAGGGTGGCTTCCTCTACGACGCGCCGCAGTTCGACCCGGGCTTCTTCGGCATCAGCCCCCGCGAGGCCCTGGCGATGGACCCCCACCAGCGGTTGCTGCTGGAGACCTCCTGGGAGGCGTTCGAGCACGCCGGCATCGACCCGCAGGCGCTGCGCGGCAGCCGGACCGGCGTCTTCGCCGGGGTCATGTACCACGACTACGCGTCGCGGGTGCTGGACCTGCCCGACGGCGTCGAGGGCTACATCGGCACCGGCAACTCCGGCAGCGTGGTGTCCGGGCGGGTGGCGTACACATTCGGGCTGGAGGGCCCAGCCGTCACTGTGGACACGGCGTGCTCGTCGTCGCTGGTCGCCGTGCACCTCGCCACGCAGTCGCTGCGCCAGCGGGACTGCGACTTCGCCCTCGCCGGCGGCGTCACCGTGATGTCCACCCCCGGCACGTTCGCCGACTTCTCCCGCCAGCGGGGCCTGGCCTCGGACGGCCGCTGCAAGTCCTTCGCCGCCGCCGCCGACGGCACCGGCTGGTCCGAGGGCGTCGGCGTGCTGCTCCTGCAACGGCTCTCCGACGCCCGCCGCGACGGCCGCCGGATCCTCGCCGTGGTCCGGGGCAGCGCCGTCAACCAGGACGGCGCCAGCAGCGGGCTCACCGCGCCCAACGGACCGTCACAGGAGCGGGTCATCCGGCAGGCTCTCGCCAACGCCCGGCTCTCGCCGGCCGACATCGACGTGGTCGAGGCGCACGGCACCGGCACCACCCTCGGCGACCCCATCGAGGCACAGGCACTGCTGGCCACGTACGGGCAGGACCGGGGCGAAGGCGGGCCGCTCTGGCTGGGCTCGGTCAAGTCGAACCTGGGCCACACTCAGGCTGCCGCCGGTGCCGCCGGCCTGATCAAGATGATCGAGGCGATCCGGCACCGCACCATGCCCGCCACCCTGCACGTCGACGAGCCCTCCCCGCACATCGACTGGTCCGCCGGGCAGGTCTCGCTGCTGACCGAGGCACGCACGTGGTCGGCCACCGACCGGCCGCGCCGGGCCGCCGTGTCGTCCTTCGGCATCAGCGGTACGAACGCGCACGTCATCCTGGAGGAGGCGCCCGTCGACGACGCCCCGTCCACGGAGGAGGCCCCGTCCGCCGCCGACGCGCCGGTGGCGCTTCCGCTCGCCCCGGTGTTCCTCTCCGCCCGTACGCCCGAGGCGCTCGCCGGGCAGGCCGGCCGTTGGGCCGACCACCTCGCCCGCGCCGACTCCCCGCGCCCGGTGGACGTCGCGGCCTCCTCGGTCAGCCGCGCGGGACTGGAGCACCGCGCGGTCGTCCTGGCCGGCGACGCGGACGACCTGCTCGCCGGGCTGCGGGCCCTCGCCGCAGGCGAGCCGGCCGGCACCGTCACCACCGGCGCGTCGGCGCCGCGCGGCCGGGTGGCCTTCCTCTTCTCCGGTCAGGGCGCGCAGCGCGCCGGTATGGGTCGTGAGCTGTACGCGGCCTTCCCGGTCTTCGCCGCCGCCTTGGACGAGGTGTGTGCTCACCTCGACCCGCTGCTGCCGCGCCCGCTGCGCGAGGTGCTCTTCGCCGGGGCGGGCACGCCCGAGGCGGAGCTGCTGGACCAGACGGTGTTCACCCAGGCGGGGCTGTTCGCCGTCGAGGTGGCCCTGTTCCGCCTGGTCGAGTCGTTCGGTGTCGCGCCGGACCTGGTGGCCGGGCACTCCATCGGTGAGATCGCGGCGGCGCATGTGGCGAGCGTGCTTTCCCTGGCCGACGCGTGCGCGCTGGTCGCGGCGCGGGGTCGGCTGATGCAGGCCCTGCCGGCGGGCGGCGGCATGCTCGCCGTGGCAGCCGACGAGGCCGCGGTGGCCGCCTCCCTGGCGGGGATGACCGGCCGGCTGGACGTGGCCGCCGTGAACGGCCCCGCCGCCGTGGTGGTGGCGGGCGACGCCGAGGCCCTCGACGAGGTGCAGCGGGTGTGGTCCGAGCGGGGCGTGCAGACCCGCCGCCTGCGGGTCAGCCACGCCTTCCACAGCGCGCGGATGGACCCGATGCTGGCCGAGTTCGCGGCCGTCGCCGAGGGGCTGACGTTCCGGCCGCCGACGATCCCGGTGGTGTCGAACCTGACCGGCCGCGTCGCCGACGCCGACCAGCTCTGCGACCCGGGCTACTGGGTGCGCCACGTACGCGGCACGGTGCGCTTCGCCGACGCCGTCGACTGCCTGCGCGCCGGGGACGTCGACACCTACCTCGAGGTCGGACCGAACGGCGTCCTGACCGCCATGGCGCAGAACTGCCTCGCCGAGCGCTCGGACGACGAACCGGCGCCCCTGCTGGTGTCCGCGTCGCGCCACGACCGCCCCGAGCCGCAGGCCCTCCTGGAAGCCCTCGCAGCGCTGCACGTGCACGGCGTGACCGTCGGCTGGGCGGACCTGCTCGGCCGGGCCGGCGGCCGGCACCTGGACCTGCCGACGTACGCCTTCCAGCACCAGCGCTACTGGCTGGAGCCGGCGGGCCGCTGGACGGACGTGTCCGGGGCGGGCCTCGGCGTGGCCGGGCATCCGCTGCTCGCCGCGGCCGTCTCCGTGGCCGGCGCGGACATGGTGGTCCTGACCGGCCGCCTCTCGACGTCGACGCACGCGTGGCTCGCCGACCACGTCGTCTCCGGCGCGGTGATCGTGCCGGGCGCCGCCCTGGTGGAGTTGGCGGTGCGGGCGGGCGACGAGGTGGGCGCGTCGCGGGTGCGGGAGTTGACCGTGGCCGCGCCGCTGGTGCTGCCGCAGGCGGGTGCGGTGCGGGTGCAGGTGCGCGTCGGCGCGGCCGACGAGACCGGCGTGCGATCGGTGACCGTGCACTCGCAGCCCGAGGAGGCCGCCGACCCGGAGTGGGTCCGGCACGCGGAGGGTGTGCTGGAGCCGGCGTCGGCCGACGAGCCGGGCGTGGGGGAGTGGCCGCCGGTCGACGGCGTCGAGGTGGACGTGGCGGGCTGGTACCCGACCCTGGCGGAGCACGGCCTGTCGTACGGGCCGGTGTTCCGGGGGCTGCGCCGGGTGTGGACCGTCGGCGAGGACGTGTACGCCGAGGTGGCGTTGCCGGACGAGGTGGCCGGTGACGCCGCGGGGTTCGGCGTGCACCCGGCGCTGCTGGACGCCGCGCTGCATCCGATCGGGTTGCTGTCCGGCTTGGAGGGCTCGGGTGGGCCTCGGGTGCCGTTCGCGTTCGAGGGTGTGCAGGTGTATGCCTCGGGTGCGCGGGTGCTGCGGGTGCGGCTCACGCGCGCGGGTTCGGCGGTGCGCCTGGTCGCGTGCGACGAGTCGGGCGCGGCCGTGGTCTCGGTCGACACCCTCGCCCTGCGCGAGCTGACCGGGGTGTCGTCGTCCCCGGACGCGTCGGCCCGATCGCTGTTCGAACTCACCTGGCAGGCCCAGGAGGTCGCCCCAGCCGGGGACGCCTCCGGGTGGGCGCTGCTGGGCTCGCCCGCCGCCGCCACCGACCTGCCGGCCGTCGCTGAGCTGCCGGTGTACGCCGACGTCGAGGCGGTCGCCGTGGCGTCGGGTGTGGCGCCGCGTCTGTTGCTGGTGCCGGCGGGTGGCCTGCGCCGGGCCCTTCACGTCGGGACGGAACCTGCTTCGGCCCCCGGTGAGATGCCCGCCGCCGCCGTCGACAACGGCCCCGAGTCGGTGCGGGCGGCGACGTCGCAGGTGCTGGCGACGGTGCGGTCCTGGCTGGCGGCCGACGCGCTGGCGGAGTCGCGGTTGGTCGTGGTGACCCGGGGTGCGGTGTCGGTCGGGGACGGAGACCGGGTCACCGACCTGGCCGCAGCGGCGGTCTGGGGTCTGCTGCGCTCGGCGCAGTCGGAGCACCCGGGTCGCATCGTCCTGGCGGACGTCGACGGTGATGTGGACGCCGGGCTGCTGGATGTGCTGACTTCCGTGGCCGACGAGCCGGTGGCGTTCGGTGGTCAGGTCGCGGTGCGTGCGGGCGAGGTGTTCGTACCGCGTCTGGTGCGCGCGGTCGCCCCGGCGTCGGTGGAGACGCCGGTCGTGGGTGACGGTGCGGTGCTGGTGACCGGCGGTACGGGTGCGCTCGGGGCGTTGGTCGCGGAGCATCTGGTGTCGGCGTACGGCGTGCGGTCGCTGGTGCTGGTGTCGCGTCGTGGCCCGGCGGCTGCGGGTGCCGGTGAGTTGTCGGAGCGGCTGACCGCGCTGGGTGCGTCGGTGCGGGTGGTCGCCTGCGACGTGACGGACTGGGATCAGGCGTCCGCCCTGGTGGCGGAGGTTTCCGCTGGAGGCCGGCTGGCGGGTGTGGTGCACACCGCCGGTGTCCTGGACGACGGCGTAGTCGAGGGGCTGACCGCCGAGCGGCTTCGTGCGGTGCTGGCGCCGAAGGTGTCGGCGGGTTGGTTCCTGCACGAGGCGACGGCGGGTCTGGGTCTGGATCTGTTCGTGGTGTTCTCGTCGGTTGCGGGTGTGCTGGGTTCGCCGGGTCAGTCGGCGTACGCGGCGGGTAACGCGTTCCTCGACGCCCTGGCGGTCTACCGGCGGCAGCTCGGGTTGCCTGCCGTCAGCCTCGCCTGGGGCATGTGGGACACCGCCGGCATGGCCGCGTCCCTCGACGACGCCGACCGGGCGCGATCGGCGCGGGGCGGCCTCACGGCGATGAGCGCCGAGACCGGGTTGCGCCTGTTCGACGCGGCGCTCACCGCAGACCGCCCCGCCCTGGTGCCCGCCGTGATCGACCTGTCCGCCCTCCGGGCCGCCGTCGGCGCCGGCCCGGTGCCGCCGATGCTCCGCAACCTGATCGGTACGACCACGATCCGGCGCCAGGCGGGACAGGGCACCACCTGGGCGACCCGTATCGGTGGCCTGACCGCCGATGAGGCGCGCGCCCAGGTCGACGTGCTGGTACGCGGCCTCGTCGCGCAGGTGCTCGGGCACGGCGGGGCGGAAGCCGTGCCTGCCGACCGGGCGTTCCGCGAGCTGGGCTTCGACTCGCTGACCGCCGTCGACCTGCGCAACCGTGTGAACGCGGCCACCGGCCTGCGGCTGCCCTCGACGCTGGTGTTCGACTACCCTACGCCGCAGGCGCTCGCCGTCCACGTGCACGCCGAACTCGCCGGCGCCGCCGGCGGTCCCGCCGCGCCGGGCGCGCGGACCACCACCCGCGCCGACGAGCCGCTCGCCATCGTCGGCATGGCCTGCCGCTACCCGGGCGGCGTCGAGACGCCCGACCAGTTGTGGGCGCTGCTGGCCGCCGGCGGGGAGGGGATCGAGGAGTTCCCCACCGA
Organism: Micromonospora sp. L5; assembly: GCF_000177655.2. Taxonomy (NCBI): domain Bacteria; kingdom Bacillati; phylum Actinomycetota; class Actinomycetes; order Micromonosporales; family Micromonosporaceae; genus Micromonospora; species Micromonospora sp. L5. Next base: position 6,443,717 of record NC_014815.1, on the reverse strand, counting down.
CCGTGGCTGGGACCTGGAGAGCCTGTTCGACCCCGACCCGGACCACCCCGGGACGTCGTACACCCGGCACGGCGGCTTCCTGTATGACGCGGGTGCGTTCGACCCGGCGTTCTTCGGCATCTCGCCGCGTGAAGCCCTGGCGATGGACCCGCAGCAGCGGTTGTTGCTGGAGGCGTCGTGGGAGACGTTCGAGTCCGCCGGTCTCGATCCGCAGCGGTTGCGGGGCAGCCGGACCGGTGTCTTCGCCGGCGTCATGTACCACGACTACGCGTCGCAGCTCATGGAGCTGGCCGGCGAGGTCGAGGGCTACGTCGGCACCGGCAACTCGGGCAGCGTGCTGTCCGGGCGGGTGGCGTACACGTTCGGCCTCGAAGGCCCGGCGGTCACCGTCGACACGGCCTGCTCGTCCAGCCTCGTCGCGCTGCACCTCGCCGCGCAGGCGTTGCGGTCGGGTGAATGTGACCTCGCCCTGGCTGGCGGCGTGACGGTGATGGCGACGCCGGGGACGTTCATCGAGTTCTCCCGGCAGCGGGGGTTGTCGCAGGACGGCCGGTGCAAGTCGTTCGCCGCCTCGGCCGACGGCACCGGCTGGAGCGAGGGCGTGGGTGTCCTGCTCGTGCAGCGGCTCTCCGACGCCCAGCGGGAAGGCCGGCGCATCCACGCCGTCCTGCGGGGTACGGCTGTGAACCAGGACGGTGCGTCCAACGGCCTGACCGCGCCGAACGGTCCGTCGCAGCAGCGCGTGATCCGGCAGGCCCTCGCGAACGCGCGCCTGACTCCGGCGGACGTGGACGCCGTGGAGGCACACGGCACGGGCACGACCCTCGGTGACCCGATCGAGGCGCAGGCTCTGCTGGCGACGTACGGGCAGGAGCGTCCGCAGGATCGGCCGTTGCTGTTGGGGTCGGTGAAGTCGAACATCGGGCACACGCAGGCGGCTGCGGGTGTGGCTGGTGTGATCAAGATGGTCATGGCGATGCGGCACGGTCTGGTGCCGGCGACGTTGCATGTGGACGAGGCGTCGCCGCATGTGGATTGGTCGGCCGGGGCGGTGGCCCTGGCTACGGAGGCGACCCCGTGGCCGCGGGTGGACCGTCCGCGTCGGGCGGCGGTGTCGTCGTTCGGGATCTCCGGCACGAACGCGCATGTGATCATCGAGCAGCCACCCGCCGAGACGATCGACGCGCGGCCCGCCGACCGGCCGCGCCCCGGACTCGTACCCCTGGTGCTCTCCGCCGCGGACGCTCCGGCGCTGCGCGACCAGGCGGCCCGGCTGGGCGCGCACCTCGCGGCACACCCGGAGCTGGCGCCGGCCGACGTCGCACACGCCCTGGTCACCACCCGGACCGCGTTCGCGCACCGCGCCGTCGTCCTCGGCCGCGACACAGTCGGCCTGACGCGCGCCTTGGAGTCGTTCCACCTCGGCGAGGCCACCCCCGCCACGGTCACCGGCACCGCGCTGCGCGGCGGCGACCCGATCCTCGTCTTCCCCGGCCACGGCGACCCGTGGCCCGCCGCGACGGTCGAGCTGCTGGACCGGGCACCGGAGTTCGCCGCCGTGATCGCCGCCTGCGAGGCGGCCCTCGCCCCCCACGTGGACTGGTCGCTCGCCGCCGTGCTGCGCGGCGCGGACGGCGCCCCGACCCCGGCCGACCCCGGGGTGGCGCCGGCCGTCCGGTGGGCCGTGGCCGTCTCGCTGGGACGCTGGTGGCGCTCGCTCGGCGTACGGCCCGCCGCCGTGCTCGGGCACGCCCACGGGGCGCTCGCGGCCGCCTGCGTGGCCGGCGCGCTGTCGCCGGAGGACGCGGCGAGGACGATCGCCCTCGGCAGCCGGGCCGGCGCCGACCCGGACGCGCTGGCCGGGACCACCCTCGGGGCGGCCGAGGTGCCGCTGTACTCGGCCGTGACCGGCGGACGGGTCGACACCGACGGCCTCGACGCCGCCCGGTGGTACCGGGAACTGTCCGCCGACGCCGACGCCGACGCCGACGCCGACGCCGACGCCTTACGCGTCCTGCTCGACGAGGGCCACCGGGTCTTCCTCGAGGCCGCTCCCGCGTCCGTGCTCGCCGCCGGGATCCGCGAGAGCGCGCGGGCCGACGACGCCGTCGTGGTGGCCGCCGAGGACACCCTGGCCGGTGGCTGGCAGCGCATGCTGACGGTCCTCGCCGGGCTGCACGTGCACGGCGTGCCGGTCGACTGGACGGCGATCCTGGGCGCCCCCACCGGCCCGCCGGTCGCGCTGCCCACGTACGCCTTCCAGCGCCAGCGCTACTGGCCGCAGCCGACGTCAGCGACCGCCCCCGCCCTCGCCGTCGCCGACGAGGCGGACCGGAAATTCTGGGAGGCCGTGGAACGCGCCGACGCACAGGCGCTGGCCGCCGCGATGCGCATCGACGAGGCCACGGCCCGCTCCCTCGACCCCGCGCTGCCGCTGCTCTCCTCGTGGCGTCGGCGCCGCCGCGAAGAGTCCACCGTCGACTTGTGGCGCTACCGGGTGACCTGGAAGCCGCTGACCGTCGCGGAGGCCACCCTCGCCGGCACCTGGCTGCTGGTCGTGCCGGCCGCCGGCGTCGAGCACCCCCTGGTCGACGGCGTCGCCCGGGTGCTGGGCGAGGGCGGGGCCGAGGTCGTCCGGATCGACGCGACGGAGCCGGACCGGCAGGCGCTTGCCGACCGGCTCGCGCGTACCGGTGGGCCCGTCGCCGGCGTGCTCTCGCTGCTCGGCCTGGACGACGCGCCGCACCCGGCCCACCCGGTCGTCCCGGCGGGCCTCGCCGCCACGTACGCACTGGTCCAGGCCCTCGGCGACGCCGGAATCACAGCGCCGCTGTGGTGCGCCACCGCCGGTGCGGTCTCGACCGGCCGGGCCGACCAGCTCGACCGCCCCCGGCAGGCGATGCTCTGGGGGCTCGGCCGGGTGGTCGCCCTGGAGCACCCGGACCGCTGGGGTGGCCTCGTCGACCTGCCCACGAAGCTGGACCCCCGGGACCGGGCCCGGCTCGTGGCGGTGCTGGCCGGCGTCGACGCCGAGGACCAGCTGGCGCTGCGCCCCTCCGGGGTGTTCGCCCGGCGGCTGGTCCGGGCCCGCGCCGACCGGACGGCGACCGGGGACTGGCGTCCCGCCAGCGGCGCCGTCCTGGTCACCGGCGGCCTCGGGTCGATCGGGGCCCAGGTCGCGCGCTGGCTGGCCCGCGAGGGCGTCGGCGAGCTGGTGCTGACCGGCCGCCAGGGGCCCGCCACGCCCGGCGCCGACGCGCTGGCCGACGAACTGCGCGCCGCCGGTGCCACCGTCACCGTGGCCGCCTGCGACGTCGCGGACCCCGCCGCCGTACGGGCCCTCGTCGAGCGGCTGGCCGGGCAGGGCACCCGCGTCGGGGCCGTGTTCCACACCGCGGGCGTGGCCCACGCCGCGCCGGTCGCGGCCACCGACGTGGCCGACCTCGCCGACGCCCTGCGGGCCAAGGTGGCCGGCGCGGTGAACCTGGACGAGGCGTGCGGCGACGATCTGTCGGCGTTCGTGCTCTTCTCCTCCGGCGCGGGCGTCTGGGGCGGCGGGCACCAGGGCGGCTACGCCGCCGCCAACGCCTTCCTCGACGCGCTCGCCGAGGACCGGCGACGGCGCGGCCGGGCCGCCACCGCCATCGCCTGGGGCGCCTGGGACGGCGGCGGCATGGTCGACGCCGAGGGCGCCGCCGACCAGATGTTCCGCTCGGGCGTCCGGGCCATGCGCCCCGACCTCGCGGTCTCCGTGCTGGCCGGGGCGCTCGACGACGGCGACACCACGCTCACCGTGGCGGACATCGCCTGGGACCGGTTCCTCCAGACCTACACGCTGGCCCGCCCCCGGCCGCTGATCGCCGACGTCCCCGAGGTGGCGCGGCTGCTCGCCGCCGGGCAGCGCGACGCCGACCCGTCCGACACGGCCTCGCCGCTGCGCGGCCGGCTGGCCGGCCTCGCCGAACCGGAGCGGCGCCGGGTCCTGCTCGACCTCGTACGGGTCCACGCGGCGGCGGTGCTGCGGCTGGCCTCGCCGCAGGCGCTCGCTGCGGACCGGTCGTTCCGGGAGATCGGCTTCGACTCGCTCAGCGCCGTCGAGATGCGCAACCGGCTCGCCGAGGCGGTGGGGCTGAACCTGCCGGCGACCCTGGTGTTCGACCGCCCGACGCCCGACGCCCTCGCCGAGCACCTGGCGGGCAGGCTCGCGGGCGACGACAGCCCGGCGGCGGTTCCCACCCGGGCCGCCACCGCGCTGGACGAGCCGATCGCCATCGTCTCGATGAGCTGCCGCTACCCCGGCGGCGTCGCCGGCCCCGAGGACCTGTGGCGACTCGTCGCCGAGGGGCGCGACGGCATCGCGGAGTTCCCGGCCGACCGGGGCTGGGACCTGGCGGCCATCTACGACCCCGACCCCGACCGGCCCGGCACCTCGTACGTGCGGGAGGGCGGCTTCCTCACCGACGCCGCCGGCTTCGACGCGGCCCTGTTCGGCATCTCCCCGCGCGAGGCGATGGTGATGGACCCGCAGCAGCGGGTGCTGCTGGAGAGCGCCTGGGAGTTGTTCGAGCGGGCCGGCACCGCGCCGGCCGACATGCGGGAGACCAACACCGGCGTCTTCGTCGGCACCAACGGCCAGGACTACGCGACGCTGCTGATGGCCGCCCGGGTCGAGACCGAGGGCTACCAGGCCACCGGCAACGTCGCCGCCGTCATCAGCGGTCGGCTGGCGTACCACTTCGGGTTGCAGGGCCCGGCCGTCAGCGTCGACACCGCCTGCTCGTCGTCGCTGGTGGCGCTGCACCTGGCCTGCCAGTCCCTGCGGCAGGGCGAGTGCGACGTCGCGGTCGCCGGCGGCGTGACGGTGATGGCCACCCCCGGCCCGTTCCTCGAGTTCGCCCGGCAGCGTGGGCTCGCCCTCGACGGCCGGTGCAAGTCGTTCGCCGGGGCCGCCGACGGCACCGGCTGGGGCGAGGGCGTCGGCCTGGTGATGTTGCAGCGGCTCTCCGACGCCCAGCGCGACGGCCGGCGGATCCTTGCCGTCGTCCGCGGCTCGGCGATGAACCAGGACGGCGCCAGCAACGGCCTGACCGCGCCCAACGGGCCCGCCCAGGAGCGGGTGATCAACCAGGCGCTGGCCAACGCGCGGCTGACCGCCGCCGACGTGGACGCCGTCGACGGGCACGGCACCGGCACCCGGCTCGGCGACCCGATCGAGGCGCAGGCGCTCCTGGCCACGTACGGGCAGGACCGGCCCGCCGACCGGCCGCTGCTGCTCGGCTCGGTCAAGTCGAACATCGGCCACACCCAGGCCGCCGCCGGGGTCTCCGGCGTGATCAAGATGGTGCTGGCGCTCCAGCACGACCTGCTGCCGCCCACCCTGCACGTGGACGAGCCGTCGCCGCACGTGGACTGGTCGGCGGGCGCCGTCGCGCTGCTGACCGAGGCGCAGCCGTGGCCGGACGTGGAGCGGCCTCGCCGGGCCGCCGTGTCGTCGTTCGGCGTCAGCGGCACCAACGTGCACGTCATCCTCGAACAGGCGCCGGCCGCGCCGCCGGCCGACACCGGCACGCCCCGCCCCGCCGCCGGGCCGCCGGTGCTGCCCTGGGTCGTCTCGGCCGACACCGCCGACAGCCTGCGGGCCCAGGCGGCCCGGCTGGCCGACTGGCTGCCGCAGACCGCCGCGTCCGCCGCCGACGTGGCCCGGGCACTGGCGACCGGACGGTCCCCGCTGCGGCACCGCGCGGTGCTGCTCGCCGAGGACGCCGACGCCGCCCTCGGCGGCCTGCGGGCCCTCGCCGCCGGGCAGGAGCACCCCGGGCTCACCCGGGGCGTCGCCGAGCCCGGCGGGGCGCTGGCGATGCTCTTCTCCGGCCAGGGCGCCCAGCACGCCGGCATGGGCCGCCGCCTGTACGAGACGTTCCCCGTCTTCGCGGCGGCCGTCGACGAGGCGTGCCAGCACCTGGACGCGTACCTGCCGCGGCCGCTGCGCACGGTGCTGTTCGCCGAGCCCGGCACCGCCGAGGCCGACCTGCTCGACCAGACGGTCTTCACCCAGGCCGGGCTCTTCGCCGTCGAGGTGGCGCTGTTCCGGCTGCTCGAACACTGGGGGATCCGGCCCGACTTCGTGGCCGGGCACTCCGTCGGGGAGATCAGCGCGGCCCACGTCGCCGGGGTGCTCGACCTGCCCGACGCCTGCGCGCTCGTCGGCAACCGGGGCCGGCTGATGCAGGCCCTGCCCGCCGGCGGCGGGATGCTGGCCGTCGCCGCGCCCGAGGTTGACGTGCTGCGGGCGCTGGACGGCACGCCGGGACAGGCGGCCGTCGCCGCCGTGAACGGGCCGGCCGCCGTCGTCGTCGCCGGCGCCGACGAGGCGCTGGCCGGGTTGGCCGCCCACTTCGCCGACCTCGGCGTACGCACCAAGCGGCTGCGGGTCAGCCACGCCTTCCACAGCCCGTTGATGGAGCCGATGCTCGCCGAGTTCGCGGCCGTCGCGGCGACCCTGTCGTACGCCCCGCCGACGGTGTCGCTGGTGTCGAACCTGACCGGCGCGGTCGTCGACGCCGAGCAGCTCTGCACCCCCGGCTACTGGGTGCGCCACGTCCGGGAGGCGGTCCGCTTCGCCGACACCGTCACCCACCTGCACGCCCACGGGGTGACGCGGTTCCTGGAGGTCGGGCCGGACACCGTGCTGACCGCACTGACCGCCGACGCGCTGCCGGTGGACGCCCCGATCGTCGTGACCGGTGTGCAGCGGCCCGGCCAGGACGAGGTGACCACCCTGCTCGGCGCGGTGGCCGAGCTGTACTGCCACGGCATGCCCGTACGCTTCCCGGCGCTGCTTCCCGGTGGCGGCCACGTGGACCTGCCCACGTACGCGTTCGCCCACCAGCGGTTCTGGCCGACCCTCGACGCGGTGCCGGGGCCCACCCCCGCCACCACCCCCGACGACGTCGACTCGGCGTTCTGGCGGGCCGTGGCATCGGGCGACGGCGACGAACTCTCCAGCCGGCTCGGACTCGACGCGGACCGGCCGCTGCGGAAGCTGCTGCCGGACCTGGACCGGTGGCGGCGCCGGCAGCGGGAGGACACCCTCGCCGGCGGCTGGCGCTACCGGATCACCTGGCGTCCGCGGGCCCTCGCGGCGGGCGCCGTCGAGGGCACCTGGACCCTTGTGCACAGCGGCACCGGCCAGCCGGTCGCCGACCGGCTCGCCGAACTGCTCACCGCCCGGGGCGGTGACGTGCGGCAGATCGTCGTCGATCCGGCGACGATCGACCGGAACGCGCTCGCCGGGCAGCTCGCCGCCGCGGCGCCCGCCCGGATCGTGTCGCTGCTCGCCCTCGACGAGCGGGCGCACCCCGAGCGCCCGGCCGTGCCGCTGGGCCTGACCGCGAACCTCGCCCTCGTGCAGGCGGTCACGGACGCCCTGCCCCCGGCACCGTTGTGGCTGCTCACCCGGCAGGCAGTCGCCACCGGCGCCGACGACCCCGTCGCCCGCCCCGCCCAGGCCACCACGTGGGGCCTCGGCCTGGTGACCGCGCTGGAACACCCCCGGCACTGGGGTGGCCTGCTGGACCTGCCCGCCACCCTGGACACCGCCGCCGCCGAGGGAGTCCTGGCGGCCCTCACCGCCGCCGGCGACGAGGACCAGCTCGCGGTGCGCGACTCCGGGACGTACCTGCGGCGGCTGGAGCGCGCGCCCCGCGCCGAGGCACCGGCCGGCTGGCAGGCACCGGACACCGTCCTGGTCACCGGCGGCACCGGCGCCGTCGGCCGGTACGCCGCAGGCTGGTTCGTCCGGCACGGCGCGCGGCGACTGCTGCTGGTCAGCCGGCGCGGCGCGGCCGCCCCCGGGGCCGACGAGGCGGTGGCGGAACTGGCCGCCCTCGGCGCCGAGGCCCGGGTGCTGGCCTGCGACCTGGCCGACCGGGACGCCGTCGCGGACCTCGTGCGCTCCCTGCGCGCCGACGGCGAGACCGTGCACGCGGTGGTGCACGCCGCCGGGGTGGGCCGGCTCAACCCGGTCGCCGCCGTGACCGAGGCGGAACTCGCCGACGTCGTCTCCGGCAAGATCGCCGGCGCCCGGCACCTCGGCGAGCTCCTCGACCCGGAGCCGCTCGACCTGGTCGTGCACTTCTCCTCCATCGCGGCCGTCTGGGGCGTCGGCGACCACGGCGCGTACGCCGCCGGCAACGCCTTCCTGGACGCCTGGGCGCAGTCCCGGCCTGCCGGGCGGGCCCGGCACCTCTCGGTGAACTGGGGCCCCTGGGCCGGCGGCGGCATGGTGACCGACGCGCACGCCGCGGCCATGAGCCGGCGCGGGGTGTCCCTGCTCGACCGGGAACCGGCGATGGCCGCCCTGCGCGCCGGCCTCGACGGCGACGACACCGCCCTCACCGTCGCCGACATCGACTGGGACCGCTTCGCGCCGGTGTTCGCCTCCGCCCGGCCCCGGCCGCTGATCAGCGAGATCGCCGAGGTGGCCGCGCAGGCCGCGGCGGCGCGTGCCACCGCCGAGGAGGGCGACCAGGTCGCCGGCGAACTGCGCAAGCGGCTCGGCGAGCTGTCGCAGGCCGAACAGGTACGGCTGCTGGTCGACCTCATCCGCACCGCCGCGGGCGAGGTCATCGGCCACGACACCCCGTACGCGGTGGAGGCCGGGCGGCCCTTCCGGGACCTCGGCTTCGACTCGCTCACCGCCGTGGAGCTGCGGGGCCGGCTGGCCCGCTCGACCGGGCTGAGCCTGCCCAGCTCGGTGGTGTTCGACCACCCGACCCCGCAGGCGCTGGCCGAGCACCTTCGGGCCGAACTGCTCGACGAGGCGTCGGTGGAGGCGCTGCCCACCCTCGCGGAGCTGGACCAGTTGGAGAGCGTCCTCGCGCTGCGCGACCCGGACGACATCGGCCGGGTGCGGATCACGATGCGCCTGCACAGCCTGCTCGAACGGCTCGGCGTCGCGGAGGAACGCCGGGAGGAGACCGCCGAGGTGGCCGACCGGCTGCGGGCGGCCAGCAACCAGGAGCTGTTCGACCTCATCGACCAGGACCTCGGGCTCTCCTGAGCCGTACGGGGACCTGTGGTGTCACGAGAAAGCGAGATGTCATGGCGGACGAAGAGCGGCTGCGCGAATACCTGACGCGCGTCGTCGCCGAGCTGCAGCAGACCCGCCAACGGCTGCGCGAGGTCACCGCCGAGGAGTCCGAGCCGGTGGCGATCGTGGCGATGAGCTGCCGCTACCCGGGCGGCATCAGCTCGCCCGAGGAGCTGTGGGAGTTCGTCTCGTCCGGCGGGGACGCCATCGGCGACTTCCCCACGGACCGCGGCTGGGACCTGAAGCGGCTCTACCACGCCGATCCGAACAACGCCGGCACCTCGTACACCACGGCCGGCGGGTTCCTGCGCGACGCGGGGGAGTTCGACGCCGCGCTGTTCGGCATCTCGCCGCGCGAGGCGGTCGCCATGGACCCGCAGCAGCGGCTGCTGCTGGAGGTCACCTGGGAGCTGTTCGAACGCGCCGGCATCGCCCCGCTGTCGCTGCGTGGCAGCCGCTCCGGCGTCTTCGTGGGCACCTCCGGGCAGGACTACGCCGCCGTGCTGCACCGGGCGCCCGGCGTCGAGGGGTACGTGCTGACCGGCACCGCCGCCAGTGTCGTGTCCGGTCGGCTGGCGTACACGTTCGGGCTGGAAGGCCCGTCGGTCACCGTGGACACCGCCTGCTCGTCGGCGTCGGTCGCCATCCATCTCGCCTGCCAGGCGCTGCGCCAGCGCGAGTGCGGCCTCGCCCTGGCCGGCGGCGCGACCGTGCTGGCCACCCCCGGCCCGTTCGTCGAGTTCTCCCGGCAGCGCGGCCTCGCCGCCGACGGCCGGTGCAAGTCGTTCGCCGCCTCCGCCGACGGCACCGGCTGGTCCGAGGGCGTCGGCATGCTGCTGCTGGAACGGCTCAGCGACGCCCGCCGCAACGGCCACCCCGTGCTCGGCGTCATCCGCAGCTCGGCGGTCAACTCCGACGGCGCGTCGAACGGCCTCACCGCCCCCAACGGCCCGTCCCAGCAGCGGGTCATCCGGCAGGCCCTGGCCGGCGCGAAGCTCACCCCCGACCTGGTCGACGTGGTCGAGGCGCACGGCACCGGCACCACCCTCGGCGACCCGATCGAGGCCCAGGCGCTGCTCGTCACGTACGGCCGGGAGCGGGGCGACGCCGCGCCGCTGCTGCTCGGCTCCATCAAGTCGAACATCGGCCACACCCAGGCCGCCGCCGGCATCGCCGGTGTGATCAAGATGGTGCTGGCGATGCGGCACGGCGTCGTGCCGGCCACCCTGCACGTCGACGAGCCCACCCCGCACGTGGACTGGGCCGCCGGCGCGGTCACCCTCGTCACCGAGGCCACGCCGTGGCCGGCCGTGGACCGGCCGCGCCGGGCCGCCGTCTCGTCGTTCGGGATGAGCGGCACCAACACCCACCTCATCCTCGAACAGCCCGAACCGGCCGGCGTCGAGGCGGACCACCCGGTGCCGCCCGCGCCCGCGCCGGTGCTGCTCACCGGCCGCACCCGCACCGCCCTGCGCCGCCAGGCCGAGCGCTGGTCGGCCTACGTCGCCGACGACGCGCACCTGCGCCCGGCCGACGTCGCCTGGACCTCGGCGGTCTCCCGCTCACCCCTGGAGCACCGGGCGGTCGTGCTCGCCGACGACCGCGACGGCCTGCTCGCCGCCCTGCACGCCCTCGCCGACGACCGGCCCGCCCCCGGCCTGGTCACCGGCACCGCCGCCGAGCGGGGCGGGGTCGCGTTCCTCTTCTCCGGCCAGGGTGCCCAGCGCGCCGGCGCCGGCCGGGAACTGTACGAGGCGTACCCGGTCTTCGCGGAGGCGCTCGACGAGGTCTGCGCCCACCTCGACCACCGGCTGCCCCGGCCGCTGAAGCCGCTGCTGTTCGCCGGGCCCGGCACCGCCGAGGCCGACCTGCTCGACCAGACCGTCTTCACCCAGGCCGCGCTGTTCGCCGTCGAGGTGGCGTTGCACCGGTTGCTCGGCTCCTGGGGGCTGGCCCCCGACATGGTCGCCGGGCACTCCGTCGGCGAACTGACCGCCGCCCACGTGGCCGGCGTGCTCGGCCTCGACGACGCGTGCGCCCTCGTCGCCGCCCGGGGCCGGCTCATGCAGGCCCTGCCCACCGGCGGCGCGATGCTCGCCGTGGCCGCCGACGAGGCCCGGGTCGCCGAGTCGATCGCCGCGCTGACCGGCCGGGTCGCCGTCGCCGCCGTCAACGGCCCCGACGCCGTCGTCGTCTCCGGCGAGGCGGCGGCCATCGACGAGCTGGCGGGACTCTGGACCGACCGGGGGGTGCAGGTGCGGCGGCTGCGGGTCAGCCACGCCTTCCACAGCCCGCTGATGGAGCCGATGCTCGCCGAGTTCGCCGCCGTCGCGGCCCGGCTCGACCTGCGCGCCCCGACCCTGCCGGTGGTGTCCAACGTGACCGGTGAGCTGGCCGACCCGGCGCAGCTCACCGACCCGGACTACTGGGTGCGCCACGTCCGGGAGGCGGTCCGCTTCGCCGACGGCGTACGCGCCCTGCGCGCCCACGGCGTCGGTACCTTCGTGGAGGTCGGACCGGACGCCGTGCTCACCGCCGGCGTCCAGGAGACCCTCGCCGGGACCGAGACCGAGACCACCGACGCGGCCCCCGCCGTGGTGGTTCCGGTGCTGCGCCGGGACCGCCCGGACCGCCGTACCCTGCTCGCCGCCCTCGCCCAGCTCCACGTCGCCGGTACGCCGCCGCGCTGGGCGGACGTCCTCGCCGACCTGCCCGGCCGGCTCGTCGACCTGCCCACCTACCCGTTCGAGCGGCAGCACTACTGGGTGCCGGCCGAGGCGCCCGCCGACGACACCACGACGGGCGGGGCCGGCGCGCTCGACCGGCGGTTCTGGGCCGCCGTCGAACGCGCCGATCTCGACGCGCTGCGCGACACCCTCGCCGTCACCGACACCGCCGCCGCCGAGTCGCTGCGTACCCTGCTGCCCGTCCTCGCCGACTGGCGGCGGCAGCGGCAGGAACACTCGGTCCTCGACGGCTGGCGGTACCGGGAGGAGTGGCAGGTGGCCCCCGAGCCCGCCCCCGCCCGGCTGACCGGCACCTGGCTGCTGGCGGTGCCCGCCGCCGACGCGGACGACCCGGCGGCGCGGGCCGTCCGGGCTGCGCTGACCGACGCCGGCGCCGACGTGCGGCCCCTGACCGTCGAGCCGGACGCCGACCGGGCGGCCCTCGCGGCAGCCCTCGCCGGCACCGAGCCCGCCGGCGTCGTCTCCCTGCTCGCCGGGGAACCGCGCACCGGCGGCACGGTCCTGCCCGGCCTGACCGCCACCCTCGCGCTCGCGCAGGCGCTCGGCGACGCCGGCGGGGCCACGTCGCTGTGGCTGGTCACCCGGGGCGCGGTCGCCGCCGCCTCATACGACCGGCTCGTCGACCCGGCGCAGGCAGCGATCTGGGGCCTCGGCCGGGTCGTCGGCGTCGAGGCGCCGCACCGCTGGGGCGGCCTGGTCGACCTGCCGTCCGACCCCGACGACCGGGCCGTCGCCCGGCTCGCCGCGATCCTCACCGGATCGACCGGCGAGGACCAGCTGGCGGTACGCGGCCCCGGGGTCTTCGCCCGCCGCCTCGTCCGCGCCGCCCTCGGCGACCGCCCGCCGGCGCGCCGGTTCACGCCCACCGGCACCGCCCTGGTCACCGGCGGCACGGGCGGGCTCGGGGCCCGCGCCGCCCGCTGGCTCGCCGCCGCCGGAGCCGAACACGTCGTGCTGGTCAGCCGGCGCGGGCCCGACGCCCCCGGCGCGGCCGCGCTGGAGGCAGAGCTGACCGCCCTCGGGACCAGGGTCACCGTCGCCGCCTGCGACATCGCCGACCGGGCCGCCGTCGCCGACCTGCTCGACCGTGTCGAGGCCGCCGGCCCGCCGGTGCGTACGGTCGTGCACACCGCCGGCGTCGCGCAGGCCACCCCGCTGGCGGAGGTCACCCCCGCCGAACTGGCCGAGGTCACCGCCGGCAAGACCGCCGGGGCCACCCACCTCGCCGACCTGCTCGCCGACCGGGAACTGGACGCCTTCGTCGTCTACTCGTCCATCGCCGCCACCTGGGGCAGCGGCGGGCAGGCCGGATACGCGGCCGGCAACGCCTACCTCGACGCGCTCGTGCAGCGGCGGCGCGCCGACGGCCGGTCCGGCACCGCCATCGCCTGGGGGCCCTGGTCCGACGGCGGCATGCACGCCGCCGACGCCGAACGGAACCTGCGCCGTCGGGGCCTGCCCGCCATGGACCCGGCCGTCGCCACGGCCGCGTTGCAGCAGGCCCTCGACCACGACGACGTCACCGTGACGGTGGCCGACGTGGACTGGGCCCGGTTCGCCCCCGCGTACGCCTCCGCCCGCCGCCGGCCACTGCTGGAGGGCGTACCGGAGGCGCGGGCCGCCCTCGACGGCGGCGCCGCAGCCGACGACGGCGACGACGGCCCGGCGGCGACCCTGCGCCGGCGCCTCGCCGCGCTGGCCCCGGCCCGACGCGAGGAGACCGTCGCCGAGATGGTCCGCGAACTCGCCGCCGACGTGCTCGGCCACGACGGCGGGGCCGCCGCCGTCGGCGCGACCACCGCGTTCCGCGACCTCGGCTTCGACTCGCTGACCGCTGTGGAGCTGCGCAACCGGCTCGTCGCCGCCACCGGGCAGGCGCTGCCCACCACCCTGGTCTTCGACCACCCGACCCCGGCCGTGCTGGCCCGCTTCCTGCTCACCGGCCTCTTCGGCGCCGGCGCCGACGCCGGGCCGGCCCCCGTCGCCGCCCCGGCCGCCGTGGGCGACGACGAGCCGGTGGCCGTCGTCGCCATGGCCTGCCGCTACCCGGGCGGCGTCGACGGCCCCGAGCAGCTGTGGCGCCTCGTCGCCGACGGCGTCGACGCGATCGGAGACTTCCCGACCGACCGGGGCTGGGACCTCGACCGGCTCTACGACCCCGACCCGGCCAACCCCGGCACCACGTACGCCGACAAGGGCGGCTTCCTGCACGCGGCGGGCGAGTTCGACCCGGGCTTCTTCGGGATCTCGCCGCGCGAGGCGGCGGCGATGGACCCGCAGCAGCGGTTGCTGCTGGAGGTCTCGTGGGAGGCGGTCGAGCGGGCAGGGGTTGAGCCTGGGGTCCTTCGGGGTTCGCGAACAGGGGTGTTCGTGGGCACGAATGGTCAGGACTATGGGGCCCTGCTCATGGCTGCGGGGGAGCAGGCCGAAGGGTTCGGGGCCACGGGCAACGCCGCGAGTGTGGTGTCGGGTCGGGTGGCGTACGCGTTGGGGTTGGAGGGGCCGGCGGTGTCGGTGGACACGGCGTGTTCGTCGTCGCTTGTGGCGTTGCACCTGGCGGTGCAGTCGCTGCGGCGCGGCGAGTGCGACATGGCCCTCGCCGGCGGCGTCACGGTCATGGCCACCCCCGGCACCTTCTTTGAGTTCTCCCGGCAGCGGGGCCTGGCGGCCGACGGCCGGTGCAAGGCGTTCGCGGCGGGTGCCGACGGCACGGGCTGGGGCGAGGGCGTGGGCGTGCTGGTGGTGGAGCGGTTGTCGGACGCGCGGCGTAACGGTCACGAGGTGCTGGCGATCGTGCGGGGCAGTGCGGTCAATCAGGATGGTGCGTCGAACGGGCTGACGGCCCCGAACGGTCCGTCGCAGCAGCGGGTGATCCGCCAGGCGCTCGCCGGTGCCCGGCTGGGCAGCGCGGATGTCGACGTGGTGGAGGCGCACGGTACGGGCACGACGCTGGGTGACCCGATCGAGGCGCAGGCCCTGCTGGCGACCTACGGGCAGGGCCGCGAGGGACACGAGCCGCTGCTGCTCGGCTCGATCAAGTCGAACATCGGCCACACCCAGGCCGCCTCGGGTGTCGCCGGTGTGATCAAGATGGTGCTGGCGATGCGGGAGGGCGTGGTCCCGGCGACGCTGCACGTGGACGAGCCGTCGCCGCACATCGACTGGACCTCCGGTGCGGTGGAGCTGGCGACGCAGGCGCGGCCGTGGCCGGCGGTGGAGCGCCCGCGTCGGGCGGCGGTGTCGTCGTTCGGCATGTCCGGCACGAATGCCCATGTGATCATCGAGCAGGCCGACGAGCTGTCCGTCGCTCCGGTCGAGCACGGCCCGGGCCTGGTGGCCTCCGATGTCGTGGTGTGGCCGGTGTCGGCGCGGTCGAAGGGCGCGCTCGCGGGGCAGGCGGCCCGCCTGGCGGACTTCCTGCGCGGGCGCGGCGCCGGCGGCGCCGGGCACCTCCAGCGGGCCAACGAAGCCGTGGTGGATGTGGCAGCGGTGGGCTGGTCCCTGGCTACGACCCGGTCGGCGTTCGATCACCGTGCCGCTGTCGTCGGGTCGGGCACGGAGGAGTTGCTGGCGGGGCTGGAGGCCCTGTCCGCCGGTACCCCGGCGGGGAACCTCGTGACGGGCGCGGTTTCCGGCACCGGTGCGGGTGTGGTGTTCGTGTTCCCGGGTCAGGGTGCGCAGTCGGCACGAATGGCGGCGGGTCTCGTCGGTCGTACGCCGGTGTTCGACGCGAAGCTGGCCGAGTGCCGGCGGGCCCTGGCGCCGTACCTCGACGTGGACCTCATCGCGGTGTTGACCGGCGAGGACGAGTCGTGGTTGGAGCGGGTGGAGGTCGTGCAGCCGGTGCTGTGGGCCGTGGGTGTGGCTCTGGCGGCGGTGTGGCAGCACGCCGGGGTCACCCCGGCGGCGGTGGTCGGTCACTCGCAGGGCGAGATCGGCGCGGCGTGCCTGGCCGGGATCCTGTCTCTGGAGGACGCGGCGAAGGCCGTGGCCCTGCGCTCGCGGGCGCTGACGGTACTGCGGGGCACCGGCACGATGGCGTCGATCGACCTGTCCGCCGAGGCGGTGGGCGAGCGGCTGCCGGCGTTCCCGGGCGTCGGTGTCGCGGCGGTCAACGGCCCGTCCACCGTCGTGGTGTCGGGTCCGCCGCAACCGGTCGCCGACCTCGTGGAGGCGTGCCAGACCGACGGCGTTCGGGCCCGCTTGATCCCGGTGGACTACGCCTCGCATTCGGCGGCGGTGCAGGACGTCGCGGAGCAGTTGCGCGCCGACCTGGCCGACGTGACGCCGCAGCCGGGCCACACCCGCCTGGTGTCGACGCTCACCGGGGACTGGGTGGACCCGGCGTCGATGACGGCGGACTACTGGTACGACAATCTGCGGCAGACCGTCCAGTTCGAGGCCGCCGTCCGGGTGGCCGTCGAGGCGGGTCACACGACGTTCGTGGAGATCTCCCCGCATCCGGTGCTGGCGATGCCGGTCACGGCGATCCTGGACGACGTCGGCGTGGGCGGGCACACGCTGGGCAGTCTGCGGCGCGGTGACGACGACGCGACGCGGCTGCTGACGAACCTCGCCACCGCGCACACGATCGGCCTGCCCGTCGACCTGACGGCCGTACTCGCCGAGACCGGCACCGTCGCACTGCCCACGTACGCCTTCGAGCACGGACGCTACTGGCTGGACGCCCCCGCGCACCGCGTACGTGACGTCGGCTCCGCCGGCCTCCAGGACACCGGGCACCCGCTGCTCAGCGCGGCGGTACCCGTCGCCGACGACCGGACGGTGGTGCTGACCGGGCGGCTGTCGGTGCGTACCCACCCGTGGCTGGCCGACCACGCCGTCGGCGGGGCAGTGATCGTCCCCGGCACCGGCGTCGTCGACATGGTGGTCCGGGCCGGTGACGAGGTCGACGCCGGCCAGGTGGGCGACCTGACGCTGATCAACCCGCTGGTGCTCCCCGCGACCGGCGCGATGCAGGTGCAGGTCCGCGTGGGCCCGCCCGCCGACACCGGCGAGCGGAGCGTCACAGTGCACTCCCGCCCCGAGGAGGACGCCGACGCCGAGTGGACCCGGCACGCCGAGGGCCTCCTGCTGCCGCAACTGCCCGACCCGGCCGCCGTACCAGGGCAGTGGCCGCCGGCCGGCGCCGTCGAGATCGACGCCGACCTGGACGCCTGGTACGCACAGATGGCCGAGGGTGGCCTCGGCTACGGCCCCGCCTTCCGAGGGCTGCGCCGGGTGTGGCGCGGCGACGGCGAGGTCTACGCCGAGGTGGCCCTCCCCGAGGAGGCGAGCGCCGACGCGTCCCGCTTCGGGCTGCACCCGGCCCTGTTCGACGCGGCCCTGCAGGCCAGCGGGGTCACCGCCCTGCTCGACGACCCGGCGGACACCTCCGGGGCGGGCTGGATGCCGTTCGCCTTCCGCTCGGTCGCCCTGCACGCCCACGGGGCCACCCGGCTGCGGGCGCGGCTGCGCTCCCTCGGCCCGGACACCGTCGCGGTCACCCTCGCCGACACCGCCGGCCAGCCGGTCGCCACCGTCGAGTCGCTGACGTTCCGCCCCGTCGCCGCGGGCCGGGCCGACGAGGCGGCCGCGCTGCGCCGCACCTCGGTGTTCCACCTGGACTGGACGCCGCTGCCGGGTGCCGACGCGGCGGCGGGGCAGACGGTCAGCTGGGCGCTGCTCGGCGACGACACCCTCGGCCTCACCGGTGCGCTCACCGCCGCCGGGCACCCGGTGCGGTCCCACGCCGACCTGGCGGCGCTGGTCGCCGAGATCGGGGAGTCCGGGGACGTACCCGATATGGTGCTGGACCTGCGCTCCGGCGCGGAGCCGGACCCGCAGCGGGCCGGCGAGGCCGCGCACGACGCGGCCCGCGACGCGCTCGCGCTGGTGCAGCAGTGGCTGGGCGAGTCCCGGCTGGAGCGGTCCCGGCTGGTCCTGCACACCCGGGGCGCGGTCGGCGCGGCCCCGGGCGAGGCCCCCCGCGACCTGGCCCGGGCGAGCCTGTGGGGACTGGTCCGCTCCGCGCAGTCCGAGCACCCCGGCCGGTTCACGCTGCTCGACACCGACGAGGACGCCGCCTCCCTGGCGGCCGTCCCGGCGGCCGTCGCCTCCGGCGAGCCGCAGCTCGCGCTCCGCGACGGCGCGCCGCTCGTGCCGCGGCTGACCCGGGCCCGCGACGCCGGGGTGCTGCCGCTGCCCGCCGGCGAGGTGCCATGGCGCCTCGACGTCACCGAGAAGGGCACGCTGGAGAACCTCGCCCTGCTGCCCGGCCCCGAGACGGCCGGGGAGCTGCCGGCGGGCCACGTCCTGGTCGGGATGCGCGCCTCCGGGCTGAACTTCCGCGACGTGGTGCTGGCCCTCGGCATGGTCCCCGACCAGGAGGTGCTGGGCAACGAGGGCGCCGGCGTGGTGCTCGGCGTGGGGCCGGGCGTCACCGACCTCGCCCCCGGCGACCGGGTGACGGGCATCTTCTCCGGCTCGTTCTCCTCGGCGGCGGTCACCGACCGCAGGCTGCTCACCCGCATCCCCGACGGCTGGTCCTACACCGACGCCGCCGCCGTGCCCGTGGTCTTCCTGACCGCCTGGTACGGGCTGGTGGAGCTGGCCCGGCTGCGCGCGGGCGAGTCAGTGATCATCCACGCGGCGGCCGGCGGCGTCGGCATGGCCGCCGTGCAGATCGCCCGCCACCTCGGCGCGGAGGTCTACGGCACGGCCAGCCCCGGCAAGTGGCCGGCGCTGCGCGCCACCGGCTTCGACGACGCGCACCTCGCCTCCTCCCGCAGCCTCGACTTCGCCGACGAGTTCGCCCACCGCACCGGTGGCCGGGGCGTCGACGTGGTGCTCAACGCCCTGCGCGGCGAGTACGTCGACGCGTCGCTGCGGCTGCTCGCCGACGGCGGCCGGTTCGTCGAGATGGGCAAGACCGACAAGCGCGACCCGCGGCAGGTCGCCGCCGACCACCCGGGCGTCAGCTACCAGGTCTTCGACCTCATCGAGGCCGGCCCCGGGAAAATCGGTGCGATGCTGGGCGAACTGATGGCGCTCTTCGCCGCCGGTGCGCTGCGGCCCCTGCCCCGGCGCACCTGGGACGTCCGGCGCGCCCCCGAGGCGTTCCGCTTCCTCAGCCAGGCCCGGCACGTCGGCAAGCTCGCCCTGAGTATCCCGCAGACGCCCCGGCTCGACGGCACGGTCCTGGTCTCCGGGGCGACCGGCACCCTCGGCGCGCTGCTCTGCCGGCATCTGGTCACCGCGCACGGCGCCCGGCAACTGCTGCTGGTCAGCCGGCGCGGCCCGGACGCCGAGGGCGCCGACGACCTGCTCGCCGACCTCAAGGCCCTCGGCGCGGACGTGTCGATCGTCGCCGTCGACCTGGCCCACCCGGACGCCGTGGCGGACGTGCTGTCCACGGTGGACCGGCGCCACCCGCTGCGCGCCGTCGTGCACGCCGCCGGCGTCCTCGACGACGCCACCGTCGAGTCGCTCACCCCCGACCGCCTCGCCGCGGTGCTGCGGCCCAAGGTCGACGTGGCGTGGAACCTGCACCGGGCCACCCTCGGCCACGAGCTGAGCGCGTTCGTGCTCTTCTCCGCCGCCGCGGGCGTGTTCGGCGGTCCCGGCCAGGGCAACTACGCCGCCGGCAACGCGTTCCTCGACGCCCTCGCCGAGCACCGGCGGGCCCTCGGCCTGCCGGCCGTCGCGCTGGCGTGGGGCCGCTGGGCGCAGGCCAGCGGCATGACCGGTCACCTCGACTCGGCCGACATCCGCCGCCTCGACCGGGGCGGCATGGCCGCCCTCTCCGACGCCGAGGGGCTCGCCCTGTTCGACGCGGTCTGGCGCTCGGAGCGGGCGACCCTCATGCCCGCGAAGATCGTCACCGGCGTGGCCGCGCCCGGGTCGCCCGTACACCCGCTGCTGACCAACCTGGTCCGCGCCGCCGGCCGCCGGGCCGCGGCCGGTGCGGCCACCGACGGGCAGGCGTACGCCGAGACGCTGCGCGCCCTGCCCGACGACAAGCGGGCACGCGCCCTGCGCGACCTGGTGCTGTCGCACGTGGCGGTCGTCCTCGGCCACGGCGACCCGGCCGGCATCGAGCCGACCCGGGCGTTCCGGGAACTCGGCTTCGACTCGCTCACCGCCGTCGAGCTGCGCAACCGGCTCGGCGCGGCCACCGGGCTGCGGCTGCCGGCGACGCTGGTCTTCGACAACCCGACGCCCGAGGCGCTCGCCGCCCACCTGGGCGGGCAGTTCGTCCCGGCGACCTCGGCGGGCGAGCCGTCGGGGGCGGGCCGGGAACTCGACCGGCTGGAGGCGGCGCTCGTCGGGCTGGACCCGGCCGACGACGAGTTCCGCCGGATCACCGACCGGCTGCACGGCCTGCTGGGCCGGCTGACCGAGCGGCAGGCGGACGCGGACGGCGACGACGACCTGGAGTCGGCCACCGCCGCGAACATCTTCGACCTGATCGACCGCGAGCTGGAGACGTCGTGACCACCAGCCGCAACGACATCGGCATGCCGAGTGAGGTAGGTCCACGGTGAGCAACGAGGACGAGAAGTACGTCGAGTACCTGAAGCGTACGACCTCGGAGCTGCGGCGTACCCGGCGTCGGCTGCGCGAGCTGGAGGCCCGCGACGCCGAGCCCGTCGCCATCGTGGCGATGAGCTGCCGTTACCCCGGCGGGGTCGACAGCCCCGAGGCGCTGTGGCAGCTCGTGCACGACGGCGGCGACGGGATCGGGCCGTTCCCCGCCGACCGGGGCTGGGACCTGGAGAGCCTCTTCCACCCCGACCCCGACCACCCGGGCACCAGCTACGTGCGCGAGGGCGGCTTCGTCTACTCCGCCGCCGACTTCGACGCCGACCTGTTCGGCATCTCGCCCCGCGAGGCCGTCGCCATGGACCCGCAGCAGCGGCTGCTGCTGGAGACGTCCTGGGAGGCGTTCGAGCGGGCCGGGCTGCCGCTGCCGGCCGTCCGGGGCAGCCGCACCGGCGTCTTCGTCGGGGCGTCGTCGCACGGCTACGACGGCATGATGGCGCAGGCCGAGAACGGCGAGGGGCACCTGCTCACCGGCAACGCCACGAGCGTCATCTCCGGCCGCGTCGCGTACACGCTCGGGCTGGAGGGGCCGGCGGTCACAGTCGACACCGCCTGCTCGTCCTCGCTCGTCGCCCTTCACCTGGCCGCGCAGGCCCTGCGCAACGGCGACTGCGAGCTGGCCCTCGCGGGCGGCGTGACGGTGATGCCCACCCCGGCGGTCTTCGTCGGCTTCAGCCGGCAGCGCGGCCTCGCCGCCGACGGCCGGTGCAAGGCGTTCGCCGCCGGCGCGGACGGCACCTCGTGGTCCGAGGGCATCGGCATGCTGCTGCTCACCCGGCTCTCCGACGCGCAGCGGCACGGCCACCCGGTGCTCGCCGTGATACGCGGCAGCGCGGTCAACCAGGACGGCGCGTCCAACGGGCTCAGCGCCCCGCACGGCCCCTCCCAGGTGCGCGTCATCCGCCAGGCCCTGGGCAACGCCCGCCTCACGCCCGAGCAGGTGGACGTGGTGGAGGCGCACGGTACGGGCACCCGGCTCGGCGACCCGATCGAGGCGCAGGCGCTGCTGGCCACGTACGGGCAGGACCGCGACGAGGCCGCGCCACTGCTGCTCGGGTCGGTCAAGTCGAACATCGGGCACACGCAGGCCGCCGCCGGCGTGGCCGGTGTGATCAAGATGGTGATGGCGATGCGGCACGGCGTGGTGCCGCCCACCCTGCACGTCGACGAGCCGTCCCCGCACATCGACTGGACCGCCGGGGCGGTCACCCTCGCCACCGCCGCGACGCCCTGGCCCGCCGTGGACCGGCCGCGCCGGGCCGCCGTGTCGTCGTTCGGCGTGTCCGGCACCAACGCGCACACCATCATCGAGCAGGCCCCGGCTCCCGCCGAGGCCGAGGCCGAGCCGACCACGCCGCAGGCCCGCACGGTGGCCCCCGTGCTGCTCTCCGCCCGCTCCGACGCCGCGCTCGCCGCGCAGGCCGGCCGCTGGGCCGCCCGGTTCGCCGCCGACGAGACCCTCCGCCCGCTCGACGTGGCCTTCTCGTCGGTCACCTCCCGCTCCACCCTGGACCGTCGGGCCGTGCTGTCCGCGACCGGCCGCGACGACCTGCTCGCGGGGCTGCGCGCCCTTGCCGCCGGGGAACCGGCCGGTACCGTCGTGACCGGTGCCGGGGCGCCGCGCGGCCAGCTCGCGGTGCTCTTCTCGGGTCAGGGCGCGCAGCGCGCCGGCATGGGCCGGGAGTTGTACGCCGAGTTCCCCGTGTTCGCCGCCGCCCTCGACGAGGTGTGCGGGCACCTGGACCGAGCCCTGCCGCGCCCCCTGCGTGAGGTGCTCTTCGCCGCCGAGGGCTCGGCCGACGCCGGCCTGCTGGACCAGACGGTGTTCACGCAGGCCGGTCTGTTCGCGGTCGAGGTGGCGTTGTTCCGGCTGGTGGAGTCCTTCGGCGTCGCCCCCGACCTGGTCGGCGGTCATTCGATCGGCGAGGTCACGGCCGCGTACGTGGCCGGGGTGCTGTCGCTGGAGCACGCCTGCGCGCTGGTGACGGCGCGGGGCCGGTTGATGCAGGCGCTGCCCGCCGGGGGTGGGATGCTGGCCGTCGCGGCCACCGAGGCCGAGGTGGCGGCCACGCTGGACGGCCTGGCCGACGTGGGGATCGCGGCGGTCAACGGTCCGCAGGCCGTCGTGGTCTCCGGCGCCGTCGAGGCCCTCGACGAGGTGGAGCGGGTCTGGCGTGAGCGGGGCGTACGCACCCGCCGCCTCACCGTCAGCCACGCGTTCCACAGCCCGCTGATGGAGCCGATGCTCGCCCGGTTCCGCGCGGTGCTCGACAAGCTCACCTTCGCCGCGCCGTCGCTGCCGGTGGTGTCGAACGTGACCGGTGCGCTGGCCGACGCCGACGAGATCCGCACCGCCGACTACTGGGTGCGTCACGTCCGCGAGGCCGTCCGCTTCGCCGACGGGGTCGCTGCGCTGCGCGCCGCCGGGGCGGACACGTTCCTGGAGGTCGGGCCGCGCAGCGTACTGACCGCGATGGTCGGCGACGCCCTGTCGGACGGGGCCGGCGTGCTCGCCGTGCCGGCGCAGCGCGGGGACCGGCCCGAGGCGCACGGGCTGCTGGCCGGGCTGGCGGAGCTGCACGTGCGCGGGGTTGCGGTCGACTGGCTGCAGTGGTTCGCCGAGACCGGCGCGCGGCGGGTGGACCTGCCCACGTACGCCTTCCAGCACCAGCGCTACTGGCCCGAGGCCGGCGGCACCGCCGTGACGGCCGCGCCGGGCGACGCCGCCGAGGGGGACTTCTGGGCGGCCGTGGAGCGCGGCGACCTGACCGGGGTCGCCGCCCACCTGGCCGTGCAGGACGACCCCGCCGCGGTCGAGGCCCTCGCCCCGGCCGTACCGGTGCTGTCGTCGTGGCGACGGGCCCGGCAGCGCGACGCAGTGGTGGACGGCTGGACGTACCGGATCGACTGGGAGCCGGTACGCCCCGCCGCCGCGCCCGCGCTGACCGGCCGCTGGCTGGTCGTCACCGCCGACGCCGACGACGCCGGGGCGGCCGGCACGCTGACCGGCGCGGGCGCCCACGTCGACACGCTCACCGTCGCCCCCGGCGTCGACCGTGCCGAGCTGACCGGGCTGCTGCGCGGCCACGGCGAGCAGGGCTGGACCGGCGTGCTCTGCGTGCTCCCCGCGACCGACCGGGCGCTGCCGGCCGCCCCGGCCGTCTCCGTCGGCGCCGCGCTGCTGCTCACCCTCACCCAGGCGCTCGCCGACGCCGGCCTGCCCGGCCGGCTCTGGTGCCTCACCCGGGGCGCCGTGCGCGTCGGGGCCGGCGAGACCCTCACCGACCCCTGGCCCGCCCTGGCCTGGGGCCTGGGCCGGGTCGTCGCGCTCGAACAGCCCGACCGCTGGGGCGGCCTGATCGACCTGCCCGTCCGCGCCGAGCGCACCGCGGCGGACGCGCTGCTCGCCGTCCTCGCCGACGCCGGCCACGACCAGGTGGCGATCCGCCCGCAGGGCATCTTCGGCCGGCGGCTGGTGCCGGCCGCGCCGCCCGCGGGTGCGGGTTGGCGGCCTGCCGGGACGGTGCTGGTGACCGGCGGTACGGGTGCCCTGGGCCGGCACGTGGCGCGCTGGTTGCTGGCGAACGGGGCGGCCGAGGTGGTGCTGGCCTCGCGGCGGGGTCCGGCGGCTCCGGGCGCGGCCGAGCTGGTCGACGAGTCGGTCGCGGTACGGGTGGTGGCGTGCGACGTCACCGATCGGGCGGCCGTCGACGCCCTCGTGGCCGGCCTGCCGGAGTTGACCGCCGTCGTGCACACCGCCGGCGTGATCGACGACGGCGTCCTCGACGGGCTCGACCTGGGCCGGATGCAGACCGTCCTCGACGGCAAGGTCCGCGCCGCCCAGGTGCTGCACGAGGCCACCGCCCACCGCGACCTCGACGCGTTCGTGCTCTTCTCCTCCCTCGCCGGGATCATCGGCAGCGCCGGACAGGGCAACTACGCGGCGGCCAACGCCTATCTCGACGCGTTCGCGGCCTGGCGACGCGACCAGGGCCTGCCCGGCACCGCCATCGCCTGGGGCGCCTGGGCCGAGGACGGCATGGCCGCCGCGCTGACCGCCCGGCTCGCCCGGGGCGGCGTCGACGCGCTCCCCACCGCCGAGGCCGTCACCGCCCTCGGCCGGCTGGTCAACACCGCCGAGCCGGCCGTCACCGTCGCCGCCGTCGACTGGGGCCGCCTCGCCGCCTCCTGGGGCCGCCCGACGCCACTGATCGCCGCCCTGCGCGGGGTGCCCGCCGTGCCCACCGGCCCCGCCCGCGCCGTGGTGGTCGGCCGGTCCCTGCCGCAGCTCGCCGACCTCGTACGCACCCAGGCCGCCGTCGTGCTCGGCTACCCGGCCGGCCGGCCGCTGCCCGAGCGCACCTTCCGCGACCTCGGCTTCGACTCGCTCACCGCCGTCGAGCTGCGCAACCGGCTCACCGCCGAGACCGGTATGACCCTGCCCGCCACGCTGGTCTTCGACCACCCCACGGTCGCCGAACTCGCCGCCCACCTGCACGGCCTCACCGCCGGGCACACCACCGGCGAGGTGGTCGCCGACGGCACCGGCCGCGACCGCGAACCGATCGCCATCGTCGCCATGAGCTGCCGCTTCCCCGGCGGGGTCACCTCGCCCGAGCAGCTCTGGGACCTGCTGGCCAACGGCACCGACGCGCTGAGCCTGATGCCCGGCGAGCGCGGCTGGAACCTCGCCGAGCTGTACCACCCCGACCCCGAGCACCTCGGCACCAGCTACGTCCGGGAGGGCGGCTTCGTCGCCGGAGCCGGCGAGTTCGACCCGGCTTTCTTCGGCATCAGCCCCCGCGAGGCCCTCGCCATGGACCCGCAGCAGCGGCTGCTGCTGGAGACCACCTGGGAGGCGTTCGAGCGGGCCCGGATCGACCCGACCGCCCTGCGCGGCAGCCGCACCGGCGTGTACGTCGGCACCAACGGCCAGGACTACGGCTCGCTGCTGATGGCGACCGGGGACGTCGACGAGAACTACCTCGCCACCGGCACCTCCGCCAGCGTCATCTCCGGCCGGCTGGCGTACACCTTCGGGCTGCACGGCCCGGCCGTCACCGTCGACACGGCCTGCTCGTCGTCGCTGGTCGCGATGCACCTGGCCGCGCAGGCCCTTCAGACGGGCGAGTGTGACCTGGCCCTGGCCGGCGGCGCCACCGTGATGGCCACCCCCGGCATCTTCGTCGGCTTCTCCCGCCAGCGTGGCCTCGCCGCCGACGGCCGGTGCAAGCCGTTCGCCGGAGCCGCGGACGGCACCGGCTGGGGCGAGGGCGTCGGCCTGCTGGTGCTCCAGCGGCTCTCCGACGCCCGCCGCGACGGCAACCCGGTCCTCGCCGTGCTGCGCGGCAGCGCCGTCAACCAGGACGGCGCCTCCAACGGTCTCACCGCACCCAACGGCCCCGCCCAGCAGCGGGTGATCCGGCAGGCCCTCGCCAATGCCGGACTCACCGCCGAGCAGGTGGACGCCGTCGAGGCGCACGGCACCGGCACCACCCTCGGTGACCCGATCGAGGCGCAGGCCCTCATCGCCACGTACGGCCAGGACCGGCCCGCGGACCGGCCGCTCTGGCTCGGCTCGATCAAGTCGAACATCGGGCACACCCAGGCCGCCGCCGGCGTCGCCGGGGTGATGAAGATGGTCCTGGCCATGCGGCACGGGGTGCTGCCGCCCACCCTGCACGTGGACGAGCCCACCCCGCACGTCGACTGGACCGCCGGCAGCGTCGAGCTGCTCACCTCCGCCCGGCCGTGGGAGCCGGCCGACGGGGTACGCCGCGCCGCCGTCTCCTCGTTCGGGATCAGCGGCACCAACGTGCACACCATCCTCGAACAGGCCCCCGCCGACGAGCCGGAGCCCGGACCGGCAGCCGACGTGCCGACCGGGGAACTGCCCTGGGTCCTCTCCGGGCGCACCGTCGACGCCCTCACCGCCCGCAGCCGGGACCTGCGCGAGCACCTCGGCACAGTGGACGACGACGCGCTCGCCGACGTCGGCTGGTCGCTGGCCGCCACCCGCGCGTCGCACGACCACCGGGCCGTCGTCTTCGCCGCCGACCGCGACGAACTGGCCGCGTCCCTCGACGCGCTCGCCGCCGGCCGGCCCGGCCCGCAGACCGTCACCCGCGTCCCCGGCACGCCGGGCGAGGTCGCGTTCGTCTTCCCGGGCCAGGGCTCGCAGTGGGCCGGGATGGCCGCCGAGCTGCTCGACACCGCCCCCGTCTTCGCGGAGACGTTCGCCGCCTGCGCCGAGGCGCTGCGCCCGTACGTCGACTGGTCACCGACCGACGTGGTGCGCGGCGCGCCCGACGCCCCGTCGCTGGAGCGCGTCGACGTCGTGCAGCCCACCCTGTTCGCGGTCAGCGTCTCGCTCGCCGCGCTCTGGGAGTCGTACGGGGTGCGCCCCGCAGCCGTCGTCGGGCACTCCCAGGGCGAGATCGCCGCCGCGTACGTCGCCGGTGGCCTCACCCTCGACGACGCGGCGGCCGTGGTCGCGCTGCGCAGCCGGATCATCGCCGGCATCGCCGGGGACGGCGGCATGGTCTCGGTCGCCACCACCGCCGACGAGGCCACCGCGACGATCGCCCGCTGGGCCGGCCGCATCGCCCTGGCCGCCGTCAACGGACCCACCTCCGTCGTGGTCTCCGGCGACGGCGCCGCCCTCGACGAGTTCGTCGCCCACTACGAGTCCCGCGAGGTGCGGGTGCGCCGCGTGCCCGTGGACTACGCCTCCCACTCCGCCCACGTCGAGCAGCTGCGCGAGCAGCTCCTGGAACTGCTCGCCGGGCTGCGGCCCCGCACCGGCGAGGTCCGGTTCCGCTCCACAGTCGAGGGCGACTGGCTCGACACCGCCGCCCTCGACGCCGACTACTGGTACCGCAACCTGCGGCAGACCGTCCGCTTCGACGAGGCGGTACGCAGCCTCGTCACCGCCGGCTACCAGACCTTCGTCGAGGTCAGCGCCCACCCCGTGCTGACCATGGCCGTGCAGGAGAGCGTCGAGCTGGCCGCCGCCGACCCGGACGCGGTCACCGTCACCGGCAGCCTGCGCCGGGGCGAGGGCGGCCTTGGCCGCTTCCTGCGCGCCCTGGCCGAGGTCTGGGCCGGGGGTACGGCCGTGGACTGGCGGCCCGCCTTCGCCGGCCTCGCCGGGCGTCGTCTCGACCTGCCCACGTATCCGTTCCAGCGGCAGCTCTACTGGCCGCAGCCGTCAACCGCGCCCGCCCCCGCGGCCGCCGGTCCCGTGGCCGACGACGAGGTCGACGCCCGGTTCTGGGCGGCCGTCGAGGCGGAGGACCTGACCGCGCTCACGGCCGAACTCTCCGCCACGGCCGAGTCGCGGCCCGTCCCGGAGACGGCGTTCGCCGACGTGCTGCCGGTGCTCGCCGCCTGGCGTCGCCGGCACCGCGACCAGGCCACCGTGGACTCCTGGCGGTACCGGGACAACTGGACGCCCGTCGCTCCCGACGCCTCCGGCGAGCCGGCCGCCACCGGCACCTGGTGGCTGCTCACCGGCCCCGACGACACCGGCGCGGCCGAGGCCGACTTCTGCACCGACGCATTGCGGCGGCACGGCGGCACCGTCGTACCGCTGGCGCTGGACGCCGACCGCACGGACCGCGCGGCGCTCGCCGCTCGGCTGCGCGACCTCGCCGACGGCGGCCCTCGCCCCGCCGGGATCGTGTCGCTGCTGCCGCTCGACGAGACGCCCGCCCCGGCGCACCAGTCGGTGCCGGTCGGTTTCGCCGGCACCGTCACCCTCGTGCAGGCGCTCGGCGACGCCGGAGTCCGCGCGCCGCTGTGGTGCCTCACCCGGGGTGCCGTCGCCACCGGCCCGGCCGACCCGCTGCCGCACCCGCTCCAGCAGCTCACCTGGGGCTTCGGCCGGGTCGCCGCACTCGAACACCCGGACCGCTGGGGCGGCCTCGTGGACCTGCCCGACGAACTCGACGACGCGGCCGGCCGACGGCTGGTCCGTGTCCTCGCCGGCGCCGACGGTGAGGACCAGGTCGCGCTGCGGTGGGCCGGCGCGTTCGGCCGGCGACTGCTGCACGCCCCGCTCGGCGACGCCCCCGCCCCGCGCACCTGGCGACCGTCGGGCACCGCCCTGGTCACCGGCGGCACCGGCGCGCTCGGCGGACACATGGCCCGCTGGCTCGCCGCCAGCGGCGCCGCGCACCTGGTGCTGGTCAGCCGGCGCGGCCGGCAGGCCGAGGGCATCGCCGACCTCGAGGCCGAGCTGGTCGCACTGGGCGCCCGGGTCACCGTCGCCGCCTGCGACGCCGCCGACCGGTCGGCGCTCGCCGCCGTCCTCGCCGACCTGCCGCCCGAGCACCCGCTGACCACAGTCGTGCACACCGCCGCCGTCCTCGACGACTCGGTGATCAACTCGCTGACCCTGGAGCAGGTCGACTACGCGCTCAGCGCGAAGGTCACGACCGCGCTGAACCTGCACGAGCTGACCCGCGAGCTGGACCTCGACGCGTTCATCCTGTTCTCGTCGATGGCCGGCACCGTCGGCAGCTCCGGCGTGGGCAACTACGCCCCCGGCAACGCGTTCCTCAACGCCCTCGCCGAGCACCGCCGTGCCCTCGGCCTGCCCGCCACCTCCATCGGCTGGGGCGCCTGGGGCGGCGGTGGCATGGCCGACGGCGAGTTCGGCCGGATGCTGCACCGCCACGGCGCGCCCGAGATGCCCCCGCGGCTCGCCGTGGCGGCCCTGCACCAGGCCGTCGAGCACGACGAGACCTTCCTGACCATCTCGAACATCGCCTGGGACCGGTTCTTCGTCGCGTTCACCGCCACCCGTCCCGGTCCGCTGATCTCGGAGATCCCCGAGGCGCAGCGGTTGCAGGCCACCAAGGGCCTCGCCGAGACGAAGGAGACCGGCGAGGCCGGCCCCGCCGGCGCGTTCACCCGGATGAGCGCCGCCGAGCGCCAGCAGGCGCTGCTCGATCTGGTCCGCGACCAGGCGGCCGCAGTCCTCAAGTACGCCGACGGCCAGGCCGTCGACCCGCACCACGCGTTCCGGGACCTCGGCTTCGACTCGGTGACGGCGGTGGAGCTGCGTAACCGGCTCGCCACCGCCACCTCGCTGCGGCTGCCGGTGACCCTGGTCTTCGACTACCCGTCGCCGACCGCGCTCGCCCGGCACCTGCACGAGGAGTTGGGCGGCGAGGCCGCCGTGGCCGTCGAGGCCGCCCCGGTGACGCTCGGCGACGACGAGCCGGTGGCCATCGTCGCCATGTCCTGCCGCTTCCCCGGCGGGGCGAACGACCCCGAGCGGTTCTGGCAGATGCTGCACGCCGGCCGTGACGCCGTGTCCGACCTACCCGGCGATCGGGGTTGGGACGTCGAGAAGCTCTACGACCCCGACCCCTATTCCACCGGCACCTCATACGTCCGCAGCGGCGCCTTCCTCTACGAGGCGGCGGAGTTTGATGCCGGTTTCTTCGGGATTTCCCCCCGTGAGGCCTTGGCGATGGACCCGCAGCAGCGGTTGTTGCTGGAGGTTTCGTGGGAGGCGGTCGAGCGGGCAGGGGTTGAGCCTGGGGTTCTTCGGGGTTCGCGAACAGGGGTGTTCGTGGGCACGAATGGTCAGGACTATGGGGCCCTGCTGATGGTGGCGGGGGACGAGGTGGAGGGCTTCGCGGGCACGGGGAACGCCGCGAGTGTGGTGTCGGGTCGGGTGGCGTACGCGTTGGGGTTGGAGGGGCCGGCGGTGTCGGTGGACACGGCGTGTTCGTCGTCGCTTGTGGCGTTGCACCTGGCGGTGCAGTCGCTGCGGCGTGGCGAGTGCGACCTGGCCCTGGCCGGCGGCGTGACTGTGATGGCGACGCCCGGGCTGTTCGTGGAGTTCTCCCGGCAGCGGGGCCTGGCGGCCGACGGCCGGTGCAAGGCGTTCGCGGCGGGTGCCGACGGCACGGGCTGGGGCGAGGGTGTTGGTGTGCTGGTGGTGGAGCGGTTGTCGGACGCGCGGCGTAACGGTCATGAGGTGCTGGCGATCGTGCGGGGCAGTGCGGTCAATCAGGATGGTGCGTCGAACGGGCTGACGGCCCCGAACGGTCCGTCGCAGCAGCGGGTGATCCGGCAGGCGCTGGCGTCGGCCCGCCTCACCACGGCCGACGTGGACGTGGTCGAGGCGCACGGCACGGGCACCACCCTCGGTGACCCGATCGAGGCGCAGGCCCTGCTCGCCACGTACGGGCAGGAGCGCGACGAGCCGCTGCTGCTCGGCTCCGTGAAGTCGAACATCGGCCACACCCAGGCCGCCGCCGGCGTCGCCGGTGTGATCAAGATGGTGCTGGCGATGCGCGAGGGCGTGGTCCCCGCGACGCTGCACGTGGACGAGCCGTCCCCGCACATCGACTGGAACTCCGGGGCCGTCGAGCTGGCGATCGAGTCGCGGCCGTGGCCGGCCGTGGGCCGGGCGCGCCGGTCGGCGGTGTCCTCGTTCGGCATCTCCGGCACCAACGCCCACGTCATCATCGAACTGCCCGAGGACCTCCCCGCCGAGAGCGTGGAGCCCGACGGCGAGGCCGCCGAGGATCGCAGCCCGGGGCTCGTGGCCTCCGACGTCGTCGTCTGGACGGTGTCGGGGCGGTCGAAGGGCGCGCTGGCCGGTCAGGCCGCTCGCCTGGCCCAGCACGTCCGCGCGCACGCCGACCTCGACGCGGCGGCGTTGGGCTGGTCCCTCGCCGCCACCCGGTCGACGTTCGACCAGCGGGCCGCCGTCGTCGGGGCCACCGTGGCCGAGTTGCTGGCGGGGCTCGACGCCCTGTCCGCCGGCGCGCCGGCGGGGAACCTCGTCACGGGTACGGCCTCCGGAACCGGTGCGGTGTTCGTGTTCCCGGGCCAGGGTGCGCAGTCGGCGCGGATGGCGGCCGGTCTCGTCGGTCGTACGCCGGTGTTCGACGCGCGTCTGGCGGAGTGCCAGCGGGCCCTGGCGCCGTACCTGGATGTCGATCTCGTGTCGGTGTTGACCGGCGACGACGAGTCGTGGCTGGAGCGGGTGGAGGTCGTGCAGCCGGTGTTGTGGGCCGTCGGTGTGGCCCTGGCGGCGGTGTGGCAGCACGCCGGGGTCACCCCGGCGGCGGTGGTCGGTCACTCGCAGGGCGAGATCGGCGCGGCGTGTGTGGCCGGGATCCTCAGCCTGGAGGACGCGGCGAAGGCGGTCGCGTTGCGGTCGCGGGCGCTGACGGTGCTGCGGGGCACCGGCACGATGGCGTCGGTGGACCTGTCGGCGGAGGCGGTGGCCGAGCGGCTCGGGGAATTCCCCGGGGTGGGCGTTGCGGCGGTGAACGGTCCGTCGACGGTGGTGGTGTCGGGTCCGCCGCAGCCGGTCGCCGACCTGGTGGAGGCGTGTCAGGCCGACGGGGTGCGGGCCCGCCTGATCCCGGTGGACTACGCGTCGCACTCCGTGGCGGTGCAGGACGTCGCGGAGCAGTTGCGCGCCGACCTGGCCGACGTGACGCCGCGACAGGGCAACGTCCGGCTCGTCTCCACCCTCACCGGGGACTGGGTGGACCCGGCGTCGATGACGGCGGACTACTGGTACGACAACCTGCGGCAGACCGTCCAGTTCGAGGCCGCCGTCCGGGTGGCCGTCGAGGCGGGTCACACGACGTTCGTGGAGATCTCCCCGCATCCGGTGCTGGCGATGCCGGTCACGGCGATCCTGGACGACGCCGGCGCGACCGGGCACGTGCTGGGCAGCCTGCGGCGCGGTGACGACGACGCGACGCGGCTGCTGACGAATCTCGCGACCGCCCACACGATCGGCCTGCCCGTCGACCTGACGGCCGTACTCGCCGAGACCGGCACCGTCGCACTGCCCACGTACGCCTTCGACCGCAGCCGCTTCTGGCCGACCGCGGCGACCCGGCAGGACGACACCGAGGAGACCTCGAGCGGCGTCGACTCCGCGTTCTGGGCGGCCGTCGAGAGCGAGGACCTGGCCGCGCTCGCGGAACTCACCGAGCAGGACGCGACGGAATCCCTGGAACGGCTGGGCGCGGCCCTGCCCGTGCTCGCCTCCTGGCGACGCCAGCAGCGCAACCGCTCCGCCCTGGACGACCTGCGCTACCGCAGCGTCTGGCAGCCGTACACCGGGACGCCCGTCAGCTTCCTCCCCGGCGCCTGGTGGGTGATCGCCGACGCACGGCACCCGGAGGAGGGCGAGGCCGCCGTCGCCGAGCTGTCCCGCCGGGGCGCCGATGTCCGGCTGGTGTCGCTGCCGGAGAACCTGACCGACCGCGCCGCCCTCACCGCGCACCTGAACGGTGTCACCCGTACCTCCGACGGCGGGCCGGCCCCGGTCGACGGGGTGCTGTCCCTGCTCGCCCTCGCCGACGGCGCGGTCGACGACACCCAGCCGGTGCCGCCGTTCCTCGCCCGGTCGCTCGCGCTGATCCAGGCGCTCGGCGACCTCGACGTCGCCGCGCCACTGTGGTGCGTCACCCGGGGCGCGGCCGGCACCACCCGGGGCGCGGCACCCGGCCGACCGGAGCAGTCGCTGCTCTGGGGCCTCGGCCGGGTCGTGGCCCTCGAACACCCCGAGCGGTGGGGCGGCCTGGTCGACGTACCGGCCACCCTGGACGACCACGGCTGGGACCTGCTCTGCGCCGCCCTCGCCGGACTCGACGGCGAGGACCAGCTCGCGGTCGACGGCGCTACCATCCTGGTACGCCGGCTGGTGCGCTCGCCCGGCGGCGAGGCGCCCGCCGACGACGCCGGCTACCCGGGCACGACGCTGGTCACCGGCGGCACCGGCGCGCTCGGCGCGGAGGTGGCCCGCTGGCTGGCCGCCCGGGGCGCCGAGCACCTGATGCTCGTCAGCCGCCGTGGCGCGGACGCCCCCGGCGCCGCCGAACTCGTCCGCGAGCTGACCGGGGCGGGCACCCGGGTGACCGTCGCGGCCTGCGACGTGGCCGACCGGGCCGCGCTGGCCAAGCTGCTCGACGAGGTACCCGCCGACGCGCCGCTGACCAGCGTCGTGCACGCGGCCGGCGTCCTCGAGGACGGGGTGCTCGACGGGCTCACCGCCGACCGCCTCGCCACCGTCCTGCGCCCCAAGGTGCTCGGTGCCCTGCACCTGCACGAGCTGACCGTCGGGCGGGAACTGCGCGCGTTCGTGCTGTTCTCCGCGCTGGCCGGGCAGCTCGGCGCCGCCGGTCAGGGCAGCTACGCCGCCGCCAACGCCTACCTCGACGCCCTCGCCGAGCAGCGGCACCGGCAGGGCCTGCCGGCCACCTCGGTCGCCTGGGGCCCCTGGGCGGCCGGCGGGATGGCCACCACCGACCCTGCCGTGGAGGAGCGCCGCCGGCGTACCGGCGTGGCCCGCCTCGACACCGCGCCCGCGCTCACGGCGCTCGCGCAGTGCGTCGCGCGGGGCGAGCCGGCGACGATGGTGGCCGGCATCGACTGGGCCCGTTACGTGCCCGGCTTCGTCGCCGTGCGGCCCAGCCCGCTCATCGCGGGCGTGGCCGAGGCGCGGCGGGCCGTCGCCGAGCGGGCCGAGGACACCGGCGTCTCCGCGGAGTCCCTGGCCGCCCTGCTCGCCGGGCAGACCGACGCCGAACGACGCAAGACCCTGCTGGAGCTGGTACGCGGGCAGGCCGCCGCGGTGCTCGGCCACGCCTCGATGGACGCCGTCGAGCCGGACCGGGCGTTCCGCGAACTCGGCTTCGACTCGCTGACCGCCGTGGAGCTGCGCAACCGGCTCACCGCGGCGACCGGCGTCCGGCTGCCCGCCACGGTCGTCTTCGACTATCCGACCGCCGCCGGGCTGGCCGAGTACGTGCGGGCCGCCGTCGTCGACGGCGGGGTGGTCGGGGTCGCACCGGTCTTCGGCGAGCTGGACAGGTTGGAAGCGGCGCTCTCCGGCTCGGCGCCGGACCGCAGCGCCCGAATTCGGATCACCGAGCGGCTGCGGGCGCTGCTGGCCTCCCTCAACGAGGCCGACGCCCCGGCGGACGGCGACACCGTCGCCGAGAAGCTCCAGGACGCGACGCCGGACGAGGTCTTCGACTTCATCGACCGCGAGCTGGGGATGTCCTGACGTGATCGCTGCTGCGACGACGGGTCAACACAAGGAGTGCGCGGTCCATGGCTGACGAGGCGAAGCTTCTCGACTACCTCAAGCGGGTCACCGCTGACCTGCACCAGGTGCGCCAGCGCCTGCGCGAGGTGGAAGCCGGTGAACAGGAACCGGTCGCCATCGTCTCCATGAGCTGCCGCTTCCCGGGCGGGGTGCGCTCGCCCGAGGACCTGTGGGAGGTGGTCGCGTCCGGCCGGGACGTGGTCTCCGACTTCCCGACCGACCGCGGCTGGGACGTCGGGTCGCTCTACGACAGCGACCCCGAGCAGGCCGGTACGTCGTACACGCGGCAGGGTGGCTTCGTCCACGACCTGGCCGACTTCGACCCGGGCTTCTTCGCGATCTCCCCCCGGGAGGCGCTGGCGATGGACCCGCAGCAGCGCTGGCTGCTGGAGACCTCGTGGGAGGCACTGGAGCGGGCCGGCATCGACCCGCACTCGCTGCGCGGCAGCCGCACTGGCGTCTTCGCCGGCAGCACCGGCCAGGACTACGGCACCGTGCTGATGGGTGCCGCGCAGGGCCTCGAGGGGCACCTGATGACCGGCAACGCCGGCAGCGTGGTCTCCGGCCGGATCGCGTACACCTTCGGGTTGGAGGGGCCGGCCGTCACCATCGACACCGCCTGCTCGTCCTCCCTGGTCGCCCTGCACCTCGCGGGCCAGGCGCTGCGGCAGCAGGAGTGCACCCTGGCCATCGTCGCCGGCGTCACCGCCATGTGCACCCCGGCCGCCTTCGTCGAGTTCTCCCGGCAGCGCGGCCTCGCCGCCGACGGCCGGTGCAAGGCGTTCGCCGCCGCCGCCGACGGGACCGGCTGGTCCGAGGGCGTCGGCGTCCTGGTGCTGGAACGGCTCTCGGACGCGCAGCGCAACGGTCACCCCATCCTCGCCGTGGTACGGGGCAGCGCGGTGAACCAGGACGGCGCCTCCAACGGGCTGAGCGCCCCGAACGGACCGTCGCAGCAGCGGGTGATCCAGCAGGCCCTGGCCAACGCCGGCCTCGCCGCCGGCGGCGTGGACGTGGTGGAGGCGCACGGCACCGGCACCCGTCTCGGCGACCCGATCGAGGCGCAGGCGCTGCTGGCCACGTACGGACAGGAGCGGGGGGACTCCGCGCCGCTGCTGCTCG
The DNA here is from genome assembly GCF_000177655.2 of Micromonospora sp. L5. Taxonomy (NCBI): domain Bacteria; kingdom Bacillati; phylum Actinomycetota; class Actinomycetes; order Micromonosporales; family Micromonosporaceae; genus Micromonospora; species Micromonospora sp. L5. The sequence goes on along the minus strand of NC_014815.1, from coordinate 6,408,052 downwards.
GCTCGGTCAAGTCGAACATCGGCCATGCGCAGGCGGCCGCCGGGGTGGCCGGCGTCATCAAGATGGTCATGGCGATGCGGCACGGCGTCGTACCGCCCACCCTGCACGTCGACGAGCCGACGCCCGAGGTCGACTGGTCGGCCGGCGACGTCTCGCTGGTGACCGAGGCGACGCCGTGGCCGGCGGTGGACCGGCCGCGCCGCTCGGCGGTCTCCTCGTTCGGGGTGTCCGGCACCAACGCGCACACCATCCTGGAGCAGGCCCCGGCACCGCAGCCGGCCCCGTCGGCCACCGCGCCGGTGGTCGAGCGGCCGGTCGTACCGGTGCCGGTGTCGGCCCGGGACGCTGCCGGCCTCGCCGCGCAGGCGGCCCGCTGGGCGGCCCGGATCGCCGCCGACGAGACCCTGCGCCCCCTGGATGTGGCCTTCTCGTCGGTCACCTCCCGGTCCACCCTGGACCACCGCGCCGTGGTCCACGCGACCGGCCGCGAGGACCTGCTGGCCGGGCTGCGCGCCCTCGCCGCCGGTCAGCCGTCCGGCGCGGTCGTCGCCGGGCAGGCCGGCGGCCGGGGCTCGCTCGCGGTGCTCTTCTCCGGCCAGGGCGCGCAGCGCGCCGGCATGGGCCGGGAGCTGTACGTGGGCTTCCCGGTGTTCGCCGCCACGCTGGACGAGGTGTGCGTGTACCTGGACGCGCTGCTGCCGCGTCCGCTGCGGGAGGTGCTGTTCGCGCTGGAGGGTTCCGCCGAGGCGGCTCTGCTGGACCAGACGGTGTTCACGCAGGCGGGCCTGTTCGCCGTCGAGGTGGCGCTGTTCCGCCTCGTCGAGTCGCTCGGCATCGCGCCGGAGTTCGTGGGCGGTCACTCGATCGGTGAGGTGACGGCCGCGTACGTGGCGGGGGTGCTGTCGCTGGCCGACGCGTGTGCGCTGGTGGCGGCGCGGGGCCGGCTGATGCAGGCCCTGCCGGCCGGTGGCGGCATGCTCGCGGTGGCCGCCGACGAGGTGGCGGTGGTCGAGTCGATCGCCGGCTCGACCGACCGGGTCGGGATCGCGGCCGTCAACGGGCCGACCTCGGTCGTGGTCTCCGGTGCCGTCGACGCCCTCGACGAGGTGGAGCGGGTCTGGCGTGAGCGGGGCGTGCGTACGCGCCGGCTGACCGTCAGCCACGCGTTCCACAGTCCGCTGATGGAGCCGATGCTCGCCGAGTTCCGCGCCGTCCTCGACGGGTTGACGTTCTCCGCGCCGTCGCTGCCGGTGGTGTCGAACGTGACCGGTGCGCTGGCCGACGCCGACGAGATCCGTACGGCCGACTACTGGGTGCGCCACGTCCGCGAGGCCGTCCGCTTCGCCGACGGGGTCACCGCGCTGCGCGCCGCCGGGGCGGACACGTTCCTGGAGGTCGGGCCGCGCAGCGTCCTGACCGCGATGGTCGGCGAGATCCTGCCCGCCGACGACGCCGTGCTGGCCGTCGCCGCGCAGCGCAAGGACCGGCCCGAGGTGCACGGGCTGCTGGCCGGGCTGGCGGAGCTGCACGTGCACGGGGTTGCGGTCGACTGGCGGCAGTGGTTCGCCGAGACCGGCGCCCGGCGGGTGGACCTGCCCACGTACGCCTTCCAGCACCAGCGCTACTGGCCCGAGGCGGGCGCCGGGTGGACCGGCGACGTCACCGCGGTCGGCCTGCGCCCCGCGCAACACCCCCTGCTCGGAGCCGCCGTCGGCGTCGCGCACGCCGAGGGCTTCCTCTTCACCGGCCGGCTGGCCCGGCGTACCCACCCGTGGATCTGCGACCACGTCGTCTTCGACACCGTGCTGCTGCCGGGCACGGGTTTCGTCGAACTCGCCCTCCAGGCGGGTGGGCACGTCGGCGCGGACCACGTCCGCGAACTGACCCTGGAGTCGCCGCTGATCCTGCCGGAGACCGGGGGCGTGGACATCCAGCTCTGGATCGGCCCGGCGGACGAGACCGGGTGCCGTTCCGTGTCGCTGCACTCCGCGCAGGACGGCGAGCCGACCGAGGGCACGGGTGAGCGGGCCTGGACCCGCAACGCCAGCGGCGTGCTGGCCAGCGGCCCGGCCGTGCCGAGCGGTCCCGCCGGCTGGTCCGACCTGACCACCTGGCCGCCGCCGGGCGCGACCGAGGTCGGCACCGACGACCTCTACCTGAACCTCGCCGCCCAGGGTTACGACTACGGCCCGTCGTTCATCGCCCTGCGCTCCGCCTGGCGGCGCGGCGACGACCTCTTCGCCGAGCTGGCGCTGCCCGAGGCCCCCGCCGCCGAGGCCGCCGGGTACGGCCTGCACCCGGCCCTGCTCGACGCGGCGCTGCACACCCTCGGCCTGACCACGCCGGCCGGGGAGCCCTCCGGGGCGGGCATGCCCCCCGGATTCGGCCGCCTGCCGTTCTCCTGGAACGACGTCGCCCTGCACGGCGCCGGGGCCGCGGCGGCCCGCGTCCGGGTCTCGCACACCGGCCCCGACAGCATCTCGCTGCTGCTCACCGACGTCACCGGCGCGCCGGTCATCTCCGTCGGCTCCCTCGTCCTGCGGCCGGTCTCCGCCGACCAGCTCCGCACCGCCTCCGGCGGCGGCACCGAGTCGCTGTTCCGGGTCGAGTGGGCCCCGCTCGCGCTTCCCGCCGGCCCGTCCACGGTCGACTGGGCGGTGCTCGGCGACGCCGCGGCGCTCACCGACGCGGTCGCCGCCACCGGCACGGCCGTGGCGGCGTACCCCGACCTGGCGGCCCTGGCCACGGCGATGGACGGCGGGACGGACGCGCCCGGCGTGCTGGTCCTGCCGTTGCTCGACCCGCCCGCGTCGGCGGACGTGCCGCGCGCCGTCGCCGAGGCGACCCACCGGGTGCTCGCCGTGCTCCAGCAGTTCCTCGCCGAGGAGCGCTACGCGGTGTCCCGACTGGTGGTGCTGACCTCGGGCGCGGTCGCCACCGACCGGGACACCGACCTGACGGACCTGGCCGGCGCCGCCGTGATCGGCCTGCTGCGCTCCGCCCAGTCGGAGAACCCCGACCGGTTCGTGCTGGTGGACGTCGACGACGTGGCCGGCTGCGCCGCCGCGCTCGTCCCGGCCGTCGCGACCGACGAGCCGCAGGTCGTGATCCGCGCGGGCGTCGCCGCCGGCGCCCGGCTCACCCGGGGCGCCGCCCCGACCGAACCGCCGGCAGCCCCGTTCGACTCCGACGGCACCGTCCTGATCACCGGCGCCACCGGCACCCTCGGCCGGCTGATGAGCCGGCACCTGGTCAGCACGTACGGCGTCCGGCGCCTGATCCTCACCAGCCGGCGCGGCCGCGCCGCCGAGGGTGTCGCGGAGCTCTGCGCCGAGTTGGAGGCGCTCGGCGTGCGCGTCACCGTCGCCGCCTGCGACGTCGCCGACCGTGGCGCCGTGGCCGAGCTGCTGGCCGGCATCCCGGCGGAGCACCCGCTGACCGCAGTCATCCACGCCGCCGGCGTCCGTGACGACGGCGTCATCTCCTCGCTCACCCCCGAGCGGATGGACGGCGTGCTGCGGCCCAAGGTCGACGCCGCCTGGCACCTGCACGAGCTGACCGCCGACCTCGAACTGAAGGCGTTCGTCTCGTACTCCTCGCTGGCCGCCACCGCCGGTGGCCCGGGCCAGGGCAACTACGCCGCCGCCAACGCGTTCCTCGACGGGCTGGCCCAGCACCGCAAGGCGCGCGGCCTCGCCGCCCTCACCCTCGCCTGGGGCCTCTGGGCCGACCGCAGCGGCATGACCACCGAGCTGGACGACGTCCACCTCAACCGGATCTCCCGCTCCGGCGTCGCCGCCATGGAGGCCGAGGAGGGGCTCGCCCTCTTCGACGCGGCCTGCCGCACCACCGACGCCGCGCTCGTCCCGGCCCGGCTGGATCTCGCCGCGATGAAGGTGCAGTTCGCCGGCGGGACCATCCCGCCGCTGTACCGGGCGCTGATCCGCACGCCCGCCCGCGCCGCCGCGGCCAGCACCGGCGCGTCGCTGGTGCAGCAGCTCGCCGGGCTCGGCGACGCCGAGCGGGCCGCCGCGCTGGTCGAGATCGTCCGGGGCCAGGCCGCCGCCGTGCTCGGCTACCCCGACCCGGCGGCCATCGAGCCGCGCCGGGCGTTCAGCGAGTTCGGCTTCGACTCGCTCACCGCCGTCGAGATGCGCAACCGGCTCAACAACGCCTTCGGGATGCGGCTGCCGGCCACCCTCGTCTTCGACTACCCGACCCCGCACGACCTGGCGGCCTTCCTGGGTACGGAGATCGCCGGCACCCCGGTTCCCGTGCGACCCACGACGACCGCCGTGTCGGTCGGCGACGACGAGCCCCTCGCGATCATCGGCATGGCCTGCCGGCTGCCCGGCGGCGTGTGGTCGCCCGACGACCTGTGGCGGCTGGTGGTCGACGGCGTGGACGCGATCAGCGACCTGCCCACCGACCGTGGCTGGGACCTCGACAGCCTCTACAGCCCCGACCCCGACGCCCCCGGCACCTTCTACGCCCGCGGCGGCGGCTTCCTCAGCGGCGTCGACAGGTTCGACCCCAACTTCTTCGGCATCTCGCCCCGCGAGGCCCTGGCCATGGACCCGCAGCAGCGACTGCTGCTGGAGACCACCTGGGAGTCCTTCGAGTCCGCCGGCATCGACCCCACCGACGTACGGGGCAGCAGCACCGGCGTCTTCGTCGGCACCAGCGGCCAGGACTACGGCTCGCTGCTCGCGTACTCGCCGGAGGCCGCCGAGGGCTACATGCTGACCGGGATGACCAGCAGCGTCATCTCCGGCCGGGTCGCCTACACGTTCGGGCTGGAGGGGCCGGCGGTGTCGCTGGACACGGCCTGCTCGTCGTCGCTGGTGGCGCTGCACTGGGCCGGCCAGGCGCTGCGGCGCGGCGAGTGCGACATGGCCCTCGCCGGCGGTGTCATGGTGATGGCCACCCCGACCGCCTTCGTCGAGTTCTCCCGGCAGCGCGGCCTGGCCGCCGACGGCCGGTGCAAGTCGTTCGCCGCGTCCGCCGACGGCACCGGCTGGTCCGAGGGCGTCGGCATGCTGCTCGTGCAGCGGCTCTCCGACGCCCGCCGGCAGGGCCGCACCGTCTACGCGGTGGTGCGCGGCTCGGCGATCAACTCCGACGGCGCCTCCAACGGGCTGACCGCCCCGAACGGCCCCTCGCAGCAGCGGGTGATCCGGCAGGCGCTGGCGTCGGCCCGCCTCACCACGGCCGACGTCGACGTGGTCGAGGCGCACGGCACGGGCACCACCCTCGGCGACCCGATCGAGGCGCAGGCCCTGCTCGCCACGTACGGGCGGGAGCGGCCCGCCGACCGGCCCCTGCTGCTCGGCTCGATCAAGTCGAACATCGGCCACGCCCAGGCCGCCGCCGGTGTGGCCGGCGTGATCAAGATGGTGCAGGCCATCCGGCACGGCCTCGTCCCGGCGACGCTGCACGTGGACGAGCCGTCCCCGCACATCGACTGGACCTCCGGTGCGGTGGAGCTGGCGACGCAGTCGCGGCCCTGGCCGGCGGTGGACCGGCCGCGCCGGGCGGCGGTGTCGTCGTTCGGCATCTCCGGCACCAACGCCCACGTCATCATCGAGCAGGCCGACGAACTGTCCGTGGCACCGGCCGAGCCCGGCCCCGGGCTCGTGGCCTCCGACGCGGTGCTGTGGCCGCTGTCGGGACGGTCGAAGGGCGCCCTGGCCGGCCAGGCGGCCCGTCTCGCGGAGTACGTGCGTGAGCGCGGCGACATCGACGCGGCGGCGGTGGGCTGGTCCCTGGCTACGACCCGGTCGGCGTTCGGTCACCGTGCCGCTGTCGTCGGGTCGGGCACGGAGGAGTTGCTGGCGGGGCTGGACGCGGTGGCGTCCGGGACGCCGGCCGGCAACGTCGTCGCCGACACCACCACGTCCCACGGCGCGGGCCCGGTGTTCGTGTTCCCGGGCCAGGGCGCGCAGTCGGCGCGGATGGCTGCCGGTCTCGTCGGTCGTACGCCAGTGTTCGACGCGCGTCTGGCGGAGTGTCAGCGGGCCCTGGCCCCGTACCTCGATGTCGATCTCGTGTCGGTGTTGACCGGCGAGGACGAGTCGTGGCTGGAGCGGGTCGAGGTGGTGCAGCCGGTGCTGTGGGCCGTCGGTGTGGCTCTGGCGGCGGTGTGGCAGTACGCCGGGGTCACCCCGGCTGCGGTGATCGGTCATTCGCAGGGTGAGATCGGGGCCGCGTGTGTGGCCGGGATCCTCAGCATCGAGGATGCGGCGAAGGCCGTGGCCCTGCGGTCGCGGGCGCTGACGGTGCTGCGGGGCACCGGCACGATGGCGTCGGTCGACCTGTCGGCGGAGTCGGTGGCCGAGCGGCTGCCGGCGTTCCCGGGCGTCGGTGTCGCGGCGGTCAACGGCCCGTCCACCGTCGTGGTCTCGGGTCCGCCGCAGCCGGTCGCCGACCTCGTGGAGGCGTGCCAGGCCGACGGCGTTCGGGCCCGCTTGATCCCGGTCGACTACGCGTCGCATTCGGCGGCCGTGCAGGACGTCGCCGAGCAGTTGCGCGCCGACCTGGCCGACGTGACGCCGCAGCCGGGCCACACCCGCCTCGTGTCGACGCTCACCGGGGACTGGGTGGACCCGGCGTCGATGACGGCGGACTACTGGTATGAGAACCTGCGGCAGACGGTGCAGTTCGACGCGGCGGTGCGGGTGGCTGTCGCCGCCGGGCACACCACGTTCGTGGAGATCTCTCCGCACCCGGTGTTGGCGATGCCGGTCACGGCGATCCTGGACGACGCCGGCGTGAGCGGGCACACGCTGGGCAGTCTGCGCCGCGGTGACGACGACGCGACGCGGCTGCTGACGAACCTCGCCACCGCGCACACGATCGGTCTGCCCGTCGACCTGACGGCCGTACTCGCCGAGACCGACACCGTCGCACTGCCCACGTACGCCTTCGACCACCAGCGGTACTGGGTCGAGCCGCCGGTGCACCGGGCGCAGGACGTCGCCTCCGCCGGCCTCCAGGACGCCGGGCACCCGCTGCTCAGCGCCGCGCTGACCTTCCCCGACAGCGAGCGGATGGTCTTCACCGGGCGGCTGTCGGTGCGTACCCACCCGTGGCTCGGCGAGCACCGGGTGATGGACAACATCCTGCTGCCCGGCACCGCCTTCGTCGAACTGGCCACGTACGCCGGTGAGCAGGCCGGCTGCCCGACGGTGGAGGAGCTGACCCTGCTCGCCCCGCTCGTCCTGCCCGAACTCGGCGCGCTCCAGGTGCAGCTGACGGTCGGCGACCGGGACGACGACGGGCGGCGTACCGTCCAGCTCTACTCCCGGCCCTACCGGGACGGCTCGGACGAGATCCTCGCCGACGTCGCCTGGACCTGCCACGCCACCGGTCTGCTCGGCCCGCAGCCGGCCGACGCCGCGCCCGCCTTCGACCTAGGGGTCTGGCCGCCGCCCGGCGCGACACGCGTCGAGTCCGACGACTTCTACTCCGGTATCGAGGCGACCGTCTTCGGCTACGGACCGGCGTTCCGTGGCCTGCGCGCCGCGTGGACCCGCGACGACGAGGTCTTCGCCGAGGTCGAGCTGCCCGCCGACCACCACGCCACGGCCGGCCGCTTCGGCGTGCACCCGGCACTGCTGGACGGCGCGCTGCAGGCCATGTCGATCGGCGGCTTCCTCGGCCGGATGGGCGACGGCGCCGACGCCAGCGTGCCCCGTCTGCCGTTCGCCTGGACCGGGGTCTCCCTGCTCGCCGCCGGGGCCACCGCCCTGCGCGTACGCGTCGCCGCGGCCGGCGAGGTCGGCGTCTCCTTCCAGGTGGCCGACGCCACCGGCGCCCCGGTGCTGCACGTCGACTCGCTGATCATGCGCCGCGTCTCCGGGGACTCCCTCGGCGCGGCCCGCTCCGGCCGGCACGAGTCGCTGTTCCAGGTGGACTGGCCGGTGCTGCCGGTGCCAACCGGCCCCGTGCCGGCGGCCACCCGCTGGGTGGCGCTCGGCGACGACCTGGCGCTCAGCGCCGCCTGCGAGGCGGCCGGTGCCCGGGTGCGTACCGACGTCGGGCTCGACTCGCTGGGCGACCTGCTCGCCGGGGGTGAGCCGACGCCCGAGGCGGTGATCGTCCCGGTCGGCGACGCCGGGGACCCGACGGACCCGGAGCTTGCCGCACAGGCGCGGGCCACCACGCACCGTACGCTCGCCGCGTTGCGGACCTGGCTCGCCGACGACCGGTTCGCCGACTCGCGGCTGGTGCTCGTCACCCGGAACGCGGTCGCGGCAGGGGAGCAAAAGCCGGTGAACCTGCGCCAGGCCCCCGTCTGGGGCCTGCTGCGCACCGCCCAGCTCGAACACCCGGGCCGGTGCCAGCTCGTCGACCTCGACGACGCCCCGGACAGCGCCGCCGCGGTGGCCGCCGCCATCGCCTCCGGCGAGCCGCAGCTCGCCGTGCGCGACGGGCAGGTCCGCACGCCACGGCTCGGCCGGGTTCCGGCCGCCGTCGAGCCGCTGCCCGGCGGGATCGACCCGGCCGGCACCGTGCTGATCACCGGCGGCACCGGCGTGCTGGGCCGCATCCTGGCCCGCCACCTCGCCACCAGCCACGGCGTACGGCACCTGCTGCTGGCCGGGCGGCGCGGCGCGGCGGCCGAGGGGATCGGCGACCTGGTCACCGAACTCGCCGGCACCGGTACGGAGGTGGCCGTCGTGGCCTGCGACGCCGCCGACCCCGAGGCCCTGTCGGCGCTGCTGGCCGGGGTGCCTGCGGCGCACCCGCTCACCGCCGTGGTGCACGCCGCCGGCGTCCTCGACGACGGCGTGCTGGAGTCGATGACCCCCGACCGGGTGGACGCGGTCGCCGTGCCGAAGATCGACGCCGCCTGGCACCTGCACCGCCTCACGGCCGACGCGAACCTCGCGGCCTTCGTCCTGTTCTCCTCGGCGGCGGCCACGCTGGGCAGCGCCGGCCAGTCCAACTACGCGGCGTCGAACGCCTTCCTCGACGCCCTCGCGGCGCACCGCCGGGCACGTGGGCTCGCCGGCAACTCGCTCGCCTGGGGCCTGTGGGAGCAGGCCAGCGGCATGACGGGTCACCTCGGCGACGACGACGTGCGACGGATGGCCGAGCAGGGCGCCGTCGGCCTGGCCACCGAGCAGGCGCTGAATCTCTTCGACGCCGCGTGGCGGCTCGACGCGGCGGCCGTCCTGCCGATGCGCCTGGACGTCGGGACGCTGCGCGGGCAGGCGGAGGGCGGCACCCTCGCGCCCATCCTCCGGGCCCTGGTCCGGGTGCCGCTGCGGCGCTCCGTGGACGCCACCGGTGCCCGCTCCGGCGGGGTCCAACTCGGCCAGCGGCTCGCCGGACTGGCCGCCCCGGAGCGGCTCAAGGTGGTGCTCGACGTGGTACGGGCGAACATCGCCGCCGTCCTCGGCCACGCCGGCCCTGACGCGGTCGACCCGAACCGGCTCTTCACCGACCTGGGCTTCGACTCACTCACCGCCGTCGACCTGCGCAACCGGCTCAACAACCTGTCCGGCCTGCGGCTGCCGGCGACGCTCGTCTTCGACTACCCGACGCCGACGGCGCTCGCCGAGAAGCTGACAAGCGAGATCGCCGCCGACGCGGCGCCCTCCACCCAACCGCTCTTCCAGGGCATCGACACGGTGGAGAGCCTGCTCACCGCCATCCCGCTCGACCCGGCGGCCCGCGCCCGGTTCACCGCCCGGATGCAGGACCTGCTCGCCAAGGCGTCCGACCTTGCGGCCGGGCCCTCCGTCGAACCGGACCGGCCAGACCTCGACTCGGCCAGCGACGACGAGATCTTCGACTTCATCAGCAAAGAGTTTGGAATCTCCTGAGATGACCAACCTTCGGATCGAGGCAGGGGCCACCCGATGAGCGACGACAAGCTGCGGTACTTCCTCAAGCGGGTGACCGCAGACCTGCACGACACCAAGCGCAAGCTGCAGACCGTCGAGGCCCGGGATCAGGAGCCGCTGGCCATCGTCTCCATGAGCTGCCGCTTCCCCGGTGGCGTCCGGTCGCCGGAGGACCTGTGGGAGCTCGTCGCCGACGGCCGGGACGCGCTCACCGAGTTCCCCGACGACCGGGGGTGGGACCTGGAGGCGCTCTACGACCCCGATCCCAACAAGCCGGGTAAGAGCTACACCCGCATCGGTGGGTTCCTCGACGGTGCCGGCGACTTCGACCCGTCCCTCTTCGGCATCTCCCCGCGTGAGGCCCTCGCCATGGACCCGCAGCAGCGGTTGTTGCTGGAGACGTCCTGGGAGGCCGTCGAGCGGGCCGGCATCGACCCGCTGTCGCTGCGCGGCAGCTCCACCGGTGTCTTCGTCGGGCTGAGCACCTCGAACTACGGCATGGGTCTGCCGCACGTGCCCGAGGGCGTCGACATGTACATCGGCACCGGCAACACCACAAGCGTCGCGTCCGGCCGGATCTCGTTCACCCTCGGCCTCAACGGCCCGGCCGTCACCGTGGACACCGCCTGCTCCTCCTCGCTGGTGGCCCTGCACCTCGCCGTGAACGCGCTGCGCCGCGGCGAGTGCGACCTGGCCATCGCCGGTGGCGTCACCGTCATGGTCACCCCCGGTGTGTTCGTCGTCTTCTCCCGGCAGCGCGGCATGTCCGTCGACGGCCGGTGCAGGGCCTTCGCGGCCGGCGCGGACGGCACCGGCTGGGGCGAGGGCGGCGGCGTGCTCGTCGTGGAGCGGCTGGCCGACGCCGAACGCAACGGCCACCCGGTCCTCGCCGTGATCCGGGGCAGCGCCCTCAACCAGGACGGCGCCTCCAACGGGCTCACCGCCCCCAACGGCCCCTCCCAGCAGCGGGTCATCCGCCAGGCCCTCGCCAACGCCCGGCTCTCCACCGCCGACGTCGACATGGTCGAGGCGCACGGCACCGGCACCACCCTCGGCGACCCGATCGAGGCGCAGGCGCTCATCGCCACGTACGGGCAGGACCGCCCGGCGGACCGGCCGCTGTGGCTGGGCTCGGTGAAGTCGAACATCGGCCACACCCAGAGCGCCGCCGGCGTCGCAGGTCTGGTCAAGATGGTGATGGCGCTGCGCAACGGCGTCATGCCGGAGACCCTGCACATCGACGAGCCGTCCCCGCACGTGGACTGGACGGCCGGGGCGGTCTCCCTGCTCACCGAGTCCAAGCCGTGGCCGGAGCTGGACCGCCCCCGCCGCGGCGGCGTCTCCTCCTTCGGGGTCAGCGGCACCAACGCCCACGTCATCCTCGAGGAGTACCGCCCGCGCGTCGCCGAGGCGGCGACCGTCGACGGCGAGCAGGCGGACGGGACCGGCGCCGTCGAGCCCGCGCGCCGGCCGGACCTGGTCGCCTCGGACGTGACCCTCTGGCCGGTGTCGGCCCGGTCGAGGACCGCCCTGGGCGGGCAGGCGGCCCGGCTCGCGGACTTCCTGCGCAGGCGCGGCGAGATCGATCCGGCGGCGGTCGGCTGGTCGCTGGCCACCACCCGCTCGACGTTCGACCACCGTGCCGCCGTCGTCGGGTCGACCGCCGACGATCTGCTGGCCGGGCTGGACGCCCTCGCCGCCGGCCAGCCGGCAGGGAACCTCGTCACCGGTACGGTCACCAGCGCCGGCGCAGGTCCCGTCTTCGTGTTCCCGGGTCAGGGGGCGCAGTCGGCGCGGATGGCGGCCGGGCTCGTCGGTCGTACGCCGGTGTTCGACGCGAAGCTGGCCGAGTGCCAGCGGGCCCTGGCGCCGTACCTCGACGTGGACCTCATCGCGGTGTTGACCGGTGATGACGAGTCGTGGCTGGAGCGGGTCGAGGTCGTGCAGCCCGTGCTGTGGGCCGTCGGCATCGCCCTGGCGGCCGTGTGGCGCGCGGCGGGCGTCGTCCCGGACGCGGTGATCGGTCACTCGCAGGGCGAGATCGGCGCGGCCTGTGTCGCCGGGATCCTGAGCCTGGAGGACGCTGCGAGGGCAGTGGCGTTGCGGTCGCGGGCGCTGACGGTGCTGCGGGGGACCGGGACGATGGCGTCGATCGACCTGTCGGCCGACGCGGTTGCCGAGCGCCTGGGGGAGTTCCCGGGTGTCGGTGTCGCGGCCGTCAACGGGCCGTCCACCGTCGTGGTGTCCGGTCCGCCGCAGCCCGTGGCCGACCTCGTGCAGGCGTGCCAGGCGCAGGGCGTCCGCGCCCGGCTGATCCCCGTGGACTACGCGTCGCACTCCGAGGCCGTGCAGCAGGTGGCCGAGCAGCTTCGCGCGGATCTGGCCGGTGTCAGTCCGCGGGCCGGTCATACCCGGCTCGTGTCCACTCTCACCGGGGACTGGGTCGACCCGGCGGTGATGACCGCTGACTACTGGTACGACAATCTGCGGCAGACTGTGCTCTTCGACGCGGCCGTGCGGACGGCTGTGGCTGCCGGGTACACCACGTTCGTCGAGATCAGTCCGCATCCGGTGCTGGCGATGCCGGTGACCGCGATTCTCGACGACGCCGGTGTGAGTGGGCACACCATCGGTAGTCTGCGTCGTGGTGACGACGACGTGACCCGGTTGCTGACCAACCTGGCCACCGCGTACACCGTCGGCCTGCCCGTCGACCTGACGACGGTGCTCCCGGCCGCGGCGACCGTCGACCTGCCCACCTACGCCTTCGACCACCACCGGTACTGGCTCGACGGCAGCGGCGGGCCCGACCTGGAGAGCCTGCTGTCGGGCATGAGCGGCGACCCGGGCGACGCGGGCTTCTGGGCCGCCGTCGAGAGCGGGGACGTCACGGCCCTCGCCGAGACCATCGCCACCGAGGAGACCCCGGCACACGAGGTCCTCGACGCGCTGCTGCCGGCCCTGCCGATGCTCGCCTCCTGGCGCCGGCAGCGGCGCCGGCAGGCCGACATCGACAGCTGGCGCTACCAGGACACCTGGAAGCCGCTGACCGGCGTCGCCAACCGGGGCATGGACGGCACCTGGGTCGTGGTCCTGCCGACCGGCGACATCATCGAGCCATGGCAGGACGCCTGCGTCGAGGCGTTCGCGGCGGCCGGCGCGACCCTCGTCCCGGTGGCCGTCTCCACGCCCGACGTCGACCGCGACCAGTTCGGCAAGCTGCTGCGGGAGGCGCTGGCCGCCGCACCGGGCGGCGACGCCACCGCCGAGGTCACCGGCGTGGTCTCGCTGCTCGCCTTCGACGAACTGGCCCACCCGCTGCACCCCTCCGTGCCCGGCGGCTTCGCCGCCACCGTCGCGCTCTTCCAGGCCCTCGGCGACATCGGCCTGCGCGCGCCGATGTGGAGCGTCACCTCCGGCGCCGCGTCCGTCGGTATGGCCGACCTGCTGCGCTCCCCGGTGCAGTCGCTGGTCTGGGGCTTCGGCCGGGTCGCCGCGCTGGAGCACCCGCAGCGCTGGGGCGGACTCGTGGACCTGCCCGAGGCCGTCGAGGACCGCTGCGCCGACCTGCTCGTCGCGGCCCTCACCACCGCCGGGGACGAGGACCAGATCGCGGTACGGCCGACTGGCCTGCTCGCCCGCCGGCTCACCCGCGTCCCGCTCGGCGACAGCCAGCCCGCCAACCCGTGGCAGCCGTACGGCACGGCGCTCGTCACCGGCGGCACCGGCGCGCTCGGTGGGCACGCCGCCCGCTGGCTGGCCCGCAGCGGTGTGGAGAACATCGTCGTCGTCAGCCGCCGGGGCATGGCCGCACCCGGTGCGCAACAGCTCGTCGACGACCTCACCGCGCTGGGCGCCCAGGCCGTCGTGGCCGAGTGCGACGCCTCCGACCGCGAAGCCCTGGCCGAGCTGATCGACCAGATCCCCGCCGAGTACCCGCTCACCGTGGTCGTGCACGCCTCCGCCGTCCTCGACGACGCCATGATCAACGACATCCGGCCCGAGCAGATCGAACGGGTGCTGCAGGCCAAGGTCGACGTCGCGTACAACCTGCACGAGCTGACCCTCGACCACGAGCTGTCCGCGTTCGTCATGTTCTCGTCCTTCGCCGGCAGCGTGGCCAGCTCCGGCGTCGGCAACTACGCCCCGAGCAACGCGTTCCTCGACGCGCTCGCCCAGCACCGTCGCGGCCTCGGCCTCACCGCCACCTCCGTCGCCTGGGGGGCGTGGGCCGGCGGCGGTATGGCCGACGGGCCGCTCGGCGATCTGCTGCACCGCCACGGTGTACCCGAGATGACCCCGGAGGCGGCGATCACCGCGCTGCACCAGGCCGTGGACCACGGCGAGGCGTTCCTCACCATCGCCGACATCGCCTGGGAACGGTTCTCCGTCGCGTTCACCGCCACCCGGCCCGGTCCGCTGATCAGCGACCTGCCGGACGTCCGGCGGCTCGCCGCCGCCGAGGCGGTGGCCAGTGTGGAGGTCGGCGACGGCCCGGAGTCGTTGCGGGACCGGCTCGCCGGGCTGCCCGCCACCGAGCGGTTCGCCGTGCTGCTCGGCCTGGTCCGTAGCCAGGTCGCCGCCGTGCTCAACTACCCGTCCGCCGAGTCGGTGGACGAGCATCGGGCGTTCCGGGAGCTGGGCTTCGACTCCGTCACCGCCGTCGAGCTGCGTAACCGGCTCGGCTCGGCCACCGCCGTGGCCCTCCCGGTCACCCTGGTCTTCGACTACCCGACCCCGACGACCCTGGCGGAGTACCTCTACGCCGAGGTCGCCCATGACGACGTGGTCACCCCGAACGCGCTCCTCGACGATCTGGACCGGATCGCCGAGGGCCTCGACGTGGTCGCGCGGGACGAGGCGGCCCGGGTGCGGGCCACCGTACGCCTGCAGGCGATGCTCTCCCGGCTCGGCCAGGACAGCGGCGGCGCCGACATCGGCCGGCATCTCGACGACGCCACCGACGACGAACTGTTCGCGATGGTGGACAAGGACCTCGGCATCTCCTGACCCCAGCTCCAGCTCTCTCCCGTCTCTTTCGAGGAAGCGGCACTCCGATGGCCAATGAAGACAAGCTCCGCGATTACCTCAAGCGGGTCATGGCTGATCTCCACGACACCCGCCGCCGACTCAGCGAGGCCCAGTCCCAGGAACTGGAGCCGGTGGCGATCGTGGCGATGAGCTGCCGGTTGCCGGGCGGGGTGCGCAACCCCGACGACCTGTGGGAGCTGTTGCGGGAGGGCCGGGACGCCGTCGCGCCCTTCCCCGACGACCGGGGCTGGGATCTGGAGCGCCTCTACCACCCCGACCCCGACCACCCGGGCACCTCGTACGCCCGGGAGGGCGGGTTCGTCGACGGGGCCGGCGACTTCGACTCCGCCTTCTTCGGCATCTCGCCCCGCGAGGCGCTGACCATGGACCCCCAGCAGCGGCTGCTGCTGGAGACCTCCTGGGAGGCGGTAGAGGCCGCCGGTATCGATCCCGCCTCGCTGCGCGGCAGCCGGACCGGGGTGTTCGTCGGCACCAACGGGCAGGACTACGGCACCCTGCTGATGATGTCGCCCGACGGCGACGAGGGGCACTCGATGACCGGGGGCGCGGCGGCCGTCGCGTCGGGCCGGGTGTCGTACGCCCTCGGGCTCGAAGGACCGGCCGTCTCCATCGACACGGCCTGCTCGTCGTCTCTGGTGGCGCTGCACCTCGCCGTGCAGGCGCTGCGGGCGAGGGAGTGCGACCTGGCGCTGGCCGGCGGGGTGACGGTGATGGCCACTCCGGGCCTCTACATCGGATCCAGCCGGCAGCGCGCACTCTCCACCGACGGGCGGTGCCGGTCGTTCGCCGCCGCCGCGGACGGCGCCGGGTTCTCCGAGGGGGTCGGCTGGCTGCTGGTCGAGCGGCTGTCGGACGCCCGCCGCAACGGCCACCGTGTCCTGGCGGTGGTACGCGGCACGGCCGTCAACCAGGACGGCGCGTCGAACGGGCTGACCGCGCCCAACGGGCCGGCGCAGCAGCGGGTCATCAGCCAGGCCCTCACCTCCGCCCGGCTCTCCACCGCCGACGTCGACGTCGTGGAGGCGCACGGCACCGGCACCAAGCTGGGCGACCCGATCGAGGCGCAGGCGCTCATCGCCACGTACGGGCAGGACCGTGGCGAGGCCCCGCCACTGCTGCTCGGCTCGGTGAAGTCGAACATCGGCCATGCCCAGGCCGCCGCGGGCGTGGCCGGCGTGATCAAGCTGGTGCTCGCCATCCGGCACGGCCTCGTGCCGGCGACGCTGCACGTCGACGCGCCGTCTCCGCACGTCGACTGGGCGGCCGGCGCGGTGGAACTGGCCACGGAGGCACGCCCGTGGCCCGAGACGGGCCGGGTACGCCGGGGTGCCGTCTCCTCGTTCGGCATCTCCGGCACCAACGCCCACGTGATCATCGAGCAGCCGACCGAGCCGGTTGAGCCGGGTGTTGTCGAGTCCGTGTCCGGGTCCGGTCTGGTCGCTTCGGATGTGGTTGTCTGGCCGGTGTCGGCGCGGTCGAGGGCTGCGTTGGCTGGGCAGGTTGTCCGGCTCGCGGGGCACGTGCGTGAGCGGGGTGAGGTCGATCCGGTGGCGGTGGGGTGGTCGTTGGCGACCACCCGGTCGGCGTTCGATCATCGGGTGGTCGCCGTCGGGTCGTCTGCTGAGGGGCTGCTCGCTGGGCTGGACGCTTTCGCTGCCGGTGAGCCGGCGGGGAATGTGGTCGCGGGGGCGGCGTCGGGTCCGGGTGCGGGTCCGGTTTTCGTGTTTCCGGGTCAGGGTGCGCAGTCGGTGCGGATGGCGGCGGGCCTGGTGGGTCGTGTGCCGGTGTTCGACGAGTGTTTGGCCGAGTGCCGGCGGGCTTTGGCGCCGTATCTCGATGTGGATCTCGTGTCGGTGCTCACGGGTGAGGACGAGTCGTGGCTGGAGCGGGTCGAGGTCGTGCAGCCGGTGCTGTGGGCCGTCGGTGTCGCTCTGGCGGCTGTGTGGCGCGCGGCGGGTGTGGTGCCGGAGGTGGTGATCGGCCATTCGCAGGGTGAGATCGGTGCGGCGTGTGTGGCGGGCATTCTGAGTCTGGAGGATGCGGCGAGGACGGTGGCGCTGCGTTCGCGTGCTCTGGCCGTGCTGCGTGGTACGGGGACGATGGCGTCGGTGGACCTGCCGGTCGACGCGGTGGCCGAGCGGCTGCCCGCGTTTGCGGGTGTCGGGGTCGCGGCGGTCAACGGTCCGTCCACCGTCGTGGTGTCCGGTCCGCCGGAGCGTGTCGCCGGCCTTGTGCAGGCGTGCCGGGCCGAGGGTGTCCGTGCCCGGTTGATCCCGGTGGACTACGCGTCGCATTCACCCGCGGTGCAGGAGGTCGCCGAGCAGCTTCGCGCGGATCTGGCCGGTGTCAGTCCGCGGGCCGGTCATACCCGGCTGGTCTCCACCCTCACGGGCGAGTGGGCTGACCCGCTCACCATGACCGCTGACTACTGGTACGACAATCTGCGGCAGACTGTGCTCTTCGACGCGGCCGTGCGGACGGCTGTGGCCGCCGGGTACACCACGTTCGTCGAGATCAGTCCGCATCCGGTGCTGGCGATGCCGGTGACTGCGATTCTTGACGACGCCGGTGTGAGTGGGCACACCATCGGTAGTCTGCGTCGTGGTGACGACGACGTGACCCGGTTGCTGACCAACCTGGCCACCGCGTACACCGTCGGCCTGCCCGTCGACCTGACGACGGTGCTCCCGGCCGCGGCGACCGTCGACCTGCCCACCTACGCCTTCGACCACCACCGGTACTGGCCCGCGCCGCCGCTCTTCCTCGCCGCGGCCGACGCCGCCCCGGACATCGACCGCTGGCGCTACCGGGTCACCTGGCGAGCCCTGCCCGACCTGCCGCTGACCTGGCTCGCCGGCACCTGGCTCGTGCCGGTGCCCGCGGCGCCGGAAGACGACCCGCTGGTCACCGACGTGCTGTCGGCCCTCGGCAACTTCGGCGCGGACGTCGTCCCGGTGGAGCTGGACGCCACCGGCGACCCGGCGGCGCTGGCCGAGCGGCTCAGCGCCGCGCTCGCCGGCCCCGGCGGACCCGTCGCCGTGCTCTCGCTGCTGGGCCTGGACGAGCGGGCGCACCCGGAGCACCCGGCCACCTCGCTGGCCGTCTCGGGCACCGCCCTGCTGGTGCAGGCGCTCGGGCTGCTCGGCGTCGAGGCGCCGCTGTGGTGCGCCACCCGGGGAGCCGTCGTGGCCTGCGCCGACGACCCGGCGCCACGCCCCGCCGCCGCCTCCGTCTGGGGGCTCGGCCGCGCCGTCGCCCTGGAACACCCCGCCCGCTGGGGCGGCCTGCTCGACCTGCCCGACGTGCTCGACGCGCAGGCCGGCGCGCTGCTCTGCGCGGCGCTCGGCGCCAGCGGTGGCGAAGACGCCTTCGGCGACGACGGCGCGGAGCAGTCCGGCCGGGGCGAGGACCAGCTCGCCGTCCGCGCCTCCGGCGTCTTCGTCCGCCGCCTCACCCGGATCACCGAACCCGAGCCGGCCGCCTCCGGCGACGCGGACGACACCTGGCGGATGCGCGGCACCGTGTTGATCACCGGTGGCACCGGCGGACTGGGCGGGCATCTGGCCCGCTGGGCGGGCCGCTCCGGCGCCGCGCACGTCCTGCTGGCCAGCCGGCGCGGCCCGGACGCCCCGGGCGCCGCCGAGCTGGAGGCGGAGCTGACCGACCTCGGCGTACGGGTCACAGTGGCCCGCTGCGACGTCGCCGACCGGGCACAGGTGGCCGATCTGCTCGCCGCCGTCCCCGCCGACGCCCCGCTGAGCGCCGTGCTGCACACCGCCGCCGTCCTCGACGACGGCATCGTCGACACCGTCACCGCGCAGCGCCTGCACACAGTCGCCGCGTCGAAGTGCGTCGCCGCGCTGCACCTGGACGAGCTGACCCGCGACCTCGACCTGGACGCCTTCGTGCTCTTCTCCTCGGTGGCCGGCACCACCGGCAACGCCGGGCAGGGCGCGTACGGGGCGGCCAACGCCTTCCTCGACGCCCTCGCCGAGCGGCGCCGGGCCGAGGGACTGCCCGCCCTCTCGGTGGCCTGGGGTGCCTGGCGCGGAGCCGGCCTGCCAGCCGAGAACGAACGCGCCCAGGAGCGGCTGCGCCGGGGCGGCATGATCGGCATGGACCCGGAACTGGCCGTCGAGGCCCTCGCCCGGGCGCTGCGCCGCGACGAGCCCACCACAGTCGTCGCCGACATCGACTGGGCCCGTTTCGCCCCCGCGTTCACCCTGGTGCGGCCCAGCCCGCTGATCGGCGACCTCGCCGAGGCCCAGGAGGCGACGCAGCCGGCCGGGCAGGAGGGCGCCGAGGAGGAGACGGACGTACCGTCGGCCCTCGCCCGGCGGCTCGCCGCGCTCGCGCCGGGGGAGCGCGCCGCGACACTGCTGGAGCTGGTGCGGCAGTGCGCGGCGACGGCCCTCGGCTACGGGGCCGCCGACGACATCCCGGCCACCCAGCCCTTCCGCGACCTCGGCCTGGATTCGCTGACGGCAGTCGACATGCGCAACTTCTTGGCCGCCGCCACCGACCTGCGGCTGCCCGCGACGCTCGCCTTCGACTATCCGAACCCGACGGTGCTCGCCGCGCACCTCGGCGAACTGCTCACCGGGATCGTGCCCGACGTGTCCACCCCCGCCCCGGCCACCGCGGCCGAGGACGACGACCCGATCGCCATCGTGGCGATGAGCTGCCGCCTGCCCGGTGGGGCGGACACCCCGGAGCAGCTGTGGCAGCTCCTCGCCGCCGGCGGCGACGCCATCGGGGAGTTCCCCACCGACCGGGGCTGGGACCTGGACCGGCTCTTCGACTCCGACCCGGACAAGGAGGGCACCAGCTACGCCCGGGAGGGTGGCTTCGTCACCGGCGCCACCGACTTCGACGCCGGCTTCTTCGGCATCAGCCCCCGCGAGGCCCTCGCCATGGACCCGCAGCAGCGACTGCTGCTGGAGGCGTCCTGGGAGGCGATCGAGCGGGCCGGGATCGACCCGCACACGCTGCGCGGCAGCGCCACCGGCGTCTTCGTCGGCACCAACTACCAGGACTACCGCAACCTGATGTTCAGCGCCGAGGGCGCCGAGGGGCACCTGATGACCGGCAATGCCGGCAGCGTCCTCTCGGGCCGGGTGTCGTACACCCTCGGGCTGGAGGGGCCCGCCGTCTCGGTGGACACCGCCTGCTCGTCGTCGCTGGTCGCGCTGCACTGGGCCTGCCAGGCGCTGCGCCGCTCGGAGTGCTCCCTCGCCCTGGTCGGCGGCGTCACCGTCATGTCCACCCCGGGGGTGTTCGTCGGCTTCAGCCGGCAGCGGGGCCTCGCCCCGGACAGCCGGGTCAAGGCGTTCGCCTCCGCCGCCGACGGCACCGGCTGGGGCGAGGGCCTCGGCCTGCTGCTCGTCGAGCGGCTCTCCGACGCCCGCCGCAACGGTCACCCGGTGCTCGCGGTCATCCGGGGCAGCGCCGTCAACCAGGACGGCGCTTCCAACGGCCTCACCGCCCCGAACGGCCCGTCGCAGCAGCGGGTGATCCGGCAGGCGCTCGCCAACGCCGGCCTCGCCCCGGCCGACGTGGACGCCGTCGAGGCGCACGGCACCGGCACGAAGCTCGGCGACCCGATCGAGGCGCAGGCCCTGCTCGCCACGTACGGCCGGGAGCGGCCCGCCGAGCAGCCGCTCTGGCTCGGCTCGATCAAGTCGAACATCGGTCACACCCAGGCCGCCGCCGGTGTCGCCGGGATCATCAAGATGGTGCTGGCGCTGCGGCACGGCTACCTGCCGCAGACCCTGCACGTCGACGAGCCGACCGACCAGGTGGACTGGAGCGTCGGCGCGGTCGAGCTGCTCGGCGAGGGCCGCCCCTGGCCGGTCACCGACCACCCGCGCCGCGCCGCCGTCTCCTCGTTCGGCATCAGCGGCACCAACGCGCACACCATCCTGGAGCAGGCCCCGGAGCCGGTCGAAGCCGAGCAGCCGACGGGTGACCCGGCGCGGCTGCCGGTGGTGCCGGTGCTGCTGTCGGGCCGTTCGGCGTCCGCGCTGGCCGCCCAGGCGCAGCGCTGGTCCGAGCAGCTCACCGGGCTGGAGGCGCCACGTACGGTCGACGTCGGCTGGTCGTCGGCCGTCGCCCGGGCCGCCCTGGAGCACCGGGCCGTCGTGCTGGCCACCGACCGGATCGCGCTGGATGCCGGGCTGCGCGCCCTCGGCACCGGCAAGGACGCGCCGCTGGTGGTCACCGGCGTGGCGGTGCCCCGGCCGAAGGTGGCGTACCTGTTCTCGGGGCAGGGCGCCCAGCGGGCCGGGATGGGTCGCGAGCTGGCCGAGGCGTTCCCCGTCTTCGCCGCCGCCCTGGACGAGGCCTGCGCCGCCCTCGAAGCGCACCTGCCCCGCCCGCTCAAGCCACTGCTCTTCGCCGAGCCCGGCACGCCCGAGGCCGAGGCGCTGGACCGCACCGAATTCACCCAGCCGGCGTTGTTCGCCGTGGAGGTGGCGCTGTTCCGGCTGTTCGAGGCGTGGGGGGTCCGTCCCGACGCCGTCGCCGGGCACTCGATCGGCGAGATCGCCGCCGCCCACGCCGCAGGCGTGCTCTCCCTGGCCGACGCCGCCGAGCTGGTCGCCGCCCGGGGCCGGCTGATGCAGGCGCTACCGGCCGGCGGGGCGATGCTCGCCGTCGCCGCCACCGAGGCCGAGGTGACCGCCACGCTCGGCGAGCGGGCCGACCGGGTCTCCGTCGCCGCCGTCAACGGCCCCTCCGCCGTCGTGGTGTCCGGGGCCGGCGACGCCGTCGAGGAACTGGCCTCCGAGTGGGCCGGCCGGGGCGTCCGGGTCCGGCGCCTGACGGTCAGCCACGCGTTCCACAGTCCGCTGATGAATCCGGTGCTCGACGACCTCGCCGCCGTCGCCGGACGGCT
Organism: Micromonospora sp. L5; assembly: GCF_000177655.2. NCBI lineage: Bacteria > Bacillati > Actinomycetota > Actinomycetes > Micromonosporales > Micromonosporaceae > Micromonospora > Micromonospora sp. L5. The sequence continues at coordinate 6,386,251 of NC_014815.1, read as the reverse complement.
GCGGTACGCGGCTCCGAGCATCCCGATGGTCTCCACCGTCACCGGCGCGCCGGTCGACGCGGCGGAGATCGGCACGCCCGACTACTGGGTGCGCCACGCCCGCGAGGCGGTGCGCTTCGCCGACGCCGTCGTGGCACTGCGCGAGCGCAACGTCACCGGCTACGTCGAGATCGGCCCGGACGGGGTGCTCACCGCCCTCGCCCAGGCCGTCCTGGCCGAGGCCCCGGCCGGCGGCCGGGCCCCACTGGTGGTGCCCGCCCTGCGCCGGGACCGCGCCGAGCCGACCACCCTGCTGCGCGCGCTCGCCGCGCTGCACACCCACGGCGTCTCCCCGGACTGGTCCGTCCTCTACGCCGGCACCGGCGCCCAGCGGGTCGAGCTGCCCACCTACGCGTTCGACCGGCAGCGCTACTGGCCGGAGCCGCCGCCCTGGGCCGCCCTCGTGGCCGCCGACGAGGCCACCGAGGTCGAGCGCCGCTTCTGGGCCGCGGTCGAGGCCGAGGACCTCGAGTCGCTGGCCCGCGACCTCGACGTGCACCGCGACCAGCCCTTCGGCACCGTGCTGCCCGCCCTGTCGGCGTGGCGCCGGCGCGGCCGGGAGCAGGCGCTGGTCGACGGCACCCGTTACCGGGTGGTCTGGGAGCCCATCGCGGAGACCCCGCAGGAGCAGGACCCCGGCCGGTGGCTGGTGCTGCTGCCCGCCGACCGGGCGGACGACCCCGACCTGCACTCCTGCACCTGGGCCCTGGGCGCCGAGGTGAGCATCGTGCCCGTGGACACCGCCGCCGACTCCGAGGAGCTGTGCGGCGGGTTCGCCGACGTGCTCACCGAGGCGCTCGGCGCGGGCGACGGGCCGCTGTCGATCCTGTCCTTCCTCGGCCTGGACGACGCCCCGCACGCCGAGCACCCGGCGCTGCCGCGCGGCCTCGCCGCGACCGTGCACCTGCTCCAGCAGCTCGTCGACCTCGACGCCTCGGTCCGGCTCTGGTGCGTCACCCAGGGCGCCGTCGGCCTCGGCGACGGCGACGCCCCGGCCAACGCGCGGCAGGCGATGCTGTGGGGCCTGGGCCGGGTGGCCGCGCTGGAGCAGCCCGCCCGCTGGGCCGGGCTGGTCGACCTGCCCACCGACCTGGAGCCGTGGACGGCGATGCGTCTCGGCGGCATCCTCACCGGCGGCGGCGTGGAGGACCAGCTCGCAGTCCGCGAGTCCGGGGTGCTGGTGCGGCGGCTCGTACCGGCCACCACCGACGGGGAGCTCACGCCGTGGCAGCCCCGGGGCACGGTGCTGATCACCGGAGGCGCCGGCGCGCTCGGTGGGCACGTGGCCCGCTGGGTGGCCGCCGAGGGCGCGCAACGGGTGGTGCTGACCAGCCGGCGGGGGACCGACACCCCGGGCGCCGCCGAGCTGCTCTCCGAGCTGGCCGGGCTCGGCGTGGACTGCCGGGTGGTCCGCTGCGACGCCGCCGACCGCGCCGCCGTGGCCGACCTCCTGGCCGATCTCCGGCGGGAGGGGCCGCCGCTGCGCGCGGTGGTGCACGCCGCGGGGGTCAGCGAGGTGGTGCCGCTGGCCGACACCACCCTGGAGGACCTGGCGTACGTCATCGCCCCGAAGGTCAGCGGCGCCGAACACCTCGACGAGCTGCTCGGCGACGCCGAACTGGACGTGTTCGTGCTCTTCTCGTCCATCTCGGCGGTGTGGGGCAGCGGCGGACAGGGCGCGTACGCGGCCGGTAACGCCTACCTGGACGCGCTCGCCGAGCGGCGACGCGGCCGGGGCCTGGCGGCCACCTCCATCGCCTGGGGACCGTGGACCGAGTCGGGCATGTACACCGAGGGTGCGGCGGAGCAACTGCGTCGCCGTGGCCTGCAGGTGATGCCACCCGGTGTGGCGATGGCCGGGCTGCGGCACGCCCTGGCGGCCGGCGACAGCTGCGTCACAGTCGCCGATGTCGACTGGGCCACCTTCCAGCCGCTGTTCACCTCGCTGCGGCCCAGTCCGCTGCTGGCCGACCTGCCGGCCGTACGCGGACTGGCCGCCACCCCCGCCGAGGCGCCGGACGCGGTCGCGCCCGGCTCCCGGGATCTGCTCGCCGGGCTGCGGGCGCTGCCCGACGACGAGCGGCGGGCCGCACTGCTGGAGATGGTGCGGGTCGACGCGGCGAAGGTGCTCGGCCACCCCTCCGCCGACGCGATCGAGACCGACCGGGGCTTCCTGGACCTCGGCTTCGACTCGCTCACGGCCGTGGAACTGCGCAACCTGCTCACCGCGGCGACCGGGCACGACCTGCCCACCACCGTCGTCTTCGACTACCCCACCCCGGACGGCCTGGCCGGCCACCTGTACGAGCAGCTCTTCGCAGACGGCGAGGGGGACGACGGCGACGGCGGCGACGAGGAGTCGGTGCGCCGGGCCCTCGCCGCGATCCCGCTCGACGAGCTGCGGCAGGCGGGCCTGCTCGACCAGCTGCTCCAGCTGGCCCGTACGAGTGCCGGCACGCCGGCCGTGGCACCCGCCGTCCCGGTCACGTCGCCCGCACCCGAGACCCAGATCCGCGAACTCGACGTCGCCGGCCTGGTCCGGATGGCCCTGGAAGGCTCCGACTCGTGACCCGGCCGGCCCTGAGGAGCGCCCGATGACTGTTTCCCTGGACGAGGTCGTCGGCGCGCTGCGTGCGTCCCTGCTCGACAACCAGAAGCTCAAGCAGCAGAACCAGCAGCTCACCGCAGCGCTCAGCGAACCGGTGGCGATCATCGGCATGAGCTGCCGGTTCCCTGGCGGTGTCAGGTCACCCGAGCAGCTCTGGGACCTGGTGGCCGCCGGCAGCGACGCGATGTCGGCGTTCCCGGACGACCGGGGCTGGAACCTGGGCGCGCTCTACGACCCGGACCCCGACCCCGACAGCCGGGGCACGTCGTACGTGCGCGAGGGCGGGTTCCTCTACTCCGCCGGGGACTTCGACCCGGCGTTCTTCGGCATCAGCCCCCGCGAGGCACTCGCCATGGACCCGCAGCAGCGGCTGCTGCTGGAGACCGCCTGGGAGGCGTTCGAGCGGGCCGGCATCGACCCCACCCGGCTGCGCGGCGCGCCGACCGGCGTCTACGCGGCCACCAGCAGTCAGGGTGACTACGCGGCTCTGCTCACCGGGGTCACCGGCGGCGTCGAGGGCTACCTCGGCACCGGCAGCGCCGCAGCCGTGGCGAGCGGCCGGATCTCGTACGCCCTCGGGCTGGAGGGGCCGGCGGTCACCGTTGACACCGCGTGCAGCTCGTCGCTGGTCGCGCTGCACCTCGCCTGCCAGGCGCTGCGGCTGGGCGAATGCACGATGGCGCTGGTCGGCGGGGTGTCGGTGATGGCCACCCCGACCGTCTTCGTGGAGTTCTCCCGGCAGCGGGGCCTGTCCACCGACGGCCGGTGCAAGTCGTTCGCCGCCGCCGCCGACGGCACCGGCTGGTCCGAGGGGGCCGGCATGCTGCTCGTCGAGCGGCTCTCCGACGCCCGCCGCAACGGCCATCCGGTCCTCGCCGTGCTGCGCGGCAGTGCCGTCAACCAGGACGGCGCGAGCAGCGGGCTGACCGCCCCGAACGGCCCGTCGCAGCGCCGGGTGATCCGGCAGGCTCTCGCGAACGCGGGGCTGAGTGCCGACCAGGTGGACGTGGTCGAGGCGCATGGCACGGGTACCACTTTGGGTGATCCGATCGAGGCGCAGGCCCTGATCGCCACGTATGGGCAGGGCCGGTCCGCGGACCGGCCGCTCTGGCTCGGCTCGATCAAGTCGAACATCGGGCACACGCAGGCGGCGGCGGGTGTGGCCGGGGTGATGAAGATGGTGCTGGCGATGCGGCACGGGGTGCTGCCGCCCACGTTGCACGTGGACGACCCCACCCCGCACGTCGACTGGTCGGCCGGGGCGGTGTCCCTGCTGACCGGCACACAGCCCTGGCCGGAGACCGGGCAGCCACGCCGGGCCGGGGTCTCCGCGTTCGGGATCAGCGGCACCAACGCACACGTCGTCATCGAGCAGGCCGTCGCGACGGACACCGACGACGTCCGGCCGGCCGGTACGCCCGCCCCGCCGGCACCGTGGATCGTCTCGGCCCGCTCCGCGCCGGCCCTGGCCGGGCAGGCGCGGCGGCTGCTGGCGCATCTGGCCGATCACCCCGACCTGACCGCCGCCGACGTGGCGTACTCGCTGGTCACCACCCGGGCGGCCCTGCCGTACCGGGCAGCGGTGATCGGCGGGGACCGCGACGAGCTGCGGGCCGGCCTGCACGCGGTCGCCGAGGAGCGCGACACCCCCGGCGTGGTGCGCGGCGTGGCCCGCCGGGCCGGCAAGGTCGCGTTCCTCTTCACCGGGCAGGGTGCCCAGCGCCCCGGCATGGGCGCCGAGCTGTGCCGCCGGTTCCCGGTCTTCGCCGCCGCCTTCGACGAGGTGGCCGGGGAGCTGAACCGGTACTTGAGCCGGCCGCTGCGGGAGGTGGTCTTCGCCGGGGCCGACTCGCCCGACGCGGATCTGCTGGACCGTACCGAGTTCACCCAGCCGGCGCTGTTCGCCTACGAGGTCGCCGCATACCGGCTGGTCACCGCCTGGGGGCTACGCCCGCAGTTCCTGCTCGGCCACTCGGTCGGCGAGCTGGCCGCGGCGCACGTCGCCGGGGTGCTGTCGCTGGCCGACGCGGCGACCCTGGTGGCCGCCCGGGCCCGGCTCATGCAGCAGTTGCCGCCCGGCGGGGCGATGCTGGCGGTACAGGCGTCCGAGGCGGAGGTGGTCCCGCTGCTCGACGAGCGGGTGTCCCTGGCCGCCGTGAACGGCCCCCGGTCGGTGGTGCTCTCCGGCGACGAGGAGGCCGTGCTCGCGGCGGGGCGGCGGCTGTCTGCCGAGGACCGGCGGTCCCGTCGGCTGCGGGTCAGCCACGCCTTCCACTCCGCCCGGATGGACGCCATGCTGGCCGACTTCCGGATCGTCGCGGAGAAGGTCGCCTGGCACCCGCCGAACCTTCCGATCGTCTCCGACCGCACCGGCGAGCCGCTCACCGCCGCCCAGGCCACGGACCCGGGCTACTGGGTCGACCACGTCCGGGACACCGTCCGCTTCCATGCCGGCGTCGCCACCCTCGCCGCCGGCGGCGTCGGAACCTTCGTGGAACTCGGCCCCGACGGCGCCCTGACCGTGCTGGCCCGGGAGTGCCTGCCCGACATGGAACCGGCGGCCTTCGTGCCGCTCGCCCGCCGGGACCAGCCGGAGACGACCACGCTGCTCGCCGCGCTGGCCGCGGTCGACCTGCGCGGTGCCGGAGTCGACTGGGCGGCTCCCTTCGACGGCAGCGACGCCGCGCGCGTCGAACTGCCCACCTACGCCTTCCACCGCGAGCGCTTCTGGCCGGACCCGCCCACCGTGGATCTCGTCCCGCCCGCCGCGACCGGCGAAGACGAGGAGTTCTGGGCGGCCGTGGCGCAGGGACGACCCGCCGAGCTGGCCGCCGCGCTCGGCCTGCCCGCCGACCGGCAGGACGCGCTCGCCGACTTGCTGCCCGCCCTCGCCTCCTACCGGGACCGGCGGCGTCGCGGATCGGAACTGGACGGGCTGCGCTACCGCGCCGACTGGGAACGCGTCGACCTGTCAGCCCCTACCACGCCGGCCGGTCGATGCCTGCTGGTGGCCGGGGCAGGCACCGACGCCACCGCGGTGCTCACCGTGCTGCGCGCCGAGGGCCTGGACCCGACGCTGGTCACCGTGGGCGACGACCTGGACGCCGTGGCCCGGGCCTTGCTCGCCGACGGCACCTGGTCGGTCGTGGTCTCGCTGCTGGCGGCGGAGGAACGGGCGGCCGGCACGGGGACCGGCGCGCTCGCCGGGACAGCCGCGCTCGTGCGGGCCCTCGCCGCTGCGGGGAACGGTACGCCGATGTGGACCGTGACCCGGGGCGCGGTGACCGTCGACGCGCACGACGCCGCTCCCGGCGTGGCCGGGGCGTACGTCTGGGGGCTGGGCCGGGTGCTGGCGCTGGAGCAGCCGCGCTCGTGGGGCGGGCTGGTCGACCTGCCGGCGGAGCCGGACGACGTCGCGCTCGCCGCGCTCGCCCGGGTCGTCGCGTCCGGCGGCGACGAGGACCAGGTGGCGGTACGCACCGGCGGGGTGTACGCCCGGCGGCTCCACCGGGCCCCGGCCGGCGCCACCGATACGGACTGGCGGCCCCGCGGCGCGGTCCTGGTGCACGGTTCCGCGCAGGTGCGTACCCCACACCTGCTGCGCTGGCTCGCCGAGCGGGGCGCGTCGCACCTCGTCCTCGTGGGGCCGGTGGCGGACGCCGACCCGCTCGGCCCGGACGTCACCGTCACCGCCGTCGACGACCTGGACGGGCTGCCCGAGGCGCTTGACCGGCTGGCCGCCACCGGCAGCGAGATCCGTACCGTCCTGCACGTCGCCGACTCCGACGGGGCCGGCGACCCGGTGGCGGTGCTGGATCCGCACGACCTGGCCGACGCCGTGGCCGCCCGTACCACCGCGGTGGAACTGCTCGGGCGGGCCTGCGCCGGCCTACCGATCGACGAGTTCGTCGTCTTCACCTCGACGGCCGCCGTCTGGGGCAGCGGGGGAGCGGCGGTCGCCGCCGCCGTGGGCGCCGGGCTGGAGGCGCTGGCCGCCGGCTGGCGTGCCGCTGGCCGCCCGGCCACCGTCGTCGCGTGGGTGCCCTGGGCGGACGAGGTCACCGATGCGGCGCAGCTGCGCCGCCGGGGGGTCCGGCCACTGCCCGCCGACGTGGCCCTGTCCGCGCTGGGGCAGGCCCTGGTCCGCGGCGACGACCAACTGGCCGTCGCCGACCTCGACTGGCCCGCGTTCGTGCCGGCCTTCACCGCCGTACGGCCCAGCGCGCTGCTGCGCGGCGTGCCCGAGGCGACGGCCGGTGCCGAGCCGGAGGCCGGCGATGCCGCGGCGACCGATCCCGCTCGCGCGCTGCGCGAGCGGCTGGCCGGCGTCCCGGCCGGCGACCGGCACCGGATCCTGCTGGACCTGGTCCGGGCGCGGGTGGCCACCGTCCTCGGGCACGCCTCACCCAACGCGGTCGAGGCCGACCGGGACTTCCTGGAACTCGGCTTCGACTCGCTGACCGCACTGGAGCTGCGCGACGCGCTGCGCCAGGAGACCGGGGCGGATCTGTCGACGACCCTGCTCTTCGACCACCCCACGCCTACGGCGCTGGCCGTTCACCTGATCGGCCAGATCCTCGGCGCGGAGGCGGCCGGGGACGGCGCGGACGACGCCGGTGGACCTGCCGGGAATGGTGCCGGCGGCGGACTGCTCGGCGGGTTGTTCAACCAGCCGAAGGCGCGCGAGGACCCGGCCGGGTATGCCGAACTGCTGGTCAAGCTCGCCCAGTTCCGCCCCAGCTTCCGCGAGCCGGCGGAGCTCACCCGCCCGGCCGGCATCCTCCGGCTGGCCGAGGGCGGCGCCCGGGCGCAGTTGGTGTGCTGCTGCACGATGTCGTTGCTGTCCGGCGCGCACGAGTACGCCCGGCTGGCCGCCGGCTTCCGGGGCGTACGTGACGTGTGGGCCCTGCCCAACCCCGGGTTCGGCGCGGGCGAGGAGCTTCCCGCCGACCTCGACGCGCTGCTGCGGGTGCACGCCGACACGGTTCTGCGTACCGTCGGCGCCGGCCCGTTCGTGCTGGCCGGTCACTCCGGTGGTGCGATGGTGGCCAACCTGCTCGCCGGGGAGCTGGAACGCCAGGGCCGCCCGCCGGACGCGGTAGTGCTCATGGACACCTACCCGGCCGACAGCGAGGTGCTCGGCGGGTGGGTGCCGCAGCTTCTCGACGGGATGATCGACCGGGACACCGCGTACACGCCGATGGACGACTGGCGGACGACGGCGTGGGCGGGCTACCTGCCGCTGTTCCTGGACTGGCAGCCGACCGAGACGGCGGCGGCGACCCTGCTGGTGCGGGCCACCGAGCCGCTGGGGGAGTGGGACGGCGAACCGGACGGCTGGCGGTCGCGCTGGCCCTACCCGCACGAGGCCGTCGACGCGGCCGGCGACCACTTCAGCATGGTCGCCGACCGGGGTCCGGAACTCGCCGGCACGGTCCAGCGCTGGCTGGTCGCGCGGGGCCTGTGACCGGTTCCGCCCCTGGCGTGCCCCTAGCGCCCCCTATCGGCGCACATACATCTATCGGACCGACGTTCCAGGACGGAGCATGACGACGTGGACGAGGCAGTGGTGGTCACGGAGCTGGTCAAGCGGTACCAGCCCAACATGCCACCGGCGGTGGACGGGCTGAGTTTCTCCGTCGCCGCCGGTGAGGTCTTCGGCCTGCTCGGGCCGAACGGTGCGGGCAAGACGACGACGATCGGGGTGCTGACCACACGGGTGCGGGCCACCTCGGGCCGGGCCCAGGTGTGCGGCGCCGACGTGATCGGCTCGCCCGCCGTCGCCCGGCAGTTGCTGGCGGTCGTACCGCAGCGGGTGAACCTGGACCGGGCGCTGACCGTCCGGCAGAACCTGCTGTTCCACGCGGCCTACCACCGGGTGCCCCGGGCGCAGCGCATCCGGCGGGCGGACGAGTTGCTGGACCAGATGGGGCTCAAGGACTTCGCGAACCACCGCACCGACTTCCTGTCCGGCGGCCTCGCCCAGCGCACGATGATCGCCCGCGCGCTGATGCACTCGCCCCGGGTGCTCTTCCTCGACGAGCCGTCCGCGGGCCTCGACCCGCAGTCCCGGCTCTTCGTGCACGACCGGGTCGCCGAGCTGAAGCGGTCCGGGGTGACCGTGGTGGTCACCACGCACGACATGGACGAGGCGGAGAAGCTCTGCGACCGGGTCGGCATCGTCGACCACGGCAAGCTGCTCACCCTGGACACCCCGTCCGCGCTGACCCGTACGCTGCCGGGCAGCAGCACCCTGACCCTCGTGGTGACCCCCGGCGCCCCCGCCGAGGAGGTGCGGGCCGCGCTCGATGCGATCCCCGACGTGGAGCAGGTGGAACACTTCAAGATGACCGCCAAGGTGCCCGCCGCCGCGCCGGCGTTTCCCGGCATGCCGGCGATGCCGATGCCCGCCCCGGTCCCGGACGCGCCCGCCGACTCGGACGCCCCCCTGTCCTTCCGGGTCTACACCAGCGGCCAGCCGGCCAACGCCATCCCGATGGCGATGAAGATCCTCGCCGACCTGGGCTGCGAGGTCCGTGACCTGAACATCGGCCAGCCCAGCCTGGAAGATGTCTTCATCCACCTGACCGGAAGGGAACTTCGGTGAGCGTCGCCGCCCCCGCCCCCCCGTCCGCGCCGTCGCCGGCCTCGTCGCCGCCGCCGGTGCGCGCGCTGGACCAGTTCGCCACGTTTCGGGCGGTGCTCTCGCGGGACCTGTTCGTCACCGGCCGGGAGCTGGTCGGCTTCCTGCTCCAGGTCTTCATCCAGCCGCTGTTCATGCTGCTGATCTTCGGCAAGGTGCTCAGCGACCTGGGCTACGCCAGCGACGACTTCTCCAACGTGCTGCTGCCCGGCGTCATCGCGCTGAACGCCTTCCTGATCGGCCTGGAGAACACCGCGCTGCCGATGATGATGGACTTCTCCTTCACCCGGGAGATCGAGGACCGCCTCCTGTCGCCCATGGCGATTCCGCTGGTGGCCCTGGAGAAGATCGTCTTCGGCGGCATCCGCGGCCTGATCGCCGGCGTGGTGCTGATCCCGGTCGGCATGCTCATGCTCGGTGTCACCTGGCCCTGGGCGGTGGTGCTCAAGGTGGTCGGGGTGTTGGCGATCGGCGCGCTGGTCGGCGCGGCGGTCGGTCTCGCCTTCGGCACCCTGGTGCCCACGCAGCACATCCAGATCATGTTCACAGTGGTGATGACCCCGATCATGTTCACCGGTGCCACCCAGTTCCCGCTGCTCGGCCTGGACTCGCTGCGCTGGTATCAGGTGATCTGTTCGCTGAACCCGCTGACCTACATCAGCGAGGCGACCCGGTCGCTCGTCGGCCCGCCGGGGGTCGAGTCGCTGCCGCTCTGGCTGTGCATGTGTGTCCTCACCGGGGTCTTCGTGGCGTTCTCGGCGATCGGCATGCGTGGCTTCATGCGCCGCGCCATGGACTGACCGGCCCGGGATGCGTCCGCCGAGGGCCCGAACCGCTTCTGCGGTTCGGGCCCTCGCTGCGTCGTCGCCGGTCGCGGTGGGTGTCGCAGGGGGCGGTGCCACCGCGCCCCTGCGACAGCCGTCAGGACGTGGCGCTCTGTGTCTCGTCGGCCAGTGTCTCGGCGTACATGACGAGCCGGGACGGAAGGTCGGTCCGGCGCTTCACGTCGAGCTTGCGGTAGACCCGGGTCAGGTGCTGCTCGACAGTGCTCACCGTGATGAAGAGCCGGCTGGAGATCTGGCGGTTGGTGTGGCCCTGTGCGGCCAGCGCGGCGACGCGCCGCTCGGCGTCACTCAGCCCGTCGTCCGGTTCCTGGAGCTCGGCGGCGGCCGGGTACGCCGGCAGTCCGCTGCCCGGCTCCCGGCGGATCAGCCGCTGAGCCAGCACCGACGCCCCGCAGTCCTGCGCGAGCTGGTAGGCGCGGCGGACGAGCAGCCGGGCGCGGGCGGAGTCTCCGGCGCGCTGGAGTGTCTGACCGGTGTCGCCGAGGGCGCGGACGAGCTCCAACCGGTCGCCGCTGGACTGGAGCAGGTTGACCGCCTCGGAGAGCAGCTTGCGCCGGTGGTCCTGGGCGGCGGTGGTGGCGAGCAGGCGCAGCGTACGGCCCCGGGTCCGGTCGTCGACCCCGTGCGGCACCCGCAACTGCTCCTGCAGGAGCTGCATCGCCTGCGTCTTGTTGCCGACGCTGAGCTGCACCCGGGCCAGCTCCAGCCGCCACGGCACCAGTCCGGCCGCGTCGATCCCCCACGTACGCATCAGCTCGCCGCAGCGCCGCAGGTCGGTGGTGGCGGCGTGCGGCCGGCGTACGGCCAGGTGGTGCCGGCCGCGTGCGGCCAGGTAGTGCAGGCCCAACGGGGTGCGGAACATGCCGGGCGGGGTCGGGTGGGCCAGCCACCGGTCGGCCTCGGCGAACCGGCCCGACTCCGTCGCGGACGCGATCAGGGTGGACAGCGGTCCGGCGATCGCCACACCCCAGGCGGGGGCGGGCATGTCTTCCAGGGCCGCGCGGGCGTGGTGCTCGGCACCGGGCAGATCGCCGACGCGCAGGGCCGCCTCCGCCCGGATCGCCCGGATCACGGCCCGCCAGCCCGGCGCGTGCTGAGCCACCGGCCGGTCGAGCAGCACGTCGCCCCAGACCGCGGCCCGGTCCGAGCGGCCGGCCCAGAGCAGCGCCAGCAGGGGCGCGGTCAGCAGGCCGAGGGCGCCGTCGTCCGTGTGGTGGCGCTGCAGGATCTGCTCGGCGGTCGTCACCGTGTCGTTGTCGGCGGTCGGCGCCAGCGCGGCGCCGAGCACCGTGACCGCCTGCAGGAGCGGGCTGACGGTGGTCGGAGCGCCGGCCGCGCGGCCCCAGGTGGCCGGGGTCTGCCGCACGTTCGCCAGGTGGTCCGGGTGGGAGAGGGAGATCAGAAGCTGCATGATCCGCAGGCGGCCGGGCGGGGCGGCCGGGCCCTGCTCCTCGTCCGCCGAGAAGCCGCTGACGGCCTCGGCGGCCTCATCGATGCGGCCCTGCCAGAGCAGGTACGGCACGGCGGAGAGGCTCGCATCGGTGGACCAGCCGGCGGCCCGCGCCGTCTGCACCAGCTCCGTCAGCTGCCCGTTCACCGTCAACGGGTTGATCTGCCAGCGGGCATTCACCAGCATCTCGGTGGTGGCGGTGCGTTGCCGCTCGTCCACCGGCGCGCGGGCGAGCAGCCGCAGGCAGGCTGCCGCCACGTCGGGCCGGCCCGACGAGAGCGCGTGACCGGCGGCGTCCTGGAGCACCGGCACCCTCCAGCCGGTCACCGCCGCACCGGCGGCAACGAGGTGCTCGGCGACCACGCTCGCCTCGGCGCCGCGGTCGTGCAGCACCTCGGCGGCCCGCTGGTGCAGGCTGCGCCGCTCGTCGGCCGACATGTCAGCCAGGATCGAGCGCAGGATGCGCGAGTGGCGTAGCTGGTCGCACTCCATCAGGCCCGAGGTACGCAACACCCGTACCGCCGGGACCGTGGTCGCGGGCATCACGTCGAGGAGGTGGCCGAGCAGTTCGGTCGACGCGGGCCGGTCGAGCACGGCGAGCGCCTGGGCCACCCGGCGTACCCCGGGCTCGTGGCGGTAGAGGCACCCGAGCACGGCCTGGTCGAACGCGTCACCGACGGACGGAACGTCGTGGTCGCTGCCCTCGCCACCGGCCCGCTCGTCGAGCAGCGCCCGGGTGAGCAGCGGATTGCCTCCGGTCATCCGTACGTAGTGTTCCGCGGTCGCGCGGGTGTCGGCGTCGTCGACGGCGCCCTCGACCAGCCGGGCGACGGCGTCGACGGTCAGTGGTGGCAGGCCGATCCGGGAGAAGTGCGGCTGGCTGAGCAGTTCGGCGCGGAACAGCGGGTGCGGCGGGCGCAGCGTCGACGCCTCCGCGAACACGACCATGATCCGGGCGTGGCGCAGCCGCCGGGTCACGTAGAGCAGGCAGTGCAGCGAGGCCGGGTCCGCGTGGTGCACGTCGTCGACGAGGAGGACCAGGGGCCCGTTGGCAGTCAGGTCGATCAGGGTGGTGAAGAGGCCGTGCAGCAGGGGTGCCCAGGCCCGGTCTCCGTCGGACGCCTCGCCGCCGACTTCGGGCAACGGCACCGCGGAGGTGGCGTCGCGCAGCAGCTTCTCGACGTGGGCGGCGGTCTCCGGGGCGAGTCGTGCACTGTGGAACAGCTGCCCGACGACTCCCAGGTGGAGACCGCGCTCCGCCCGCGAGCCGGTCGCGCTCATCACCTGCCCGCGGGAGCCGGCCGTCCACTCGCCGAACGACTCCAGCAGGCTGGTCTTGCCGCTGCCCACGGCACCGGTGACCAGCGCGACGTGTCCGCGCTGCTGCTCCTCGCACGCGTGGAACACGCGCCGCAGACGGGTGATCTGTTCCTCTTGCTGAACCAACACCTGCGCGTAAGCCCTCCTTGTACGCGGCGCGGGCCTGGAAACGCCGGTGCGGCCCGACACCGCCACCCCTGCCGGAGACAGCCGCCCCTCCGCCCGCGTCTCGACGGGTAGGGGTGGAGCGCGCCGGGCGGCCACGCCGGGTGGACCTGAAATCCTTCGTCGGACCGGTCTTCTTGCCGTACGGTCCGCGTGTCGAGGCGAGTCTGGCACCGGCATGATGGTGCGACAACGGGCGTGAGACCCCATCGTTTCGCACCCGAACCTGCGGCCCCAGAAGGCATTTAGGGGTTGCGCGACTCGGGGTGAGGGTGTTGGAGCCGATCGGCCCGGGGGAGGCGACACGCCGGTGAGCGGCCGGTGTCGGGGCGTAGGGCTTGATGGTGCCACACCGCGACTCCCGGCGCACGCCTGGTGGTACCCACAGTGGTGGTGAGCAGACTCTTCGCGACGGTCGGCGAGGGCGACGGTCGCGTGACACCCGGTGGCTGTTCCGTGCGGAAGCCCGACCGGGATCAGCGCGGCCGAGGGCCGGACGGACGGCCGCCCGGGGGGTCCGTGCCCCGCGTCAGCGGATCCAGCACCGTCGTACCGGGGCGGTCGAACCGCAGCCGTCCGGCGAGTTCGCTGCGCGAGTTGACGTCCAGCTTCCGGTAGATGCGCGTCATTCGCTGTTCGATCGCGCTGACCGTCAGGAAGAGCTTCTCGGCGATCTCACGATTGGTGTGACCCTGGGCGGCCAGGGTGGCCATCCTGGATTCGGTGTCCGTCAGGCCCTGGACCACGACCGCCGCACCCGCCCGGCCGCCGGTGGCACCGTCTCTGGTGGACAGGGCGCTGGGCCACAACGTCGGGATGCCGCACTCCTCTGCGAGAGCCCGGGCCGACCGGGTCGCGGCGCGGGCCTGCCGCCGGTCGCCGGCCTGCTCGTAGGCGTGACCGAGGTCGGCAAGGTTGTGCGCCAGTTCCATCCGGTCGCCGCACTGCCGCAGCAGCCGTACGGCGCTGCGCAGGTGCGGGATCCGTTCCTGTCCCTCCTCGGTCGCGGCCAGAACCCGCAGGGCCGCGGCCCGGTACCGGACATGGACGGGCCGCAGCCGGGCCAACTCGTCTCGCACCAGCTTGCGCGCCTGCTGACGGCGGCCCATCCGGAGCAGTGCCCGAGCCGACTCGGTGCGCCACGGCACCAGGCCCGAGAAGTCCAGCCGCCACCGCTGCATCAGCTGCCCGCAGAGCTGGAAGTCGGCCAGCGCGGCCTCGGGGCTTCCCGCGGCGAGGGCGTGTGTCCCGCGGGCGTGCAGGTAGTGCAGCCCGAGCGGGGTCTCGAAGATCGCCGGCGGCACCGGCACCTGAAGGCAGGCGGCCGCCGTGTCGAGCTGGTCCATGAAGGTCAGGGCCCGTATCCGGACGGCGAGAGGTATCCCGATCACCACCCCCCAGCCTTTCGGCGAGAGCTGCCCCAGTGCCTCGTCGGCCAGCTTGCCGGCGCGGGGGAGGTCGCCGAGCCGGCCGGCGACGGCGGCCCGCAGGGCGGTGAGCGTAGCCGAGGGGGTGGGGTGGTGTGGGGTGGCGAGGTGGCGGTCCAGCCGGTCGCACCAGTCGTCGGCCAGGTCGAGCCGGTCGGCGTAGATCATGGCGATGAGGGCGCAGATGACCCTCCACATGTGCGGTTCGTCGTCCGGCCCGGTGGTCGACAGTGTCCGCTCGGCCGCCTCGACCACGCCCGCGTCACCCCGGGCCAGCACGCCGGACAGCAGGATGACTCCGCTGAGCCCGTGCTTGACCCGGGCCAGCGTGAGCGGATCCCGCGCGGCCACGGCGGGCGCGGGCCGGTCGACCATGACCCCGGGATAGAGCGTCGAGATCCAGCCGGTGATGACGAGCAGCTCGGCCGCGGACTGCGGATCGGCGGGATCCGACCGCTCGCTCAGGTGCCTGACCAGGTCGACGGCCTTGTCGATCTCACCGTGCCAGAGGAGGTACTGGATGGGGCCGGCGGCCTGTTGGCTGCCGAGGTGCCCGGCCCGGATGGCGGTGGCGACGCTGACCAGGTGGGGGATCGTGGCCTGCGGGTCGAGTCGCCACTCGGCGCGAGCCAGCGCGGAGCGGATCCGCGCCCGCAGACACTCGCCGACGCCACTGCGGTGCGCCCGGCGCAGGTACCGCAGGGCGGTCTCCACCTCGCCGTCGAGCAGCGCCTGCTCGCCGGCGTCCAGCAGGGTCTGCGCCATCCAGGGTTCGGCCAGCTCGCCGATGTCCACCAGGTGCGGCGCGATCCGGGCCGGGGGCGCGCCGTCGTCGTGCAGCAGGCGGGCTGCTCCCAGATGCAGCCGTACGCGTTCCTCGGCGGTCATCCCGTCGATCACGGCCTGGGTCACCGCCGGATGGCGCAACCCCTGTTCGTCGATCAGCCCCGCGCTGGTCGACTTGTCGACAGCGCCCAGCGCGGGGTGCAACCGGGCGTCGACGAGATGCGGCAGCAGGCTGCCGTGCAGCGGCTCGCCGGTCACGGCGAGCACCCGGGCGGCGTTGAGCACCAGGCGGTCGCAGCGGTACAGGCAGCTCAGCACGGCCTCCCGGAACGACTCGCCGACCGCCGGGGCGTCGGCGGACCGTGGCGCGGCTGCCTGGTCATCGGCGAGCGCATGCACCAGGAGCGGATTCCCGCCGCTGATCCGGTGGCTCTCCTCGGCGATGCTGCGGGCGAGCGGGATGTCGAGCCGCTGGGCGAGCAGCTGGAACGTCCCCTCGGCGGTGAGCAGCGGCAGGCGGATGCGGTGCAGCTTCGCCGGTTGCAGCATCTCGGCGTGCACGTCCGCCTGCCACGGCCGGGTGCGTGGCGCCTCCGTCAGGACCATCAGCACGGGCAGGCCGGAGAGCCGCCGGGCCACGTAATCGAGACAGCGCAGCGACGGCACGTCCGCGTGGTGGATGTCGTCCACCACGATGACCAGCGGCCCCCGCGAGGTCAGTTCGAGCAGGGCGCGCCCGATGGCGGCGGTGAGCCGGGCGTTCTCCGCGTCCGCCGGATCGGCGTCGCTCCATGCGAGGGCGCCCGCGTCCAGCAGCCGGGCGAGGCGGGCCCGGATGTCGGGGGCGTCCGCGGCGCACGACGGCACCGCGCGGACGAGCTGCCGGACGACCTCCAGCGGTACGCTGCGCTCCGCGCGGGAGGCGCTCGCGCCGATGACCCGTGCTCCGGCGTCGCAGGCGCGCCGGGCGAAGGTCTGTGAGAGCGCGGTCTTGCCGGAGCCGACCGGGCCGGTCAGCACGGTCACCGGCCGGTCGGTCGGCGAGGTGCCGCCGCGGAGCAGGTCTGCGAGTCGGCGCTCCAGCAGGCCGAGCTGGCTTGAACGCTCGGTCAGCTCCATCACCGCCCCCTCCGGGGGAGGGCCGCGTGCCCGGTGCGGCCCGACAGCTCGACCAAATTGGAGACCGGCAATTCTTGACCCATTCCATTATCGGCAAGTATCGACGGGTGTCGAGCTTTGCCGGTGCGCCATCGACCGACTTGACCGGTTGGCTGCTGCGAGCCGTGTTCCCGTGTGCGTCGGCGATAATTCCCCAGCTCTCGCGGGGTCGACACTTCCTATCGACCTCCTTGATGGTGGGAGTATGGCAGTTGGGCAATTGGGCGGCAAGCCGAGTTGTGTAAAGGATGAGCAAACATGGGTTACTTGTCTCGGGTGACCCGGACCGGGGGTGGCGACGGAAAGTCGCCGGCTGGTCCCGTACCGTGACAGAGCGCTCCCATGAGCCGATGGTTCCGCTTATTCGGCCCGCCTGCTGATTGGCGAATGGGCTTTTCCGTGCTAATCCGGCGTCCGGGCGTTGCCGGTCGCTCTCGCCGAGGTGTTCGAAGCCGCCCGCGGTTGCGGCGTGCGGAGACGTCGAGCTGAGCGTCATCGTCGTTGAACTCGGCGTTCGTGACCCCGCCCGTGCCGATCCCGGCGCGGGCGGGCCTGGTGCCGGCGGCTGGTGTGGAGGTGTCGTCCGCCCCCGGGGTGGGGCTGCGGGGTCTGGTCGGGCCTCCGGCAATTGCCGGAGGCGCTCGATTGTTGCGATGTAAGGCATCGATGCCGGAACTGCGATCGATGCCTGTCCGATCCTGCCGGCGGTCGAGGCTTGGTGTGCGTCGGCGGGCCACGATTCGGACGTTTGGGAGATTCTGCGATTATGTATGAAAAGGAATTATGCGTCCGAGTGTCTGTTGGTTGCGGAGGTCTGCGGTCCCATTCGGCCTGAAGGCTGATCTCATGCGGGACGCGTCAATGCGATAAAGTCGTGACAGCGAGCTGCCGGGCATTGAGAAAGACGTTTTCCGATCGGTTTTCGCTCGCTGAGGACAAATGCGGTCTCTGTATTGTTCGCCGAGCCGGAGTGAGCGCTCGGGCCGGCCGTTGTGTCCGGACGGCCGGGATCCGGTCCTAGCTGGCCAGTAGGCCCGGACAGGGGGATTCGGACTCGGCGGCTAGGGGTTGTGCCCGACGATAGCCCGGCCCTAATTTCGGGGCACCCGGTCTCCACCGTCTGGATAGCCGGACATGGGGCCGTGCAGGCCCGAGACCTGAAGGGTTCTGTGGCCGTCGTGATGTCCCAGCTGCCGCCGCGACTCGTTGCGGCCCCGCGCAGGGGATAGCGGAGATGACACTGCTGCCGGTGCTGCGTGGATTCGGTGCGGATCGGGCCGACGCGGTCACGGTGGCCGGAAAAGCCCTCTCCAGCGAGGCCCTGCTGGGCTGCGTCACCGCCGTCGCTGATCGGATCAGGGGCGCGACCGCGGTCGCGGTCGACGGCACACCGACGCTGGAAGCGGTGGTCGGAATGCTCGGCGCCCTCCTCGCCGGGGCGCCGCTCGTACCGCTGCCTCCCGGCGCCGACGAACGCGAACGCCGCCGCATCCTGCGGCAGTCCGGAGCGACGGTGATCCTCGGCCGTGCCCCGTCCGGGGCCGACGGCCTGTCCACGATCCCGGTCGACCTGCGAGAACACGCCTCGACGCGGCACCCCGAGCCCGCCCCGGGCAGCGACGCCGTCATCCTCTACACCGGTGGCGCATCAGGGCCGCCACGAGGGGTGCGCATCTCGCGCCGCGCCATCGCCGCCGACCTCGACCTTCTGGCCCGTGCGTGGCACTGGAGCGAGGAGGACGTGGTCGTCCAGGGCACCCCGCTGTTCCGGGCGTACGGTCTGGTCGTCGGACTGCTCGGCGCACTGCGGGCCGGAAGCCGTTTCGTCCACCTCGATGACGCCGGCACCGCCGGGCCGGTCGGCTCCATGCACCTGGCGTCGCCCGACCAGTGGGCGAGGATAGCGCTGGACGGCCACCGGGCCCGGCCGCTGTCCGCGGCGCGGATCCTCGTTTCCGCGGACGGTCCGCTGGCCCGCGCCGTGGCCGAGCGGCTCCGACTGCTCACCTCGCACCGGCCGGTGCAGGCCTACGGCACTACCGAGACGCTCGTCGCGCTGACCGGGCGGGCCGGCGACCGTACGGTTCCGGGCGCTGTCGGCACCCCCCTGCCCGGCGTCGAGACGCGCGTGCTGGACCGCGAGGACCGGCCGGTGCCGGCCGACGGCCAGTCGGCGGGCGAGCTGAGCGTCTGCGGGCCGACGCTGTTCAGCGGGTACGTCGGCGGGCGGAGCCTCGCCGCCGGTCGCTGGCACGCCACCGGGGACCTGGCCAGCGTGGCCCCCGACGGCACGTACCGGATCATCGGGCGGTGCGGGCTCGACGTGGTGCACAGCCGGGGCCGGCGGATGCCCGCCGGGCAGATCGAGGAGGCGTTGCTGAGCCACCCCGGCGTGCGCGACGCCGCCGTCGTCGGCACGCCGCACCACGCGCTCGGCGAGCAGGTCACCGCCTACGTCGTCGCCGAGGGGGTGACCGCGCAGGTGCTCATCGACCACGTCGGCCGGTACCTCTCGGCGGGCCAGCGCCCCCGGCGGGTGCACTTCGTCGACGAGCTGCCGCGCAGCGCCTTCGGGCGGATCAGCAAGTCCCTGCTGATCGCCCGCGGCTGAGCCGGCCGGACAGCGGGCGGCGGTGACCCGCCCCCGCCACGGTCAGCCCTCCACCCAGCCGTGCCGCCGGGCCAGCTCCAGCATCCTCGCACGTACCGCCACGATCTGCGCTCCGGTCAGGTCCGACACGGAGGTCACCAGCGCCTCGGTGGTCTCCGCGGAGAAGGCCCGCTCGGAGAGGACGTCGCACAGACCCTCGTCGTCCTCCGCGCCGCCCGTGGCCTGCCCGCTGTCCCTGCTGCGCCCGCCGCCGACCGTGACGCCGGCCCGGGCGGACAGCCCGGCACCGGCCGTCGGGACGCGATCCGCACCCGGGGCGACGCCGGACACCCGCACCAGCACGGCCTTGGGGCCGCGCTCGGTCTCCACCGCGTCGTACTCGACCGGGACGCCGGGCGTCAGTGCCCACTTGTCGCCGTCGAGCATGTTCGCGTGCACGAACACGTCGTCGCTGCCGTCGTCCGGGGCGATGAACCCGTAGCCCCGCACCTCGTCGAACCGCACCACTTTGCCAGTAAGCATCGCCATTCCCGCGTCCATCCGCCCCAAATCCAGGTGCCCCGCCCGCAGGACCGGGACGGCGCCCAGAGTGGCACCTGTCCCGTGCAGGCCGGCACCCGTACCCGACCCCTATGGTGCACCTATCGCCGAGGCCCGCCGCGGCGAGGGGTGCCGCAGCGCCTACCATCGGCCAACGTGATCGAGCAGATCCTGCCCCCCACCGTGGCGGTGTCCGAGTCCTTCACCGATCCCGCCGGCGTGACCCTGTTCCCCGAGGAGGAGGCGCTGGTGGCACGGTCGGTGGAGAAGCGACGCCGGGAGTTCACCACAGTGCGGCACTGCGCCCGGCTGGCCCTCGGCGAGCTGGGCCTCGCCCCGGCGCCGATCGTCTCCGGCGCACGCGGTGCCCCGCTCTGGCCGGACGGCGTGGTCGGCAGTATGACGCACTGCGATGGCTACCGGGCGGCGGTCGTCGGCCGTACGGCGGCGTTCGCCAGCCTCGGGGTGGACGCCGAGCCGCACGCCCCGCTGCCCGACGGGGTGCTTGGAGCGATCGCCCTGCCGGCCGAACGGTCGCGCACCGTCACGCTGGGCGCGGTCCGCCCCGCCGTCTGCTGGGACCGCCTGTTGTTCAGCGCCAAGGAGGCGGTGTACAAGGCGTGGTTCCCGCTCACCGGCCAGTGGCTGGACTTCTCCGAGGCGGACATCGTGTTCGACCCGGCCGGCACGTTCGAGGCCCGGCTGCTGGTGCCCGGTCCGGTGTTCGGCGGGGCCGAGGTGCGGGCGTTCGCGGGCAGGTTCCTGGTCGAGCGGGGGCTGGTGGTCACCGCGATCAGCATCCCGGCGGTCGCGTCCTAACCGTCTGCGCTGAGCCGCGTCTTCTGCACCTTGCCCAGGGCGTTGCGGGGCAGGGCGTCGACAAGGCGCACCTCGCGTGGTCGCTTGTGCGCCGAAAGGTGCCGGGCCACGAAGTCGATCAGCTCGGCCTCGCCCACCCCGTCGCCCACCACGTACGCGGTGACCTGCTGACCGAGGTCGGGGTGCGGGGTGCCCACCACGGCTGCCTCACGGACCCCCGGGTGCGTCAGCAGGGCGTCCTCCACCTCGCCGGCGCCGATCCGGTAGCCACCGCTCTTGATCAGGTCGGTCGACGCCCGGCCGACGATCCGGTGCCAGCCGTCCGGGTCGACGGTGGCGACGTCCCCGGTGCGGAACCAACCGTCCGGGGTACGGCTCGCCGCGTCGGCGTCCGGACGGTTGAGGTAGCCGTCGAACAGCGTGGGGCCGGTGACCTGAAGCTCGCCCATCGTCGTCCCGTCGGCCGGGAGCGGGGTGCCGTCGTCGCCGACCAGCCGCGTACGGACCCCGGGCAGCGCCAGCCCGACGGTGCCGGGCCGGCGTGGGCCGTCCGTCCGGGCGCTCACAGTGATCAGGGTCTCGGTCATCCCGTACCGCTCGACGACCCGGTGACCGGTGAGGGTGGCGAGGTCGGCGAAGACCGCCGCCGGCAGCGCCGCGCTGCCCGAGACCAGCAGCCGCGCCGGACGCAGCGCCCGGGCCGCGTCCGGGTCGGCGGCGATTCGGGACCACACCGTCGGCACCCCGAAGTACATGGTGCCGTTGGCGGCGGCGTACCGGTCGGGGCGGGGGCGGCCCACGTGGTGCAGCCGGCCGCCCAGCCGCAGTGGTCCGAGCACGCCGAGCACCAGCCCGTGCACGTGGAACAGCGGCAGGCCGTGCACCAGCAGGTCGTCCGGCGTCCATGCCCAGGCGTCGGCCAGCCCGTCGAGGCAGGCGGCGATCGCGCGGCGGGAGATCACGGCGCCCTTCGGGGCGCCGGTGGTGCCGCTGGTGTAGAGGATCACCGCGGTGCAGGCCGGATCCGGCTCGGGGTGGACGGTGTCCGACCGGCGGGTCAGGTCGACGGGTACGACGGGCCGGCCGGCGTCACCGACGGTGTGTTCCGCGCCGGCCGGGGCCAGCAGCGCCGTCGCGCCCGAGTCGCGCAGGATGTGATCGCGCTCCATCGGCCCGGCGTCCGGCGGGATCGGCACGACCGCCGCCCCGGCCGTCAGCGCGCCCACCACGCCGACCACGGTCTCCAGGGTGGCGGTGGCCTCGATCGCCACCCGGTCGACGCCGCGCAGCTCGTCGGCCACCGCCGTGGCAAGGCGGCGAAGCTCCACCCAGGACGCCGCCCGGCCGTCGACCCGGATCGCGTCCGGGTGCTCGTCGGTGCCCTTCGTCAGCCAGCCCAGCAGCGGCATGGTGCGATCCTCTCAGCGGCCCGGTCCGAGCCCTGCCGGGGGCCGCGACGCCGGTAGGGTCGTGGGGTACCGCCGGATCCGGGTGGGCGAGTGCGCCGCGCCGGTGGGCCGGGAGAACGGTCCTGACCGTAGTCGGGGGTCTCCGCGGCCTGCCACCCCTACCGGCCGTGGTGGTCGTGCGGGCGGGGAGGTGACATCGGTGGTCGCGAGGGCGACGGCGGCACCCGACGGTGTCGGGGCGGTGGTGTTCGACCTCGACGGGGTGCTGGTCGACAGCCTCGCCGTGGCCAGAGAGGCGTTCGCCCTCGCCTACGCCGAGGTGGTCGGCGACGGCATGGCCCCGGTCGAGGAGTACTGCCGCCACCCGGGCCGGTACCTGCCGGAGGTGCTGGAGCTGATGGGTCTGCCAGCGGCGCTCGCCGAGCCGTTCGTGCGGCAGAGCAACCGCCTTGCACACCGGGTCAGCCCGGTCGACGGCGCGGCGGAGCTGCTGCGCACCCTGCGTCGGCGGGGGATCGGGCTCGCGGTGGCCACCGGCCGCAGCGGCGTACGCGCCCGGGACCTGCTCGGCCGGCTCGACCTGTTGCCGCTCGTCGACCACGTGGTGGGCTCGGACGAGGTGCCCCGCCCGAAGCCCGCGCCCGACATCGTACGGCGGGCGCTGCACCTGCTCGGGGCCCGGCCCGCGGAGGCGCTGATGGTCGGCGACGCGCCCAGCGACCTGGCCAGCGCGCGGGCGGCCGGGGTGACGGCGGTGGCCGCGCTGTGGGGCGAGTCCGACGAGGAGACGCTGCGCACGGCCGGCCCGGACGTCGTTCTGACCCGGCTCGACGAGTTGCTGCCGCTGTGCCCGGCACGGCGGTGACGAGCCACACCGGATCCGTGGGCGAGAAGCCGCCCGGAGCCGCCGCCCGCCCGGACGGACGCACGGACACCTGGCGTGACCGGGCGACACCCCTGTCGCCGGGCGGCACCCCTGTGGAGGATCGTTCCCCGACATCGACACCCCCGATTCGTCACCCGATCAGTTGATCGGCGCATCGGTTGCGCGGATGATGTCGGGCGTCGGTCGGCCCGGGTCCGGCCCGTTCCCGCGAACCGACGCCGCGATCAGCCGAGGGGTCCGCCCTTTCCGACGGCAAACCGCACATGAAGGAGGACCACCCCAGATGCCGGTCATCGAGGTCGATCATCTGCAGAAGCGGTACGGCGAGAAGGTCGCGGTCGACGACGTTTCCTTCACCGTCGAGCAGGGCGAGATCTTCGGCGTCCTCGGCCCGAACGGCGCCGGCAAGACGACCACGGTGGAGTGCGTGCAGGGGTTGCGCCGTCCCGACGGCGGGACCGTCCGGGTGTTCGGGCTGGACCCGGTGCGCGACCGCACCGAGGTGCGCCAGCGCGTCGGCGCCCAGCTCCAGGAGAGCCAGCTGCCGGACAAGGTGCGGGTGCGGGAGGCGCTGGACCTTTACCGGTCCTTCTACCGCAACCGGGCCGACATCGACGAGCTGCTGACCGACCTCGGCCTGGCCGAGCAGCGCAACACCTACTTCCAGAAGCTCTCCGGCGGGCAGAAGCAGCGACTGTCGGTGGCCCTGGCGCTGGTGGGCAGG
Source organism: Micromonospora sp. L5 (assembly GCF_000177655.2). NCBI lineage: Bacteria > Bacillati > Actinomycetota > Actinomycetes > Micromonosporales > Micromonosporaceae > Micromonospora > Micromonospora sp. L5. The sequence goes on along the minus strand of NC_014815.1, from coordinate 6,362,821 downwards.
CCGGAGATCGCCATCCTCGACGAGCTGACCACGGGCCTCGACCCGCAGGGCCGCCGGGACACCTGGGATCTCGTCGAGCGGATTCGCGACCGCGGCGTCACCGTCGTGCTGGTCACCCACTTCATGGAGGAGGCGCAACGACTCTGTGACCGGATCGCGATCATCGACAAGGGGCGGGTGGTGGCCATCGACAGCCCCGCTGGCCTGCTCGCCCGCGTCGGCAGCGAGCACCGGGTGCACTTCCGCCCGGCGGAGCCGGTCGAGGACGCCCTGCTGCTCGCCTCGCCCGACGTGACCGGGGTCAGCCGCTACGGCGCGGAGGTGACGGTGACCGGCACGAAGGACGTGCTCCAGTCGGTCCTGTCAGCGCTCAACGGGCGCGGAACAACCTACACGGACCTGCGGGTCGAGCAGCCCAGCCTCGACGACGCCTTCGTCGCCCTGACCGGCCGTGGCGGCCGGACCGCCGCGCAGTCCCCGACCGACGGGAGGTCGTCGTGAGCGCCCTGTCCAAGCTGATCGCCGTCGAGACGAAGCTGTTCCTCCGGGAGCCCGTGTCGTTGTTCTTCGTCTTCGCCCTGCCGATCGGCCTGATGCTCGTCTTCGGCCTGCCGCAGCGTGCCGGTACGGCCGCCGACACCGGGCAGCACGCCGAGCAGACGTTCCTCCCGTCGCTCGCGCTGGCTCTCACCATCGGCATGCTCGCGCTCTTCACCCTGCCGATGGCGCTGGGCATCTACCGGGAACGCCGGATCCTGCGCCGTCTGGCGACGACCCCGGTGCAGCCCGCGCTGCTGCTGGTCGCCCAGGTCGTGGTCAACCTCGTGATGGGCGTGCTCGGTGCGGTGGTCACCGCGATCGCCGTGCGGTTCCTGCTGGACCAGCCGGCGCCGGCCAACCTGCCCGGGTTCGTGCTGGCCTTCCTTCTCGGGGTCGCGTGTCTGTTCGCCGTCGGCCTGCTGATCGCGGCGCTGGCGCCGTCGGCCAGGGCGGCACAGTCGATCGGCCCCGCGCTGTTCTTCCCGCTGCTCTTCCTGGCCGGTGCCTGGTTGCCCCGCGACCGGATGCCGAGTGCCCTGGCCGTCGTCGCCGACTACTCGCCGCTCGGCGCGACGGTCGACACCATCGGCGCGGCGTGGGCGGGCGCCGACCCCGAACTGCCGCAGCTGATCGCCCTGGCCGTCACGGCCGCCGTCGCCTCCCTGGGGGCGACGCGCTTCTTCCGCTGGGAGTGAGCCCGCCGCCCGACAGGGCTGGTCTGGGCATCGTCGCTGCCCAGGGCGTATCTAGGGGTGCGCTAAGGGTGCCGGCGAAATGTGATCTGCACTACGTTCGGTTCACCCGGCATCGGGTGTCGTTGGACCTGTGTGGACCGAGCCGCCGTCGCCCCTGTAGCGGCTCGTAAGGTGTGCGGAATGCGACGGAGGTCGTGCCATGAAGGACGTTTCGCAAGCTGATCCGGTCGCCCGGGACGCCGCCGGCGTCATCGATGTCGTCCTGGAGGGCGGCCCGGCCGACCTGCCGGCCGACCTGCGCAGCCGTCGGGTTTCCACGGCAGAGAAGAAGATCAAGATCCTGTACTACGGCGGGTACGAGCACTTCGAGCGGGGCAACGCCGCCGCGGCGGTCGAGCCGGTGGTCTTCCGCTGGACCGGTCGGACCCGGATCGCCGAGTAGCGAAGGGACAGCAGTCTCATGCGGGCACAGGACCAGCGTACGGGACCGCACCTGACGGTCAGCGACACAAGCGAGGCGATCGCCTTCTACACGGACGTCTTCGACGCCGTGGCCATCCAACGGGAGTGCCTGCTCGACGGGCATGTCGTGCACGCGGAACTGGCCGTCGGCGGCCATCACCTGACCGTGAGCGAGTGGTGGGAGGCGGGCGACCCGTCGGTGGCCGCAGACCGTGACGAGGTGTTGACCATCGAGCGGACGGACCCCGAGTCGGTGCTGCGGCGGGCGGTGGCCGCGGGCGCCCACCTCGAGCCGCCGGCTGCCCCGTCGCACCAGGTCATGTTGCGCGACCCTGCCGGCCTCTGCTGGAGCGTCGTCGGCCCGCAGCGGACGGCGTAGGGCGAGCCTTCGCGCGCCCCGGCGGACCCGGGACAGCCGGGCTTCCGCCGGCCGGCCCGATGTGCAGGATCGCGGTCGGCGCGTCGGCCAGGTCTCCGCCGGCCGGCAGCCGGGCCGCCGGGAGAGCGGCCGCCTCCGCCTCCGCGCCCGGTGCGCTCCTGCGCCGCACCATCACCAGTGCGAGCGCGCCCAGGCCCGCGGCGACCAGCAGGCCGCCCAGCAGGAACATCGACGTACTGCCGCCCTCGTCGCCGGTGGCCGTGAGTGTGGGCGGCGCGGCCGCGGGGGCGCCGTCGTCAGCCGCCTCGGCGAGAGGGCTCGCCTCCGCGGTGGGCGACGGCGACGTCGTGGTCGGCGCCGGCACCGCGGAGAGGGTCAACCGTACGGTCGCGACGTCGCCGGCCCGGCCCCGTACGGTCGCGCGGGCGGTGCGGTAGCCGTCCATGGTCGCGCGGACCGTGATGGATCCCTCGGCGATCGTCCTGCCTGCCCTGGACGTGATCGAGAACCGGCCGCTGCGGTCGCTGGTCGTCCGGTACTCGTGGCCGGCACTGTCCCGGATGGTCAGATCCGCCCCGCCGATGGCCTTTTCGTCGGCGTCGCCGACCCGGCCGGAGACCCCCCTCACCCCCGCCGCCGGCTCGGCCTCGCCGGAGGGCGAGGCGCCCGGCCCGTGGACGTAGACCATCTTGTACGCGTAGCTGTTCTGCCCGGCGAGCCGCACGCCGACCGAGATGTTGAGGCCGGTGGTCTCGCCCGGGCGAGCGTCAGGGGCCACGAGTGTCGCGTCGAAGGTCCGGCTCTGACCGGGCCGGAGATTCGGCTCCGCCCGGCAGCCGGTGGCGCACCGCAGGCCGCCGCCCACCACCACGATCGCCGTCTCGGCGCGGCGTCCGTCGTTGGTGACGCGGAACTGCACACGTACCGTCTCGCGGGGTTTCACGTTCTCCGCCGACACGCTCAGGATGCTCACCGTCTCCGGCGCGGCCGTCGCCGGTGCCGCCGCCACCGCGAGCGTCCCTCCGGCCAGCGCCACCAGTGCGGCCGCCCGGGCCAGCCGGACACGTGAGCGCGTCGTCACTCCCCACCACCTCTTCCCCCGAGCCGGCGACGCCGGTCGATGGCGCCGCGGGCCACTATGCCCGGTCCGGCGCCGGCCGCGCGACCCGCCTCCGGCGGCCGGCCGGCAGCCCGCACGGGCCGGGACCGTCCGGCCGGGACGGACCGCAAGCGGGAAGAGGTTCCGGACCCGGTCCGCTCCTACCGTCGAAGCCGTCCGACCGCTACGGCCACGCCGTCAGCGCCGATCCCCGGAGGCCCGATGTCCGACCGTCCTCGGCGGCTCCAGCCGGTGAACCCCACGTCGCTCGTCACGGCGTGGAACACCAGTTGGCACCGCGCCGCGATCAACGTGTTCACGTTCGTCGTGCTGGCCCACTGGGCCGAGCACCTCGTGCAGGCCGCGCAGATCTGGATCCTGGGCTGGAGCCGGCCCGACGCCCGTGGTCTGCTGGGCATGCCCTTCCCGTGGCTGATCGAGTCGGAGTGGCTGCACTACGGATACGCCCTGGTGATGCTCGCCGGCTTCTGGCTGCTGCGGGACGGTTTCGTCGGCCGCGCCCGGCTGTGGTGGGGCATCGCCCTCGGCGTGCAGGTGTGGCACCACCTGGAGCACCTGCTGCTGCTCGTCCAGTCGCTCACCGGTCAGTACCTGCTGGGTCGCCCGGTGCCGACCAGCCTCGCCCAGGTCGTGTTCCCGCGCGTCGAGCTGCACCTGTTCTACAACGCCGTGGTCTTCGCGCCGATGGTGATCGCGATCGGCTTGCACCTGCGTCCGACGTGGCACGAGCGGGCACTGATGCGGTGCAGCTGTCGTCGTCCCGCTCCCGCGGGGGCCTGACGTGCCCGTCCCCGCCGCCCGGCCGGCCCGCACGGGCTGGGCGGCCGGTGCGGCGGTGGCGGCGCTCGCGCTCGGCGTACCGCTGTTGAGCATCCTGTCCGCCGCGGCACCGGTCCGGATGGTCTCCGCGGCGCCCGCGGACCGGGCGGTCGTCGGCCGGCCGCCGTCCTCGGTCACGCTCACCTTCGACCGTCCGCCGGCCGGCTCCGGGACGCACCTCTCGGTCGCCGCGCCCGGGATCGCGCCGCAGGTCGGCCGCCCGGTCGTTCGTGGACGCCAGGTCAGCATCGCCGTGCCGCCGGCCGGCGAGGGGACGTACCTGGTGGCCTATCACGCGGAGTTCGGCGCCGGCCGTGAGCTGGCCGGCACGATCCGGTTCGACGTACGTGGGGACGCGCCGCCGGCAGTCGTCGGCGACCGGCCCGATCCGCGTGTCCAGGTCGATCCGGCGGGGGGCGGGCACTCGCACGGCGCGTCGGCCGAGCCGTGGGTGCTCGTGCTGCTCGGGGCCGACCTGCTGGTGCTGCTGGTCGTCGGACTGCGGCTGCTCCACCGGCGCCGGCGGGACGACCCCTCGCCCGGCAGGTGAACGGCGCGCCGGGGTTGCACTGACTGATAGTCATACTCCACTATGACTGTTAGTCATAGAGGGCGTCGGGCGGCGACGGATTCCGTGCGCCGCCGTCCCGTCGGCTGATCGCCGCTCGCCCGCGGTGCATCCCGGCCGGCGCTGCCAGCCGGGTGGGGCGCGAACCGCCGGGGAGGATCCGATGGTCGCCGCAGACACGACGAAGCCAGAGGTGCCGGTGCTGCCCGGCCGGTTGCCCATAGCCGGGCACGCACCGCTGCTGATGAGCCAGGGACTCCGGCTGATGGAGCGCGCCCGGGACACCGCGCCGGTGGTCCGGATCTACCTCGGCCGCAAACCGGTCTACGTGGTCAACGACGCCGACCTGCTGCGCCGCGTGCTGGTCACCGACGCCCCGGCCTTCGCCGGCAAGGGCCCTCTGGTCGAGAAGGCGAAGCTCGTGCTCGGCAACGGCATCTCGTGCTCGACCGGCGACTTCAACCACCGCCAGCGCCGCCTCATGCAGCCCGCGTTCCACAAGGAACGCGTCGCGGGTTACGTCGACGTCATGCGCGCCATCGCCGGCGAGCGGATCGCCGGCTGGCGCGACGGCGACCGGATCGTGATGGAACAGGAGATGCGCGAGATCGCCCTCACCGTCGCGGCGAAGGCGCTGTTCGCCTCCGACATCGGGCGCGAGGCGGTCGAGGAGTTCCGCACGTCGATCCCGATCGCGGTGAGCGGCGTGGCCGTCCGCACCATGATGCCGGCCCTCGCGGCCCTTCCCACCCCGGGCAACCGCCGCTTCGACCGGGCGCTGCACCGGCTGCACCAGATCATCGACCGGATGATCCAGGCGTACCGGCGCGACGGTGTCGACCACGGGGACGTGCTGTCGATGCTGCTCGCGGCCCGTGACGAGGACACCGGCGAGCCGATGCCGGACCTGCAGGTCCACGCCGAGGTGATGACCATCGCCACCGCCGCGACCGAGACCACGAACGGTGCCCTGGTGTGGGCGGCGTACGAGCTGGGCCAGCGGGAGGACGTCGAGCGCCGGCTGCACGAGGAGCTGACGGACGTGCTCAGCGACCGGCCGGTCACCGCGGCCGACCTGCCGAAGCTCGAGTACACCCGGCGCTTCCTCAGCGAGGTGCTGCGGCTGTACGCGATGTGGGTGCTGACCCGCCAGACGACCCGGGCCGTCGAACTCGGCGGGTACGCCCTGCCGGCCGGCGCGACCATCATGTTCAGCCCGCAGGCGATCCACCGCGACCCCCGGATCTACCGCGATCCGCTCCGGTTCGACCCGGACCGGTGGCTGCCGGAACGTGCGGCAGAGGTGCCCCGCAACGCGTTCCTGCCGTTCGGTTCCGGCCGCTACATCTGCATCGGCGAGCAGTTCGCCATGACCGAGATGCTCGTCGTGTTCGCCACGCTCGTCCGCCGGCTGCGCCTGCGGCCGGTGCCCGGTCACGTCGTGAAGCCGTCGGTCGCCAAGGGCGGCCTGCCCAACAGCCTGCCCATGGTCGTCGAGTCACGCCGCGCGTGAGACGTCGTGCACTAACCCAGGAGGAGACATGGCCGTTGCGGCCGATGAGCCCCGTTCACCCGTACGCCGGCGCTGGTGGGCGCTGACACTGCTCTGCTTCGTGCAGTTCATGCTGGTCGTGGACGACACGGTGGTGAACGTCGCGCTGCCGTCCATCCGCGAGGACCTCGGTTACTCGGCCACCGGCCTGGCCTGGGTCGTCAACGGCTACCTGCTGGCCTTCGGCGGCCTGATCCTGCTCGGTGGACGTGCCGGGGACCTGGTCGGGCACCGTCGGGTGTTCCTCGCCGGTGTGGCCGTCTTCGCCGTGGCGTCGCTCGCCTGCGGCGTCGCGCAGGAGCCCTGGCAGTTGGTGGCGGCACGGTTCCTCCAGGGCGTCGGCGGCGCGCTGGCCTCGCCGACCGCGCTCGCCCTGATCACCCTGATCTTCGCGGAGGGCGCGGAGCGGGCCAAGGCCATCGGCCTCTGGGGCGGCATCGCCGCCCTCGGCGGAATCGTCGGCTACGTGCTGTCCGGTCTGCTCACCGACCTGGTCTCCTGGCGGCTGGTCTTCCTGATCAACCTGCCGGTGGCGGTCGTCGTGCTCGCGCTGGTGCCGGCACTGGTTCCGCCCGCCGCGACGGCCGCTCGCCAACGGGTCGACATCCCGGGCGCGGTCACCGCCACGGTCGGCCTCGCCGCCCTGGTGTTCGCGCTGCTGGAGGCGCCCGGCGCCGGCTGGGGCAGCCCTCGCGCGCTCGTTCCGCTGGCGGTGGCCGTGGTGCTGCTCGCGGCGTTCGTGCTCCAGGAACGCAGGGTCGCGTACCCGCTCGTGCCGTTGCGGTTCTTCGCCAACCGCACGCGCAGCGCGGCGAACGGCACCATGATGCTCTTCACCACCGGCCTGTTCGCGATGTTCTTCCTGCTCACCCTGCACGTCCAGGAGCGCCTGGGCTGGTCGCCGCTGCAGACCGGCCTGGCGTACGTACCAATGGCCGTGTGCCTGCTGATCGGCATCTCGCTCTCGCAGCGCCTGGTCGGGCGCCTCGGCCCCCGGCCGGTGCTGCTCGTGGGACCGCTGCTCACCGCGGCCGGACTGCTCTACCTGTCCTGGATCGACGGGACCGAACGCTACCTGCCGGACATCCTGCCCGGCATGGTGCTCGTCGCGCTGGGCGCCGGGCTCGCCGTGCCGGTCCTCGCCACCGCCGCGATGTCCGCCACCACCGCCGAGGACGCCGGCCTCGGCTCGGGGATGCTGACCGTCGCCCAGCAGATCGGCGGTGCCGTCGGCCTGGCGCTGCTGGTCAGTCTCGCGGGGCTGAGGTCGCGGCAGATGGTCTCCGACGGCGCCGGCGAGGACGCCGCCGCCATCGGCGGCACGGTGCTCGCCTTCCAGGTCGCGGCCGTGATCCTCGTCGCCGCCGCGCTGCTCACCCTCGTCATCCGGCCGCCGCGACCCGCCGCGTCGCCGGACCGGACCGACAGCCCGGACCACACGTCGATCGGAGTGCCGTCATGAACCGTCTCGAGGGAAGAGTAGCGCTGGTCACCGGCTCCACCTCCGGCATCGGCCGGGCCATCGCCGCGGGATACGCGGCCGAGGGCGCCACTGTGGTCGTGCACGGCCGGGACAAGGAACGCGCCGACGCCGTGGTCGAGCGGATCTCGGCCGCCGGAGGGCGGGCCGAGGCGGTCCTCGCGGACCTGTCCCGGCCCGGTGAGGCCGGCCGGCTGGTGCGGGCGGTGCTGGACAGCCACGGCGGGGTCGACGTCGTCGTGAACAACGCCGGCGTGATGAGCATGGGCACCGCCGGCCAGGTGACCGAGGAGAACGTCGACGAGGTCCTGGCGATCAACTTCAAGGCGCCGCTGTTCGTCACCCGGGCCGCTCTGCCGTCCCTCGTGGAGCGCGGCGGGTCGGTCGTCAACGTGACCACCGCGGGCGCCCACCGGGGCTCTCCGGGCGGTGCGGTGTACGCCGCCGCGAAGGCGGCGCTGCACATGCTGACGGTGAGCTGGGCCGCCGAGTTCGCCCCGCAGGGCGTACGGGTCAACGAACTGATCCCCGGAGCGACCCGGACGCCGATGATGGAGCCGCTCCTGCAGGCCCCCGAGGTCCAGGCCATGCTGGCCCAGCGGATCCCGATCGGCCGGGTGGCGGAGCCGGAGGACCTGGTCGGCGCGGCCGTCTTCCTCGCCTCGGCCGAGGCGAGCTACGTGACCGGCGCGGTGCTCGCCGTGGACGGCGGCTTCCTCGCCGGCTGAGCGGCCGGGCGCGTCCGCGGCTGCGTGGCGGATCCGCAAGCCGGGAGAAGACCCCGGCACCCGACGGTGGCTATCAATGGCGAAGGGGCGCGACCAGGTGTCGCGCCCCTTCGCGTCAGCCTCATGAAGGGACTGCCATGCGTCACGGCGTCACACAGCACCGCGGCCTCCACGTTCCCCCGGGGAACACCGCACAGCACGGCCGGTTCGGCCGGATGTTTCCCAACCTGCCGCCCCGTCGCCCGACCGGCCTGCCGCTGGCCGAGGAGTACGGGCTTCCGGGAGGCCGGCTGGACGCTGGGGAGATCACCCCGGACAAGCTCGGCCCGGTCGACACCGGCTTCGTCTACCTCGCCCAGTTCATCGACCACAACATCACCTTCGACCCCACCACCATCCTGAACCAGCAGGTCGACCCGGAGGCCATCCAGGCGTTCCGGCCGCCGCGGCTCGACCTCGACGCGCTCTACGGCGCCGGGCCGACAGTCGACCCCTACCTCTACGACCAGGCGTCGCACGGCACCAAACTGGTACTCGGGCCGGGCGGTACCGACTTCGCGCGGACCGCCGAGGGGGTGCCGCTGATCGGGGACCCGCGCAACGACGAGAACATGCTGATCGCCCACATCCACCTCGCGTTCATCAAGTTCCACAACCGCGTGGTGGACGGGCTGGCCGACGGCAGCCTCACCGACGCGGTCGGCGACCGGGTCCGGTCACGACCGGCGGCCCCGGGTGACGCGCCGGCCGGCCGGCTCGACGATCTGCTCTCCCTCGACAACTACTACAACGAACTCACCTACAAGGCACAGCAGTTGGTCCGCTGGCACTTCCAGTGGATCGTGGTGCACGAGTACCTGCCGCTCTTCGTCGGGCAGCACATCGTCGACGACATCTTCGAGAACGGCCTGCGCTTCTACGACCCCCGTCCGGTGCCGTACATCCCGGTGGAGTTCGCGGTCGCCGCGTTCCGGGTGATGCACTCGACGATCCTGCCCCGCTACCAGATCAACGAGAAGTTCAGCGCGCCGTTGTTCCCGGCCGATCGGAACGCGCCCCCGAGCCCGCGGGCGGACCTGCGGGGCGGGCGGATCCTGCCCGAGCACTCGATCGACTGGTCGCTGTTCTTCCGGACCGACCCGAACCGGGTACCCCAGCGGGCCAAGGCGTTCGGCGCCTCGCTCACGTCGGCGCTGCTCAACCTGCCGGTGAGCGCGGTGCCGGGAGCGAAGGAGGGCGCGCTCGCGAAGTCGCTCGGCTCGCTGGCCGTGCGGAACATGCTGCGCAGCGAGGCGCAGCAGCTGCCGTCGGGCCAGGACGTCGCACGCGCCATGGGAGAGGTGCCGCTCTCCGACGAGCTGCTGGACTTCGACGGTCCCGCCTACCTCTGGTACTACATCCTGAAGGAGGCGGAGGTGCTCACCGGCGGGCACCGGCTCGGCCCGGTCGGCGGGCGGCTGGTGGCGGAGGTGTTGCTGGGAATCCTGAAGGGAGACCCGATGTCGTACTGCTCCGCCTACCCCGCCTGGCGACCCACTCTGGCCGGTCAGAACGGTGTCTTCGGCATGGTGGAACTGCTCCGGTTCGCCGGTCTGGTGCCGGCTGGGCGCGGCTCCGGAGATTGACGGCCCGCCCACCCGTGTCCGGCTGGCGTGGATCGTGCGTCTCGTGCACTATGACTGACAGTCATAGTGCACGAGACGTGAGCGCCCGGCCCCGTCGGGTGCGGGGCGGATCAGACGGAGGTTCCCTGTGGAACGTGTGACGGGCATCGGTGGTCTCTTCTTCCGGGTCAAGGACCCGACGGCGATGACGAAGTGGTACGTCGACCACCTCGGCCTCACGCCACCGCCCACTCCGGACGAGGACCGGGACTGGTGGCAGGAGCAGGGCCCCACCGTCTTCGCGCCGTACGGCGCCGACGTCGAGGAGGAGACCGGGCAGGCGGTACGGCTCAACTTCCGCGTCCGGGACATGGCGGCGATGCTCGCGCAGCTGCGGGCCGCCGGCGTGGAGGTCAGCCCCGAGCCCGAGGACTATCCGGAAGGCCGGTTCGGCTGGGCGATCGACCCCGAAGGCAACCGGATCGAGCTGTGGGAGCCGGCCCCCGACCGGCTCAAGCCGCCGACGGGCTGACCGTCCGGGGACGCGACGACGGGGTGGGGCCGCCGAGGGCCCCACCCCTGTTTTCGACCTCGGATCAGGCCGCCCGCCTCACGGCGAGGGCGGTGAGGTCCGGTACAGCCGGTTCGGAGTGTCGTCGAGGAAGTCGCGCGGGTCCAGCCGGAAGCCCGTGAAGCGGTAGGGCACGATCCGGTGTTCCTCGCCCGCCGTCCGCGGCTCGACGTGCTGCCGCAGCGCGTACCACAGGCTGACGTCGTTCTCCTCGCCCACCGAGGCGCCCGTCTCAGCCGCGTACCTCGAGGTCAGAACGCTGTCGTCGGTGCCGACCTCGTAGCCGTCGTCCAGGTTGCCCCGGTAGGGCGCGACCCAGAGGTCGGCGCTGCTGGTGCGGCCGTCCGGGCCGATGTTCGACCCCGGCAGCAGCTCGTAGGAACGGAGCAGGCCGTTGGGCTTGGGCGCCTCGCTCGCCACCCGCAGCCGGGAGCCGGGCTCCAGGGTGTGGGCGCCACGCGCCACGTTCTGCCACTGGGTCGCGGCAGCCCCGCCCCGGGTGCCGAGCTGGACGGTGTTCCCGCCGATCGTCGCCACGTCCGGGTCGAGCCGGTAGTAGTGGTGATGGGTGTGCGGCAGGCCCGCAACCGGGCCGGCGGCCGGCCGCCCGCCGACACCCACCGAGGCGGCGATGACGCCGTCCTCGAAGAGCTCCCAGCGGTGCACGTACTGGTAGTCACCGGCCTGGAACTTCGCCCAGAAGGCGACCTTCGCCGGCTCGATGCCGCTGGGGCCGTACCGCTCGACGTGGACCGCGCCCGTCGGATTGGCGGCCGCGTCGTACTGGCTGTCGTTGGTGGCGATCGCCGTCGGGGGCAGGTCGCTCCCGGCCGCGTTGGGCGCCGTGGGCAGCAGCGGCACCAGGGGCGACCCGCCGCCCCGGGCGCCGAGGCCGTTCTTGGCCACGCCGTGGGTCGGGCCGTGGTCGACCAGGGTGAAGGCCAGCTCGCCCCGGAACAGGACGGGTCGGCCGTCGAAGTGGGCGTGGGCGAGCCGCAGCCCGGTGCCCTGCATCGTGTTGATCGAGTATCCGAAGGTCCAGTTGGCGTGGGTGATGTAACCGCCAGGCATTGGTTGTCTCCTCGTCAGTTGTGGGGAGCCTGGGTCTGCGGCCCCGACGCGGTGCCCCGCGCCTCGTCGGTCGGGACGACCTCGCGGGTGCTCAGGTCGACCGCCGCCTGCCCGACCCGGGCCGGCGCGTCACCGCGGGACCAGAAGTAGAGCTGGAAGAGCCGGTGGCCGAAGCGGGGGTTCTCCTCGATCTGGGCCGCCCGGGCCGGCAGGGCCACCATGTCGACCGGGCCGCGGGCACGCAGCGCCTCGTACCGGTCGTCGGTGACGACCAGCTCGTACGCCTCCTCCCGCTCCTCCGCGGTCAGCGCGGGCTGGATGCCCGGCCGTTCGACGATCGCCTCCACCACGCCGGCCCGCAGGTCCAGCACGGCGATGATGAGGACGCTGCGGTCGTAGTCGTAGATGACCGCCTCGGCGAGGCGGACCGACACCTGGGCGTCGGCGACCTTCTGCTCCTCCTCGCGGAACTCGATGTCGATCAGCCGGTGCCGGTTGCCGCCCAGACGCTCGGCGACCAGGGGGTCGGCGTCGATGGCGGCGGCCACCCGGTCCTTGATCTGGCCGAGCAGGTCGAGGAAGACGGAGGTGGAACCAGGCTGGTCCTGGACCAGTTCGAGAAGTTGGCTGACTTCGTGGGAATGCAGCAGTGCAGGCATTCTGTCCTTCCTCACAGTTGTGCGGCCGTGGGCGGGCGCTTCCCCAGGAAGATCGGCGGGGCCGCTCCTCAGCCGACTTGAAGAATCGTTTACCGATCTCCGTTCGGAGACGTGGCACACCGATCTCCATCCATTGGTAGGTGCGCACCGCCCGTGCGGCTTCTTCCCCCTTGCTGCGCGGCCGTCCGCCGGCCGTCCGCGTCCGGCCCGGAAAGCGCGGCAAGCTGCGAGAAGTTCGATGACCGCAGCGGCCGTACGAATGGAGGAGCGGCACAGCAGAATAGGAGAGCCACGTGAATGACCTGCGCGTGTTCGGCGAACAACTCCGGACGTTGCTCAGTGGGCTGCTGGGATTCGGGGACCCCGGCGCACCGGAGCGCAACAGCCGACTCATCCACCAGATTTTCGAGTGGTACAACCAGGGTGACCTCGACTCCATCGTGGAGAGCGTCACCGACGATTTCGAACTGCACGACGTGCCGGCCGGGCAGATCTACCGCGGGCCGGACGGACTGCGCCGCTGGTTCTCGATCTCCAAGACCGCGCTGCCCGAGGCGCGGCTGTTCATCACCAACCTGATCGCCGACGGCGAGAAGGTGGCCAGTGAGCACGCCGGCGGAGGTCTGCAGACCGGCCCGCTGGAGGTGCCGGGCGGCACTGTCCCGCCGACCAACCGGCTGGTGAAGGCCGAGGTGGCCGAGACCTTCGAGTTCCGGGACGGGCGGATCTTCCGGTGGCGCGTCTACTACGACGGTGCGGCGCTCGCCGCGCAGCTGCTGGGCCCCGAGGCGGGCGGGTCCTCCGCGCCCGCCGGGGGCCCGGCCATTGCGCCGCCGACGTCGGGCACCGCCGGCTCGTCCGCCGGCGCGGCGGCCTCCCGGCCGGCACCGGGTGGCGCATCCGCCCGGGACTGACGCCGGACCCGCCGGGGCCCGTCCGGACGGACGGGCCCCGGTCGCGCGCCCAGGGTCTCAGTGGTCCTGCGGTCCCGGCGGTGCAGAGGGCCCGGCCGGCGTCGCCGGCGGCCGGAGACGTTCGAGTTCGGCCAGCACCGCTTCGACCGCCGCGGTCTCCGCGGCGTAATAGGCCTGGCCCCACACGGCCACCAGATGCGGGTACCGGAAGTCGGGCAGCAGCCCACGCCCGACCTCGCCCAGGTCGGCACGCTGCTCCCGGAGCCAGGACAGGTAGCCGTGCAGCGCGCGGTGCAGTTCCTCCGGGTCCGCCTGGTGACCGAAGAACAGGCGCAGCATCACGCTGTGCTTGATCACCGGCGGATCCACCTCGTCCCGGCTCAGCCATGCCCGCAGGGCCGCCACCCCGGTGTCGGTGATCCGGTAGTGGCGCTTGGTCTGCGAGCCGCGCTGCGTCTCCTGCCGCTCGCTGATGTAGCCCTGGGCCAGCAGCCGGCGCAGCTCGCTGTAGACCTGGCTCTGCGCCGGGCTCCAGTAGAAGAAGCGCATGTTCATGGACCACTTGCGCAGGTCGTAACCGGTCAGTTCGCGCCCGAAGGAGAGCAGACCGAGAACCGCGTACGCGGTGGCCGGCAGGCCGGGGGCCCCGGGCCGATGGGGATCTGCCACGATGTCCTCCTTGCGGTGGGCGGCTGCGGCTTCCACTATGACTATTAGTCCTAGTGCGGCGCTCGGCGGGATGCGAAGTTGCCGGAGGATCTTCCCACCTCGTGTCGGACCGCTCGGTGGAGGGAGCTGCCATGGCACCGGCACGTCTGATGGTGTCCACGACCGTCAACGCCCGCCGGTCGGCCGTCTACGCCGCGCTGACCGATCACGAGGCGCTGGCCGGCTGGTTCGCCGAGCGGGTGGAGACGCAGCCCGACGCGGGCTGCTTCCGTACCGATGGAAGCTTCACCCCGAGATGGGCCAGCGGCGCCCTGCGGACGATCGATGCGCAACCGGGCCGGCGGCTGGCGCTCTGCTGGGAGGCCGGCGCCGGTTCGCCGGTGGAGATCGAGCTGGTGTCGGTGCCGACCGGGCGCACCGGCGTCCGGTTCGTCCAGTGGTCGCCTCCGGGCGGCGGCCCCGACGACCCCTCCGCCCTGGACTTCTGGTGCCTCGCCGCCGGCAACCTCGCCAACCACCTGGAGGGCCGCCCGGTCGTCCGGCACGACTTCGCGCGGCCCCGGCGCGGCACCGCCCGGGCAGAGGCGACACTGGCCGTCCCCGCCCGGCGGGTGTACGCGGCGCTGACGGTGCCGGCGGAGCTGGAGCGGTGGATCGCCGCCACCGCGGTGGTCTCGCCCAGGGTCGGCGGCCGGTACGACTTCGGCTGGGGGGACGACCTCGGTCCCCGGTCCATCGTCGACCTGGAGCCCTCCCGGTCGCTGGCGTACACCTGGCGGGAACGTGGGCACCGGGACAGCGTCGTGCGATGGACGCTGCGTCCCTGCGGGCGCGGCACCACCGTGCGGGTGCAGCACGACCTGGGCGGCCGCCCGGCCGATCGACACCAGATCGGCTGGGAGAACTTCCTCATCGACCTGCAACGGATGCTCGCGTCCGGCCAGGACTGGCAGCGCAGCGTGTGGCAGGACGAGCCGGTCGGCTGACGCGGCGCCCGCCCGCACGGTGACGGGTCACACCCGGCCGGGTACCGGGGACGTCCGGGTCGCGCTCACCGCCCAGAACCGGGACCGGCCCTCGCGCAGGTCGGCCTGCGCGGTGAGGATCAGTGCGAGGAACTGGTCGGCGGCGGCGGGCGGGAGGTGACGCAGCACCTCGTGGTGGCGCCGGATCAGGGTCAGTTGCGCCGTGCGCAGCGCGTCCACCGCCTCGTCCGTGATGTCGACCGACCGCGGTCCGGCGAAGCCGGCCTGCCGCAGGCGGACCTCCAACCCGTTCGGGGCGGCGCCGCGGGGCCGGCCGGGACGATGGTGGACCAGCTCGCCGAGCAGGATCCGTCCCCCGGGGCGCGCCGCGAGGGCGGCCTGACGAAGCACTGCCGCCAGGTCGTCCCCGGTGCGGGCCGGTTGCAGCACCAGCACCCGGTCGAAGGGCGGGCCGGAGGTGCCCTCCGACGTGGATCCGGCGATCCGTACGCGCGCGGCGACGTCGGGCGGCAACGCCCGGGCGCGGCGCCGGGCGTGACCGCGCCGGACCGGGTCCGGCTCCACAGCGGTCACCGCACAGCCCGCCCCCAGGGCGAGGTACCGGGACGTCTCCCCGCCGTCGGAGCCGAGGTGCAGGACCCGGTCCGAGGCGTGCAGCGGCAGCTCCTCGACCGCCCGGTCGAGCAGTGCCGGACCGGCGTACGAGCCGAACTCCCAGCCCTGGTGGGCCGGCCCGAACCAGATCAGCCGCCACAGGCCGTCGGTGGCCCAGTCGCCGGGCCAGGCCGGCGCGCAGGCGGCCGGGGTGGCGGTGGCCGGTGCGGCCGGGTCGGGCGTGCCGGTCACGAGAGCCCCTCTCTGTCCGACGGCGCGCCCCAGCTGCCGGTGAAGACGATGTCCGCCAGCGGCAGCCGGGAGCGGGGCACGGGAGTCCGGGAGGGGTCGGCGGTGGCCCGCCCCACGGCGAGTACGACGAACGGCTCGAACTCCGCAGGCACCTCGAACGCCGCCACCAGGGCACGACGGCGGAAGCCGCCGAGCTGCACGGTGTGCCAGCCGGTGGCCCGTGCCTGCACGCTGAGCCGGGCGACCGCGAGGCCCAGCTCGTACTCGGTGCCGATCAGCGGAGCGCCGTCGACGCCGCGGACCTGACGCAGGGCCAGGACCAGCGCCCCGGCGTCGCCGGCGATCGTGCGGTTCGCCGGGGTGAGCGCGCCGTGCACCTCCTGGAAGGTGCGGTCGCCGTTGCGCCCGACGACGAAGCGCCAGGGCTGCCGGTTCCAGCTGGAGGCGGTCCACCGGGCGGCCTCCAGCAGTCCCGCCAACCGGGTCCAGGGCAGCGCCGAACCGTCGAAGATCTGCGTGCTTGCCGGGGGCGTGAGTAACGGGTGCACCACGCCGTTCGTGGCCGAAAGTCCATTCACGCGTGGAGATCCCTCCCTGGTCGGCCGGCCGGACGCCCGGCGGTTCCGCACCATTCAAGGCCGCCGGACAACGGCGTTCCACTCGCATCTTGCTCAAGCGTCGTCCGTCGATACGAGCAAGATCCGAGAAGTTCGGGCTCGCGTCGCCCCGGTACGAATTGATCGCTGCGCCGGGATACCGCCGCAAGCCAGTGACGTGTGATTCAGGGAGGTTTGGCGTGCGATTCAGTTCAGCGGCCCGTCGCCGATCCGATGGTTCGGTCCGTCGTGACCGGCCGGTGTCGTGAAGCGGGCGGCCCGGGGCGCAGGAATCGCCGGAGCGGGAACGGACGGATTCCGCCTCCGGCTTCTCGCCGCCGATCCGAACGGTTCCGGGGACGGGGCGATATCGCCCGACGGAACGAGATTCGTCGCCTCCTCCAAGCGAAACGGATCGGTCAATCTGTGGTTCTTCGATCTGCGTACGGGGAAATGGCAGCAGGGCACCTGGGGTACCGGTGACGACATCGAGGCGCAGTGGTCGCCGGACAACGAGCAGCTGGCCTTCACCTCCTCCCGCGGTGGTCACAAGGCGATCTGGCTGTACCGGCTCAGCGACGGCCAGACCCGCCAGCTGACCTCGGCCGGACACGAGGAGGAGTACCCCTCCTGGTCGCCGGACGGCCGGACCGTCGCCTACGTCGGCGGGCCCTGGGGCAGGCGGCACTTCCTGGTGGTGTCCGCCGACGGCGGCGCGCCTCGCCGGGTGACCACCGAGCCCGGCCGCGCCGGCGCCTGCTCCTGGGCGCCGGACGGACGCTGGCTGGTCTGCCACTCGTACGACACCGGCGCGGGAGCGGTGTGGTTGCTGGACAGCCGGACCGGGGAGGCGATCCCGGTCACCGACGGCTCCTCGTGGGACTACAAGCCGACCATCTGCCCGACCCGGCCGGCGGTCGCCTTCTCCCGCAGCGACGAGGGGCGGTCCGTCATCTGGGTGCAGCGGCTCGCCGACGGGGTGGGCCGGCCGCTCGTCGTCACCGGCGCGGACGACCGGTGGCCCACCTGGACCCGGGACGGGAACCACCTCTTCTTCCACCGGCTGGTCGACGAGGGCGCGGGCATCGCGGTGTGGGACCGGCGGACGAAGGCGGTACGGGAACTCGTGCCGGCCGAGGAGAAACCCCGGTACGCGTCCTTCGCGCCGGACGGCCGCCGGATCGTGTACGGCACCGAGGCGGACGGCCGCTCGGCGCTGCGCATCCTGGACCTGGCGACCGGGGTGTCCCAGCCGGTGCCGGCCGGCGAGGCCGCCTTCCCCTCCTGGTCCCCGGACGGCCGGACGATCGCCTGCGCGCTCCGGCCCGATCCCACCTCGCGATGGGAGATCGCGACGGTCGACGTGGCGGGCGGGCAGCCGCGCGTCTGGACGGCCGACCGTGACGACCTGCGGGGACTGCACGCGCCCGTCTCCTTCGCGCCGGACGGGCGGCGCCTGGTGTTCCGCAGCGAGACGGAGCCGTTCGAGGCGAACCTGCTCGTCCTCGACCTCGACAGCGGCCGGATCACCAACCTCACCGAGGACAGCTGGTGGGACGAGGCGCCGGCCTTCACCCCCGACGGGCGCGGCGTCGTCTTCATGTCCACCCGGGGAGGGAACTGGACCTGGGGCTTCTACCGCATCGACCTGGACAGCGGGGAACTGCTGACGCTGGCCGGTCCGGACTACGTGGAGCGGAACAACCCGCGGTCCACTGCGGACGGCCGGATCCTGTCGACGATGGTCGCCTCGAAGGTCGAGGAACTGTACGAGCAGCTACCCGACGGCACCGGCCGGGTGGTGACCGAGGCGGGGCCGGGCGTCCGCTACCCCGTGCCGTCCGCCGACGGCGAGCAGGTGCTCTTCACCCGTACCCGCACCACAGTCGAGTACTGGCTCGCGGAGAACGTCTGGGCCGCCGACTCGCCGCTCGCGCCGCTCGGCCGCCCGCTGGTCGCCGCGACCGCGCCGGCGGGGGTGATCGAGCAGCCGCCGCTCGGTCCGGTGCGCAGCCCCGTCGACACCCGCCGCAGATGACGGATGTGACGCCGTCCCATCCGGTCGGGTGGGCGATGACCGCGCGATCAGCCGACGCGTGTGACAGGAGGAGCAGGAGATGACCGGAGCACCGCCGGGGGCGTCGCGGGAGAACGCCGCCCCGGACGAGGACGACAAGAACCGCATCTACGACACCGTGACCGGCCCGCTCTGGCGGACGACCGTCTACGAGCCGGTCCACGGCGGGTGGGAGTTCACCAACATCGCCGGGGCACGCCTGCTCGACGACGTCGCGGCGACCTTCCGGGTCGGCCCGCTGACCCATGTGCTCGAACTCTGCTCCGGCACCGGCGCGGTCGCACGGTACCTCAACCAGCGGACCGGGTGCGCCGTCACCGGCGTGGAGCTGAACGCCGCCCAGCTCGCCTGCGCCCGCCGGGCACGCGCCGAGGCGGGCCCGGGGATGGCCCGGGTGTCGTTCGTGGAGGGCGACGTGACCAGGTGGCAACCGGACCGGCTCTACGACCTGGCGCTGGTCGTCGACTCGCTGTCCCTGCTGTCGGACCCGGTGGCGGCGCTGCGCAACGCCCGCCGGGCGTTGTGCTCGGCCGGGTGGCTGGTCTTCGCGGACACCCTGGCGGGGCCGGAGATGACCGCGGCGACGCAACGCCGCGCCTGGGACCTCGACGGGCTGCGCCCGCTGCCCGGCGGTTCGCGGTCGGACGACCTGTTCACCGCGGCGGGCCTGGTGGACGTGCACCTGGTCGACGCGACCGACACCGCCGTCGCCTGCTTCCAGACCATCGCCGACGCGACCACCGAGCGGGCCGGCGAACTCGCCGCAGTGGTGACGGCGGAGGAACTCGCGGAGTGGCGCACGGCCACCGACTTCTATCTCGACGCCTATCGGAGCGGGCAGCTCACGTACTGGCACGGGCTCGCCCGTCGGCCCCGTCGGGCCACCGCCCGCCAGGCGGCCTGACCCGCCCTCGACAACGAACGGAGCAGACATGATCTTCAAGCGTGAGCCCGTCATCCTCCAGGTGGCACTCTTCGCCCTGTTCAACCTCCTGGCCGCGTTCGGGGTGATCGGGTGGTCCTGCGCCCAGATCGCCGCCGTGAACGCCGCTGTCGCCGCCGCCTTCGGGGTGATCACCCGCCGGCTGGTGACGCCCCTGAGCGACCCCCGGGACGCGCACGGCCGGCGGCTCGCCCCCGCCGGCGGAGGGCCGGACGACGATCGGTCCTACCGGTGACAAGCGGCAGGGGACAGGGGCGTCTGCTCGTGCCGCCCCTGTCGCCGGCGCTCGTCGAACTCGCCGGGCGGCGACACCGGCGCGGGGAGGTGACCAGCCGGCTGCTCCTGCAGACCCGCGCGCTCGCCTTCGTCGAGGGCTACCGGCTGCGGCGTGCCGGACGCCGCGACATCCACGAGGAACTGGCACTGATCGAACCCGTCAACCGCGGGTTCGCGTACGAGGGGGCCGCGCTGGCCGCGGCCCTGGCCGACCTCGCCACGCCGCGCCGGGCCCCGGCACCGGGGAGCCGGGACGGCCGGCAGACCCGGCTGGGGCACCTGCTCGACGGCCCCGGCGCGGGCTTCGTCCACCTCGTCCACGTCGGGGCCGGCTGGGCGGCCGCCGTGCTGCCCTGGCGGACCGTCCACCGCCGGCTGCCGCTCGACCCGCTGGTGCGCTGGCTCGCCCTGGACGGCGCCGGGTTCGCCCGCGGCTTCTTCGGCGGGCCGGGCGCGATCCGCCGGCTGGCCCGCCGGCCGGACCGCGACGATCCCGTCCAGACGGTGCTCCGGCAAGGGCTGGGCCGCAGCCTGTGGTTCGTCGAGTGTGGTGACGTCCCGGCGATCGGCCGGCAGATAGAAGGGTTCCCACCGGGCCTGCGGCCCGAGTTGTGGGCCGGTGTCGGCCTTGCCGTCTGTTACGCGGGCGGCTGCTCGGACCGCCAGTTCGAACACCTCCAGACGCTGGACGGCAAGGAGCGCGCCGCGCTGGCCCAGGGCGCCGCCTTCGCGGCCGAGGCCCGGCGCACCGCCGGTCATGTGCCTGCGCACACGGCGGCGGCCGTGGCCGCGCTCACCGGCGTACCGGCCGACACGGCCGCCAACTGGGCACGGGACTCCCGAGATTCCGCCCTCGCCCTCGGTCCCGAGATCGACTCCTACCGGTGGTGGCAGCGGGAGATCCGCCGCCGGGCAACCGCGGCGGCCGGCTGAGCCTCGGCTCCACCGGTCCCGATCCGCACCCGCCGGCGGCGCCCGCCGCCACGAGCAGGGAGAAACCCCATGTCCTTGTCACCGCGTCGCATGCTGCCCGGAGCACTGGTGATCGTGCTGGTCGCCGTCCTCGGCGTGCTCACCGTCCGGCCGTCGCCGAGCCCTCGCGAGGCCGCCGTGCTGGCCGCCCGCTTCGCTTTCGACGTACGCCCGCTGAACACCGCCCCTGCCGGGGCCAGGAACGTTCGTGACGTCGCGCCCGAGCTGTCGGGCATCCGGTCCTGGATCTCCGCGGTGGGCGCCGCGGTCGCGCTCCTCGACGCCGACGGCAACCGGCGCCAGGACGACGTGTGCCTCGTCGATCCGCGGGACGACTCGGTGCGGGTCTTCCCGGCACCAGGCACCGGGGAGCGCTATCCGCCGGCGTCGCTCGTCGCGCCGCCGGGCCCGATCGACCGCGTCGCGCCGATGGGCTGCGTCCCGGCGGACCTCGACGCGGACGGCGACAGCGATCTCGTCGTCTACTACTGGGGCCGTTCCCCGGTGCAGTTCCTGCGGGTCGCCGAGGGATGGCGCCCGGTGGAACTGGTCCAGCCGCCGCAGGTGTGGAACACCACCGCGCTCGCGGTGGGCGACCTGGACGGTGACGGCGCGGCCGACATCCTGGTCGGCAACTACTTCCCGGACGGTGCCCGGGTGCTCGATCCGGAGGCCGCCGGGGACGGGCGGATGCGGATGCAGGCGGGCATGGCGGACGCCGGCAACGGCGGCACGAACCGGGCCTTCCTCTCCCGCCCCGGTGCCCCCGACACGGCGCCGGCCTGGCTCGACGCGTCCACCGGAGTGCCCGACCGGGTCGCTCGTTCCTGGACGCTCGCCATCGGGATGCAGGACCTGACCGGGGACCTGCGGCCCGAGGTATACCTCGCCAACGACTTCGGCCCGGACCACCTCCTGGTGAACCACTCCCGGCCGGGGCGGCTCGACCTGCGCCCGGTCCGGGGCGAGCGGACCGCGTCGACGCCGAAGTCGAAGGTGCTGGGCCGGGACTCGTTCAAGGGCATGGGCGTGGCCTACACCTACCCGGACGGCGCCGACCTGCCGACCATCGTGGTCAGCAACATCACGACACCCTGGGGGCTGCAGGAGAGCAACTTCGCCTTCACCCCGACCGGTAAGGGCTCCGACCTGCTCGACGGCCGGCTGCCGTACCGGGACCGCAGTGAACCCCTGGGCCTGTCCCGCAGCGGCTGGGGCTGGGACGTCAAGGCCGTCGACTTCGACGGCGACGGCACCGACGAGTTGTTCCAGGCGACCGGCTTCATGGCCGGGGACCGGTGGCGCTGGCCCGAACTCCAGGAACTCGCGATGGCCAACGACCAGGTGCTCCAGCACCCGTGGGCCTGGCCACACTTCCGCCCGGGTGACGACGTGTCGGGCCACCAGGCGAACGTGCTCTGGACGCGGGGGCCCGACGGACGGTACGTCGACGTGGCCGCCCGGAGCGGTCTCGGTCACCTCGACGTCAGCCGTGGCATCGCCGTCGGAGACGTGGACGCGGACGGCCGCCCGGACGCGCTGGTGGCGAACCAGTGGCAGGACAGCCGGCTGCTGATGAACCGGTCCCGGTCGGTCGGCCGGGCCACGCTGGTCCTGCTGCGCGCCGGCGCGGACGGACGGCAGCCCACTCCCGCGCTCGGCGCCTCGGTGGTCGTCCGGCCCGGCGAGGGCCGGCCGGCCCTTCGCGCTCAGCTCTACCCCAGCAACGGTCACGCCGGCGCCTCCAGCACGGAACTCTTCTTCGCCGTCGACCGGGAAGCCCCGTTCACGCTGTCCTGGCGTACGGCCGGCGGGGTGCGGACGGCGGAGGTGCGGCTGGCGCCGGGCCGGCACGAACTGGTGATGCACGACGACGGCCGGGTGACAACGCGATGAGGGCCCGGACGAGCCGGCCCGTCGCGACACCGGCCCTCCTCGACCCGCCGCGGACCGCCGCCGCCCGCCCACCCGGCGAACGGAACCAGGACCCGCTGCCGTGCGGGCCGCCGGCCGCGGGGGACACGCCCCGCCACGTCATCAACGCGACGAGCGTCCTGGTGCACCCCGGCCTCGGCCGGGCCGTCCTCTCCGGTTCGGCCCGGCGCGCGGTGGCGGTGGCCTCCGGCTGCACCGACCTGGAGTACGACCTGCACAACGGGCAGCGGGGGCGGCGCGGCCGGGAGACGGTCGCCGCCCTGCTCGCCGCGGTGCCGACGGCCGCGGCGGCCTACGTGGTCAACAGCAACCCGGCCGCGCTGGTGCTCGCCGCGACGGTGCTCGCGCCCGGCCGGGAACTGGTGATCAGCCGGCGGGAGCTGTACGAGATCCGGGACGGCTTCCGCCTGCCCGAACTGCTCACCTCGACCGGTGCCCGGCTCTGCCCGGTCGGTACGGCGGACGGTGCGGTGCTGGAGGACTACCGGCAGGCGGTGTGGTCCGGCACCGGGTGCGTGCTCACCCTGGTGCCGGGCCGCTCCGCCACGGACGCCCCGGCGGACCGGCCGGACGTGGCGGCCCTGGCCGGCCTGCACGTCCCGGTGATCGCGGACATCAGCTCCGGCCTCCTGCGTCCCGAGCCCGCGCTGCCCGGTGAGCCGGACGCGGAGACCGCCCTGCGGCAGGGCGCCACGCTGGTCACCGCCGGCGGCGACAAGTTGCTGGGCGGTCCGCAGACCGGGCTGCTGCTCGGCGACCGGGCGGTGATCGAACAGGTGCGGCGACATCCGCTCGCCCGGGCGATGCAGGCGGACAAACTGGCACTGGCCGCGCTCCGTGCGACGGTCGCCCACGGCGGCACACCGACGCTCGCCGCCGTCCGGGCCGCCCCCGACGACCTGCGGGCCCGGGGCGAGTCGCTCGTCGGCGCCCTGCGGGCCGGGGGAGTCCCCGCCGAGTTGGTCGAGTCCCACGTCACGGTGCTCAGCGGCGCCAGCACCCGGCTGCACAGCTTCGCGGTGGCGGTCGACCAGCGGCTCGCCGGCCGGTTGCGCGTGGGAGACCCGGCCGTGGTGGGCGAGCTGCGGGACGGACACCTGTTGCTCGACCTGCGCCCGGTGCCCGC
Source organism: Micromonospora sp. L5 (assembly GCF_000177655.2). NCBI lineage: Bacteria > Bacillati > Actinomycetota > Actinomycetes > Micromonosporales > Micromonosporaceae > Micromonospora > Micromonospora sp. L5. The sequence goes on along the minus strand of NC_014815.1, from coordinate 6,339,233 downwards.
CGGCAACGACACCGACCTGGTCGTGGCGGTGCTCGCGGCGGCGTCCCGCCCTTGATCAGGTAGGGCAATCCGCGAGAAGTCGCCCCGGCACGCCGACGCATAGAAAGGAGGAACCCACCCCCCGATGACGGAGGAAGCCCATGACCGGTTCGGCACGTCTCGGCCGTTGCGCCCGGCATCTGCTCGCGGGCGTACGGACGAGTGAGCGGGACCAACAGGACCTGCTCGCCGCCGCCGACCGGCTCAAGACCCGCCTGGTGCGTCTGCTGTACGCCCACCCGGCGGCCCGGACCAGACTGGCCGGCGTCCGGCACCACCTGCTCGACGTGGAGGTGGTGCCGGCGCCGGCCCGTTCGTGGTTCCGGACGTCCCGGCGGCACGCCGGCACGGCCCGGATCCGGCTCTACGACTACGACTCGGACCTGCTGCTGGAGTTCTTCCTCGACCTGCCGTCCGGCCGCCTCACGGCGGTCACCGGGCGGGCCCGGGCCCGCCCGCCACTGACCCGGTCCGAGCGGGCCGAGGCGCTCGACCTGCTCCGTGCGGCCGGCCGGCTCGGCCCGCTCGCCGAGGCGAGCCGATGGGTCGTGGTGCCGAGGATCTCCCGGGCGGCGATCGGCGCGGGCCACCCGCGCCGGGGCCACCGCCTCTACACGTTCTTCTTCTGGTCGGCGACCGACCGGCCGGTACGACTCGGCCAGGCGTCGGTCGACCTGAGCGCGCGAGAGGTGGTCGGGGTCCGGGAGGCGGAGTCCGTCGGGAGGTGGGAGATCCGGCCGTACGCGTGACAACGCAGCCAGAGAGAGGGATCCACCATGTATGCAACCCTGCCGTGCCCGTCCGGGCGGTCGAGTTCCGATGACCACGGATCGTGGTAGGCACCGATGTCCACCTCACACGTCCGAGACCGCCGCCGCTTCGCACCGGAGCGCGAACCACGGACCGCCCGGGGTGGTGACCACCTCCGCCGGCTGCCCGGTGGCCTGGTGCTGGCCGTCGCCGTCGCCGTGCAGGCCGCCGTGCTCTGGGCCGAACCCGGGCTGGTGATCGCAGAACTCGGGGCGATGCCACAGCGACTGCGGGAGGTGTTCCGTGTGCTCGCCCCGGGCCTCGCCACCCTCCTGCTCGCCGCGCAGGTCATGAATCTGTTCGGCCGACTACGCCGGCATCAGCGGCGGATCGTGGCCGCGGCGGCCGCCTGGTGGGTGTTCGCCGCGGTCGAGTCGATGCTCGCCGACTGGCGGTCCTCCGTCTGGCTCACCGAGCTGGCCCTCGCCTGGCTGGCGATGAACTGCCTGCGGATCGTCGCCCGCGCGGAGGCCACGGGCCTGTCGAGCGTGGCGCGAGGGAGGTGACCGGTGGACTGGCAGTCCGTGGGGACACCGATCGCCGCCGTCTGCACCGCGATCCTGACCTACCTGGGCACCCGGCACATCGCCCGGGTCGAACGCAGCCGCGAGGAGGCACGTCTCGCCGAGGCGGCACGGGACGAGGCCCTCGTCGTCGAGCAGGCCCTGTCCACGGCCCACGAACAGGCCCAGGCCGCGATCATCATGGAGCGCAACGAGCTGCTGGAGCGCTGGCAGCGCACCCTCGACGAGGCCCGTGACGACCGTCAGCGCCTGCTCCAGGAACACCGGTCCGAGCTCGCCCGGGTCCGCCAGGAGACGCGGGACGAGGTGGCCGGCGTCCGGGAGAGCGCCCAGCTGGTCATCGCCGACCTGCGCGGGCAGATCGTGCAGTTGCGGGCCGAGGTGCAGGCCGTCCGGGACCGGCACCGTCCCGGCCCGTCCGCCGGGGACTGACCGGCCGGCCCGCCGGGCGCCGGTCCCGGCGCACCGCAAGGCGGAAGAAGTTCCCCACCACCCGCGCGATCTACAACAGACGTACCGATCGCCGCACGAGAACGGTCGCACCGGACCGATTGTTTCCCACTGTTCACGGGCGGGCGGTATCCGTCCCGAGAACATCCAGAGAGGAATGGCGCAGAAATGACAGAGGTACAGAACTTCGGCCGCCAGCTCGGCGACTTCCTCGGCGGTGTCTTCGCCGACGCCGCGGGTGGCGGAGCCGGTGTCTTCCGGCCCGACCCGCAGGCCGAGATCGAGGTCCGGCAGCTTCTCAACGACCTCCAGACCGCCTTCGCGGAGAAGAACGCGGACGCCATCGTCGACAGCCTGGCCGAGGAATTCACCACCTACGAACTCACCTCCGCCGAGGGACACGCGGTGACCATCACCGAGAAGGCCGCCATGCGTGAGTACCTCGACACGCTGTTCCCGGCCGACGGCGAGACGCAGAACAAGTCGGTCTCGGTGAGCCAGGTGCTGGCCAGTTCCACCATCGGTCTGACCCGCGAGGACGGCGACGTCGTCATCGCCCGTACCGACGGCACCTTCGAGCACCAGCCGCTGCGCGCCTCGGCCGTGGCCATCCGCACGGCCGAGGGCTGGAAGTGGCTGCACTGGCACATGTCGGCCGCCGCCCCGCGCTTCCGGGTCAACGCCAACGGCGTGCGGATCCCGCTCGATGGCGCCCCGGCGACCGGCACCCCGGTCGCGGACTGACGTGTCCGCCGGCGGCTGTTCGTCCGAAGCCGCAGCAGAAAGGTGTGTGCAGTGAGTACCTCGTCAGGAAGTTCGCGACGGCAGCCGCCGGTGACCGGCGGCCGCATCGCCGGCCCGGATCCGACCGAGCACGTCAACAACGGAGAGGAGAACATCTACCCGGGATACGTCGCCTGCTACAGCAAGGGGCTGCCGCACGACGACACGGGCGAGGTGGACCCGGAGGCGTACCGGCGGCTGCTGCGGGCGGTCAACAGCGCCGACCCGGCGGACTTCGAGTCGATCCCGCTGGACCCGGCCGGTGCCCGCAAGCTGACCAATCCCCAGGGCGGGCTGGCGGCGAACGCCGACGGCATCGACGCCACCTCCTTCACCGCGCCGCCGGCGCCCCGGCTCGACAGCCCGGAGAACTCCGGCGACATGGCCGAGCTCTACTGGATGGCGCTGACCCGGGACGTGCCGTTCGACCAGTTCGACACCGATCCGCTGGTCGCGTCGGCCGCCGCCGACCTGTCCCGGATGTCGGACTTCCGCGGCCCGAAGGAAGGCGGGGTGGTGACCACCCGCACGCTCTTCCGCGGTGACACCCCGCAGGACCGGATCGGGCCGTACATCTCGCAGTTCCTCCTGCGCGACGTGCAGTTCGGCACCCATCACTACTCCCAGCGGCAGGACACCGTGCAGCCGGGGCGGGACTACGTCACCACGTTCCCCACCTGGCTCGCGGTGCAGCGGGGGTTGTCCCGGGGACTGGCCCCCGGCGACCGGAACCGGACCGAGACCCGGTACCTGCGTACGCCCCGCGACCTGAGCCACTACGTCCACTTCGACGCGGATGCCAGCCCGTTCCAGCCCTTCCTGAACGCCGGGCTGATCCTGCTGCGGGAGCGGGCGCCGCTGGACGCGAACCTGCCGTACCACTGGTCCTCGAACCAGGACGGCTTCGCGACCTTCGGCATGCCGCACCTGTTCGACCTGATCACCTCGGTCGCCGCCCGCGCGCTACGAACCGCCTGGTGGCAGAAGTGGTACGTGCACCGCAGGCTGCGGCCGGAGGCGGTCGGCGGGCGGGTCCACGCCCACCTGACCGGTCTGCACCGGTACGACTTCCTCGACCGGGAACTGCTGGAGTCCGAGGCGGTGCAGCGCGTCTTCGACCGCAACCAGAGCCACCTGCTCCCGCAGGCGTACCCGGAGGGGGCACCGACCCACCCCTCGTACACGGCCGGTCACGCCACAGTGGCGGCCGCCACCGCGACTGTGCTGAAGGCGTGGTTCGACGAGACGGCCCCGCTGGCCGACCCGGTCCAGGCGGACGCGACCGGCACCGCGCTGGTGCCGTACGAGGGCGCGGACGCCGGGCAGCTCACCGTCGGCGGCGAGTTGAACAAGCTCGCCGCGAACATCGCCGTCGGCCGCAACATCGCCGGCGTCCACTACCGCAGTGACTACTCGGCGTCCAGCCGGCTCGGTGAGGCGCTGGCCATCGAGATCCTGCGGCGCCAGAAGTCCTGGTTCAACGAGGACCACTCGTTGACCCTGACCCGGTTCGACGGCACGTCCGTCACCATCTGAGCCCCGTCGCGCCGGCCGGTTGCTGTTCCCCTCAGCGCGCCGGCCGGCGCGGCGGCCCTCCAACCCGACCATCCACCGACGGAAACGGTGACCGCTGTGACGTCCGCTGCCGCGAGAGACCTCCGCCTGACGGCCCTGCGCCGCTTCGCCCTGTCCATCACGATCCTCACGGTGCTCGGTCACCTCTTCCTCGGGTTCGAGCAGGCCCCGGTGACGCCGGTGCTGACCCTCCTGCTGGGCTACGCCCTCGACCTGACACTGGAGACGCTCGCCGCCCGGGCCGAGGGCCGCGCGCCCGCCTTCGCAGGTGGCTTCCGGCGGCTGGTGGACCATCTCCTGCCCACGCACATCGGCGCGCTGGCCTGCGCCATGCTGTTGTACGGCAACTCCTCACCCTGGCCGTACCTGTTCGCCGTCGCGGCCGCTGTGGGCTCCCGCCACGTCCTGCGGATCCGGATCGACGGCCGTGCCCGGCACGTGCTCAACCCGTCCAACGCGGGCATCGCGCTGACCCTCGTGCTCTTCCCGTGGGTCAGCATCGCGCCGCCCTACCAGTTCACCGCCGGGGTCTCCGGTGCGCTGGACTGGCTGCTGCCGCTCGGTGTCCTGATGGCCGGCACGCTGCTCAACGGCAAGCTCACCGGGAAGATGCCGCTCATCCTCGGCTGGCTGACCGGGTTCGTCGCGCAGGCGCTGCTGCGTGCCCTCCTCTTCGACCACGACTTCGTCGCCGCGCTGCTGCCGATGACCGGCCTGGCCTTCATCCTCTTCACCAACTACATGATCACCGACCCGGGGACGACCCCCCGTGCCCGCGCCAACCAGTGGGCGTTCGGGCTGTGCACCGCGGCGGTCTACGGACTGCTGGTGCTCGCGCACGTGTCGTACGGGCTGTTCCTCGCCCTGGTCATCACCTGCGCCCTGCGCGCGGGTCTGCTCCTGATCGGCCGTCGCCGGCCGGCCCGGGCCCGGCGGGTCCGGCTGCGGGAGGCGGCATGAGGCCGGGCGAACGGCAGATCGCGGTCGTCGGCCTGGCCTGCCGCTACCCGGATGCCGACGACCCGGCACAGCTGTGGCGGTCGGTGCTGGCCCGCCGCCGCGCGTTCCGGGCCATCCCGGCCACGCGCCTGGACCCCGAGCACCGGCTCGGCGCGCCGCACGCGCCGGAGTCCACGTACGTCCGCCGGGCCGGGCTGCTGCGCGACTGGCACTTCGACCGTGAAGCCTTCCGCGTGTCCGGGTCGAGCTGGCGGGCGGCCGACCACACGCACTGGCTGGCACTGGAGACGGCGGCGGCCGCCCTGTCCGACGCCGGCTTCCCCTCGGGCGCCGGCCTGGACGCCGACCGGGTCGGCGTGATCCTCGGCAACTCGCTCACCGGCGAGTTCACCCGGGCCGGCCTGGTACGGCTGCACTGGCCGTTCGTACGCCGCTCGGTCGAGGCGGCGCTGCGGCAGACCGGAGTGGACTCCGCCGTCGCCGCGCAGGTGCTCGACCAGGCCCGGCGCGGCATCGCGGCGGCGTTCCCCGAGCCGGGCGACGAATCGCTGGCCGGGGCCCTGAGCAACACCATCGCCGGCCGGATCTGCAACCACTTCGACTTCCACGGCACCGGCTACACGGTGGACGGCGCCTGCGCGTCGAGTCTGCTGGCCGTCGTCACAGCCGCCAACGCGCTGCTCTCCGGCGAGCTGAACTTCGCCCTCGCCGGAGGCGTCGACCTGTCTCTGGACCCGCTGGAGATGATCGGCTTCGCCCGCCTCGGCGCGCTCGCCGACGGCGAGATGCGGGTGTACGACGAGCGGCCCACCGGGTTCCTGCCCGGGGAGGGGTGCGGGATCGTCGCCCTGATGCGCGCCGACGAGGCGGAACGGCGCGGCCTGCGCGTCTACGCGCGGCTGACCGGATGGGCGACGTCCTCCGACGGGTCCGGGGGCCTGACCCGCCCGGACGCCGGGGGACAGGCGCTGGCGCTGCGGCGCGCGTACCGGATGGCCGGACTGGCGCCGGAGCAGATCGCCCTGATCGAGGGGCACGGCACCGGAACCGCCGTCGGCGACCGGGTCGAGCTGGAGACGCTGGCCGGGATCCGGCGGCACGCGCCCGGGGCGGCGGCGCTCGGCTCGGTGAAGGCGAACCTCGGGCACACGAAGGCGGCCGCCGGAGCGGCCGCACTGATCAAGACGGTCCTGGCCGCGTACCACCGGGTCCTTCCGCCGACCACCGGCTGCGAGACGCCGCACCCTCTGCTGCGTGCGCCGGACGCCACCCTGCGGGTGCTCGACGAGCCGGAACCGTGGCCGGGCGGGCGGCCGGCCGCCGGGGTGTCCGCGATGGGCTTCGGCGGGATCAACAGCCACGTGGTGGTGGAGAACGCCGATCCCGCCGCCGTGGGTCGCCGTCGCCTCCCGCCCTCGGTGCGGTCCTGGTCCCGCCGTCCGGTACGACCGGAGATCCTGCTGATCGAGGCGGCCACCACGGCGGAGCTGGCCGAACGGCTCGACCTGCTGGGCAGCTGGGGCGCGACGCTCAGCGACGCCGAGGTCGGCGACGTGGCGGCGACGCTCGCCGCCGGTGCCGGCGGCACGGCCGGGATCCGCTGTGCCCTGGTCGCCGGGGACGCCGACGAGCTGTCGGCGGCGGCCCGCGCGGCGACGGGCCTGCTCGCCACCTGGGACGGGCGCGTCGTGGTGGACGAGGCGGCGGGGGTGGCGTTGGGTGGCGGACCGCCCGCCCGGGTGGGCCTGCTCCTGCCCGGCCAGGGAGCACCGGTGCGGTACGACGCCGGCCCGCTGGCCCGGCTGCTCGGCGACCTGCCCGAGGGGCCGGCGGCCACCGGCGCCACCGGCACCGAGGCCGCACAGCCGGCTGTCGTGTGGCAGTCGCTGCTCGGGCTCGCCTGGCTGGATCGGCTCGGCTGCGCCCCGGTCGGCGCCGTCGGGCACAGCCTCGGCGAGCTGACCGCCCTCGCCTGGGCCGGTGCGCTGGACCCGGGCCGGCTCGTCGCGCTGGCTGCCGCCCGCGGACGGGTGATGGAGCACAGTGGTGTGCCGGGCACCGGGATGGTGAGCCTCTCCGTCGACGAGACGCGGGCGATCCGGCTGGCGGACGAGCACGGACTCGTGGTCGCGGCGGTCAACGCCCCCGACCGTACGGTGCTCGCCGGGGCCGACGAGAACCTCACCCGGCTGGCGGCGGCGCTGCGCGACAGCGAGGTCGAGGCGATCCGGTTGCCGGTGTCGCACGCCTTCCACAGCCCCGCGATGGAGCCCGCGCTGCCGGCGTGGGCCGCCGAGCTGAACACTGTCGAGTTCGCCCCGCCGGCGCGGTCCGTGACGTCCACCGTGACGGGTGCGGACGTGCGGACGGTCGACGACCTGGCGGCACTGCTCACCCGTCAGCTCACCGCCCCGGTGCGCTTCGCCGCCGCCGCCCGCGACCTCGGCCAGCGGTGCGACCTGCTGGTCGAGGCGGGCCCGGGGACCGTGCTGTCGCGGCTGGTCACCCGGTTCCTGCCGGTACCGGCGGTCAGCCTGGACTGCGGCGGTCCGCCGCGCTCGCTCGCCCTCGCCACCGCCGCGGTCGTGGTCGCCGGCGCGGGCGACCTCGCCGCCTGGTACGACGGGCGGCCCTACCGTCCGCTCCGGCCCGGGGCGGCCATGACGTTCCTCAGCAGCCCGTGCGGAGCCGGCATCTCTCGCGCCGGGCTGCCGGAGTCGCGCTCCGCGTCCGCCGACGCGGAGCGCGACTCCCCTCCGGGCCGGGTCGAGCAGCCGTCGAGTGTCGCAGCAGCGGTGGTGAGGACCGCCTCCGCTCGACCGGCGCCGACCCCGCCCGAGGCGGACCCGGCCGGGTCGGTAGACCCGGCCGGGTCCGCTCCCCGTCCCGACGACCCGCTCGGCCGGTTGCGCGCCCACCTCGCCGCCGAGCTGGAACTGCCGGTGGCGGGCATCACCCCGGCCAGCCGGCTGCTCGGCGATCTGCACCTGAACTCGCTGCAGGTGGCCCGCACCGTCGCCGCGGTCGCCGCGGCCCTGGGCCGGCAACCCCCGGCCGCGCCCCTGTCACTGGCCGACGCGACAGTCGCCGAGGCGGCCGAGGTGCTCGCGCAACTGCCCGCCGCCGGCGACGACGAGGCGCCGGCGCAGGGCCTCGCGCCGTGGGTGCGGCTGTTCCGGCACGACTGGGTTCCGCTGCGGGGACCGCTGTCCGGGCCGCCGGCCGCCGGCTCCGTGCGGTGGCGGGTCGAGGCGCCGGCCGGACATCCCCTGCACACGGTCTTCCCCGCCGTACCCGACGGGACGGCGACGTCGCACGGTCTCGCCGTCGCGCTCGGCCCGGACGACGGCCCGGAGCAGGTGGCCGCGCTGCTGGCCCGCATCGCCGGGCAGCGGCCGGCCCGGCTGGCGATCGTGCACGACGACCACCCGGCCGCCGCCGCCGTGGGCCGGTCGGTGGCGGCGGAGATCTCCGGCTGCGCCGTGACGGTGCTCGACGTGTCCGCGGACGGGGACGTGGGCCTGCTGGCCGGGCTGGCGGTGCCGGCCGGGTACGCGGAACTGCGGGCCGGGCCCGGCGGCGTCCAGCGGCTGGTGACCTCCGTGCACCGGCCCGCCGAGGAGACCCGGGAGGTGCCGCTGGGGCCCGGCGACGTCTGCGTCGTCACCGGTGGCGCCACCGGAATCACCGCCTTCGCCGCGGCGGCCGTCGCCGAGCGGACCGGATGCCGGCTGGTGGTCCTCGGCCGGCGTCCCGCCGAGGACGCCGAGACCGGGGAGGCGCTGCGCCGGCTACGCACGGTCCTCGGCGACGACCGGTTGCGCTACGAGCGGGTCGACCTGACCGATCCCGACGCGGTACGGGAGGTGCTCGGCGCCGGCCGGCTGGGTCCGGTCCGGGCGGTGGTGCACGGGGCGGGGATCAACCGGCCGGCCCAGCTGACCGACGTCACTGCCGGGGACCTCCGCGAGCACCTGGGCGGGAAGGTGACCGGACTCCGGTCGGTGCTCGACGCGGTCGGACCGGACCTGCGGCTGGTGCTCGCGTTCGGTTCCATCATCGGCCGGCAGGGGCTCGCCGGGCAGGCCGCCTACTGCATCGGTAACGAGTGGCTGCGGCACGACGTGGAACGGTGGGCCGGCGATCACCCGGAGACCCGGGTGCACCTCGTCGAGTGGTCGGTCTGGTCCGGGATCGGCATGGGGGTGCGGCTCGACGTGCTCGACTCGCTGCGCCGCCGGGGGGTGGCCGGGATCGCACCCGACGACGGCGTCGCGGCGCTGTGGCGGATCCTCACCGATCCGACCGCTCCGGTGACAGTGCTCTGCACTGCTGCCTTCCCCGAGTCCGGCACCCTGAGCCCGGCGCCCGCGCCCGGCACCCCCGAGCCGGGCCGGCTGCGCTTCGCCGAGTCGGTGATCGGCCGGGTCGGGCAGGTCGCCACGGTGACCGAGGCGGAGTTGTCCGTCGGGGCGGACCCGTACCTGCGGGAGCACCGGGTCGGCGACGCGCCGCTGCTGCCCGCCGTGCTCGGACTGGAGGCGATGGCGCAGGTGGCGGCGTTGACCACCGGAAGCCGGGCCGGCTGGGCGGTCCGCGACGCGAGCTTCGCCGCGCCGATCGACGTCCCCGAGCGCCGGACGAGGCGGATCCGGGTGGCGGCACTGGCCGCGGAGACCGGCGGGGACGTGGCGGTGGCGATCCGCGCGGACACCGACGGCTTCGCCACGGACCGGTTCGCCGGGACGGTCACCGACCCGCCGGCACCGCCGGCCGCCGCCACGGCGGACGATGCCGCGCACCGGCCGGAGTCACCCGTGGACAGCGGGCGGGAGGCCACCACCCCACATCCGTGGTACGGCCCGGTGCTCTTCCACGAGGGACGGATGCGCCGCCTGACGCACGCCGGACCGGTCTCGGCGTTCGCGGTGCGCGCCACCGTCGACGCCGACGACCGGGACCGCTGGTTCGCCTCCTTCCTCGGGCAGGAGCTGCTGCTGGGCAGCCCGGGAGGGCACGACGCGGCGATCCACGCGCTGCTCGCCTGCGCGCCGCACCGCCGGGTGCTGCCGGTGGGCGCGGCGGAGGTGGTCGTCTGGCGGCCGCTGCGGGGGCGGCTCACCGTCGAGGCCCGGGAGGTGCGGCACAGTGCCGACGAGTACGTCTTCGACGTGGACGTCGCGCACGGCGGCGTACCGGTGGCCCGTTGGCGGGGTCTACGGCTGCGGGCGGTCGGCGACAACCGGGAGTTCGCGGTGGCCAGGTCCGGCGGCCGGCTCGGCGCGGAGCTGGTGGGCCCGTGGCTGACCCGCCGGCTGATCGAGGCCGGCGCGGTCGACGCGGTCGAACTCGTGGTGGGGCCCGGCCGGCGTGAGGCGGACGGCGCCCGCCGGCTGCTGGCCCGGCATCTCGCCGTGCCCGAGGCGGACGTGGACCACCAGCCGTCCGGCGCGCTCCACGTGCCGGGCCGGTACGCCTCGGCGAGCTACGCCGACGGGCAGGTGCTCGTCGCGCTGGCCGATCGTCCGGTCGGGGTGGACTGGGAACCGGTGACCGACCGGCCGCCGGCCGGGTTGCTGGACGACGGCGCGCGCGCGAGCGCCGAGGAGCTCGGCCGGCGGACCGGTGACGACCCGGCGGTGGCCGCCACCCGGCTGTGGGCCGCCCGCGAGGCGCTGGTCAAGCTCGGCGCCGACCCGGAGCAGGTGCTGGCGCACGGGGAGCCGGAGCCGGACGGCCTGCTCGTCTCGACCGGCCGGGACCTCACCGTGGTGACAGTGCCGGCCTGGGCCGACGGGGCGACGCGGGTGGCCGTGGCGGTGGCGACCCGGCCGGTGGCGTCATGACCGGCTGGTACGTCTACCGGCACGTGGTCACCCTGGACGAGACCAACATGGTGGGCAACGTCTACTTCGCCCACTTCCTGCACTGGCAGGGGCACTGCCGGGAGCGCTTCCTCGCCGACCACGCACCGGCCGTCCTGGACCAGCTCCGTCGAGGTGAGCTGACGCTGGTGACAGTGTCGTGCGCGATGGACTACTACGAGGAGTGCTTCGGCCTGGAGGAGATCGAGGTGCGGATGAGCGCCGACGGCCGGGAGGGCCACCGGCTGAGCATGCACTTCGAGTTCCTCCGGGCGGGGCGGGAGGTGGCCCGGGGCCGGCAGACGGTGGCCTGTCTGCGCCCCACCCCGGCCGGGCCGGTTCCCGTCGATCCGCCGGTCGACCTGCGGGCGGCCCTGGCGGCCTTCACCGCCTGACACAGTCGCGGCGCCCGACCCGGTGAACGGGTCGGGCGCCGCGGTGTCGGCACCCCCTCGTCGGGGACGCGCCGTCCTGCGTCGTCAGCTGCCGGTAGCCAGCAGCTGCGGCCGCCTGCGCTGGGCGAGGGCGAGCACCGACGAGGTGAGCTGCAGCGGAGGATCGATGGGGCGAGGTCGCCGCAGCGCGACCTGGAAGGTCCGGAAGGTGCGCCCGCCGCGGACCACGATGGGTGCGCCGCCCGTGCCGACGAACTCCACCTGCCGGCCGTTGTCGCCGAGCACGTCGGACAGCGTCGAGGTCTTGTCGAACCCGAGCGCCACGGCGTGGTACGCCCCGTCGGCCAGCGGCCGGATGCGGCTGAGACGGTTGGTCTCCAGCACGCCGTAGGTCAGCGGGACGTCGTCGGGCTCTTCCGACCGGTACAGCGCCAGCACCGCGCACCCGCCGCCGCTCGGTCCTCCGGTTACGGCGCCGACCGGGCCCGGGGCGCAGTGGCGGTCGGCGGCCGGATCGGTCAGCTCGCTCAGTCGTACCTGGCCGAAGACGGACATCGCGGACCGGAACCGACGCGGCGACATCCCGGTCAGCCGGGTGAACTGGCTGATGAAGGTGCCGAGACTGGAGTAGCCGACGGCCATGCAGACCTCGGTCACCGACAGGTTCGAATTGACAAGGAGGTTCCGGGCCTGAGCCATCCGTAGCGCGGTCAGGAACCGCGCGGGCGTGGTGGAGGTGACGTGTCGGAAGACCCGGTGGAAGTGGAACGGGCTGAGCAATGCGGCCTGGGCGATGTCGGACAGCCGCTGAGGTTCCGAAAGATATTCAGTCATGTATTCGACGGCTCGGGTGACGGAATCCAGCCGGGCCGCGTCGGTAGGATTGCCGAGGCAGACGCCCAGGGTGCTGCACGTCATGAATTGGGCGCAATCCATACAGTTCCCCCCCTGTCGCCATGCTTGATCGGCGGTGGTCATCGTATGGCCTCCCCTAGGATTTACTTGAGCATCGGACGGTGGTCCGACGGAGTCCGGGCGGGCGTCTCTCCTTGCCGCCGACCAGTCCTCATCCGGGCACAAAGGCCCGAGATTCGTACGCCTCCAGGCACTCGAACTGACGTTCTGCCGGCTGCGCCGCTGAGCGTTCAGTCAACAGCTCGTCACGCTGTGCGTATAGTCGCAATCTTGCTAATGTCCTCACCAATGGCGTGATGTCGACGGCGGAAAGACCTGACTGTGGCAAAGACACTGATTGTCGTCATCGGCCCGCCAAAGAATCCACAGATACGGCTCCGGGGCGGCCGGCATTCGCCGTCCGCCCCGGAGACCAATCAGCTCAGTTCATCCAGTTGGTGCGCGGGCAGAACTGCACGCCCGGGATGTCGGCTACGCCGTCCTGGTCGGAGTCGACGTCCCCGTCGAGCGTGGAGTAGATGTCGAGGGAGTTGACGTTGATCTTGCCGTCGCCGTCCCAGTCGACCAGCTTGCCCTTGAACGTGCCCACGATGAACGCGTTGGCGAGCGGCCCCGTGGGGGTGTCCAGGGTGCCGAGGATGCTGTTGCCCGGGAACAGAACCTCCTCCAGCGAGCTGCCCGCCATGGTGTCGAAGTTGACGTACCCCCAGGTGTGCACGCGGCCCCGGACGTAGCGGATGGCCGACTCGCCCTTGATCTGGATCTGCGGGTCGAGGGTCCACTCACCGCTGCGCTTGGCCGCGACCATCTCGTTGCGGTGGCCCAGGCTGTCGTCGTCCGCGCGGCCGGACAGGAAGACCGGGCGCAGACCGCGGGACTCGAAGTAGAAGCTGCCCCGACCGGCGTTGGCGTGGTTCGTCAGACCCCGGAACACGAAGTTCTCGGTGTGCGGCGAGCCGTCGTCGTGCAGGCCGGAGAGCGTCTTGCTGATGATCAGCTTCTGGTTGCGGGTGTCCACGTTCGGGCACGCGTGCGCCTGCCCGTAGCTTCGGGCGAGTCCCTGCGGGGACAGGGAGATCTTGCCCCAGTTGCGGCCCGTCTCGTCCAGGGCGACGTAGACGTCGCAGTGGATGTTGAGCAGGATCGTCTCGTCGAAGGTCCGGTCGCCGTCCCAGGTGAACGACCGGTTGTCGAAGGCCGGCACGCCGGTGCGCAGCTCGGAGCTGAACAACCGCGCCCACTCGCCGACGTCCGCGTCGTCGTCGTCGATGTGCCGCTCGATGACCTGCAGGGCCCGCGGGCCGCCGATCTTCTCCAGCGCCCACAGCGCGTTCCACCGCACCTCGCGGTTCTCGTCGCTGGCGATGCTCTCGGCGATCAGGTCGATCGTCCCGGTCAGCCGGCGGTCCATCGCCTGGTACAGCGACTGCTCGCGAACCATCGGGTCCGGGTGGTGCAGCGCCTCGTACGCCACCTGGTCGTCGGTGCGGATGTCGAGCCGGACGGCGTCCCGGTCCAGGATGTCGCCGAACTCGCTGTTCAGCAGCGCCGGGTCACCCTTGAGGTAATGCTCCCACTGCGGCGCGCGGTCCCGGCCCCCGGTGGACAGGCCGATGGATTGGAGCGTCATTTTCGTGATCACCCTTTCATCTCTGGTGATTGCGGTGCCTGTGTTATGCGTGCGGCGGATCCCGATGCGGAGCAGTCATCGGGGGTTCCGCCTCGGATGGCGAATACGGGCACCGGCTGCAGACCGAGTGCGAACCATTCGCGACCTCATTGCCGGTTCAGGATTCGGGCCGCAGGCGAAGAACCATGAAGCCGCCCGGTGGCGGCCGGCTCCGCTGGCCGCTGCTCCACATGCCATGGCCCCGCCTGCGGTGGTGCCCCTCCAGGGTTGGCAGCGCGGCAGCGCGGCGTCAACCGTCCGGCGCAGCGCAGCAAGAACGCGTAACTGCGAATGCCGGAGAACTGCGAAGTCTTGCTCTCCTGCATTCGAGAAACCCGGTCGGGGGTCGTTGCGAACTATTGTTCCCCCGTCGTCGAGGTCGGGAGAAATCGGTGCGGGAATCAATGTTCGTACGATTGTCACTCGTGGTCCGGGCGGGAACGGTCGCCGTCCTGCTGGCCGGCTGGACCGGCCGGCTCGGCGCCCGTTTGCTGGTTGACGCGTTGCGCCGGACCGGTCCGGGCGGCGCCGGCCGGGTCGCCCCGCGGGAGCGGGTGGCGGCCACGCTCACCGATGCCGTCGAAGGGCTCGGCCCGGCCTACGTCAAGCTGGGACAGGTGCTGAGCACCCGGTCCGACGTGCTGCCTCCCCGGCTCTGCCGGAGCCTGTCCCGGCTGCACGACCGGGTGTCACCGCCGTCCGACATCGCTGCGGTCGTCCGGACCGTGCCGCCGAGGTTGACCGGCTCCGTCGTCGGGGAGGCGTCCGGGCTGACCCTCACGGCGGCGGGCAGCATCGCCTGCGTCTTCCGCGCACGGCTCAGGGACGGCCGCGAGGTGGCCGTCAAGGTGCGGCGGCCGGGAATCGACCGGACCATGAGGCTCGACCTGGCTCTGGTCGGCGCCGTCGCCCGCGCGGTGGGCCGGCTGCCGGCGCTGCGCCGGGTTCCGCTGGCGGAGATCGTCGACCAGGTCTCGGCGGCCGTGTACGAGCAACTCGACTTCGTCCGCGAGGCCCGGTCGCTGACCCGGTTGCGGGAGAACCTGCACACCCTGCCCGATGTCCGGGTGCCGGCCGTCGTGCCCGAGCTGTCCAGCCGCACGGTTCTGGTGACGGAGTGGATGGACGGGCTGGTACGCGACGCCCAGCCGACCGGCGCTCGCCGGACGGCGGTGCTCAACGGGCTGCGGGCCGCCTACCAGATGCTCTTCCGGGACGGCTTCGTCCACTGTGACCTGCATCCGGGAAACCTCTACCTGATGGCGGACGGGACGGCGGTGATCGTCGACGCGGGCTTCGTCCGCTGTCTGACCGACTTCGCGCGCCGTACCTTCGCCGAGTTCTTCTACCACCTCGGCCGCAACGACGGGCGACGCTGCGCCGAGGTCCTGCTGTCGACGGCCCGGGCGCCCGGCGGCGGGTACGACCGGGACGGCTTCCGGGAGGACGTGGTGGCGCTGGTGGCCCGCAACAGCTCGGTCGCGGCCGCGGACTTCGACCTGGTGTCCTTCGCGGCCTCGCTCTTCGCCATCCAGCGCTCCCGCGGCCTGTACGCCGACCCGCAGTTCGTCTTCCCGATCCTCGCCCTGCTGGTGCTCGAGGGCTCGGTGCGCGAACTGGCGCCGGACATCGACTTCCAGGCCGAGGCGGTGCCCTACGTGCTCCGCGGACTCCAGGAGACGGCCTCCCTGACCATGCGCCCCTGACCCACGCGCCCTGACCCACGCGCTCCGAGAGGAGACCGGAACATGGAAACCCACGAGCACGTCGACGCGGTGGTCGTCGGCTCCGGATTCGGCGGCTCGGTCGCCGCGTACCGGCTGGCGGAGGCGGGCCGCCGCACCGTGGTGCTGGAGCGCGGGCGGCCGTACCCGCCGGGCAGCTTCCCGCGTACGCCGCAGGAGATGGGCCGGGCGTTCTGGGATCCGAGCGAAGGGCTGTACGGCCTGTTCGACGTGTGGACCTTCCGGGGACTGGAGTCGGTGGTGGCCAGCGGCCTCGGCGGCGGCTCCCTGATCTACGCGAACGTCCTGCTGCGCAAGGACGAGCACTGGTTCGTCACCGAGGATCCGGTGCCCGGCGCCGGCCATGAGAACTGGCCGGTGACCCGGGCCGACCTGGACCCGCACTACGACCGGGTCGAGCGGATGCTGGGCGCCAGCCGGTTCCCGGCCGACCGTCCGCCGTACCGCTCGGTGCCCAAGGCGGCGGCGATGAGGACGGCAGCCGAACGGCTGGGACTGGCGTACCAGTACCCGCCGCTCGCGGTCAGCTTCGCTCCGGGGCCGGGCGCGGAGCCGGTCCCGGCCGCGCTGATCGCCGAGCCGGCGTACGGCAACCTGCACGCCGCGCCGCGCCGCACCTGCCGGTTGTGCGGAGAGTGCGACATCGGCTGCAACGACGGCGCCAAGAACACCCTCGACCACACCTACCTGTCGGCGGCCCGGTGGCACGGCGCGGAGCTGCGGACCCGCGCCGAGGTCCGGTCGATCCGCCCCCGGCGCGGCGGCGGGTACGAGGTCCGGTATCTCGTCCACGACCCGGCCGACGAGGACCGGCGGAGCGACGGCCGCGCCCGGCCGGGCAGGACGATCACCTGTGACCGTCTGGTGCTCGCCGCGGGCACGTACGGCACCACGTACCTGCTGCTGCGGAACCGGCACCGGCTGCCCGCCGTCGGCCCGGCACTCGGCACCCGGTTCAGCGGCAACGGTGATCTGCTCGGGCTGATCCGGCCGCCACGTCGCGGCGACGCCACCCGCTTCTCGGCCAGCCGCGGGCCCGTCATCACCACGGCCATCCGGGTGGGGGACGCGCACGACGGGGACGGCTCTCCGGGCCGCGGCTTCTATCTTCAGGACGGCGGCTATCCCGGGTTCGTGGACTGGCTGGCGGAGTCGTCCCGGCTGTCCGGCGCCCCGGCCCGCCGGCTGCGGTTCGCTGTGGACTGGCTGTCGGCCCGGCTCACCGGCTCGCCCCGCAGCGGTCTGGGCGGGGGACTGGCCCGGCTGCTCGGCGACGGCCGGCTCTCCGCCGGCTCGCTGCCGATCCTCGGTATGGGACGGGACGTGCCGGACGGCGTGTTCCGGCTGCGCGGCGACCACCTCGACGTGGACTGGACGACCCGGACCAGCGCCGGCTATTTCGCGGCGGTCCGGTCCACGATGCGAGCGGTGGCCGACGTCCTGGGTGGCCGCTACACCGACAACCCCGCGTGGTGGCTGCGCCGGGTGGTCACCGTCCATCCGCTCGGGGGCGCGCCGATGGGCCGCCACCGGGGGGACGGGGTGTGCGACGGGCACGGCCAGGTGTTCGGTCATCCCGGGCTCTACGTGCTCGACGGCTCGGCGATGCCCGGGCCGGTGGGACCGAATCCGGCGCTCACGATCGCGGCGGTGGCCGACCGGGCCCTGGACCGGCTGCTGGGGGAGCCGGCGGGGCGGTAGCCCTCGGTCCGCGGTCGGGACCGGCTGCACTTGACCCGGCGAGCCGACCGGCGGCGGCCACTAATCGGTTGCCCGACGCGGCAGGGACTGCCTAGATTGCCGATCATGCACGACATCGGCGGGTATGCCGGATGAGTGGCCGTCTCCGCGAGATCGCCCGGCAGACGGTCGCGATCACCGAAGCCGGACGCTATCGCAACAATGCCGGCGAGGACATCGCGATCGAAGCGGCGGTACGCGCCGCCGTCGCCGGCACCCGTGAGCACCTGCCGGACGAGGTCCTCCACGTCGACGGCGCGAAGCCCGGCACCGGCGACCTTGAGGTGACGCACGAGTCGACGTTGCAGGCGGCCCGCCGGCTCGGGCCCGGCGCGGCGTGTCTGGTGTTCGCGTCGGCGAAGAACCCGGGCGGCGGGTTCCTGGGCGGCGCGAAGGCGCAGGAGGAGAGCATCGCCCGCGCGTCCGCGCTGTACCCGTGTCTGCTCGCGGCGCCCGACTTCTACGCCTTCCACCGGGCGCAGCGGGATCTGCGGTACAGCGACCGGGTCGTCTACTCGCCGGGCGTGCCGGTGTTCCGGGACGACAAGGGCGACCTGCTCGACCAGCCGTACACGACGTCCTTCCTGACCGCGGCGGCGCCCAACCTGGGCGCGATGGTGCGCAATCAGCCGGAGCACGCCGCGGACGTGCCGGCGGCGCTGGGCCGGCGCGCCCGGCGGGTGCTGGAGGTGGCGGCCGCGCACGGGCATCGGACAGTGGTGCTGGGCGCGTGGGGGTGCGGGGTGTTCCGGAACGACCCGGCGACGGTGGCCGGCGCGTTCGCCGACGCGCTCCGGGTGGTCGACCGGTTCGACCTCGTGGTGTTCGCCGTTCGTGACGGGTTGCCGGGCACACCGGTGTACCGCACGTTCGCGGAACGCTTTTCGGTAGGTTCGTCGCATGAGTGACGACACCTTCCGGTCGGTGGAGATCGAGCGCACCAGCGTGGGCAGATACGTCGCGCGCAACGCCCGCGGTGGCGAGCTGTCGATGGGTACGGGGGAGGACGCGACCTTCACGCCCGTGGAACTGCTGCTGGCGGCCCTCGGCGGCTGCACCGCCGTGGACGTCGACCACGTGACCAGCCGGCGCGCCGAACCGACCCGGTTCGCCGTCACGGTGAGCGGCGACAAGATCCGTGACCCGGAGGCCGGGAACCGGATGGAGAACCTCACCGTCACGTTCGCGGTGACGTTCCCGGACGGCGCGGACGGTGACCGGGCACGAGAGGTGCTGCCGCGTTCGCTGCGGCAGTCGCACGACCGGCTCTGCACCGTGTCCCGCACGGTGGAGCTGGGCACTCCGGTCTCCATCGTGGACGCGAACGACCCGGGTCCGGCCGACCCGCGCTAAGCCGGCGACGCGGCTCCGGCGTGCGGCCGGAGCCCTGTCAGCAGCTCTGTTAGCGCTAACTAACCGCCCGCGCCGTGAGACGAGTGCGCCGTGATGTGACGTCGGGCGGGAGCGGAAATCAGCGAGACCTTGACAGATATCGATGTTATCGACAACATGACCGGTAACCCGGACGTAACGCCGCCGCCATCATCCTTCGCCCCCGATCGTGCTTCCGGGAGCCGGAGGCGGCCGAGCGCAGGAGGTTTCGGTGACAGGGACCGCTCGGACGACGCGTACGGCCGCGGTCGTGGTCTCGGCGGCGGCCGTCCTCGCCGCGGGGGTGGTGGCAGGGATGCCGCCGGCGTCGGCGGCGACAGTCGACACGTCCGCGTCGTACGTCGTCGTGAACCGGCACAGCGGCAAGGCGATGGACCTGTACGACTGGTCGACCGCGGAGAACGCGCCGGTGAACCAGTGGACGCGCAACGACCTCGCGGTGCAGCAGTGGCAGTTCGTGGACGCCGGCGGCGGGTTCTACAAGGTGCGATCCCGGCACAGCGGAAAGGTGCTGGAGTTGCCGAACGGCGGCGACGGCACGCAGCTCGTGCAGAGCACCGACCGCTCGTCGGCCACCCAGCAGTTCCGGTTGCAGGACTCCGCGGGCGGGTTCGTGCGGTTCGTGAACCGGCAGTGGGGCAAGGTCGTCGACGTGTGGCAGTGGTCGACGGCCGACGGTGGCCGGCTGGCCGGCTACGCCGATCTCGACGGCGCCAACCAGCAGTGGCAACTGATCCGGCTGGGCGGCGGCACACCCACCACACCCGCGCCCACCACCCCGGCACCGACCACCCCGGCGCCCGCCTACCCGCAGCCCGGCCGGGTGACCGGGGACATCGGCGTCCACGACCCGACTGTGGTCAAGCGACCCGACGGCACCTACCTCGTCGCGCACACCGGTGACGGCATCGCGCTGAAGACCTCCGCCGACCGGATCGCCTTCCGCAACGCGGGCGCCGTCTTCCCCGGCGGCGCGCCGTGGACCACCACCTACACCGGGGGAGCGCGCAACCTGTGGGCGCCGGACCTGTCGTACCGCAACGGGCGCTACCACCTGTACTACTCGGCGTCGACGTTCGGTTCCAACCGCTCGGCGATCTTCCTGGCGACCAGCACCACCGGGAACTCCGGGAGCTGGACCCACGAGGGGCTCGTCGTCGAGTCGCGGACCACCGACGACTTCAACGCCATCGACCCGAACCTCACCGTCGACGACCAGGGCCGCTGGTGGCTCACCTTCGGCTCGTTCTGGTCCGGCATCAAGATGATCCCGATCGACCCGGCCACCGGACGCCGGCTCGGCACCGCCATGTACGCGCTCGCCAACTACGGCCCCGGCATCGAGGCGCCCGTCCTGGTCAAGCGCGGCGCCTGGTACTACCTGTACGTCTCGTTCGACAGATGCTGCCAGGGCGCCGCCAGCACGTACCGGATCATGGTCGGTCGCTCGGCGAGCCCCACCGGGCCGTTCGTCGACCGCGCGGGCCGGGACATGCTCGCCGGGGGCGGCACGCAGATCCTGGCCTCGCACGGCAGCGTGCACGGCCCCGGCCACCAGGCGGTCCTCGCCGACACCGACGGCGACGTCCTCTTCTACCACTACTACGCCGAGAACGGCGCGTCGCTGCTCGGCGTCAACCGCATCGGCTACGACGCCGCTGCCTGGCCCTACGCGTACTGAACCGGCCACCAGGGAGGGCGCGCATGTCGCCTCGTCACCTTCGCCACCCGGCCCGCCGCACGGCCGCCGACCCGGCCCGCACCGCCGACCCGGCCCGCCGTCGTCTGCGGCCGATCCTGGCCGCGGCGCTCGCGATGCTCACCGCGTCCGCCGGTCTCACCGCGCCCGGCCCCGCGCAGGCGGCGCCCGCTGTGAACTACGCCAACCCGCTGGTCGACCAACGCGCCGACCCGCACATCGTCAGGCACACCGACGGCTACTACTACATGACCGCGACGGTGCCGCAGTACGACCGGATCGTGCTCCGGCGGGCCACCACGCTGCAAGGGCTGGCCACCGCCACGGAGACGACGATCTGGCGCCGGCACACGAGCGGCGAGATGGGCGCCCACATCTGGGCCCCGGAGATCCACTTCATGAACGGCAGGTGGTACGTCTACTTCGCCGCCGGGCGGACCGACGACGTGTGGCGGATCCGGATGTACGTGCTAAAGAACGCGAGCGCGAACCCGCTGACCGGCTCGTGGACCGAACGCGGCCGGATCACCACCCCGTGGGACACCTTCAGCCTGGACGCCTCGACGTTCGTGGTGAACGGGGTGCGGTACCTGACCTGGGCCCAGCAGGAACCGGGCATCGCCACCAACTCCAACGTCTACCTCGCCCGGACGGGCGCCGAACCGTGGCAGATCACCGGCCCGGTGGCCCGGCTGGTCGTGCCGGCGTACGACTGGGAGACCCGCGGTTACCGCGTCGCCGAAGGACCGGCTGTGATCCAGCGCAACGGCCGGGTCTTCCTCACGTACTCGGCCAGCGCCACCGACGCGAACTACTGCCTCGGCATGCTCACCGCGTCGGCCGGCGCGAACCTGCTCGACCCCGCCTCCTGGAGCAAGAGCCCGACCCCGGTGTTCGCGAGCAACGCCGCCACCGGCCAGTACGGCCCCGGCCACAACTCCTTCACCGTCTCCGAGGACGGGCAGAGCGACATCCTCGTCTACCACGACCGCAACTACCGGGACATCAGCGGTGATCCGCTCAACGACCCGAACCGGCGGACCCGGATCCAGAAGCTGTACTGGAACGCCGACGGCACGCCGAACCTCGGCATCCCCGTACCCGACGGCGCCACACCGGTCCGGTTGCGCTCGCACGATCTCCCGGCCGCCTACGTCCGGCACTACGACTACCGGGCCCGGGTCGAACCGAACGTCACCAACCTCGCCGACTCGCAGTTCCGCCTCGTCCCCGGTCTCGCAGGCGCCGGATCGGTGTCGCTGGAGTCGACGAACTTCCCCGGTTACTACCTGCGGCACCGGGCCTTCGCTCTCTCCGTCGAACGCGACGACGGCTCGGCCCTGTTCGACGGCGACGCGAGCTTCCAGCGCCGACCGGGCCTGGCCACGACCGAAGGGCTCTCCCTGGAATCGCAGAACTACCCCGGCCGGTACGTCCGCCACCGGGACGGACTGCTCCAGCTCGAAACGGCGGGTACGGGCGCGGACCGGGCCGCGGCCACGTTCCACCTGGAGTAGGCGCCCCGACAACCGCTGCGCCGGACTCGGCGTACCCCTTTCTCGGAGGTCGAACGATGCTCAACCCCGCAGTGACGTCGCCGCCCGGCGCCCGCCGGGGCCGGCGCGCCGGCCTGGCGCTGACCCTGGTGGCGGCGCTGGCCGCCGCGATCGGCGTGGCAGTGGTGGCCGCGCCGTCGGCGCAGGCGGCCACCATCGACACCAGCGCCTGGTACGTGCTCGTCAACCGCAACAGCGGCAAGGTCCTCGACGTCCGGGACACCTCGACCAGCGACGGCGCGGCGATCCAGCAGTGGTCCCGCAACGACGGCGAGTGGCAGCAGTTCCAGTTCGTCTCCTCCGGCAGCGGCTACTACCGCCTCCGTGCCCGGCACAGCGGCAAGGTGGTCGACCTGTGGGAGTGGAACGTCGCGGACGGCGCGGAGTACCGGCAGTGGCCCGACCTCAACGCCGCCAACCAGCAGTTCCAGGTGCGCGACTCGGACGGCGGCTACATCCGGCTGATAAACAGGCACTCCGGGAAGGCACTGGAGGTCTGGGAGAGGTCGACCGCCGACGGCGCCCGGGTCAGCCAGTACGCCGATCTCAACGGCACCAACCAGCAGTGGCAGATGGTCCGGGTGGGCACCGGCGGCACGCCGACCACGCCGCCGCCGTCCACCGGGTGCGGCAGCGGCTCCTACCAGGCCGAGGCCGTGCTGAACGGCGGCACCTGGACGGCCCGCAACGGATCGTCGACCGTGTACTCGGGCGGGGACATGCTCGCCGCGATGCAGGCAGCGGTGAACTCCCTGCCGGCGGGACGGACCGCGAAGCAGCGGGTGGTGGTGCGCGGCTCCGGGTCGATGAGCGCGGGGTCGCGGTTGTCGCTGCCGTCGTACACGACGCTCGCGGTCTGCGGCACGATCAACGTGACCGGCTCGGGGTCGGGTGACTACGCGCCCGTGTACTCGCGCGGGACCACCGACGTCGAGGTGCAGAACCTGACCCTCACCGGGGCGCCGCTGTACGGGATCTTCATGCGCAACGTGAACAACCTGACGCTCGGCCAGATCGACATGCGGCTGTCCGGCGGCCTGGGGGTGCGGATCGACAACCACGGCGGCGACCGGGCGGTCAAGGTGCGCAACGTGCGGATCGACACCGTGTACGTGTCGGGGACCGGCGCGCACGGCGTGGAGACGTACGGCGTGGACGGCCTGACGATCGGCACCGTCACCGCGCGCAACACCGGCTACTCCGGCCTGCTGCTCAACGACACGATCAACGCCACAGTCGGCACCGTCGACGCGCAGGGCGCCGGCACCGGAACCGGGTACGCGGCGTTCCGGATGGCCAACCGCAACGGCCGGGTCGGCAGCTCGTACCCGACGAACATCCGGGTCGGCACCGTGATCGCGTCCGGCGGTGGCCGGGGGGTCTTCTGCGTGTCGGAGTCCGGCGGCGCGGTCATCGACCGGGTGACGATCTCGAACACCGGGAACAACTCGATCCTCGTGGAGAACTGCTACAACGTCACCATCGCCGGGGTGTCCGGCACGGTGACGGGCGGTGGTGAGGTGCGGATCGCCTCGCGGACCGAGTTCCCGATCTCCTCCGGTATCCGCTTCCAGAACCTGACGGTCACCAACACGAACATCACCCAGAGTCCGTGCGGCGGGGCGAACAACACGATCAGCAACGTCACGCGGGTCAACTCGACGCTGACCTGGTGCTGACGGTCCGGCTGCCCCGCAGCGCCGGTGGCGCGCGGGGCAGCCGGTCAGGCCCGGGGCAGCACGCCCAGCAGGGTCGCGGTCAGGGCCATCGTCAGCGAGTCCGCCATCTCCAGGTGCAGGCGGGCCAGTTCGGGCTCGGCCCGGTAGGCCGCCGCGAGGCTCGGCGGTGGTGTGCTGTACGCCGACAGCGCTCCCGCCAGAACCATGGTCTGGAGGCTGAACAGCATCGCGTTCCCGCCCAGCTCCGGCAGGTATTTCCGCATCAGGTCGGTCATGGTCGCCAGGCGGTCCAGAGAGGCGCGCTTGTAGCGGGCCACGACCTCGACGGAGACGTTGTGCTCCAGGACGCTGCCCTGTGCCCCGAAGAGGTCGCACATCACCGATCGGCGGGCGAGCGAGCGGCTGACGATCCCGGCCACGGCGGTCGCCCGCTCGGCCATCGGCAGGTTCGCGTCGACGCCGTCGGCCAGCTCGTCGGCCAGCTCGGTCAGCCACTCCCGCAGGTAGCGGTCCAGCAGCTCCAGCAGCACCGCCTCGCGGGACTCGAAGTAGCGCAGCACGTTCGGCTTCGCCAGGCCGACCCGGCGGCTCAGCTCGTTCAGCGTGACGGCGGCGACAGGCATCTCGTCGAGCATCGCCGACGCCACGTCGAGGATCGCCCGCCGGCGGATCTCCCGCTGCTCCTCGGTCCGGGCCCGCTGGAAAGTCACGCCCGCCAGCCTAACTTAGGTACCTCCGGTACGTTGACAACATACCGGAGGTACCTTAACGTCTACGGCACAAGATACTTCCGGTACTTTAAGTGGAGGCGTGGCATGGACGAGATGTGGACGACGGCGGACATCCCGGACCAGCGCGGGCGGGTGGCGGTGGTGACCGGGGCCAACACCGGACTGGGGTACGAGACCGCGAAGGCACTGGCCGAGCGCGGCGCGTCGGTCGTGCTCGCCGTCCGCGACGTCGGGAAGGGCGAGCGGGCCGCGGCCGGCCTCACCGGCGACGTGAGCGTGCAGGCGCTGGACCTGACCTCGCTCGACTCCGTCCGCACCGCCGCGGCGGCGCTGCGGTCCCGGTTCGGCCGGATCGACCTGCTGGTCAACAACGCCGGCGTGATGTACACCCCGAAGCGGACCACCCGCGACGGCTTCGAACTCCAGTTCGGCACCAACCACCTCGGCCACTTCGCGCTCACCGGGCTGCTGCTGGACCTGATGCTGCCGGTGCCCGGCTCACGCGTGGTGACGGTCAGCAGCACCGGCCACCGCATCCGGGCCGCGATCCACTTCGACGACCTGCACTTCGAGCGCTCGTACGGCCGGGCCGCCGCCTACGGGCAGTCCAAGCTGGCCAACCTGATGTTCACGTACGAGCTGCAACGCCGGCTCGCCCCGTACGGCACCACTGTCGCGGTGGCCGCGCACCCCGGCATGTCCAGCACCGAACTCGCCCGCAACACCCCGGCGGCCCTGCGGCTCCCGCTCACCTGGCTCGCGCCGCTGATCACCCAGACACCCGCGATGGGCGCGCTGCCCACGCTGCGGGCCGCCACCGACCCCGCCGTGCTCGGCGGCCAGTACTACGGCCCCGGCGGACGGTACGAGGTGAAGGGTCACCCCCGGCTGGTCACCTCCAGCCCGCAGTCGTACGAGGTGGCCGTCCAGCAGCGGCTCTGGGCCGTCTCCGAGGACCTCACCGGCGTGCGGTTTCCCGTCCGGTCCGGTCCGCACCCGGTTACCGCCGCCGCGGCCGGCATGAGGTGACAGCGGCCCTCTGTTCCGCGTTCGGCAGCGCGGGGCGGGCCGTCTTTGTGACGCTTCGATGGTGGAGATACCCGGCGGCGACAGAGGCGTCGAGCTGCGCATCCACGGGGTGTCCGGTGCGTCGGCGGAGACGATCGTCGACCATCCGATAGTGGTGCGTGTGGCCGGCGACGGGCACGCCGGGTTCTACCGGGTCCGGGAAGGGCTCGGCTCGGCCGGCGGCGCGACTGCCGGGGTGGTGGTGGAGGCGTACCGGTGGGGAACCCTGACCGCCGGGGTGGCGGTGCGCACGGCGTCGATGCTGGTGCTGCTGCCGTTCATGCTGAGCAACCTGGCGGTGTGGATGCGTTCCACGCCGGTGGACCGCTGCGGCCTGCTCGGCGGGCTGTGCCGCCTGCTGGCCGGATCGCTGACCGTGGCGTTCACGCTGGCGCTGGTCGGGGTCACCATGAACCTGACCGGCTGGCAGTGCGTCCCGTACGCCGAGTGCCGGGAGGGGAGACCGTACCTGTCGTGGCTGGTGGCGTTGCCGATCGGCCCGCGCCTGGCCGTGCTGGCACTGGTCCCGCTGCTGGCGCTGCGGGTGTTCTGGGCCGTCGGGAAGCGGTCGGCCGCCGCTTTCGAGGGCTTCGGATCGGCCCCGCCGCGCGGGCGGTTCCTGGAGTCCACCGGGAGTCTCGCCGCCCCCGGGGTCTGGCACGACGAGCAGATGACCTCGTGGCTGCGCCAGATCCACGTGGGTCTCGGTGCCGGCACCGTCGGCGTCAGCCTCGTCGTCGCGGTGTCGCACGGCCGGTGGGGCGCCGTCGCCGTCGGGCTGCTCGGCCTCACCGCCGGGCTCGTGGTCCTCTGCGCCGTGCTGCTGACAGTGACGGTCCCCGCCGGGCGGGCCGGGCCGTTGCGCCGCGTGGTCTGGATCCTGGTCGCGGTCGCCACCGTGTCGAGCCTGGGGTACGCCGTGTCCCGGCGGGAGGTTCCCGTGCCGGCCGGGCAGATGCCCGGCTACGAGGGCGCCGTCGCCGGTCTGGTCGCGGCGCAGGGCCTGATGCTGGTCCTGATCGCCGCGGTGACGCTCGTGCGCCGGCGCGCCCGGCCGGCCGGTTCCCGCGCCCTGCTCCGGGGGCTCGGCACACCGCTGGTCGCCGCCATGTCGGTCACCGTCGCCTCGGCCTACACGGCCACTCTCGTGTTCCGGACGGCGGACCAGCTCGACCGGGGCCGCATCCCCGACCCGATCCGGAACAACCCACCCGCCCTGGGCCCGCTGGAACCCCCCGTCGGGTACTGGTGGGCGGCGCTGGCCGGGCTCGCCGCTCTGCTGGTCGTCAGCGCGGCGATCGCCGTCACCCTGCCGGTGGCCCGGCGCCGGCGGCGGGCGTACGCGCGGCACGTGGTCGAGCACGACTATCCCGACGCGCCCACCGAGGCGACACCACGACTCGACGCGGTCCGCTCCACGATCGCCCGGTCCTTCGTGACCGACGAACTGGGGCCGACGTTCGTGGCGTTCTTCGTGATCTCGTCGGTCGGGCTCGCCACCGTCGCGCTCGACCTGATCGGGATCGGCCCGACCCAGCTCGTCGCCCGCCTCGGCCGCCGGCACGACACGCTCGCCGTGCTGACCGCGTACGTGACGGACGTCGGCATCTGGGCCATCAGTCTGCTCGTCATCGGGCTGCTGATCCTGGGCTACCGGGCGTACCGGTCGCCGGAGACCCGCCGGCTCGTCGGCGTCCTGTGGGACCTGGGCACGTTCTGGCCGCGTACGGTGCACCCGTTCGCGCCGCCGTGCTACGCCGCCCGCGCCGTACCGGAGCTGGCCCGGCGGGTCTCCGCGCTCGCCGCGCAGGGCCCGGTGGTGATCTCCGGACACAGCCACGGCTCCGTCCTGGCCGCCGCCACCGTCCTGCAACTGCCGCCGGAGGCCCTGCCCCACGTCGCGTTGCTGACCCACGGCAGTCCACTGCACCGCATCTACGCCCGCCTCTACCCCGCCTATCTCGGTGAGGAGGCGCTGCGCGACGTCGGCGACCGGATCGGCTGGCGCTGGCGCAACCTGTGGCGCGACACCGATCCGATCGGCGGCCCGATCTTCGCCGACCCGGGTCTGCGGGCCCACCTGCCCCCGGCCGCCGAGGCGGTCGACGTCCGGCTGCGGGATCCGCGCAGCGTCGTCGTGGAGGCGCCGGACACCGTGCCGCCACCCGTCGAACGCCACTGGCACTACCACAACGAGCCGGAGTACCGGGAGGCCGTGCGGGAACTCGTCGACGACATCCGGGCCGGTGCCCCCGGCTGAGGCCGCCCCGCGTACCGCCGCCGGCCGCCGCGACTGTGGCGCTCACAGCAGCCGGCGGCGGGTCAGGAGCCGGAAGGCCACATACCCCGGCGGTACCGGGAGCCAGAACGTCGCGAGACGGTAGATCAGGGTGCCCGCGACGGCGGCGTCCAGTGGCACTCCGTAGAGCAGCAGCCCGGAGACGAGCGCGGCCTCGGTGGCGCCGAGCCCGCCGGGGGTGGGCGCGGCGGACGAGACTCCCTCGCCGACGAGGCAGACCAGGATCACCGGGGGCAGGTGCGCGAGGGGGAGCGGGCCGGTGGCGAGAAGCGCGAGGTAGAGACAGAGGCCGTAGGTGAGCGTGAGCGCCGTGGACGCGACGACGAGCCACCACAGGCCGTGCTGACGGGTCAGGGCGCGCAGGGCGGTGACGACCTGGCCGGCCGCGTCGCGTCCGCGCCGCCGGAGCCGTGGCGCGGCGAGGACGGCCGCCAGGACGAGCAGCACAGCCAGGGCGCCCAGCAGCAGCGGTATCGCCCTGGTCGCGTCATGGGTGAGGATGCGGGCGGGCCGGCGGGCGAACGGCAGCAGCACCGGCAGGAGCAGCACGACCGACACCGCACCGGCGGCGCGGGAGACACCGACGGCAGTGGCCGCGTCGGCGGTGGTGAGTTCCCTCTGGTGCAGGTACCGCAGGCTGAGCGCGGCGCCGCCGAGGCTGCCGGGAGCCAGCCGGTTGGCGAACGACGCGGCCACCTGCACCAGGGTGGCCTCGCCCAGCGGGATCCGCTTGGCCGCGGCGAGCCGGAGCACGACGCCGCTGAGCAGGTAGGTCAGGGCTGAGCCGAGCAGCGCCGCGGCGACCGCGAGCGGATCGGCGTGCAGGATCAGACGCGCCGCGGTGCGTATCTCGCCGAGCTGCGGAAGCAGCAGGTGCACGATCAGCCCCAGGATCAGCAGCTCCAGGACGGTGCGGCGGTTGAACCGGACCACCTTCGCCGCCGGGCGGTCGCGGTCGGGGCAGCGCCGCACGATCTCCTGACGGAGGCTGTCGAGCATGCCGGGACGGCCGCGCAGGGCGCTGCGGCCGGCGCGGGACAGCACCGCGGGTTGCAGGAACGGCACGCTGTCCGCGACCGCCGCGGCGCCCAGACGGTCGACCGCGGCGGCGACCACAGCGGCGGGGTCCACCCGCGTGGACAGCGCGACCATCAGCTCGACGACGTCACGGGCCCGCTGGTCGGCCGGGGCGTCGTCGGCGGCGAAGCCCAGGTCCACCAGGTAGACGTGGTCCCGGCCGACGAGCACGTTCGCGGCGCGCAGGTCGCGGTGTGCGATGCCGGCCCGGTGCAGGCGACCCACCTGGTCCCACGCGTCGCGCACGGCGGCGGGCGGGACCGGTCCGACGACGGCGTGCAGCGGGGCGGCGTCGATGAACTCCTGCACCAGGACGGCGTCCCCGCCGGACATCGCGGCGGTCGTGACGACCGCCGGGATCCGCACGCCTCCGCGCTCGGCCAGCAGGGTCATGCAGGTTTCGTGTTCGCTCTGCTGGCGGGCGCTCAGATACGGGGGCGCGTCGGCCACGTGCCGGTACCGCGCCCGGCGGTAGAGCTTGTAGGCCCAGTCCGCGTCGCGTTGCTCGCCGCCGGTCACCTTGACGAACAACTGCCGCCCGCCGGTGGTGACCGCCCGCCACGGCTGCGAACCCCGGGCGTCACCGTGGATCGGCGTCAGCCCTGCCACGTCGATCCCGCGTCGCCGCAGCGCCGCCCGCAGGGCGGGCACCGACCGCTGCGGCCCGACCTCGCCGACCACGAGCCGTGTCACGCAGACCGCGAGCCAGCCGACGAGGAACCCGCCGAGCACGTCGACCGGCAGGTGCGCCCCGACGTGGATCCGGGCCCCGGCCACCAGGGCGATCGCCACCCAGGCCGCCCGGCGCCACCGGGTGCCCCCGGCCCGCGCCGCGACGAGCGCCAGGGCGGTGGCGACCGCGACGTGTCCCGAGGGGTATCCGTACCGTCCGGTGATCGTCTCCCGCAGGACCACATCGGTGAGCAACGCCGCCGGCCGCTGCCGGGCGACCGCGGCCTTGGCGGCGACCGCGAGCCAGTACGCCAGGTTCCCGGCCAGCAGCAGGCTCCACGCCGTGCCGATCCGGCGGGCCAGGACGGCCGCGGTGGCGGCGACGAACACCGCCGGGTAGGAGCCGAGCTGCATGACCAGGACCAGGACCGGAGTCAGCCCGGCGGGAAGGTGGTTGAGGAGGGCGAACAGGTCCCGCTCCCAGGGCGGCACCCGGCGGCTCCGGACGGCCGCGCTCAGCGCTGCCAGCAGACCGGTCGAGGTGGCCAGGCTGACCAGCAGGGCGGGCGACGGGCGATGCGTACGCGCTGCCACCGGTCCTCGGCCGCCCCTCAGTCGGCGCAGATGCCTGCTGTCGATCCGAACCCTACGGATCGCCGACCCGGCGGATGCTCCGGTTCGCCACCGGTCAACCCGTTGGGGGCGACGATCAGCTGGTGGTGGACAAGGCGGTGGAGACGCTCGTCGGGCTGCCGCCGGTACGGCCCGGGTGTGCTCGCCCGCGCTCCACGGGTGCTGCGCCGGCGCCTCGACATCGCGCGGGTCCGCCGATGAACTGTGGCGTCAGCCGCGACCACGTACCAGGGGCAGGAACACCTCGTCCACGATCTCGACCAGCACCTCGTCGGGGACGGACGGGACGCCGCGCATCGCGTACTCGGCGCGCAGCAGCATCATCGGTACCGTCGCCACCCGGTGACGGACGGCCGCCGCAGGCGCCTCGCCCCGGGCCGCGGCCCGTTCCAGCATCCCGGTCCACGCACGGTCCATGGTGTCGGCGCCGGATCGTTCGCGCATGAGCGTGAGCAGCTCCGGATCGTCGGCCGCGGCGGCGAGCAGGCCGCGCAGGACGGCCCCGTGCGGCGACGACCACGTCTCGTTCGCGAGCCGGAGCATCTCGAGCGCGTCGCCTCGCAGCGTGCCCGTGTCCGGATTCGGCATGGCCGCGTCGGACAGGTGGCGGTACGCCGCGACGCCCAGCGCCGCCCGGTGCGGCCACCGGCGGTAGATGGCGTTCTTGTTGGTTCCGGCGCGGGCGGCCACCCGGTCCATCGTCATCCCCGCGTATCCGGACTCGCGTAGTTCCTCCGCCGCGGCCCGCAGGATCGCCTGTTCCAGTTCCTCGCCCCGTCGCCTCCTGCTCATGCCTTGCAGGGTACGCGCCGTACCTTATAGGGTACGCGTCGTACCCTAAGAGTGGAGTTCTCGATGCGCGTCTTCGGCATGAACTACGACACCGGCTTCGTCAGCGCCGGATCCACCACCCACGAGCCGTTCGACCCCGACGTCGTGCGCAGCGACCTGCGTGTCATCCGCGACGAGCTGCGCTGCGACGCGGTCCGCGTCACCGGCGGCGTGCAGGACCGGCTGGAGCTGACCGCGCGGCTGGCGGCCGAGGCGGGGTTGGAGGTGTGGTACTGCCCGTTCACCAACGGCCTGGACCGCGACGGCCTCATGGCGTTCCTGCTCGACGGCGCCGAGCGGGCCGAGCGGCTGCGGCGTGACGGCGCCCCGGTCGTCTACCTCACCGGTTCCGAGATCTCCCTGTTCACCGACGGTTTCCTGCCCGGCCGTGACCTGACCGAGCGCATGGCGGTGTTCACCGACCCGATGCGGATGCGGGAGGCGGTCCCCGCCGCGCGGGCGGCGGTGCGCGACTTCCTCGCGGAAGCGGTGCCCGCGGTGCGGGAGCGCTTCGGCGGCCCCGTCGGGTACGCCTCGATCCCGCTCGAGGACGTCGACTGGACGGCCTTCGAC
The DNA here is from genome assembly GCF_000177655.2 of Micromonospora sp. L5. Lineage (NCBI taxonomy): Bacteria > Bacillati > Actinomycetota > Actinomycetes > Micromonosporales > Micromonosporaceae > Micromonospora > Micromonospora sp. L5. Next base: position 6,307,554 of record NC_014815.1, on the reverse strand, counting down.
ATCATCGCCAGCGACGCCGGCTACCGTGACGCGACCAACTCCGCGGTGTTCCCGCAGTCCCTGGCGGCGGCCGTGGGGCAGGGCAAGCCGTACGCGGCGACCGAGTTCGGCTGCTGCACGTTCCGCGGCGCGGCCGACGTCGCGGGCGCGACGGAGCCCGTGGCCTACGACGAGCACGGCCGTGCGGCGAAGCTCACCGCGGAGCTGGAGCGCGACGAGGAGGGCCAGGCACGCTACCTCGTCGACCTGCTGCGCGACTACGAGGCCGGCGGGGCGGAGGCGGCGTTCGTGTACACGTTCGCGAACCGGCACCTGCCGACCACCGGCGACCCCGAGCACGACTACGACCTGGCGTCACGGGGGATCGTGCGCGTGCTGCCGGACGGCTCGTGGACGCCCAAGGCCGCCTTTCACGCCCTGGCCGAATATGGCCGCGTCCGTGCGCTGAGCCGGACCGAATTCGGTGGTGGTGGTCGCGGCGGACGGGCAAAGTAGGACTGCGCACCGGCGGCGAGCGCCGCCACCACGACTGTCACCAGGAGAAACAATGCGAGCAGCTTCCACGCTTCGGACCCTTGCCCGTCCTACCGTGGAGCTCCGCCTTGGCCCTGTTGAACCTCGGAATCGTCGCGCATGTTGACGCCGGAAAGACCAGCCTGACCGAACGCCTGCTCTACGAGGCGGGCGCGGTGGCCGAGCCGGGCAGCGTCGACGCCGGCACGACCCGGACCGACTCGATAGAGCTGGAACGCCGCCGCGGCATCACCATCCGGGCGGCCGTCACCTCGATCACCATCGGCGACCTCAGCATCAACCTGCTGGACACCCCCGGCCACCCCGACTTCATCGCGGAGGTCGAGCGGTCGCTGGCCGTCCTCGACGCCGCAGTGCTCGTGGTGTCGAGCGTGGAGGGCGTCCAGCCGCAGACAGTCGCCATCTGGCGGGCGCTGCGCCGCATCGGCGTACCGACTGTGTTCTTCTTCAACAAGGTGGACCGTGGCGGCGCCGACGTGGACCGGGCGACGGCCCAGGTGCGGCAGCGGCTCGGGGCGCGGCCGGTCCTGCTCACCACTGTCACCGGCCAGGGCAGCCGCGAGGCCCTGGTGCATGCCGTGGACCTCGACGCCGAACCCGTGGTGGCGGAGGTGGCCGAGGTCGACGACGCGGTGGCGGCACGCTGGCTGACCGACCGGCCGGTACGTGTCCGCGACGTCCGCCGGGCGCTCCGCCGCGCGGTACGAGGCGCCGAGCTGGTCCCGGCGGTGTGCGGCTCGGCCATCACCGGCGCCGGGGTACGCCGGCTGTGCGACGTCCTGGCCGACCTGCTCCCGTACGGCGAGGCGCGGGACGGTCCGCCGGCGGGCACCGTCTTCGCCGTCGACCGGGACGGGCACGGCCGGCGCGTCTGGCTGCGGTTGTGGTCCGGGCGTCTGCGGGTGCGGGACCGGGTGCAGCTCGCCGGCGGTCGTCCGGAGCCGGTCACCGAGATCGCCGTCATCGAGCCCGCCGGCGTGCTGGTGCGCCGGTCGGTCTCCGCCGGGCAGATCGCGGCGGTACGCGGGGTGTCGGCCCGGATCGGCCAGCACATCGGCGACCCGCCACGGCGGCACGGCTACCGGTTCCCGCCACCGACCCGGCAGGCGGTCGTCGAGCCGGTCGACCCGGCGCAGCGCCTGGCGATGTTCGCCGGCCTGGCCGAGCTGGCCGACGAGGACCCGCTCGTGGACCTGCGCCTCGACGAGCAGCAGGCGGAAGCGGTGATCCGCCTGCACGGCGAGGTCCAGAAGGAGGTCCTCGCCGCCCTGATGGAGGACCGCTACGGCGTCCGGGTGCGGTTCTCCGGCACGCTCACCGCCTGCATCGAACGGGTCGCCGGCACCGGCCCCGCCGAGGAGCGGTTGCGCGAGCGCGGCAACCCGTACCTGGCCGGGCTGGGGTTGCGCATCGACGCCGCACCGGCCGGGCACGGCATCGAGTTCCGTCCCGGGATCGAGCCGGGCCGACTGCCGCCGGCCTTCGTCGCCGCCACCGAGGAGGGCGTGCGGGCCGCGCTGCGGCAGGGCCGGCACGGCTGGCCGGTCACCGACTGCACTGTCACCATGACGGCGTCCCGATACTGGCCCCGGCAGAGCCGGCCGCACCAGAAGTTCGACAAGTCGATCTCGACGGTGGCGGCGGACTTCCGCAACCTCGCCCCGGTCGTGGTCGCCGCCGCGCTGCGGCAGGCCGGTACGCGGGTGTGCCAGCCGATCGAGCGGTTCGACGTCAACCTGCCCCGGCACGCGGTCGAGACGGTGCTGGCGCTGCTCGGCCGGCTCGGCGCGGTCGTCCACGACACCGCAGTCGCTGGCGGCTACCTGGAGGTGAGCGGCACCCTGCCGTCCGCCCGGGTGCCGCGGGTCGTCGCCGCCCTGCCCGACCTCACCGGCGGCGAGGCGGTGCTGACCACCACCTTCGACCACTACGCTCCGGTCACCGGCGAGGAACCCCCGACACTGCCCCGGCGCGGACCGGACCCGGACGACCGGGAGGCGTGGTTCCGGGCCGTACCGAGGTAGGCCGCGCCGGGCGGCGACGGGAGCGTTGCGGCGATAGGATCACCGGCGCCCGCCGCCGCCCGTACCCGTTGGAGCCCCGCTGTCAGCGCAGCCGGTCACCCACCTCGCCCGGCGTGTCCGCCGGGTGCTGACCGCGGTGTGTCTGCTCGTCGTTGCCGGGTTGCCCGCAGGGTCGTCGGGCGCCGGCGCCGCCGGCGCGGGAACGCTGCGGGTGCTCCAGATGAACCTCTGCAACAGCGGCCGGGCCGGCTGCTACACCGGCCGGGCCGTCCCGCAGGCCGCCGACGTCATCGCCGCGGAACTGCCCGACGTGGTCACGCTCAACGAGGTCTGCCGCGACGACATGGCGACGCTTGCGCGTACGCTGCGGGCCGTCCGTGCCGGTGGCACGACGGTGTCCGCGTTCCAGGCCGCCGGTGACCGCCCCTCCGGCGGTCCCACCCGGTGCAACAACGGCGAGCCGTACGGGATCGGGTTGCTGGCCCGCCTCGACGCCCGCGATGCGCGGCCGTCGGTGCACCGGGGGACCTATCCGGCGCAGGACCTCGCCGACCCCGAGGAGCGGGTCTGGCTCTGCGTCCGGGCCGACGGGCTGCACGCGTGCACCACGCACCTGGCGAACACCAGCGGCCAGGTGGCGCTGGCCCAGTGCGGGCAGTTGCTCGGCACCGTCGTGCCGGGCGTCCGGGGCGACGCCGTCGGCGCGCCGACCGTCCTCGGGGGTGACCTCAACCTGCGGGCCGGAGGCATGCCGGACGTGCGGTCGTGCGTGCCGGTGGGCTACCGGCGGATCGACGACGGCGGCCGCCAGCAGATCCTGGCCTCGAGCGGCGTGACGATCTGCTGCCGCCGCGCGGTGGACATGCGCGGGGCGACCGACCATCCGGCGCTGCTGGCGACCATGATCCGCTCGTGGCCGGCGCCGCCACCGGGACGGTACTGACCGAGGTCTCCGGACACGCGGCGGAATTGGTCCGCCGTCCGTGCAACTTCCCGGGCGGGCGTAGCCGTTCTACCTCCGTCACGAGGAGGCAGTCGATTGAAAGCCGAAGACGAGCAAGCGTTCCGCGAGTTCGTGACGTCACAGATGGCGTCCCTGCGCAAGCTGGCGTACATGACCTGCGGCGACTGGCACGCCGCGGAGGACGCCGTGGCAAACGCGCTGGTCAAGCTCTATCCACGCTGGCGGAAGCTGGAGCGGCCCGATCTCTACGTCAAGACCATGGTCTACCGGGCCGCGATCGACGAGACCCGCCGGCCCTGGCGGCGCGAGCGGTCGGCCGGCGACGCCATGCCGGACTCCGCGGTGCGGGACACGGCGGCGGTGACTGACGAGCGGATGCGCCTGCGGGCGGCGCTCGAAGCCGTCCCGGCGGGACAGCGGGCCGCCGTGGTGCTCCGGCACTACCTGGACCTGAGCCTGGAGGACACGGCCGCCGTGCTCGACTGCACGGTCGGCACGGCCAAGAGCCAGGTCTCCCGTGGGCTGGCGAAGCTGCGCGAGTCACTCGGCGGCGAACACCTCAATCTCACCGGCAGGCCGATGGAGGAGTGGACAAATGCAGTTGCGTGAGCTGGTGGACGCCGTGACCGGCGACGAGCCGCCGATGGGCCGTACCGTCGACGACATCGTCGCGGCCGGGCGGCGCGCCGAGCGGCGCCGCCGGAACCGGTTCGCGACAGCCGGCGCGGCGGGCCTCGTCGCGGTGGCGGTCGCCGCCGCGATCACGGTGCCGACCCTGGACGCGAGGCGCACCGCCTCGGCGCTGTCCGAGGCGCCGCGTCCGGGCGTCAGCCCCTGGCCGGACGCCTCGCCGTTCACCTTCACCTTCACCGGGTACGACGCCGGCACGCTGCACGTGCAGGACCCGATCGTCGTGTCGACCGCGTACCAGATCGCCCCCGTCTACTCCGACCGGCACACCTCGAACGACAAGCCCGTCAGCCAGGACGAGGCCGAGGCGTTCGAGCAGGAGAGGACGGCCGCCGGGGCGAAGCCGACTCTGTGGGCGTACCTGACCGTCTACCGGCCCGGCGCCTTCGATCCGGCCGCGGTCAAGGACGGTCGGAGCGTCAGGGTGGCCGGGCGCAGGGCGGTGCAGGCGACGCTGCCGTTCGGCCTCGACCCGCGCAACCCGGTGGATCCGGGCAACAAGCTGTTCGCCTGGGAGTACGCCCACAACGCCTGGGCGGCCGTCACGTCGATCGCCGGCGACGCGGCGACGCCGAGCTTCGCGGACCTGAGCGGCCTGGTCGCGGGCCTGAAGCCGGCCGGGCCGACGCCGGCGCCGCTGCCGTTCACGGTGGGCTACCTGCCGCGGGGTTACGTGCCGCTCCAGGTGGGCACGCACGCCATGCCCGGCCTGAGCGGCATCGCCACCGCCCGCGCCGGTGACTACGGCGGCGCGACGTACACCAGGCCGCCCCTGCGCACCTCGGGCCTGACCGCGCCGTTCGACTCGGTCGAGGGCGGGATCAGGGACGGGTTCCACATCTTCGTCACGCCGAGCACCAGCTCCAACCAGTCACCGGAGCCCGGTGCGACGAAGTGCTACCCGGGGGCGGCCCGCGGAGGCGGGTTCTGCAACATCTGGAGCGCCGACGGCACTGTCGTCGTCCAGGTCAGCTCCGAGGGCGTCGGCGGCCGGCTGCCCCAGGCCGAGCTGCTGCGGATCGCCGAGGGGATCACCGTCGCCGACGACGTGCGGGACGAGTCGACCTGGACTCCCGCCCCGGACGCCCTGACGCCCTGACCGATCCCGGTGGCGGTGGGAGCGGCCGGACCGCTCCCACCGTCACCGCCTGATCTACAGGAACCGCCAGCGCTGGTGCGCGGCCCCGGTGTCGTCGGCGAGGACCGCCTGCGCACCCTGGGCGCCGGAGCCGCCGCTGAGCCCGAGCACCCGGCCCCCGTTCGCGCACTGGATGCGGAACCAGCCGCCTCCGCCGTGCCGCAGCCGCCACCTGTGGTCGGCGGTGCCGTTGTCGGCCCACTGGACGATCCGGGCGCCGGCCGCTGTCGAGCCGCCCTCGACGCCCAGCACCTTGCCGCTGTTGCCGTTGCGCAGCCGCAGGTAGCCGCCGGTGTCCACGAGCGCGGTCCAGAGGTGGTCGGCGGTGCCGGTGTCGCCCCACTGGACGACCAGCCCGCCGTCCGCTGCGGACATGTTCTGCACGCCGAGCACCAGACCGCTGCCGAGGTTCTGGATCCGCCGCGCCCCGTTGGGCAGGAACCGCCACTGGTTGTCCAGGCTGCCGTTGTCCGGGTCCTGCACGGCGAACGCGCCCTGGGCGGTCGAACCGCCGGAGATGCCGAGCAGCTTGCCGGTGTGCACGTTGCGCAGCTTGTGGCTGCCGTCGCCCACGTCGACCACTGTCCACAGGTGGTCGGCGGTGCCGTTGTCCGCCCACTGGAGGATCCGGGCGTTGTCAGCCGTGGACATGTTCTCCACGCCCAGCACCTTGCCGCTGTTGACGTTGCGCAGCCGCAGCGCCGACCCGTCGACCACCAGCTGCCAGTCGTGGTCGGCGGTGCCGGTGTCGCCCCACTGGAGCGCGAGCCCGCCGTCGGCTGTGGACATGTTCTGGATGCCGAGCACCAGGCCGCTCGCCGCGTTGGCGAGCCGGAAGCTCGCCTCCCCGCCGCCACCGCCCGCGCCGACCCGCCAGTAGACCGTGTAGTTGTGCCCGTGGGCGTCGTAGAACGGGCCGAGGTTGACGGTGGCGCCGTCGGCCCGGGCGGTGAACGCGAGACTGCCGGCGGCGGTGCGGGTCACCGAGCCGGGGTCCAGCGTCGGCAGGCCGCTCAACGTGGCGTTGCCGTAGTTACCGGAGAGCACCACCGGCCCGTACGTGACGGCCTGCACAGCGGCGTCGTCGTTGGCCGCCACAGTGGTGACCCGCATCGGCAGCCGGACCGTGACCGTGTCGCCGGACGTCCAGGCGCGGGTCAGGACGGCGTAGCTGCCCGGCGTGGCGGCGATGCCCGCCGCGACGCCGTTGACGCTGACGCTCGCCCCGCTGGTCCACGCCGGGATCCGGATCCGCATCGTCCACGACCCGGCCACCGAGCCGGTGACGGTCAGCGTCGTGGTGTCGCCGACCGGGTACGAGGTGGCCTGCGTGACGGTGATGCCGCGCTGGCTCCAGGTGAGCACCGAGGGGACGAACAGGTTGACGGTCAGCGTGGTGCCGTTGTGGAAGTAGATCGCGTCCGCCAGCGTCGTGTTGGTCTCCAGCCCGGTGCCCTGGCAGCACCAGAACGAGTTGTAGTCGGTGCTCCACGTGCCGCCGCCCCACGCCGGGCCGACACCGCGGCGCCCGCCCGGGTTGAGCGGGGTGAAGTACGTGACGTGGCCGTGCGCGTCGGCCGGGTTCTGCTGGCCGATCATGTGGTTGAGCAGCGCGCGCTCGTAGAAGTCGGCGTACGCGACCCGGTCCGGGTCGAGCTGCCAGAGTTCCCGGGTCAGCTTGAGCATGTTGTACGTGTTGCAGGCCTCGCACGTGTCGTTGCGCAGGTAGCCGGCGATCGCGTTGGGTGCCCGGAAGTGCTCGGCCTGGCTGTTGCCGCCGATGGCGTACGTGTGCGCGCCGACCGTGATGGCCCACGCGTTCGCGGCGATGTCCCGGTAGCGGGTGACGCCGGTGGCCTTGTACTCCCGGGCCGCGCCGATCCACTTGGGCACCTGCGTGTTGGCGTGCAGCCCGTTGAGCTGGTCGGAGTTGGCGGCGAGCGGGTTGAACACGGCGGCGTGGTCGAACCGCTGCGCGACAGTCAGCCACCGCCCGTCACCGGTCTGCTGGTAGAGGTCGGTCAGCACCGCGTTCATGCCGCCGAACTCGGTGCCGAGCATGGCCTGCATCTGGGCCGAGGTGAGCCGGCCGGTGCGCTGGTCGACCCACCCGGCCAGCGCCAGCAGCACGTCCCGGGCCTGGGTGCTGCCGATCAGCCGCCACACGTCCAGCAGCCCGGCGAGCGTCTTGTGGATGCAGTAGTAGGGCACGTTGCCGTTGCTGAGCGTCCGCGCCTCCAGCGCGGTGAAGTCGGACTCCGGGAAGCCGGACAGGTACCCGGCGCTGAACCCGGCCGCGCCGTTGTTGGCCTGGCAGCGGGCCAGTTCGGCGACCATGGTGAGTGCCTTGTCCCGGCAGGTGGTGTCGCCGAGCACCGCCCACGCCTGTGCCCAGGCGGTCAGGAAGTGCCCCTGCATGTGGGTGCGGAACGGGAAGTTGGGCGCGTCCCAGCCGCCGTTGGCGGCGGCGCCGCCGGTGGACAGGCGGTGGTTGGCCCGGAAGTTGTAGAGCAGCCGGTTCACGTCGACGAAGCGCAGGTAGGCGACCGTACGGTTCTGGTTGTCCTGCCAGCGGCCGGCGGTCAGCCGTACCTGGCCGGGGTCGAACGCGTACGCGGACACGCCGATGTCGGGGCGGGCCGGTGGCAGCGCGGCGTGTGCCGTACCGCCTGCGGAGACGGACCCGGCGGCGGCGCCGGCGGTGGCCGCGACGGCTGTCGCGGCGGTCGTACGCAGGAGGAATCGGCGGTTCACCAGGGGAGCGGGCATGGCGGCCTCCGTGGCGGGGGACGGTGGTGGTGGGGGACGGTGGTGGGGGCGGTTACGCGGTGACCCGGAACGTGGCGTCCTGCCTGTCGATCGCGGGGGAGCCGGCGCCGAGCGGGTCGATGCGCAGTCGGTAGTCGTAGTGCCGCAGGTAGCGGGTGGGGAAGTTGTGCGAGCGGAACGACGACCAGGTGCTGTCCGCCAGGCCGGCGGTGAGGTGGAAGGTGGCGTCGGCGCGGAACGTGGCGGTGCCGTCGTTCGGGTCCAGCCGGACCGCGTAGTCGTAGTGCCGCAGGTAGTTGCCGGGGTAGTTGACCGACTCGAACGAGACGGCGGCGGAGTCGGCCAGGCCGGGGACCATGCGCCACATCTGGTCCTGGTAGGGGTCGAACGGGTACGCGTCGACGCGGGCGATCCGGTCGGCGTGCCGGACGTAGCGGTCGGGCAGGTTCGACGACTTGAGCCGCACCCAGTTCGGCGTGCCCCAGCGGTTGACCATCCCGGCGTACTCGGCGTCGCTGATGCCGACCATCGAGCCGTGCTTGGAGTTCAGCGGTGGGGTGTAGTCGCGCTGGTTCAGCGGCGTCCACGAGTTGCCCGCGATGGTGGTGGTGGACCAGGCGTAGTAGTCGTTGTTGACCGGGCTGAACGAGTCGCCCCACAGCCGCCAGCCGCCCTCGTTCGTGCGCAGCAGCAGCGGCGCCTCGATCGCGTTGCCCTGCCGCAGCCCGCTGGTGTACGTGGTGAAGCTGTTCGGCGCGCCGGTGGCGGACCGGGCGCCGTACAGGTACCCGTCGTCGAGGTTCTTGTAGTAGAGGTACGTGGTGCCGCCGTCGACCACCACGTCGCCGTCGAGCACGCCGAAGCCCGGGCTGAAGTAGACCTGCGGTGCGCTGACGGTGCGGAAGTCGCTTGTGTAGTTGACGAACAGCACGTCCCGGCCGTTGTTGGCGGAGTAGACGATGGCGTACTGGCCGCGGGCGGCGTCCCAGAACGCGGTCGGCGCCCACGTGTGGGTGTCCAGCGTGTGCATCCGGATGCGCCGGTAACCGGTGAACGCGGTCAGGTCGGTGGAGTCCCACACGTGCAGGTACTGGCTGGTCAGCCCCCAGTTGGTGCCCTTGAGGTCGGTGGCGAGCACCACGAACGTGCCGTCGGTTCTGCGCAGCACGAACGGGTCGCGCAGGCCGAGCTGCCCGGCGGTCGGGGTGACGACCGGGTTGTTCTGGTTCAGCGGGGTCCAGTTGAGGCCGTCCCGGCTGACGGCCAGGTGCAGGCCGTAGTCGGCGCCGAGACCGTTCGGCGTCTCGGTGAAGTAGGCCATGGCGTAGGCCGTGTTCGGCGCGGCGAGCGCGCCGCGGGGCAGGCTGAGCGCGCCGGAGGCGGCTGCAGCGGTGGACAGGGCACCGAGGGTGAACGCGCGTCGGGTCAGGGGCACGAGGGGCCCTCCTCTGCGGTGGGGATGACGTCCGCGTTAGCGCTAACAATCTCCCCTAGCCTGGCGTTCACATAGTCGTCTGTCAATCGAGTGGTGACGTTAACGCGCTCAGCCGCGGACCTCCCGCGACGACACCAGTCGTACCAGCCGGGGGAGTGGTCGCCGGGCGAACGCCGCAGGGCGGGCCGATCGTCGTCCCGGCCCGCCCCGCCCGGCTTCCCGGCGCCGCCCGCACGGCGGCGGGTCAGCGGTTGCGGTAGTGGTTCACTGCCAGCGCCGCGCCTGATGCGAGCGCCAGCGCGCCGAAGGCCGAACCGGCCCACGGGTTGCCCAGGACGCTCGACAGCGTCACGTTCGCCGCCACGCTGACGACGAGCACCAGCCAGAGCAGCGGGCGCATCCGGGTGACGGGCGTCGTCGCGGCGGTGTTCTCGGCGGTACGGTCCAGGTCGTTCACGGCTGCCTCCTCGGGTGACGTCCTTGCACCTCGACGCTAGGCGCGCGGCCGGCCGGGAACGATCCCGCCAGCACGACGACCGGGGTACAGCAGGCTGTACTTTCCGCGCCCGGACCTGACGGACGGCGACAGCGGTGACCTATCGTGGCGGCCGGGGGTGGGCCGGGGATGGAGTACGTACACAGGCGGTTCCGCGCCGCGGTGGACGCGCTGGAGCACCTCGTCGGCGGGCTCGGCACCGCCGTGCTGGCGCTCGGCGCGCTGTTCGGGGCCGTCGTCGTGGCGGCGGCCTGCGTCGGCGGGGTCGGACTGCTGCTCGTACCCGGGATGCTGCGGGCGGTGCGGTCGGTGGCCGACCGCGAGCGTGCCCGGCTGTCCCGGTGGGGGCCGCCGATCCCGTCGCCCGGCCCGGTGCCGGCCGGGGTTCGCCCGGCGCTGCGCGACCCGGTCGTCCGGCGGGAACTGCGCTGGGTGGCCACCCACGGAACGCTCGGCTTCGGCGCCGGGCTGATCGCGCTCGCGCTGCCGATCTACGCCGTGCAGGACATGACGTTCCCGCTGTGGTACCGGCTGGTGCCGCCGGACGCCGGTGCGCCGGGGATCGGCTGGTGGCGCGTCGACGGACTCGGCGACGCGCTCACTGTCGGCGTGCTCGGCATCGGGTGGCTGGTGCTCGCGGTCGCGACCGGGCCGGCCCTGGCGCGGATCCAGGCCCGGCCGGGCCGCCGGCTGCTGCCCCCGCCGCCCGGGTTCGACCTGTCGCTGCGGGTCGCCGAACTCACCGCCACCCGGGCCGCCGCGCTCGACGCCCACGCGGTGGAGCTGCGCCGGATCGAACGCTCGCTGCACGACGGCACGCAGAACCGGCTGGTCGCGGTGAACGTGCTGCTCGGCGCCGCGCGGCGGGCGGTACGCCGTGACCCGGCCCGCGCCGACGAGATCCTGGAACGCGCGCAGAACGCGGCCGAGCAGGCGCTCGGTGAGCTGCGTACGGTGGTGCGCGGCATCCTGCCGCCGGTGCTCGGCGACCGGGGCCTGGCCGGGGCGCTCGACGGACTCGCCGCGGAGTGCGCGGTGCCGTGCCGCCTGTCGGTGGACGTCGACGTGCGCTGCGCGGCGTCGGTCGAGGCCACCGCGTACTTCGTGGTGGCCGAGGCGTTGACGAACGTGGTCCGGCACAGCGGCGCGAGCGCGGTGGACGTCGCCGTGCGCCGGGAGGGGAACCGGCTGCTCGTCATAGTCACCGACGACGGGCGCGGGGACGCCGACGAGACGCGCGGCTCCGGGCTGACCGGCATCCGCCGCCGGGTCGAGGCGTACGACGGGCGGATGACGCTGACGAGTCCACCGGGAGGACCGACGAGGATGCACGTGGAGCTGCCATGCGGATCGTGATCGCCGAGGACGACGCGCTGCTGCGCGAAGGGCTGGCGCTGCTGCTGCGCGCCGAGGACCTGGACGTGGTGGCCACCGCGGGCACGCCGGGGGAGTTCCTGGCCGCCGTGGACGAGCACCGGCCGGACGTGGCGATCGTCGACGTGCGGATGCCGCCCACGCACACCGACGAGGGGATCGTCGCCGCGGTCGAGGCCCGCCGCCGCCTGCCGGGCCTCGCGGTGCTGGTCCTGTCGGCGTACGTCGAGCAGGCGTTCGCCACCGAGCTGTTCTCGGTCGGTGCCTCCGGGCTCGGCTACCTGCTCAAGGAGCGGGTGGGCCGGGTCGAGGAGTTCCTCGCCGCGCTGCACCGCGTCGCGGCCGGCGGCAGCGTGATCGACCCGGAGGTGGTCGGGCAGCTGCTCGCCCGCAACCGGCGGCCGGACACCGCGCTGGCCGAGCTGTCGCCGCGTGAGCACGAGGTGCTGGCGCTGATGGCCGAAGGGCTGGGCAACGGCGCGATCGCGGAACGGCTGTTCGTCACCGACGGCGCGGTGCACAAGCACATCCGCAGCATCTTCGCGAAGCTGAGCCTGCCGCCTGACGACCGCGCCGGCCGCCGGGTCACCGCCGTGCTGCGCTACCTCGACGGCCGGCGGTAGACGCACGCACGTCCGCGCGCCGCCTCGCGGGAGGCGGCGCGCGTGCGGTGTCGAGGCGGATCAGCGGCGGGTGCCGCACAGGGCCGCGTCGACGGTGCTGGTGACCGCCTCCAGCATCTCCATGCTCGTCGGCAGCCCGGTCACCGCGACCACCGCGCTGCGCCCGTCCGTGGTGGACAGGTTGCGGGTCTGGAAGCCCTGGATGTCACCGCCGTGCCCCCAGGCGTGACCGCCGCAGGGCAGCTCGTGCCGGGCGATGCCCAGGCCGTACTCCCAGACGCCGCTGGGCTCGAAGTCGGGCGCCGGCACGGTACGCGTCAGGGCCGCCTGCTGGGCCGGCTCGAGCAGCCGGCCCGCCAGCAGTGCCTCGAAGAACGTGCGCAGGTCCGACGGCGTCGAGACGAGCTGGCCGGCGGCCCAGCCCAGCGACGGGTCCATCCGGGTCACGTCGACCCACGGCGCGCCGGGCTCCACCGCCACGTATCCGCGCGGCAGCCGGCCGGGCAGGTCCTGCTCGCCGGTCTGCGGCCAGTACGTGTCGCGCAGCCGCAGCGGCTCGATGATCCGCCGGGTGATCTCCTCGCCGACCGGGCGCTGGGTGACCCGCTCGACGATCAGTCCGGCCAGGACGAAGTTGGTGTTGCTGTACTCCCACTTCTCGCCCGGCGGGAAGTGCCGCGACTGGGTGAGCGCCTCGTCCAGCAGCCGGCGCGGGTCGAAGTAGTCGCTGCGCCGGTCCACGAGGTCCTGCGCCTTGCCGAACACCACGTCGTCGTAGTCGGGCAGGCCGCTGGTCTGCTGGAGCAGCTGGCGTACGGTGATCCGCCGCCCGTCGTTGCCGTTGGCGCGCACCAAGCCGGGCAGGTAGCGCTCGACGCTGGCGTCCAGGTCGATCCGGCCCTCGCCGACGAGCTGGAGGACGACCACGGCGGTGAACGTCTTGGTGTTGCTGCCGACGCGCACCCGGGCGTCGCGGGGAATCCCGGCGCCGGTGCGCAGGTCACCGACCCCGGCGGTGTAGTCGCGCACCCGGCCGTCGCGGCGTACGGAGGCCAGCGCCCCGGGGAAGCCGTGCTCGGCGACCAGGCCGTCCAGTCGCTGCTGGACGGCGTCGGCGGCCGGACGCCGGGCGTCGGTGGTGGTGGCGGACGCGGCGGGCACACCCAGCGCGGTGACGGTGAGCAGGGCCGCGGCGCCGACGGCCACCGGGAAGGTACGGCGGGTCATGGGAACTCCTCGACGGAGGTGAACGGGTACGACCTCAAGCCTCGGAGAACCGGGCCCCGCGCTCCATACCGCCAGCTGCCGAACCGGGGTAGCGCTGGCACTACTTGATGGCGCCGATGCCGCCGGTTAGGCTCCGCCCAGCGTCGCGTGCCGGTGGCAGACCGTGTCAGGCATGGAGGCGCCGGATCGAAGGGAGTACGACGATGACACTCGTCGTCCCTTCGCCCTCGCCTCATGGCTGAGGGCGAACAGACCAGGCTGGTGGCCTGGAGCCGCGAGATGCGCGCCGTTCACGAGCGGCTGCGCGAGGCGCTGGCGGTGACCCGGCGGGCGCTCGCCGACGGCGAGCCGGCCCGCCCGGCGACACGTGAGCTGCTGTTGTTCTGCCACGGGTTCTGCGCGGCGCTGACCGCGCATCACGAGGGCGAGGACCACAGCCTCTTCCCGGCGATCGCAGCGCGGCATCCGGAGCTGCGCGGCACGCTGGACCGGCTGCGGCAGGACCACTCGATGATCGGGTACCTGCTGACCGGGCTGAGCGCGGTGGTGGCCCGCGACGCCCCGCCCGGGGAACTGGCCCGGCACCTGGAGGGCGTGGCGGCGATCATGGAGTCGCACTTCCGGTACGAGGAACGGCAACTGCTCACCGTGCTGGAGACGCTCTCGCTGGACGCCGACCCGGGCGACGTGTTCGGGCCGTTGTGACCGCTGTCGCGGCCCGGCGGGATGCGCACCGCCGGGCCGCGACCGGTCCCTGTCAGTTCAGGCCGCAGGTGGCGAACCCGTCCAGGTTCGGCCGCTGCGCGCCGACCCGGTTGAACGCGATCTCGATGCGGTCGAGCGCCGCGACGCGCTTGCTGCGCAGCGGGCCGAGGATGGCGTTGTCGATGAACGCCGGTCCGCCCTCGGGGCGTACCGCGAGCCGGGCCAGCCGGGCGTCGGCCTCGGCGATCTGCTTGTCCAGCGTGGCCAGTTCGGCCTGCACCTGGCCCGCGGCCGCCGCCGGGACGGCGGGGAGCACGACGCGGGGGCAGTTGACGGTCCGCGCCGCGCCGCCGACGTTACCGTTCTGGCCGCCCGCGTTGCCGTTCTGACCCCCGGCGTTGCCGTTGCCGTTCTGAGCGTTGCCGTTCTGCCCGCCGGCGTTGCCGTTGCCGTTCTGGCCGGCACCGTTCTGGCCGGCGCCGCCGTTGACGGCGCTCGGCACGCCCGGGGCGTTGAGCGAGCAGGCCGCCAGCGCGTCCAGGTTAGGTCGCTGCGCGCCGATCCGGTTGAAGGCGATCTCGATGCGGTCGAGCACGGCGACGCGCTTGCTGCGCAGCGGGCCGAGGATGGCGTTGTCGATGAACGCCGGTCCGCCCTCGGGGCGTACCGCCTGCCGGGCCAGCCGCTCGTTCTGCCGGGCGATCTCCTGGTCCAGGTTGGCCAGTTCCCGTTCCACCTGGGCCGACGCCGCAGCGGGCACGGCGGGCAGCTTGTCGCGTACGGTCGGGCAGTTCACGGTCTGCGCGGCGGCTGTGGTGGCCGGGCGGTTGTTCTCGCCCGCCGACGCCAGTTGCAGTCCGCCGGCGAACAACAGCGCCGCGAGGGCGCCCACCCCGCCGAGCTTCAGGACCGCGGTCTTGCGCGTACCCCTGGCCATGCACCTCTCCTCTGGTTGACCGGGAGGGCCGGTGCGGCGGCTGCCGCCCCGTCTCCACGGTGCGAAGTGACGACTGGAGGAATCGTGCTCGTGCCCGCTCCGGCATCGCGGTTCCGGCCGATGTTCCGGTCGGCAGTGGATACGGACGGCGCGTCGAGATCGTTCAGTACGTACCGAGGTTTGACCACATCGACGTCCGTCGTTAGGCTGCGCTGAAAGCGCTTACTGCGCGGGAGACGTGAGCGTTCGTGGGACGTCCGGGTATCAAGGCCCGCCCCCGACACCGACAGGGCATCGGTGCCGGCGCGGGCATGGCACCACCACCCGCAGGAGACCAGCATGATCAACCGACACCACCGTACGGTGTTGTGGACGTCCGCCGCGGCGACGGCCGCGCTCGCCGCGTCCGGCCTGGCCGTCGGCGCGACCGCCGCGCAGGCGGCCGCCGGCTGCCGCGTCGACTACGCCGTCACCGCGCAGTGGGGCGGCGGCTTCACCGCCAACGTCAACCTGACGAACCTCGGCGACCCGCTCAACGGATGGGCCGTCACCTGGACGTTCGCCGCCGGTCAGACCGTCGCCCAGGCCTGGGGCGCCGAGATCACCGCCAGCGGCGCCTCGGTGCGGGCCGCCAACGTCAGCTACAACGGCAGCCTGGGCACCAACGCGAGCACGTCGTTCGGCTTCAACGGCACCTGGAACAACAGCAGCAACCCGGTCCCGGCCTCGTTCGCCGTCAACGGTGTCACCTGCACCGGCGGCGTCACCCCCACCACCGGCACGCCGCCGACCAGCGCCCCGCCGCCGAGTACGCCGCCGCCCAGCAGCCCGCCCCCGAGCACGCCGCCGCCCAGCACGCCGCCGCCGACCGGCGGCGCGATCTACGCCGCGCCGAACGGCACCGCTGGGGCGGCCGGCACCCAGGCCAGCCCCACCACGATCGCCGCGGCGATCACCCGCGTCGGCGCGGGCGGCACGATCTACCTGCGCGGCGGCACCTACAACCTGTCCCAGACGGTCACCGTCGCCGCCGGCAACAACGGCACGTCGAGCGCCCGCAAGAACCTGTACGCCTACCCGGGTGAGACGCCGATCCTGAACTTCTCCGCGATGAGTGAGGACCCGGCCAACCGAGGGCTCGCGCTGAACGCCTCGTACTGGCACGTGCGCGGGATCGTGGTGGAGCGGGCCGGTGACAACGGCATCTTCGTCGGCGGCAGCAACAACATCATCGAGCGGACGGTGACCCGCTTCAACCGCGACACCGGACTGCAACTGTCCCGGATCGCCTCCAGCACGCCCCGCGACCAGTGGCCCGCCAACAACCTCATGGTCAGCGTGGAGTCGCACGACAACGCCGACTCCGACGGCGAGGACGCCGACGGCTTCGCGGCCAAGCTCACCGTCGGCGGCGGCAACGTCTTCCGGTACGCGGTGTCGCACCACAACATCGACGACGGGTGGGACCTGTACACCAAGTCCGACACCGGCGCGATCGGCACGGTGACCATCGAGGACTCGCTCGCGTACAGCAACGGCACGCTGAGCAACGGCACGCAGAACGGCAACGGCGACCGCAACGGCTTCAAGCTCGGCGGCGAGGACATCGCGGTGAACCACACCGTCCGGCGCACCATCGCGTACCGCAACGGCAAGCACGGGTTCACGTACAACCGCAACCCGGGCACGATGACGATCTCGAACAACCTGAGCATCGACAACACCGAACGCAACTTCTCGTTCGACGCCGGCACCTCGGTGTTCCGGAACAACACGTCCTGCCGCTTCGCCGGCAGCGGCTCCAACGACAAGACGGTCGGCAACGTGGACGGCTCGAACCAGTTCTGGTCCGGCAGCAACGGCTCCCGCTGCTCCACGTACTCCGGCGCCCTCGCCTGGTCCTTCACCGGCGACGGCCGCCTCACGGTGACCCTGGGCGGCCGCCCCGTCTCCCTCTGACCCCCGGCCCACCCGGTTGATCATGAGGTTGGCGGCCGGATCGGAGATCGAGAACGCCGTCAACCTCATGATCGACCGGATGTGGGGGTGGGGTGGGACTAGGATCGCGGGAAGGGGCGGCTAGGTGGGGGAGCGTCGCGGGTGGGGTCGTCGCAGCTGCTCGTGGTGCTCGACCGGGACAGCCCGGTGCCGTTGCAGCAGCAGCTCTGCGACCAGATCAGCGGATCCGTCCGCGCCGGCCGGCTGCGCCCCGGCGACCCGGTGCCGCCCAGCCGGGAACTGGCCCACCAGCTCGGCGTCTCCCGCACCGTGGTCACCCGCGCGTACGAGCTGCTGCGCGCCAACGGCGTCCTCACCTCCCGGCGCGGCTCCGGCACCCGGGTCAGCGACGCCCTGCCCGACCTGCCGCACCGCGACCCGCCGGCCCGCGCCCCGCTGCGCCCCGAACCGCCGCTGCCCACCGACGCCGGCAGCCCGCTGTGGCGGCCGTGGGAGCCGGCACCCATGCACCGGCCGGACGGTGCGTACGACTTCCGGCACGGCACCCCGGCGCTGGCGAGCTTTCCGGTGGCGCGCTGGCGGCAGTCGCTCGCCACGGCGGTGAGCCGGGCCGACGCGGTGGCGCTGGGCTACGGCCCGGCGGAGGGCTCACCGGCGCTGCGCGCGCAGATCGCCGCGCTGCTGCGGCGCAGCCGGGCGCTCGACGTCGCCCGCGAGCACACCATTGTCACCAGCGGTGCCACCCAGGCCATGGACATCCTGGTCCGGCTGCTCGTCGGCCCCGACGACGTGGTGGTGATCGAGGACCCCAGCCACACCGTGCTGCGGCAGATCTTCGGCTACTCCCGGGCCGCCGTGGTGCCCGTGCCGGTCGACGAGGAAGGGCTGCGGGTCGGCGAGATCGAGGACCGGGTACGCGGCCACGGCCTGGACCCGGCCCGGGTCCGCCTGGTCTACGTCACACCGTCGCACCAGTTCCCGACCGGGTTCGTCATGTCCGAGCGGCGACGGCGGGCGTTGCTGCGCTGGGCACGCGAGCACGCCGTCACGGTGCTGGAGGACGACTACCACAACGAGTTCACGTTCGCCGCCGAACGGCTGCCGTCGCTCGCCGCCGACCCGCAGGGCGCCGACGTGGCCTACGTCGGCAGCTTCAGCAAGACGCTGTTCCCGTCGCTGCGCATCGGCTACGCGGTGCTGCCCCCGCACCTGGTCCGGCCGTTCCTCGGCATCAAGTGGATCACCGACCGGCTGACCCCGACGCTGACCCAGGAGGCGCTCGCCGAGTTCATCGACTCCGGCGCGTACGCCCGGCACATCGCCCGGATGGACCGCCTCTACCGGCAGCGCCGGGCCCGGCTGCTGGAGGCGCTCTACGAGCACTTCGGCGCCGGGGTGCGCGTCTCCGGCGCCGCCGCCGGGCTGCACGTCCTCGTCACGCTCGGCGGCACGCCCGGCGCCGGCGAGGCGGCGATCGTGCGCGCCGCCGCCGCGCGCGGCGTGCGGGTCTATCCCGCCTCCGGCTACTTCGTCACCCACCCGCCGTCGGAGCCGACGTTCCTGATCGGGTACGCGGCGCTGCCGACCGCCCGGATCAGCGAGGGAGTGGCGCTGCTGGCCGGCGCGGCACGGGAAGTGACGGCTCGGTGAACCGGGGCCGGCGGAACCGGTCCCGCTGGGCGTACGGCACCGTGCAGTCGAACACCGCCTTCGCGGTGCGCCCGTCGGCGGACAGCGACCGGGAGTAGCCGGTGTGCTGGCTCGGGTCGAGCGGGAAGCCCTCCCGGTCGGCCAGTACACGCAGATCCTGGTCCGCCTGGAACCGCGTCACCATGGCCCACCACAGGTCCTGGTCGGACTCCATGTCGACGTCCTCGTCCACGCAGAGCACCAGCTTGGCCATCCGGAAGCCGTCCAGCACCGCCTCCGCCGCGTCCCGTACCGCGTCGTCGTCGGCCGGGCCGCGCTTGGCCGGCCACTGGAGCACCACCATGAGCTGGCCGCCGCCGGCTGTGTGGCAGTGCGCGGCCAGCGCCGGTGTGCCCCGGCGGCGCAGCAGGTCCAGCACCGCGGCCTCCATCCCGAAGCCGAGCAGCACCGACTGCTCGTGCCCGGGCCCGGACACGGCCTGGAGGATCGGGCTCTCCCGAGCGGTGATCGCGGTGACCCGGATCAGCGGCAGCGACGGGTGCGCGCGGCCCTGGTAGCCGAGGAACTCCGGGGTGGCGACCGCGCCGTGCCGGCTCTCCGGCGCGTGCTCGGCCAGCAGTTCGCCCTCGATGACGTACTCGGCGTGCGCGACGAACTCGGCGTCCACAGTGGTGCAGGGCAGCAGCTCGACCGGCCGGCCGGCGAGCGCCCCGGCCACCGCCAGCTCGTCCAGGTCCGGCGGCACCAGCGAGGTGGGGCAGCAGGACGACAGCAGGACCGCCGGGCCGAGCCCGAGGTGGATCGCCACCGGCAGCGCCGCGTCCCGGCGCAACGCGGCCTGGTGGGCCAGTTCCAGGTCGCGGCCGGGGACCATCCAGATGGTCAGCGTGTCCGGACCCTGGACACACATCCGGTGCACGGACAGGTTGCGTACCCCGGTGTCCGGATCGGTGGCGAGCACCGCCCCGAGCGTCAGGTACGGGCCGGCGTCCTCGTCGGTGAGCACCGGCACCGGCAGCGCGGTGAGATCCAGCGGCAGCCGATGCCGGGGCCAGCGCGCCGGGTCGGTGGCGGGCACCGGCGGCCGGGGCGCGGCCACCGCGTCGAGCAGCCGGTGCGGCAGCTCGGCCGGGGTGACACCGAGCAGCCCGGCGGCGCGGCGCCGGGTGCCGTAGAGGCCCATCAGCACGGCCCGGGTGGGGCCGTGCGCGGGGCGTACCCGGTCGAACAGCACCGCGGGGCCGGGGCCGGTGGGCGGCGCGGCGGGCGCGCCGGCCCACCGGGCGTAGTGCGCGGAGACGCCGTAGCGGGCGGGCAGCTCCTCGGCGACCCGGACCAGCTCGCCGGGCAGCGGGTCGAGCGTGGCGAGCGCGTGCCGCAGGTCGACGGGTGCCCGGCCGCCGGTCATCGCCGCTCCGGCGCCGCCGGGGCGGCCGGAGCCGTCCCGGCGGCACGGCGGTCCGCCAGCATGTCCAGCTGCATCCGGGTCAGCTCCTCGATCAGCGTGCGGTACGTGGCCACCGCGACCTCCGGCGGCATGCCGTGCCGGCCGGCCAGCTCGGCGACGCGGTCGAGCACCTGCCGGACCCGGTCCGGCGACCGCACGGCCGCCTCGTCGGACTTGTGCGCGGTCAGCTCCCGGACCACCCGGGTACGGACCGCCAGCAGCTCGACGATCCGCTGGTCGAGCCGGTCCACGGCGGCCCGCAGCTCGGTGATGCGGGCCGCGCCGGCGGGGGCGTCGCTCACGGCTGGTCGACCCGGTCGACCACGAACACGACAGTGGGCTCGTCCGCGCTGCCCTGGGAGCGGTGCTCCTCGTCGTCCGGGATGACGAAGCCCATGCCGGGGCGGCAGGGCACCGAGCGGTCCCGGAAGTGGATGGTGAACTCGCCCCGCAGCACGTAGCCGGTGTGCCCGCGCAGGCACCAGTGGTGCTCGTCGAACCCGGCGGGCAGCTCCAGCAGGCGCAGCCGCTGCCCCCCGACGTACGCGATCTTGACCCGGCCCTCGGCGCCGGGCTTGTCCCACTTCTCCCACTCGGTGGCGGGGAAGTCGATGCCGACCGGAACGGTCGCCTGCTCAGTGGACACTCTCGCTGTCTCCTCTGGTCGGTACGGATTCGGCGCGGCGGGGCCGCGGCACGCGTTCGTTGCGGTCCCGCGAGGGCAGGACCGGGCCGCCGGTGACCCGCTGGTGGCGTTTGAGCAGCTGCACCATGTCGACCATGCGGTGCACCATGCGCTCCAGCGCGTCGACACCCTCGGGGTCGGTCAGGCCGGGCGTGCCGGTGGTGTTGCGCAGCAGGACCGGGAAGCCGCTGCCCACCAGGATCATGCGGTTGAGCAGCAGGTTGTTGACGATCTGGTTGTGCACCGACGAGTCGCTGTAGCGGCGTCCGGTGACGATGATGCCGCCGACCTTGTCGGCCAGCGGGCGGGTGAAGCGCAGATAGCCGACCCCGGCCCGCTCGATGAAGATCTGCATCAGGTGGGCCAGGCCGAACCCGTGCACCGGCGCGGCGTAGATCAGCCCGTCGGCGCGGACCATCTGCTCCACCAGGGCGGGGACGTCGTCGTCCACGGTGCACGGCAGCGTACGGCTGTTGCAGTCGCCGCACGGGCTGCACGGCGAGATCCGGTGCTCGCGCAGCCGGATGGTGCGCAGGACGGCCCCGCGCTCGGCGATCAGGCGTCCGGCGTGCGCGACCGCGAGGTCGGTGTTGCCGCCCGCCCGTTCGGAACCGTTGATGGCCAGGATGGTGGCTGCTTCGCTGGGCAATCGCACCCCCGAGGGCTCGTCGGCCGGGACGCGGCGCCGCACCGCGCCGCGTCCCGGCCGGTGTCAGTCCGTCAGCTTTCCGGCGAAATAGTCGATGTACGCCTGCATGTCGAAGTGGCCGTGCCCGGACAGGGAGAACAGGATCGCCTTCTCCTCGCCGGTCTCCCGGCAGCGCAGCGCCTCGTCCACGGCGACCCGCACCGCGTGGCTGGACTCCGGCGCCGGCACGATCCCCTCGCTGCGGGCGAACCGCACGCCCGCCTCGAAGCAGGCGGTCTGCGGCACCGCCCGCGCCTCGATCAGGTCCACCTCGCTCAGCGCGCTCACGATCGGCGCCATGCCGTGGTAGCGCAGCCCGCCGGCGTGGATCGCGGGCGGCCGGAAGTCGTGGCCGAGCGTGTGCATCTTTGCCAGCGGGGTGAGCCCGACGGTGTCGCCGAAGTCGTAGTCGTAGCTGCCCCGGGTCAGCGACGGGCAGGACGCCGGCTCGGCGGCCAGGAACCGGACGGCCGGACCGCCGTCGAGCTGGCGGCGCAGGAACGGCAGGGCCAGGCCCGCGAAGTTGGAGCCGCCGCCGGCCGCGCCGACCACCACGTCGGGGTAGTCGCCGGCCAGCCCCATCTGCGCCAGCGCCTCCTGCCCGATGATCGTCTGGTGCATCAGCACCAGGTTGAGCACCGAGCCGAGCGCGTACCGGGCGGCGCCGCCGCTGTGCAGCGCGGCCTCCACCGCCTCGGAGATGGCCAGGCCGAGGCTGCCGGGGGAGTCCGGGTCGGTGGCGAGCACCGCCCGTCCGGCCTCGGTACGGTCGCTGGGGCTGGCGGTGACCGAGGCGCCGAACGTCTCCATCAGGCCGCGCCGGTACGGCTTCTGGTCGTAGCTGACCCGCACCATGAAGACCTCGCACTCGAGGTCGAAGTAGGCGCACGCCATCGACAGCGAGCTGCCCCACTGGCCGGCGCCGGTCTCGGTGGTCAGCCGCCGCACCCCGTCGAGCTTGCTGTAGTACGCCTGCGGGACGGCGGTGTTCGGCTTGTGGCTGCCGGCCGGGCTGACCCCCTCGTACTTGAAGTAGATCCGCGCCGGGGTGTCCAGGTCGCGTTCCAGCCGGCGGGCCCGGATCAGCGGGCTGGGCCGCCACTGCCGGTAGATGTCGAGCACCGGGCCGGGGATGTCCACGTCCCGTTCGGTGGAGAACTCCTGCGCGATCAGCTCGGAGGCGAACAGCGGCGCCAGGTCGGCCGGGGTGATCGGTTCCCGGGTGCCGGGGTGCAGCATCGGCGGCAGCCCCTTGGGCAGGTCGGGAACCACGTTGTACCAGGTCGTCGGGATGTCACTCTCGGGCAGGACGAACTTCGTGGCGGTCATGGGCCTCTTCCGGTGAGGGGTCGGGCGGGTCAGGGACGGGCGGGGGCCGGCGCGGCGGGCTCCGGCACCGGCCGGGCCTCGGGTCGGATCCGCAGCGCTGCGAACGCGACGACGCCGGCCAGCGGAGTCAGCAGCAGCAGGAGCAGCACGGGCTGGTGCCCGTGCGCCTGCCAGACGAAGCCCAGCCCCATCGGCACCACCAGCCGGGCGGAGCTGAGCACGAAACCGTTGAGCGCCATGAAGGCGCTGACCCGGCGCGGCTCGACGTGGTCGGCGATGTAGGTGGGCACCACCACCGAGGCGATGATCTCGCCGAGCGTCCAGACGACTGTGGACAGCAGCACCGCGGGCAGTGAGAACGCGAACACCAGCACCGCCATCCCGGCCGACCAGAGCAGGCCGGCGACGACGAGCAGTGTGCGGGTCGGGTACGCCTTGATCCGTTTCTCGATCAGCATGCCGGCGCCCACCACGACGATGCTGTTGATGGTGTAGACCGCGCCGACCACCGCCACCGACGAGTTCAGCACCCCGGTGACCGCCAGCGGCAGCGTGTACTCCAGCCCGATCAGCGGCGCCACGTAGCAGAACGAGAGCACCACCAGCACCGCGACGTCCAGGTCGCGCCGCAGCGCTGCCCGGCGCAGCCCGGTCTTCGCCGGTGTCCCGGCCGCGTCGCGGCCGGTGTCGGCGGGCACGCTGAGCCGGATGGTGAGCGCCGCGAGCAGCCCGAGCAGGATGTTCCCGGCGAACATCAGGCCGTACGAGTACGCCGCGGCCAGGCCGCCCAGCAGCGGCCCGACGCCCATGCCGAGGTTGTTGGCGATGTAGCTGACGGTGTACGCGAACGGCCGCTGCTCCGGCTCGGCGAGGTCGGCGATCAGCGTGTTGGCGGCGGGGGCGAACATGCCCATGCCGACGAGCGCGACGAACAGCAGCGCCGCGTACGTCCACGGCGGGCCGTCCAGCACCGCCAGCCCGAGGTAGCCGGCCGCGTTGAGCAGCAGGCTGGACACCAGCGCGGCCCGCCGGCCGGCGCGGGCGCAGACCGGGCCGCTGAGCAGGCTCCCGGCGAGCAGGCCGGTGCTGCCGACCGAGATCAGCACACCCGCCTCGCCGGTGCTCAGCCCTCGGCTGCGCACCAGGTATACCGCGAGCAGCGGGAAGACGAACATGCCCGCGCGGTTGATGAAGGAGGCGAGCACCAGCATCCGCAGCGGACGGGGCAGCGCCCGGAACCGGCTCAGCCACATGACGCCTCCCCGGCCGGTTCGGTACGCACCTGGAAGGCGTCCCGGATGGTCTTGAACCGGGCCCGCACGTCGTCGAAGTCCCGGCCCTCGCAGACGTACCAGCCGAGCACGTCGTTCGAGGCGGTCGGCGGCGCGAGCACGTCGCCGACGCCCTTCCACACGTCGGCGTCGAGGACCGAGTCCAGCGCCCGCAGCTCGTCGGCGGTGGTGATCGCGGTGATCCGGCCGTACCGGTCGGAGCAGAGGTACTCGGTGCCGGTCTCCGCACCCAGCGCGGCGGCGGGCCGGTGCCCGGGGTCCAGTTCCAGCCGGCACCACTCGCCCGCGAGGTTGATGCCGCGCCCGGCCTCGATGGCCGGGACGATCGATCCGCCGCCGGCCCGGGCCGCCGCCTCGCCGAAGACCACCTCGCCGTCGTCGCGCAGGAAGAACTCCACGTGCGCGACCCCGGTACGCATGCCGAAGCCGCGCAGGAGCCCCGCGTTGGCGGTCAGGATGCGCTGCTCGGCGGGGGTCAGGTCGTGCTTGCGGGAGATCGTGCCGCCCGGCTCGTCGCGGAACTCCAGCACCGAGTACGTGTAGCGGGAGAGCTGCTCGAAGACCACCTCGCCGTCGCGCAGCAGCGAGTCGACGTGGTACTCCGCGCCGCGGACGTACTCCTCGACCCGGTAGTCGTGGCGCGCGTCGGCCACGAGCGGCCACACCCGGGCCAGGTCGTCGGCCGAGTCCACCCGGTGGGTGTCGCCGCAGGCCCAGCCGGCGTACGGCTTGACCACGACCGGCCAGCCCACCTCGGCGGCGAACTCGGCGACCGCGCCGATGGTGTCCGGGCGGCAGGAGCGGGCCACCGGCACGCCCAGCTCGACGGCCCGGCGGTGCATCACGTTCTTGTCCCGGAAGGCGAGCGCCTGCTCGGGGTCCAGGCCGGGGATGCCGTGGTCGCGCCGGCACCGCGCGGCGGTCAGCACGTCGCCCTCGAACAGCGGGAAGATCCGCTCGATCGGACGGTCGGCGACGATCGCCGCGACCGCCGCCCGGACCGCCTCCGGGTCGTCCAGGTCGGCCCGGTGGCAGGGCAGCCCGGCGGTCTCCGGCGCCGGCCCGCCGGTGGGCAGCAGCACCACGCTGTCCACGCCGAGGTCGGTGGCGGCGGCGGCGACGCTGCGGAACTGGGCGGCGTAGCGGCTGGCCGCGGGCCGGTAGACGATCAGGATCGCGCGGTTCACGAGCGGACCCCCGGGGTGCCGGCGGGGCTGAGCGGCGCCTCGACGGGGAACGCGGCGTCCCGGGCCTCCCGGTCCAGCACCGCCCGGTGGCGGGGCGCGGCGGTCAGCTCGCCGAGCACGGCGTCGAGGCGGTCCAGCGCCGCCTCCACCTCCGCCCGGCCGCCCGGATGGGCCGCCTCGACTGTGAGCAGCAGCCGCCGCCGGCCCAGGTCGGTGCGGACCAGGTGGCCCTGGCGCCAGTTCCAGCGCCGGGAGTGGGCCCGCCCGTGGTCGTCGGCGTAGACGACCTCGCCCGGTTCGGGCCGCTCCGGCGCATCGGGCGCGCCCAGCGGCAGGTACGCCTCCGTGCCGTCGGCCGGCCGGACGGCGAGCGCGCCGATGCCGTCCACCGCGCAGGAGGCCACCGGCAGCGCCGAGCCCAGCGAGACGGCGTTGCAGAGGTCCACGAGCGCGTTGATCCGGGGCAGCCGGTCGCCCCGGGCCACCCGGCGGGCGATCGACTCGGCGGCGCACGGGAACCGGTTCGGGTTCACCGCCACCGCCCGGTACGCCGCCCGCCACCCGGCGATGCCCGGCAGCTCGGACACCCCGGCCTTGTCCAGGCCGGCCCGGTGCAGCGCGTCCTCGGCGGCGGTCAGCCGCTCCGCCACGGCCGGGTGGGCCGGCCCGACCTCGATCGCCGGCACGGCGAGCAGGCCGAGGACGTAGTCCGGCACGCTCGCCGTCACCCGGTCGTCGATGCGGACGGACAGCCGGTCGGCGCCGTCGCTGAGCTGGGTCATCGTCATCCCCGTCGGTTCGGTTCACACGGTCGCCCCGACCGTACGAAGCGGGGCCGCCACCGGTTGTGGCCAATCCCCGCCGATCCGGTGAGGCCAATCCGGGCCCGCGCGGCCGGCCGCATCAGGCGACCCCGGCCGGCCGGCGGTCCCGGTAGGCGGCGGCGTCCCCGGCGACCACCCGCCCGCCCAGCAGCACCATCTCGATCGCCTCGGGCCGCCCCAGCACCGTGATGTCCCGCGCCGGGTCGCCGTCGGTGACCACCAGGTCGGCCAGCCGGCCCGGCTGCACCGTCCCGGCCTCGCCGCCGCGCCCGGCCAGTCGCGCGCCGTTGGCGGTGGCCCAGGTCAGCACCGTCGGTGCGGGGATGCCGGCCATGCTCACGTACGTCTCGAGCTCCTCGGCGTACCGGCCGTGCGGGGTCCAGGCGAACCCGAAGTCGTCCCCGGCCACGATCGGGATGCCCATCTCCACCATCAGCGGCAGGATCCGCAGCGTGTTCTCCACCTCGGCCTGGAACTCCAGCGTCTCCAGGTACTCCGGGGTCTTGCCGTGCGCGGTGCCGGTGGTGAGCAGCCGGTGCGGCTGGTGCAGGCTCGGCACCACGAAGATGCCGCGTTCGGCGATCGCCTCCAGCGCCGCGTCGTCGGCGTACGTGGCGTGGTCGATCACGTCCACCCCGGCGGCGATGGCGTTGCGGATGCCGCCCAGCCCGCGTGAGTGCGCCCGGATCCGTACCCCCCGCTCGTGTGCGGCGCGGGCCGCGATCACCAGTTCCTCGGCGGTGAACAGCAGCTCGTGCGAGCGGCCGTTGGGGAACGTGTCGTCGCCGGTGGAGAACACCTTGATGATCTCCGCGCCCTGGGCGACCTCGGTGTCGACGTACTCGACCAGTTCCTCCGGTGTGTCGGCCAGCCGCATCAGGTCGGTGGGGATGCGCTGCTTGACCGCCGGGTTGCGCCGCTGCGGCGGCCCGGAGACCATCAGGTCCCGGCTGCACGGCGTGATCCGCGGGCCGGGCAGCCGCCCGGCGTCGATCGCCCGGCGCAGCGCCATGTCGATGCCGGCCACCGAGCCGGCGCCGACGAACGCGGTGTAGCCCAGCCGGAGCATGGCCGCCGCGTTCGCCGCCGCGCCCAGCGTCACCTCCGGGATCGAGTGCTTGAACAGCGTCTCCCGGCCGTCGAGCACGTTCAGGTAGGCGATGTGGGTGTGGCCGAGCGTCATGCCCGGCATCACGGTCCGCCCGTCCAGGTCCAGCACGTCGACGTCCGGGTCGTGCAGCGGGGCCTGCGCCTCGGGCAGCACCGCGACGATCCGCTCCCCGTCGAGCAGCACGCTGTGGTGCGGCCGGGACGCCACCCCCAGCCCTTCCTGGACGGTGGCGCGGTGCAGCAAGGTTCGTCGGGACACGGCTGTCACTCCGGTTCTCCTCGAAGGTGCGGTCGGCGGTGGCCGAAGAGCAGCCAGACGATCTCCGCGCCGGGGCGGCGGACCACCCAGCGCAGCGCGTGCCGGCGTACCCCCGGGGCGTTCGTCACCGCGAGGTCGGCGGCCCCGGCGGCGAGCAGCTCGGCGGCGTGCTGGGTGGACTCGGCGTCGAGCCACCGCATCGGACGGTCGCGCAGCGCGGGCGGGGCCAGGTCGGCGAAGATCCGCCGGACCTCCCAGAGCGCGGCCACAGTGACCTCGCCGTCGCCCGGGTGCGCGTCCCGTTCCCGCGCCGCGATGCCGTACTCCGGGGTGGCCTGCGCGAAGTAGGCGTCCAGGCGCAGGTCGCGGTGCCAGTGGAAGCGGGTGGCGCCCTGGTACGCGCTGGGCACCAGCGCCTGGTCGACGCGGCGTTCCACGAGCGCGCCGAGCACCTCGTCGAACGTGTCGCACAGCTCGATGCGCAGCGCGTGCCGCTCGGCCAGGAACGCGGCGGTCAGGTGGCTGGACGTGCCGGCCGGCCCGAGCGTGGCCACCGCCGTGCCGGGGTGATCCGCCCACCGGTCCACCACCGTCCGCCACCGCCGCCCGTACGCCCCGGCGAGCAGGCCGGGCAGCGCGGGCACCGGCGCGGCGGCTGCGGTGTCAGGTGTCGTAGCCACGCCTGCCCGCCATCCGCCGGGCCACCCGGGTCTCGTGGTCGTCGGCGACCCGCCGGTCCACGATCCGTGCGGCCTTCCAGCTCACGAACGCGCCGGTGCTGACGATCGGGTCCAGCCCGTCGCTCAGCTCGACCTCCACCGGCACGCCGAGCGCGGCGGCGGCACGCCGGCGCACCCCGTCGGCCACCGTGGCCGGGTCGTCCACCAGGTCCTTGAGCAGCTCCAGCCGGACGGTGAGCCGGTCGCCGCCGGTCGGGTCGTGGTCGATCACCACCTGGTAGCCGGCCGAGCCGGTGACGCCGGTGAGCACCGCGCTCTCGATCTGCCCGGCGGTACGGCGCTGCCCGCCCAGGTCGATGCGGTCGAGCGTGCGCCCGACGATCTGCACCAGGTCGCCGGGCATCTCGCAGTCGCAGTCCGACGCGCCGACCACCACCGCGTCGCCGGTGCGGTAGCGGATCAACGGCTTCACGCCGTCGACGAGCATGGTCACCGTGAGCTCGCCGGTGCCGCGCGGGCCGTGCGACGCGCCCGTCTCCGGGTCGACCACCTCGATCAGGTAGTTGGTCTGGGACAGGTGCATCCGCTTGTTGCGGCAGGCGGTGGCGATCACGAACGCCTCCTGCGAGCCGTACAGGATGTTGTAGACGTCAGCGCCCCAGACCGACTCCAGGTTGTGCGCCAGCGCCGGCGTGCACATCTCGCCAGTGACGAACAGCAGCTTGACCGCGAAGTCCTCGCGCAGCCGGTAGCCGTGGTGCTCGGCGGCCTTGGCCAGCATCAGCGCCACGCCCGGCGTGCAGCAGATCACCTCAAGTTCCAGGTCCCGCATCAGCTGGAGGGCCTTGGCGAACCCGATCACCGGCGAGTACGGCCAGATCTTCGCGTTCATCGCGCCGGTGTTGCGGGCCACGTCGCCGAGCGTGTCGCCGAACGAGTGCACCTCGGTCGGGCCCATCAGCCCCACGCGGGGCGCGTGGTCGCCGAAGTGGTGGCGGAAGATCGACGCCCAGGACTCGGTGACGTGGGCGTTGCTGGCCACCACCTCGCGGCCGTCGCGGGGGCAGGGCGTGGCGGGCCCGGTGGTGCCGGTGGTCTCGTAGAAGAAGACGGCCTCGGCCAGCGGGCGGCTGAGCACGTCGAGCATCTCCTCGCGCAGGTGCGCCTTCGTGGTGAAGGGCAGCCGGTCGAGCGTGGCCGGGGTGATCGTGGACAGGTCGATCCCGGCGAGGTGCCGGGCGTAGAACGGTGAACCGGTGCCGACCTGGTCGAGCACCCGGCGCAGCTGCCGGTCCCGCCAGTCACCGAGCTGCTCGGCGGTGAGCGTGCGGTCGTAGAACGCGCGGTGCAGACGCAGGTAGTCGGCGGCGAAACCGGCTGCCGGGCCGGTGGTGGGAAGCCACATGGATCGGGGTCCTCTCGGTGTGCGTCAGTGCAGGCCGCCGTCGACGTCCAGCACGGAGGCGGTGACGTAGCTGCTGTCCGGGCCGGCCAGCCAGGCGACGGCGGCGGCGATCTCGTCCGGGGCGCCGAAGCGGCCGGCCGGGATACGGGCCCGGTAGTCGTCCCGGCGGGCCGCCGGGATCCGGGCGGCCATCGGCGTCTCGACCAGCCCGGGGGCGACCGCGTTGACCCGGATGCGGTGCGCGGCGAGCGCCCGGCCGAGGCTGCGGGTGAGCGCGACGACAGCGCCCTTCGAGGCGCCGTACGCGGCGTCCGGGCTGCCGATCCGGCCACTGATCGAGGCGACGTTGACCACGGTGCCCGAACGTCCGGCGGCCACCAGCGCCCGGGCGTACGCGAGCGTGCCGAAGAACGTCGCGCCGAGGTTCGTGTCCAGCACCTCGGCGTACGTGCGCGGGTCGTAGTCGAGGAAGTCCCGGGCCGGGTAGACGCCGGCGTTGTTCACCAGCACGGCGGGCAGGCCGTGCCGCTCGTGCACGTCGTCCAGCAGCCGCTGCGCCTGATCCGGCACGGCCAGGTCGGCGACGAGCGCCGCGTACGCGGACGGGTCGGCGGCCGGCTCGCGGTCGACGCTGAGCACCCGGTGACCGGCGCGGGTGAGCGCCGCGGTGACTGCCCGGCCGATGCCGCCGGCCCCGCCGGTGACCACGGCGAGCGGGGGTACGGACCCGGACATGATCCGTCTCCGCCGCTCAGCCGGCGACCGGCAGCGCCGCCGGTACGCCGCGCAGGAAGTTGTCGAACAACCGCAGCCCGTCCTGGGTGGTCACGCTCTCCGGATGGAACTGCACCCCCTCGACGGCGAGCGTGCGGTGGCGCAGGCCCATCACGTAGCCGTCGTCGCCGGAGCGGGCGGTCACCTCCAGCGGGGGCGGTACCGGGTCGGCGACGATGAGCGAGTGGTAGCGGGTGACCGTCAGCGGCGCCGGCGCCCCGGCGTACACCCCGCGGCCGTCGTGCGTGACCTCGCTGGTCTTGCCGTGCATCAGGTGCCGGGCCACAGCGATCGTGCCGCCGTACGCCAGGCCGATCGCCTGGTGGCCGAGGCAGACGCCGAGCAGCGGCACCCGGCCGGCGAACGCGTGGACCAGCTCGACGTGGCCGGAGTCGCCGGGGTGGCCGGGCCCGGGGCCGAGCACCACCGCGTCGGGGCGCAGCGCGGCGAGGTGCCGGGGGCTGCGCGCGCGGGACCGGACCACCACCGTCCGCGCGCCGAGCGTGCGCAGGTACTGGTCGATGATGTGGGTGAAGCTGTCGTACGCGTCGACGAGCAGGACCTTCACGGCAGCAGCTCCTCGCCGGTCAGGGCCCAGTAGGCGGCGCTCATCTTGGCCAGCGTCTCCCGCCACTCGGCGGCCGGTGTGGAGTCGGCGACCACCCCGGCGGACGCCTGGGTGTGGTAGCGGTGCCCGTCGTGCACGACGGTGCGGATGCAGAGCGCGAGCACCGCGAACCCGCGGACGTCGACCAGGCCGATGGCGCCCGCGTAGATGCCCCGGGGCTCCGCCTCCAGCCCGTCGATGATCTCCATCGACCGCAGCTTCGGCGCGCCGGTCATGGTGCCGGCCGGGAACGCGGCGCGGACCGCCGCCCACACGTCCGCGCCGTCGTCGAGGCGGCCGGACACGGTGGAGACCAGGTGGTGCACGTACGCGAACGGCTCGACGTCGAGCATCGCGTCCACCGACAGCGTGCCCGGCTCGCAGACCCGGCCGATGTCGTTGCGGCACAGGTCGACGAGCATGACGTGCTCGGCGCGCTCCTTCTCGCTGGCCCGCAGCTCGGCCACCCGGCGGCGGTCGGTCAGCGGGTCGGCCGAGCGGGCGGCGGTGCCGGCGATCGGGCGCATCGACAGCCGGTCGCCGTCCAGGCGCAGGAACAGCTCCGGGCTGGCGCCGATCACCGTGCGCCCGGCCCAGGGCGCCAGGTACATGTACGGTGACGGGCTGCGGTGCCGCAGGCGCCGGTAGACGTCCAGCGGGGTGAGGGTGGTCTCCACCTCGATGCGGTGGCCGATCTGCACCTGGTAGCTGTCGCCGACCCGGATGTGCCGCAGGCACCGCCGCACCCGCTCGGCGAACGTCTCCTCGTCGACTGTGTCGCGCACCCGTTCCGGCGTGGGCGCGGGTGGCGGCGGCTGGTCGGCGGGCACGCCGGTGAGCAGCCGCGTCACCGGCGGTGCCGGCTGCGGCGGCAGGTGCGGGCCGGTGGCGTGCAGCTGGTGCGCCGTCCCGGCGCGAAGGTCCCACCAGACGGTGTGCCGGAACAGTGTCAGCGCGCACCGGGGGAGGTCGTCGTCGGCCCGGTCCAGGGTCAGCTCGTCCATGTCGCGGGCGGCCTCGTAGGCCAGGGTGGTGAGGAAACCGAAGGCGAACCGGCCGGCTGGCACGGGCGTCTCGACGGTGAAGGCCCGCTGCGCGGCGCGGACCACCGACCAGAGCTGCGCCGGGCCGGGGACGTGCCAGGCGGACGTGGTGTCGCGCTGCCGGGCCGGCGCGCCGAGGACGGCGGTGACCACCGCGCGCAGCGCGTCGCCCAGCGGCCCGGCGGCGGTCAGCTCGCACCTGTCGGCCAGGAACCGCAGCTCGGCGAGGCGGCCCCAGCCCACCGCCGCGGCCTGCCGGTCGGCGGCCGGCCCGTCCAGGCTTTCGAAGAGGTACGCGTCGTGCGCGGCATGGCTTTGTGTCAATGCGGTGTACAACGCGAGCGGATTGATGGACGGCAGTGTGATTGAGGTCACGGAAATCGGAATGCGGTCGGCCGGCGTCGTGCCTCCCGGCGTCTCCGAACGGTGGTCTGTGGTTTCCGCACCCACCGCAGTCGACAATGAGGACACTGTGGAACCCCCCTTTGAGCAGCCCGGATGCCCCCACGCGGACCGGCTGGGCCGCGTTCGGTGACAGATCGGACTTCCCCCGTTGAAAAGGACGCGCGGCACCCCCCGGGTTCGGCCGGGAATGGGTTGCGGTCCCGGGAAACACTTTCACCAAGTGCGGTTCCCGCTGTCCATACCACTTCGGTGACCGGGGAGAGGACCAATCGGTGTGGCATCTGAATCTGTCAATTGACGGCGACGCGCGCGAAACGTTGTCGGCGCAGCTCCGCAACGCTCTGCGCGGCCGGATCACCGACGGCACGCTGCGCCCCGGGACGCGCGTCCCGTCGACCCGGCAGCTCGCGACTGATCTCGGCGTGTCCCGGACCGTGGTCGTCGAGGCGTACGAACAGCTCTGCGCCGAGGGCTACCTGACGTCGCAGCGCGGTTCCGGCACCTCGGTGGCGGACTCCGCGCGCGCCGGTGTCGCCTCCGCGCTCACCGCCGACGAGGCGCCCGCGCCGGAGGTGTGGGACCTGCGCGCCGGCGGCACCGACGTGTCCACGTTCCCGCGCCAGGACTGGATCCGCTGTGTCGGCGCGGTGCTCCGCTCGGCCGGGCCGCGGGAACTGGGCTACGCCCCGCCGTCCGGTCTGCCGCCGGTCCGCCGCACGCTCGCCGGCTACCTCGGCCGGGTCCGGGGCGTCCGCGTCCGCCCCGAGCACCTGATGATCACGTCCGGCTTCGCCCAGGGGCTGGCGCTGCTCTGCCGGGTGCTGCGCGACCAGGGACACGAGGCGATCGGCGTCGAGGATCCCGGGCACCCGGGGGAGTGGGCGTTCATCGCCGATGCCGGGCTGCGGCCGGTGAGCGTGCCGGTGGACCGGGAGGGCATCCGCGTCGACGAGCTGGCCGCCACCGGCGTACGCGCCGTGCTCACCACCCCGGCCAGCCAGTTCCCCACCGGCGCTCCGCTGAGCCGGCCGCGCCGGGAGCAACTGCTCGACTGGGCGCGGGCAGTGGACGGGTACGTCGTCGAGGACGACTTCGACGCCGCGTTCGTGCCACCGGCGCAGCGGATGCCCGCGTTGCAGAGCGTCGCGCCGGACCGCGTGGTCTACGCGGGCAGCGCCAGCAAGGTCCTCGCCCCGGCGCTGCGGCTCGGCTGGCTGGCCGCGCCGACCGGGCTGGCCGCCTCGATCGAGCGGGTCCGGGCCGGCTGGGACATCGGCTGCTCCGGGCTGGACCAGCTCGCCTTCGCGCGGCTCGTGGACACCGGCGCGTTCGACCGGCACCTGCGCCGGCTGCGCGCCGAGTTCCAGCGCCGCGGCCAGGCGGTACGCCAGCACGTCGCGCGCCACCTGCCCGGTGTGGCGCCGCTCGACG
Source organism: Micromonospora sp. L5 (assembly GCF_000177655.2). Lineage (NCBI taxonomy): Bacteria > Bacillati > Actinomycetota > Actinomycetes > Micromonosporales > Micromonosporaceae > Micromonospora > Micromonospora sp. L5. The sequence goes on along the minus strand of NC_014815.1, from coordinate 6,273,863 downwards.
CCAGTGGCGGCCTCCAGACGTACCTGGTGCTGCCCCGCTGGTGTGCTGAGGAGTCCATGGTGGCCGCCGCGCGGCGCCGGTCCGTGCTGGTTCGCGGCGGCCGGTTCTACGCCCTGCGCGCCGACGACCGGCCACCGGCGCTGGTCATCGGGTACGCCGGGGTGCGCGGCGCCGAGCTGGGCCGGGGGCTGGCCGGGGTCGCCGCTGCCTACCGCGACGTGACCGCCCGTCACGCGACCGGTGTCAATGCGCGGCGGGTCGCCGATTCCGACCGAAGGACCGGCTTGACAGCGTGATCGTTGATTAGGTTAGCCTAACCTCCGTGACGAGCAGAACGGTGCGAGCCGACGGCTTGAGCGGCAGCGACCTGCGGCTGGGCTACCACGGCACGACGGTGGTGCACGACGCCGCCATCACGCTGCGGCCCGCGGCGGTGACCGCGTTGGTCGGCCCCAACGGCAGCGGCAAGTCGACGCTGCTGCGCGGGCTGGCCCGCCTGCACCCGCTGGAACACGGCGAGATCGTGCTGGCCGACGGCACGCCGGCCCGGACGCTGTCCGCCCGGGACTTCGCCCGCCGGGTCACGCTGCTCGCGCAGAGCCGCCCCACCCCCAGCGGGGTGACGGTGCGGGACGTGGTCGGGTACGGCCGGCACCCGTACCGGCAGCGGTGGCGCGCGAACGACCTCGACGGACCGGCCGCGATCGACCGGGCCATGCGGGTGACGGGCGTCGACGGCATGGCCGGCCGGCCGGTCGACGAGCTGTCCGGCGGCGAGCTGCAACGGGTCTGGCTGGCCACGTGCCTGGCCCAGGACACCGCGATCCTGCTGCTGGACGAGCCGACCACGTTCCTGGACCTGCGCTACCAGGTGGAGATCCTCGACCTGATGCGCGAACTCGCCGACACCGCCGGCGTCGCCGTCGGTGTGGTGCTGCACGACCTCAACCAGGCCGCCGCCGTCGCCGACCAGGTGGTGCTCCTGCACGAAGGCCGGGTCCGCGGCGCCGGCACGCCGCACGAGGTGTTCACCGAGGAGGCGCTCACCGAGGCGTACGGCATCCGCGTCGAGGTGAGCGTCGACCCGGTCACCAACCTGCTCTCCACTCGTCCCGTCGGCCGGCACACGACCCGCGTCTCCGCCTGACCGACTCCTGCACACAGAAGAGAAACCGATGCTGCGTACCCGTCTGACCCTGCTCGCCGCCGCCGCGGCGAGCGCGCTGCTGATCGCCGGCTGCGGCACCACCGAGGAGCCCGCCGCCGCACCGTCCCCCTCCGACGCCGCGTCCACCGGCCCGGTCACCGTCACCGACAGCCGGGGCAAGACCATCACCCTCAAGAGCCCCGCCACCAAGGTCGTCGGCCTGGAGTGGGGCGAGGTGGAGATGCTCGTCGGCCTCGGCGTGATGCCGGTCGGCGTGGCCGACCCGAAGGGGTACGCCACCTGGGTGACCGCCGCCCCGCTCGACGCGAGCGTCAAGGACGTCGGCACCCGGGGTGAGCCGAGCGTCGACTCCATCGTCGCCCTCCAGCCGGACCTCGTGGTGATGGAGGCCGAGCGCGGCTCCGCCGTGGTCACCCAGCTGGAGAAGTACGTCCCGGTGCTGGTCACCAAGGGCAGCGACGCCTCCGACAACATCGGCCGGATGCGCGCGGACCTGAAGATGATCGCCACCGCGACCGGCCGTACCGCGCAGGCGGACAAGCTGCTCGCCGACTTCGACGCCGCGCTCGCCGACGGCAAGAAGAAGATCGCCGACGCCGGGGCGGCCGGTAAGCAGTTCGCCATCGCCGACGGCTGGAAGGAGGGCAGCACCGTCTCGATCCGGATGTTCGGCCAGGGCGCGCTCGTCTCCCAGCTCGGCATCCAGCTCGGCCTCAAGAACGCCTGGACCGGCAAGACCGACGAGATGTGGGGCCTGGGCCAGACCGACGTCGAGGGCATGACCGTCCTCAAGGGCCAGGACGTGCACTTCTTCTACAACGCCTCGGACGGCACCGACGTGTTCGCCGACGGCCTCGCCGGCAACGCGATCTGGCGTTCCCTGCCGTTCGTCCAGCAGAACAAGCTGCACAAGATGCCCAACGGCATCTGGACCTTCGGCGGCACGCTGTCCGCCAAGCAGTACATCGACGAGCTGGTCAAGGTCTACACGGCTTGAGCGCGATGACCGCCCCCGCCCCGCCGGGGCCGGCCACCCGGCCGGCCCCGGTCGGGCCGCCGCCCGCCCGGCGCAGCCGGGTGGCCGGCGCGTTCGCCCTCGCCGCCGCGCTGCTCGTCGCGATCACCGCGGTGCACCTCACCCAGGGCACCTCCTCGGTGGGGGCGCTGGACCTGCTCCGGCTGATCACCGGCGGCGACGACGAGACCGCCCGGGTGCTCGTCGCCTCCCGCCTGCCCCGGCTGCTCACCGGCCTGGCCGTCGGCGTCGCGCTCGGCTTCGCCGGCGCGGCGTTGCAATCGACCACCCGCAACCCGCTCGCCTCGCCGGACACGCTCGCCGTCAACGCGGGCGCCCACCTGGCGATCGTCGCCACCGCCGCGTTCGGGATCGCGCTGCCCGCGCTGCCCGCGGGCGGGCTGGCGTTCTGCGGCGGCCTCGCCGCCGCCTCCCTGGTCATGCTGCTCTCGGCCGGCGGTCAGGCCGCCACCACCCGGCTCATCCTCGCCGGCTCGGCCACCGCGATGGCGCTCTCCTCGCTGACCATGCTGCTCATGCTGCTGTTCGAGCAGGCCACCATCGGCCTGTTCGCCTGGGGCAACGGCTCGCTCGTGCAGGGCGACCTGGTCGCGTTCACCCAGCTCGCCCCCGTGATCGGGGTCGCCGCGCTGGTGCTCGTGGCCCTCGGGCACCGGCTGGACCTGCTCGCCCTCGGCGACGACACCGCCACCGTGCTCGGGCTCAACGTGCGCCGTACCCGGCTGACTGTCGTGCTGCTGGCGGTGCTGCTCTCCGCCGCGGCGGTCACCCTGGCCGGCCCCATCGGCTTCGTCGGCCTCGGCGCGCCGGTGATCGTCCGGCTGCTCGGCCGGTGGGTGCCCGAGGTGCACCGGCACCGCATCCTGATGCCGCTGTCCGGCATCGTCGGCGTGGTCATCGTGCTCGGCTCCGACGTGCTGCTGCGCGCCGTGCTCGGCGGGCAGGCCGGAGTCGACGTGCCGACCGGCGTGGTGACCACGCTCTTCGGCGCGGTGCTGCTGGTCTGGCTGGCCCGCCGCCACCGCGACGCCGGACCGACCCGGCAGGCGCCGGGCGGCCACGCCGCCGTCCGCTCCCGCGGCTTCGTCGCCACCGTCGTCGCGGTCTGCGCGGTCGTCGTCACCGCCGCGCTGGTGCTCGGCATGCTCGCCGGTGACACGTGGGTGCTGCTCGGGGACATCGTCAACTGGGTGCAGGGCCGCACCGGACCGGCGTACACATTCGTGCTGGACGCCCGCTGGCCGCGGGTCGCCGCGGCGCTGCTGGCCGGCGCCGCGCTGGCCCTGGCCGGCACCACCGTGCAGGCGGTGTGCCGCAACCCGCTCGCCGAACCGGGCATCCTCGGCATCACCGGCGGCGCCGGCATCGGCGCGGTGTCGCTGCTGACGTTCGCGCCGATGGCCGGCGTGCTCGCCCTGTCCGGCGCCGCCGGTCTCGGCGCGGTCGTCGCGTTCGCGCTGGTCTACGGCCTGGCCCGGCGGCGGGGGCTCAACTCCGACCGGCTGGTGCTGATCGGGTTCGCGGTCTGGCAGGGCGGTACGGCGATCATCACGTTCATCGTGGTGTCGTCCGACCCGTGGAACACCGGCAAGGCGCTGACCTGGCTGTCCGGCTCCACCTACGGGCGTACCGCGCCGCAGGTGCTGCCGGTGGCGATCGCGCTGCTGATCGCGCTGCCGGTGGTCGCCGCCGTACGCCGCGAGCTGGACCTGCTCGCGCTCGACGACGACACGCCCCGGGTGCTCGGCGTCCGGCTGGAACGTGCCCGGCTGGTCGCGCTCGGCCTGGCGGCGTTGCTCACCGCCACCGCCGTGTCGGCGGTCGGCGTGATCGGCTTCGTCGGCCTGGTCGCGCCGCACGCGGCTCGGGCGCTCGTCGGCGGGCGACACACCCGCGTCCTGCCGGTCGCGGTGCTGCTCGGCGCCACCCTGGTCAGCCTCGCCGACACGCTCGGCCGCAGCGTCATCGCTCCCGCCCAGGTCCCCGCCGGTCTGGTCACCGCCATGATCGGCACCCCGTACTTCGTCTGGTTGCTGTGGCGTTCCCGCGCCGCGGCAGCCGCCCGTTAGCCCGTTCACCGACGCAGCCCCCACCGGCCGTGAGAGGAATGACGCATGACCAGCACCCTGGCCGTCGCGCCCTGGCGAGTCTTCACCGTCGAGGTCCGCGCGCTACGCCGGCTCGGCCCGTCCTTCCTGCGGGTGACGCTCACCGGCCCGGACCTGGACCGGTTCGCCGACAACGGGTACGACCAACGGATCAAGCTGGCCCTGCCGCCGGTCGACGGCGCGCCGGGGGAGCTGCCCGACGGGCCGGACTGGTTCCCGCGGTGGCGTGAGCTGCCGGACGCGCTGCGCAGCCCGATCCGCACGTACACGGTCCGCGCCGTCCGGCCGGAGGCGTACGAGGTGGACGTGGACATGGCGCTGCACGGCGACGGCGGCCCGGCCACCCGGTGGGCCCGGCGGGCGCGGCTCGGCGACCGGATCGCCGTCGTCGGCCCGGACGCCGGCTGGGACGGCCCGCACGGCGGGGTCGAGTTCCAGCCGCCGGCCGGCGCGACGCTGCTGCTGGCCGGCGACGAGACCGCCGCGCCGGCGATCTGCGCGATCCTGGAGCGGCTGCCCGCCGAGGCGCGCGGGCACGCGCTGGTGGAGGTGCCGGAGACCGGCGACGAGCTGCCCTGCCGGGCTCCGGCCGGCGTCACCGTGACCTGGCTGCCCCGCGACGGCGCCCCGCACGGCAGCCGGCTCACCCCGGCCGTGACAAGTCTGGCCGGGCGGCTGGTGCCGGTACCGGTCGCGGTGGCCGCCGCACCGCTGGCCGAGGTGGACGTGGACCGGGACATCCTGTGGGAGGTGCCGGAGCGGCCCGACGGCGCGGCGCTCTACGCCTGGCTGGCCGGGGAGGCGGCGGTGATCCGCGGCCTGCGCCGGCACCTGGTCACCGAGCGGGGCATGGACCGGCGCGCGGTGGCGTTCATGGGCTACTGGCGGGCCGGTCGCGCGGAGAACTGATCGTCCCCACCACCGACGGAAGCGGGCCGGCGCATCGCGCCGGCCCGCTTCCGTCATGCCATCAGTCGCGCGGTGCGTACGGGGCGAGCGGGTTGACCAGCGTGCCGGCGAACTGCAACGCGGCGGACGGGTCGGACAGGTCCACCATCTGCTGGTTGTTGCGCAGCTGGAGCCGGTTGAGGCAGGACAGCGTGAACTCCGGCGCGAACAGGTCGTGCCGGCGCATCCGGTCGGCCAGGTGCGGCACTGTCGCGGCGTAGTCGGCGGCGCACTCGGCGACGGTGCGCCAGAACTCGTCCTGGTCGAGGACGCCCCGGGTGTGCAGGGCGGCGCTCAGGTGCCGCAGGAAGCAGTCGAACACGTCGGTGAAGATGGACAGGATCTTCTCGTCCTCGGGGATCGCGGCCCGGATCCGCCGCACCCGCTCCGGCAGGTCCGCCTCCGGGTTCATCACCACGATCTCCTCGGCGATGTCCTTGAAGACGACCCGCTCGACCACGCCGTCGTGCAGCACCAGGATGACGTTCTCGCCGTGCGGCATGAACGCCAGGTCGTGGGCGTACAGGCTGTGCAGCAGCGGCACCAGGTAGGCGTCCAGGTAGCGGCGCAGCCAGTCGGCCGGCGCCAGCCCCGACTCGTCGATCAGCGCGGCCGCGAGCGACCGCCCGTCCCGGTCCAGGTGCAGCAGCGAGGCCATGGTGGCCAGCCGCCGCCCGGGTTCCAGCCCTGGTACCGGGCTCTCCCGCCAGAGCGCCGCCAGCATCTTCCGGTACGGGGAGTACCTGTCGGTCGCCGCCTCGTACTGCCGGTGCCGGTAACCGATGGCGGCCCGCTCCCGGATGATCGACAGTCCGGTGCGCTTGAGCACCGGGTCGCCCTCGATCAGCCCGGCCAGCCAGTCGTTGATCGCGGGCGTCGCCTCCATGTACGCGGCGGACAACCCGCGCATGAAGCCCATGTTCAGCACCGACAGCGCGGTCTTCACGTAGTGCTTGGCCGGGTCGGTGACGTTGAAGAAGGTACGGATGGACTGCTGCGCCAGGTACTCGTCCGGCCCCTCGCCGAGGCAGACCAGCCGGCGCGCGGCCACCTCACCGGCGAACGTGACGGCGAGCTTGTTCCACCACTGCCACGGGTGCACCGGGACGAACAGGTAGTCGGCCGGGTCCAGGCCCAGCCCGGTGAGCGTGGCGGTGAACCCGGCAATCGTCTGCTCGCCCAGCTCGGCCCGGACCAGCGTGTCGTAGTCCAGGTCGTCGGCGCAGGTGAACGTGGTGTGGTCGCGGTGCGCGGCGAGCCAGAGCAGCCGTACCGGCGCGGCGGCCTCCGGGGCGTACGCGTGGTATTCGTGCACTCCGAAGCCGATGCGGCCGTTGTTGGCCACGAAGCAGGGATGCCCCTCGGTCATGCCGGTCTCGATCGCCTGGAAGTCGGCGGCGGCCAGCTCGGCGGCGCTCAGCGCGGGCTTCGCGAGCTTGTACGCGGTCCCGGCCAGCGTGGAGGTGACCTCCTCCAGGTAGACCGGCAGGATCGCGTCGGTGAGGCCGAGCGCCCCGCGCAGCTCCACGCACAGGTCCACGGCGTCGGGCGGCAGCTCCGCGCCGTCGCGGCGGCGCACGATGCTGTCCGCGTCGACCTCCCAGTGGTCCAGCGCCAGCCGCTGCGCGGCGAACCGGTACTCGACGCTGCCGTCGTCGCTGCCGACCAGCCACCGTCCCGGGCCGTCGGGCTCGGGGGTGATCAGGCGCTCGTGGGCGAACTCGGCGAGCGCCTTGCGCACCAGCAGCCGGTTGGCCGTCGCCCACGCCTCGGGGGTCAGGTGGTCCACGGATGCGCTGGCGTTCACGCCGGTGCCCCTTCCTCGCCTGCGGGCGCGCCGGTGGCGGCCCGGAACTGGTCCCGGGTGCAGACGCTGAGCAGCGCCTCCTTCTCGGGCTTGCGGATCGGGCCGACGACTGTGAAGCCGACTGCCGCGTTGAGCGCGTGCACCGCCGTGTTGCGCACGTCCGGCTCCACCACCACCCGGCGCGTCGCCGGGTCGGCGAACAGCCAGGCCAACACCGTGGTGATGACGGCACGGGTGAAGCCGTGCACCGGCGTGTCGGCGGGTGCGCAGAGGAAGTGCATGCCCACGTCGCCGGGCTCCGGGTCGTACAGGCCGACCAGCTCCACCCGGGCCGGGTCGTACCGCTCGGCCAGGAACGCCGGAGCGCCGCGCCACGAACCCAGGTACGCGTCGTGGTGCGGATGGTCGGCGATGCGCCGGTACTCGGCGGCGACCGCCGCCACGTCGGCGTCCTGCATCAGCCAGAACGCGGACTTGGGATGGGTGACCCAGCGGTGCAGCAGCGCGGCGTCGGCGTCCGGGTCCAGCGGGCGCAGCGTGAACTCGCCCAGCGCGTCGTCGACGCGGGTGAAGGTGGTCATGCGGGCGCTCATGCCGGCGCTCCGGCCGGCGCGCCGAACTCCTGGAAGGCGATGGTCTTCTCCACCGGGTAGTGCTCCCGGCCGGTCATCTCCCGGATCAGCCACGAGTTGCGGTACGGACCCATGCCCAGGTCGGGCGAGGTGATGCTGTGCGTGTGGGTGCCGCCGTTCTGGAGGAACACGCCCCGGCCGGTGTGGTCGATGCTGTAGTTGCGGGCCACGTCGAAGCGGCCGTGCGCGTCGAAGCGGAGCCGGTCGCGTACCGGCGCGAGGAACTCCGGCACCCGGTAGTGGTAGCCGGTGGCCAGCACCAGTCCTTCCGTGTCGAGGGTGAACGCGCGGTCCTGCTCTGTGTGGCGCAGCCCGAGCCGGTAGCGGCCGTCGGTGTACGCCGCCTCGGCCAGCTCGGTGTTGGTCAGCAGGCGCGTCGGCGCCGGTCCGTGCAGGCTCTTGGCGTACAGCAGGTCGTAGATGTCGTTGATCAGGTCGGCGTTGATGCCCTTGAACAGCGGCTTCTGCGCGGCCTCCAGCGCGTAGCGGGTCGGCTCGGGCAGCGCGTGGAAGTAGTCCACGTAGTCCGGCGAGGTCATCTCCAGCGTGAGCTTGGTGTACTCCAGCGGGAAGAACCGTGGCGAGCGGGTCACCCAGGTGAGCTGGTAGCCGTACGTGTCGATGTCGCCGAGCAGGTCGTGGTAGATCTCCGCGGCGCTCTGGCCGCTGCCGACGACCGTGATGCTGTCCTTGGCCCGCAGCGCCTCCCGGTGCTCCAGGTAGCGCGAGTTGTGGATCATGTCACCGCCCAGGCCGGCGCAGGCGGGCGGCAGGTACGGCGGCGTGCCGGTGCCGAGCACGAGGTGCCGGGCCCGGTGGGTGACCGGCCCGTCCGGCGTGTCCGCGTGCACCACGTACCGGTCGTCGCTCTCGTCGTACTCGACAGCGGTGACGCTGTGCCGGAAGCGCAGGTTCGGCAGCTTCCCGGCGGCCCAGCGGCAGTAGTCGTTGTACTCGGCGCGCAGCGGGAAGAAGCTCTCCCGGATGTAGAACGGGTAGAGCCGGCCGGTCTCCTTGAGGTAACTCAGGAACGAGTACGGCGAGGTCGGGTCCGCGAGCGTGACCAGGTCGGCGATGAACGGCGTCTGGAGCCGGGTGGATTCGAGCAGCATGCCGGGATGCCAGTCGAAGCTGTCGCGGGCCTCCAGGAACAGGCCGTCGAGGTCGTCGATCGGCGCGGTGAGGCAGGCCAGGCCGAGGTTGTAGGGGCCCAGCCCGACGGCGATGAAGTCGTGGGTCGACATGGGGATTCTCGTTCTCCTCGACGGGGGGTCAGACCGGGCAGGACAGCTCGGCGGCGGCCGCGGTCCGGGCGTACCAGGCGGCGTGGTCGGCGATGAGGTCCAGCACGTGGGCGACGTCGTCCACTGCGGTCTCGGGGTTGAGCAGGGTGAGCTTCAGGTGGTGGGCGCCGTCGACCTTGGTGCCGGCGACCAGGGCCGCGCCGGAGGCGGCGAGCGCGTCGCGGGCGTGCAGGTTGGCCTCGTCGACCAGATCGGGGGCGAGACCGGACGGCCGGTACCGGAAGACCACTGTGCTCAGCTGCGACGGCGCGGCCACCTCGAAGCGCGGGTCGGCGTCCAGCCGCCGCCACGCCTGCGCCGCGAGGTCGACGACCTGGTCGAACAGCGTGCCGATCGCGTCCGGTCCCATGATCCGCAGGGTCAGCCAGAGCTTGCACGCGTCGAAGCGGCGGGTGGTCTGGATGCTCTTGTCGACCTGGTTCGGGATCCCCTGCTCGACCGCGCGGACCGGGTTGAGGTAGTCGGCGTGCCAGGTGGCGTGGCGCAGCACCCGGCCGTCGCGGACCAGCAGCGCGCTGGAGCTGACCGGCTGGAAGAACGACTTGTGGTAGTCCACTGTCACCGACGCGGCCCGTTCGATGCCGTCGAGCAGGTGCCGGCGGGTGGGTGAGACCAGCAGGCCGCAGCCGTACGCGGCGTCGACATGCAGCCAGACCCCCGCGGCGGCGCAGATGTCGGCGATCTCCGGCAGCGGGTCGACGGTGCCGAAGTCGGTGGTGCCGGCGGTGGCGACGACGGCCATCACCACCTGACCGTCGCGGTGGCAGCTGTCGATCGTGCGGGCCAGCTCGTCGGTGCGCATCCGGCGGGTGGCGTCGGTGGGCACGGTGAGCACCGCGTCGGCGGCCAGGCCGAGCAGCTTGGCGGCCTTCTGCACGCTGAAGTGCCCGGCCGCGGAGGTGAGGATGCGCAGCCTGGACAGCACCTGCGGCCGGTCCGGCCGACCGGTCGTGCCGCCGCCCACCACAGTGCGGTACGCCTCCTCGCGCGCCAGCAGCATCGCCTGGAGGTTCGACTGGGTGCCGCCGCTGGTGAAGACCCCGTCGGCGGTGGCGCCGAGCCCGATGCGCCCGGCGGTCCACTCGATCAGGCGCCGCTCCATCAGCGTCGCACCGGCGCTCTGGTCCCAGGTGTCCAGTGAGGAGTTGACGGCGCTGAGCACCGCCTCGCCGAGCAGCGCCGGGATGACCACCGGGCAGTTCAGGTGGGCCAGGTAGCGCGGGTGGTGGAAGTAGACCGCGTCACGCAGCCACACGTCGTGCAGCTCGTCCAGGGCGGCGTCGGTGTCGCCGAGCGGCCGGTCCAGGTCGATGGCACCGATGAGCGGCGCCAGCTCGTCGGGCGTGACGCCGGTGAACGGCCGGTCCGCCTCGCCCACCCGGCGGGCGACCCGGTCCACGCCGCGCGCCAGCACGTCCCGGTACCGACCGAGCGAGCCGGCGTTGAACAGGTGGCCGCGTGCCGTGGCGGCGGCGCTGCCGGTGTCGGCGGGCGCGGCGCCGGTCGGGCTCCCGATCGAACTCATGCGACTTCCCAGCGGTCGTACGGACAGGACGCGCGGCGATCAGCCGCGGCGATCAGGTTAGGTTAGGCTGGCCTAACTAGCAAGCACGACTCGGGGTGCTTTGTCCCGCATGTACTGCCGGTTGGCGTCCCGCCCGCGTCGCGGTAAGGTCGCCCTCGGTTAGGGGAGGTTATCCTAAGTTGACTGTCGAACGGAACCGTCGCCCGGCGCGCCGAGGCGGCGCGAGACGATGACACACGTCGATCGCGATCAGTGGGGCGTGCCCCAGTTGTGGGCCGGCGACGCCGACGCGCTGGCGCGTCTGCAGGGGCGTGTCGCCGCTGTCGACCGGGCCTGGCAGATCAGTGTCGAACGTTGGCGCGCCGAGGGTCGCCTGGCCGCCCACGTCGGCCCGGCCGAGCTGGCGTGGGACCGGTTCGCCCGCCGCGTACGGCTGGACGACACCGCCCGGCGCTGCTACGAGCGGCTGGACCCTGACACCCGGCGGTGGGTCGAGGCGTACGTCGACGGGGTCAACTCCGGACTCGCCGAGGGCGCCGCCGCCGCGCCGGAGTTCGCCGCCACCGGCACCGCGCCCGAACCGTGGCACCCCTGGTCACCGCTCGGCGTGTTCCTCGTCCAGCACGTGCTGTTCTCCACGTTCCCGAACAAGCTCTGGCACGCGCACGTGGCCCGGACGCTCGGCCCCGAGGCGGCCGGACTGTTCGCGGTCGAGGGACCGGCCTCGTCCGGCAGCAACGCCTGGGCGGTGCCCGCCGATCCGGCCACCGGGCGCGGCCCGCTGATCGCCGGTGACCCGCACCGGCTGCTCGAACTCCCCGGCGTCTACCAGCAGGTCCGGCTGGCCTGCCCGGAGTTCGACGTGGTCGGTCTGGCCTTCCCCGGCGTGCCGGGCGTGCCGCACTTCGGCCACACCGGCCGCGTGGCCTGGGCCGTCACCAACGCGATGGCCGACTACCAGGACCTCTACCGCGAACGGCTGCGCCGCGACGGTGACCGCGTGCTGGTGCGCGACGCCGACGGCTGGACGCCCGCCGCGCGCCACGTCGAGGAGATCGAGGTTCGCGGCGGCGCCCCGGAGACGGTCGAGGTGATCGAGACGCCCCGCGGGCCGGTGATCGACCACGACCGGGTCACCGGCGAGGCGATCGCCCTGCGCACCCCGAGCCGGGTCGAGGCCCGGCTCGGCTTCGAGGCGTTGCTGCCGCTGCTGCGTGCCCGGCGTACGGGCGACGTCGCCGACGCGCTGCGCCACTGGGTCGAGCCGGTCAACAGCGTGCTCGCCGCCGACACCGGGGGAGGCGTCCGCCGCCTGGTCGCGGGCCTGGTCCCGGTACGTGACGAGCGGTGCCGCCGGGAACCCGTGCCGGCCTGGGAGCCGGCCTACCGGTGGCGGGGCGGCTACCTGCCGCTGGTCGACGAGCAGGTCGACGGCGTGGCGGTGTGCGCCAACGACCGGCGCGACGACGTCGCAGCGCACGGTGCCGACTTCGCCCCGCCGCACCGGGCCCGCCGGATCCGGGCGCTGCTCGCCGACGGCGCCGAGCCGTCCACAGTGCACACGGACGACCGGCTCCCGGCCGGACCGCTGTACCGGCTGCTCGACCGGCTCGACCCGGACCGGCTCGACGAACCCGCCCGCGCGCTGCTGCTGCGGCTGCGCGGATGGGACCGGGCGATGGCGGCCGGCTCGGCCGGGGCCGGCGCGTACGCGGCCTGGCGGGCGGCGCTGGCCCGGCGGTTGCGCGTACACCCGAGGTTGCGTGGCCTCGACGAGCCGTGCGGGTTCGACGAGCTGTTCGCCCCCTGGACCGACCCGGCCGCCCGGATCGGCCTGGCGCTGGACCACCTCGCCGCCGAGTTCGGCGCCGGCCTCGCGGCACCGGCGGCCGAGGCGCTGGCCGAGGTGGCCGCCGGCCCGGCGCCCGGTGAGTGGGGCGGCCGGCACCTGCTGCACCCGGTGCATCTGGGTGTCGCCCCGGCGGTCACCGACGCGGTCGCGGCGATGCGGCAGCGGGTGGCGCTGGCCGGTGACACCGACTGCGTGCTGGCCACGTCCAGCGTGCCGGGCGTCTCCGACGCCTGCTGGCGCGGCCCGGTGGCCCGCTACGTGTGGGACCTGACCGACCGGGCGGCCAGCCGCTGGATCGTCCCGTTCGGCGCATCCGGGCGCCCCGGCGACGCGCACTTCGCCGACCAACTCACCCACTGGGCCGCCGGGACGCTGATCCCGGTGCCCGCCGGCCCACTGACGGGAGACGAGTCGACGTGATCCACCTGGAAAGGATCCCCGGCCTCGGCGAGCTGGCGCTGGAGCCGGTACGCCCCGACCGGCACGCCGAACTGCTGCACGGCTGGGTGGTCCGGCCCCGCAACCGGTTCTGGGGCATGGGCTCGCACACAATCGACGAGGTACGCGAGATCTACGCGTTCGTCGACGGGCTGGACACCCACCACGCGTACCTGATCCGGCTCGACGGCGAGCCGATCGGGCTGTTCCAGACCTACCAGCCGGAGGCGGACCCGGTCGGCGACCGCTACCCGGTGCTGCCCGGCGACGTCGGGATCCACCTGCTGCTCGACGCGCCCCGGCGGTATCCCGGTTCGCTGACCGGGGCGGTCTTCCCGGCCCTGGTCCGGTTCCTGCTGCGGGACCCGGCCGCGCGCCGCGTGGTGGTCGAGCCGGACGTGCGCAACGACGCGATGCTGCGCCGGCTGCGCATCGAGGGCTTCACGCTCGGCGACGAGATCGACATGCCGGACAAGCGGGCGAGGCTGGCGTTCCTCACCCGGGACCGGTTCGAGGCGGACCACCCTCCGGCGTGACCCGTCCGCGTCACGGTCCGGTGGCGCGCAGCCGCCCGGCCAGGTCCCGCACCGTCTCGGCGTACGCCGGGTCGTCCTCGGACGGGAGGTGACCCTGGATCGGCGGCGGGACGCTGTCCCAGGCGGGCGCCACCAAACTCTCCGGATCCCGGAGACGGCGATCCACCGCCGCCTCCGGGCCGCTGACGCGGGCCGGCTCGTCCGCGCGGTGTGGGGAGAAGATCCATCCGCCCAGCGCGTCGGTGTCCCGCCACAGGTTGCGCCACCGCCACCCCACCCGGCCGCCGATCCCGCGCAGCATCTCGTCGCCCACGTAGGCGGGGAACAACCGGGCGTAGAGCCGACGCAGCGGCGAGCTGTAGGTGAGCAGGGCGACCCGTGCGCTGATCTCCGCCGGCAGTTGCAGGACTGTCGCGGCGACGAGCACCGATCCGTGGCTGTAGCCGGAGAGCAGCACCCCGCTGCCGCTGTGCACCAGGTACGTGATCCGCCGGGCCAGCTCCGGCACGGCCCGCTCGGCGTAGCAGGGCGGTGCGAACGGGTGCGCCGCCCGGGGCCAGAACGTGGCCAGGTCGAAGAGCACGCCGACGTGGTGCCGGAACCCAGGGCTGCGGTAGGCGAAGACCCCTGCGAGGATGAGGGCCAGCACCGCCGCCGAGATCGCCACCCCGCCCACCTCGATGCCGAACATGACCAGCTCGGCCGGGACGTGCGTGCGGCGTTCCAGCGTCTCGCCCGGCTCGGGACGGACCAGCGCCATCGCGGTGGTCGCCGCGCCCGCCCCGGCCATGACGGCGAACAGCACCGCCAACGGCACCATCAGGTCGGTGAACCGGGCCCGGACGATCATCGTCCGGACCTGCCGCAGCCGCGGCGCCGCCTCGGCCGGCGGCGCCGGGAAGTCCCGCTCGACGATCGCCTGGGCGGCCCGTGTCCGGCCGCGCCGGGACACCAGCGCCACCACTGCGGCGGCCGCGAGCGTGACCAGCAGCGCCCGGAAGAAACCGTAGATCGCCCAGGTGTACGCGCGCGCCGGACCCGGTATGTCGTCCGCCGGGGACACGCCCCGGTCCAGCAGGTCGGCGGTGCGCTGGACCAGCTCGGCGGAGTACGCGACCGCGAGCCCGCCCGCCGCCGCCGCGACCACGAGCGCGCCGAGCCCGTTCGGCGGCCGGTGGCCGCGTACCCGCAGGCGGTGCCAGAGCAGCACGGCACCCAGTGCGCCCAGCAGGACCGCGTGCGTCACCAGCAGCCAGGTCAGGATCGAGCCGTAGCCGGGCAGGCCCCCGCCGGTACGCCAGCGGGCCGGGGCGAACAGCAGGTACCCGGCCACCACGACGGTGAGCCCGACCGCTGTAGCGCGCAGCGCACGGGCGACCCGGTCACGTCGCGGGTCGGTGGGCGCCCGGTCGACGAGCGGCGGAACGCAGACCAGTACCACGCAGGCGAGCAGCACCGCGCCGGTGACCGCCAGCAGCGCCGCCACAGTGGGCGGGACACCCTGCGCGGCCCGGGCGGCCAGCAGACAGCCGTCGAGGGTGGCGAAGGCCGCCGCGATGTGGATCGAACGCAGCCGGCCCATCAGCGGCTCGGCGTCCCACTGGCCGATCGTGCTCAGCGGCGGCCCGGCGGACGCCCGCTCCGGCGCCCGGAACGCGGTGAACGAGCGACCCGGCCGCCGGGCGCCCCACCAGACCAGGCTCACCGCGGCGGCCGGGACCAGCGCCAGCACCACGAGCCGCAGCCCCACCGGCCGCCCGCCCATCCAGGACAGCCACTCCCGGTCGGCGATGCAGGCCGGGACGGACAGGCACTGCCAGGCCACCAGGTCCAGCGCCACCCCGGCGCCGGCGAGCACGTACAGCGCGGTCAGGCTCAACCCCAGCACCCGGCACAGCGCCCGCACGACCGCGCCGCCGACCGCGTCCCCCGGCCGCATCCACACGGCCACGTTGAGCAGCATGAAGGGCATCAGGAACAGCAGCGAGAGGGTACGCAGCGCGGTGCCGGACGGCAGGTCGTTCCACTGGTACGCCTCCAGCGTCACCCCGCCCGCCCCGTGCTCGTCGGCGTGTCCGTGACGGGGACGGTAGAAGCCGGCGCTGCGGTCACCCGCGACCTGCCGGACCAGCGGCCGGTCCAGCACCTCGGCGGCCCCGCCCGCGGAGACGCCGTGCACCCGCAGCTCCACCACCTCGCCCGACGGCGCCTGTGCCCGCCCTGGTCCAGCCGTCATCGACCCTCCGCGACGTCCCGGCCGCCCACGCCGCCTGCACGGCCCGCCCTCGGGTGGCGCAGCGTCCTACCCGGCCGGGCCGGGGGCAAACGCCCGCGGGCCGGGCGG
Organism: Micromonospora sp. L5; assembly: GCF_000177655.2. Taxonomy (NCBI): domain Bacteria; kingdom Bacillati; phylum Actinomycetota; class Actinomycetes; order Micromonosporales; family Micromonosporaceae; genus Micromonospora; species Micromonospora sp. L5. The sequence continues at coordinate 6,258,165 of NC_014815.1, read as the reverse complement.
GCGGCCCGTTCGAAGCCGCGCCCTCCGGGTAACCGCCGCCGGACGTACTCGGAAGGGAGCCCGCATGACCGGCACACCATCACCGCGCGGCGCGGCCGGATGACGGGGGCCGCGGTGGCGACCCGGCTGCCGCCGATCGACGTCCACCGGTGGGTGAACTCCGCGCCGCTGACGCCGCAGGAGCTGCGCGGACGCGTGGTCCTGGTGGACGTCTGGGAGTACACCTGCGTGAACTGGATCCGTACCGCCCCGTACGTGCGGGCCTGGCACCGCGACTACCGCGACCTGGGGGTCACGGTGATCGGCGCGCACGCGCCGGAGTTCGCGTTCGGCCGGCTTCCGGAGAACATCGACCGGGCGATCCGCGACCACGGGCTCACCTACCCGATCGCGATCGACGACGACTACACGTTCTGGCGGGCCCTGCGCAACGACGCCTGGCCGGCCAGGTACCTCTTCGACGCCGACGGGCGGCTGGCCGACCGCTGGATCGGCGAGGGCGGCTACGACCGGACCGAGGCGCTGATCCGGCGGCTGGTCGAGGCCGCCACGCCCACGCCCGCGCTGCCGCCGGTCACCGCGGAGGTGACCGCGTTCGTGACCAGCCCGCAGCCCACGTACGCCGGGATCACCCCGGAGACCTACCTCGGCGCCGACCGGGGTGTTCCCGGCACGTACGCGCTGACCGGCGACTGGCGGGTCGAGGGCGAGTACGTCGAGACGGGCAGTGCCGGGGCGGAACTGGTCCTGCCGTTCACCGCCGGTGAGGTGAACCTGGTGGCCGACCCGGGACCGGAGGGACCGGCAGCGGTTCGGGTGCTGCTGGACGGGAAACCGGCCGGTGACGCGCGCGGCGCCGACGTGGACCCGGACGGCACGGCCGTCGTCGACCGGGCCGCGATGATCCGGCTGGTGGACGGCGCGACGCCGGGGGAGCACCGGCTCACCCTGCGCGCCGAGCGGTCCGGTCTCCGCGCGTACGTCTTCACGTTCGGTCCCTGACCCGACCCGAGGAGGACAACCCGTGGCCGTCAAGACCATGACGCCGACGCGTACCGCCGCCGGCATCCGCGACTTCCGCGTCGACGTGCCGGAGGCGGACCTGGAGGACCTGCGGAACCGGATCGCGGCCACCCGCTGGCCGGAACGGCAGACCGTGGACGACCAGTCGCAGGGCGTCCCGCTGGAGACCAGCCAGGCGCTCGCCCGCTACTGGGCCACCGGGTACGACTGGCGCAAGGTCGAGGCGCGGCTCAACGACCTGCCGAACTTCGTCACCGAGATCGACGGCCTGGACATCCACTTCATCCACGTACGCTCGCCGCACCCCGACGCGCTGCCGCTGATCGTCACGCACGGCTGGCCCGGGTCGGTGATCGAACAGCTGAAGATCATCGGTCCGCTCACCGACCCGACGGCGCACGGCGGCCACGCCTCGGACGCGTTCCACCTGGTGATCCCGTCGATGCCCGGCTACGGCTTCTCCGGCAAGCCGGACCGGCCCGGCTGGGATCCGCAGCACATCGCCCGCGCCTGGACCGAACTGATGCGGCGGCTGGGCTACACCCGGTTCGTGGCCCAGGGTGGCGACTGGGGCGCGCTGATCACCGACATGCTCGGCGTGCAGGCGCCGCCGGAACTGGCCGGCATCCACACGAACATGCCGTGCGTGGTGCCGCCGGACATCGACGCGCTGTTGCAGACCGGCATCACCGGCGTGAACAACCCCCTCGCCGACCTGCCGTCCGGGCTCTCGGCCGAGGAACGGGCCGCCTGCGAGCGGATCGACTTCTTCTGGAAGCACTCCGCGTACGCGCTGATCATGACCACCCGCCCGGAGACCCTGACCGCGCTCGCCGACTCGCCGGTCGGGCTGGCGACGTTCATGCTCGACCACGACGCCGCGAGCCTGGACCTGATCTGCGCCGCGTTCGCCGGCCGGCCCGGCGGCCTGAGCCGTGACGACATCCTGGACAACGTCACGCTCTACTGGCTCACGAACACGGGTGTGTCCTCGGCCCGGCTCTACGCACAGAACGCGCTGTCGTTCTTCGCCGCCAAGGGCGTGCAGGTCCCGGCCGCGGTGAGCCAGTTCCCGGACGAGATCCTGCTCGCGCCGCGCAGCTGGGCCGAGCGGGCGTACCCGAACCTGATCCACTACAACACGCTCGACCGGGGCGGGCACTTCGCCGCCTGGGAGCAGCCGGAGCTGTTCGCCCAGGAGATGCGGGCCGCCTTCCGGTCGCTGCGCTGACCGACGGCGGACGCGGCCGGGTGGGGCGCCCACCCGGCCGCGTCGGTACGCCCGGGGTCAGACCTCGGTCAGCCGGACCGCGTCGGCGATGACCAGGCCGGCGGCGGAGCTCCATCGGCTGACCGCGACGCGGTTGGCGTCCCCGGCCGGCAGCGTGAACGTGCCGAGCGAGCGCCACTGCCCGCCGGTCGCCCGCTGGTCGACCACTACCGTCCGGTTGCCGGTGGTGGTGGCGACGACGTACGGCGTGGCCGCGTTGTAGCCCGCGTTCGCCGGCCACCACGCCTCGACCCGGTAGTTGCCGGTGCGGGGAACGTTGAACTTGTACCAGGCCGCGTCGCTCGCGGCGACCGGGTCCGCGTAGCGGTAGTCGGCGCCGTAGCGCTGCCCGGAGTACGTCGAGGTGCCCCAGCTCGCGCTCGCGGTGAACCGGCCCGCCGTCGCGTTGTCCACGATCGACGTCCAGCCGGTGCCACCGCCGGCCATCTTGGCGGCCACGTCGGCGCGCATCGTGTTCAGGTCGATGAAGGACGGGTCGATCTTGCCGGTGGTGCTGGTCTCCCGGTGGCCGCGGGCGTAGCTGGAGTCCCGGCCGAGCCGCTTGAGCACGGCGGCGGTGGCCGCGATGCTCGCGTTGTACTGGGCGGTGGTCATCCGCTGGTCGACACCGTTGTAGTCGATCTCCCACCCGATCATCAGGGTGTTGCCGTCCCCGGCCGGGATCGGGCCGCTGCCGCCGCTGGTGCCGGCGTGGTTGCACCGGCCGGCGGAGATCACGTGGAACACGCCGTGGTAGTCCACGAGCGCCTGGCAGAGCGGGCCGGGCAGGTCGGACCGGCCGTTGATGCAGATGTTCAGCGCCGGGTGCGGGTTGGTGGCGCTGGACGTGGCGGCGGTGTGGTGCCAGAGCACGCCGATCGGGTCGAACGAGCCGGAGCGCATCCGGTTGAGCCAGTCGCCCTCGACCACGACCTGTACGCCGGCGCCACGCAGCACGTCCACCAGCCAGGGAATGGTGGCCATCACTGCTCCCCGAGCAGGTCGGCGAGGCACTCGGCCTTCGGCGCGGCGTGCGCCGTACCGGGACGGACGGCCACCGCGAGGGCGGCGGCCACCAGGGCGGGTACGCCGAGCAGACCTCGGCGTCGCAGACGGGGGGATCGTGACGTGGGCATGGCGCTCCTCGGGTGACGGCGCTTCACCGATCGACGGATGTGAGTGCGGGCACGCTATACCGGCACCCGCCGTTCTGTCGATACCCTTCAATGATCGTTTCCGTCGTGAAAACTTTCGCCATCATCATCTGTCGTCATCCGTCGATGCGTGGTAGAAATCCTGCCCAAGTCTCGCCGTCGAGCGAGGAATCCTTCACAGGAGGGGCGCCGATGAGAGCGATCGCCACGGCCCTGACACTTCTCGCCGTGCTCGCGGCCGCGGCCGTACCGGCGCAGGCTTCGGCCGTCCCGGCCCGCGCCGGGACACCGGCTGTCGCCGAGCCGCAGCCCGCCGCCGGGACAGCGGCCACCGTCGCCGCGGTCGGCCCGCAGCCCGGCACCTTCACCGGCAAGGGCTTCGACACCTGCACCGCGCCGTCGCAGGCCGCGATGGACGCCTGGCTGACCGCGTCGCCGTACCGCGCGGTCGGCGTCTACATCAGCGGCGGCAGCCGGACGTGCGCCCAACCCAACCTGACCGCGACCTGGGTCGCCGACCAGACCCGCAAGGGCTGGCGGCTCATCCCCATCGAGCTGGGCTACCAGGCGCCGTGCGGCACCCGTACGCCGAAGATGTCCGCCGACCCGGCCACCGCCCGCGGGCAGGGGAGAACCGCGGCGGACAGCGCGGTCGCCGCGGCGGTGGCGCTCGGCATCGGCGCCGGCAGCACGCTCTACAACGACATCGAGCAGTACCCGTCGAACGCGAGCTGCCGGGCCGCGGTGCTCTCCTTCCTCTCCGGCTGGGTCGAGCGCCTGCACACGCGCGGCTACCTCGCCGGCATGTACTCCAGCGGCTCGTCCGGCATCACCGACGTCTGCGCCGCCTACCACGACACCCGGTACCTGCGCCTGGACCAGATCTGGATCGCCTGGTGGAACGGCGTCGCGGACACCGACGGGGGCACGTACTGCGCCGACGACCGCTACGCCGACCAGCAGCGCCTGCACCAGTACGCCGGGGACGTCACCGAGACGTGGGGCGGCGTGACCATGAAGATCGACCGCAACTACCTGGACGTACGGGCCGGCACCCCGCCCGCGACGTGGAGCGTCACAGTCGACAACGCCACGTCGGGCGGGTTCAGCGCGGGCGCCGCCTGGGGCACCTCCGCGTACTCCGGGCAGCGCTACGGCGCCGACTACCGCTTCGCCGCGCCGGTGGCGTCCAGCGACGTGGCCTGGTTCCGGGCGAGCCTGCCCGCGACCGGCTCCTACGAGGTGTCGGTGTGGTACCCGGCCGACCCCGGCTACAACGACCGCACCCCGTACCTGGTGGCCACCACGACCGGCAACCGGTCGGTGGTGGTCGACCAGCGCACCGGCGGCGGGCGCTGGGTCTCGCTCGGCGTGTTCACGCTCGCCGCCGGGACCGGCGACAAGGTCGGGGTGAGCCGCTGGAGCGCCGGCACCGGGTACGTGGTCGCCGACGCGGTCCGCATCACCCGGGCGTGAGGCCGCACGCCGGTGAGCCGGTCCCGCCCGAGCGGGACCGGCTCACCCGGGCCGGGTCAGCTCAGGTGCGCCAGCAGGGCGGTGGCCATGCCCTGCTCTCCCCGGGCGTTGGGGTGGAACGGCGCGGCGGCGTTCTGCGGCACCAGCCCCTCCACCCAGCGGGTGCCGCTGCCCTTGCACGAGTCCCGGCCGATCGACGGGGTGTAGACGTCGGCGTAGCTCGCGCCGCCCGCCGCCGCCGTGTCGGCCAGCATCGTGTTGAGCGCCTTCTGGACGCCGCGCAGGTACGGCACGTCCTGGTAGGCGATCGGCACCACCGGCCAGCAGCCGTAGCCGCTGTCGGGCAGGATCGCCGGGTACCCGAGCACCACCACGCGCGCGTTCGGCGCGGCCTGGCGGACCGCCCGCAGCACGGCTGCCACCTTCGGCGCGGCGGCGGCGATCCGGGCCCGCAACTGGTCGGTGCCGCCCGCGGTGAACCGGTTCTTGCAGGGCGAGCCGAGCGGGCTGCTCACGCTCGCCTCGGCGCAGTCGCTGATGATGCCGGAGAAGCCGATGTCGTTGCCGCCGATCTGGACGGTCACCAGCGCGGTGGCCGACGTGACGGCGTTGACCTGCGGCGGCAGCGCGATGCCCAGCGCCCCGTCGCCGCCGTACAGGATGTCCTCGGTGGTGGCTCCGGAGCAGCTCACGTCGGCGAACGACGAGGAGCCGGCGGACGCCGCCACCAGGGACGGGTAGTTGCGGTTGGAGCGCAGGCAGTTCAGGTCGACCTGGGTGGGCACGAGCGGTGCGGAGGTGTAGGAGTCGCCGAGCGCGACGTAGCGACCGGCGGGCGCGGCGGCGACGGCGGGTGCGGCGGCGGTGAGCAGCATGCCGGCGGCGGCCGCGACGAGCGCGGTCATCCGGCCGGCGGTCCGCAGGAGCGGCAGGCGGGGACGGTTCATGGGGCCCTCCCGGAGGGGTCCTGGTGGTGGTGCTGGGATTCTGTCCGCGCCTGTGACGTGCGTCAATATCGACGAACCTCATTAAATGACGGTCCAGGATGTGGTCCGCCGCCGTCCGGCCGAGCGGCCGGAGGTGTCGCGTACATCACACTTTTCGGCGTCGCCGATGTCGGGTACCGGTCGGTCGCCGATCGGTCGATCTGTTGCGTCCCAACGGTCCCCGGCCCGTCACGCCTGATGGGCGGCCGGATGCCGGATCCGGGCACGTACGCACCGGAGTGACCCCGGCACGGCTGGTGAAGAACGTATCGAATGTCGGCGATCGTGAATTTGCAGGCGTCATTACGCTGCGGGGTGGTTGATCGCCGGAACCACGGACGACAGGTGGAAGAACCTCAGATGAGTGACAATCACCCTCCCTACGGAGGCTATCCGGACCCGAACGCCGGAGCGTGGGGCAACCAGCCCGACCCGAACGCCCCGTACGGTGCGCAGCCGGCGTCGGGCGCCCCCTACGGCGCCCAGCCCGCGTCGGGTGCGCCGTACGGTGCCCAGCCCGGGTCGGGTGCGCCGTACGGCGCGCAGCCCGCGGCGCCGTTCCCCGGGCAGCCGGGCTACCCCGGGCCGGCGCCGTACGCGCCCACCCCGCCGCCCCCGAGCGGAGGCAAGAGCAAGGGGCTCATCGTCGGCCTCGCCGCGGGCGCGGTCACGCTGACGCTGCTGTGCTGCGGCGGCGGCCTCGCCTACGTCGCCTTCAACGGCGACGAGGAGGACCCGAAGCCGGTGGCGTCGGGCAGCGCCACCCCCGGGCCGGACACCAGCCCGTCCGCGACCCCCAGCGCGGACGGCCCGGAGTCGACCGGGCCGGACGGGCCCTCCAACAACAACTCGATCACCGCGCGGTACGCCAGCGAGATGTCGGCGGTCTGCGACGGGGGAGCGATCCTCAACGCCGCCCCGTACACCGCGCCGGCGGGCTCGAAGGCGTACGTCTTCTCCAACTCCCCGGACCGGCCGTCGTTCTGGTCGCAGAAGACGGTCAGCTCGGCCAAGCCGTACTACGCGAAGTCGGCCGACTTCGCCACGGTGTCCGTTATCGGCTGCCTCAAGATGGTCGAGGGCAGCGAGGGCACGCCGAAGAAGTGCCAGTACAAGAACAGCGAGGACAAGGTCGTCACCGTCGACTACATCTCCTCGCGGTACACCCTGACCTTCCACGCCGCCAAGACCGGCGAGAAGGTCGGCGACGGCGGCACGGTGACCGCACCCGCCGCCCGGTGCCCGAGCTTCATCTCCTACAACAAGGTGACGATGAAGTCGTACGCGTCGCCGGACAGCGGCACCATCGAGGCCGCGCTGGACCGCTTCCTCAAGTAACGACACCCGATCGCGGTGTGCGGGTCTCACCGACCCGCACACCGCGATCGGTGTTCAGGCCGGAAGCGGCCGGCCGTGCGTCTCCACGCACTCGCGGGCGAAGAGCCGCAGCAACTCCGGCAGATGGAAGCGCTCGGCCGGGGCGCAGGAGTCGACCGGCACCAGCAGGTTGTGCTGGATCAGGTGCTCCACCATCCGGTTGGCCTGCTGCCGGGGCAGGCGCAGGATCTCCACCGCGCTGGCCGGGGTGATGAACGAGTCGGCGCGGGCCAGCGCGTGCAGCGCCAAGCGGGCGTCGACGTCCAGCGCCTGGTAGCTGACCGACAGGCTGCCGCGCACCGAGATGTCCCCGACCGCCAGCTCCGACAGCCGGTTCTCCTCGTCCTCCAGGTGCGCGGCGAAGCCGGGCAGGGCCACGTCGGGCTGGGTGACGAGCCGGCTGCCGACGATCCGCAGCGCCAGTGGCAACCGGTCGCAGGCCGCGGCGATCCGGCCGAACACCTCCGGCTGCTCACGTACCCGGCGCTCGCCCGCGATCGTGGCCAGCAGCTCCACCGCGTCGGCCCGGTCGAGCGCGCCGAGCGTCAACCGCCAGCCCACGTCCAGGTCCAGCAGGCGCTGCCGGCTGTTGATCAGGACCAGGCTGCGGCCCGCCCCGGGCAACAGCGGGCGCACCTGCTGCGCGCAGTCGACGTCGTCGATGATGAGCAGCAGCCGCCGGCCGGCGAGCGCGCACCGCAGCACGGCGGAGCGCTCCCGGATGTCCTCGGACACGTCGGTCAGCGGTACGCCCAGCTCGACCAGCAGCTCCCGGATCAGCTCCCCGCTGCCGCGCGGCGGCTCGTCGCCGCTGTCGAAGCTGACGAAGAGCTGACCGTCGGGAAAGAGGTCGGCCAGGTCGTACCCGCTGCTCACCGAGAACGACGACTTGCCGACGCCCGGCGCGCCGGAGACGAGCACGACACCGGCGTGCTCGTCGGCGCCGGCCGGGTCGGCGATCCCCTCGGCGATGGCGCGCAACTGGCCCGCAGTGGTGTCCCGGCCGACCAGGGACGGCGGCTTCATCGGCAGGGCCTGCGGGCTGGTCGGCGGGCCGGGCGGCGACACGGGCCCGGCGCCGAGGGCCGTGGGCCGGCCGGACGGTGGGTGGACCTCGGCGGAGTCCGCGTCCAGCGCGGTCTGGAGGGCGCCCTGGAGCGTGGGGCCGGGGTCGACGCCCAGCTCGTCGATGATGCCGCCCCGGGCCTGCTGGTACGCGGCCAGCGCCTCGGCCACGCGCCCCTCCCGCGTCAGCGCGGTCACGAGCTGCGCCTGCCGGCGTTCGTCGAGCGGCTCCTCGGCCACCATCCGGCGCAGCGACGGGATGACCCGCGCCGGCTGCCCCAGCCGCAGGCGCAGGTCGATCAGCTCCGTCGTCATCTCCCGGTGCTGCTCCCGCAGTGCCGTGACGGTCGCGCCCAGGTCGGTGCCCAGATCCGTCAGGTCCTCCAGCGGGTGCCCGCCCCACAGGTCGACCGCCCGGTCGAACAGGTCGGCGGCGGCCTGCAGCCGGTCGCTCCGGGCGGCCCGGCGGGCCTCGTCGGCGAGCCGACGGAACCGCAGCAGGTCCAGCTCGTCCTCGTCGACCCGCAGGTGGTAGCCGGTGCCGTCGTGGACCAGCCGGCCGGCCGAGTCACCGCCGCGGTCCAGCGTCTGCCGCAGCCGGTGCACGTACGTGCGCAGGTTGCGTACCGCCGACGCGGGCGGCGACTCCGGCCAGAGGCCGTCGACCAGCCGGGAGGTGGCGACCGTGCGCCCCGGACTCAGCAGCAGCACGGCGAGCAGGAGGCGGGGTTTGGTGCCGGTCAGCATGACGGGGCGGTCGCCCGCGTACAGGCTCAACGGACCGAGAACACTGAACCGCATGGATGTCGTCCCCCGCTCCGGCGCACCGTCCACAGTGTGGTGTGTAAGGCTGGGTTTCCCACCTTCGGCCGGGGAATGCATCGCTCCCAGATGGTGCAAGTAATCACTGATCGGTGTGAACTTCGTGACCCGGAGTCAGTTGCGCCGTCGCCCGCCGCGCCGCGTCGAGCACCGCCACCGCGTCCGTCACCCCGGCGCCCGCCGACCGGCCCTCCCGGACCAGCACGGCGAAGTCCTCCGCCTGACGGGCCAGGGCCGCGTACATGGTGGCGTCCCCGTCGGCCGGGTCGAGGAAGGCCAGCCGCTCGTGGTCGCGGGTGCCGAAGACCTCCACCGTCGCCATGTCGCCGCCGCGGTGGTGCCGGCCGAGCGAGACCAGCGCGGTGCCGCCGCCGGACAGGCCGAGCAACGCCTGGGCACTGTCCACGTCCCGGCCGCGTACCGCCGGGTCGGTTACCGGACCGGCCGGCTGCACCGCGACCCGGTCGATCTCCTGCCCGGTCAGCCACCGGATCTGGTCGAACTCGTGCACGCCCATGTCCACGAAGATCCCGCCGCTGCCGGTGCGGAACGCCGCCGCGGGCGGCTCGCCGTCCCACTGCGCCGCGGCCACGAACAGCACCTCGCCGAGTTCGCCGCCGGCGATCCGCTCCCGCAGCCGGCACAGCTGCGGGACGAACCGGCGCCAGTAGGCGACCTGGAAGGGGATTCCAGCGGCGGCGGCGACCCGCCCCGCCTCGGCCGCCCCGGCCGGGTCGAGCCCGGCCGGCTTCTCGCACAGCACCGGCAGCCCGGCCTTGGCGGCGGCCGCGACCAGCGCGCCGTGCCGCCCGGTGGGCGCGGTCACCAGGAGACCGTCCGGCACGGCGTCCGCGAGCAGGTCCTCCACGCTCGGGTACGCGGGCAGCCCGGCCGCGGTGACCGCCTCCCGTGCCGCCGGAACCGGATCGACCACGTACCGGATCCGGACGCTCCGGTGGTCGGCCAGGGCGCGCAGGTGGTGGTGGCCCATCCGGCCCGCCCCCACCAGCGCCAGCCGGAACTCATCGCTGCCGGTCATCGTCGGTTCCCCTCTCCTCGTCGGTGTCGGTGTCGGTGCCGTCGCGGCCGTCCGTACCGTCGTCGCCCAGCCAGCCGGCCAGCGCGGCCACCACGGCCGGCGCGCCGGTGCCGAAGACCTCGAACCCGTCGTGGCGCCACCGCCGGCTCACCCCGCCGGCGGCCTCGACCAGCGCCGCGCCGGCCGCGATGTCCCACGGCGCGGGGTCGAAGCTGACGAACGCGTCCAGTTCGCCGCGGGCCACGGCCGCCAGGTCGCAGACGGTGGAGCCGGTGTTGCGCAGGTCGGCGACCCGGGGCGCGACGCCGACGAGCGCCTGGTACGCCCGCCGTCGCGGCCCGGGCGCGTTCGGCACCGCGAACGCCACCAGGGCGTGCCCCGGCCGGGCCTCCCGGTTGACCGCGACCGGGGCGTCGCCGTCGAGCGCGCCGCCGTCGTCGAGCACCAGGCAGGCGCCGGTGGCCGGTTGCAGGACGGTGGCCGCGACCACCTGGCCGTCGCCCACGTCGCAGCCGGTCGCCACCGCGATGCTCACCGCGTACCGGCTCGCACCGTGGCTGAAGTTCAGCGTGCCGTCGAGCGGGTCGACGATCCAGCGCAGCCCGGAGCAGCCGGCGCTGGCACCGGACTCCTCGGCCAGGACGGCGTCCTGCGGCCGGTCCCGGGCGAGCAGGCCGAGGATGGCCCGCTCGCTGGCGTGGTCGGCGGTGGTCACCGGGTCCTGGGCCGCGCCGCCCTTGTGTTCGGTCCGGAAGCCCCGGCCCCGCGCCTCGCGGATCGCGTCCGCCCCGGCCCGCGCCGCGCGCAGGCTCAGGTGGCGCAGGTCGCCGGGAGCGGCGCCGATGCTCATCGCGCCACCTGCGCTTCCCGCGGCGCGGCGACCTTTGCGTAGTCGCCGTCCACGAACAGCAGTGGCGGGGTCGGCCGGAGCAGGCCCGCCGAGCGGACCGCGCCCATCAGTACCGCGTGGTCCCCGGCCGGGTCGGCGGAGACCGCCTCGCAGCCGAAGTACGCCACCCCGTCGGTCAGCCGCGGGCAGCCGGTCGCCCGCTCGTCGTCGTAGGCCACACCCGCGAAGCCGTCGGCGCCCGCCGGGCGGCCCCGGCTGGCGAACCAGGCCGCCTCCTCGCGCTGGTCGTCGCCGAGCACAGTCACCGCGAACCGGCCGGTACGACGCACCGCGCCGAGCAGCCGGCAGTCCCGCCGCAGGCAGACCAGCAGCATCCGGGGCGACAGCGACACGGTGGTGAACGAGTTGACGGTCATCCCCACCGGGCCGTCGGGCCCGACGGCGGTCGCCACCGCCACCCCGGTGGCGAAGCGCCCGGCCACCGACCGGAACGCCCGCTCCTGGTCCTGTCCGTTCCCTGTGCCGGTCATCACCGTGCTCCTCTCGTCGCGCTGCCGACCAGGTCGGCGGCCCGCCGCCGGTCGGTCTTGCCGTTGGCGTTCGTGGGCAGCGCGGCCACGTGGTGGATCCGCGCCGGCACCATGTAGGCGGGCAGGCGCTCGGCGCACCTGCGGGTCAGCTCGTCGGTGATCCCGGCGGCGCCGGTGTAGACAGCGCGCAGGGAGACGTCGTCGCCCGTGCCGAACGCCAGCACCACCGCGTCCTGCACCCCCGGGTGGCCGCGCAGGACCATCTCGATCTCGCCCAGCTCGATCCGGTAGCCGCGCAGCTTCACCTGGTCGTCCAGGCGCCCGTGGTGCACGAACGTGCCGTGCTCGCGGCGGACCCGGTCACCGGTGCGGTAGTACCGGCGGTCCGCGTACGTGACGAACCGGCCCTCGTCGTCGGCCGGGTCGAGGTAGCCGTCGAACCGCTGCGGCCCGTGCACGCACAGCTCACCGTCGTCCACGCCGACGGTGCCGTCCTCGGCGCGCAGGATCGCGTCCAGCCCGGGGTGCGCGTCGCCGATCGGGACGGTGCCGTTGGAGGTCGCCGGCCAGGCCGCCGGATCCGCCGGCAGCCGGTGACCGGTGCACGTCACGGTCAGCTCGGTGGGACCGTAGAGGTTCTCCACCACGCTGCCCGGCGCCGCGTCGGCCCACGCCCGCGCCTGCTCCAGCGTCAGCGGCTCGCCGGCGAAGAGGCTGTGCCGCAGGCCGGGCATGGCGCCGGGGGAGAGCATCCGCATCCGGCGGGCCAGCGAGACCACCGAGGGCACCGAGAACCAGTGCGTGATCCGTCGTTCGTTGACGAACCGCACCGGCGTCAGTACCTCGTCCGGCTGTGGCACCACGAGCGTGGCGCCGCCGCCCCAGGCGACGAACATGTCGAACACGGACGGGTCGAAGGTCAGGTCGAAGGTCTGAGACAGCCGGTCACCCGGGTCGGCCGGGTAGCGGTCCCGGCAGTACGCGAGGAACGCGTCCACGTTGCGGTGCCGGACCGGCACGCCCTTGGGCCGCCCGGTCGAGCCGGACGTGAACAGCAGGTACGCCACGTCGTCCGGTGCCACCGGCGCGGCCGGCGGCGGGGCGGCGGGCGCGCCGTCGAGGCGTACCGTCACCGCGTCGCCCGCGACCTGGGCCGCGGTCGCCGCGCCCGCGTCGTCGACCACGAGCGCGTCCACGCCCGCGTCCCGGCACTGCCGGGCGGTGCGGGCCGGTGGGAAGGCCGGGTTGAGCGGCACCACCACCGCTCCGGCGCGCAGCGCGGCCAGATAACCGGCGTACGCGGGCAGGCTGCGGGCGGCCAGCAGGCCGACCGCACGCGGACGGTGGCCCACCTCGGCGTGGATCCGCCCGGCGAGGCCGTCGGCGAGGTCGCGCAGCCGGCGGTAGGTCACCGGCTCCCCGCCGACCTCCAGCGCGACCGCTTCGGGCACGCGTGCCACGGTCCGCTCGAACCAGGAGTAGAGACTCACGGCGTTGCTCCCTTCACTGTGCTGTCGTCGATCGGTCTTCCGGCGCCGCCGCGCGCGGGACGCCGCGCTCAGGTCACCGCGCCCGCCAGTTCGTCGGCGTGGTCGGCGATGCCGGCGAGCATCGCGCCGGTGGCGCCACCGGCGATGCCGAACATGGCCGCCTCGGTGCGCAGCTGCGCCTCCCCGCCGTCGCGGAACGCGTCCGCGCCGCGCAGGCGCACCGCCTCGGCGGCGACCCGGTCCACGGTCTCGGCGGCGCTGACCTTGAGCAGCATCCCGGTGACCGCGGACGGGACGGCCGCCGGCGCGTCCAGCAGCGGCGCGCACAGCGCGTCGAGCTGGTGCGTGGCGACCAGGCACCGGGCGTACCGCTCGCGGACCGCCGGGCGGTCCCACAGCGTGCCCGTCCCGGCCGGCCGCCGCCGCAGCCAGTCGTGCAGGCCGGCAAGCATCCGGTGGCACATCGCCCGGGCCCACAGCGCTCCGGCGACCCGTTCGACGCCGACCTGCCGGGCGAACCCGGCCAGCGCCCGGCCGGGGCGGCCCAGCACGGCGTCCGGGTCGAGCGCGACGCCGGCGAAGCGCAGGTGGCCCACGCCGGATCCGGCGAACGCCCGGCCGGCGGACTCGGCAGTCACGCCGGGCGCGGCGGCGGGCACCAGCACCCAGCAGAAGCTGGTGAAGTGCCGCGCCTCGCGGTGCCGGGCCAGCACCAGCGCCGCATCGCAGCTCGTCGCGTTGGTGATCCAGTCCTTGCCGCCGTCCAGGACGGCGCCGTCGTCGCCGGGCTTCACCCCGGTCGTGGCGTCGAGCAGGTCCGAGCCCGACCCGGCGGCGTCGGTGACGGCCAGCGCCACCACCGTCTCGCCGCGCAGCATCCCGCGTCGCGCGGCGTCCGCCGGGCCGGTCGCGCCGGCCAGCAGCGGCAGCACTGTGGCGACCTGGACGCAGACCGACAGCGTCACGCCGAGCGGGCACCGGGCGTCCAGCTCGGTGAGCAACGCCGACAGCCGCCGGGGGTCCGGCTGGACGCCGTCCGGGTAGAGCGCCTCGATGATCCCGGCGACGCCCAGCGCGCGCCACACGGCGCCGGAATCGGTGGGGTCCACCCCGGACAGGGCCGCCCGCACCGCGGCGGCGTCGTCCCCGGCGGGCGTCGGCTCAGGCAAGACGCACCCCCGGGTCGCGCAGCGACAGCGCCCCGTTGGCCAGGCGCAGCCGGTCGTTGGCGTAGTTCAGCGAGGCCGAGCGCAGATCCCGGAAGGTGCGCTCCAGCGTCAGCGGCGAGTCGGTCAGGTAGCCGTGGCGCAGGCCGGTCAGCTCGACCAGCTCGTCGGCGGCGGCGAAGGACTCCTCGGCCGCCCGGATCTTCAACGTGTTGAGCAGCAGTTGCACCGGCGCCGCCGACATGTCCGGCGCGTCGGTGACCACCGAGACGGTGTGCCGCAGCAGCGCGTGCGCCGCGTCCAGCCGGGCGCGGATGCCGGCCAGCCGGAGCAGCACCAGCTCGGAGGAGGGGGCGAACTGCCGCCGTCCCGCCTCGCTGCGGGCGTGCCGCAGCACCCGGCCGTACGCCCCGGCCGCCGCCCCGATCCAGGCCGCCGACCAGCCCACGTGCGCCAGCGGCGCGAAGACCCGGGTGGCGATCTCCCGGAACCCGCCGTGCTCGCCGATGACCTGCCACTGCGGCACCGCGCCGCGCAGCCGCATCGGGACGCTGTGCGTGGCCCGCATGCCCAGCGGGCGCCACCCGCCGGTCACCTCGATCTCCACCTGGTCCCGGTCGGCGTAGACCAGGTCCACCTGGGCGGCGGAGCCGGCGCCCGGCGCGCGGGTGGTGATGAGGAAGGCGTCCGCGTACGGGCCGCCTGTCACGATCGGGGCCTGACGGTCGATCCGCAGCATCTCGCCGTCGTGCTCCAGCGCCGACTCGGAGGTCAGCAGGTGGCCGCCCTTGCCGGCCTCGGTGGTGACTGAGCCGAGATACCGCTCGCCCCGGGCCACCGCCGGCAGCACCTCGGCACGCAGCTTCTCCCCGCCGTACGCGGTGATCGCCGCGACCTGCTGGCAGTGCATGGCGAAGACCATCGCCACCGACATGTCCACCCGGCCCAGCGCCAGTGTGACGTCGACCAGGTCCGGCAGTGTCCCGCCGGCGCCGCCCTCGGCGGCCGGGACCAGCAGCCCCAGCAGCCCGGTACGGCGCATGGCGGCCAGGGCCTCGGTGGGGAAGGCGGCGTCCTCGTCGGACTGGCGGGCGTGCTCCGCCGCCACGTCGGCCACGGTCTCGACGGCCGGGGCGTACCCGGCGGTCGCGGTCATCGGGAACCACCGCCGACCGGGGCGCGCAGCTCCTCGACCACGCTCCACAGTCCACCGGCGGTGGCGAAGGTGGAGTCGACCAGCTTGTCGTCGGGCACGGCGACCCCGAACGTGTCCTCGATGGCGAACAGCAGCTCGATCTCGCGCATGGAGTCCAGGCCGAGGTCGCGCAGGCGGGCGTCCTCGGTGATCTCGTCCGGCCCGGCGAACTTGAGGAACGGGCGGAGCAGTTCGGTGAATTCGGCGTTCATGACGTCACCTTTCTTCTCGGGGTTCGGCAGTGGCGCCCGGCGTGTCGACCGGGTGCCGCGTCAGGGTCAGCCGGGACGTCTCGACGACGCGGTCGCCGTCGCAGACGACCTCGACCGGCGCGGGGTGGCCGAGGAAGGCCAGCAGGCTCGCCGAGAGCCCGTACGCCCCGACGTTCGGCACGGCGAGCACGTCGCCCGGCCGTACGTCGGGCAGGTTCGCGGCGCGGGCCCAGGTGTCCAGCGGCGTGCACAGCGGCCCGGCGACGATCGCGGCCTCCAGCGGCGCGCCGTCGCGGCCGTCGGCGGCGTGCAGGGCGGGTACGAGCGGCGGCAGCCGGCGCAGGCCGGACATCCCGCCGAGGTGGTTGATGCCTGACTCCAGCACCACCACCGGCGTGCCCTGCGACCGCTTGAAGTCCAGCACGCGGGTCAGCAGCGTGCCGGCGGTGGCGGTGAGGAACCGCCCCGACTCGAAGGCCACCTCGGGGGTGCCGTCGCGCCAGGCGGGGAAGAGGTCGTCCAGCGCCGTGGCGACCCGGTCGGCGAGGCCGGTCAGGTCCGCGTTCTGGCCGGGCCGGGCGAACGGCGCGCCGAAGCCGCCGCCGAGGTCGAGCAGGGTGAGGTCGATGCCGAGCAGGTCCCGCAGCCGCCGGGCGGTACGCGCCGCCGCGGTGAACTGGGCCACCAGCGCGTCCACCGAGTCGACGTTGCTGCCGGTGTAGAGGTGGAATCCGCGTACCGGGGCCGACGGGCGGGAGCGGAACCGCTGCGGTTCCTGTTCGATCCAGTCGACGTCGGCGCCGAACTGCGACGCGACGCCGGTCATGGTCAGCCCCTGGCCCGGGTTGGGCACCCGGTCGTTCACGCGCAGCAGGCAGTGCACTTCGACGCCGTGCGCGGCGGCGATCCGGTCGGCCTGGTCGAGGCCGGCCGGCGAGTCGACGGAGAACCAGCGGACCCCGCCGCGTACCGCCTCGGTCACCTCGGCGTCGCGCTTGCCGGGTCCGGTGTAGAGCATCCGGTCGCCCGGCACGCCGGCCCGCAGCGCCGCTGCCAGTTCGCCCGGCGAGCAGATCTCGGCGTCGCAGCCGGCGGTGTGCAGCGCCGCGACCAGCGCCGGGTGCGGGTTGGCCTTGAGCGAGTAGAACAGCCGGCTGGGCGCGGGCAGCGCGGCGACCAGGGTGGCGTGGCTGGCACGTACCCGGGCCAGGTCGTAGCGGTACGCGGGGGTGTCGAAGGGCAGGTCAGCCACGGTGCTCACCCGCCAGCCGGGCCAGCGCCCGCCGGTCCACCTTGCCGTTGCCGGTCAGCGGCAGGTCGGGCAGCACGACGCAGCGCGCCGGCACCTTCATCTCCTCCAGCTGTTCCCGCAGCCGGCGCAGCACGTCGGCGGGGGTCAGCTCGGCCACCACGAACAGCGTCGCGCCGTCGCGGCCGTCGGCCGGCGGCAGCACCCCGGCCGCGTCCACGCCGTCGACCCGGTACGCGGCGGCCTCCACCTCGGTGGCGCTGACCCGGGTGCCCTTCTCCTTGTAGACGTCGTCGCGCCGGCCGGCGAAGTGGACGTACCCGTCGGCGTCCACGTGACCGTGGTCGCCGGTGTGCAGCTGCGGGAACAGTCCGTGGGCGCGGCGGAAGCGCTGCGCTGTCAGTTCGGGCCGCCGCCAGTAACCGGCCATCACGTGCGGGCCGCGTACCACCAGCTCGCCGCGGACGCCCGGTGGCTGACGCCGCCCCTCGGCGTCGACTGTGAAGATCTCGGTGCCTGGTAGCGCCCGCCCGCAGGCGCCGGGCCGGCGCAGGTCGGCGTCCGGCGGCATGATCGCCGCGCGTTTGCACTCGGTGAGGCCGAACATCAGCTGGACGCTCAGGCCGGGCAGCAGCCGGCGCAGGCCGGCCAGCACCTCCGGCGGCATGGCCGCGCCGGTGTTGGTGAGCAGGCGCAGCGGCGGGCGCGGCGCGCCGGCCCGGCCGAGCAGCCGCAGCAGGTTGATCGCGAGCGACGGTACGCAGGGCAGCACCGTGGCGCCGGACTCGACGAGGGTCGCCAGCAGGCGGCCACCGGTGTCCCCGGGATCACCGAGGCGCAGCCGGGCGCCGGCGACGGTGCTGAGGAAGATCTGGTAGAGGCCGTAGTCGAACGACGGCGGCAGCAGGACGTGCACCACGTCGTCGGGCCGGTAGCGCAGCTCCGACTGGATCGCCCGGACCGCGAACGTGACCTGGGCGTGCGTGGACACCACTGCCTTCGGCATGCCGGTGCTGCCGGAGGTGTAGATCAGGCAGACCGGGTCGACGGCGAGCGGGGCCGGACCGGCGGGCGCGCCGCCGATGGCCACGCCGGACGCGGCGCGGCGCGCCTCGACCGCGCCGCGCACCGGGACGCCGCGGGCGCGGGACAGGCCGGCCAGGACCGGGTCGTCGGTGAGGACCAGGCCCGGCTCGGCGTCGTCGAGCACGTGGGCGAGGGCGACCTCGGGGGCCGGCGTCCGGAGGACGACGAAGACCGCGCCGGCCCGGGCGACCGCGTACAGCAGCGCCGGCAGGGCCGCGTCGGCGGGCAGCGCCACCAGCACCCGGTCGCCGCGCCGGACGCCCTGCCCGCGCAGCCAGCCGGCCAGGCGCAGGCTGTCGGCCCGCACCTGACGGTACGTGAACTCGACGGTCCCGTCCCCGACGGCGGGCGCGTCGGGGCGCGCGCCGGCGGTGCGGTCCAGCAGGTCGTGCAGCAGGTCGGTACTCATCGGGCACCTCCGGTGGCGGCGCCGAACATGGCGCACAGGGAGCCGACGTCGCGCAGGTCGGCCGCTGACAGCGCGGTGGCCGGCACCTCGACGCCGAGCCGGCGTTCGACCCGGTCGATGACGTCGACCAGCCGGAACGAGTCGAAGCCGGGCAGTTCCCGGAGCACGTCGGTGGTGCGCAGGGCCGAGCCGTCCAGGTCCAGGGTGTCGCCGAGCGCGCCGAGCACCGCCGCGCGTACCCCGTCGTCACCGGCCCGCTCCGGCGCGGGCGGCGCGGCGGCGTCGCCGGTCGTGCCGGGCGGCCCGGCGATCGACTCCAGCGCGGCCAGGTGGTCGGCGATCAGCTCGCCGAGCGCGTCCGCCAGTTCCGGCGCGGCCGGCCGGCCCGCCTGGGCCCGCCGCAGCGCCACGTAGCTGCGCGTGGCGAGTTGCTGCCAGCGCGCGGCCTGCCCGGCCAGTGCGGCGACGGCCTCCGGCGCGACCGCGGCGAGCCAGCGTTCGTGCAGGTCGCGGGCGCGGGCCAGCAGCCAGACGTCGAGGACGAAGCGGTGCAGCCCGGCCACGGTGTCCAGGGCGGCGCCGGTGCGGGTCAGGTAGTTGTCGATCTCCGGGCGGGCCCGGCCGGCCCGGGCGGCGTTGCCGGCGAGCATGGCGGGCACGTCGATCTCCGGGGCCGGGTGCGCCGTCACCGCCAGGGTGTGCGCGCCGCCGGCCAGCGCCGTGTCGAACGCGGCGGCGGGCAGCCGCCACACGCCGGGACGCGCGGGGCCCCAGGCGGTGTCGTTGTGGTACGCGTCGACCACTGTGACCTCGTCCGGCGCGGCGGCCGTGACGAGGAAGCTGTGCCGCATGTGTTCGTGTTCGTGGTAGGGGCACCAGGGCAGGTCGTACGCGTCGGCGGTGACGTAGAGCGGCTGGCCGGGCGCGCACAGCCGCCGCACCTGCGGGCCGTCGAGCTGCATCCACCGGCCCTCGACCCGCAGGCCCAGGAGGTCGACCGCCTCGGCGGCCCGGTCGTCCGAGGTCGCCTCGACTGTGACCAGGCCGTCCTGGTCCCGGGTGCGGAACCCGTACCGGGCGCCGAGGGCGAGGTGGCTGCCGGACCCGTTCGCATGGTCGGCCAGCAGGGCGAAGCTCGTCTGGAGACAGTCCAGCGCGGTCGCGTGCAGGCCGGTCAGGATCGGCGTCCACACCGGATCCGTGGTCGGCCGGTCCGGCGCGTTCGGGACGTGGTGGGACATGGGGGACTCCTCGATGCGGGTACGTGGGGCGGGGCCGCCGGCGCGGAGGGTGCCGCGCCGGCGGCCGGTACGAAGGTCAGCTGCCGGCGCGGCCGTCCAGACCGTTGGCCCAGGAGGCGAGTGCCTGCGCCTGCTCGGCCAGCGCGTGCTCGTCGGTGCCGATCGGGTCCTTGAAGAAGAACCCCAGCTCCTCGATCGGGCCGACGTGGCCGGCCCGGTGCGCCGCGGCGGTCAGCCGGGCCAGGTCGAGCACGAGCGGGGCGGCCAGCGTGGAGTCGACCCCGCTCCAGGTCAGCTGCATGGACATCCGGACGCCCAGGAACCCCTCGAACGAGACGTGGTCCCAGGCGGTCTTGTGGTCGCCCAGGTCCGGCACGTTGTCGATGTGCAGCGGGGCGGTGACGTCCTCACCCAGCAGCGCGGGCAGCACGCCCGACTTCGAGCTGAGCTTGCTGCGCGCGTTGCGCGGATCCTCCAGCGTCGCGCCGTCGCCGCCGCCGAGCAGGTTCACCCCGGCCCAGGAGAGCACGTGCAGGGCGCGGGAGGTGAACATCGGCGCCAGGGCGGTACGCAGCAGCGTCTCCCCGGTCTTGCCGTCGGAGCCGGCGAACGGCACGCGCTCCCGCTGCGCCATCATCTCCAGCGCGGGCAGCCGGGCCCCGGTGGACGGGGTGAAGTCGACGAAGCCGCAACCGGCCTGGAACGCCGCGTACGCGACCACCGAGCTGGCCGGTAGCGCCTTGTCGTCCGGGTCGGCCATGGCGCGGGTCAGCGCGTCCAGGTCGTCGTACTCGGGCCGGTGGTCGGCCGGCGGCTCGGTCGAGGACACGTTGATGACGACGACCCGGGACAGCCCGTAACGGCTGCGGAACTCCTCGATGTCGCCGGCCAGCCGGTCGACCACCTCGGCCAGCGGTGCGGTCTCGGTACGCGCGTCGTACCCGGTGCGCAGGTTCTGCTCGACCTCGGGCAGGCTGCCGCGCACGGCGGCCAGCACCGGCGCCGGGATGACCCCGGAGTCGACGAGCGACTCGGCCTTCTTCTCCAGCGGCGTGTCGACGATGTCGTGCCCGCCGACCACCAGGTCGTTCCAGCTCGCCAGCGGCGCGTCGCGCAGCATGCCGGTGTCGGTGACGCAGCCGGTCGAGTCGGCCATGCCGGCGCGCAGCGCCAGCAGACCGGTGATCGCGGTGGTGGCGACCGAACCGCGGGCGCCGTTGAGCCACACGCCGACGGGCGCGTCCGTGTCGGGGGACGGGGTCGGGGCGTGCGAGGTCTCGCGTTGGGTGACGGTCACGGGAAGACTCCTTCTCTGGGTGCGCCGGGACGGCGCGGTTCAGCGGGTGAGCACCTTGGTGACGGCGGCGGCGATGTCCTCCATGTCCTGTTCGGCGCCGAGGAAGGTGCTGTGGTGTGTCTGGACGGTGTGGGCGGCGAGCCACTCGGTGTTGGGGTACGTGCGCTCCCGGTGGATCGCCGCGAAGCGTTCGGCCAGCGGCGCGAGCAGCGGCTTCGTCCACGGCTGGAGCAGCCGGCTGCGGTGCAGCGGCTCGTCGGTGCAGTAGAACCGCCGGCTCAGCTCGGCGGTGAGCGCGGCGGCCACGGCGGCGTTGTCCATGCCGGCCGGGAACTGGTCGAAGACGATCGTGCCCTCGTAGATCGAGATGCGCGTCTGCCCCGCCGCGGGTCGCAGCAGCCGTACGCCGTCCACGCCGTCGAGCAGCTCGCCGAGCAGCCGGTAGTTGTGGTTGCGTACCTCGTGCTGCTCGTCCAGGGTGGTCAGTTGCGCGCAGGCCACCGCGGCGGAGAACTCGTCCAGGCAGAAGTTGGCCCCCTGCACACCGGCGCTCTCCTCCAGGTCCAGTTCCCCCGGGGGCGTCCGGTCGCCGCGGTAGCGGCGCGAGTCGGCCCGCAGCTCCTGGAGCACCGGCGCGAGCGTGTCGTCGTCGGTGACCACGGCCCCGCCCTCACCGCAGGTGAGTACCTTGCCGTGCTGGAAGCTGAAGCAGCCGATCCGGCCGAGCGAGCCGGCTTGACGGCCCTGCCAGGTGGCGCCGTGGGCCTGCGCGCAGTCCTCCACGACGGAGATGCCGCGCGGCCTCGTGACCGCGTCGAGCGCCGGCACGTCGGCCATGTTGGAGGCCCAGTGCACGGCGACCACTGCACGCGGGTCCACCGACAGGTCGAGGTCGTCCGGCCCGACGCAGCCGGTGTCACGGTCGACGTCGACGAGCACCGGGACCAGGCCGGCGCGCAGCGCGGCGGTCGCGGAGGCGGTCCAGGTCAGCGCCGGTACGAGCACCGTCTCGCCGTAGCCGAGGCCGAGTGACTCCAGGGCCACCACCAGGGCGCTCGACCCGTGGTCGACGGGTACGCAGTGGCGGGTGCCGACGTAGCGGGCAAAGTCGGCCGCGAAGCGGCGCTCGAACAGGACGGCGTCGCCGACCGACGGGCTGCTGATCGCCCACCGGCCGCCGGTCAGCACCGCGGAGAGGTTGCCGGCGGCGTCCGGAGCGGGGATCGGCCAGCGTGGCCATGGACGGTCGGGCGGGCGGACCGGCCGGCCACCGTCCACGGCGAGCCGCCGGTCGAGAGGGATGGAGGTCGTCATGCCTTCGACCTTGATGCTCATCGATACATCAGCGGTACACACGCGATAGCCGGGACGGCCGGAGCCGTGTATCGGTGTTGTATCCCGGTGGTCGAACCTCGGGGTATGAGCCGATCCGCATCGCCCGTGGGCGAACCGACCGAACCTCGCGCCGTCGCTCGTGGCGTCTCCGTCGTCATCCCGGTCAAGGACCGGGTGGCGGAGATGCGCCGCCAGCTTCGCAGCCTGCGCGACGCCGCCCCGAACTGCCCGGAGCCGGTGGAGGTGGTGGTCGTCGACGACTCGGCGCCCGCCGCGGCCGCCGCGCACCGCGCCGCCTGCGCCGAGTACGGCGCCCGCTACGTGCGCGGCCCCCGGCACGTCGGGGCCAAACGGAACCTGGGCGTCCGGCACGCCCGCTACGACCTGCTGCTGTTCACCGACTCCGACTGCCGGGTGCCGGCCGATCTGATCACCCGGTACGCGGCCCGGCTGCGCGCCTCCGGCGAGGAGGTCGCCGGCGTCACCGGCCCGGTGGTCGTCGAGCCCGGCGACAGCGCGTTCTTCCGCGTGATGCGCCGCTCGTACCTGCTGCTCGGCGACCTGACCCGGCCGCTGCACTACGAGCGCGTGTCCTGGGGCGCCGGGGCGAACATGGCCCTGAAGCGCTCCGTCTTCGAGGCGGTCGGCGGATTTCCGGAGGACTCCCCGATGCCGCTGGGCGGTGAGGACCTGCACCTCGGGCTGCTGCTCACCGACGCCGGCTACGCGCTGCTCACCGACCCGGGCGGGGTGATCACCCACGACACCGGCGTCGCCGACACCTTCCGCGCGGTCGCCTACCGGTTCACCACGTACGGGCGCTCCGAGCAGTGGCTCTGCCTCGCCCACCCGCACCGGCGCCGGTTCGTGCTCAACACCGCCAGCACGCTCGCGGTGACCGCCCTGGCCGGGCTGCTCACCGCCCGGCGCAGCGGGGGGCGCAGTCTGCTCGCGGTACCGGCCGTCGCGGCCGCCGTGATCGCCGCGAAGACACCCGGCCGGCTCGGCGGTGACCGGGGACCGCGCGCGGTGGCCGAGTCGATGGCCTGCGCGGCGATCGAGACGCTGTTCGACGGGGCCGCGTTCGTCACCTCGCTCCGGCTCGGCCGCCCCGACCTGCTCTTCACCGGCTTCCGCGCGCCGGACGAGGCGGACTACCAGCCGGACGAGGCGGATTACCAGCCGGACGGGACGGACTACCGGCCGGACGGGGCGGACCGTCGGCCGGACGAGGTGGACCGGCGACCGGTCCCGCCGGTGGCCGCGCCGCCGGTGGCGGCCTGACGGGGGGAGTCGCAGTGCCGACGACGTTTCCGCTGGCCCCCGGCCAGCAGATGATGTGGGAGTTCATGACCGCGCTCGACCCGGCCCGTCCCGGTGCCGCCCGGCTCGTGGTGGTGGAGTTCCGCCGGCTGCGGGGCACCCTGCGGGTCGACGTGCTGCGGCAGGCGATGCAGGACGTGGTGGACCGGCACGACGCGCTGCGGATGCGGTTCGACCGCATCGGCGTGGAGCCCGAGGTGCGGATCCTGCCGCACGTCGAGTCGCCGCTGGAGTACGTCGACCTGTCCGGCCTGCCGCCGGCTGAGCAGCAGGCCCGCGTCGAGCGGATCGCGTACGCGCACCGCAACGACGAGTTCGACCCCGGCCGGGCGCCGCTGTGGCGGGCCGCCCTGGTCCGGCTCTCCGAGACCGAGCACGTGCTCGCGCTCTGCTTCTTCCACATGGTCTCCGACGGCTGGTCGTGCCGCGTCGTGGTGGAGGACCTGTGCCACGCGTACGCGGCCCGGCTCGGCGCGGCCGATCCGCAGCCGCCGCTGGGCGTGGACCACACCGCACTCGCCGCGCTCCAGGAGGCGGAGCAGGCCGGGAACGGCGTCGACGCCGCCGCCCGGGCCGCGTACTGGCGGGACCGGCTGCGGCCGGTGGAGCCGTACCAGTTGTTCCCGGCGTCGCCACCGGCGCCGGACGTCGCGCTCAGCGCGGAGGTGGCCACCCGCTTCGCGTTCCCGCCCGAGGTCACCGCGCGGCTGCGCCCGGCCGCCCGGCGGGCCCGCACCAGCCCGTACGTGCTGCTGCTCGCCGCCTACCTGGTGCTGCTGTCGCGGCGGGCCGGCCGGCCCCGGGTGGTGCTGGGCACCACCACGCTGGGCCGGGAGAGCCCGCTGTCCCGGCAGCTCGTCGGCCAGTTCACCAACAACGTCTACCTGCCCGTCGCGGTCGCGGCGGACGCGCCGATGAGCGCGGTGGTAGACGCCGCGCACGCCTCGCTGGCCGAGGCCGTCGCGCACGCCACCGCGTTCCACCGGCTGGCCCGGGCGGTCCGCCCCGACTTCGCGGCGATCCGCCCCTGGCCGGACAACCACCTGTTCGACGCCTGGTTCCAGTCCGCCGCGTCGGCGTCGCCGGTGCTGCACTGCCCGGGGCTGCGGGTGGAGCCGGTCGACATCACCGCCCGGCCCGCGCCCGGCACACCGCCGCCGGTGGTCGCCGCCGACGTGCCGCCCGAATGCCTGCCCGTCTGGGTCAAGCGGGGCTCACCGATCGTCGTGGTGGACGACGACCGGGCCGGCGGCGTGGTGATCCGCAACCGGGGTGTCTTCGGCGACGACCTCGTCCGCGGGCTCATCGACGACTACGTCGCGGTGGTCTCGGCGCTCGTCACCGACCCCGGGACCACCCCGGCGGAGGTCCACCTTCCTGACGGTGCGTGCTTCCTCGACCACGCGATCGGGTAGGAGTTCCGACGGACCGATCGGAGAGAGGTACGACGACCATGACGGACACCTCGACGAACCAGCACACGACGGAGCAGCCCGCGCCGCCGGTGCCACGCTCGGCCGTACGGGCCCGCTGGTCGGTGGCGCTGCTCTTCGTCATCATGGGCCTGGCCATCGGCGGGTGGTCGGCCCGCGTGCCGGAGGTGCGGGACGCGGTAGGCGTCGGCAACACCGGCTGGGGCCTGGCGAACATCGCCACGAACGCCGGGGAGCTGGTCTCCCTGGTCGTGGTGGCGGTGCTGATCAGCCGGATCAACACCCGCCGGCTGGCGCTGGCCGGGGCCGCGCTGATCCTGGTCAACGCGCCGCTGCTGGCCGCGTCCACCACAGTGGTGGCGCTTGTGGGCGGGCTGGCGGTCTGGGGCTTCGCGGCGAACCTGCTGGCCACGCCGATGAACGCCCAGTCGGTCGAGGTGCAGAAGCGTTACGGGCGGCCCATCCTGTCCACCTTCCACGCCGGCTTCAGCATCGGCATGCTGGCCGGTGGCCTCTGCGGCACCGGCGCCGCGGCGATCGGGATGTCCCCGTCGGCGCAGATGGCTGTCACCAGCGTCCTGCTGGGAGCGCTGCTGGTCGGTACGCACCGCTGGCTGCCTGATACGCCCCGGCAGGAGACGAAGGACGGCGAGGACCGGCGGCGGCTGCGTGACCGGTTCACCCCGCAGCTGCTGCTGCTCGCGGTGATCGCCTTCCTCGCCTCGTTCATCGAGATGGCCGGCGCACAGTGGAGCGCGCTGTACGCGACCGAGGTCGCGGGCGCTGCCGCGGTGCTCGCCGCGGCCACGTACACCTGCCTGTCGCTGGCCGCCACCGTCGCCCGGCTGTTCGGCGACCGGCTGGCCGGCCGGTTCGGGCGGATCCGCTTCGTCCGGCTGTCCGCGCTCGTCGCCACCGCCGGCGTGGCGCTGCCGGTGGCGTACCCCCATCCGGCCGCGGTGATGGCCGGCTTCGGACTGCTCGGCTTCGGCCTGGCGTGCGTGACCCCGACGGTGCTCGGCTTCGCCGGCGAGCAGCCCGGCCTCACCTCGGGTGAGGGCGTCTCGGTGGTGGCGATGGGCCAGTGGCCGGGCGCGTTGCTCGCGGCGCCGGTGATCGGCCTGCTCGCCGGCGCCCTGGACCTCCGCAGCGCGTTCGTGGTGGTGGCCGTGATGGCGATCGCCGTGGTGGCGTTGATCGGGCGGGTCCGGGCGACGGCGCTGCCCGGCGAGAGCCCGGTCCCGCCCCGGCCGTGACGGCCGGGGCGGGGGCGGCGGTCAGAAGTCGTCGTCGAAGGTGACCGAGCCGGTCACCCCGACCTGGTACGCCGACACCCGGCGCTCGAAGAAGTTGGACAGCTCCTGCACGTCCTGCAACTCCATGAACGCGAACGGGTTGCCGCTGCCGTACATGGGGGCGATGCCGAGCACTGCGAGGCGCCGGTCGGCCACATGCTGGAGGTACTCGCGCATGTCGGCCAGCGACATCCCGGGCACGCCCTGCCCCAGCAGGTCCTCGGCGAAGCTCACCTCGCACTCCACCGCCTCGGCCAGCATCTCCTTCACCTGCCGCTCCATCTCGTCGTCGAACAGGTCCGGCTCCTCGGCGCGTACGGTCTCCACCACGTCGAAGGCGAACGCCATGTGCATCGACTCGTCCCGGAACACCCAGTTGGTGCCGGAGGCCAGCCCGTTGAGCAGGCCCCGGGAGCGCAGGAAGTAGACGTAGGCGAACGCGCCGTAGAAGAACAGGCCCTCGATGCACGCGGCGAAGCAGATCAGGTTGAGCAGGAACGCCCGCCGGTCCGCGCGGGTCCGTAGCTCGCGCAGCTCGAAGATCGAGTCGATCCACCGGAAGCAGAACTCGGCCTTGCGGGCGATCGACGGGATGTTCTCCACCGCGTCGAACGCGGCGAACCGTTCCTTCTCGTCCGGCACGTACGTGTCGAGCAGGTTCAGGTAGAACTGGACGTGCACCGCCTCCTCGAACAGCTGCCGGGACAGGTAGAGCCGGCCCTCCGGGGAGTTGACGTGCTGGTAGAGGTTGAGCACCAGGTTGTTGGCGACGATGGTGTCGCCGGTGGCGAAGAACGCCACCAGCCGCGACACCAGGTGCCGCTCGGCCGGGGACAGCTTCGCCAGGTCGGCGAGGTCCGAGTGCAGGTCCACCTCCTCGACCGTCCAGGTGTTCTTGATCGCGTCCTTGAACCGGTCGAAGAAGCGCGGGTAGCGCATCGGCCGCAGGGTCAGGTCCATGCCGGGGTCGAGCAGCATGTGCCGGGTCGGTGCGGTGGTGGTCACTGGCATGCCTCGCAGCTCTCGGGGTTCTCCAGGGAACAGGCCAGCGCCTCGTCGTCGCTCACGGCGGAGACCACGCCGGAGACCGGGGCGAGCACCGGCGCGACGGTGGCCTGCTGGATGCGGGTGGCGGGACGGGAACGCAGGTAGTAGGTGGTCTTCAGCCCGGCCTTCCAGGCGTACAGGTACATCGAGGACAGCTTGCCGATGGTCGGCGCGCTCAGGAACAGGTTCAGCGACTGGGACTGGTCGACGAAGGGCGCCCGCGCGGCGGCCAGGTCGATCAGCGCCCGCTGCGGCAACTCCCAGGCGGTGCGGAACAGCTCCCGCACCGGCGCGGGCAGCTCGGTGATGTCCTGCACCGAGCCCTCGGCCCGCTTGATCCGGTCGCGGACCTGCGGCGTCCACAGCCCGCGCGCCTTCAGCTCCCGCACCAGGTACGTGTTGACCTGGAGGAACTCCCCGGACATGGTCTCGCGCTTGAACAGGTTGGACACCTGCGGCTCCACGCACTCGTAGCAGCCGGCGATGGAGGCGATGGTGGCGGTCGGCGCGATCGCCACCAGCAGTGAGTTGCGCAGCCCGTGGACGGCGATCCGCTCGCGCAGCGCCGCCCACCGTCCGGCCTGCGCCGGCTCCGCGCCCCACAGGTCCGGGTGCAGGTCACCCTTCGCGGCCCGGGTCTGCGGGTACGCCGGATGCGGGCCGAACCGCTCGGCCAGCCCGGCGGAGGTCTCCAGCGCGGTCAGCAGGATCTCCTCCTGCACGCGGGTGGACAGCTCCTTGGCCTGCGCCGAGTCGAACGGCAGGCGCAGCGTGAAGAACGCGTCCTGCAACCCCATCAGCCCGAGCCCGACCGGCCGCCAGCGCGGGTTCGACGCCGCCGCCTGCTCGGCCGGGTAGTAGTTGATGTCGATCACCCGGTCGAGGAACACCACGGCGGTGCGGACCGTGGCGCGCAGCCGCTCCCAGTCCACGCCGTCGGCGGTGACGTGGGCGCCGAGGTTCACCGAGCCGAGGTTGCACACCGCCGTCTCGGCGTCGTCGTTGACCTCCAGGATCTCGGTGCACAGGTTGGACAGATGGATCACGTTGCCCGGTTCACCGGTCTGGTTGGACAGCCGGTTCGCGGCGTCCTTGAACGTCATCCAGCCGTTGCCGGTCTGCGCGAGCGTCCGCATCATCCGCCCGTACAGGTCCCGCGCCCGGACCGTGCGCACCGCGTTCTTCTCCGCCGCCCGGTACGCGGCGTCGAACGCCTCGCCGTACAGGTCGGGCAGCTCCGGGGCGTCCGACGGGTCGACCAGCGACCACTCGCCGTCGGCCTCGACCCGGCGCATGAACTCGTCGGGGACCCAGTTGGCCAGGTTGAGGTTGTGCGTACGCCGCGACTCCTCGCCGGTGTTGTCCCGCAGCTCCAGGAACTCCTCCACGTCCGGGTGCCACGGCTCCAGGTAGACGCAGGCCGCGCCCTTGCGCCGGCCGCCCTGGTTGACCGCGGCCACCCCGGCGTCGAGCGTCTTGAGGAACGGCACGATGCCGTTGGAGCGCCCGTTGGTGCCCCGGATCAGCGCGCCCCGGCCACGTACCCGCGACCAGGAGATGCCGATGCCGCCGGAGAACTTCGACAGCTTCGCCACCTGGTGGTACCGCTCGTAGATCGAGTCCAGCTCGTCGCGCGGCGAGTCGACCAGGAAGCACGACGACATCTGGGTGTGCCGGGTGCCGGAGTTGAACAGCGTGGGGGAGCTGGGCAGGTACGCCAGGCTGGACATCAGCCGGTAGAAGCCGACCGCCTCGCCCGGGGTGCGGGACAGCCCGCAGGCCACCCGCAGCAGCCAGTACTGCGGCGTCTCCACCACCAGCCGCGACTGCGGGTGCCGCAGCAGGTAGCGGTCGGCCACCGTGCGCAGTCCGAAGTACTCGAACCGCAGGTCGCCGTCCGGGTCCACGGCGTCGTCGAGCTTGCGGGCGTGCCGGGCCACGAACGCGGCCGTCTCGTCGCCGATCAGTCCCAGCCCGTGCGCGTAGGCGATCGACTGGCTGAAGCTCGCCACGCCCTGTCCGCGGACCTCCTTGTCCACGTACGCGGCGAGCAGCCGCGCCGCCAGCTTCGAGTACTGCGGCTCCTCGCCGATCAGCTCCGCCGCGGTCTGGATCGACAACCGGTCCAGCTCGGCGGTGGTCGCCCCGTCGTAGAGCCCGCTTATCGTCTTCGTGGCCACCCGCAGCGGGTCCACCTCGTCCAGGTCGGCGACCCAGCGCTCGACCGCCCGGACGATCTTGCCGACGTCCACCGGCTCGGTGTCGCCGTCCCGCTTGCGTACCCGCATCGCCGGCCGGCGGGTCTCGGACCCGCCGGTTCCGGACGGGGGACTCTCCTGCACGACAGTCATGACCTCTCCTCGCTGTCACCGTCTGGAGACGGCGGGAGACGCCAACGGGCGCGGCGCACGGCCGGCCCGGCTGCTGGCGTCGGTCGTCCCGCGCGACCTCCGGCCGCCGTACGCGGAGGCGTACGGCGCGCTGGCAGGTCTTCGGACTCGCGGGCCCGACCGGGGTCGCCGGTCGCCTACCGGCCGTCGCTTCCCAGGCCGGTGGCCCAGTGCTGTTGACGGCTGTCGTTCCCACTCACCGCTGCGGGGCAGTCCCGGATTCCCACCGGGTTCCCTCTTGCCTCGGCCCCGCCCCGGAGGGCTCGGCCGAACCAGCTGCGGCACCACCATATATGGCGGTGAGGGCTTGCGTGCAACACCAGATGTCGTGTCGGCGTGTCGGAATGATCTCACTGTCCACAGTGCCTACCCCCGATTCCGGCGCGACCCGGCGGGCGCGATACTCGGCGGTATGGGGAATACCGGACGCCGCTGGGCGTGGGTGGCGGTCCTGCTCGTCGGCGTCGGGCTTCACCTGCTGGTGCTGGAGACACTCGCCGGCACCGGGACCGTCACGTTCGTCCCGGCGCTGATCGTGCTCGGCGCGTGCGTCGCGCCCGCCACATTCCTGGCCTTCGCCCAGGGACGGCCGGCCCGCCGCCCGGTCCCCGGCTCCGTCGTCGGCGTCGCCGCGCTCCTCGGCGGCGTGGTCGGCGTGGTCGCCGCCGGCTGGCTGGAGTACGGCACCCTGCACCGCCTCGGCGTCCTGCCGATGGCGCTCGTCGGCCTGGCCGAGGAGACCGCCAAACTGATCGTGCCGGCCGGCATCCTGCTGCTGTGGCGGCGGCACCCGTCCCCGGCGCAGGGCCTGGTGATCGGCGTGGCCTCCGGCACCGGGTTCGCCGCGCTGGAGACCATGGGCTACGCGTTCGCCGCGTTCGTCGGGTCGGAGGGCAACCTCGGCGCGGTCGAGCGGACGCTGCTGGTACGCGGTCTCACCGCGCCCGCCGCGCACCTGGCCTGGACCGGGCTGACCGCCGCCGCGCTGTTCACGTTCGCCGCCGCGCCCGGCGGCCGGAAGCTGGCGGCGTTCCTGCTCACCTTCGCCGCCGCCGTCACGCTGCACACCTGCTGGGACACGTTCGGCACCCAGCCCGCGTACGTGTTCATCGGCGCCGTGTCGCTGGGCTGGGTGCTGCTGCGCCTGCACCTGGACCGCGAGCGGCCGCCCGCGTCCGGGACGCCGGCGGAGCCGAACCGGGACCGGCCTCATGATCATCGCCAGTTCGCCGAGGTGGCGGGGTCGGAGCACTTCTGATGCCGCCACTTCGGCGTGATGGAGTCGATCAACCGGCCCGGGCATTGCCGACGCCCCACCGCGCTCCGCCACTCGCCCCGGTACGCCTCAGCCGGCGGCCAGCCGGACGCCGAGCGCGACGAAGGCGACAGCGCAGAGCCGGTCGACGCGCCGTGACCAGCGGCTGTCGCCCCACCGCCTGGCGAACCGCCCGGCGCCCACCCCGAGCGCCAGGTCCACGGCGAGCTGCACCGCGACGAACAGCACGCCGAGCAGCACCAGCTGCGCCGCCACCGGGCCCGCCTCGGGCCGGACGAACTGCGGCAGGAACGCCACACTGAACAGGATCATCTTCGGGTTGAGCAGGTTCGTCAGCAGCCCGCGCCGGAACGCCCGCCCGGCACCGCCGTCCGGCCGGTCCGCCGGGGCGCCGGGCCGGCCCGTGCCGCGCAGCGCCCGCAGGCCCAGCACGATGAGGTACGCCGCACCGGCCCACCGGATCGCGGTGAACAGCACCGGGGACGCGGCGATCAGCGTGGCGAGCCCGGCCACCACGGCGGCGACGTGCACCGCCTCCCCGGCGGCGACCCCGAGCGCGGCCACCGCGCCCGCCCGTGGGCCGTACCGGGTGGCGTTGGCGAGCACGAACATCATGTCCGGCCCCGGGGTGAGCATGAGCACCACGATGGCGGCCAGGTAACCCGCGAGCGTGGCCGCCGACAGTCCGAGCACCGGTCAGCCCTCCCCGGCGCCGTCGAGCAGCGCCCGGCGCAGCGCCAGCCGGTGTTCGCGCCGGATCTGCGCCTCCCGGTAGCGCCGCCGGTCGCCGTCGGTCTCGGCGTGCAACGGCGGCACCGGCCGGGGCTGCCCGTCGTTGTCCACCGCCACCATCACCAGGTGCGCGGTCGCCACGTCCACCGGCGGCACCGCGCGGTCCCACCGGTCCGCGCTGACCTTCACCGCCACCTCCATCGAGCTGCGGCCGGCCCAGGTGATCCGGGCGTCCACGTGGACCACGTCCCCGACGCGTACCGCCCGAAGGAACGCGGTCTCGTCGATGGCGGCGGTGACGGCCGGGCCGTCGGAGTGGCGGGCGGCGACCACACCGGCGACCGAGTCGATCAGGTTGAGGATGCGCCCGCCGTGGACCGTGCCCGTCAGGTTGGTGTGGTGCTGGTCCATGATCTGCGACAGGGTCAGGTGCGAGGCCGACGGTGGTCGGCCGGTGAGCGTGATGGTGTCGGGCACTGTGCGGTTCCGTCCTCGCAGAAGCGGACCGCCGACCGGCCGGGGTGTGCACGTCGAGGACACGCCGACGGCCCTGCGTACGACGTGTCACCCGCCCGACCCACCCGCGAGGTCGACGGCGGCGCGCACCGGTGGTACGCGCGACGCGGGCAGGTCTTCGGACTCGCGGGCGTGACACGAGGTCGCCTACTGGCCGTCGCTTCCCATGCCGTGGCCCAGTGCTGTTGACGGCTGTCGTTCCCACTCACCGCTGCGGGGCAGTCCCGGATTCCCACCGGGTTCCCTCTTACGACACCCGGCCGTCGCCGACCGGGTGAACCAGCGCTTCCCGCAGCGTAGACCAGCGTCCGAGGCCGGCGGCACAGGCGTCAGGCCGGCGCCGATCCCGTCACAGCGGCAAGCGGCGCCGCGCCGAACGACACCGCGAACCGCTTGCACCAGATCGACACGCTGCGCAGACCGTCCAGGTCCACCGACGCCGGGATGTCGTACGCCTGGTCGCCGATGTTGCCCTTGAGCCGGCCCAGCTCGACCCAGCGGCCGTCGTCGAACACCTGCCAGCCGGCCCGGCCGGGCAGCACCTTCCGGTCGGTGAGCCACACCCGCAGGTCGGGTCCGTCGGAGGTGTCCAGTCCGCGCAGGAGCAGCTGGCGGCGGCCGTCGGCGAGACGGACGAGCTGCGCCCGGCCGGACGTGTCGTGCTCGTGGGTGACGAAGTCACCGGCGGCGAGCACCACGTCGGCGGGCGCCGCGCCGGTCGGCGACGAGCCGGTCGTGCCGGCCGGCGCCGGTGAGGGCTCCGCCACAGTGGGCAGCGTCTCGCGTACCTCGCGGTCGGTCACCAGCCGCCACGGCTGGAACAGGTACAGGCTCACCCCGAGGCCGGTGACGGCCACGACGGCCAGCACCGACGACACCACACGTCTTCTGCCCATGCTCCGACGGTAGGCGCGTAGCCGGCGGAAAGATCTTTCCGTCCGCTTACGGGTCGACCGCGGGCCGCCGCACCGGGACGCCGATGGGTAGCGTCTGGCCCATGGGGCGCTACGTGCTCGTCGTCGACGACGACCGGACGGTGAGCGACGTCGTCCGGCGCTACCTCGAACAGGACGGCTGCCGGGTCCGGTTGTCCTTCGACGGGCCGGACGCGCTCGCCGCGGCCGAGGAGGAGCCGCCCGACCTGGTGGTCCTCGACCTGATGATGCCGGGTCTCGACGGCATCGAGGTGTGCCGGCGGCTGCGGCGCCGGCTGCCCGGCCTGCCCGTCGTCATGCTCACCGCGCTCGGGGACGAGGCCGACCGGGTCGCCGGGCTGGAGGTCGGCGCGGACGACTACGTGACCAAGCCGTTCTCGCCCCGTGAACTCGTGCTGCGCATCCGGTCGGTGCTGCGGCGCGCGGCCCCGCAGGACCGGGGACCGACAGGGGTGCTGCGCGACGGCGACCTCACCGCGGACACCGACCGGCGCGTCGCCGAGCGCGGCGGGCAGCCGCTGTCGCTGACCGTACGGGAGTTCGACCTGCTCGCGTTCCTGCTCGCGAACCCGGGACGCGCCTGGTCGCGGGCCGAGCTGCTGGACCGCGTGTGGGGCTGGCGGTTCGGCGACCAGTCCACAGTCACCGTCCACGTCCGGCGGCTGCGGGAGAAGATCGAGGACCGCCCGGCGCAGCCGCGCCGCATCGTCACCGTGTGGGGCGTCGGTTACCGGTACGAGCCGTCGGCGGCGTCCCGGTGAACGAACTGATGGTCATCGGGCTCTACGCCCTGCTCGCCGGCGCTGCGGTCGGCGCGCTCGGCGTCGGCGCGCTGCGGCTGGTGCGCCACCGGTCGATCCTCGCGCACATCGCGGTGCTGCTCGCGGTCACCATCGCCTCGGTGACGGCCGGCGTCACCGCCGTCGCCCAGGCCATGTTCCTGTCCGCGCACGACCTCCAGGTCGTCCTCGTCACGGTCGCGGCGTCCGCGGCGCTCAGCCTGGCCGTCGGGGTGGTGTTCGCCCGCCGCCTCGCCCAGGCGGCGGTCTGGGCCGACCAGGCCCGGCAGCGGGAACGGCAGCTGGAGGCCGGCCGCCGCGAGCTGGTCGCGTGGGTCTCCCACGACCTGCGTACGCCGCTGGCCGGGCTGCGGGCGATGGCGGAGGCGCTGGAGGACCGGGTGGTCGACGAGCCAGCGGCGGTGGCCGAGTACCACCGCCGGATCCGGGTCGAGACGGACCGGATGACGCGCCTGGTCGACGACCTGTTCGAGCTGTCGCGGATCACCGCCGGAGCGTTGCGGCCCGCGCTGTCCCCGGTGCCGCTCGGCGACGTGGTCTCCGACGCGATCGCCGCCACCGCGCCGCTGGCCGCCGACCGGCGGGTCCGGGTGCTCGCCCCGGAGACCGGCTGGCCGACCGTCCGGGCCGCCGAGGCCGAACTCGCCCGCGTCGTGACGAACCTGCTGGTCAACTCGGTGCGGTACACGCCACCGGACGGCACTGTCCGCATCGACGCCGGACGGGACGACGCCGACGCGTGGCTCGCCGTCTCCGACACCTGCGGCGGCATCCCGGAGGCGGACCTGCCCCGGGTGTTCGACGTGGCGTTCCGGGGCACCCGGGCCCGTACTCCCGCACCGGCCGGCGCCGACGAGGCGGCACCGGCCGGCGGCGGGCTGGGTCTGGCGATCGTGCGCGGACTGGTCGAGGCGCACGGCGGGCGGGTGCACGCGCACAACGTGACCGGCGGGTGCCGGTTCGTGGTCCGCCTGCCGGCGGTCTGACCGGGCCGGTCAGCCGGCGTCCGGGGGACCGGTCTCCACCAGGCGTCCGTCCGCCAGGCGCAGCCAGCGGCCCACGTCGATCGCGGCGAGGAACCGCTCGTCGTGGCTGACCACCAGCAGCGCGCCCCGGTAGGCGTGCAGCGCGCTCTCCAACTGCCCGACGCTGACCAGGTCGAGGTTGTTCGTCGGCTCGTCGAGCAGCAGGAGCTGCGGGGCCGGTTCGGCGCCCAGCACGCACGCGAGCGTGGCGCGCAGCCGCTCCCCGCCGGAGAGCACCCCGACCGGAAGATGCGCGCGCGGGCCGCGGAACAGGAAGCGGGCGAGCAGGTTCATCCGCTGCGCGTCAGGGGCCTGCGGCGCGAACGCGGCCAGGTTCTCCGCCACGGTACGGTCCAGGTCCAGCAGGTCCAGCCGCTGCGACAGGTACGCGATCCGGCCGTCCGCGCGGGTGATCCGGCCGCTCTCCGGCTCCAGATCGCCGTCGATCAGGCGCAGCAGCGTCGACTTGCCCGCGCCGTTGTCGCCGAGCAGGGCGATCCGCTCCGGACCGCGGATCGTCAGGTCGACACCGTCGGCGGCGAACAGCGACCGCTCACCGTGCCGGACCCGGACCCGTTCGGCGGTCAGCAGCGTGCGTCCGGCCGGGACGGTGGTGGCGGGCAGCTCCACCGTGATCGTCTTCTCGTTGCGCAGCGCCCGCTCGGCCTCGTCCAGCCGTGCCCGGGCGTCGTCGACCCGCCCGGAGTGCATCTCGTTCGCCTTGCCCGCCGCCACCTGCGCGTCCCGCTTCAAGCCGCCGGCGACGATCCTCGCCAGACCCGCGTTCTTCAGGTTCCGGGCGGCGTTGCCGGCTCGCCGGGCCGCCCGTTCGCGGGCCTCCTGCAACTCCCGCTTCTCCCGCTTGAGGTCCTGTTCGGCGCTGCGGACGTTCTTCTCCGCCACCTCCTGCGCGGCCCGCACGGCCGCCTCGTACGAGGTGAAGTCGCCGCCGTGGAAGCGCATCTCACCGCGGTCGAGTTCGGCGATGCGGTCCATCCGGTCCAGCAGCGCCCGGTCGTGACTGACCAGCAGCAGACAGCCGTGCCACTGTTCCAGCACGTCGTAGAGCCGGTGCCGGGCGCCCAGGTCGAGGTTGTTCGTCGGCTCGTCCAGCAGCAGCACGTCGGGCTGCTTGAGCAGTTGCGCCGCCAGGCCGAGGGAGACCACCTGCCCACCGCTGAGCGTGCCCAGGCGCCTGTCGAAGGCGAGGTCGCCGAGGCCGAGCCGGTCGAGTTGCGCGCG
Source organism: Micromonospora sp. L5 (assembly GCF_000177655.2). Classification (NCBI taxonomy): domain Bacteria; kingdom Bacillati; phylum Actinomycetota; class Actinomycetes; order Micromonosporales; family Micromonosporaceae; genus Micromonospora; species Micromonospora sp. L5. The sequence goes on along the minus strand of NC_014815.1, from coordinate 6,221,879 downwards.
CGTGCGTTCCTCGATGTCCCAATCGGCGCCGATGGTGGTGAAGTGCCTCTCGTCGGCGTCGCCGGCCTCGATGGCGTGCAGCGCCGCGATCAGCGGGGCGATCTCCAGAACCTCGGCCACGGTGAGGTCGGCGGCCAGCGGCAGGCTCTGCGGTAGGTAGCCCAGCACGCCGTCGACGGTCACCGACCCGGCGGCCGGGCGGTACTCGCCGGCGATCAGCTTGAGCAGCGTGCTCTTGCCGGCGCCGTTCGGCGCGACCAGTCCGGTCCGGCCGCCGCCGAGGGTGAAGGAGAGGTTCTGGAAGACCGGGGTGTCGTCCGGCCAGGAGAAGGTCAGGTTCGAGCAGACGACGAAGGAATCGGACATCAGGAAGACGACCTCAAGATGAGGGCGGGCGGACCTCAGCCGCCCGGCGGGGGACACGGTCTCGGGGTACGACGGAACGACCACGGCGCTCGCCTGCGGTCGGTCACATGTCCGGTCTCACCCGGAGATGTCGTCGTCACCCGCCATGTCTGGTCTCCCTGCCTGCCTGATCGCCACTGGATCACTCCGGTCCACCGTAGCACCGGCGGTGGTCGCCAGGCGGTCCTGCAGACGGGCGTGCCGGAACTGGTAGACCGGCCCCACCGTACGCAGCACCGACCGGCGGTGCGCGTCGTCGAGGAACCGGAGCAGCCGCAGCGGCGCCACCCCGGTACGGCGCAGCTCGACCATGACGAGCAGGGCGCGCCAGGTCTGCGAGGACGTCACGCCGAGCAGGAAGCCGCCGACGATGCCACAGGCGATGCCACCTTCCGCCGACCCGGCGAGCCGCCCCACCAGGCCACCCAGGACACCGAGCACGGACCCGAGCCAGAGGCCGCCGCCCACCGCGGACCACAGGTCCCGCCGCCAGGACAGCCGCGACGACACCGGGTCGTCCTCGCCCGCCGAGCCGGCCATCGCCAGGTACAGGCCCAGGGAGAGGCAACCGAGAAAACCGGCCGCGGTGAAGGCGAGGAAGACCGGGAAGGCCCGGCCGGACCCGATGCCTGTGACATCGGCGCACGCGGCGACGAGGAGCCCGAAGAAGCCCAGGAACAACGCACCGGTGAGCCCGGCGCCGAGCACGCTCTCCATCCGCTGACGGCTGACCACCCGGCTCCATCTGATCCGGCGGAGCCGCAGCGGACGCCGGCCGATCAGCACGTCCCGGGACAGCTTGGCGGTGAACGTGAGCACCAGCCCGAACGCCAGCCCGGCCAGGACGCCGAACGCCGGCCCGGCGAGCAACCCCGCGCTCAGTCCGGCGCCGAGACCGGTGACGAGCACCGTCGTGACCGCGTACAGGTCCCAGGAGGTGAACGACGCCAGGTGCCACCACACCAGATCGCGGCTGCCCGCCAGGTTCATCAGGTGGGCGAGGTGACCGAGCCAGCGCGCCGCCTGCGCAGCCGTGTAGCGCGGCTCCGGCACGCCGGGCTGGACGGCGTACGCCGCGGGAAGCACCCGGTCGAGCAGGGCGTCCTCCACCGCCTCCCGGCTGTGGTAGCTGTCGAGCAGCTCCGCGGCATCGTCGTCGGTGGTCACCGTGTCCCGGAACAGGCTCAGCATCAGCGGGCTGCGCAGCGCCTGCGCGACGGGACTCTCAGGCCGGTCGCGCACCTCGTCCACCAGCCGCTGCCACCCCGGCGGCAACGGCTGGGTCCGGCTCCGGGTGACGTACGCGGCGATGTCCGCGCCGGTCAGCGGCTCCAGCTCCAGGGCGGCGGCGCCGGAGAGGTGCCGGGCGGCGGCCACCGCCTCCACCAGCTCGCGGCTGCGGGTCGTCACCACCAGCCGGAACGTGGTCTGGACGTCGAGCGCGCGCAGGGCGACCGGTCGCAGGTCCGGCGGCAGTTCGTCCAGCCCGTCCAGGAAGAGCGCCACGTGCCCGCCCGTGACGAGCCGGCGGGCCGGTTCGAGCCCGCCGAGGACATCGTGATCGGCGGCCAGCCGGGCGGCCAGCCAGTCGGCGACCAGTTGCCGGCGCGGATCCCAGCCGGACACGGTCAGCAGCACCGGCACGGGTACCCGTGCGCGTTCCTGCTCCGGCAGGCGCTGCCGGTGCTCCAGCGCGTCGATCAGCAGCAGGACGACCGCTGCCGACTTGCCCGCCCCGGGCCGGCCGAGCAGCAGGAGGCGGCCGGAGCCCAGGCCCGCGTACACCCGGAACAGGTCGTGCAGGTCGCCGTGGGCGAGGTCGGCCGCCCGCACCGGCGGGACGGCCGGCAGGGGCGGGAACCGGACCAGGTCGCCCTCGGTCGCGGCGGCGTCCACCGGCCCGGTGACCGGCCGGTCCGACCACCGCCAGTGGACCCGGATCGGAACCGGCGCCCACAGCCCGCGCTCGGTCGCCGCGCGGCTCCACTGCGCGAGGACGGCGGCGGCCAGCTCGTCGGCCGCCCGCTGCGCCTCGGGGCCGGGACGGCGTGCGCCCCGGTGGTTGCGCCGCCACAGCCAGCCCAGGATCGGCCCGCCGGCCGCCAGGACGGCGAGGATCGACTGCAGCAGGGTGAGCTGCCGGTCGGTGGCGTTCGGCAGCCAGGCGACCGACGCGCCGAGCCCGGCCGCGACGAGCATCGCCAGCACCGACCAGACCCCCCGTCGCATCCCGGTAGTGTGCCAGCCGGCCGGCTGTCCACACAGGCCCGTCCGTCGAGCCGGGAGTGATCCGGCCCTATGCTCCTGGCCATGTCCCAGGTGAGTGCGAGCCGCTGGTTCGGGCCGGCCGGTTCCCCGGCCGGCGACGCCCAGGTGTTCGTCTTCCCGTACGCCGGTGGTGTCGCCGCCTCCTTCGCGCAGTGGCGGGAACTGGCCGCGCCGGAGCTGTCGGTGCAGGTCGCGCTGATGCCGGGCCGGGGCGCCCGGCTGCACGAGCCACCCGTGGACGACCTCGCGGAGCTGGTGGACGCGCTGGCGACAGCCGTCGTCGAGCGGGCGTCCGGGCCGTTCCTGCTGTTCGGCCACAGCCTGGGGGCGCTCGTGGCGTTCGAGGTGACGCGGGAGCTGCGCCGTCGCGGCGCGCCCGCGCCGCTGGCGTTGCTGGTCGGCGGCGCGGAGGCGCCGCAGACCCGGCTGGTACGGCGGCGCGTGCACGACCTCGACGACGCCGGTCTGATCGAGGCGTTGCGCGACTTCGGGGCCACGCCGGCCGCGCTGCTGGCCGACCGCGACCTGATGGAGCTGATCCTGCCCGGGGTACGCGCCGACTTCGCGCTGTCCGAGCGGTACGCCTACCGTCCGGAGCCGCCGCTGGAGGTGCCGGTGCACGTGCTGCTCGGCGACGGGGACGAGCACGTGGACCGGGACCGGGCCGCGGGGTGGGCCCGGGAATGTGTCACCGAGCCGCGATGGCACGTGTTTCCCGCCGGGCATTTCTTCCTTACCGACCATCTGCCGGAAATCATCGACCTAATGCGACACATCGTCGCCAGTCACACCCCTGTGGCGGAATAGGCGACAAAGAACGGGTAAGGACTCGTACCCGTACCGGACCTTCCACAATGTCCGGTATTCGACCTGGTGAACGGCCGAGAAGCGGTGTTAAAGTTCGCCATCCGTTCGCCGAAGGGACGTCGCTGACGAGGCGGCATACTGTCGCGTGCGCCGAGGTGTTCATGAGCCGGCCGTACCTTCCGTCCCTGGTCCTGCGCGATTACCTGCACACCGTGGCGACCCTTCACCCGCAACTGCGCGAGCTGCTCGACTTCGGGCGTCCCGGCGCCGACGAGGCCCTGGCGGAACTGGCCGGCACGGTCAGCGAGTTCGACACCGACTCCACCGGCCGGGGCGATTCCTACCGCCGGGCGCAGCGGGACACGCTCGTCCGCTGGACCGGCATGCGGCGGCTGCTGGACCTCGCCACCCCGGACGCCGCCGCCCCGGTCACGCTCATCCTCGACGTGCTCGGCGGCGACGGCACAGTGGCCCGCGCCGCGAGCAGCCAGTCCGCCTGCTTTGAGTCCAAACTGGCGTTCATCACCGGGGACCTGTCCGGCCACATGGTCGACAAGGCACTGGCCCACGGCCTGCCCGCCGTCCGCCAGGCCGCGCACTTCCTGTTCCTGCGCGACGCCGGCGTGGACGCGGTGCTGCTGGCGTACGGCACGCACCACATCCCGGCGGCCCGGCGGCCGCAGGCGGTGGCGGAGGCGGCCCGGGTGGTCCGCCCCGGCGGCCGGATCGTGCTGCACGACTTCGACGAGTCCAGCCCGATGGCCGGGTTCTTCGGCGAGGTGGTGCACCCGCACGCCGCCGGCGGCCACGACTACCGGCACTTCAGCCGCGCCGAGCTGACCGGCCTGTTCACCGGGGCCGGGCTGCCGGTACGCGTCGTCGACCTGTACGACCCGCTGATCGTGCGCGCCGACAGCGCCGAGTCCGCCTCCGCGGGCATGCGCGACTACGTCGGCGACATGTACGGCGTGCGCGACTACTTCGCGACGCTCACCGACGACGAGGTGTGGGGGCTGCTGACCCGCCACTTCGACCACACCGGCTACCTGGCCGGAATCGGCCGCGACGACGTGCCGGCCCGTCCGCTGGTCTACCGGGCCGACGGGCAGTTCGTGGCCGAGGTGCCCCGGATGGCGATCGTCGCGGTCGCGACGAGGACGCAGGTAGCGCCGTGACCGGCCCGCGCTACCTGACCGACCTGGTGCACCGGCCCGCCGGCGCCGGCGGCGACCGGCCCGCGATCGTCGGCCCGGACGGCGAGCTGAGCTACACCGCGTTGTGGGAGCGGGTCGGCGCGACGGCCGAGCTGCTGCGCCGCGCCCGCGTGCGGCCGGGTGACCTGGTGGGCCTGTACCTGCACCGGTCCGCCGACTACGTGACAGCGTTGCTGGCGACGCTCGCGGTGGGCGCGGTGGCGGTCCCGATCGACCCCGAGCTGCCCTCCGGCCGGGCCGAGCAGATGCTCGCGGCGGCCGCGCCCCGGCTCGTCCTGTACGCCGACCGTCCGCCCGCCGTCGCCGCGCCCGCGTCCACCGGGTGGCGGGACGTGCGTACCGCGCGGGCCGGGTCGCCGGCCGACCTGACCGATCGCACCGGCTGGCTGCCGCCGGGTGAGCACGCCGCGCTCGTGCTGTTCACCTCCGGCTCCACCGGCCGGCCGAAGGGCGTCGTGCTGCACCACGCCGGGCTGGTCAACCGGCTGGCCTGGGGTCACGACCGGTTCGGGTTCACCGCCGACGACCGGGTGCTGCACAAGGCGTCGATCGGTTTCGACGCGTCGGTGCACGAGATCCTCTCGCCGCTGATCGCGGGCGGCGCCGTGGTCGTCGCCGGGCCGGGCCTGCAGTTCGACAGCCTCGGGCTGGTCCGGCTGATCCAGCGGGAGGCGGTCACCACCGCGCACTTCGTACCGACCATGTTGCGGCACGTGCTCGACGAGCCGGAGTTCGCCGGCTGCGTCACGCTGCGGCGGGTGCTGTGCGGCGGCGAGGCGCTGGACATGCGGCTGGTCCGGCGGCTGCGCGAGCTGCTGCCGTGCGGGCTGTTCAACGGGTACGGCCCGAGCGAGACCTCGATCAACGTGTCCTACTGGGACTGCGCCGAGCCGTATGCGGGCAGCATCGCCCCGATCGGCCGGATCATCGACGGCGTCACCGCCCACGTGCTCGACGACGACCTGCGCCCGGTGCCCGAGGGCGGGACCGGCGAGCTGTGGATCGGCGGGGTCGCGGTCGGGCTCGGCTACCTGCGCGACGCCGAGCGGACGGCGGAGCGCTTCCGTCCCGATCCGGCGCGGCCGGGCGCGCGGCTCTACCGCACCGGTGACCTGGTGCGGGTCGCGCCGCAGGGCTTCCTGGAGTTCCGCGGCCGGGCCGACGACCAGGTCAAGATCCGGGGGGTCCGGGTGGAGCCGGGTGAGGTGGCGGCCGTGCTGCGCGAGCATCCGGCCGTGCACGACGCGGTGGTGGTGACAGTCCCCGACGCCGAGGACGGCCCACGCCTGGTCGGGTACGTCGTGCCGCAGCCCCGGCAGGCCCCGGCGGCCGGCGGGCTGCCGCGGTTCCCGCTTCCGAACGGCATGGCGGTCACCGCGGCGTCGCCGGACGAGGCGGTCTTCCTCTACCGGCAGATCTTCGACCAGGCCGAGTACGCCCGTTTCGGCGTCCGCGTCGGCGACGGCGCCGTGGTCCTCGACGTCGGCGCCAACATCGGGCTGTTCTCGCTCTGGGCGTCCCGGCAGGCGCGCGACGTGCGGCTCGTAGCGGTCGAGCCGAACCCGGACACGCTGCCGTACCTGCGCGCCAACCTCGGCCTCTACGCCGGGTCCGCGTCGGTCGTCGAGGCCGCCGTGACCGACGCGGCGGGCACCGCCGAGCTGACCTCGTTCCCCGAGCTGAGCTACCTGTCCGGCCTCGGCGCCGACCGGGCCGGCGCCGCCTCCGACCTGGTCCGGTCGCACTACCGCCACGGCGGCGGCGACGCCGACGAGACCGAACAGGCAGCGCTCCTCGCGGACGCCCGCCGCCGCCTCGCCCCGGTGGCGCACGTGGTGCCGACTGTGACGCTGTCGGACCTGCTGGACCGCTTCGGGCTGGACCGCGTCGACCTGCTGAAGATCAACACCGAGGGTGCCGAGCTGAGCGTGCTGCGCGGGCTGCGCCCCGAGCACTGGCCCCGCATCCGCCAGGTCTGCCTGGAGGTCGAGCGCAGCAGCGTGACCACGCCGCGGGTGCGCGACCTGCTGTGCGCTGCCGGGTTCGAGGTGCACGACATCGGCGACTGGAACGTCGGCGCGGACGCCGACGTCAGCTACGTCTACGCCGTACGGCCGCAGGACCCGCCGCCCGCGGCGACGCCCCGGGACGAGCCCGCCGACCACCTGCTGACCACCGGGCTGCTCCAGGGCTACCTGGCCTCGGCGCTGCCGCCCGCGATGCGCCCGGACCAGATCGTCCTGGTCGACCGGCTGCCCCGCCTGCCCAACGGCAAGGTCGCGCGGCTGGAGCTGCCACCGCCACCGCCCCGGCCCACCGGGCCTGCTGCGGAACCCGGCGGCGGCGCCCTCACCGACCGGTTGCGCGAGGCGTGGCGGGCCACGCTCGGCGTCGACGCGGTGCACGACGACGACACGTTCGTCGCGCTCGGCGGGCACTCGCTGACCGCGCTGCGGATGGCGCTGCGGGTACGGGAGATGGCCGGGCTGGAGGTGTCCCCGGCGAGCTGTCTGCGCGCCGGGTCGTTCGCCGACTGGGTCGACCGGGTCACGGAGGCGGGACGCGATGTCAGCCCGGTCCGCTGACGCGCGGCACGTCGTCGTGGTGGGCGCCGGCCGGCTGGCCCGCTCGCTGTGCCACGCCCTGGCCGCGACGCCCACCCCGGCGCCGCTGCGCGTGACGGTCCTGGCCCGCGACCCGGACGCGGCGCACGCGCTCGCCCGCGCCGCGCGGGTGCGCGCCACAGTCGCCGGAACCCCCGTCGCCGTCACCGCCCGGCCGTTCACCGCCGAACCCGGCGCCGACCCGGGGGAGGGGTACGCCGCCGACGCCGCCTCGATGGCCCGGCTCCGGCCCGACGTGCTGGTCTGCGCCGCGTCCGCGCAGTCGCCGTACGAGCGGGCGGCGGCGCCGTCGGCCTGGACGGACCTGATCGCCGCGGCCGGCTTCGGGGTGACGCTGGCGTTGCAGGCCGAACTGGTGTCCCGGCTGGCCGCCGCGCTGGCCGGCGGCGCGCCCGGCGCGACGCTCGTCAACGGCGCGTTCCCGGACGCGGTCAATCCGCTGCTCGCCGCACGGGACCTGCCGGTGCGCTGCGGCATCGGCAACGTGGCGACGCTCGCCGCGTGCCTGGACGCCGCGCTCGGCCGTCCCGGCCAGCGCCGGCTGGCGGTGCTCGGCCACCACGCCCACCTCGCCGCGCCCGGCCCGGACGGCGACGACACCGCCGAGGTACGCGCCTGGCTGGACGGCCGGCCCGTCCCGGACGTCACCGGGCTGCTCGCCGGCTACCGCGCGCTGCCCCGGCCGGAGCTGAACGCGCTCGCCGGGCACGCCGGGGCCGCCCTGGTGGCGGCGCTCGCCGCCGGTGACGAGGTGACGGCGAGCCTGCCCGGCCCGCTGGGACTGCCGGGCGGCTATCCGGTCCGGCTCACCGGCGGCCGGACCGAGCTGCGGCTGCCGGCCGAGCTGCCGGTGGCGCAGGCGGTCGCCTGGAACACCGCCGCCGGGCGCCGCGACGGCGTCGAGGTCGGCGGCGGCCACGTCCGCTACCCGGAGCGCGCCCGGGCGGCGCTGGCGGCGTACCGGCCGGACCTGGCCGGCGGCTGGCACGCGAGCGAGCTGCCCGAGATCGCCTGCCGGTTCACCGCCCTGCGTGACCATCTGCGAACGGTGCCGCCGGCGCCGGCCCGGAGTGTGTTGGAGGAAGCCCGATGACAGTGACCACCCCGGCCACCCGCAACATGATCACCGACTACTACGACGTCATCGCGTCGGCGGTGCGCCGGTGCGGCGCGGTCCCCGGCGACGCGCCCGGCACGCCCGGCTTCGCGCCCGGCTTCGACCTGCCCGAGCTGACCCCCGCGGTACGCGAGTTCTACGCCGCCGCCACGGTCAGCTGGTCCCCGCTGGGCCACTACGGCGGGCACGACCTGACGATGCTCGACCTGACCGCCAACCCGGGCACCCGGACCACGAAGACGTTCGCCTCGATGGTGATCGTCGCCCGCGCGGTGGAGCACATCCGGCGTACCGGCGAGCGGCTGTGCATCGTCACCCCGACCTCCGGCAACAAGGGCGTGGCGCTGCGTGACTCGGTGGCGCGCGCGTACGCGGCCGGGCTGGTGACCCCGGAGCAGCTGTCCATCGTGGTGCTGGCCCCGGCGGCGACCCGGCACAAGTTCCGCCACGACGCGCTCGCCGCCGATCCCGCGACCCGTGCGGTCAACCCGCTGCTGCGGTACACCGGCGCGGACCCGGAGGGCGTGAAGGCGCTCGGCCGCGCGTTCGTCGACGAGTACGCCGCCACCGCGTACGACAAGCACGGCGTCACCCTCTGGTACACCCTCGACCTGCGCAACTACCTGGTCGCCGACGCCGCCCGGGCCGCGTTCGAGGCCGACGTGTCGCCGGCCACCGGTTCCCGCTGGCACGCGCACGCCGTGTCCAGCGCGTTCGGCCTGCTCGGCTACAACCTGGGTCGTGACGTGCTGGAGGCGGCCGGCGACGCCGACCCGGCCGACCGCCCCGGTTTCCTGCTCGTGCAGCATCTCGGCACGCCGGACATGGTGCTCAGCCTGCGCCACGGCTCGTTCGAGCGGGACCACTGCCCGGCGTACACGCTCGACGAGAGCCGGGGCGTCTGGACGCAGGACGCCGACCTGCGCTTCCCGGCCGTCACCGACGACCCGGCCGAGGTGCTCGACCCGACGTTCTACACCCACCGGCCGGTGACCTCCCCGGCCATGAACGCGCTCGTGCGGCGGCACGGCGGCGACGGCATCGTGGTGTCGCGGCGCGAGTGCGTCCGGCGCTACCCGGTCGCCCGGCAGTGGCTCGCCGACGCCGGCCTGACGCTGCCCGAGGACCCGGCCCGGCTGCGGGAGTGGTCGATCCTGATGGCGCTGACCGGCGTCTGCAACGCCGTCGACCGGGGCCTGGTGCCGGCCGGGCACGAGATCGTGGTGCACGGCACCGGCAGCTACTGCGACGACTTCCGGATCGCCGAGGCCGACGCCGAGGTGTCCACGCTCGCCGACGTGGTCGCCGCCGTCCTGGACCAGCGGTGAGCCCGTCCCCGCAGCCGCTCGGCCCGCCGCCGCGGCTCGCCGCCCGGGCGCAGGCCGCGGGCGTCGACCCGGCCGCCGTCGTCCTCACCGCCACGGCCCTGGTGGTACGCCGGTACACCGGATCCCCTGTGGTGACGCTGCGGCACGGCGACGACCCGGTGACGCTCGACCTGACCGCCGACGCGCCGATCCGGGAGTTGTGCCGCTCGCTGTGCCCGGCGCCGCCGGACCGACCGGTCGACGCCACCGTCGAGGTGAGCCCCGACCTGGCCGGCGTCACCGTGTCCGGGCTGCCCGCCGCGTACGCCGACGACCTCCGCGCCGACCTGGCCGAGTTCCTGTCCACGCTGGACCCGGACGCCTCGTCGGCGGGGGTGCTGCCGTCGGCCAGCTACGAGCGGCGTCCGGCGCCGGACCTCTGGCGGCTGCACGGCGGCGACGGCACCGAGGCCGATCGGGTCCGCGGCGACACCATCCCGGCCGCGTTCGCCGCGGCGGTGCGGGCGTACCCGGAACGGCCGGCGGTGCTCGCCGACGACGCGACTGTGACCTACCGGGAACTCGGGGCGGCAGTCGCCGCGACCGCCGAAGCGCTGGCCGGGACGGGTGACGTCACGGCGCCGGTGGCGGTGCTGTGCCGCCACGGCGTCGCCACGATCACCGGCATCCTGGCGGCGCTGGCGTCGGGGTCGCCGTACGTGCCGCTGGACCCGGCGTACCCGGCGGCCCGCCTGGCCGCGATGCTGCGCGACGCAGGCGTCCGGGCGATCGTCGCGGACCCCGGCCACGAAGGGCGGGCCGCCGCGCTCGCGGCCGACGCCGGGCTGGAGCTGCCTGTCGTGTCGTTGCGCCGGGGCGAACCCGGCGTGCCGGTGCCGTCCGGGCCCGCGCGCCCGGACGACCCGGCGTACGTGCTCTACACCTCCGGGTCCACCGGGAAGCCGAAGGGCGTGGTGCAGAGCCACCGCAACGTGCTGTTCGGCGTCCGCAACCACGTGCGCAACTTCGCCGTCCGGCCGGACGACCGCACGAGCGTGCTCACCTCGTTCGGCTACGACATGGCTGTCACCGACACGTTCAGCGCGCTGCTGTCCGGCGCCGCCGCCGTCCCGGTCGACGTCCGCACGCACGGCCTCGGCCACCTCACCGGCGCGCTCGCGGACCGGGGCGTCACCGTCTACCACTCCACCCCGACCGTCTTCCGGTACGTGGTGGCGAGCCTCGGCGAGCACGGGCGGCTGCCGCCGGTCCGCGCGGTCGTCCTCGGCGGCGAGGAGGTCACCCGGCACGACGTGACGCTGGCCCGGCGGTCGTTCGCGCCGGGCGTGGTGTTCGTCAACGGGTACGGCACCACCGAGATCAGCTTCGCCGCGCAGCACCACCTGCCGCCGGACGCCGACCCGGGGCGCGCAGTCGTGCCGATCGGGCATCCGCTGCCGGGCGTCGAGGTGGTGCTCACCGACCCGGCCGGACGCCCGGCCTGCCTCACCGGCGAGGTGGTCGTGCGCACCCCGCACGTCGCGCTCGGATATCTGGGCCTGCCGGAGCTGACCGCGACCCGGTTCACCGAGCACGACGGGGTGCGCGCGTACCGGACCGGTGACATCGCGCGGCGGCTGCCCGACGGCATGCTCGTCTACCTGGGCCGCGGCGACCGGATGGTGAAGATCCGCGGCTACCGGGTGGAGCTGGGCGAGATCGAGGCCTGCCTGGCGGCGCTGCCGGGGGTGGCCCACGCGGCGGTGGTGGCGCGGCGGGGCGCGTCCGGCGCGGGCGAGCAGGAGATCGTCGCGTACGTGGTCGGCGCCGCCGGGACGCACGTCGAGCCGGGAGCGCTGCGGGAACGGCTGGCCGGTGTGCTGCCGGACTTCATGGTGCCCCGGGCGGTGGTGGCGGTGCCGGAGCTGCCGATCGGGCCGACCGGCAAGCTCGACCAGGCCGCCCTGCCCGACCCGGACGCCGACCGCCCGGCTGCCGGAGGGTCGGACGCTGGGCAGCCGACCGCCGGGGGACCGCCGGCCGGGCCGGTCGAGCAGACCATCGCCGCGGGCTGGTGCACGGTGCTCGGACTGCCCACAGTGGGCCGCCTGGTGAACTTCTTCGAGGCGGGCGGGCACTCGCTCCAGCTCGCCCTGGTGCAGGGGTACCTGGAGGAACACCTCGGCCGCCGGGTGCCGCTGGCCCGGCTGGTGGAGTTCCCGACGGTGGCGGCGCTGGCCGCGTACCTGGAGACGGCCGGGGACGCTTCGGGCGTACCGGAGGACGGCCGGCTGACCGCGGTCGGACGCCGGATGGCCCGCCGCGCCGCCGCGCGGGCCGCCGGCGGCGGGGAGGGACGGGCGTGAGCGAGGACGACCGGATCGCGGTGGTGGGCCTGTCCTGCCGGGTACCCGGCGCGGACGACGCGCCGGCGCTGTGGCGCAACCTGCTGTCCGGGGTGGACTCGGTGCGCCGGACCCCGGCCGGCGAGGGCGTGCCGGGCGGACCGGACTGGGTGCCGGCGTTCGGCCGGCTCGACGACCTGGAGGGTTTCGACGCGGACCTGTTCGGCTGTCCCGCCGCGGCGGCGGCGCTGCTCGACCCGCAGCACCGGCTGTTCCTGGAGGTCGCCTGGCACGCCCTGGAGGACGCCGGGATCGACCCGGACCGCGACCCGGCCCAGATCGGCGTGTTCGCCGGATGCGCACCCAACCGCTACCTGCACCACCACCTGCTGGGCAACCCCGCGCTGGCACCGGCGGCGGGCACGCTCGCCGAGGACTGGGACGACGCGCTGACCGGGTCCGGCTGCGACTACCTGCCGACGCGCACCGCGTTCGCGCTGGGGCTGTCCGGCCCGGCCGTGGCGGTCCAGACCGCCTGCTCGACCTCGCTCGTCGCGGTGTGCCAGGCCGGGCAGAGCCTGCTGGACTACCGCTGCGACGTGGCCATAGCGGGCGGCGCGGCGGTGGTGTCCACCCGGCAGGCCGGGTACCGGCTGCGGCCGGGCGGGCTGCTGGCCGCCGACGGGGTGTGCCGCCCGTACGACGCCGCCGCCACCGGGCAGGTGTTCGGCAACGGCGCCGGGGCGGTGGTGCTGAAGCGGTTCGCCGACGCCCGCGCCGACGGCGACCACGTGTACGCCGTGCTCGCCGGGTGGGCGGTGAACAACGACGGCGCCGACCGGCCCGGATTCACAGTGCCGGGCGTGTCCGGCCAGGCGGCGGTGATGGCGGAGGCGCTGGCGTCGGTCGGCTGGGACGCGGCCGACGTGGGCTACCTGGAGGGCCACGGCACCGGCACGCCGGTGGGCGACGCGATCGAGGTGGACGCGCTGGCCCGGGTACGCCGGGGCGCCCGCGCCCCGCTGCTGCTCGGCTCGGTGAAGGGCAACCTCGGCAACCTGGACGCCGCGGCGGGCGTGATCTCCCTGATCAAGGCCGTGTACGCGGTCCGCACCGGGCAGGTGCCGGGTACCGCGCACTTCACCGCCGCGCACGACGACATCGACCTGGCCGCCGCGGGCGCCGAGGTGGACGCGCAGACCCGGCCGTGGGCCGGGGAGCGGCGCGCGGGCGTCAGCTCGTTCGGCCTCGGCGGCACCAACGCGCACGTACTCGTCGAACCCGCGCCCGCGACGGACGCGCCGGACCCCGGGGCACCCGGCCCGGTGGTGCTGGGACTGTCCGCGGGCAGCCCGGCGGCGCTGCGGGAACTGGCCCGGCGGCTGGCCGTCCGGCTGGCCGCCGGCGACCTGGCGGTGGCCGACGTGGCGCACACGCTCGCGGTGGGACGGCGGCGGCTGGCGTACCGGGACGCGGTCGCCTGCGCCGACGCCGGGGAGGCCGTGGCCGGGTTGACCGCGCTCGCGGCCGGCGACCCGGTCGACGGCGACGAAGCAGTCCGCGCCTGGCGTGCCGGTGCCGACCTGCCCGTGCCGCCGGGGCGGCGGGTGCCGCTGCCCGGCTACCCGTTCCGGCGGAACCGGCACTGGATCGAGGCACGACGATGACCGGCCGCGACGATCAGCGCGACCAGCAGGTCGGCCCCGAGCTGCCCTACCCGCAGGTGTGCCTGCCCGACCTGGTCGCCGCGCACGCCCGGCGGCGTCCCGGCGCGCCGGCCGTGGTGCAGGGCGACCTGACGCTCAGCTACGCCGACCTGGTCGGCCGGGCCGCCGCGCTCGCCGCGTCGCTGCGGGACCACGGCATCGGCGCGGACGACCTCGTCGGCGTCTGCGTGGACCGCCGCCCGGACCTGGTGGTCGCGCTGCTCGGCGTGCAGGCGGCCGGCGCCGGGTACGTCCCGCTCGACCCGGCGCTGCCGCCCGGACGGTTGCGGGAGCTGGCCGCCGAGGCCCGGCTGCGCGTCGTCGTGGGTACCCCCGCCGGCGAGGCGTTCACCGGCCGGACCGTGCTGGACGTCCCCGCCGGCACCGCGCCCTGGCAGCCGACCCCGGCGACGCTCGCCACCACGGCGTACGCGATGTTCACGTCCGGGTCGACCGGGCAGCCCAAGGGCGCGGTGATCGAGCACCGGGCGCTGACCGAGAAGGTCACCTCGATCGCCGAGTTCTCCGGGTTCGACACGGCGACCCGGTGCCTGGCGTTCGCCTCGATCGGGTTCGACGCGTCGGTGGTCGACATGCTCGCCCCACTCGCCGCCGGGGGCACAGTCGTGCTCGCCGGTGACGCCGAGCGGGCCGACCCGACCCGGCTCTACCGGATCTGCGCCGATCAGGCAGTCGACGTGGTGGTGCTGCCGCCGCCGATCCTGCCGCTGCTGGACCCGGACCGGCTTCCCGGCGTACGGCTGGTCATCACCGGCGGCGAGGCCACCGGCCCGGAACAGGTCGGCCGCTGGACCGCGGGTGGGCGCCGCTTCATCAGCGTGTACGGCCCGACCGAGGCGACGGTGCTGGTGACCTGGTTCGAGGGCAGCGGCGACTGGACGCGGCCCATCCCGATCGGCCGGCCCGCCGCCAACCACCGCATCCACCTGGTCGACGACGAGCTGCGCGAGGTCGGCCCGGGGGAGATCGGCGAGGTGCTCGCCGGTGGTCCCGGGCTCGGCCGCGGATACCTGTTCGACGCCGCCCGTACTGCGGAACGGTTCCTCCCGGACCCGTTCTCCGGCCGGCCGGGGGAGCGGCTCTACCGCACCGGGGACCTGGCCCGGTGGCTGCCGGACGGGAGCCTGGAGTTCCTCGGCCGGGCCGACCGGCAGGTGAAGATCCGCGGGCAGCGGATCGAACTGGGCGAGGTCGAGGCCGTGTTGCGCCGCCACCCGGACATCGACCTGGCCAGCGTCCAGGTCCGCGCCGGCGCCGGCGGTCAGGAACTCGTCGCGTACGTGGCCACCGGCCTCGACACCGCCGAGCTGCGCGACTACTGCGCCCGGCTGCTGCCGCCCGCCGCCGTACCGGCCCGGATGCACACGATGCCCGCGCTGCCCATCACCATCAACGGCAAGATCGACACCGAGCGGCTGGCCGAGCTCGACGTCGCCGAACCGGCTTCCGTGCCGTCCGGCGAGCCGCCCGCCACCGACACCGAACGCCTCGTCGCGCAGGCGTGGGCGGCGCTGCTGGACGTGTCCACTGTCGGCCGCGACGACGACTTCTTCCACCAGGGCGGGCACTCGATCACCGCGATGCGGCTGGTCGCGGACCTGCGCGAGCGGCTGGGCCGCGACCTCGCCATCGAGGACGTGCTGGTGGGGCGGACGCCACGCGGCATCGCCGCCCGCGCCGACGCCGCCGCCGGAACCGGCCCGGCCGACGCCGCCGTCAGGGGACGGCCACCGGCGCTGTCCCCGGCGCAGCAGCGGCTGTGGTTCCTCGACCGCTACTTCCCGGCCGCCGCGTCGGCGTACAACGTCGCGTTCGCCGAACGGATCACCGGCCCGCTCGACGTGGCGGCGCTCGCCACGGCACTCACCGCCGTCGCGGACCGTCAGCAGATCCTGCGCTGGCGCATCCCGGAGCGCGACGGCGTGCCGTACGCGGTCGCCGACCCGTCCACACCGGTGCCGCTGCCGGTACGTGACCTCGCCCCGGGCACGGACCTCGCCGGCCACCTCGCGGCGAGCGCCGCCACGCCGTTCGCGCTGGCCACCGACACGCTGTGGCGGGCCGAACTGATCCGCACCGGCGACGACGAGCACGTGCTGGCCGTCTACGCCCACCACGCCGTGTTCGACGGCTGGTCCCAGTCGCTGTTCTACGCCGACCTGGCCGCCGCGTACCGGGCCGCGCTCGGGGACGGGCCGCCGCTGCCGCCGCTGCCCGCCACGTACGGCGACTACGTGGCCTGGCGCGCCCACCGTGCCCGGCGCCGCGCCGCCGCCGACCTGGACTGGTGGCTGGACCACCTGACCGGGGCGCCAGTGGTGCTGCGACTCCCCGGGGGACGGGACCGGCCGGCCGAACAGACGTACACCAGCGCGACGGTGCGTACCCGGCTGGACCGGGCCGCCACCGCCGCGCTCACCGACCTCGCCGCCGGGCTCGGTGCGACCCCCGCCGCCGCCGTGCTCGCCGCGTTCGCGCTGGTGCTGGCCCGGCGCACCGGCCTACCCGACCTGGTGGTCGGCACCCCCACTGTGGACCGGCGCGCCGCCGACTTCGAGGCGATGGTCGGCTTCTTCATCGAGATCGCGCCGCTGCGGCTGCGGCAGACGCCCGGGGCCGGGTTCGCCGCGCACGTCCGCGCCGCCTGGGAGGAACTGCTCGCCGCGCTCGCCCACCCGGAGGCCCCTGTCGAACGCATCGTCGGCGGCCTCGGGCTGGGCGGCCTGCTCGACCGCAGCCCACTGGTGCAGGTGCTGTTCAACATGTACACGTTCGACGAGCCGCGGCTGGACCTGGCCGGGCCGGCCGCCGAACCGGTGCCGGTGCCCGCGCCCGGCTCACCGTTCGACCTCACGCTCTACGGCATCACCCGGGACGGGCGGCTGCGCGTGGAGATCGTCTTCAACCCGGACGTCTACGGCGAGACGCTGATCACCGACGTGCTCGCCGACGTCGAGCGGTTGCTGCGGGCCGGCGCCGCCGACCCGGAGCGGCCGGTGGCCGAGCTGCCCGCCTGGACCGCCGTCCCGGCCGGAACGGCCGACGACGTGCACCGGGCCGCCCGGGTGAACCGGACCGGAGGCCGCGCCGGGGTGCCCGCCGCCCGCCCGGCCACCACCACCGAGCGGCGAATCGCCGCGGTCTGGTGCGACGTGCTCGGCGTACCGGAGGTGGCCGCGACTGACAGCTTCTTCGACGTCGGCGGCGGCTCGCTCGCGGTCGCGGTCGTGCAACGGCAGCTCAACCGGCTGCTCGGCACGAACCTGCGGGTCGTGGACCTGTTCCACCACCCGACCGTCCGCGCGCTCGCCGCGCACCTGGACAGCCTCGGTGCGGCGTCGTCCGGTGAGGACGCCGAGGACGAGGCGGTGGAACGCGCGGCGCGCCGGGGCGCGCTGCGCCGCCAGCGGGTCCAGCGCCGCCCGGTGGTGGAGGAGGAGCCGCGGTGACGTACCTGGTCCCCCTCGGCGACACCGGCTGGTCGGTGTGGCGGGACGTGCTGCTGCGCAGCGCCGGGTTCCCCGCCGACGGACTGGACCGGTTCGCCGCGCCGGACTGCGCCGACGCCGCCGACCGGCACCTGGCCGGCGAGCTGGACGAGACGGCGTTCACGGCCGCGTACGCCACCGCCGTCCGGGCGTCGTCGGCGGCGCTGTGCGGGATCGCCGCCGACCCGCTGTTCCGCGAGGCCGTCGCCTGGCAGAACCCGGAGGTGCTGGTGGCGCTGGACGGGCTGCTCCGCGACGGCCCGGACGCACCCCGCAACGTCCGCCGCCGGGGCCGGGAGAACGTCGTCGCCGGGTACTGGCAGCGCTACGTCGCCAAGTGCGAGACCATCGGCTTCTTCGGGCCGGTGTGCTGGGGCACCGTGGCACCGGGTGCGCCCGGTGTCACCGCCGTGCCCGGCCCCGGGCTGCTCCGTCACCGCGCCGTCCACCTCGAACACTGGGCGCTCGCCGCGTACGCGGACCGGCTGGCCGCCGACCCGCAGGTCCGGCAGTGGCTGGCACCGGTCCGGGCGCCGCACGTCCACCTGGAGGGCCGGGTCGTACACCGGCCCGCCCAGCGCCCGGAACCGGTGTCGCTGAGCGAGTCGATCGCGCTGTGCCGGTGCGACGGCACCCGCCCGGCCCGGGACGTCGTCGACGACCTCGTGCGTGACGGGCAGACCGGCGTACGCCGCGCCGAGGAGGGGTTCCTGCTGCTCGCGCAGCTCGTCGAGCGAGGGCTGCTGCGCTGGGACTTCGACCTGCCGCAGGGCTTCGCCGCGCAGGACCACCTGCGGGAGCGGATCGCGGCGATCGGTGACCGGGAGTGCCGCACGCGGGCGCTGGACGGGCTGGACCGGCTGGCCGCCGCCCGGACCCGGGTCGCCGACGCCGCCGGTGACCCGTCCGCGCTCACCGGCGCGCTGTCCGCGCTGGACGCCGAGTTCACCGCGCTCACCGGGCTGCCGCCGCGCCGCCGGGCCGGGCAGAACTACGCCGGGCGGGCGCTGTGCCACGAGGAGACCGCACGCGACGTGGACCTCACAGTCGGCGGCGGCCTGCTCGACTCCCTGGCCCCGGCGCTGGACCTGCCGCTGCGGGCGGCACGCTGGCTCACCGCCGAACTGGCCACCGCGTACGGCGACGCGCTGCGCGACCTGTACGACGACCTCAGCGGCGACGGACCGGTCCGGCTCGGTGACCTGTGGTTCGTCGCGCAGGGGCCGCTGTTCGGGCCCGGCGACCGGCCGGTGGACCGGGTCGCGGCCGAGTTCGCCGCCCGCTGGGAACGGGTGCTCGGACTGGCCGGACTGCCCGAGGGAACGGCCCGGGTGGAGTTCGCCGCGGCCGAGCTGGCGCTCCTGGTGGCCGACCGCTTCCCGGCGACCCGTCCCGGCTGGAGCGCCGGCCGGGTGCACAGCCCCGACCTGCAACTGTTCGCCGAGTCACCCGAGGCACTGGCCGCCGGTGAGTTCGGGGCGGTGCTCGGCGAGCTGCACGCCGCGTACGCCACGTTCAACGCCGAGCTGTTCACCCACTGTCACCCCGACGTGGACCGGCTGCGGCGCGCGTACGCGGCCGACCTGGGCCCGGGACGGCTGCGTCCGCTCTACCCGGTCGACTTCCCCCGCGTGGGCGGACGGTTGTCCGCGTCCCTGCACGGGCCGGACGACCACCGGCTCGCGTTCGCCGACGCGCCCGGCGCGCCGCGCGACCGGCTCGTGCCGGCGAACGCGGCGATCGTGTCCGAGGTGGACGGGGTCCTGGTGGCGACCGGCCCGGACGGCACGCGCTGGCCGCTGGTCGAGGTGTTCTCCGACCTGATCGCGGTGCACGCCGGTGACGCGTTCAAGCTGATGACCGACCGCCCGCACAGCCCCCGGGTGACAGTCGACCGGCTGGTGCTGGCCCGGGAGACCTGGCGCACCACTGTCGGGGCGACCGGCCTGGCCGACGCCGTCGACCAGGCGCGGCGCTACCTCGCGGTACGCCGCTGGCGGGCCACGCTGGGCCTGCCGGAACGGGTCTTCGTCCGGGTGGCCACCGAACTGAAGCCCACCTACGTGGACCTGACCAGCCCGCTCTACGCCAACCGGCTCTGCCTGCTGCTGCGCGCCGCCCGGCGGGCCGGCGGCGACGACGTGGCGGTGACCGTGTCGGAGCTGCTGCCCGCGCTCGGGCAGGCGTGGCTGCCCGACCGCGCGGGCCGCCGCTACGTCAGCGAACTGCGCCTGCACATCAGCGATTCGGCCGAGCCGGAGGTCATGGCGTGAACGAGACAGTGGAGCCGATCGCGATCGTCGGGCTCAGCCTGCGCGTGCCGGGGGCGGCGTCGGCGGAGGAGTTCTGGCGCAACCTGGTCGTCGGCGCCGAGTCGCTCACCCGGTTCACCCACGCGGAGCTGCTGGCCCGGGGCGTCCCGGCGGAGCAGCTCGACGACCCGGCGTACGTGCCGGTGGCCGCCGTGCTCGACGGCGTGGACCGGTTCGACGCGGAGCTGTTCGGAATGAGCCCCCGCGACGCGGAGCTGACCGACCCGCAGCAGCGGCTGTTCCTGGAACACGCGCACGCCGCGCTCACCGACGCGGGCTGCGACCCGGCCCGCTACGACGGCGAGATCGGCGTGTACGCGGGCGGCAACGCCGACCTGTACCAATGGCTGAACGTCCGGCGGAACCCGCGGGCGCTCGCGGACGCCGGTGAGCTGCGCGTGTCGCTCGGCAACAAGCCGGACTACCTGGCCAGCACCGTCGCGTTCCGGCTCGGCCTGCGCGGCCCGGCGATGACGGTGCAGACCGCCTGCTCGTCGTCGCTCGTCGCGGTGCACCTGGCCGCCGAGGCGCTGCGCAGCGGCGAGTGCGACACGGCGCTCGCCGGCGGCGTGTGCGTGGAACTGCCGCACGGCGTCGGGTACGTCGCCGACGAGGGCTACACCTCCGCCGACGGGCACTGCCGCCCGTTCGACGCGGACGCCGACGGCACCGTCTACGGCAGCGGCGTCGGCGTGGTCGTGCTCAAGCGGCTCTCCGACGCGCTCGCCGACGGCGACGACATCAGGGCGCTGGTCATCGGCAACGCGGTGAACAACGACGGCTCGGCCAAGGCGAGCTTCACCGCGCCGAGCGTCACCGGTCAGGTGGAGGTGGTCACGCAGGCGCTCGCGGTGGCCGGCGTCGCCCCGCGTTCGGTGGGGTACGTCGAGGCGCACGGCACCGGCACCGTCCTCGGCGACTCGATCGAGCTGGCGGCGCTGAGCACGGCGTACGGGCGGCGCACCGCCGAGCGCGGCTGGTGCGGCGTCGGCTCCACGAAGGCCAACATCGGTCACCTCAGCGCGGCCGGCGGCGTGATCGGCCTGATCAAGACCGTGCTGTCGATGCGGCACCGGCTCATCCCGCCCACAGTCAACCACGACCGGCCGCACCCCGACATCGACATCGAGGCGAGCCCGTTCTACGTGGTGTCCACGCTGACCAAGTGGGAGCCCGAGGACCAGCGACCGCTGCGTGCCGGCGTCAGCTCGCTCGGCCTCGGCGGCACCAACGCGCACCTGGTGCTCCAGGAGGCGCCGCCGCGCGTACCCCCGGAGCCGGATCACGGCGGCGGCGAACTGCTCCAGGTGTCCGCCGCGACCCCCGACGCGCTGGCCGCTGCCTGTGCCCGGCTGGCCGAGCGGCTCACCGGCGCGCCCGATGTGGAGCTGCGCGACGTGGCGTACACGCTGCGGGAGGGCCGGCCGGCGCACCGGCACCGGGCCGCCGTCGTCGCCGTGGATCGGGGCCGGGCGGCAGCGGCGCTCACCGACCCGAAACGCCGCGCCACCGGGGACGCCGCCGCGCCGCCCCGGGTGGGCCTGCTCCTGCCCGGCCAGGGCGCGCAGCACCCCGGCATGGGCGCGCACCTGGCCGCTACCGAGCCGGTGTTCGCCGCCGCCGTGGACGAGTGCGCCGCGATCCTCGGCTGGGACGCGAACGGGATGATCTTCGACGCCGGACCCGGTGCGGACGAACGGCTGGCCGGACCGGCGGTGGCGCAGCCCGCGCTGTTCGCCGTCGAGTACGCGCTGGCGACGTTGTGGCGGCACTGGGGCGTCACGCCCACCGCGATGATCGGCCACTCCGTCGGCGAACTGGTCGCCGCGACCGTCGCCGGGGTGTTCGACCTGCCGGACGCGCTGCGGCTCGCCGCCGCCCGGGGCCGCCTCGTGCAGGCCGCGCCGGAGGGCCGGATGCTCGCCGTGCAGCGCGGCGCCGACGAGATCGCGGCGCTGCTGCCCGACGGTGTCGCGGTGGCGATCAGCAACGGCCCGCACACCTGCGTGGTGGGCGGCGCGCCGGAACCGGTCGCCGCCGCCGAGGTCCTCCTGCGCGAACGCGGCATCGGCTGCACGCCGCTGCGGTCGCCGTACGCGATGCACGTGCCGCTGCTGGCGGCGGTGCGCGACGAGTTCGCGGCGCTCGTGGCGGCGGTGCCGCGCCGGGCGCCGGACCTGCCGGTGTTCTCGGCCGCGACCGCCGCGCCGTTCACCGACGAGCAGATCACCGACCCGGCGTACTGGGCCGACCAGCTGTGCCGGCCGGTGCGGTTCGGCGCCACAGTGGCCGCGCTCGCCGCGACCGGCGCCGCCGACGACTGGCTGCTGCTGGAGTGCGGTCCCGGCCGGCAGCTCGCCGGTCTGGCCCGGCTCAGCCTGCCGGCGGGGGCCCGGGCGCCGCTGCGCACGCTGCCCGCGCCGGGGGAGCGGCTGACCGACAGGCAGACCGCGTACGAGGCTGCTGGTCGCCTGTGGTCGGCCGGGGTGCCGGTGCGGCTGCCCGCATCCGGCACGCCGCGCCGGGTGCCGCTGCCCGGCTACCCGTACCAGCGCGCCCGGTACTGGATCGACCCGGAACCGGTGGCCGCGCCCGCCGAACCGGCCACCGACGAGCGGTACGACGACGGCGTGGTCGAGGTGCCGGTCTGGCGCCAACTGCCCGACACGACACCCGTCGAGGCGCCCGGGCCGCTGCTGCTGTTCGCCGCCGGGGAGCGCGGCACGGCGCTCGCGGACCGGCTGCGCGAGCGCGGCGCGGACGTCACAGTGGTACGTCCCGGACCGGCCTTCGCGGTCCGCCCGGACGGCTACCGGCTGCGCCCGGCCAGCGTCGCCGACCACCAGCGCCTGCTCGACGAGTGCGCCGACGACGGCCGCGCCGCCCGGATCGTGCACGCGTGGGCGCTCGACGGCGACCCGGCAGGCCCGGACGCCGACGCCGTGGCGGCGGCCCAGGAACACGGGTACCTCGCGCTGCTGACCCTGCTGGAGGCGCTGCCGGCCGCCGACGTGGCGCTGGACGTGGTGACCGCCGGGACGGCCGACGTGACCGGCGCCGACCTGCTCCGCCCGGAACACGCCACAGTCGCCGGGGTGGTGCGCTCGGTGCCGCTGGAGCGTCCGGGACTGCGCTGCCACTGGGTGGACGCCGACCCGGCCGAGCCGGGCGCGGACGCGCTGGCGGACGAGCTGCTCGGCGCCGAGCGGGCCGAGGCGGTCGCGCTGCGGCTGGGCGGGCGCCGCTGGACATGCGGGTTCGCGGCGGCGCCGGCGCGCCGGCGTACCGGGCCGGCAGTGCGCGACGGCGGGCGCTACCTGATCACCGGCGGACTGGGCCGGGTGGGAGGGGCGTTCGCCGCCGAACTGGCCCGCCGGGGCGCGCGGCTGGTGCTGGTCGGCCGGACCGCCCGGCCGGACCTGGTCGAGGCGCTGGAACGGGCCGGGGCGCAGGTCCGCCACGTGCGCGCCGACGTGACGGACGTGGACGCGCTGCGGGCGGTACGCGCCGACATCGAGGACGACCTCGGCGGACTCGACGGCATCGTGCACGCCGCGCGGCTGCCCGACACCGGGCTGTCCACCGGGTCGCGGCCGGCCGAGGCGACAGCCGAACTGCTGCCGAAGGTCACCGGCGCGCTGGCGCTGCGCGCGGTCTTCGGCGATATGCCGCTCGACTTCGTGCTGCTCAGCTCCTCGGTGACAGCGCTCGCCGGTGGCCTGGGCCGCGCCGACGACACGGCCGCCAACGCGTTCCTCGACGCGTACGCGCGCAGCCCGCACGGCTGGCGGTCGCCGGTGCTGTCGGTGGCCTGGGGCGCGTGGCGGGAGGAGGGCGTACCCGACCACGACGGGCTGGCCCCGGACGCGGCGGTGCGCGCGGCCTGCCGGGTCCTCGCCGAGGGACGGACCGGCTCGGTGGCGATCGGCGCCTACACGGTGGAGGCGGTCGCCGGGCACGAGCGGCGGCTCGCCGCGACCACGGCGGCCACCGCCTCGACGGTGACCACCGCCGACGGCGACCTGCAGGACACCGTCGCCCGGATCTGGCGCGACGTGCTGGGCGTGACCGAGGTCGGCCCGCACGACGACTTCTTCCGGCTCGGCGGCACCTCGCTCGTGGCCGCGCAGCTGGTGCTGCGCATCCGGCAGGCGGTGGGTGCCCGGCTGTCCATGCGGGTGCTGTTCGACGCGCCCACCGTCGCGGCGATGGCCGCCCGGATCGAGTCGCTGCGCGCCGCCCCACCGGCCGAGGCGCCCATCCCGCGCCTGCGCCGGCCGGGACGGCCGGGATGACCGAGTCACGCCACGACGTCACGCCGGTGGACGACGTCTACACCGTTCCCGCCTCGTACGCCCAGGAGCGGGTCTGGTTCACCGCCCAGCTCAGCCCCGGGCAGCCGCTGTTCACGATGACCGACGCGGTCACCCTGCCGGCGGGTGCCGGGCCGGAGCAGGCGCTCGCCGCGCTGCGGACGGTCACCGACCGGCACGAGGCCATGCGCACCACGCTGCGCCTGCACGACGGACGGCTCTACCAGGACATCCACCCCACGGTCCCGGTGGAGTTGCCGGTCACCGACCTGTCCGCGCTGCCCGGGCCGGAGCGGGACGCCGCCCGCGCCCGGATCGTCGCCGAGTACGCCCGCCTCGACCTGCCGATGGACGCGGCCCCGCTGTGGCGGGCCCGGCTGCTGCGGCTCGACCCGGACACCTGGTGGCTGCTGTTCGCCGGGCACCACGTCATCCTCGACGGCACGTCCCTGCTGCACCTGCGCGCCGAGCTGACCGAGCTGTGCGCCGCCGCCGTCGCGGGCCGCGCGCCGGACCTGCCCGAGCTGCCGATCCAGTACGCCGACTACGCGGCCTGGGAACGCGACCGCCTCGACGGCCCCCGGTGGGACGAGCTGCGCGACCACTGGCGGGAGGCGCTGACCGGCCTGCCCGCCGTGCACGCGCTGACCACCGACCGGCCGCGCCCGGCGACGCTCACGTTCGACGGCGCCGACGTCCGCCGGACGCTGCCCGGGCCCGTGACGGCGGTGCTGCCGGAGCTGTCCCAGCAGGCCGCCGCGACCCCGTTCATGGTGCAGCTCGCCGCCTACGTGGCGCTGCTGCACCGGCTGTCCGGAAGCGACGACGTGGTGGTCGGCATGCCGGTGGCCGGCCGGGACCGGGCCGAGCTGGAACCGCTGCTCGGCATGTTCATGAACATGCTGGTGCTGCGCGTCGACGTGTCGGGCGACCCACCGTTCCTGACCCTCGTGCGCCGGGTCCGCCGGGTCGTGCTCGACGCCTGGGACCACCAGGACATGCCGTTCCAGAAGCTCGTCGAGGAGCTGGCGGTACGACGCGACCCGGGCGTGCCGCCGCTCTACCAGCTCACATTCCACCACCTGCCTACCGGCCGGGGTGAGGCGTTCGGCGGCGCCATGGACGACCTGTCGCTGGAGATCGCCGGGGACGAGCTGCGGCTGGAGTACCGCACCGCGCTGTTCGAACGCGCCGCGATGGAGGCGTTCGCGGACCGCTACCTGCTGCTGTTCGCCGCCGCCGTGGCCGCGCCCCGGACCCGGGTGAGCGCGCTGCCGGTCATGCCGGACGCCGAGCACGCGGCGGTCGTGACCGGCTGGAACGCCACCGCCGCCCCGGTGCGCCGGACCACGCTGGCGGAGCTGTTCGACGCCCAGGCCCGCCGTACGCCGGACGCGGTCGCGCTGGTCGACGGCGACACCCGGATGACGTACGCGCAACTGTCCGACGCCGCCGAGCAGGTGGCGTCGCGGCTGGTCGCGCACGGCGTGGGACCGGAGTCGGTGGTCGCGATCCACGAGCCCCGCTCCCGCCGCCTGATCGCCGGGCTGCTCGGCATCCACCGGGCCGGTGCGGCGTACCTGCCGCTGGACCCGGACCACCCGCCGCAGCGGCTGGCCTTCATGCTCGCCGACGCCGGCGCCCGGGTGCTGCTGGCCGACGAGCTGCCGGACGGGCTGACCGTCCCGGGCACAGTGCTGCCGCTGACCGCGCCGGACCGGTTGCGCACCGCCGGGGGCACTGCCGCCGGACCGGGGAACGCGGCGTACGTGATCTACACGTCGGGCTCCACCGGGCGGCCGAAGGGCGTGGTCAACGAGCACGCCGCGATCGTCAACCGGCTCGACTGGATGCAGGACGCCTTCGCGCTCGGACCGGACGACGCGGTGCTGCACAAGACGCCGATCGGGTTCGACGTGTCGGTGTGGGAGGTGTTCTGGCCGCTGCTCGTGGGCGCGCGGCTGGTGCTGGCCGCGCCGGGCGGGCACCGCGACCCGGCGTACCTGCGGGAGCTGATCGAACGGGAGCGGATCACCACGGTCCACTTCGTGCCGTCGATGCTCGACGCGTTCCTGTCCACGGCAGGCCCGGCCGACCCGGCCCGCTGCGGGTCGCTGCGGCGGATCGTGTGCAGCGGCGAGGAACTGCCCGCCGACCTGGCCCGCCGCGCGGTGGCCGCGATCCCGTCCGCGGCGCTGCACAACCTGTACGGACCCACCGAGGCGGCGATCGACGTCACCGCCTGGGCGGCCACCCCCGACGCGCTGACCGGCGTGACCCGGGTGCCGATCGGCGGGCCGATCCGCAACGTCCGCACCTACGTCCTCGACGAGGCGATGCGCCCGGTCCCGGCCGGCGTGGCCGGGCAGCTGCACCTCGGCGGCGTGCAGGTGGCCCGCGGCTACCTGAACCGCCCCGGACTCACCGCCGCCTCGTTCGTCCCCGACCCGTTCGGCGAGCCCGGCGGCCGGCTGTACGCCACCGGCGACCTGGCCCGCTGGCGTACCGACGGGACGCTGGAGTTCCTCGGCCGCATCGACGACCAGGTGAAACTGCGGGGCCTGCGGATCGAGCTGGGGGAGATCGCCGCGGTGCTGCGCGAACAGCCGGGCGTCGGCTCCGCCGCCGTCGTCGTCCGCGGCGCCACGCCCGCCGAGCAGCGTCTCGTGGCGTACCTGACGGGGGAGGCCCCGGACCCGGCGGAGCTGCGGGCGGCGCTGAAGCGGCGGTTGCCCGAGTACATGGTGCCGTCGGCGTTCGTCACGCTCGACGCGCTGCCGCTGTCCGCCAACGGCAAACTCGACACCGCCGCGCTGCCCGCACCCTCGTCCGGCGTCGCCCCCGCGCAGCGCCGTCCGCCGGTGACCCCGGTCGAGCAGACGGTGGCCGCCACCTGGCGCGACGTGCTGGGCGTGCCCGAGGTCGGCCTGGACGACGACTTCTTCGAGCTGGGCGGTCACTCGCTGCTGGCGATCCGGATGCTGGCGCTGCTGCGCGAGGCGTACGGGCAGGTCGACGTCGGCGTGATGGACGTGTTCGCGCACCCGACGGTGCAGGGACTGGCCGCGCTGATCGACGCCCCGGCGGACGGCGACCGGCAGCGTCCGCTGCTGTACGAGCTGACCCGGCCGGTCCCGGCGGACCAGCGGGTGCGCTCGTACGTGTGCGTGCCGTACGGCGGCGGGCTCGCCAGCATCTACCAGCCGCTCGCGGACGCGCTGCCGGCCGGGCACACGCTGTTCTCCGTGGCGATCCCCGGCCACGACGTCGGCGTCCGCGACACCGAGCTGCCCTTCGACGAGCTGGTCGAGCGGTGCGTGACCGAGATCCAGGAGCGGGTGGACGGCCCGCTGGTCCTGTACGGCCACTGCGTCGGCGGCGCGCTGCTGACCGGCATCGCCCGGCGGCTGCACGAGCGGGGACGCCCGATCGAGGCGATCTACGCCGGTGGCGTGTTCCCCACCGCCCGGCCGGACAACATGCTCGGCCGGCTCGTCGACTGGGCCGACTCCCGGGGCGCGGACCGGCGGTACGAGACGTTCCTGCGCTCGATCGGCGCGGAACTGGCCGACCTGGACCAGGCGCAGGTCGACCGGTTCGTGCACCACGTACGCCGGGAGGCCGCCGAGGCGCAGGAGCGGTTCACCGAGTGGCTGGACGGCGAGCCGGTCCGGGTGCCCGCACCGGTGATCTCCGTCGTCGGCACCCACGACGTGCTCACCGAGTACTACGAGGAGCGGTACCGCGAGTGGAGCTTCCTCGGCGAGTCCACAGCGCTCGTGGTGCTGGACGAGGCCGGGCACTACTTCGTCAAGCAGCGGGCCGAGGCGCTCGCCGAGGTGCTCACCCGTACCCATCCCCGGCTCGCCGAGCCGTCCGCCGCGCCGCGACAGCTCGCCGGTAACGGCTGGGCACTGGCGGCCACCAGCACCGATCCGGTCACCGCCGAGACCGGCGTGCAACCGGGCGTACGCCGGTTCCTGGCGATCACCGCCAGCCAGCTCATCTCGTCGACCGGCTCGGCGCTGACCCAGTGGGCGGTGCCGGTCTGGGTCTACCTGGAGACCGGGTCGATGCTGTGGTTCGGCCTGTCCGGGGTGATCGCCTACCTGCCGGCGCTGCTGGCGCTGCCGGTCGCCGGCGCGGTCGCGGACCGGTTCGACAGGCGCCGCGTGCTGCTGGCCGCGTGCGCGACGGCGGTGACAGCGGAGGCGCTGCTGGCGCTGCTGCTCTGGACCGACCGGCTGGGACTGGCGGCCGTCTACACGCTTGTGTGCGTGCTCGGCGCGGCGTCGGTGTTCCAACGCATCACCTACCTGGCCGCGATCCCGCAGGTGGTGCCGAAACGCTACCTGGGGCACGCCAACGGCATCGCGCAGCTCGCGGTCGGGCTCAGCTCGCTCGCGGTGCCGCTGCTGGCTGCGGGCCTGCTCGCCGCGATCGGCCTGGCCGGCGTCCTGGTCATCGACATCGTCAGCTACGTGGTGGCGATCGGTGTGCTGGCCGCGGTGCGGTTCCCCGACCTGCTCGGCCGGCGCCGCAAGGAGCCGTTCCTGGCCGAGCTGATCGGCGGGGCGCGGATGACGTGGGCCGAGCCGGGCTTCCGGGCCATGCTGGGCTTCTTCTCGCTCTACAACCTGTGCCTGGCGAGCCTTCTGCTGGTGCCGCCGATGGTGCTCGCGTTCGGCACGATGGGCCAGGTCGGCACCGTGGCGTTCGCCGAGGCGCTCGGCGCCGTCCTCGGTGGACTCGCCATCGCGGTGTGGGGCGGCCCGACCCGGCGCCGGATGCCCGCGCTGATCGCCATCGCGTTCGGCGTGGCGGTCAGCCTGGTGCTCAGCGGCGTTCGCCCGAGCCTGCTGCTGGTGGCGCTCGGCAGCTTCGGCGTGGGGCTGGGCCTGGGCCTGCACAACGGCATCTACCTGTCGATCATCCAGGTGAAGGTGCCGCAGCGGTTCCACGGCCGGGTGCTGGCGATCATCCAGACGCTGACCTGGGCGACGCTGCCGCTGGGCTTCGCCGTGCTGGTGCCGCTGAGCGGGTCGCTGCTGGAACCGATGTTCGCCCCCGGCGGCGCGCTGGCCGGCAGCGTCGGCGCGTTGATCGGAACCGGCCCCGGCCGGGGACTCGGGTTCGCGTTCGTGGTGTCCGGGCTGGCCCTGGCCGTGGTGGCGCTCGGCGCCTACGGCGTACGCCGGCTGCGCCTGTTCGACACCGAGACCCCCGACGCGCCGGCGGACGCCACCGAGTGGCTACCGCACCTGCGCCGGGTCGACGATCTGTAGCCGCAGCTCCGAGGCGTACGCCCGGCCGGCCCCGTCGGTCAGCCAGGCGTCGTCCGGGCCGGGCAGCAGCTCGGTGACTGTGAGCCCGACCCCGTCGCCGCCCTTGGTGTGCGCGCCGCGCAGCAGCGTGCACAGCAGCCGGGTGTAGACGCCGCTGGTCAGGTCCACATAGCTGGGTTTGAGTTCGGTGTCGACCCGCACGAAGATCCGCTCGGGCAGGCCGAGCGCGAGCCTCCAGCGCCGTACCGCGAGGTAGCGTTCCCGCTCGCCCTTGACCGTGTGCAGGCCGGTCTCGCCCACAGTGGTGCGCCACGTCTCGCGGACCAGCACCAGGTCGTCGACTGTGACGCGCGGCGTGCGCCCGGCGTTGCCGGCCAGCTTCCACGTGTCGAACACCTGGTAGTCGAACAGCGGCGCGAACACCTCCAGCAGCGGCCACCGCCGCCCGTCGTCGGCGTGCGCGGTCAGTGTGCCGTCGTCGTCCGGCCGCACGGTCAGGGTGGTGATCGGCACGAGGCGGTCCGGGTCGGCGCCGGGAGCGCTGACGAACCCGAGCTGGGCGTCGGCGGGCCCGTGCAGCCACTCCGCGATCCTGGCCGTGTGCCGGGGCCAGTTCACCGGCGGCAGCAGCCGGACCCGGCCGCCGGGCAGGTCGGCGCGCATCCCGTCGCGCAGCCGCTGCGGGTCCGGGTGCCCGTACGCGAAGAAGTGCGTGTCGAACGCCGCCAGGGCCACGTGCAGCTCGCCGAGCACGACTGTGAAGTCCCCGCGCAGCAGCGCCGCCTCGTCCGGGGCGCACACGTGCACGTCCGGGCTGTGGATGCGGGCGGCGGCCCAGCCGGGCGCGTCGGCGGGGAACGCGGCGGCGACCCGCTCGGTCAGCGCGGCGGCGTCGAACCGCAGCTCCCGGGCGTCGGAGTCGGCGTCGGCCAGGCCCAGCACCGTCGCCCACCGGTCCAGGAACTCGGCGGTGACGGCGGCGGCGGGCGGATCCGCCCCGAACACCACCGCCTGCGCCAGGAACCACAGGTCGGCCACCGGCACGTCGTCGGTGGCCGACTCCGCCGCCAGGTCGCGGTACAGGGCGGCCAGCGCGTCGGCGTACGCCTGCCCGATCGCCGCGGTCAGCCACCGCGCCGACAGCAGCAGCGGTTCCAGCGGCGCGAGCCGTTCCAGCAGCGCGTCACCGAAGCGGACGTCCAGGTCGCGGACCGTCTCCAGGTGGCACAGCGTGCGCCCGGCGTACACCTCGCCGGGCTGCTGCCGCGCGGCCCGGCCGGTCAGTTCCACGAACCGCCGGTCCAACGCGGACATCGCCGCGGCCAGCGCGTCCGGGCCGTCGGCGGCGGCCACCGCGTCGCGCAGGTCGCTCACCGTCGCGAGGTCGCCGAGCACCCGCTCGCGGACCGTGTCGTCGCCGATCGCGGCGAGCTGCTCGCGCAACGCGTCCTCGGCGGTGAGGTCGACCGGCAGGTCGAAGCCGATCCGCAGCACGCCGCGCCCGGCCAGGTCGTCGAGCTGCGCGTGCACGTCAGCGGCCCGGCGGAAGCCGCTCGCCGGGTCCGCGAGCAGCGCGGCGACCAGGTCGGCCACGCGCGGTCCGCGCCGCACCAGCGCGAGCAGCCCGGCGGTCGCCGCCGGGAGCGTCTGCGGTGGATGGTGCGGATGCCGCAGCACGCGGTCGCGCAGGCTCAGGTGCGGGGCGAGCCGCACCGGCAGCCAGTCCCGCACGCCGGGCACGCGGGCGAAGGCCTCCGCGAGCGCGTCCAGGCCCCACCGCTCCAGGAACACCTTCCGGGTACGCGTCAGCGCCGCGCCGGAACGCACCGTCGCGACCGGACCGCTGCCGCCCAGCTCGGTCCAGCAGATCGGGCCGAAGAAGCCCACCGTGTCGTTCTTCAGGCAGTACCGCTGCCAGTACTTCGCGACGACCTCCTCCCGGTGCCGCCGGCGCAGATTGCGCGGGGCGTGCGGGCCGTCGCGCCGGATCGCGTCGACGGCGAGCAGGACCGCCGGGTTCTGCCAGGTCAGCGCCGTACGGAAGGCGTCGTCGCAGGCGATGTCGTAGACCGCCTGCCCGAGGTCGGCCGCGGCGGCGTCGAACGCCGCAGCGAACTCCGCGGCGTCGCCGTCCCCGCGCAGGTGCCGGTCGGCCGCCTCCGCGAGCGCCGGAGCGGCGAACCGGCTCATCCCGTCAGCCGGAAAACCGGCCGACCGGAGCAACGCGGAACGCCATACGTGCCAACGGGTTCCGGGCAGGGACGTGAGATGCTCTCGGGGCATGGGGGAATGGTAAGCAGCGGCGGATCTGCGGCGGGACGGTCGAGCATGAGCTTCGGGCTGGTGTCCTTCGGTGAGGCGCTCGGCGACCCGGCGCCAGTCGCCGACGTGGTGGCGCAGTACACCGACGACGTCAACCGCGTCCTCGGGTACGGCTACCGGCAGGTGCACCGCGCCGCGCCGGACATCGGCCTGACCGACCTCGCCGAGCGGGCCGCCCGCCGCGCCCTGGACGCCGCCACGCTGCCCGCCGCGCAGGTGGACCTGCTGGTGCTCGCCGTCACCGACCTCACCGAACACCTCTACTGGGACGCCGCCGCCGACCTGGCGTACCGGCTCGGCGCGGCCGGCGCCGAAGCGGTGCTGCTCACCCAGGCGTGCACCACCGGCGTGCTCAGCCTCGACACCGTCGCCGGCAAGTTCGCCACCCACCCGGAGTACGCCACCGCGCTCGTGGTGGCCGCGAACCGGACCTGCGAGGCGTACTGGAACCGGATGGACACCCAGCCGATGGTGTTCTCCGACGGCGCGGTGGCCACAGTGGCCCGGCGCGGGCATCCCCGGCTGCGCTGGCAGGTCACCGAGGCGGCCACCGACGGCCGCTACGCCGGGTTCTACCGGCTCGACGGCGGTGGCGCGGCGGCGCCGTTCGCACCCGGCGCCGAGCCGCCCGCCGCCCGCGACGTGTGGCACGTGATGGAGTTCTTCGACTACGACCCCGAGCAGTTCGCGCAGTACGCCCGCCACCTCGACGAGCGGATGGTGCGGGTCACCGAACGCGCCTGCGAGCGGGCCGGCGTCACAGTCGCCGACCTGGCGCGGCTGATCCTGGTCGCCGACAACGAACGCGCCATGACGTCGCTCGCCGAGGCCCACAAGGTGCCGCCGGAGCGGACCAACCGGGAGCTGGCGGCCGAGTACGGGCATCTCGGCGCGGCGGATCAACTGTTCGGACTGAGCCGCCTGTTCGACGCCGGTGAGCTGCACGACGGCGACCGGGTCGCGTTGATCTCGTTGGGCCGGGGCACCCACTGGGCCTGTACGATCATCGAGGTATGAGCATGTCCAGCCGGCTGGTGCGGCTCGTCGCCGACGTGCTGGAACTGCCCGTCGACCAGGTCGACGCGCAGACCGGCCCCGCGACCACCGCCGCGTGGGTGAGTCTGCGTCACCTCCAGATCGTCGCGGCCGTCGAGGACGCGTACCGGATCTCGCTGACGCCCCGGGAGATCCGGACCGTGCGGTCGGTGGCCGACCTGCGCGCGCTGCTCGCCCAGCGGGGTGTGCCGGAGTGACAGCCGCGCCGGCCCCGCTCGACGACGCCGACCTCGACGCGGGGCTGCTCATCCGCCGCTTCGAGGAGCACCTGCTGCGCCTGTACGCCGACGGTCACCTCGCCGGCACCACGCACACCTGCCTCGGCCAGGAGTACGTCCCGGTCGCGCTGGCCCCGCTGCTGACCGGCGACTTCGTGTTCAGCAACCACCGCGGCCACGGGCACTACCTGGCGCACTGCGGCGACCCGGAGGGCCTGCTGGCGGAACTGCTCGGCCGCGAGGGCGGGGTGTGCCACGGGTACGGCGGCAGCCAGCACCTGCGCCGGGACCGGTTCCTGTCCACCGGCGTGCAGGGGGAGAGCCTGCCTGCCGCTGTCGGCGTGGGGCTGCACCTCAACCGCACCGGGCAGGACGCGATGGTGGTGGCGTACATCGGCGACGGGACCTGGGGCGAGGGCGCTGTCTACGAGGCGCTGAACATGGCCGCGCTGTGGCGGGTGCCGCTGCTCGTGGTGGTCGAGCACAACCGGATCGCCCAGTCCACCCCGACCACCGCGCAGCTCGCCGGCACCATCGCCGGCCGGGTCACCGGGTTCGGCATCACCGTCAGCGAGTCCGAATCGCTCGACCTCACCGAGGTACGCGCCGCCGCCGCGCCGCACGTCGAGCGGGTCCGCGCCACCCGGGCGCCGCACGTGCTCGTGCAGCACACGGTCCGGCTCGGCCCGCACAGCAAGGGCGACGACACCCGGCCCCCCGGCGAACTCGACCGGCTGCGCCGCCTCGACTGGCTCCAGCGGTACGCCGAGGCGTACCCGGAGCGGTTCGCGGCCGCCGACGCGCGGGCCCGGCAGCGGGTCGCGGAGGTCTCGGCCGAGGTGCTGGCCCGGCCGCTCGCGCGCGGAGCGGCGGCGTGACGCGCGCCGAACGGGTCAGCCGCAACCTCAACCGGGCCCTGCACGCGCTGTTCGCCGCCGACGAGCGGGCCTGGCTGCTGGGGGAGGACGTCGCCGACCCGTACGGTGGGGCGTTCAAGGTGACCCAGGGGCTCTCCACCGCCTACCCGGACCGGGTGCTGTCGACGCCGCTGAGCGAGAACGGCATCACCGGCGTCGCGGGCGGCCTGGCGTTGTGCGGCGACACGGTGATCGTCGAGATCATGTTCGGGGACTTCGCCGGTCTCGCCTTCGACCCGATCCTCAACCTGATCACCAAGTCCGTCGCCATGTACGGCGAGTGCACCCCGATGCGGGTGGTGATCCGCTGCCCGGTCGGCGGCGGGCGGGGCTACGGCGCGACGCACAGCCAGAGCCCGCAGAAGCACTTCATCGGCATCCCGCACCTTGCGCTCTACGAGCTGTCCCCGCTGCACGACGCGGCCGACGTGCTGGCCGCCGCGCTGCGCCGCGACGAACCGGCGATGCTGTTCGAGGACAAGGTCCTCTACACCCGGCGGCGGTACGTGGACGGCCGCGTCGACGACCGCCTCGCCTTCGAGCTGCGCGGCGCGGACGGCAACTGGGCCCGCGTCCACGACCCGGACGCCACCGGCGCGCCCACGCTCGTCATCGCGCCGGGCGGGGTCGCCGACCGGGCGATAGCCGCCGCCACCCGGGCCGCCGAGCGGGGACGTACGGTCGAGGTACTGGTCCCGGCGCGGCTCTACCCGGTGGACGTGGACGGCCTGCGCGACCTGCTCGACGGCGCGCACGGCGTGATCGTCGCCGAGGAGAGCACCGCGGGCGGTACGTGGGGGAGCGAGGTCGCCGCCCGCCTGCACGCCGAGGCCTGGCCGCTGTTGCGCGGCCCGGTCGAGCTGGTCAGCTCCGCCGACCGGGTCATCCCGTCCGCGCCGCACCTGGAACGGACGGTGCTGCTCGGCACGGAGGCGATCCTGGACCGGATCATGCGCCTGCCCGCCGCGGTTCCGGTGCCGCGCACCGATTCCTCGCCTGCCGGTCCGCCGCCGCCGGATCCGACCTCGGCGGCGCCGTCGGGCGTCCCGGTGGACGTACCCCGGCTCAACCCCAACGACGACAGCTACGTGCTGCTGGAATGGCTGGTCGCGGACGGCGCCACGGTCGAGGCCGGTGAGCCGGTCGCGGCGGTCGAGACGTCCAAGGCGATCGAGGAGCTGGCCGCGACACAGGCCGGAGTGCTGCGCCAGGACGTGGCCGTCGGCGCCGACTGTGCGCCGGGCGCACCCATCGGCCGGATCCTGCCCGCCCCGGTGCCGCTGCCGGCCGTGCCCGCCCCGGTGCCGCTGCCGGCTGTGCCCGCCCCGGTGCCGCCGGGACGGCCGCTGCCACCCGCACAGCGCCGCATCGCCGACGTGGTGGCCACCTCGCACCGGGAGATCCCGGTGGCCTTCACCGCCGTGCGCGTCGACGTGACGGCCGCGCTCGCGTACGCCCGCCGCGCCGCCGACGAGACCGGCGCCGCGGTCGGCCTGACCGAGGTCGTCATCGCCGCCGTGGCCGCGCTGCACGAGCGGTTCCCCGCTCTCTACGCCCGGCTCACCGACGACGGCCTGATCCTCGACGCGGAAGCGCCGTCGATCGGGCTCACCGTCGACGTCGGCACCGGACTGTTCCTGCCGGTGATCCGGGACGCGGCCGGGCTGGACCTCGGCGACCTCGCCGACGCCGTGGTCGCGCTGCGGATGAAGGCGCTGCGCGGCCGGCTCCGCGAGGAGGACATGGCCGGCATGAACCTCCTGGTCGCGCTCAACGACACACCCGGCGTCACGGTGGCCCGGCCGATCATCCCGCCCGGCGTCACCTGCGCCCTGTCGGTGCCGGACGTGCACCGCGAGGTCGTGCTCGACGGCGACGGCGGGGTACGCGAGCGCACGGTGGCGGACCTGGGCCTGGCCTACGACCACCGGCTGGTCAACGGGGCGCAGGCCGGGGCGTACCTGGCCGCGCTCGGCGACGCGCTGCAACGGTGAGGAGGCCCGCCCGGGGCGCGTGACCTGCGTTACCTCTCGCCGGGACGGGAATGTGATCACCGGGGGCGCATTTGACTCACTGTGTGAGTGCCGCACCCTCCCGCGCCCGGTCGCACGACCGGGCCGGGACGCCCCAGACGACCGATGCCGCCCCGACGCCCACCCCGGGCGACCTGATGAGCCGGAGCCGGCGGCTCAAGCTCGTGCTGGTCCTCGGCTCGCTGATCGCCGTGGGTCCGCTGACGATCGACATGTACCTGCCCGCGCTGCCCGCGATCGTCACCGACTTCGCGACCACGTCGGCGGCGGTCCAGTTGACCCTCACCGGCACGCTCGCCGGGCTCGCCGTCGGGCAGTTGCTGATCGGGCCGTTGTCGGACGCGGTCGGGCGGCGCCGCCCGCTGATCGCCGGTCTCCTGCTGCACATCGTGGCGTCGGCGCTGTGCGTGGTCGCTCCGAACATCGCCGTCCTGGGCGTCCTGCGCGTCGTGCAGGGCCTCGGTGTCGCCGCGACCGCTGTGGTGGCGATGGCTGTGGTGCGTGACCTGTTCACCGGGTCGGCGTTCGCCACGATGCTGTCCCGGCTGCTGCTGGTGATGGGCGCGGCACCGGTCCTCGCCCCGACGCTGGGCGGCGGCGTGCTGCGGTGGACCGACTGGCGGGGTGTCTTCGTGGTCCTGGCCGTCTTCGGGGTGCTGCTCGTCGCGCTGGCCACGCTCGCGCTGCCGGAGACGCTGCCGCCCGCGCGCCGCCGGCGCGGCGGAGTCGTCGCGACCGTGATGACGTACGGCGGGCTGCTGCGGGACCGGGTCTTCGTCGGCCTCGTCCTGGTCGCCGGGCTCGCGATGGCCGCGCTGTTCGCGTACGTCGCGGGCTCGTCGTTCGTGCTGCAGGACGGGTACGGGCTCGACGAGCAGGAGTTCGGCCTGGCGTTCGGCGCGGGCGCGATCGGCCTGATCGGCGCCACCCAGTACAACGTGCGGCTGCTGCGGCGCTACCCGTCGCAGTGGATCCTGGTGACCTCGCTGGTGGCGGGCACGGTGGCCGGGCTGGCCCTGGTGGTGTTCGCCGCGACCGGCTTCGGTGGGCTGCCCGCCCTGCTGGTGTCGCTGTGGCTGGTGCTGGCGGCGGCGGGCCTGGCCATGCCGAACGCCCCGGCGCTGGCGCTGTCCCGCCACGGGGAGGCGGCCGGCACCGCGTCCGCGCTGCTCGGTGCGGTGCAGTTCGGCGTGGGCGCGGTGGCCGCGCCGCTGGTGGGCGTGCTCGGCACCGGCGCGGTGGCGATGGCGCTGGTGGTGGCCGGCGGCATGGTGGCGGCGCTGGTGGTGCTGCTGGTGGTCGTGCGGCCGTCCCAGCTCGCCGGACTGGAGGCGGCGCCGGCGGTCGCCGTCGCGCACTGACCGGGCCGCCCGGATCGCGCCGGGTGCGCGCGGTGCCTACGCTGCTGCCATGAGCGCCCCGGCCCGCATCCTGGTCGAGGGGATCCACGGCTCCGGCAAGTCGACGCTCGCCGCGCATCTGGCGCAGCGGTTCAGCCTGCCCTGGTATCCGGTCGACGACCTGCTGTGGGAGCCCGGCTGGGTCGAGGTGCCGGTGGCCGAGCAGCGTCGCCGGATCGAGGCGATCTGCCGGCGCGACAGCTGGATCCTCGACGGCGCGTACCACGGCTGGCGGGACGTGGTCCTCGGCCGCGCCGACCTGGTGATCGGCCTGGACCTTCCGCGCGGGGTCTCGTTCCGGCGGCTGCTGCGGCGCACGCTGCGGCGGCTGGCCGGCGGGGAGCTGATCTGCAACGGCAACCGGGAGACGCTGCGCAGCGTGCTGTCCCGGGACTCGATCCTGGTGTGGCACCTGACCGGTTTCGGCCGGGCACGCCGACGCCTGCGGGCCTGGGCGGCCGACCCGGCCGGACCGCCGGTGCTGCTGTTCGGCGACCAGGCCACGCTCGACGCCTGGCTGGCCCGCGGAGCGCCGCTGCCGCCGCATCCCGGTCCGGACCGGGGCGGCCTGCGGCCGCTGACGTGACTACATGGGGAAGCGGCCCCGGCGCCACTGCCAGTGGCGACCGGCCCGGAGGTGGTCGATGACCGCGCGCTGGAGCACGGTACGGCGCGGCAGCCGGTCCAGCGGCGTGTCCAGGGTGCGGAACACGAACCGCAGCACCTCGACGTCGCCGTCCAGCCCGGGCTGCTCCTGGTAGGGCTCCAGCGTGAACCGCCGCTGGAACCGGACGATGTTGGAATCCTCCGGCAGGTATTCGCGCAACTGCGGGTCGAGCAGCCAGGAGCCGCAGGAGAACGCGGTGTAGCGCTCGCCGGGGAAGTGGCGCGGGAAGAACGCGCGGGCCCGGTCCAGCGACGCGTCGACCGCCTCCGAGGTCAGCGGTCCGGCGTCCGGGATGTGCAGGTCGATCGCCTCGGCGTCGCCGCGCTGGTGCTGGAGCCGGCCCAGCTCGTAGAGGCCGCCGCGCGCGTGCAGCGTCAGCCAGCACTGCATGACCGGCCAGCCCTCGCCGTTCATCCGCCTGTCGACGGCGAGGTTGTTGCCCAGGTCGGCGAGCGTCGCCCAGGACACGTCGTCGGGGACGCCGTGGTCGCTGTGGTAGGCCCGGACGACGTCGACCAGTGCGAGGTACGCGTACGTGTAGAGGTGCCGCCAGGCCGGGCCCCGTTCGCGGGGCAGCGCCGGGCCGGGCGGTAGCCAGGCGTGGCCGCCGAGGTCGGCGCGGACCAGGGCGATCGAGCGGTCGAGCAGCCAGCGCAGCTCCGGGGTCCACAGTGGCGAGCCGGGCTCCGGCCAGCCCGCCAGGATCTCGGCGGCGTCGTCGGGGCGGACCGCGAGCCGGGCCAGCAGGGCGGGCGCGTCCGCCCGGTCGGGCAGCGGCGCGGAGGGCCGGTCACCGGCGAGCCGGTGAACCCGGTCGACCTCCTCGGCGGGCACGCCGAGCCGGCCGGCGACGTCATCGACATCCATGGCGGTGACGCTACCGGCCGGCGCCTGCCCCGACAGCCCCGTGCGTGCTCAGCGGCGTTGCTGGCACGGCACGCAGAAGCGGGCCGAGGGCAGGATCTCCAGGCGGGCGGTCGGGATGTCCTGCCCGCACCGCTCGCAGACGCCGTACGTGCCCTCGGACATCCGCTTCAGCGCCTGGGCGGTGTCCGCGACGCCCTGCCGGGCGGTCTCGATCAGCCGGCGCAGCGTGTCCGGGTCGTGGCCGCCGTAGTCGGGCTGCCGCGTGTGCAGCGTCAGCTCGGTGAGCTGGTCGGTGTACTCGCCGAACTGCCGGTCCAGCAGTTCGCGCAACGTGTCGGTGCGGTCGAGGGCGTGCGTCATGATCAGGCGCTCCTTTCCGGGCGGCGCTGGGTGTCGTGCGGGTGTCGCAGGGCCGAGATGGCGGCCATGCCGGCGCCGGTCAGCGCGGCGGTACGGGGTGACGCGGCGCGGTGCACCGTCGCGCCGAGCGTGGCGACCAGGCGGGCGGTCACGTCGGGCCGGGTGGCGCCGTCACCGATGACGATCGGGCCACGGGCCAGCGCGTCGCGGACCAGAGGCCGCAGTGTCGCGTCCTGACGCAGCTCGCGTACCAGCCGGGAGGTGGTGTCGGCGAGCATGGCGGCGGTCGTCGCGTGGTTGAGGTCCCGGGTGCCGACCTCGGCCCGGCGGGCGGCGACCACCCGGCCGTCCTCCAGCAGCGCCACCTCGGTGAGCTGGGCGCCGATGTCGGCGACCAGCAGGGTGCCGGCGGCGGCGCCGGCGCCGATGGCGCCCGCCCGGACGCTGTCGAGGAACAGCAGCCGGGACGGCGCGAGCACGGCGGTGAGCACGCGGCGCGTCGCCTCCTGCTCGGCCGGCGCGGCGAGCACCGGACGGCAGGCCACGACGAGCGCCCCGACCGGGACCGGGGTGCGGTGGTCGCGCAGGATCCGGCGCAGCTCGGAGACGCAGGCCGGACCGTCGACGATCCGGCCGCGCCGGACGACCGGGCTGCGCAGGCCGTGACCGAGCGGGACGCTCAGCGTCCGGCCCGGTCCCAGCCAGATCCGCAGCAGGCTGCTGCCGAGGTCCACGGCGATCGGCGCCGCGTCGACTGTGACCGGCGGGCGGCTGCCGTGGGAGCGGCCGATCAGCATGCCGGTACGGGCCGGAGGGCGAATGGCTGTGACAAGGTGCGGCATACCGACCTCTCTCGGATCAGGGTGCCCAACCGGGCGGTGGACGGTGCGGGGAAGGGGCGTGGCCGGGGCCGCGGGCGTCGGATTCACTCGACGACGCCGGCGGCCGGGGGCTCAGACGCGCTTCTGGTCGCCGCTCGCAGATCGGGACGCGAGGAGTCCGGCGGACACCGGTGGCGGAGCCATCGACGTGCGGGTCATGCTCACCACCTCCTCGCTGCTCGGGTACCGCCTCGGACCTCCAGCGTCGCCTGGAACACCACGCGCGGCAGTGCACGCCACCGGCCAACAAAGGGCGCAATGATTGCCGGTGGCCGGAACCCGGATCCGCCCGTCCCCCGTGGCTATGGTTGACACATGGAGAACGCGAGCTCAGCTCGAACGTCCACCGCGTCGCCCTAGCGCCGGCCGGCTCCGGCGGGCCCCACGGCGGCCGCGTCCGAAGGAGGTCCCCGTGATCATCGAACGTACGACCCTCCCCGGCATCGGGGTCCGGCACACGCTGACCACGGAGGAGGGCCGCCGCATCGGCGTGATCGACTACCAGGTCGGCGGCCGGCGCGACGTCGTCCACGACGACCCGGACGACCCGGACCGCATGGTCACGCTCACCCTCACCCGCGACGAGGCGTCGGCCCTGGCCAACCTGCTCGGCTTCCCGGAGCTGGTCGCCGTACCGGCCTGAGCCGCCTGTCACACCGGCGGCGGACCTGGACCGGCGGCGGCGCTATGCCGGCAGCGGCCGGCGCGGCCAGTCCAGCGCCCGCGCGCCGAGCACGGCGGCGTGCAGCGTGAACCGGTCCCGCGCGTCGGCGGGGTCGTAGCCGCTCAACGCCCGGATCCGGGCCAGCCGGTAGGTGACCGTGCGCACCGACACGTGCAGCCGGCGGGCGGCCTCGGTCGACACCTCGCCGCAGGCGAAGTACTCGTTCAGTGTGTCCAGCAGCGGCTCGGCGCCGCCGCGCGCCTGGGCCAGCGGCGTCAGCACCGCCCGTACCAGGTCGACCATGGCGGGCTGGTCGCGCAGCAGCACCCGGTAGATGAGCAGGTCGTGCGCGTCGATCACGGATGCCTCGCTGTGCAGGCGCCGCGCCGTGGTGAGCGCCTCCCGGGCCTCCTCGTACGAGCGGGCGATGCCGTAGACGCCCGGGTGCGGGCGGCCCACCGCCACCTGCCACGGCCGGCCCCGCACCAGCCGGTCCAGCTCGCCGTGCATCAGCGTGCCCAGGTTGCCGGTCGCTCCGGCGCCGCGGCCCCGGTCGGCGGTGACCGGGTCCGCCGGGGCGACCACCACGAGCAGCCCTTCCTTCGTGGCCACCAGTACGTCCCGGTCACCGAGCCGGTCGAAGATGACCCGCTCCAGCGCGCTGATCGCCGCCTCCGTGTCCGGCAGCCGCCGGCCGGGCGCGGCGAGAGCGACCTGGTGCACCCGGGCCAGGTCCAGGCCGAACGGCTCGGCCCGTTCCACCAGCCCGCCCAGGTCGGAGTCGCCGCGCAGCAGGTCGTCGACGAGTTCCCTTCGCAGCGACTCCTCGCGCCGGACGAGTTCCCGGCGGGCCACCGCGTACCCCTCGGCGAGCGTGGCCACGGCGGTGTCGACCACGTGCAGGACGGCGTCGGCGGCGGCGCGGACCGCCTCGCTGTCGTCGGACCGGTCCAGGTGGGGAAGCTGCCGCCAGACACGCCGCGCCGCGGACAGGTAGAGGCGTACCGCGCGGCCGGCGGAGATCCCCTGCTCGGCCGCGCGCCGGCCCAGCGCGCCGACCGCGTCGAGTTCGGCTCGGCGGGGACGGCGGCCGGTCACCGCCGCGTCGGTCAGCAGCCGCAGGTAGTCGCCGAGCAGCTCCACCGGCACGCCGCCCGCGTCGGCACCCGCCTCGCGGGCCACCTCGGCCAGCCACTGCTC
Source organism: Micromonospora sp. L5 (assembly GCF_000177655.2). Lineage (NCBI taxonomy): Bacteria > Bacillati > Actinomycetota > Actinomycetes > Micromonosporales > Micromonosporaceae > Micromonospora > Micromonospora sp. L5. The sequence goes on along the minus strand of NC_014815.1, from coordinate 6,180,082 downwards.
GTCCTCGCCGCCCGCCACCGGTGCCGGCCGGCGGACGTTGTCGGTCATCGCGGTCTCCCCGGACGGGGCCGGCATCGGACGCCGGCCCACCACACCAGCCTAGGCGGCGGGTCCGGCCGGTCCGCCGGTCATCCCCGCGACTGTGGTTCCGGGTCGATCACCAGCGCCGGGCCGGTCCGCCGCCCGCCGCGAGGGCCGCGGGTCAGCAGCTGCGCCGTCCGCGCCGGGTCGTCGCCTGCGGCCACCTGATCGAGTACGCGCAACCAGCGCTCTCCGTGCGCGTCGGTGAAGCCGGTGCCGACGACGGCGATCCGGCGGCCGGTGACCGGGCCGGGCGTGGCGCGTTCGGCCGGTTCCGTCGACCCGATCGCCGGCCCGTCCGGCACCCGGGCGGGTTCGGCGCGGTTCCCGGCTGCGACCACGAGATCCGGCGATCCGCACCGCACCGCCCGGACCGCCCCGGCGCGGTCCACGTCCACGATCGTGGCACGCAGGTGACCCGCCGGGGCGAGATCGCGTACCACCCGGTCGAGCGCGTCGACCAGGTGCGGCACTGTGCGCCGCGGTCCGGCGGCGGCCCGGCGGAACGCCTGCTCGATCGCCCGGCGTCCGGCGGGGGTGTCCAGCGCGGCGCCGCTGACCGTGCCGAGCAGGACACGCAGTCCACCGCCGCGGACCGGGACGGCGGCGCCGATCTCGCCGGCGGTGCCGCAGATCGCCAGCGCGGCGCTCCCGGCCCCGGCCGGCACGGTGAACACGGCGACGTCCGGCGGCGCGGCGGCGCGCGCCACGGTCGCGGTACGCGTCCGGCGGCGGGCCCAGGCCAGGACCGGCACCGCGGCCAGGCCGGCCGCCGAGGCGAGCAGCGCCTGCGGGTCGCTGCGGTGGCCGGGGATCACCGGTACGACGACTGATAGCGCGACCAGCACGCCCGCCCACGCCGACACCAGCGGCGCCACCCGGGGCCGGGCCGAGACGCCGAGCAGGCCGGGCAGCAGCACCCAGCCGACCGGCGTGCTGACCTCGGCGAGGCCCATCAGCATCGCGTTCCCGGTGGTGCCCGCCAGGGCGGCTCGCATCGGCAGCACGCCGACCACCCTATCGGGGCGACCGCCGGACGCCGACCGGTGTACCGGGCGGAGTGAACCTCACTCCTTACCCGAAACAGAGCGGAGCCGACACGACACGTTCGCGTGATTCTCTCGACATACCGCCTCGCCGAATCGCCGGTTAGGGTTGACGTACCGCAGGTCGATCTTGAGGAGTGTGTGTGCTGGTTCTGGTGGCGGTCCATGCGTTCGCAGCCGTGACCGCCCCCGTGCTGGTACGCCTCCTCGGTCGGCGGGCGCTCTACCTGCTGGCGGCCGTCCCGGCGGCGGCCCTGATCTGGGCGGTGACCCGCACCGAACCGGTCCGTGCGGGCCGGCCCGTCGTCGAGACCGTCACCTGGGTGCCGCAGCTCGGCCTGGAACTCGCGCTGCGCATGGGCACGCTGTCCTGGCTGCTGGTGCTGCTCGTCGGTGGGGTCGGCGCCCTCGTGCTGGCCTACAGCGCGCGCTACTTCCGCTCCGACGACCCCGGCCTCGGCCGGTTCGCCGCGGTGTTCGTCGCGTTCGCCGGCGCGATGCTCGGCCTGGTCGTCTCCGACGACCTGCTGCTGCTGTACGTGTTCTGGGAACTCACCACCGTCTTCTCGTACCTGCTGATCGGCAGCGACCCGACCAAGCGGGCCAGTCGCCGCGCGGCGATGCAGGCGCTGCTGGTGACGACGCTGGGCGGCCTGGCGATGCTCGCCGGGTTCGTGATGCTCGGCCAGCACGCCGGCTCGTACCGGTGGTCGGAGATCGCCGGGAACCTGCCCGAGGGCGGCTACCTCACCGTCGCGCTGGTGCTCGTCCTGCTCGGCGTGACCAGCAAGTCGGCGATCTTCCCGTTCAGCTTCTGGCTGCCGCGCGCGATGGCCGCGCCCACCCCGGTCAGCGCGTACCTGCACGCCGCGGCCATGGTCAAAGCGGGCGTCTTCCTGGCCGCGCTCATGGGCCCGGCGGTGGGCCAGACCACCGTGTGGCGCGGCGTCCTGCTGGCCGGCGGCCTGGTCACCCTGTTCCTCGGCGGGTGGACGGCGCTGCGGCAGGTCGACCTGAAGCTGCTGCTGGCGTACGGCACTGTGAGCCAGCTCGGCCTGCTCATGGTGATCCTCGGCGCGGGCACCCGCGACACCGCGCTGGCCGGCGCCGCGATGCTGCTGGCGCACGCCCTGTTCAAAGCCACACTGTTCCTCGTCGTCGGCGTCGTCGACCACGTCACCGGCACCCGCGACCTGCGGGAACTCAGCGGCCTGGGCCGGCGCGCCCCGGTGCTCGCGGCGGTCGCCGGACTCGCGGCCGCCTCGATGGCGGGCCTGCCGCCGCTGATCGGCTTCGTGGCCAAGGAGGCCGCGCTCGAGGCGTTCCTGCACGGCGGCACCACCGAACTGGTCGTGCTCGCCGGAGTGGTGACCGGCTCGGCGCTGACCGTCGCGTACACCGCGCGGTTCCTCTGGGGCGCGTTCGCCGCCAAGCCCGGCGTCGCGGAGACCCGGCCGCACCGGATCGAGCCGGCGTTCATCGGCCCGGCGGCGGTGCTCGCCCTCGCCGGCCTCGCCGTCGGCGTCCTCGCCCCCGCGGTGGACCGGGTGCTGGCCCCGTACGCCGATCAGTTCCCGACCGCCGACCCCGGCTACCACCTGGCCCTCTGGCACGGGCTGACCCCGGCGCTCGGTCTGTCGGCGCTGGCGGTGACCGCCGGTCTCGGGCTGTTCCTGCTGCTGCACCGGCGCCGGCCCTACCTGCCGCGGCTGCCGTTCGACGGCGCCACCGGCTACGACCGGCTGGCCGGCGCGGTCGACCGCGCGGCGGTGGAGCTGACCGGCGCCACCCAGCGCGGCTCGCTGCCCTTCTACCTCGGCGTCATCCTGCTGGTCCTGGTCGTGCTGCCGGGCGGCGCGGTGCTCGCCGGCGCGCCGTGGGCCCGGCGGTTCCAGCTCTGGGACACCCCGTTGCAGGCCGTCGCCGGCGCGGTCATCGTGGTCGCGGCGGTGGTGGCCGCGCGCGCCCGCCGCCGGCTGACCGCGATGATCCTGGTCGGCGTGACCGGCTACGGCACGGCGCTGATGTTCATCCTGCACGGCGCGCCCGACCTCGCGCTCACCCAGTTCCTGGTGGAGACCGTCACGATCGTGATGTTCGTGCTGGTGCTGCGCCGCCTGCCGCGCCGGTTCTCGGCCCGCCCGATCCGCGCCACCCGGCGGTTCCGGGTCGCGCTCGGCGTCGCCGTCGGCGTGGTCACCGCCGGGATGGCGTACGTGGCGGCGGGCAGCCGGACCGCCACGCCGATCTCGGTCGGCTTCCCGGAGGAGGCCGTCTCCTACGGCGGCGGCAAGAACGTCGTCAACGTGACGCTCGTCGACATCCGCGCCTGGGACACGATGGGCGAGATCGCCGTGCTGGTGGTGGCCGCCACCGGCGTGGCCAGCCTGATCTTCCGCCGCTCCCGCGCGCTGGACCTGCGCAGCGGCATCCCCGGCGCGGGCCGGCAGCAGTCGTCGCGCCCGCGCTGGCTCACCACCGGCGCGACCTCCCGGCAGCAGTCGGTGATCCTCCAGGTGGTCACCCGCCTGCTGTTCCACGCCATCCTGCTGTTCTCGATCTACCTGCTCTTCTCCGGCCACAACGCCCCCGGTGGCGGGTTCGCCGCCGGGCTGGTCGCCGGGCTGGGGCTCGCCGTGCGATACCTGGCCGGTGGGCGTACCGAACTCAACGGCGCCGCGCCGGTCGACGCCGGCCTGGTGCTCGGCGCGGGCCTGTTCGTGGCGGTCGGCACCGGCGTGGCCGCGATGCTGCTGGGCGGCGAGTTCCTGCAGAGCGCGACGCTCAATTTCCACCTGCCGCTGCTCGGCCACGTGCACTTCGTGACGTCGGTCTTCTTCGACGTGGGCGTCTACCTCATCGTGGTCGGCCTCGTCCTGGACATCCTGCGCAGCCTGGGCGCCGAGATGGACCGCCAGGAGGAGGTCGACGAACAGGAGACCGAACCGGCCGGCGTACGGGAAGAGGAGCTGGTGTGAGCCCGAACATCCCCAACCTGGTCTACGTCGTGGTCATCGGCGTCCTGTTCGCCACCGGCGTCACCCTGCTGCTGGAACGCAGCCTCACCCGCGTCCTGATGGGGGTCATCCTGCTCGGCAACGGCGCCAACCTGCTGCTGCTCACCGGCGGCCGGGCCGGCGGCCCGCCGATCGTCGGCACCACCGCCGAGGAGGACATGTCCGACCCGCTGCCGCAGGCGATGGTGCTGACCGCGATCGTGATCACGCTCGGCATGACCGCGTTCCTGCTCGCGCTGGCCTACCGGAGCTGGCACCTCAACGGGCACGACGAGGTGCAGGACGACGTCGAGGACCGCCGGATCATGGAGCTGGCCGACCGGGACGAGGGCCCGGGCACCTCGGACACCGACGGCGTCGACACCGCCGACGGCAGCCCCGAGGCGCGGGTGCTCGCCGCCGGTGAGGCGGAGGCCGTCCGATGACCTGGCTCGTACCGCTGCCGGTGGTGATGCCGCTGCTCGGCGCCGCCCTCACCCTGCTGCTCGCCCGCCGGGCCCGCGCCCAGCGGTGGGTCAGCATCATCGTGCTCACCGCCACCGTCGCGGTGGCCGCGATGCTCCTGGTCCGCTCGTCGCTGGACGGCCCGCTCGTGGTGGAGGTGGGCGGCTGGGTGGCGCCGATGGGCATCGTGCTCGTCGCCGACCAGCTCGCCGCGCTGATGCTCGTCGTGTCCGCCTCGGTCACCCTGTGCGTGCTCGTCTACTCCATCGGGCAGGGCATGGCCGACGGCAACGAGGAGACGCCGCTGTCGGTCTACCACCCGACCTATCTGGTGCTGACCGCGGGCGTCTGCAACGCCTTCCTCTCCGGCGACCTGTTCAACCTCTACGTCGGCTTCGAGATCCTGCTCGTGGCGAGCTACGTGCTGCTGACGCTCGGCAGCACCGAGACGCGGATCCGGGCCGGCACCACGTACGTCGTGGTCAGCCTGCTCTCGTCGCTGATCTTCCTGGTGGCGATCGGCCTGGTCTACTCCGCCACCGGCACGCTGAACCTGGCGCAGCTCGCCGACCGCCTGGACGCGCTGCCCGACGACATCCGCCTGGTGCTCCAGGGCATGCTGCTGCTCGCGTTCGGCATCAAGGCGGCGGTGTTCCCGCTGTCCGCGTGGCTGCCGGACAGCTACCCGACCGCGCCCGCCCCGGTGACGGCGGTCTTCGCCGGCCTGCTCACCAAGGTCGGCGTGTACGCGATCATCCGCACGGAGACGCTGCTGTTCCCCGGCGGCCGCACCGCCGACCTGCTCATGGTGATAGCGGCGCTGACCATGGTGGTGGGCATCCTCGGCGCGGTGGCGCAGTCGGACATCAAACGGCTGTTGTCGTTCACGCTCGTCAGCCACATCGGGTACATGCTGTTCGGGGTCGGGCTGACCACTCCGCTCGGCCTGTCCGCGGCCATCTTCTACGTGGTCCACCACATCACCATCCAGACCACTCTGTTCCTCGCCGCCGGCCTGGTCGAACGACGCGGTGGCAGCACCGCGCTGGACCGCCTCGGCGGCCTGGCCCGGCTGTCACCACTGCTGGCGGTGCTGTTCTTCGTGCCCGCGCTGAACCTGGCCGGCATACCACCGTTCTCCGGGTTCCTCGGCAAGCTCGGCCTGGTGCAGGCCGGCGTCGACGACGGCGGGTTCCTGGCCTGGTCGCTCGTCGCCGGAGGACTGCTCACCAGCCTGCTCACGCTCTATGCCATCGCCCGGGTGTGGAACCTCGCCTTCTGGCGGGCCCCGCACGCGGACATGCCGGAGCCCGGTGACGCCGACCAGGCGGCCCGCACCGACGGCGCCGAGCAGCCGCACGACGGCCCGGCGCCGGCCGGGGCGGTGCTGCCCCGGCTGATGACGGTGTCCACCGCCGCCCTCGTGGTGCTCGGCCTGGCGCTGACGGTGGTGGCCGGACCGCTGTTCGACATCAGCACCGACGCCGCCGACGACCTGTTGCGCCGTGCCCCGTACGTCGAGGCCGTGTTCCCGGAGGGACCGCCGTGACCAGTCAGCCGAAAGCGCCACTGACCCGCCGTGACCGCTGGCGCAACCGGGCCGTAGCGGTGACCGGCCTCGTCACCGTCTGGGTGCTGCTGTGGGGCACCTTCAGCTGGGCCAACGTGATCAGCGGACTCGTGGTCGCTGCCGTGCTGCTCGTCGTCTTCCCGCTGCCCCCTGTCACGTTCGCCGGCCGGATCCGGCCGGTGCCGCTGCTGCGGTTCCTGGTCCGCTTCCTGTACGACCTGGTGGTCGCGTCCGCCCAGGTGGCCTGGCTGGCCGTCCGGTCCGGGCACCCGCACTCGGCGATCATCGCGGTGCGCCTGCGGGTGAACACCGACCTCAACCTGACCCTCAACGCCGAGGCGCTGTCGCTGGTGCCGGGCAGTCTCATCCTGGAGGCCGACCGGAGTACCGGGACGCTCTACGTGCACGTCATCGGCATCCGGAGCCCCGACGAGGTGGAACGGTTCCGGCGCAGCGTGCTGGAGCTGGAGGCGCGCATCGTCGCCGCCGTCGGCTCGGCCGAGGAGCGCGACCGGATCCGCCACGACGAGGCCGAACCCGCCGGTTCGGTCGAACTGGAAGGAGCACCGACGTGACCGTCGTCGCCGTGATCGTCACCGCGCTGCTCGTCGCGGCCGGTGGACTCACCCTCGTCCGCATCATCCGCGGGCCGTCCATCCTCGACCGGGCCGTCGCCACCGACGTGCTGCTCGCCGTCGCGGTCGCGGCCATCGCCACCGAGGCGGCCTACAGCCGGGACGCCACAGCGCTGCCGGTCCTCGTCGTCCTCGCACTCGTCGGCTTCGTCGGCTCGGTGAGCGTCGCCCGGTTCGCGTCCCGGAGAAGCCCGAAGTGACCGCCGACGCGATCCTGGACATCGTCGCCAGCGTCTGCCTGATCGCCGGCGCGCTGCTCTGCCTCGCCGCGGGCATCGCGCTGGTCCGCTTCCCGGACGTGCTGTCACGCATGCACGCGGCCGCCAAGCCGCAGGTGCTCGGGCTGCTGCTGGTGCTGCTCGGCTGCGCGCTGCGGCTGCGTACCGGGGTGGACATCACCACGCTGGTCCTCGTCGGCCTGTTCCAGCTCGCCACCGCCCCGGTCGCGGCGCACATGGTCGGGCGGACCGCGTACCCGCACGACGACATCCGGCGGGACCTGCTGATCACCGACGAGCTGGCCGACCACATCGACCGGATCCGCGCGGACCGGGCCGGTGAGCCGGAGGAGACGGCGCCGGTCCGCACGTCCTGACACTCCGTACGAGCGCCGAGGCAGGGGAGCCCATGAGCGGCACGGTCTACGAGAACGCCCGCATCCACACCCTCGACCCGGGCCGCCCGTACGCCGAGGCGATGCTGGTCCGCGGCGAGCGGATCGTCGCCGTCGGCGACCTCGCCGAGTGCCGGGACCGGGCCGGCGGCGGCGCGCGCCGCGTCGACCTCGGCGGAATGGCCGTGCTGCCCGGCCTGATCGACAGCCACATCCACGCGGCGTCCTACGTGCGCGGGCTGAACCAGGTGGACCTGCGCGGCACGGCGAGCCTCGACGAGGCGCTGACCCGGATCGCGGGACACGCCGCCACGCTGCCGCCGGACGCCTGGCTGCTCGGCGGCGGGTGGGACAGCAACAGATGGACCCGGCCGGTGCAGCCGGCCCGAACCGACCTGGACCGGGTCTGCCCGGACCGGCCGGCGGCGCTACCGAGCATCGACGGCCACACCATCTGGGTGAACACCGCCGCCCTGGCCCGCCTCGGCATCGACACCACCACCCCCGACCCGCCCGGCGGGCAGATCGCGCGGGACGAGCACGGCGAGCCGACCGGCATCCTGCGCGAGGCGGCGGCCGACGCGGCGTACGCGGTGGTGCGCTCCCCGCACGCCGGTGACCTGGTCGCGCAGCTGCGTGCCCACCTGCCCCGGCTGCTCGCCGCCGGCCTGACCGGCATCCACGACCTCGACGGGCAGGACGCCCGTGCCGCCTACGAGACGCTGTACGCCCGGGGCGAGCTGCCGCTGCGGGTGCACAAGACGATCCCCGCCACCGCGCTGGACGAGGCGATCGACGCCGGCTGGGCCACCGGCGACGGAGACCGCTGGCTGAGCACCGGCCCGGTAAAGATCTTCACCGACGGCGCGCTCGGCTCGCACACCTGCCTGATGACCGAGCCGTACGACGGCGAGCCCGGCAACCACGGCATCGCCGTCACCCCGGCCGAGGAGTTCGAGCGGCTCGTGGCGACCGCCGCCGGAGCCGGGATCGCGGTGGCGGCGCACGCCATCGGCGACGCGGCGAACCGGATGGTGCTGCGGGCGTACGCGCGCTGGCGCGAGTCGGCCGGTCCGGGCCCGGTGGCGCGGCTGCGGCACCGGATCGAGCATACCCAGCACCTGCTGCCGGACGACGTGCCGCTGCTCGCCCGCCACGGCGTGATCGCCTCGATGCAGCCCACCCACTGCACCAGCGACATCCCGCTCACCACCCGGATGCTCGCCGGCCGGGGTCTGGCCTCGTACGCCTGGCGCACCCTGCTCGACGCCGGGGCCACAGTGGCGTTCGGGTCGGACGCCCCGGTGGAGGACCCCGACCCGTTCTTCGGCATCCACGCCGCGGTGACCCGCCAGCAGCCCGACGGCACCCCGCCCGGCGGCGTCGACCCGCACGAGCGGCTCGACCTGGACACGGCGCTGCGGTGCTTCACCGAGGCCGGCGCGTACGCCTCCTACGAGGAGCACCTGAAGGGCCGGTTGCGCCCCGGCATGCTCGCCGACTTCATCGTGCTGCCCACCGACCCGTACCGGGTCGAACCGGCGCGGCTGCGGGACCTGACAGTGGCACTGACGGTGGTCGGTGGCGTGGTCCGCTGGCAGCGCTGACCGTGTCCCGCCCGGACGACGCCGCCCGGGCGGGACACGGCGGTCAGGCGCCCTTCACCCAGTCGAGGCTGAACCGGGCGAAGTAGATGCCGCCGGTGTTGCCCACCTCGTACAGGTTGCCGACCGTGCCGTCGGCCAGCACCGCCATCGTCGAGTAGCCGGCGCCGCCGGGCTTGACCAGCGCCCGCGCCGGCCAGGTCGCGCCGTCGTCGGTGGACAGCCGTACGGTGACGGCCAGGCCGGGGATGCGGACCGAGGCGACGGTGCCGTCGTACCGGCCACCGGCTCCGTTGAGGTCGCGGATCACCGTCTGCGTGGTCAGCAGCGTGGTGGTGGCGAGCTGCGGGTTACCGGCGGCGAGGTCGCAGGAGGTGGTGCCGCGCAGCGTGGTGTCGAAACCCGGCGCGGTGACCCGCAGCGTGTACGGGGTGCCGGCGCCGACGGTCCAGTAGTGCAGGTAGTTGCCGCCGGCGGCGACGGTGCGGGTCCACGGCGAGCCGGTGCGTCCGGGCCAGGTGACTGTGAAGTCCCGGGCCGTCGTGGTGCGGTTCTCCAGGGCGAGCTGGAGGCGGCCGTTCGTGCAGTCGAAGCCGGCCAGCGCGGACATGCCGGTGCCGCAGTGGAAGATGCCGCTGGTGGTGTCGTCCAGACCGGTCGGGGTCGTGGTGCGCAGCGTGTACGGCGTGCCGGGGGACAGCGTCCAGTACAGCTCGGCGCTGCCACCGGCGGCGACCGTGCGGGTCCACGGCGAGCCGGTGCGACCCGGCCAGGTGACGGTGTAGGTCTGCGTCGTGGCGCTGCGGTTGTCGAGGTCGAGCAGCAGGCGGCCGGCGGTGCAGTCGGCGCCGACGGTGGCGGTCACACCGGCGGGGGCGGCGGCCTGGGCGGCGGTGGCGGGCAGCACGGAGAGCAGGGTGAGGGCGGCCGTCGCGAGGACGGTTGCGCGGCGCGGTATGGCGCGGCGAGGGGACACGTGGTTCCTTCCGGGGACGGGGGAGGGGAAATCGGGCATCAATCTGACGTCAGATGTCCGATGTCTGCACGCTAGGCGGCTTCACCCCGGCCCGTCAAGGATCGGTTCCGGTCGACGTCCCCGTCCGGTTCGCGAGCCTTCAGCCGTCCTGCCCGGGCGTCTCGCCCAGGAGCGCCTCGCCCATCGCGGTGAGCCGGTGCAGCATGAGGTTGCCGTGCCGCTGGCTGGTGATCAGCCCGGCCTCGCGCAGGATGGTGGTGTGATGGCTGGTCGTGGCCGGCGAGATGCGGGCGCGCCGGGCCAGCTCGCCGGTGGTGGCGCCGCTCGCGGCGGCGCGCAGGACCGCCACCCGGGTGTGGCCGAGCAGCGGACCGAGCCGGCGTTGCGAGCCCGCCGGCGGCGCCGGTTCCGGTCGCTGCCGGCGCGCCGGATAGACGAGCGTCGGCGGCAGTTCGGGATCGGCCAGTGTGATCGGCGCGTGCCAGCAGAAGTACGACGGGACCAGCGTGATGCCCCGGCCGTCGAGATGCATGTCCCGGTCCTCCGGGTAGCCGTGCACGGACAGCACCGGCGGATCCCAGGAGGTCTCCGGGCTCAGGTCGTCGAGGATCTGCCCGGCGCCGCTGTCGAGGACCCAGGCCCCGCGCAGCGCCCGGTCGCCGGAGACGGCGGCGGTGATCTGCGTCCAGTACGGAGCGAGCGCGACCCGGAAGTAGGCGCGCAGCGCGTCGCCGAGGCCGTGTCGCGCGGCGGGCCGGCCGGCGGCCAGGTCGACCAGCCAGGCGCTGTCGACGGGCGTCACCATCCGCCCCAGTTCGGTGCGGATCCGCCGGGCCGGGGTGCCGAGCACCCGGTCGATCCCCTCGTCGAGATCGGTGACCGGGCCGGGGGTGAGGAAGTCGGGGAAGTACCGCTTGAGCGGCGCGACGGGCAGCAGCCGTTCGCGGACGACCGGGACGAGACCGGCCCGCTCCAGGTCCGGGCGGATCTGCCGGTGCCACCGGGCGTAACCCGCGTAACCGGCCCGGGTCTGGAGGCGGTGCAGGCTGCAGATGATCTCCCACAGTGGATCGGGCCGGGCCGCCAGCCGGGTGCGGCTGAGGTCCCCGGCCGTGAAGTGGATGCGCAGGGTACCCATGACGCACAGTGTTCCGACGTGTGCCGTCGCACTCAGTCTCGTCTGCGACATTGACATCTATCACTGAATAGGGATAGGGCGGGGCGGCAGCCGCACGGCTGCCGCCCCGCCGTGTGTCGGCTCAGCCCGCGCTGCAGCTCGTGCGCCACCGGTGGGAGGCGATGTTGTCGTTGGCGTTCGCCATGTAGCCGTCCCGGTTGGAGCCCCAGCTGAACCAGACGCCGGTGAGGTTGTCCCACGCGTCGCCGGCGCCCAGGCAGGCGTACGCGCCGGTGTAGTCGGGGTGGATGTAGAGGGCGACCGGCCGGCCGCCGTTCGAGTCGTTCCACGCCGAGGACGCCAGGTTGCGCATGCTGGCCCGGTTGTTGTTGTCGCAGTTGGCGTTCTCCGCCGTGTTGATCGTGTCCCAGTTGTTGTCGGCGTTGTACCACCAGCACCACCGGCCGGCCCAGTTGGCGTCCTGGCTGACGTACAGGTAGCCGCTGCCCGCGGCGGCACGCTGCGCGTCGGCGTGCGGGGTCGGCCGCGGCGCGGCCTGGGCGGCGGTGGCGGTGAAGGCCAGCGCGGCTGCCGCCGCGGCCACTGTGGCCAGCACGGACCGTACTGCTCTCATGGTGCTTCCCTCCGGTCGGGTTCTGCCGTGGCGGGCAGCCACGGAAGTCTTGGGGTGGATCAGCCGGCGGCCAGCACGGCGCGGGCCCGCGGCAGCGCGGCGGCCTCCAGGCGGAGCCGTTCGGCGACCTCGGTGTGAAACTGCCGGTCGAGGGCGCGGCGGTGCTCGGCGTCGAGCCGCCGGGCGAGCCGGCCGAGCCCGGTGCGCGTCGCGCAGGTCGCCTCGGACACCGCGAGCCGGATCTCGCCGGGCGTGACGGAGCCGGACGTCGGCTCGGGTGCCGACGCGCGGGCCGATGCCGGGTCGGCGGAGTCGTGCCCGGCGGCGCGCATGCACCGCCGCCACGCCCTCACACCGTCGGCGTAGCGGGGGTCGGCGAGCACCCGGCCGACGCGCAGCCCGGCCAGGTTGTCGGTGATCCTGGTGACGCGGTACCAGCCGGGCAGGTCGCGATAGAGCTGTCGCTCCGCCTCGGAGGTGCAGCTGTGACTGCTGCGGCGCAGCACCCCGCCGGCCGGCAGCGTCGCGCGCAGGGCGTCGGGCTCGCCGGGGTCGCCGTTCACCGCGCGTACGGCGGCGGCGCCGCGCTCCGGGGGCAGGTCCCGTACGTACCGCGCGTTCGGGTCGGCCGCCATCGTCTCCTGGAGGCGGCGTTCCAGGGCGGTGCCGTATCCGTGCCGGCGGGCGTAGGACACGTCGTCGAGGACGTACGGGAATTCGCGCAGCTCCGGCACCGGCTGCCGGGGCACCGGCCAGTAGCGGAATCCGCGACGCTGCATGCAGTCGCGGATCAGCGCCTGCGTGGCGGCGTACCGCACCTCGGCGGGCGTACCGGAGACGGGCGGGACCGGCACGGCGGCCGCGCTCGCCGCGGGCGGCCCGGCCGAGGCGTGACCCTCGGACGGCGGCGCGATGTCCGGGCGGGCGCCCAGCGCCCCGGCCACCGCCGCCGCGAGAGCGACGGGGACCGCGACGGCGTACCACAATGACCGCGTTCGGCGCGACACCACCGCCATGACATGCACCTCGGCCGTCCGGGGCGCCCGATGCGCCCGTCAGAAGACAGCTTCGGCACGGGGCGAGCCCCGGGACAGAGACCTTCGATCAGGCTCGAACGACAGGCCCCGGCGTACGGCGGATCAGGTCTGCGCGGCGCGGGCGATGCTCGCCCGGATGGGCGCGTAGTGCTCGGCGACGGCCGAGCGCAGCGCCGCCGCGTCGGCGGCGGTGAGGGCGGCGACGATCGCCTGGTGCCGCTGGGCGGTGATGACCCGGTCCTCCGGCTCGGTCTGCAGCGTGGGCGCGACGATGGCCTGCACCTGCCAGAACGCCTCGGTCAGCTGGACCAGCAGGTCGTTGCCGAGGGGTTCCATCAGCTTCAGGTGGAACGCGCGGTCGACGTCGAGGAAGTCCTCGCCCCGGGCCGCCCGGCTGTGCATCTCGTCGGCGAGCGCGGACAGCTCCGACCGGTGCTGCTCGTCCAGCGCGTCGATGACGGTGGCGGCCAGCCCTTGCTCCAGCGTCTGGCGGATGTCGACGACCTGGGCCAGTACGCGGTGGTCGTCCTCGCCGCTGAGCAGCCCGCGGAAGGTCAGGCTCTCCACCAGGGCGTTGAGGGACATGCGGCCGACGAACGTGCCGTGGCCGTGGCGCACCTCGACGATGTCGAGCGCGGAGAGGATCTTGACGGCCTCGCGGACGCTGGATCGGCTGGCGCCGACGGCCTCGCACAGTTCCGCCTCGGTGGGCAGGAGGTTTCCCGGCTTCAGGCGGTTGCGCAGGATGTACTCCTTGATCCTGGTGGCGACCTCCTGCCTGCGAGGGCTGGGCCGCTCGGCGCCGCGTAGCGGACTGGCGTCAATGGTCGTCATCTGCCCCTTGCCCTTCGTTCCCGAATCTGACACCCTCACCCTACCGGCATCAGACGTCAGACGTCATACACCTTATGCTTCACATCCCCGAGCGCGAGCGGTCACGCGAGCGCATGAAGAGCCTATGGAGGCAGCTACGTGAGCACCACCGGTAAGCCGTCGAGGAGCCGGCGCGTCCCCCGGGGCCGCGTCCGCTCCCTGGCCGTCGCCACCCTCGCGGGTGGCCTCGCGGTCGCGCTGGCGGCCTGCAGTGGCGGTCCCGCCTCGACCAACGCCGTGGGCGACGGGAAGGGGGGCACGTCCATCGAGGCCACGCTGGCCTTCACGCTCTCCAGCGGTTTCGATCCCAGCAACGCCTCCTCGGCCGTGGCGACGGCGGTCAACCAGCACGTCTTCGAGGGCCTCGTCGACCTCGACCCGATCACGCGGGAACCCTACAACGCCCTGGCCAAGAGCGACCCGACCCCCGGGGCCGACGGCCGGACCTACACCGTGACGCTGCGTGACGGGGCGAAGTTCTCCGACGGCACCCCGGTCACCGCCGAGGACGTGGCCTGGTCCTTCACCCGCGTGCTCAAGCCCGCGGACCCGAAGGCGCCGCCGCTGATGCAGGGCTTCGTGTCGTTCCTCGACAGCGTCGCCGCCAAGGACGCGACGACCGTCGAGTTCAAGCTGAAGTACCCGTTCGCCCTGTTCAGCGAGCGGATCGCGGTCATCAAGATCGTCCCCAAGGCCAAGACCGGCGACGCCGCCGCGGCCAAGGCGTTCGACACCGCCCCTATCGGCTCCGGCCCGTTCAAGGTGGACAGCGCGTCCAAGGAATCCGGCATCAAGCTGAGCAAGAACGCGAACTACAACGGCCCGCGCGCCGCCAAGGTCGAGACGATGACGTGGAACACCACCACCGAGGCGTCGGCCCGCGTGTCGGACCTGCAGGGCGGCCGGGTTCAGGCCATCGAGGCCGTGCCCTACCTGAACGTCGACTCGCTCAAGGACAAGTACACGATCGACGTGAAGCAGGCCTTCAACCAGGTCTTCCTCATGTTCAACAACTCCGCCGCGCCGTTCAGCGACAAGCGGGTGCGCCAGGCCCTGCACTACGCCATCGACAAGGAAGCGGTCATCAAGACCGCGCTCAACGGCTACGGCAGCCCGGCGACCAGCTACCTCGACGAGGGCAACAAGGCCTACCAGAAGGCCGCCACCGTCTACGACTACAACCCGGACAAGGCCAAGGCCCTGCTCCAGGAGGCCGGCGTCACCAACCTGTCGTTCCGGCTCGACACCACCGACAGCTCGGTGGTCAAGGACGTCGCCCCGCTGGTCATCGAGCAGTGGAAGAAGATCGGCGTCAACGCCACGCTGAACACCGTGCCGTCCTCGGCCATCTACGGCGACATCGTCCCCAAGGACACCTTCCGGGTGCTCATGGCCACCGGTGACCCGAGCGTCTTCGGCGTCGACACCGACCTGCTGATGCGCTGGTACTACTTCGGCGAGACCTGGCCGGGCCAGCGCTACCGCTGGAGCGACGCCGACCGCAAGGCCATGGGCGACCTGCTGGACAAGGCCGCGCAGACCTCCGACGAGACGGCCCGCAAGGCGCTGTGGAAGCAGGCCCTGGACATGGCGGCGGACCAGGTGCCGCTGTACCCGATCCTGCA
Source organism: Micromonospora sp. L5 (assembly GCF_000177655.2). Classification (NCBI taxonomy): domain Bacteria; kingdom Bacillati; phylum Actinomycetota; class Actinomycetes; order Micromonosporales; family Micromonosporaceae; genus Micromonospora; species Micromonospora sp. L5. The sequence goes on along the minus strand of NC_014815.1, from coordinate 6,164,810 downwards.
CACCAAGGTCGTCACCGCGTACGACCCGGCCAAGGTGGACGGCTTCTCCGGCGCCTCCACCACCGGCCTGTACTTCCTGGGCACCGGCCGGACCGGCTGAGCCCACGCGCGGGGTTCCGGCCCCGCAGACGTCCCGCCCGGCCCACGTGACCCGTGCGGCCGGGCGGGCGTCCCGGCGCCCCGCCACGAGAAAGAGAATCCATGCTGACCGTCCTGAACCTGGTCGCACGACGATTCCTGACGCTGATCCCCCTGGTGCTGGGCATCACGCTCTTCGTCTTCGTGATCATGCAGTTCTCCCCGATCGACCCGGCGTTGTCAGTCCTCGGTGACCAGGCCACGCCGGCGCAGGTCGAGGCGTTCCGTGCCGCCAACGGCCTGAACGACCCGCTGCCGCTGCGCTACCTGCACTTCCTCGGCGACCTCGTCCGCGGCGACCTCGGCATGACGTTCCCGCCGTCGGTCCCGGTCGCCGAGAAGATCGCCATGGCGCTGCCGCTGACCATCCAGCTCACCGCGCTCGGCGTCGTCGGCGCGCTCGTCATCGCGCTGGCGCTCGGCATCCCGGCCGCCCTGTACCGGGACCGCTGGCCCGACCAGGTCATCCGGATCGTCTCCATGGCCGGCATCGCCACGCCCTCGTTCTGGCTGGCCCTGCTGTTCATCCAGGAGTTCTCCGTCCGCCGACCGATTTTCCCGACCGGCGGCTACGTCAACCCCGCCGACTCGGTCGGTCTGTGGTTGCAGTCGCTGGCCATGCCCGCTCTGGCGCTGGCCGTACCGGTCGGCTGCTCGCTGGCCCGCATCGTCCGCACGTCGATGGTCGAGGAACTCGACAAGGACTACGTCCGCACCGCGATCGGCGCCGGACTGCCGCCGCGCGTGGTGATCGGCCGCAACGTGCTGCGCAACGCGCTGGTCAACCCGCTCACCGCGCTCGGCCTGCGGATCGGCTACCTCATCGGCGGCACCGTCGTCATCGAGGCCATCTTCTCGCTACCAGGCATGGGCACCCAGATCATGAGCGCCGTCCAGCAGAACGACACCGCGCTCGCCCAGGGCACCGTGCTGACCATCGCGCTGTGCTTCGTCCTGGTGAACCTGGTCGTCGACATCCTCTACCTCTTCGCCAACCCCCGACTGCGCGGAGGCCACTGATGCGCCGGTCCCTCACCACGCGGCTGTCCCGCCCCGGCATGGCCTTCGCCCGGCTCGGTCTCGCGGCCCGGTTCGCGCTCGGCTTCGTCGCGCTCATCGTCGTGGTCGGCGTGCTCGCCCCGCTGCTGCTGCGCCACGACCCCACCCAGACAGGGCTCGGACCGGCGCTGACCGGCCCGAACGGCGACTTCTGGTTCGGCCTGGACAAGCTCGGCCGCGACGTCTTCTCCCGGCTGGTCGCCGGCACCCGGCGCTCCCTGATCGTCGGGTTCGGCGCGGCCGGCATCGCGCTGGTGCTCGGCGCGATCCTCGGCGCCGTCGCCGGCAGCAGCCGCACAGTCGTCGACGAGATCATCATGCGCTGCCTCGACGTGGTCATGGCCTTCCCCACGATCGTGCTCTCCGCGCTGCTGATCATCTCGTTCGGCAAGAACAGCCTGCTGGTCCTCGTCATCGCGATCGGCTTCGTGTTCACGCCGTCGGTCGCGCGCATCGTCCGCGCCAACGTGCTGTCCCAGTACGGCGAGGACTACGTGGCCGCCGAGCGCATCATCGGTGCCCGGCGACCGCACATCCTCTGGCGGCACGTCCTGCGCAACTGCGCCGCCCCGATCCTCGTCTTCGTCACCGTCATGGTGGCCGACGCGATCGTCTTCGAGGCGTCGCTGTCCTTCATCGGCGGCGGTCTCGCCCCGCAGGAGGCGGCCTCCTCGTGGGGCTCGGTGATCGCGTTCGGCAAGGAGATGGTGCAGATCGGCGGCTGGTGGGCCACGTTCTTCCCCGGCCTGCTGATCCTGCTCACCGTGCTGGCGCTCAACGTGCTCTCCGAGGGCATGTCCGACGCGTGGGCCGCCCCGGCCGCGCGCCGTGCCACGTCCACCACCAGCGGTGACGCGCTGGAGCAGGCGAAGCCCGGCACCGGCGAGGTGGTCGAGCTGCCGGGTCTCGCCGAGGCGGCGCAGCGGCTGCGCGAACGCGCTCGTCCGCTGCCGCAGGGCAAGCCGGTCCTTCAGGTCAGCGACCTGTCCATCGGCTTCGAGGGCCGCCACCGCGGCGTGGACATCGTCGACGGGCTCTCCTTCGACGTCCGCCCCGGCGAGGTCGTCGGCCTGGTGGGGGAGTCGGGCTCCGGCAAGTCGCTCAGCGTCCTCGCGGTGATGGGCCTGCTGCCGCAGGGCGCCCGGGTACGCGGCGAGATCCGCTTCCAGGACACGAACCTGCTGACGCTGAACGCCAGGGGCCGCCGCGCCCTGATGGGCCGCGAGATCGCCATGGTCTACCAGGACGCGCTGTCGGCGCTGAACCCGGCGCTGCGCGTCGGCGCCCAGCTCGCCCAGATGATCCGCCGCGGCGGCACCCGCTCGGCCGAGGAACTGATGCGGCTGGTCGGACTGGACCCGCAGCGCACGCTCGCCGCGTACCCGCACGAGCTGTCCGGTGGGCAGCGGCAGCGCGTGGTGATCGCCATGGCGCTGTCCCGCGACCCGAAGCTGATCATCGCGGACGAGCCGACCACCGCGCTCGACGTCACCGTGCAGGCCCAGGTGATGAAGCTGCTGCTGGACCTGCGCGAGCGGCTCGGCTTCGCCCTCATCCTGGTCAGCCACGACCTCGCCCTGGTCAGCGACGTCTCCGACCGGGTCGTGGTGATGTACGGCGGGCAGATCGTGGAGACCGGCGTGACCGCCGACGTGATGGAGGCACCCGCCCACCACTACGCCCGCGGCCTGCTCGGTTCCGTCCTGTCTCTGGAGACCGGCGCGGAACGGCTCACCCAGATCCGCGGCGTGGTGCCGTCACCCGCCGACTTCCCGAAGGGCTGCCGGTTCTCCGACCGCTGTCCGATGGCGACCGAGATCTGCCGGGACACCGCACCCGCCCTGGAGGGGACGGACGGCCACGGGTACGCCTGCCACCACCCCGCCGTCACCGTCAGCGAGAAGGAGCTGGCCCGATGAGCGCCACCGCCGAGCACCGGCCGATCGCCGAGCTGAGCGACGTGCACGTGGTGCACGCCGCGCGCGGCGGCGGCATGTTCAGCCGGGAGAAGGTCTACGCGCTCACCGGCGCCGACCTGGTCATCCGGGCCGGCGAGACGGTCGGCATCGTCGGCGAGTCCGGCTGCGGCAAGTCGACGCTCGCAAAGGTGCTCGTCGGCCTGCAACGGCCGACCGCCGGCACGGTGTCGTTCGCCGGCAAGGACGTGTGGTCGATGAGCGCCGCCGAGCGGCGTGAGCACATCGGCGCGGGCGTCGGCATGATCTTCCAGGACCCGGCCACCTCGCTGAACCGCCGCATGCCGGTACGCGACATCCTGCGCGACCCGCTCGACGTGCACCGCCGGGGCACCCGGCAGCAGCGCGAGCAGCGGGTGGCCGAGCTGATGGCCCTGGTGGGCCTGCCCCGCTCGGTCGCCGACGTGCTGCCCAGCCAGCTCTCCGGCGGCCAGCGCCAGCGGGTGTCAATCGCCCGCGCGCTGGCCCTGGAACCGGGACTGGTCATCGCCGACGAGCCGACCAGCGCGCTCGACGTGTCGGTGCGGGCCCAGATCCTCAACCTGCTGCTGGACCTCAAGGACCGGCTCGGCCTGGCGATGGTGCTGGTGTCGCACGACATCCAGACCGTCAAGCGGGTCAGCGACCGGGTCGTCACCATGTACCTGGGCCGCATCGTCGAGCAGACGCCCGCCGACCTGCTGCCCGAGGGTGGCCGGCACCCGTACACCCGGGCGTTGTTCTCGGCCACGCCGGGCCTGCTCTCCCCGATCGAGCCCATTCCGCTCGTCGGCCCGGTCCCGTCGGCCACCCGGCCGCCGAGCGGCTGCCCGTTCCGGACCCGCTGCTGGGCCGCCACCGACGGCTGCGCCGTGGACATGCCGGCGCCGCGCCCCGCCGAGGGCGAGGGCCACGAGTTCCGCTGCCACCACCCGGTGCCCGCCGGAACCGCCAACACCGAACTGGTCGCGCTCGCCACCTCGGCGACCGGCCGCACCACAACTGAGTCTGTCGAGGAGAACCTGTGACCACCCCAGCCCCGCGGTTCGCCGGAGTCGTGCCGCCGGCCGTGACCCCCCTGACCGATGAGGGCGAGGTCGACGTCCACTCGCTGGAACGGCTGGTCGAGTGGCTGCTCGACGCCGGCGTCGACGGCATCTTCGCCCTCGGCAGCTCCGGCGAGACGGTCTTCCTCACCGACCGGCAGCGGGACCTGGCCCTGGAGACCATCGTGAAGACCGCCGGCGGTGCCGTGCCGGTCATCGCCGGCTGCATCGAACCCACCACCCGCCGGGTCGTGGAGCGGGCCGAGGCGTCCACCCGGCTGGGCGCGGACGGCCTGGTCGTGACCGCGCCGTTCTACGCCATCGTCGGCCCGCACGAGATCGAGCGGCACTTCCGCGCGGTCGCCGCGGCGGTCGAGCTTCCCCTGCTGGCGTACGACATCCCGGTCTGCGTGCACAGCAAGCTCTCCGTCGACCTGCTGACCCGGCTCGCCGCCGACGGCGTGCTCGCAGGTGTCAAGGACTCCAGCGGTGACGACGTCGCGTTCCGCCAGCTGGCGCTCGCCGTCGCCGAGCACGCGCCGGAGCGCGACTTCAGCCTGCTCACCGGCCACGAGGTGGTGGTCGACGCGATGATGCTCGCGGGCGGCTCCGGCTCGGTGCCCGGACTGGGCAACGTGGACCCGGCCGGGTACGTGCGGCTGCACCGCGCCTGCATGGCCGGCGACTGGGCCGCCGCCCGCCGGGAGCAGGACCGTCTGACCCGGCTGTTCCGCATCGTCGACGCCGCCGACCCGGCCACCTCGGCGGGCGCCACCCGGGGCGTCGGCGCCTTCAAGACCGCGCTGTCCCTGCTCGGCGTCATCGCCGGCAACGCGGTGTCGCTGCCGCTGCGGCCGCTGGACGCCGCCGAGACGGGCCGCGTGCGTACCCAGCTGGAACTGGCCGGGCTGCTCTGACCATGCCCGAGGTGAGCACGACCGGTCTGGTCGCCGCGCTCGACATCGGCGGCACCAAGACCACCGCCGCCCTGGTCACCGCCTCCGGCGAGGTCGTCGGCCGGCGCACCGCGCCGACGCCTGGTCGCTCCGGCGCCGCCGCGGTGCTCGACACCGCCGCCGGCCTGGTGGAGAAGCTGCGGGCGGATGCACCGGGCGTCGTACGGGCGCTCGGCGTCGGCAGCGCCGGAGTCATCGACAGCGGCTCCGGCCTGGTGCTGTCCGCCACCGACGTGCTGACCGGGTGGACCGGCACGGATCTGCGCGGCGACCTGAGCCGGCGCCTGGGCGTGCCGGTCACCGTGATCAACGACGTGCACGCCCACGCGCTGGGCGAGGCGCGTCACGGCGCCGCCGCCGGGTACGACACAGTGCTCTACGTCGCCGTCGGCACCGGTGTCGGGGCGTCGTTCGTCCTCGGCGACACAGTGCTCGCCGGTGCGCACAGCGCCGCCGGGCACGCCGGGCACCAGCCGTCCCCGTACGCCGGAACGCTTGCCTGCACGTGCGGCGGGCGCGGGCACCTGGAGGCGATCGCCGCCGGTCCCGCACTCACCGCCGAGTACGTCCGGCGTACCGGCCGGCCGGTGGCCGACCTGCGGGCCGTCGCCGCGCTCGCCGCGGACGGCGACGAGGCGGCCCGGGAGGTCGTCCGGCTCGGCGGCGCGGCTGCCGGTTCCGCCGTCGGCGGCCTGGTCAACGTGCTCGACCCCGCCGCCGTGGTGATCGGCGGCGGCGTCACCGGCCTCGGTGAGCCGTGGTGGCGGGCGCTGCGCGACGCGGTGCGCGCCGAGACGCTGCCCGGCCTGGCCGGCGTGCCCGTGCTCGCCTCCACCCTCGGCCCCGACGCGCCGCTGCTCGGCGCCGCCTCGCTCGCCTGGAAGGTCTCATGAACGCGCTCGTCGACCAGCTCCGTGACCGCCTGGTCGTCTCCTGCCAGGCGTACCCGGGTGAGCCCATGCGCGACCCGGACACCATGCGCCGGGTCGCGCTCGCCACCGCCCGGGGCGGCGCCGCCGGCATCCGCGCCCAGGGACTGGCTGACATCGCCGCCATCCGCGCGGCGGTGGACCTGCCGCTGATCGGGCTCTGGAAGGACGGCGACGACGACGTCTTCATCACCCCGACGCTGGAGCACGCGCTCGCCGTCGCCGACGCCGGGGCGCACGTCGTCGCGCTCGACGGCACGTCCCGGCCCCGGCCCGACGGCCGCACCCTCGCCGACACGATCGCGGCCGTGCACGAGCGCACCGGCGCGCTGGTGATGGCCGACTGCTCCACGCTGGACGAGGGCATCGCGGCGGCCGCCGCCGGCGCCGACCTGGTCGGCACCACGCTCGCCGGCTACACCGCGTACACCACCAAGGGCGACGGGCCGGACCTGGACCTGGTCGCCCGGCTCGCCGCCGCGGTCGACGTCCCGGTGGTCGCCGAGGGACGCATCCACACGCCGGAGCAGGCCGCGCAGGCGCTGCGGGCGGGCGCGTGGACGGTGGTGGTCGGCACCGCCATCACCCACCCGAGCACCATCACCGGCTGGTTCGCCTCCGCCGTACGGGAGGCCGCGTCGTGCCGCTGACCGACCTCGACCTGGCCGGCTGCCTCGCGTACCGGCCGGAGCTGGACGTGCCGGCGGACCTGGACGCGTTCTGGTCGCGCACCCTCGGCGGCGGCGGCGACCCGGAGGCGGCGGTCTACGAGCCGGTCGACACCGGCCTGACCCAGATCCGCACGTACGCCGCCACGATCCCCGGCTTCGGCGGCGAACCGGTACGCGGATGGCTGCACCTGCCCGCCGGGGCCGACGGGCCGCTGCCCTGCCTGGTCGAGTACCTCGGCTACGGCCGGGGCCGCGGCCTGGCGCACGAGAAGCTGTTCTGGGCGGCGGCGGGCTTCGCGCACCTGATCATGGACAGCCGGGGCCAGGGCTGGAGCGCCGCCACCGGCGGCACGCCCGACCCGCACCCCTACCCGACCGGCACCGTGCCCGGCTTCCTCACCCGGGGCGTCGCCGACCCGGCCGACCACTACTACCGGCGGCTCATCACCGACGCGGTGCGCTTCGCCGAGGCCGCCCGGCGGCACCCCGCCGTCGACCTCGCGCGGGTGGCGGTCACCGGCTTCAGCCAGGGCGGCGGCCTCGCTCTCGCCGCCGGCGCGCTGTGCCCGGACGTCGCCGCCGTCATGCCGGACGTGCCGTTCCTGTGCGACATCCGCCGGGGCGTGCGCGTCGCCGGCCCGGACAGCCCGTACGCCGAGGTCGTCGACTACCTCGCGCTGCACCGCGACCGCGCCGACCAGGTGTTCCGCACCCTGTCCTACCTGGACGCCGCGGTGCTCGCGCCGCGCGCGACCGCGCCGGCGCTGTTCTCGATCGCCCTGCGGGACCAGGTCTGCCCACCGTCGACCTGCTTCGCCGCCTACCACCGCTACGGCGGCGACAAGGACGTGCGGGTGTACGAGTTCAACGACCACGAGGGCGGCGAGGCCGAGCACCAGCGCGAACAGCTCACCTGGCTGCGCGGCATCCTGGGCGGCTAACGCGCGCGTTCCACCACGTAGTCGGTCAGCTCCAGCAGGAAACGGCCGTCGTCGGTGTCGGCAGCGTCGCCCAGCGCCCGCTCACCCTCGCGCCGGGCGGCCAGCGCGAGATCCCGGGCGCTGCGCCGCGCCGACTCCACACAGTCGTACGCGAGCAGCCGCCCGTGCAGCCAGCGCACCTCGGCGTCGGTGCGCTCCGCACGGGTCCGGCTCAGCAGGCGGACGAGCCGTTCGCGTTCCTCCGGTGTGCACCGCCGCATGAAGTCGATCAGGATCAGCGTGCGCTTGCCCTCCCACAGGTCACCGGCGATCTCCTTGCCGTACCGGGCGTAGTCGCCGGTGAGGTTGAGCGCGTCGTCCTGGATCTGGAACGCCGCACCCAGGTACCAGCCGTAGCGGTCCAGCACGTCGACCGCGTTCTCCCGGCCGGTCGCCACGAGGATCCCCGTGCGGCACGGGTAGATGCACGTGTACCAGGACGTCTTCTTCAGGCACATCCGGTAGTAGTCGTCGGCGTCCAGGTCGCACACGTTGTCGCGGATCCAGCCGATCTCGATGGCCTGCCCCTCCAGCGAGTGGCGCATCATCAGCTCGGTCTCGGTGAACAGCCGCCAGGCGATCCCGGAGCCGAGCGCCGCCCGGTTCGCCGCCAGCCGCCGCAACGCCAGCAGGTTCGTCATATTGCCGACGTTCAGGGCCACGCCCACGCCGTACTCGGCGTGCAGGGTCCGCCCACCGCGCCGCTGCTCGCTTTCGTCCTGGATGTCGTCGTGGATGAGGAAGGCGTTGTGGAACAGCTCCACAGTCACCGCGGCGTTGAGGCCCACCGCGTCGCCGCCGCCGAACGCCCGGCACGTGGCCAGGCACAGCGCGGCGCGCAGCCCCTTGCCCCACCGCCGTGGGTACTCCGCGACCAGGTCGTAGAGGTATCGCGGGCCGCCGTCGGGCACGTCGTCGAGCAGCGCGCCGAGGGCGAGCCCGCGATAGCGCTCCAGCATCCGTTCCACGTGCCCGCCGGCCACCCCGGTGGTCGGCGCCATCGCGCGGCTACCGGTCCGTCGGCCGCTTCGGGGCCGGCGACGCGAGCCGGTCCGCGAGCCCGTTTGCGACCTCGGGGGCCAGCCGCGCCAGATTGAGTACGGTGTCCAGCGCGTCGTGGGCATCCGAGGTGTACCGCCGGATCACCTCGCCGCGCTGGTCGTCGGCCATCTTCAGTTGCCCGACCACGGTGTCGATCAGGGCGTGCCCGTCGGTGCGGACCCGGGCGACGAGCTCGTCGAACGCCTCCGGGTCCACGCGCCGGCTCTCGGTCAGCTTCTCCTCGAGCCGCCGGGCGCCGGCCAGCCCCGCCGCGAGTTCCTCCTCCAGCACCGTGGCCGCGTGGGTCACGGTCTCCGAGGTCTCCTCGGCCACCTTCTCGAAGCGCTCGTTCGTGCGCTCACGCTCCACGTTCTCCATGCGGCGGAGTCTCCACCCGGCTCCGGGCGGCGGGCTAGGCATGTGTCGCGATGGTGACTGACGGTAATGATGGCGAGCTCGGCTCGCCATCCGGCGGTGACTGGGTACGCGTACTCAGCGCAGTACCGTCCCGTCGCTCATGTGCGGGCGCGGCGGCGTCGACAGGATGCTTGTCATGGCCGAGACGCTGCACCGACACGCCGCTGCACGTACCGTCGACACGCCCCTGCCCGCCGAGGCCGCGCTGGCCCCCGCCGGCCGCGCGGTCGCCGCGCTGGCCCGGCTCGTCGCCCACCACCCGGCCGGCTGGCGCTGGCTGGCCCGGCGCCACCACCCGGTCCTCGACCGGCTCGCCGCCGCGAACGCGCGGTCGACCTGCGTGCGGGCCGCCCGGCGGGTGCCTGCTTACCAGGCGTTCCTGCGGGCCCGCCCGGGCGGCCTGCGCCGCCGGCTGCGGGACTTCCCGGAGACCGACAAGCACGGGTACGTCATGGCGTACGACGCCTCCGCCCGCTGCCGGGACGGGCGGATGCCGGATCGGGGCGTGGTGGTCGACGAGTCGGCCGGCTCGTCCGGGCGGCCGTTCAACTGGCCACGCGGCGAGCGGGAACTACGGGCGGTGCACCGGGACATCGCCGGCTACACCGGACTGGCGTTCCCGATGCGCCGGCCGTTCGTGATCAACGCGTACTCGATGGGCGCCTGGGCGACCGGCACCACCACCGGTGCGGCGATGGCCCGGATCGCGACCGTGAAGAACACCGGCCCGGACCTCGGGAAGATCGTCGACACGCTGCGCGAGTTCGGTCCCGGCCACGACTACCTGGTGACCGCGTACCCGCCGTTCCTCAAGCACCTGCGGGACCGGCTCGACGCCGAGGACTTCCAGTGGTCGCGGTACCGGATCTTCGCCAGTTGCGGCGGCGAGGGGATGACCGAGGCACTGCGCGACTACCTGGAGCAGCGGTTCGTGCGGGTGCGCTCGGCGTACGGGGCGTCGGACCTGACCATCGGCATCGGCGCGGAGACCCGGTTCACGGTGTGGCTGCGGCGGCGGCTGCGCACCGACGCGGGACTGCGCGCGGAACTGCTCGGCCGGGGCGAGCAGCGGCTGCCGATGGTGTTCCAGTACAACCCGTTCGCCACCTACCTGGAGACGAACGAGCGGCGGGAACTGCTCTGCACTGTGGCCAGCCCGCACGTGCTCCAGCCCCGGCTGCGCTACAACGTCGGCGACGAGGCGCTGCTGGTGCCGTACCGGCGGATCGTCGAGCTGGCCAACGCCGACCCGGTACGCCGCGCCGAGTTCCGTACCGCGGTGGCGGAGGAGCGGATGACGCTGCCGCTGCTGCTGTTGTTCGGCCGCAGCGACTCCACCGTGTCCTACCTGGGCGCGAACCTCTACCCGCAGGACGTCGAGTACGGCCTCTACACCGGCAACCCGTACGCCGCCGAGATCAACAGGTTCTGTCTCACGCTGCACGAGGACGCGGCGCTGGAGACCCGGCCGGTGATCCACGTCGAGCTGCGCCGCCCGCTGGACGCCGCGGCACGCGCGGCGCTCGCCGACGCCTGCCGCGACGGGGTACGCGCGCACCTGACCTCGGTGTCGCGGGACTTCGCGCAGTCCCTGGTGGAGGACCCGACCGCCGGCGACCTGCGGGTCGAGCTGCACGAACCGGACGGCGGCCCGTTCGCCGACATGCAGAAGCTCAAGAACGTCTACCTGGTGAGGTGAGCGATGCGTACCCGTGACTTCTCCCGCGCCCCCGCGCAGGCCCGCGCCGGCGCCATGTTCATCGGCGGCACCCGGTACGCGAACCCGCTGGTGCTGCTGCGCCTGGCCCCCGACTGGATCCGGATGGTGCGCGACATGCGCCGGATGTCCGGCTACTGCTGGCACACCGTCTACTGGCAGTTCCCGCTGACGCTCGGCACGATCGCGTTCTTCACCGACCGGGACGCGCTGCTGCGCTTCGCCCGGACCCGGCACCACCGCAAGCTGATGATGTGGCTGACCGACGGCGACCGCAACGCCACCGCCGGGTTCATCCGGCTCTACACCGCCTCCCCGGACGGCTACTCCAACGGCGCGTGGCGGGCCGAGGACGGCGCGATGGGCCACATCGAGCGGTTCACGCCGCTGGGCGCGGAGACGACCGGACCGGCGGTGCGCCGGTGACCGGCCACCGGTTCGAGCGCGTGACCGGCCGGCGCGGCCTGCGCGACTTCCTCGCCCTCACCGACCGGCTGTACGCCGACGAGCCCCGGTACGTGCCGACGCCCCGGCAGCAGATCCGCCGCTGGTGGCGCGACGGCGTGCCGATGTACGTGCTGCGCGACGCCACCGGCACCGTGGCCGGGCGGACCACACTGCACACCGACGCGGACTTCGACGCCGAGCTGGGCCGCCGCTGCCAGCTGTTCGGGCTCACCGAGTTCACCGCGCCCGCGGCCGGGCCGCTGTTCGACGCGATCGGCGCGTACGCGACGCCGGGCCGGGACCTGCTGTTCGGGCCGGTGGCGCTGCTGCCCAACCAGGCCGGCGGCGTGATCACCTCCGGGTACGCCGACCGGGGTTTCGTGGACAGCGCGTGGAACCCGCCGTACTACCCGGACGCGTACGAGGAGAACGGGTTCGCCGGGCGGTTCGTCTCCGACACGTGGATCTGCCCGGTCCCGCCGCCGGTCGAGCCGCCGCCCGCGCTGGGGGTCCAGCCCGACGGCGCGCGGCTGGAACTGCACCGGGGTAACACGCGGCGGCTCGACGAGCAGCTCGACCTGCTGCGCGGGATGCTCAACGACTCCTTCGCCCAGCTCGGCTACTACACGCCGATCTCCGCGGCGCAACTGCGGCGGCAGACCGACGGCCTGGCGTACCTGCTGGACGAGTCGCTCCTGCTCTACCTGACCCGCGACGGGCGGCCGGTGGCGTTCGTGCTCTGCGTGCCGGACATCAGCGACTTCCTGGTCGCGGTCCGCGGCGACCTGAACCCGGTCAACCAGCTTCGGCTGCTGGCCACCCGCCGCCGGTACCGGCGGGAGGCAGTGCTGATCGTCAAGGGCGTGGTGCCGGAGTTCCAGGGGCGCGGCTACCAGCGGCTGCTCTCCGCGCACCTGCACCACAACCTGCACGACGGCGGCTACACGGCGCTGCGCAGCACGTACGTCGGGCGGGACAACCCGGCGTCGGCGGCCCAGTACCGGCGCCTCGGCGGGCGCCCGCTGCACGGCTACGCGTTCTACGCCAGGGAGCGGTGAGCATGGACCTCGCCGCGTTCCACGCGCTGGAGCCGCTGTGCTGGCGGGCGCCGAGCGCACACAACACCCAGCCGTGGCGGCTGCGCTACGAGCGCTGGGCGATCACCGTCGGCTGGGATCCGGCCGACGCGCTTCCCGCGGGCGACCCGACCGGGCGCGACCTGCGGCTGTCGCTGGGCGCGTTCGTGGAGACCTGCCTCATCGTCGCCGCCGACGCGGGGCTGCGGCTGGACTGGGCCGCCGACCACGACGAGTCCGACCGGCGGGTGGGGCGGCTACGGCCGGGACGGCAGCCGTACCGGACGCCGTTCCGCACCGCCGACGTGTGGGACCGGCGTACCCACCGGGGCCGGTTCACCGCCGGGCCGGACGCCGACGTGGTCGCGGCCGTGGACGCGGTCGCCCGGCGGGCCGGTGGCGCGGTCCGTGCCGTGCCGGCGGCCGGGCGGCTGCGCGCGTTGCTGCGCACGGCCGACCGGCAGGTGTACGCCGACCCGGCGGTGGTCGCGGAGCTGCGCCGCTGGCTGCGCCTGGACCGGTCGGGCCCGCGCTACCGGGCGGACGGGCTCAGTGACAGGTGCCTCGGGCTGGGCCGGGCCACTGCCACCGGACTGCGGGCGGCGCTCGCGGCGTACCCGGCGTTGCGCCCGCTGGGGCTGCCCCGGCTGCTCGCCGCCGCGGGCGGTGACCCGCTGGCGCAGGGCGGCGGGGTGCTGGCGCTCGTCGCGCCGCCCGGTCTGGACGCGGCCGGGCAGGTCGAGTTCGGACGCGTGCTCATGCGGATGTGGCTGACGCTGCACACGGCCGGGCTGGCCGCGCATCCGCTCAGTCAGCTCGTCGACGTGGCCGCCACCCGGGACGCGCTCGGCACGCTGCTGGACGTGGCGCCGGAGCGGATCGTGCACGTGGCCCGGGTGGGCCGGCCGGTCGCGCCCGCGCCCCGCTCGGCGCGCCGGGTCGAGCGCACGGGTGGGGGAGTGCTGATGCGGGACGCCGCGGTCCGGGTGGGGTAGGACCGCCGGGGGTCATCGCGACGGCGGCGCGGTGCTGGCCCGTACCACGAGAGTGGTGCCGAGTTCGTACCGCTCCTGGGCCGGGGCGCGGCCGTCGGCCAGGGTCAGGGCGAGCCGGGCGGCCGTGGCGCCGATCTCGGCGAACGGCTGCCGCACCGTGGTCAGCGGTGGCGCGAGCCAGGCCGCCTGCTCGATGTCGTCGAAGCCCACCACGCTGAGATCCTCCGGTATCCGCAGACCGGCCTCCCGGGCCGCCGCGTAGACGCCCATCGCCTGCAGGTCGTCGCCGCAGACGACAGCGGTCGGCGGGTCGGGCCGGGCGAGCAGCTGAGCGCCGAGGTCGCGGCCGTCCTCGAAGGTGAACACGCCCCGCTGTTCGAGGCTCTGGTCGAACGGGACACCGGCGTAGTCCAGCGCGGCGTGGAACCCGTCCAGCCGGGCGCGCGCGGACAGGTCCCGGACCGGTCCGGTGATCACGCCGATCCGGCGATGGCCGAGTTCGAGCAGATGCCGGGTGGCGGCGAGCGCGCCGCTCCAGTTGTTGGACCCGACGGCGGGGGTGGGGAACAGGTCGCCGGTCGGGTCGATGGCGACCAGCGGTATCCCGTCGGCCTCGAACCGTTCGCCGTCCTCGGCGGTGACCAGGGCGAACGCCGTGATGACGGCGGTCGGCTGCCGCACCAGCAGTTGCTCCGCCCAGGGCAGCCCGGCCGACACGAGCCGGTGCACGTCGGTGAAGCCGACGGTGTGGTCGTGGGCGGCGGCGACCTCCTGGACGCCGCGCAGGATCTGCATGGCGATCGAGGACAGCATCCGGTGGAAGACCACCTCGACGCAGAGGGCCGCGCCGGTGGTCTGCCGTCGCCGGTAGCCGTGGTCGCGGAGCAGGGCTTCCACCCGCTGACGGGTCTGCTCGCCCACCCCGCGCCGGCCGTTGAGGACCTTGGAGACGGTGGGTGGGGACACTCCGGCGAGTTCGGCGATCGTCGCGAGGGGCAGGTCACCGCGCCGGGGCTTGCGCAGGTGCGGCCGCGGTCCTTCTTCGATCACGAGGGAAGTCTATGGCTGCGGCGCGAGGGCGAGTACGGGCCGCTCAGACCGCCCGCGAAAGGTTATCGATAACATTTCGCGCCCCGGAGGACTTCGCCGGGTCGGGTCGTGGATCTTCGGCTTTCCGCGGGAACTTTCGCGAAACCTGTTCGTCACATCTTGACGGCCGACGCCTCCATCCATGAGAGTCCATATAGGCAGATGCGGCGCACGGACGGGAGCCCGGCGCCGGTGGGGTGGCGGAGCGCGTACGGAAAGGATGCCTGGGCAGCATCCTGTTAGCGCTAACACCAGCCCTTCCTGCCGACATCAGACGCCGGTCCGGCCCGCGTCATCACGTCCCACCCATCCACGCGCACGAGCGTGGCGGCAGAGGGGTTCCGATCCGTGGCGATCAGTCGACGAGCACTCATCAAGGCCGTGGCGGCATCCGGCGCACTCACCGCGGCGTCGGTCACCGGCCTTCCCGGCGTGGCGTGGGCGGCGAACACCGCGTACGCGATGGCCTACTTCACCGAGACGCCGAACTTCCAGGGCGCGGACTACGGGCTGCACCTGGCGGTGAGCCGGGACGGTCTGAACTGGACGCCGTTGAACCAGAACAACCCGGTGGTCACCCCGACGCAGGGGCAGATGGGCCTGCGGGATCCGTTCGTGTTCCGCAAGCGGGACGGCAGGTTCGTCATCCTGGCCACCGATCTCAAGGGCACCAACTTCGGCCTGAACAGCCAGTACCTGCACGTGTGGGACTCGACCGACCTCACCGCTCTCACCGGCTACCGCCGGATCCGGATGCACACGCTGCCCAACTCGCACACCTGGGCGCCCACGGCGTTCTGGGACGCCGGCCGCGGCCAGTACGGCATCGTCTACTCCTGCAACAGCGGCGGCGACGTGCTGATGGTCAACTACACAAGCGATTTCATCACAGTCGGCCCGCAGCAGGTGTTCTTCAGCCCCGGCTTCGGGGTGCTCGACGGTGACGTCGTCGTCGACGGTGGCACCACGTACCTCTACTTCAAGAACCTGTCCACCGGCCTGCTGCACGGCGCCCGCTCCTCGACCGGCGCGCCGAACAGCTTCACCACGTACACCAGTGGACTGCGGCAGGGCAACGCGATCGAGGCGCCACTGCTGGTCAAGAACAACGACGGCAGCGGCTGGCGGCTCTGGGGCGACTCGTTCAGCCCGGTCAACGCCGACTACTACATCTGGTCCACCTCGAACATCGGCGGCAACTCGTGGACCGCGCTCCACCAGCGCGACTACACGCCGCCGCTGAACGCCAAGCACGGCTCGATCGTCGGGATCAGCGACGCCGAGTACAACGCGATGATCTCCCGGTGGGGCACCCCGAACTGGGTCCGGCTCAAGTCGTCGAACCTGCCCGACCACGTGGTACGGCACAGCAACGGGGTCGGCCGCGTCGACGCGTACCCGTTCGATCCCTACCAGGACCAGATGTGGCGGATGGTGGCCGGCCTGGCCGACCCCGCCGCCGTGTCGTTCGAGTCGGTGAACCGGCCGGGCAGCTTCCTGCGGCACAGCAACTACGCCATCCGCCTCGACCCGAACGACGGGTCGGCCACGTTCCGGGCGGACGCCACCTTCCACCGCACCGCGGGACTCGCCGACGCCTCGTGGACGTCGTTCCGGTCGCACAACTTCCCGGACCGCTACCTGCGGCACGCCAACTACCTGCTGCGGATCGACCCACTCGGCTCGGCGTCGAGCGCGAGCGACCGCCAGGACGCCACCTTCCGCATCACGCCCTGACCGAGGAGGCCGTCATGACCAGAAGACTCCTGCGACGCGGCGTCGCGCTGTTCGCGAGCATGCTCTGCGCGGTCGCGCTGACGCCTGCTGTCGCCCACGCGGACAACCCCGTCGTCCAGACCATCTACACGGCCGACCCGGCGGCGCTGGTGCACAACGGCCGGGTCTACCTCTACACCGGCCACGACGAGGACGGCTCGACCTACTTCACCATGAAGGAGTGGCGGGTCTACTCGTCGGCCGACATGGTCAACTGGACCGACCACGGCTCGCCGATGAACCTGGCCACCTTCAGCTGGGCCAGCGCCGACGCGTGGGCCGGCCAGACCGTCTACCGCAACGGCCGCTTCTACTGGTACGTCCCGGTCAAGAACCGGGCCACCGGCCGGATGGCGATCGGCGTCGGTGTCTCCGACAGCCCGACCGGCCCGTTCCGGGACGCCATCGGCCGTCCGCTGGTGGAGAACGGTGAGATCGACCCGCACGCCTTCGTCGACGACACCGGGCAGGCGTACCTGTACTGGGGGAACCCGAACCTCTGGTACGTGCGGCTGAACGCCGACATGATGTCGTTCTCCGGCGGCCCGACCCAGATCCCGCTGACCACAGCGGGCTTCGGCGCCCGCAGCGGGAACACCAGCCGTCCCACGCTGTACGAGGAAGGGCCCTGGGTCTACAAGCGCAACGGGACCTACTACAACGTCTTCGCGGCCGAGTGCTGCTCGGAGTTCATCGGCTACTCCACCGCACCCGGCCCGACCGGTCCGTGGACCTACCGCGGCACGATCATGCCCCGCCAGGGCGGCAGCTTCACCAACCACGCCTCGATCATCGACTTCAACGGCGGCTCCTACTTCTTCTACCACAACGGCGCGCTGCCGGGCGGCGGCGGCTTCACCCGGTCCGTGGCGGTGGAGAAGTTCAGCTACCGCTCCGACGGCACCATCCCGACGATCAACATGACCAGCGCCGGCGCACCGCAGGTCGGCACGCTCAACCCGTACGTGCGCCAGGAGGCGGAGACGATCGCCTGGTCCGCCGGCGTCGAGACGGAACCGTCGAGCGAGGGCGGGATGAACGTCGGCTGGATCGAGAACGGCGACTACATCAAGGTCAAGGGCGTCGCGTTCGGCGCCGGCGCCGGCTCGCTAACCGCCCGGGTGGCCTCGGCGACGGCCGGCGGCCGGATCGAGGTGCGGCTGGGCAGCCCCACCGGCGCCGTGGCCGGCACCTGCGCCGTCGGCGGCACCGGCGGCTGGCAGACGTGGACCACGGTCACCTGCCCGGTCAGTGGCGCCACCGGCACCCAGGACGTGTTCCTGCGCTTCGCCGGCGGCAGCGGCTACCTGCTCAACGTCAACTGGTGGCAGTTCCGCTAGACCGGCCCACCCCACCATCACCGGAGGAGACCTCAGATGTCGAAGCGCAGAACGAGAGCCGGGTCGGTCACCGCCGCGATCCTGCTGGCCCTGGGCATGGGCGCCGCCATGGTCGGCGGCTCACTGGGCGGCAGCGCCCGGGCCGCGGACGTCGGCGCGGCGGCCGCGACGGCCGGCTGCGGGAAGGCCCCGACGCTGGCCAGCGGGACGCACACCGTCACCAGCAGCGGCAAGAACCGCACGTTCATCCTGCGGGTGCCCGACGGCTACGACGTCAACCGCCAGTACCGGCTGGTCGTCGGCTTCCACTGGCGCGGCGGCACCGCCACCGACGTCGCCACCGGTCAGACCGTCCAACGCGACGTGTGGTCGTACTACGGGTTGCAGCGGCTGGCGAACAACAGCACCATCTTCGTCGCGCCGCAGGGGCTCAACAACGGCTGGGCCAACGCCGGCGGCGAGGACATCACCTTCGTCGACGACATCCTGCGCCGTGTCGACGCCGGCCTGTGTGTGGACACCAGCCAGCGCTTCGCGCTCGGGTTCAGCTACGGCGGCGCCATGAGCTACGCGGTCGCCTGCGCCCGGCCCACCGTCTTCCGGGCGGTGGCCGTCTACGCCGGCGGCCAGCTCAGCGGATGCAGCGGCGGCACGCAGCCGATCGCGTACTTCGCCGCGCACGGCATCCGCGACGGCGTCCTCGGCATCGCCGGCGGGCGGACGATGCGCGACCGGTTCGTCCGCAACAACGGCTGCGCCACGCAGAACCCGCCCGAGCCGGGCCAGGGCAGCCTGAGCCACCGCACCACCACGTACACGGGCTGCCGGGCGGGGTACCCGGTGGTGTGGGCGGCCTTCGACGAGGGGCACATCGCCGCCCCGCAGGACGGCGCGCCGGGTGACA
Source organism: Micromonospora sp. L5 (assembly GCF_000177655.2). NCBI lineage: Bacteria > Bacillati > Actinomycetota > Actinomycetes > Micromonosporales > Micromonosporaceae > Micromonospora > Micromonospora sp. L5. Next base: position 6,146,274 of record NC_014815.1, on the reverse strand, counting down.
GCGGCTCGCGTACCTGGCTGCCGGGGGAGACGTGGCAGTTCTTCACCCAGTTCCAGAGCACGACGCCGCCGCCCACCACGCCCGCGCCGACCACCCCCGGCCCGACCACCCCGCCGCCGTCCGGCGTCACCTGCAAGGTCACCGCGACGGTGAACGCCTGGAACACCGGCCTGACCGAAGACCTCACCCTCACCAACACCGGCGGCAGCGCGATCAACGGCTGGTCGCTGGTCTTCACCCTGCCGGGCGGGCAGACCATCACCTCTGGCTGGAACGCCACCTACTCGCCCGGCTCCGGTCAGGTGACCGCCCGCAACGTCTCCTACAACTCCACCATCGCGCCCGGCGCCTCGGTCAGCCTCGGCTTCCAGGCGAACCACACCGGCAACACGGCCGCACCGGCGGCGTTCACCCTCAACGGCGTCGCCTGCGCGAGGTAGCCACCGCACCCGGTGCGCGGGCGGGCCGACGCCGGCCCGCCCGCGCACCGGCCGCACCACCACCCGACCCGCCTGCGAGGAGAAGACCATGTCCGACGTGACCCGAAGGAACATCCTCAAGGCCGGCGCGGCCGGGGCCGGTGCCGCGCTGGTGCCGGCCGCCTGGAGCGCCGCCGCACGCGCCGGCTCGGCGGCGCCACCACAGGTGCTGGCCGCGAACGACCTGGCACTCTGGTACGACGAACCGGCCGGCACCGACTGGCTGCGTGCCCTGCCGATCGGCAACGGGCGGCTCGGCGCGATGGTGTTCGGCAACGTCGACACCGAACGGCTCCAGCTCAACGAGGACACCGTCTGGGCCGGCGGCCCGTACGACTCGGCGAACACCAGGGGCGCAGCCAACCTGGCCGAGATCCGGCGTCGGGTCTTCGCCGACCAGTGGACCTCGGCGCAGGACCTGATCAACCAGACCATGATGGGCAGCCCGGGTGGTCAGCTCGCGTACCAGACCGTCGGCGACCTCCGGCTCGCCTTCGGTTCGGCGAGCGGGGCGACGCAGTACAACCGGACGCTCGACCTCACCACCGCCACCATCACCACCACGTACGTGCAGGGCGGCGTCCGGTACCAGCGGGAGATGTTCGCCAGCGCACCCGACCAGGTCATGGTGCTCCGGCTGACCGCCGACCGCGCGAACGCGATCACGTTCTCCGCCGCGTTCGACAGCCCGCAGCGGACCACCGTGTCCAGCCCGGACGGCGCGACCATCGCGCTCGACGGCGTCTCCGGGTCGATGGAGGGGGTCACCGGCTCGGTACGGTTCCTCGCGCTGGCGAACGCCGCCGTCACCGGCGGCACGGTCAGCAGCTCCGGCGGCACGCTGCGGGTGTCCGGCGCCACCAGCGTGACGGTCCTGGTCTCGATCGGCACCAGCTACGTCAACTACCGCACCGTCAACGGCGACTACCAGGGCATCGCCCGCAACCGGCTGAACGCCGCCAAGAGCGTGGCCGTCGACCAGCTCCGTACCCGCCACCGCGCCGACTACCAGGCGCTGTTCAACCGGGTCACGATCGACCTGGGCCGCACGGCCGCCGCCGACCAGCCGACCGACGTACGGATCGCGCAGCACGCGAGCACCAACGACCCGCAGTTCGCCGCGCTGCTGTTCCAGTTCGGGCGGTACCTGCTGATCTCCTCGTCGCGGCCGGGCACCCAGCCGGCGAACCTCCAGGGCATCTGGAACGACTCGCTGACGCCGTCCTGGGACTCGAAGTACACGGTCAACGCCAACCTGCCGATGAACTACTGGCCGGCCGACACCACGAACCTCTCAGAGTGCTTCCTGCCGGTCTTCGACATGGTCAAGGACCTCACCGTGACCGGCGCGCGGGTCGCCCAGGCGCAGTACGGCGCCGGCGGCTGGGTCACCCACCACAACACCGACGCCTGGCGGGGCGCGTCGGTCGTGGACGGCGCGTTCTGGGGCATGTGGCAGACCGGCGGGGCCTGGCTGAGCACGCTCATCTGGGACCACTACCTGTTCACCGGCGACAGCGGTTTCCTTCAGGCCAACTACCCGGCGCTCAAGGGCGCCGCCCAGTTCTTCCTCGACACCCTGGTCGCCCACCCGACGCTCGGCTACCTGGTGACGAACCCGTCGAACTCGCCGGAGCTGGCGCACCACGCGAACGCCAGCGTCTGCGCCGGCCCGACGATGGACAACCAGATCCTGCGCGACCTGTTCGACGCCGCGGCCCGGGCGAGCGAGGTGCTCGGTGTCGACACCACCTTCCGGTCTCAGGTGCGCACCGCCAGGGACCGGCTGCCGCCGAGCCGTGTCGGCTCGCGGGGGAACGTGCAGGAGTGGCTGGCCGACTGGGTCGAGACCGAACGCACCCATCGGCACGTCTCCCACCTGTACGGGCTGCATCCCAGCAACCAGATCACCAGGCGCGGCACCCCGGCGCTGTACGAGGCCGCCCGCAGGACGCTGGAGCTGCGCGGCGACGACGGGACCGGCTGGTCCCTCGCCTGGAAGATCAATTTCTGGGCCCGGCTGGAGGACGGTGCCCGCGCCCACAAGCTCCTGCGCGACCTGGTACGCACCGACCGGCTCGCGCCGAACATGTTCGACCTGCACCCGCCGTTCCAGATCGACGGCAACTTCGGCGCCACCTCGGGCATCGCCGAGATGCTGCTGCACAGCCACACCGGCGAGCTGCACCTGCTGCCCGCGCTGCCGACCGCCTGGCCCGCCGGGCAGGTCGCGGGCCTGCGCGGCCGGGGCGGCTACACGGTGTCGCTGACCTGGAGCAGCGGCCAGGCCGACGAGATCACCGTCCGCGCCGACCGCGACGGCACGCTGCGACTGCGGTCCCGGCTGTTCACCGGGAGCTTCACCCTCGCCGACGTCACCGACGGCAGCACACCCGCCACCACCCGGCCGGAGTCCGACGTCGTCGCGCTCACCGTCCGCGCCGGGCACACCTACCGCGCGGCCCGGCCCGGCGTGACGCCGTCGCCGACCCCGACCGTCACACCCACATCGAGTACGACGCCGAGCCCGGCGCCCACCACCAGCTCCCCGGCGCCGTCCGGCGCGCGTGCCACGTACGCGATCACCGGCTCGTGGTCCGGTGGCTTCCAGGCCGAGGTCACGGTGACCGCCGGCGCCACCGCGATCCGCGGCTGGACGGTCTCCTGGACGTTCCCGAACGGGCAGGTGATCAACCAGATCTGGAGCGGCACGCACACCCAGAACGGCGCGAACGTGACGGTGCGCAACGTCGACTACAACGGCTCGGTGCCGGCCGGCGGCTCCACCACGTTCGGCTTCATCGGTGCCGTCAACGGCAGCAACAACCCGCCGGCGAACCTCACCTGCACGACCACCTGAGCACCGACGCACCCCGCTTCGGCCACCCGGCCGGGGCGGGGCGTGCCGCCGGTCAGGCCAGCAGCGTCTCGCGCAGCCGCGCGCCCAGGTTCAGCTCGCCGACCACGCGGGGACCGGCCGGGTCGTACACGGCGATGCGGTGATTGCGGCGCATCATCTCCCGTACCGCCGGCGGCAGCCGGGGCGGGTCGTCCATCGTCGCGAGCACCCGCGCGCCGGTGCCCATCAGCCGCTCCACGAGCGTCGCGCTGTCGGTGTCCACACGCACCCGGCCGAACTCCCAGCCGGCGGTGGTCAGGTCGAGCACCTCGAACAGGCGCGTCACGAACGGCTGCGGGTCGGTCACCCGGTCCAGCCGGTCGGCCCGCCCGCCGACCACCGCCACGGCGGCGCTGACCTGCGCGTACGGGTGCAGCCCGCTGGGTAGCGCGCCGAGCGGCCAGCGCAGCGACGGACCGGCCTCCTTCCACAGGGGCCGGTAGTTGCGGCGGTGCACCAGCAGCCGCCGCCCGGTGCGCCGGAACACCTCCTGCGCCTGGCCCTGGAGGTCGGCGTGCGCCTGGTCGGCGGCCTCGCAGACGATCCCGGCGGCCACCACGAGACCGTCGTCATCGGACAGCATCCGGGTGATCGCGTCGGCCTGCTCCGGGAACCGGAGGCGGGCGTGCGCCCCGTAGGACCGCCGCACGTCCCGCAGCAGCTCCTGCTGACGTGCGGGGTCCAGTTCGACCCGTCCGCCACCGAGCAACCGCTGGAGCCAACCCATCGCGCCTCGCTTCCGTCGCCGTCTGCGGACCGGGCAATGCTAGTTCGTCGGCCGATGCTCGTATGGTGACGGGGTGACCGATCGATCCCTGACCCTGATGGCGGTGCACGCGCACCCCGACGACGAGGCGACGAGCACCGGCGGTGTCCTGGCGCGCTACGCGGCCGAGGGCGTCACCACAGTGCTCGTGACGTGCACCGACGGGGGGTGCGGCGACGGTCCCGGCGGGATCAAGCCGGGCGACCCCGGCCACGACCCGAAGGCCGTGGTCGAGATGCGCCGCGCCGAGCTGGCCGCCAGTTGCGAGGCGCTCAAGGTCACCCACCTGGAGACGCTCGACTACGGCGACTCCGGGATGATGGGCTGGGCGACAAACGACGCGCCCGGCGCGTTCTGGAACACGCCGGTGGCCGAGGCGGCCGACCGGCTGGCCGAGCTGATCCGGCGCTACCGCCCCGACGTGGTGGTCACCTACGACGAGAACGGCTTCTACGGCCATCCGGACCACATCCAGGCCCACCGGATCACCATGGCCGCTGTGGAGCAGACCGGCATTCCGGCCAAGGTCTACTGGACCACAGTGCCGCGCAGCGCGTTCCAGCAGTTCGGCACCGTCATGAAGGAGATCGGGGTGGAGTTCCCCGAGCCGGAGGCGACCGACGAGATGCCGGCGCTGGGCCTGCCGGACGACGAGATCACCACCTGGGTCGACACCAGCGGCTACGGCGGGCAGAAGTTCGCCTCGCTCGCCGCGCACGCCAGCCAGGCGGAGAACATCTTCTTCCTGCGCCTGGGGCAGGAGCGGTTCACCGAGCTGATGGGCATGGAGACGTTCGTGCGGGTTCGCGACACCACCGGCGCGGCCACACCCGAGGACGACCTGTTCGCCGGGTTGCGCTGACCGGTCGCCGGTCCGGTCCGGGGAGGTCATCGACTCACGTCGAGACGGTCTGCGCGGCTAGGTGATCGAGCACGGCGCGGACGTCCCCGCCGGTCCCGGCCATGATCCGTCGTTGCCGGGTGGCGCCGGTGCCGTCCCGGCGCACCCGGTCCAGCTCGCGCCGGACCAGATCCAGGTCACCGTGGCGGGCCAGCGCGGGCGTGACGGTGACGACCAGGTCGTCGACGAGGTCCCAGGCCGGCCGGGGCCGACCGGAGCGCAGGTCCACGAGCTTGCCGTCGACGCCGTCGTGGGCGGCCCGCCAGTGCGCGGCGGCGACCAGGCAGTCCCGGATGCGGGGTGCCGGCACACCGGCGCGGCCGTCGTCGATCAGGGTGGCCACGAGCGCCCGGACCAGCCCGGCGACCAGCACCGTGTCGTCGACTGTGGGGCACACGTCGCCGACCCGGACCTCCACCGTCGGGTACGCCGCGGACGGGCGGGCGTACCAGTAGACCATCGCGGCGTCGAGCATGATCCCGGCAGTGATCAGGTCCGCCACCGTGGCGTCGTAGTCGGCGGCGGAGTCGAAGTGCGGTGTCGGCCCGATGCTCGGCCACCGTTCCAGCTGCATCGAGCGCCAGCTCGCGTGGCCGGTGTCCCGCCCGTCGTGCAGCGGCGAGTTCGCGGTGAGCGCCTGCACCACCGGCAGCCACGGGCGCAGGTGGTTGCAGACCTGCACTGCCAGTTCCCGGTCCGGCACGCCGACGTGGACGTGGCAGCCGCAGACCGCCGGGTCGTGGGCCACCGGGCCGAACCGGCGGGACATGTCGTGGTAGCGCTGCTCGTCGGGCACCGTGCGGTGGGCCTCGCAGACCGGGGTGGCACCGACGGCGACCAGCCGCGCCCCGGCCGCGTCGGCCGCCTGCGCGGCCGCCCGGCGCAGCGTGACCAGGTGCTCCCGCAGCTCTCCGAGATCAGGACTGACCGGCGTCACCATCTCGACCATGCTGTGCCGGAACTCCTGCCGGCTCTGCTCGCGGGCGGTGCCGGACAGCGCGCCGCGTACCCGGTCGGCGACCGGCATGCTCTCGCCGGTGGCCGGGTCCAGCAGCAGGAACTCCTCTTCCACCCCGAGGGTCAGGACGGTGGGGATCTGCGGGGTGGTGGTGGCGGTGGTGGTGGGCCGCGGCCTCACCGACGGCTCCACCGGCACGGAACGGTCGGCGTGTCGTCGTGAGGCGGAGTCATGTCTCGACGGTACGAGGGCGGGGGCCGGCCCGAGGCCGTTTCCGCCGACCACCGCCCCCGCGGGTGGCGGGGGCGGTGGCGGTACGGCTCAGCAGTCGAAGTAGAGCGCGAACTCGTGCGGGGTCGGGCGCAGCCGGACCGGGTCGACCTCGTTGGCGTTCTTCCAGTCGACCCAGGTGGAGATCAGGTCGGCGGTGAAGACGTTGCCGTCGAGCAGGTAGTCGTGGTCGGTCTCCAGTGCCGCCAGCGCCTCGGGCAGCGAGCCCGGGACCTGCTTGACGTCGCCCCACTCCTCCGGCGGCAGGTCGTAGAGGTCCTTGTCGATCGGCGCGGGCGGCTCGATCTTGTTCTTGATGCCGTCCAGGCCGGCCATGAGCATGGCGGAGAAGGCCAGGTACGGGTTGCTGGACGGGTCGGGGACGCGGAACTCGACGCGCTTGGCCTTGGGGTTGCTGCCGGTGACCGGGATGCGGGTGCAGGCGGAGCGGTTGCGCTGGGAGTAGACCAGGTTGACCGGCGCCTCGAAGCCGGGGACGAGACGGCGGTAGGAGTTGATGGTCGGGTTGGTGAAGGCGAGCAGCGAGGGTGCGTGGTGCAGCAGGCCGCCGATGTACCAGCGGGCGGTGTCGGACAGGCCGGCGTAGCCGGTCTCGTCGTAGAACAGCGGTTCGCCGCCGCGCCAGAGGCTCTGGTGGGTGTGCATGCCGGAGCCGTTGTCACCGAACAGCGGCTTGGGCATGAACGTGGCGGTCTTGCCGTGCGCCCACGCCTCGTTCTTGATCAGGTACTTGAACAGCTGGAGCTCGTCGGCCGAGTGCAGCAGCGTCGAGAACCTGTAGTTGATCTCGGACTGCCCGCCGGTGCCCACCTCGTGGTGCGACCGCTCCACGGTGAAACCGGCGTCCACCATCCGGCGGACCATGCTGTCGCGCAGGTCGGCGTAGTGGTCGACCGGCGGCACCGGGAAGTAGCCGCCCTTGTAGGCGGTCTTGTAGCCGCGGTTGCCGCCCTCCTCGATCCGCCCGGTGTTCCAGGCGCCCTCGATCGAGTCGATGTAGTAGAACGACTGGTGCGCGGAGGTCTCGTGGCGGATGGAGTCGAAGATGTAGAACTCCGCCTCGGCGCCGAAGTAGGCGGTGTCGGCGATGCCGCTGGCCGCCAGGTACGCCTCGGCCTTCTTCGCCACGTTGCGCGGGTCGCGGGAGTACGCCTCGCGGGTGAACGGGTCGTGGATGAAGAAGTTGAGCGCGAGCGTCTTCTGGGCCCGGAACGGGTCGATGAAGGCGGTGGCGACGTCCGGCAGCAGGAGCATGTCGGACTCGTGGATGGCCTGGAAGCCGCGGATCGAGGATCCGTCGAAGGCGAGGCCGTCGGTGAACACGCTGTCGTCGAACGACTCGACCGGCAGGTTGAAGTGCTGCATCACGCCGGGCAGGTCACAGAAACGTACGTCGACGAACTTCACGTCCTCGTCGGTGAGGTATCGCAGGAGTTCCTCGGAATTGGCGAACACACGTCCTCCTGGCAGGCGTCGTTGATCCTGGCCACGTCCCGTGGCCGGACCGCCCGGGGACATGGCCCGTACCGCCACCGTACGACGGCGCGCCGTGCCCGGCTCGCCAACAGCCCATCCGGGTTTCCTTCGCCACAGGCCGGGTAGTCGCCGTACCCGGCGGACCGCCCGGGAGACGACGTGGCGGGAGGTTGGCGTGGTGGGTGCTCCCCGACTGACCGGTGGACGCTGAGATGTGCGGGATCAGCGGTGAGGCCAGATTCGACGGGGCCGCCCCCGACGCCGCCGCGGTGACCCGGATGACCGCCGCCATGCACTCGCGCGGCCCGGACGGCGAGGGCACGTGGAGTGACGGCTGGATCACCCTCGGGCACCGACGGTTGACAGTGATCGACCTGTCCGAGGCCGGCGCCCAGCCGATGGTCCGCGACGACCTCGGCCTGGCCCTGGTCTTCAACGGCTGCGTCTACAACTACCCGGAGCTGCGCGACGAGCTGCGCGCGGCCGGGCACACCTTCCGCAGCACCAGCGACACCGAGGTGATCCTGGTGGCGTACGCGCAGTGGGGGGAGCGGTTCGTCGACCACCTGGTCGGCATGTTCGCGGTCGCGCTGGTGGACCGGCGGCGCCGCCGCCTCGTGCTGGCCCGCGACCGGCTCGGCATCAAGCCGCTCTACCTCGCCGAGTCGCCCGGCCGGATCCGGTTCGCCTCCACGCTGCCGGCGCTGCTGGCCGGCGGTGACGTCGACACCGGCATCGACCCGGTCGCGCTGCACCACTACCTGTCCTGGCACTCGATCGTGCCGGCGCCCCGCACGATCCTGCGCGGGATACGCAAGCTGCCGCCGGCGACCGTCCGGGTGATCGAGGCCGACGGGCGCAGCCGGGAGCGCGTCTACTGGCGGCCCGAGTACCGGCGCGACCCGGCCCACGACGGCATGGACGCCGGCGACTGGCGGGCCGCCGTCGGGGACGCGCTGCGCACCGCCGTACGCCGCCGGCTGGTCGCGGACGTGCCGGTCGGGGTGCTGCTCTCCGGCGGGCTCGACTCCAGCATGATCGTGGCGTTGCTCGACGACGCCGGGCAGCACCACCTCCAGACGTTCAGCATCGGTTTCGACAGCCGCGGCGACGAGACCGGCGACGAGTTCCACTACTCCGACCTGGTGGCCCGCACGTTCGGCACCGACCACCACCGCATCCGGCTCGCCGACGGCGATCTCGGTCCGGCCGTACGCGCCACCGTGGCGGCCATGACCGAACCGATGGGCAGCCACGACGTGGTGGCGTTCCACCTGCTCTCCGAGCAGGTGGCCCGGCACGTGAAGGTGGCGCAGTCCGGCCAGGGCGCCGACGAGGTGTTCGCCGGCTACGGCTACCACCACCGGCTGGCCCGCTCGCCCCGAGAGGACGCGGTGGCCGAGTTCACCGCCGCGTTCTTCGACCGCGACCACGCCGAGCTGACCGAGGTGGTCGAACCGGCGTACGCCTGCGACGGTGACGCCTCCGGCGAGCTGGTCGCCGCGGACCTGGCCGCGCCGGGCGCGCAGACCGCCGTGGACGCGGTGCTGCGCCTGGACACCCACCTGATGCTGCCCGACGACCCGGTCAAGCGGGTGGACAGCATGAGCATGGCGTGGGGGCTGGAGGTGCGTACGCCCTTCCTCGACCAGGACCTGGTCACGCTCGCCGCGGCGTGCCCGCCGGAGCACAAGCTGGCGCAGGGCGGCAAGGGTGTGCTCAAGGACGTGGCCCGCGAGGTGCTGCCGGCCGAGGTCATCGACCGGCCCAAGGGCTACTTCCCGGTGCCGGCGCTGCGCAACGTCGACGGTCCCGTGCGAGAGTTGGTGGTCGAGGCGCTGGGTGCGCCCGAGGCGCGCCGGCGCGGGCTGTTCCGCCGGGCGTACGTCGACGAGCTGCTGGCCGAGCCGGACCGGGCCCAGGCCGCCGCCGGCAGCAACAAGTTGTGGCAACTGGGCCTGCTGGAGCTGTGGTTGCAGACGCACGGCGTGAGCTGAGCGGGAGGAGCACTGTGAAGTTCGTCATCGAGAGCGAGACCGACGGCAGTGTGGGGTTCACAGTCGTCGGCGGCGACGGTCAGGTGCTCGCCACCGGGGCGCCCTGCCCGGACAAGGGCTCGGCGCTCGCCGTCGTCGGGGAGCTGATGCACGGGCTGGGCGACGCCTGCGTGGAGGACCGGACCGAGGCCGGTGCCGGGCCGGTGGCCGGCACCCGGACCGAGATCGGCGACGACATGTCGGACATCGGCCGCTCCGGCATCCCGCCGGTCTGACCGCGGCACGTCCTGGCGGCGTGACGGCGATCCGCCGGTCCGGCCGCGACACGTCCCGCCCGGCCGACGAGCCCGGGCGGGACGGTGCGCTCACTGCTCGTCGTCGAGCACGTCCGTGTGGCCGTCCCGGGTGACGGTGGGCGGCAGGTGCTCGTCCGGCTGGGGCGCCTCGGCGAGCGTGTGGTGCGGGTCGCCGTCGGGCGAGAACAGCACCCGATCGGTCTTGCGGGTCTTCTCCTGCTCCTCCTCCGGCTCCGTCACCGCGTTCTCCCTCCGCTCACCGGCGCCCCGGGCAGGCCGCCCCTCGTCCCACGCTAAGCGCCGGACGGGCGCCGGGAGCCGGTTTCCGCGCGACGGCCCCGCGGTCACCCACCGGGACGGTACGGCCGCCGGGTGAGGCTCGCGTACGCCATCGTGGTCAGCGTGACGATGTCGAACACCGGCACACCCAACCGCGCCTGGATCCGGTGGGCGAACGGCACCAGGTCGGTGCACTCGACGACCAGCGCCCCCAGGTCCGGGTGCGCGCGGGCCAGCGCGTCGACCCGCTCGTCCACCTCGGCCGCCAGCCGCCCGACGTCGAGGGCGTCGCGCCGCCCCTCCAGCATCACCTCGCGGAACTCCGGCTGCCCGGCCATGCCGGTGACCGCCACCGGGACGTCGGCGGCGCCGATCGCGGCCAGGTGGCGCGGGGTCAGCGCGGCCTCGTCGGCGACCAGCAGCCCGACCGGGCCCTCGACCATGCGGTGCACCATCGGCAGTTGCACCAGGCTCGACGACCACAGCGGGACGCGCACCGCGGCGGCGAGTTCGGCCTGGAACAGCACGAGGAACCCGCACGCCCCGGTGATCCCGGCGACCCCGGCCGCCTCCAGGTCGCGGGCCGCGTCGACGAACGGTCGCAGCAGCGCCGGGTCGGCCTCGCGGACCAGCCGCTGCGGGGTGGCGCCCTCCACCACCCGGTAGCGCACCGGGAAGTCGAACGTGTCCGGGTTGCGGATGTGCCCGGGGATCTTGTCGAAGCTGGTGTCGAGGCAGAGCACGCCGATCTCCGGCCGGTCGCTCACGAGATCCCCTTCCGGAAGCGGTCCAGGGCGAACGTCTCCAGCGGCAGGTCCGGCTCGGCGCCGGAGACGAGCTGGGCGAGCAGCCGCCCGCCGGCCGGGGCCAGGCCCATCCCGATGTGCCCGTGCCCGGTGGCCACGCTGACGTTGTCGTAGCCGTCGGCCCGCCCGATCAGCGGCAGGCTGTCCGGGGTGCACGGACGCAGGCCGCTCCACACGTCCAGCCGGCGGCCGGTGTCCAGCGCCGGCAGGTACCGCCGCGCGGTGTGCAGGATCCCGTCGACGCGGCGCGGTGAGATCGACGTGTCCAGCCCGGACAGCTCCAGCGTGCCGCCGACGCGTACCCGGTCACCCAGCGGCATCACGGCGACCTTGCCCTCGCTGAGCAGCACCGGCCGGGTGGGCGTGCCCGGCCCGGCGGGCAGCGTGACGGTGTAGCCCTTCGCCGGTTGCAGCGTCAGCCCGACGTCGAGCATCCGGGCGCAGGCCGCCGACCACACCCCGGCGGCGATCACCACCTCGGCCGGGCGCAGCTCGCCCCGGGCCGTGCGCACCGCGCGTACGCGCCGCCCGGTCACCTCGAAGTCGCGTACCTCCGCGCCGGTGACGATGTCCACGCCCCGGGCCCGCAGCGCCCGCGCGAGTGCCACCAGGAACGCCGGGATGCGCAGCGCGGCGCCCTCCTCGTTGAGCAGCGTCCCGGCCACCGCGAAGTCGACGCCGGGTTCCAGCCGGGCCAGCTCGGCCCGGTCCAGCTCGCGCAGCGGCACGCCACGCGCGGTCGCCGCCGGGATCGTCCGGCGCGCCTTCGCGTACCCCTGCTCGGTGTGGCAGGCCAGGATCATGCCGCGTTCGGTGAGCGTCCCGGCCAGCTCGTCCTCGGCGCAGATCTCGCGCAGCAGCGCGAGGCTGCGCTGTTTGAGCGCGAGCAGCGTCTCGAACCCGGCGCGGGCGTGCCGTTCGGTGCAGTGCCGGCGGAAGTGCCAGAGCCAGGCCAGCAGCGCGCCGTCCAGCCGGGGCCGGACCGCGAACGGGCTCTCCGGGCGCAACAGCCAGCGGATACCGGTGGCCGGCACCCCCGGCTCGGCCAGCGGCGCCGAGCCCTGGGTGCCGACGAAGCCGGTGTTCCCGGCCGAGCAGGCCGCCGCGTCGCCGACCTCGCCCCGGTCCACCACCGTCACGCTGAGCCCGGCGCGGCGCAGGAACCAGGCGCAGCACAGGCCCACCACGCCCGCGCCGACCACCAGCACGTCGGGGTCGGTACGGCCCGGCGTCGTCATCAGTCGCCGCCGGTCAGAGCGTCACGACGAAGAAGCAGGTGGGCAGGTTCACCACGACCCGCTCCCAGATCTCGGCGCGCAGTGCCACACCGGGTTCGGCGAACGTGCCCGGCGGCGGCTCGGCGAACGCGATGGTGGACCGGCCGGCGTCGAACAGCAGCGCGCCGTGGCCGAAGTCCCCGACGATCGCGGTGCCCGGGTCGACCAGCCGGGTACGCACGATGAACACGCCGTTGTCCTCCACGTCCCGCATCAGCGAGCCGCTGCCCAGCAGGCGGTAGTAGTCGGCCGGGTTGATGATCAGCCCGTCGGCGGTGCTGCCCATCTGCTCGACCTCGTTGCACGCGGCCAGGACGGTGGACGCGAACGGTCCCGGGTCGGTGAGCCGGCCCAGGTCCGGCATGGTCAGCAGCCCGCCCTCGCCGCGCAGGATGGTGTGGTTCTCGGCCGTCGCCAGCCGCACCACCAGCCGGTAGTCGATGAACTGCGCGAAGCTGACCGGGTCCTCCCACAACGTGTCCGGCACCTGCACCCACGCGGTGGTGGTGAGCAGCGGCGGGATGGGGGAGCGATGGAAGTGGTTGGCCGCCTCCCGGCGCAGGTCCGCGCCGTCCACCGCCGGGTCGTCCGGCCGGGGCGGGCTCTCGTGCCAGTAGTAGTCCTGCGGATCCCGGGACAGGTCCACCACCTTGAGCATGTTCCGCGACGGGTAGCGGGGCTTGCGCCGGGAACTGGTGAGCGAGTCGGTGATCGTCACGTCGTAGTCGACGCTGGTGTCGAAGCCGTCCTTGGCGAACGCCTCGACGAACGCCGCGCCGGGCGACATCTGCGTCCTCCGCTCGGCGACCACCTCGGCGATCGTCCGCTTCACGGTGTCGGTGCGCTGCGACATCTGCTGTCCCTCCCTCAGGCCGGCTTGCGGGCGACGAACATGCCCCAGCCGAACTCGCCCCTGTCGATCGCCGCCTGGATCTCGTCGCACGAGTCGGCGAAGCCGAGGATCCAGGTCCGCGCCGCCTCGTCCGCCGTCGTCTCCGCGCGCTCCCGGGCGGTGCGGCCCAGCACCCGGTACGTCTGCCTGATGTGCGCGTCGAGACTGCGCGCGACCACGTCCACGAATCCGGCCTCGGTCAGCGCCCGGCGGTAGCCGTCGAGCGAGTAGCCGTCGTTCCAGCGCACCCGGTCGTAGACGTGCCGGCGGGCCGCCTCGCCGATCCGATCGGTGGGCTGGAGGAAGTCGGACACCGCGAGCACCCCGCCGGGCGCGAGCACCCGGAACATCTCGGCGTGGCTGCGCGGCTTGTCCGGCACCAGGAACAGCGCGTCCTGGCTGACCACGTGCGTGAACGTGCCGTCGTCGTACGGCAGGGCGGTGGCCGAGCCGTGCCGGAACGACACCGGAAGCGAGGCGCCCCGCTCGGCGCGCCGCTGCTCGGCGAAGCGCACCCGCTCGATGCTCAGGTCCAGCCCCTCGCCCCGGCATCCGGTACGGGCGGCCAGGCGCAGCAGGAAGTTGCCGCAGCCGCAACCCACGTCGAGCACGTTCGACGACGCGTCGATCCCGGCGTCCGCGGCCAGGATGTCGGAGGTCCGGTCGGCCGCCGCGTGGTAGTCGGTGTCGTCCTCCCCGGCGAAGTAGCCGGTGTGCAGCACGCCCTCGCTGTCCCAGAAGCTGAGGTACGTCTGCGTGGTCTGGTCGAAGAACTCGGAGACGTCCCGCTCGGTGAACCGGCTGGTCGTGGACATGGGCACTCCCTTGTGCGGCGGTCGGTGGGTCAGGCGTAGGTGTCCTTGCGGACGCCGGTGAGGTGGGGCAGGTCGGGGCCGGTGGCGGCGGCGCCGCCGTCGATCAGGTGCACCCCGGCGGTCACGTACGACGCGCGTTCGCCGGCCAGGAACGCGGCCACCGCGGCGACCTCCTCGGGCCGGGCCAGCCGCCCGACGGCGCTGTGGTGGCCCATCGCGGCCAGCCGCGCCTCGACGTCGCCGTCCGCGCCGGCGAGCCGGGCCGCGGCGCGTTCCATCGGCGGCGTCCGCACCCCGCCGGGCGCGAGCACGTTCACGGTGATGCCGTCGCGGCCCACGTCGACGGCGAGGCCCTGGGCGAAGCGGACCAGTGCCGCCCGGGTCACCCCGGACAGCACGAGCGGGCCGATCGGCACGCAGGCGGTCTCGGAGGCCACCAGCAGCAGCCGGCCCCAGCCCGCGGCACGCATGTGCGGCAGCGCGGCCATCGACACCGCTACCGCCGGCAGCAGCACCCGGTCCACAGCCGCCCGGTAGTCGTCCGTGCCGAACCCGGTGGCGGTGCCCACAGGCGGGCTGCCGCCGCTGACCAGCAGCACGTCCACCCCGCCCAGCTCCTCGGCGACCCGGTCCACCCAGCGGGCGGCGGCGCCGGTGTCGGTGAGGTCCACGCCGGTCGCGCTGACCCGGCCGGACGCCACAGCCGTCAGCTCCCGTTCGGCGGCGGCCAGCCGCTGCGGGTCACGCCCGCAGACCGCCACGTGCGCGCCCTCCGCGGCGAACTCCCTCGCGCAGGCCAGCCCGATGCCGCTGGTGCCGCCGGCGACGAGCGCCACCCGGCCCTTGAGCCCCAGATCCACGTCCTCACCTCTCCGTCTCGCCGACGCGGGCCGCCGCGCCGGGGTACGCCGGGTCGCCGTCCGGCCCGCCGGACCGGTAGCCGTACCGGGTGGACAGCGGCCAGGCCAGCACCGCCACCGCGAGCCGCTGCCGGCCGGTGAGCGTGCGCCGCCACCCGTCGTCGCGGTCCCGGATCACGGTCGGACCGGTCCGGAACCGGTCCGGGTTGCCGGTGACCGTGTGGTTGCCGCGCAGCTCGACGGTCCGCTCCCGTACCGGGTTGGCCGCCGGGTCCACGCCCACCAGCCGCAGCAGGGCGCCGATCGTGCCGGCCGGGTCGGCGGTGAAGTCCTCGTAGCGCAGGAACGCCGACCGGTCCGGGTACCGCCTGTTGATCGCCGCCGACGCGAGGTTGAACCCGTGCCAGTACGCGGTGCTGCGCGCCGCCGACATCGCGTAGACGTACTCCTTCGGCTCCCGCCACGAGTGCGCCACCGCGCGCGGGTCGCGCACCAGGTGCAGCCAGTACGTCTCGACGCCCGGCACGTGCGGCAGCAACGCCGACTCGCCGGGGATCTTGGTGCTGTCCACGATGACCCGGGCGCCGGTGCGCGCGGCCACCTCCCGGTAGACCGCGCCGAGCAGGTCCGCGTGCGCCCGGGTGTCCGCGTCGTACGCGCCCCGGCGCAGCACCCGCCACGTGTGCCGGGTCCGCAGCCGGGCGCGTTGCCGCCGGATCACCTCGGCGGCGTGCGCGTCCGCCGGCATCCCGGCCGGGCGGCCCAGCGGCAGCACCGCCGACCACAGCGGACACGCGGTCAGCGCGGCGCCGCAGCCGCACCTGTCGTTCACCCCGCGCCCGGTCGAGTTCTTCCACAGGAAGTGCAGCTCACCGACGTGCACCACACCGGGCACCTCGCCGAGGACGTTGCCGATGATGGTGCTGCCGTTACGGCACCAGCCGTTGACGCTCAGGACGGTCACCGGTGGGCTCATGCCGCGCGTACCTCCGCCGCCTGGGCGGGCGCGGGCGCCGGCCGGCCGATGCGCAGCGCCATCGCGGCGGCGACGGCCGCGCCGGCCGCGCCCGCGACGAACACCGCCGGATAGCCGAGACCGGCCGCGACCAGGCCGGTCGCCGGCCCCCACACCGCCAGGCCCAGATCCCAGAACGAGGTGTACGCCCCGATCGCCGCGCCCTGCCGCGCCGGGTCGGTGCGGTTCATCACCATCAGCGCCAGCGACGGGTGCAGCAGGGAGAACCCGACGCCCATCACCACGCTGCCGGCCACCGCCACCGGCAGGTTCGGCGCGACGGCGATGACCAGCAGCCCGACCGCCTCGCCGACGCCGCACCAGGCGGCCACCCGGCGCGGGCCGAGCCGGTCCGGCAGGTGCCCGATGACCAGGCGGGTGCCGGCGTACACGGCGCTGAAGCAGCTCAGCACCACCACGCCGTGGCCGATGCCCCGGGCGTCCAGGTGCAGCACGACGAACGCGGCAAGACCCGCGTACCCGGCGGCGCCGAAGGTGAGCGCGATGCCGGGCAGCAGCGCCGGGCGCAGCAGCAGCCCGGCACCCTTGGCCGCGGG
The DNA here is from genome assembly GCF_000177655.2 of Micromonospora sp. L5. Lineage (NCBI taxonomy): Bacteria > Bacillati > Actinomycetota > Actinomycetes > Micromonosporales > Micromonosporaceae > Micromonospora > Micromonospora sp. L5. The sequence continues at coordinate 6,129,710 of NC_014815.1, read as the reverse complement.
TGCGGTACGCGCCGGCGCGGGCACCAGCGCGACGAGCGCCGCGCCGACCGCCGGGGCGACCGCGCTGAGCAGCCACACCGCCGGATAGCCGGCCTGCTGCACTGTCGCGCCGAGGAACGTGCCGGCGGAGATGCCGCCCCACATGCTCACCCCGTACAGGCCGATGAGCTGGCCGCGCCGCTCGTGCGGGGCGAGCTGCACGATCCACACCGCACCGGCGGTGAACAGCGCCGCCTCACCGGCACCGAGCAGCAGCCGGACCGCGACCAGCGCGGGCACGCTCAGCGGGGCCAGGTAGAGCAGGCCGCCACCGGCCACCACGAGCGCCCCGGCCAGCATCACCGTCCGGTGGCCGTGCCGGTCGGCGAGCGCGCCCGCGACCGGCCGGACCAGCAGCGCGGTCACCGCGGTCACCGTGACCACCACGCCGACTGTCAGGTCGCCGGCGTCGTGCCGTTCGCGCAGGAATCCGGGCAGCACCGGGATCACCGCTGTCAGTCCGAGGTAGCCGGTGAACAGTCCGCCGAGCAGCCCGGCGAGCGCGAGCCGGGGCAGGGGCCGGGCGGGGGCCTGCGCGCCGGTCACGACCCGACCAGGGCTGTCTCACGGGCGGCGGCCACCTTGCGGACCGCGCGGACCAGGTCGTCGCAGTCCCCGGGCGTGAGGTTGGACGACAGCGGCACGTCGACGGTCTCGGTCAGTAGCCGTGCGGTACGTGGCAGCGTCGCGCGGATCTCGCCGGGGTCGGCGCTGTCGTACAGGAACCGCCAGTTCCAGAACGCCCGGACGTTGAGGTCGTCGTCCGCGCCGATGTTGCGGGCGTCGACCCCCTCGGCCCGCAGCGCGCGGGCGAACCAGCCCGCGTCGCCGCCTGGTACGCGGAACACGAACGCCTCCCCGAGGTACGCCCCGGGCGCGACCGGCCGCCGGACCGCGATGCCGGGCAACCCGGCCAGGGCGGCGCTGACGTGCGCGTAGTTGCGGTGGAACAGCGCCAGCCGCTGCGGCAGCCGGGTCAACTCGGCGCGCAGCAGTGCCGCCCGGATCTCGTCCATCCGCAGGCTCAGCAGCGGCAGGTCCAGGCCGGTCAGCGGCGGCTCGCCGTCCGGGAAGTGCCGCCGCAGCCGCCCCTCGTACGCCCCGGACAGCGCCACCGCCCGCGCGAACAGCGTGCTGTCGTCGGTGATCAGGAAACCGCCCTCGCCGCAGTTGAGCGCCTTGTCGGACTGGGTGCTGAACGCCCCGGCGGCCCCGAACGTGCCGAGCTTGCGGCCGTTGAGTTCGGCGCCGAGCGCGGGCACCGCGTCCTCGATGAGCGGCACGCCCATCTCGGCGGCGAACGCGGACAGCGCCTCGACGTCGGCGGCGAAGCCGCGCATGTGCACGACCATGACGGCGCGGATCTCGGGGTGCCAGCGGCGGCGCAGGTCGTCGAGGTCCATCCGCAGGTCGTCGTCGACCTCGACCAGGAATGGCCGGCAACCGGCCAGGACAATGGCGCTGGGGGTGGCGACGAAAGTGAATCCGGGGCAGGCCACCAATGATCCCGGCGGCACTCCGGCGCCCATCAGGGCGAGCGCCAGTGCGGCGGTCCCGCTGGAAACGGCCAGCGCGTGCCGGGTGCCGAAATAGCGACACAGTTCGTCCTCGAACCGCCCGCATTCGGTTTCGTTCGGCGGCCGATGGTCGTATCGGAAGTAGAGGTGACTGCGGACGGCGCGAATAGCCGCGTCCTCGTCTTCGGTGTGCACGAAGACCGCGCCCTTGTCGTACGTCGGCCAGGGCGTGCGCCGCACCGGCTGTCCGCCGTGCAGGGCGAGCTGTTCGGGCAGCTCAGAGCCGTTCTGCACCGGCCTCGGCGGGCTCGGTGCGGGAGCGTCGTTGTTCCCGTCCACCGGCGGACTCCTCGGGCGAGCGGCGACAATTCCTATTAGCTCGGTAGGATTGGCCGGGCGTGCGCCGGGCATGGTAGCCCGGCGGAGTCGCAGTCCCGGCGCGATCCCGTCGAGGGGTAAGAAATGCCACCAGATCCGACATTCATGGTACGTCGATCCAGCGAGAGTAATGATTGTCGTCGATCCCGTACTCGTCAACAGATAGACGTGAATATGTTCGGCGCCGGGCCGTGCCGACAGTGGACTATGCGGAATTGTCGCTGCCGTCCCGCTGATCCGTCGGCGTGGCCCGGCGCCTCCGACCGCCGGACCCGGCGCCCGTCCCGTGGCCTCGATCCACTGCCCCAGGGGTCGCCCGGCACGTCGGGCGGCCCCTGGTCGCGCCGGGCCCGATGGCAGCCGGCCTGATCACACCGGGCCTGATCGCACCGGGCCTGGTCGTGCGGCGCCTGATTGCACCGCGCCCGATCGTGCGGGATCAGGCCGCGCCGAGGTCCGGCCGCCGTCGGGACTTGCCGTCACCGACAGTAGCCTCCGCAGCTCCCCGGCAGAACTCACCCCGCGCCCTTTGCTCTGCAGCCATCGGCGCATCGGTGACTCACGGCCACTGCCGCGTATGTGGCTGCAGAGCAAAGGGCGCGAAGGGGTATGCGTCCAGCTCTCGGCTCGCCGCGCATCGTCGCTGTTCAGGAGGATGCTGCGGACAATCCGACCCATTCGGCCTCGGCGACTGCCGTCACCCTCCGTGATTCACTGTCGAATCGGGCCGCGGTAACGGAAAGTTACGCGCAGGGGCGAGCGCGCGTCGTCGAGACCCGGCCTGACAAGGCCCGTCGATCAGGCGGCTCGCCAGGCGCTGACCAGAGCGGCCACTGTGGCGTACCGCGCGGCCGGATCGGACCGGGCGGCCCGGTCGGCGACCGCGCGTTCGGCGGCCGTGCCCCGCCAGCCGGACGGAGCGTCGAGCAGGTGGTGCAGCGTACGACCGAGCGCATGGACCGTGGTGCGCTCGTCGATCGTCGCGCCCCGGGTCAGCTCCTCCGGCGACAGGTAGCGACGGGAGCCGGGCAGCCGGTCGGAGTCGAGCACGAACGGTCCCGGCCGGTACTCGTCCAGGTCGATCAGCCGCATCCGGCGGGCGTCGAAGTCGTAGAGGAAGCATCCGTCGTACAGGTCGACGGCGACGTACCCGGCCGCGCTCACGGCCAGGTGGGCGTCGAGGATGACGTCCAGCGCCGCGCGTACCTCGGCGACCGGCAGCCGCTGGAAGCGGGCCAGCCCGCTCCGGTCGCTGCCGCCGCCGGCTGTGGCGTGGTTGAGCACGACGCCGTCGCACCACGGGTACACCAGCGTCGGGCCGTCGGTGCCGTCGCGGACCAGCTCGGGCCGGACCACTGCCGGGTGCCGGACCGCGGCGTGCAGGCCCAACGCGCGGGTCAGCGACTCTCGCGCCGCGGGTGTCCCGGCCCGCTTCACGAACCAGCGCCGGCCCGCCGACTCCACGCCGTAGGAGACGCATCCGGAGTCCTGGTCGCCGAAGACCACGAACGCGGCGGCCGGGTCCAGATCCCACACGCGTCGAGGCTACGACGACCGCCGCGCCGGCGCGGTGGCCCTCCGGACCGCGCCGGGTCACCGCGGCGGGTCCACCACCTCGATCACGTCGGCGGGCGCGCGGCGCGGCGCCGGCGGCAGCTCCGCGTCCGGGCCCCAGCCGACGCGCACCACCAGGTACGGGTCGCCGATGCCCGCCAGCAGGTCGCGCATCATCCGGCGCGGCCAGGCCAGCTCCACGGCGTCGCTGAGCGGCGCGCTGGCCAGCCCCTCGGCGGTGGCGGTGAGCAGCAGCGCCGACAGCGCCTCGCCGCCGCGCAGCCAGGCGGCCGGCTCGTCGGACTCGCCGAACAGGATCAGGTACGCCGCGCCCCGGTCGAAGTCCGCGCCCGCGCTGAGCCCGGCCGCCCCGCCGGGGGCGTAGTCGCGCAGCGGCACCCGGCGCGGGGACGGCCGCACGGCGGTGGCGGCGGGCACCCCGTCGCCGCTGCCCTCCGGGCGGTGGGTCCAGCGGTGCAGCTCCTCCCGGTACGCGGGGTCGGCCAGCTCCGCGTCGGCGGCGCGACCGGTGGAGACGGCGAGCATCGGCATCTGGTCCGGCCGGACCACGTGCAGGTGCGCGCCCTCGGCCTCGACGGCGTCGCCGAGCCGGGCCAGCACCGCCTCCGGCACCGGCCGGTCCCCGTACGCCCGGCGGTCGGTGCGGCGGCGCGGAATGGCGTCGACCAGGCGGCCCGCCGGGACGTCCAGGTCGGCCGGGCCGGTGGTACGCACCCGGGCCAGCAGCGACGGGTCGCCCGGGTCGGGCAGCCGCTCCACGGTGACCGCCCAGCCGACTGCCGTCAGCGACACGCGCGCGTGGTGCAGGGCGGCGCCGCAGCTCAGCATGAGCAGCCGGCCGTCCGGGTCGGTGTGGGCGAGCTGCCGGTCCGCGTCGGCGCGCAACTCCAGCGCGTCGCCGGTGACCCGCCAGCGCCAGGGCTGGGTGTTGAACACCGACGGGGCGTGCAGGGACTGCCGGGCGGCCGCCTCCAGTACCCGTACCCCCGGGTCCTGCTCGATGCGGGTCGATGAGCTGTTCATGGCGGCCCTCCTGGTTGCTCGTCCCCTTCCGACCCTGCCCGCCGCCGTCGCGGGCGGACAGGGCCGGAGGTCCCGGCCGCACCGGGCCGTGCGCCCCGGCGGGGCGTCAGGCCTCCTCCGGCTCCGGAGGTACGGCCAGAGCGATGGTCAGGTCGAGGACAGTGGCCGGGTCGTGCAGCCGGTCGCCGAACAGCTCCCGCAGCTTGCCCATCCGGTAGCGGACGGTCTGCGGGTGCACGTACAGGTCGGCCGCCACGTCGTCGCGGCGTCCCTGGTGCAGCAGCCACGACCGCAGCGTCTCGGCCAGCCGGTGCGCGGTGGCCGGGGGCAGCGCGGCCAGCGGCGCGAGCGCCTGCGCGCGCAGGTCGGCCAGGGCTTCCGGATCCATGCTGAGCAGCAGCGTCGCCAGGTGGCGCTCGGTGTCGACCGGCCCGGCGTCCGCCTCGCCGAGGCCGAGCGCGAGCGCCCGGGTGGCCCGCTGGTACGACGCGGCGACCCGGTGCCAGGGCCGGGCCGGGCCGAGCACCGCCCGGTGCCCGTGCAGCAGCCGGGTGAGCTGGCGGCGCCGGCCGCCGTGCATGTCCGGCACCAGCAGTACGGCCAGCTCCTCGACCGGGTTCATGCCGGGCAGGTCCTCGCCGCTCTCCAGCGTGTACGGGCTGAGCAGCGCCAGCACCGCACGCAGGTGCCGGCGCGGCAGCAGCACCACTGTGAGGGTCTGCGGCGGCGGCCAGTCGGCGCGCTCCGCGCTGCGCCGCAACGACTCCTCGGGCTCACCGGCCAGCAGTTGCTGGGTGAGCCGTTCCAGGCTGCGGCGGCGCATCCGGCCGGCACTGGCCAGTTCGTCGGCGTGCCCGGCCACGCTCGCCGCGGACAGCTCGTCGATGTAGGCGAACATCAGCTCGGCGAACTCGGCCACCGTCTCGGCGGCCAGCCCGCTGCGTACCGTCGTGGCCGACACCTCGCGCCAGGCCACCCGGGCGCCCACCCGGTACGCGGCCAGCAGCGCGTCCATGCTGCGCCCCGAGCGGGCCTCGCCGCTGCCCAGCGCGTACGCCGCCTCCAGCGCCGGGGCCAGGGGAGTGCTCGGGTCGAACGCCTGGGTACCCTCGATGAGCTGGAGGAACGTGCCGAGGGCGATGCGTACCGCGTTTTCGATCTTCGCCCGCATGGCACCGGTGAGCGCGCCGGAGTAGTCCGGCACCTCAGCGGTGATCGCGGAGACCGTCCGCTCGGCGACCATCGGCAGCCGGGCGCGCAGCGTCTCCGCCACCCCGGCGTCGAGGTTGAGGTGCGCGGCGCGCTGCCCCGTGCCGGCCTCCGACGTCATGTTTGTTCCCTCCGAACAAAAACCTGCGACCGTTTCACCTTTGCCGGTCAAGATGTTATGCGATCGGGCGGTCACGCTGGTCATATGACCACAACTGCCTCCCGTCGCCCTCAGAAGGTCACCTTCCGGGACAGGCTGCTGCGGCTGGCCGGAACGGTCACCACGCCGGTGCTGCCGGACGACTATCTCGACCTGATCGCGCCGCTGCGCGCGGGCGCCCCGCTGCGCGGCAAGATCGTCGCGGTACGCCCGGAGACCCGGGACGCGGCCACGCTGGTGATCCAACCCGGCCGCGCCTGGCAGGGCCACACGCCCGGGCAGTACATCCGCCTCGGCGTGGACGTCGACGGGGTGCGTCAGTGGCGCGCGTACTCGCTCACCTCGCCGCCGGACGCCACGGACGGCCGGATCTCCGTCACCGTGAAGGCCATCCCGGACGGCAAGGTCAGCAACCATCTCGTACGCCGGCTGCGGCCCGGCACGATCGTGCACCTCGACCAGGCCCAGGGTGAGTTCGTGCTGCCCGCCGCGACGCCCGAGAGCGTCCTGTTCCTCACCGCGGGCAGCGGCATCACCCCGGTCATGGGGATGCTGCGCTCCGGGCTGGCCGACCGGGCCGACGTGGTGCTCGTGCACTCGGCGCCGACCCGCGACGACGTCATCTTCGGTACGGAGCTGCGCGCCCTGGCCGACCGCGGCGCGCTGCGTCTGGTCGAGCGGCACACCGACACCGACGGCCTGCTCGACGTCGCCGAACTGGCCGGCCTGGTGCCCGACCACCTCGACCGGGAGGCGTGGGCGTGCGGGCCGATCGGCATGCTCGACGCGGTCGAGGGGTACTGGTCCTCGAACGGTCTCGTCGAGCGGTTGCACACCGAGCGGTTCCGCCCGACGGTGATCACGCCGGGCGAGGGAGGCACCGTGACCTTCACCGGGGCGGGCGTGACAGTCGAGTCCGACGGCGCCACCACACTGCTCGACGCGGGGGAGAACGCCGGAGTGCTGATGCCTTCCGGGTGCCGGATGGGCATCTGCTTCGGCTGCGTCGTACCGCTGCGCCAGGGAGCTGTCCGCGACCTGCGCAACGGCGACGTCACCACTGCCGTACCGGGGGACGGCGTGCTGGTCCAGACGTGCGTGTCGGCCGCCGCCGGTACCTGCGACATCGATATCTGACAGGAGCCACCCACGTGACCGTGATCCAGAAGAAGGCCGTCAACCCGATCGCCCACCTGAGCGCCGAGGACATCGAGATCATCGGCAAGGAACTGGACGCGATCCGGGACCGGGTCCTCGCCGACCGGGGGGAGCGGGACGCCCGCTACATCCGCAAGGTGGTCAAGACCCAGCGGACACTGGAGATGAGCAGCCGTGCGGTGCTGCTGTTCTCGCTGTTCCCGCCGGCCTGGATCGTCGGCACGGCCGGGCTCACGGTCGCCAAGATCCTGGAGAACATGGAGATCGGGCACAACGTCCTGCACGGCCAGTGGGACTGGATGCGCGACCCGAAGATCCACTCCACCACCTGGGAGTGGGACCACGTCTCCCCGGCCGACCAGTGGAAGCAGTCGCACAACGAGCTGCACCACAGGTACACCAACGTGGTCGGCAAGGACAACGACCTCGGGTACGGCATCATGCGCGTGGACGAGGACCAGCCCTGGCACCCGATGCACCTCGGGCAGCCGCTGTGGAACCTGCTCAACGCCGCGTTCTTCGAGTACGGCATCGCCGCGTACGACATGGAGCTGGGCGACCACCTCAAGCAGCGCAAGCTCAAGGACCCCAAGTTCCGGGCCAAGGCCAGGGCCGTCGGGCGCAAGATCCGCCGCCAGGTGCTCAAGGACTACGTGGTGCACCCGCTGCTGTCCGGGCCGTCGTTCCTGTCCACGCTCGCCGCCACGTTCACCGCGAACCTGCTGCGCAACGTGTGGAGCCACTCCGTGATCATGTGCGGGCACTTCCCCAACGGCGTGGAGACGTTCGAGAAGACCTCCATCGACGGCGAGACCCGCGGCGAGTGGTACCTGCGGCAGATGCTCGGCTCGGCCAACATCAGCGGCAGCCGGCTGCTGCACATCATGACCGGCAACCTGTCGTACCAGATCGAGCACCACCTCTTCCCCGACCTGCCCAGCAACCGCTACCAGGAGATCGCCCCGCAGGTGCGGGCGCTGTTCGACAGGTACGGCCTGCACTACACCACCGGCCCGCTGCCCAAGCAGGTCGCCTCCGCGTGGTGGAAGGTCATCCGCCTGTCGCTGCCCAACCGCAAGGACAGCCGGCAGCCGGTCGCCCCGGCCGCGCTGGCCTCCTCCGGTACGGCCTGACCCGCCCGTCCGGTGCACGGCCGGTGAACTTCCACCGGCCGGCACCTGACCGTCGGCTGCACAGTCGGCGTCACCGCAGCTCAGGGCCGGTTTCGCGGCCGTTGTGACGGTCCCGCGTCCCCGTACACTCGCGCCCGTCCGGGCGTACGGGTGAAGGGTGGATCGCCGATGCGGCGCGACGACACGACGCGGCTCGGCCGGCGCGTGGTCATGCTCGTCGACAACGCGGTCGAGGGTGACTCGCGGGTGCAGAAGGCGGCCCGCTCGGCCGCCGACGCGGGCTGGGACGTCACGCTGATCGGCTGCGCCCACGTCGACGCCGAACGCCGCTGGCGGCTCGGCGACGCCGAGGTGCGCGTCCTGCCGCTCGCCGCTGCGCGCGCCACTCCACCGCCCGCCGTCTCCGGCCCGCGCGGCGTGTCCGGGCTGCGGACGCGGCTGGTGGCCCGGGGCGGGTTGCCGTTGCGCGCGGCCCGGCTGGCACGCCGGCCGGTGGAGCACGCCCAGGTCCGCTACTGGCGGGCCCGGCTGCGCGACGGGGCCTGGCGGCGGCTGGAGCCGGGGCTCTGGGACTACGAACGGGTCGCCGGACCGGTCGTCGACGAGCTGCGGCCCGACCTGATCCACGCGCACGACTTCCGGATGCTCGGCGTGGCCGCCCGCGCCGTGGACCGCGCCCGCGCCGCCGGACGTGACACCAAGCTGGTCTGGGACGCGCACGAGTGGCTGCCCGGCGCCCGGCCCCGCCGCGACAACGCCCGCTGGCTGCCCGCGCATCTCGGGTACGTCCGCGAGTATGTCGGCGCCGCCGACGCGGTGGTCACCGTCTCCGACACGCTCGCCGACCTGCTGGTACGCGACCACGCCCTGCCCGAGCGCCCCACAGTGATCCTGAACGCCCCGGTCACCGCCACCCCCGAGCCGACTGCGCCCTCCGAGCCGACCGCCCCCGAGCCCGCAGACCTGCCCGCCCCCGACCTGCGGGAGCGCTGCGGTCTGCCCCCGGACACGCCGCTGCTCGTCTACAGCGGGGCGATGGCCGCCCAGCGCGGCGTGGACACGGTGGTCGAGGCATTGCCGCTGCTGCCCGGCGTACACCTGGCCCTTGTCGTCGCCGACCCGGACGCGGCCTACGTCCGCCAGGTCGTCGCCCGCGCGGCCCGGCATCAGGTGGGCGACCGGGTGCACGTGCTGCCGTACGTGCCGCACCGGCAGCTCGTCGCGTTCCTCGCCGCCGCCGACATCGGGCTGATCCCGCTGCACCACTGGCCCAACCACGAGATCGCGCTGATCACGAAGTTCTTCGAGTACGCGCACGCGCGGCTGCCGATCGTGGTCAGCGACGTACGGACCATGGCCGACACGGTCAGGGCCAGCGGGCAGGGCGAGGTGTTCCGCGCCCGCGACGCCGCCGACCTGGCCCGCGCGGTACGGGCCGTGCTCGCCGACCCGGCCCGCTACCGCGCCGCCTACGAGGGGCCGGACTCGCCGCTGCCCGGGTGGACGTGGGAGGCGCAGGCCGAACGCCTGGACGCGCTCTACCGCTGCCTGCTCACCCCCACCCGCTGACGCCCGCCGCCCGCCCGGGTGGAACGCCACGGGTGTCTCCGGCCCGTTTTGACACCCGTGGCGTTCCACCCGCGCCTTTGGGGGGGCATGGTCAACTCCAGCTCGGCGAAATGGCGGCATCCGAGGGCCGGTGACCCCGCCTTCTCGGGGGAGTTGCGTTGATCTTGCGCCGGCGCGGGGCACGGGGCGCACGGGGCACGCGGGCGCGCGGAAAAGGGTTGGGCGGGACGGTGCGGGGCGGGCTACCGTCGGAGTATGCAGAGCAGGCGTACCTTTACCGCCGCGGCCGCGCGAGCTTCCCGCTCGCCGGCTGCCGCCGCCTGACCTGCCCCACACCCACGCCGGCGACCGGAAACGGTCCGCCGGCGTCGTCGTGTCGACGCCGTGAAACGCGCGCGGCGGGCCGTCCGGTCACCCGTACCCGGAAGGCACCCACCATGACACCCGACGAGATCACCCGGACGTTCCTCGACCACTACCAGCGGCACGACCATCGGCGTGCGCCGGAGAGTTCGCTCGTTCCGCCGCCCGGCGACCCGGTGCTGTTCACCACGTCCGGCATGCACCCGCTCACGCCGTACCTGCTGGGGCGCCCGCACCCGGGCGGACGGCGACTGGCGAACGTGCAGCGGTGCCTGCGCACCACGGACCTGGACGAGGTGGGCGACAGCACCCACCTGACCGTGTTCCAGATGCTCGGCTCGTGGTCGCTCGGCGACTACGACATCGCGACGAGCCTGCGCTGGGGCTTCGAGCTGCTCACCGACGGGTTCGGCATCCCGGCGGGGAAACTGCACGCGACGGTGTTCGGCGGCGACGACCGGCTCGGCCCGGACGACACCGCGCGGGACACCTGGACCGGGCTCGGCGTCCCGGTGGAGGCGCTCGGCGAGGACAACTGGTGGTCCAACGGCCCGACCGGCCCCTGCGGACCGGACTCGGAGATCTTCGTGTGGACCGGCGACGGCCCGCCCACCGGCACACCGAGCACCGACGTGCGGTGGGTGGAGGTGTGGAACCACGTGCAGATGCGCTACCACAGGCACCCCGACGGCCGGCTCACGCCGCTGCCGCACCCCAGCATCGACACCGGCATGGGCCTGGAACGGCTGGAGATGGTGCTGCGCGGCGACCGGTCCGTGTTCACCGGCGACGGGCTGCGGCCGTGGGTGGACGTCGTCCGCGACCGGTGGGACCTGCGCGGTGAGGACCTGCGCGTGGTCTCCGACCACCTGCGGTCCGCGGTGGTCGTGCTCGGTGACGGGGTACGCCCCGGCAACACCGGCCGCGGGTACGTGCTGCGGCGGCTGCTGCGCCGCGCGCTGACAGTGCTGTGGCGCGACGACCCGGCGCGCACCCTGGACGAGATGCCACCCCGGGTGTACGCGGACACGCTGCGCCGCTTCCGCCAGCTGCCCGATCCGAGCATGCGGCCGGTCGACGTCGGCTCGCTGCACACGACGCTGGTGGACGAGGAACGCCGCTTCCGTGGACTGCTGCGACGCGGACGGCCGCTCGTGGACCGGGTACGGGCGCGCGGGCCGCTGACCGAACGCGACTACCACTGGCTGCACGACACCCACGGGCTGCCCCGCGACCTGGTCGACGGCCTGCTCGCCGAGGCGAGCTGAGCGACGGCCGGGCGGGCGGCGGCCAGGTCAGCGGCGGCGGCGCAGCGGTGGCCGCCCGGCCGGGCCGGTGCCAGACTCGGAGGCGGACGCCACGCGAGGGAAGCGGACGCCGCCGCGAGGAGAGGGCTGCCGATGACCGAGGTACGGCCGGACGAGGAGACGGTGCCGCTGCTCGGCGCCGAGGTGCGCATCACCGACGCGGCCGGGCTGCTCGCCGCCGCCGTCGACGGGCCGGTGGACCTGCTGTCCGGCGGCGACTTCCCCGCCCCGGTGCGGGAGGTCCGCTGTACCGTGCGCGCCGACACCGCCGCCGAGCCGCCGGTGCACCGCTTCGAGGCGTACCTGCGGGTGGAGGCCGCACCGGCGGGCCTGATCGCCCTCGGGCTGGCCGGGCCGGTCGGCCTGCTGCTCGCCGAGCGGCTGGCCGCGCGCGGCGGCGACGGCCCGGCCGCCGCGGTGGGCCGGATCGCGGCGGAGGCCGGGCGGCGGATCTGGCCTCGCCCGGTCGCCACGCTCGTCGCGCCGCCGCGCGACCCGGCCGGCCGGGAGGTGCTGCGCGCCGCCGAGGAGGCAGGGCTGCGCCCCCGCGTCGACCAGGACAACGGCACGGTACGCATCCGCGCCGACGTACCGAGCGCGGAGGTGGATCCGGCGCACCTGCGGGCGATGCTGGGCCTGCTGCTCCAGGCCGTACGCGAGTTGTCCGGCGACAGCGAGGAGCCGGCGGTGCTGCGCGGACGGACGTACCTCGTGGGGCGGCGACCGGTCACGGTGGCCGGGCCGCCCAGCGCGGCGGTGACCCTCGACCAGGTCGGCGGCCTGCCCGACGTGGTCGCGCGGTTCCGCGAGGTGGCGGTGTCGTTCCGGCACCCGCAGGCGATGGCCCGCTGGGGCGCGCGCAGGCCGCAGGGCATCCTGATGTACGGCCCGCCGGGCACCGGCAAGACGATGCTGGCCCGCGCGCTGGCGAACGAGGTCGGCGCGGACTTCGTGGAGATCCGTACCCCGGAGATCCTGGACAAGTACCTCGGCGGTTCGGAACGCAACATCAAGCGCATCTTCCGGGAGGCACGCCGCTACCGGCGGCCCACCGTGATGCTGTTCGACGAGTTCGACTCGATCATCAGCTACGCCGGTGCCGGCGGTGACGCGGCCAGCCAGGCGGTGAACGCGGTCGCGGGCATCTTCAAGCAGGAGATGAACACGCTGTTCGAGGAGAACCCCGACGTCATCGTGGTCGCCACGACCAACTTCCCGCAGCGCGTGGACGCCTCACTGATCCGCTCCGGCCGCTTCGACCTGAAGATCGCCATTCCGGCACCCGATGAGGCCGGACGCGCGGAGATCCTCACCAAGATGGTCCGCGAACTGATCGACCGGCACGAGCGGCCGGGCTTCAAGATGTTCGCCGACGACCTCGACCCGGCCGCGCTCGCCGCCGACACGGCCGGGCTGACCGGCGCGGACCTCCGGGAGGCGCTGCGCCGGGTGCAACTCGCCAAGGCGCTCCGGGAGGCGGCGGAGGGTGCGCCCCCGGCTCCGATCGGTCAGGATGACCTGCGGGAGGCCGTCGCCGGGTTGCGCCGCGGCTGACCGGAAGGAGTCCACGTTGTCCTCGTCCGATCTGCTGCTGTCCCGCCGTGACCTCGCGTTCCTGCTGCACGACTGGCTGGACGTGGCGCGGCTGACCGAGCGGCCCCGCTATGCCGAGCACTCCCGGGAGACCGTCGACGAGGTGCTGGACCTCGCCGCCCGGGTCGCCGCCGAACGGTTCGCCCCGCACAACCGGGCCGCCGACACCGGCGAACCCACGTTCGACGGGCAGCGCGTGCGGACCATCCCGCAGGTGAAGGCCGCCCTGGAGGCGTTCGCCGAGACCGGGCTGCTCGCCGCCACCATGGACGAGTCAGTGGGCGGCCTGCAACTGCCGCACACCGTGGCCGCCGCCGCCTTCGCCTGGTTCCAGGCCGCCAACGTGGGCACGTCGGCGTACCCGATGCTCACCCTCGGCAACGCCAACCTGCTGCTCGCCCACGGCAGCGCCGAGCAGATCGACACCTGGGTACGCCCCATGATCGAGGGGCGGTTCTTCGGCACCATGTGCCTGTCCGAGCCGCAGGCCGGCAGCTCCCTGGCCGACCTGACCACGCGGGCCGAGCCGCAGGACGACGGCACGTACCGGATCGTCGGCACCAAGATGTGGATCTCCGGCGGCGACCACGAACTGGCCGAGAACATCGTGCACCTGGTGCTCGCCCGCATCCCCGGCGCGCCGCCCGGCGTGAAGGGCCTGTCGCTGTTCATCGTGCCGAAGGTGCTGCTCGACGACGACGGCAACCTCGGGCCGCGCAACGACGTGGTGCTGGTCGGCCTCAACCACAAGCTCGGCTACCGGGGCACCACCAACACGCTGCTGAACTTCGGCGAGGGCGTGCACCGGCCGTACGGGCGGGCCGGGGCGGTCGGCTACCTGGTGGGGCAGCCGCACCAAGGGCTCGCGGTGATGTTCCACATGATGAACGAGGCGCGCATCGGCATCGGGGCCGGCGCCACAGCGCTCGGCTACACCGCGTACCTGAAGTCCGTCGCGTACGCCCGGCAACGCCCGCAGGGACGGCCGGTCGCCGACAAGGACCCGACCACACCGCAGATGCCGATCGTGGCCCACAGCGACGTACGCCGGATGCTGCTGGCCCAGAAGAGCTACGTGGAGGGCGCGCTCGCACTGGTGCTCTACTGCGGACGGCTGCTCGACGAGCAGAAGACCGCACCCGCCGAGGCCGACCGCGAACGGGCACAGCTGCTGCTGGACCTGCTTACCCCGATCACCAAGAGCTGGCCGGCGCAGTGGTGCCTGGCCGCCAACGACCTGGCCATCCAGGTGCACGGCGGGTACGGCTACACCCGCGACTACGACGTCGAGCAGCACTGGCGGGACAACCGGCTCAACGCCATCCACGAGGGCACCCACGGCATCCAGGCGCTGGACCTGCTCGGCCGCAAGGTCACCATGCGCGACGGGGCAGCGCTGGAACTGCTGCTGGAGACCATCCGCGGCACCGTGACCCGGGCGTGGAAGGCCGAGGGGTTCGCCTCGGAGCTGGCCGGTCAGCTCGGCGCGGCGGTGGACCGGATCGCCGTGGTGACACGGCGGTTGTGGGCCCCTGGTGATCCGGAGCTGGCGCTGGCGAACGCGTCGGTGTACCTGGAGGCGGTCGGGCACGTGGTGATCGCGTGGATGTGGCTGGAGCAGGTGCTGGTGGTGGAGGCGCTGGGGTCGCCGGAGGGGGCCGAGGGGGAGTTCCTGGCGGGGAAGAGGCAGGCGGCTCGGTACTTCTACCGGTGGGAGTTGCCGAAGGTGGGGCCGCAGTTCGACCTGCTGGAAGGGCTGGACCGGACCACGCTGGACATGCGGGAAAGCTGGTTCTGAGGGGTGATGTTTGATAGAGGCAACGGCTCGATCGGTTCAGCGATCATCGGACCCTGCTTCGCAGGGAAACTGTCTGCAGCTGGCTCGCGCCTTCGCTGGCGGGTTCCGCGCGGCTGCAGCCTTTGTGGTAGACGGGATGCTGCCTCCTCAATGGGATCCCGACCTAGTTCCTCGGCTTTCGGCGTGGGTCGGCTACGAATATCTAATATAAAGCATCGTTAACTTCGGGGCCTGGGGGTTGAGGTTAGTGTTGCGCTTGTTCGAGCCTCTTCTTTTCTGTCTGTCAGCTAGTCAATCAGGCGAACGCAGAGGCCGGAATTTGGTCCGGGTGGCAGTCCGAGAAATGTATCCATTCCGACATTTGTCCGGAGATCCCGAAGCAACTCGGCTGGATCGACGACGTTCCCAATCTTGGCCTCCGACTCTAGCCGGGGGTTTTTAACGAGCTTTGCTCGGTATACGCGAACTTTGGTTCCCCGGTTGAGCGCTTGGACGCAGACTGCCCTCATGTAGAAGCGGATGAACTCGCCTTCGGCCAAGGTTTCAGCCGCATTGACTGGGATGTTCTTTTCGTATGGCCGTCCGTTGCGGTGGAAGATTTCTCGACTGTTGAGCAAGGCCTCGGTTCGTATGCGGGCTGCTAATGATGCGGGATCGCCGTTTCTTGCGGCATCGATCAAAATCTGAGGCCATTGGGTTGTGCCGGGGCCATTCAGGCGCCGACTTAGGAAGAGGGTTCCCGCCTTGATATCCGCCTCAACTTCGGTGATCATCACTGTGCGCGTTGCGTCGGTCAAATCGTAAAGTTCCATGGCGCAGCCTTGATCTTGAGGGATGAAGATAGAAGTGTACTTTGAGTGTCGGCTGTGGAGCAAGCGCGGTCGACGGGTGACGATCCGGTTTTGCGGCGAGTTCAGGCGCGAGATGTATAGTAAACTCGCTCCCGTTTCAGGATTCCGGAAATCCGAAGCAGGTGCTAGAGAGGCAGCTAATAGTGCTGCGCCGCCGGGGCGGGGCGGATTTAGACATGCCAGTGGAGTGCTGGTGAGGGCGGCGTCGACGAGATGTTGGCGGACGCCATCTTGAGCGCCACCCGCGAGCTGTCGATCCAGCGCTGAACGCCTGCGACTCCCTCGCGGAGGTACTCGACAGTTTGTGCGAGGCGCTCCACCTTGTCCGCGTCATGGGCCACGACCGCGAGCATCATCCGATGAGCGCGGTGCGGAACGAGTGCTCCGCGATCGACTCAGGGTGCCTCACGCCGGCGAACCAACGTCCAATGCGGGCGGCGGCGCTTGAGCACGCCGGCCTCGAAGATGAAGCTCCGGATCCTGCATGATTGTTGCTCATTGAGCCATTTTCATCGTGACGGCGCAGGTCACGGGCGGTGTGGGAGGCCGGTGTCCAGGTAGGGCGAGGCTCCCGGTAAGACAGCAATCGACCAAGATCAGATGCCCCAACCGGGAGCCTCGCTGTGCTGTCTTACCCTGCCGCGATTCCGTTGTCCACCCGCAGCCTGAACCACCTCGCCGCCCTCATCCGAACCCGCCGCCAGCAGCAACGGTCTCGGTGGCGACGCCTCGACCCCGGCCGGCAAGCCCTGCTCGCCCTGGCCCACCTGCGCAACGGCGACACCTACACCCGCCTGGCCGCCGGATTCGACATCGGCGTCATGACCGCCTGGCGTTATGTCCGCGAGGCCATCGACCTGCTCGCCGCGACCGCCGACGACCTGGCCACGGCCATGACCAGGATCCGTCTGCTCGCCTACGCAATCCTCGACGGCACCCTGATCCCGATCGACCGGGTCGCCAACCAGAAGCCGTACTACTCCGGAAAACACAAGCGTCACGGCGTGAACGTGCAGGTCATCGCCGACGCGGCCGGGCGTCTCGTCTGGGCCTCGGCCGCGCTGCCCGCCTCGACGCACGACCTGACCGCCGCCCGCACCCACGGCATCATCGACGCCCTGGCCAGCACCGACGTGATGACCTTCGCGGACAAGGGCTATCAAGGCGCCCCCGGCAGCGTGCGCACCCCGTTCAAGCGGCGCCGCTTCCGGCCGAAGCTGTCACGCCGGCAGAAGGCCGTCAACCGAGCGCACGCGAAGATCCGCGCCCGCGGCGAACGCGCGATCGCCACCCTCAAGACCTGGAAAATCCTGGTCAAGCTGCGCTGCTGCCCACGCCGAGCGACCGCGATCGTGCAGGCCATCCTCGTCCTGCACCGCGTCGAAGCCGACCGCCACGCAGGATGAAAATGGCTCATTGGGAGCGCCCTAACGTTCGGCGAGCTTGTCGGCATCGCGCCACCCTCGTCAACTCCTCAATCGATGGGGAGGCGGTAGACGAGGTCGTATCGGCCGCCGGGCAGCACGATGTCGGCCGTCTCCACCGGCGTGCCGCTCGCGGTGTAGGTCCGCTCGATGGTGTGCACGAACGTGCGGGCCGGCAGGTTAAGCGCCTCGACCTCGTCGGCGGTCGCCGAGCGAAGGCTGACACGCTCCACGACCTCGTCGACCCGCACGCCGATGGCGTCCATGCGTGCGACCACGCCCTTGATCTCTCCGTCCTCGGGCCACTCGACCGGAGTGCCCTGGGTGACGGCGAGCGGCTCGTACGACACGGAGAGCTGTATCGGTTCGCCGTCGGCGAGGAAGCGGTACGACGTCCGCATCACTGGCGCTCCCGGCTCGATGCCGAGCCGCGCGGCAATCCGCTCATCGGCCTGCTCGTGTCGGCTGTCGTGCTCCCACGTGCCGTGCTGCCCGGCGCCGGCCGCGTCGCGGGCGAACGGGGAAGTCGGGCCGTCGCCGGAGCGAACGTCGCGGCCTCGGGCGTGACGGACCAGCCGGGTGGTGTCTCGGACGTATACGCCGGATCCAGCGCGACCCTCCACGATGCCCTCGCCCTTGAGGACGGCGATGGCCCACTTGGCGACGGTCCGGCTCACGTCGTACTGGCGCATCAGGCCGGATTCGGACGGCAACTTGGCTCCAGCGGGGAGTTCTCCGGACAGGATCGCGGCACGTAGGTCGGCGGCGATCGTCAGGTAGGCAGGCGTGTTCGGCATGTCGGCGGTACCTCCGGTCAGCCCGCCCAGTCGACCACAGACAACCTGGTGTGCCAAGTTCGCGCGCCTCTCTTGCCGACCCCAAACCTGGTGCACTAGGTTCTGTGGCTGGCGACCCGTTACCGCTCGGCTCCGGTCAGCAACCACGCCTTGCGGTAATGGGGAGCCCTTACACGTCATTGGCTGGCTGACGATGGAGACGCGATGGCGGCGAGCATCACCGAACTGCTCAAGCGGTTGCGGCGTCGAACGGAGTCGCGAGAGCGGCGAGCTGGGCAGGCCATCCAAGAACGCGAGCAGGCAGAGGCGCAACGGCGGCTGCTTGATCAGGCCGCCCGGTTACGAGACGCGCACCGTCATGACGAGCCGCTCGCAAGCAACGGCCCGAAGGAGCCGGCATGACCGCCGGGGGTGAAGCGGCGATCCTGGCGGTGCACGTACGGGGCCTGGACGGGATGTGCGTGGGTTGCCGGCTGTGGTGGGCGCGCCTGACTCCGTACCCCTGCTGGCAGGTTGCGTGGGCGACCAGCCGGCAGGCGCGCGCGAGCGTCGCCCGCTTCCTGGGGGTGCGCGGGTGAGCACCCACGGGCCGGTGCTGCCGGTCTGGACGTGCGGTGGGTGCGGTGCGCCGTGGCCGTGCGCGACGCGGCGGCGGGAGCTTCTTGCGGAGTACGAGGGTGCGCCGGTGTCGCTGGCGGTGTACCTGGGGGCGCAGTTGGTGCGGGCGACGGCGGACCTGAGCTGGGCGCCGGCCGGGACGTTGCACCGGCGGTTCCTGGGGTGGCTGCGGTGAGCGTGTTGCGGGCAGGGGACGAGAAGTTCCACTACAGCGACGGGTCGCATCGGTGGACGGCGCCGGATCCGGAGTACGACCAGGAGGTGTGGGAGGAGCAGGTCCGCCAGCACAAGCTGGGTCACCTGCGCAACGAGCGCCCGAAGGTACGCATCCGGCGGATCGGGTGATCCCGGCGGCGTGCCGGGCTGCGGCGTTCGCTAGGGCTGGGCCGGGCCGCTGCTGGTGTTGTACGAGTTCTTGGCGGCGACCACTGCGGCCTGGATGTGCTCGGGGTCGACGCCGTGGACGTTGAGCGGCGGGTGCAGACGCCTGACGAGTTCGGCCTCGATGATCGTCGGCTCGGGGTCCTCCGCCCAGGTCAGGCGCAGGTGCTCGTGCATCCACGCGGTCAGCCGCGTCTCGTCCTCGGGCACCAGGACGACACGGTCGGTCCAGGTGGTGCGGTAGCCCTCGGACACGAGGAGGCCGGCCAGCGTACGGCGCAGGGTCGAGCTGCCCGAACGCCGAAGATGGTTGCGCAGGATCCGGCCCCGCAGGCTGGTCGCCCGGCCGAGATAGAGCATCCGCCGCGACGGGTCGCTGTCGTTCGGCGGTCCGGGGAGGTCCGGGAGGACCGAGGGAGCAGCCCACCAGGCGTACACACCGCTGCCACGGCTGAGCCGCTTGACGGCGACGTCGAGGGCGACCGGCACGCCGGCGAGCAGCCGTAGGGCCTCGTCGACCCGTTCTTCGTCGGTCGGGACGTCGGCGGTTCGCCGTTCGGGGATGCTCACCGGGACCATCCTAGGCGCTGGGCGGGCCGCGATCGGGTGGCAGGGCGACCGGACGCTCCCCGCCGCAAGGCTCCGGGATGCCGACAGGGGGCAGGCGGCGCGCCGGCGGCACGGGGCGAGCCAGGACGCGCAGCGTCGACGAACCGCAGTGTCCATGTCGGTAGTCTGGCCGGGTGAACCATGACGCCGCGTCGATCCTGCGTGGCCTCGCGGCGAACCGTCGTCTCACCCCACGAGCGATCAGCCGTGCCTCTGGCCGAGCTGAATCGACGATCCGGCAGCTTCTCAGTGGTGCCGTCCCGCCAGGAGCCGACGTCCTCCACGACATCGCTCCTGCCTTGCAGATGCCGGTGGCGGACCTCTTGGTGATCGCCGGATTGCCCGTCGTGGATGTCTCCGCGAGGGAAGGCGCCTACGCGGCGAGCCAGGAGATCGGCAGGCTGGTAGCTGTTGCCAGCCGGCTCTCATCGGAGCAGGTGCGGGAGCTGATCACGCGTGCGGAGGACCAGGTTGAGTGATATCTCGCGACCTGCTCGACAGGGGGAGCAGAGGTGACCGAGGCGCCTGCGCGCTCCGCGGCAGATCAGCGCACCTGATCTTGGCCGGCGTTTCTCGGCTCGTACGCTCCGGACGTCCGCCGGTCCCTGACCTGGCGCGACGCTCGCCGGTGACTCCCGTATGAGCCTGGTGTCGGCGTTCGTACCGATCTGGATCCTCACCGCCGTCGGCTACGCGGCCTGCCGTTGGGGCCTGCTGGGCGAGGCGGCGGCGTCGGTGCTCGGCCGGTTCGTGTTCCACCTCGCGATGCCGGCCGCCCTGTTCCTGGCCCTGTCCCGGATGCCGCTGTCCGGGTTTGCCGGCCGCTCGCTGCTCGCCTTCGCGGTGAGCACCGTCGCGGTCGTCGGGTTCGGGTGGGCCGGCGCGAGCCGGCTGTTCGGTCGCGGGCCCGGCGAACGGCCGATCTGGGGCATGGCCGCCGGGTACGTGAACTCGGCGAACCTCGGCATCCCGATCGCGACGCAGGTTCTCGGCGACGTGTCGTTCCTGGCGGTGGTGGTGCTGCTGCAAGTGCTGGTGGTGGCGCCCGTGATCCTGGTCGCCCTGGACCGGCGCAGCGACCCGGCCGGGCGGATCAGGGTGCGCCGGATCGCCTCCCTGCCCGTACGCAACCCGGTGATCCTGGCGTCGCTGCTCGGTGTCGCGTGCTCGGCTGCCGGCCTGCGCCTGCCGTCGGCGGCCGCCGCGCCGCTGACGCTGCTGGCCGGTGCCGCGGTTCCGGCCGCCCTGGTCGCGCTCGGCGCGTCGCTGCACCGCACGGCGCCGTCGCGGGCAGAACCGGCCGAGCCGGCCGGGGCGGCCGAGCTGGCCGCGGTCAGCGCGCTGAAGCTGGTCGCGCAGCCGGTCATCGCGTACGCGGCCGGGCTGGCCCTGCACCTGTCCGCGCCGCAGCTGCTCGCCGTGGTGGTGTGCGCGGGCCTGCCGACGGCGCAGAACACGTTCATCTTCGCCCAGGAGTACGGCGTCGGCGAGGCGGTGGCCAACCGGGCGGTGGTGGTGACCACGACGCTGTCGTTGGCCACACTGGCCGTGGCGGCGACGCTGCTCGGGTAGCCACCGCTACGCGGGGAACCGCCTCCAGTGCCCCTCGGAGACGACCTCGACGGTGCCGTCGGTCACCTTGATGGCCGTCTGGTCGTCGATCGCGTACGCCGGACCGGCGATCTCGGCCGCCCACTTCTCGGCAGCGGCCATGGTGTTGTCCGGTTCGAGGCCCAGGTGCGGGAAGATCGAGAAGTCGACGAGCCCGAGCGTGCGGTCGTCGGGTGCGGACTGCCACTCGACGAAGTCCGCACCGATCCGGGGGGTCAGCACCATGCTTCCCGCACTCAGCCCCACCCAGACGGTGTCCCGCAGTGACGGCAGGAGGTCCGCCAGCCCGGACTGCCGTATCCAGTGGCACAGGTACGTCGCGTCGCCGCCGTGCACGAGCAGGACGTCGGCCTCGCGGACCCAGGGGATCCAGTGCTCCTGGCCGATGCTGGGCAGCGCTGTCAGTTCGAGGACGCCCAGCGACTTCCAGCCCAGGCCGCTCATCGGGAGCGGCGTCTGACCGGTGATGAAGCGCCAGGCCGAGGCCGGTCCGCCCATCGGGTAGGCCGCCGTGGGGATGCAGAGGGCGCTGGATTCGGCGATCGGCTTGCCCAGCAGGTCGACCAGCGCATCACGGATGCTCGGGTTCTGGACGCCTGCGGATGTGAGGAGAAGTTTCACGCTTGCCTCCTGTACGTAGCGGTCATGACGCTCTTCCCCCGAGAGTCGGGAGATCGGGTGCACGGGAATACAGACCGGACGCCGAAACGAAACTCATCGCCGATTCGGATGCATGACCAGCGGACGCCGATAAGGACGTGGCGTCACTCGCGGATCTCCATCTCCGTCACCAAGCCGTCGTCGAGGCGGTAGACGTGCGTGACGGTGTGGTCGGCGAGCTTCGCTCCGGCCTTGTCGTGGACCACCTGATGAACGGTGACGGCGATGCGGCCGTCGGCCTCCGTGCGGAACGCGGTCGGCGTGACGACGGGCTCGATCTGGTCCCACTGTCGGCGCCAGTAGGCACCCACCTGGTCCCGGCCGCGAACGACGCCTCCTTCCCAGCCGTTGGGCCACGAGACGTCCGGCGCCATGGCGGCCAGCAGAGTGGGGATGTCACGCCTGTTGAAGGCCGCGTAGAGGTTCGTGAGCAGGGCCTGGGGAGTAAGGCGTCCGGGCGGATCCATCCAGCCAGCATGGCCGGTGGACGAGACCTCATGAAGCCCACTTCGCGGTCAGCAGAACGCGCGAGCGTCCGGCTGGAATCGTGTTCATAGACTCCCGGCCCGCTAACTTGAGGGCACCCAAGGCAGAGGAGAGGCCCGTGGGCACTGTCGTCATGTACAGCTCGGTGTCGGTGGACGGCTTCGTCGCGGACGAGAACGACCAGCCCGGACCTCTGTTCGACTGGTTGACCAGCGGTGACGTCCCGCTGGACGCCAGCGGTGTGTTGAGGGTGTCGCAGACGTCCCACGACTACATCCGGCCGTACTGGGACCAGATCGGGGTGACGGTCGTCGGCCGGCACGTCTTCGACCTGACCGACGGCTGGGACGGGAAGCCGCCGAGCGGGATCGACCACGTGGTCGTCGTGACGCACCGGCCGGCGCCCGAGGGCTGGGACGCCGAGGCGCCGTTCCACTTCGTCGACGGCGTCGAGGCAGCCGTGACCAAGGCGCAGGAACTCGCCGGTGACCGCATCGTCGAGGTCGCCGCCGGCGACGTCGGAGGCCAGGTGCTCGCCGCGGGCCTGGTCGACGAGGTGCGCATGGATGTCGTACCCGTGGTGCTCGGGTCCGGCAAACGCTACTTCGGGTCGGTCGACGCGCAGCACCTGCTGGAGGATCCCGACGTGGTGATTCAGGGCAACCGGGTGCTTCACCTGCGCTATCGGGTGCGCCGTTGACCGCTCTGATCCGCGGCTGCCGACACCGGCGTCCACCCACCACACGCGCTGGTCGCCGGCGGCAGCGGACGCGCGTCCGACGCCGGACGGGTACGGCCGGCAGGGCGGCGCCGTCAGAGCAGTGCGAGTTGGCCCGGCATCGGCTCGTCGTCGAGGCGAGCGCCGAGCTGCCACAGCCGGAGCTGATCGTCCTCATGATGACGGGTGAGCCATCGGCCTGGCCGGTACGAGGGGTGGACCGCGCCGGATCCGTGGTAGTGCGGGTAGCGCACCTGGGAGCGGCACCGGAGGCTGAGCGCCGACAGCAGTAGATGACCCTCGGCGTCGTTCGGCAGGTCTGCGGTGTTCAGAGCGGCGAGGATCAGCTCCTCGCTCAGGAACACCGCACGGTCCACGTGTCGGCAGCTCGGGAGGCTCGGCGGCGTGCCCGGCAGGTCTTCCAGGTGTCGTTCTGTGAGGACGGCACCGGAGGCGACGTCGCGGACGGACAGGAACCCGTCGAGCGTCTGGGTCACGTAG
Source organism: Micromonospora sp. L5 (assembly GCF_000177655.2). NCBI lineage: Bacteria > Bacillati > Actinomycetota > Actinomycetes > Micromonosporales > Micromonosporaceae > Micromonospora > Micromonospora sp. L5. The sequence continues at coordinate 6,106,232 of NC_014815.1, read as the reverse complement.
CGGCCGCCTGCCGGGCTGAAACCGGCGAGACCGCCACCGGCCAGCGGCCGGGACACGATGCGCTCGGCGTCGAGCCGGATGAGCATGGCGCGTGACCGGTAGGGATCGAGCAGCGTCAAGCCGGTCCAGACGCCCTCGGGTGAGTGCATGAACCAGGCGGCCTCGGGACCGGGCAGCGGCGTGCGATGGATCTCCGCGCCGCTCACACCGTGGACGGCGACAAGTTCCGCGGTGTCGCCCAGACGGATCCAGAGGACGTTGTCGCCGTCGAGGTGGAAGCCGGCGCCGGCGCTGCCGCCGAGCCGATCCCAGCTGCTGCGCCACCGAACCGTGCCGTCGTGGTCGAGCACGACGATCTGATGCGCGTCGCCCGCCGCGACGAGTCGACAGGTGGCACTGACCGTCATCGGCGGGTCGTCGAGAGGCGCCGCCAGTCGCGTCACGCGACGCAGGTCGTGGTCGAGCAGGTTGACGGTGACGCTGTCCCGCTCAGTGACCGCCCAGCCGAGGCCGGTTGCCTCCGTGACATGCCGCATGCCGGGCAGCCGCACCTGGTTGATCAAGCGGGGTTGCATCGCGGCAGCATAGAGCCGTTTCGGCGAGCCCGTCGGGCCGTCTGCGCGGACGCCCGTGCTGCATACCGCACTCGTCGGGCTCGGTGCAGCGTGGTCCCAGCCCGGTGCGCCCGTCGATCAGCTCGCGTACGGCGTCCAGGTGACCGGCGTGCCGAGCGGTCTCCTCGATGACGTGCAGAACGACCCGTCGCAGGTCGGTGGCCTGCGACGCCAGCGTCTCGTCCGGAAGACCTCGCCACGATCTCGGACCACAAGCGAGATGATTCTCGACGCCCGGCCGTACGCGATTGACACGTCCAGGTCGGGAAGGGCAAGGTTGCAGTCGGCCACGCGCACCGCGTGGGCACTCTGCATGAAGGACTGACGCCTGTGATCCGGGTAGGCCGAGCGGCCGCCTGAGTGTCGACCACGCGACTGACGACCGTCGCGTGCCTGCGACACGGCGGGGCGGCCCGACGTTTCCTCCGCCCGTCGCAGCTTCTCTCATGCATCGAGGTTTCCCGTTGAGCATGGATGCCCGCATCCAGCAGTCCGTCGTCGTCAACCTGTCCCGCCGGCCCGCACCCGTCGAGGTGGGGCCCTTCGTGATCGGGCTGGACCCGACGACGACCAGCCCGTACGTCAACTACGCGACGCCGCGTCCCGGCGCCGCCGTGACCGCGGCCGACGTCACCGCCCTGGTCGCGGCATTCCGCGCCGCGGACTGCAAACCCCGTCTGGAGTACGTCACCAGTTGTGCCCCCGATCTGGAGGCGCTGCTGACCGCCGCCGGCTTCACCGTGGAAGCCCGGCACACCTACCTGGTCTGCGTGCCGGGCACGCTGGCGTCGCCACCCGTGCCGGGCCAGTTGAGCCTGTGCGAACCGGGTACCGACTCCCGGCGCGCCGCGCTGATCAGGGTGCAGAACGAGGCCTTCGGCGGCGATCCGGTCGCCTCCGAGGCCGACGTGGCTCGCCTGCGGCGCCAGCAGGACGCCGGGGGCGTGGTCGTCGCGGCAGTCACCGAGGGCGGTGGCTGCGCGGGCGGCGGCGGTGCGGCCGCACCGGTCGGCGCGGTCAGCGAGGTGGCAGGCATCGCCGTTCGCGCGCCGTACCGCCGCCGGGGACTGGCTTCTGCGATCACCGCCGAGGTGACCCGGCGGCTGTTCAGCGCCGGTACGGAGGTCGCCTGGCTGGAGGCCGGCGGTGCGGAGTCGTGGCGGGTCTACGAGCGCGTGGGCTACCGGCCCGCCGGTCAGCGGCTCTACATCGCCATGAACTGAGGACGGAGGAGCCCGGGCCGGGTGACTCACCCCCCCCTCGCGCCCCGGCGTGAGGGGGGATCAGGCGGTCAGCTGGTTCGCGTCGAGCCAACGTCGCCAGCTCACCCGGGTGACATTCCGCTCCGGGTGCTCGGCCACGTGGAGGACGAACTGCGCCCGCAGCCGAACCAGTGGATCGTCGGCGTACGTCAGCGTCTCCACCTCGTGGAAGAACAGCGGGTCGGAGAAATGACGGACCAGGCCCGCGTACATCCAGTCCTTGCACCGGTACGGGCGCCTCAGCGCCGCGAGGGTCAACGCGGCGAGCTGTGGCTCGACGCCCTCCGGGACGCCGGCGCGACGGAATCGGTGCAGGAGCACCTCCTTCGTCCCCCAGCGGGACCACATCGACGACTCCCGCGCTCCCCACTCGTCGGGATGGTCCGTCTCCCACTGCAGGTACAGGACGGCGTACGGCGCCCACCGGGCGCGTCTGTCGAGGTCGTCGTCAGGGGAGTCCCGGAAGGCGCCGAGAGGAGCATCGATCGTCTGCCCTTGATGCCGGCAAAGGCGGGCGTGCGCCTCGTCCATCGCCGCCTGGAGCCGAGCCTGACTGGACCTCGACCGGTAGTGCGCCGACCACAGGCCGTTCCACTCGTCCAGCGCGTCGCTCGCCGCGGCGAGGGCTGCCTGGTGACGGGCCAGCGCCTGGTGGCGCGTGCCCGGGTCGCTCGCGACCAGGTCGAAAAGCCAGGAGTAGTCACCGCTCGGCTCCACCAGCATCATGGCAGCTTGCCATCCGCGCCCTTCCGGGAAGCAGCGGGAGACAGAGGTTCGGGAAGAGGAGGTGGATTTCAGCCAGGCCGCTCGTGACGTCCGTGCGGCGTCGCGAACGCGGCGTCCGATCCCCGCCGGACAGCCGGCCCGTCGTCGACCAGGCTTTCCCGCATGAACAACGCACTCGACGGCAAGGTAGCTCTCGTCACCGGCGGTGGCCGTGGCATCGGCGCGGCGGTGGCCCTGCGCCTGGCCGAGGACGGCGCCGACGTGGCGCTGACGTTCCAGCAGAATCAGCGACGCGCCGACGACGTGGTGGACCGGATCAGGGCCGCGGGTCGGCGGGCGATCGCCGTGCGGGCCGACAGCGCCGACCCGGCGGCGGTGATCGCGGCGGTGGACCGGGCGGTCGGTGAGCTGGGCAGGCTGGACATCCTGGTCAACAACGCGGGCGCGTTCCTGCTCGGGCCGCTGGAGCAGTTGAGTCTCGACGAGTTCGAACAGACCGTCGCGGTCAACGTCCGGGCGCCGTTCGTCGCGACGCAGGCCGCGGTGCGCCACATGTCGGCCGGTGGACGGATCGTCAACATCGGCAGCAACACGGCCGAGCGGACGGTCTTCCCGGGCTTCTCGCTGTACGCGATGAGCAAGACCGCCCTGATCGGCCTGACCAAGGCGCTCGGGCGCGAACTCGGCGGCAGGGCGATCACCGTGAACCTGGTGAACCCCGGTGCCACGGACACCGAGCTGAATCCGGCCGACGGTCCGAACGCCGACACGATCAACGGGTTCACCGCGCTCGGCCACTACGCGCAGCCGGCCGACGTGGCCGCCGCGGTGGCGTTCCTCGCCGGCCCGGACGGGCGCTACGTCACGGGGGCGACTGTGAACGTCGACGGCGGATTCACCATCTGACCATCGGGAACGGCCGGGGTCGTGACCGGGCGCTGGTGGCCTGCCCACCGCGGGGCGGAGCGGCGGCTAGGCTGTGCCGGTGTGGAAGGCGGTGTCCCCTGGTGACCGTCATGGTTGACGCGGACGACGTCCGCCGGGTGGCGCTGTCGTTGCCCCACGTGGTCGAGATCGACAGCGACGGCTTCGACTTCCGGGTCGCGGGCAAGGGGTTCGTCTGGTCCTATCCCGAGCGGACGCCCGGCAGACCGCGGCGCATTCGCACCGACATCGCCGTGCTGTACGTGGGCGACGAGGCGGAGAAGCAGGCGTTGCTCCTCGGCGAGCCCGACCTCTTCTTCACCACGCCTGCGTACGACGGGTCACCGCTGGTCATGCTGCGGCTGGCGCACGTCGGCGTCGAGCGTCTGACGGAGCTGGTCATCGACGCGTGGCGGATGCGTGCCCCCGACTCGTTCGCCGGTGACCCCGACGAGGCCGCCGGCGGGTGACGCCGGCGATCGGGCTTCGTCGAACCAGACCTTCTCGACGAGGGTCGCGTGCTTCACCAGACCCGGCAGCGTGGTCCGGGAGGCAGGCAGAGACCTGCTACGGCTGGAAGTATTCGGACATCATGCTGCTGACCCATTCCGGCTGCCGGACGTTCGCGGGGACGAACTCCTCGAGCACCGGTTTCAGGTCGATGACGGGCGTGCCTGACACGGCGTCGAGGCCCACCACCGTCAGTTCGCGGCCGTCGACGGACTCGATCCGGCAGCACGTCACGCCGATCCGGTTCGGCCGGCGGGGGCCACGGCCGGCGAACACGCCCATCGGCGGCAGGTCGGCCCGGCCCCGGTAGGGGCGGGGCTCGCGGTGGTCGCCGTCGTCCGGGAACCGGTCGAAGACGAACAGGACCTCCACGTGGGAGAACTCCTCCAGACCCTGGAGACATGCCTCGCCGAAGCGCTCGTCGACGACGATCGTGCTGCGGACGGCACCCCAGTTGTCGCTGTGCTGGATGTCCGTCCGGTCGTTGCGGACCGTGCCGATCGCAGTGATCTCGAAGCCGCTCATGACCGGAGACTAGTTCCGCATCGATCGCTCCGGGGCCCCGTGTCGCCGTGAGCCGGTCACGGGGCAGACGAGCCGGACGGCCGGCGCTAGGCTCATGATCATGGACGTTCTCCGATACGCGGCGTTCACCGCCGACCCCGCCGGTGGCAACCCGGCCGGTGTCGTCCTGGACGCCACCGGTTCGGGCGACGCCGAGATGCAGCAGGTGGCGGCGCAGGTCGGCTATTCCGAGACGGCGTTCCTCGTGCCCGCGGGCGGGGACGGCCGGTTCACTGTGCGCTACTTCAGCCCGAAGGCGGAGGTGCCGTTCTGCGGCCACGCGACGATCGCGTCGGCGGTCGCGTACGCCGAGCGGCACGGCCCCGGCGTGCTGCACCTGGACACCCGCGCCGGACTGGTCGAGGTCGCCACGAGCGTGCAGGCCGACGGCACCACCACCGCCACGCTGACCAGCGTCGCGCCGCGCACCGAGCCCATGAGCGCTGAGGACCTCGCGGTGCTGCTCGCCGCACTGCGCTGGTCGCCGGACGATCTCGACACGACGCTTCCGCCGCATGTCGCGTACGCCGGGGCCTGGCATCCGATCGTGGCCGCCGCGACCCGGCAGCGCCTGGCGGACCTGGACTACGACATGGCGGCGTTGAGCGCGCTGATGGCCGAGCGTGACTGGACGACGATCGACCTGGTGCACCGGGAGTCCCCGCTGGTGTTCCACGCGCGCAACCCGTTCCCGCCCGGCGGTGTGGTCGAGGACGCCGCGACCGGGGCGGCGGCCGCCGCGTTCGGCGGCTACCTGCGCGAGCTTGGCCTGGTGCAGCCGCCCGCGACCGTGACCGTGCGGCAGGGCGAGGACATGGGGCGTCCGAGCCTGCTCACCGTCGCCATCCCCGCCGGACAAGGTGCCGGGATCGCGGTGACCGGCACCGCCGTGCCCATCCCTGAGGAGGACGTGCGATGAGGCCGGACCACTACGACGGTTTCGTCACTTCGACGGGCAGCGGGCCACGCTCACCTACTGGCACCGGCCGTTGCACGCGATGACGAAGGCGTTCACCGGCGCGGGTTTCCGCCTCTCGGTGATCAGCGAACCGCCCTCCTCACCCGACACCCCGCACCGGTCGCAGAGCGACTGGACCCACTGGGTCCATGACGTCGGATACCGGGCGGCTCGTTCGTAGTACGGGTGAGAGGCGGCCTGACCGGGCCGCCCGGACAAGGGAGTCATGGCATGCCGCGGTACCTGATCTCGTTCAACGACGGCGCGATGGACCACATCCCCGTCGAGGAGATCCCCGAGGTGGGCAAGGACGCGCACGCGGTCATCCAGGAGGCCGTGAACGCGGGCGTGTTCGTGTACGGCACCGGGCTCGAACGCCAGCAGGCGAGCATCGTCGGTACGGACGGGTCGGTCACCGACGGGCCGTTCCCGGAGACCAAGGAGGTCATCGGCGGTTTCGTGGTCCTCGACGTGGCCTCACGCGACGAGGCGCTGAAGTGGGCTGCCAAGATCGCCGTCTCGTGCCGCTGCGCCCAGGAGGTCCGGGAGATCATGCCCGACCCCGAGACGGAGGCGATGCTCCGCGCGGCGGGCCGGTGACAGGTCCGAAGCCGACGCGATGACGGGTGGGCGTGGCACCCGGACGGCAGCCACGCCAACCATGATCGTTAGCCAGGTCGCGGCAGTCGTCGAACCGCACCGGGAAAGACGCCCGGCCCGCTTGCGTGAACTCGGGAACGAGTCGCTGCCTCTCGGTGCGCGTCGGATGGCCGGGTGCGGCGAAAACCGGTTGGCGGTCCCGGCGAGCGCTGCTAGCTTGCCGATGGCCGTGCCGGAGAACGAGGGAGGTGGTACCCGTGACCGCAGTATCGACATGGGTGCTCCCCTCGGGGGTCACGGCCGGGCGACAGGTCGTCCGGGAGCGCCGTCGCACTCCCGAAAGGCACGACCATGCGATTCGTCTCCGACCAGCGCCTCGCCGACGGCGTCCGCGAACGTGAGTTCACTCTCGGCGAGATCCCGGGCATCCTGTGGACGCCCGCATCCGCGCCCACGTCGGCCCCGCTGATCCTGCTCGGCCACCCGGGCGGACTGCGCCGGATGTACCCCCGGCTGGTGGCCCGGGCCCGCGACTGCACGGCGCAGGGCGTCGCGGCGGCCACCCTCGAACTGCCCGGCGGCGGGGACCGGCCCGCGTCCGCCGCAGCCGAGCAGGCCCGCGCCGACCTGCGGCGGGCACTGTCGGCAGGCGAGCCGGTCACCGACGACATCGTCGACCGGCTCGTCCTGCCGCTGGTGGAGAAGGCGGTCCCGGAGTGGCGGGCCGCGCTGGACGCCCTCTTCGCACTGCCGGAGATCGGCGGTCCGGTCGGCTACTCCGGCGGGGTGATCTCGATCGGCGTACGGCTGGCGGTGGTCGAACCCCGCATCGTGGCCGCGGTCCTGTTCGCCGGGAGCTTCGTGCCGCGAGCGATGTTCGCCGAGGCGCGGCGGGTCACCGTCCCGCTGCACGTCCTGTTGCAGTGGGACGACGAGGGCAACGACCGGCAGATGGCGCTGGACCTGTTCGACGCCTTCGGCTCGGCGGAGAAGACGCTGCACGCCAACATGGGCGGGCACACGGGCGTACCGCGGTTCGAGGGGGAGTCCGCGAACCGGTTCTTCGGCCGGCACCTGCGGACGCCGCCGAGCTCATAGGGTGGACGCATGACGCCCGTGACCGGACTGGACCACGTCGTCATCGCCGTGTCCGACTGGCGGGCCGCCACCGACTTCTATCGCGACGTCGTCGGCGCCGAGGTGATCGGCGTCGGCGGCGACCGCGTCGCCTTCCGGATCGGCCCCCACCAGTTGAGCGTGCACGGGCCGGGTCTCGACCTCGGCGGCAACGTCGCCCGAGTCCCGGTCCGCCCGGGCAACAGCGACATCTGCTTCGTCTGGGCGGGGCCGATCGAGGAGGCGGTGGCGCACCTGCGGCGGCACGACGTCGAGGTGGAGACGGGACCGGTCCGGCGGGTCGGCGCCGGTGGCGCCGGGACCAGCGTCTACTTCCGCGACCCGGACGGAAGCCTGCTGGAGTTCATCTCCTACCAGGATTCCTCGCAGCAGCCGTAGGTCCTTGCGCCACCAACTCGCGGTCCAGCTGTGCCAGGGGCCGCCGGGGTGCGTGGAGCGCGCGGAGCCTCGACGCCCGATCTCGGTGCGTCACGCGGACCCACCCACCGGCGACGCCCAGGTGGGGCGCCGGATCAGGCAGAACGGGTGGCCCGCCGGGTCGGCGTACACGTGGTCGCCCGGCAACCGCCGCGCGCCCAGGGCGAGCACCGCCTCGCCCGCCGCGTCCTGGTCGTCGACCATCACGTCGAGGTGCATCTGCTGCGGCACGGCCGGATCCGGCCACGTCGACGGCGTCAGCCCGGGGGCGCGCTGGAACGCCAGCCCGGACGCCGCCGTACTCGCCGACACCACGGTGAAGTCGTCGTCCGCGTACGTGATCGGGTCGCCGAGGACCGCGCTCCAGAACCGCGCCTCGGCCATCGGATCCGGGCAGTCGACGATCAGATGGTGGAGCCGCCCGAGCGGCACAGGGATCACCCCGTTCCTGGCCGTGCTGCCGGGCGTCAGCTCAGCCGCAGGTCGTGCTCGTCGAGGGCGGCCTCGATGACGCCCAGCGCCTTCGGTCCCATGCCGTGCAAGCGGGCCAGATCCGCGCGCGGCACTCCGGCGAGCTGGCGCAACGTGGTGTAGCCGGCGGCGGTCAGCGCCCGCGTGGCCGGTGCGCTGATCTTCGGCAGGCGGTCCAAGGACGAGGTCATCGCCCGATGCTAGACCGCCGGCACCCGGCCCGATGCCCCCGCGAGCGCCCGGCCGGCAGATGCGGACTCGCCTCCGTCGATGCGGCACTCGGGGCGGCCTCGGGGAAAGGCCCGACGGGTATATCGGGGCGTTTCCGTATGGGACTCGGGTGGAGTGCCGCTGAAGAATCGATGAGCATCCAGACACCGGGAGGTGCCGTGTTCCGACGTACCATGGCCGTCGCTCTGGCCGCGCTCACCGTCCTGGCGGGACTGCCCGGCGCGGCGCGCGCCGGTCTTCCGTCGCAGCGGCTCGTCTGGGGCGAGTGCGCCGACGACCTGCCGGGCGTCCCGCCGGATGAGCGCGTGCGGTGCGCCCGGCTCCGGCTGCCGGTGGACTGGGCCCGGCCGAACGGCCCGGCGTTCGACCTCGCCGTGGCACGCCGGTCCGCGCGGCTGCCGGAGCAGCGGGTGGGCACGCTGGTGTTCGGGCCGGGCGGGCCCGGCGACTCGGGGGTGGAACGCATCCGCAGGGGCGACCGGTTCAGCGACGAGTTGCTGGACCGGTTCGACCTGGTCAGCTTCGACCCGCGTACCGTGGCCCGCACCGCCGCGCCCGTCTGCACGCCGGATCCGGCGTTGCGCAGGCCGCCCGTCCCGCTGGCCGGCCAGGCCGACTTCGACGCCGCCGTGGCCTACAACCGGGCGCTGTGGAGCCGGTGCCGCCCGACCAGCCCGGTGTTCGACCACGCCGACACGCTCAGCACGACCCGCGACCTCGACGCGCTACGGCGTGCGCTGGGGGAGCGGCGGCTGTCCTTCCACGGCAGCTCGTACGGCACCCTGCTGGGCCAGCAGTACGCCGAGCGGTACCCCGGCCACGTGCGGGCCGTCGTGCTGGAGGGCGTGTTCGACCACAGCCTCGACGTGCGGTCCTTCGTGCGGACGCAGGCCGCCGCGTTGCAGGACGCGTTCGACGAGTTCGTGTCCTGGTGCGACAGGTCGGCGGACTGTGTGCTCCACGAACGGGACGTGCGATCGGTGTGGGCGCGGGTGCTGGCCCGCGCGGACCGTGGGGAATATGCCCCCCGTACCGCCTTCGACGTCACCGCCGTGGCGCTCGGTATGCTCGCCGGCCCGCGCTGGCCGCAACTCGCCGCGATCGTGCGGGACATGGACGCCGGTACGCCGCCACCGGAGGTGAATCTCTCGATCTCGGTCGCGGCGTTCTGCGCGGACTGGCCCGCCGAGGTACGCGACTACGCCGAGTACGCCGGCCTGGTCCGGGAAGCCAGGGCCGCCGCCCCGGACGTCCGGTACGGCGCCGGTCTGCTGGCCGTGCAGACCTGCCTGGGCCGGCCGTCCCCGGTCCGTAATCCGCCGCACGAGCTGAACGTGCACACCCGCACGCCGCTGTTGCTGCTCAACGCCCGGCACGATCCCCGTACCGGCTACGCCTGGGCGGTGAACGTCGCCCGGCAACTCGGCCGGCACGGACGCCTGGTCACCTACGAGGGCTGGGGCCACGGCACCTACCAGCGCAACGACTGCACGACCGCCGTGGTGGACCGGTACCTCGTCGACCTGACGGTGCCCGCCCCCGGCACGCGATGCCCGGCGAGCTGACCCGGCACGCCGCTAGACCGCCGGGTCTGGTGCCCCGGCGAGCGTACGGCCCGCCGGGCGCCGGTGCGGCAGCGCCGCCAGGCCCAGCGCGAGGAGCAGCAGGACCGCACCGAGCAGGAACGGCAGCGACAGGGTGGGCTGGCCGAGCCACTCCCACGGCACGTGCCAGCGGGCATGCGGCTCGCTCAGGTGGTGCGTGAGCATCAGCGGCGCGCTCAGCAGGATCGGTGCGGCCCAGAACACCATCGCGACGCCGTACAGGACCTTCGCCGGGCCCTGCACCAGCGGGTGCCGTCCCTCGGTGCGGCGGCTGGCCCAGCCGAACAGCACCCAGCCGCCCAGCGTGCCCAGCGCGAAGGCGAGCAGACCGGCGGGGTAGGCGGCGGCGGGGGTGGCGCGGCTGAGGGCGAGGCTCATCGAGCCCTCGGCGTTGATCTGCACCGCGAGGATGTGGTCGCCGCGATCGGCGTACACGGTGATGTCGGAGGGGATGGACGCCGGGTCGCACTGCGGACTGCCGGGGATGCAGCCGTACGCGTCGGTGTGGACGGGCGCGCTCCGCTCCCACCCGGCGGCGTCCAGGCGTTGCCGCAGGTCGGTGAGGCCGCCGGCCGGTGCCTGGTCGAACGACGCGGTCAGCTCGGCCAGCGCGTACTCGCCGCCGTCGCCGAGGAGCAGCTCGGACAGGAGATCCTCGCCGAGCGGGTGGCCGTAGATGAGGAACACGGCGGGCGGGTCGTCCTGGTCGATATGGCTGACCTGCCGGTCCGGGTAGAGCTGCCCGACCACGGCGGCGAGGTCCCGGTGGTCGAGCGGGCGGGAGCCGAGCCACGCGAGCCAGGTGCCGAACGACGCGGCGAACAAACCGCAGACCACCGCGAAGACCGCAGCCCAGGCCACCACGGAACGGCTCGCCGGCCGTCCCAGCCGGGCACGCAGACCATGACGTACGAGATTCGCCGCGACCCGGCCACGCCGGTGGGCCGAACCGACGTCCCGTACCGTCTCCAGGATCTCGGCCCCGCGCGCGCGGCGATAGTCACGGGGGTAGGCCAGCAGCAGCCAGCGGTGCATGGGTTTCTCCCTACGGTGCCGCGACGGCGGGGGTCAGGCGGGGCGAGGGCGCAGAGCGCGCAGCCGGGTCTCGGCGGCGGACGCGAGCTGCCGCAGCCGCTCGGTCTGGTGTGCCAGTTCGGCCCGGCCGTCGGCGCGCAGCCGGTAGTAGCGGCGCAGCCGGCCGTCGACCACCTCTTCGTGGCTGAGTTCGACGAGGCCCTGCGCCACCAGCCGGTCCAGGGCGGCGTAGAGCGTGCCCGGCAGCAGGTTGACGCGACCGCCGGACAGGCCGGCGACCTCCTGGATGATCCCGTAGCCGTGGCGCGGCTCGTCGGCCAGCGCGGTCAGGATCAGGAAGGTCGCCTCGCGCATCTCACTCACCGAGGCAACATATACAGCCGATCAATACATGGTCAACGGTCGCCGAGGAGGTGCCGCTCGGCCATGAAGGCGCGCAACGTCCCGGCGTCCTCGGTGGACATCAGCCAGCGGGGGATCACCGTGGCCGGCATCCGCCCGACGTACACGATCCAGAAGTCAGGCGTCTCGGTGACGCGCGTGACGCCGTCCCAGGCGATGCCGCCGGACTCCGAACCGCTGCGCATCATGATGTTGCGGTCGTCGATGTCGTAGCCGCCCTCGACCGCGTAACCGCCGGAGCGGCGCCGGGCCCGCCACCGCACCCACGGTGCGTACAGCATCGACAGCACGCCGGCCACGATCAACGCGGTCCACAGCGACGCGAAGCGGCCACCCCGCTCCGACGCCTGCGAGGCGACCCACCCGATCACCCCGATCGCGGCCAGGGCCGCGCCGATGTAGCCGAACCGGCGCAGCCGGGCGGCGGCCAGCGCGGCGGCCACGCGGGCCGGATAGGCGGGGTCGGCCGGTACGGCGAAACGGATCTGCATCGGCACCGAGGACCACCCACCGGACTCGTGTTCTGGACGGCGGGAGCGCTGCCCCGCGACGACGTGCGGGTCCACGGTACCGGGGCTTCCGACTCTCAGATCCGGCGCAGCACGAACGTCACGAAGCCCAGCATGTTCCGGTACCCGCGCAGCCACTGGTCACGGTGCTCGCGGGCGGCCGTCAGCGCCCCGGCGGCGTCCGGGTGACCGGGGTTGTCCAGCGCCCACTCGGTGAGCGAACCGGTCCACGACCACTCGTAGTCGTCCCACTCGGTGGTGTCGCTGACGTGCGCGTACACCGGGGCCCAGCCCGCCTGCCCGGCGGCGTCGACCAGACCGGCGAGGTCGGCGTGGTCGTCCGGTTTCGCGCCCAGCGCCGCCAGCGCGTCCGACGTCGGCGGCACCTGCCAGAATCCCTCACCCACCATCAGGATGCCGTCGGGGTTCACGTGCCGGCCGGCCAGCTCCAGCGCTCCACCGAAGCCGCCGAACGCGTGCGTCGACCCGACGCAGAGCACCAGGTCGTAGTCGCCGTCCGGCACGTACGACCGGGCGTTGCGCTCGTGCAGCGTGAGCCGGTCGGCGAGGCCGCGTTCGGCGGCGGCCTCGGCGGCGCGTTCGAGCGCGTACGGGCTGAGGTCCACGCCGTCGGCGTGCCCGTCCGGGTAGTGCGCGAGGGCCTGCAACGCCCAGGCGCCCTCGCCGCAGCCGAGATCGAGGATCCGGGCCGCCGGCCGCCGGCCCGCCCGGCGCAGCAGCCGGTTGAGGTTGAGACCGGAGATCGGGGCCGCGATCGGGTGGTGCGAGTGCGCGATGCTGCTCAGGCGTTGACGGTCCATCGCCGCAGTCAACACGAGGACTGCGGACCCGCGCACGCGGGTTGCCGCGCCGGTCAGTACCGGCAGACGATCGTGGCGTCGTCGGTGGCGACGCCCTCGCGCGCCTCGGCCTCGCGCACCCGGCGGACGACCTCGGCGGGGCCGTCGGTCTCCAGCAGGCGCAGCAGCCCCGGCCAGCCGGTCAGGCCGAAGGTGTCCACGAGGCGGCTCGCGCCGTTGCTGAGCAGAGCCGTCGCGCGGACGTCGTCGGCCGGGCACTCGCCGGTGACGGCCTCGCCGGCCACCCGCGGGTCGTCCTTGGCGACCCAGAACCCGCCCGGACTGTTCCGCCGGGCCCGCAGCTCCATCAGCAGCCGCCGGTACTCGTCGCCGCCCTCGGGCACGTCCTTCAGCCGCTCCTCGAAGGACCGCGCGATCACCACCTCACGCGGATCATGGGCGGCGACGGGCTCACCAGAGGCCCGGCCGATCAGCGCGACCGCGTCGCCGAGGACCAGGTGCTCGACGGTCCCACCGGAGAACCGGAGCATCGCCACCGCCGCGAACGGGCTGATCGGATGGGCGACGTCGCACGTGTCGCGGTGCGCGTCGGTGACGTGCTCGATGCCCTCGGCCAGCACGTCGCGCAGGCTCCGATCCTGGGACAGCGCACCGAGCAGCGCGCCGCCGAGCCGGGTCGCGTACCAGGCGATGCCGTGACGGCAGACCTCGTCCGCGCCGGCGATGCCGCCCGCGCCGTCGACCAGGACCATGCCGCACGGTACGGCGCCGGCGAAGTCCTCATTGGCCCGGCCCGGATGCCCCGCGTCGGTCGCCATCGCTACCCGCATCGGCTCATCATGCCGGGACCGGCCGGAACGCGATGCCCCTCGCGCCTTGATCTGCAGTGTGGTTGAGGTCCTGGCGTCGTGGGCACCCGACCACTGCCGGAGGTAGACCACCATGACGACGCCGAACCTGTCCGACGCCGAACTCGCGGGCCAGCCGGCCTCCTACTGGACGGGCATCGCGGGCGACCTCCCACCGTCGGCTCGTTCGAGCGTACGCCCGGCTCACCCCTGTTCAGCCGCCGGTAATTGTCCCGGGCCGCGGCGATTCGGCAGTACGGGCGCGGCCGGGCGGCCAGGATGAGGTGATGCACGCCAGTCAGAAGATCCGCCACCGGTACGCCGACGTCGACGGTCTGGAGGTGTTCTTCCGCGAGGCCGGCCGCCCCGGCGACCCGGCGGTGCTGCTGCTGCACGGTTTTCCCAGCTCGTCGCACACGTTCCGCGAGGTCATGCCCACACTCGCCGAGGTCGCGTACGTGCTCGCGCCGGACCTGCCCGGCTTCGGCATGTCGTCGTCGCCCACAGTCGCCGAGTACGACTACACGTTCGAGAACCTGTCGTGGACGGTCGAGCGCCTCCTCGGCCGGCTCGACGTGGACCGCTTCTTCGTCTACCTGCACGACTTCGGCGCGCCGGTCGGATACCACCTGGCCACGCGCGCCCCGGGACGGATCCGTGGCCTGATCGTGCAGAGCGGCAACACGCACGCCGACGGGCTCGGCGCGCAGTGGGACACCGCGCGGGCGTACTGGGCCGACCCGGGCGAGGCCACGCGCGCCGCGCTGCCGGACTGGCTGACCTTCGACGGCACCCGGGACCAGTACCTCGCCGGGCTGCCCGAGCACGTACGCCCGTTGCAGGCGCCCGAGGCGTGGCACCTGGACTGGGAACGGATGACCCGGCCCGGCAACGTCGAGGCGCAGTTCGCGCTGTTCACCGACTACGCCGCCCACGTCGCCCGGTTCGGCGAGATCGCCGGGTACCACAGCGCCCACCAGCCACCGGCGCTCGTGCTGTGGGGCCGGCACGACGCGTACTTCGACGTGGACGAGGTGCTCGCGTACCACCGCGCGCTCGACCGGATGGACGCGCACATCTACGACGGCGGCCACCTGCTGCTGGAGACGCACGCGGCCGAGTGCGCCGCGCTCATGCGCGCGTTCGTCCTCGACAACTCGTGAGACGTGGCGGGGGCGCCCGCGACGTCACGGCGTGGTGGAGGGCTTCGCCTTCTGCGGGTGGATCGTCTCGTGGCGGGCCAGCATGGCGACGAACTCGCGGATCTTCCGCTCCCGGGTCTCCGCGCGCTTGACCGCGTTGAGCCGGTGGATGAGCGTGAACCTGTTGGCACTGGTGAGAACGTCGAACATGGCCTGGGCAGCGGGCTCGGCCGCGACGGCGGCGAGCAGGTCGGCGGGCACCTCGGCCTCCGACGGCGGTGCGTACGCCGCCGCCCACCGGCCGTCCGCCTTCGCGGCCTCCACCGCGGCCCGGCCCGCCGGCGTCATCCGACCCTCCGACTCCAGCCGGGCCACGTGCGCGACGTTGCGTTGCGACCAGGAGCTGCGCGCCCGGCGCGGGGTGTACCGGATCCAGGAGCTCTCGTGGTCGCGCTTGCGGCCCTGCCCGTCGATCCAGCCGAAGCACAGCGCCTCGTCGACCGCCTGCTGCCAGGTCAGCGTGGTGATCGTGCCGCCCTTACGGCCCAGCGCGAGCCAGACACCGGGCGACGTGTCGTGGTTGGCGGACAGCCACGCGCGCAGCGCGTCCGCGTCGGGCACGATCAGCTCGTCCAGCTCGTCGCTCGCCATGGCCGGAAGGCTATGCCAGGGGTACGACGCTAAGGCCGGGCGCGCGGCTCAGCCGCCCGCCGGCCGCCGTCGGGCGACGGGTGGGCCGCCCGCCGAATCCGCCGTCCGGCCACCAGCATCGCCACGCCTGCGCCGGCGAGCCCCGCGCCGATCAGCCCGGCCACGATCCCCGCCGCCGGATCGCGCTCACGGAACGCGTACGTCACGGCCGAGGTCAGGATCGGCGCACCGAGGGCGATCGCCATCCACCCGCCGAGGATGTCCGCCTTGTCGGCGAAGGCGTTCGTGGTGACGAGGACGAGCAGAACCATGGCAGCGGCGACGCTGACGAGGAGCAGCGCCGCGAGGATCAGCGCCGGGTCGCGGGGGAGCAGCCCGGCGGCCGCGGCGAGCACGTAGACGATCGCCGCCGCGATGAGGTTCGCGAGGACGTTCGTCATCACGTTCGCGGCGAACCTGCGCAGGCCGCCGCGCCCGGTGTCGTCGTCGCTGATGGCGTCCCCCGATCGCCGTCGATGCCTTCGACGACGAGGCTAGGGCGACCGGGCGGCCCGGCACAACGCCCGGCGCCGGCCGGTGCGGTCACGACGTTCGCGACCGGCCTAGCCGCCCGCCGCGTTGTGCCGCGCGACCAGATCCGGCAGCTCGTCCAGCGAGTCGATGCGGAACAGGCACCGTTCGGCGACGTCCGGCATGTCGAGGATGTGGCCCCACGGTCCGCGCCGGATCAGGCACGCGGTCATGCCGGCGGCCATCGCCGGTGCGGCGTCGTTGTCCGGCCGGTCGCCGACGTACAGGATCGCCGATGCGTCGCCGCCGCCCTCGCGGACGACCCGGTCGAAGAACTCCGGCGCCGGTTTCGCCACGCCCCAGGCCGCCGACGTGCCGATCACGTCCACCGCCAGGTCGAGCGCCCGCAGCGTCGCCTCGGCGTGCTCCGGCTGGTTGCCGGCCAGGCCGACGCGCAATCCCTGCTCCCGCAGGGCGGCCAGGCACGCCCGCGCGTCCGGGTAGAGGTCGTCGGCGCCGAACGACTCCGGGTCGCCGGCCGCGACCCGGCGCGCGAGTTCGGCGGTGAGGTCGAAGTCCGGCCGGAACGCCCGGAACACCTCCTGGTAGTCCAGCCCGCGGGCGATCACCGCGCCGAAGACCGCGGAGAACGTGTGCCGGGGCACGCCGAGCCAGTCCGCCCAGGTCGCGAACTCGCGCGTCTCGTCGAGGATCGTCCCGCCCACGTCGAAGAAGACCGCCCGGATCATTCGCGGATCGTACTGTCGTTGATCAGCCTGTGGGGGGCGCCCGGGTGGCGCAGACTGCCCGCATGAATGCCGCCTTCCTCCCCGAACCGCCGCAGAGCCCGGCGGCGAAAGCCGCCTACGAGGACGACCTCGCCTCCGACGGCTACGTCAACAACCTCACCCGCGTCTGGTGCTGGCGACCCGACGTGCTGATGTCGTTCCAGAACACCCGCACCGAGCTGCTGTCCGAGTCCACGCTGTCCTCGCGTGAGGTGGCGGTGCTGGTCGCCGCCACGGCCGCCGCGCGGGGCGACTCGTACTGCTCGCTGGCCTGGGGCGCGCGGCTGGCCGGGATGAGCGACGAGGAGACAGCCGCCGCGGTGCTGCGCGGCGACGAGGCGGACCTGTCGGAGCGGGAGACGGCGCTCGCGGACTGGTCCCGCCGGGTCGTGACGGACCCGAACGCCACCACCGAGGCCGACACGCGACGCCTGCGCGAGGCCGGCCTGAGCGACCGGGAGATCTTCGAGGCGACCACGCTGATCGCGTTCCGGCTGGCCTTCTCCACAGTGAACGACGCGCTCGGCGCGCGGCCGGACGCGCAACTGGCGGAGAAGGCGCCACGGCTCGTCCGGGAGGCGGTCACGTTCGGCCGCCCGGTCTGAGCGAGCGGCCCTCGGCCCCGGGCCGCGCCTCGACCGGGGCGGTCTCGGGGCACCGGCCCGCCCCGGCTCGCCGCCCGCTGCCTCTACCTCGACCGGATCGAGAACACGATCGGGCGGCGTCAGGTCGTCACCCGCATCGAGGCGTTCCGCGACGAGCTGCCCGCCGCCCGGGTGCCCCGGGCGTGTCCGCACCGACGGCCACTGCATGTCGTACCGGTGTGGGAGGGTCCGGGCATGACGACGTTCGTACTCATACACGGCGGCGGGGGCAGCGCGTGGGACTGGCATCTGGTGGTTCCCGAGCTGGCCGCCCGGGGCCACGATGCGGTGGTGCCGGAGCTGCCCATCGGTGACCGGTCGGCGCGGTTCGCCGACTTCCGCCGGACGGTGGTCGACGCCGTCGGCGGCCGCGACGACCTCGTGGTGGTCGGGCACTCGTACGGCGCGTTCACCGCACCGCTTGTCGCCGACCGGTTGCCGGTGCGGCTGCTGGTCCTGCTCACCCCGATGATCCCGCGGCCCGGTGAGAGGCCGGGGGAGTGGTGGGGCAACACCGGCTACCGCGAGCCGGAAGGGCTCAGCGAGGAGCAGCAGTTCTACAACGGCGTGCCGGCCGAGATCGTCGCCCGGGCGCCGGCGCACGGCCGGGAGCAGGTCAGCGCGGAGTGGGACGAGCCGTGGCCGCTGGCCACCTGGCCGGCCGTGCCGACGGCGGTGCTCATCGGCCGCGACGACCAGTTCTTCCCCGCCGACTTTCAACGCCGGGTGGCCGCCGACCGGCTCGGCGTGGTTCCGGACGAGATCGACGGCGGCCATGCGGTGGCGCTCAGTCACCCGGGTCTGCTCGCCGACCGGCTGACCGCCTACCTGGCGTCCTGACCGTCCGGCCGCCGGTCCTACGAGACCGCAACGGCCGGGCGTGCGGGCTCCGGGTCGCGCGTGTGCCGGCGCGTCGGCAGCAGCAGCGGCGTGCCGAGCAGCAGCACCCCGGACACGGTGATCGCGGCGAGCGGGCCGACGACCGTGGCGAGGACGCCCCACACGGTCATCAGCGCGGCCTGGGTGAGCCGGCCGGTGACGCTCCACGCGGTCAGAACCTGCGCGGTGTGCGCCTGCGGGGTCCGGCGCAGGCGCTCGGTCGCGTAGATCGGGTTGAACACGCCCATGCACGTGATGAGCACCCACTCGACGGCGATCACCGTCAGCAGTCCGCTGATCCCCGGATGGGTGAACGCGAGACCGAGCGGGACGGTCGACCGCAGCCAGCCGGACACCGTCATCGCCCGGTGCCGTCCGTACCGCCGCACCAGGCGCGGGCTCAGCCGCGCGCCGAGCACGCCGCCGAGCGCGGACACGCCGAAGACCAGCCCGTACTGCCACGCCGCCACCCGGTACCCACCCAGCAGGAGCACGGCGAGCAGCGGCGCGGTCGCCATGATCAGGCCGCCGACCAGCACCGAGTTCAGGAACAACCGCCACAGCACCGGGTCGCGGCGCACGAACCGCCAGCCTGCGCCCAGGTCGGCGACGCGGGAGGCGCCCGCCGGGTCACGGGGCGCCACCGTGTCGCCGCTGCGGATCCGCCGTACCGCCAGCGCCGACAGCAGGTGGCTCACGGCGTCGGCGGTGATGGTGACGACCGGGCCGAGCAGCCCGACGAGCGCGCCCCCGAGCGGCGGCCCGGCCGCCGTCGCGGCCCAGCTCGCCGCCTCGAACCGTCCGTTCGCCGCCAGGAGCCGATCACCCCGGACCAGACTCTTCAGGTACGCCCCGGACGCGGCGGTGAACGTGATCGCGGCCGTCCCGCAGACCACCGCGACGACGAGCAACTGGCCGTACGACAGCACCCCGAGCGCGTACGCGGCCGGCACGCTCGCCAGCGCCGCGAACCGGACCAGATCCGTCGCGATCATCACCGGCAGCTTCCGCCGGTAGGCCACCCACGGCCCGAGCGGGACCGCCAGCACCGCCGCCACTGCCAGCCCGGCCGCCTCCAGGAGCGACACCGCGAACGCCGACGAGTCCAGCACCCGCACCGCGATCAGCGGGAACGCGCCGAACGCCAGCCATGTGCCGTACGTGCTCACCGCGTACGCCGACCACAGCCACCCGAAATCCGAACCCAGCTTCCGCACGCCGCCCCCGTCACCGATGCCCCGCGCATCAGACCGGCCGCGCGGACGCCGGAGTAAACAACCGCCGCCCGGCGCGCCACAACCATCGGCTGGGCCCGCCTACTGTGGGCCGGTGGACAGCGAGGCGGTGCGGTCGTTCGTGCGGGCGGCCGAACTCGGCCAGTTCCGGCACGCCGCCGACGAGCTGGGCGTCACCCAGCAGGCCGTGTCGAAGCGGATCGCCGCGCTGGAGCGGGAGCTGGGGGTGCGCCTGTTCACCCGTACACCCCGGGGGGTCGAGCTGACACACGACGGCCGGGCGTTCCTCCCGCACGCCCGGGGCGTCGTCGCGGGCGCGGACCGCGCGGTCGCCGCGGTCCGGCCCGGCGCGCGGGCGCCGCGCATCGACGTGCTCGGCCTGCGCAGCGCGCAAGCCGTCCTGCTGCACGACTACTGGCGCGCCCACCCGGGCGTCGACCTCGACGTGGTGACGCTGCGGGTCGACGACCCCCGGCAGGTCGCCGCCGCGGTCCGGGCCGGCGAGATCGACGCCGCGTTCCGCACCGTCACCGACCCGGCCGCGCTGCCGCCCGAGGTACGGATGGTCCGCGCCTTCGACTCGCCGCTGCAACTGCTCGCCGGACCCCGGCACCCGCTCGCGTCCGCGCCCACGCTCACACCGTCCGAGCTGCGCGGACACCGGCTGCGGGTGCCGGGCATCGTGCCCGGCAGCGAGTGGGGCGAGTTCTACGAACAGCTCGCCGACGCCTTCGACCTGTGGGTGGACGCGACCGGGCCGAACTTCGGCACCGAGGTGCTCCTCGACGAGCTCGCGGAATCCGCGGACGTGGCGACGCTCGTCGGCGCCCGGGACCGCTACCTCTGGCCCGCCGGCCACGACCTGCGCCGCATCCCGATCACGGGTCCGGTGCTCGCGTACCCGATCAACCTCATGCTGCCCCGGACCGGCCCGCATCCGGGGCTGCGGCCGGTGATCCGTCACTTCGCGGGCCTGCCGCCGCTACCCGGACCGGTCTGGCGGCCCGCCTGGCCCGGGTGATCAGGGCTGCGACGTCCGCCGCGCCAGGTGGACCGTGACATCCGAGGTGACCTCGACCGTGCCGGGCAGCACATCCCGGACGCGGCGGAACACCTGATCACGTACCGGCGGCGGCAGTTCGAGATAGGCCGAGACGGTCGACAGGAGACCGACGTAGTCGTCGGCGCTCATCGTGATCCGCCGCGCGATCTCCGACTGGCGCACGTCGGTGAACCACTCGGACGCGCGCAGCTCGGTGCCGGGCCACCGCATGCCGGCCTCCGGTGGCGTCCCGTCCGGCGACGGGATCTCGTCGTCGGCGAGGAACTCGGACCGGGCCGCGGCCACCGCGTCGCGCAGCGCCGGGTCGGCCAGCCGCATCGGCCCGCCGAACGACGCGAACACCCCACCGGACGCGAGCAGCCCGGCGATCCGCTCCCACCGCCGGTCCGGGTCGGTCCAGTGCAGCGCCGCCGCCGCGTACACCAGGTCGTGGCGCTCGCCGGCGCGCAACTGCTCGAACGCGGCCTGCCGGACCCGTACCTCGTCCGGGACGTGCCGGCGCAGTTCGGCGAGCATCGCGGCGTCCGGGTCGGTGGCGGTGACCGCGACGCCGCGCCGGGCGAACAGCCGGGTCGCCTTGCCGGTCCCGGCGCCGATCTCCAGAGCGGTCCGGACGGGCCGGCCCGCGTACGCCAGCACCAGGTCGGCCAGTTCCTCCGGATAGCCGGGCCGGAACCGCTCGTACGCCTGCGCTGCCGCTCCGAAGCTCAACGCACGATCCGGCATACCGGGCATCCTCCCACGATCAGGCCGCCGTCCTACGCGTCCGGATCCCACGCCGCGATCCGGTCGAGCACGCGCCGGTCGCCCTCGACGGCGAGCGCGTCCAGCGGTATCCGGCCGTAGAAGGCCAGGACCAGGTCACCGGCGGTGGAACGGGCGGTGGTGTCGGCCGGCTCCGCCCCGGCTCCGGCGGGCAGGCGGGTCACCCGTGCGCCCTCGGGAGAGAGCCGCGTGCGCCACGATCCGCCCTCGGTGACGTGGTAGTCGAGGACGGCTGGCTCGTACGGCCACGGCACAGTGGTCGCGCAGCAGGTGAACAGGAAGTCCTCCACGCCGTCGAGGGCCACCTCGACCGGCAACGGCTGCGGCGCGCCCACCGTGAGCTGGGCGTCGTAGGTGTGCACAGCGATCTCCTGGAGCTGGTGCCGGGCGACGGCGCCGCAGGTCTGCGGCGACTGCGACGTGTCCCACCACGTCCAGCAGCCACGATCGGGTCCGGCGTCGCGCAGCGCGACCAGCAACTGCTCGGTCGACTCGGCCAGCCAGTCCCGCAGCGCCGTACGCTCCCGGGGTGCGCCCGGACCGCCGGGCGCAGCCCGCCCGGACGCCCCGGGACCGGCGGCGACGGTGGCCGCCCACGAGCGGCGTCCCTCGCCGATGTGCCGGGCGAGGTCGAACAGCGTCCACTCGGGACAGGTGGGCACCGGCGCGTCGAGGTCCGGCGCGGCGGCGACCGCATCCCGGAACGCGGCCGACCGGTCGTCGATCAGCCGCAGCCGATCGGTAAACGTCAGGGGTTCGATCACTCAGGCTGTCTACCAGTGTGCGCGGCGGCCCGACAGCGAGTTTCGGCGAGCACATGCGCGGCGACGACGTCGGCCACCTGCGCGGGCGGGGCGGAGGCGTCGATCAGGCGGGCGTCGGTCACCGACGCGAACGTGACGAGCGCCCGGTCGACGTGGTCGTGCCGCCAGCCGCGCGCGCCGGACTCGACCTGGTCGGCGTCGATCCGAGCCCGCAGCCGGTCCTCGGGGAGCGTGAGCACCACCTCGCGGACGTCGACGCCTGCGGCGCGGATGCCGCCGAGGATCTCCGCGCGGTACGCCGGGTCGAGCAGGCTCATCGGCACGATCCAGACGCCCGCGTGGTGCCGGTCCAGCCCGGTGACCGTCTGCACGACGAGGTGACGCCACAGCGGCAGGTCCTGGAAGTCTCCGGTGGGGGAGGCGACGAACGCGGTGAGCATCGAGCCGAGGAACTCCGGGTCGAACAGCCGCGCGTCCGGCAGCGCGTTCGTGAGCAGCCGCGCGGTGGTCGTCTTGCCGACACCGAACGCACCGTTGACCCAGACGATCACGCGATCATGATGCCATCGCCCGGCGGGTCCGACGTCCCCGTCAGGCGGCGAAGTCGACGCCGGCCAGCGGCACGCCCCGGTACGCGGCGAGGCGCTCGGCCTCCGCCACCACCGCGTCGCGTGCGCTGCCGGTGAGCTTGCGCCACTGCTGAACGGCGACGGTGAAGGTCCGGCCGGACCTGCGGGGCCGCCACGTGCCGGCCAGCTCCCCGTCGGCCAGCACCGCGCCGGGGCGGCCCAGTACCGGCCACAGTTCCTTGACGCGGGTCGCGTCCGGCACCAGCGTCGCCCGGTCCTTCGCCTGGAGGAACAGGTCGAACGGGCCGAGCAGGCGCGTCGTCGTGGTCTCGGCCGACGCCAGCGCGGCCTCGTCGGCGGCGAGCAGCCAGCGCGTCTCGCCGTCGACGCTCACCTCGACCGTGTCGCGCGGCCAGCGGGCCTTGACCTCCTTGACCGAGGCGTCGAGGTAGTCGGCCACGTGCTTCGGGGTGGCCGGGCCGAGCAGCCGCAGGTAGGCGCGGACGAGGTCGAACCGGTCGCCGGGAGCGGCGGCCGGACGGAATCGGGGGATGCGTTCCAGGACCGGCGGCGACGTGTCGAGCCGCAGCTCCAGGCCGGCGCGCACGGCGGCCAGCCGGAACGGCATCTCGTAGAGGTGGGTCGCGTCGCACGGCCGGCAGAACCGCAGGTAGGGCTCCGGCATCACCTCGGCGAGCCGCCCGGAGACCTCACCCTTGACCGTCGGCGTGCGGACGATCTCCCGCATCCGCGCGGCCACCTCGTCGAGCGCGGCGACGATGCCGATGCCGGCCGCCTTCAACGGCTTCGCCGCGTCGTAGATGCGCTTGCCCGCGTCGGCGTCGGAGAACGGCTCGACCGCGGCGGCCACCGCGCCCACGTCGGCACGGCGGTAGAGGTGCGGGGCGCCGCGTACGGTCCAGAGCAGGACCAGGTCGTCGCCGGTCAGCGGAGCCACGTCGACACCGCGCGCGGCGAGCGCCCACCGGCCGCCGTCGGGGCCGGTGTCCTGCACGCCGATGTCGAGCACGGCGGTGCCGGCCAGCGAGCCCTCGGCCCGGTCGAGCTGCTGGGCGCGCACGCGGAAGGCCATGACCTGACGTCTGTCGACCATCGCCACAGCGTAGGCGCCGGCACCGACACGTCCGGCGCACCGACACGTCCGGCGCAGCGCGCGGGCCGGCGTGGCGCCGGGTGCCGTCAGCGGGCGGCGCGCGGCGCGGAGTCCGTCCGCCGGTCCGGGCCGGAGCGCTTGAGCAGGAACACCCCGCCGCCGATGAGAATGAGGCTGAACACGATTCCGAACAGGTTGCCCTCGGCGAGCGTGCCGAAGATGCCGAGCAGACCGAAGATGACGGCCACACCCCCGACCAGACGCATGACGTAACGACCGACTGACTTGCCCCGTGAGTCCACCATGGATGCCCGTCTACCCCTGCCGCCAGGGCGGCAAACGGGCAGCCCCGTCAGCGGGCGGCGAGCAGCCGTTCGCGGACCTCGCGGCGCAGGATCTTCCCGATCTGGGAGTACGGCAGCTCGTCGACGATCACGACCCGGCGCGGCACCTTGTACCCGGCCAGGTGGGTGCGGCACGAGGTCCGGATCGCCTCCGGGCTGCCGGCCACCGCCGGGTCGACCACCACCGCGGCGACGACCTCCTCGCCGTCGTCGGTGGGCATTCCCACGGCGGCGGCCTCCCGTACGCCGGGGACGCGGCGCAGCGCCTCCTCCACCTCGGACGGGTAGACGTTGAAGCCGCCCGTGATGATCAGCTCCTTGATCCGGTCCACCACCGTCACGAAGCCGTCGGCGTCCATGGTGACGATGTCGCCGGTACGCATCCAGCCACCAGGCAGCAGCACCTTGGCGGTCTCCTCGGGCCGGTGCCAGTAGCCGGTGAACACCTGCGGGCCGCGGACCAGCAGCTCGCCGGCCTCACCCGGCGCGCGGTCGTGGGACGGGTCCTCCGGGTCGACGATGCGCACGTCGGTGGAGGGGAACGGCACGCCCACGGTGCCGGGCCTTCGGGTCGGCGCGACCGGGTTGCCCACTGTGATCGGGGACGTCTCGGTCATCCCGTACCCCTCGACCAGCAGGCCGCCGGTCACCTGCTCCCACAGCTCCACGGTGGCCGGTGGCAGCGACATCGCGCCGGACAGCGCGTACCGGATGGAGGTGAGGTCGACGCCGCGCTCGGGGGCGACGCTGGCCAGCTTCGCGTAGACCGGCGGCACCGCGGGCAGGAACGTCGGCGGGCGGCGGCGGACCGCGTCGAGCACCTGGTCGGCGTCGAAGCGGGGGAACAGCACCAGCGTCGCCCCGATGCTGACGGCGAAGGTGAGGCAGAGCGTCAGCCCGTAGGCGTGGAACAGCGGCAGCACCGCGTACACCGTCTCCGCGCCGTCGCGCAGGCCCGGCACCCAGGCCCGGCCCTGCGCGGCGTTGGCGCGCAGGTTGCGGTGGGTCAGCACCGCGCCCTTCGGCTCGCCGGTGGTGCCGCCGGTGTACTGGAGCAGCGCCACGTCCCCGGCCTCCGGCGCGGGATGCCCGGCGGGAAGCGGCCCGGCGGCGGCGACCAGCTCCGACCAGGGCAGCGCGCCGGGCGCGGGGGCGGTCATCGCGGCCCGCGCGGCGCGGACCTTCGGCAGCGGCACCCGCAGCGCCCACCGCTTGAGCCGCGGCAGCGCCGCGGTCAGGTCGACCGCCACCACGGTACGCACGGCGCCGCGTCCCGCCACCAGCGGCGCGACCTTGTCCCACACGATCGCGACGCCTGCGCCGTGATCGGTGAGCTGCCGGTCCAGCTCGTCGGCGGTGTAGAGCGGGTTGTGCTCGACGACCACCGCGCCGAGGCGCAGCACGGCGTAGAACGCGACCACGTGCTGGGGGCAGTTCGGCAGCACCAGGGCCACCCGGTCGCCCGGGCCGACGCCGAGCCGGCGCAGCGCCTCGGCGGCGCGGGCGACCTGGTCGGCCAGCTCGGTGAACGTGGTGGTGGCGCCGTAGAAGTCGAGCGCGACCCGGGGGCCGAACCGTCCGGCCGCCTCGGTGAGCAGGTCGACGAGCGAGCCGTCCGGCTCGGCGATGTCAGCCGGCACCCCGGGTGCGTAGCTACGGGTCCAGGGTCGCTGGGCGGTCGCGTCCATCGCCGTTACTCCTCGTCGCGCGGATGACGCCCCCAGCCTAACTTAACCGCCCGGTAACCTACGCTTACGTAGGTTGCCGGGTCGGTCACACTCTCCGCAGGTCAGCGTCGGCGGGTCGAATGCTGGTGCACCACCTGCCGGCCCTTCACGATCCCGAAGATGATGACCGCGGCGAGCGCGATCACGCCGATGATGACGAGCCAGCGGACCGCCTCCAGCAGCAGCCCGAGCAGGATGAGCACACCGGCGACCACGCCGACCACCCAGAGCAACGCGCGCATGTCCCAGCCTCCCGTCGTACGGTGGGCCGTGCGCTTTCCCGCTGCTCGTGCGGCCATGCGCCGCCGGGTGGATCAGTGCCGGGCCACGTACACGGTGTTCGCCGCCTCCCGGCCCTGCAACGGGTTCGGGAACCGGACGACGTGCGCCACCGAGGTCGGGAACACCTCGGTCAGCGTGCGCTGGAACGCCGGATCCGGCGGGTCGTTCGACCACAGCGCGAAGACGCCCTCCGGATGCAGCAGCGCGGCCAGCCGCCGCAGCCCGTCGACCGTGTAGAACGCGGCGTGGCTGGGGTGCAGCACCTGGCGGGGGGAGTGGTCCACGTCCAGCAGGACCGCGTGGAAGCGGCGCCCGGGCTCGTCGCTGTCGAAACCGTCGCCGGCGACCGCGGCGAAGAAGTCCGCCCGCACGAACCGGGTACGCGGATCGGTGGCCAGCCCGGCGGCGAACGGCAGCAGATCCCGCCGGTGCCAGTCGATCACGTCTTCGATCGCCTCCACCACCAGCAGCGAGCGCACCCGGGGATCCTCCAGCGCGGTACGCGCTGTGTAGCCGAGACCGAGCCCGCCGACCACCACGTCCAGCGCGTCACCGGTCAGCGGAGCCAGCCCGAGCCGGGCCAGTTCGATCTCCGCGACCGGGAAGGCGCTGGACATGAGGTACTCGTCGTCGAGCTTCACCTCGTACACGTCGGAGTCCAGTGCCGGGTCACGGCGCCGCCGCAGGCTGATCTCGCCGATCGGCGTCTCCCGCCAGGCCAGTTCCTCGAAACGCGCGCCCACCCGGTGTCCTCTCCGCCGATCCGTCCCCGGATGCTACCGGCCGGGGCTCGGCCCGGCCCGGCGAAACGGGGGCGGACGGCGGTCAGTCGGCGGGGCGGGTGGCCACCACGACGGTGTCCAGCGCGTCGACGGTGCCGCCGTCGGTGGCCGGGACCGGCCGGCGGGTCGTCTCGGCCCGCTGCACACGCAGCCCGGCCAGCCCGTCGACCACCGACTCCGGCGTGATCAGCACGTCCGGGTCCTGCGGGCCGCCGATGCCGCCGGAGAGGTTGGCCAGGTCGTGGCCCACCACGACGAGCGTGCCGCCGGGGCGCAGCGCGGACTTCGCCGCGGCCAGCACCCCGGCGAACTCCGGCGCGGGCAGGTGCAGGTAGCTGATCAGCACCAGGTCGTAGCTGTTCGGCACCGGCCGGTACGCGGTCACGTCCGCGACCCGCCAGTCGACGGTCACGCCCCGCGCGGCGGCCAGCTCCCGCCCCCGGTCGACGGCCACCGTGGAGAAGTCCACCGCGTTGACCCGCCAGCCCTGACCGGCCAGCCAGACCGCGTTGCGGCCCTCGCCGGCGGCGATGTCCAGCGCTGACCCGGGGGTCAGCCCGGTGACCGACTCGACCACGAAACGGTTGGGCTCAGCGCTCCACACCAGTCCGGGCGTGTCGGCGTACCGGCTGTCCCAGGCGCTGCTGTCCACTGTGTTCCCTCCTCCGGCGGCCCCACACCGCCATGGTGACCGTACCGGCCACGGCAAGCGCTCCCACGGCGAGTCCCCACAGCGGCGGCAACTGCTGCGCGAGCACGAACACGCCCATCACCACGACGAACCAGCCGAACCCCCGGCGCAGCAGGTCGGCCGGGATCCGGCCGGCGAGCCGGCCACCGAGCAGGCTGCCGACGACGGCGGCGGCGGTGACCCCGGCGGCCAGACCCCAGTGGATCTGCACGCTGGACAGGTAGCCGGCCAGGCCGGCGAACGACTTCATCGCGATGACGACCAGCGAGGTGCCGACCGCGATCGGCATCGGCAGCCCGCCCAGCAGGGCCAGGGCCGGCACGACCAGGAAGCCGCCACCCGCGCCGACCAGGCCGGTGACCAGGCCGACGACCACGCCGTCCCCGACCACCCGCAGCATCGGCAGCTCGTGCGGCACCGGGCGGCCCTCGGCGGACCGGCGGCCGCGCAGCATCGCGACCGCGGTGGCGAGCATCATCAGAGCGAACCCGGTGAGCAGGACGCCGGCCGGGACGAACTCGGCCAGCCGGCCGCCCGCGTACGCGCCGGTCATGCCGGCCACGCCGAAGATGAGCCCGGTGCGCCAGCGGACCCGGTTCGCCCAGGCGTGCGGCAGTACGCCGACGGCGCTGGTCACGCCGACGACCAGCAGCGAGGTGGCGATCGCCTCCTTGGCGGGCAGATCGGCGACGTAGACCAGCAGCGGCACGGCGAGGATCGACCCGCCGCCGCCGAGCAGGCCCAGCGTCACACCGATCAGCACCGCGCCGGCCAGCGTCAGCGCGAGGGTGGTCACTTGCGGCTCCCGTCACGCAACTGCCCCACGATCGTGTCGAGGTCGCAGCTCGCGCCGCGGTTGTACGGCAGCTTGCTCAGCAGCATGCCCATGGCGCAGGTGTTGGTGAGCGCGGCGAACGTGAGGCCCCCGCCGATGAACGCGGCGACCCACTTCAGGCCGGGCACGAACACCGACCCGACGACGGCGGCGAGCACGATCGAGCCGGCGACGAGGCGTACCTGGCGCTCCAGGTCCCAGCGCGGGCGGCCCTGGTTGACCGGCGCGTTGGTGGCCTGCCAGGCCAGCATGCCGCCGTCGAGCACCTTCACGTTGGGCAGGCCGACGGTGCCGAGCGCCTGACCGGCCTGGCCGGCCCGGACGCCGGAGCGGCAGATCAGCACCACGTCCTCGTCCAGGTGGCTGCGCAGCTCCGCGCGGTGCTCCCGGAGCAGGTCCAGCGGCACGTTGTACGCGCCGGGGATGTGCGCCGCCTCGAACTCACCGGGCGTGCGCACGTCGAGCATCCGGGGCGTACGGCCGGCGGCGATCAGCTCGCGCAGGGTCGCCGCGTCGATGGTGGTGGGGGTGGTCGTGGTCATGCTCTGTCTCCTTCACGGGGTGTTTTCGGGCAGGCTCGGGCGCCGGCCGGCGTAGGTACACGCCGGCCGGGCGCTCGGGGAGAGGTCAGGCGGTGGGCGCCATGCGTACGCCGGCCTCCTCGGCCCGGCCGTACGAGTCGTCGATCAGCACCACGTCACGGCCGGCGTTGGCGAGCAGGGACGCGGCGGCGGTGGCCCGGTAGCCGGAGCCGCAGTGCACCCAGACGGTCCCGGCGGGGATGTCGGCGAGCCGCTTCGGCACGTCCGGCAGCGGCACGTGCACCGCACCGTCGACGTGCCCGGCCTTCCACTCGTTCGTCATCCGCACGTCGAGGACGACCTGCGGCTCGGGCAGCCCGGCCGGGGTCTTCCCGGCCTGCGCGGCGGCGAGCGCGCCGAAGTCGGCCACCGCCAGCTCCCGCAGCTGCGACGGGTCGCCGGTCCACTGCTCGGGCTCGCCGGTGGCCTGGGCGGCCGGACGGTCGATGCCGATGCGGACCAGTTCCCGCTGGGCGTCGGCGACCTGCTCCGGGGTCTGCGCCAGGAACGTGATCGGCACACCCCAGTCGATCAGCCAGCCGAGCCACGTCGACATCGGCCCGTCCAGGCCGAGGCTGACGGTGCCGGCCAGGTGCGAGGCCGCGTACGCCTTGCGGTGGCGCAGGTCGACCACCCACTCGCCGGCGGCGATACGACGGCGCAGCTCGTCGGCGTCGGCGCGGGCCACCGGCGTGAGGTCGACCGGGGCGGGACCGGCGGCGTTGGCGACGCCCATGTGGGCGTAGTACGCCGGGTAGGCGTCCAGCCCGGCCAGCGTCTCGGTGACGAACCGGTCGGCGGCCAGCCGCAGCACCGGGTTGGCCTCCTTCTCCCGGCCGATCGTCGACTCGGGGGCGTCGGCCTGGCTGGCCGAGCAGAAGCTGCCGAAGCCGTGCGTGGGCCACACCTGCGCGCCGTCGGGCAGCAGGTCGGCCAGCTTGCGCGCCGAGGCGTACTGGTGGTGCGCCAGTTCGTGCGCGTACTGCTGGCCGAGCAGGTCGGTGCGGCCGGTGGTGCCGAACAGCAGCGAGCCGCCGGTGAACACGCCGGCCGCCGTCCAGCCGCCGTCGGTGGCCTCGTCGAGCGCGTACGACAGGTGGTGGAACGTGTGACCAGGTGTGCCGATCACCCGCAGCCGCATCGTGTCGGACACCGGCACGGTGTCGCCGTCGGCGGCCGGGGTCCGGTCGAACTCGACCGTGTCGGCGGCGGCCACCAGGTACTGCGCGCCGGTGATCCGGGCCAGTTCCAGGCCGCCGGAGACGTAGTCGTTGTGGATGTGCGTCTCGACCACGTGGGTGATCCGTACGCCCTTGGCGCCGGCCAGGTACAGGACGCGGTCGATGTCGCGCTGCGGGTCGACCACGATCGCCACCCGGCCGTCGGAGGCGAGGTAGCTCCGGTCGCCGAGCGAGGATGTCGTGATGACGGACACGTCGAGAGTCATGCCGTTTCCTCTCATTGCCTATATACCCCGGGGGGTATGCGTGGGACAGTCTGCGGCCTGGGTCTCCAGGCAGGTGTTTACCCGCCCGCGTCGCTGTCACACGGCGCGGGCGGGACTCAGCCGGTCAGGCGGGCGTCGTCAGGCCAGGGACAGGAAGAGCTTCTCCAGCTCCTCCTCGGTCATCTCCGGCTCCTCGCCCGCCTGGCGGGCGGCGTCGCAGTAGCGCATGCCGGAGGCGATGATCTTGAAACCGGCCCGGTCGATGGCCTTGGAGACCGCGGCGAGCTGCGTCAGCGCGGCGCGGCAGTCCTCGCCGTTCTCCATCATCTCGATGACGGCGTTGAGCTGCCCCCGGGCCCGCTTGAGCCGGGTCAGCGCCTCGCCTGTCATCTCCGGTCGAAGATTCACGTCGTACCTCCTGCGCTCGAAGATACCCCAGGGGGTACCAGTGCCGCCACCCGTCAGGCGGTCTTGGCCCGGACCTCGTCCATGTCGAGGTCGCGCACTGCCCGGATCAGCTCCTCCAGCCCGGCCGTCGGCAGGGCGCCCGGTTGGGCGAACACCAGCACGCCGTCCCGGAACGCCATCAGTGTCGGGATCGACCGGATCTGGGCGGCGGCCGCCAGGGCCTGCTCGGCCTCGGTGTCGACCTTGCCGAAGACGATGTCCGGGTGCTGCTCGCTGGCCTTCTCGTAGACCGGCGCGAACGCGCGGCAGGGGCCGCACCAGCCGGCCCAGAAGTCGACCAGGACGATGCCGTCCCGGTTCACGGTCTCCGCGAAGTCGGTGGTGGTCAACGCCACGCTCGCCATCAGGTACCTCCGTCGGTTTCGGGTTCCGGCATGTGTAACACACCCCCGGGGGTATCCATTCCGGGGGGTGGTGCCGGGCCGCTGGCTTGATCGACTCCAGGTCGGGGAGGTGGTGTGGTCCGGATGGGTGTGATGCAGCCACCTCGGCGTAATTGCGCCGGGGTGCGGCGCGGGCGGGCCTGCGTCGGTGTTCGTGCGAAGTGGGCGGGCGCTCACGCCGTGGCTTGATCGACTCCAGGTCGGGGAGGTGGTGTAGTCCGGATGGGTGTGA
The DNA here is from genome assembly GCF_000177655.2 of Micromonospora sp. L5. Classification (NCBI taxonomy): domain Bacteria; kingdom Bacillati; phylum Actinomycetota; class Actinomycetes; order Micromonosporales; family Micromonosporaceae; genus Micromonospora; species Micromonospora sp. L5. The sequence continues at coordinate 6,074,703 of NC_014815.1, read as the reverse complement.
TCCAGCCACCTCGGCGTACTGGCGGAGCGGGCCGACAACTGAGGGTCAGTGAGGGACACGCAGGGTCGCCGGAACATCGACGGAGCGCTTATCCTGTGCGCCGGCGATCCCGGCGGAAGGGACACGATGGCGTCGCGGCAGGACCAGCTGCACTCGTACCAGTTCACCGTCCAGCGGGCGGTCGCCGCGCTCGTCATGCGGGAGACGGACCCGCCGCAGTCCCCGTTCCGCCGGCTGGCCGGCGCCGGTCTGGCCAGCGTCCTGGTCGCGGCGATCGCGCTCGGCGGCATCGCCCTCTACGGCCTGTTCACCGGCGGCGGTGACTCGTGGCGCGAGACGGGCGCGGTGATCGTGGAGAAGGAGTCGGGCGCGCGATTCGTCTACCGCGACGAGAAGCTGCACCCGGTGTCGAACTACGCCTCCGCGCTGCTGATCATCGGGGCGGAGCGGCCGAAGACGGTGCTGGTCGGCCGCCGCGCCATCGAGGGGGTGCCGCGCGGCCTGCCGCTCGGCATCGCCGACGCGCCGGACTCGCTGCCCGCGCCGAACCGGCTCGTCCGCGACGCGTGGACGCTCTGCTCGGTGGCGGGCGACGAGGCCGGGCGCGGGGAGACCGGGCGTCCGGCGGCGGGGCGCGGCGAGGCACGCTCGGTGCTGCTGATCGGGCGGGAGGCCGCCGGCGGCCGGGCGCTCGGCGACCAGGGCCTGCTCGCCCGGCACCCGGACGGCGGCCTGCACCTGCTCTGGCACGACCGGCGCTACCTGCTGCGCGACACGGACCGGGTGCTCGCCGCGCTCGCCGCCACCCGGGAGCGGGCGGTGCCGGTGGCGGCGGCGCTGCTGAACACGCTGCCGGCCGGAGCCGACCTGGCCCCGCCGCCGGTGGACGACCTCGGCGAGCCGTCCGAGCGGGTCACCGGTGCGACGGTGGGCGACGTCTACCTGGTGCGCAACTCCGGCGGCGGACGGCAGTACGCGGTCGCCAAGCGCGGCGGGCTGGCCGGCATCACCGAGTTGCAGGCGGCGCTGCTGCTGGCCCGCACCGGCCAGGGCGAGCCGGAACCGATCACGCTCGGCCGGTTCGCCGCGCTGCCGAAGCTCCCCGGTCTGGTGCCCGGTGGGGCGAGCGCGCCGCCCGCCGTACCGCCCCGGCTGGCCACCGACGAGGGCGCGCTCTGCGCGCGGGCCGGCGACGACACAGGCGTCCGCGAGCTGCGCCTGGGCGTCACCGCGCCGGACCCGAACGCCGCCGCGCGGACAGCCGGCGGCCGGGCCGGGCTCGCCGACGCGGTGGTGGTCGAGCCGGGACGCGGCGCGCTCGTGGAGGCGGTGCCCGCGCCGGGCGCGACCGGCGGCGCGATCTGCGTGGTCACCGACCTGGGCCGGCGGTACGCGCTGACCGGCGCGGACGTGCCGGGCATGCTCGGGTACGCGGGCGTGCGCCCGGCGCGGCTGCCGGCAGGCCTGGTGGACCTGCTGCCGGCCGGTAGCCCGCTCGACCCGGAGGCCGCCCGCACGGTCGCCGCGCCCGCCTGAGCGCCGAGCGCGCGATCCGCTGGGGAGAAAGAGCAGCGGTCAGCCGGCGGGACGGCGCAGCACGGTGACCGCGAAGTCGGCGTCGTCCCGCCACGGCCGCAGGTCCCAGGTGGCGAAGCGGTGCTCGGGGCGCAACCCGGCGGCGACCGCGTCGGCGTCCAGGTCGGCCACCGGGTAGCCGCGGTCGGTGCCGAAGCCGACCACGACCAGGCCGTCCGGGCGCACGTGCGCGGCGACGCGGGCCAGCACGTCGCGCTCGGTGCCGGGGGCGACGAAGACCATGACGTTGCCGGCCAGCACCGCGGCGTCGAACGGCTCGGCCTCGCCCTGGGCGGCCAGGTCCAGCTCAGCCAGGTCGGCGACCAGGAAACGGGGGCCGGGATGGTCGGCGCGGGCCGCCTCGACCAGCGTCGGGTCGGCGTCCACGCCCACGACGTTGTGCCCGCGCGCGGCGAGCGCGGCGGCGACCCGGCCGGTGCCGCAGCCGGCGTCCAGGACACGCGCGCCCGGCGGTACGAGCGCGTCGAGCAGCCGCGCCTCACCGGACAGGTCGGCGCCCTCGGCGGCGAGCTGACGGAACCGGTCCACGTACCACTGCGAGTGGCCGGGCTTCGTGTCGGTCACCCAGCGGGTCGGCTTGGCCATGGGGCCACCGTAGCTGATCTTGTGGCAACGGGTCAGGCGAGCGCCAGGAACGTGCCGGCGGCGAGCGGCCCGCCCAGCGCGACGCCGGCCAGCACCTGCGGCCAGGTGTGGTCGCCCAGCCGTACCCGGGACCAGCCGACGGCCGCGACGAGCACCCAGCCGAGGCTCGCGGCCGGGCCGGCCAGCGGCACCAGCACGGCGACGGTGGCGGCGGCCACCGCAGCGTGGATGCTCAGCTTCCACCAGTGGTTCACCAGCGCGCAGGCCGCGCCGACCACGAAGACCACGACGATCACGGCGAACAGTTCGGCCGGCGCGCGGACCGCCGCCAGCAGCAGCAACCCGGCCGCGACCGAGGCCAGCCCGATCGACAGCGGCCGGGCCCGCTGCGTGCGGTCGCCGACGTGCCGGTCGGTGAGGCGTCCCCGGCGTACGCCGTGCACGAGTACACCGATCGGGATGACGGCGCAGAACGTGAGCGCGATGCCGCCCCAGAGCAGGAACTGGCCCGCCGAGCGGCTGACCCGGGCGGCGGCGATCAGCGGCAGCGCGGTGACCAGGACGGTCGGGGCGAGCGCCTCGGTGAGCAGCCGGGCCGCCCGCGCGCCGGCCCGGCGCTCCCGTGATCCTCGCACCCGATCATCCTGGCACGGATGCTCAGCCCTTCTCGGCTCCGCTGGTGAGTCCCTCGGTGAGCAGGCGTTCCCCGGCAAAGAACAGCACCACGATCGGCAGCGTGAGAATGACCGAGCCGGCCATCAGCACGGTCTTGGGCACCTCCACGCCGTCGGCGAGCAGGGACAGCCCCAGCGACACGGTCCACCGGTCCGGCCGGTCGACCAGGAACAGCAGCGCGAACAGGTACTCGTTCCAGGCGATCATGAAGTCGTACAGCGCGACAGCCATCACCGACGGCGCCGCGAGGGGCAGGCTGACCCGGCGGATGATGCCGAGCCGGCCGGCGCCGTCGATCGCCGCGGACTCCTCCAGGCTGACCGGGATGGTCTCGAAGTAGTTCTTCAGCATGTAGACCGACACCGGCAGCGTCTGCGAGATGTAGACGAGCACCAGCCCGGTCAGCGACCCGCGCAGCCCGGCCCGGGTGAAGACCACGAACAGCGGGATCGCGATGACTATGGACGGGAACAGGTAGACCGCCAGGAACAGCGCGCTGACCTGCCGGCGGCCGAAGAACCGCAGACGGGACACCGCGTACGCGCCGGGAATGGCGATCACCAGGGTGAGCGCGGTGGCGGCGAGCGCCACCAGGCCGCTGTTGCGGATGAACGTGAGGAAGCCCTGGCCGCCGTCGGAGACGGACTTCAGTACCTCGGCGTACGTGGCGACGGTCAGCTCGCCGAACGGCACCCAGAGCGAGCCGGGTTCCAGCAGCAGGCGTTCGATCGGGCGTACCGACAGCACCAGCATGTACCAGAACGGCAGCAGCGTGACCACCAGGAACCCGGCGATCACCAGCCGGCGCAGCCAGCGCAGGCTCACCGTCTCGATCCGGTCCCGGTCCATCACGCCTCCCGTCGCGCGCCGAAGAAGCGCAGGTAGATCGCCACGAACACGAGCAGCACCACGGCGAGCACGACCGCCTGGGCGGCGGCCGCGCCGATGTCGGTGCGGGCGGTGAGGAACTGGTAGACCCGTACGCTCACCACCTCGGTGCCGGCCGCGCCGCCGGTGAGCAGGTAGACGTCGTCGAACTTGTTGAACGTCATGATGAACCGCAGCACCCCGATCAGCGCGATCACCGGCATGAGCTGCGGCAGCAGGATGTGCCGGAACCGCTGGGTGGGGGTGGCCCCGTCGACCCGGGCGGCCTCCTCCAGCTCGCCGGGCACCGCCTGGAGCCGGGCCAGCAGGAACAGGAACGCGAATGGGAAGTAGCGCCACGCCTCGAACGCGATCACCGTCCAGAGCGCGGTGGACTCCTGGGACAGGAACGGCACCGGGGAGTCCCAGCCGAGGAAGCGCCGCCCCCAGTCGTTGACGATGCCGAGCTGCGGGTCGAGCATCACCTGCCAGACGAACGTCATGGCGACCACCGGCGCCACGTACGGCAGCAGCATCGACGCGCGCACCAGCGTGCGGCCCCGGAACGGCCCACGTACGGCCAGCGCCGCCGCGAGGCCGACCACGATCGAGCCGGCGGTGCCGCCGACGCTGTAGAGCACAGTGGTCCAGAGCGTGTCGGCGAACCCGGGCGTGTGCAGCACCCGGTCGATGTTGTCCAGGGTCAGTTCGCCGAACAGGCCGGTCTTGCGCAGCGTCGCCAGGCGTACCCGCTGGAAGGCCAGCACCACCGTCCAGACGATGGGTATGCCGATCACCGCGACCACGACGAGCAGGGTCGGGGTGACCAGCGCGAGCCCGGCGCGGGACTCGCGGCGGCGCAGCGTCAGCGGGCGTCGGCCGGGTCGGCGGGGTCGCTCCGGAGCGGGGGAGCGGCCGGCCTCCGGCGCGGTGGCGGTCAATTGACGCCCTTGGCTATCGCTTCGACGTCCTTGCGGGCGCGTTCGGCGGCGGCGCGGGCGTCGGACCTGCCGCCGACGACGTCGGCCAGCGCCTTGGGTACGGGCAGCTCACCGAGGATGGCGCCGACGAGCTTGCCCTGGTTCTCGGTCAGGCCCCAGCGCTGGAACGTGTCGGGGCTGCGCCGCAGCGTGGCGAGCACGTCCTCGCCGTAGACCTCGGACAGCGGCTTCTTGGTGTCCACACCGGCCGGGCTGGTGTTCCAGGCGGTCCGGAACTTCTGCTTGTCCTCCGGGGTGCCGGTGCGCACCGGGAAACGCCCCTCGGGGGACATGCCGAACCAGCGCGGGTAGCCGTCGGAGAGCATGTACTCCACGAACGACTTCGCCGGGTCGGCGGCGCCGCCGAGCACCGCCCAGGAGCTGACCTCGCCGTACTGGGCCGGCTCGGTGCCGTTGGGGCCCTTGATCGCGGTGACGAACCCGCTGTTCTTCGCGAGCCAGGCCGGGTCGGACTGGCACTGCGGGCAGGTCGGCCGGGCGTCGGCGCGCAGCCCGGCCAGCTCGTCGAGGATGAACGGCGACCAGATCAGCATGGCCGCCTTGCCGGCGAAGTAGGTGGCCCGGGTGGTGTCGACGTCCTGGGCGCCCTTGACGGAGTTGTTCCGCATCAGGTCGCCGTAGAAGCGGAACGCCTCGACGCACTCGGGGGAGTCCAGAGTGACAGTGCCGGAGTCGTCGGTGAGCCGGCAGTTGTTCGCCAGCGCCAGATGCTCGAACGTCTGCTGGGTGAACACGTCACCGGGGGAGGTGGCCGCGGTGATGCCGGCGACGCCGCCGGTGTTCAGCTTCGCCGCCGCGGCGGCGATCTTCTCGTACGTGTCGGGCGCCGGCAGGCCGGCGGCGGCGAACAGGTCCTTGCGGTAGACGAGCAGCTGGCCCCACCCGTCGCTCGGTACGGCGAGCTGCGTGCCGCCGTCGCTGGTGAGTTCCAGCGCGCGGGGCGTGAACGTGTCCCGGCCGAGCCGGTCGACGACGGCGGCGTTGGCGTCGGCGTCGAGGAGTTCGTTGGCGGACAGCGTGCGCACCCCGGCCAGTGAGACCGAGCCGACCACGTCGGGCAGGTCGCCGGCGGCGGCGCTGGAGGCGATCAGGGACGGGAACTGGTCCTCGTTGACGGTGACCAGGTTGACCTTGACGCCGGTCTTGGCGGTGTAGTCGGCGATGATCGCCTTGGTGGCGGCGACGCGGTCCGCCACGTCTTCCAGGCTCCAGACGGTGATCTGCGAACTGTCGGATTTCTGCCCGTCGTCGCTGCATGCGGCCACGCCGGTCCCGGCCAGTGTCAGGATCAGGCTGATTGCGAGCCGCCGCGTGGAGGGTGATGACATCGGTGGCACTCCTCTCGAAAGAGCACGGCCTGTCGCTAATACCCATCGATTCATCAATCGAATCACATATGCCCATTTTTTGGGTTAGAATCGGGGTCGGCACTTCACTCGGAGCGACGCCATGAGCAACTGGGTTGTCTCTCTGGTCGGGCCCCGGCACGTACGCCTGGAGCCCTGCCCCACCGACCGGCTCGGTCCGGGCCAGGTCCGCGTCCGCACCCGCTACTCGGGCATCTCCGCAGGCACCGAACTGACGCTCTACCGGGGCAGCAACCCGCGACTGCGCAAGGACTGGGACGCCGGCTCCCGCATGTTCGTGCCCCGCCAGGCCGCGCCCGCGTACCCGGTGGTGGGTTTCGGTTACGAGGAGGTCGGCGAGATCGTCGAGGTCGCCCCCGACGTGGCCGGGCGACGGCCCGGCCAGCTCGTCTGGGGGATCTGGGGGCACCGCGCCGAGGCCGTGCTCCCCGCGACGGCCGCGCATCCGCTGCCACCGGGCCTCGACCCGCTCGCCGCCGTGTTCGCCCGGCCCGGTGCCATCGCGCTGACCGCCGTGCTCGCCGGTGACCTGCACCTGGGCGACTGGGTGGGCGTGTTCGGGCAGGGCGTGATCGGGCTGCTCGGCACGCGCCTGGCCGCACTCTCCGGCGCCCGCGTCGTCGCCGTCGACCGGATGCCCGGCCGGCTCGCGCACGCCGTGCGGCTCGGCGCGCGCCGGGTGGTCGACGCCGCCGCCGACTCGCCCGCCGCCGCGCTGCGGGCCGCCACCGACGGCCGGGGCGCCGACGTGTGCCTGGAGCTGTCCGGGTCGTACCCGGCGCTGCACGAGGCGATCCGCGCCACCGCGCACGCCGGGCGCGTCGTAGCGGCCGGCTTCTACCAGGGGTACGCCCACGGGCTGGAACTCGGCGAGGAGTTCCACCACAACCGGATCCAGCTCGTGGCCGCCCAGGTCTCCGGGCCGGACCCGGCACCCGGCACGGCCGGCCGGTGGTCCGGGACGCGGATCGCACACACCTTCATGGACCTGGTGGCCGAGGGCAGCGTCGACCCGCTGCCGCTGGTGAGCCACGTCGTCGACGCGGGCGCGGTGGCCGACGCCCTGGCGTTGCTCGACCGCGGTGACGGTGACGTCCTCCAAGTGGTGCTGAGGTTCTGATGGACATTCCACTCTCGTGCCAGGAGCAGTTGCTTCCCGGCACCGACCTGACCCGGAAGTACGCCCTCGCCGTCTCCCTCGGCTACCAGGGCATCGAGCTGCGCGGGCGGGGCGACCTGGCCCTGGCCCGGCGGCTGCCGGAGCTGCGCCGCGCCCTCGCCGCCGGAGTGGTCATGCCGACCGTCTGCGTCGAGATGGACCACTTCATCGGCGACTTCGACCCGGCCCGTTCCCGCGACGCGGTCGACAATCTGCGCTCCCAGCTGTCGGTGATCGCCGAGCTGGGCGGCGTCGGTGCGATGACCCCCGCCGCGTGGGGCATGTTCTCCTACCGGCTGCCCCCGTTCGAACCACCACGCTCGGCTGACGGCGACCGGCGGGTGCTCGTCGACGCCCTGGGCGAGCTGGCCGGGCACGCCCGCGCCGAGGGGGTCACCGTGTTCCTGGAACCGCTCAACCGGTACGAGGACCACATGGTCAACCGGCTCGACCAGGCCGTCGAGCTGTGCCGCGCGGTCGGCTCACCGGCGCTGCGGGTGGCCGCCGACACGTACCACATGAACATCGAGGAGGACGATCCGCACGCCGCGCTGCGCGCCGCCGCGCCGTACCTCGGGCACGTCCAGGTCAGCGACTCCAACCGGCACCAGCCCGGCGCCGGACACCTGGACTGGGGTGCGCTGCTGGCCACGCTCGACGCGATCGGCTACACCGGCTGGCTGGCGCTGGAGTGCCGGCTGCGCGGCGAGCCGGTCGCCGCGCTGCGCCAGGCCGCCACCGCGCTGGCCCAGGCCCGTCCCCGGCGGGCCGCCGCATGACGCTGACCACCGGGGTACGCGCCGACGCCGACCGCCACGCCCGGCTGCGTCGCCTCGCGCTGGCCACCCTGGACGCCAACTGGGAACACGACCACACGGTCCCCTCGCGCACGCTCTACCCGCACCAGTGGAGCTGGGACTCGGCGTTCATCGCGATCGGCCTGGCCCACGTCCGCCCCGACCGGGCCTGGCGGGAGCTGCGCACGCTGTTCGCCGCGCAGTGGGTCGACGGGCGGGTGCCGCACATCGTGTTCAACCCGGCCTCGCGCGCCGGGCCGTACTTCCCCGGGCCGCAGTTCTGGGACTCGGCCCGCGCCGACGGCTCACCGGCCCGGGCCACCTCCGGGATCGTCCAGCCGCCGGTGCACGCCCCGGCCGCCTGGCTGGTGCACCGCCGCGCGCCCGGCGAAGCGTCGGTGGCCGCGCTGCGGCGGCTCTACCCGAGGCTGGTCGCGCAGCAGCGCTACCTGACCGGCCGGCGCGACGCCGGGGGCGGCGGGCTGGCGTCGATCGTGCACCCGTGGGAGTCCGGACTGGACAACAGCCCCGCCTGGGACGCGCCGCTCGCAGGGGTGCCCGCCGACGAGGCGGTGATGCGCGCGTACCGGCGGCACGACACCGCGCACGCCGACGCGGCGCAGCGCCCCACCGACCTGGACTACGCGCGGTACGTCGCGCTCGTGGAGAGCTACCGGGCCGGCCGCTACCGGGACGAGGGCCTGCTCGGACGGCATCCGTTCCTGGTGGAGTGCCCACTGGTGAACGCCGCGCTCGGCGTCTCCGAGTACGCACTCGCGCGCATCGCCGCTGTGATCGGCGCCGACCCGGGGCCGCACCGCGACCGGGGTGCCCGGATCACCGAGGCGCTCGTCACCCGCCTCTGGGATCCGGTCGCCTGCACGTTCCGTCCCCGCGACGTGCGCGCCGACCGGCTCGTGCCGGCCCGGACCGTGCTCGGGCTGATGCCGCTGGCGCTGCCCGAACTGCCCGCCGCGCAGGTGTCGGCGCTGCTGGCCGAGGCGTGCTCGCCGCGCTTCGGGCTGGCCGCCCGGATGGACCGGCCGCTGCCCACGTACGACCGCACCGCGCCGGACTTCGAGCCGCTGCGCTACTGGCGCGGCCCGAGCTGGATCAACACCGGCTGGCTGCTCTGGCAAGGGCTGCGCACCCACCGCCGCGTCGACCTGGCCGCCGGGCTGCGCGAGTCGCTGCTCGACCTGGTCGACCGGGCCGGCTGCCACGAGTACTTCCACCCGGACACCGGCGCCGGTCTCGGCTCACCGGCGTTCAGCTGGACCGCCGCGCTGGTGCTGGACGCGCTCGCCCAGGAGTGACAGCGGTGGGCGCCGCGCACGCCGGCGCCCACCGGGCCGTCCAGGGCTCAGGCGATGCCGGCCGGGGTGGCGCCGCCGATGCGCAGCGCCGACATCGGCGCGTCGTCGATCGCGTAGCCGAGCGCGTCGACCACCTCGACCACGCCGCTGACCTGCCGGGTCAGCCGGACCGCGAGCTGCGCGGTGGACCGGCACTCCACCTGGCCGGTGAGCGTCACCACGCCCCTGTCGACTGTCACGTCCACCACGCCGTCGCGGACGCCGAGGCTGCGCCACAGCACCTCCTCGACCACGTCCCGCCGGATGCCGGCGTCCGGGCGCAGGTGCACCTTGAGCAGGTCGCCGCGGGTGACGATGCCGACCAGCCGGCCGAGGTCGTTCACCACCGGCAGCCGCTTCACGCCGCGCGCGTCCATCAGCCGGGCCGCCTCCACGATCGTCGCGTCCGGCGTGATGGTGACCGGGGGAGCGGTCATCAGGTCGGCGGCGAGCGTCGCGCCGGCCTTCGCCCGCGCCTCGCGGCGGTGCCGGTCCGGCAGGATCCGCCGCTCCCGGGGCTGGCCCAGGAACTCCACCTTGTACATCAGGTCCGCCTCGGACACCACGCCCAGCACCCGGCGGGTCTCGTCCACCACCGGCGCCGCCGTGACGTGCCGCTCGGTCAGCACGTCGACGATCTCCCGGTAGTCAGTGCCCTCCCGTACCGACGCCACGTCCCTGGTCATCACGTCCTGCACCTGCCACGTACGCATGGCGAACCTCCCTGTGTCCGCCTCCGACGCTAGGCGGCGGCGACGGGCCGGAGCAGGGGCGCAAAGACCAGGTCAGGGGGCCGGAGGTCCCGAATCACCCAGCCGCGACGGGCTCCGCGACCTCGTCGAGGGGCGGCTCGGCGGTCAGCAACTCGGCCGGCACCGGCTCGACCTCCACCCGGCAGTCGTGGAACGTGGGCGCCTCGCCCAGGTCGGTGTCCCGGACGCCGGTGACCGCGTTGACGGTGGACCGCCCCGGGCTGCGTCGCGCCCAGTACGCCTTGTACGTGAACGCGCACCCCGGCCGGGTCGCCTCGTCCACCGCCACCGCGGCGAGGAACGCGCCCCTGTCGTTGTGCACCCGTACCGCGTCACCGTCGGCGAGCCCGCGCGCCGCCGCGTCGTCCGGGTGCAGGTGCACCAGGGGCGGCCCGGCGCGGCGGGTGTGCCACGGCAGCGACGCGAACGTGGAGTTCATCAGGTAACGGTTGGCCGGGGTGAGCAGCGTCAGCGGGAACCGGCGGGCCAGCTCCGGGTCGGCCGCCTCGGCCGGTGGCGTGTACCCGGGCAGCGGGTCCACCCCGAGCGCGGCCAGCTCCGGGTCGTGCAGCCGGGCCCGCCCGTCCGGGGTGGGGAAACCACCCTCGGCGTACGGCGCGGAACCCACCGGCACGCCGGTGAGCCGGGCGTACGTGCGCTCGCGCAGCTCCTCGTACGTGATCGGGGCGTCGGCCAGCAACTGCCGGGCCAGGTCCTCGTCGCTGTCCCGGAACGCCGGGTGGTCGATCCCGAGCGCGGCGGCGATCCGCCGGAAGATCTCGGTGTTCGGCAGCGCCTCGCCCGGCGCGCGGGTGACCGGCAGGTTCAGCGTCGTGTAGTGGTGCCCGTAGGACGTCTGGAGGTCCAGGTGCTCGGGCTGCATGGTGGCCGGGAGCACCACGTCGGCGTAGTCGCAGGTGTCGGTCCAGCGCTGCTCCAGCACCACTGTGAACAGGTCGGCGCGGCCGAGCCCGGTCAGCAGCCGGGCCTGGTCCGGGGCGGTCGCCGCCGGGTTGGCGTTGAACACCACCAGCGAGGTGACAGGCGGGTCGGCCTCCCCGGTGAGCACGGCGGCCAGCCGGCTCATGTTCAGCGACCGGGCCGGCGGGGCGGGCATGCCGGCCGGCCGGATCACCGGGCCGTTGTCGACCCGGTGGTGGCCGCTGGTGGTCACCAGCGCCCCGCCGCCGGGGTACCGGAAGTCGCCGGTGACCAGCGGCAACGCGCAGATCGCCCGGATCGCCTGCCCGGCGCCGTGGTGCCGTTGCAGGCCCAGCCCGACCCGTACCGCTGTGGGCCGGGTGGTGGCGATCCGCTCACCGAGACGGCGGATCGTCCCGGCCGGCAGGCCGCACTCGGCGGCGGCCCGCTCCACCGGCCAGTCGTCGAGCCGGGCGCGCAGTTCCGGCCAGCCGGTGGTGTGCGCGGCCAGCCACGCCTCGTCGGCCGCCCCGGCGTCGCGGACGTGCCGCATCAGCCCGAGAGCGAGCGCCGCGTCGGTGCCTGGTAGCGGCGCGACGTGCTCGTCGCTGCGGGCCGCCGTGTCGGTGCGCAGCGGGTCGATCGTCACCACGTACGCGCCGCGCTCGCGGGCCTGCTGGACGAACGGCCACAGGTGCAGGTTGGTGACGAGCGGGTTGGCGCCCCAGAGCACGATCAGGTTCGCCTCGACGATCGACTCCGGTTCGAAGCCGACCGAGGCGCCGTAGAGCGAGCGCAGCGCCGCCCGCGCCGCCGCCGTGCAGATGGTGGTGTCCAGCCGGGACGCGCCCAGGTGGGCGAAGAGCCGGGGCCCCATGGTCCAGCCCTGAACCAGGCCCATGGTGCCGGCGAAGTAGTAGGGCAGCACCGACTCCGGGCCGTCCCGCTCGATGCTCGTGCGCAGCCCGGCGGCCACCCGGTCGAGGGCCTCGTCCCAGCTCGCCGGCCGGTACGCGACCCGGCCGGTGCCCTTCGGGCCGGTGCGGACCCAGGGCGTGGTGAGCCGGTCCGGCCCGTTCACCGCGTCCAGGTAGCGGTTCACCTTGCCGCAGAGCGCGCCCCTGGTGAACGGGTGGTCGCGGTCGCCGCGCAGCGCGACCGCCCGGCCGTCGTCGACTGTGAGCTGCCAGACGCAGGTGTCCGGGCAGTCCAGCGGGCAGGCGCCGGGGTGGGTCGTGACGGGGGCCATGGGCGGATGCTACCGACGCGACCGGCCACCTGCCCTCCGACTTTTCCGCCTCCCGCTGGGTGGGGCGTTTGGCCGGGGTGGGGGCGGGTACCCGCCGGGGCCGACCGCTGTGGGCGTGGTGCCCGCCGGCGGCGAGGGGAGGGGTGGGATGCGGTTCCCCCTGTTCGTCGAGGCGGTGGCGCGGCGGGCCGAGTTGCCCACTGACGAGGCCGCGACCGTCTCCCGTGCCGTGTTGCAGACCCTCGCCGACCGGATCACCGCGGACGAGACGACGGACCTGGCCGCGCAGCTGCCGGACGACGTGGGCGGCTATCTGGAGCCCGCCGGCACCGCCACCACCGGTGGCGCTGTCGACTTCCTGTACCGCGTGGCCGAACGCGCGGCGGTGGACCCGGCGGTCGCCGAGGTGGGTGCCGTCGCGGTGCTCGCGACGCTGCGCGACACGGTGACGGTGGGGGAGTTCCACGACCTCGTCGCGCAGCTCCCGAAGGGCTTCGACGCCATGGTGGACCCCATCCCACGACCGCCGTACGATGTCTGAGCAGGCTCCCCGCGATCCGGGTCGAGCTGCGGCACCGAGGCCGTCGCGGCGAAAGATTCCACGGCCTGGAAGTATTTTCACCGTAAAATAACTTGTCGCTTGTCACGTACGCTGAAAAACGTCTACGCGCTAGAGGGATGATCGGACGAATTCCTCCGTCCGAGGTTCCAAGGTGCCGTCCCCTCTTCGGCTCAAGCCTCATCGCCGCTCTTCCGGCGCACGGATCGAGCCATATTCTGCTTCCAATGTGAAGTCCTGGGGGGGATCAATGATCACATTCGTCGATTGCTGCCTGCCTGCCCTCTGTGGAGCGCAACCCGCTTCCTGACATGGCAGAGACGATGATCATCAATCGTTTCGGCGCGATCTCGGCGGTACACGGCGGACGTCCGGCACTTCTCGGTGAGACCCACGAGGTCACCTACACCGAGCTGGCCGGAGCGGCCGGCGGGCACGCTGCCGTGTTCGCCGCCGCGGGCCTGCGCGCCGGAGACCGGATCGCGCTGCTCACCGCACACGGTGCGCCCACCGTGGCGGCGATGCTCGGCGCCCTCGCGACCGGATGCGCGTACGTGCCGCTGGACCCGGGCTTCCCGGTCGCGCGGCTGCGCCACATGGTCGACGCCGCCGGGGTCACCGCGGTGGCCTGCGCCGCCGAGCACCGCGACCTGGCGTCCGCACTGGCCGCCGGGCGCCCGGTCGTAGCGCTGGACGAGGCGCCGCCGGCCCCGCTGCGCCCGGTCGCGGCCGACCCGGACGCGCTGGCGTACGTGCTGTTCACCTCCGGCTCGACAGGCGTGCCCAAGGCGGTCGGACAGACCCACCGCAACCTGGCCCACGTCGTCGACAACCAGATCGCCGCGCTCGGCGTCGGCCCGGACGACCGGCTCAGCCTGCTCGCGTCGTTCAGCTTCGACGCCGCCATCCCCGACCTCTACCCGGCGCTGCTCACCGGCGCCGCAGTCGTACCGGTCGACCTGCGCCGCCAAGGGCTGGCGCACGCCGTCGACCAGCTCGACCGGCACCGCGCCACGGTGCTGCACTGCACGCCCACCGTCTACCGCTTCCTGCTCGACACGCTCGGCGCGCGCCGGCTGCCCACGGTGCGCGCGGTGCTGCTCGGCGGCGAGCAGGCCACCTGGGCCGACGCGGCCCGCGGCCGGGACCGCTTCGCTCCCGGCTGCGTGCTCGTCAACGGCTACGGCGCCACCGAGATGACGTTCGCCGCCCGGCACGTGCAGCAGCTGTCCGAGGTGGACCCTGATGCCCGCGGGCCGCTGCCGGTGGGTGTCGCGTTCCCCGGCTACCGGCTGGACCTCGCCCCGGACACCGGCGAGATCGTGGTCCGCAGCCGCCACCTCGCCCCCGGCTACCTCAACCAGGACAGCGACCGGTTCGGCGCCGACGCCGACGGGCTGCTGTCGTACCGCACCGGTGACCTGGGCCGGCTGCTGCCCGGCGGGGAACTGGTCTGCCTCGGCCGGCTCGACCGGCAGGTCAAGGTGCGCGGGCACCGGGTCGAGCTGACCGAGATCGAAGCGGTGCTGTCCGCCCAGCCCGGCGTGGCGGGCGTGCGCGCGATCGTGCGCGACGGCGAGCTGCTCGCGTACGCCCGCCCGGCCGGCGCCCGCCCGGACCCGGCGGCGCTGCGCGCGGCGCTGACCGCCGCGCTGCCCGACTACGCCGTGCCCCGCGCGGTGGTGGTGGTCGACGAGTTCCCGCTCACCGTCACCGGCAAGGTCGACGAGCGGGCGCTGCCCGACCCGGTCACCGAGGTGCCCGCCGAGGAGGCGCCGGCCACCGACACCGAACGCGCCGTGCACGACATCTGGTGCGCGGTTCTGGGCCGTGACGCGGTCGCCCGCACCGCCAGCTTCTTCGACGTGGGCGGGCAGTCGCTGCTGCTGGGCCAGGTGCAGCAGCGCCTCGCCGAGCGGTTCGGCGTACGCCTGCCGATGCTGCGCCTGTTCGACCACCCGACCGTCGCCACCCAGGCGGCGCTGCTCGACGCCCCACCCGAGGCCGTCCGCGCCCCGGTGCTGCCCGCGCCCGCCGCGCCGGTGCGCGCCGCCCGCGACTACACCGGCGACGAGATCGCCGTGGTCGGCGTCGCCGGGCGGTTCCCCGGCGCGCCCGACGTGGCCACGTTCTGGTGGAACCTGTGCACCGGCGTCGACTCGGTGCACGACCACACCGACGAGGAGCTGGCCGCGCTCGGCATCGGCCCCGCTCTGCGCGCGGACCCCCGGCACGTCCGCGCCACCGGCCGCCTCGACGGGGTGGCCGACTTCGACGCCGACTTCTTCGGCTTCGGCGCCGACGAGGCCGCCCGCACCGACCCGCAGCACCGGCTGTTCCTGGAGACCGCCTGGGAGGCGCTGGAGGACGCCGGGCACGACCCGGCGCGCTTCCCCGGGCTGGTCGGCGTCTACGCCGCCACCTCGGCCAACCGCTACTTCCTGTTCCACCTCATGGACAACCCGGCGGTGGTCGGCGACGTCGACCCGGACGACTGGGAGGCCCGGCTCGTCGGCCGCCAGTTCACCGACCACCTGCCCGGGCAGGTGGCCTACCGGCTCGGCCTGACCGGCCCGGCGATGGCCGTGCAGAGCGCCTGCTCCAGCTCGCTCGTCGCGGTGTGCGTGGCCGCGCAGAGCCTCGCCGACTACCAGTGCGACCTGGCGCTGGCCGGCGGGTCCACGGTGATGTGGCCCCGGCACCGGGCGGGCGGGCTCGCCTCGCCCGACGGCCGGTGCCGCGCCTTCGACGAGGCCGCCGCCGGCTCCGGCTTCGGCTCCGGCGCGGGCGTGGTCGCGTTGCGCCGGCTCTCCGACGCGCAGGCCGACGGCGACCGCATCTACGCGATCCTGCCGGGCTGGGCGGTCACCAACGACGGCCCGGACCGGGCCGGCTTCGCCGTACCCGGCCCGGCCGGACAGGCCGCCGCCGTCGCGAACGCGCTCGCCACCGCCGAGGTCGCACCCGGCGAGGTCCGCTTCGTCGAGGGCCACGGCAGCGGTACGCCGCTCGGCGACGCCATCGAGGTCGCCGCGCTGCACGAGGTGTACGCGGGCGCCGCGCCCGCCGAGTCCACAGCGCTCGGCTCGGTGAAGACCAACATCGGTCACCTCGACGCCGCGGCCGGCATCGCCGGGCTGATCAAGACGGTGCTGGCCGTCCGGCACGGGGTGATCCCGCCGAACCTGCACTTCACCCGCCCGCACCCGGAGATCGACCTGGCCGCCGGACCCTTCTACGTGCCCACCAAGGCGCGGGACTGGCCGGACGACGCGCGCCGGGTCGCCGGAGTGAGCGCGTTCGGCCTGGGCGGCACCAACGCGCACGTCGTGGTGGAACAGCCGCCGCCCGCCGAGCCGGCCGACCCGCCCGGCGGGGGACCGTGGCTGCTGCCGGTCTCCGCGCGTACCCCGGCGGCGCTGCGGGCCGCGCTGGCCCGCCTGCGCAGCCACCTCGCCGGGGCCGCCCCGGCACTGTCCGACGTGGCCGCCACGCTGGCGCTGGGCCGGCGGGCGTTCGCCCACCGGGCGGCGGTGGTCGCCGCCGACCTGCCGGCCGCGCTCTCCGCGCTGGACGTGCTGCTGGACACCGGCGCCCGCATCGCCGGTGACGGCGGCCCGCTGCGCGAGACGGCCGCCGAGTGGGTCGCCGGGCGCGACGTCGACTGGCACGCGCTGCACCCCGAGGGCACGGTCCGGCGCACCGGACTGCCCACCTACCCGTTCCAGCGCCGCCGGCACTGGATCGACCCCGTGCAGAAAGGTCCGCGGTGAACTGGTTCGTCTCCGCCGGAAGCCGACCCGAGGCGCCGGTGCGGTTGTTCTGCCTGCCCTACGCCGGAGCGGGCGCCAGCGCGTTCCGGCGCTGGGCGGCCGAGTTCGGTCCGAGCGTCGACGTGGTGCCGGTGCAACTGCCCGGCCGGGAGAACCGGATCACCGAGGACCCGCGCTTCAGCGTCGCCGAGGTGGCCGACGCCATCGCCTCCCGTGCCGACCGCCCGTACGCGATCTACGGCCACTCGATGGGCGGACGGCTCGGCTTCGACGTGGTCCGTGAGCTGCGCCGCACCGGCCGCCCGCTGCCGCTGCGGCTCTACGTCGGCGGCGCGCGCGCCCCGCACGTCGCCACGCCCGGCCCGTTCGACGGGCTGTCCCGGGCCGGCGACGACGAGCTGCTGCGCCGCCTCGGCGAGGGCGGCGGCCTGCCCGCCGAGCTGCTCGACCACCCCGAGCTGGTGGAACTGCTGCTGCCGCTGCTGCGCGCCGACTTCGGCCGGGTCGACGACTACCGCCACGTGCCGGGCGAGCCGCTGCCGGTGCCGATCGTCGTGTTCGCCGGCCGCACCGACCGGGCGGTCAGCCGGGAGCAGAGCGCCGCCTGGGCTGAGCACACCGCGGCCGGGTTCACCCTGCACGAGCTGGACGGCGGGCACTTCTTCCTGCACGACCGGCTGACCGAGCTGGCCGCGCTGATCCGGGCCGACCTGACCGCCGCGCCCACCGACACCCGCCCCGGCACGCCGGACGCGGGTCCGGACCCGGTGCGCGCCGCCGGTCGCGGGACCGCCGGCGCCGCGCACCGGGTTCCGCTCGGCGGCACCGGCTGGTCGGTGTGGCGCGACGCGATGCTGCGGACCACCGGTTTCCCGGCCGACGGGCTGGAGCTGTTCACCGCGCCCCGGGCCGCCGCGGCGGCCGACGAGCTGCTGGCCACCGGCGCCGGTGAGGACCGGTTCACCAAGGAGTTCGAGGAGGCGCTGCGCGCCGGCGCGCAGCGGTTCAGCGAGCTGGCCGCCGACCCGCTGCTGCGCGAGGCGGTCACCTGGCAGAACCGGGGCGCGCTGGTGGCGTTCGACGGGCTGGTGCGCGGCGGCGCCGACGCGGCCCGCAACGTGCGCCGCCGCGACCGGGAACGGGCGCTGCTGAAGTACTGGCAGCGCTACTGCGGCAAGAACGAGACCGTGGGCTTCTTCGGCCCCAGCTGCTGGGTCACTGTCGATCCCGCGCAGCCGGAAGTTGCCCGAGTCAACCCCGGCGACAGCCTGACCCGGCGGCGCTGGGTGTGGTTCGAGTCGTGGGCGCTGTCCGCGTACGCCGAACGGATCGGCGCGGACCTGGCGGTGCGGCGGTGGTGGCCGCCGATGCTGCGGGCCCACCTGGCCGTCCGGGACCGCGACGTGCTGCGGCCCGGCCGCCCGCCGCTGACACTGACCCCGGTCGAGGCCGCGCTGCTCCGCGCGGCCGACGGCCGGCGCGCCGCCGTCGACCTGGTCGCCGACCCGGCGATCGGGCTGCGCCGCCCGGAGGACGGCTACGCGCTGCTCGACCGGCTGGTCGAACGGGAACTGATCACCTGGGACGCGGCCCTGCCGGTGAGCCCGGACGCCGAGCGGGTGCTGGCCGACCGCATCGACGCGATCGGCGACGACCCGGCCCGCGCCGCCGCCCGCGCCGGGTTCGACCGGCTGCGCGCCGCCCGCGACGACGTCGCCGCCGCGGCAGGCGACGCGGACCGGCTGCGGACCGCCCTGGACGCCCTGGACGCCACGTTCACCGAGCTGACCGGCGTGCCCGCGGTGCGCCGGGCCGGACAGATGTACGCCGGCCGCACGGTCTGCTACGAGGACAGCGCCCGGGACCTGGACGTGGTGTTCGGCGCGCCGCTGCTGGCCGAGCTGGCCGCCCCGCTGGACGTGCTGCTGCGCGCCGCCCGCTGGCTCGCCAACGCGCTCGCCCACGCCTACCTGGACGTGCTGCGCGGCCTGTACGAGGAGCTGCGCGCCGAGTCCCGCGGCCCGGTGCCGCTGGCCGACCTGTGGTTCCTGGCCCAGGGGATGTTCTGGGGCGACGGGGACCGGCCGGTCGACGCGGTGGCGGCGGACTTCGCGGCCCGGTGGGCCGGACTGTTCGGCCTGGACACGCTGCCCGCCGGCACCACCGACGTACGGCTGCGCGCGGCCGACCTCGCCGGCCGGATCGACGCCGTGTTCCCCGGCGACGGTCCGGGCTGGTCCAACGCCGCCATGCACAGCCCCGACCTGCAGATCTGTGCCACCGACGCGGACGCGCTGCGGCGCGGCGACTACACGGTGGTGCTCGGTGAGCTGCACGCCGCCTGGTCGTCGTTCGACTGCGCGGTGTTCACCCCGTCGCACCCGGACGTGGAGCGGCTACGCGACGCGCTCGCGGTGGACATGGGGCAGCGGCGGGTGCGACTGCTGTTCCCGGCCGACTGGCCGCGGCGCACCAGCCGTACCGCCGAGTCGCTGACCGGCCCGACCGACCGGCACCTGGCGTTCCTCGACGCCCCGGGCGCCGACCCGGCCCGCGTGCTGCCCACAGTCGACCTGGTCGTCGAGGAGGTGGACGGCGAACTGGTCGCCACCGCCTCGGACGGGCAGCGCTGGCCGCTCGTCGAGGTCTTCGCCGAGCCGCTCAGCGCGCACGCCGTGGACGGGTTCAAGCTGGTCGCCGCGGCGCCGTACACGCCCCGGATCACAGTGGACCGGCTGGTGCTGGCCCGGCAGACGTGGCGGACCACGGTGGGCGAGAGCGGCCTCGCCGTGCCCGACGGCGAGCGGGACCGCTTCCTCGCCGTCCGGGACTGGCGGCGCCGCCTCGGCCTGCCCGAGCAGGTGTACGTCAAGCTCGGCACCGAGACCAAGCCGTGCTTCGTGGACCTGTCCGCGCCGGCGTTCGCCACCACGCTGTGCGCGATGGTGCGCGCCGCCCGGGTCGACGGCGGCGACGACGTGTCGTTCACTGTGAGCGAGATGCTGCCCGCACCGGAGCAGGCGTGGGTGCCCGACGGGCAGGGCCGCCGCTACTTCAGCGAGCTGCGCCTGCACATCACCGACGCCCGGCGGGAGGACCACCGGTGAGCCATCTGCTGCCCCTGGGCGACACCGGCTGGTCGGTGTGGCGGGACGTGGTCCTGCGTACCGCCGGTTTCCCGGCCGCCGGGCTGGACCGGTTCGCCGCGCCGGACTGCGCCGCCGCCGCGGACGCGCTGCTCGCCGGTGACACCGGCCCCGAGGTGTTCGGCAAGGCGCTGGGCGACGCGTTCGCCGAGTCCTCCGCGGTGGCCGGCGAGCTGGCCGCCGACCCGCTGCTGCGCGAGGCGGTGACCTGGCAGAACCCGGACATGCTCATCGCGCTGGACGGGCTGCTGCGCACCGACCCGCAGGTCCGCAACGTCCGCCGCCGCAAGCGCGAGCTGAGCCTGCTGCGCTACTGGCAGCGCTACTGCGGCAAGGCCGAGACGATCGGCTTTTTCGGCCCGGTCTGCTGGGGCACGTTCGACGCCACCCGGCCCGGCGTGCACACCGCGCCCGGCGCCGCGCTGGTGCACCGGCGGCGGGTGTACTTCGAGGCGTGGGCGCTCATCGCGTACGCCGACCGGCTCGCCGACGACCTCGCGGTCCGCCGCTGGTGGGCACCCGCCCTGCAACCGCACCTGACCGTCGCCGGACGGGAACTGCGGGCGCCGCTGCACCCGCCGATCGTGTTGACCCCGGTCGAGGCGCTGCTGCTCGGCGCCTGCGACGGGCGGACCCCGGCGCTGGAGCTGGCGCACCGGCTCTGCGACGCCGGTGAGGTGCACAGTCCCGACGACGTCTACCTGCTGCTGGACCGGTGGGTGGAGCGCGGGCGGCTCAGCTGGGGCGCCAACCTGCCGATCGCGCCCGACGCCGAGCAGGTGCTCGCCGCGCGGATCGCCGCGATCGGCGACGAGCCGGTCCGTGCCGCGACGGCGGCCGAGTTCGGCCGGCTCCGCGCCGCCCGTGACGAGGTGACCGCCGCGGCCGGCGACCCGGACCGGCTCGGTGCCGCGCTCGCCGCGCTCAACGCCGAGTTCACCGCCGTCACCGGCCGCCCGGCCACCCGGCACAGCGGACAGATGTACGCCGCCCGCACCGTCTGCTACGAGGAGACCGCCCGCGACCTGGAGTTCCGGATCGGGTCGGCGGTGATCGATGCGCTGGCCGAGCCGATGGCGGTGGTGCTGCGTACCGCCCGCTGGTTCACCGGCGAGGTCGCCGCCCGCTGCGGCGAGCTCTTCACCGAGCTGCACGAGGAACTGGCCGCCGACGGCCCGGTGCGGCTGGCCGACCTGTGGCTGCTGGCCCAGGGCACGCTCGTGGCCCCGGACGGCCCGATCGGCCGGGCCGGCGCCACGCTCACCGCGCGCTGGGCCGAGCTGTTCGGCCTGGCCGACCTGCCCGAGGGGCAGGCGGAGCTGCGGCTGCGCGCCGCGGACCTGACCGAACGGGCCCGGGAACTCTTCCCGGCCGAGCGGCCCGGCTGGCCGTCGGCCCGGCTGCACAACCCGGACGTGCAGCTCAGTGCGGCCTCGCCGGAGGCCGTCGAGCGCGGCGACTTCCTGCTGGTGCTCGGCGAGCTGCACCCGGCCTCGGTCGCGTTCGACAGCGCGGTGCTCAGCCCGTTCCACCCGGACCCGGCCGCGCTGCGCGCCGACCTCGACGCCGACCTGGGTCCGGTCCGGCTGCGGGTGCTCTGGCCGGACAGCTTCCCCCGCCGCACCACCCGCACCACGTACGCGCTGACCGGCCCGGCGGACCGCCAGCTCGGCATCGACACCGCGCACGGCGCCGACGTGGACCGCCTGGTTCCGGCCACCGCCGTGGTGGTCGAACGCACCGGGGACCAGCTCACCGCGGTCTTCCCCGACGGCGCCCGCTGGCCGCTGATGGAGGTGTTCGCCACGCTGCTCGGCTCGCTGCTGCTGGACGCGTTCAAGCTGCTCGGCGCCGCCGCGTACACGCCCCGCATCACCATCGACCGGCTGGTCGTGGCCCGGCGTACCTGGCGTACCACGGCCGGGGCGTGCGGGCTGGGCGGCCACGCCGACGAGACCGCCCGCTACCTGGCGGTACGCCGCTGGCGCGCCGAGACCGGCCTGCCCGAGCGGGTGTTCGTCAAGGTCGGCACCGAGATCAAGCCCTGCTACGTGGACCTGACCGGCCCGCTGTACGCGCAGTCGCTGTGCGCGATGGTCGACGCCGCGCTGCGGACCGGCCCGGACGTGCCGGTGGTGGTCTCCGAACTGCTGCCCGCACCCACCGAGGCGTGGGTGCCCGACGCCCGGGGGCGCGGTTACGTCAGCGAACTGCGCCTCCAGATCACCGACCCGGCCGAGCACCTTGGAGGACTCCGGTGACCGACACCCTGACCGTCAGCGCCGTCCACGGCCCGGACCTGCCGTGGCCGGACGCCACCCTGGCCGACCTGGTCACCGCGCAGGCGGCCCGTACCCCGGACGCGGTGGCGGTGCGCCAGTGGGACACCCGGCTCACCTACCGGCAGCTCGTCGACCGGGCCGCCGGGGTGGCCGCCGCGCTGCGCGAGCACGGCGTCGGCCGGGGCGACCGGGTCGGCGTGTGCGGCGCGCGCACCCCCGACCTCGTGGTCACAGTGGTCGGCGTGCTGCTCGCCGGCGCCGCGTACGTGCCGCTGGAGCCGGGCGGCCCCCTGGCCCGGCTGCGCGGGATCGCCCGCGACGCGGGCGTACGCGTGGTGGTCGGTGACGCGGCGGCGGCCGAGTTCGGCGACGAGCCCGGCGTGACGGCGCTCGGCCTGCCCGGCCCGGCCCCGCTCGCGCCCTGCCCGGCCCGCCCCGGCGACCCGGCGTACGTGCTGTTCACCTCCGGTTCCACCGGCCGCCCGAAGGGCGTGCTGACCACCCACCGCAACGCTGTCGAGTTCGTCACCGGGGTGAGCGCGCTGACCGGCGCCGACGCGTCGGTCCGCAGCCTCGGCATCGCCTCGCTCGGCTTCGACGCGGCCACCATGGACCTGTTCGTGCCGCTCACGCTCGGCGGCGCGGTGCAGCTGCTCGGCGCCGACGACCGGGCCGACCCGGTACGGCTGGCCCGGTTCGTCGCCGAGCACGAGGTCACCTGGGGCTTCATCACCCCGACCGTGCTGTCGCTGCTGGACCCGGCCGGGTTCCCGTCGTGGCGGGTGCTGCTCTGCGGCGGCGAGGCGGTCCCGGCCGAGCTGGCCGCTCGCTGGGCGCCCGGCCGGCGGTTCCTCAACGGCTACGGCCCGACCGAGACCACCGTGCTGGCGGTCACCTGCGACCTCACCCCGGCCGACACCGACCCGATGCCGATCGGCCGGCCGCTGCCCAACCACCGGGCGTACGTGGTCGACGCCGACCTGCGTCCGGTGCCGGCGGGGGAGACCGGCGAACTGCTGATCGGCGGGCCCGGCCTGGCCGACGGCTACCTCAACCGGCCCGGCCTGACCGCCGAGCGGTTCGTGCCCGACCCGTTCGGCGACGTCCCCGGCGCGCGGCTCTACCGCACCGGTGACCTGGTCCGGCAGGGCCCGGACGGCCGGATCGTCTACCTCGGCCGCGCCGACCGCCAGGTGAAGGTCCGCGGCCAGCGCATCGAGCTGGGCGAGATCGAGGCCGTGCTCGCCGCCCACCCGGGCGTCGAGCGCGTCGCGGTGGAGGCGGTACCCGGCCCGGCCGGCGCCGAGCTGGTCGCGTTCCTCACCCCGGCCGGCGCGCCCGACGACGACGAGCTGCGGGCGTACGCCGCGCCGCGGCTGACCACCGCGATGCTGCCGGCCCGGACGGTGCGGCTGGACGCGCTGCCGGTCAGCGCGACCACCGGCAAGCTGGACCGGCCGGCGCTGCGCGAGCTGGCCGCGGCCACCCCGGCCGCCGTGGCCGACGCGTCCGCCGACGACGACCCGGTGACGGCGGGGGTCCGGCGCGTCTGGACCCGGCTGCTCGGCGCCGCGCCCGCCCCGGACAGCGACTTCCTCGCCGCCGGCGGCAACTCCGTCGCCGCGATGCGGCTGGTCGCCGCGCTGCGCGGGGAGCTGGGCCGGCAGGTGGACACGCGGGTGCTGTTCGCCGACCGCACGTTCGCCGCGCTCGTGGACCGGGTCCGCGCCGCCGACCCCGCCGACGCCGACGGGCTCACCACAGGCAATCCGCCGACGCTGTCCCCGCCGCAGCGGCGGCTGTGGTTCATGGACCAGCTCGCCCCGTCCAGCGCGCCGTACAACATCGCCGTCGCGCACCGGCTGCGCGGGCCGCTGGACGTCACCGCGCTCGGCGCCGCGCTGCGGGCCGTGGCGGAACGGCACGACGTGCTGCGCTGGCGCATCCCGCAGAACGGCGGGGTGCCGTACGCGGTCCGCGAGGAGCCCACCGACGTGGCGGTGCCGGTGGTCGACCTGACCGGCGCCGCCGACCCGGACGCCGAACTGGCCGGCATGCTCGCGGCCGGTGCCGGGCACGCGTTCGACCTGGCCACCGGCCCGCCCTGGCAGGTGACCGTGTTCCGGCTCGCCGCCGAGGAGCACGTGCTCGCGGTGACCGTGCACCACGCGGTCTTCGACGGCTGGTCCGAGGCGCTGCTCTACGACGAGCTGGCGCTCGCGTACGCCCGCGCGCTCGGCCGGTCGGTGCCGGGCCGCCCGCCGCTGCCCGCCACGTACGCCGACTACGCGGTGTGGCGCGCCGACCGGGACCGGCGCCGGGGCGAGACGGACCTGGCCTGGTGGACCGCGCACCTGGCCGGCGCGCCGACGGTGCTGGACCTGCCCCGCGACCGTCCCCGCCCGGCCGTGCAGACGTACGCCGGCGCGGAGGCCGCGGTACGGCTGGACGAGACCGCCGACCGGGGCGTGCGCGACCTGGCCGCGACGCGCGGCAGCACTGTCGCGGCGGTGCTGCTGGCCGCGTTCGGTGAGCTGCTGCGGCGCGTCACCGGCGGCGACGAGCACGTGCTCGGCGCGATCGTCGCCGACCGGCGGCTGGCCGCGTTCGACGAGGTGATCGGGTTCTTCATCGACACCGTGCCGGTGCGGGTCCGCTCCGGCGGCGCGAGCTTCGCCGAGCAGGTCGACCGGGCCGCCGCCGAACTGCACGAGGTCACCGCCCACCCGGGCGCGCCACTGGAACGCATCGTGGAGGCGCTCGGCGTGGGACGGGACACCTCCCGCGCCCCGCTGGTGCAGGTGCTGTTCAACGTGCTCAACTTCGTCGCGCCCCGGCTGACGCTGACCGGCCTGGCCGTCGAGCCGGTGCCGGTACCGAAGCCCGGGTCGCCGTTCGACCTGACCGTCTACGTGGTGGAGCGCGACGGGCGGGCCGGCGTCGAGGTGGTGCACAACCCGGACCTGTTCGAGGGCGAGCGGATCGAAGCGCTGCTGGCCGACCTGGCCGCCCTGGTCGGCGCGCTCGCCGCCGACCCGGACGCCCCGGCCGCCGAGGTCGCGCCCGAGCTGCCCCGCCCGGCGGTACGGGTCGCGGCGCTCGGCGCGATGAGCGTCGCCACCGCCGAACCGGCCCGCGCGCCGCTGCCCGCCGGGTCGGACGCGCTCACCGCGACCGAGGAGCTGATCGCCGGGATCTGGCGCGACGTGCTCGGCCGCGACGCGGTCGGCGTGAGCGACAACTTCTTCGACATCGGCGGCCACTCGATGGCCCTGGCCGCCGTGCACGCCCGCCTCACCGAGGCCACCGGCCGCTCGATCACCATGCTCGACCTGTTCCGCCACCCGACCGTACGGGCGCTCGCCGCCAGCCTCGACGGGGCCGCCGACCGGCCGGAACTGGCCCGCGCCGCGATGTGCGCCGCCGCCCGGCGGGGCCGCGCCCGCCGTACCCCGCCACCACGCCGACCTCACCCGTGACGCGATCCCTTGTGAATGAAGGAACTCCCATGCAGAACGACATTCCCGCCGACGACGGCGTCGAGCCCATCGCCATCGTCGGGCTCGCCGCCCGCCTCCCCGGCGCGGCCGACGTCGACGAGTTCTGGCGCAACCTGGTCGACGGCGTGGAGTCGACGACCGAGCTGACCCGCGAGGAGCAGCTCGCCCGCGGCGCCCAGCCGCAGGAGGTCGACGACCCGGGCTGGGTCAACCGCGCCCCGCTGGTGGACGGCTACGACCAGTTCGACGCCGGCCTGTTCGGGATGACCGCCCGCGAGGCCGAGATCACCGACCCGCAGCACCGGCTGTTCCTGGAGACCTGCTATACCGCGTTGCAGGACGCCGGCTACGACCCGGGCCGCTACGACGGCGCGGTGGGCGTGTACGCCGGCACCGGCGGCAACACGTACCTGCACCGCAACGTGTTCCGCAACAAGCGGGTCGGGGGGAATCCGCACGGCGCCGTCTCGCTCGCCACCGGCAACTCGCCGAACTACGTGGCCACGAACGTGTCGTACCGGCTGGACCTGCGCGGGCCCAGCATGACCGTGCACACCGCCTGCTCCACCTCGCTGGTGGCGTTCCACCTGGCCTGCGAGGCGCTGCGCAACGGCGAGTGCGACATGGCCCTGGCCGGCGGCGTCAACATCGAGCTGCCGCACGTCGGCTACCTCGGCATGGACGGCTTCACCTCGCCGGACGGGCGGTGCCGGCCGTTCGACGCCGGAGCGAACGGCACGGTGTGGGGCAGCGGCGTCGGCGTGACGCTGCTCAAGCGGCTCTCCGACGCGATCGCCGACGGCGACACCATCCGCGCGGTCGTGCTCGGCAACGCGATCAACAACGACGGCGCCGCGAAGGTCGGCTTCACCGCCCCCAGCATCGACGGGCAGATGGAGGCCGTCGCCCAGGCCGTCGAGCTGGCCGGCGTCGACCCGCGCAGCATCAGCTATGTGGAGGCGCACGGCACCGGCACCGCGCTCGGCGACCCGATCGAGGTCGCCGCGCTGTCCGCCGTCTACACCAAGGACACCGACGAGCGCGGCTGGTGCGGCATCGGCTCGGTGAAGTCGAACATCGGCCACCTCAGCCAGCCCTCCGGCATCGTCAGCGTGATCAAGACGGTGCTGGCGATGGAGCACGGGCTGATCCCGCCGACCATCAACTACGAGACGCCGAACCCGGCCATCGACTTCGCCGACACCCCGTTCTACGTGGCGAACACGCTGACCAAGTGGGACACCGACGGCGGACCGCGCCGGGCCGGCGTCAGCTCCTTCGGCATCGGCGGCACCAACGCCCACGTGGTGCTGGAGGAGGCCCCGGCCGCGGGGCGGCACGAGCCGTCCGCCCGCCCGGCGCACCTGCTCCAGGTGTCGGCGAAGACGCCGACCGCGTTGGACACCGCCGTGCGGCGGCTCGCCGACCACCTGGAGAGCGGCAGCGACGTGGCGCTCGCCGACGTGGCGCACACGCTGCGCGTCGGCCGCCAGGTGTACGCCCACCGCGCCGCTGTGGTCGCCGGTGACCCGGCGTCCGCCGCCGCCGCGCTGCGCGAGCGGCGCAAGGGCCACCGGGGCGTCGCCGACGGCCCCGCGCCCCGGGTGGCGTTCCTGTTCAGCGGCCAGGGCTCGCAGTACGCCGGGATGGGCGCCGAACTGTACGGGCAGGACAGCGCGTACGCCGCCGCCGTCGACGAGTGCGCCGAACTGCTCCGCCCCGAGCTGGGGCTGGACATCCGCGACCTGATCCTCGGCCGCGACCCGGAGGCGGCGGACAAGCTCACCGAGACCCGCTACACCCAGCCCGCCCTGTTCACAGTCGAGTACGCCCTCGCCGCCGCCTGGCGGGCCGCCGGTGTCACCCCGGCCGCGATGATCGGCCACTCCATCGGCGAGTACGTCGCCGCGACGGTCGCCGGGGTGCTCGACCTCGCCGACGCGCTGCGCGTGGTGGCCGCCCGGGGCCGCCTCATGCACTCCCTGCCCGCCGGCTCGATGCTGGCGGTCACGCTCGACGAGTCGGAGGTGACCGGCAAGCTGCCCGAGGGCCTGTCGGTGGCCACGGTCAACGGCCCCGGCACCTGTGTGGTCGCCGGTGAGACGGCGCTCGTGGAGGAGTTCGCGGCGAGCCTCGGCGGCAAGAACAAGTCGAAGCTGCTGCGCACCTCGCACGCGTTCCACTCGCCGATGACGGACCCGATCCTGGACGAGTTCACCGCGCTGATGGCCACAGTGCCGCTGCGCGCCCCGGCGGTGCCGTTCGTCTCGAACGTGACAGGCACCTGGATCACCGAGGCGCAGGCCACCGACCCGGCGTACTGGGCCGCGCACCTGCGCCGCCCGGTCCGCTTCGGCGCGTGCGTGGCGACGCTGCTCGCCGAGGGCACCTGGGCGCTCGTCGAGTGCGGCCCCGGCCGGCAGCTGGCCAACCTGGCCCGGATGCAGATCGCCAAGGCCGGCGAGGCACAGCGCGCGCTGACCCCGCTGGGCAGCCTGCCCGGCCCCGGCGAGCAGACCAGTGACGTGGCCGCGCTGCTCGGCACGGCCGGCGCGCTGTGGTGCGCCGGGGTGCCGGTGAGCGTCCCGGCCGACCCGCACGCGCGGCGGGTGCCGCTGCCCACGTACCCGTTCGAGCGGCGCCGCTACTGGATCGACCCGGACCCGGAGCAGGAGCTGGCCGCGGCGCCCGCCGAGACCGGCCCCCGCCCGCTGCCGGAGTGGTTCGCGGTGCCGGCGTGGCGGCAGGCCCCGCCGGTCCGCACGGCCGAGCCGCTGGGCCGCTGCCTGGTGCTGGCCGACGGCCCGCGCGGCGAGGCGCTCGTGGCCGCGTTGCGCGCCGCCGGCGACGACCCGGTCGAGGTACGCGCCGGCGAGGCGTTCACCGCCACCGCGAACGGCTTCCGGCTGCGCCCCGGCGTACGCGCCGACGCCGAGGAACTGGTCGCCGCGCTCGGCGCCGACCTGCCCCGGCGGATCGTGCACGCGTTCGCGCTCGACGGCGACCCGGCCGGCACCGACGCGGCGGCCGCCTGGGCGGCGCAGGAGCGCGGCTTCTTCGGCGCGCTGCACCTGGTGCAGGCCCTGGCCGGCGCCGGTGTGACGGCCGACGAGGCGGGCGTCCGCCTGGACCTGGTCACCGCCGGCATCGGCGACGTACGCGGCGACGACCTGACCCGCCCGGAGCACGCCACGCTGGCCGGCCTGGCCCGGGTGCTCCCGGCCGAACTGCCCGGCCTGACCGTGCGGCTGCTCGACACCGACCCGGCCGCGCGCGGCGTGGCCGCCCTGGTGGCCGAGCTGCGCAGCCCGGTCGACGCCGAGCACCCGGAGGTGGCGCTGCGCGGCGACCGCCGCTGGCTGGCCGGCTACGAGCAGGTCACAGTTGCCGCCGAGGACGAGCCGGGCGTGCTGCGCGAGGAGGGCCGGTACCTGATCACCGGCGGTCTCGGCGGCATCGGCGTCACCCTCGCCGAGGACTTCGCCCGCCGGGTCCGCGCCAAGCTGGTCCTGCTGGCCCGTTCCGGGCTGCCCGAGCGGGACGAGTGGGACGCGCACCTCGCGGTGCACGGCGGCGCCGACCGGGCCGGGCGGGCCATCGCGGCGATCCGCCGGATGGAGGCCGCGGGCGCCGAGGTGCTGGTGCTCGCCGCCGACGTCACCGACGCCGACGACCTGCGCCGGGTCCGCGACGAGGCGGAGCGCCGATTCGGCGGGCTGGACGGCATCGTGCACGCCGCCGGTCTGCCCGGCGGCGGCATGGCCGAGGTGAAGGACCGCGACGAGGCGCGGCGAGTGCTGGCGCCGAAGCTGGCCGGCACCCTGGCGCTGGCCCGGGTCTTCGGCGACCTGCCGCTGGACTTCGTCGTGCTCTGCTCCTCGATCACCGCGGTGATCGGAGGGTTCGGCCAGGTCGACTACTGCGCCGCGAACAACTTCCTGGACGCGTTCGCGCGCTCCGGCACCGGGTTCCGCGCGCCGGTGGTGTCGCAGAACTGGGGCGGCTGGGCCGAGGTCGGCATGGCGGTGGAGACCGCCGCGCCTGCCGCGTTCCGGGCCGCCGGGCGGGACACCGTCACCACGGCGGTCACCCACCCGGTGCTCACCACGATGGTGGCCGGCCCGGACGGCACGGTGCTGCACGGCCTGGTCTCGGCCGACACCCACTGGCTGCTCGACGAGCACCGGATCGGCGGGGTGCCGGTGGTGCCGGGCACCGCCCACCTGGAGTCGGTGCGCGCCGCGGTGGTCGCCGCGCTGCCCGCGCCGGGACCGGACGCCGCGGTGGAACTGCGGGACGTGGTGTTCCTGGAGCCGTTCTCGGTGCCGGACGGCACCGTGGCCCAGTACCGGGTCGAGCTGACCCCGGCCGAGGACGGCACCGACTTCGCCGTCGCCAGCCTCGCCGCCGGCCAGGCGCGCACCCACGTACGCGGCACCGCCGGGTGGACCACCGACGCGGCGCCGCCGGCCGCCGTGCCCGCGGTGGCCGGGCGGCGGGTCGACGACGACGCCTCGTTCGGCCGGGGACGCACCAGCATGCTCACGTTCGGGCCGCGCTGGGCGGCGCTGGCCGAGCACCACCTCGCCGACGGCGAGGAGCTGGCCCGGGTGCAGGCACCCGCCGCCGCGGTCGGCGACCTGCCCTCCTGGGGCATGCACCCGGCGCTGCTGGACGTGGCCACCGCGTTCGGCCGCGGGCAGGGCTCCGGCACCTACCTGCCGCTGTCGTACGGCCGGATCGTGGTGCGCGGCGCGCTGCCGGCGACGTTCCACAGTCACCTGCGGCACCGGCCCGCCGCCACCGACGAGGTGGTCGCCGCCGACCTGTCGCTGCGCGACCCGGACGGGCGGGAGCTGGTCGCGATCAGCGACTTCGTGCTGCGCCGGGTCGACCAGGACGCGGTCACCGGCAACCTGACCGAGGCCCCGGCGGCGGACGCGGACGCCGCGGCACCGGTCACCGAGGACATCCGCCCGGTCGACGGCGCGGAGGCGTTCCGCCGCAGCCTCGCCGCCGGCCTCGGCGCCCAGGTGGTGATCACCACCCGCACCGTCGCCGACATCCGGCGCCGCGCGGCCCGGGTCACCACCGACAGCCTCGCCGAGGAGACCGACGCGCCGGCCGGCCCGGCCGGGGTCACCGGCGGCGGCTCGGCGGCGCCCGGCACCGAGCTGGAAAAGACGATCGCCCAGGTGTGGCGCGACGGCCTCGGCGTCACCGACGTCGGCGTGGACGACGACTTCTTCGCCCTCGGCGGCAACTCGCTGGTGGCCGTGCAGCTCATCGCCGCCATGCGCAAGGCGACAGGCGTACGGCTGCCGATGCGCAGCCTCTTCGAGACCCCCACGGTGGCCGGCCTGGCCGCCCGGATCGAGGAGCTGCGCGCCGAGGCGCCCGCCGACGCACCGGCCGCCCCGGCGGCGATCCCGGCCATCCCGCGGCTGCCCCGCGGCTGACACCCCCGACCAGAACCAGGAGACACCGCACCATGAGCGAGACAACCACGACGCTGCCGGTGGTCGTCGAGAGCGACGGCCGGGCGCTGACCGACCTGATCACGGCCCGGCGTGCCGAGCTGCGGGACACCCTCGTCGCGAGCGGAGGGCTGCTGTTCCGCGGCTTCGACGTGGGCGGCGTGGACGGCTTCGACCAGGCCGTCCGCGCACTGGCCGGCGAGCCGCTGACCTACACCGAGCGCTCCTCGCCCCGGCACTCCATCAAGGGCCGGGTCTACACCTCGACCGACTACCCGCCGGACGAGGAGATCTTCCTGCACAACGAGAACTCGTACCAGGCGCGCTGGCCGCTGACGCTGTTCTTCTACTGCGTCACGCCGCCGCAGACCCAGGGCGCCACGCCGCTGGCCGACGTGCGCCGGGTGTACGAGCTGATCGACCCGGCGGTCCGCGAGGAGTTCGTCCGCCGCCGGTGGATGCTGGTGCGCAACTTCCACGGCGACTTCGGCACCCGCTGGCAGGAGGTGTTCAACACCGAGAGCCGCGCCGAGGTCGAGGCGTACGCGGCTGACAACGGGATCACAGTGGAGTGGGTCGGCAAGGACGGCCTGCGTACCCGCGCGGTCCGCGACGCGGTGCACCACCGGCCCGGCTCGGACACCCCGCGCTGGTTCAACCACGCCACCTTCTTCCACCTCAGCACCCTGCCTGCCGACTACCAGGAGGGGCTGCTGGCCATGTTCGGCGCCGACGGGCTGCCGTCGAACACCTACTACGGCGACGGCGGCGAGATCCCCGCCGACGTCATGGACCACCTGCGCGCCGCCTACCGGGCCGCGACGGTCCGCTTCGACTACCAGCGCGACGACGTGCTGGTGGTGGACAACATGACCGCCGCGCACGGCCGGGAACCGTTCACCGGTCCCCGCAAGATCGCCGTGGCGATGGCCGAGCCGTACACCCCCGAGAACGCAGGAGCGAACTGACATGGCCGAATCCCGATTCCTGGTCGTCCGCAACGACGAGGAGCAGTACTCGATCTGGTCGGCCGACCGGGACCTGCCCGCCGGCTGGCACGACACCGGCTTCGCCGGCAGCCGCGAGGAGTGCCTGGCCCACGTCGACGAGGTCTGGACCGACATGCGTCCCCGCTCGGTGCGCGAGGCCCTCTCATGACGCGGGAGTGGACCTTCCCGGCCTCCTACGCCCAGGAGCGGGTGTGGATGGCCAACCAGCTCGACGCCGGGTCGCCGGTGTTCAACGTGTCCTTCCCGTGGCTGTTCCCGGCCGACGTGGACGCGGACACGGCCGGCGACGTGGTCAACCGGGTCATCGCCCGGCACGAGGCGCTGCGTACCCACCTGCGGACCGACGACGGCGCGCTGGTGCAGGTCGTGCGCGCCCACGAGCCGGCGCCGCTGCCCGTCACCGACATCACCCACCTGCCGGCCGGTGAGCAGCGGCCCGAGTTCGAGCGCATCCGCGGCGAGATGGCCCGCACGCCGATCCCGCTGGACGCGGCGCCGCTGTGGCGGGCCCGGCTGATCCGGATGGAGGAGGGGCTGGCGCTGGCGTTCGTGGTGCACCACGCCGTCTTCGACAGCCACTCGGCGGTGCTGCTCCACGCCGAGCTGGTCGCGTTCTGCGAGGCCGCGCGCACCGGCGCCGAGCCCGCCGTGCCCGAGCTGCCCATCCAGTACGCGGACTTCGCGGTCTGGCAGCGCCAGCAGCTCACCGGCGAGGAGCTGGACCGGCAGCTCGCGTTCTGGACCGGTCACCTGGCCGGGGCGCCGCCGGTCACCGGCCTGCCGCTGGACCGGCCCCGCCCGGCCCAGCTCGGCTTCGCCGGTGACGAGGTGCGCTTCACGCTGCCCGACGGGCTGCTGGACCGCATCGGCGCGCTGGCCACCGGCGCGCAGGCCACCCCGTACATGGTGCTGCTGGCGGGTTTCGCGGCGCTGCTGTCGCGGATCTCCGGCGACGCCGACGTGGTGGTCGGCGTCTCCACCGCGGGCCGGGACAACCCGGAGCTGACGCCGCTGATCGGCATGTTCGTCAACCCGGTGGCGCTGCGCTGCGACGTCTCCGGCGACCCGACGTTCGCTGCGCTGCTGGGCCGCGTCCGCAACGGCCTGATCGACGCCATGGAGCACGGGCAGACGCCGTTCCAGAAGATCGTCGAGGCGGTCGATCCACAGCGTGACCCGTCGGTGCAGCCGATCTTCCAGACCGCGCTGAACTGGATCCCGGACTCCGGCCTCGACCCGGTCGAGCTGGGCACGACGAAGGACGACCTGGCCTTCGACATCACCACCGGCGACTGCCGCCTGGTCTACCGCACCGAGCTGTTCGACAGGTCCACCGCCGAGACCGTGGTCCGCCGCTACGTACGGCTGCTCGCCGCCGCCGTCGCCGAGCCGGAGCGTACGGTCGGCGCGCTGCCGCTGCTCACCGACACCGAGCGGGACCGGGTGCTCGGCGCCTGGAACGACACCGCCCACGACGTGCCGGTGACCACTGTGGTCGACGAGGTGCAGCGGCAGGCCGCCGCCACCCCGGACGCGGCGGCGCTGGTCTGCGACGGCGTGACGCTCGGTTACGGCGAGCTGAACACCGCCGCGAACCGGCTGGCCCGGCTGCTGGTGGCGCGCGGCGCCGGCCCGGAGACCCGGGTCGCGCTGGCGCTGCCCCGCTCCTGCGATCTGGTCGTGGCGATGCTGGCGGTGCTCAAGGCCGGCGCCGCGTACGTGCCGGTGGACACCGCCTATCCGGCCGGCCGGATCGCGTACCTCTTGGAGGACGCCGCGCCCGCGCTGGTGGTGACCGCGCCGGACACGGCCGGCCTGGTGCCCGGCGACGCGCTGGTGCTCGACGGCGAGGTCGGCTCGGACCAGTCCGGCGACGACCTCACCGACGCCGACCGGGTCGCGCCGCTGCGCCCGGAGCACCCGGCGTACGTGCTCCACACCTCCGGCTCCACCGGCCGCCCGAAGGGCGTGGTGGTCGAGCACCGGGCGGTCACCGCGTACCTGGCCTGGGCCCGCGCCACCTACCCGGGGCTGGCCGGGGTGGCGCTGCTGCACTCGCCGGTGTCGTTCGACCTGACCGTCACCGGTCTGCTCGGCACGCTCACCGCCGGCGGCACGGTACGGCTCGCCGCGATCGACGAGCCCGCCGCCCGCGCCGGTGGCCGGCCCGCGTTCCTCAAGGTCACGCCGAGCCACCTGCCGCTGCTCGACGGCGAGCTGTCGCCGACGGCCGACCTGGTGATCGGCGGCGAGGCGCTGACCGGGGAGCAGCTCGCCGCCTGGCGGGCCGCGCACCCCGACGTGGCGGTGATCAACGAGTACGGCCCGACGGAGGCCACAGTGGGCTGCGTCGCGGCCCGCATCGCCCCGGGCGAGCCGGTCCCGGCCGGTCCGGTGCCGATCGGCACGCCCACCTGGAACACCCGGGCGCTGCTGCTCGACGCCGCGCTGCGGCCGGTGCCGCCGGGCGTGGTGGGGGAGCTGTACGTCACCGGCACCCAGCTCGCCCGCGGCTACCACGACCGGCCCGCCCTGACCGCCGAGCGGTTCCTGCCCTGCCCGGACGGCCCGCCCGGCGCCCGGATGTACGCCACCGGCGACCTGGCCCGCTGGCGCGCCGACGGCACGCTGGACTACCTGGGCCGCCGCGACGACCAGGTCAAGGTGCGCGGCATGCGGATCGAGCTGGGCGAGGTCGAGGCGGCGCTGCTGGCCCACCCGGACGTGCGCGCCGCCGCCGCTGCGGTCCGCACCGACGGCGGTGAGCCGACGCTCGTCGGCTACCTGGTGGGCCCGGCCCACGAGGACTCGGTCCGTGCCGAACTGGCCCGCGAACTGCCCGCGCACCTGGTGCCGGCCGCTCTGGTCCGGCTGGACGCGATGCCGCTCACGCCCAACGGCAAGCTGGACCGCGCCGCGCTGCCCGCCCCGGCGGCGGCCGAGCAGGCCCAGGACAGCTACGTCGCGCCCCGCACCGAGGCCGAGGGTCTGGTCGCCGAGGTGTACGCCGAGATCCTCCAGGTGGAGAAGGTCGGTGCCCTGGACGACTTCTTCGCCCTCGGTGGCAACTCGCTGCGCGGCATGCGAGCGATGGCCCGGATCCGCGCCGAGGTGGACGTCGACCTGCCCATGCGGGCGCTGTTCAGCAGCCCCGTGGTGGCGGAACTGGCCGCCCAGATCGAACAGCGGATCGCCGCCGAAATCGACGGGCTCTCCGACACCGAGGTCGCCGCGCTGCTCGCGGCGGAAGAGGGAACCAACTGATGACCGACCTGAAGGATCCGGCCCGCGAGGCGGCCCGGCAGGCGCTGATCGCCCGACGGCTACGCGCCCGCCAGACCGCCCCCGCAGCCCGGATCACCCCCCGCCCGTCCGGCGCGGAGGTGCCGCTGTCCTACGCCCAGGAGCGGGTCTGGTTCATGGACCAGCTCGCCCCGGGCGAGGCGGCGTACCACATCGCGGTGCCGCTGCGGGTACGCGGACCACTCGACGTGGACGCGCTGCGCGCCGCCCTGACCGCGCTCGCCGACCGGCACGAGTCGCAGCGCACCCGCTTCCCGGCCGACGCCGACGGCCGTCCCACAGTGGTCGTCGCGGACACGGCCGACGTGCCGCTCACGGTGGTGGAGGCGCCCGACGAGGCCGCCGCGCAGGCGCTCGTCGACGCGGCGGCCGCCGAGCCGTTCGACCTGGCCGACGGGCCGCTGCTGCGGGCCCTGCTGATCCGGCTGACCGCCGACGACCACGTGCTGTTCCTCGCCCAGCACCACATCGTCGGCGACGGCTGGTCGGTGGACGTGCTGCTGCGCGACCTGATCACGCTCTACCGGGGCGGCGAGCCGCCCGCCCTGCCGATCCAGTACGGCGACTTCGCCGTCTGGGAGGCCCAGGAGCTGGACGGCCCGCAGGCCCGGGCGCACGTCGACTACTGGAAGCAGCGGCTGGCCGGCATCACCCCGCTGGAACTGCCGCTGGACCGGCCCCGCCCGGCCACCCAGACCTACCGGGGTGACTTCGTCGAGTTCCAGCTCGACCCGTCCGCCACCGAGACGCTCAACACGCTCACCCGGGACAGCGGCGGCACCCTGTTCATGACGCTGCTCGCCGCGTACCAGGTGCTGCTGGCCCGGCACGCCGGCCAGGACGACTTCGCCATCGGCGCGTCGGTGGCCGGCCGGTCCGCGCCGGAGCTGGAGAACGTCGTCGGCATGTTCATCAACATGCTGCCGCTGCGCGCCGACCTGGCCGACGACCCGACGTTCGCCGAGCTGCTGGAGCGCACCCGCCGTACCGTGCTCGACGGGTTCGAGCACGCCGAGGTGCCGTTCGCCAAGGTGGTCCACGAGCTGGGCCTGCCGCGCGACGTCAGCCGCTCCCCGGTGTTCCAGACCATGTTCGTGCTCCAGAACTACGAGATGGGCCGCTTCCGCGGCGTGTCCCGCACCGACGAGGTCACGTTCTCCTGGACCCCGATGGAGTTGCAGGCCACCCGGTTCGACTTCGAGCTGCACGCGGTGGAGACCGTCGACGGGCTCTGGGGCAAGCTGGTCTTCAACACCGACCTGTTCGACCGGGCCACAGTGGAGCGGATGGCGCAGCGGTGGACCGCGCTGCTGGACGCCGTCGTCGCCGCGCCGGACACCCCGGTGTCCCGGCTGCCGCTGCTGCCCGCCGCCGAGCGGGACCTGCTGGCCGCCTGGAACGACACCACAGCCGACTTCCCGCGCACCGAGACGCTGCACGGCCCGATCGAGGAGCGCGCCGCGGCCACCCCGGACGCGGTCGCGGTCACCATCGACGGGCACAGCCGCACGTACGCCGAGCTGAACGCGCAGGCCAACCGCGTCGCGCACCGGCTGCGCGCGGCCGGCGTCGGCCCGGAGACCCTGGTCGGGGTCTGCGCGGAACGGTCGGTGGAACTGGTCGCCGGCCTGCTCGGCGTGCTCAAGGCCGGCGGCGCGTACCTGCCGCTGGACCCGGAGTACCCGGCCGACCGGCTCGCGTTCATGGTCGGCGACGCGGACGCGCCTGTGGTGCTGATCCAGTCACACCTGCGCGACGTGCTGCCCGACACCGGCGCCACGGTGCTCGAACTCGACGACGCCACCGTCTGGGCCGACCGGCCCGACACCGACCCGGCACCGGCCGCCGGGCCGGAGAACCTGGCGTACGTCATCTACACCTCCGGGTCCACCGGCCGCCCGAAGGGCGTGCCGAACACACACCGGGGCATCGTCAACCGGCTCGACTGGATGCAGAAGACGTACGGCCTCGGCGCCGACGACGCGGTGCTCCAGAAGACCCCGGCCAGCTTCGACGTGTCGGTGTGGGAGTTCTTCTGGCCGCTGCGCACCGGCGCCCGCCTGGTGCTGGCCAAGCCCGGCGGCCACAAGGACGCCGGTTACCTGCGCGACCTGCTGGTGTCCGAGCGGATCACCACCGCCCACTTCGTCCCGTCGATGCTGACCGTCTTCCTCGCCGAGGACGGCGTGGAGGCGGCCACCGCGCTGCGCCGGGTGATCTGCTCCGGCGAGGAGCTGCCGCTGGCCTCGGCCACCGACTTCACCGCCCGGCTGCCCTGGTGCGGCCTGCACAACCTGTACGGCCCGACCGAGGCGGCCATCGACGTGACCGCCTGGGCGTGCGAGCCGGACCGGCTCGCGCAGGTGTCCAGCGTGCCGATCGGCGCGCCGATCGCCAACCTGCGGCTGCACGTGCTCGACCCGTCCGGCGCGCAGTGCCCGGTCGGGGTGGCCGGTGAGCTGCACATCGGCGGTGCCGGGCTGGCCCGCGGCTACCACCGCCGACCCGCGCTGACCGCGGAGAAGTTCGTCCCCGACCCGTTCTCCGCCGAGCCGGGCGCCCGTCTCTACCGCACCGGCGACCTGGCCCGCTGGGTCGTCGGCCCGGACGGCGCCGGGGTGATCGAGTTCCTGGGCCGCATCGACCACCAGGTCAAGCTGCGCGGTCTGCGCATCGAGCTGGGCGAGATCGAGAGCGCGCTGCGCGATCAGCCGGGCGTCACCGAGGCGACGGTGATCGTCCGCGAGGACAGCCCGGGCGACAAGCGGCTCACCGCGTACCTGGTGGGGGAGGCCGAGCACGCCGCGCTGAAGGCGGCGCTGAAGGACACGCTGCCCGAGTACATGGTGCCGGCCGCGTTCGTCACGCTCGACGCGCTGCCGCTGACCCCCAACGGCAAGCTGGACCGCAAGGCGCTGCCCGCGCCGGTGGTCACCCGCGAGGCGTCGGTGGCGCTTGTGGAGCCGCGCGACGACACCGAGCGGGCGCTCGCCGCGATCTGGTCCGAGGTGCTGGGCGTGGACACGCTCGGCATCGACGACGACTTCTTCGACCTGGGCGGGCACTCGATGCTCGCCACCCAGGTCGTCGCCAAGATCCGCAAGGCGGAGCTGGGCGGCCGGGCGGTCGGCGTGATGGACCTGTTCCAGCAGCGCACCATCCGCGACCTCGCCGCGTTCATCTCCGGCGACGCCGCGCAGGAAGGGCCACGCCGGCTGCTCTACGAGCTGACCAAGCCGATCCCGGCGGGCAGGCGGGTGCTGACGTACGTCTGCGTCCCGTACGGCGGCGGCAGCGCCATCGTCTACCAGCCGCTGGCCGACGCGCTGCCGGCCGGGTACGGGCTGTGGTCGCTGGCGATCCCCGGCCACGACGTGGGCCTGAGCGAGGACGCGCTGCCGTTCGACGAGCTGACCAGCCGGGTGGCCGACGAGATCCTGGAGCGGGTCGAGGGACCGATCGCCCTGTACGGCCACTGCGGCGTGGGCAGCGCCATCCTCGCCGACGTGGCCCGCAAGGTCGAGGCGGCCGGCCGGGAGCTGGAGGCCGTCTACATCGGCGCCATGTTCCCGTTCGCCCGCCCGAAGGGCGTGATCGCGGCGCTCCGCGACCGCCTCGAGCGGCTCAGCAGCAACAGGCACTCCGCGAGCTGGCTCAAGTCGATGGGTGTGGACACCGACGAGCTGGACCCGGAGCAGGCCGACCGGATCATCAGCAACATGCGGGCCGACTCCCGCGCCTCGGAGGAGTACTTCACCCGGCTGCTGGACCAGCAGGCGGCGAAGCTCCGGACGCCGATCATCTCGGTGGTCGGCTCCGAGGACCCGGTGACCGACTACTACCGCGAGCGGTACGCCGAGTGGCAGTTCCTGAGCGACACGCTCGGCCTCGTCGTCCTCGACCAGGCCGGGCACTTCTTCCTCAAGTACCGCGCCGAGGAACTGGCCGAGATCGTCACGCAGGTGCACCCGGCGGTGGTCGCCGGTGACGTCAGCGCGCTGACGCCGGAGGCCCGGGGTGAGGACGCCGGCTGGGTGGTGGCCGACACGCTGCGGGTGGGCGAGGACCGCAAGCCCACCAAGACGGTCAAGCCGAGCATGGGCCGGTTCATGGCCATCACGACCGGTCAGCTCATCTCCAGCACCGGTTCCGCGCTGACCGCGTTCGCGCTGCCGATCTGGCTGTTCAACCGCACCGGCTCGGTGGCGAACCTCGGCCTGCTCTGGGCGCTCGCGCTGATCTGCGGCGTGCTCATGCTGCCGGTGGCCGGCGCGCTGGTCGACCGGGTCAGCCGGCGCCGGATCATGATGACGGCGAGCTGCTTCGCCGGGTCCGTCCAGCTCGTGCTGGCGGCCCTGTTGTGGACCGACAACCTGGTGCTCTGGCACATCTACATGCTGGTGGCGCTCAGTTCGGTGGCCGGTTCGTTCCAGCGGATCGCGTTCCAGTCGGCGGTGCCGCAGCTGGTGCCCAAGCGCTACCTCGGGCACGCCATGGGCATCACCCAGCTGTCCACCGGTGTGGCCACGCTGCTCATGCCGGCGTTCGCGGCCGGCCTGCTCGCCACCATCGAGCTGAAGGGCATCCTGCTGGTCGACGTGGCCAGCTACGTGTTCGCGGTGCTCACCCTCGCCGTGGTCCGCTTCCCGGACGCGCTGGGCTGGCGGCCCCGGGAACGGCTGCTGGTGGCCATCGCCAACGGCATGCGCTACTCGTGGCGGCACCGCGGGTTCCGGCTGATGCTCGGCTACTTCGCGCTGGGCAACATCTTCCTGGCGCCCGCGCTGGTGCTCATCACGCCGCTGGTGCTGTCGTTCGGCAGCCCGACCCAGGTGGCGCAGGTGGCGCTGGCCGAGGCGGTCGGCGCGGTGCTCGGCGGCGTGCTGATGTCGCTGTGGGGCGGTCCGCGCAAGCGCCGGATGATCGGCGTGCTGATCGGCAACCTGGGCACCGCGATCGGCTGCGTGCTGATCGGCCTGGACGCGTCGGTGGCGATGATCTGCGTCGGCTTCTGCTGGCTGGCCATGTCGATGACCACCGCGCAGTCGATCTACGCGACGATCGTCCAGGTGAAGGTGCCGCAGCGCTTCCACGGCCGGGTGTTCAGCCTCAACCAGACCATCTCCTGGTCGACGCTGCCGATCGGGTTCGCGCTGCTCGCGCCCGGCGCCACCGCGCTGTTCGAGCCGATGCTCGCACCCGGTGGGGCGCTGGCCGGTTCGGTGGGCGCGGTGATCGGCACCGGACCGGGCCGGGGCATCGGTTTCGCGTACATCTGCTTCGGCGCGGCGCTGATCCTCATCACGCTGGGCGGGTTCGCGATCCGGCTGCTGCGCCGGTTCGACCTGGAGGTGGAGGACTCCCTGCCGGACGACCTGATCGGCGCCCAGGAGCGTGAGAAGCGCCTGGCCGCCAAGGCCGAGAAGAAGGAACTCGTCTCGGTCTGACCCCGCCTCCCATCAGGTTGATCAAGGAGTTCGCGTCGGTTCCGGGCTTCCGGCTGGCGCGAACTCCTTGATCACCAGGGCTAGCATCGGTGCGATGAGCGAGGACGTCACCGACGCGCTGTTGCGGGAGATGGGGCGCCTCGATCCGTGCGCCGCAGTGGTCGAGGCCGGCGAGCAGGACGCCGACGGCCTCACCGACTACAGCCCGGACGGTCACCAGGCCCGCGCCGACCTCGCCGCCCGCGCCCTGCGCCGGATCGAGGCGCTGCCCGCGACCCCGCTGCACGCCCACCTCGCCGAACGGCTGCGCGCCCGGATCGCCTTCCACGACGCGGGGGAGGACCTGCGGGAACTGCACGCCGCGGCCACCGGCCCGCTCCAGCTCATCCGGCAGTGCGTCGAATCCGCCGTACCGGGCCGCGACGCCGGGCACGCGGCCTCCGAGGACGGCTGGGCCCGCGTCGGCGCGCGCCAGGCCGCGATCCCGGCCGCACTCGACGGGTACGCCCGGAGCCTCGTGCTCGCCGCAGCGCGCGGTCACCTGCCGGCCCGGCGTCAGGTGGAGCTGGTGACGCGGCGCTGCCGCGCCTGGATCGACGACGACATCGCCCTGGTGCAGCGGTACGGCGACGGCCCGCAGCGCGCCTCGTTGCAGGCGGCGGCGGAGGACGCGCGGGAGGCGTACCGGAGATTCGCCGCGACGCTCACCGCGGACCTCGCGCCCCGGGCGCACGACGACGAGGCCTTCGGCCCGGCGCGGAACCGGACCTGCGCGAGTTGTACGCGTGGGGCTGGGACGAGTTCACCGCGATCGAGGCGGAACTGGTCGCCGAGGCGAGAACCCTGGGCGGCACCGTGCCCGAGGTGCGGGACCGGCTCGACCGTCCCGACGCGCCGGGCGTCCTGCGCAGCCGGGACGCGTTCGCCGCCTGGCTCCAGGAGCTGCTGGAGGCCACCACCGAGCGGATGCACGGCACGCACTTCGACATCCCGGCGCCACTGCGGCGCATCGAGTCACGGGTCACCACGTCGGGCGGGACCGCGTACATCGGGCCGTCGCGGGACCTGACCCGGCCGGGCCGGGTCTCGTGGCTGCTGCCCGAGGGCCGGGAGCACTTCTCCACCTGGTGGGCGTACAGCACCGTGTACCACGAGGGCGTCCCCGGCCACCACCTGCACCTCGGCTCGGAGGCGTGCCGGGGCGGCCCCGGTCAGCGGCTGAACCTGCTCGGCGGGCTCTCCGGCGCCCAGGAGGGCTGGGCCCTGTACGCCGAGCGGTTCATGGACGAGCTGGGACTCTACGAGCAGCCGGGCGCCCGGCTGGGACACCTGTTCATGCAGTTGCTGCGGGCGGCCCGGGTGGTGCTCGACATCGGCCTGCACCTGAAGCTGCCGATGCCCTCCGGCGGCGGCGCGCGGTGGACGCCGGACGCCGCGCTGGACCTGCTGCGCGAGCGCTGCCACCAGGGCCCGTACGCGCCACTGGAACTGGCCCGCTACCTGGGCCGGCCCGGGCAGGCGCTGACCTACAAGGTGGGGGAGCGGGTGTGGCGGGACGGCCGCGCGGCGTTCCCCGGCGACCGGCGCGCGTTCCACAACCGGGCGCTGGAACTCGGCTCGCTGGGACTGGACCAGCTCACGAGCGCGCTCGCCGCCTATCCGGCCTCGTCGGCGGGCAGCTCCTCCGGGTCGGCCACCCAGGCGGAGTAGACAGGCAGCGCGTGCCACGGCCCACCGGCCGGGTCGGTGGTCACCGCGACGACCGCGTACGGGTGACCGAACCGCAGCTCGGCGACGCGGGCGACACCCTCCGGCGGCAGGCCGGCCACCATGCCGAACGCCGTCACCGCGGCGGCCTCGAAACCGTAGCGCCCGAACCGGGCCACCGCGGACTGCGCGGCGTCGAACCCCGGCCCGGCCAGGCCCAGCAGTTCGCCGAGCGCCCGGGCCGCCGCGTCGAAGCCGAACCCGGGTGCGGTCAGGTCGTGCCGGCTGCGCGCCGACCAGCAGGGCAGCACCGCCGTGGCGCGTTCCTCCCGGCCGTCCGGGGCGAACGTGTTGACCGGCTTCTCCCGCAGCGTCCACAGCGGCGTCTCGCCCAGCGGCAGGTCGAACAGTGACAGGCGGCCCGGCACGGAGTCCGGGATGAGCGCGGCGGCGCTCGCCAGCTCCTGCGCGGCGGCCAGCACGTCGGCCGCGGGCACCTCGGGCGCGGCGGCCACCGACACCACGAGCATCCCCGCGCCGTCGTCGCCGGTGCGGGCCGGCACCGCGTGCACCGCCACGTCACCGGCCCGGTCGGTGGCCGCCACCCAGCAGCGGTGCCCGAACGGCGGTGTCCGCAGCACCCGGCTCAGCCGCCCGGCCCAGGCGCTGCCCGCGCCCAGATCCGTGCCCGGGGCCGTGTCGAACGGGTCGGCCCACGACACCCGGGTCGCGAGCGCGCTGGCCAGGACCAGCAGGGTGTCCGGGGCGACGTCGACCGGGAAGCGGTCGATCAGCCCGCCGGTACGCTCCCGGGCCCAGGCGTCCAGCGCCGCCTGGTCCGGCAGCGGACCGCGTTCGGTGTTCTCCGGCAGGGCGGCCCGCCACGCGGCCAGCTCGTCGGCCGGGGTGCGCTCCCACAGCGCGGTGGCGGCGGCGACCATCGGGTGCGGCGCGGCGAGCAGCGCCCGGGCCTCGGCGGCGGCGTCGTCCGGGTCGGCGTCGAGCGCCTCGGTCAGCGCCGCGCGGGCGTCGCCGGTGGCGGCCGGGCCGGCCAGCGCCAGCAGCAGCCAGGCGCCCAGCGGGGAGGCGACGTGGTGGGTGTCACCGGCGGCGCGGTGCAGCCGCTCGGCGTAACGGGCCAGGGGTGCGCGCAGAGGAGTCACGGCTCCACTCTGCCCGCCGCCGCGCCCGGTGGCACGTCCCGGTCACGACCACAGTTCGAACGGCTCGTCGATCTCCTTCCCGGCCAGGAACGCCGGCAGCAGCTCGGGCAGCCGTCCGGGATAGCAGCGCGGCCGCTCGGCGAGCACCTCGGCCAGCGGCCACCAGCGGAACCCGAAGTAGTCCTCCACCTCGTAGTCCAGCCGCAGCGCCTCGTCCACGTCCGGCCCGGGGCCGGGCAGCCGTACCGTCACCACCACCTCGTCCTGGAGGTGGCGGCGCTGCCGGTGCCGGAAGCTGGCCCGCCGCCGCCACGTCGGCGCGCCCACCTCGTCCGGGCCGATCGCGATACCTGTCTCCTCGCGCAGCTCGCGTACCGCCGCCTCCCGGTACGTCTCACCCGGGTCCAGGCCGCCGCCGGGCAGCTCCCACCACACGCCGAGGTCCGGGTGGTCCGGGTCGCGGGTGTGGAACAGCAGCAGGCGGTCGGCGGCGTCGAGCACCACCAGCCGCACCGCGCTGCGCTCGAACAGCGGCAGATCGTCGGGCAACTCCACGCCCCCAGCGTAAGGAAGGGCCCCCTATTAACGCCTCCGGTAGTAGAAGGGCCCCTTATTAACATCGCGCCGCCCGGCGCGGCACCGGACCCGCTCAGCCCGCGTCGACGACGCGCGCCACCTCGGCCGGCAGTGGGTACAGCCGCTCCACCGGCAGCAGCGCCGCCGCTCCGGCCTCGTCGCCGTCGGTGAGCCGACCGTGCACCGACCGGGCCAGCCCGGTGACGTCGGTGAGCCCGACCACCCACTCGTCGACGTACCGGCGTACCGCGTCGCCGGTCAGTCCGACCTGTAGCGAGCGGTACGGCAGGGGCGCCAGCCGCAGCGAGCGTTCCGGATCCCACTGCACCCGCACCGGGCTGACCCGCAGGCTGTGCCGCCAGGCGTCCCGGTCCGGGTGCAGGCGCGGGTCGTAGCTGCTGAGGCAGGCGTGCCGCAGGGCCCACTCGAAGCCGGCCCGGCTG
Source organism: Micromonospora sp. L5 (assembly GCF_000177655.2). NCBI lineage: Bacteria > Bacillati > Actinomycetota > Actinomycetes > Micromonosporales > Micromonosporaceae > Micromonospora > Micromonospora sp. L5. The sequence continues at coordinate 6,029,993 of NC_014815.1, read as the reverse complement.
ATGTCGACCGCCAGCACCCGCTCCTGGCACGGCTTGAGCGCCCAGCCGCAGCGATACATCATCCAGCGGAACGAGGGCTTGATCCAGGTCATCCGCTCCCGCTTGAAGGGCGGCACGAACCGGCCCGCGCGCAGCGCCGCGTCGGCGATCTCCGGCGGGTACGCCTGGTAGACGGTGACGGCGGTGCCGGTGTACGCGGCGCGGATCTGGTGGCGGGGCACTGGCACCGGGGCATCGTCGCACCGCATAGCCGTCCCGGCGACCCGATTCCGGGCCCGGCGCACCCCGGCCGCTAGGCTGCCCGCCGTGGCAGGTCTGTTGAGGAACGTGGCGTCGAAGCTCGGCCGGATCACCCGGGGCGTACCCGCCCCCACCCGCACCGGCGGGCCGATCCCGGCGCAGGTCGCGCGCCGCCGCCAGGTCAGCGCGTTGCAGCGCCGCGAGTTGTCGTACGCCCCGGAGCCGGACGGGCAGGCCGACCCGGGCGAGATCGTGTGGACCTGGGTGCCCTACGAGGACGATCCCCGCCAGGGCAAGGACCGTCCGGTGCTGGTGGTGGGGCGGCACAGCCGCACGCTGTTCGGGCTGATGCTGTCCAGCCAGAGCGACCGGGACGGCCAGCGGCACTGGCTGGCGCTCGGCCCGGGGGAGTGGGACCGGGACAGTCGGCCGAGCTGGGTACGCCTGGACCGGGTGCTCACCATGCGTGAGGACAGCATCCGCCGCGAGGGCGCGGTGCTGGACCGGCCGCGGTTCGACCGGGTCGGGCAGGCGCTGCGCGCCGGCTACGGCTGGCGCTGACCCACCGGACGGAGCCCGCCCCGGCACCCCGCGACGAGCTGGGGCAGGCAAGGCGGACGGGGCCCAGCGGCCCGCGACGGACGTGCCGCCCGGCACCCCACGACGAGCTGGGGCAGGCAAGGCGGACCGTGCCCGGCACCCCGCGACGAGCTAACGGACGAGCCGGACTCAGCACTCCGCGACGAGCTGGCGGGCCGGACGGGCGGCGCCGAGCGTCTTCGCCTCGTACATGGCCGCGTCGGCGCGGCAGAGCGCGTCGGTGAGCTGGGTGGGGCAGTGCACCGGCGCGAGCCCGACCGAGGCGGTGACCTGGATGCTGCGCGCGCCCAGCGGGATCGGCGCGGCGAGCGCCTCGCAGAGCCGCCGGGTGGCGTGCTCGATCCACCGGCGGTCCGCCGTCGGGCTGGCCAGCAGACCGGCGAACTCGTCGCCGCCGAGCCGGGCCACCAGGTTGGGGCCGGCGAACGCGGCGAGCCGCTGCGCCACGCTGACCAGCACCTGGTCTCCGGCGGCGTGTCCGTAGCGGTCGTTGACCTGCTTGAAGTTGTCCAGGTCGAGCACCACCGCGACGAGTGGCTGCCCGGCGGGGTCGGTGAGCAGGGCGGCGGCCAGCCGGAAGAACGCGCGGCGGTTCGGCAGCCCGGTGAGCGGATCGTGGCTGGCGGCGTGCCGCTCGGCGGCCAGCTCGGCCTGGAGCAGCTCGATCTCGGCTTCGGCGCGCAGCGCGCGGCGGCGTAACTGCCAGGCGGAGACGAGCGCGCCCGCCGCGGAGATGCCGGAGGCGATGGTCATCGGATCCGCCAACGCGTCCTCCTCACCGCAGTCCCGAAGCCGCGCGGAGCGGCGTCCCGGGGCCGGGCTCGGGTCACCGTGCGTGAACGAACCGGCACACCGTATTTCGGTTATCATGCTCTCTGTCCATTGCAGATGCAATAGCAGATGCACGTGCATCTCACTCCTCAGTCGACAGACGTCGCCACCCACCGCTCCTCCCGCGGCCTCGGCTGGCTCATCCCGAAGGACGCCCATGCAGCAACCCCCGAACGGCGTGCCCGTGACCGAGTTGCCACCGATGCGCTGGTTGAAGAGCCGCCGCAGCAACCCCAGCGGCAACTGCGTCGAACTGGCCGAGTTGCCCGGCGGTGGCGGCATCGCGGTCCGCAACTCCCGGCACCCCGAGGGTCCGGCACTGATCTACACAGTGGACGAGATCGCCGCGTTCGTGCTCGGCGCCCGGGACGGCGACTTCGACCACCTGATCCCGCCGTCCCGTACACGGGACTGACTCCGTCCGTCCGGAGGAGTTCACCTCACTGTCGGTTCATGGCATGCTTACTCGTCGGTCCGGGAGGGTGCCCGGCCGGGGCGTCGGGATGCGAGGGCGGTCAGGTGGCGACGGTGCCCGTCGAGGGTGGTCCGACAAGCGGTCCGACAGTGCTGCGCATGCTGCTCGGCGGGCAGTTGCGCCGGCTGCGGGAGAACGCCGGGGTCAGCCGCGAGACGGCCGGCTGGGAGATCCGCTCGTCGGAGTCGAAGATCAGCCGGATGGAGCTGGGCCGGGTCGGCTTCAAGGAGCGCGACGTGGCCGACCTGCTCACGCTCTACGGCGTCACCGCTCCGGAGGACCGTGACGCGCTGCTCAAGCTGGCCCGGGACGCGAACAGCCCGGGCTGGTGGCACCGCTACGGCGATGTGCTCCCCGCCTGGTTCCAGTCGTACCTGGGCCTGGAGGCGGCCGCCGCGCTGATCCGCACGTACGAGGTGCAGTTCGTGCCCGGCCTGTTGCAGACCGCCGCGTACGCCCGGGAGGTGATCCTGCTCGGCCACCGCAGCGCGTCGGCGGCGGAGCTGGACCGGCGGGTGGAGCTGCGGATGCAGCGCAAGGAACTGCTGCGGCGCCCCAACCCGCCGCAGTTGTGGGCGGTGCTCGACGAGGCGGTGCTGCGCCGCCCGATCGGCGGTGCCGCGGTGATGCGCGAGCAGATGGACGCGCTGATCGAGGCGACCTCGGGCCCGCACGTGCGGTTGCAGATAGTCCCGTTCGCCGCCGGCGGGCACGCCGCGGCCAGCGGCGCGTTCAGCATCCTGCGCTTCGGTGACGCCGACCTGCCCGACATCGTCTACATCGAGCAGCTCACCAGCGCGATCTACCTGGACAAGCGCGACGACCTCGACTTCTACGCCGAGGCGATGGAGAGGTTGTGCGTGGAGGCCGCGCCGCCGGAGCGGACCCCCGAGTTGCTGGCCCGCATGCGCGACGAGCTGTACCCGGCCTGAGCGGCGCGGCGCCGGGCAGTAGCATGACGGCGACCGGAGACAGTGGACGGTGGCACGCGAGTCGTGGAGGCGGCCTTGACCAGCGACGCACCAGGTACGGCATCCGAGTCGGGCCGGATCGACACCACGGTGGCGCATCCCGCCCGCCGGTACAACTACTGGCTCGGCGGCAAGGACAACTTCCAGGCCGACCGCGACTCCGGCGACGCGATGGCCGCCCGGTTCCCGACCATCCGGATCAGCGCGCTGGAGAACCGGCGGTTCCTGCGTCGCGCGGTGCGGCACCTGGCCGGCGAGGCGGGCATCCGGCAGTTCCTGGACATCGGCACCGGCATCCCCACCGCCGACAACACGCACGAGGTGGCGCAGTCGACCGACCCGCGCGCCCGGGTGGTCTACGTCGACAACGACCCGATCGTGCTGGCCCACGCCCGCGCGCTGCTCACCAGCTCGCCCGAGGGCGCCACCGCCTACCTCGACGCGGACCTGCGTGACCCGGAGCGCATCCTCGCCCACCCCGACCTGCGCCGCACGCTGGATCTCTCCCAGCCGGTGGCGTTGATGCTGCTGGCGGTGCTGCACTTCGTGCCCGACGGTGAAGATCCGTACGCGATCGTCGGCCGCCTGCTGGACGCGTTGCCCGCCGGCAGTTACCTGGCCGCCTCGCACGCCACCCACGACTACCTGCCGGAGGAACTGGCCGCCGAGGCGAAGGCGGCAGCCCGCGGCGGCGGTCCGCACGGCGTGATCAACCTGCGCAGCCGGGAGGAGGTCGTGCGCTTCTTCGACGGCCTGGAGCTGGTCGAGCCGGGCGTCTGCTCGGTCGCCGAATGGCGCGCCGACGGCGAGCCCGAGCCGCGCCCGTCGGTGGTCGACGTCAGCATGTACGGCGGGGTCGCCCGCAAGCCCTGACCCGGGCCCTCGCGACGGGCGGTTGACGGGCACGGGGACCGGACGGGCAGACTGGAGGCATCATGTCGCCTTTCACGCCCGCCCTGCGCCTGCACGACCGATATGTCCTGCGCGAACGCATCGGCCTCGGCGGGATGTCCGAGGTGTGGCGCGCCGACGACGAGGTGCTGCACCGGCCCGTCGCGGTCAAGGCCCTCGCCGGGCAGCTCGCCGCCGATCCGCAACTGCGGGCGGTCATCCAGCGCGAGGCCCGCGCGGCGGCGCGGCTCACCCACCCGCACGTGACCCAGGTGTACGACTACGGCGAGGCGACGCTGGACGGCGGCGTCGTGGTCCCGTACCTGGTGATGGAGCTGGTGGAGGGCCAGACGCTCGCCGACCGGCTGGCCGGCGGGCCGCTGGCCTGGCCGGACGCGGTCCGCACGGCCGGGCAGGTCGCCGGGGCGCTGGCCGCGGCGCACCGGATCGGCGTGGTGCACCGCGACGTCAAGCCGGCGAACGTGATGCTCACCGAGACCGGCGCGAAGGTGCTCGACTTCGGCATCGCCGCGCCCGCCGGCCCGCACCCGGTCACCGGGCAGACCGGCGCGCTGCTGATGGGCACTCCCGCCTACTTCGCCCCGGAACGGCTCGACCCGGGCCCGGCGAACCCGGCCGGCGACGTGTACGCGCTCGGCGTGCTGCTGTACCGCAGCCTCACCGGTCAGGCGCCGCTGCCGGTGCGCAGCTGGGACGACGTGCTGGACGTGCGGCGCAACCGGCCGCCGGTCCCGCCGCTGCGGGTGCCCGGCCTGCCGCCGGAGATCGCCGACCTGGTCCTGGCCTGCCTGGCGGCGGACCCGGAGCGGCGGCCCACCGCGGCCCGGCTCGCCGACCGGCTCGGCGCGGGCCGCCCGGTGGACCCGCCGACCGCGATCCTGCCCACAGTGGCGCCGGTGGCGCACCCGCCCACCCTCGTCGAGCGGTCCCCGGCCGCCGCGTCCCGCCCGGTCCCGCCGGCACGTCCCGTCGCGCCGCCGCGCCCGGCGGTCTCGTCGAACCGGCTGCTCGGGCTGCTCGTCGCCGGTGCCGTGGTGCTGCTGCTCGCGGTGGTCGGCTCGCTGGTGTGGGGCGACGGCTCCGGCACGCCGCCGGCCGCCGCGCCCACCGCCGGCCCGTCGACGCGTGCCGCCGAACCGCCCGCCCCGGAGCCCAGCAGTGCCGCGCCGACGTCGGCGGCAGCCGAGCCGGTGACGCTGCGTCAGCTCGGCGACCGGTTCGGTGAGCTGCTCGACCGGGCCGAGGCGATCGGGCTGATCGACCGCAAGACGGCCGACGACCTGCGGAAGAAGGCCGCCGAGCTGGACCGGGGCAAGCCGAAGGACCGCGACAAGCGGGTCGAGGACCTGCGGGAAAAGATCGAGGACGCGGCCGAGGACGACAAGATCGATCCGGTCACCGCCGCCGCGCTGCGCAAGCTGATCGACGGCTACGAACGGCTGCGCGGCGGCGCCGACGAGGGCTGACGGTCACCGCAGATCGGCGGCCACCACCTCGCCGACGCCGGTGCCGGCGCGGACCACCGGCTCACCCGCCGGCGACCAGATCCCGGAACCACCCGCGGCCCGCGCGTACCCGCCTCCGGTCGAGCCGGCGAAACTGGCCGTCGCCACCCACACACCGTGCTCGGCGGCGACACGGCGGGCGCGTTCGTCCGGCACGGCCGCGTCGTCGGCCGACTCGAGCACCCCGGCCAGGTAGGCGTCCGCGCCGAGCGCCACAGTGGCCGCCGCGTGCTCCGGCGTCCCCGTGTCCTTGCACACCGCCAGCCCCAGCCGCCAGCCGTCCACATCGAGCACCGCCGGCTCCCGGCCCGGTCGCATGTGCCGCGGCTCCGCGCCACCCAGGAACATCTTCCGGTACGCGACCCGCACGCCCTCCGCGTCGATCACGAGCACCCCGATGTGCGGGCCGGGCACCGGCGCCCCGGCCAGCGCCAGCGTGCCGGTCTCGGCGCAGGCCGCCCGCAGAGGCGCGAGCCTCGGGTCGGCCGGGTCCAGCGGCGCGGCGGTCAGCTCGTACCCGGTCAGCGACATCTCCGGGAAGACCACCACGCGCGCCCCGGCGGCGCGTACCGCGTCGGCGTGCCGGGCGGCGTTGCCCTCGACGTCGTGGGAGCGGGTCAGCGGCTGGGCGACGGCGATCCGCAACGGCGTACGCATGACGTACACGATAATGGTTTCCATGACGCGTGGTCGTCCGCGGCTTCGCCCCGTAACGTTGGTCCGATGATCGGAAACGCACAGCTGCTCGCCGTCCCCCGGGCGAGCACCGCGCGGGCCGCGGAACCGTCCGGCGACGGAGTAGCCGGCTGGGTGACCGGCCTGATGGAACGGCTCGGTGGGCCGGGCGCCGGCCTCGCGGTGGCCCTGGAGAACCTGTTCCCGCCCATCCCCAGCGAGGTGATCCTGCCGCTGGCCGGCTTCACCGCGAGCCAGGGCCGGATGAGCCTGGCCGGCGCCATCTTCTGGACCACGCTCGGGTCGATCGTGGGCGCGCTGGCGCTGTACTACATCGGCGCGGCCCTCGGGCGGGACCGGATGCGCGCCCTGGCCGCGCGGCTGCCGCTGATCAAGCTGGAGGACGTGGACCGCACCGAGGCGTGGTTCCTGCGCCACGGCGTCAAGGCGGTGTTCTTCGGCCGGATGATTCCGATCTTCCGCAGTCTCATCTCCATCCCGGCCGGAGTGGAACGGATGCCGGTTCCGGTATTCCTGCTCTACACCGCGCTGGGCAGCCTGATCTGGAACACCACGTTCGTGCTCGCCGGTTACCTGCTCGGCGAGCAGTGGCACGTGGTCGAGGCGTACGCGGGCACGTTCCAGAAGGTCGTCATCGTGGCCGTGGTGGCCGGTGTCTGCTGGTTCGTGGTCAGCCGCGTCCGCCGCTCCCGCCGCACCGCCGGGGACGTGCCGCAGGAGGCGGAGGCGCCGCCGGAGCCGCAGCCGACCCCGCAGGGCACCGTCTACCGGGGCGGCTGGTACTCCCGGGCGGAGGACTGAGGCAGGGTCAGCACGGCGGGTAGAGCGGGCGGGTGCCGGCGCCGGCGGCCCGGGCGGCGTGGTCGCTGAACCGGCAGCCGAAGTCCGGTGCCGCCACCGCACGCCGGTCGGTGACCGCGTCACCGGCCGGCCGCTTGCCGGTGCGGACCCAGCGGACCAGGTCGTCCCAGGCGGCGCCGGCCTCGGCCGGGCTGAACTCGCAGTGCTGCGCGGTGCGCACCGCCCGCTGCACGAGCAGCCGGGACCGGCCGTGCCGGGCCACGTCCCGGGCGTACGCCTGCTCCATACTGAACGGCACGAACAGGTCGCCGAGCCCGTGCAGGCTCAGCACCGGCGCGGTGGGCCGCCCGGCGATCCGGGGCACCTCGGTCAGGCCGGGCGCGAGCCGCTGGCGCAGGTTCTCCGGCGCGACCCGCTGCACCGTGGCGTTGAGGTTCACCGGCTGGTTCGGCGTGTACCTGGTGAACAGGTTCGTGGCGAGCTGGCCGGGCCGCCGGGCGGGGGAGCCGTCCGCCTCGCCGACGGCGATGCCGAACAGGAAGTCCTTCCACACCGCGAACGTGGCGTCGGCGCCCGGCCGCGGCCCGCCGGAACGGTCCACGGTGACCGCGCGTAGCTGCTTGCCCAGCGCATTGGTGGTGTCCGCGCCGCCCGGGGTCAGCCCGGCGAGGCCGAGCGTGACCTGGATCCGGGGCACCGCCGAGGTCAGGTAGTCGGGCGGCGTCGGGTACGCGCGCACCCCGGCCAGCGCCTGCGCGACCAGGTTGTAGTCCAGGAAGAAGTCGAACAGCTCCTGGTCGCCGAGCACCCCGCACATCGGCAGCGCCCCGGCGTAGTAGCCCGGGTACTGCTCCAGCGACCGGCCGATGACGTGACCGCCCATCGAGACGCCGGCGATCAGTACCCGGTGCGGGCGCCGGACGGTACGGCTGAACAGGTCGGCCAGGGCGCGGGTGCCGCGAACGCCGGAGCGCACGTCGTAGCCGTTGCGGTCGTACGACGACGACGCCCACGCGTACCCCTGCGCCACCAGGCGCTGCCGCAGGTCGAAGCCGGGCGGCTCCGGCGACAGCTCGGTGCCCTGGCCGCGGTAGCCGTGCGCCCACATCACCAGCTCGCCGTTCCAGCGCGCCGGGATCTCGATGACGTACCCGGCGTTGGCGTGCACGCCTTGCCGCACGGTGGTGGCGGCCCCGCCGACCACGAGCGGCGGCAGCGGCGGGTTGACGATGGTGTAGCCGGGCAGCGGGCCGCTGCCGTCGTCGCGGCCGGTGGCGGCGGCGGGGGCCGCGCCGGTGAGGCCGAGCGTCAGCGCGAGGGCCGCGCCGACGGCGAGCAGCCGGCGACGGACGGGTGAGGGCTGCATCGCTGCTCCCCGGGGGACGGGTGCCACCCCGGGACGGGGGTGACGACGCGGGACGGATGCCTACCGGCCGGTAGCGCCCTGAACCTAGGCCGGGCGTCGAGAGCTGTCAATCGCTGACTGACCGCTCCGCCGGCGTCCGTCCCGCGGACCGCTCAGACCAGGCCGTGCGCCAGCATCGCCTCGGCCACCCGCCGGAACCCCTGGATGTTCGCCCCGGCCACGTAGTCGCCGGGCAGGCCGAACTCCTCAGCGGTCGCCCAGCACCTGTCGTGCACGTCCCGCATGATCTCGCGCAACCGCTGTTCCGACTCGCCGAACGTCCACGTGTCGCGGCTGGCGTTCTGCTGCATCTCCAGCCCGCTCACCGCCACCCCGCCGGCGTTGGCGGCCTTGCCCGGGGCGAACCGCACCCCGGCCCGGCCGAGGATCCGCACCGCCTCCGGCGTGGTGGGCATGTTCGCCCCCTCCACCACCGCGACGCAGCCGCCCGCTACCAGCGCGGCCGCCTCCGCGCCGCCGATCTCGTTCTGCGTGGCGCAGGGCAGCGCCAGGTCGCAGGGCACCTCCCACACGTTGCGGTCCGCGACCGCCACCGCGTTGCGCGCGTGCTCCGCGTACTCGGCCAGCCGTCCCCGGCGCTGCTCCTTCAGCTCGCGCAGCAACGCCAGGTCGATGCCCTTCTCGTCGACCACGTAGCCGCCGGAGTCCGAGCACGCCACCACGGTGCCGCCGAGCTGGTGCACCTTCTCGATCGCGTAGATGGCCACGTTGCCGGAGCCGGACACCACCACCCGCTTGCCCTCCAGGCTGTCCCCGGCCTGGCGGAGCATCTCGTCGGCGAAGAACACCGCCCCGTACCCGGTCGCCTCCCGGCGAACCTGCGCGCCCCCGTACGCCAGGCCCTTGCCGGTGAGCACGCCCGCGTCGTACCGGTTGGTGATGCGCTTGTACTGCCCGAACAGATAGCCGATCTCCCGGCCGCCCACCCCGATGTCACCTGCGGGCACGTCGGTCTGCGGGCCGATGTGCCGGTACAGCTCGGTCATGAAGCTCTGGCAGAACCGCATCACCTCGCGGTCGGAGCGGCCCTTCGGGTCGAAGTCCGCGCCGCCCTTGCCGCCGCCGATGGACAGCCCGGTCAGCGCGTTCTTGAAGATCTGCTCGAACCCGAGGAACTTCACGATGCCCAGGTAGACCGACGGGTGGAAGCGCAGGCCGCCCTTGAACGGGCCGAGCGCGCTGTTGAACTCCACCCGGAACCCGCGGTTGACCCGCACCCGGCCCCGGTCGTCCTCCCACGGCACGCGGAAGATGACCTGCCGCTCCGGTTCGCAGACGCGCTCGACCACCTCGGCGTACTCCGGATGCCGGGCCAGGGCCGGACCGATGCTCTCCAGCACCTCGCGGACCGCCTGGTGGAACTCGGGCTCTCCCGGGTTCCGGGCGACCACGCCGGCGAACACCGACTCGACGATCTCCGGCATCACGGGCACCTCCTCTCGCCTGGGACGCAGGCCCTCCGGCCTGCGTCGCCCCAGGATACGAACGGTGTGCGGGGTGCGGTTCACTGGTCCGCGTGGACGCCACCATCTGGACGACGGCGCGGGACGCGCGCGCCTGGCTCGACGCCGCGAACGGCCGCGGCGACACCGAACTGACCTGTCGCATCCTCAAGATCGGCGAGGAGGCCGGCGAGGTCGCCGCGGCCTGGATCGGCCTGCTCGGGCAGAACCCGCGCAAGGGGGTGACGCACACCCGCGAGGAGGTCGCCGCCGAGCTGGCCGACGTGGCGTTCACCGCGCTGGTCGCCATCGAGAGTCTCGGTCTGGACGCGCACGCCGTGCTGGCCGCGTGCGCCGGCAAGGTGCGCTCGCGTACCGGAGTGGGAATGAACCGAGACGCCGACGCAGACGTATGACCCGATGGGGACCGGCGAGAGGGGACGACCATGACCGCATCCGAGGACGACCCCGGCCTGGCCAGGCCCCGCTGGTCCGGCGGAGCCCGGCTGCTCGCGGCGGCGGCGGTGCTGGTGGTGGTGCTCGGCGCGGTGGCCGTGGCGGTGACGCTGTCCAACCCGGCCCGTCTCGGCGTGGTCTTCTCCGGCGGCGCCCCGCCGTCGCCCGCTCCCGGCGGCGGCTCCGGCGGGGCGGGCGCCGCCGAGGTGGCCGGCGCCGAGACGCTCGCCGCGCCCCGCGGCAACCGGCAGCGCGCCCAGTTCGAGCTGGTCGACGGGCTGACCCGGTTCACGCTGCGGGCCGCCGACCTCGGCGACGACCTCTACCGGATCGGCGCGCCGGACGGCTCGGGTGTGACGCCCCGCCCGCAGCTCGTGGGCGACCGGGTCCGGCTGCGGATCGAGGAGAACGGCCGCCCCGGCCCGGCCGCCGTCGAGGTGGTGCTCAACTCCCGGGTCACCTGGCGGCTGCGGCTGCTCGGCGGCGTCAGCGAGCAGCGGCTCGACCTGGGCGAGGCCCGGCTCGCCGGGATCGACCTGGTCGGCGGCGCGTCGCGTACCCGGCTGCTGCTGCCCCGGCTCGACGGCTCGCTCACCGTCCGGATGACCGGCGGGGTCAGCGAACTCACGGTCACCGTGCCCGGCGGGCCGCCGGCCCGGGTGCGGGTGGCCTCCGGCGCCGGCTCCCTGACCCTGTACGACCAGCGTCGCGGCGGGATCGCCGCCGGTGACCTGGTCAGCTCACCGGGCTGGGACCGGGCTGCCGACCGGCTCTACCTCGACCTGGTCGGGGGCGCGAACGCGGTGAGCGTCACCGCGGAGTGAGCGTACAGTCGGGCGGTGGACCGCACCGAATCCCTGCCCGCGCAGACGCTCCCGCCGGGCGTCGGCCCGACCGACCCGGGGAGCGTGCTGCTGCCCGGCCACGACGTCCCGCTCGGCCGCTACACCACTGTGCGCCGGCTGCTGCCGCAGCGGCAGCGCCGGATGGTCGGCGCCTGGTGCTTCGTCGACCACTTCGGGCCCGACGACGTGGCCGACCGGCCCGGCATGGAGGTGCCGCCGCACCCGCACACCGGGCTGCAGACCGTCACCTGGCTGCTCGACGGGGAGATCCTGCACCGCGACAGCCTCGGCAACGTCCAGCCCATCCGACCGGGCCAGCTCAACGTGATGACCTCCGGGCGCGGCATCGCCCACTCCGAGCGTTCCCCGCTGGTCCACCCGCCGCTGATGCACGGCGTGCAGCTGTGGGTGGCGCTGCCCGACCCGGCCCGCGCCGGTGACGCGGACTTCGCCCACCACGCCGACCTGCCCCGCTTCCGCGACGGCGACCTGGACGTCACGCTGCTCGTCGGCGACCTCGGCGGGGAACGCTCGCCCGCCGTCGTGCACACCCCGCTGGTTGGCGCGCAGATCGAGGTCCGCGGGCCGGCGCCGGCCACGCTGCCGCTGCGCCCGGACTTCGAGTACGGGCTGCTGGCCATGTCCGGCGCCGCCGAGTGCGACGGCACGGCGCTGGCCCCCGGCGCGCTGCTCTACCTGGGCCTCGGCCGGAACGCGCTGACGCTGCGCGCCGAGCCGGGCACCCGGCTGCTGCTGCTCGGCGGCACCCCGTTCGAGGAGCCGCTGGTGATGTGGTGGAACTTCGTCGGCCGCTCGCACGAGGAGGTGGTGGCCGCCCGGGAGGACTGGATGGCCGGCCGCCGCTTCGGCGTGGTCGCCGACGACGCGGCGCCGCCGCTGCCCGCGCCCGCGCTGCCCACCACCCGGCTCAAGGCCCGTGATCGCGGCGGTGAGGTCCGCGGCTGACCGTCGTACCCCGAATGCCGCGCCGTCGCCGGGGTAGTCGGCGGCATGCCGACAACCACCGCCCCGCGCGACGTCGCGGACAAGAAGCGGCTCGCCCGCCGGCTCGCCGGAGACGGCCGCGGGTTCGCCGAGTGCTTCGGGTTCCGGGTGACCAACAACCCGGCCCAGTTGTTCCAGGTGCTGTACCTGGCCGTTCTGCTGGCCCGCCGGGGCGACTTCCACCGGTCCGTCGACGCGGCCACCGCGCTGCGCGACGCCGGGTGGGACACCGCGGCCCGGATGGCCCGCTCCCGCCACGAGGACCGGGTACGCGTGCTGCGCGCCGCCGGGCTGCGCGGTGACCTGCCCGCGATCGCCGACACCCTCGGCGACCTGGCCCGCACGATCGTCGAGACGTACCGGGGTGACCTGCGCCGGCTGCGGACCGCCGCGCACCAGGATGCGGGCGAGGAACGGCGGCTGCTGACCGCGCTGCCCGGAGTGGACGACGAGGTGTGCGACCTGTTCCTGCGCGAGGCGCAGGCGCTGTGGCGCGAGGCGGCGCCGGTGGCCGACCGGCGTGCGCTCGCGGCGGCCCGCCGGCTCGGGCTGGGCCGTACCGCGCGCGACCTCGCCGGACTGACCGGCAGCGGCGAGTCGGAGCAACTGTCGTGGCTGGTCGGAGCACTGGCGCGAGTGGACCTGGAGCGGCGGTACGCCGAGGTGACCGCCTGAGCGCACACGTGCGCCCGGACACACTTCCGCGATTCTCACCCGTTCGGCTGATGTTGCGTCGTATGATGATCGTGGCAGCGATGCCCGCCCGGTTCGGGCGAACATCTCACCGCTGCGCGGTCGCGACCCGGTTCGGGCGTGAACCGCGGAGGACAGGTGCTGCGTGGCGCCCCAGGTCGCGGTTCGTGACCCGGGGCGCTCGCCTGTCCGGGCACGCCGACCCGCCACAGGGCAGCGCCCACGCGCGACAGTCGTACGCCGGGCCTGTTTCCGCACGCGCAGAGGCCGGCGGCCGTGTCGCCCGCCGGCCCGACGCCGTACTCAGATGCCGCGCAGGTGTTGCGAGACGCGCGGGTGGTTGTCCCGGGCCTGCGCCGCGCGCTGCGACCGGCTCACCTCGGGAGCCGCGTCGATGCCGGCCGACCGGGCCACCTCGGTGCCGTTGGCGTAGTCCACCGGGGGCAGAGCGCGCAGCGCCCGCAACACGTCCGGCGGCGCGCCCTCCCGTTCCGCCTCGCGGATGACGTCGTCCTTGCCGGCCGGGTAGTCCAGCGCGGACAGGTAATCAAGGACATCCGTGTAACTCGCCATGGGTCGGGCTCCTCGTGGCAGTAGTCGGGGTCATGACCGGGCGGCGGTTACCCGTCGCGCCGCCGCTCACGCCCGCGAGCGCGGAAATCCCGCCCCCGTCTCGCGCCGGTGACCGGCGCCGTTTCCGGCGCGCCGTCGCGGGTAGCCGCGGTGGGCGCACCGAAGGGGGTACCACGCATGCACTACCTGACCTTCGTGAGCTGGGTCGCCCGGCTCACCGGCACCAGCGAGGACCGGGCCGCCACGCTCACCGGGGCCACACTGGAGACGTTCGCCGAGCGGCTGACCGGCGGCGAGGTGCTGGACCTGGCCGCGCAGCTGCCGAAGCCACTCCAGGGGCTGCTCAGCCCGTATCCGCGCGACGAGGCCGCGGAACGGTTCGGCGCGGCGGAGTTCGTCGCCCGGGTCGCCCGCCGGGCCGACTGCGACGAGAACACCGCCCGGGACGCCGTACGCGCGGTGTTCGTCACGATGCGCGAGGCGATCCGCGGCGGGGAGTTCCAGGAGGTCGTGGTCCAGTTTCCGCGCGACTACCGGGACATGGTGGAACCGGCCCTCGCCCCGGCCGCCGCGCGCCGCTGAACCGGCGGCCGGTCAGCCGATCACACCTGCGGCGCGCAGAGCGGCGATCCGGCCGGCGTCGATCCCGGCACCGGCCAGCACCTCGTCGGTGTGCTCGCCCGGCGACGGTGGCGGGCGCCGGACAGACGTCGGGGTGGCCGAGAAGCGCGGTGCGGGAGCGGGCTGGGTGACGCCGTCCGGCGCCACGAAGACCTCGCGTGCCCGCAGGTGCGGATGCTCCGGCGCCTCGGCCCAGTCGAGCACCGGCGCCACGCAGGCGTCGGTTCCGCCCAGCAGTTCCGTCCACTCGTCCCGGGTACGGGTGCGGAACAGCCGCGCCCAGGCCGCCCGCAGCGCCGGCCAGTTCGCCGGATCGTCCCGGTCCAGCGCCTCACCGCCGGCCGCCGCGCCGGCGTCCTGCGGGCCGTCGCCGCCGTCGGGCGGGAAGCCGGTGAGCCGGACCAGTTCGGCGTAGAACTGTGGCTCCAGCGCGCCCACCGCCACGTACCGCCCGTCGGCGCACTCGTACGTGTCGTAGAAGGGCGCGCCGCCGTCGAGGAGGTTCACCCCGCGCGGGTCCTGCCACAGGCCGATGCCGCGCAGCGCGTGGATCTGGGTGGCCAGCACCGACACGCCGTCCACGATGGCCGCGTCGACCACCTGGCCGGGTGCGCCGCCGCGTACCGCGTACAGCGCGGCGACCACGCCGAGCGCCAGCATCATGCCCCCGCCGCCGTAGTCGCCGAGCAGGTTCATCGGCGGCACCGGGCGTTCCCCGGCCCGGCCCACGCCGTGCAGCGCGCCGGTCAGGGCCAGGTAGTCGATGTCGTGCCCGGCGCGCTGCGCCAGCGGCCCGTCCTGCCCCCAGCCGGTCATCCGCCCGTACACCAGCTTGGGGTTGGCGGCGAGGCAGTCGTCCGGGCCGAGGCCGAGTCGTTCGGTCACCCCCGGCCGGAAGCCCTCCACCAGCGCGTCCGCGCCGGCGACCAGGTCGAGCACCAGGTCACGCCCCTCGGGCTGCTTGAGGTCGACGGCGATCGAGCGGCGGTTGCGGTTCAGCAGGTCGCCGGGGAAGGCGCCGAACCCGCCGCCGCCGGGCCGGTCGACGCGCACCACGTCGGCGCCGAGGTCGGCCAGCATCATCGACGCGAACGGACCGGGGCCGATCCCGGCCAGCTCGATCACCCGTACGCCGGTCAGTGGTCCCTGGTTGGTCACCCGCGTCACCATAGGGTGCCCGGTGACCTGGCGCCATGCCCTCCACCACCGCACAGCGGTTGACCAGGGCAATCAACCGTGTCCCGACTTGGCGTCCGGTCCGGCGGTGACCTAGCCTTGTGCAGGCGAGGGGAGTACTTCCCACGAATCATTCCGGTCAGTACGGCAAGCCGTCGAGGCGAGCCCCGGGTGGTTGCCCACGAAAACGTGGGTGAAGGAGACCTCGAACATGACACGGTGTTCGAGGAGGCTCCATGCCCGAATTGTCGCCCCTGGCCGCGGCCGGGTTGTCGTCTGTCGGCACGCCCACGCTGTGGGTCGTGACGATCGTCGGCGTGCTCGTCCTGCTGGTGCTCGACTTCCTGGTCACCAGAAAGCCGCACGAGGTCTCGATCCGTGAGGCGCTGGGCTGGTCGGCCTTCTACATCGCCCTGCCGCTGGCCTTCGGCGCCTGGATCTGGTCCCGCTACGGCAGCCAGCAGGGCATCGAGTACCTCACCGGTTACCTGGTCGAGAAGTCCCTCTCGGTCGACAACCTGTTCGTCTTCATGCTGCTGCTGGCCGCGTTCGCGGTGCCCGCCGTGCTCGCCCAGCGGGTGCTGCTCTACGGCATCGCGGGCGCCCTGGTGCTGCGCGGTGTGTTCATCGCGCTCGGCGCCGCCGCGCTCCAGACGCTCGACTTCGCCTTCCTGCTGTTCGCGCTCATCCTGATCGCCACCGCGGTCAAGCTGCTGCGCGACGCCCTCTCCGGGCACGAGCAGGAGGTCGACATCAACAAGATGCGGTCGGTACGCCTGCTCCGCAAGATCATGCCGGTGGTCGACGACTACCACGGCACCCGGATGACGATCCGGCAGGGCGGCCGGCGGGCGCTCACCCCGTTCGCGCTCGTCGTGGTCGCCGTGCTGGCCACGGACATCGTGTTCGCCGTCGACTCGGTGCCGGCCGTCTACGGCATCACCGAGGACCCGTACCTCGTCTTCGCCACCAACGCCTTCGCGTTGCTGGGCCTGCGGGCGCTCTACTTCGTGCTGCACGCCGCGCTGAGCCGGCTCGTGCACCTCAGCTACGGCCTGGCCGCCATCCTGGCGTTCATCGGCGTCAAGCTCGGCCTGCACTGGGCGCACGGCATCTGGGAGGGCGTGCCGGAGATCCCGACGCTCGCCTCGCTCGGCGTGATCATCGGTGTCCTGGTGATCGTCACCATCACCAGCCTGCGGGCCACCCGCAACAGCGGCGACGGCAAGCGCACCGTCGTGCACGAGGTGCAGGGTGGAGGTTCCGCCTGACTCGGTGGGAACCCCTGCCCCGGCGGGACCGGCGGTGGTACGACTGACGGGTGGGAATCGTCTCGCCCGGCTTCCAGGGCCGGCCCCGTACGTCCGCGCCCGACCTGCCGCCGGGGCAGTACCTCACCGAGGACTTCCCGGTGCTCTCCGCGGGCCCGACGCCGCGCGTGCCGCTGGACACCTGGGAGTTCGTGCTGACCAGCGAGACCGGCGCGGAGTACCGCTGGTCCTGGGACGAGATGATGGGCCTGCCGCAGGACACCCCGACTGTGGACCTGCACTGCGTCACCCGCTGGTCCAAGCTCGGCACCACCTGGCAGGGCGTCTCCCTGGACACGCTGCTCGACGGCGTCGACACCGAGGCCCGGTACGCGCTGGCGCACTCCTACGGCGGCTACACCACCAACCTGCCGCTCGACGACCTGCGCGGCGGGCGGGCCTGGGTGGTGCACACGTACGACGGGGGGCCGCTGCCGGCCGAGCACGGCGGACCGGCGCGGCTGCTCGTGCCGCACCTGTACCTGTGGAAGTCGGCCAAGTGGGTGCACGGCATCCGGCTGCTCGCCGACGACCGGCCCGGCTTCTGGGAGACCGCCGGTTACCACGACTACGGCGACCCGTGGCGCGAGCAGCGCTACCAGGGCGACTGAGGTGACGGCGCAGGCCGAGGGCCGCCGCGTCGCGCCGCTGATGTGGCGGGTCGCCCGGCTGGTCGAGCGGCGGATCGAGACGCCCACCGCGCAGACGCTGGTGCTGGACGTGCCCGGCTGGCCCGGGCACCTGCCCGGGCAGCACGTCGACCTGCGCCTCACCGCCGAGGACGGCTACCAGGCCGCCCGGTCGTACTCGCTGGCCGGCCCCGCCGACGGCGAGCGGATCGAGGTGACGGTGCAGCGGGTACCCGACGGCGAGGTGTCGCCGTACCTCACCGACACCTACGCCGAGGGCGACCCGCTGGAGGTACGCGGCCCGGTCGGCGGCTGGTTCGTCTGGCGTACCGACGACACCGCGCCGGTGCTGCTCGTGGGCGGCGGATCCGGCGTGGTGCCGCTGATGGCGATGATCCGCGCGCGCCGCGCCGCGGGCAGCCGCACGCCGTTCCGGCTCGTCTACTCGGTGCGCACCCCCGACGACGTCATCTACGCCGACGAGCTGCGCCGCCGCGCGCGCGACGACCAGGGCGTCGACGTCGCGTACGTCTACACCAGGTCCGCGCCCGAGGGCTGGCGCGGCGAGCCGCACCGGATCGGCCTGGCCGACGTGAACAGCCACGGCTGGCCGCCCGACCTGGAGCCGCTGTGCTACGTGTGCGGCCCCACCGGATTCGTGGAGACCGTGGCCGACCTGCTGGTGGGGCTGGGTCACCCGACCCGGCGCGTGCGGACCGAACGGTTCGGCCCGACCGGCTGAGAACCCGAGGAGGGCGTATGACCGACCTGTCCTACGTGGACGGCAACATGCTCGACGGGCCGTTGCGTGAGTTGTTCGCCGTCGACCTGAGCGCCACCACCGGCCGCTGCGAGACCTGCGGGACGACCGGCCCGATGGCCGGGCTACACGTCTACTCGCACGCCCCGGGCCTGGTCGGGCGCTGCCCCGCCTGCACCGGGGTGATGGTGCGGCTGGTCCGCGCGCCGCAGCGGGCCTGGCTGGACCTGCGCGGCACCACGTACCTCCAGGTGCCCATGCCGGCCGAGCAGGGCTTCCGGGCCGCGCCCTGACGTCTGCGCCGTTACTGGACCGCGCCTGCCGCGCCGGCGCAGCCGCCCGACGAGCTGACCCACCGTCACCGGCACCACGGAGAGCACGAGCTGACCATTGCGCGGGTCGACTGTCGCCGCCACCCCGTACAGCCGGGCGCCGTGCCGCAGCAGCCGGGGCCGCCC
The DNA here is from genome assembly GCF_000177655.2 of Micromonospora sp. L5. Lineage (NCBI taxonomy): Bacteria > Bacillati > Actinomycetota > Actinomycetes > Micromonosporales > Micromonosporaceae > Micromonospora > Micromonospora sp. L5. The sequence goes on along the minus strand of NC_014815.1, from coordinate 6,011,568 downwards.
GGCGGCGAGCCGGGGCGCGCGCACCGCGGCCCCGCCGCGCCCGTGACCGCCGTCCACCTCGGCGCGGACCGGATGGCGCTGCCCGCTGGCGGAGCTTGCCGCCAGGAGCCGGTCGAGTGCGAAGTCCGTGCGGAGCGTGCGGCCGGTCGGATCGCCGGCGTCCATCCGGGTGGCGCCCACGACCGAACCGGCCAGCATCCGCACCGGCCCGGCCTCCGTGGCGAACCGGGGGTACGGGCTGCGCGTCGTCACCGTCAACGTGTGCCCGTCGACCCAGCTCACGTCGACGGTGTCCAGCCGCGCCAGCCAGTCGGCGCGCACGTCGGTGACGTCGGTCCACCGCGCCGGGGCACCCGGGTAGCCCGCGTGCCAGCGGTCACCGGCGAACACCGTCGCCGGCACGCCCCGGCCGCTGTCCTGCTCGATCACCGCCAGCAGGTCGTCGACTCCGCCCGCGGTCACCGCGCCCAGGCGCAGCCGGGCCTCGATGTCGAGCCGGTCCCGCAGACCGTCGGTGACGTGCCGCCGCACCAGCCGCGCGACCGTCGCGTGCACCCGCTCCTGCGCGGCCCGGTCCAGGTGCCGGAAGTCGTCGCCGACGAGGTTCGCCAGTTCCAGCCCGGCGTGACGGCGCAACACCGCGTCCCGGCGCGCCCCGGCGGGGATCAGGTCGGCCACGTACGCGAACAGCCGCTCCACGCTGACCAGGCGCTGCTCGACCCGGCTGTGGTAGGTGATGTTGCGGGCGTCCAGCCGGCGCACCGCGTGGTAGTAGTCGTAGTCGGCGAGCACCGAGATCCGGCGGGCGTGGTAGCAGGCGGCGAGCGTGAACGGCTGGTCGCTGAGCACCGGCATGTCCTCCGGGAACCGCAGCCCGAGCCGGTCCACGAGGTCGCGCCGGAACAGCTTCGTGTTCGCCAGCGACCAGGGCAGCGCCGAGTCGAACAGGCTCACGTCGACCGCGTTGCCGTCGGCGAACACGTCGGAGAACACGTGCCGGCCGTTGACCCCGACCACCTTGCCGAGCACCACGTCCGAGCCGTACCGGTCGGCGGCGGCGACCAGACGCTCAAGGGCCTCCGGACCGAGCCGGTCGTCCGAGCCGAGGAAGAAGACGTACCGGCCGGTGGCCAGGTCCAGTCCCCGGTTGCAGGGCGACGCCGGGCCACCGGAGTTGGGCTGGTGGACCAACCGCACCGTGCCGGGGTGCTTCGCGGCGTACCGGTCCAGCAGGCGGCCGCTGCCGTCGGTGGACCCGTCGTCCACCGCCACGATCTCCATCCGGCCCGGCCCGATCGTCTGCCGCAGCACCGAGTCGAGGCAGGACCGCAGGTAGCGCAGCGTGTTGTAGACAGGCACGACCACGCTCACGTCGGGGCGGCTCGGCGCGGCTGGGCGGGGCGTGGTCGGTGGGCGGTGCGTCGCCTCCTCGGCTGCCACAGCTGCTCCTTCACGGTCGCCCGGACGATCCGGCGCGACCCAGCGTGGTGGAGCGAGCCGTCCGGGTGACGACACCGGCGTGACGGCGAGGTGACCGGAAGGCAGCCGTTGGATACGCGCGAAAGGGCCCGACCCCGTGGTGGGGGTCGGGCCCTTCGTCATGGTCGTTCGGTCAGGAGCTGTAGCCGCGGCTGGCGATCCAGCGGGCGAGCTCGTCGACGTCCATCCGGTAGGAGGCCTGGTTCGGGTTGGCCGAGTCGGCGATCGTCACGACCTTGCCGCCGTCGCGGTAGCCGACCACGCTGATGTAGTGGCCACCCTCGAAGGAGTGGGCGTTGCCGTCGGTGTCGGTGGCGGTGCCGGCGATGTTGGCCACCACGGCACGGCCGTCGTCGACGGTCTTGACCACGTCGGCGCGCAGCTTGTCGACCTTGTCGCGGTCGCGGGCCTTGTCCACGGGGATCTCGGTGGACTTGTAGACGTCCTTACCGGTCTCCTTGTTCAGCACCGGGGTGATGTCGTTGATGGAGTTGGTGCCGGCCTCGGTGGTGCCCATCTCCTCGGCCATGGCGTGCACGTCGATGTTCTTGCCCTGCACGCTCAGCGCGTTACGGGCGGCGGCGGGGCCGCAGAAGTAGAAGTTGGGCTGCGCCTCGTAGCGCACGTCGAGTTCCCGCTCGCCGTGGCCCTTGCGGTCGGCCACCACGCTCGTGGTGCCGGTGGTGGGGGCGGCATGGGCGGCGATGGCGGGGCCGGCGATGCCACCAGCGGTGGCGACGACACCAGCAGCGGTCAGAACGGTCTTACGCAGCAGAGTGGTAGCCATGATGGTTGCCTCCCTGAAGTGGGGGGTGACGCGGCAAAGGGGGGATGCCGCGAGGGGGAAAAGTCTTGGGGGGCCCGTGGAGAGAGGGCTGGCACGCGGGCGGCTCGGAGGGCCTGCTCTACGCGGCTCGGGGATGTAACGACCTGCGGACCGGGGTCATTCCCGCCGACCGTGGCTCACCCGGTCGGGGCGGTACGGCCCGAGGGGGCCTGTCCGGCGGCGTGGCCTCGCGGTTCGGCCCGGTGGATGTAACGACCGGCGGGCCGGGGTCATTCCGTGGCTCTCGGCCGGGGCGACGACCTGGGGGAGGTAACGGCGTCCGGCCGGCGGCCATTCCGGGGGACGGCGGGGTGCCCGTCGTCCGGGGATGTAACGACGACCGGGCCGGGCCGATTCCCTGACCTATCCGGGCGCCCCTGGCGGGCCGGTGCCCGGCGCTCGACCTGGTGCCTGGGCCGTCAGCCATGTTCAACGCCTCGCGCCCGCCACCGATTCCACCCCCACGGTGGCACCGACCACAGCCCCGCCAGGCTCAGCGCAGCGAACCGGACACCGCGGACCGAACCACCCGACCGGGTGCCGATGGTCCCGTCCGAGGCGCGGACGGATCCGTCCGAGGTCAGCCTCGACGCCGGTCGTCACAGCTCCACCCCGCCCGCCCACGCGATCTTGCAGTTTGGTGCCCGGCGAACCTCGCAAAGCGGGCATCCCTGGAGCGCCAAGTGCAAGATCGCGTGGGCACGTCGGTCCGTCACCTGTGCCGCACAGGAGCCAAAAGGTGCCGTGCGGGGCTACAAGGCGTCGTTCCCCGCACAATGAGATCGGCAGGCCACATCATGGGAGCCGGGGAGATCTTGGTACGAAAGGGCCCCCATGAGGGCCGTTTCGTACCAAGATCTACGGGCCCCGCCTGGGGCGAGGCGGAAGCGGCGTCGCGGCCCGCCTTCCCGGGGCGGTGGACCGGCCGGGACGGGCGGCACGTCGGGGCCGGGGCGGGCGGCCTCACGTCCGGGCTGGGACGGGTCGCCTCACGTCGGGGCGGGACAGGGGGCGGGGAGGTCGTGCCGGAAGTGGGCGCCGGCGCGGAAACGCGCACTCCGGACGCGGCGGGCAGTGTGGCGGAGGGGGAGTGCACCCCCGGATGCGGTGGGGTGGACGCGGTGGCGGAGAGTGGCGCTGTGCGATATCTGCGCAGTGACGGACGCGTCGCCATCCGCCGTCCCCGTCCGGCTGACGAGGCGGAGTTCGTCGCCGCCGTCCGGCGCAGCCGCGACCTGCACCATCCGTGGCTCTCCGCGCCCGATGACGCGCAGCGCTACGCGGCGTACCTGCGCAAGATCCGGGGGCGGGACAGCGCCGGGTTCCTGTTCTGCGACCGGGCCACCGGGCAGATCGCCGGATATGCGAACATCAGCGGCATCGTGCTGGGCGCGCTGCGCGGTGGCTACCTCGGATACGCGGCGTTCCGCCCGTACGCGGGCACCGGGCACGCCTCGGCCGGGGTGCGGCTGGTGATCGAGTACGCGTTCGGGCCGCTCGGTCTGCACCGGCTGGAGGCGAACATCCAGCCCGGCAACGAGCCGTCGAAGCGGCTGGCGCGCCGGCTCGGTTTCCGGCTGGAGGGGTTCTCCCCGGACTACCTGTTCATCGACGGCGCGTGGCGCGACCACGAACGCTGGGCGATCACCGCCCCGGCGCCGGACTGAGTGCGGCGCCGGAGGACGGTGACCGGCCGGTCTCAGCTGCCGGGCTTCGGGAAGGCGACCGGGCTGCGGTGCCCGTCCCGGTCGACCGCCCGTACGCCGAAGAACACGTTGTCCTTGGACAGGTCGATGGTCACCTCGGTGACGTCGCCGACCGGCAGCACCTTCTGCCACTGGTCGGCGGTGGTCTCCCGCCACACCACCTCGTACACGGCCAGGTCCGGCTCGGGCCCGCGCTGCCACCGCAACGTGGTGTCGTTGGTCAGGTTCGTGGTCACCACGGTGACGCCCTTGGGTGTGCCGGGCGCCTGGGCCAGTGACCACAGCGTCGCGGCGTTCACCCGCGCCACCCGGGTGATGTAGCCGAAGTCGCAGAACTGCGGCAGGTCGCCGTACTGCACCCCGTCGACGACCCGCACGTCCTGGTGCTGGTGGGCGAAGTCCTCGTTGGGCTCGGTGAACCGGCCGGCCGGCCAGCCCTCGCGCAGGAACGAGATGTGGTCGCTGCCGCGCAGGTAGCGGTCCCGCCGGTAGATGACGCGCACGTCCATGCCGGTGGCGGAGTTCCCGGCCACGTCGGTGACGAACCGGGCGAGCTGCCGCGACGGCGAGTCGTTCTCGCCGCCGACGGACTGCCGCACGCTCGCCTCGGCCGGGGTCTCGGCGGTCGGCACGCCCTCGGCGAACAACCGCACGGTACGCGGGTCGCGCGTGCCGTCGTCGGCGGTGCTGGACCCGACGATGTCGTTGCTGAACATGGCCTGGACATCGGCGCCGGCCGCCTTCAACTGCGAGGCGAGGTACGCCGAGCCGTACAGCCCCTGCTCCTCGGCTGCGACGGCGGCGAGCACGATGGTGGCCTCGGTGCGGCGGGTGGACAGCACCCGGGCCAGCTCCATCACCACCGCCACGCCGGAGGCGTCGTCGTCTGCGCCCGGCGCGTCGCTGACCGCGTCCATCACGTCGGTCGCCCGGGAGTCGTAGTGGCCGGTGATGACGTACACCCGCTCGGGCGTGACGTCGCCGCGCAGGGTCGCCACCACGTTGGTGATGGTCGTCGGGACGGGGATGCGGGAGGCGGGCTGCTGGACGTACGACTGGAGTTCGACAGTCATCCGGCCGCCGGACGCGGCCGCGTACCCGGAGAGCTGGGCGTGGATCCAGTCGCGGGCGGCGCCGATGCCGCGTACCGGATCGGTCTGGCTGGACAGGGTGTGGCGGGTGCCGAACGCGGCGAGCCGGCGCACGACGGCCTCGATCCGGCGGCCGTCGATCTCGCGCAGCAGCGCGGCCAGCTCGCGGCCGGGCCGCTGCGGCCGGGCCGGACGGCCCGGGCCCGGGGAAGCGCCGGTCGCGGCGGCGGCCGGGGCGGCGGTGAGCGGGGTGGCGACGGCGGCGGCGGTGGCCGCGGCGGAGGCGGTGAGGAAGGTACGCCGGCTGGACCTCGTGGGCCGACCCTCGGCGGTCTCGTGGTTTCCCATCCCGGCATCCTCGCGCCGATCACGAGGAATGTCCATATAGCCGCTGATGGATGGATCACGGGCACGTTTGTCGCAGGTCTGCCCGGGAACGGCAGCAGGCATGACGAAACCACGGGTGGTGATCGTGGGGGCCGGGTTCGCCGGGTACCACGCGGCCAAGACGTTGCGCCGACTGGCCCGCGACCGGGCCGAGATCGTCCTGCTGAACACGACCGACTACTTCCTCTACCTGCCGCTGCTGCCCGAGGTGGCGGCAGGTGTGGTGGAGCCGACCCGGATCGCGGTGCCGCTCGCCGGCACGCTCGACGGCGTCCGCGTGGTGATCGGCGAGGCCGACCGGGTCGACCTGCAGAACCGGTGGGTCGGCTACCGCTCCGTCGAGGGCGACCACGGGCAGCTCGCGTACGACCGGCTCGTGCTCAGCGTGGGCAGCGTCAACAAGCTGCTGCCGATCCCCGGCGTGACCGAGTACGCCCACGGCTTCCGCGGCCTGCCCGAGGCGCTGTTCCTGCACGACCACGTGGTCCGGCAGGTCGAGCTGGCCGAGCTGACCCAGGACCCGGCCGAGCAGCGGGCCCGCACCACGTTCGTGGTGGTCGGCGCCGGCTACACCGGCACCGAGGTGGCCGCGCACGGGCAGCTGTTCACCGACCGGCTGATGGCCCAGCGTCCGCACCTGAAGGTCCGGCCGCGCTGGATGCTGCTGGACGTGGCGCCCCGGGTGCTGCCCGAACTGGACCGGCGGATGTCCGTCACCGCCGACCGGGTGCTGCGCAAACGCGGCGTGGACGTGCGGATGGGCACCTCGGTCGCCGAGGCCACCCCGGACGGGGTGATGCTCACCGACGGCGAGTACGTCCCGACGTGCAGCCTCGTCTGGTGCGTGGGCGTACGCCCCGACCCGTTCGTGGCCGAACTGGGCCTGCGCACCGAGAAGGGCCGGCTGGTGGTCGACGAGTTCCTCAACGTTCCCGGCTACCCCGAGGTGTTCGCCTGCGGCGACGCCGCCGCCGTGCCCGACCCGACCCGCCCCGGGCAGGTGTGCGCGATGACCGCGCAGCACGCCCAGCGGCAGGGCAAGCTGGCGGCGCACAACATCGCCGCCTCGTACGGTCAGGGCGTGCGCAAGTCGTACAAGCACCATGACCTGGGCTGGGTGGTGGACCTGGGCGGCAAGGACGCGGCGGCGAACCCGCTGAAGGTGCCGCTCGCAGGGCTGCCGGCCAAGGCCGTCACCCGCGGCTACCACCTGCTGGCCATGCCCGGTAACCGGCCCCGGGTCGCGGCGGACTGGGCGCTGGACGCGACGCTGCCCCGGCCCGCCGTGCAGCTCGGGCTGGTCCCCGCGAACGCGGTGCCGCTGGAGAGCGAGTCACCGGAGCTGGCCCGCCGCCACTGATCGCCGCACGCACCCGCCGGCCGGCTCTCACCCGCCGGCCGGCGGCCGTTCCGGTGCTCCGGCGCTACCGGCCGCACCCGGGTCGGCCGGTTCGCCGTCGGCGGGCTGCGGCAGCGCCTGCCGCCCGGCGGGCGCGAACTCGCGCAGCAGCACCTGGACGATGCCGGCGGCCGGGATCGCCAGCAGCGCCCCCACCAGCCCGGCCAGCTCGACCGACAGCAGCACGCTGACCAGCACCGTCAACGGGTTCAACCGGACCGCGCGGCCCATGATGACCGGTTGCAGCAGATGGTTCTCCACCTGCTGGTAGACCACGAAGAAGACCAGCACGACGAGGCCGGCGGTGGGGGAGTGCAGGAACGCCGCGCCGGCCGCGGCGAGCGCGCCGAGCGTGGCGCCGACGAGCGGGATCAGGTCGAACACGGCGACCGCCAGCGCGATCACCGCGGCGAACGGCACACCGAGCAGGAACAGTACGACGAACGTCAGACCGCCGCAGATCAGGCTGATCAGCAGGTTGCCGCTCAGGTAGCCGGTGACGATCCGGGACGAGTCACGCCCGATCCGCCGCAGCCGCGCCGCCGCGCCGTCGCCGGTGAGCCGCAGCGTGGCGGCCACGATCTTCGGCGCCTCCAGGACCATCAGGTACGCCAGCACCACCACGGTGACCAGCGCGGCGACCGCCTGGGCCACGCTGCGGACCACCCCTACCGTCGGGTCGCCGAGCCGGGCGCCGTACCGGCGCAGCTGGCCGGGTTCGGCGTAGCGGAGCAGGTGGAAGCGGTCCAGCAGCCGCCCGAGCGGCCCCTGCCCGGCCTGCGCCTCGCGTACGATGTCCGGCGCCCGGTCGGCGAAGCGGCCCACCTCGTCCACCAGCGGCACCACGATCAGCGCACCGACGGCGGCGAACAGCGCGAACGCGGCCAGGAACACCAGCAACGTGGCGAGCGCGCGGCGGCGTACCCGGCGTTCGAGACGGTCCACGAGCGGTTTGAGGGCGACCGCGAAGAACACCGCCACCAGTCCCCACACCAGCACCCGCCGGGTGGCCCAGACCAGCGCCAGCCCGACCCCGGTGGCGAGGACCAGACCGATCACGATCAGCGTCCGGCGCGCGATGGACCGATCGTCGGCGGCGCTCATCCGGCGCGGCTACCCGCGATGGGGGTACGAAAACCCGGCTCAGCCCAGGTCGGCGTCGGTGACCGGGTGGGCACCCGCGGCGAACGCGTCGAGCGTCGCGCCGTGCAGCACCGTTCCGGGCACCGGGTCGGCGGCGACGCGGGTGGCGAGCCGGATCACCGGGATCCGCCCCGCCGTGGGCGTGGCGGCGAGCACCACGTTGCCGTACCGGCATCCGCGCAGCATCCGTCGGTCGGCGACCAGGCAGACGTCGGCGAACACCGCGCGCAGCGTGGCCACCTGTGACCGGGTGTGCGCCAGCGGAGGCAGGTCGGTGAGGTTGATCAGGTAGAGGCCGTCCGGGCGCAGCACCCGGGCCACCTGCGCCGCGAACTCGACCGCCGCCACCTGCGGCGGCATCCGGGCCGCCCGGTACACGTCGGCCACCACCACGTCGTACGTCCCGGGCGGCTCCTCGGCGACCGCCTCCCGGGCGTCGCCGAGCGCCACCACCACCTCCGGCGGCAGCCGTGGCAGTTTCCGCCGGACCAGCTCGACCACGCCCGGATCGCGCTCGATCACCCGCTGCGCCGAACCGGGCCGGGTGCTCGCGAGCCAGCGCGGCAGCGTGAGCGCGCCGCCGCCGAGGTGCAGCGCGGTCAGCGCCGCGCCGCGCGGGGCGGTCAGGTCGATCGCGGCGGCGATCCGCCGCACGTACTCGAAGTGCAGGTACCGGGCGTCGGCCACGTCCACGTACGACTGCTCGACCCCGTCGGCCAGCAGCGTGCGCCCGGACGGGCGGGCCGGGTCCACCACGATCTCCAGGGTCTCGGTGTCGTCGTGATCCACGGCGGGACACGGTACCGCGCGGCCACGGGCGGCCCCGGCCCGCATGGGACCGGGGCCGTTCCGCCGCCGGGTCAGCCGGCCGCCATCCCGGCGCCGGCCTCGTCGACTGCCGCGTCCACCCGGTGCGCGAGGTCCACGTCCGCCGCCGTCACGCCGTCGACCTGCTGGGTCCGGACCGTCAGCACGGCGTTGTCCGGGTCGGGACGCCCGATCTGCGGCGAGCGTCCGACGTCGGACTTGAGCCGGTCCAGCCGGTCGAGCACCCGGTCCAGGTTGCCGCCGGGGAGCTCGATCGTGCGCACGAGCGAGCGCCTGTCACTGGACCAGTAGGGCAGCGTCGCGAGCGCGTCGCGCAGCTCCGCCTCGGTCAGCGGCGCGGTGGCCGAGGACGCGCCCACCAGGCCGCCGCCGAAGTCGGCCGGCCCGAGCAGGTCACGCAACTCGTCGGGTACGCGCAGCGACTCGACCAGATCCGCGTCGGCCTCGGCGAGCGCGGCGAGCGTCGCCTCGGCCTGGTACCGCGCCTGCTCCGGGGTGAGGCGGCTGTACCGGCCGACCTCGGCCAGGAAGCCGGGCAGGTCGCGGCGGCGTTCCATGCCGTGCACCGGCACCACGTCGTGCAGGGTCAGCGGCACCGCCTCCAGCAGCCGCTCCCGTTCCGTCTCGTCCAGCGCCCGGGCCAGGGCCAGCACGGTGGCCTCCGCCGCGACCCTGGCCGCGGAGAAGTCCACCCCCGCACGCCGGCTCACGTCGTCGACGAGATCCCGGTAGCCCATCGAGACCCCGGGTGACGGTGTCGGGTCCGGCAGCGGGCGCGGCCGCTCCGCGACCGCGGCCGGCGGCGGCGCGGGGCCACCCCGGGTCGTGTCCGGCTTGTGCCGTCCGGCCGGCGGCGGGCCGGACCGGTCGTGCTGGTCCAGCGAGGTGACCTGCTTGGACGCGCTGAGGCTGGCGCCGGTCTGGCTCGGCCGCAGCCCTCGCTCGCGGGCCTCGCGGGCCAGGGCCCGGCGGCGCTGGTTGTCGCCCTCCATCTGCTTGCGCATCGTCGCACCTCGTTCCTGGGTCGGTTGCGCTTGCGCCGACCGCGTTCCCGGCGCTGCCGGGAAGGTAACGGCGGACCGTCCGGCGGACGCTTCATTCGCTGCGGGTGAGGAGCGCTCACCCCGGCGGGCGGCAGGCTCGGACGGACCGGACAACTTCCGACGCACGCGGAAGGGCAGGTCGACATGAAACGGATCGTGGAGATCGTCCCCGCCCGTCCCGGCTGGTACGCCCGTTGGCGGATCGGCCCGGACGACACCCGTTCCTACCCGGTGACCCTCTGGGCGCTGCTGGAGCACCACGACGGCAGTGGACGCGAGGTGGTCGGCGTCGACTGCGTCGGGCAGTGGCCCGGAGCGGACGACGACGACATGAGCGGGGACTTCGTCCGTTATCTGTTCCAGACGCCCGATTCCGGCGCGCCGGAGGACGTCGAGCCTCCAGTCGCGGGGCAGTCGCGCGACGAAGCACCGCACCGGCAGGCCGCGCCCGCCGTCTGAGCCATCCTCCCGGCCCCCGGCCCCTGGTCCCAGGGTCGGGGGCCACCCCTGTCCGCGGGGCGTCCGCCCGTCTCGCGGGCGGCGCCGGCCGGGTCAGCCCGCCTCGCGGGCGCCGCCGGTCAGCTCCTGCGGCGGGGCGGCCAGCAACTCGGCCAGGCCGGTGCGGTCCAGCAGGTGCCTGATCTGCGGGTTCAGGTTCAGCAGGCGGATCGCCCCGGTGCCGGCCCGGTGGATCACCACGAGCGCGCTCAGGCCCGAGGAGTCGCAGAGGTCCACCCCGGCGAAGTCGAGTTCCAGCTCCTGGTGACCGTCGCGGCGCAGGCCGGCCACGGCGTCGACGAGTTCCGGCGCGGTGTCGAAGTCCAGTTCCCCGGCCAGCCGCACCCGGGCGGAACCGACGTCGAGCCGGTCCACCTCGATGGTCAACATCTGGGAGGGCACGTACCCATGTTCCCAGCCGGGCACGGCCGGGAAACCCCCGGGGTCACGCGGACGCGGTCGAACCCGGCGCAGCGAGGCCCGGCGCGTCGTCGACCGGCGAGCGGTCGAGCAGACCGGTGACGCCGGTCAGGTCGAGGATGGTCTCCAGGAAGCGCGGGACCGCGCGCAGCTCGATGGCGGTGCCTGCGTGCTGGCCCTCCCGCCAGGCGTGCACGATCACGGACAGGCCGGTGCTGTCCATGAACTGAAGGCCGCCGAAGTCGAACACCAGCGTCGTCGGACGCGCGGTGAGCAGCCGGTCGATCTCGGCGCGCAGCGGGCCCGCCGTGGCGTACGCCAGGTCGCCGCCGACGACGACCACCGGGACGGCCGGGTTCGATCGATCCACGGAGATGCTCAGCGGGCTCGCCTCGGGCCTTCTCCGTTGAGGAACCACGTCACGCCTTTCCGCGGGGTTGCCGGTCGGGCCGGTATTGACAGGATCGTAACAACAGCGCCATCACCTCGCTGGATGCGCGAGCGGGCCGCAGCGCCGTGGGGTGGCGGTCCCGGCATACCGGCGTAGGGTGGGCGGTGATACGTGACCACAGGCGCCGGGTCCGGCGCCCCCGGGTGTCGACGAGGAGAGTGGGGCTCAGCTGGTGACTGCTGCCGACGTCAGGGGTGCCGACCCGGGCGACGGACGGATCTCCACGCCGAGCGCCGCACGGGCTCCGGCGTGGTCCGCCGCCGCGCCGGTGCTGTCCGCCCTGCCGCCGCTGGCAGCCGACCACGACCTTACCGTTCCCAACTGGTCCGAGGTGGTCGAGCACTTCCGTGAGGGCCTGGTCGTCTGCGACGCCGACGGTGTCGTCCAGCACGTGAGCCCGGTCGCGGAGCGGCTGATCCCCGAGGTGACGCCCGGCGAGCTGCTGGCCGCGGCCGGCCCGGTCCCGCTGCGCGGCGACGGCCCGGCCGAGTTCACCCACCACGGGCGGCGGCTGCGCGTACGCCCGGTCGCGTTGTCCCACCGACGGCGCTGCTGGTACGTCGACGACGTCACCGAGAGCGTCAGCCGGGCCGACGCGCTGCTCGCCGAGCGGGCCCGCTCGGCGTTCCTCGCCGTGGTCGGCGAGAAGCTCGGCAACCCGCTGCACCCGGACCGGGCCGCCGCCGCCGTGGTGCGCCTGGCCGTACCCACGGCGGCCGACGTGGCGGTCCTCGTCCTCGCCCCCCGCTCCGGCCGCGCCCGCTGGTGGCGGGCGGTACGCGCGGACGACCGGCCGCCGGTGGTGGACAGCGGGGTGCTGCCCGCCACGGCGCTCCCCGTGGCCATCGAGGCCGGCCTGGCCGGCGCTGAGCCGCACGAGCTGGACTGGCTGGTCGAGCAGGCCGCCGAGGCGGGCTGGCTGCCCGGCCTGGACACCTCCGGCGCCACCGCCCGGGTGGTGCCGCTGCCCGGCCGGGAGGCGCCGGCCGGGGCCCTGCTGGTGGCCCGGCGCGCCGACCGCTGGTACGACGAGGCCGACGTGGACCTGGTCCGCGCGTTCGCGGCCCGCGCCGGCGCGGCGCTGACCACCGCCATGCTCTACCGCGACCAGGCCGAGGTCGCCGACACGTTGCAGGCCAGCCTGCTGCCGGTCGAGCCGGCCTCGGCGACGGGGGTGCAGTGGGGCACCGCGTACCGGCCGGCGCAGGCCGGTCTGCGCATCGGCGGTGACTTCTACGGCTCGCACCGGCTCGCCGACGGCGGCTCGGTCTTCTTCCTCGGTGACGTGTCGGGCAAGGGCGTGGAGGCGGCCGTGTTCACCGGTCAGCTGCGCCAGTGCCTCCAGGCGTTGCACCGGGTCGAGACCCAGCCGGGACGGCTGCTGAAGCTGCTGAACGACGCGCTGCTGGAGACCACGCAGGCGCACGGGCAGGGCCGGTTCGCCACCATGGTGCTCGGCGTGGCCCGGCCGCACCGCGACGGCGGCCTGACGTTGACCCTGGCCGGCGGCGGGCACCTGCCGCCGCTGGTGCTGCGGGAGTCCGGCGAGGTCGAGGTGGTGCCGTTGCGCGGCATGCTGATCGGTGTGGTGCCCGATCCCCGCATCGGCGAGGTGACGGTGCACCTGGCGCCGGGGGAGACCTGCCTGTTCTACAGCGACGGGGTGACCGAGGCGCGCGGCGGCCGGCGCGGTGACGAGCAGTTCGGCGCCGAGCGGCTGCTCAACGCGGTGACCGGCTGCCACCGGATGCCCGCGCCGGCGCTCGCCGAGCGGGTCGAGCAGGTGACCTGCGACTGGCTCGCGCACGGCGACCACGACGACATCGCCGTGCTGGCGCTGCGGGCCACCGGCCCGGCCGGGCGGGCGCCGCGGCACCTGCACGCGGTGCCGGATCCGGCCGTGACCGAACGAACGAGGGAGCAGTTCGCGTGACCGTGCCGACCGTCGAGGCCGACCCGGGCCATGCCTTCCCCCGCTATCTGGAGTGCCTGGCCGACGCCGACGAGTCCGCCGCCGTGTCGGTGGCCCGCGGGCTGCTGGAGGCGGGCGTGCCGGCCGAGCGGGTGCTGCTGGATCTGGTCGCCCCGGCCCAGGCCGAGGTGGGCGAACGCTGGGCCCGCAACGAGTGGAGCGTCGCCCAGGAGCACGCCGCCACCCACATCAGCGAGCGGGTGGTGGCGGCGGTGGCCGCGTACGCCGATCCCCGCCCGACCCGCGGGCGGATCGTGATGGCCTGCATGGACGGTGAGTGGCACGCGCTGCCGGCCCGGCTGGTGGCCGAGGTGCTGCGGCTGCGCGGCTGGCAGGTCGTCTTCCTCGGCGCCAGCGTCCCGGCCGCGCACCTGGTGTCCTACCTGCATCGCTACGACGCCGAGGCGGTGGCGCTGGCCTGCGCGCTGCCGATGCGGCTGCCGCACGCCCACCGGATGGTGGAGGCGTGCCGCCGCTCCGACGTGCCGGTGGTGGTCGGTGGCCGGGGCTTCGGCGACGACGGCCGCTGGGCCCGCGTGCTCGGCGTGCCGTGGGCGCCCGACGCGCCGGCCGCGGCGGACCTGGTGGCCGACGAGCGGGCGCTGCGCGAGACGCCGCCCGCGCGGCTGGATCACCTGGCCGACGACGAGTACGTCAGCCTGGTCAAACGGCGCGGCGAGCTGATCGACAGCGCCCTGGCCGACCTGCGCGAGCGGGTGCCGTCGACAGCGGGCTACACCCCGGCGCAGCTCGACTCCACGATCAGCGACCTCGGCTACATCGTGGACTTCCTGGCCGCCGCGCTCTACGTGGACGACGCGACGCTGTTCACCGGGTTCGTCGAGTGGCTGGTGGAGATCCTGGTCAGCCGCGGGGTGCCGGCGGGCGCGGTCGGGCTGACGCTGGAGCACTATGGACAGCAGCTGCGCGACTTCCCACGCGCGGCCGCCTTCCTCGACCGGGGGAGGGCCCTGGTGGGCGGGCTGTCGGCGGCGGGCCGCTGACGGGCGCCGGGGCGGCCGTCGCATATACTTGCACCACTGCAAGGGTTCGCCTGCGGTGGGAGCGAGAGGGGCCACTGTGACGTTCACCGTCACGTACGCCCAGCGGGACGGGGACGGCGTCTGCCTCCGGCTGGCCGGCGAGCTCGACCTCGGCACGGCCGGAGAGTTGAGCTCGGCGATCGACCGGGTGGTGGCGGAGGGGCACCGCGAGTTGCTGCTCGACCTCACCGAACTGACGTTCTGCGACTCCACCGGCATCGCGGCCTTCGTCCGGGGGGACAACATCGTCGCCGCCGACGGCGGCTGGCTGCGGCTCACCGGGGCGACCGGCCGGGTGGCCCGGGTGCTCCAGGTGACCGGGCTGGCCGAGGTGCTCCACCGCGGCCTCGACACCGCCGACCCGACCGCGCCGGCCGCCTCCTGATCCGGTACATTTCCCCGCCAGCAGCCGGCCGTGCGGCCGGACGCCCTCCTCACCACGAAGCAGGTAAACCGATGGGTCAGACCAGCCCCAGCCCCGTTCGCATCCTGGTGGTGGACGACGACCCGGGTGACGTCCTGATGATCGAGGAGGCGCTGGCCGACTCCGACGTCGACAAGGTCATCGACGTGGTCGCCGACGGCCAGGAGGCGATGGAGTTCCTCCGCCGCGAGGGCCGGCACACCGAGGCGCAGCGCCCCGACGTGATCCTGCTCGACCTGAACATGCCCCGGATGGACGGGCGACAGGTGCTCGGCGAGGTCAAGGGTGACGAGAGCCTGCGGACCATCCCGATCGTCGTGCTCACCACCTCCAACGCCGACACCGACGTGGTCAGCAGCTACACGCTCCAGGCCAACGCGTATGTGACGAAGCCGATCGACCTGGACGACTTCAACGACGTGGTACGCCGGATCGACGAGTTCTTCGGACGGGTGGTCGTGCTCCCGAAGCACCCGTAGGGGCGGGAAGTCCGGGCCTCCGCATCCTGAACATTTTGCGGGAACGGCCGCGCCCGGGAGCGCGGGGACCGCAGGATCGGCAGGTGGGGACGCGCACCGGCTGCCTGGGGGGCGACGCATGAGGTTCTCGGTGGTGGAGACCGGCTACGACAGGCGGCAGGTCGACGCCTGTCTGGACGAGCTGAGCCTGCGGCTGGGTCGGCTGGCGGCGCGAGCGGAGGGCGCCGCCGGGGCCGGCCGGGAGTGGGACCAGATCCGGTCGGACGCCGTGCACCTGTGCGACTTCCTGCATCGCCGTACCGCGCCGGTCGAGCCGGCCGCGTCCCACCCGTCCGTCGCCGAACGGGAGGCCGCCGAGCTGCTGGCGCAGGCTCGCGCCGAGCTGGAGGCCGCACGTGAGGAGGCCCGCCGGTTGCGGGAGGAGGCGTACGCCGAGGCCGTGCGGGCGCGCCGCGAGTTCGAGGCGGCCCTGCTGGCGCGCCGCCGCCGGGAGTCCCGGGTCGACGAGATCCTGGCCGGGGCGCGGGGCGAGCGGGTGGCGGTGGACACCCCCACCGCCGCGGCGAGCGTACGGCCCGGTGGCGCCGGGCGCAGCTCTGCCTGACCGGCGCCGGGTCAGACCAGCGCCGACACCACGGTCGTGGCGCGCTTCTCGTGCCGGGCGTACGCGTCGGGGTAGGCGGACACCTGCACCGCCTGGGCGGCGGCGGTGACGCTCATGTCCTCCCAGCCCGGCACCTCGCGCAGCGCGGCGTAGAAGGCCCGGGCCGCGTACGCCGGCCGCATGAGCTGGGCGACGGTGCCCCAGCCGCTGCTGGGCCGCTGCTGGAACAGCCCGACCGAGTCGTGGTCGGAGCCGCTGCCCTGGTGCGGGTGGTCGAAGGACTGCGGCAGCACGTCGCTGGCCAGGTTGTAGAGGTTGCTCTCCTGCATGGCGGTGGCGACTGCGACGACCAGTGCCCGGCGGGGCATCTTCATCTCCCGCCCCACGTCGACGATGGCCTTGGCGTTGTCCATCTGCCGTTGGTCCAGGCCGGCGACCGGACGGGGGCGCTCGGGCAGCACGGGCTTGCGCGGCGGCTTCCTCGTCGCCGTGGCGCCGGGCGTGGGAGCCGGCGGCGGCAGGGCCGCGGCGGCCGGTGGCGCGACCCGGGTGAAGTCGCGGGAGGCGCGCTGGTCGGCGGCGGCCCGGTCGGCGACCGCCTCGCGTACCTCCAGGTGCGCCGGGCCGGTCTCGCCGACGCCCGCCACGCCGATCAGGCCGAGGCAGCAGGTGACGCCGGTGGCCACCGCGATCCGGCCGGGCACGGACCGGGCCGGGCCTCGTCGTGGCGGTTCCGGGGCGCGGTGACGCCCCACCCTCCGTTCGGCTGATGCCGGGTCAATCGTTCGGCGAACCGGGCGGTTGGCGGGCAACGGCTGATGATCGGGGTCGTCGGGGTGCACCCGCCGAGGCTAGAAAGCTTCCGGCCCTTTGCCATCGGGGTGATTGGTGGCATGCGCCACATTCTGCCGGATTCGCGGGCGACATCAGGGGTGGCGGATCATGAAAACCGCTAACCGCGCGTACCCGGAAGAATGCCTATGTCGGTTTCGGTGGTGCGAAGCGGACGCCGAGCCGACCCGGCGGCGGCCGACGCCCGGCTCCACCGTTCGGCCGATGATGCCCTGGTCGGCCGTCTCTCGCCCAGCGGCGGTCCGCCGACCCGCCGGGATCGACTCCTCGCGATCCGGCGGCTCACGGTGCGGAGACCGTGGATCATGGCGACGCCGCCGCGCGGCGACCCGGGCGCTCGATACGATTCCGACGGTGACGCAGCGGATGGTCGACGAGCGCCCGCCCGGCCCCCGCAGCCGGCGCGGCGCCGTCGTCATCGTCTGCGCCGTGCTGCTCACGCTGCTGCTGGCCGGGCACCGGCTGGTGCCGAACGTCCACGGCCTGGGCAGCCTGGTGGACAGCGTCACCCCGCTGCTCGGAATCGCCGTACCGCTGCTCGCGCTCGCGGCGCTGCTGCGCCGCTCCCGGCCGGCGCTGCTGGCGGTGCTGCTGCCGGCCCTGGTCTGGGCCGGGCTCTACGGCCGCGCGTGGCTGCCCCCGGCCGCCGGCGCGGACGGCGCCGCGGTCCGCGTGGTCAGCCAGAACCTGCGCGTGGGCAACCCCGACCCGGCCGCCACCGTCGGCGCGCTCACCGGCGACGCCCCGGACCTGATCGGGCTCCAGGAGGTCGCCGACGGCGACCGGGTGGCGTCCGTGCTGGCCGAGCGCTACCCGCACCGGACGGTGGTGTCGACTGTCGCGCTGTGGAGCCGGTGGCCGATCCGTGAGGCGCACGGCGTCGACACCGGGCTGGGCTGGGACCGCGCGCTGCGGGCCGTGGTCGCCGCGCCTCAGGGCGACCTGGCCGTGTACGTGGTCCACCTCGGCTCCGCGCGGGCCGGGCACACCGCCACCCGGGACCAGACCGTCGCCGCGCTCGCCGACGCCGTGCGTGCCGACCCGGCCGACCGGCTGGTGGTGCTCGGCGACCTGAACACCGCCACCACCGACCGGGTCTTCGACCCGCTGACCCGGCTGCTCGGCGACGCGCAGGCCGAGGCCGGGCAGGGATTCGGGTTCACCTGGCCGGCCGGGCTGCCGGTCACCCGCCCGGACCACGTCCTCTACCGGGGACTGACGCCGACCGCCGCCGGGGTGCTGCACACCCCGGACAGCGACCACCGCGCGGTCACCGCCGGCTTCCGCTGGTGACCTCTCAGTGCCGGCCGTTCTCCGCCGGGGTCACGGTGAGGCGGTGCCGGCTCGGATCTCCGCTGGAGAAGGGCCAGAGCCGATCGGCGTACGCGACCAGGTCGGCCAGCTGGTCGCGGGTCAGTCCCGCCGAGGAGATCTCGGCGTGCACGTCGGCCCGGTAGCGGCCGTCGTCGTCGCGGCCCAGCTTCGCCTCGGCGGTCACCTGCACTGTGTGCGCCTCGTCGGTGATCTCCCCGGCCGCCTCCACCGCCGCGTGGTGCAGGCAGGAGGCGAACGCCGCGGCCAGGAGCTGCTCCGGCGTCAGGCCGGTGCAGTGCGGCGCCAGCGGGGACGCCAGGGCGGAGGAGAGCCCGCCGTCGTCGGTGCGTACGTGACCGCCCGCCGCGGTCGCCGTGGCCGTCTCGGCCAGCCAGGAACTCGGATCCGGCATCGCGTTCCTCCCGTCACTCACCGGACCGCGTTCCCGGACCCCGACCGGCGAAACCGCGCCCGAGCAGGCAGTAGGAGTGCTCAGCCGATCCGGCCGCCGGGCGCGGCGTCGACGGCCATCGCCTCGGTGGCCTCGGCGGCGGCCCGGCTGGTCCACGGCGACACCTGCGGCGCGCGCTGCCGGGGCAGCATCGCGGTCATCGGCACGTAGACCCGGGCGTCCACGGCCTCGGCCAGCAGCAGCGCGGCCATCGGGCTGGTCGGCCGGGCGCACGGGTCGGCGTCGAGGCAGCGGCGGACGAGCTCGGCCACCTCGCCCGGCAGGCCGGGAACCTCGGGCAGCGGGCGGGGCGGCCGGCGGCGGCGCGACCCGAGCAGCTGGGTGGTGGTGCCGGCCTCGTACGGCAGTTCACCGGTGAGGCAGTAGTACAGCAGCACGCCCAGCGCGTACATGTCGGCGGCCGGGGTGGCCGGCCGGCGGTCGAGCTGCTCGGGCGCCAGGTACGCCGGGGTGCCCACGACGACGCCGTCCGGAGTGTGGTCCGGTGCGCCGGCCGGAGTGGCGATGCCGAAGTCGAGCACCTTCACCCCGCACGGGGTGAGGATCACGTTCGCGGGCTTGACGTCCCGGTGCACGATGTCGTGCGCGTGCGCGGCGGCGAGCGCGGCGCACACCTCGGCGCAGACCCGTACCGCGATGCGCCAGTCCAGCGGCCCGTTGCGCAGGTGCGCGGCGAGCGTCTCGCCCTCGGCCAGCTCCATCACGATGTACGGCACCGGGCGTCCGTCCGGCAGTGTCGCGGTGCCGAAGTCGTGCACGCTGGCGACGTTCGGGTGCACCAGCCGCGCCGCCGAGCGTGCCTCGGCCCGGATCCGGTCCACCGATCCGGCGTCGCCGTCCAGTGCGGGCGAGATGAGCTTCACCGCGACGGTCCGGTCCAGCACGCGGTCGTGCGCGCGCCACACCTCCGACATGCCACCCAGGCCGGCTCGCTGTTCGAGCTCGTACCGCCCGCCCAGCGTCCTCATCGCCACTCCTCGCCTCGTCCGGTGCCCTCCGGTCCCGCTACCCGGCCCCGGAGCTGTGCAAACCGCCGAGGGGCGGCGCCGCGGCGGGGTAGCTTCGCGGCGAGGGCGTCGACGGACGGAGGGCAGCGGTGGCCGTGGTGCGCGTGCGGTTCGTCGGCGGGCCGGCCGACGAGCTGACCCGGGACCTGCCCGCGGGGCCGGACGGCGCGCCGCCGCCCCGGTGGGTGCTGCGTCATCCGGAGGAACCGGCCGAGGGGGTGGCCGACCACCTCTACGAGCGCGACGACCACGCGTCGCCCGGCGGCTGGACGATGCGGTACGTGCACACGTTCCCGTTCGGCGCGACCGAGTGAGGTCGTCTCGCAGCGGCCGGACGCGGCGCGTCAGGCCGGCCGGACGCCGGTGGTGCCGAGGATGACCGAGGCGACCAGCTCCGGGTCGTCGTGCATGGGCACGTGCCCGCAGCCGGGCAGGTCCAGGTGCCGCGCGGCGGGCAGCCGGGTACGCGCCAGCGCCGCCTGCCGGTACGGCAGGATCCGGTCCCGAGTACCCCACGCGACTGTGACCGGCACGGTCGGCGCGCCCGCGTAGGCGTACCCCCGGCCGGCGCGGGCGACGGCGCGGAACGCCCGTGCCTGGCGCAGCGCGCGGGCGTCGGCGAGCGCGTCGTCGAGGGCCATCCGGTTGGGCCGGGCCAGGATCATGCCCATCGCCAGCATCCGCAGCGCGGGCGCGGCGAACAGGCGGCGCAGCACCGGTTCGGGCAGCCGGGCCGCGTTGCGGTGCAGGGCGAGCACGGTCAGCGCCCAGCGCAGCTCGCGCGCGGTGCAGAACCCGGCCGGCGACAGCGCGGTGGCCGAGGAGACCGCGCCGATCGCGGCCAGTTCGAGGGCGATCGCGCCGCCGAGGCTGTTGCCCGCGACGTGCGGGCGTTCCAGCCCGAACGCGGCGAACAGCTCGACCATGGCCACGGCCAGGCCGGGCATGTCGGCGGGCAGCCCGGCGGCGGGCACCGGGGAGCGGCCGAAGCCGGGCAGGTCGACGGCGATCACGTCGTGCGCCTCGGCGAGGCGGTCCAGCACCGGCCGCCAGGCGCCGCCGTGGTGGCCGATGCCGTGCAGCAGCACCAGCGTCGGCCCGGTGCCCCGCCGCTCGTAGACGACGTCCACCGGCGCGGTCACGGCCGCCCCTGCGGCGTGCTGGCGCCGAAGCCCCGGCCCAGCGCCCGGGACTGCTCCTCGATCAGCGGCACGGTGGCCCGGGCGGTGCGGCCCACCAGCCGGTCGGCCAGCGGGCTGACCAGCACCGATCGCATCGCCTGCACGCCGGCCACGGCGCGCGGCACGTACACCCGGCGGCTGCGGCGCTCGATCGCCCGGACGAACGCCTCGGCGCACTCGGTCACCGTTGTGGTACGCCGCAGCGGCCAGGGCAGCTTCGCCAGCGCCGTGGAGAAGGCCGGCAGGTCGGCGCGCGCCTCGCGGACCAGGTCGGTGTCCACCCACGACGGATGGGCGGTGCCGACCGCCACGCCCCGGTGTGCCAGCTCCAGCCGGACCGCGTTGCCGAACTGCTCGACGCCGGCCTTGGAGGCGCAGTAGGCCGCCATGCCGGGCAGCGCGGCGAACGCCGCGGCCGAGGAGACGATCAGCAGATAGCCACCCCGGTCGACGAGCGCGGGCACGGTCGCCGCCGCGGTGCGCATCACCCCGATCAGGTTGACCTCGACGGTACGCACCAGCGCCTCGACGTCGCCGACGGCGATCGTGCCTCGGTTGGCGACCCCGGCGTTCGCCACCACCGCGTCGATCCCGCCCAGCGTCGCGAGTGTCCCGTCCACCGCCGCGGCGAGGGCGTCCTGGTCGGTGACGTCGGCGGCGAACCAGGCGTGCCCCGGGCCCAGCTCGGCGGCGAGCGCGGCGAGCCGGTCGGGTTCCAGCCCGACGAGGGACAACCGCGCGCCGCGCGCCGCGGCGAGGCGGGCGGTGTGCTCGCCGATGCCCCGGGCCGCGCCGGTCACCAGCACCACCTTGCCGGCCAACCGGCCGGAAAAACGACCATCGATGGACATGCCGGGAAGTTACCACCGGGTAGCCCCGGTGCGGAAGACCCCGTCGACCTGCCCGGATCGCCGCCGCGCGGCGCGCACAGCTGGTACACAGGATCGGGACAGCCCGCCGACAGCGGGTCCGCCCACGATGGGGGCATGGTCATGAACGCGCAGTCCGCGCAGGGTCGCATCGAGCTGCGCCGACCGGACGGCGAACCGGTGCGGGTGCTCGTCGTCGACGACGAGCCGACACTCACCGACCTGCTCTCGATGGCGCTGCGGTACGAGGGCTGGCAGGTCGCCACCGCCGGCAGCGGCATGGCGGCTGTCACCACCGCCCGCCAGTTCCGCCCGGACGCCGTGGTGCTCGACGTGATGCTGCCCGACCTGGACGGCTTCCAGGTGCTGCGCCGCCTGCGCGAGCAGTTCCCGAGCGTGCCGGTGCTGTTCCTGACCGCCCGCGACGCGGTGGAGGAACGCGTCGCCGGGCTCACGGTCGGCGGCGACGACTACGTCACCAAGCCCTTCAGCCTGGAGGAGGTGATCGCCCGGCTGCGCGCGCTGCTGCGCCGTTCCGGCTTCGCGGTCGCCGCCCGCCAGGAGGCGGTGCTCACCGTCGGCGACCTCACCCTCGACGAGGACAGCCACGAGGTACGCCGCGGCGACGACCTGATCACGCTCACCGCCACCGAGTTCGAGCTGCTGCGCTACCTCATGCGCAACCCGCGCCGGGTGCTCAGCAAGGCGCAGATCCTCGACCGGGTGTGGAACTACGACTTCGGCGGCCAGGCCAACGTGGTCGAGCTGTACATCTCGTACCTGCGCAAGAAGATCGACGCGGGCCGCGCGCCCATGATCCATACGCTGCGCGGGGCGGGCTATGTCCTCAAACCCGCCGAGTGACAGGGGCGGCCGGCTGCGCCGCCGCCTGGCCGGCTGGTCGCTGCGCCGCCGTCTGGTGCTCTCCGTGGTGGCGCTGCTCGCGCTGGTGAGCATCGGCATCGGCGGCCTGACCACAGTCGCGCTGCGACACTTCCTGATCGACCAGATCGACAACCAGCTCACCTTCGGCGACCGGCGGCCCGCCGACTTCGAACGCTGGGCCCGCCGCGGCGTCGACCCGCCGCGACCGGACCAGCGGCCCACCCCGCCGGACTCCGACGAGGTGGCGCCGGACCCCCCTGGCGGCTTCCCGCCGGGCTCGATCGCCGTCCGGGTGCCCGCCGCCGCCGAACCCGTCGGCCGGGTCCGGTCCGGAAACGGCGACAGCGAGGAGGTGCCTGCCGCCGACCTGACCGCGCTGGCCCGCGTACCCGTCGGCGACCGCCCGCACACAGTCGTCGTCGGCGACCGGGGCGACTACCGCGCGATCGCGCTCCCGTCGCCGCGCGGCGACGGCGACGTGCTGGTCCTCGCGATCCCGCTGGCCCAGGTCGACGACACCGTCATGTGGATGCTCGTCGCGCAGGCCGGGGTGATCGGCGCCGGCCTGGTCATCGCCGGCGCCCTCGGTCTGCTCATCGTCCGGGTGACGCTGCGGCCGCTCAACCGCGTCGCCGCCACCGCCGCCCGGGTCACCGAACTGCCGCTCGACCGCGGCGAGGTCGCCCTGTCCGTGCGGGTGCCGGCCGCCGACACCGACCCCCGCACCGAGGTCGGGCAGGTCGGCGGCGCGCTCAACCGGATGCTCGGCCACGTCGCCGCCGCGCTCGTCGCCCGGCAGGCCAGCGAGACCCGGGTACGCCAGTTCGTCGCCGACGCCAGCCACGAGCTGCGCACCCCCCTCGCTGCCATCCGCGGGTACGCCGAGGTGGCCCGCCGGGGCCGCCAGGAAGTGCCGCCCGACGTGGCGCACGCGCTGCGCCGCGTCGAGTCGGAGAGCACCCGGATGACGAGCCTCGTCGACGACCTGCTGCTGCTGGCCCGGCTGGACTCCGGCCGGCCGCTCGCCGCCGAGCCGGTCGACCTGACCGCCATGGCCGTGAACGCGGTCAGTGACGCGCACGTCGCCGGGCCCGACCACCGCTGGCAACTCGACCTGCCCGACGAGCCGCTCACCGTCACCGGCGACGCCCACCGGCTGCACCAGGTGCTGGCGAACCTGCTGGCGAACGCGCGGGTGCACACCCCGGCCGGCACCACAGTCACGGTCCGGCTCGCGCCCGCGCCCGGCGGCGTCGAACTACGCGTCACCGACGACGGGCCGGGCATCCCGGAGCAGTTGCAGCCGGAGGTCTTCGAGCGGTTCGCGCGCGGCGACACCTCCCGCTCCCGCGCGCAGGGCAGCACGGGCCTGGGCTTGGCCATCGTCGCCGCCGTGGTCGAGGCGCACCACGGGCGGGTCGACGTGGTCAGCCGGCCCGGCCACACCGCGTTCACGGTCTGGCTGCCGGGATCCACAGCCGACGCATAGGCCGCTCACGGGAGCGGGCCAGCGGGCCCGCCGAGGCTTGCCGCCATGAACCGAACCGAGAGCCTGCCGACCGCGCCCACGGCCGGTCCACCCGGCACCGAGCCGGCCCCCGCGCCCGTACCTGAGGAGACCCGCACCGGCCGCGATCCGCGCTGGGCCCGGCCGGCCCTGGCCGGCCTGCTGGTCGCGACCGCGCTGCTCTACCTGTGGGGCCTGGGCGCCTCCGGCTGGGCCAACGCGTTCTACTCCGCCGCCGTGCAGGCCGGGTCGCAGAGCTGGACGGCGTTCTTCTACGGCTCCTCGGACGCGGCCAACTCGATCACAGTGGACAAGACCCCCGCCTCGCTGTGGCTGATGGCGCTCTCGGTGCGCATCTTCGGCCTGAGCGGCTGGTCGATCCTGGTGCCGCAGGCGCTGCTCGGCGTCGCCTCCGTCGGCGTGCTGTACGCGACCGTCCGCCGCTGGTACGGCCCGGCCGCCGGCCTGCTCGCCGGCGCGGTGCTCGCGCTCACCCCGGTGGCGACGCTGATGTTCCGGTTCAACAACCCGGACGCGCTGCTGGTGTTCCTGCTCGTCGCCGCCGCGTACGCCACGGTGCGCGCGGTCGAGACGGCGAGCACGCGGTGGATCGTGCTGACCGGCGTGCTCGTCGGCTTCGGCTTCCTCACCAAGATGCTCCAGGCGTTCCTGGTGATCCCGGTCTTCGCCGGGGTCTACCTGCTGGCCGCGCCGACCGGACTCGGACGGCGGATCCGGCAGCTCCTGCTGGCCGGGCTCGCAGTGGTCGTCTCCGCCGGCTGGTGGGT
Organism: Micromonospora sp. L5; assembly: GCF_000177655.2. Classification (NCBI taxonomy): domain Bacteria; kingdom Bacillati; phylum Actinomycetota; class Actinomycetes; order Micromonosporales; family Micromonosporaceae; genus Micromonospora; species Micromonospora sp. L5. Next base: position 5,986,900 of record NC_014815.1, on the reverse strand, counting down.
GGCGATCGTCGAGCTGGCGCCGGCGAGCGCCCGCCCGTACATCGGCGGCTCGCAGAACAACAGCATCCTGGAGCTGACGCTCGGCTACAACGGGCTGGGCCGCATCACCGGCGACGAGGTGGGCAGCGTGGGCGGTGGCGGCCGGCCCGGCGGGGGAGGCGGCGGGCCGTTCTCCGGTCAGACCGGTCTGCTGCGGATGTTCGACACCGAGGTCGGCGGGCAGATCTCCTGGCTGCTGCCGGCCGCGCTGATCCTGCTGGTCGCGGGGCTGTGGCTGGCCGGGCGGGCACCGCGTACCGACCGCACCCGGGCCGGTCTGCTGCTCTGGGGCGGCTGGCTGGTGGTCACCGGTCTGATCTTCAGCTTCATGTCCGGGATCTTCCACGCGTACTACACGGTCGCCCTGGCCCCGGCGGTCGGCGCGCTGGCCGGCATCGGCGTCACGCTGCTGCGGCGCGCCCGCTCGGCGCCGGTCGAGGCAGTCGCGGCGGCTCCGGTTCCCGCTGTGGCGGATGCGCCGGTCGTCGCGGGTGCCTCGGTCGTCGCGGCTCCGGGCCGGCGGCGGGCGCTCGTCGCCACGCTGGTCCTGGCCGGCACGCTGGCGGTCACCGCCTGGTGGTCCTGGCACCTGCTCGGCCGCACCGCCGACTGGCACCCATGGCTGCGCTCCACAATCCTGGCCGTGGGCCTGACCACCGCAGCCCTCCTGGCCACCTCGGCGGTGATCAAGGAGTTCGCGTCCGGGAACGGCGTTCAAAGTGACGCGAACTCCTTGGTCAACTCGGAGACGGGGGTGGCGGCGGGGCCCGGGGCTGGGTTTGCCGGGCGGGTTGTGCGGTGGGTGGTGCCGGTGGTGTCCGTCGCCGGGATCGCGGTGGCGCTGGCCGGGCCGGCCGCGTACGCCATGCAGACCGCTGCCACCCCGCACAGCGGCTCGATCCCGAGTGCCGGGCCGGCCGGAGCTGGTGGCTTCGGCGGCCCCGGCGGACCGGGCGGCCGGATGCCGGGCGGCGGGAACGGACAGTTCCCGGGCTTCCCAGGTGGCCCGAACGGCACCGGCTCGGACGGCACGGGTTCCGACGGCTCCGGCCCGGGCGGTACCGGCCAGGACGGCGGGGCGAATGCCGGTGGGTTCCCCGGATTCCCCGGTGGTGGTTCGGCCCCGGGCGCGCCCGGCGGCACAGGTCAGGACGGCGGCACAGGTCAGGACGGCGGCACCGCGCCGGGCGGCATCCCGGGGCAGGGCGGCTTCCCCGGGCAGGACGGCGGGACCGGGCAGGAGGGGCGGGGGCAGCGCGGCGGCGGCATGGGCGGGCTGCTCGACGCCCGCGAGCCGAGCGCCGAGATGACTGCGCTGCTCACCGCCGACGCCGACGACTACACCTGGGTCGCCGCGACTGTCGGCTCGAACAACGCCTCCGGCTACCAGCTGGCGACCGGCCGGCCGGTCATGCCGATCGGCGGCTTCAACGGCAGCGATCCGTCGCCGACGCTCGCCCAGTTCCAGCGGTACGTCGCCGACGGGCGGATCCACTACTTCCTCGGTGGCGGCGGGTTCCGGGCCGACGGCGGCAGCAACGCCTCGGCCGAGATCGCCGCGTGGGTCGCCGACAACTTCACCGCGACCACCGTCGACGGCGTGACCGTGTACGACCTGAGCAGCGGAAAGCAGGGCTGAGCGATGACTGACACGTACGCGCCCCGGGCCGCCGTGCAGGCCCGGCCCGCCGCCGGCAGCGCGGTGCTCGACGTGGTGGTCCCGGTCTACAACGAGGAGGCCGACCTCGGGCCCTGCGTCCGGCGGCTGCATGCGCACCTGACCGCGCACTTCCCGTACCCGTTCCGGATCACTGTGGCCGACAACGCCAGCGTGGACGGCACCCCGGCGGTGGCCCGGGTGCTCGCCGACGAGCTGCCCGAGGTGGGGGTGCTGCGCCTGGACGAGAAGGGCCGCGGGCGGGCGCTGCGGGCCGCGTGGTCGGCCTCGCCGGCGCCGGTGCTCGCGTACATGGACGTGGACCTGTCCACCGACCTGGCCGCGCTGCTGCCGCTTGTCGCGCCGCTCATCTCCGGGCACTCGGACCTGGCCATCGGCACCCGGCTGGCCCGCACCAGCAGGGTGGTCCGGGGCGCCAAGCGGGAGGTCATCTCGCGCGGCTACAACCTGCTGCTGCGCGGTGCGCTCGCGGCGCGTTTCTCCGACGCCCAGTGCGGGTTCAAGGCGATCCGCGCCGACGTGGCCGCCGAGCTGCTGCCGCTGGTGCGCGACACCGGCTGGTTCTTCGACACCGAGCTGCTGGTCCTGGCGCAGCGGGCCGGGCTGCGCATCCACGAGGTGCCTGTGGACTGGGTGGACGACCCGGACAGCCGGGTCGACATCGTCGCCACCGCGCTGGCCGACCTGCGCGGCATCGGCCGGCTGGGCCGGGCGCTGGTGACCGGGGCGCTGCCGCTGGCGCAGTTACGCGCCCAGCTCGGCCGAGGCCCGTTGCCGGCCCTGCCGGCGCAGGTGCCGATCGGGTTGCCGCGCCAGCTCGCCCGGTTCGCCGCTGTGGGCGTGGCGAGCACGCTCGCGTACCTGCTGTTGTTCCTGCTGGCCCGCGGCCCGCTCGGGGCACAGCCGGCGAACCTGCTGGCGCTGCTGCTCACGGCGGTGGCCAACACGGCCGCCAACCGGCGGCTCACGTTCGGGGTCACCGGGCGCCGCCACGCCGGCCGGCACCACCTCCAGGGCCTGCTCGCGTTCGCCCTCGGCCTGGCACTGACCAGCGGTTCCCTGGCCGCGCTGCACGCCACCACAACCCCGAACCGCGCGTTGGAGCTGACCGTCCTGGTAACGGCCAACCTGGCCGCGACGGCCCTGCGCTTCCTCCTGCTCCGCCTGGCCATGCACCACCGCCCTTGACCCCCACCGCCCCTGACCCTCACCACCCCTGACCCCACCCCGTCGATCATGAGGTTGGCGGTGCGACACGCCGGGCGCCGACACCGTCAACTTCATGATCGACGGGGAGGGTGGGGGGTGGGAGGGTGGGAGGGTGTACCGGGAGTGGAAGGTGGCGGGGGTTCCGGGCGGGGTGCTGTGGAGCAGCGTCTCGGGCGGGAGTGAGACGCGGGTGCTGCCGGACGGGTGCCTGGATCTGCTCTGGTCCAGCCGGTCCGGGCTGCTGGTCGCGGGTCCGGACCGCACCGCGCACCTGTCGCGGTCGGCGCCGGGGGACCGGTGGATCGGGCTGCGCCTGCCGCCGGGGACCGGCCCGGCCGTGTTCGGGGTGCCGGCCGAGGAGTTGCGGGACCGCCGCGTATCGCTCGCCGACCTGTGGGGCCGCGCCGCCGCCGAGGTGACCGAGCGGGTCGAGGCCGCGCTGGCCGCGCCGGGCGACGAGGCCGCCGGGGTGCTCACCCGGGTCGCCCGCGACCGGCTGCGCGCGGCCGGCGGCCCCGACCCGATCGGCGCGCATGTCGCCGCCCGCCTGGCCGCCGGGGCCACCGTCGCCGCGACCGCCGCCGAGGTCGGCCTCGGCCCGCGCGCCCTGCACCGGCGCAGCCGGGACCTCTTCGGGTACGGCCCGAAGACGCTGGCCCGCATCCTGCGGATGCGCCGCGCGCTGGACCTGGCCCGCGCCGGTGCGCCGCTCGCCGAGGTGGCGGTGCGCAGCGGGTACGCCGACCAGGCCCACCTGACCCGCGAGGTGCGGGAGCTGGCCGGGGTGCCGCCGACCCGGCTGCTCGCCCCGGCCCGGAGCCGCCCGCAGGCGACCTGACCGGCCCGGAAGCGGCCCGCGAGCCGCCTCGCGTCTACTCGGCCGCAGGCAGCGGGGCGAACAGGTCCACGCCGTTGCCGTCCGGGTCGTGCAGGACCGCGTACCGCTGCCCCCAGAACGCGTCCCACGGCGGCATCTCGCCGTGGTGCCCGGCACCGGTCAGCTCGGCGTACCAGCGGTCCACCTCGGACGGGTCGGCGCACCGGAAGGCCAGGCTCATCCGGTTGTTGCCGCCGGACGGGTCGAAGTCGGGGTGGAAGCTGCGGATCACCTCGACCGTGTCCCAGGCCAGCCGTACGCCGTTCGGCAGGGTGACCTCGACGTGCCCTTCCGTCTCGGCGCCGGCCGGGATCGGCAGCCCCAGCCGCCGGTAGAAGTCGAGCGTGCGGGCCATGTCGGTGACCACGGTCCCGACCAGATCGAACTGCGGTGTCATGCCGGCCACGGTAGGCGCGACCGGCCCGGCCCGTCTTGAACGGATCGGACGGGGGACGAGTGGCCGGTGTGGCCGCGGACCCGGACGCCGAGACGTTACGGTGAGGGACAAGTCCGGCTCCGAGCAATAAAGCTCGCATTCCGGGCGTGCTTCGATGACCGGCGAGGGAAGGAAAAGTAGCCGTGACGCATCTGGCCTACCTGGACGCGGGATCCGGCAGTCTCATCGTGCAGGCGGTGGTCGGCGGGGTGGCCGGGGTGGCGGTGGCCGCCAAGCTCTACTGGCGCCGCCTGGTGTCCCGGTTCCGGCGTCAGCCCTCCGACCAGGGCCCGGCGGCGTGACGATCCCCGACACCGGCGTCCGCGTCGAGCCCGGCTCCTTCCGCGACCCCGGCAACCGGGTGTTCCACCGGGGCGATGAGGTGCTGCGCGGGCTCGACGAGCGCTCCGCCCGGGACTGGCGGGCGCTGTCCGTCACCGACTTCTTCCGGCAGGCCACCAGCACCGGGCAGATCGTCGGCACCGAGGAACTGACCCCGACCCCTGTCGACGCGCCCTGGACCACGGTGCTGCGGCACGAGCGGATCCCGTTCGTCTCGCACCCCTACGAGTGGTCGTCCGCGATGCTGCGCGACGCGGCGCTGCTGCACCTGGACGTGCTGCGCGCCGCCCTGGAAGCAGGCTTCACCACGAAGGACGGCTCGGCGTACAACGTGCAGTGGCGCGGCGCCCGGCCGGTCTTCATCGACGTCGGCTCGTTCGAGGCACTGCGCGACGGCGAACCCTGGGCCGGCTACCGGCAGTTCTGCCAGACGCTGCTCTACCCGCTGCTCATCCAGGCCCACCTCGGGCTGGACTTCCAGCCGTTCCTGCGCGCCCGCGTCGACGGCGTCGAACCGGACCAGATGCGCCGGCTGTTCGGCGGTGCCCGGCGCTGGCGAGCCGGCGTGCCCACCCACGTGCACCTGCACGGCGCGATGCAGGCCCGCAACTCCGCCGCGAGCACCACCGACGTCCGCGCCCAGTTGCGCGCCGCCGGGTTCTCCCGGGAACTGGCGCTGGCCACGGTACGCGGGCTGACGAAACTGGTCCGCCGGATCGACCACCGGCCCGGCGACAGCCACTGGTCGGACTACCAGCGCACCTGCGCGTACTCGGTGCCGGACCGGCAGGCCAAGGAGGAGTTCGTCGACCGGGCGGTGGCCGCCGTAGGCGGAGGATCGGCGCTGGACCTGGGCGCCAACGACGGCCGGTACGCCCGCATCGCCGCCCGGCACGCCGCGCACGTCGTCGCCGTCGAGCAGGACCCGGCAGTGGTCGACACGCTCTACCGCGCGCTGCGCGACGAGGGCGAGACACGGATCCTGCCGCTGGTGATGGACCTGGCCGACCCGTCGCCGGGCGGCGGCTGGCGCGGCGTCGAGCGGGCCGCGTTCGCCGACCGGGCCCGCGCGGACACCGTCCTGGCCCTGGCCGTGGTGCACCACCTGGCGATCGGGCGCAACGTGCCGCTGCCCGAGGTGCTCGACCAGCTGACCGCGCTCACCGCCACCGGCGGCAGCCTGGTGGTGGAGTTCGTCCACCCGGACGACCCGATGGCCCGCCGGCTGCTGGCGAACAAGCCGGACGGCCTGTTCCCGGACTACCGGCGGGACGCCTTCGAGGCGCTGCTGGCCCGCCGGGGCCGGGTGGTCGCCCGGACCGAGTTGCCGTCCGGCACCCGCACGCTCTACCAGGTGGTGGTGGGTGGCTGAGGACACCCTCGCACCACCCCGGGAACGCGCGGCCGGACCGGACCGCCGGGAGCGCCGGCCCTGGTGGCGGGCCGAGGCCGCCCGGCTGGCCGAGGTCGCCGCGCTGATCGGGCTGGTGGTCACCCAGCCGCTGCTCGACGTGCTCGGCCGCAGCCCCGACTTCTTCCTGTTCCACCGCGCCTCCCGGGCCGACGTGCTGCTGCTGGTCGCCCTGATCGCGCTCGCGCCGACGATGGTGTTCGCGCTGCTCGGCGCGCTCGCGCTGCCCGCCGGACGCCTCACCCGGTCCGTCGCGCACACCGCGCTCGTGGGACTGCTGCTCGCCGCGCTGGCGGTCCAGGTCGGCCGGCACGTCACGCCGCTTCGAGGCGTACCCCTGCTTGTCGTCGCCGGTGCGGCCGGAGCCGCGGGCGCGGCCGCGCACCGGCGGTGGCGGGCGCCCCGGCGGGTGCTGCGGGTCGCCGCCGCCGGGCCACTGGTGTTCGTCGGGTTGTTCCTGTTCGCCTCGCCCGCGTCGGCGGTGGTGCTGCCGCGCGGTGAAGGGGGCGCGGCCGGCGTGGCCGGTGCGGGTGCGCACCCGCCGGTGGTCATGATCGTGCTGGACGAGTTGCCGCTGGTGTCCCTGCTCGGTCCGGACGGCCGGATCGACGCCGAGCGCTACCCGAACTTCGCGGCGCTGGCCGGCGGGTCGACCTGGTACCGCAATGCCACCGGCGTCAGCGGCTGGACGCCCTACGCGCTGCCCGCGATGCTCACCGGGCGCTACCCGGAGCGGGGGGCGGCGCCGCACTACTCGCAGTACCCGGACAACCTGTTCACCGCGCTCGGCGGCCTCTACCGGATCAAGGCCGAGGAGAGCATCACCCGGCTCTGCCCGCCGAGCCGCTGCGAGCAGGCCACCACCCCGGAACAGGGGCTCGGCGTGCTGGTCCGGGAGAGCGGCCGGCTGCTCGGACGGATCGCCGCGCCGGTGGACAGCCGGATCGACCCGGAGGACTCCTACCGCGAGCGGACCGCCGCCGAGGCCGGGCTGGACGCCGCCGAGCCGGTGCCTGACGACCCGAAGTTCCGCTGGGACACCCTCGACGACAACCAGCCGGCCCGGTTCACCTCGTTCCTGGCCGGGCTGCGCCCCGACACCCGGCCCACGCTGCACTTCCTGCACCTGCTGATGCCGCACTCGCCGTGGGCGTACCTGCCGTCCGGGGCGCATTACGCGGCGCCGGACGACCTGCCCAACGACGGCGCCGGCTGGGTCGACCTGGCCCGCGCCCGGCACCTCGCCCAGCTCGGCTACACCGACCGGCTGATCGGCGAGACGCTGCGGACGCTGCGCGCCACCGGCCTCTACGACCAGTCGCTGGTCGTGGTCACCGCCGACCACGGCGTCAGCTTCCGCCGGGACTGGCAGGGCCGGGGGATGGACGCCATCGACCACGCCGCGAACGAGGTGGCCTGGGTGCCGATGTTCGTCAAGGAACCCGGCCAGCGCGCCGGACGGGTGGACGACCGCAACTGGGAGCACGTCGACCTGCTGCCCACGATCGCCGACGAGACGCACATGCGGGTGCCCTGGCGGATGGACGGCCGGTCGGCGAAGGCGGCCCCGCGCGAACGGGCCGACAAACGCTTCTACGACCGCCCCGGCCAGCCGGTCACCGTCAACGGCGGTGTGCCCGCGCCGCTCCCGCCGCCTCCCGTCGACCCGCTCGTCGGCACCCGGGTCGGTGACGTGCCGGTCGCCGGGACCGCCACGGTGGCGAACCGGGACGCGTTCGACGCGGTCGACCCGGCCGGCGGCGGGCTGCCCGCGATGGTCTGGGGCACCGTGCCGGACGGCGTACCCGACGGCACCCGGCTGGCCGTGGCGGTCAACGGCACCGTCGGCGCGGTGGTGCCGGTGGTGCCGCCGGACGCCGGTGGACGGCGGTTCGCCGCGCTGCTCGCCGACGACCGTCTGTTCGCCGCCGGAGCCAACCGGCTCGACCTCTACCGGGTCGGCGACGACGGGACGCTGCGGCGGCTCACGCTGTCGTGACGGACCTCCCGAGCGTGCCCATGGCCGCGCTCCCATCCGGTTTCCGGACCGGCTGGCCGGGAAACAGGTGACGCACACCTCACCCTCAAACCATGACGAGCGGTGTTCTCCGCGCCGTGATTACGGTAGAAGCGAAGGCAATTCAACGAAGATCTTGCCGGCGAAGCGAGGAACAGATGACGGAAGTCAAGCTCGACCACCCCGGTGGGCAGCTGTCGATGCCGGTGCAGTCCGCGGTTGAGGGCCCCGCCGGGATCGGGGTGAGCAAGCTGCTCAAGGAAACCGGGATGACCACGTACGACCCCGGTTTCGTGAACACCGCGTCCTGCTCGTCCGCCATCACCTACATCGACGGTGATGCCGGCATCCTGCGGTACCGGGGTTACCCGATCGACCAGCTGGCCGAGAAGTCCTCTTTCCTGGAGGTCTCCTACCTGCTGATCTACGGCGAGCTGCCGTCCCAGACGCAGCTCACCGAGTTCAGCGAGCGGATCCGGCGGCACTCGCTGCTGCACGAGGAGATGCGTCGCTTCTTCGACGGCTTCCCCCGCGACGCGCACCCGATGGCCGTGCTCTCCTCGGCCGTCAGCGCCATCTCGACCTTCTACCAGGACAGCCTGGACCCGTTCGACTCCGAGCACGTGGAGATGTCCACGGTGCGGCTGATGGCGAAGGTCCCCACCATCGCCTCGTACGCGTACAAGAAGTCGATCGGGCAGCCGCTGCTGTACCCGGACAACTCGCTGGGCTACGTCGAGAACTTCCTGCGGATGACGTTCGGCGTACCGGCCGAGCCGTACGAGGTCGACCCGGTCGTCGCCCGGGTGCTGGACATGCTGTTCATCCTGCACGCCGACCACGAGCAGAACTGCTCCACCTCGACCGTGCGGCTGGTCGGCTCCAGCAACGCCAACCTGTTCGCCTCGGTCTCGGCCGGCGTGAACGCGCTGTTCGGCCCGCTGCACGGCGGCGCCAACCAGGCCGTCCTGGAGATGCTCCAGAAGATCCAGGCCGACGGCGGCGACGTCCGCTCCTTCGTGCAGAAGGTGAAGGACAAGCAGGACGGCGTGAAGCTGATGGGCTTCGGGCACCGGGTCTACAAGAACTACGACCCGCGCGCCGCCATCGTGAAGAAGGCCGCCCAGGACGTGCTCGGCCGGATGGCCAAGCCGGACCCGCTGCTGGACCTCGCCGTGCAGCTCGAGGAGATCGCGCTCGCCGACGACTTCTTCGTGTCCCGGCGGCTCTACCCGAACGTGGACTTCTACACCGGCCTGATCTACAAGGCCATGGGCTTCCCGACGAAGATGTTCACGGTGCTGTTCGCGCTCGGCCGACTGCCCGGCTGGATCGCGCAGTGGCGCGAGATGATCAACGACCCGGAGACCAAGATCGGTCGCCCGAGGCAGATCTACACCGGCGCCACCGAGCGGGACTACGTCCCCGCCGCCCAGCGCTGAGCGTGCAAGGAAGGGCCCCTTCTTAACGCCTCGGGTAGAGGAGGGGCCCCCTTTTAACACGCGGACCACGAAGGCCGCCGACCCGAGCCGGGTCGGCGGCCTTCGTCGTGTGCACCGGGCGGCGGGCGTTAATAAGGGGCCCTTCCTCTACCCCAGGCGTTAACAGGGGGCCCTTCCTTACCTCAAGCCGGCGGCGGTGAGGAGGTTGCCCTCGGGGACGCGCGGCGTGGGGTGACCGTGTGCCATGCGGTGCTGTGCGCGGGCGGCGGTGAACGCCGGGTCGCCGGCGATGGCTGCGGCGTACGCGGCAGCCGTGCGGGACGCGATGGCCGCCCAGCCGTACTGCTCGTGCACCATGGTGCGGGCCCGCCGGGCGAGCGCACGCGCCCGGTCCCGGTCGGACAGCAGCGTGTGCACCGCCTCGGCGAGGCCGTCCGGGTCGTGCGGGGCGAACGTCATCCCGGTGACGCCCGGCTCCACGATCTCGGCCAGCCCACCGGTACGGGCGACGGCCAGCGGCGCGCCCGCGGCGGCCCCCTCCAGCGCCACCATGCCGAACGGCTCGTAGATGCTCGGCACCGCGAAGCAGTCCGAGGCGGCCATGACGGCGGGCAGGTCGGTGCCGCCGAGGAACCCGGGCATGCTCACAGTGGCGCCCAGCCCGAGGCGGTGCACCTCGGCCTCCAGTTCCGCCTTGTACGGCCCGTCGCCGACGATCACCGCGCGCAGGCCCGGGTGCCGGTCGCGCAGCCGGGGCAGCCCGGCCAGCAGGTGCTGCACGCCCTTCTCGTACACCAGGCGCCCGGCGAACGTGACCAGCGGGCCGTCGGCGGCGAACCGGGCCCGGGCGGCGGCGACCGCCGACGCGGGCACCCGCCAGCGGTGCGGCTCGACGCCGTTGGGGACCACGTCGACGCGGGCGGCGTCCACGCCGAACAGCGCGCCCACCTCGTCGCGCATGTAACCGGAGCAGACGATCACGCGCCCGGACTCGCCGGCGAGCCAGTGTTCGACGCCGTGGATGGTGCGGTTCATCTCCTCGGGCAGCCAGCCCTGGTGCCGGCCCGCCTCGGTGGCGTGGATGGTGCTGACCAGCGGCACGTCCAGGTGCTCGCGCAGCGTCATCGCGGTGTGCGCGACGAGCCAGTCGTGGGCGTGGATGACGTCGTAGGTGCCGGAGGAGGCGGCGCGCAGCGCGGCCCGGGTGAGGGTGTGGTTGAACGCCATGGTCCAGGCCAGCAGCGAGCCGGTGGCGAGGGGGAAGGTGACCGGGTCCTCGGCGGCGCGGACGATGCGGACGCCGTCGGCGTACTCCTCCAGGGGAGCGCCCTCGGCGTGGCGGGTGACGACCGTGACCTCGTGCCCGGCGGCGGCCAGGGCGACTGACAGCGCGTGGACGTGGCGGCCGAGCCCGCCGACGAGCACCGGCGGGTACTCCCACGACAGCATCAGGATGCGCCGGGTCCGGGGCGCGGACCCGGCCGGCGACGGGGGCGCCGGGCGGGAGGTGAGGGTGGGCCGGTGGAGCCGGTCCGTCGCGGTGGCGGGCTGAGCGCCGACCCGCAGAGTGGTCACGGGGATCTCCGTCCATGCATGGTGAGGCACGCCGGCTTCGGTGGCGGCGTCGAGCGGTGGTGAGGTGTGGCCGAACGGCCGGGCGGGCCCGCGCGCGCGTGGGCCCGGATCCAGGAAAGTCCATCCGCCGCCGGTCCGCATCTCGAAAAGGGCGATCGTGACGGATGACACCCGAACGTCTATCCGTTCGCACGAGGGCGGATTCGGTTACGGTCCGAACGGGTGGATTGACGGCGGGTACGACTGGGCATCACCGGCGTGCGCATCGGCGGTTCCCCCTGTCCGGTGCGCTCACGATCATGGGCCGAAGGAGCGACATGCAGGTCTGGCCGGGCGAGAGCTACCCCCTCGGCGCCACGTACGACGGGATGGGCACCAACTTCGCGATCTTCTCCGAGGTGGCGGAGAAGATCGAGCTGTGCCTGTTCGACGAGTGGGACATCGGCACCGAGCGGCGGGTGGAGCTGCGCGAGGTCGACGCGTACGTCTGGCACGCCTACATCCCCGGTGTCGAGCCCGGCCAGCGCTACGGCTACCGGGTGCACGGGCCGTGGAACCCGGCCGAGGGGCTGCGATGCAATCCGCACAAGCTGCTGCTCGACCCGTACGCGAAGGCGGTCGACGGGGAGATCACCTGGGATCCGTCGGTCTACGACTACGAGGTCGGCGGCGACCCGGACCGGATGAACACCGCCGACTCGGCGCCGTACATGCCGAAGTCGGTGGTGGTGAACCCGTACTTCGACTGGGGCAACGACCGGCCGCCGCGCACCCCGTACCACCACTCGGTGATCTACGAGGCGCACGTGCGCGGCCTGACCATGCGCCACCCGGACATCCCGGAGGAGCTGCGCGGCACGTACGCGGCGATCGCCTCACCGGTGATGATCGAGCACTTCAAGCGGCTCGGCGTGACGGCGGTGGAGCTGATGCCGGTGCACGAGTTCGTGCACGACCACCGCCTGGCCGACCTGGGGCTGCGCAACTACTGGGGCTACAACACCATCGGCTTCTTCGCCCCGCACCACGGCTACTCCGCGCTGGGCCGCCTCGGCCAGCAGGTGCAGGAGTTCCGGGGCATGGTCAAGGCGCTGCACGCCGCAGGCATCGAGGTCATCCTCGACGTGGTCTACAACCACACCGCCGAGGGCAACCACCTCGGGCCGTCGCTGAGCTTCAAGGGCATCGACACCCCGAGCTACTACCGCCTCTCCGAGGAGGACAGGCGCTACTTCGTCGACTACACCGGCACCGGCAACAGCCTCAACGTCCGCAGCCCGCACTCACTGCAACTGATCATGGATTCGCTGCGCTACTGGGTCACCGAGATGCACGTCGACGGCTTCCGGTTCGACCTGGCGGCCACGCTCGCCCGCGAGTTCTACGAGGTGGACCGCCTGTCCACGTTCTTCGAGGTGGTGCAGCAGGACCCGGTGGTCGGCCGGGTGAAGCTCATCGCCGAGCCGTGGGACGTGGGCCCCGGCGGCTACCAGGTCGGCAACTTCCCGCCGCAGTGGACCGAGTGGAACGGCAAGTACCGCGACACCGTCCGCGACTTCTGGCGCGGCGAGCCGGCCACGCTCGCCGAGTTCGCCTCCCGGATCTCCGGCTCCGCCGACCTCTACCAGGACGACGGCCGCCGCCCGTTCCACAGCATCAACTTCGTCACCTGCCACGACGGGTTCACGCTCACCGACCTGGTCTCCTACAACGACAAGCACAACGAGGCGAACGGCGAGGACAACCGGGACGGGGAGAGCCACAACCGGTCCTGGAACTGCGGCGTCGAGGGGGAGACCGACGACCCGGGCGTACGTGTGCTGCGCGACCGGCAGCGGCGCAACTTCCTGGCCACGCTGATCCTGTCCCAGGGCGTGCCGATGCTCGGCCACGGCGACGAGCTGGGCCGCACCCAGCGCGGCAACAACAACGCCTACTGCCAGGACAGCGAGATCGCCTGGGTCGACTGGGACCGGGCCGACACCGAGCTGCTGGACTTCGTCCGCCGGCTCACCGAGTTCCGCAACCGGCACCAGGTGTTCCGCCGCCGCCGGTTCTTCACCGGCCTGCCGGTGGGCGGCCGGGCCGCCGGCTCCGGACTGCCGGACCTGGCCTGGTACACCCCGGACGGCCGGGAGATGACCGGTGAGGACTGGGGCAACGACTTCGGCCGCTCGGTGGCCCTGTTCGTCAACGGCGACGGCATCGGCGAGCGCGGCCAGTACGGCCAGCGCCACCGGGACGACTCGTTCCTGCTGCTGTTCAACGCGCACGACGCGCCGCTGGACTTCACGCTGCCCGGCGAGGAGTTCGGCACCCGGTGGGAGCTGGTGATCAGCACCGCGGAACCCGATCCGGAGAAGACGACGCTCGTCGAGGCGGGCGGCACGGTCTGCGTGCCGGACCGTTCGCTGCTGGTCCTGGAGAGGACGGCCTGACCGATGCCCGACACCCCCCGCTCGACGTACCGGGTCCAGGTGCGTCCCGGCTTCGACCTGGACGCCACGGCCGAGCTGGCGGGCTACCTCGCCGCGCTCGGCGTCACCCACCTCTACACAGCGCCCCTGCTCACCGCCACCCCCGGCTCCACGCACGGCTACGACGTGGTGGACCACCGCACGGTCAACCCGCAGCTCGGCGGCGAGGCCGCCCGCGCGCGGCTGGTCCGGGCGCTGCGCGCGGCCGGGCTGGGCCTGGTCGTGGACATCGTGCCCAACCACGCCGGGGTGGCCCGGCCCGAGGCCAACCCGGCCTGGTGGGACGTGCTGCGGCGGGGACGCGAATCGGCGTACGCGCGCTGGTTCGACATCGACTGGGACCGCGGTCGGCTGCTGCTGCCGGTGCTCGCCGACACCGCCGACGCGCTCGACGACCTGAAGCTCGTCGACGGAGAGCTGCGCTACCACGAGCACCGCTTCCCGGTCGCCGACGGCACCGGCGACGGCACTCCCCGGCAGGTGCACGACCGGCAGCACTACGAGCTGGTGAACTGGCGGCGCGGCGACGCCGAGCTGACGTACCGCCGGTTCTTCGCCGTGTCCGATCTGGCCGGCCTGCGGGTGGAGGACCCGGAGGTCTTCGACGCCACCCACGCGGAGATCCTGCGCTGGGTCGCCGCCGGCGAGGCCGACGGCATCCGGGTCGACCACCCGGACGGGCTGCGCGACCCGGCCGGCTATCTCGCCCGGTTGCGCGCCGCCGCACCGGCGAGCTGGCTGGTGGTGGAGAAGATCCTGGAGTACGGCGAGGACCTGCCGGACTGGCCGGTCGACGGCACCACCGGCTACGACGCGCTGGCCGCCGTGTCCGGGCTTTTCGTCGACCCGGACGCCGAACCGGAGTTCACCACGCTGGACGGCCGGCTGACCGGGCGGCACACGTCCTGGGCCGACCTGACGCACGCCACCAAGCTGGAGGCCGCCACCCGGCTGCTCGCCGCCGAGCTGACCCGGCTGGCCGCGCTCGTGCCGGAGCTGCCCGGCGAGCAGGTCCGCGCCGCCCTGGCCGAGCTGGCCGCCTGCTTCCCGGTCTACCGCGGCTACCCGCCCGCGGGCGCCCGGCACCTGGCCGCCGCCCGCAGCGAAGCAGGCCGCCGCCGTCCCGACCTGATCGGCGTGCTGGACGCGGTCACCGCCCGGCTGCGCGACCCCGGCCACGAGCTGGCCGCCCGGTTCCCGCAGTTCACCGGCGCGGTCATGGCCAAGGGCGTGGAGGACACCGCGTACTACAGGTGGAGCCGGTTCGTCGCCCTCAACGAGGTCGGCGGCAGCCCGGCCCACTTCGGCGTACCAGCGGCCGAGCTGCACCGGTTCGCCGCCACCCGGCAGGTCCGCTGGCCGGCGAGCATGACCGCGCTCTCCACCCACGACACCAAGCGCGGCGAGGACGTCCGCGCCCGGCTCGCGGTGCTGTCCGAGATGCCCGGCCGCTGGGCCGAGCGGGTCGCCGACTGGATGTCCCGCGCGCCGCTGGCCGACCCCGCGCTGGCCCACCTGCTCTGGCAGACCGCCGTCGGGGCGTGGCCGATCGAGCGGGAGCGACTGCACGGGTACGCAGAGAAGGCCGCCCGGGAGGCGTCGGTCACCACCAGCTGGGCCGACCCGGACCCGTCCTTCGAGCACGAGATGCACGCCCTGGTCGACCGGATGTACGACGACCCGGAACTGCACGCCCAGATCACCGCGTTCGCCGCCGAGATCACCCCGCCCGGCTGGTCCAACGCGCTCGGGCAGAAGCTGGTGCAGCTCGCCATGCCCGGTGTGCCCGACGTCTACCAGGGCACCGAGCTGTGGGAGAACTCGCTCGTCGACCCGGACAACAGGCGGCCTGTCGACTTCGCCGTACGCCGGGACATGCTGGCCCGGCTCGACGCCGGATGGCGGCCCGCGGTGGCCGACGACGGCGCGGCCAAGCTGCTCGTGGTGTCCCGGACGCTGCGGCTGCGCCGCGACCGCCCGGACCTGTTCGGCGGCTACCGGCCGGTGCCGGCGCGCGGCCCGGCCGCCGCGCACGCGGTGGCCTTCGACAGGGGCGGCGCGGTGGCGGTGGCGACCCGGCTGCCGCTGCGGCTGGCCCGCTCCGGCGGCTGGCGGGACACGACGGTGTCACTTCCCGTTCATCAGTGCACCGACTTGTTCACCGGGCGGGTCTACAGTGGTTCTGAGCTGCTCCTGGATGATCTGCTGAGCACCTATCCCGTCGCCCTCCTCGCACCCACCGACTCTGTGGAGGCCGCCGCATGACCGAGTTCACGGTGTGGGCGCCCGAGGCCGCCCGGGTGCGGCTGCGCCTGCCCGGCGCCGCCGACCACGCGATGCGTCAGGGGCCGGACGGCTGGTGGCGGGTCGAGGTGCCCGACGCCGGGCCGGGCACCGACTACGCGTTCCTGCTCGACGACGACGAGCAGGCCCTGCCGGACCCGCGCTCGGCCTGGCAGCCGGCCGGGGTGCACGGGCCCAGCCGGCTCTACGACCACGCCGCGTTCGGCTGGACCGACGCCGCCTGGACCGGCCGGCAACTACCCGGCAGCGTGCTGTACGAGCTGCACATCGGCACGTTCACCCCGGAGGGCACGTTCGACGCTGCGATCGCGAAGCTCGACCACCTGGTCGACCTCGGCGTCGACATGGTCGAACTGCTGCCCGTCAACGCGTTCAACGGCGAGTACAACTGGGGCTACGACGGCGTCTGCTGGTATGCCCCGCACGAGCCGTACGGTGGCCCGGACGGCCTGAAACGGTTCGTCGACGCCGCCCACGCCAAGGGCCTGGGGGTGATCCTCGACGTCGTCTACAACCATTTCGGGCCCTCCGGGGCCTACGCGCCGCGGTTCGCGCCGTACCTCACCGAGCAGAGCAACACCTGGGGCCGCACCGTCAACCTGGACGGCCCGCACTCCGACGGGGTGCGCCGCTACATCGCCGACAGCGTGCTGACCTGGCTGCGCGACTACCACGTCGACGGGCTGCGGCTGGACGCCGTGCACGCCATGCCGGACGGCCGGGCCGTGCACTGGCTGGAGGAGGTCGCCGCCGAGGTCGAGGCGCTGTCCACGCACCTCGGACGGCCGCTGTCGCTGATCGCCGAGAGCGACCTCAACGACCCGCGCCTGATCACGCCCCGCGAGGCGGGCGGGTACGGCCTGCACGCCCAGTGGAACGACGACGCCCACCACGCGCTGCACACGCTGCTCACCGGCGAGCGGCAGGGCTACTACGGCGACTTCGGCTCCCTGGAGTGCCTCACCGACGTGCTGACCGGCGGCTTCTTCCACGCCGGCACCTGGTCCAGCTTCCGGGGCCGCAGTCACGGCCGCCCGGTCGACAGGCAGCGCACGCCCGGCCACCGCTTCGTGGCGTACCTGCAGAACCACGACCAGATCGGCAACCGGGCCACCGGCGACCGGATCTCCGCCACGCTGTCGCCCGGCCTGCTGCGCGTCGGCGCGACGCTGCTGATGACGGCGCCGTTCACGCCGATGCTGTTCATGGGGGAGGAGTGGGCGGCCTCCACGCCGTGGCAGTTCTTCACCAGCCACCCCGAGCCGGAACTCGCGGCGGCGGTCGCGACCGGCCGCCGACGCGAGTTCGCCGACCACGGCTGGGCCACCGACGACGTACCCGACCCGCAGGACCCGCAGACGTTCCTGCGGTCCCGGCTGGACTGGGCCGAGCTGGACAAGCCGGAGCACCGCGAGACGTACGACCTCTACCGGCGGCTGATCGCGCTGCGCCGATCCCGGGCCGACCTGTCCGACCCCCGGCTCGACCGGGTCGACGTACGCCACGGCGACCGGTTCCTGGTGATGCGGCGCGGCGAGACGCTCGTGGTGGCGAACCTGGCCGGCCGGGCGCAGCGGATCAACCTGCCCGGCGTGGTACGCCGGGTGCTGCTCGCCACGTCCGAGGGCGTCACGGTCATGCGCGACGGCATCGAGCTGCCGCCGGAGTCGGCCGCGATCGTGGCGCTCTGACCACCTCAGGTGCTCAGTTTCCGCCGTACCGCCTCGGCGTCGGCGTGACCGAGTTCGTCGAGCAGCGCGAGTGACCGCCGCCAGGCGTCCCGGGCCGCGTCCGCTCGCCCGGCCGCGGCCCACGTGTCGCCGAGGTGGTCCAGCACGATGCCCTCGGCATGCCGGTCACCGATGTCGGTGAACAGGGCGAGGGCCTGCCGGAAGCAGTCGACTGCGTGCTCGTACTCGCCGAGGTGGTGGTGGGCGAAGCCGATGCTGTCCCACGTGTTCGCCTGCCCGTACGCGCTCCCGGCCTGCTCGGACAGGGCGAGCGCCCGGCGGCAGAAGGTGATCGCGTCGTGGTGCTCGCCGAGCTGCGAGTGGTACCAGCCGATCGCGTTGAGCGCGACCGCCTGCTTGAGCGGGCCGCCGACCCGTTCGTAGAGGGCGAGGCTCCGCCGCGCGTGCGGCAGGGCCTCCCGGGGCTGCCGCTGCCGGTCGTGCAGCATGCTGAGGTCGAAGTGGGTGTGCGCCCGCCCCTCGTCGTCGCCCAGGGCGGCGAACAGGTCGAGCGCGGCGAGCAGGTTGCGCTGCGCCTCGTCGTACCGGCCGAGGTTGGAGCAGGCCCCGGCCAGGAGCCGGTGCGCCTGGGCCTGCGCGGGACGGTCACCCGACCGCCGGGTCGCCTCGACCGCCCGGCGGGCCACTGTGGCCCAGTCGTGCCAGTGGCCCTGCCTGTCGAAGTAGGTGGCCAGGGTCCACGACAGCTGCCCGGCAGCGGTGTCGAGGCCGTTGCCGGCGGCGTAGTCGATGATCGCGAGGAGCACCTGGTGTTCGCTGGTGAACCAGGCCAGCGCGGCCGCCAGGTCGTCGAGCCGTTCGGCGGTCACCCCCGGCGCGGCGGGGGCCAGGGTCAGCGGGTCGCGCTGCGGGGACAGCAGCAGTGCGGCCGCGTGCGCCGTGTGCAGGTGGTGGTCGACCAGCCGGCACAGCGCGGGCCGGGTACCGGCCGGGTCGCCGGTCGCCCGCTCGACCGCGAAACTGCGGACCAGGTCGTGCATGCGGTACCGGCCCGCGACGTGCTCCTGCACGAGATGCGCGTCGACCAGCTCGCGCAGCGGCGGGCGCAGCTCGTCCGGCGTACGGGCGGTCAGGCCGGCCGCCGCGGCCCGGCTGATGTCCGGGCCCGGGGCGAGTCCGAGCAGCGTGAACACCTCCGCCGCGGCCGGTGTGAGCGCCGCGAGCGAGCGGGACAGCACCACGCGCAGGTTCGTCGTCGCCTCGTCGCCGGCCAGCGCGTCCAGCGGGTGGACAGCCGTGGTCAGCTCCGCCGCGACCGACGACAGGGGGAGTTCGGGGTGAAGCGCGGCACGGGCCGCCACGATCCCGAGCGCCAGCGGCAGACCTCCGCAGAAGCGCAGGATGTCCGCGACGGCGTCCGGGTGTTCCGCCACCCGTGCGGCACCCACCTGCCGGACGATCAGCTCGTGGGCCTCGTCGTCGGGCAGCACGTCCAGTGGCAGCGGACGCGCGCCGTGGGTGGTGAGGAGGCCGGCCAGCTGCCGGCGGCTGGTCACCAGGACCGCACTCGTGGGCGTGCCGGGCAGCAGTGGGATCACCGTGGCGGTGTCGCGGGCGTCGTCGAGAACCACCAGCAGCCGGCGGCCGGCGACGAGCGTGCGGTACAGCGACGCCCGGGCGTCCGGGTCGGCCGGGACGCGTGCCGGTTCGACGCCGAGCGCTTCGAGGAATCCGCGCACTGCCGCGGGCCACGCCACCGGGTCCGCGGCCGGGTCGAAGCCGCGCAGGTTGACGTAGAGCTGCCCGTCGGGGAAGCGGCCGGCGTTGGCGTGCGCCCAGCGCAGGGCCAGCCAGGTCTTTCCGACGCCACCGCCACCGCCGATGGACGAGATCACGACCGGCGACCCGACGCCGTCCGGGCGTCCCGCGTCGCCGAGTTGTTCGTCGAGGCGCGCGAGCTGGGCGGTCCGGCCGGCGAAGACCCCTGGCGACGCTGGTAGCTGCCGGGGCACGGCACCCGCATCCCGTGCCGTGCCGGTGGCCGTCGCGCTTGATTCGCCGCCGCCCGGCAGGTCCGGCGGCGCGATCGCCGCGTCGGCGCTGAGGATCTGCTGGTAGAGCTGTGCCAGCGGCGGGCTGGGGTCCGTACCGACCTCGGCGGCCAGCCGGCGGCGCATCCGGTGGAAGTGCTCGAGGGCGTCGGCCTGCCGCCCGCACCGGTACAACGCGAGCATCGCCTGCGCCGCCAGGCGCTCGTCCCACGGGTGCCGGCCGCTCAACGCCAGGACGTCGGGGAGAAGGCGGACGTGCCGGCCCCGGCGCAGGGCGATGTCGTTGCGGTCCAGCGCGGCGGCGAGCCGCTGCCGGTCGAGGGTCTGCCGGTAGGCCGCCAACCACGGCGTGGTCAGCCCGTCGAACGCCTCGCCGCGCCAGAGACCCAGCGCCCGTTCCAGGCAGCTGATCGCTGTCGCGTCGTCCCCGGCGCGCCGAGCCTGCTCGGTCAGCTCGCGGAAGCGGTGCAGGTCGACGCGGTCCGGGTCGACGGCGAGCAGATAGCCGGGATGGCGCCGGACGATGCGGACCTCGTCCGTGCCGGCCAGGGCCCGGCGGAGCCGGGACAGGTAGCCACGCAGGGTGGCGGTGGCCCCGTCCGGCACCTCGTCGCCCCAGACCCGGCTGATGAGCTGTTCGGTCGCGACGACACGGTTGGGCTCGACCAGCAGGGCGGCGAGGACGCACTGTTGACGGGCGTGACCGATCCGGACCGTCCGGCCGTCGACCCGGACGTCCAGGTCGCCGAGTACCCGGAACTCCACCGCCACGGACTGTCACGGTAGCCGCGGACGGCGATGGTCGGACCGGGCCTGACGACGATCCGACAGGCGGCAGCGCGACGGTCCGCGTTCCCGGTCTCCCGGTGCGCGGACCGCCGTGCCGGCGGGATCACGGGCAGTTGATCGGGAGATCCAGGGTGGGCCGGGGATCGTCGATCACCGCGTCCGGTCCGCAGTCACCGTCGTCCCAGCCGGGGCCGCCGACCAGGGTGTCCACGCCCTGGTCGCCGTAGAGGTGGTCGTCGTTGCTGCCGCCGTCCACGCGGTCGTTGCCGTCCAGGGCGCTGGGCCCGATGAAGCGGTCACCGTGGATGGTGTCGGCGCCGCCGTCGCCGTGGAGGTTGTCGTTGCCCAGGTCGCCCCAGATGTCGTCGCCGGTCAGCCCGCCGTAGACGATGTCGTCGCCGCTGTTGGCCTGGATGTCGTCGTTGCCGTCGAGCCCGCAGATGATGTCGTCGTAGACGCTTCCGACGATGACGTTGCGAGTTGTCGTGCCGATGATGAACTCCGGGCCGTTGGCGTTGTTGCTGACGTAGAGCGCGCCGGCGAATCTCAGGGTGTATCCGGCCGGCACCGGCGCCCCGGAGTAGGGGCCGCAGTCGGCGGGGACGATGTAGGCCGCCGACGCCGGGGCGGCGCCACCGGCAAGGCCCGCGGCGGCCAGGACGAGCGCACCGACCACCGAGGCGGCGGCACGCGAGGTGGAGAGGAAACGGTGTGACATGACGCTTCTCCCTTGCGGTTGATGGATGCGAAAAGCGTCACCGGCGAGCGTTCAGCGGACGTGCAGCAAACGTTGAACCCGACTCGCCCCCGTCGATCTCGGAGTTGTGGCGCCTCGAATGTCGCCGATGCCGGGTTGGTGAACCACCACAACTCCAAGATCGGCGAAGAGGGGAGCGGTGAGTTCGCCGCGGCGGCGCGGTCCAACCTCCGACGGCCCGACTCTGGAGGTTCCATGTCCGACACGCTGACCCGCAGCGAGCTGTGGGCGCTCGCGCACGCCGAGCGCGCCGCCCTGGCCGACGATCTCGCCGGGCTCGACGCGGCGCAGTGGGCGCGGCCCTCGCTGTGCAGCCGGTGGACGGTGGAGGAGACGCTGGCGCACATGACCGCGGCGGCGAGCATCGGCCGCGTCCGCTGGCTCGCGAGCGTGCTCGGCGCCCGGTTCGACTTCGATCTGCACAACGACCGCCGGCTGGCCGAGCACCAGGGCGCCGACCCGGGGGAGAGGCTGGACCGGTTCCGCCGGATCATCCGCAGCACCACCTCGACGTTCGGGCCGACCGAGGCGTGGCTCGGTGAGGTGGTCGTGCACGCCCAGGACATCCGGCGTCCGCTCGGCCTGACACGGACGCCGTCGGTCGAGGCCGTCACGCCGGTCGCCCGGTTCTACGCCGGGCGGGACTTCACGGTGGCCGGGCGCAGCGCGATCGACGGCCTGCGGGTGGAGGCGACCGACGGACCGTTCACCGCCGGCGCCGGCCCGCTGGTCAGCGGCACCACGCTCGCGCTGATGATGGCGATGGCCGGGCGGGCCGCCTACTGCGACGACCTCACCGGCCCCGGCGTGCCGGCGCTGCGGGAGCGCTGCGCGCCCGCCTGACGACGCCCGGCGGCGGCAACGCGGGAGAACGGCGACGCCTGCCGCAGCGAAGGTCACTGCTTCGGCAGCGTCAGGATCTCCGCGCCGTCGTCGGTGATGGCGATGGTGTGTTCGCTGTGCGCGGTGCGGCAGCCGGTCGCGCTGCGCAGCGTCCACCCGTCGGCGTCGGTGACCAGCGTGGCGGTGTCCGCCATCACCCACGGCTCCAGCGCCAGGAGCAGTCCGGGACGCAGCGTGTAGCCGCGCCCGGGGCGCCCGGTGTTCGACACGTGCGGGTCCTGGTGCATCGTCGACCCGACGCCGTGGCCGCCGAACTCGGTGTTGACCGTGTATCCGGCTTCGGTGAGGACCGAGCCGATGGCGTACGAGAGGTCGCCGACGCGGGCGCCGGGGCGGGCCGCGGCGATCCCGGCCTGCAACGCCCGTTCGGTGGCGTCGATGAGCGCGACGCTCTCCGCGGGCCGGGCGTCACCGACGACGAAGCTGATCGCGGAGTCGGCCACCACCCCGCCCAGCGAGACGGCCAGGTCGAGGCTGAGCAGGTCGCCGTCGGCCAGCGTGTAGTCGTGCGGCAGCCCGTGCAGCACCGCGTCGTTGACCGAGGTGCAGATGTAGTGGCCGAACGGCCCGCGCCCGAACGACGGCTCGTAGTCGACATAGCAGGACTGCGCCCCGGCCTCGGCGATCATGCGCTGCGCCTGCCTGTCGATGTCGAGCAGGTTCGTGCCCACGGTGGTGCGGCTGCGCAGCGTCCGCAGGATGTGGGCGACCAGGGCGCCGGTGTCCCGCGCCCGCCGTACGTCGGTGGGGCTCAGGATCTCGATCATGCAGGCGCCTTCCTCACGCGACCAATAAGTATCCCGGTCATGTTATCCCGGTATTAGAATCCTGGCATGGTCAGGTTGCCCCTCACCCCCGCCGAGGTCGAGCGCGGGCAGCGCCTCGGTGCGCTTCTGCGCCGCGCCCGGGGCGAGCGTTCGATGCTGCTCACCGCGCTCGACGCCGGTGTCTCCCCGGAGACGCTCCGGAAGATCGAGTCCGGCCGGGTCGCCACGCCGGCGTTCCCCACCATCGCCGCCATCGCCGACGTCCTCGGCCTCTCCCTCGACGAGGTGTGGGCCGAGATCAACCGCTCCGACGCCGCGGTGCGTCTCGCGCCGTCCGAGCGGCGCCTGGCTTCGTAGGGCCACCCTGGCGACCCGGTGAGCATACTGAGTATGCTCCCCCGCATGCCACCCTCACGTCGCGCCGTCGCGCTTGTCGTCCCCGTCGCCGGTTTCCTGCTCGGCTTCCTGGACTTCGTCTGGATCAAGTGGGTGCCGTTCCCGTTCGCCGAACTCGGCAACTCCACAGCCACCTGGGCGGTCGCCGCGTTCGCGCTGGGCTGGTGGATCCGGTCGGGCGCGGTGCGCGCCGCCGTGGCGGCCAGCGTCCTGCTGATCGTCGCGGTGCCCAGCTACTACCTGGCGGCGACGCTGCTCCAGGGCGACGACCTCGCCGTGATCTGGTCGCCCACCTCGATCGTCTGGATGGCGTTCGGCGTGGTGGCGGGCGTGGTGTTCGGCGTCGGCGGCATCTGGGCGCGGACCGACGGATGGCGGCGCGTCGTCGGGGTCGCGCTGCCGGTGGCCGTGTTCGTCGAGGAGGCGCTGCGGTTCGCGCTGAAGTCACGGTCCGGTTATCCCGGAGCGTGGTGGAACGTGGCGATCGACCTCGCGCTCGCCGCGCTGCTCGTGGTGCTGATCGGCCGGTCCGCCCGGGTGCGGCTGCTGGCCGCCGCGGTGGCGCTGCCGGTGGCCGCGCTCGGCGCCGTCACGTTCGCCGCCGTCGCGGGCTGACCCGCCGCGTCGGCCGGCGAACCAACCGGTCCTGGCCGGCGCGGGCGGGCGGCAGGGCCACCGCGCCGGCCGAGAGGCTGCGGACCACCGGCGACCGGGATCGGCGACAATGGCCCGGGAACGGCGTGGTCCGGACGACGGGGGAGGAAACGGATGATCCGACGGCAGGTGCTCGCGGCGGCGATGCTCACGGCGACGGCTCTGGTGGCCGGCTGCACCACGGACCGGCCCGGAGCCGCACCGGCGACCAGCGCCCCGGCCGCATCCACCGCCCCGGCCACGCCGAGCGCCACACCGAACGCCTCGCCGGTGCCCGCGCCGCCGGAACTGGCGGCCCTGGAGCGGCGCTCCGGCGCCCGGATCGGCGTCTTCGCCCTCGACACCGGCACCGGCCGCACCCTCGCGCACCGGGCCGACGAGCGGTTCGCGTACGCCTCCACGTGCAAGGCGCTCGCGGCGGGCGCGATGCTGGCCGCCACGTCGGACGCCGACCGGGACCGGGTGGTCCGCTACCGGCGCGCGGACCTGGTGGCGCACTCCCCGGTGACCGAGCGGCACGTGGAGACCGGGATGACGCTGCGGGACGCCGCCGAGGCGGCGGTGCGGTACAGCGACAACACCGCGGGCAACCTGCTGTTCGACGCGCTCGGCGGCCCGGCCGGTTTCGAGCGGGCGCTGCGGGACGTCGGCGACCAGGTGACCCGGCCCGCCCGTACCGAGCCGGAACTCAACGCGGCCACACCCGGCGACGAGCGCGACACCAGCACGCCCCGCGCGCTGGCCGGCTCGCTGCGGGCGTACACGCTGGGTGAGACCCTGCCGCCCGCGGACCGCGACCTGCTGCTGGGCTGGATGCGGGCCAGCACCACCGGGAGCGGACTGGTCCGGGCCGGCGTGCCGGCCGGCTGGCAGGTGGCGGACAAGTCCGGCACCGGCGGGTACGGCACCCGCAACGACATCGCCGTGGTGTGGCCGCCGGACCGGGCGCCGATCGTGCTCGCAGTCATGTCCAGCTGGGACAGCCGCGACGCGGAGCCCGACGACGCGCTGGTGGCCCAGGCCGCGCGGGTGACGGTGACGGCGCTGCGCTGACGCGGGGCACCGCGCCGGCCCGGCTCAGGGGATCGGCCACTCGTGCACGGGCCGGTTGCTGTGCATCAGGTCGACGTAGTGGCGGACCACCTCGCGCAGCGCCGCCGGCCGGTCCATGTGGTCGGCCGACTCCAGCCGGTGCAGCGTCTCCACCTGCCACGTCGCGCCGTTGCGGCCGGTCAGGCAGCGCTGCTCGACGATGCCGAGCAGCCGGTCCCGCTCCGCCGGGTCCAGGCCCCACCGGTCCAGCCCGTGGTGGGCCATCGGCAGCAACCGGCGCAGCACCAGCTCGGTCACCGGCAGGTAGCCCAGCCCGGGCCAGTACACCTGGGCGTCGATGCCGTGCCGGGCGCAGGCGTTGAAGTTCTCCTCGGCCGCGCTGAACGACATCTGCGACCACAACGGGCGGTCGGACTCGGCGAGCGCCCGTACCAGGCCGAAGTAGAACGCGCCGTTGGCGACGGTGTCCACCACCGTCGGCCCGGCCGGTAGCACCCGGTTCTCCACCCGCAGGTGCGGCCGGCCCTTGAGCACGTCGTAGACCGGCCGGTTCCACCGGTAGATGGTGCCGTTGTGCAACCGCAGCTCGGCCAGCTTCGGCACGCCGCCGCTGTGCAGCGTGGCCGCCGGGTCCTCCGGGTCGCAGACCGGCAGCAGCGCCGGGAAGTAGCGGACGTTCTCCTCGAACAGGTCGAACACCGACGTGATCCAGCGTTCGCCGAACCACACCCGCGGGCGTACGCCCTGGGCCTTGATCTCCTCTGCCCGGGTGTCGGTGGCCTGCTGGAACAGCGGCACCCGGGTCTCGCGCCACAGCTCCCGGCCGAAGAACAGCGGGGAGTTCGCGCCGAGCGCCACCTGGATGCCGGCGACCGCCTGGGCCGCGTTCCAGTAGTCGGCGAACTGCGCCGGGCTGACCTGGAGGTGGAACTGGGTGCTGGTGCACGCCGCCTCCGGCGTGATGGTGTCGGCGGTGGTGGCCAGCCGCTCCACCCCGCTGATCGCGATCGGCAGGTCCTCGCCCCGGGCGGCGAAGATCTGCTCGTTGAGCAGCGCGTACCGGGGATTGGCCGACAGCGTCTCGGCGGTCAGGTGCTCCGGGCGCAGCGTCGGCAGGATCCCGATCATCACCATGTGCGCGCCGACCGTGCGGGCCTTGGACTCGGCGGCGTTCAGGCTGGCGCGGACGTGCTCCTCGAACGCCGCGGTGCCGGTGCCGGCGAGCCGCCGCGGCTCGACGTTGATCTCGACGTTGAACTGGCCCAGTTCGGTCTGGAACGCCGGGTCGGCGATCGCCTCCAGCACGTCGGCGTTGCGCATGGCCGGGTCGAAGCCGTCGTCGACCAGGTTCAGCTCGATCTCCAGGCCGGTCATCGGCCGCTCCACGTCGAACCGGGACTCGCGCAGCATCTCGGCGAACACGTCCAGGCACCGCCGGACCTTCTCGCGATAGCGGGCCCGGTCCTCCCGGCTGAAGGTACGCACGCCGACGTCCTCGCCCATGGTCACCACCCTGTCACCGTTGGTTCTCCCCAACCTCGCACGGAGTGGCGGGTCAGGAAAGGCCCGGAGGCCCTTTTCTGTACCCCGTGGCGGCCCCGGTGATCCCCGTCGCGGGGCAGCGGGTTCCGTCCGGGCGGCCCGGCCCGGGCGGCTAGCATGGCCGCCGACGGTGAAGGGGAGTGGCTGATGCGCGACGGGTGGATCCGGGCGTTCGTGGTGGCGGCGTTCGCCGAGGCCTGCTCGTGGGCGGCGCTGCTGGCCGGCATGGCGGTCAAGTACGGCCCGCCCGGCGACGAGATCGGCGTGAAGATCTTCGGCCCGATCCACGGCGCGCTGTTCGTGGTCTACGGCCTGCTGGCGCTCGTGGTGGCCCGGCGGCGCCGCTGGACGCTCGTGCAGACCGGGCTGGCCCTGGCCAGCGCGGTGCCCCCGTTCGCCACCGTGCTGTTCGAGCGCTGGGCGAGCCGCCGGGGCCTGCTCGAAGCGCCGGCTGTCGCGCAGCGGCCGCTCACCCCCGCGGGTCGCTGACCGCGGCGACGTCCTCGGCGAGGAACCCGGCCAGCACGTCGGTCAGCTCCCGCGGCGCCTCCTCGGCCATGTGGTGCCCGGACGGGATCGACGCGGTCCGCACGTCGTCGGCCCAGTCCCGCCAGATCGCGGCCGGGTCGCCGTAGAGGTCGACCA
This sequence comes from Micromonospora sp. L5, assembly GCF_000177655.2. Classification (NCBI taxonomy): domain Bacteria; kingdom Bacillati; phylum Actinomycetota; class Actinomycetes; order Micromonosporales; family Micromonosporaceae; genus Micromonospora; species Micromonospora sp. L5. Next base: position 5,959,845 of record NC_014815.1, on the reverse strand, counting down.
TGTCGTCGCGCTCGGACCAGGCGAACAGCACCGGGCAGCCGATCCGCCGCCCGGCGGCCCGGTCGGCGTCGTCCGCCGTCCGGTCCGGCCCGAGCCCGGCCCGGTAGTCCTCGCACATGGCGTGCACCGTCGCCGGGTCGTGGATGGCGCGCCGGTAGTCGGCGTACGCCTGCTCGCCCATCTCCTCCGGTGATCCGCCGTACCAGGCGTCCGGATCGGCGTTGATCACCCGCTCGGCCGGCTTGGCGAGCTGACCGAGGAAGAACCAGTGCCACCAGCGGGCGGCGAACCGGGCGTCGCAGCGGGCCAGCGCCTCACCGATCGGCACCCCGTCCAGCACGCCGAGGCGGCTCACCCGGTCCGGATGGTCCAGGGCGGTCCGCATGGCCACGTACGCGCCGCGGTCGTGACCGATCACTGCGGCCCGGCGGTGGCCGAGCGCGTCGAGCAGCCCGACCACGTCGGCGGCCATCGCCCGCTTCGAGTAGACGGTGTGCTCCGGGTCGCTCGGCGGCTTCGACGAGCCGCCGTAGCCGCGCAGGTCCGGGCAGATCACCGTGTGCCGCGCGGCCAGCCGCGGCGCCACCCGGTGCCAGGTCGCATGGGTACGCGGGTGCCCGTGCAGCAGCACCACGGGTGGCCCGGAGCCGCCGTGGCGTACGCGCAGGCGGACCTCGCCGACGTCGATCTCGGTGAGCGTGAATCCGGCGAACATGGCCGCAGCGGTGCCCGCCTCCGGTGACGGGGAAACCTAGGTCAGGGCCGAGCAGGCGGCCACGCCGAACAGCAGCACGGCGCCCAGCATGGCCTGGAGCAGCAGCGCCGGACCCAGGTGGGACCAGAGCGTCGCGGTACGCGGGGTCAGCAGTTGCCCGGTGGTCAGGTTGACGATCCGCTCGATCCGTGGCGGCAGGTCCTCGTCACGTTGCGCCCGCAGCGTGAGCTGGACGTGGTCGCCGGGGTGCAGCGCGCTCTGCGGCAGGTGGCCGTGCAGCTCGATCTCCACCAGCCGGCCGGCGGCGTCGCGTACCCGGACCGGGGTGACCAGGAACTCCGGCCCCTTCTTCAGCTCCTTGAAGCTGCGCCGGGCCCCGCCGCCGCCGCTGCTGAGCAACGCGCGCACCACCTTCAGCAGCAGCCCCACCACGCCCGCGGCGGTCAGCACCGCGACAAGCGCGGGCTGCCCGACCCGGACCTCCCGGGCGTAGCCCTCCATCAACCGGACGAGACGCCCGGTGACGACGCGTTCCGTCGGGTGGACGACGCGTCGGCTGTACAGCTCCGTGTCCATGTTCACCACCGAGAGTCCCGTTCCGTGCACAGATGGTATCGGCCCTTCGGGTTGAACGACGTGAATGAACGGTGGTCACGCCCCGGCCGCCGGCAGGTGACATCCGCCGGGGTGCGGGTATGCGTGCGGCCGAGCCGGAAAGGGGTCGAGCATGCAGCTGTCCTTCCTGCGCCCGCTCTACAACCGTCCCGGGCCCTGGTGCTCGGTGTATATGGACGCCTCCCGCGACACCCAGGACGCGCGACCGCAGGTCGACCTGCGCTGGCGGGCCCTCAAGGGCGACCTGCTGGGGCAGGGCGCCGACCCGGTCACCGTCGAGGCGGTGGAGGAGGTCGTCCGCCGGCACCAGCCGATGCCCGGCGACTACGGCATCGCCGTGTTCGCCACCCGGGGCCGCGTGGTGCTCACCGAGTACCTGTCCGCGCCGCCGCTGCGTGACCTGGCGAGCTGGTCGGCGCTGCCGCACACCATGCCGCTGGTCGCCCAGCGCGGCGAGCAGGTGGCCTGGGTACGGGTGCTGGCCGACCGTACCGGCGCGGACGCGATGGCGGTCAGCGCCGGTGGCGTGCCCCGGCGCGCCCAGGTGAAGGGCGGGCAGAGCCGCCAGCTGCGCCGGGTGCAGCCGGGCGGCTGGTCGCAGTCCCGCTACCAGCGCGCCGCCATGGAGGCGTGGCACCAGAACGCCGGTGACGCCGCCGCGGCCACCGCCGACCTGGCCGAGCGCGTCGGCGCGGACGTCGTTCTGGTGGCCGGGGACGTCCGGGCCACCGGCATGATCGCCGCCCAGCTCCCCGAGCGCTGGCAGGACGTGCTGGTCCGCACCGACGCGGGCGCCCGCGACGTGGGCGCCGACGACACGCTGATGGACGACATCATGGTGCAGACCGTCGCCGAGGTCGCCGACCGGCGGATCGCCGCCGCGCTGGACCGCTTCGGCGTCCAGGAGGACGTCGGCTCCGGACTCGACGCTGTGGTCTCCGCGCTGCAACGCAACCAGGTCGACACGATGCTCATCGTGGACGACCCGTCGGCCGACGGCGAGCTGTGGGTGGGCCCCGAGCCGACCGAGATCGCCACCGACCCGGGGCAGCTGGCCGGCATGTCGGTGGCCGACCCCCAGCGGGTACGCGCCGACGCGGCGCTGCTGCGCGCGCTGATCGGCACCGACGCGGACCTGACGGTGCTCGCGCCCGAGGAGGCGCCGGAGCTGACCGACGGGGTCGGCGCGGTGCTGCGCTACGTCGACGCGAGCACGCCGGGGCGGGGTAATGGCTGAGCGCATCGTCGCCGACCTGGTGGTCGAACGCCTGCGGGCCTGGCGGGTGCCGCGGGTGTTCGGCTGTCCGGGCGCGGCGATCGCCCCGCTCGTGGGCGCGCTCGACGACGCGGGCGGGGACCCGGCGTTCGTCCCCGCCCGGCACGAGGAGACCGCCTCGTACATGGCCACCGGGCATGCGAAGTTCACCGGCGGCGTCGGGGTGTGCCTGGCGACCCAGGGCCCGAGCGCGGTGCACCTGCTCAACGGGCTCTACGACGCCAAGCTCGACAGCAAGCCGGTGGTCGCGATCATCGGCGAGGACGTCACCGGCCCGCTCGGTGGCGCGCACGAGGAGATCGGGCTGAGCCGGCTGTTCGGCGACGTGTGCAACCAGTTCGTCCGCTACGGCCGCCGGCCCGAGCAGGTGCCGGCACTGCTGGACCAGGCGTTCCGTACCGCCGCGGCGACCCGCAGCCCGACCTGCGTGGTGCTGCCGCGCGCGTTGCAGGTCACCGCCGTACCGGACCTGCTGCCGCAGACCGCCGGGGTGGTCACCGCGACGCCCGGCGAGCCGCTGGCCCGGGTGCTGCCGCACGACGCCGACCTGGACGCCGCCGCCTCGCTGCTCGGCAACGGGCGGCGGGTGGCGGTGCTCGTCGGCCAGGGCGCGCACGGCGCGGCCGAGGAGATCGTCGCACTCGCCGACCGGCTCGGCGCGGGCGTGGCCACGTCGCTGCTGGGCAAGCCGGTGCTCGACGAGCGGCTGCCGTTCCACACCGGCGTGCTCGGCGAGGTCGGCACCACCGCCGCCGCGCAGCTCATGGGCTCCTGCGACACGCTGTTGATGATCGGCACCAACGATCCGTGGACCGACTGGTTCCCGATGCCGGGCCAGGTACGCACCATCCAGATCGACATCGACGGCCGGCGCATCGGCACCCGCTACCCGGTGGACGTGCCGCTGGTCGGCGACGCCGCCGAGACGCTGCGGGCGCTGCTGACCCGGGTGCCGGAGAATCCCCACCGCGAGTGGCGCGGCATGGTGGAGAAGATGGTGGACCGGTGGCGCGTGGCCGCCGCCGAGCGCGCCGCCACACCCGCCGATCCGGTCGACCCGCGGCTCGTGCTCCGTGAGCTGTCCACCCGGCTGCCCCGGCACGCCGGCGTCGCCGTCGACGTCGGCTCGGTCGTCTACTGGTACGCCCGGCACCTGGAGCTGCCGCCGGGTGTGCAGGCGCGGCTGTGCGGCACGCTCGGCTCGATGGGCTGCGCACTGCCGTACGCGGTCGCCGCCAAGCTGGCCCGCCCGGACGAGCCGGTGTTCGCGCTGCTCGGCGACGGCGCGATGCAGCTCAACGGCCTGGCCGAGCTGATCACTGTGGCGCACCACTGGACGCGGTGGCGCGATCCCCGGCTGATTGTGCTGGTGCTGAACAACAGGGACCGGTCCGGCGTCGGCGGCGGCCGGTCACCCGGGGAGCGGGGGCCCGAGGTGCCGTACGCCGGGTGGGCCCGCCTGCTCGGGCTGCACGGCGTCCGGGTGGACCGGCCGGACCTGGTCGGACCCGCCTGGGACGAGGTGCTGGCGGCCGACCGGCCTGCCGTCCTGGAGGCGGTGGTGGACCCGGCCGTGCCGCTGGACGCGCCCGAACCGGCGCTGGCCGACCTGCGCGGCCTGGTGGCCGACGGGGACGCCGCCCGCCGGGTGCGGGAGCGGGTGATCCAGACCGAGGCCATCGCGGCGGACGAAGTCGTTTAGCGGCATCCGGGCGGGGCACTGCGACCGGGCGCAACCGTCCCGGGAGGTCACATGTCCGTCGCCGCCGACAGTCGTTACGGCCCCGCTCCGCTGCCCGCGGCGCGCGGGCCCGTCTCCGCCGCGCTGCTGACCGCGCTGCGCGCGGCGCCGGGCGAGCTGCCGGCCGGGCTGGGCACGCACCTGGACGCGGCCGCCGCGCCGCTGACCGACGAGGACCTCCAGCTCACCCTGTTCCTCTGCTACGAGCTGCACTACCGGGGCTGGTCCGGCGTCGACGAGGCGTGGGAGTGGGAGCCGTCGCTGCTGGCGCTGCGCGCCCGCGCCGAGCGGCCGTTCGAGGCGGCGCTGCGCGAGCTGGCCGGCCCGCCGCCGGCGGTGCTGCCGGCCGCCGTGCCGGGCGCGCTGGCCGACCTGGTGGCCGCCGCCGACGGCCCGCCGCTGGCCGCCACGCTGCAACGCCGCGCCGACCTCGACCGGTTCCGCGAGTTCGTCGTCCACCGCTCGATCTACCACCTGCGCGAGGCCGACCCGCACAGCTGGGCGCTGCCCCGGCTCGGTGGGCCGGCGAAGGCCGCGCTCGTGGAGATCCAGACCGACGAGTACGGCAACGGCCGGCTGGACCGGATGCACGCCGAGCTGTTCCGCACCACGATGGACCGGCTCGGCCTGGACACCGGCTACGCCGCCCATCTGGACCGGGTGCCGGCGGTGACACTGGCGACGAACAACCTGATGTCGCTGTTCGGCCTGCACCGGCGGCTGCGCGGGGCGCTGCTCGGGCACCTGGCCGCGTACGAGATGACCTCGTCGCTGCCGAATCGCCGCTACGGCAACGGACTGCGCCGGCTCGGCTTCGACGAGGTCGCCACGCGCTTCTACGACGAGCACGTCGAGGCCGACGCCGTACACGAGCAGATCGCCGCGTACGACATGTGCGGCGGGCTGGTCCGGGCCGAGCCGGCGCTCGCGTCCGACGTGCTGTTCGGGGCCGCCGCCGCGCTGGCACTGGACGCCCTCTTCGCCGCACACCTGCTCACCGCCTGGTCGACGGGCGAGTCGTCCCTGCGCCCACCCCAGCACGCCCTCGCCGCAGCCTGACCCCACTTTTCGCTCGCGATCTTGCAGTTCGGGCCCCCTGCGTGCCCGGTTCGGGAGGTTTGCCGGGCACCGAAGTGCAAGATCGACGAGGTGGGGGTCAGGACTCGCGGTCGCTGCCGGCCCGGAAACCGCTCACCTTGTGCGTGCCGTCGCAGAACGGCTTGATCGCGCTCTTGCCGCATCGGCACAGCGCCACCGTGCCCCGGCGCGTCTCGATCGGCGTGCCGTCGGGCGTGACCAGCGCGAAGTCGCCGCGTACCAGCAGTGGTCCGTCCCGGTACGGGGTGATGGTCGCCGCCGGGGTGCTCTCGTCGTCGGGCATGCGCGGTGCAGTGCCCGTCCCGGTCCGGCCCAAACCCGCACCCGAGCGCTGTTGCGCCCGCGACGGCGGGCACGCGGCGCGACGGCGTACCTGGGTGTCGCGGGCGGTGCGGTTACCGGGCGGGCCTTGGTCCTCACCCGTGGGGAGATGCCCCGTTTAGACCCCAGAGGGACGGGAAGCCGGGCCGCGTGGTGAGCGAACGAGTCGAACGGACGCCGGTCAGCGGCGCGGGGCTGCCCGTGGATCGGGTGGTGGCGGCCGGCAGCGCCGCCCGGGTCCTGGTCGCCGCGACCGCCCGGGCGCTGCGCGGCGACGACTGCGGCGACCTCGGTCACCCGGGAGGACTGTCCCGCCTCGGCGGCGCGCCCGAGCCGGTACGCCGCGCCGCCGCCGTCCGGGCCGCCGGGCGGTCGGCGCTCACCGCCGGCCAGATCGCCGCCGTGGACGCCGAGCGGGTGGCCGGGTGGTTCGCCGGGCAGTACCCGGACCGGCGCTGGCCCGGCGTGGTGCTCGGCTCCCCGCACGGCGCCGCCGCCCACCTCGCGACGGCGCTCGGGGTGCCCTGGCTCCCGGCCGGGTTCGAGGTCGCCGGGCAGTGGACCCGGGGAGCGGTGGACCGCCCGGACGCCGCGTTCGCGCACGGGGCCACGCTGGCCGCCCGGCTGCTCGACGCCAACCCGCGTGTGCACGTACGCCAGGTGCACTGCCCGGCCAGCCGGGGTGCGGCGGCCGGCGCGGCGGTGACGTTCGCGGTGCGCTGGCGCACGCTGCCGAAGGCGTACGCGCGCTTCCTGGCCGACCGGCTGGAACCGGCCGCGCCGGTGCTGCTGCTGCACGACGCCCGGACCTGGCCGGTGCGCGACTGCGGCGACGGGCACAGCTTCCAGGCCGGCTCCCCGGCGGGCGGCCTGGACCCGGTCGACTTCCACCCGGACGCCCGCGCGCTGGGCCAGGTGCTGCGCGCGGTCGGCGGGGAGAAGACGCGCTGGGAGGCGCCGGAGGTCACGGTGGCGGGCGCGTTCGCCGAACACGGCGTGGAGTCCGGTTTCGAGCACGACGCCCGCTGCTGGAGCGACCGGCACGGGCATCCGCTGCACCGGGTGGTCGTGCCGCAGCCGGACGCGCTGAGTGCGGTGACCGCCGACCTGTACCGGCGCTGGCTGCGGCGGGCCGGCAAGACCGGGAACCGGCTGGTGGTGGAGTGCGGCCGGCTGCTCGACCCGGCGCAGGTGCTGCGGGCCGGCCTGGTGCCCTACTGGTGCGAGAACGCCACCGCGCGCCGGGTCGCCGGCGTCGAGTGGTGGCTGGCCGGCAGCGAGCCGTTCAGTTCGGTGGACGTGCTGCCGGAGCCGCCGGGCCTGCGCTCGCCCGCGTACGCGGGACTGCCCCAGTGGCTGGCGGTGGCCGGCTTCGGGCGCCGCAGGCGGGCCCTGGACCGGGGTGCCGCGCGCGGCTACCCGGTCGCCTCGGTACCCACCCGACGTGCCACGGAGGTGTTGCGCAACCAGCCCTGCGACCTGCCCGCGCCGCCGCCGCTGCGGATGGCCGAGGCCCTCACCGCGCTACGTGACGCGGGCGCGCACCAGGGCCTGCTGGTCTGCTGACCGACCGCCGGGAACGGCTGGCCGGCCAACCTGGCGAAACTTCCTCGCGATCCTGCGGTCCGTGATTGAGTACCTACGGAGCGGGAAGACCGCTCGCCGCGAAACGGCCCACGACGCCGTGCGGCGGGCAGCCACCGCTTTCGACGTATCCGTCACGTAACCCAACTTCCTCACCCGGTGCGTGGTCCGACCACGCGCACGACCGGTTCCGACCGGGCGGGGGCTCTTCGGCGAGGGGGCGCGGATGTTCGGACAGACCACCACACCCACACCACCGACCACCGACCGGGGTCTGGAGGACCTGGACGCGGCGGCGCTCGCGTACGCGGCCCGCATCGAGGGCCTGCCACCGGAGCGGCGGCAGGAGGCGCGGGACGACCTGGTCCGGTTCGCGCTGCCGTTCGCCGGCCGGCTCGCCCGCCGCTACCGCGGGCGCGGTGAGCCGCTGGAGGACCTGGAGCAGGTGGCCCGTCTCGGCCTGGTCAACGCCGTCGACAGGTACGACCCGGAACGCGGTTCGTTCACCGCGTACGCGGCCATCACCATCGTCGGCGAGATCAAACGGCACTTCCGCGACCGCACCTGGGGCGTGCACGTGCCGCGCCGGCTGCGGGACCTGATCCTCGAGGTGGGACAGGCCACTGCGACGCTGACCAGCGAGTTGTCCCGCGCTCCGACGGTGGCCGAGTTGTCCGCCCGGCTGGAGACGCCGGAGGAGGAGATCCTCGCCGCGCTGGAGTCGGCCGCCGGCTACAGCCCGGCCTCGCTCAACGCGCCGGTGGGCGGGGAGAGTTCGGCCGAGTTCGGTGACCTGGTCGGCGAGTCCGACCACGCGCTGGAGTCCGTCGACGACCGGGTCACGGTCAGCGGCCTGCTGCACCGGCTGCCGTGGCGGGAACGTCGCATCCTGGCGATGCGCTTCTACGGCAACCAGACCCAGGCGGAGATCGCCGCCCGGTTCGGCATCTCGCAGATGCACGTGTCCCGGCTGCTGTCGCGGGCGCTGACCTGGCTGCGTCAGGCGATGCTCGCCGACGCGCCGCCGCCCTGGCAGAACGGCGCGGCCGAGGCCGAGCCGGGCAAGGCGCGGATCTCAGTGAAGCAGAACGGCGACCGGGTGGTCGTCGAGGTCGGCGGCGAGGTGGACCGGGCCGGCGCGGACCAGTTGCGCCGGGCGATGCTCCAGGCGGTCACCGGGCAACCCCGTGAGGTGGTGGTCGACCTGGTCGGCGCCGGTGGCTTCGACGCCGGCGGGATCGCCGCGCTGATGGCCGGCCGGGAGGCCGCCGCGCGTACCGGGGTGCCGCTGCGGCTGACCCGGGTGCAGCCGGCGGTGCGCCGCTCGCTCACCGCGGCCGGACTGCCGGCCGCCGACTGACCTGCGCACGTACCGCGCCGGCTCCCCACCACGGGGAGCCGGCGCGCGGCGTACGACGAGAGGGCCGGCGCCCGGGCGGCGCCGGCCCTCGTCCGGTGTCTCAGTTCTCCGGGGTGTCCCCGTGCCCGCGCGGGTGCCGCCACCTGTCGTTCGGCTGCTCGTCGCGTTCGGCGTTGAGCGCGCTGCCCTCCGGCTCGTCGGTCTCCTCGAAGCTGGGCCGGCGCACCTCCTCCGGCGCCGGCACCTCCACCGGCCGCGCGCCGGACTGCGGCGCGGGCTGGTAGTCCACCGCCTCGGGCGCGCCGTACGCGCCGCCGGCCGACGGCGACTCCGGCACGTGCCGCTCGTGGTGCATCTCCTCGCGGAACGACTGCGGCGGCTTCGTGGTGCGCTGCGGCAGGTCCCGGCCCAGGTCGGAGACGAGCGGGCCGTACTTGAGGTCGAACGCCGGCCGCTCGGAGCGGATACGGGGCATCCGGTCGAAGTTGCGCAGCGGCGGCGGGCAGGTGGTGGCCCACTCCAGCGAGTTGCCGAAGCCCCACGGGTCGTCCACTGTGACCATCGCGCCGTACCGCCACGACTTCCAGATGTTCCAGATCACGAACAGGGTGGACGCGCCGAGCACGAACGATCCGATGCTGGAGATCGTGTTCAACGTGGTGAAGCCGTCGCCGGGCAGGTAGTCGGCGTACCGGCGCGGCATGCCCTCGTTGCCCAGCCAGTGCTGCACCAGGAACGTGGCGTGGAAGCCGATGAACATGGTCCAGAAGTGCATCTTGCCCAGCCGCTCGTCCAGCAGCCGCCCGGTCATCTTCGGGAACCAGAAGTAGAGCCCGCCGAACGCGGCGAATACGATGGTCCCGAAGAGCACGTAGTGGAAGTGCGCCACCACGAAGTACGTGTCGTGCACGTGGAAGTCCACCGGCGGGCTGGCCAGCAGCACCCCGGTCAGGCCGCCGAGCAGGAACGTCACCAGGAAGCCGATGGCGAACAGCATCGGCGTCTCGAACGTGAGCTGTCCCTTCCACATGGTGCCGATCCAGTTGAAGAACTTCACGCCGGTGGGCACCGCGATCAGGTAGCTCAGGATGCTGAAGAACGGCAGCAGCACCTGCCCGGTGGCGAACATGTGGTGCGCCCAGACCGTCATCGACAGCACCGTGATGGCGATGGTGGCCAGCACCAGGCCGGTGTAGCCGAAGATGGGCTTGCGGGAGAACACCGGGATGATCTCGGTGATGATGCCGAAGAACGGCAGCGCGATGATGTACACCTCGGGGTGGCCGAAGAACCAGAACAGGTGTTGCCAGAGCATCGGCCCGCCGGTCGTGGGGTCGTACACGTGCGAGTGCAGGATCCGGTCCGAGGCGAGCGCCATCAGCGCGGCGGCGAGCAGCGGGAACACGAAAATCACCAGGACGCTGGTGAGCAGCGCGTTCCAGGTGAAGATCGGCATCCGGAACATCGTCATGCCGGGCGCGCGCAGCGTCACGATCGTGGTGATCAGGTTGACCGCGCCGAGGATTGTGCCCAGGCCGGACACGGCCAGGCCGACCACCCACAGGTTTCCGCCGACGCCGGGGGAGTGCTGCGCGGTGCTCAGCGGCGTGTACGCGGTCCAGCCGAAGTCCGCCGCGCCGGCCGGGGTGGCGAATCCGCCCATGACCATCAGCGCGCCGAGGAAGTAGAGCCAGTACGCGAACGCGTTGAGCCGGGGGAACGCCACGTCGGCGGCGCCGATCTGCAGCGGCACCAGATAGTTCGCGAACCCGAAGAACATCGGTGTGGCGAACAGCAGCAGCATGATCGTGCCGTGCATGGTGAACATCTGGTTGTACTGCTCGGGGGAGACGATCTGCATCCCCGGCCGGGCCAGCTCCGCCCGGATGATCAACGCGAGGACCCCGCCGACGATGAAGTACCCGAACGACGTGACCAGGTAGAGCAGGCCGATCTGCTTGGCGTCGGTGGTCCGCAGCAACCGCCACAGCGCGTTGCCCTTCACCGCCTCCCGTACGGGCCCGGGGTAGCCCCCGAACCGGGCCGGCGCGAGGATCGCGGGCCCTCGGTCTCGTGCCGGTTCCGTGACTACCCGCTTGGGCATGGCATCTCACCCCGTGTGACGACAGACAGGACGGGCGGGCGTACCCGGCCCTCTGCCCATGTAACCAGGCGAGAGCGGAGAATTCGGTCAATTAGCCGGGAGCATGGCCCAGACGACCTTGCCGGCGCCGACCGGAGTGCTGCCCCAGCGCTGGGTCAGCTCGCGGACCAGCATCAGCCCGCGGCCGCCCTCGGCGCGCGGATCGCGGCTGCTCGCGGCGCGGGCGTCGGCCGGGCTGCCGTCCATCACCGCGACCCGCAGGTACGGCCGGCGCAGCGTCAGCGTCACGTGCATCGGGGTGCCGGCGTGCCGCACCACGTTGCCGACCAGCTCGGTGAGCACCAGCGACGCCGGGCCGGCCAGCTCCGGCACGTTCCACCTGCCGCACGCCTCCGTGACCAGCTCCCGGGCCCGCCGGCAGGCGCCGGCGACCGGCTCCAGCCGGGCCCGCAGCCGGGGCGCCGCCTCCGCGCCGGCCAGCGCGGTCGCCTCGGCGCAGTCCCGGCGCACCGGCACCACCCGGCAGGCGGTGGTCTCGTTCAGCCAGGCCGCCGTCTCGGCGCAGGGAGCGGCGAGCACCATCGGCACCGCCGGCCAGTCGGCGGCGCGCCGCGCGGCGGCGGCGAAGACGGACAGGGCGAGCGGCTCGCCGACCTCGATCTCCTCCAGGTCGACCACAAGAGCGTCCGGCTGCGCGGCGAGGCAGTTGTCGAGCACCTCGTGCACCGCGCGCATCGTGCCCAGGTCGAGCGCTCCGGCCAGCCGTACGACAGTGACCGGCGACTCGTCGCGGACCTCGCACCTGATCCGGGTCACCATCGCCGCCTCGTTTCCATCTCGTCGGGGAGGGTCGCCCGGCCGGGACGCTCGCCGCCTCCCGTCGCCGGAGGACTACGGACGTACCCGCGCCCCGGACCGGCGAAACCGGGCATCCGGGCTCCCGAGGCGCAGGTCAGCGGCGGTCCCCGCGCCGCGTCGCGACCAGGCCCAGGGCCAGCATGGCGGCGCCCAGCAGCAGGTGCAGCCACGAGTCCGCGCGGTTGACCGCGAGCACGTTCGCCGCGTCACGTCCGTCGATCGCCAGGCCGGCCCGGCCGCGCGGGGCAGCCGGGCCGGTGCGGCTCAGGCCGGCTGCAGCGGCTTCGTCACGCCCGCCCGGACCCGGTCGTACAGCTCGACGTACTGCTGTGCCATCCGGGCCGGGGTGAACCGCCGGGCCGCCTCCCGCCGGCACTCGGCCGGCTCCAGCCCGGCGGCGAGCACCAGGTCACCCAGCTCACGCTCGTCGTCGGTGAGCAGGCCGGTGCGGCCGTGCTCGATCAGCTCCGGCAGGCAGCCCCGGGCGGTGGCCACCACCGGCGTGCCGAGCGACAGCGACTCGACCACAGCCGTACCGCCCGGCTCCTCCCAGCGCAGCGGGAACAGCGACGCCCGCGCCGAGGCGACCAGGTCGTCGCGCTCCCGCCCGGCGACAGTGCCGACCCAGCGCACCCGGTCGCCGTCGACGTACGGCGCCACCTGGTCGTAGAAGAAACGCACGTCCGGGTTCTGCCGGGCCTCGTCGCCGGCCGCGGCCAGATCCTCCGGCCGGTGGTACGGGCCGACCGGCCCGGCCAGAACCAGCCGGAAGCCGGTCTCCTGCGCCAGCCGGGCGCCCAAATCCTGCCCCTTGCCCGGGTTGATCCGGCCGAGGATCACCACGTGGTCGCCCTTGGCCACCGGCGCGTGCCGGTCCGCGTCGACCGCGAGCGGGGTGGACAGGTGCACGTGCCCCACCGAGTGCGCGCGCAGCGCCTCCGGAGCGCGCGCCAGCTGCGATGCGGAAACGCCGTTGACCCGTACCCGGTCGCCGCCGTCGAGGTTGCCGTACAGCTCCGGGTGCTTGGCCAGGTCCCAGTGCAGCGTGTGCAGCACCGGCGGGGCGTCCGGGCCCATCGCGGCGAGCGTGGCCAGGCCGACCGCCTCCACGTGGTCGTGCACCAGGTCGATGTCGTCGCGGGCGTGCAGCGCCCGCACCACCTCGGACAGGTGCGCCTGGGAGACGCCGCAGACCTGGTTGTACGGCCGCTGCAACGCGTGGAACTGGCCGTCCGGGAAGACCGCGATCCGCTCGTCGACCGGCAGCGTGCTGCTCTCCACCGAGGCGAGCACCACCCGTACGCCCAGGCGGCGCAGCTCCGGCACCAGCGTGGCGATCACGTTCTCGATGCCGCCGTAGCCCGGCGGAGGCACGGACAGCCACGGCCCGGCGTTCATCAGCACGGTGAGCGTCATGCGCTGTCCTCTCTCAGGGTTTCCCCACTCACGCGGCCGCCACCCGGCGGCGGGGAAGGCGGTGCCGCATCTGCGCCAGCGGCGGGCGTTCCTGCACCGACACGTCGTTGACCACGATCTCGCGGTCCAGGTTGGGCAGCGTCTCCGAGCCGCCCCGGCGGAACTGGGTCAGCAGCGCGGTCGGCGCCACCCCCGGCGCCGCCCACCCGCGTCGTTGCAGCCGCGACCAGGCGGTCAGCATGATCTGCGCGGACATCCGGCCCAGCGCGGCGGTGTCCTGGTGCCGGTGCTTGCGCTCACCCAGGTCGACCTGGGCCAGCGCGTCCAGCCCGACCATCTCCAGCAGGTCGATCAGCATGGCCGTCTCGACGCCGTACCCGGTGACGAACGGCACCCGCTCCAGCACCTCGCGGCGGCCGGCGTACTCGCCCGCGAGCGGTTGCACGAAACCGGCCAGCTCCGGCCAGAACAGGTTCAGCAGCGGCCGGGCCATCAGCTCCGTCACCCGCCCGCCGCCGTCGGGCTCCACACTCGTCGCACCGACCAGCGGCCGGTGGTAGAAGCCCTTCACGAACTCCACGCCCGGATCCGTCAGCAGCGGCCCGAGCAGCCCGGTCACGAAATGCGGCCGGAACTCGCGCAGGTCGGCGTCGACGAACGCGACCACGTCCCCCTCGGCCGCGGCCAGCCCGGCCCAGAGCGCGTCGCCCTTGCCGGTCAGGCGGGGCAGCCCGCGCGTCATCGCGTCCTGGCTGACCACCTCGGCGCCGGCGGCGCGCGCCACCTGCGCGGTCCGGTCGGTGGACCGGGAGTCCACCACGATCAGCTCGTCGACGAGCGGCACACGGTCCATCAGGTGTTCCCGGACGGTCGACACGATCGCGCCGACCGTCGCCTCCTCGTTGCGGGCCGGCAGCACCACGCTGACCCGGCTCGCGCCCTTGGCGCGTACCAGTCGCCGCGCCGGCCAGTCGTCGGCGGTGCTGGTGCGGTACGTGGCCCACGCCTCCACCACAGGTGAGACGGTCGAATCTGATTCCCGCACGGGCACCCCCCATTAGTGGTGGAATCGCGAATCATGGTTTTCCCAATCCCGCATCCGCGCTAACCGGATCTTGCCTAACAACCTGATCACCAGGTGCGTACCGGGCGGTTCCGGGCGGATGAACGTTGCGTTGCGCCCCCCGGCGGCGTTTCGCGGGCGGCCGCCGGGGGGAGTGGTGACCGCAGTCTTCCAGTCGTGGCGAGAGGGTTGGTCGGATGCGTACCTGCCGGGTGGGACTAGTCGGAGCCGGTGGGGTGGCACAACGCCACGCCCGGGTGCTCACGGGCTTCGAGGACGTGGAGCTGCTCGGTGTGACGGACGTCGCGCCGGACGCGGCGGGGGCGCTCGCCGGCACGTACGGCGGCCGGGTGTTCCGCGACGTGGACGAGCTGCTCGCGGCCGGGCCGGACGCGGTGTACGTCTGCGTGCCGCCGTTCGCGCACGGCCCGGTCGAGGAGGCGGTGGTCGCCGCCGGGGTGCCGATGTTCGTGGAGAAGCCGGTGGCGCTGGACCTGGAGACCGCCGAGCGGGTCGCCGCGCTGGTGCAGCAGCAGGGGCTGCTCACCGGCGTCGGGCACCACTGGCGTTACCTGCACGTCGTGGAGGAGGCGCGGCGGCTGCTCGCCGGCCGTCCGGTGCGGATGGTCAACGGCGCCTGGCTGGACAAGGTGCCGCCGGTGGCCTGGTGGGCGCGGCGGGACCGCTCCGGCGGCCCGGTGGTCGAGCAGGCCGCGCACGTGCTGGACCTGGTCCGGCTGCTGGCCGGTGAGGCGGTCGAGGTGACCGCGTACGGCGACGGCAGCCCGCCGCCGGTCGACGGCGCCGACATCGACTCGGTGACCGCCGCCACGCTGCGGTTCGGCTCCGGCGCGGTCGGCACGCTCGCCGCGTCCTGCGTGCTCGGCTGGAAGCACCGGGCCGGCGTGGAGATCCTCGCCGACGGGCTGGCGCTGTGGCTGGCCGAGGACGGCCTGACCGTGCGTGACGCCGACGGCGAGCGGCACGTTCCCGCCGACCCGGACGGCGCGCGGGTCGCAGTCGACCGGGCCTTCGTCGACGCCGTCTGCGGCCTCGGCGACGACGTCCGGGTGCCGTACGCGGAAGCGCTGCGCACCCACCGGCTCGCGCTGGCGGTGGCCGAGTCGGCGCGTACCGGACGGCCGGTGGCGTTGCCGACCGGGCCGGCGTCCCGACTCTCCGCGCCGGTCGCGGACGCGGGGGTGAGCGTCGATGCGTGACCGGGTGGTGGTGGTCGGCGGTCCCGGCCGGGTCGAGCTGGCCGAACTGGACGCGCCGGAGCTGCGCGAGGGCACGTTCCGGGTGGAGACGCTCTACAGCGGCGTCTCGGCCGGCACCGAACTGAGCTTCGTCAAGGGCACCAACCCCTACCTGCACGTCACCTGGGACGCCGCGCTCGGGCTGTTTCGGCCCGGCGGGGCGAGCACGCCGTACCCGGTCACCCGGCTCGGCTACATGCAGGTCGGGCGCGTGGTGGAGAGCCGGACCCCGGCCGTCGCGGTGGGCGAGGTCGGCGCCATGACGTACGGCCACCGCAGCGGCTGGGTCGCCGACCCGCTCACCGAGCGGTTCGTGCCGCTGCCCGACGACCTTGATCCGCTGCTCGGCGTGTACGTCGCGCACATGGGCCCGATCTGCGCCAACGGGCTGCTGCACGCCGCGGCCGACCTGTGCGGCGCCGACGTGCGCACGCTCGGCGACGGCGTACGCGGCCGCCGGGTGGCCGTGGTGGGTGGCGGCGTGGTGGCGCTGCTGACCGCCCTGTTCGCCCGCAGGCACGGCGCCGCCTCGGTGGTCGTGGTCGACCCGACGCCGGCCCGGCGGCAGGTCGCCGAGGCGCTCGGCCTGGACACGCTTGACCCGGACGCGGACGACCCGGCGGTGGTGCTCAAGACGCGGTGGAACCACGCCGCCGGGGACCGGGGCGCCGACGTGGTCTTCCAGTGCCGGGGCCAGGACTGGGCGTTGCAGCTCGCGCTGCGCCTGCTGCGCCCGCAGGGCACCGTGGTCGACCTGGCGTTCTACCAGGGCGGCGCGGACGCGGTCCGGCTCGGTGAGGAGTTCCATCACAACGGGCTGTCGCTGCGCTGCGCGCAGATCGGCCGGGTGCCGCGCGGGCTGGCCCCCACCTGGGACCGGGAGCGGCTGTCGGCGGAGACGGTGGAGCTGCTGCGCCAGTACGGGGACGTGATCCGTAAGCACCTGATCTCCGCAGTGGTCCCGCTGGACGAGGCTCCCGCCCTGCTGACCGACCTGGCCGACCGCCGCCGCACAGAGCTCCAGGTGGTCCTCACCCCCTGACCCCCACCCCCACCCCCACCCCTTTCCAGGGCGTCGATCATGAGGTTGGCGGCGACAAAACGGGCGCCGGACGCCGCCAACCTCATGATCGACCGAAGCGGACGCGAAGGGCGGAACCCGGCGCGCGGCGGGCGGGGGTCACAATCGGCTCCGGTTCGCGTACCGTTGCCGCTCATGGGTGTGTCGCAACGGTTGAAGACCAGGTTCCGCCGGTTCCTCCAGCGCCCGGGGACGACTGTCGACCTGGCGCCGCTGGAGAAGCTGCTGCCGGCGATCGAGGCGCGCGAGGCGGACCTGGAGCAGCTCTCCGACGCCGAGCTGACCGAGGCCGCCGGCCGGGCCACGGGCTACGAGGAGATCTGCGCGATCGGCCGCGAGGCGGCCCGGCGCGGGCTCGACCAGCGCCCCTACGACGTGCAGCTGCTCGGCGCGATGGCGCTGCTGTCCGGCAAGGTCGCCGAGATGGCCACCGGTGAGGGCAAGACGCTCACCGCGACTGTCGCCGCGTACGGGCACGTGCGGCTGGGCAACGGCCCGGTGCACGTGCTCACCGTCAACGACTACCTGGCCCGCCGCGACGCCGAGTGGATGACGCCCGTCTACGACCTGCTCGGGCTGACCGTCGGCTGGGTCAACGAGGCCTCCACGCCCGACGAGCGGCGCGCCGCGTACGGCTGCGACGTCACGTACGTGTCGGTCAGCGAGGCCGGCTTCGACTTCCTGCGCGACCAGCTCGTCACCGACCTGGCCGACCGGGTGCAGCCGCCGCTGAAGACCGCGATCGTGGACGAGGCCGACTCGATCCTGATCGACGAGGCCCGGGTGCCGATGGTGCTGGCCGGCGCGGTCGGCGGCGAGCAGGACCCGGTGCACGCCGCGGCCGCGCTCGTGCGCGGGCTGCGCAAGGGCAAGCACTACACGGTCGCCGAGGACGGCCGCAGCGTCGCCTTCACCTCGGTCGGCCTGGCCACCGTCGAGGCCAAGCTCGGCGGCATCGACCTGTACGACGAGGAGCACGTCGGGCAGCTCTCCGCGGTGAACGTCGCGCTGCACGCGCACGCCCTGCTGCACCGGGACGTGGACTACATCGTCCGGGACGACTCGGTCGAGCTGATCGACGAGATGCGCGGCCGGGTCGCCCAGCGCCGCCGCTGGCCGGACGGGCTCCAGGCCGCGGTCGAGGCGAAGGAGGGCCTGGACGCCACCGCCGAGGGCGAGGTGCTGGGCACGATCACCGTGCAGGCGTACATCGCGCTCTACCCGACTGTCTGCGGCATGACCGCGACCGCGGTGCTCGTCGGCGACCAGCTCCGCGAGTTCTTCGGCCTCGAGGTCGCGGTGATCCCGCCGAACACCCCCTGCGTCCGCGAGGACGAGCCGGACCGGATCTACGCCACCCGCGCCGAGAAGGAGGAGGCGCTGGTCGACGAGATCACGCGCTGCCACCAGGCGGGGCGGCCGGTGCTGGTCGGCACGCTCGACGTCAAGGAGTCCGAAGGGCTGGCCGCCGCGCTCAACGCCGCCGGCGTCTCCTGCGTGGTCCTCAACGCCAAGAACGACGACGAGGAGGCCGGCATCATCGCGGAGGCCGGCGCGTACGGCGCGGTGACGGTCTCCACCCAGATGGCCGGCCGGGGCGTGGACATCCGGCTGGGCGGCAGCGACCAGGCCGACCGGGACCGGGTGGCGGAACTGGGCGGCCTGTACGTGATCGGCAGCGGCCGGCACGACAGCCGCCGGGTCGACGACCAGCTCCGCGGCCGGGCCGGCCGGCAGGGCGACCCGGGCGGGTCGGTGTTCTTCGTCAGCCTGGAGGACGACCTGGTGGTCCGGCACGCCGGCGACACCGTGCCGGCCTCGCCCCGGATGAACGCCGACGGCCTGGTCACCGACCCGCAGGTCGACTACGCGGTCGAGCACGCCCAGCGCGTCGCCGAGGGCGTCAACCACGAGATCCACCGCAACACGTGGCGCTACAGCCAGGTGATCGAGCAGCAGCGCAAGGCGCTCGCCGAGCGCCGGGAGCGGCTGCTGACCAGCGACATCGCCGCGCTGATGCTGCTGGAGCGGGTGCCGGAGAAGGCCGGCGAGATGGACGAGGACCTGCTCGCCGACGTGGCGCGCAAGATCGCCCTCTATCACCTGGACCGGCTCTGGGCCGACCACCTGGCCGAGCTGTCCGAGGTGCGCGAGGGCGTGCACCTGCGGGCGCTGGGCCGGCTCGACCCGCTCGACGAGTTCCACCGCAGCGCGGTGCCGGCGTTCAACGCGCTGGTGCCCGAGATCGAGACGCGGACCGTGGCCACGTTCGAGGAGACCGAGTTCGACGAGGGCTGGGAGCCGGACTCGTCGAAGCTGGTGCGCCCGAGCGCCACCTGGACGTACCTGGTGCACGACAACCCGTTCGGCTCGGAGCTGGACCGGCTGATCGCCTCGGTGGGCCGGCGGCTCATCTCCGGGTCGCGCTGACCCGCGCCGAAGGCCCCTTCCGGTGCAACCGGGAGGGGCCTTTTTGCGCGGTTTCGCCCGCGGTCTGCGAGGGTAGTAGGCCGGGGCCCGGCCACAGGAGGGACGGACATGGGACAGGCAACGGTGCCGGACGGGGAGACCGCGTGGACGTACGCGGGGACGGTGGAGGCCCCGGCCCGGTGAACCTCGACACGCGCCAACCCATGATCGACAACCTCGGTGTGCTGGAGACGGCCGCGCTGCTGCGCGAGCTGACCGCCGGTCTGATCGGCGTGGCCGGGTTCGACGAGGCGCTCGACCGCCTGGTCCGGATCGCCCGCGACGCCGTGCCGGGCGTGGACTGCTGCGGCTTCACCGCGCTGCGCGCCGGTGAGCCCGCCGGGGTGGCCGCCTCCGACCCGGACCGGGCCGAGCTGGACGACCTGCGGCACGGCCCGGACACACCGGCCCTGACGGCGATCCGCCGACGGGAGATGATCATCGCGGGCGGGCTGTCCGACGAGACGCGCTGGCCGGCCTGGAGCGAGCGGGCCCGCGTGCTCGGCGTGCACGGGGTGATCTCCGCGCCGGTCGACGTGGACGAGCAGGTCATCGGCGCGATCAACCTGTACGCCGAGTCGCCCGACGCGCTCACCCCCCGGCACCAGCTCACCGCGATGCTGCTCGCCGAGCACGCCGGGCTGCTGCTGGCCGCCGCGCGCGACCGTGAGCGGGCCGCCAGCCGGGCCGGTGAGATCGACGACTCGCTGCTGGCCGAGGGAGTGGTCGGGCAGGCCGTCGGCGTGATCATGACGCAGCGCGGCTGTCCCGCCCCGGAGGCGCTGCGGGTGCTGCGCAGCGCCGCGTCCTCGCTGGACATCCCGCTGCGCGAGGTGGCCGAGCGGCTCGTGCTGACCGTCTCCCGGCCCCGGGACAACTGAGCGACAGTCGTTTCACCCCGCGGCGCCTCGGGTAGCACTCTGGACTGGTGAGCTGCGCCGACCTGGGGAGGAAGCGATGCAGAGCCGACTGCGGGTGCAGGGGCATCCCATCCAACCGATGCTTGTCACGTTCCCGTTCGGCCTGTTCGTCTGCGCCGCGGTCTTCGACCTGGCCGACGTGGCGGGCGGTCCGGCGTTCCTCGGTGAGGTGGGCTACTGGACCGCGGTGGCCGCGCTCGTCGCCGCCGGGCTCACCACCGTCGCCGGCCTGGTCGACCTGTGGGACGTCCGCGCCGGGCGCACCAGCCGGACCGTCCTGACGTTCAACCTCGTCAACGCCGTGATGGCGGGGCTGTTCCTGCTGTCCTGCCTGATCCGGGCGAACGCCCCGCAGCGCGGCGCGAACGGCGCCCTGCTCGCCGCCGAACTCGTCGCGCTCGCCGTCGGCGCGGTCGGCGTGGCCCTGGGCGCGCGGCTGATGCAGCAGTTCGACCGGGCCACCGAGCCGACCGGCTTCGAGACGTTCGGCGACGTGCCCCCCGGGTCCACAGTCGAGATCGCCCGCCCGCGCCCGTTCTGACCCGGCCGAAATCCGTTGCCGCGGCCGTCGCCGGGCGGCAGGCTCGCGGGCATGGTCCGCACGTTCTCCGAACTCGTAGCCGAGGCCGAGGCCGCGCCGGTGGAGGGCTGGGGCTTCGACTGGCTGCGCGGCCGCGCCACCGAGGAGCGCCCGCCCTGGGGGTACGCACGCCTGGTGGGCGACCGGATGGCCGCCGTGAGGGCGGCGCTGGACGTCGACACCGGCGGGGGAGAGGTGCTGGCCGAGGTGCCCGCGCCGCCGCCGCTGCTGGTCGCCACCGAGGCGTGGCCGCCGAACGTGCCGGTGGCCCGGCGCAACCTGCGTCCGCTCGGCGCGACAGTGGTACGGGTGGCCGACCGGCCGCCGCTGCCGTTCCGGGATGCCGCCTTCGACCTGGTCGTGAGCCGTCATCCGGTGCACACCTGGTGGGACGAGGTGGCCCGGGTGCTGCGCCCCGGCGGCACCTACCTGTCCCAGCAGATCGGCCCCGGCACGGTGCGGGAGCTGAGCGAGGCGATCCTCGGGCCGCTGCCGCCACCGGAGCACCGGCACCCGGAGGTGGCGGTCGCCGACGCGCGGGCCGCCGGGCTCACAGTCGTCGACCTGCGCGAGGCGACGCTGCGTACCGTCTTCCACGACGTCGGCGCGGTGGTCTGGTTCCTGCGCAAGGTGGTCTGGACGGTGCCCGGCTTCACAGTCGGCCGTTACACCGACGAGCTGCGCCGCCTGGACGAGCGGATCCGCGCCGAGGGGCCGTTCGTCGCGTACGCCCGCCGTTTCCTCATCGAGGCGCACCGGGGCTGAGCGGGCCGGGCCGGTGCGCCTCGGCGTGGTGCGCGGCCAGCACGTCGGCGCCGAAGTCACCGGCGGGGCGGCGCAGCACGGTGTGCGCGTGGTTGCCGTCGTCGGTGGTGTTGTCGTACTCGATCAGCAGGTCGTCGCCCTGCACCCGGTAGTAGTGCCGCCGGCCCGGCTCGACCGGGCCGGCCCAGGCGAAGTGCAGCTCGCCGCCGTCGAGCCGGTCGGCCTCCCGGGCCGCCAGCTCCGGCGGCAGCCGGTCCAGGTAGAGCGCGACCAGCCGGTCGAGCAGCGCCCGGCCGGTGGGCCGCAGCCGCCCTCGGGGTACGCCGGGCGGGTCGAGCCGGCCCGGCGCGGTGGCGCGGGTGGCGCTGATGATGTCGGCCGGCGCCTCCTCGGCGATGATCGCGGCGGACCGGCCGGCCGGTCCGAGCACGTCGAGCAGTTCGCGGGCCAGGTCCTCCTCGGGGCCCAGGGGCCGGGAGACCGGGCGCCCGGAATGCCGGACGGTGGCCGGGTTGGCGCCGAGGAACACCGGCGCGGGGGAGACACGGTCGTCGGCGACTGTCATGCTCACCGACAGGTGGTGTCCCTCGAACCGCCACGCCCAGTCGTCGTCGCGGGCCGGGTCGCCGAAGACGGCCACCCAGTAGTCGCCGCTGTGCCGGCCGCGCCGCCAGTCCTCGGCCCGGTCCAGCACCTCTTCCAGGGCCATCACGGCCATGGCCTGCGCGTACGCGGCCGGGCTGAGCGCGGTGGCGAGCAGCCGGTGCGCGGCCTTGCGGGCGGTGACGTCCAGGCCGGCGAGCGTGACGCCGGGCCGGGGCCGCGGCCGGTACTCCAGCCACCGGCGGGCCGGCTCGTCGTCGAAGGCGTGCCGGGCGGCGTCGCGGGCCGGCTCGTCCAGTGCCGCCAGGAACGCCGCGGCCGCCGTGCGCATCTGCTCGGGTACGGGATCCTCCACCGTCCCTGTATACCGCCCGCCGCTCACGCGCGGCCGAGCAGCGCCAGCATGTCGGGCAGCTCGAAGAACCGCGCGGTCTCGACCGCCGACGGGCCGCCATGGTCCGGGTCGGCGCCGGCGTCGAGCAGCGCGCGGACCGCCGCCTCCTGACGCCGGAACACGGCCGCGGCGAGCGCGGTCTGCCCCCTGTCGTTGACCCGGGCCGGATCGGCGCCCCGGGCCAGCAACGCGGCAACCGTGTCCGGGTGGGCGTGGTACGCGGCGAGGATCAGCAGCGTGTCGCCCTTGGCGTTGGTGAGGTTGACTGGCAGCCCGGCGTCCACGTTGGCCGCCAGCTCCTCGGTGGCGCCGGCCCGGGCCAGGTCGAACATCCGGTGGGCGAAGGCGATGGTCTCGTCGTCGAGTTCGTCGGGCATCCGCCCAGGCTATGGCGTCGCGGCCGGGCGCGCCTGGTAGCTTGCGCAGCCGGGCACGGGAGGCGCGCGCATGGACGATCGGGTGTACGTGGGCAACGCGGCGGTGGACGGCGCGACCGACGCGGGCTGGCTGCTGGGCCACTTCAAGCCGGCCGGGGACGTGCGGCACAGCACCGACGTCGAGGTGAAGTGGGGCGTGCACCCGGCGGGGGAGACCCGGTCCCGGTGGGCCACCGGTGAGCGGCGTACCGCCCTGCTGGTGCTGATCAGCGGCGCGTTCCGGATCGAGCTGCCGGACCGCACGGTGGTGCTGCGCGCGCCCGGTGACTACGTGGTGTGGGGCCGGGGCGTGGACCACTCCTGGTACGCCGAGCGGGAGTCCACGGTGCTCACCGTCCGCTGGCC
This sequence comes from Micromonospora sp. L5, assembly GCF_000177655.2. NCBI lineage: Bacteria > Bacillati > Actinomycetota > Actinomycetes > Micromonosporales > Micromonosporaceae > Micromonospora > Micromonospora sp. L5. The sequence goes on along the minus strand of NC_014815.1, from coordinate 5,936,841 downwards.
GTCCGTGCCGGGTTACAAGGTGGATCCGCCGGTCCTCCGCTGAGCCGCGCCCGGCGTCCCAGCATTCGGTATTACCTACTAAACCGATAGGCTTTACCGTCTAAGCTGTGCGGGTACACCCGCTCCGCACCGTGAGGACGCACCGCCGATGACCAGCACCGCACCGCCCGACCTGCTCGCCGTCGCCGCCCGCTGGGCGAACCCGGACGGCTGGCCGGTGCCGTTGCGGTTCGATGCGCCGCAACGCTGGTACGCCCGGCTGGACGCCGACGACGCGCACGAGGTGTGGGCGCTGAGCTGGCTGCCCGGACAGGCCACCGACCTGCACGACCACGGCGGCTCCGCAGGCGCCTTCCTGGTCGTGGCCGGCGTGCTCACCGAGGAGACGGTGAGCGGCGGACGGCTGCGCCCGCACCGGCTCGCCGCCGGAGCCGGCCGGCGCTTCGGCGTCCGGCACGTGCACCAGGTCACCAACCGCGGCGACGAGCCCGCCGTCAGCGTGCACGTGTACCGGCCGGCGCTGACCCGGATGACCCGCTACCACCTCGTCGCCGGCCGGCTCCGGGTCGCCGAGGTGGCCCGAGCCGGCGTGGCCTGGTGAGCCGCACCCGCAACCCCGACGAACGGAAGGACGCCACGATGGCGCAGACCCCCACCCGCACCGAGCGCTGTCCGGTCCCGCCGCCCGGCTCGCGGGGCATCGACGAGATCCTCGCCGCCGCCCGGACCCGCCTTCGCCGCCTCGACCCGGAGCAGGCCCACCTGGCATGCCGGGGCGGCGCGCTGCTGGTGGACATCCGCCCGGCCGCCCAGCGCGCCGCGCAGGGCACCGTACCCGGCTCTCTCGTGGTCGAGCGCAACGTGCTGGAGTGGCGCTTCGACCCGCGCTGCGCGGCGCGGCTGCCGCAGGCGTCCGGATACGACGTCCCGGTGATCGTGCTCTGCCAGGAGGGCTACACCTCGTCGCTGGCCGCCGCCGCGCTCCAGGACATCGGCCTGCACCGGGCCACCGACGTCGTCGGCGGCTTCGCCGCCTGGCAGATCGCCGGCCTGCCCACCCTCGGTCCCACCCCGCCGACCCGACCCTCGTCCGCCGCGCCCCCGGTCACCGCCGGCGGGGCGCTCCGCTGACCGTCCCGCCGCATCCGGCGGGGCGGGGCGACCGCCCGCACAGGAGGCTCCCATGTCCGTCGTCGCCCTCACCACCCGTCAGGCCCGATCGGGCCGCCCCGACCGGGCCGTGCCGCCCCGGCCGCGTACCGCACCGACGCTCACCATCACGCTCGACCTGGGTACCGGGCCGCTGACGCCGGGCCTCGCGCGCCTGGTCGACCTGCTCGACGAACTCGCCGCCACCGGCGAGGGGCATGCCGCCTTCGGCGAAGGACCGGCCGGACCGGACGGCCGCCCGGTCGCCCGTACCGTGCTCGACCTACGCCGCGGCGACGCGCCCGCCCCCGCCTCGCCCGCCCCCGGCGGCGTGCGCATCCTCACCGGCACCCGGCGCGTCCGCCGCGGCGGCGCCGAGATCCCGCTGACCCGCATCGAGTACGACCTGCTGCTGTTCCTCGCCGAACATCCCCGCCGCGTGTTCACCCGCCTGCAACTTCTCGCGAACGTCTGGGGCTACGAGCACGCGGTGGCGCGCACCGTCGACGTGCACGTGCGCCGGCTGCGGGCCAAGTTCGGGCCGGAGACGCCGCTGGTGACCACCGTGTACGGCGTGGGCTACCGCCTCGCCGACGACGCCGCGATCGTCGTGGACCGCGACGCCTGACCTCGGCCGACCGGCACGCGGCGCACCCGGTCCCGGGGTGCGCCGCGTTCACGTCTGCGGCTGATCCGCCACTGTGAACCCCTGGGGAGACCCCCCGTACCATCTCGAATCGGTGCTCTGCTGTAATCAACGGGCCTCGCACGCAGAGCGAGCGCACGGCTGCGATGTGTTCGTCAAATGTCACATTCATGCAACGCAGCCGCCCCTTGACCCTCGCAGAGACGCCGGGAAGCATCGATGAAGCGGCGTCCCGGGCCGTGGGGAGATACCCGGACCAGCCCAAGGAGGACCATGTCGGTCAGCCCCGCCTCGTCGCGCGCCGGATGGCATACGTCCCAACCCGCGGTCCCCGGTCGTCCCCCCGGCGGCCAGCGTCGTCCCGCCAACACCGCTGCCGCGCCCATGCTCACCGTCACCCTCAACATCCCCCTGGCCTGCGAGGAGTCGCTCACCCCGGCCGCCCGCCGGCTGCTCGACGCCGCCCGCGAGATGCTCGAACGCGGCGACGCGGTGGTCAGCGCGGGCACCGTCCCGGCCGAGCGCCGTCCCGACACCGTCCCGGGCGGCCGCGCTCCGGCCCGCCCGCTCGCCCCGACCATCCCGACCCTGCACATCCTCGCGTCGTCCCGGTCCGTGCTGCGCGACGGCGAGCCGCTGCCGCTGACCCGCCTGGAGTTCGACCTGCTGCTGCACCTGGTCGCCCACCCGCGCCGGGTGTTCACCCGGCTGCAACTGCTCAACGCGGTCTGGGGGTACGAGCACGCCGGCGTCCGCACCGTCGACGTGCACGTACGCCGGCTGCGCGGCAAGGTCGGTGTGGACGTCCCGCTCGTCACCACCGTCTACGGCGTCGGCTACCGGCTCGCCGACGACGCCCGCGTCACCATCGACCGCACCGGCTGACCACCCGGGACCACCACCCGACGATCGCCGCCGGACGGAGCCCCGACCGCCCGAACCGATCATGTGGTGACCCGCCCTCCCGCGCGGCACGATGGTCCGATGCGCGTGCGCCCGATCAGCCCCGACCGGCTCGTCACCGAACTGGCCGAGCGTCTCGCCCGCACCGGGACGCCCGGCCGGCTGCGGGTCGCCGTGGACGGCCCGCCTGCCGCCGGGCCGGACACGCTCGCCGAAGCGCTGGTCGAACCGCTGCGCGCCGCCGGCCGTCCGGTGCTGCACGTCCGCGCCGACGACTTCCTCCGGCCCGCCTCGGTGCGCCTGGAGCACGGCCGCACCAACCCCGACGCGTACTACGAGGGCTGGCTCGACGAACCGGGACTGCGCCGCGAGGTGCTCGACCCGGCCGGCCCGGACGGCTCCGGCCGGCTGCTGCCGTCGCTGTGGGACGCCGACGCCGACCGGGCCAGCCGCGCCGCGTACGTGGATCTGCCGCCCGGCGGGGTGGTCCTGGTCAGCGGCGCGCTGCTGCTCGGCGGCGCGCTGCCGTTCGACGTCACCGTCCACCTCGTGCTCTCCCCGGCGGCGCTTGCGCGGCGCACCGACCCGGCGCTGCGGTGGACCCTCCCCGCGTTCGCCCGCTACGCCGGCGAGGTCGACCCGGCGTCCTTCGCCGACGTGGTGGTCCGGGCCGACGACCCGCGCCGTCCGGCGCTCGTCGAGGCCGCCTGACCAGCGGCTGCGGACTCACCGGAAACACTCAGGAAACAGCCGGTTTGACCCGCCGAGGGCGGGGGTAATCGCCCGGCTCACAGAGCACGGGTGATCTCGTCGCCCGCGCATCCACAGTCGGACCGGATCCGGGGCGCAGGCCGCCCCGGTCCGGTATGAGGGCGCAGGAAAGGCAGGCAGCGATGCTCGTCCACGACACGACAGCCACGGGCCGCTCCCAGGCGGAGGTCGACCAGATCCGGCAGTCCCTGCGGTCGCGGTACGACGAGCTGACCGCCGAGTACGAGCAGACCGTGGCGCAGAGCCAGGTGCTCCGGCTGGTGGAGGTCGGCGACACCGCCGGCGACGACCAGGCCGACAGCGGCACCAAGACCGCCGAGCGGGACACCGCGCAGTCGCTGCTGCGCACCATCCTGGACCGGCGGGCCCAGTTCGAGCACGCGCTGAGCCGCCTGGACGAGGGCACCTACGGCTTCTGCGAGGGCTGCACCGCGCCCATCCCGGTGGAGCGGCTGGAGATCTTCCCGTCCGCCACCTCCTGCGTGGCCTGCAAGCAGACCCGGGAGCGGCGGGCGGCCTGAACGCCGTTCCGGTTGCCGGTCGGTCCTCCGACGCGGTGGACTGTCCCCATGGGTGAGATCAAGGTGGGCACCGCCTCGTGGACCGACCGGACCCTGCTCGACTCCGGCTGGTACCCGGCGAGCGCCGACACACCGGAGAAGCGGCTGTCCTACTACGCCCGGCAGTTCCCGCTGGTCGAGGTGGACGCCACCTACTACTCGCCACCGGCCGAGCGCACCGCCCGGTTGTGGGCCGAACGCACCCCGGCCGGGTTCACGTTCAACGTCAAGGCGTTCAGCCTGCTGACCGGCCACCCCACCCGCGTCTCCGCGCTCTACAAGGACCTGCGCCCGGAGACGGACAAGCGCAACGTCTACCCGGACGACCTGCCCGCGCAGGCGTACGAGGAGGTGTGGACCCGGTTCCTGTCCGCCCTCGACCCGCTCGTCGAGGCCGGCAAGCTGGGCGCGCTGCTGTTCCAGTTCCCGCCCTGGTTCACCATCAAGCGGGCCAACAAGGAATACCTGCTGGAGGTGGAGCGGCGGTGCGCGCCGCTGCGCCCGGTCTTCGAGTTCCGGCACGCCTCCTGGTTCGACGGCGACAACGCCGAGGAGACGCTCGGCTTCCTGCGCGAGCACGAGCTGCCGTTCGTCTGCGTGGACATGCCGCAGGGACACAAGTCGTCCATCCCCCCGGTGCTGGCGGCCACCGCGGACCTCGCTGTGGTCCGGTTCCACGGGCACAGCGACAAGTGGACGAGCAAGGACATCCACGAGAAGTTCGGCTACGACTACTCCAAGCGGGAACTGCGCGACTGGGCGCCAAAGCTGCGCGAGCTGGCCGGCCAGGCCGAGCAGACGCACGTGCTGATGAACAACTGCTACCAGGACTACGCGCAGCGCAACGCCACCACGCTCGCCGGCCTGCTGGATTCCTGAGCAGCTCACCCGGTACGGGTGAGGCCCGCTCACCCGCCTCCGCCGCAGCATGGATTGTGGGCGCCGGCTCGGGCGCCGCGACGAGGAGGTGGGTCATGACGGTACGGGTGGTGGCGGACCGACGCCGCGGTGGCGTACTGCACGTGGTCGGCAGCTCCGAGGCGGCACGGCGGGGCGAACGGCCCGGCCGGTTCAGCCCGACCCGGCTGTGGCGGGGCCCCAGCGGCCCGCCGCGCCGCGCCGACGACCGACGCTGGGAGACCGAAGCACGGGGGTGAGCCCGATGGCCGAACAGCTGTTGTCCGCGTTCGAGTCCTCGCTGGACAAGACGAACGTGATCCTCAAGGAGATCGAGTCCGCGTACGGCTGGCCGAAGGAACAGCGCAACCAGTCCTATGCCGCGCTGCGTACCGTCCTGCACCTGCTGCGGGACCGGCTGCCGGTGCAGGAGAGCACCGAGTTCGCCCAGCAGTTGCCGGTGCTGGTGCGCGGGATCTACTTCGACGGCTGGCAGCCGGAGAACGTGCCGATCAAGCTGAACCGCGACGACTTCCTGTACGAGGTGCGCCAGGGCTTCCCGTACGACGCCGAGGGCGGCGCGCAGCGGGTGGTGCAGGTCGTGCTGGACACGCTGCGGCGGCACGTCACCCAGGGCGAGTGGGAGGACGTGAAGGCCACCATGCCGGGTGACCTGCGTCAGATGATTCCCTGATCCGGCACCGGACCGGCCCGTCCCGCCCCCTCGGCGGGGCGGGCCGCCGGCTCGGCCGGGTCTCGCAGCCGCTTGACGTGCGTGAGGTAGCGGCTCATCTTCACCGCCACGCAGACGTCGCCGGGCGTACGCTCCCGCCAGTCCCGGTAGTGCCAGCCCGACGTGCCGACCAGGAACATCGCCGCGCCCTAGTGAAGGTTGATCTGGAAGACCTCGAACGTGGCGCCGAACCGCGTGCCGAGCCGGCTGCCGGCCGGCCGGGCCATGCCCTCCAGGAACTCCTCGGCGTCGAAGCCGCCGTCGCCGAGCCCGCTCAGGTACGCCCCGTGCGCCCGCAGCGACGCCACGCCCCGGTCGAACGTCCCGGTCACGTCCACCCCGTGCCCTGCCGCCGGCGATCCGGCCGCCCACACCTCACGCACCCGCGACCACGGCTGCGTGCCGTCGATGAGCTGCTCCGGGAAGATCCACCGGTTGCCGGCGTCGCGGACCGCGTCCAGCGTGGCCCGGCCGCAGGCGATGTGGTCGGCCTGGTTCAGCGCGTACGCCCCGTCCCACGTCTCCCGGAAGTTGTTGGTCAGCACCACGTCCGGCCGGTGCCGGCGCACCACGGCGGCGATGGCCCGGCGCAGCGGCACGCCGTACTCCAGCAGCCCGTCGGGCAGGCCGAGGAACTCGACCTCCGACACCCCGACCACGGCGGCGGAGGCCCGCTGCTCCTCCTCGCGCACCACCCGGGCGCGTTCCGGCGTCATCCCGTCGATGCCCGCCTCGCCGCTGGTGAGCAGGCAGTACACGACCTCCTTGCCCTGCCCGGTCCAGCGCGCCACCGCGGCGGCGGCGCCGAACTCCAGGTCGTCGGGGTGGGCCACCACTGCGAGCGCCCGCTGCCAGTCCTCGGTCAGCGGGGTGAGCGGCTCCGGCTGCGTCACGTGCGTCTCCTCGCGTCGTCCTCCCGCCATCCTGGCATCCACCCGTCCCGGCCGCTTGCCCCGCGAACCGTCCGTACGGCGGCGTAAGGGCGTCTACGGTGTGGTTAGAGAAGATCGGGCGTGGGGTACCACCCGCTGCACACGGACCCCGGCACCACGCGGGGCGGCACACCGAGGGAGCACCCATGGCATTGAACGACGACGACATCCAGAGCAGCGGCGGCAGCGGCCTGGAGGGCCCGGCCGACGGCGGTGCCACCCCGGGTCAGCACGACGGTGGCGCGGACGGCGGCGCGGAGGGTCCGGCTGACGGCGGCGCTACTCCGGGTCAGCACGACGGTGGCGCGGACGGCGGCGCCGAGGGCCCCGCTGACGGCGGCGCTACTCCGGGTCAGCACGACGGTGGCGCGGACGGCAGCGCCGAGGGCCCGGCCGACGGCGGCGCGACCCCCGGCCAGCGCGACGGCGGCGCCGACGGCAGCGCCTGACACATGAGCACCACGCACGTCGACCCGCCGGGTGGCCACGGCCGCCCGGCGGTTCCGTTCTCCGCGACCGAGGCGCTGGCCCGGTGCGTGGCGGTGGAGCCGGCCAAGTTCGCCGCCGACCACTGGGGGCGCAGCCCGCTGCTGTCCCGCGCCGCCGAACTGCCCAACGCCGACGGCTTCACCGACCTGCTCAGCCCCGCCGACGCCGACGAGCTGCTCAGCCGCCGCGGTCTGCGTACCCCGTTCCTGCGGGTGGCCAAGGACGGCCAGCTCGTGCCGGCGGCGCGGTTCACCGGCGGCGGTGGCGCGGGCGCCGAGATCGGCGACCAGGTCCTCGACGAGAAGGTGCTGGCGCTGTACGCCGACGGCGCGACGCTGGTGTTGCAGGGCCTGCACCGCACCTGGCCGGCGCTCGTCGACTTCGCCCGCGACCTGGGCACCGCGCTGGCCCAGCCGTTGCAGGTGAACGCCTACCTGACGCCGGCCGGCAGTCAGGGCTTCGCCACCCACTACGACACCCACGACGTGTTCGTGCTCCAGGTGGACGGGCGCAAGCACTGGCGGATCCACCCGCCGGTGCTGGCCGACCCGCTGGAGCGCCAGCCCTGGGGCGGCCGGGCCGACGAGGTGTCCGCGACCGCCGAGGGCCGCCCCGAACTGGACGTGGTGCTCGAACCGGGCGACGCGCTCTACCTGCCGCGCGGCTGGCTGCACAGCGCCCAGGCGCAGGAGTCCAGCTCGCTGCACCTGACAGTGGGCATTCGGGCGCTGACCCGGTACGCGGTGGTCGAGGAGCTGCTCGCCCTCGCCGCCGAGGACGCGCGGCTGCGCGCGAGCCTGCCGTTCGGTCTCGACCTGGCCGACCCGGACGCGATCGAGCCGGAGCTGACCGAGACCGTCGAGGCGCTGCGCGACTGGCTGCTGCGGGCCGACCCGGCGGCGGTGGCCGGCCGGCTGCGTGCCCGGGTCTGGCCGGCCGCCCGCCCGGCGCCGATCCGGCCGCTGGCCCAGGCGCAGGCGCTGGCCCGGCTGACAGCGGACAGCGAGGTCGCGGTGCGTGGCGGGCTGCGCTGGCAGCTCACCCCGGCCGCCGACGGACGGGTCACGCTGCGCGTGCCGGACCGGACGCTCACGCTCCCCGGCACCTGCGAGGCGGCGCTGCGCGCGCTGCTCACCGGGGAGGTCACAAGGGTCGGCGACCTCCCCGGCCTCGACGACGACGCCGACCGCCTGACACTGACCCGCCGCCTGCTCAAGGAGGCCGTCCTGACCCCCGCCTGACGGGCGCGATCATGAGGTCGACCGGCGGCGCGACGGCGTGTCGCGCCGCCGACCCATGATCGCCGGCGGTCAGCGGGTGTATGTCACAGTGAGCAGGAGCAGCGTCGTCACCAGGCCGGATACGGCCACCAGGATCATCGGGCGAGGGGTCAGCACCGCGTGGCGGCGGTCGGCCAGCAGCCGGGCGGGCGCCAGCCCGATCACCGGGCCGAGCAACGTCACCACCAGCGCCAGCACCGGCAGGCCCACCGCCAGGTCGCCGCTGGAACCGGCGGCCAGCGCCCGCGCAGCCACCCCCAGGGCGTACGCCACCAGCGCCCCGCCGATCCCGCACGCGACCAGCAGCGGGTTCACCGAGCCGGGCAACTCGCCCGGCGCCCCGGTGCGGTCCAGCAGGTCCCGGACCGCCCGCAGCAGCGGCACCGGGTCACCGGCGGCGCCGCGTACCGGGCCGGGCGGGTCACCGAGCCGCCGGGCGCCCACACCGAGCCGGGCCCGCAACTGCGTCCACAGGTGAGTGACCTCGCCGTCGACGCGCTCCACCATCCGGGACGCCTCGGCCACCTCCGCCTCGGCCTGCCGCACCTGCTCGGCGGCCTCGGCGACCGCCCGGTCCGCGGCGGCCACCTGCTGGGCGTACCAGGTGTGCGCCTCGGCCCGCTGGGCGGACACCCGGGAGGTCAGCTCGGCGAGCCGGCGGATCTGCGCGTTGTACGTCTCACTGGCAACCGGTTCGTTCATCGGGACGGACCATAAGGGATGATCACCTGTCCGGTGCGGTGCACCGCGCGGTCGAAGTAGAGACCGCGCCACGGCCGGGGATACCAGTCCGGCCCGCCGCTGCCCGGATACAGCGAGGAGCCCAGCTCACCGCCCTGCACGTCCAGCGCCACCCAGGCGCCGATCTGGTCGGTGCGCGCGCCCGCGCCGCCCAGGTCGACGCGCATCCGGGCCACGCCGCGCCACCACGCCAGCACGTGCGTACGCCGTTCCGGCCCGTCGTGCAGGATCCGGCGCAACTGCTCCAGCCCGGTGCGCGTACCGGCCTTGCCGGCGAGCGCCGCGGCGGCCGCGTCCACCGCGTACAGCAGCAGGAAGTGCGGGGTACGCGCCGCACCCGGCGCGCCGAGTCCGTCGCCCACCTCGGCCATCAGCTCCGGCACCGTCTCCTCGTCGTACCAGGAGGCGTCGCCTTCCAGATCCTCGTACAGGGCGCGGGCGGCCGGGTCGGCGTCCGGGTCCAGGCAGGCGATGGAGAACCGGGCGGTGCCGGGCCGGTACTGCCGGGCCAGCGACCGGGCGGCGGCGTCGAGCACCGCGCACGCCTCGTCCACCCGGGTGCCGAGCACCGCCAGGTTGCGGCCGGGAGCGCGGGGCAGCCGCAGCGCCGCCGAGCGGGACTGCACGTCGATGATCTCGCCGAGCAGCGCCACCGGGCTGCGGGGCACGCCCTGCTCCGGCGCGGTCAGCGCGCGGAAGTCCGGCGCGTCGGCCAGCTTCGGGATCGCGTCGCCGTCGAACAGCCGGGCCGGCGCGGCGTCCTGCGGGCGCATCCGCCACAGCCGGTGCTGAAGCTCGCTCCACGTCTCCCAGTCGCTCGCCGACGGGATCCGGGCCACCTCGTTCCCCTCGGCCAGGCCCGACTCGGCGTTGATCACCGCGTGGTGGCGGGGCAGCGACTGCGCCGCGTCGTTGCGCTCGGCCAGGATGCGCAGCGCCTTCGGCAGCGCGATCCGCAGCGTGAACTGGGCGACCAGCGCGGGCCGCCCCCACAGCGCCTCGATGCCGCGCACGTCCTGCGAGGCCAGCACCAGGTGGATGCCCTGCGACCGGCCCCGCCGGGCCAGGTCCTCCAGCAGGTCGGCGGCCTCCCGGGCGACCACGTCCCGGCCGGCGAGCAGCGCCTGGAACTCGTCGACCACCGCGACGATGCGCGGCCAGTGCCCGTCCGGGTCCACCGCGCGCAGCTCGGCCAGCTTGGTGACCTCGTGCTTCTTCGCGGCGTCGGCGCGCCGGCGTAGCTCCTCGGCGAGGAAGCGCAGCAGCGCCAGGCCGAACTCCCGGTCGGTGTTGACGTTGATGCCGACCAGCCGCATGTGCGGCAGCCAGCTCGGGTCGCGCCGGCCCTGCGCGAACCGGGCGAAGGACACGCCCTCCTTGAAGTCGAGCAGATAGAACTCCAGCTCGGCGGGGGAGTAGCGGGCGGCGAGCGCGCCGATCCAGGCGAAGATCAGGTTCGTCTTGCCGGTGCCCGACGGGCCGCCGATCAGCGCGTGCGGCGGGTAGTCGCCGAGCGTGAGCAGCACCTGCCGCCCGTGCGGGCCCTCGCCGATCGGGGCGCTGAGCCCGTGCGCCGAGTCCTCCCGCCAGTACTCGTCCGGCGGCGGGAGCAGGTCGGTGAACGGCGTCGGCGGCGGGCCGGCGGCCACCCGGGAGGCGACGGTGCGGCAGGTCTCGGTGACCAGGGCGGGCGGCGGCGGCGCGTCGAGCACCACCGGCAGTCCGGCCACCCGGGCGTCGTCCGGCTCCACCGTGATCCGGGTGACGGTCGGGTCGTCGGGCAGCTCGATGCCGCGGACCACCAGGTGCACGCCGCAGGCCGCACCGGTACGCACCACCCGGTCGAGCTGGCCGCGCTCGTGCCGGGACAGCTCGTCGCCGCCGAGCAGCACCGCCACCCGCCACGGCTCCGGCCGGCGTCCGGTGGCGGCGGCCAGTTCGCGCAGCGAGCCGTACTCACCGGCGAGCACCGTGGCGTTGATCCGGCGGATCTGCTCCACCAGGTCGTCCAGCAGGCGGCCCAGCCCGCCCGGCCCGACGAACGTGAGCAGCCCGGCCGTGCCCAGCGGCGCGAACCCGGCCAGACCGCCGCCCAGGTGCTCCGGGTCGTATCCGTACAGCCGCACCGCGCCCGGGTCGGCCCGTCCGACCGAGCGCAGCAGCAGCGCGGGGACCACGGCGGCGAGCCCGTCCCGGTCGCCGCCGGCCAGGTGCGCGTGCCCGGCGTCCAGGAGCGGGACCAGCGCCGGCACCGGTTCGGCGCCGTCGAGGCGTACCGTGCCGACCCGCAACGAGCCGGGCGGCTCGGACCGGCCGGCGGACGTGGCCTGCCAGCGGTCCCAGGGCGCGGACGCCGCGCCCGGCGCCTCCCGCTGTGCCGCGGCGGCGGCCCGCCGGGCCAGCTCGGCGAGGCGGGCCGTGTGCCGGGCGTCGATCTCGGCCAGGCGCCGGTCGCGGGCGGCGCCCACCCGGGCGGGCACGGCCGCGGCGGCCCGGCGGGTACGCGCCAGCCGCTCCCGGCTCGCGGCCAGCTCGGCCTCGGCGGCGGTGAGCCGGGTACGGGTGGCGCCCAGGGCCTCGGAGAGCATCCCCCGGACCCGCGTCACCAGTTGAGCGCGGACGTCAGCCACGGGACGGCTCCCGATCGTCGGTGTCCTTGGGCAGGTCCCGGCCGAGCCGGTCGAGCAGCACCCCGGTGAGCACACCCGCGGTGACCGCCGGGTCGGCCGCGTGCGGCTGCTCCGCGTCGTCGTCGCGGCGCGGCGGGGGCATCCGGCACACCCGGGTCAGCAGCGTGTCCAGCACCGGCCGCGGCAGCCCGGGCAGCAGGTCGCGGACCCGGGAGTCCAGCGCGCCGCGCAGCCGGGGCAGGTCGTCCGCACGGGGCGGATGGCCGAGCAGCTCACCGGCCAGCTCGCGCAGCAGCGGCGGGGTGATCGCGGCCAGCCCCAGCCCCACGTCGGCGTGCGCCCGGCGCAGCTCGCGGTGCAGCCGGTCCCGGTCACCGGAGCGGATCCCGGCGACCACCCGGCGCAGCAGCTCGTGGGAGTCCTCGACGCGTTCGTCCGGCTCGTCCGGCGCGCCCTCCCGGCCGCCGGTCAGCTCCGCCACCCGCACCGCCCACCAGCGCCGTACCGCCGGCTGCTCACCCGGCTCGGCGGCCGGGGCGGCCGCGGGCGGCTCCTCGCCGCGCGGCGTGTCGTGCTTCGGCGGCCGCTCGCCCGGCGGCGCCGGCCGCGCCCCGTCCGGCGCCAGCCCGATCGCGGCCAGGTACGCGGTGAGCTGCTCCTGCGCCACGCGCAGCGCGTAGCCGGCGGTCTCGGCGTGCTCGGTGGCCGAGGACAGCTCCGGTACCCCCATCGGGTCGGACGACTCCTGGCGCACCCAGCGCAGCCGCTCCTGCGCCTGGCCGAGCTTCTCCAGCGCGGCGGCGAGCTGCGCCAGCGGCAGTTCCTCGGCGGCGGCGCGCACCTGCGCGCCGATGTCCTCGACTATGGACACGGCCGGCCTCAGAGCGTCGCGACGTAGAGCTGTGCCTGTTCCACCGCGACCAGTGTCGCGGCCAGACACTCCTCCAGTTCCTGGCCCGCCTGTGTCAGCGAGGCCTGGGCCGCCTCGACCGTCTCGTGACCGCTGCCCTCCAGCGCGCCGGCCAGCGTCTGCTGCGCCTCGGCCAGCTTCTCGCCGGCTGCCTGCACCGCTGTCTGGCCGTCACCGATCTGCTGGAGAGCGACATCGATGGCGGCCTTCAGCTCGGCGACGCTCGCCACGGGGACCTCCTGGGGGCGGAAGAGATCTCCATTACAACCCATCGGAACGGGTGGACGAACATCCACCCTCGCGTGGTTGCGGCCCTCGTGTCCGGTTCCCGCGTTGACGTGCGCGAAGACCCCGGCCGGCGGTCCCGCCGGCGGACGCCGTGGTCCCGCTCGCGGGACCGGCCGGGCTAAGGGCGCAGCCAGCGCGGGCCGCGTACCTCCGCGCCCAGCGCGGTCACCCGCTCGCGCAGCTCCCGGTCGGCGGTGACCACCACCCGCCGCCGATCCGGTGCCGCGGCGACCAGCTCGACCATCGTGTCGTCGCCGGAGCCGGGCGCGGAGACCACCTCCACGCCGGGCGCGGGTGCCACGTGCCGGGCCGCGCCCTCCACCACCAGCACCACCTGCACCGGTGGCGGCAGCTCCGGCGGCACGCCCGCCTCGCCGACGGGCACCAGCGCGTCGCGCAGCCGGACCGCCGCGCCGGCCCGGTCGCGCCACCAGCCGTCCGGGCGCGAGCCCACCACGTTCGCGCCGTCCACGATCAGCAGCGGTCTGCTCTCCATGCCCCCCAGCCTGCCATCCGGTCGCGTTTGTCGCGCCGACCGCCGGGTAGCCACCGCCGACCGTGCCGCGCGTGCCGGGTGCCGGTCGTGCCGACTGACTGCGGAGGACGAGATGATGGGACCGGGTGACTTCGGCAACGACCCCTGGGACGAGTTCCTGGCCCGATACTTCGGCCGGGGCGAGGGGGGACGCCGGCCGGCGCACCGGGTCGACATCACGCGCCTGATGACCGCCGACGCCCGGGAGATGCTCGCCGACGCGGCCCGCCGCGCCGCCCAGAAGCACAGCAACGACCTGGACACCGACCACCTGCTCTGGGCGGCGTTGCAGCGCGAGCCGTTGCGTGACCTGGTCCGCCGGGCCGGCGCCGACCCGGACGCGCTGCTGGGCGCGCTGGGCGGGCGCGGTGAGGGCGCACCGCGCGGCGAGGTGCCGCCGAACCTGTCGCTGACCCCGGCCGCGAAGCGGGCGCTGCTGGACGCGCACCAGCTGTCCCGCGCCATGGGCGCCAACTACATCGGTCCCGAGCACATCCTGATGGCGTTGCCGCTGAACCCCGAGTCGCCGGCCGGCCGGATGCTCGCCGCCGGCCGGATCCAGCCCGAGTCGTTGCAGGCGGCCAGCGCCGAGCGCGGCGCGGCGAACGCCCCGCGCCCGGACCGGGGCACCCCGACGCTCGACCAGTACGGCCAGGACCTCACCGAGCTGGCCCGGATGGACCAGATCGACCCGGTGATCGGCCGGGCCGACGAGATCGAGCAGGCGGTGGAGATCCTGTCCCGGCGGACCAAGAACAACCCGGTGCTGATCGGTGAGGCCGGTGTCGGCAAGACCGCGATCGTGGAGGGCCTGGCCGAGCGGATCTGTGACGGCGACGTGCCGCAGACGCTGATCGGCAAGCGGGTGATCCAGCTCGACCTGTCCGGCCTGGTCGCCGGCACCCGCTACCGGGGTGACTTCGAGGAGCGCCTGAAGAAGGTGATCGACGAGATCCGCGCCCACCGCGAGGAGCTGATCATCTTCCTGGACGAGATCCACACGCTGGTCGGCGCGGGCGGCGCCGGCAGCGAGGGCGGAATGGACGCGTCGAACATGCTCAAGCCCGCCCTGGCGCGCGGCGAGCTGCGGGTGATCGGCGCGACCACGCTCGACGAGTACCGGCGCAGCATCGAGAAGGACGCCGCACTGGCCCGCCGGTTCCAGCCGGTGCTGGTGCCCGAGCCGACGGTCGACGACACCATCGCGATCCTGCGCGGCCTGCGCGACCGGTACGAGGCGCACCACCAGGTCCGGTTCACCGACGAGGCGCTGATCGCCGCCGGTGAGCTGTCCGACCGGTACGTCACCGACCGGTTCCTGCCGGACAAGGCGATCGACCTGATCGACCAGGCCGGCGCGCGGGTGCGGCTGCGCACCCGTACCCCCGCCGAGGACGTGCGCGAGCTGGAGCAGCAGCTCGACGAGACGCGCCGGGACAAGGAACAGGCGGTCTCCGACGAGCAGTACGAGCGGGCCTCCGCGCTGCGCGACCGGCTAGCCGAACTGGAGGACCAGGTCCGCCGCGCCCGCGGCGACGAGGGCCCCAGCCACGTGCCCGAGGTGGGGCCGACGGAGATCGCCGAGGTGGTCTCCCGGGCCACCGGCATCCCGGTCACCCAGCTCACCGAGGAGGAACGCGACCGGCTGCTGCGCCTGGAGGGGCACCTGCACGAGAAGATCATCGGCCAGGACGACGCGGTCAGCGCCGTCGCCGAGGCGGTACGCCGCTCCCGCACCGGGCTGGCCGACCCGGACCGGCCGATGGGCAGCTTCCTGTTCCTCGGCCCGACCGGCGTCGGCAAGACCGAGCTGGCCCGCGCGCTCGCCGAGGCGCTGTTCGGCGAGGCGGACCGGATGGTCCGGGTGGACATGAGCGAGTTCCAGGAACGGCACACGGTCAGCCGGCTGGTCGGCGCCCCGCCCGGGTACGTCGGCTACGAGGAGGCCGGTCAGCTCACCGAGGCGGTCCGCCGCCGCCCGTACGCGGTGGTGCTGCTCGACGAGATCGAGAAGGCGCACCCGGACGTGTTCAACATCCTGCTCCAGGTGCTCGACGACGGCCGGCTCACCGACAGCCAGGGCCGCACCGTGAACTTCAAGAACACCGTCCTGATCATGACCAGCAACCTCGGCTCGGAGCTGATCACCGGCACCCAGCGCACCGTCGGCTTCGCCACCGGCGGGCCCGGCGAGCAGGAGAGCGACGAGCTGCGGGAGCGGCTGATGCGCCGGCTCCAGGAGAACTTCCGCCCGGAGTTCCTCAACCGCATCGACGAGGTGATCATCTTTCAGCGGCTGGAGGCCGAGCAGCTCCGCCAGATCACCGGGCTGCTGCTGGAGGAGACCCGCCGCCGCATGCACGCCCAGGACATCCAGGTCGACTTCAGTACGGCGGGCGTCGACTGGCTCGCCGAGCACGGCTACCAGCCGGAGTTCGGCGCCCGGCCGCTGCGCCGGGTGATCCAGCGCGAGGTCGACAACCGGCTGTCCCGGATGCTGCTGGAGAACAAGGTCTCACCGGGGCAGAAGGTCACCGTCGACACCCGTGACGACCAGCTCGTCTTCGACGTCACCGCCGGTGAGCGGGGCTACACACCGGCCACCACGTCCCATCCCCGATGACCGGCCGGGGCCCGTCCCGGCCGGGCCGGGACGGGCCGTCACCGAAGGACCGGAGGGCGGACATGACCGAACCCGAGGAAGTCCCCGACGACGACACCGGAGCCGGTGAACCGATCGAGGCGGCCCCGACGGCGAACCCGTCCCGGGTCCGGGTGCCGCCGGAGGGTCTGAAGCAGCACACACCGAACGAGGGCGAGCCGGCACCCGGGCCGCCGCCGGGAGAGGAGGCGTGATGGTACGCGAGGCGCGACTCGACCCCGAGGTCGAGGTGATCTGGGACGACTTCCACGCCGAGGTGAACGTGTCCTCCGAGACGCTGCGGCAGTGGCTGCTGACCCGCGGCTCGGGAGAGGAGGCGTTCGGTCCGGGCCCGGACCTGGACCTGCCCGAGCCGGGCCGGCAGATCCTCGCCGTGCTGCGCAAGCGCAAGGTGGACCTCACGCCGGAGGACATCGAGGTGATGCGGGAGGCGATCAGCCGGATCCGGGAGCTGACCGCGCAGCGGCCACGCCGGGGCAACGCCGACGACGAGTGGCGCCACGCCCTGCTCGACCTCGGTCACGACGTACTCGTCGAACGCTGAGCCGGTGCGGCGGCGCCCGGGCGGACCACCCGCCCGGGCGCCGCGCGCTACTCCGACTCCAGGCTGGGCAGCCGCAGCCCGGCCGCGTCCGCCGCGGCCTGCCGGTCGGCCCGGGCGCGTTCCTCGCGGCTGAGCAGGTTGGCATACTCGGTCACGTCGGCCGGCCCCGGCACCTCCGGCAACCGGCGCAGGAACGCCTCCACCTCGGCGGAGGCGGTGGTGTGCGCGGTGGCCGCCTGGCGCAGCAGCTCCCGCTGGTCGGCGGCCGGATACAGATCAGTCATGTCGCCGGTGATACCCGGGTTCAGGCGATTCGCACCCCGCCCGAGCCGTTGGGCTGCACGCCGAACTCCGGGTGCGCCAGCAGCCAGCCCAGGTATTCCGGATGGTTCGCCAGCGCGTCCGTGTACGCGGCGACGGCCGCCGCCAGCACCGGCTCGGCCACCGCCGCGGCCGGCACGTCCGGATGCCAGCCCAGCAGCAGCCGCCAGCGCAGCGGCGTGCCGGCGAGCCTGCGGGTGACCAGCCCGGCCACCGGACGGAACGTGGCCTGGCACAACGCCACCGCCTCGCCCGCGTCCACCAGGTCCAGCGCGGCCCGCACGTCCGCCTCGTACACCTTCTTCGGGGTGAAGCCGGAGCGGGCGCAGGCGGCGGCGAAGCAGTCGCCGAAGCAGCCGTCGCCCGGCGCGGCCACCCACCGCTCGCGCCGCAGATCGACCAGGTCGACGTCGGCGCGGCCGGCCAGCGGGTGGGTCTGCGGCAGCAGCACGCAGATCGGCTCGACCGCCACCTCCCGCCAGCTCAGCCCGAACCCGGCCGACGGCGTCGAGTCGCCGCACACCCCGGTCAGCGCGAAGTCGAGCCGGCCACCGGCCACCATCTGCGCGAGTTCGTCCACCGACCACGAGCCGTACGTGGTGATCTGCGCGTCCGGACGCTCGGCGGCCAGCCGGTGCACCAGCCGGCCCAGGATCGGGCTGTTCACGCCGCCGAAGCGGTACCGGCGCAGCGGATCGCCCGCACCGGCCATCCGGGCCGCCTCGTCCCGCAGGCCCTTCATCGCCGGCAGCAGCACCCGCGCCCGGTCCAGCACCAGCTCACCCAGCGCGGTCGGGCGGGCGCCGCGGCGGTCCCGTTCGAACAACGGCCCGCCCAGCGCCCTTTCGATCCGCTGAAGCTGGGCGGTCAGCGCCGGCTGGGCCAGGCCGAGCGCCGAAGCGGCCTTGGTGACGCTCCCCGTCTCCGCGATCGCGCAGACCACACGCAGGTGTCGCAGCTCCAGATCCATACCGTGACGGTAGGACCACGAACCGATACACGGAAGGGGCGATCGGCTCACCCCTCGCGGCGATGTTCCAGGTCGCTCAGCCGCGTGCGCCGTCCGGTGACCGCGTCGCGCACCTTGTCCAGCACCCCGACCGCCGGTTCGACGATCTTGTTCCAGGGCGGCGTGGCGGGCGTGCCGGGGTGCGGACGGGTCGGCGCCGCCTCCTCCGCGATCTCCCACCGGTTGCCCAGCCGGATCAGCTCGGCGTCGCTGGCCACCTCCCGCAGCGGCGTGACCAGCGCCGCGACGCGGCTGACGTGCCGGCGTACCCGCTCGGCCACGTCGGCGACCGCCGGGTCGTCCGCGCCGGACAGCTCCTTGAGCGCGGTCAGCAGCCCGGCGTCCGCCTCGATCTCCCGCTCGACCAGCTCCGCGGCGTCCGGCACGGCGGCGCGGGCCGCCGGGAACAGGTACTGCTCCTCGGCGGACAGGTGCCGGGACACCGCAGCGGTCAGGACGTCGAGCACCTCGCGCCGGCCGGCGGCGTCCAGCGTCGGGTCGGTGACCCGGTCGGCCAGCCCCAGCAGCACCCGGTGCTCGGTGTCCACGAGTTCGGCGACGCTGCGCCCACCCGGCCGGTACGTGTCGTCGGCGGCGGGCGGCAGCGGCGGCAGGGGGACGGTCATGGTGCCCTCCTCGTGACGGCCGGAGTCGATGTCCGGGCGGTCCGGCGGTACCCGGCCGGACGATCCGCGAAACCGCCGCCCGACACCGGCGGCCCGCGACCACCTCACCTGCTGGTATAAGGAAGCGATGACGAGCGACGCCGCCCCCGCCCGACCCGACGCCACCGACGAGGTCGTGGACCTCTGCCGCGACCTGCTGCGCATCGACACCACCAACACCGGCGACAACGACACCAGCGCGGGGGAGCGGCGCGCCGCCGAGTACGTGGCGGAGAAGCTCGCCGAGGTCGGCGTCGACGCCGAGATCCACGAATCCGCGCCCGGCCGGGCCAACCTGGTCGCCCGGATCCCCGGCACCGAGCCCGGCCGCGACGCGCTGCTGGTGCACGGCCACCTCGACGTGGTGCCCGCCGACCCGGACGAGTGGTCGGTGCACCCCTTCTCCGGCGAGATCCGCGACGGCTACCTGTGGGGCCGCGGCGCGATCGACATGAAGGACTTCGACGCGATGGTGCTCGCCGTGGTCCGCGACTGGCAGCGCACCGGCGTCCGCCCCCGGCGCGACGTCGTGCTCGCGTTCACCGCCGACGAGGAAGCCGGCAGCGACTACGGCGCGCACTTCCTCACCCGGCGCCACCGGGACCTGTTCGACGGCTGCACCGAGGCGATCGGCGAGGTCGGCGGCTTCTCCTACTCCGTCGACGAGCAGCGCCGCCTCTACCTCATCGAGACCGCCGAGAAGGGCATCGACTGGCTGCGCCTGCACGCCAAGGGCCGGCCCGGCCACGGCTCGATGGTGCACGACGACAACGCCGTCACCGCGCTCGCCGAGGCGGTCGCCCGGATCGGCCGGCACCGCTTCCCGGTCGTGATGACCGACACCGTACGAGCGTTCCTCGCCGAGGTCTCCGACGTGCTCGGCATCGAGATCGACCCGGACGACCCGGAGACCGCGATCGCCAAGCTCGGCCCGATCGCCAACATCATCGGCGCGACCGTCCGCAACACCGCCAACCCGACCCGCCTGGCCGCCGGCTACAAGGACAACGTCATCCCCGGCCGGGCCACCGCCACCATCGACTGCCGCAGCCTGCCCGGCCAGAGCGAGGAACTGGAGCGGCAGCTGCGCGAGCTGGTCGGGCCGGACATCGCCATCGAGTACGTCCAGCGCCAGCCGGCCCTGGAGACCACGTTCGACGGTGACCTGGTGGCGCACATGTCGGAGGCGCTGCGCGCCGAGGACCCGGGCGCGCACCCCGTGCCGTACATGCTCTCCGGCGGCACCGACGCCAAGGCGTTCTCCCAGCTCGGCATCCGCTGCTTCGGGTTCGCGCCGCTGCGGCTGCCCGCCGACCTCAATTTCTCCGGCCTGTTCCACGGCATCGACGAGCGGGTTCCGCTGGACGGACTACAGTTCGGCGTGCGGGTTCTGGACCGCTTCCTCCGTACCTGCTGACCGCGCCCGCCGCGGCGCCGCCGGCGCGGAACCTCCCCCCATCGCGAAGGGACTGCCACACATGACCGACCAGCACGGTGAGCTGGACGCCGCCCTCGAGCGGGTGATCGACGCGGCCCGCGCCCACCTGGCCGCCGTCCGGGCCGCCCAGGGCCGGATCGACGACGACGCCGTCTGGCAGGCGTACGTCGCGTTGAACAACGCCTCGTTCGCCTACGACGAGCAGCTGCTCGACGCGTTCGGCGAGGTGACGCCCTGGGACGTGGAGTCGATCGACCCGGACGAGGCCGACGAGCGCTTCGGCGCCGTCGAGGGCGGCGAGCCCACCGACCCGCACCCGCGGGTCATCTCGGTGCGGCAGCGGCGCGACTACCGGGTGCCCAGCGTCGCCGCGCTGCTGCGCGCGGCCGAGGCGGCCCGCCGGGAGGGCACCCCGGAGGAGGACGAGCCGGCGCCGGTGGAGGGCGTCGGCGAGGCGGTGCTGGAGCTGCTGCAGAGCGGCGACGGTTCGCTGTCCGCGCTCGACGTGCCGGAGCTGGAGCCGCTGGACGGTGTGGTGATGGTCAGCGAGGTCGGCACCCCCGTCGACCTGGAGTCGTTCGACGACGACGACCCGGTCGGCCCGTTCCAGCCGGCCGCCGACGACCGGCTGGTCGGCCGGCTCGACGAGCACCCGTTCATGGAGCTCGACGAGGAGCACGACCACGCGCACTAGGCCGTGCGCGTCCCCGGGGCGGCGCCGCGTCGCGCGGCCCCGGGGACGGGCCCCTCGTCAGTACGACAGACCCGGCTGCGACTGGTTGACCAGGCGGCGCCGCAGCACCACCTGCCGCGTGCCGTCCCGGTAGAGCCGCACCCGGGCCAGCTCCCAGCCGGAGAACTCGGCCTGGATCGCCAGCTGCGCCGCGGCGGTCAGCCGATCGACGTTCGAGGGCAACCGCAGCGGCGCGTATTCGTAGTCCATGCCCCTATGCTGCCCAGGTCGTGGGCCCTCCGCCACCCCCTGCGGGTGACCCGGATCGCCCTCGTACGGCTCAGCCGTCGCGCTCCGGATAGCCCACCGGCACCGCCGACACGTCGTCCAGCGCCGTGACGATCTCCTCCGGCAGCGTCATCCGCTCCACCTGCAACGCGCCGAGCAGCTGCCCGACGGTGCGGGCGCCCAGGATCGGCGCGGTCACGCCCGGCCGGTCCCGCACCCAGGCCAGCGCCACCTCCAGCGGCGACACGCCGAGCCCACCGGCCGCGATCGCCACCGCCTCCACGATGCTGGAGCAGCGCGGCTCCAGGTACGTCGCGACGAACCGCTCGAAATGCGGCGACACCGCCCGCGAGTCGGCCGGGCGGCCGTTGCGGTACTTGCCGGTGAGCACGCCCCGGCCCAGCGGCGACCAGGGCAGCACGCCCAGCCCCATCCCGGCGCAGGCGGGCAGCACCTCCCGCTCCACGCCGCGCTCCAGCAGCGAGTACTCCACCTGCGCGGCGACCACCGGGGCGCGCCCCGGCCAGGCGGCCTGCCAGGCGGCGGCCCGGGCGGTCTGCCAGCCGGAGAAGTTCGACACACCCACGTAGCGGGCCTTCCCGCTGGACACCGCGTGGTCCAGCGCCGAGAGCGTCTCCTCCAGCGGGGTGTCCGGGTCGTACCCGTGCACCTGCCACAGGTCGACGTGATCGGTGCCCAGCCGGCGCAGCGAGGCGTCCAGCGTACGCAGCAGGTGACCGCGCGATCCGTCCCGGCGGCGGCTGCCCGGCCGCAGGCCCGCCTTGGTGGCGATCAGCAGCTCGTCGCGGTCCACCAGGCTGCCCAGCAGCGAGCCGATCACCGACTCGGCGTCGCCGTCGGCGTACACGTCGGCGGTGTCGAGGAGGTTGCCGCCCGCGTCGAGGTAGCTCTTCAGCTGGGCGGCCGCGTCGTCGGCGTCGGTGTCCCGTCCCCAGGTCATGGTGCCGAGCGCGAGCCGCGATACCGCCAGCCCGCTTCGGCCGAGCGGTCGCTGTTGCATGCGTGAACCTTATTTCGAACCCGGCGTCACGGATATCCTCGCCGCAGTCAACTTCCCGCGCGAGCTCCACCCGGTGTGACATGTTCGGGGCGAGCCGGACGTCGAGGGCGCCACGCTCATTGCGTAACCTGATGCGACCTGTGGTGCGGACGGTGGGAGGATCAGTGCGACTCGGGCTCAACCTCGGATACCAGACGGCGTGGAGCACGCCCTTCGACCACCTGGCGCTGGCCCAGGAGGCGGACCGGCTCGGCTACTCGGTGGTCTGGGCCGCGGAGGCGTACGGCTCGGACTCGCCGAGCATGCTGGCCTGGATCGCCGGTCAGACGGAGCGCATCGACGTGGGCTCCGCGGTCATGCAGATCCCGGCCCGTACCCCCGCCATGACCGCGATGACCGCCGCGACCATCGACACGCTCTCCGGCGGCCGGTTCCGGCTCGGCCTGGGCGTGTCCGGCCCGCAGGTCTCCGAGGGCTGGCACGGCGTGCGGTTCGCCAAGCCGCTGGCCCGCACCCGGGAGTACGTCGACATCGTCAAGCTGGCGGTGGCCCGCAAGGAGGTCGCGTACGACGGCGAGCACTACACGCTGCCGCTGCCCGACGGCCCCGGCAAGGCGCTGCGGCTGGGCTTCCACCCGCCGCGCGACCACATCCCGATCTACCTGGCCGCAGTCGGCCCGAAGAACCTGGAACTGGCCGGCGAGATCGCCGACGGCTGGCTGGCCGTCTTCTACTCACCGGAGTTCGCCGAGGAGCACCTCGCCTCGGTGCGCGCCGGGCGCGCGGCGGCGGGCAAGGAACTGGCCGGCTTCGACGTGGTGCCGTCCGTGCCGGTCGTGGTCGGCGACGACATCGCCACCTGCGCCGAGCTGGTGCGCTGGTACGCCGCGCTGTACGTGGGCGGCATGGGCAGCCGCAAGCAGAACTTCTACAACCAGCTCGCCACCCGGATGGGCTACGGCGACGCCGCCCGCGAGGTCCAGGACCTCTACCTGGCCAAGCGGCAGCGCGACGCGGCCGCCGCCGTACCGATGGAGTTCATCGACCGCACCTCGCTGCTCGGCCCGAAGGAGCGCATCGCCGAGCGGATGCGGGAGTACGCCGCCGCCGGCGTGACCACGCTGTCGGTGTCGCTGTTCGTGGCCGACCGGGACAGCGGGGTGCAGACCCTGCGTACCGTCGCCGAGGCGCTGGAGCTGTCCGGAGTCGGCGAGTGACCTGGATCGAGGCCATCGTCCTGGGCCTGGTCCAGGGACTGACCGAGTTCCTTCCGGTGTCCTCGTCCGGGCACCTGCGGATCACCTCGGCCCTGTTCTTCGGCCGGGACGCGGGCGCGTCGTTCACCGCGGTGACCCAGCTCGGCACCGAGGCCGCCGTCCTGATCTACTTCGCCAAGGACATCTGGCGGATCGTCCGGACCTGGTTCGTCGGCCTGGTCGACCGTTCGGTGCGGTCGAGCCTCGACTACCGGATGGGCTGGTACGTCATCGTCGGCACCATCCCGATCGGCATCTTCGGGCTGATCTTCAAGGACCAGATCCGCACCGCCGGCCGGAACCTCTGGCTGATCTCCTGCACGCTGATCATCGGTGCGATGCTGCTGGCCTTCGCCGAGTACTGGGGCCGGCAGACCCGTACGCTGGAGAACTTCCGGATGCGCGACGGCGTCATCATGGGCTTCGCCCAGGCCGCGGCGCTGGTCCCCGGCGTCTCCCGCTCGGGCGGCACCCTGACCGCGGGCCTGCTGCTCAACCTCACCCGGGAGACCGCGGCCCGCTACTCGTTCCTGCTGGCGATCCCGGCCGTGGTGATCTCCGGCGTGTTCAGCCTCCCGGACGTCTTCGAGCCGTCCGCGCCGGGCACCGCCGCGCCGAGCGTGGCGCAGATGGTGATCGCGACGCTCATCGCGTTCGCCGTCGGCTACGCGGCCATCGCGTGGCTGCTGCGCTACGTCGCACACCACACGCTGTACGTCTTCGTGCTGTACCGGGTGGCGCTGGGCAGCCTGGTGATCTGCCTGCTGGCGACC
The DNA here is from genome assembly GCF_000177655.2 of Micromonospora sp. L5. NCBI lineage: Bacteria > Bacillati > Actinomycetota > Actinomycetes > Micromonosporales > Micromonosporaceae > Micromonospora > Micromonospora sp. L5. The sequence goes on along the minus strand of NC_014815.1, from coordinate 5,912,727 downwards.
GGCACGATCAGCGCGACCTGACGCTGTCTTCTGGTACGCGAAAGGCCGGCACCCCGTTGGTTCGGGGTGCCGGCCTTTCGCTGTTCTTACTTGGTTCGTCTCAGCTGTTCCAGTGCTGGGCGACGAGGTCGGCGGCCTGCTGTTCCCACTGGGCGTAGTGGTCGGGGTAGGCGGAGACCTGGACGGTCTGGGCGGCCTTGGTCAGGGGCATGTCGCGCCAGCCGTCGACCTGCTTGAGGCCCTTGAGGAAGGCGGTGGTGGAGTATTCGGGGTCGGTGATCTGCTCGACCGTGCCCCAACCGGAGGAGGGGCGCTGCTGGAACAGGCCCTGCGAGTCGTGGTCGTTACGGTCGCCGAGGTGGCCGAGGTTCTCCAGCTTCGACTCCTGCAGCGCCGTGGCGATGGAGACGACGGCGGCGCGCTCGTCCATGCCGGCCTTCTTGGTGGCGGCGATGATGGCCTTGACGTTGGCGGTCTGCTCGTCGTTGAGGTCGATGTGGGACTGGGTGCCCTGCACGCCGTGCGGGATGAGTGTGGCGGTGTCGAGCTTCGCGGCGGCCTGAGTGGTGGTGACCGCGGCGTCCCGCGTGGTGGGGGTGGTGGTGTCGTGGTTGAGGGGGCCGGCGGCGAGGCCACCGGCGACGGTCAGACCGGCGATACCGAGGATGCTCTTCCGCAGGATCGTGTTCATGAGGGGGCTCCATTCGGGGGTCGACGCCCGCGCCGAAGGGGGGTTCGGTGCGGGTGCGAGCACCGTCAGGCGCTCAAGAAAGGTTCGGGGGATCCGGCGTCCTGCTCACGCTGCCCGCGGCACGCCCGGGGGTGGCGTGCGGGGTTCGGCTGGGTGGCGCCGGAGACATCCACAACGACCGCCTGCCCGGGATCATTCCGGGGGCCTGCACCCGCGTTCGCGTGCTGCGGGGGTGCTGCTGCGGTCGTTCACCAGGTATAACGCCCCGGCCCCGCCCACGATTCCGCCAGCCGGGTGTCCCCGACCACCCTGAAACCGGACACCCGACGCAGCCCGGACACCGCCCCCATCCACCCGAGCCCGCCATGTCCCCGCCACCGACGTCGCGCCCGCCCCGCGTCCCGCCGCGTCGATCATGAACTTAGCGGCATCGTCTGTCCGGTTTGTCTCCGCCAACCTCATGATCGGCCGAGTGGGTGGGTCCGCGAGGGTGGAGCTATTGGCGCGAGCCCGGCCGGAGCGGGGCACCCGGCATCCGCCCACGCTCGGCGGGAGATCTTGGTACGAGAAGGCCCTCAGAGGGGCGCAAACCTTCCAAGATCTCCGCCGCCACGCACCTGATCCCGTCGAGCGCGGGCTGGGCGTCGCCCACGGGACGCCTTCCGTCGGTCGATCATGAAGTTGGCCGGGATTGCCGTCCGATTTGTCCAGGCCAACCTCATGATCGACGCCGAAAGGGGGGCGAAGGGGGCGGAGGCGGGCCGGGAGCCGGGAGCGGCCGGGAACGGGCTGTCGTGGCGGGACGATCATCGGGGGACGTACCGCCTAGGGCGTGTCCTGCCGATCTTGTAGTGGTTGATCGTTGACGATGTGTCGGTGGTGCGTCGTGGTGAGTTGACCGATGAGGCGTGGGCGGTGATCGCGCCGCTGCTACCGGAGCCGGGCGGTGCTCGTGGGCGGTGGCGAGATCACCGGCAGGTCATCAACGGGATTTTGTGGAAGCTGCGCACGGGTGCGCCGTGGCGTGACCTGCCCGAACGTTTCGGGCCGTGGAAGACCTGCCATGAGCGGCTGCGTCGGTGGAGCGCCGACGGGACATGGGATCGGATCCTCGCGGCGGCGCAGGTGCACGACGACGGCACACCGGTGCAGTGGACGATCAGCATCGACTCGTCGATCGTGCGGGCGCATCAGCATGCCGCTGGCGCCCGCAAAAAGGGGGCTCCCCGACAAGTCCGGCGACGCCTGGTGCGCAAGATGGCGAGGCCATCGGCCGATCACGCGGAGGACTGAGCACGAAAATCCACCTCGCAGTCGACGGACGCGGCCGGCCGTTGTCGATCCTGCTCACCCCGGGCCAGGCCGGCGACAACCCCCAGCTCCTCGCCCTGCTCGACGCGATCCGCGTCAACCAGCCCGGACCGGGCCGGCCCCGCAAAGCGCCCTGACGTGCTGATCGCGGACAAGGGCTACGCCCATGACTCCACCCGTCGAGCCCTGCGCCAACGCGGGATCCGGCACGTCATCCCCGAACGCGCCGACCAGATCGCCCGCCGCGCCGCCAAGGGCAGCACCGGCGGGCGACCACCCGCCTTCGACAAGGCGACCTACCGCAAACGCAACGTCGTAGAACGCTGCTTCAACCGACTCAAGCAATGGCGTGACCTGGCCACCCGCTACGCCAAACGCGCATCCCTCTACCGAGCCAGTCTGATCCTCATCGCCGCTGTCATCTGGCTTCCATGATCGACAGGACAGGCCCTAGGGTGGTCTGCGTGGCGACCCTTCTGCTTCTGCGACACGGCCGGACCACCGCGAACGCCGACGGCGGCCTGGCCGGGCGGCAACCGGTCGAGCTGGATGACACCGGCCGGGCGCAGGCCACGGCGGTCGGCGGGCGCCTCGCCGGGCTCCCGCTGGCGGCGGTGGTGACCAGCCCGCTCATCCGCTGCCGGCAGACCCTCGAGCTGGCGCTTCCCGGCACCGAGCCGGTCGTCGACGAAGGGCTGATCGAGTGCGGGTACGGCGACTGGGAGGGGCAGTCGTTGAAGAAGCTGGCGAAGGAGCCGCTCTGGCCGGTGGTCCAGCAGCACCCGAGCGCCGCCGCGTTCCCGCAGGGCGAGTCGATGGCGGCGATGTCCGCGCGCGCGGTCGCCGCGGTACGGGCGTGGGACGCGCGGGTCACCGCCGAGCACGGGCCGGAGGCCATCTGGCTGGCGTGCAGCCACGGCGACGTGATCAAGGCGATCGTGGCGGACGCGCTCGGCGTACACCTTGATCTTTTTCAGCGGATCGTGGCCGACCCGGCGTCGGTGACGGCGATCCGCTACACCCCGTTGCGGCCGTTCCTGGTCCGGCTCAACGACACCGGCGGTGACCTGTCGGCGCTGGTCCCGCCGCCGCGCAAGCGGCGCCGGCGACCGGCGCGGGCGGCCGAGTCCGACGCGGCGGTCGGCGGAGGCGCGGGCGCGGCCGGGTGAAGCGGGTGTACGCGGCGCGTTCGCTCTGGGCGGATTCGGCGTCGGTGGGCTGCGCGGTGCTTCCACACGCCGGATAGGGTCGTGGGTATGACGCACCAGGTGCACGCCTTCGAGCCGCCGGAGCGGTTCGTCGCCGGTACGGTCGGCCCGCCGGGGGAGCGCACGTTCTTCCTCCAGGCGCGCGGCGGCGGCCGGCTGGTCAGCGTGTCGCTGGAGAAGGTCCAGGTGTCGTTGCTCGCCGAGAAGCTGGAGGAGCTGCTCGCCGAGGCGCAGCGCCGCTTCGGCGTGAAGCTCCCGGAGCCGGTCACCACCGTGACCGGCGACAACGAGCCGCTCGACACGCCTGTGGACGAGGAGTTCCGGGTCGGCACGCTGGGCCTGGCCTTCGACGTGGACACCGCCACCGTGGTGATCGAGGCGATCGCCGTCGGTGAGGCCGAGGTCGAGGTCGAGCTGGGCGACGCGGACGACGACGCCGACGAGGACCCGGACGAGCCGGACGACGACCTCGACCGCCTGCGGGTGCGGCTGACCCCGGAGGCGACCCGCGAGTTCATCGAACGGGCCAAGCGCGTCGTCAACGCCGGCCGGCCCCCCTGCCCGCTGTGCGGCCAGCCGCTCGACCCGGCCGGTCACCTCTGCCCCCGGCACAACGGCTATCACCGGTGACCTCGTCGGAACTGCAGCCCCGACAGGACGGCGCCGAGGCGCTGCGGCTGCTCGCCGACGGTGAGCTGACCCTGGAGGGGCGGCTCGTCGACGCCTCCAACGCGACGCTGCGCGGCGTCATCGCGCTCGGCGACGTGACAGCGCACTGTGTCTACAAGCCGGTACGCGGCGAGCGCCCGCTCTGGGACTTCCCGGACGGCACGCTCGCCGGCCGGGAGGTGTCCGCCTACCTGGTGTCCCGGGCCACCGGCTGGGACCTGGTTCCGCCCACGGTGCTGCGCGACGGCCCGTTCGGCCCCGGCTCGTGCCAGCTCTGGATCGACGAGCCGGACGACGCCGAGCCGCTGGTCGGGTTCGTGCCGGCGCGGGAGATCCCACCGCGCTGGTTCCCGGTCGCCGCGGCGCGCGACGACGACGGGGCGGCGTACGCGCTGGCGCACGCCGACGACCCTCGCCTGGCCCGGCTCGTCGTGCTCGACGCGATCATCAACAACGCCGACCGCAAGGGCGGGCACGTGCTCGTCGGCCCGGACGACCGGATCTACGGCGTCGACCACGGCGTGAGCTTCCACGTCGAGGAGAAGCTGCGTACGGTCCTGTGGGGCTGGGCCGGCCGCGAACTGCCGCCGGACGCGGTGGAGATGCTCGACGGCCTGGCCGGGCAGCTCCGCGGGCCGCTCGGTGAGGAACTGGCCGAGCACCTGACCATCGGTGAGCTGGCCGCGCTGGCGGAACGGGTCGAGCGGCTGCGCGAGAGCGGCCGGTTCCCCCTGCCGCCGCAGGAGTGGCCGGCGATGCCCTGGCCACCCATGTGAGCTGCTGTCGCGTTGATCACCCGTAGGGCGGCACCCGAGCGTCTGACGGATCGTTAGGCTGGCGGTCATGGAGTCTTGGGCGGGACATGACGTGCCACGGCTGCCCGGCGAGGGCGTGTCGCTGAGGTTGTACGACTCGGCGCGGCAGGGCGCCCATCCCAGCCGGCCCGAGGGCGCGGCCTCGATGTACGTCTGCGGCATCACCCCGTACGACGCGACGCACCTCGGGCACGCCGCCACCATGATCACGTTCGACCTGGTGCAGCGGATGTGGCGCGACGCCGGCCTCGACGTGCGGTACGTGCAGAACGTCACCGACATCGACGACCCGCTGCTGGAGCGCGCCGAGCGCGACGGCGAGGACTGGAAGGTCCTGGCCATGCGGGAGACCGCGCTGTTCCGCGAGGACATGGAGGCGCTGCGGATGATCCCGCCGGCGCACTACGTCGGCGCGGTCGAGTCGATCCCGGACATCGCCGAGAAGGTGCTGATGCTGCTCAAGGACGGCGCGGCGTACCGGCTCGACGACGGCACCGGCGACGTCTACTTCGACATCTCCGCCGCGCCCCGGTTCGGCTACGAGTCCAACCTGACCCGCGAGCAGATGATCGAGCTGTTCGCCGAGCGCGGCGGCGACCCGGAACGCGCCGGCAAGCGCGACCCGCTCGACCCGCTGCTGTGGCGCGGCGCCCGCGAGGGCGAGCCGTCCTGGCCCGGCGGCGACCTGGGCCCGGGCCGTCCCGGCTGGCACATCGAGTGCACAGTCATCGCGTTGAACCTGCTCGGCGACCGGATCGACGTGCAGGGCGGCGGCAACGACCTGATCTTCCCGCACCACGAGTGCTCCGCCGCGCACGCCGAGCGGCTGACCGGCGAGGCACCGTTCGCCGACCACTACGTGCACGCCGGCATGATCGGCCTGGACGGCGAGAAGATGTCGAAGTCCCAGGGCAACCTGGTCTTCGTGTCCCGGCTGCGGGCCGACAAGGTCGACCCGATGGCGGTCCGGCTGGCGCTGATGAGCGGGCACTACCGCAGCGACCGCTCCTGGACCGACGACCTGCTCACCGAGGCGCAGGAGCGGCTGGGCCGCTGGCGGCGGGCCGCCGCCGCGCCGGCCGGGCCGTCGGGGGCGGCGTTGCTGGCCGCGGTACGCGAGCGCCTGGCCGACGACCTGGACACGCCGGGTGCGTTGGCGGCGGCCGACAGCTGGGCCGAAGGCGCCCTGAACGGCGTCACGGACGACGAGACCGCTCCGGCCCTCTTCCGAGACACGGTGGACGCCCTCCTAGGCATCGCCCTCTAGCCCCGCCCCGCCCTTCCGCCGCGTCTCATCGCCCTCGCGCCGCGCCTTCTCGCCCTGCTCGCGCGTCGATCTTGCACTTGCGGCCCACGTTCCGGCGTTTTTGCCCCGTTCGCGGGGGCCGCAACCGCAAGATCGCGCCGTCCGGGGGCGGGTGTGGCGTGGGTGGAACGTGGTGGGTGCGTCGAGGACGGTTTGACACACGTGATGTTCCACTCGGGCGTGGCCGGCCCCGGCTGCTCCGTGCGCTGGCGACCCGACCGCTGACTCGGCGATCTTGCAGTTGTGGCCCCGTGGGTGTCGTGAATGTCCCGTTCGCCGGGGCGGGAAGTGCAAGATCGCCGGGGTGCCGGGGTGCCGGGGTGCCGGGGTGCCGGGGTGCCGGGGTGCCGGGGTGCCGGGGTGCCGGGGCCGGGCGACGAGGGCGGGTCAGCCCAGGACCAGGCCCGGGTCGGGGTCCTGGTCGGGTGCGGGGGCGGGGATCTTGTACTCCTCGGTCAGCGTGGTCATCGGGCCGGGCCAGGTGGCCTGGGCGACCTCGATCGGCTTGTGCCGCTCGTCGTAGGCGACGTGCAGCAGGTGCAGCACCGGCGTGTCCGGGCGGATCTGGAGGATCTCCGCCTCCTCCCGGCTGGGCTGGCGGGCGCTGATCGTGTCGGTGGCGGTGACGTACCGCCGGCCGGTGACCTCCTCCGCCTCCTGGTACAGCGGCCGGCCGAATGCCTCGGCCCGCTCCAGTGACGTGCCGGCGGTGTCGGCGGGCAGGAACCAGGACGCGCCGACCTCGACCGGGGAGTCGTCGGTGCGTACCAGGTGCCGCCGGCAGAGCAGCTCGGTGCCGTCGGCGACGCCGAACGCGTCGGCCACCTCGGACGGGGCGGGGGAGCGGCCGACGGAGACGAGCTGCTGGCGGTACCGGGCGGCCAGGTCGGTGTGGTAGCCGCGGAAGCCGCCGTATCGGCCCCGGGACAGGCGGTTGAGGCGGCGCCGGGTGCCCCGGACGTACGTACCGGAGCCGGGTTTGGTGATCAGGATGCCCTCGACCCGCAGCTGGTCGACGGCGCGCTGCACGGTCTGCTTCGCGACGCCGAACATCTCGGCGATGGCCGGGATGGACGGCAGCCGCTCGCCCGGACCCCAGTCGCCGCGGCGCACCTGGGCCTTGAGCTGCGCGGCGATCTGCCGGTGCGGGAACTCGGCCGCGCCGGGGTTGATCTGCATGCCCGCCTCCTCACAACAGCTAGGTTCCTAGGATGCCCTAGCGGGTGTGACGGCGCCACCCCGGACACGAAGAAGCCGGGCCCCGGCAGGGGGGCCCGGCTTCGACGGAAGGGTGCTACCAGGAACCCGCTGTCGGCCCGGCGGAACCGCCGCGGCGGCGCAGGTACTTCTCGAACTCCTGGGCGATCTCGTCCCCGGTCAACGGGGTGATGCCGGCGTCGCCGACCCGTTCCTCCAGCTCACGGACATACTCGCCGAGTTCGGCGTCCTGCTCGGCGGCGCTGCGCACCCGCTGCTCCCACTCGGCTGCCTCCTCGGCCAGGTCGGCCATCGGCACCGGCAGGTCGAGCACCTCCTCGACCCGGTGCAGCAGGGCGAGGGTGGCCTTCGGGCAGGGCGGGTTGTTGGCGTAGTGCGGCACGTGCACCCAGAACGACACCGCGTCGACCTCGGCCCGGGTGCAGGCGTCGTGCAGCACGCCGACGATGCCCGTCGGCCCGTCGTACCGGGTGGGGGTGAGCTGGTAGCGCTTGGCCGCGTCGGCGTCCGACGCGCTGCCGCTGATCGGCAGCGGCCGGGTGTACGGCACGTCGGCCAGCAACGCGCCGAGCAGCACCACCCGCTCGACCTCCAGGCTGTGGCAGATCTCCAGCACCTGCTCGCAGAACGTACGCCAGCGCATGCTCGGCTCGATGCCGCGGATCAGCACCACGTCGCGCTCGGTGCCCTCCGGGCTGGCCACCATGAAGCGCGTGGTGGGCCACTCGACGCGCCGGGTCTCCCCGTCGGCCATGGTGATCGTCGGGCGGCTCACCTGGAAGTCGTAGAAGTCCTCCGGGTCCAGCTCGGTCACCTCCCGGGCCTGCCAGACCTGTTCCAGGTGTTCCACGGCGGCGGTGGAGGCGTCGGCGGCGTCGTTCCAGCCCTCGAAGGCCGCGATGGCGACCGGCGAGCGCAGTACCGGCAGCCCGTCGAACTCGGTCACGCCGTCACCTCACCCTGCTCGTCGGGCGCGGCGCCGCCCCGTCGCACGGTCGCACCCCAGTTGTCCTTCACGTCCGTCAGCCTACGTGCCGCCGCCGGGCCCGGCCCGTCGGCCGCGCCGGTCGCCGGGCCGGACCACTCGGGCGAACCGGCGGAAAGGTGTACGCCGGCCCGGTGGGCAGAATGTGGGAAGGCCCGGTTCGGGTGACTCTGCCGCACTCGGGCGCACTAACCTGGGGCATGTGCCTATTTCGTTGCGTGACCTGCTGGCCGATCGGATCCTGATCGCGGACGGCGCGATGGGGACGATGCTCCAGGCCGCCGACCTCACCCTCGACGACTTCGACGGCCTGGAAGGCTGCAACGAGATCCTCAACGTGACCCGCCCGGACGTGGTCCGCGGCGTGCACGACGCCTACCTGGCCGCGGGCGCCGACTGCGTGGAGACCAACACGTTCGGCGCGAACCTGCCCAACCTCGCCGAGTACGGCATCCCCGGCCGCATCCGGGAGCTGTCCGAGGCGGGCGCGCGGATCGCGCGGGAGGCCGCCGACGCGTACGCGACGGAGGAGCATCCCCGGTTCGTGCTCGGCTCGATGGGTCCGGGCACCAAGCTGCCCACCCTCGGGCACGCGAGCTACGCCTCGCTGCGCGACGCGTACCAGGAGAACGCCGCCGGCCTGATCGCCGGCGGAGCGGACGCGCTGATCATCGAGACCTGCCAGGACCTGCTCCAGGTCAAGGCGGCGGTGGTCGGGTCGAAGCGGGCCCGCGCCGAGGCCGGCCGGGACGTCCCGATCATCTGCCAGGTCGCGGTGGAGACGACAGGCACCATGCTGCTCGGCAGCGAGATCGGCGCCGCGCTGACAGCGATCGAGCCGCTGGGCGTCGACCTGATCGGGCTGAACTGCTCCACCGGCCCGGCCGAGATGGGCGAGCACCTGCGCTACCTGGCGCAGCACTCGCGTATCCCGATCTCGGTGATGCCGAACGCGGGCCTGCCGGTGCTGACCGCCGACGGGGCGTACTTCCCGCTCAGCCCGGACGAGCTGGCCGACGCGCTGGAGCAGTTCGTCACCGACTACGGCGTGGCCCTGATCGGCGGCTGCTGCGGCACCACCCCGGAGCACATCCGGGTGCTGGTGGAGCGACTCGGCGGGCGGGCGCCGGTGGCGCGGGAACCCGAGCCGGAGGCCGGGGTCTCCTCGATCTACCACCACGTGCCGTTCGCCCAGGACGCGAGCATCCTGATGGTGGGGGAGCGGACCAACGCCAACGGCTCGAAGGCGTTCCGCGAGTCCATGCTCGCCGGGGACTGGCAGGCCTGTGTGGAGGTCGCGCGCAGCCAGGCCCGGGACGGCTCGCACCTGCTGGACCTCTGCGTCGACTACGTGGGCCGTGACGGCACGCAGGACATGCGGGAGCTGGCCGGCCGGTTCGCCACCGCCTCGACGCTGCCGATCGTGCTGGACTCCACCGAACCGGCCGTGATCGAGGCCGGGCTGGAGATGCTCGGCGGCCGGTGCGTGGTCAACTCGGTCAACTTCGAGGACGGCGACGGTCCCGAGTCCCGCTACGCGCGGATCATGCCGGTGGTCAGGGAGCACGGCGCCGCCGTCGTGGCGCTGCTCATCGACGAGGAGGGCCAGGCCCGCACCCGCGAGTGGAAGGTACGGGTGGCCTGCCGGCTGATCGACGACCTGACCGGCCGGTGGGGGATGCGCCGGGAGGACATCCTCATCGACGCGCTGACGTTCCCGATCGCCACCGGGCAGGAGGAGACCCGCCGCGACGGCATCGAGACGATCGAGGCGATCCGGGAGATCGCCGCGCGCTACCCGGGGGTCAACTTCACCGCCGGGATCTCGAACGTCTCGTTCGGCCTCAATCCGGCGGCCCGGCAGGTGCTCAACTCGGTCTTCCTGCACGAGTGCGCCCAGGCCGGGCTGACCTCGGCGATCGTGCACGCCAGCAAGATCCTGCCGATGTCGCGGATCCCGGACGAGCAGCGTGAGGTGGCGCTCGACCTGGTGTACGACCGGCGTCGCGAGGGCTACGACCCGGTGCAGCGGTTCATCGAGGCGTTCGAGGGCGTGGACGCGGCCTCGGCGCGCGCCACCCGGGCCGAGGAACTGGCCGCGCTGCCGCTGGACGAGCGGCTCAAGCGGCGGATCATCGACGGCGAGCGCAACGGCCTGGAGGCCGACCTGGACACCGCGATGGCGCAGGGGCGTACGCCGCTGTCCATCATCAACGACCTGCTGCTGGACGGCATGAAGGTGGTCGGCGAGCTGTTCGGCTCCGGCCAGATGCAGTTGCCGTTCGTGCTCCAGTCCGCCGAGGTGATGAAGACCGCGGTGGCCTACCTGGAGCCGCACATGGAGAAGACCGACGACGACGGCAAGGGCCGGATCGTGCTCGCCACGGTGAAGGGCGATGTGCACGACATCGGCAAGAACCTGGTCGACATCATCCTGTCCAACAACGGCTACGACGTGGTCAACATCGGCATCAAGCAGCCGATCAACGCGATCCTCGACGCCGCCGAGGAACACCGGGCCGACGCGATCGGCATGTCCGGCCTGCTGGTCAAGAGCACAGTCATCATGAAGGAGAACCTGGCCGAGATGGCCTCCCGAGGCGTGGCCGAGCGCTGGCCGGTGCTGCTCGGCGGCGCGGCGCTGACCCGCGCGTACGTGGAGGACGACCTGCGGTCGATCTACCCGGGCCAGGTGCACTACGCCCGCGACGCGTTCGAAGGGCTGTCCCTGATGGACCGCGTGATGGCGGCCAAGCGCGGCGGCGCGCCGATGGTCGACCCGGAGCGCGAGGCGGCACTGGCGGCCCGCCGGGAGCGCCGCGAGCGGCAGCGGGCGCAGGTGCGCGAGGCGTTGCCCGAACTGGACGACGCGTCGGTCCGCTCCGACGTGGCGGTGGACGTGACGGTGCCGAAGCCGCCGTTCTTCGGCACCCGCGTCGTCAAGGGTGTGCCGCTGGCCGACTACGCGGCACTGCTCGACGAGCGGGCCACGTTCCTGGGCCAGTGGGGCCTGCGCGGCGCCCGTGGCGGGAAGGGCCCGTCGTACGAGGAACTGGTCGAGACCGAGGGCCGGCCCCGCCTGCGGTACTGGCTGGACCGCCTGATCTCCGACCAGGTGCTGGAGGCGGCCGTGGTGTACGGCTACTTCCCGGCCTACTCCGAGGGCAACGACCTGGTGGTGCTGGACGAGAACGGGCACAGCGAGCGGGCCCGGTTCTCGTTCCCCCGGCAGCGGCAGGAGCGGCGGCTGTGCCTGGCCGACTTCTTCCGGCCCAAGGGCGACCAGCTCGACGTGGTGGCGTTGCAGCTGGTCACCGTGGGGCAGCCGATCAGCGAGTACACGGCGAAGATGTTCGCCGGCAACGAGTACCGCGACTACCTGGAGGTGCACGGCCTGTCCGTGCAGCTCACCGAGGCCCTCGCGGAGTACTGGCACCGGCGGATCCGGGCCGAACTGGTGCTGCCCGGCGGCGGCACTGTGGCCGACGACGACCCGGCCGACCTGGCGGGTCTGCTGCGCACCGACTACCGGGGCTGCCGGTACGCGTTCGGCTACCCGGCCTGCCCGGACCTGGAGGACCGGGCGAAGATCGTGGAGCTGCTGGGCGCGGAGCGGATCGGGGTGCAGTTGTCCGAGGAGTTCCAGTTGGTGCCGGAGCAGGCCACCGACGCGATCGTGGTGCACCACCCGGAGGCGAACTACTTCAACGCCAAGTGACGCCGTCACCCTTCCTGAGCTGGGCAAACAGGGCCGGGGCGCCCTGCTACAGGGGCCTGCCCGGTATGCGCGCGCCGCATCCCCACCACGGCCTCGTCGCGACGACCGCGCCGGTCGACGTCCGAACATCCGTCGTCAAGGCGCACTTGAGGTAAAGGCCTTTTCTTTATTTAGTCGGACGTTGCTTGTGAGATTTAGAACGTCGACCAGGGGCATTCTCACTGCCTTTGGAAGCATCTCCGCGGGGCCTTTGCCGAGGAGTCAGCAGATTGGAAGAGCTTTTCGTCTTGCTCTCAATGCGGTCCCCGCCTCCGAATGCCTGCAAGTAAGGAAGCGCCATGAGGAGATACGTGTCGGCAGGCTTCTGAACGACCGTTTCCCATAATGCGTCAGAATGCTGATCCTCGGTCAATGCGAAACCGAAGAACCCTGCGCACGCGACGATCGCCAATAATGTGGATACCCACACGTAAGGCGCTACCGGCACCGTAATGTTGACCCAAAAAATATTCAAAGTCTCAAAGGTGACCTCTGCCTTCGACCAGTCGGCTGCTAGCGAGACAGGCATTGAGGCCCAAGCTAGAGAATATATTAACGCCCATATAATAACGGACACCCCGAGAGCGAGAGAGCCTAGGCGGCGAGCCGCCCTTAGGCGCGTTGAAGTTCTGGCGGCTTCGAGGATTCGTGCCGCCGCTTCCTCGGGTTGATCCGTCTCCATAGCGGAACGGATTTCGCGTCTCATTGACGCCTCGTCAAGTTCCTGATCACGGCTATGGCGCATCTTCTTGATCTCCCGGAGGGCAACTGCATCACGATCCGAAAGCCCCGAAAGGCGATCCGCTGCCGTGTGAAGAACGTTCGCTGATTGGGTGCGCATGATGCGCCAAGCCAAGAGCATCATCGGTGGTAGAAGGGCGAGAGCGGCAAACCACCCAAGTCGATCTCGTGCTGCCGCTGCCAGCCTCCATGGATCCTCCGTTAGCAATGGTAGGAGAACGATAATCAGCGATACAGGAATGAAGAGCGGAAGCTGAGTCGCGATCGTGGCGGCGCTTCCGACTCCCCGAAGGGTTGGAACAATGACCAGCGGAAGCACATGGGTTGGTAGAACCGCGTCGAATCCATCAACGATAATTAGGTGGGCGAACGATGCGCCCCACAGTCCAAGGAAGAAGAGATAAAAGGCCTTGGCCGACAGTTTGGCGTAGCCTATCAATGCGCCGCCCACGAAGAGGGACATGATAATTGCTGTGAGAGCCCACCATGCATTCCAATCTAGATGAGTGATGGAGTATATCCAGAGCCCCAACAGGATGCTAAACATCAAGTAGATGCTCATCCGGTTGCCCATCAATGAATAGTCTGGCGGCTCGCTCTTACATAATTTGCCATAGCCATTACGACGAAGCCAGCGGACCAGTAGTATCCGCAATAAGCTGCGCTGATCAGACTCGACACTCAACGGATCACTGCACCATTTCTATCGTTGTTCCTGACGGCAAGTGGCGATCGTAGCCGCGCAGCGCTGGGTATGGCAGGTGGCGCGCCGTACGAACAGCACTGCCGGCGGCTCGTTGCGGGGCCCGCGTAAGCGGCACGTCCAACCGGCTTCGGCAGGTGTGTGTCACTCGATGACGTCTGACCCAGAGGTGCTTTCGGATGGCCCTGGGCCGTCTCGGCACCCGACACTATGGCCTTAGGGTTGTAAGGCGGCTCGGGATGTGGGGCACACAGGGGGCACAAGACACCGTCAAACGTCGTCAACCAGCAACCAACGTCGGCAGCCCGAGACGCCGTCTGAGCAGGCACCGGCTAGCGTCTCTGCTGGTAGCGGGACAGCGGCTCTCAGTTCCGCTTCAACGTCTGACGGTTCGCGCGACGAGAACCGGGGGCATGCGTGTCAGACGGAGACCCAGCAGTACAGGCGTTCGTGACGTGCTGTCGCTAGACGTGCCAAGGCTGCCAGCTCGATCAGAATCTCTGCCAGATGTGAGGGCTCTCCCTGCCCCCAGAACTCCTCGATCTGCGACCACGGCAACGCCACTCCACGCAGCTCGGCTTCCGACGCGGTAGCCAGCGCCGCCTGGACCTCATCCGTTAGCGAGACGACAAGTAGCTCGCCGTCATGACGAACAGCGACGGCGTGACCCCACCTCAGGTTCTCTGTTACCGAGTCGTAGTCGAGGCCGGTCAGCAACTCCTCCAGCTTCCCCAGCACCACGAAGGGCTCAATACCCTTCAGCTCGACAACCTCCGATCCGGGATCTGAGGCGGCACGCGGACCGCCAAGGACATCGATCACGGCGGCGGCTGCATCATCAGAGGCGGCCGAGAAGTAATCGCAGAGAAGTCCCACGGCATGATCATGGCAGTCGCGCCCCTCCGGTGCAGTCCCTGCTACGCCCGATGCGTTTAGGGCTCATCTGTCGACAGCAGCGGTGACAGCAACTGGCGCGAACGGAGCCACGCTCTCCCAAGCACGGCTGGACAGGTGCCCGAGGCCAGGGACGCGGACGGGCCCCGCCGGTCGACGCGCCCAGAACTTACAAGCGAGGGGTCCAGGCGGCTGGCTGACCTTGGGCGATTATTCGGCGACGAAGACGCCCACGCCGGGCAGCGTCTCGGTCATCCCCTTGATCCGTAGCACCTGCATGGCGCGGTCGATTACCGGCTCGGTAACGCCGTAGTGCTCGATCAACTCTCGACGGCTGGGCAGCTTGGAGCCCGGCGGGAACTCGCCGGAGGCGATGCGCTCGGCGAGGTCGTCGGCAATCTGCTCGTAGCGGTAACGCGGTGGCACGGTGTTCCCCTCGGTTGGCAACACGAGTAGACCACCTACGTCAGCCCTTGACTACCCAACGGTACCTATGGGAGGTTGCCGAGGAGGTCGATTCCCTCGGTTGGCGCTGTGGGCCGTCCTCACCGGCGTGGGTGCCCGACGCATCCCCCGTGATCGGGCATCCACGCCCCCGGACACCTGCGGCACGAGGAGGCGGCAGTGCTCCCTTCCGATCCCCTGACGCGGCGAAGAGTCACCACAACGGCTCCGGCGAGCCGATGAAGCGCGTCTCGTACGACGAGTACGTCCTGGCGGTGGCGCTTACCCTCGCCCGCCGTCATCGGCCCGTCTGGTCATGGCGGCACTGGCGGCACGTCTGCCGCTGCGGAAGCAACCTGCCCTGCCGAAGCCGCCACCGCATTCCGATCAACCGCGGCCACTGGCCCAGCCAGGACGGCCCGCGATGACCACCCACCAACCGATCAAACCGGCCTGGACGTGCGGCGGTTGTGCGGGGGAGTGGCCATGCCAGACCCGGCGGCGCGAACTGCGAGCGGAGTACGACCGCGCCCCGGTGTCGCTTGCCCTCTACCTGGCTGCCCAACTCGTCGACGCCGCCCAGGACCTGCCCCACGTCCCCGCCGGCCACCTGCACCATCGCTTCCTCGGCTGGACCCGATGAGCATCCTTCGAGCCGGCGACGAGAAGTTCCACTACAGCGACGGCTCCCACAGGTGGACCCCGCCGGACCCGGACTACGACCAGGAGGTCTGGGAGGAGCAGGTCCGCCAGCACAAGCAAGGCCACCTCAGAAATGAGCGATCGAAGGTTCGCATCCAACGTCTGATCTGAGGCCGGCAGTACAGCAGCGAAGTACAGCAACCGTGCCAGCCGAACCAGACCGAGCAGTACACCAACAGGTTGTCCGACCTCGCATCGAGCCTGATCCGACCGGCTCGCCGACAGTTCACACCGAAGCGGTCACCATGCCCGATACGTGACCGTTGGTTACCCGACACGGCAGAAGCTCAATCACTCGGCGGGCGCGGTCCTCGCTTGTCGGCAGCAGGTAGGTGTTGACCCGCAGCGTGAAGCTCAGGTCGGCGTGGTCGAGGTACAGGGACAGCGCCTTGATGTTCTCGCCCGCACCGCCGGGGACACGAACTCCGATCACAAGGGTGTCGTGGCGTACTTCTTCCTCGCACCCTGACCGGCGGGACGAACGGGTCGGCGTCAACGAGCGGTTGGCGGAGCTCCGACCTGTGAGGACCACAACGCCAACCGTCACGTGTCGTAGAGCCCGTCCCACGGCTCGTGGAATCCGAGGCGATCCGGATACAGCTCGACCCAGTCCACGTGGCTGCCGTCGCCCGCCCGGTCGCCGGACTCGTCGATCAGGCCGAACACGACGCCGTCGTGACGGGTCTGGAACAGTCGTACGGCGATGTCGCCGTACGACTTGCCTGGCAGGCTCGCGAGCGGCCCGTCGAGTGCCTCGCTCAGCGCGCCTCGATCCGGAACCCTCGTGATGGTCGAGCTCCGGTACGTCCCGTCGTGGTCGAAGAGATGCACGTACGCGTGGTGGTCCCACGCCGAGGCGAGGAACAGCCCGTCGTCGTAGCGGCCGATCGTGTCCGTCCGGTGGCCGGGCTCGTGTGCGATGGGAATCAGCCGGGGTACGGGCACTCGATCAACGTAGCGTACGAGCGCGGGGCGCCCGCCAGGATGGCGGACGCCCCGAAGCGTCGACGTGCCGGTCAGCCGATCAGCGTGACCGAGTAGTCGTACGTCGTCCCGGTCACCGAGTAGGTCGCGGTCTGCCCGTTCTCGCAGTACGACACGAAGCTGCTCGGCGTGCGCTGCGCGCCGGCCACCGCGTCCACCACCGGCCGGACGTCGGCGCCGACCGGCAGCGCGGTGGTGGTGAGATCGATCGTCCGCGACTGGTTGATCGGGTAGTTGTCGGTGTTCGCCGTCTCCAGGCCGTTGCTCGCCTGAACACTGAAGGACATCACGAAGGCGGCGTTGTTCACCACGGCGATGCGCTGAACGCAGGGTTCGGCCTGCGCGCTGGCCGCGGATGCCCCAGCCAGTGCCGATGCACCGGCGGCGAGCGTCCCGGCGAGTGCGGCTCCGACGAGCCTGGCGCGGAAGGTCATGGTGTCACCTCTCGGTCGTACGTGGCGCCGGGCGCCGACTGGCGGCGCCCGGCGTGTGGTCCGTATCGAAGTGCCCGAGTGGTCTCGATCGAACCCTGTGGATCGCATCATTCTGTGTCGGGCCTACGGCTCCCGGTCGATCCGACGGCTCGACCGGTGCCAGACTGAGGGATCGATTTCGATGGCGTGCGAGCGTCCCGGCGCGAGGAGTCCGAAGTGGTGAACTCCGCCCTCTCCGCTGTCGTCCACGCGGTCGGAGCCGGCCCGCCACCGCTGGCGGACCCGGCTCTCGACCCCGGTGCGACCTACTACACCTTCGTCGTCCTGTCCGGTATGTACCTCGCCCCCGTCGTCATGTCCGGGCTCGGGTTCCTCTGCGCCGCGGGCATCGGGCTCAGCCGCCGGATCGGTACGGCTGCCGCGATCGCGATCGTCCTGTTCTACGCGTTGTCGCTGCTCGGCAGCGCCTTCACCTGGCCCGGCCTGGAACACCAGGGAAAACCGACTGAGACGCTGTGGCTGATCGTCATCGGTTGCGGCGGCTTCCTGGTGTTGCCCTGGCTCGTCGCGTTCGGCGGCACCAAGGTGGCCCTCCGCCGTCGCGGAGCCACGACCCGGTAGCCGTCAGGCACCTCGCGAAGGGTCTGCGCGCAGGCTCCGCGTCAGGGCGGGGATCATCACCGCCGCCGCGACCAGGTGCAGCCCGACCAGCGCGACAGTGGTGGCTGCGTCGCCCCCGGCGATCAACGGCGGCACCATCGACAGCGCGGTCAGGGACACCGCCGTCCACACGAACCGCCGCGCGGGGTAGGCGCTGAACCGCAACAGGACGGCGGCGATGACGACGCCCACGAGCGAGAAGAACCCGGTCACCACGGCGAACCCGCCCAACGGGATCGTCTCGCCGCCGTCAGGGATCTCGAAGTCCACACCGGCGGCCCGGGCGAGCGCCGCCGCGAGCGTGGTGACCGCCATCGCGGCGATCGTGGCGACCAGGCCGGTGACGGCGAGCCGCCGGAAGCCGTGCGGACGGCCCGAGACGGTGCCGGTGTCGGTGCTGCTGATCATGTCGTTCCTCCGAGCTTCGAGGTGAGGGGTGAGGATCCGCACGGTCGCGGTGCGACGGCCGGGGTTGCGCAACGCGCGTACGCCGGTGCCGCGCAGCCAGAAGCCGGCGTCACGGCCGAGGACCGGCCCGGGGGTGCCGTCGCGCAGCTCCAGCTGCACCCGGCCGCGCGTGACCACGCCGTACGCGTGACGCCACTGGGCCGCGACCACCGGAACTCGCGCGCCGCCGGGCAGCGCGAGCGTCCGCGCGGGCACTACGGCGTACGGTCGGCCGGCAGGCGCTCCGGCAGCCCGAGCCGCGGGAACTGGTCGGCGTGGAACGTGACGATCTCGGTGATGGCCCCGCCGGTGATGCGCAGGGCGTCGACTGTGAGCGGCAGGTACGCGCCGTCGCTGTCCTGCCAGAGGTAGAACGCGACGGCGGGCTGCCGGTTCACGGCGGTGGGCACTGCTCGCAGGCTGCCCAGGCTCTCGAAACCGTCTGCGATCCAGTCGTTCACCACGGCGTCGCGGCCGATCTGGAGGCCCGGGGTGGGCGGCATCGAGCAGCGCACGTCGTCGCGCAGCATGGCGGCGAGACCGTCGACGTCCTTGGCGATGCTGGCGTCGGTGAAGCGGCGTACCAGCTCGCGCGTCCGGGTGTCCGTCTCGTCGCCGGTCCAGTCCTGCCGTTGCGCGGGTAGGTGTTCCCGCATGCCCGCGCGGGCGCGCTGCAAGGCGCTGTTCACCGAGTTGACCGAGTCCCCGAGGAGTTCCGCGACGTCCTTCGCGGGCCAGCCGAGCACGTCCCGCAGGATCAGCACTGCGCGCGGGCGCGGCGCCAGGTGCTGCACCGCGACCAGGTACGCCAGCTCGATCGTCTCGCGCGCCACCGCTACGGTTTCCGGCTCGTCCGCGTCGGCGGCGGGCAGCTCGTCGAGCAGCCGGTCCGGGTACGGCTGGAGCCACCGCACCTCGCCGCCGGTCGCCGGCTCGGGCCGGCACTTGGCGAGCCGGTCCAGGCAGGCGTTGGTGGCGATCCGGTACAGCCAGGCCCGGAACGTCGACCGTCCCGCGAACGTGTCCCGCCGCCGCCACGCCCGCAGGAACGTCTCCTGGACGGTGTCCTCGGCGTCCTCGAACGACCCGAGCATCCGGTAGCAGTGCACGTGCAGCTCCCGCCGGTGCCGCTGCGCCAGCCCGGTGAACGCCGGTTCGTCGACCTCAGCCAGATCGCTCACGCCCAGCTCCTGCAGCTGCGTGTCCATACCCATGACGTCATCCCTCCGCGTCGTCGTGTCCCTTCGCAGGTGTGACGGGCACGGGCGCGGAAACTCATCACCGCGACGTCAGCTCGCGCGCGGGGCGTACATGATGACGGCGACGCCGACCAGGCAGATGGCCGCGCCGACGAGGTCGTAGCGGTCGGGCCGGAACTTGTCGACCACCATGCCCCAGGCGAGCGACCCGGCGACGAAGACGCCGCCGTAGGCGGCGAGGATGCGGCCGAAGTTCGCGTCCGGCTGGAACGTGGCCACGAACCCGTAGGCGCCGAGCGCGATCACCCCGGCGGCGATCCAGAGCAGCCCGCGGTTCTCCCGCCAGCCCTGCCACACCAGCCAGGCGCCGCCGATCTCGGCGAGCGCGGCGAGCAGGAACAGCAGGATGGAACGCACGACCGTCATGCGTCAGACCGTAGCCGGGCCTCGGTCCGGACCGGTGAAGGGCAGGGGACAGTGCGGGCTTTCGGCGCAGGTGACCAGGTCGTCGCAGCCGGCCGAGACGGCGGCCCGGAGCGTGTCGCGGACGGCGGTGAGGTCCGCGAGCCGTCGCTCCACCTCGGCGAGCTTGTCGCGGGCCCGGGTCCGCAGGCCGGCGTCGTGCCGTCCGGCCGCCAGCAGGTCGGCGACCTCGGCGAGCGTGAAGCCGAGACGTTGCGCGGCCTTCACCACCCGCAGCAGGGTGACCGTCTCGGCCGGGTAGAGGCGATGCCCGCCCGGCGACCGCCGGGGCGCGGGCAGCAGCCCGCGCCGTTCGTAGTAGCGCAGCGTCTGCACGTTGACCCCGGCCGCGTCGGCGAGCCGGCCGCTGCGCAGCTCCGGCTCGCCCATCACCGGCCCCGCGCGGCCGTGGCCCGCAGGGCCAGGGCATCGAGTACGGCGACACGGGTCGCCGGAACGCGGATGTCGAGCGTCAGCGTGTCGCCGTCCGGGCGGGCGAGATCGAAGGTGAAGAAGGAGCAGCAGGCGGACTCGCGGGCGATCAGGTCCCGGGTGAGCGCTTCGGCGCGGCCGTCGAGGTGCAGCCGCAGATGCCCGGCGGCCGGCCGGTCGGCGCCGCGCAGCGCGTCGTGGAACAGCCCGTCGAACTCGGCCAGCCGCAGCGGCCGTTCGGCGGTGGGCAGCGTGCAGGTGCCGGGCACCCAGGAATCGTCGGTCACGTCTCGACGGTAAGCCCGTACCGGGGTACCGGATGCAACCGCCGGTTCATCCTTCCCTGAATACAGCAGACGCTGTACAGTCACGGCATGCGGACGCTGCACCACTCCCAGGCGCTGTCCCGTTTCGGTCACGCGCTGTCCGACCCGCTGCGTGCCCGGCTGCTGCTGGCCCTGCGCGACGGGCCCGGCTACCCGGCCGAGCTGGCCGAGGCGCTCGGCACCAGCCGGCAGAACCTGTCCAACCACCTGGCCTGCCTGCGCGGCTGCGGCCTGGTCGTGGCCGTGCCGGAGGGTCGCCGCACCCGGTACGAGCTGGCCGACGCCCGCCTCGCCCACGCGCTCGGCGACCTGGTCGGCGTCGTGCTCGCGGTCGACCCGGCCGCCTGCCCGGACGCTGCGGACGGATGCTGCTGATGAGCCTGCCGCTGATCCCCGTCACGCCCGCAGGCCCGGCGCCGGACCGCCGTGCGCTGCTCACCCGCCGGGTACGCCTGCTGGTCGCCGCGACGATCACCTACAACGTGATCGAGGCGGTGGTGGCGATCGGTGCCGGTACCGTCGCGTCCTCGACCGCCCTGATCGGTTTCGGTCTGGACTCGGTCATCGAGGTGGCCTCCGCGGCGGCGGTGGCGTGGCAGTTCGCCGGTCCGGATCCGCAGGCCCGGGAGCGGGTCACGCTGCGCGTCATCGCGGTGTCGTTCTTCGCGCTCGCCGCGTACGTCTCAGTCGAGGCGGTACGGGCGCTACTCGGCGGCGCCGAGGCCGCGCACTCACCGGTCGGGCTGGTGCTCGCCGGGCTCTCGGTGATCGTGATGCCGGTGCTGTCGGCAGCGCAGCGGCGCGCCGGGCGTGAACTGGGCTCCCGGTCGGCGGTGGCCGACTCGAAGCAGACGTTGCTGTGCACGTACCTCTCGGTGGTCCTGCTCGTCGGGCTGGCCCTCAACGGCCTGTTCGGATGGTCCTGGGCCGACCCGGTCGCCGCCCTGGTGATCGCCGTGGTCGCGGTCCGCGAGGGCCGCGACGCCTGGCGCGGCGACACCTGCTGCGCCACCTGCGGCCCGGGCGGCGGGCGCGACGCGCGGGCCTGATCACCGGCCGCGACCTGCGGCGACGTCGGGAATACGGCTGTGCTCGACGGCCCGGCGGGCTACCGTCACCGGAGTACGGGCCGGTGCAGGTCAGGCGCGCCGCGTCCACGCCCGCGCCGTCGGAGTTGACGTGGCGGAAACGCCCGCAGACGAGCATGGGTACGACGAAAGGGGCGGACATGACCGACGAGGTGACGTCGCAGGTCCCGCCGGAACCGGCTCCCGTGCTGACCACCACGCCCGCCGGAACCGGACCGGTCGGACCGCCGAGCAGCCTGGACCTGTGGGCGCGCGCCCAGGTGCTGCACCGCTGCTTCGGCGACGACGACGGCGAGCCGCACATCATGCGCGGCCTGGACTGACCGCGCCGGTCAGCGCACCGTCACGCCGGCCCCCGCCAGCACCTCCCACCACGACGCGAGGTCGGGAACAGGCTCGGCGCGGGCCGTGTACTCATCCAACCGCCGCCGCTGCTCCGCGCTCGGCGCCGGTGAGACGGTGGCGCCCACGCCGACCAGGGCGTACCGGTGGCCGCCGACGGTGAGCAGCATCGTGCCGACGATCGTCCCCCGGGCCTCGACCTGCCCGGCGGGCGCGGCGAACACCTCCGCGCCGCGCCGGTCGCGGGCGCGCAGCCGGCCCTCGTCGAGCGTCAGCAGCACCGGTACGCACCGCATGCCGTTCCAGAGGCTGCGTCGCCAGTAGACGATTCCCGCGTACGACCGGTCCACGACGCCGACCGTACCGTTCCCGCGCACCGGTGAACGATTCCCGGCGGCGGTGCGTGAGAGCCGGTGAGCATCACCGGCGGCCGCCGGGGGTACTGCTGCGGGACACGGAAACGAACAGCCGGGAGGTCACGGTGGGGGACAGGGCGGGACGTCAGGGGCGCGGGCCGATCGCCGGACTGGTGGTGGCCGCGCTGGTGGCGGCCGGCTGCATGGCCGGCGGCATCGACCAGGGCGAGCCGCAGCAGCCCGCACCCCCGCGCAGCGCGCAGCCCGAGTCGCAGACCACCCGGGCGGACGGCACGACGAGCGTGGCCGAGTTCAAGCAGGACATCCAGGACGCGGTCCGGCTGGCCGAACGCTACTGGGCGGAGCAGTTCCGCGCCTCCGGTGAGCGGTTCACCCCGATCCGGCGGGTGGTGGCCTACAGCCGCGAGGGCGAGGTGGCCTGCGCCGGGCAGGGGCTGCCGCGCAACAACGCGGTCTACTGCTCGGCCGGCGACTTCATCGCCTACGACGTGAACTGGTCGGTGGCGGCGTTCCGGCAGATCGGCGACGCGTTCCTGTTCTACCTGCTCGGCCACGAGTACGCCCACGGCATGCAGGTGCGGCTGGGCATCCGCTACAACTTCACCATCCAGCAGGAGTTGCAGGCCGACTGCATGGCCGGGGCGTACCTCGGTGACAGCGTGCGGTCCGGGGCGCTGGAGCTGGAGGACGGTGACCTGGAGGAGTTCCGGGAAGGGCTGCTGGCGGTCGGCGACGACCCGGACCAGCCGTGGTTCGCCGAGGGCTCGCACGGCACCGCCGAGCAGCGCAGCGAGTCGTTCTTCCGGGGGTACGAGAAGTCGCTCGGCGCCTGCGGCCTCGGGTGATGCCGCGGGTCACCCCGATCGGGGACGGTGACGGGCGCACCGGACGCGGCTGGCAGGATCGGCGGGGTACGCGTATCGAAGGAGGCCCCCGCTGAGTAGCAAGCACCCCGCCGCCGTGCTCTTCGACATGGACGGCACCCTGGTCGACAGCGAGAAACTGTGGGACGTCGCCTTGCAGGAACTGGCCGCCGTGTACGGCGGTGTCCTGTCCGAGGACGCCCGCCGCGCGATCGTCGGCACCGGGATGGCCGACGCGATGCGGATCGTGCACGACGACCTGGGCCAGCCGGAGCGGGACGTGCAGGAAAGCGCCGACTGGATCAGCGCCCGGATCCTGGACCTGTTCCGCACCGGGCTGCGGTGGCGTCCGGGCGCGCTGGCGCTGCTGCGGGCGGTACGGGACGCCGGCATCCCCACCGCGCTGGTCACCTCCAGCGGCCGGTCCCTGGTCGAGGTGGCCCTGGACACGCTGGGGCGGGACAGCTTCGACGCGGTGGTCTGCGGCGACGAGGTGGACTCGGCGAAGCCGCACCCGGAGCCGTACCTGACCGCCGCGCGTCTGCTGGGCGTGCCGGTCGAGCGGTGCGTGGCGATCGAGGACTCACCGACCGGGGTGGCCAGCGCGCTCGCCGCCGGGGCGGCGGTGCTGGCCGTACCGGCCGAGGTGCCGCTGGCGCCCGCCGACGGCGTACACCAGCTGGAGAGCCTGCTCGCGGCGGACCTGGAGCTGCTCGCGGCCCTGCTCAACCGTTAAGAAGGGCCCCTTCTTATGCGCGAGGCGTTAAGAAGGGGCCCTTCCTTTCACGTCAGTCGTGGGCGATGGCGCCCAGGACGTTGATCCGCGCGGCCCGGATCGCCGGCAGCACGGCGGCGACCACGCCGATGATCGCGGCCAGGATCAGGAACGTCACCATCTGACCCCACGGCAGGACCAGGTCGGTGATGCCCTCGTCCTTGAGCGCCTCGACCACCGCCGCGCCGAGACCCGTGCCGACCACCACGCCGAGCAGTGCGCCGAAGATGGAGATCACCACCGCCTCGACCGTGATCATGCGCATGGTCTGGGCACGGCGCAGGCCGATCGCCCGCAGCAGGCCCAGCTCCCGGGTCCGTTCCAGCACCGACAGCGCGAGCGTGTTGATGATGCCCAGCACCGCGATCACGATGGCCAGCGCCAGCAGGATCTGGATCATCTGGAGCAGGGAGTCCAGCTGGCCGGTCTGCTGCTCGATGAACGCGGCCCGGTCGGCCACCGATACCTCGGGGCTGTCCGCCAGCAACCGCTCGACCTGCGGCTGCACCGCGTCCACCGACGTGCCGGGGGCGAGCTGGAGGAAACCCTGGATCGGCTGCGGGATGGCGAAGTCCGCGGCGGCCTGCGGCGGCAGCGTCACCGGGTTGGTCAGCTGCGAGCTCTCGTAGATGCCGCTGACCGTGTAGGTGCGGGCGTCGCCGCGGGACAGCTGCACCGGCACCGTCGAACCGACGCTGAGGTTGCGTGCCTTCGCGGTGTCGGAGCTGACCAGCATCTGGTCCGGCGCCAGCTTGCTGATGTCACCGGCGGTGGCCTTCGCCCCGAAGATCTGCTGGAGCGCGGCCACGTTGCTCGACACGGCCACCCAGGTCCGCTCGCCGCCGACCACTGCCATGTCGCCGTACTCGCCGTCGACCATCTGGACGCCCGGGATCGCGGCGGCCTTCTCCAGCACCGCCGGGTCGAAGCTCGCCGGGCGCGGCCCGGACGACGCCCCGGAGATCACCAGTTCCGCCTTGATGGTGTCCTCGGCCAGCGCGCCGATGCTGCCCTTTGCCGAGTCCAGGATCACCGTCACGCCGGTGACCAGGGCGATGCCCACCATCAGCGCGGCGGCGGTGATCGCGGTGCGGCGCGGGTTGCGGCCCGAGTTGAGCCGGCCCAGCTTGCCCGGCACCGACCAGGAGAAGATCGCGCCGAGCAGCGAGACCACCGGCCGGCTGATGATCGGCGTCAGCAGCGCCACGCCGATGAACGCGAACAGCACGCCGCCGAGGATGGTCGCCAAGGTGCTGTCGCCGGCGTGCCCGCCGAGACCGAGGAACAGCAGCACCGCGCCGATGCCGGTCACCACCGCGCCACCGATGGTGACCTTGGTGAGCGGCCGGTCCGGCGTGGCGACGTCCTGCATCGCGGCGATCGGCGGGATGCGCGAGGCGCGCACCGCCGGCAGCAGCGCGGCGATCACCGTGATCAGCATGCCGACCGCGAACGCGCCGATCACCGCCGAGGCCGGCACACCCAGCCCGGCCAGGGTGAGACCCCCGGCGAGCTGACCGAACAGGTACGCCAGCAGCGCGCCCACGCCGATACCGGCGGCGAGCCCCAGCACCGAGGCGATCAGGCCGACCGCGAGCGCCTCCAGCACCACCGAGCCGATGACCTGCTTGCCGCTGGCCCCGATCGCGCGCATCAGGGCCAGCTCACGGGTGCGCTGGGCCACGATGATCGAGAACGTGTTGAGGATCAGGAACGTGCCGACCAGCAGCGCCACCGCGGCGAACCCGAGGAGGATCTTGTTGAAGAACGACAGCCCCTCCTTGAGGCCGGCCGAGGCGTCGGCGGCGAGCTGCTCGCCGGTCTTGACCTGGTAGTCGGCGCCCAGGGTGCGGGCCAGCTCGTCGCGCAGCGCGGCCGGCGTGGTGCCGTCGGCGGCCTGGACGCTGACGTTGCTGAACACGTCCGGCTTGCCCAGCATCAGCTGCTGCGCCACCGGGGTGGTGAAGTAGACCTCGTTGGCGCCACCGATCGAGTCCCGGCCGCCGCTGTATCCGAACACGCCGACGAGCGTGAACTCCTTCTTCGGGGCGAGCGTCAGCACGCCGACCCGGTCGCCGACCTTGACCTTGCCCGCCTCGGCCAGCGCGGTGTTGATCACGATCTCGTCGTCGGCCTGCGGCGCGCGGCCCTCGCGGATCTCCACCAGGTCGCTCTCACCGAGCCAGTTCTGGCCCAGCTGCGGCGGACCGAACGAGGTGACCACCTTGCCGTTGCTGCCGATCATGCGGGCGCCGTCGGCGGCGACCACGCCCTCGGCGTCGGCGACGCCGGGCACCGCCTTGATCCGGTCGAGCACCGACGCCGGCATCGGGGTGCTCAGCGGCATGCCCTCCGTAGTGGAGACGTCGATCTTCGGCTTCGCCTCGACACTGACGTCGACCTCGGCGTACGCGTCGGCGAAGACCGCGTCGAAGGACCGCCCGAGCGTGTCGGTGAGCACGAACGCGCCGGAGACGAACATGACGCCGAGCACCACCGCCAGGCCGGACAGCAGCAGGCGCAGCTTGCGCGCCAGCAGGCTCTTGAGCGTTGCCCGCAGCATCAGTTGCCCACCTCGACCGGGGCGTCCAGCTTCTTCATCGTG
This sequence comes from Micromonospora sp. L5, assembly GCF_000177655.2. NCBI lineage: Bacteria > Bacillati > Actinomycetota > Actinomycetes > Micromonosporales > Micromonosporaceae > Micromonospora > Micromonospora sp. L5. Next base: position 5,886,289 of record NC_014815.1, on the reverse strand, counting down.
TCCAGCACCGTCTCGGCGGTCGGCTCGATCAGCTCCGAGACGATCTGCCCGTCGGCGAGGAAGACCACCCGGTCGGCGTAAGCGGCGGCGGTCGGGTCGTGCGTGACCATCACGATGGTCTGGCCGTGCTCGCGCACCGAGTTGCGCAGGAACTTGAGCACCTCGGCGCCTGAGCGGGAGTCCAGGTTGCCGGTCGGCTCGTCCGCGAAGATCACCTCGGGGCGGGCGACGAGCGCCCGGGCGCACGCCACGCGCTGCTGCTGGCCGCCGGAGAGCTGAGCCGGGCGGTGCCCGAGCCGCTCCCGCAGCCCGACCGTGTCGATCACCGTGTCGTACCAGGCCGGGTCGGGCTTGCGCCCGGCGATCGACAGCGGCAGCAGGATGTTCTCCTGCGCGGTGAGGGTGGGCAGCAGGTTGAACTGCTGGAAGATGAAGCCCACCTTGTCCCGGCGCAGCTTCGTCAGACCCGCGTCGTTGAGACCGGTCACCGTCGTGTCACCGATCATCACGGTGCCCTTGGTCACCGTGTCCAGACCGGCGAGGCAGTGCATGAGTGTGGACTTGCCGGAGCCGGACGGCCCCATGATCGCGGTGAACCGGCCGCGTTCGAACTCGGCGGTCACCCCCCGCAGCGCGACGACCTGCGCCTCACCGCTGCCGTACACCTTCCACACGTCGTTCGCCCGGGCCGCGGCCTGCTCTCGGCCTACCGTCGCGGTCACGTCATCTACCTCTTCCGTATGTCGTTCTCATGCCGCACCGCCCCCGCTGGCCGGTACGGCGGAATCCATCCTCGGGGTCGCGAGCCCGAAAGCCCTCCGACCTGGGGTGGAATCCGCGCCGATCTTCCGGTGAGGGTCGACCCCCATCCGGGCTCAGGGTGACCCCTGACCGGCAGGCGACGCCGACGTCAGGGCCTGACCCCGCGTGATGGTCAACACATCAGCCCCGCCGCTGGTCACGGTAGGCGACCCGCGCCACCTCAGCCGCCGGGACGGACCAGGCCCGTCTCGTACGCGAGCACGACCGCCTGGACCCGGTCGCGCAACCGTAGCTTCGTCAGCACATGACCGACATGGGTTTTCACAGTGGTCTCGCTGACCGACAGCAACCGGGCGATCTCCGCGTTGGACAGTCCACGCGCCATGTGGGTGAGCACCTCGCGCTCCCGGTCGGTCAGCGGCTCCAGCGCCCGCGCCGGCGCGGCGGCCGGGTCCGGCAGCACCTGGGCGAAGCGGTCGAGCAGCCGGCGCAGGATGCGTGGGGACATCACCGCGCCCCCGGCGGCCACAGTTCGGATCGCGGCGACGAGGTCCTCGGCCGGCACGTCCTTGGTGAGGAAGCCGCCCGCCCCGGCCCGCAGCGACCCGACGACGTGTTCGTCCTGCTCGAACGTGGTGAGCACGAGCACGCGGACCGGCAGCCGGGCCGACACGATCGCCCGGGTGGCGGCCACTCCGTCCAGGCGCGGCATCCGGATGTCCATCAGCACCACATCGGGCAGCAGCCGCCGGGACAGCTCCACCGCCTCCACGCCGTCGCCGGCCTCACCCACCACGTCGAGGTCGTCCTCCGCGCCGAGCACCATCCGGAATCCGGTACGCAGCAGCGGCTGGTCGTCGGCGAGCAGAATCCGCACCGGCCGGGAGACGGCGCCCTCGGTCATGCATCCCCCTCGTCGTCCGGTCGGCGGTCCGGCCGGAGCCCGCCGGCACGCGCCCGCGATCCATCCAGCGGGAACCGGGCCGCGGTAACCACCGTAGAGGGCGCCGGCCGCCCGGTCGCCGATCAGGCCGCCCCGATCCCGCGGGTTGGCCGGGCTCCGCGCGCCGGCCCTCACGGGATCCCGGGTGCCCTGCGCGCACGGCCCTCACGGGATCCCGGGGGGCTCTGTGCGCACGGCCCGCGCGGGATCGCGGGGCAGTCTGCGCGCACGGCCCGCGCGGGATCGCGCACGGCCCTCACGGGATCGCGGGCGGTCTGCGCGCACGGCCCGCGCGGGATCGCGGGGCCGACGGTGACCCGGCGCCGCATTCGTCCCAGAGTGACCCGGCACCCGATTCCGCCCCGCGGTGACCTGACACCGGACTCGCCCAGCTCGGGGAGCGCCGCGCGCCGGCTCGGCGAGCCCGTCCCGGCCGGTGGTGCACGCCCCGCACGCATGATCGACCCCACTTCGCCGAGGTGGCTGCATCCCACCCCTATCGACCCCGCCACCTCCCCGAGGTGGCGTCCCGCCCTCGTCGGCCCCGCCACCTCGGCGAGGTGCTGCGTGCCCGGTCATCACCGGTCGTGATCCACACCTGCTCGGGGAGGTTGCGGCATCATGCACCCGTCGACCCCGCCACCTCCCCGATGTGGCGGCGTCCCACCCCCGTCGACCCCGCCACCTCCCCGATGTGGCGGCGTCCCATCCCCGTTGACCCCGCCACCTCCCCGATGTGGCTGCGTCACGCCCCCGTCGACCCGCCACCTCCCTGACCTGGGTGCATCCCGCCCGTCAACCTCGCCATTTCGGTGAAGTGGTCCGGGTGCCCGGTCGCCACCGATGGTGATCCACACCTGGTCGGGGAGGTTGCGGCATCACGCACCGCTCGATCCCGCCACCTCCCCGAGGTGGCGCCCCAGGCGGCGGGAAGTGGGCGGTCGCGCCCGCTCAAACCGGTGTACGCGGCAACGGTCCTGCCCGCGATGGCGGCTGTGGTGTCCACGTGGCCGCCCGCCTCCACGCAGACACGGATCGCGGCGGGACAGTCGTGCGGCAGCGTGGCGGCGACCCAGCCGCAGGAGCCCTGCCCGTCGAACGCGGACGCGGCAGCCACCGGCCACGGGCGTGCCGGTACGGATCAGCCGCAGCACCGTCACCGCGCCCGGCCCGTACCCCCGGGTATGGGCCCCAGCGCTGCGCGAACGCCAACGCCAGCCGGTTCCGGTCGATCCGTCCCCCGGCGGCCAGTCCGGCCACCACCGAACAGGCCATCTCGGTGTCGTCGGTCCACTCCCACGGCGCTCTGCGCGCCGGGTCCGCATCGGGCTCGGACGCGCTCCCCGCGACCGAGCTGCGCGCGGGATCGCGGGCGCTCCGCGCGCCGGTCCGCACGGGATCGCGGGCGCTCTTGTGTGCGGTTACGGTCCGAACGGGTGGATTGACGGCGGGTACGACTGGGCATCACCGGCGTGCGCGGGATCGCCCGTCGATCCGGGCACCCTCCGGCCAGGCGTCAACCCCGGGCACCCTCCGGCGGGAGCGGAGGTCACTCGTCGGCGCCGGGCGCCACCGGGCGGGAACGGGCGTCCACGAGCGGGTCGGGCGCGGCGGCGGCCACCGGGAACGGCGGCGGTGTCCCGCCGTAGCTCGGGCACAGCGCCTGGTGGTTGCACCAGTCGCACAGGCGGCTCGGCCGGGGACGGAAGTCCTGCCGGGCGGTGGCCTGCTCGATCGCCCGCCACAGCGCCACCACGGTGCGCTCGAAACGCACAAGCTCGTCGGCGTCCGGCGCGTAGTCGCAGACCTCGGCGTCCTTGAGGTAGAGCAGGCGCAGCACGCGCGGCACCACGCCCCGGGTGCGCCACAGCACCAGGGCGTAGAACTTGAGCTGGAACAGCGCGCGCGCCTCGAACGCCTCGCGCGGCGCCCCGCCGGTCTTGTAGTCGACCACCCGCAGCGCGCCGTCCGGCGCGACGTCGAGCCGGTCGAGGTAGCCCCGGATGAGCAGCTCGTCGTCCACCACCGCGGAGATCAGCGCCTCGCGCTCGGCCGGCTCCAGCCGGCGCGGGTCCTCCACCGCGAAGTAGCCGTCCAGCAGCGCCGTCGCCGACCGGAGGAACTCCTGCGGTCCGACGGCGTCGCCGTCGGCGAACAACGTCGCCAGCTCCGGCTCCTCGGTGACCAGCCGGTCCCACTGCGGGGCGACCAGGTCACCCGCCGACTCCGGGGTGCGCGCGGCGGCCGGCAGGTCGAACAGCCGCTCCAGCACGGCGTGCACGAGCGTGCCCCGGGCCTGCTCGACGGTCGGCCGCTCGGGCAGCCGGTCGATGCTGCGGAACCGGTAGAGCAACGGGCAGGTCTTGAAATCTGCCGCCCGCGACGGCGACAACGAGGCCCGCACGGTGACCGGCGCCGGTGCCGCCGTCTGGTCGCCGTGACTGTCGATCATCGGTTCCGCCGTCATGACCGGAAGGTTAGGGCACGCGTGTGACAGGGCCGGCGTCGCCGCACCGAAGCATGATCGGGATCGCGGCGCCCTGGGTCGTCCCCGGCTGCGGGGCTCGCCGGAGCTCAGCTCACGTAGCATCGGGCCGGTGCAGAAGCGGAGCCGAGGACCCCGCCGGCCGGGGCTCAGCCTCGGCCGGGTCCTCGGGGTGCCGCTGCGCGTCGACGCCTCGATGCTGCTGCTCACCGTCGTGGTCACGGTGCTCTACGCGGCGCTGGCCCGCCGTCAGCTCGACCTCGGCCCGCTCGGCGGCTCTTTGGTCGGCCTCGGCTTCGTGATCTCCCTGCTCGGTTCCGTGCTGCTGCACGAGCTGGGCCACGCGCTGACCGCCCGCCGGTACGGCATCGGTGTGCGGGGGATCACGCTGGAACTGCTCGGCGGCTACACCGAGATGGACCGCGACGCCCCCAGCCCTCGGGTCGAGCTGCTGATCTCCCTGGCCGGTCCGGCCGTCTCCGCAGTGCTCGGCGCCGGCGCGGTCGCCGCCACCCTCGCCCTGCCCGCCGGCACGCTCGGCCACCAGCTCGCCTTCCAGCTCGCGGTCAGCAACGTGGTGGTGGCGATCTTCAACAGCCTGCCCGGCCTGCCGCTGGACGGCGGCCGGGCGCTGCGCGCCGCCGTGTGGGCGCTCACCCGCGACCGGCACCGCGGCACCGAGGTGGCCGGCTGGGTGGGCCGGGCCGTCGCGCTGGGCACGCTGGCGCTGGTCGTGGTGCTCACCATGCGCCGGGCGCTGGCCCCGCTGGCCCTGCCGCTGCTGCTGCTCGTCGCGCTGACGTTGTGGCGCGGCGCCGGCCAGTCGATCCGGATGGCGCGCATCGGCCGCCGGCTGCACCTGGTCGACCTGGCCCGGCTGGCCCGCGCGGTACTGCCGGTGCCCGCCGGCACGCCGCTGGCCGAGGCCCAGCGCCGCCGCGACGAGGCGGGCACCCCCGAGGCGGCGCTCGGCGTGGTCGACTCGGCCGGCCGTACGGTCGCCCTGGTCGACCCGGCCCGCGTCGCCGCCGTACCCCCGGAACGGAGGCCGTGGGTCGCGGTGGACGAGGTGGCCCGCGACCTGTCCGCCGTGCCGGCCCTGCCGCTCGGGGCGGACGGCGAGCGGGTGCTGGAGACCGTGCGCACCCACCCGGGCGCGCAGTACGTCGTGACGGCAGGCGAAGATGTGGTCGGCGTGCTGCACATCGCGGATCTCGCCCAGCTCCTGGAACCCGAACGGAAGACGAACACGTGACCGCAGAGATCTCCACCGTCCCGGCGTTGCCCCCGGTCCACCGCGGGCCGTTCCGGCCGGGCGACCGGGTCCAGCTGACCGACCCGAAGGGCCGGATGCACACCGTGACGCTGGAGCCGGGCAAGGAGTTCCACACCCATCGCGGGATCCTCAAGCACGACACCCTGATCGGCCTGCCCGACGGCAGCGTGGTCACCACCGCCGGCGGCGGCACCGCGTTCCTGGCGCTGCGGCCGCTGCTGTCGGACTACGTGCTGTCCATGCCGCGCGGCGCCCAGGTGATCTACCCGAAGGACTCGGCGCAGATCGTCGCCATGGGCGACGTCTTCCCCGGCGCCAAGGTGCTGGAGGCCGGCGCCGGATCCGGCGCGCTGTCCTGCTCGCTGCTGCGGGCCGTCGGCACCGAGGGTGAGCTGCACTCGTTCGAGCTGCGCGACGACTTCGCCCAGATCGCCCGCCGCAACGTCGAGGCGTTCTTCAACGGCCCGCACCCGGCCTGGAACCTGCACGTCGGCGACGTCGCCGACTGCGCCGAGACCGGATTCGACCGGATCATCCTCGACATGCTCACCCCGTGGGAGATGCTCGACATGGTCGAGCGGGCACTCGTGCCCGGCGGCGTGCTGATCGGCTACGTGGCCACCACCCCGCAGCTGTCCGAGCTGGTCGAGGCGCTGCGCGAGCGCGGCGGCTGGACCGAGCCGCGCGCCTGGGAGTCGCTCGTGCGCGACTGGCACGCCGAGGGGCTCGCCGTCCGACCGGACCACCGGATGATCGCCCACACCGCGTTCCTGGTCTCCGCGCGCAAGCTCGCCCCCGGGGTCACCGCGCCGCCGCGGCGGCGCAAGCCCAGCAAGGGCGCCGAGGCGTACGCGCAGCGCCGCGACGCCCTGCGCGCCGCCGCCGCGGCCCGCGCGGCGGAGGAGCCGGAGCAGTCCTGACCCCCGCCGCGCGCCCGCGCGCGCACGGGCGGATCATGTGTGCCGGTGGGGACGACACCTGAGCGGGTGGAGACGGTGGCATGAGCGAGCGGATCGGGGCGCGCGTCGGGCGGCGCGCCCGTGCCGGTGACCGGAACCGACGGCGGCGCCGCGGCGCGGGTCGGCGGGAGGCGGCGTGAGCAACCCCGGCTACGGCAACGGCGATCTGCCCGCCGTCTTCCCGGACTGGTCGCCCTACACCGACCTGGAGTCGGCCGCGCGGGCGTACCTGCGCGACCCGGACATCGCGCTGGAGGCGCTCGACGGCGTGCTGCGCGGCGCCTCAGTGCTCGGGTTCACGCTGGAGCGCTTCGTCAACGAGGTGAACGGCGTGTGGCAGGAGGTCGTCGTCTGCGACGGCAGCCGGCTGGTGCTCTGGCACGGCGAGGACGTGCCGCCGGGGGAGGGGCCGCCCGGCGCGATGACCTCGTCGCTGCGGGTGGTGCCGCTGTCCACCGTCACCGAGGTCGGCTGCCGGCGGCGGCTCATGCGCGCCGACAACGGCACCGTACGGGTCGACAGCATCGACGTGTACCTGCTGCTCAGCTCACTGGACGAGGCGCCGCCCAGCGACGAGGCGATCGGCGCGCCCCGGCACGACGCGCTGCGATTCGGCAAGACCCTCGACGACGGCGGGGCCGGGCAGATCGCCCGGCTGGAGGAGTTCGCCCGGCTGGTCGCCTCGGTCGTCGGCCGGCCCCTGCTCTGAGGCGGACGCACGACGGGCCGGGGACCACACGTCCCCGGCCCGTCGTGTCCGTCTCCGCCTCAGTCCTCGGCCTCCGGGCCGGCCACCTCGACGCCGTCGCTGCCGCGCACCACGTGGATGCACTCGCCCGGGCACTCCTTCGCGGAGTCGATCACCTCGAGGCGCAGGTGCTCCGGCACGTCCACCCGGGCGCCGGGGGCCTGCCGCAGCTCGCCGTCGGGGCCCTTGACGTACGCCAGGCCGTCGACGTCGAACTCGAAGACCTCCGGCGCGTACTGCACGCAGAGCCCGTCACCGGTGCAGAGATCCTGATCCACCCAGACCTGCAACTGGTCGGTCGCGACGTCGGTCACGAAGCACCCCCCATGTTCTCCCGTCCCACGCTCCGACGGTACCCGAACGCCCGTACCCGCCCCGCGACCAGCCCTTCGCGATCAAGCTTCGGTGACGAGCGCGTTGCTGTGGACCGAATCGGGCTCATAGCGGCTAGTGTTAGGTCAGAACGTTCAAGCCCCCCGGGGAGGTGGGACGTGGCACGCAGCGACGACGCGGACTCGCGCGCCGCACGGTGGGAAAAGGAAGCCCACGATCTCTCCACGCAGGTCGCGTTCCTGCAAGAGGAACTCGCTCTGGTGCGGCGCAAGTTGACCGAAAGCCCTCGACACGTCCGGCAGCTCGAAGAGCGGCTGGCGGCCACCCAGGCACAGTTGGCGCGGCTGACCGAGAACAACGAGCGGCTCGTGAGCACCCTCAAGGAGGCTCGCGCGCAGATCGTGACGCTCAAGGAGGAGATCGACCGGCTCGCCCAGCCGCCGAGTGGCTACGGCGTCTTCCTGGCCAAGCACGACGACGGCACGGTGGACGTGTTCACCGGCGGGCGCAAGCTCCGGGTGGCCGTCTCGCCCTCGCTGGAGGTCGACGAGCTGCGCCGGGGCCAGGAGGTCCTGCTCAACGACGCGCTCAACATCGTCGACGCGTTCGGCTACGAGCGGGTCGGCGAGGTGGTGATGCTCAAGGAGATCCTGGCGGGCCCCGAGGGCGCTCCGGGTGACCGGGCACTCGTGGTCTCGCACTCCGACGAGGAGCGCATCGTGCACCTCGCCGAGACCCTGATCGGCAGCGCGATCCGGGCCGGCGACTCGCTCATGATCGAGCCCCGCTCGGCGTACGCGTACGAGCGGATCCCGAAGAGCGAGGTCGAGGAGCTGGTCCTGGAGGAGGTGCCCGACGTCGACTACGAGGACATCGGTGGCCTCCAGGCGCAGATCGAGCAGATCCGCGACGCGGTGGAACTGCCCTTCCTGCACTCCGACCTGTTCCGCGAGCATCAGCTCCGGCCGCCGAAGGGCATCCTGCTCTACGGCCCGCCCGGCTGCGGCAAGACGCTCATCGCCAAGGCGGTGGCGAACTCGCTGGCCAAGAAGATCGCCGAGCGGGAGGGCAAGGATCGGCACACCAGCTTCTTCCTCAACATCAAGGGCCCCGAGCTGCTCAACAAGTACGTCGGCGAGACCGAGCGGCACATCCGGCTGATCTTCCAGCGGGCGCGGGAGAAGGCCGGTGAGGGCACTCCGGTGATCGTGTTCTTCGACGAGATGGACTCGGTGTTCCGCACCCGCGGCTCCGGCGTCTCCTCCGACGTGGAGAACACCATCGTCCCGCAGCTGCTCAGCGAGATCGACGGCGTCGAGGGCCTGGAGAACGTCATCGTCATCGGCGCCTCCAACCGGGAAGACATGATCGACCCGGCGATCCTGCGCCCCGGCCGGCTCGACGTGAAGATCAAGATCGAGCGGCCGGACGCCGAGGCGGCGAAGGACATCTTCTCCAAGTACATCCTCGCCGGCCTGCCGCTGCACGCCGACGACCTGGCCGAACACGGCGGCGACGCCCAGGCCACGGTCGCGGCGATGATCGACGCGGTGGTCCTGCGGATGTACTCCGAGACCGAGGAGAACCGGTTCCTCGAGGTCACCTACGCCAACGGTGACAAGGAAGTCCTCTACTTCAAGGACTTCAACTCCGGCGCGATGATCCAGAACATCGTCGACCGGGGCAAGAAGATGGCCATCAAGGAGTTCCTCACCTCCGGCCGCAAGGGTCTGCGCCTGCAGCACCTGCTCGACGCCTGCGTCGACGAGTTCCGCGAGAACGAGGACCTGCCCAACACCACCAACCCCGACGACTGGGCCCGCATCTCCGGCAAGAAGGGCGAGCGGATCGTCTACATCCGCACGCTCGTCTCCGGCGGCAAGGGCGCCGAGGCCGGACGGTCCATCGAGACCGCCAGCAACACCGGCCAGTACCTGTAGTCCGACCCCCTCGACGAAGGCCCGTGGCCTACGCGCCACGGGCCTTCGCGCGTACCCGGGGAAGCCGCCACACCGGACCCGGCGCTGCCGCCACGCCCCCTCGGCGCGTCACGCCGACTACGCTCGACGTGACGGGGACCGGGACGGCGAGCGGAGCGGGCAGGTCGATGAGCGTTAGACGGATCATGGGCACCGAGGTCGAGTACGGCATCTCCGTGCCCGGTCAGGCCGGAGCCAACCCGATGGTCACCTCCTCCCAGGTGGTCAACGCCTACGGGGCGCGGCCGGAACTCAACCGGGGCGGCCGGGCCCGCTGGGACTACGAGGAGGAGTCGCCACTGCGCGACGCCCGGGGGTTCACGTACTCCGGCGCCGCGTACGACCCGGCCGAGGCGCTCGCCGACGAGGATCTCGGGCTCGCCAACGTCATACTCACCAACGGCGCCCGCCTCTACGTCGACCACGCGCACCCGGAGTACTCCACACCCGAGGTCACAAACCCCCTCGACGTGGTGCGGTGGGACAAGGCGGGGGAGCGGGTGATGGCCGAGGCGTCCCGCCGCGCCGCGACCATCCCGGGCACCCACCCGATCCACCTGTACAAGAACAACACCGACAACAAGGGCGCCAGCTACGGCGCGCACGAGAACTACCTGATGCGCCGGCAGACGCCGTTCGCCGACATCGTGGCGTACCTGACGCCGTTCTTCGTCACCCGGCAGATCGTCTGCGGCGCCGGGCGGGTCGGCATCGGCCAGGACGGCGGCCAGAGCGGTTTCCAGATCTCCCAGCGGGCCGACTTCTTCGAGGTCGAGGTGGGACTGGAGACGACGCTCAAGCGGCCCATCATCAACACCCGCGACGAGCCGCACGCCGACGCCGACAAGTACCGCCGGCTGCACGTCATCATCGGCGACGCCAACCTCTCCGAGATCTCCACGTTCCTCAAGGTCGGCACCACCTCGCTGATCCTCGCCATGATCGAGGAGAAGGCGCTCGGCGCGGACCTGGGCATCGCCGACCCGGTGGCCGAGCTGCGCGCGGTCAGCCACGACCCGTCGCTCAAGCACCTGATGCGGATGCGCGACGGCCGCAGGCTCACCGCGCTGGACGTGCAGTGGGCGTACCTGGAGCGGGTGAGCTCCTTCGTGGACGACCGCTACGGCAAGGACGTGGACGCGCAGACGGCCGACGTGCTGCGCCGCTGGGAGAGCGTGCTGGACCGGCTCGGCCGGGACGCGTTCGAGTGCGCCGACGAGCTGGACTGGGTGGCCAAGCTGCGGTTGCTGGAGGGCTACCGGGAGCGGGAGAAGCTCGCCTGGGGCTCGCACAAGCTGCAACTGGTCGACCTCCAGTACTCCGACGTGCGGCCGGAGAAGGGCCTCTACCACCGGCTGGTGCAGCGCGGCTCGATGAAGACGCTGCTCACCGACGAGCAGACGCGCGCCGCGATGACCGAGCCGCCGGAGGACACGCGGGCCTACTTCCGGGGCCGCTGCCTGGACCGGTACGCCTCCGAGGTGGTCGCCGCGAGCTGGGACTCGGTCATCTTCGACGTGGGCCGGGAGTCGCTGGTCCGGGTGCCGATGATGGAGCCCGAGCGGGGCACCCGCGCGCACGTCGGCGAGCTGTTCGACCGCTGCGAGAGCGCGAAGGATCTGCTGGAGACGCTCACCGGCGGGTGACCCCGATGCCGGAAGGCCCGCCGGGTGCCGGAAACGGGCACGCGACGGGCCTTTCGTCGCTCCCGCGAGGTAAGTTGATCGCAGGCGATCGTGGAGGAGGCACCACCATGGCGACGCAAGAGGGTGGGCAGACCCAGTCCGGCAAGTCCCGCGAGGAGGTCGAGGAGGTCACCGCGGAGGCCAACCCCGAGGTGGCCGAGCGGCACGCCGAGATCACCGAGGACGTGGACGACCTGCTCGACGAGATCGACTCCGTCCTGGAGGAGAACGCCGAGGAATTCGTCCGAGGATATGTACAAAAGGGCGGCCAGTGAGTCATATGTCCGTTTTGCCCGTCAGGGCGAAGGGCAGCCGTCGACCGCCGGCACCACGATGATCGCACCGGACGGGTGCGCGGGATAATCTGCTTCAACTGCAACGGTGGTCTTGGCCGGTCCCGGGACGCTCCCGTGGGGCCGGCCAGGGCGATCACGTACCTGAGAGGAACCACGTGGCAGCGGGTTTTGATCCATCCGGGCGTCTTCCAGATGTGTTCACCAACGCGGGGACGTCCTCCTTCACAGCGTTCCTGAGCAAGGTGGCCCCCGAGATGCTGCCCGGCCGTCGGCCGCTGCCGCCCGGCATGGCCGCCGACATGGCGCCGCACGCGACCACCATCGTGGCCATCTCGGCCGCCGGCGGTGTGGTCATGGCCGGCGACCGGCGCGCCACGATGGGCAACCTGATCGCCCAGCGCGACATCGAGAAGGTGCACCCGGCCGACGCGTACTCGCTCGTCGGCATCGCGGGCACGGCCGGCATCGGCATCGAGCTGATGCGACTGTTCCAGGTGGAGCTGGAGCACTACGAGAAGATCGAGGGCGCGATGCTCTCGCTCGACGGCAAGGCCAACCGGCTGGCGTCGATGATCCGCGGCAACCTGGGCGCGGCCATGCAGGGCCTCGCCGTGATCCCGCTGTTCGCCGGCTTCGACCTGGCCGCGAGCGACCCGCAGCGGGCCGGGCGGATCTTCAGCTTCGACGTGACCGGCGGCCCGTACGAGGAGACCGGTTACGACGCCATCGGCTCCGGTTCGCTGTTCGCCAAGTCCGCCCTGAAGAAGCGGTTCCGGGCCGGCCTGTCGGTCCAGGACGCGACGCGGCTGGCGGTCGAGGCGCTCTACGACGCGGCGGACGACGACACCGCCACCGGCGGCCCCGACCTGACCCGGCGGATCTACCCGGTCGTGATGACCGCGACCGCCGAGGGCACCCACCGGCTCACCGACGCCGAGACGGCGGCGATCGCGGAGAGCGTGGTGTCCGGCCGGATGGAGAACCCCGGCGGCTGAGGCCCCTCCCACCGTCCACCGAGTCAGCAGTCCCGCAGAAGGAGAACCGCCGCCGTGGCCATGCAGTTCTACGCCTCGCCCGAGCAGATCATGCGCGACCGCTCCGAGCTGGCCCGCAAGGGCATCGCCCGGGGCCGCAGCGCGGTGGTCCTGAGCTACGAGGGCGGGGTGCTCTTCGTCGCCGAGAACCTGTCCAGCACGCTGCACAAGGTCAGCGAGATCTACGACCGGATCGGCTTCGCCGCTGTCGGCCGGTACAACGAGTTCGAGAACCTGCGCCGCGCGGGCGTGCGGATGGCCGACCTCAACGGGCTCAGCTACGACCGCCGGGACGTGACCGGCCTGGCGCTCGCCAACGCGTACGCGCAGACGCTCGGCGCGATCTTCACGGAGCAGTCGAAGCCGTTCGAGGTGGAGATCTGCGTGGCCGAGGTGGGCGCCACCGCCGAGGACGACTCCCTCTACCGGGTGACCTACGACGGCTCGGTGAACGACGAGCCGGGCCGGATGGCGATGGGCGGACAGGCGGAGGCGATCAGCGGGGTGCTGAAGAACGAGCACCGGCCGGAGATGTCGCTGTCGGAGGCGGTCCGCGCCGCCATGAAGGCGCTGAGCAGCGTCGGCGGCGAGGGCGGGGCGGCCCGCACGATCGCCGCGAACCAGCTGGAGGTGGCGGTCCTGGACCGGCGCCGGGTGGGGCGTACGTTCCGGCGGGTGACCGGCGCGGCGCTCACCGCGCTGCTGGAGGGCGACGCCGAGGCCGACACCGCGCCCGCGCCGGGCCGGGCGAAGACGCCGACCGTGCCGACGGAGGAGGCGAAGAAGCCGACCACGTCGGCGGGTTCGGCCGATCTGGAGGGCAACGCGGAGGACAAGCCCGCCGAGTGACGACCGTCGCGGACCCCGCCACCTCGCCGAGGTGGCGGGGTTTTTCGCGTACGGATGCCGCCACCTCGCCGATCTGCGTGGGGGAGATCGCAAGCGGCGAGCGTCGGCGCTGCCCATCGGAGGCTCCGGGCGGCTAATGTCTCATCATGGAGCGGCGAATCTTCGGCCTCGAAACCGAGTACGGCGTCACCTGCACCTATCGCGGGCAACGCCGACTGTCCCCCGACGAGGTCGCGCGGTACCTGTTCCGGCGGGTGGTGTCGTGGGGCCGGTCGAGCAACGTGTTCCTGCGCAACGGCGCCCGCCTCTATCTCGACGTCGGTTCGCACCCGGAGTACGCGACTCCGGAGTGCGACTCGGTGACCGACCTGGTGGCACACGACCGGGCCGGTGAGCGGATCCTGGAGGGCCTGCTCGTCGACGCGGAGAAGCGGCTGCACGACGAGGGCATCGCGGGCGAGATCTACCTGTTCAAGAACAACACCGATTCGGCCGGCAACTCGTACGGCTGCCACGAGAACTATCTGGTGTCCCGGCACGGCGAGTTCGGCCGGCTCGCCGACGTGCTCATCCCGTTCCTGGTCACCCGGCAGTTGATCTGCGGCGCGGGCAAGGTGCTGCAGACGCCGCGCGGCGCTGTCTACTGCCTGTCCCAGCGGGCCGAGCACATCTGGGAGGGTGTCTCGTCGGCGACCACCCGCAGCCGGCCGATCATCAACACCCGCGACGAGCCGCACGCGGACGCCGAGCGCTACCGCCGGCTGCACGTGATCGTCGGTGACTCGAACATGAACGAGGTCACCACGCTGCTGAAGGTCGGCACCGCCGACATCGTGCTGCGGATGATCGAGGCCGGCGTGGTGATGCGCGACCTGACACTGGAGAACCCGATCCGGGCCATCCGCGAGGTGTCGCACGACATCACCGGCCGGCGCAAGGTGCGGCTGGCCTCCGGCAAGGAGGTCTCGGCGCTGGAGATCCAGCAGGAATACCTGGCCAAGGCGACGGAGTTCGTGGAGCGCCGGGGCGGCGACCAGACCGCGAAGCGGGTGGTCGACCTGTGGGGCCGGGTGCTGCGCGCGGTCGAGACCGGCGACCTGGACCCGGTGGCCCGCGAGATCGACTGGGTCACCAAGCTGAAGCTGATCGAGCGTTACCAGCGCAAGCACGACCTGCCGCTGTCGCACCCGCGGGTGGCGCAGATGGACCTGGCCTACCACGACCTGCGGCGCGGGCGCGGCCTGTACGGGCTGCTGGAGCGCCGTCGTGAGGTGGACCGGGTGGCCACCGACCCGGAGATCTTCGAGGCGAAGGAGACGCCGCCGCAGACGACCCGGGCGCGGCTGCGCGGCGAGTTCATCCGCCACGCCCAGGAGAAGCGGCGCGACTTCACCGTGGACTGGGTGCACCTGAAGCTGAACGACCAGGCGCAGCGCACGGTGCTGTGCAAGGACCCGTTCCGGGCCTACGACGAGCGGGTGGAGCGGCTGATCGCCAGCATGTGATCGTGCGGGCGGCCGGTGCCCGGCACCGGCCGCCCGTCCACAGGTACGCTGGCGTCGCGATGAACACTTCCGAATCCGCCGGTGGGTCCGGCCGCGAGACGTCCTCGGACCGTGACGGCACCGAGAAGCTCAACTGGATCGACCGCCGGCGGGAGAAGATCCGCGCCGAGATCGAGCGCAACAGGCGCGGCGACTACACGGTGCCGACCTGGGTGCTGGCGGCGGCGCTGGTGCTGATCGTGGGCGCCTGGCTCGGGCTGATCCTGTTCCTCGGCTGAGTTCCGGGCCGGTCAGTTGTACGGCATCCGGGGGAACCAGCCGAAGCCGAACAGCGCAGGCACCCGCACGTCCCAGTAGACGACTGTGAAGACGCCGAGCGCGACGAGCAGCGCTCCGGTGACCACGGCGGCGCGGCGGGGGTCGGCCATCCATGCGAGGAAGCGTCCCCGGCTGATCGCCACGGCGACCGCGAAGACGACTGTGACGAGCACGATGTTGCCCAGCGACTGGAGCGTGAACGCCAGCGCTCCGTAGAGCGGGTTGCCGGTGTCGACGGCCCAGTGGAACAGCTTGTTGAACATCGGGTAGGGCCGGCCGACGAGGAAACCGCCGACGAGCGCGCCGATCGTCACCACCCGGGCGACGGGCCGGTGCGCGAAGACGTCCGGCACCAGCTTGAGCGCGGCGAGTCCGAGGTAGGTCAGGGCGAGTCCGATGACGCCGAAGACGACCGACGACTGGATGAGGCGTACCGGGACGCCGCCGACCACGTCGGTGGACAGCTGGGGCAGCCGGTCGCCGGCCAGCACGCCGACGACGCCGTAGCTCGCCGAGACGGCGACCATGCCGAGGGTCAGCCAGCCGACCGGGCGCAGCAGGGCACGCAGCGCCTGCCGGGTGCCACCGGCCGGGTCGGCGCCGGAGACCTGGCTCATCGGCCCGACCGAGGCCGCGACGGCGATGTTGCAGGCGGTGAAGGTGCCGGCGAAGCCGGAGACGAAGGCGAAGAGCAATCCGGCGACGGTGCCGGTGATGGCGGTCTCCTTGGCGTCGTGGCCCAGCACGGTGTTCGCGACGTTGTCGCCGATGACCTTGTCGACCAGCTCGAACGACCACAGGACGGCCAGCAGCACGCCGGCTGCCGCGCTGACCAGGGCGAGTCGGAGCCGGTGCCGGGGGCGATGGGGGGAGATCCCGGCGTCGGGGGTCGCGTCCGGGAACTGTCGCAGTGCCATGAGGGGCCTCCTAAACGGCGGCCGCACGCGTCCCCCGGGCAGCCGGGAACGACGCCTGTCAGTGGGGAGTGGTGGGGCCGGAGTCGAGTACCCGGCAAGTATGGGGAGGCCGGGCAGGGCCCTGGTTCTTCCATCATGCTGACCTGTCTCCGGCGTCTTCTCCGGCGCCGGCGGTGACGGCACTCTGGACGGCGAGGCCGCCGGCACCGCCGGCACGGACAGGGAGCGTGACGTCATCGCACACATCGATCTCGGGCTGGACGAGAAGGCACATCCGGGCATTCGGGGGCCGTTGCGGTTCCGGCCGGATACGGCGAAGCCGCTGGGCGAGCTGGCGGAGGTGCTGCTGCGCGCGCCGCATCCCACGCTGACGCCGGGCGAGCGGGAGCTGATCGCGGCGTACGTCTCCGGCCTCAACGACTGCGACTTCTGCTGCTCGTCGCACGCGGCGTTCGCCGCCGCGCAGCTGCCCGCCGGGATGCCGTTGGTCGACCAGGTGCGCGCGGACGTCGGCACGGCCCCGGTCGACGCCAGGCTGCGGGCACTGCTGCACATCGCCGCCGCGGTGCGCCGCAGCGGCCGGGAGGTCACCACCGAACTGGTCGAGGCGGCCCGCGCGGAGGGCGCCACCGACCTGGAGATCCACGACACGGTGCTGATCGCCGCCGCGTTCTGCATGTTCAACCGCTACGTCGACGGTCTGGGCACCTGGACGCCGCGGGATCCCGAGGCGTACGCGCGAGCCGCCGACCACCTCGTCGCGAACGGTTACCTGGCGATCTGACGGCGGCGCGGCTCAGCCGAGCAGGCGGGCCGCGTACCGGCCGGCGGCGGCGGCGGCCAGGAAGTAGGCGTGGTCGGCGTCCAGGCCCCGGCCCATCGTGGACAGGCCGACCGGGGTGGCCCGCAGCGCCGCGTCGAGGCCGTCGGCAGGCACCGTGACGATGCGGTGCCGGTCGGCCAGCGGCGTCAGCGCCGCGGCGACCTCCGCGGCCAGGCCGGGGGCGAGGCCGTCCGGCACGACCAGCTCCGCGGGGGCCAGCGCGACCCGGCCGTACGCGGTCAGGCTGTGGTGGGAGACGCCACGGTGCCGGGGGCGGGCGTCGGCGTCGGAGATGCGCAGCGAGCCGACCGGGCGCCCGCCCAGCGTGGCGACCGCGTTCACGGCTTCGCCGACCGCGACGCCGGAGAAGCCCCAGCGGGTGCCGGTGCCGAGGTTGCCCGGCCCCTGGGCGACGATCGTCAGGTCGGCGTCGAGCACGTGCCGGGCGGCGAGCAGGCCGCTGTGCAGTGTGCTCGCCTCCAGGTCACCGCCGAACGCCTGGCCCACGCTGACCGTGCCGGCGAGGTGCCCGGACAGCCCGGCCAGGGTGCGGGAGAACCACGCCGGCAGCGCGCCACCGTCGGTCAGCACGTACGCCACCCGGGCGTCGGGCGCGTCGGCGCGTACACCGGCCAGGATCGCCGGCAGCGCGGAGTGCAGATCGGCGGTGACCACCGGCATGCCGTCGACCGAGTCCGCGGCGGCCAGCCGGTCGTGATGCGGCGACGCCTCCTCGTCCACGCCGAGCAGGATCGGTTGCAGCGGCGTGTACCGGGCCTTGACCAGGTGCCCGGCGTCGCGGCTGTCACCGGCCTGCGGCGGGTCCGGCGGCAGCCGGTCGGGCAGCGCCACGACCAGCGC
Organism: Micromonospora sp. L5; assembly: GCF_000177655.2. Lineage (NCBI taxonomy): Bacteria > Bacillati > Actinomycetota > Actinomycetes > Micromonosporales > Micromonosporaceae > Micromonospora > Micromonospora sp. L5. The sequence goes on along the minus strand of NC_014815.1, from coordinate 5,868,516 downwards.
GTAGCCGCCGGTGCCGAGGCCCATCAGCAGCGCGCCGGCGTTGAGCAGCACCCGGTCGCCGGGTTCGGGCTCGCCGACCAGGGCCGGGTAGGCCAGGGCGCGCATCCGGGCGCCGTCGGGCAGGTCGACGTCGAGTTCGACAGCGCCGGCCCACCGTCGCCGTACCGCCGTGACCGTGCCGGACCGCCATCGCACCATGCGGTGCACCGTATCGGCCGCCGCCGGGACGGCCCCCGGGCGGGTCAGGGGTTCCGGTCGTCGACCGGGCGGCCCGCCTCGTCCTGGGTGGTGCGGGCGGTCCGGCCGGCCGAACCGGACCGGGTGGGGTCGAGGAAGACGTACGCGATCTCCGGGAAGTGCCCGGTGAGCCGGCGTTCGGCCTCGTCGGCGGCGGCCTCGATGTCGGCGCCGGTGGCGTCGTCACGGAAGTCGACCTTGGCGGCGACGAGGATGTCGTCGGGACCGAGGAACATGGTCATCAGGGTGTCGACGTGGTCCACCGTCGGCACGTCCGTCAGCTCCCGCTCGATGCGCCGGTGCAGCCGGTCGGAGACGGAGCGGCCGACCAGCAGCGAGATGTTGCTGCGCGCCAGCACGACGGCGACCACCAGCAGCAGTACGCCGATGAGGATCGAGGCGACGCCGTCGTACAGTTCGTCGCCGGTCAGGTGCGACAGGGTGAGCCCGCCGGCGGCGATCAGCAGGCCGATCAGCGCGGCGCTGTCCTCCAGGAAGACGGCCTTGACGGTGGTGTCGGCGGTCAGGCGCAGGTAGCGGCGCGGGGTGGTGCCCCAGCGGCGTGACTCGCCGCGCACCTGCCGGACCGCCCGGGCCAGCGACACCGACTCGATCGCGAAGGAGACCGCCAGCACCACGTACGCGACGAGGTATTCGCCGCTGTGCTCGTGCACCAGGATGGTGGTGACGCCGTGCGTGACGGCGAAGCCCGCACCGGCGACGAAGGTGAACAGCGCGGCGAGGAACGCCCAGACGTAGCTCTCCTTGCCGTACCCGAAGGGGTGCCGGGTGTCGGCGGGCCGCGCGCCGCGGCGCAGCGCCAGGTAGAGCAGCACCTCGGTGGTGGTGTCGGCGAGCGAGTGGGCGGCCTCGGAGAGCATCGCCGCGGAGCCCGAGATCAGGCCCGCTACCAGCTTGGCGACCGCGATGGCGAGGTTCGCCGCGCCGGCCACCACGACAGTGCCGACGCTCTCGGTCTTGACCTCCGGTTCCGCCATGCGATCACCCTATGACCGGTCGATGCCCGCCGCCGGGTGGGAAGACCCCCGCGCCGCGCCGCGCGGGTGCCCGCGCCCGACGCGCGGGCTGCTAGCGTTTGGGCGTGTCCCGGACCCGTACCGAACGCCTGGTCAACCTGGTGATCTGCCTGCTGTCGACGCGACGCTTCCTGACCGCCGCGCAGATCGCCGCGACCGTGCCCGGCTACGAGCACGACCCGGACGACGCCAAGGACCACGAGGCGTTCCAGCGCAAGTTCGAGCGCGACAAGGCCGAGCTGCGTGAGCTGGGCGTGCCGCTGGAGACGGGCACGGCGAGCGTCTTCGACGCCGAGCCGGGCTACCGGATCGCGCCGCGCGCGTACGCGCTGCCCGACATCCCGCTCGAACCGGACGAGGCCGCGGCCGTGGGCATCGCCGCCCGGCTGTGGCAGCACGCCGGGCTGGCCGCCGCCGCGTCGTCGGGGCTGGCGAAGCTGCGCGCCGCCGGCATCGACGTCGACCCGCAGGCGACGCTGGGCCTGGAGCCGATGGTCACCGTCGACCCGGCGTTCGCGCCGCTCACCGCCGCCGCGCGGGACCGGCGCGAGGTCAGCTTCGACTACCGCGTGCCGGACCGGGACGCGCCCACCCGCCGCCGGGTGCAACCGTGGGGCGTGGTCTGCTGGCGCGGCCGGTGGTATGTCGTCGGCCACGACCTGGACCGGGCGGCGACCCGCTGTTTCCGGCTGTCGCGGGTGGTCGGCACGGTCCGGGCGACCGGCGAGCCGGGGGCGCCTACGAGCCGCCCGCCGGGGTCGACCTGATCAGCCACGTGGCCCGCTGGTCCGGGCCGGTGGAACGCACCGGCCGGGCCACGGTGCTGGCCACGCCGGGCCGTGCCGCCGGGCTGCGCCGCTGGGCCGTCGAGTGCCAGGCCGGCCCCGACGGCGACCGGCTGGTGCTGCCGTACGCCGACGCCGACTACCTGGCCGGCCAGATCGTCGGGTACGGCCCCGACGTCCGGGTCCTGGAGCCACCGGAGGTACGGGAGGCGGTCATCCAGCGGCTCAAGGAGGTCGCCGCCCGGCACGACGAGCTGGCAGTGACCGGAGGTGCCCGGTGACCCGCCCGGCGTCCCGCGCGGGCCGTGCCTCCGCCGACCGGCTGGCCCGGCTGCTCAACCTGGTGCCCTACCTGCTGGCCCGCCCCGGCATCGAGATCGCCGAGGCGGCGCACGACCTCGGAGTGACCGAGAAGCAGCTCCGGGAGGACCTGGAACTGCTCTGGGTGTGCGGGCTGCCCGGCTACGGCCCCGGCGACCTGATCGACATGGCGTTCGACGGCGACCGGGTCACCATCACCTACGACGCCGGGATCGACCGCCCGCTGCGGCTGACCCCGGACGAGGCCCTGGCCCTGGTGGTGGCGCTGCGGATGATCGCCGAGACGCCCGGCGTGGCCAACCGGGAGGCGGTTGAACGGGCGCTCGCCAAGATCGAGAATGCCGCCGGTGACCTGGCCGGCGCGCCGGTCGAGGTCCGCCTGCCCGGCGACAGCGCCCGGGTACGCGAGCTGCGCGCCGCCGTCGAGCGCGGCCGGGCGCTGCGGATCACCTACTACACCCCGGCGCGGGACGAGACCACCGAACGCACCATTGACCCGCTGCGGATGCTGATGGTCGGCGGCCGGGCGTACGTGGAGGCGTGGTGCCGCCGCGCCGAGGGGGTACGCCTGTTCCGGGCCGACCGGATCGACGCGGTGACCGAGCTGCCGGAGCAGGCGGTGGTGCCGCCGCAGGCCCGCCCGCACGATCTCAGCGACGGCGTGTTCCGCCCGTCGGCGGACCTGCCGCTGATCACGCTGCGGATCGGCCGGGGCGAGCGGTGGATCACCGAATATTATCCGTGCGAGCGGGTCGAGGCCGACGGCGAGCAGTGGCTGGTGTCGCTGCGCGTCACCGACCTCGGGTGGGCCCGGCGGTTCGTGCTCGGGCTGGGCCCGGAGGTGACTGTGGTGGCCCCGGCCGAGCTGGCCGAGCAGGTACGCGCCCAGGCCGTGGCCGCGCTCGACGCGTACGCCACCCCGGCCGGCAGCGCCGACCCGGCAGCCGTCGGCGGCACCCGATAGGCTGACCGCCGTGGTGACGTGGATCGTGCTCGGGGTCGTGGTGTTCGCGCTGGTCGTACTGGCCCTGGCGATCCGTCCGGTGGTGAGCCGCCTGCCGGGGCTGCGCCGTTCCGCGCTGGCGTTGCAGCGCCGGGCGGTCGAGGCCGAGTCGCTGCGGTCGGCCGCCGAGCAGTTGCAGGCGCGGGCCGAGTCGCTCCAGGAGCGGGCGGCGGTCGCGCAGGAGCGGATCATGTTGATCAAGGCCAAGCGCGGCGACTGATCGACGCCGATCGGCCCGGTGAGCGTCGGCTGCGCGTTCCCGGGCGGTTGCGCGCAGAAATGCGCGGACCTGGACGGTTGACGGGACACTTCGGGTTGGTCGAAACTTCACCGATCGGGCCCGCACGAGCAGGCCCGCGGGGGTGGCAAGCCGCTGCGACACACGTACGATGGGCGACGACCCACCCTCACCGACACAGAGCGACTGGAGCTTCCCATGGGTGCCCTCAAGCCGTGGCACATCGCCGTACTCGTGGTCGTGCTGATCCTGCTGTTCGGCGCGAAGCGGCTCCCCGACGCGGCCCGCTCGCTGGGCCGCTCGCTGCGGATCATCAAGGCCGAGACCAAGAGCCTGCACGACGACGACCGCGATCTCGCCGAGAAGGCCGACGCGCAGTCCGGCTACCAGCCGCTCCCGCCGCAGCAGGGGCACGTGCAGCAGCAGCCGTACGCCCAGGGCCAGCAGCAGTACGCCCAGCAGCAGCCGTACGCGCCGCAGCCGCAGCAGCCCGTGGCCCCGCCGGCCGACCCGGTGCAGCGCGTCCGCGAGAACTGATCCGAGAGGGCCTCAACCACCGTGGCCTTCGGGTTGAAGAAGCGCGGCCCGAGCAGCTTCGCGCGCGCGGCCGACGGCTCGATGACGCTCATCGAGCACATCCGTGAGCTGCGCAACCGGCTGTTCCGGGCGTCGCTGGCGATCCTGGTCGGCTTCGGCTTCGGCATCTGGCTGGCCGAGCCGGTCCGGGTGCTGCTGTCCAAGCCCTACTGCGACCTGCCGCAGTCGTTTGACGCGGCGACGGGCAAGTGCAAGTTCGTGCAGCTCGGCGTCGCCGACGTCTTCCTGCTGAACCTCAAGATCGGCCTCTGGGTGGGCCTGATCATCGCCGCGCCGATCTGGCTCTACCAGCTCTGGGCGTTCATCGCGCCCGGCCTGCACCGCCACGAGCGGCGGTACGCGTACGTCTTCACCGCCCTGGCGGCCCCGCTGTTCGCGGCCGGCGCGGTGCTGGCGTTCTTCGTCACCACCAAGGGGCTCGAGTTCCTGCTCGACATCTCCGGCGACGACATCGCGACCAACCTTGAGGTGACCCGCTACATATCGTTCGTCACGAACCTGATCCTGCTGTTCGGTGTGGCGTTCGAGTTCCCGCTGATCGTGCTGATGCTCAACTTCGTCGGCCTGGCCAGCGCCAAGCGGCTGCTGAGCTGGTGGCGGGTGGCGGTGTTCGTGTTCTTCGCGTTCTCCGCCGTGGTCACGCCGACACCCGACCCGTTCGGCATGACCGCGCTGGCGATCTGCCTCTGCGCGCTCTACTTCGCCGCGGTGGGGGTGGCGTTCATCAACGACAAGCGGCGCGGTCGCGGGCGTGAGGTCTACGCCGGCATCGCCGACGACGAGGTGTCACCGCTTGACCTGTCGGACGAGCCGGTGCCCGCCGGCGGCCGGATCGAGGCGTCCGAGCCCATCGGCACACCCGAGCCGATCGTCGCCCCGAAGCCGATCGAGCGCCGGTACGACGACATGACCTGACCGACCCCGCTCACCGCCGGACGCCGTCCCCGCCTCACGGGGACGGCGTCCGCGTCTCCCCAGCCGCCCACCGCCGCCCGCCGAGGACGCTGACGCCCTGTCCCGCGCCGATCATGGACTTGGCGCCCCTCGAACGCCCGATATGAGCGGCTTGACCGGGCCGTAACTGCAAGACGCTTCTATGTCTGTGGTGATCGGTTCGGCTGATTGCCGTTAGGGTTCGGCGTTGGTGATCACTTGGGTGGCTCTTCGTTGATCCGGCCGCCTGTGGTGTGGGTGTGCCTTGTGCAAGACCTGTCCCCGGGTGATCGTCGGCGCCGGCCCGGCCCACCCTGCTGGCCTGATCAGAAGCCTGCCCGTGCGAGCACACGTGGCCCATCACAGATTTGCCGCCGAGGTGATGTCTTCCCGAGCCGACGCCGACTGTCCCGGTCGTCGCTGGCAAAGGAGCAACAATCCGAGATGAGAAGGATCGTAGAACGGGTCGCGGATCGCTATGACGTGGTGGTGGGGGTCGATACTCACACCGATACGCATACCGCCGCCGTGGTGGACCGACTCGGTGGGGTGTTGGCGCAGGTCACGGTGTCCACTGACCCGGACGGGTTGAGCCGGTTGTTGGCCTTCGCCGTCGCGCACACCCCACCGCAGGGGCGCCGGTTGTGGGCGGTGGAGGGCACCCGGTCACACGGGCAAGGGCTGTGCCGGCTGCTGACCGCTGCTGACGAACCCGTCTGCGAGGCACCCAAGCCCCCCGCTGCGGCCCGTCGTCGGGGCGGCAAGTCCGACCAGCTGGACGCGGTCGCCGCCGCCCATACGGTGCTGGCGCTGCCCGCTGAGCGCATCGCCGTGCCCCGCAGCGACGGCCCACGCGAGGCCCTGCGTCTGCTGCTGATCTGCCGCCGGCACCACACCGATGCCCGCACCGCCGCGGTCAACCTGGTCAAAGCGTTGATCCTGACCGCTGACGACACTCTGCGCGAGGCGCTACGCGGGCTGTCCACCACCATCCAGATCGCCCGCCTGGCCGCCCTCGAACTGCCCGAAACCACCGCCCTGCCCTGCGAGGAACACACCCGCCGCCGCGAACTGGTCACCCTCGCCCGGCACATCCACATCCTCGACGCCACACTGGCCGACAACCACCAGCGCCTACGAGCCCTCGTCACCGAACTGTGCCCGCCCCTGCTCGACCAACCCGGAGTCGGACCCGTCACCGCCGCGATCGCCCTCACCGCCTGGTCCCACCCCGGCCGCGTCCGCTCAGAAGCCGCCTACGCCACCCTCGCCGGCGCCGCCCCCATCCCCGTGGCCAGCGGCCGCACCGACCGACACCGCCTCAACCGCGGCGGCGACAGAACCCTCAACAGCGCCCTGCACACCATCGCCCTGACCCGCCGACGCATCCACCCCGAAACACGCGACTACATCACCCGACGCCACGCCGAAGGCCGCACCACCAGAGAAATCACCCGCTGCCTCAAGCGCTACATCGCCCGACAGCTCTACCGCACCATCACCACCCACCACCAAACCCCTTGACAACCCCACTCACAGATCAACGAGGCTGGGGCGGCGGGGTGGTCAGGGGATGTGGTGGGCTGCTTCGGGGTGGGGTGGGGGGACCGCGTCGGGGTGCAGGATCGCGGCTATCGTCTCGGCGCCGTCGACCAGGCGCGGGCCGGCGCGCACGATCAGCCCGTCCGCGTCCAGCGCCCACACCTGCGCGTCCGGGAAACGCCCGGCCACCGCGGCGGCCTGCTCGGCCGCGCCGTCGAGACGGAACCCGCACGGCGCCACCAGCACCACCTCGGGGCGGGCGGCCCGCAGGGCCTCCCAGGTGGTAGGCGTGGACCGGGCGCCGCGATGGGTGGCCACCGGTTCGCCACCCGCGACGTCGACGAGGTCCGGGATCCAGTGCCCGGCGCCGAACGGCGGGTCCACCCATTCGACAACCGCGACCCGTGGCCGGGGCCGGCCCGCCACCGCCGCGCCGACCGCCGCGAGCCGGGCGCGCAGGCCGTCGACCAGCGCCTCCGCGCGGTCCGGCACCCGGGCCGCCGCGCCCACCGCGCGGATCGACTCCAGCACGTCGTCCAGGGTGTACGGGTCGAGCGACAGCACGTCGGCCCGGCATCCCAGGTGCTCCACGGCGTCGGCGACCCGGCCGGACGGCAGCGCGCAGACGCGGCACAGGTCCTGGGTGAGGATCAGGTCCGGGTCCAGCCCGGCCAGCGCGCCGGCGTGCAGCGTGTAGAGGTCTGCACCGGCCGCGACCTGCGCCCGGACGTACGCGTCGATGTCGCCGGGACTCATACCCCGGGTGTCCCGGCCGCCGACGACCACTGTGGTGCCCGACCGGTGGCGGGCGGGCACCTCGCACTCGAAGGTGACGCCTACCAGGTCGTCGCCGAGGCCGAGCGCGTACGCGATCTCGGTGGCGGAGGGAAGCAGGGAGACCAGCCGCATGCCCGCCATCATGCCGGTCGCGCGGACCGCCCCGGTGCGCGGGCAGATCGGGTCGCCCTCGGGCCTTGCCGGGACGCCGTACCCGCTTAGACTCTGCTGACTCCGCCGAGCCCCCCGGGCGGTGTGCCGGGGTGCGTCGGCGCCCCCGTTCCGGTCAGCCCGTCTGACCTGCGCACCGGAGAGCCCGATGAAGAGCCGTACCGCCGCCGTCCTGACCGTCCTCTGCGCGGCCACCGCGCTCACCGCCTGCGGTGACGACGAGCCCGCGCCGAAAGGCCAGCAGGTGCCGGTGACAGCCACCGACACCAGCTGCGAGGTCACCACCACGCTGTTCACCCCGGGCACCGTCACCTTCACCGTCACCAACCGGGGCCGGCAGGCCACCGGGGTCTACGTCTACGGCCGGGAGGGCGACGCCTTCACCAAGGTGATCGCCGAGGTCGCGGACGTGCCGGCGGGCCGTACCGGTGACCTGCGCGCCTCGCTGCAGACCGGCACGTACGAGGTGGCCTGCAAGCCGGGCCGGCAGGGCGACGGCGTCCGGACCAAGATCACCGTCTCCGACGACGGCAACCTCGCCAGCGCCGCCGCCGAGGTGGCCTACGACCGCTCGGTGACGATCGAGCTGACCGACGACGCGATGACCGGCGTGGACGCCCTGATCGCCGAGCCCGGCGAGAAGATCGCGTTCAAGGTGACGAACAAGACCGCCGGGGCCCGGACGCTGTACGTGCTCAACCCCGAGGGCAAGCGGGTCGCCGAGATGAAGGCCGGGGCCAACGGCACCGCCGAGACGGTGGTGACGCTGGGCGCGGCGGGGGACTGGTCGCTGAAGGTCAAGGGCGACGGCGTGCCGTCGGTGAGCAAGCCGCTGGTGGTCCGCTGAGGCACAGGGACGTCGATCCGAAGTCGGTCGATCCGGGTGCATCCACCGGGGACGGTCCGGGCGAAGCAATGGTCGTGACGACAGTCACGGACCTGGTCGCTTCGACGAAAGGCTCCCCGATGAACATCGCTCGTCTCGCCGCCCGGCTGGCCGTGGGCGCCACCGCGGCGGCGGTGGCCACCACCGCCGTCGCCGTGCCCGCCCAGGCCGGTGCCAAGCAGCCGGGTACGCGGTCGCTGGCCGCCGTGCTCACCGCCGACAAGAGCGGCTTCGACCGCAACTCGCGGGACTTCGACGTCCTCACGAAGGCGGTCCTGACGGTGCTGCAGGCCAAGCCGGACTCGCCGGTGAAGGTGCTCACCGACGGCACCGTCGCGCTGACCGCGTTCGTGCCGAACGACTACGCGTTCCGCAAGCTGGTGCGGGACATCACCGCCGCGAAGAAGCTGCCCGGTGAGAAGGCCGCGTTCGAGGCGGTCGCCGGCCTGGGCGTGGACACCGTGGAGGACGTCCTGCTCTACCACGTCGTGCCCGGCGCGACGATCGACCGGAAGGCGGCGCTGAAGGCCGACGGCGCGGACCTGACCACCGCGCTCGGCGCCACCGTCGAGGTGGACGTGAAGCGCTGCTGGTACGGCCGCGAGGTGCGCCTGGTCGACGCCGACACCAGTGACCGCAACGCGAAGGTGGTGCGGTACGACATCAACAAGGGCAACAAGCAGATCGCGCACGCGGTGGACCGGGTGCTGCGCCCGATCGACCTCCCCTGAACCACCCCCGCCACGGCGCCCGGCACCCCCTGCCGGGCGCCGTCGGCGTGTGCCGCCCACCCGCCGTGCGACCTGGCTCTGGTGGGCGGCGCGAGGCGTGCCGTACGGTGCTCGCCGTGACCGCGCACGATCATGTCCCGTCCGGCCCCGTCGCCGTGCTCGCCAACCCGACCGCGGGCCGGGGGCGGCACCGCGGTCTGCTGCCCGGGATCCTGGAGCGCCTCGCCGGAGCCGGCCGCCCGGTCGAGCTGCTGCGCGCGCGTACTCCCGAGGAGGCGGAGGCGGCGTGCCACGCCGCGGTCGCCGGCGGCGCCGGGGCGCTCGTCGCGGTGGGCGGCGACGGCACCGTGCACCGGGCGATGCAGGCGGTCGCCGGCACGGCCGTGGCGTTCGGGCCGGTACCGGCGGGCACCGGCAACGACTTCGCGATGGAGACCGGCTTCCCGGCCGACCCGACGGCCGCCGTCGAGGTGATCACCGCGGCGCTCGCCGCCGGCCACACCCGCCCGGTCGACCTGGCGCGGCTGTCCCGGCCCGGCGAGGCGGACCGCTGGTTCGGCGCGGTGCTCGCGGCCGGCTTCGACGCGATCGTCAACGAACGCGCCAACCGGATGCGCTGGCCGCGCGGCCCGCGCCGGTACGACCTGGCGATCGTGGTGGAGCTGGCCCGGCTGCGGCCGCGCCGCTACCGGCTGGTCCTCGACGGGGTGGCGCAGGAGGTCGACGCGGTGCTCGTCGCGGTGGGGAACACGGCCAGCTACGGCGGTGGCATGCGGATCTGCCCGGACGCCGACCCGCACGACGGCCTGCTGGACGTGGTGGTCGGCGGCCGGTTCGACAGGCGCACGCTGATGCGGGTCAAGCCGCAGATCTACCAGGGCACCCACGTCACGCACCCGCTGGCGCGCGTCTACCGGGCGCGGACGGTGGAGCTGTCCGCCGACGGCATCACCACGTACGCCGACGGGGAACGCTCCTTCGACCTGCCGGTGACCGTCACCGCGGTCCCGGCGGCGCTGCGGCTGCTGCGCTGACCCCCGCCGGGTCCGCCTCGGACGGCACGCCGGGAACGGCCGGCGGCGCGGGAGAAGGCGGCGGCGCGGCGGCGCGGACCGCGCCCGCGCTCGCGGCGACCACGAGCGCGATGGCGAGCACCTCGACCGGGCGCAGCGCCTGGCCGAGGACCAGCCAGCCGGCCACGGCGGCGATCGCCGGACCGAGACTCATCATCACCGCGAACGTCGCGGTCGGCAGCCGCCGCAGCGCGGCCAGCTCCAGGCTGTACGGCAGCACCGAGGCGAGCAGCGCCAGCCCGGTACCGAGTCCCAGCACCACCGGGTCGGCGAGGCGACCGCCGCCGTCGGCCAGCCCGAACGGCAGCGTGAGCAGCGCCGCGACGGTCAGAGCGAGGGCCAGCCCGTCGGCGCCGGGGAACCGCGCGCCGATCCGCGCCGAGCAGACGATGTACGCGGCCCACATGGCGCCCGCCGTCAGCGCCAGCGCGGCGCCGGCCGGGTCGAGCCGGTCGAACCCGCCCTGCCCGAGCAGGACCACCCCGGCCAGCGCCAGCGCGGCCCAGCACCAGGCGGCCATCCGGCGCGCGGCGATCACGGACAGCGCCAGCGGGCCGAGCACCTCAAGCGTGACGGCCGGGCCGAGCGGGATCCGCTCGATCGCCTGGTAGAAGATCGAGTTCATGCCGGCCAGGGCCAGCCCGAATGCCAGCACCGCCGCCCAGTCGCGTCGCCCGTACCCGCGTACCCGGGGGCGGCAGACCACGAGCATCAGCAGCGCGCCGACGGTCAGCCGCAACGTCACCGCCCCGGCCACCCCGGTACGCGGGAACAGCAGCGCGGCGAGCGCGGAGCCGAACTGCACCGACAGCGCCCCGCCGAGTACCAGCGCGACCCCGCCGAGCCGTCCCGGCGCACGCGGCGGCAAGGGGTGGGCACCGGTCATGCCCCTGACGGTATCCGGTGCGCCGCGGCGGGTTCGCGCCGCTGGGCAGGTGAACGCTCAGCCGGCCCCGGCCAGGTCCAGCACCGCGCCGAGCCCGTTCGGGCGGCCCGCGTCGGCGCAGGGCAGCACCAGCACCCCGCACCCGGCCGCCACCGCGCCCGCGTCGGCCGGCGTGTCGCCCACCATGAGCGTGCGCTCCGGGTCCACGCCGAGCATCCCGCAGGCGCGCAGGAAGATGCCCGGGTCCGGCTTGCAGCGCCCCACCTCGTACGACAGCGCGTACGCGTCGACGAGCGCGTCGAGGTCCCAGGCGGCGAACAGCGGCCGCAGGTCGAAACCGATGTTGCTGACCACCGCCACCTTCACCCCGGCGGAGCGCAGGGCACCCAGCACCGGAGCGGTGTCCGGGTACGGCACCCAGCCCTCGGGCACCAGCACCCGCTCGTAGAGCGCGTCGGCGAACCCGTCGATGCCGGTGTCCACGGTCTCGGCCAGCCCGGTGTACGCGCCCCGGTGCGCGTGCGGGTAGAGATCCCGGTCGGCCCACAGCTCGGCCAGCCGGGGCGGCACCCGTGCAGGCAGCGGGCCACCGGCACGCCCGGCGGTGAGCAGCCGGTCGGCCAGCGACGTGGCCCGGATGCGGTCCAGCTCGACGCCGCAGGCGGCCGCGGCGGCGAGCACCCAGGCCAGCGGCTCCTCCACCTGGGCGAGGGTGCCGTGGAAGTCGAAGAGCACCGCCTCCACGGGCCGGCGGGACGGGCCCGGGCGGACGGCGTCGTCGGCGCCGCTCGAGACGTGGGGCAGTTCGGTACGGTCCGGCACGTCGTGCACCCTACCGACCGCTCCGACCGTCCTGCCGGATGGCCTTGACCGGTGCTCCTCGGCGGCACCGATTAATCTTGGATCCATGTCGAGCCCCGCCGAGCGGTACGCCGCGGCGCGCCGCCGGGCCGCGCAGGCCTCCGCCTTCCCGGCCCTGGACGAATTCTCCCTGGATCTCGGGTTCGATCTCGACGACTTCCAGCGCGAGGCGTGCGAGGCGCTGGAGCGGGGCAGCGGCGTGCTCGTCTGCGCGCCCACCGGCGCCGGCAAGACCGTGGTGGGTGAGTTCGCGGTGCACCTGGCGCTGCGGGGCCGGCCCGGCGGCGACGCCCCCGCGACCCGGCGCAAGTGCTTCTACACCACGCCGATCAAGGCGCTGTCCAACCAGAAGTACCACGACCTGGTGGACCGCTACGGCGCCGAGCAGGTCGGCCTGCTCACCGGCGACAACGCGATCAACGGCGACGCGCCGGTGGTGGTGATGACCACCGAGGTGCTGCGCAACATGCTCTACGCCGGCTCGGCCACCCTCGAAGGCCTGGCGTACGTGGTGATGGACGAGGTCCACTACCTGGCCGACCGGTTCCGCGGCGGGGTCTGGGAAGAGGTGATCATCCACCTGCCCGAGTCGGTCACGCTCGTGTCGCTGTCGGCCACCGTCTCCAACGCCGAGGAGTTCGCCGACTGGCTGGTCACCGTACGCGGAGAGACCGCCGTGGTGGTCTCCGAGCACCGGCCGGTGCCGCTGTGGCAGCACATGCTCGTCGGCAAGCGGATGTTCGACCTGTTCCACGACGCCGACGCGGCCCGCAAGCACGACGTGCACCCCGAGCTGCTGCGCTACACCCGCGACACGATGCGCCGTCTGGAGCTGGGCGAGGGCCGCAGCGCCGGCCCCGGGGGCGGGCGGCGCGGCCCTCGCTGGCGGGGCCCGATGCGCCCGGACATCGTCGACCGGCTCGACCGGGAGGGGCTGCTCCCGGCCATCCTGTTCATCTTCAGCCGGGCCGGCTGCGACGCCGCCGTGCAGCAGTGCCTCGCCGCCGGGCTGCGCCTGACCTCCCCGGACGAACGCGCCGAGATCCGCCGGGTGGTCGAGTCGCGGGTCACCGCCATCCCCGGCGAGGACCTGTCGGTGCTCGGCTACTGGGAGTGGCTCGACGGCCTGGAGCGCGGCCTGGCCGCGCACCACGCCGGCATGCTCCCGGCGTTCAAGGAGGTCGTCGAGGAGCTGTTCGTCCGCGGGCTGGTCAAGGCCGTCTTCGCCACCGAGACGCTCGCGCTGGGCATCAACATGCCGGCCCGCTGCGTGGTGCTGGAGCGTCTGGTGAAGTTCAACGGAGAGGCCCACGTCGACCTCACCCCCGGCGAGTACACCCAGCTCACCGGCCGGGCCGGCCGCCGGGGCATCGACGTGGAGGGCCACGCGGTGGTCGTCTGGTCGCCGGAGACCGACCCCCGGCACGTCGCCGGGCTCGCCTCCACCCGCACCTACCCGCTGCGTTCCAGCTTCCGGCCGTCGTACAACATGGCCGTCAACCTGGTCGGCAGCGTCGGCGCGGCGCCGGCCCGGGAACTCCTGGAGTCCTCGTTCGCGCAGTTCCAGGCCGACCGGTCGGTGGTCGGCCTGGCCCGGCAGGTGCAGCGCAACACCGAGACCATCGACGCGTACGGCGTGGAGGCGGCGTGCCACCACGGCGACTTCGACGAGTACTTCGCGCTGCGGGTGGCCATCGCCGACCGGGAACGGGCCATCGCCCGGCAGGGGCAGACCCAGCGCAAGGCGGCGGCCGTCGCCTCGCTGGAGCGGCTGCGGGTCGGTGACGTGATCCGGGTGCCGTCCGGGCGGCGGGCCGGCCTGGCGGTGGTGCTGGACCCGGCCACCGGCGGGTTCGGCGAGCCCCGGCCGCTGGTCCTCACCCAGGACCGCTGGGCCGGGCGGGTCACCCCCGGTGACTTCACCACCCCGGCCGAGGTGCTCACCCGCATCCGGGTGCCGAAGCACTTCAACCACCGCTCGCCCGCGGCCCGGCGGGATCTGGCCGCCGCGGTCAGCGGCACCGGCCTGGACCGGCACGGCGGCCGCCGGGGCGGCCGGTCCCGTCAGGCGGTGGGCGAGGACCACCGGCTCAGCCAGCTCCGCGTGGAGCTGCGCGCGCACCCGTGTCACGCCTGCCCGGACCGTGAGGAGCACGCCCGCTGGGCGGAGCGGCGGCGCCGGCTGGAACGCGACACCGAGGAGCTGCGTCAGCGGGTGTCCGGGCGGACCGGCTCGCTGGCCCGTACCTTCGACCGGATCGTCGCGTTGCTGACGGCACGCGGCTACCTGGCCGCCGACGGCGAGGTCACCGACGCCGGGCGGATGCTGGCCCGGATCTGGACCGAGGCGGACCTGCTGGTGGCCGAGTGCCTGCGCCGCCGGGTGTGGGACGGCCTGTCCCCGGCCGAGCTGGCCGCCGCCGTGTCGGTGGTGGTCTTCGAGGCCCGGCGGGACGTCGACGAGCGGGCGTCGCTGCCGCGCGGCGCGGTGGCCGACGCGGTCGACGAGACGCTCAAGCTGTGGGGCGACATCGAGGCGGACGAGGCGGCGCGCGGCCTGGCCGTGACCCGGGAGCCGGATCTCGGCTTCGCCTGGCCGATCTACCGGTGGGCGCGCGGCGAGGCGCTGGCGAAGGTGCTGGCCAGCGGCCACCAGATCGACGGGGAGATGCCGGCGGGCGACTTCGTCCGCTGGGCACGCCAGGTGGTCGACCTGCTCGGGCAGGTCGCCGACTCGGGTGGCGCCTCGGCCGAGCTGCGCGGCACCGCCCGGCAGGCCATCGCGGCGGTCAACCGGGGCGTGCTGGCCTACCACGCCTCCGCCTAACGGTCACTTTCGGTCATCGGTTGCCGGAGATCGACGCACCGCTGCGTCACGGCGCTGCCACCCCACGAATTGTCGGGGGGCCGATGTGCGCCCTGGTCAGGGCCTATCCCATCATTGCCCGGGGCGCCGTGGGTCGCGCTCGGCCGATGGTGAGGGAAGGGCGTCGTGGGCGAGATCAATCACTTTGAGTACGGGTGGATCACACCCGCGCTCAGCTACGCGTTGTCCGTGCTCGGCTCGGCGCTCGGGCTGGTCTGCGCCGGGCGGATCCGGACCGCCACCAGTGCCGGTCAGCGCGCCTGGTGGGGCCTGCTCGCCGCGTGGGCGCTGGGCGGCACAGCCATCTGGGCCATGCACTTCATGGCGATGCTCGGCTTCGCCGTCGGCGGCACCCGGATCCGCTACGACGTGCCGCTGACGGCCGCCAGCACGGCGATCGCGGTGGCGTCGGTCGGCATCGGGCTGGCGATCGTGGGCACCGGCCGGCTCGCCGCGCCCCGGCTGCTCGCCGGCGGGTTCTTCACCGGCGCCGGGGTGGCCGCCATGCACTACACCGGCATGGCCGCCATGCGCCTGGACGGCTCACTCGGCTACGACCCGCTGCGGGTGACGCTGTCGGTGGTCATCGCGATCGTGGCCGCCACCGTGGCGCTCTGGCTGGCGATGACCGTCCGGCGCGCGCTCGCCATCGCCGCCTCGGCGCTGGTCATGGGCATCGCGGTCAACGGAATGCACTTCACCGGCATGAGCGCGCTGTCGGTGCACCTGCACGAGAGCCGCGGCCCGGCATCCGGCACCGAGGTGAGCGGTCTGCTGGTGCCGATCGTGCTGGCAGTGGTCTTCGGCGTGGTCGGGCTCGTCTACGCGCTGCTCGCCGCGCCGTCGGACGACGACCGGGCCGGGGCCGCGTACGTCAGCTCGCGGCTCGACGAGGCGCCGTACGCGGCCGCCGCCGCCGAGCCCGCGCCGGACCCGGTCGGCCTGCGCGCCCGCTCGACGCTGGCGCAGCCCGGCGCCCAGTTCCCGACCCGCCGGAGCACCGACCGCCCCTCGTGATCAACTGATCACGATCGGTCGCCCGCCAGCGCGTCGACCAGGCGGCGGCACGAGCCGGCCAGGTTCCAGCGCTGCGCCAGCTCCAGTAGCCGGTCCGGGTCGGCGGGAGACGTCGGCAGTGCCGGGTCCAGCTCGGGCAGCGGCACGTCGGTGGCGACCCGGACCACCTTCGGCGCCACGGCCAGGTAGTCGCGGGCGGCGTCGAGCTTGGCCCGCAGCCCCGGCGCGAAACCGGAACGGGGGTCGTCCAGCGCGGCCAGGATGCCGTCCAGCCCGCCGTAGCGGTCGATCAGCCGGGCGGCCGTCTTCTCGCCGACGCCGGCGACGCCGGGCAGCCCGTCGCTGGGGTCGCCGCGCAGCGCCGCGAAGTCGGCGTACCGGTCGGCCGGCACGCCGTAGCGGGTGCGGACCGCCGCGTCGTCGCAGTCGTCCAGCTTGGCCACGCCCCGGCCGACGTAGAGCAGGCGCACCGGGTGCGCGTCGTCGACGAGCTGGAACAGATCGCGGTCGCCGGAGACCACCTCGACCGGGCCCGGCTGGGTCACCGCGAGCGTGCCGAGCACGTCGTCGGCCTCGTAGCCGGTGGCCCCCACGGCCGGGATGCCGAGCGCGTCCAGCACCTCCAGGATCATCGGCACCTGCGGGGACAGCGTGTCCGGCACGACCTCGCCGCCCTCGGGCGCGACCCGGTGCGCCTTGTACGACGGCAGCAGCTCCACCCGCCACGCCGGCCGCCAGTCGTGGTCGAACGCGCAGATCATGCGGTCGGGCCGGCGGGTGCGCACGAGCTGGGCGAGCATGTCGAGGAAGCCGCGTACGGCGTTCACCGGCTGGCCGTCGCCGGTCTTCGCGGCGGACTCGGGGATGCCGAAGTAGGCGCGGAAGTAGAGGCTGGGGGAGTCGATCAGGAGGATCGGCTGTCGGTGTGCCACGCGGACAAGCCTTCCACAGCCCTGTGACGGGATGGGGGAGGCGACCGCCGGACCGGAAACCGGGGCGCGCGACGGGCGTCCGATGCGCAGACTGGCGGGGTGAGCTTCGTACCCGGCCTGATCCTGGCCCGCCGGTTCCACGACGAGGTGGTGGGTCCGCTGCTGGCGCGGCGGCTGCCCGGCCTGCCGTACTCCGCCGGGCTGCTCGACGGCGGCTCCGAGCTGCTCGGCCTCGACACGCCCCGTTCCACCGACCACGACTGGGGTCCGCGTACCCGGGTCTTCGTGGGGAAGGCGCACGACGTCGCGCCGGTACGGGCGGTGCTGGACGCGGAGTTGCCGGCGCGGTTCCTCGGCTGGCCGACCCGGTACGCGGGCGGGCCGTCGGCGCGGCTGGGCACGGTCCGCGCCGACGGCGACCGGCACGGCGTCACGGTGGACGAACTCGGGGGATGGCTGCGGGAGCGGCTCGGCGCCGACCCGCGCGCCGGACTGACGGCGGCGGACTGGCTGGCGACGCCGACGCAGCGGCTGGCCGAGCTGACCGGGGGAGCGGTGTTCCACGACGGGCTCGACGGCGCGCTCACCGGCGTCCGGGCCCGGCTCGCCTGGTATCCGGACGACGTGTGGCGGTACGTGCTCGCCTCCGGGTGGCAGCGGGTCGCGCAGGCCGAGCACCTGGCCGGCCGGTGCGCCGAGGTCGGCGACGACCTGGGCAGCCGGGTCGTGGTCGCCGGTCTGGCCCGGGATCTGATGCGCCTCGGCCTGCTGCTGCACCGCCGCTGGCCCCCGTACGCGAAATGGCTCGGCACGGTCTTCGCGACGCTGCCGGACGCGGCGCCGGTGGTGGACGGGCTCGCCGCCGCGCTCGGCCCGGGTGACTGGGCGGCCCGCGAGCCCGGCCTGGTCCGGGCGCTGGAGACGGTGGCCGGCTGGACCAACGACGCCGCGCCGGCGCCGCCGGTGGACCCGGCCGCCCGGCCGTTCCACGATCGGCCGTTCCTGGTGCTGCACGCCTGCCGGTTCGTCGAGACGCTGCGTGCCGCCATCACCGACCCGGAGCTGCGCGACCGCCCGCCGGTGGGCGCTGTGGACCAGTACGTGGACAGCGTGGACGTGCTCACCCACGCCGACCGCGCCCGCCGGGTGGCCGCCGCGGTTGTCGGCCCGCCGGTGGGGGCCTAGACTCCGATTCGAGTCGCATCGATCCGCGACTGTCTATCTCGTCTCCGAGGGTCCGGGCCGCCCGTCGCAGGCGCCTCGCCGGCGAGAACGCCGCGACACGCGGCGTTCCCACCACCGAGGAGAACAGCATGCTGTCCAAAAGGAGCGGACTCCGGCTGCTCGGCGCGGCGCTGGCCGCCGCCGGGCTCGCCGTCGGGGCGGCGCTCGCCGTCCCGGGGCCGGCCTCGGCCGCCGCGCTGACCGAGGTGACGAACTTCGGCGCCAACCCGAGCAACCTGCGCATGTACCTGTACGTCCCGGACACCGTCGCGGCCCGTCCCGGGCTGCTCGTGGTGAACCACTACTGCACCGGCAGCGGCCCGGCCATGTACTCCGGCACCCAGTTCGCGTCGCTCGCCGACCGGTACGGCTACATCGTGGTCTACCCGTCGGTGACCCGCAGCAGCAAGTGCTTCGACGTCTCCTCGCCGCAGGCGCTGCGCCGCGACGGCGGCAGCGACCCGGTGGGCATCAAGTCGATGGTGGACCACGTGCGGCAGCGCTACCCGGTCGACTCGCAGCGGATCTTCACCACCGGCACCTCGTCCGGCGCGATGATGACGAACGTGCTGCTCGGCGACTACCCGGACGTGTTCCGGGCCGGCGCCGCGTTCGCCGGTGTGCCGTTCGGCTGCTTCGCCACCACCAACGGCTCGGAGTGGAACAGCGAGTGCGCCAACGGCCAGGTGCTGAAGACCCCGCAGCAGTGGGGTGACCTGGTGCGCAACGCGTACCCGGGTTACACCGGCCCGCGTCCGCGGATGCAGATCTGGCACGGCACCAACGACGAGACGCTGCGCTACCCGAACTTCGGCGAGCAGATCGACCAGTGGACGAACGTGAACGGGCTGGGCCAGACGCCCGCGTACACGGACAGTCCGCAGGCCGGCTACACCCGTACCCGCTACGGCGGCACCGGCGGCACCGCGACCGTCGAGGCGATCAGCATGCAGGGCGTCTCGCACAACCTGCCGGTGGACGCGGCGCAGGCGATCCGTTTCTTCGGCCTGGACTCCACCACGCCGCCGCCGACCACCGCGCCGCCGACGACGCCCCCGCCCACCACGCCCCCGCCCACGACGCCTCCGCCCACCACGGCGCCGCCGACCACGCCGCCGCCGTCGGGGGCCTGCCGGGTCGGGTACGTGGTGAACGCCTGGAACAACGGCCTGACCGCCGCGGTGACCATCACCAACACGTCCACCACGGCGATCAACGGCTGGAACCTCGCGTTCACGCTGCCGGGCGGTCAGACGATCACCGGAGGCTGGAACGCCACGTACAGCCCGTCCAGCGGAGCGGTGACGGCCCGCAACGTGTCCTACAACGCGTCGATCCCACCGGGCGGTTCGGTGGACATCGGCTTCCAGGCGACCCACACCGGCAACACCGGTAGGCCCGCCTCGTTCGCGCTCAACGGGAGCACCTGCACGACCGCCTGATCCGTCCCCGCTCGCACGCGGGTGGCGGCGTCCCGGACACGGTGACGCCGCCACCCCGCCGGGCATGGGCGCCGCCCCGGCGGGTACCCGTGCCGGACGGACACCGGCGGGAACCGAAGGAGCGGATATGAAGGTCCGAAGCTCCCTGCGCGGGCTCAAGCGCAAGGCCGACTCGATAGTGGTCCGGCGCCGGGGCAGGCTGTTCGTCCTCAACAAGGCCGACCGGCGGCAGAAGGCCCGGCAGGGCTGAGCCCGTCGTCGCCGCGCGACCCGCTCAGGGAGTCCGAGACGCAGGTGTGGGACGCGACGTCGTGACGGCGGCGGCCGGCACGTCGCCCACCTCGGCGCGCCCGGTCAGGCGGGCGAGCGCGGAGGCGGCCAGCGGCCGGTAGATCCGTACCGAGTCGGCGAGCGCGGAGAAGTGCGAGCCCGAGTTGTCGCCGTGGTAGCGGGTGGCGATCTCCACCTGCTCGACCGGCAGCCCGGCGCGGACCAGCCGCAGCAGCACCGTCATCTCGTACTCGAAGCGGTCACCGGGGACCGTGGTGAGCCAGCCGAGCAGCGCGGCCGGGTAGGCGCGCAGCCCGGTCTGGGTGTCGCGCACGTCCCGGCCGGTCGCCAGGCGGAACGCCACCCGGGTCGCCGCGTTGCCGAACCGGCTGCGCGCCGGGACCTCGCCGTCGAACCCGCGTACGCCGAGCGTCGGCGCTCCGGTGGCGCGCATCCGGTCCGTCACGGCGCACACGTCGGGCACACAGTGCTGGCCGTCGGCGTCCACACAGATCACGTCGCGTCCCGGGTGGTGCGTCGAGGCGTACCGGAAGCCGGTGCGCAGCGCCACGCCCTTGCCCCGGTTGACCCGGCGGCGCAGCACGGTCGCGCCCCGGGCGCGGGCCGCGTCCAGCACCCCGGCGGCGGCCGGGCCGCTGCCGTCGTCGACGACGAGCACGTCCGCCCCGGGCAGGGCGTCCCGCAGGTCGCCGACCAGCGGCGGCAGACGGTCACCCGGTCGGTACACCGGCACGAGCACGATCACGGAACCTCCCGGGTGGACTCGCCCGCCGGCACGGCCCGCCGGGTCGATCGAGGACGCTCGTACCCCGGGCCCGCCCCGGTGAATCACCGCCGGGGCGTGAGGCGTCCGATCCGGTCGGCGGCGCGGGCCAGCGCGCGCTCGCGGCGCAGCGACGCCTCCGGGGTACGCACACCGAGAAAGCCGATCCGGCTGAACGCCCGGGCGGCCCGCTCCCGCCGGACGGGCACCGGGTCGGGCGCGGTCACCGGCACGTCGGCCAGCGCCGGGCCGGACAGGCCGAGCACGCGCGCGGCGAGCAGCCGGACGCGGGGCAGGTGCCACGGGTGGGAGACCAGCCCGAGCGGGCGCTGCGCGGTGAACTCCGCCGCGTCGAGCAGCCCGTCCTGGACGGTGTGCGCCAGGTTCTGCACCGTGGTGCGGGAGCGGGTCTCGGCCGCCGACGAGGCGTACGCGTCGAGTCCCGCCTCGCGCGCCAGCGCCCGCATCAGCTCCGCCTCCCGGTATCCGGCGGGCGGGCCGGGCGCGCCGGCCGGGCCGTGCGGCCAGCCGCCGGTGAACACCACCCGGGCGTCCGGCGCGCGGCGGAACGCCTCGGCGTGCGCGCGGACGTAGGCCACCGCGGCCTCGGTGCGCGCCACGCTCTCCGCGGTGAGCCGGTAGCCGTCGTCCCCGGCCACCACCCCACGGCCGAAGACCAGCAGCACGGTGGCGGGAGACGTCATCCCTTCACGGTACGGCGCGGATCACTCGTCGTCCGGCGGCCAGGGTGGCGTGCCGACACCGGTGATGCGGACGCCGCCCCACGGGTCCACCTCGGCCAGCCGGGCCCGGGTGACCCGTTCGCCGATCCGGACCTCCACGTCGCGGCGGCCGGAGCGCAGCAGCCGGACCAGGCGCGGTTCCGGCTCGACCCGTCCGGCCCAGTGGTAGCGGCCGTCGACCGGCTCGAACCGCCCGCCGCCGTGCAACCGGACCGTGGTGCCGGCGATCTGGGCCGTGCCCTCCCAGGTCACCTGTCGATCCGTTCGTGCGCGCGGGTCAGCTCCGGTGGCAGGTCCGCGCCCCGGCGGACCCCCTCGATGCCGCTCCACAGCAGCGTGGTCAGGTATTCGGTGAGCGCGGCCCGGTGGATCGGCTGCCCGTGCGTGGTCCACCAGTCGCCGACCGCCTGCACGAACCCGACCAGCCCGTACGCCCACGGCTCGGCCGGGCCGGCGTCGAGGCCGAGCGCGCGCAGCCGGTCGCCGATGACCCGGGCCAGCCCGGTCGCGACCTGGCGGCTGGTGCCTGTCACCACCTGCTGGATGCCGGGATGCCCGGACTCGTGCACGAGGAACCGGTACAGCGACGGCTCGTACTCGACCACGCTCAGGTACGCGTCGATGGTCGCCTCGACCAGCGCGCGCTCCTCGCGTACCTGCTCCACGGCTGGGGCGATCGCGGCGACCACGCGCTCCGCGACCACCTCGCTGACCGCCAGCCAGAGTTGCGCCTTGTCGGCGAAGTAGCGGTAGAGCACCGGCTTGCTGACCCCGGCGGTGGCGGCGACCTGGTCCATGTCGACGCTCGGGCCGTGCTGCAGCAGTGCCTGCACGGCGGCGGCGATCAGTTCCTGCCGCCGCTGTTCGCGGTGGTCGGCCCAGCGGTCGCGCCGCCCGCCGGAACGGGGTGCGGCCGGCTCCGGGGGAGTGTCGGGGCCATTGACATCGGTGGTGGTCCGTCGCATGCTACCACTCGTAACAGTTACTCGAAGTTACGTCAATATGGAGGGGTCATGGCCGGATTCCCGCGCGAGGCGGTCGCCGACCGCCTGCTCTCCGCCTCGGTACGCACCAGCTACGACCCGGTGGTCGACATCGACTGGTCGGCGCCGCCGGTGCCCGGCGCGTACTGGCTGCCGCCCACGCGCAGCAGCCTCTACGGCACTCCCCTGTGGGAGGCCATGACCGAGGACCAGCGGGTCGAGCTGACCAAGCACGAGGTCGCCAGCGCGGCCAGCGCCGGCATCTGGTTCGAGACGATCCTCATGCAGATGCTGATCCGGCACTACTACGACGCCGACCCGACCAGCCGGCACGCCCAGTACGCGCTCACCGAGGTCGCCGACGAGTGCCGGCACTCCATCATGTTCGGCCGGCTCATCGAGGCCGCCGGCGCGCCGGTCTACCGGGCCGAGCCGTTCGACCACCTGCTCGGGCGCTGGCTCAAGTCCACGGCGACCGGCCCGCAGATGTACGCGGCCATCCTGATCGCCGAGGAGATCCTCGACTCGTTCCAGCGCGAGATCATGGCCGACGAGTCGTTGCAGCCGCTGATCCGGATGGTGTCGCGCATCCACGTGGTGGAGGAGGCCCGGCACGTGCGCTTCGCCCGCGACGAGCTGACCCGGCAGGTCGAGGCCGCCGGGCCGGTCGCGCTCGCGTACTCGCGACTGGTGATCGGCCGGGCCGCGTACTCGATCACGCGGCGCCTGGTGCACCCGCGGGCGTACGCGGCGGTCGGGATCGACCCGGCGGCCGGCCGGGCCGCGGCGCGGGCCAACCCGCACTGGCGGGCCACGCTGCGCTGGTCCGCGCAGCGGATCGCCGACCACCTGACCGAACTGGGCCTGGTCGCCGGGCCGGGCCTGGTGCTGTGGCGCCGGGCCGGGCTGGTGGAGGGCTGACCGGCGGCGACCCGAAGGGGAAAGGATCGCCGCCGGCCGCCCGGTCAGGAGGTGGGGAAGTTGTCGGCGGTACGGATGCGCTCGCGCATGAACGCGCCGGACTCGGTGAGCACCGACGTCCCGCCGAACGAGCCGGACGCGCAGGTGCCCGGCCGGAGCGCCGCCGAGCCCTCGGGCGCGTCGGAGAGCGTCCAGTTCGCGTAGCTGATCTTCAACCGGTCGAGCAGGTCGAGCCAGGCGTTGCTGCTGGCGGTGTCGACAGCGCCGTCACCGGTGTAGGTGACAGTGCCGAACTCGGTGACGAACAGCGGGAGCCGGCTCGCCGCCCGCTGCACCTCGTTGCGGTAGTTGTCCTTGTGCGACGCGGCGTAGAAGTGGAACGTGTACATGATGTTCTGCGCCCGCACCGGGTTGTTCACGATCTCGTCGGAGTTGCCGCCCTCGGAGACACCCAGCGAGGACCAGCCCCGGGTGCCGACGATGACCACCGCGTCCGGGTCGTTGGCCCGGATCACCGGGATGACCTGCTCGGCGTAGTTGCGGATGGTCGACCAGCTCACCCCGTTGGGCTCGTTGGTGATCTCGTAGATCACGTTCTTCTTGGCGGCGTTGCGCGCGGACACGTTGGCGAAGAACGTCTTTGCCCGGTCCAGGTTGTACATCGGGTCGCCGGGCGTCAGCGTGTGGAAGTCGATGAGCGCGTACATGCCCCGGGCCTCGGCCTTGTCCACGAGCGTGTTCACCTGGTTGGTGAAGCCGGCCGGGTTGGTCTCGTAGCCCTGCTCCTGCACGTACATGGAGATGCGCAGCAGGTCGGACCGCCACTCGTTCGCGAGCACGTCGAGCGAGGCGTCGGTGTAGCAGTTGGCGAACCACTGCAACCCGTGCGTGCTCATGCCGCGCAGCTGGATCGGCCGCCCGTACTGGTTGCAGAGGTTGACGCCGCACACCTGGAGCTGGCCGTTGATCGCCACCGGCGTGGTGCCGGTCGGCGGCGGGGTGGTGGGTGGCGGGGTGGTGGGCGGGGGAGTGGTCGGCGGCGGCGGGGTGCTCGGCGGGGGCGTGCTGGGCGGCGGGGTGCTCGTGCCGCCGGTGCAGACCGTGCCGTTGAGCGTGAACGACGTGGGGCTCGGGTTCGACCCGGTCCACGAGCCGTTGAAGCCGATCGTGGTGCTCGCGCCGGTGCCGAGCGCGCCGTTGTAGTCCAGGCTGCGCGCGGTGACCGCCGAGCCGCTCTGCTGCCAGGTGGCCGACCAGCCCTGGACCACGCGCTGGCCGCCGTCGGGGAAGGTGAAGCCCAGCGTCCAGTTGCTCACCGGGTCGCCGAGGTTGCGCACCGCCACTGTCGCGGTGAAGCCGCCTTGCCAGGAGTTGGTGGTGTAGGTGACGGCGCAGCCGGTCGCCGCCATCGCGTCCGGCGAGGGCAGGACGGCCGTCGCCGCCAGGGCGAGCGCGCCGACCGCGCCGCCGACGAGCAGGTGCCGCCGGGACGGGCGGGGAATCGAGAACATGCGGGAAGGTCCCATCGTCTGGATGGTGAACGGACGGTGCCCGTCGTGAACCTGCCCGGAAAGCCCGACGCGGCGGCCTGGGGGAGCGCTCCCACGGCCGAGCGTAGAGGTGGATGCCGATGCGTGCAACAGTCGCCGCTCAGCGGCCGCCGCGCCGCCCGCCGTAGAGCCGCAGCGCGTTGCAGACGTCGAACACACCCGGCACGTCCCAGGCCAGCTCGGCGGCGACCAGGCGCGTCTCCGGGTCGGCCACCAGGCCGGCGAGGATGACCACGCGGTTCTGCACGGTCACTGTGATCTGCTGCCGGCGGGTGGTCCAGTCGGCGCTGAGCCGCTGCGCGACGAGCGACGCGAGCCGGGTGTCCGCGTCGTCGGGCTCCGGTCCGCCGCCGGTGTACGGAAACTCGGGGTACGGCCAGGGCATCACCACGGGGAGGGCTCCTTCTGTTCGGTCAGGACCGGTTGCCGGGTTGCGGGGCCCGGCGCCGGGACGCGGCCGTCGACGACTGTGAAGACGCCGTCGAGCCGCATGGTGTGCAGCACGGTGAGCACGAACCGCGACGGGGACAGCAGGCACAGCCGGCGGCCGTCGCGCCGGGCGTCCTGGTGCGCGCGCACCAGCAGGCTGAGCCCGGCGGAGTCGATCACCTCCAGCCCGGACAGGTCGACCAGCTCCATGTCGTCGCGGAGGGAACGCTCGTCGAGAGCGCGGCGGACCGCCGTGGCCGGGTCGAGGTCGTGGGCGGCCGGGGTGCCGGCGACCTGTTCCAGCTCGTCCAGGCCCAGACCGTCGTCGGCGATGGCCGCCCGGGCGCTGCACCGGGGGCAGTGATGCGGTCCGGACGCGAACGGCGAGCCGACCCAGTCGTGCTCGAACACGAGCGTCCACACCACCTCGGCGTCGGGCAGCGTGGCGCCGGTGCCGGTGACGCTGTCGCCGCAGGCGTCGCAGATGAGCATCATGAGGTGGTCCGCGGGAACGACGGTCACACCTCCTCCTTCCGCCGGCCGCCCGTACCGGGCGGCGTCTGCCCCTCCGCCTCCGGCCGGCCCGCGGCGACCACCGCCAGCACGACCGCCACGGCGGCGAAGCCGGTCTGCACCATCAGCGGCAGCACGGGCGATCCGTCGGTGCGGTGGTCCACCAGCCCGACCACGATCGCGCCGAGCAGCGCGGACGCCACGCCGAGCGCGAGTGTCAGCCACACCGGGACGGCCTTGCGCCCCGGCAGGACGAGGCGTCCCAGCCCGCCGACGGCCAGACCCACCACGAGCGCTCCGACGAGCGTGCTGCCGGTCACCACTCCTCCTCAGCGTGATGCGGACGCGACCCGAGCCCGGCCGCGCGCGGCCGGACGGGGCGTGTCGACGACGGGTACGGCGCCGAGCCCGGAGTTCTCCAGGATGCGCCGGATCCGCGGATGTGGATTGCTCAGCGTGAGCAGGCCGCCCTGCCGCGCCAGCCGGCGGTGCACGTCCAGCAGCAGCGCGACGGCGGCGGCGTCCACATGCCGGCACCCGGCGAGGTCGATCGTCAGCTCGCGGGGCCGTAGCGCGAGGATGCGGTCCAGCACGTGGGCGACCTCGGGCAGCCCGGCGAGGTCCAGCTCGTCGGTGATGTCCACGCGCACGTGCGGCACGGCGGACTCCGGCGGGGACGGCAGGCTGGCAGGCATCTGGTCGCTTCCGTGGTGGGATCGGGTCAGACCCCACTCTGCGCAGGGATCTTGGAGGTCACCGGACGGTTGTATGACGGTTCGATGACAAAAACCACGAACGGCCCACGCGATTGGGCGACCCGTGCCGGGCCGGTCATGATGCCCATATGACGGCCGTACTGGTGATCGAGGACGACGACCGCATCCGGCTCGCGCTGCAGCTCGCCCTGGAGGAGGAGGGCTACGAGGCGTACGGCGCGCCGACCGCCGAGGACGGCCTGCGCCGGCAGCGGGAGAAGCCGGCGGACTACGTGCTCGTCGACCTGATGCTGCCCGGCATGAACGGGTTCGACTGCATCCGTCAGCTGCGCCGCGACGACGACGTGCCGGTCGTGGTGATCAGCGCCCGCGACGACACCCACGACATCGTCGCCGCGCTGGAGGCGGGCGCCGACGACTACGTGGTGAAGCCGGTCGCGATCAAGGAGCTGTCCGCCCGGCTGCGGGCGCTGCGCCGGCGCGTACGCACGGTGGCCGGGCCGGTGCCCGCCCAGTTCTTCGGCGACCTGGAGATCAGCGCGGAGGCCGGCGAGGTGCGGCGCTCGGGACAGCCGGTGCCTGTCACCCGCACCGAGTTCCGGCTGCTCTGCGAGCTGGCCGAGCACGCCGGGCGGGTGCTGTCGCGCCAGCAGCTGCTCAGCCGGGTCTGGGGCTACGAGACCGGCGACGAGCGGCTCGTCGACGTGCACGTGGGCCGGCTGCGGCAGAAGATCGAATCCGACCCGGCCAACCCGCGCCACCTGGTCACGCTGCGCGGCCTCGGCTACAAGCTCCAGCGATGACCCGGCCCGGCCTGCGCGCCCGGGTCACCGCGGCGTTCGCCGTCGGGGCGTTGCTGCTGTCCGCGCTGATGGCCCTCTTCTCGTACGACCTGACCCGGCGCTCGCTGCTCGACGAGCGGGAGCGCACCGCGGTACGGGCCGCCTACTACGACGCCGCCGTGGTCCGCTCCGGCCTGGACACCGGCACCCCGGACGTGGTGGCCGTGCTGCGCTCGCTCGACACCGGCAGCGCGCGCCGCCCGCTGCTGCACCTGCCCGACGGCTGGTACGCCCGTACCGCGGACGTGGGCGCCAGCTCGGTGCCGGTGGAGTTGCAGCGCGTGGTGGCCGACGGCAAGCCCGCGGTGCAGCGGATCCGGCTCGACGGGCAGCCCGTGCTGCTTGTCGGCGTGCCGCTGCCCGGCGCGCTCGGCTAATACGAGCTGACCTCGCTGCGGGAGGTCGAGGAGACGTTCCAGGTGGTGGGCCTGGCACTGATCGCCGTGGCGATCATGGTCGCCGGGGCGGGCGCGGCGCTCGGCTGGTACGCCACCCGGCACAGCCTGCGGCCGCTCACCGCGGTCGCCGACGCGGCGGAACGGATCGCGGCCGGCGACTTCGCCACCCGGCTCGACCCGACCACCGATCCCGACCTCACCCGCCTGTCCAGCTCGTTCAACGAGATGGTCGACAAGCTGGTGCACCGCATCGAGCGGGACCGGCGCTTCGCCGCCGACGTGAGCCACGAGCTGCGCTCGCCGTTGCAGACCCTGGCCGCTGCCGCGAGCGTGCTCCACCGCCGCCGGGAGCACCAGGACGAACGCACCGCGACCGCGGCGGGCCTGGTCGCCGACGAGGTGACCCGGTTCCAGCGCCTGGTCGACGATCTCATCCAGCTTGCCCGCACCGAGCAGCCGGCGCACCGCGAGACGGTCGACGTGCTGGAGCTGGCCCGGACCGTCTGCCGGGAGCGGTCGCTGCCGGAGAGCCTGGTGACGGTCGAGGGTGACGCCCCGCGCCTGTGGTGGGTCGACCGGCGCCGGTTCGCCCAGACGCTGCTGAACCTGGTGGAGAACGCCGAGCGGTACGGCGGCGGGCCGGTCGCCGTACGCCTCGGCGGGCGCGACGGCGTGGGCGTGCTGGAGGTCGACGACGACGGTCCGGGCGTACCGCCCGGTGACCGCGAGATCATCTTCGACCGGTTCGTGCGGGGGCGGGCGGCGCACGACCGGGCCGGCACCGACGGCACCGGTCTCGGGCTCGCGCTGGTGGCGCAGCACGCCGCCGCGCACGGCGGTACGGCCGCGGTGCTGGACCGCGAGCCCGGCGCCCGGTTCCGGGTCGAGCTGCCCGGAGCGCTGCGATGAGCCGCCGGCGGCTCCTGCCCGCCCTGCTCGCGGCCGTGCTGCTGGCCGGCTGCGGGGTGCCGGTGGACGACGAGCCCCGCCTGGTGCAGACGCCACCGGGCGCGTTCCCCACCCCCACGGTGTCCTCGACCGCCGACGGCGACGGGCGGGTGGACGAGCCGTTCTGCTTCGTCCGGGACGACGGGCTGGTCGTGGTCAAGCGCCGGGTGGACGGGCTGCCGGAGGTGGATGCGCACCTCCAGCACCTGCTGGCCGGTCCGGACGGCGGCGAGCGCCGTCAGGGACTGGCCACGGCGCTGCCCGGCACGGTCGCGGTGGCCGGGGCGACGCTGGCCGGCACGCTCGCCACGGTCGACGTACGCCAGGCCGGGGAGGAGACCGGCCGCAACGACGAGGTGCTGGCCTTCGGGCAGATCGTGTGCAGCCTCACTCAGCGGCCCGACGTGTTCAGCGTGGCCTTCCGCCGGGACGGTCAGCCGCTGGAGGTGCCACGCGCGGACGGGAGCCTCTCCGCGCTGCCGCTCACCGCCGCCGACTACCGGCCGCTGTTACCTCGCTGACACCCTTCCTCGCCGCTGTGTCCGTATATGAACCGAAATCTCCATCGTCCGTTCGGTTGATTTGGTGGTGACCTTTGGTCTAGTGTGGCTGGCACGACCGGTGGGAGGCCACCCGTTCTCCGAGGACAGGAAGGGCAGCATGACCACGATGACCATGGGATCGACCGCCACCGAGGTGCACCGCGCGCCGCAGACGGGCGAGGAGACCCGCGCCAGCGAGCTGATCGCGGCGCTCGCCGCACTGCCGGCCGACCACCCGCAGCGGGCCGCCCTGCGCAACCAGGTCATCGAGGCGTGGCTGCCGCTGGCGAACCACCTGGCCGCCCGCTACAGCGGTCGCGGCGAGCCGGCCGGTGACCTGGCCCAGACCGCGGCGCTCGGCCTGATCAAGGCAGTCGACCGGTTCGACGCCTCGCGCGGTGTCGACTTCGCCGGCTTCGCCATCCCGACCATCCTCGGCGAGATCAAGCGGCACTTCCGCGACCGCACCTGGAACATCCGGGTTCCCCGGCGCCTCCAGGAGCTGCGGCTGCGCATCTCCGAGGCCAACAGCACGCTGACCCAGACGCTCAACCGGGCCCCGACCGTCGCCGACATCGCCGCCCACCTCGACGTCACCGAGGAAGAGGTGCTGGAGGGCCTGGAGGGCGCCCGCGCGTACAACGCGGTCTCGCTGTCCACCCCGATCGGCGACGGCGACAGCGCCACCGAGCTGGGCGACACGCTCGGCACCGAGGACAACGAGTACGAGCTGGCCGACCTGCGCGCCTCGCTCGGCCCGGCGCTCGCCACGCTCGACGAGCGGGAGCAGAAGATCCTCACGCTGCGCTTCTACGGCAACCTGACCCAGAGCGAGATCGCCGCCCGGGTCGGTGTCTCCCAGATGCACGTGTCCCGGCTGCTCGCCCGCGCCCTGACCAAGCTGCGCGGCCAGCTCACCGAGGCCTGATCGACCCTTGACGCGACCCCCGCCGGCCCGTCCGGCGGGGGTCGCGTCGTGTCACCAGCGCGAGGGCGGGGGCGGCGGCACCACCGGCGGCCGGTCGTCGCAGGTGATGGTGTTCGGCAGCAGCCACGGGGCCAGCCACCCGCCGTCGTTGCCACCCAGATCGGTCAGGGCGAACTCCGACCCGGCGGGTGTGAAGTGGAACGACCCGCAGTTGTTGACGCCGACCGCGCCCACGTTGCGGGCGTCGACGTTCGCGAAGCTCGCCCCGCCCGCCGTACGCGCGCTGACCACCGACGTGCCGGTGCCGTCGACCCGGATGTCGCGGAAGCGGACGTTGTCGATGCGGACGCTGTCCTTCACCGGCCAGTCGCTGACCAGCATGATCGCGTTGTAGGTGCTGTCCAGGTACGCGTCGCCGGTCACCTGGATGTCCGCGGCGTCGATGCTGCGGTCCAGCGCGTAGAACCAGATCGCGCCGAGGCCGATGTTCCAGTTCAGGTCGTACGTGCCGGCCCGCACAGTGGTGTTGCCGGTGATCCGCAGTCGGCCGGTGAACGGCTCGGCCCCGAACCGGGAGCCCACCTGGATCGCGCTGCCCTCGCGTACCGGGTCGGCGATCAGGTTGTGCGCGACGGTCAGGTCGGCGCCGCCGTACAGCGCGATGCCGTTGGCGAGCACCGGCGACTGCACCGTGTTGTAGGCGAACGTGTTCGACGCGTTCGCCGTACCCTCCGACCACATCGCCAGCGCGTCGTCGCCACTGTTGCGGACCACCGAGTTCGTCACCGACGAGTGCGTGACGCCGGTGTGGAAGTTCAGCCCGTCGGCGATCTGGTCGGCGATCACCGTGTTCGTGACCCGCAGGCCGGTCATCGGCCCGTCGAACCACATGCCGACCTTCGTGTGGTGCAGGTAGAGGCCGTCGATGGTGCTGTGGTTCAGCGCCCCGCCGACGGCGTTCACCTGGTCGGTGTCGATCCGCTCCCGCACGTCGCCCTCGATCGCGAAACCGGACAGGTGCACGTCGCTGCTGCCGCCGTCGGCGGCGTCGCGGCCGTAGAAGCCGACGCCCGTGTGGCGGGAGCCGTCGGGCGCCGGGGTGTCCAGGGCGACCTCGCGCCCACGCACGATCGTGTACCAGCTCCCGGCCCCGGCGATCGTCACGTCGTCGACGATTATGTGCCGGTTGACCTGGTAGGTGCCCGGCGGCAGGTAGAGCGGGCGGTCCACCCGGCGGGCGTACGCGACGGCCCGGTCGAACGCGTCGGCGGACTCCCGGCGGCCGGTCGGGTCGGCGCCGAAGGACAGCGCGTTCACCGCGCGGGGGACCACGCGGGGCGGGGCGACCAGATGCGCGTCCACCAGGTCGATCACCGTCCACGCGGCGGCCGTGCCGCGCGGCGCGGTCAGCCGGACCACCTCGCCGGCCCGATGGGTACGGCCGAGCAGCAGGCGCTGCTCGTCGTAGAAGTGGTGCGGCCGGAACGGCTTGCTGATCACCGGCGCGGGCGTGGTGGCGGCCGGGACGCAGGAGCACTCGGTGATCCACCAGTCCGGGTGCAGCAGGTCGGCGCCGGGATCGTTTGTGAACGGGTACTGGTTGTAGAGCCAGGCGTACTGCGAGGTCAGCGTCATGGTGCGGGCGGGCGCGTGCCCGACTGACACCCGCAGCGGCGCGGTGATCCCGCCGCCGCCCGGCGCGTCCGGGATGCTGTAGCGCACGGTCAGCGCGTTCGTGGCCCGGGGGAGCGTGAGTTCGACGTACTGGCCGGGCAGCAGGCGTACGGCCCGGCGGCCGGACGCCTCACCGGCGAGTGTGTACGCCGACCGGTCCGGCCCGATCACGGCGCCGGTGGTCCGGCCGTGTTCCGCCTCCTGTTCGACGTAGTCCACAGTCGCACCGCGACCGGCCACGAGCGCGGGGTCCAGCCCGGCGCGGGTCACCACGGGAGCCGGTCCGCGCGGCGGGCCCGCAGTGGCGGCACCGGGCGGTACGAGCAGGGCGGCGGCGACGAGCGCCGCCGCGAGGATCCTCGGCACGCTCCGCGACATCGGAGCACCCACTTTCTCGGGGGACGGGTGGCCTCGGCGGCGCAGGCCATCGACAAGGTTCCTCATGTTATTCCGGTGCTCTGTTGCCTTTCAAGCATCAATCTGCTCGCATCTTTCGGACCGCATGCCTCCGTACGCGGCAAGAACCGACCCACTTCGGCTGTTCATTTCTTGCAAGAATCCGACGTACGATTGCCGCCGTGACGAAGCGCCTGACCGAGGTGGCCCGCAAGGCGGGCGTCAGCGAGGCGACCGTGAGCCGGGTGCTCAACGGCCGCGGTGGCGTGTCCGAGGCGACCCGGACCGCCGTGCTGACCGCCCTCGACGTGCTCGGATACGAGCGCCCGACGAAACTGCGCGGCGAGCGTGCCCGCCTGGTCGGCCTGGTGCTGCCGGAGTTGCAGAACCCGATCTTCCCGGCCCTGGCCGAGGTGGTCACCGGCTCCCTCGCCCAGCGCGGCTTCACCCCGGCGCTCTGCGCCCGCACCATCGGCGGCGTGCCGGAGTCCGGATACGTGGAGATGCTGCTCGACCACCAGGTCAGCGGCGTCATCTTCGCCGGCGGCTCGTACGCCCTCGCCGACGCCTCGCACGAGCACTACCGGCGCCTGACCGACCGCGGCCTGCCCGTGGTGCTCGTCAACGCCGGCGTCGAGGAGCTGGGCTTCCCGCGGGTGTCCACGGACGACGCGGTCGCCGTCGAGCAGGCGTACGGGCACCTGCGCTCCCTCGGCCACGAGCGGATCGGCATGGTGCTCGGCCCGGCCGACCACGTGCCCTCGCGCCGCAAGCTCGACGCCATGGTCCGGGCCGCCGGCTGGGGCGAGGACCGGTCCCTGGTGGAGCGGTCCAGCTTCTCCATGGAGGGGGCGCGGGTCGCGGCCACGAAGCTGATCGAGCGCGGCGCGACAGGGATCGTCTGCGCCAGCGACGTGCTGGCGCTGGGCACCATCCGGGCCGCCCGCCGCCTGGGCTGCGCGGTGCCGGCCGACGTCTCGGTGGTCGGCTTCGACGACTCGGCGTTCATGACCTGCACCGATCCGCCGCTGACCACTGTGCGGCAGCCGATCGAGACGATGGGCCAGGCCGCTGTGGACCTGCTCGTGACCCAGATCGAGGGCGCCGGCGTGCTGCACGACGAGCTGCTGTTCGAGCCCGAGCTGGTGGTACGCGGCTCCACCGCCCCCGCCCCTCGCCGCTGACCCCCGGCGGCTTCCGCCGCCTCGCCCTGCCCCGCCTCGCCCTGCCCCGCCGCGCCGCGCCCCGCCTCGCCACGTCCGTCGATCTTGGAGTAATGGCGCCCGGAATGCGGCCTACTTCCGTTATCTGAGGTGCCACAACTCCAAGATCGACGGACGACTGACGACGCAGTCGAGTTCTTGCATTCTTGCGTCCGCATCTTGCTGGGTTCGGTTCGCGTCGCTACAGTGACTCCACTCACACCTGACCCGGGGCGCGGTTTCCGGAGGCAGGGCGCGCGCCGGTTGCCGTTCCACCACCTGAGGGCAGCCGCGCGGTCACCGCACATCAGTGAAGGCCATGGATACACCCGTTCCCGAAGGGATGGACAGATGTCCGTACCGCAGTATCGGAAGGTCGCGGCCGTGGCGCTCGCGGCCGGCCTCGGGCTCAGCCTTGCGGCGTGCTCCACCAAGAGCGACGACAGCAGCGACGCCGGCGGCAAGGTCACCATCACCGTCGACTGCCAGCCGGTCGGCGCGCAGAAGGAACTGCTGAAGAACTGGAACGACGACGTCGCCGAGTTCCAGCGGCAGAACCCGGACATCGTCGTCAAGAGCGTCAGCGTCGGCGAGCAGTGCAACAACCCGCCGGACTTCACCGCCCGCCTCGCCGGCGGCACCGTCACCGACGTGTTCTACGGCTACATGACCGACCTCCAGCAGGTGCTGGACTCCGGTCAGGCGATGGACATCGGCCAGTACGCCACCAAGGACACCATCCCCACCTGGGACAGCGTCGACCCGGCGCTGAAGGAGGTCTTCACCGACGGCGGCAAGCTCTACGCCGTACCGGTGAAGAACTACTCGATGGGCCTGATCTACAACAAGGCGCTGTTCCAGCGGGCCGGGCTCGACGTGAACAACCCGCCGAAGACCTGGCCCGAGGTGCGGGCCGCGGCCAAGAAGATCTCCGCGCTCGGCGACGGCATCGCCGGGTACGCCGAGTACAGCGCCGGCAACACCGGCGGCTGGCACTTCACCTCGCTGCTCTACTCCCAGGGCGGCCAGGTGCTCAGCGCCGACGGCAAGAAGGCCGACTTCAACAACGCGATGGGCAAGCAGGTCCTGCAGAACCTCAAGGACATGCGGTACGGCGACAACAGCATGGGCAGCCGGCAGCTGCTCCAGTGGGGTGACCTGCTCACCAACGCCGGCGCCGGCAAGGTCGGCATGTTCATCGGCGCGCCGGACGCGACCCAGGCGATCGTGAGCCAGTTCCAGGGCAAGTACCAGGACTGGGCGATGGGTCCGCTGCCCGGCCAGGACGGGCCGGCCAAGGCCACGCTCGGCGGCGGCGAGGGTTACTTCTTCAAGAAGGGCCTGAGCCCGGAGCAGGTCAAGGCCGGTCTGAAGTGGCTCGCCTACCAGAAGCTGACCCCTGGCAAGGGCCAGTTCGACTACGTGCGCGCCAAGCCGCAGAACTACCCGGTCGGCCTGCCCCAGCCGCTGCTGTTCACGAACGGCAGCGACGCGCAGAAGCAGGAACTGGAGCTGCGCAAGGCCAACGCGAACGTGGACACCACCAACTTCGCGGTCTTCGAGGCCAACCCGGTGCCGATCAAGGGGGAGCCGCGCAACGCCCAGGCCGTCTACGCGGTGCTCGACGCCGCGATGTCCGGGGTGCTGACCAACCCGAACGCGAACATCGACGCGCTGCTCAAGACCGCCGAGGACAAGGTCAACCAGCTTCTGGCCGCGCAGAGCTGACCCGACTGGAGGTGGGGCCGGCGCACCGGCCCCACCTCCCCGAGCACCGCAGGAGTCGCCTTGGCGCTCACCACCGCCCCCGGTGCCACCCGCCGTCCCGGCCCCGCCGCGCCGACGCCGTCGCGTACCGCCGGACGCCGCGCCGGACTCGGCCGCAAGGTCCGGGACAACCTCACCGGGCACGCGTTCCTCATCGGCGCTGTCGTCTGCTTCGCCGTCTTCTCCTGGTACCCGATGGTCCGCGGCGTCGTGATGAGCTTCCAGCGCACCCGCCGGGGCGAGACCACCTGGGTCGGCTGGGACAACTACAGCCGGATCATCGCCGATCCGAGCTTCTGGACCGCCTGGAAGAACACGTTCGTCTTCACCGGCCTGGCGCTCGTCCTCGGCTACCTGGTGCCGTTCTTCGTGGCGATCCTGCTCAACGAGCTGCGCCACGCCAAGGGCTACCTGCGGGTGCTCGTCTACCTGCCGGTGATGCTGCCGCCGGCGTCCGCGCTGTTCCTGTTCAAGTTCTACGCGTACGACCCGAGCGAGGCGGGGCTGTTCAACGCGATCCTCACCGCGCTGGGACTGCCCACGTCGGAGTGGATGCAGTCGCCCACGATGACGATGCCGGCCATGGTGATCGCGTCGACCTGGATGAACATGGGCGGCGCCGTGCTGATCTACCTGGCCGCGCTGCAGAACATCCCCGGCGAGCTGTACGAGGCCGCCGAGATCGACGGCGCCGGGGTGTGGCGGCGAATCCTGCACGTGACGGTCCCGCAGACCCGGCTGATCCTCGCGCTGCTGGCGATGCTCCAGATCGTCGCCACCATGCAGCTGTTCATCGAGCCGCTGATCCTCGCCAACGGCGCCGGTACGCAGGACTCGGCGACCTCCGTGGCGTACCTGATCTACCAGCACGGGTTCTTCCAGAACGACCTCAACGGCGCCGCCGCGCTCGGCGTGATCATGCTGGTGGTGCTGGCCGGGTTCTCCGCCGTCTACCTGCGACTGACCGCGAGACAGGACTAGGACATGGCCGCCGACCCCACCACCCGTACCCTCGTCTCCCACGCCCAGCTGCGGCGCGGTCGCGGCCGCGTCCTCTACTGGCTCGTGCTCTCCGTGGTCGTGGCCGGGTTCACGCTGGTGTTCCTCGGCCCGCTGTACTGGATGGTCACCGGCGCGCTGAAGTCCGGCCAGGAGATCGCCCAGACGCCGCCGTCGCTGTTCCCGCGCGACCCGCAGCCGGGCAACTACGTCGACGCCTGGAACAACCTGGATCTCGCGAAGCTGCTGTTCAACACGTTCTACTACGCCACC
Organism: Micromonospora sp. L5; assembly: GCF_000177655.2. Classification (NCBI taxonomy): domain Bacteria; kingdom Bacillati; phylum Actinomycetota; class Actinomycetes; order Micromonosporales; family Micromonosporaceae; genus Micromonospora; species Micromonospora sp. L5. The sequence goes on along the minus strand of NC_014815.1, from coordinate 5,832,079 downwards.
GGCGCGGTGGTGTTCCAGCTCGTCCTCGACACCGCGGCGGCGTACGCGTTGTCGAAGCTGCGCCCGGTGCTGGGCAAGCTGATCCTCGGCATGATGCTGGCGACGCTGATGATCCCGGCGATGGTGCTGATCGTCCCGCAGTACGTCACGGTGATCGACCTGCCGATCGTGCACATCAACCTGCTCGACTCGCCGTTCGTGATCTGGCTGCCGCTGGTGGCGAACGCGTTCAACATCTTCCTGCTGAAACGGTTCTTCGACTCGATCCCGGAGGACCTGATGGCAGCCGCCGTGATGGACGGCGCCACCCCGCTGCGCACGCTCTGGTCGATCGTCCTGCCGATGTCCCGCCCGATCCTCGGCGTGGTGGCGATCTTCGCGGTGACGGCGGTCTGGAAGGACTTCCTCTGGCCGAAGCTGGTCATGCCGTCGCCGGAGACGCGGACCGTCAGCGTCGGCATCTACGCCTTCGCCGGCGGCACCCCGATGAACGTGGTCATCGCCGCGTCGGTGATCGCCGCGATCCCCACAGTCGTGCTGTTCCTGATCTTCCAGCGCAACATCATGTCCGGCCTGACCACCGGCGGCCTCAAGGGCTGACCCCGCGCCACCGCCCGCACCCGGGCCGCGAGCCCGCCGCAGCAGAACCGACCCGCAGAAAGCAGGTGCCCGTGTCCATGGCCGACAACAGCCCGTGGTGGCGCTCCGCGGTGATCTACCAGGTCTATCCGCGCAGCTTCGCCGATGGCGACGGCGACGGGATCGGCGACGTCGCCGGCATCCGGTCCCGCCTGGATCACCTCGCCGCGCTCGGCGTCGACGCCATCTGGTTCAGCCCCTGGTACCCGTCGCCGATGGCCGACGCCGGCTACGACGTGTCCGACTACCGCGACATCGACCCGGTCTTCGGCACCCTCGCCGAGGTGGAGGCGCTGATCGCGGAGGCGCACGCGCTCGGCATCCGCAGCATCGTCGACGTGGTGCCCAACCACTGCTCCGACGCGCACCCCTGGTTCCGGGCCGCGCTCGCCGGCGGGCCGGGCGCGCCCGAGCGGGACCTGTTCTGGTTCCGCGCCGGCCGGGGACCGGGTGGCGACCTGCCGCCCACCGCCTGGACCGGCGAGTTCGGCGGCCCCACCTGGACCCGCACCACCGACCCGGACGGCACCCCCGGCGACTGGTACCTGCACCTGTTCGCCCCGCAGCAACCCGACCTCAACTGGGACCACCCCCGGGTCCGCGCCGAGTTCGAGGACATCCTGCGCTTCTGGTTCGACAGGGGCGTGGACGGCATCCGCATCGACTCGGCCGGGCTGCTGGTCAAGGACGGCACGCTGCCCGAGGTGTACCCGGACCGACCGCACCCGTTCCGCGACCAGGACGGCGTGCACGACGTGTACCGCGCCTGGCGGCGCATCGCCGACTCGTACCCGGGCGGGCGCGCGCTGGTCGGCGAAGTGTGGTTGCCCGACCGGCAGCGGTTCGCGAACTACCTGCGCCCGGACGAGCTGCACACCGCGTTCAACTTCGACTTCCTCGGCTGCGCCTGGGACGCCACGTCACTGCGGGAGAGCATCGACGGCACGCTCGCCGCGCACGCCCCGGTCGGCGCGCCGGCCACCTGGGTGCTGTCCAACCACGACGTCACCCGTCACGTCACCCGGTACGGCCGCGCCGACACCCGGTTCAGCTTCGCCGCCAAGCGCGAGGGCATCCCCACCGACCTGGAACTGGGCACCCGCCGCGCCCGCGCCGCCGCGCTGCTGTCCCTCGCACTACCTGGCGCCGCCTACGTCTACCAGGGCGAGGAGCTGGGGCTCTGGGAGGTCGAGGACATCCCGTACGAGTTGCGGCAGGACCCGATGTGGGAGCGGTCCGGGCGGGTCGACCCCGGCCGCGACGGCTGCCGGGTGCCGCTGCCCTGGCAGGGCGACACCCCGCCGTTCGGGTTCAGCCCCGACGGCGCGACTGCCGCGCCGTGGCTGCCGCAACCGGCCGACTGGAAGGACCGCACGGTCCGCGCCCAGACCGGCGATCCGCACTCGATGCTGGAGCTGTACCGGGCCGCGCTGACGCTGCGCCGCGCCGAACCCGCGCTCGGCGACGGCACGCTCACCTGGCTGCCCGCACCGGACGGCGTGCTCGCGTTCGCCCGCGAACCCGGCTTCACCTGCCTGGTCAACCTCGGCGACGCAGCGGTGCCGCTGCCCGCGCACGACCGGCTGCTGCTGGCCAGCGGCCCACTCGACGACGACCGGCTGCCACCGGACACCGCGGTCTGGCTGCGTACCCGATCGGCCTGACCGCGGCGCCGGCGGTCCCGTCCCGCCGCCGGCGCCGCGACACCGGCGGCCCGTCCCGGCCGCCACCACGCGACACACCTGGGGAGGAGGAAGGAGAGGCAACGCCGCACGGGGGATCTGGCCACCGACGAAAGGGAGCACACCCCGCATGGCCGAGCACCGCACCGAGCACCGCACCGCGCACCGCCACCGCAGCACCGGCGTGGCCGCCCTCGCCGCCGCCGCGCTCGCCGCCTCGACACTCGTCGTCGTGGCGCTCACCACGACCGCCACCCCGGCGCGCGCCGCCGGACTGTCCCCGTTCGACATCACCGGACGCGGCGCCACGGTGCCGTTCCGGGAGCAGGAGGCCGAACAGGCCGCCCACACCGGCACGAAGATCGGCCCCGACCGGCGCTACGGCACGCTGCCGTCCGAGGCGTCCGGCCGGGAGGCGGTCACGCTCGACGCCGTCGGCGAGTACGTCGAGTTCACGCTCACCGCCCCGGCCAACGCGGTCACGTTCCGGTACAGCCTGCCGGACAACGCCGCCGGCACCGGCCGCGACGCCACCATCGACCTGCGCGCCAACGGCACGCTGGTCAAGTCGGTGCCGGTCACCTCCCGGTACGGCTGGTACTACGGCGGCTACCCGTTCAACAACAACCCGGGCGACACCAACCCGCACCACTTCTACGACGAGACCCGGACCATGTTCGGCACCACGTACCCGGCCGGCACGAAGATCCGCCTCCAGGTCTCCTCGACCGCCCAGTCGCCCACGTTCATCATCGACCTGGCCGACTTCGAGCTGGTCGGGGCGCAGATCACCAAGCCGTCCGGCGTGCTGGACGTGGTGACCGACTTCGGCGCCGACCCCACCGGCGCCACCGACTCGACGGCGAAGTTCCAGGCCGCCGTGGACGCCGGCAAGGCGCAGGGCCGGGCGGTGTGGATCCCGGCCGGCACGTTCACGCTCTGGGACCACGTGGTGGTCGACGGCGTGACGCTGCGTGGTGCCGGCCCCTGGTACTCGGTGCTCGGCGGCCGGCACCCCACCGACCGCAAACGCGCCGCCGGCATCTACGGCAAGTACGTGCCGGGCGGCGGCTACTCCGGCGAGATCCGCCCGCACGAGGCCGGCGGGCCCAGCCGCAACGTCACGCTGCGGGACTTCGCCGTCATCGGCGACATCCGGGAACGCGTCGACGAGGACCAGGTCAACGCCATCGGCGGCGCGATGACGAACTCCGTGGTGGACAACCTGTGGTTGCAGCACACCAAGGTCGGCGCCTGGATGGACGGGCCGATGGACAACTTCACCATCCGCAACAGCCGGATCCTCGACCAGACCGCCGACGGGGTGAACTTCCACTGGGGCGTCACCAACTCCACAGTCACCAACACGTTCGTCCGCAACACCGGTGACGACGCGCTGGCCATGTGGGCGCAGAGCGTGCCCAACGTCGGCAACTCCTTCACCCGCAACACCATCGGCGTGACGATCCTGGCCAACCATCTGGTCACGTACGGCGGGCGGGACATCACCATCGCCGACAACGTCACAGCCGACTCGGTCACCAACGGCGGCGGCATCCACGTGGCGAACCGCTATCCGGGCGTCACCGGGCCGACCGCCGTGTCCGGCACCATCACGGTGGCCCGCAACACGCTGATCCGCAACGGCAACTCCGACTACAACTGGCAGTTCGGCGTGGGCGCGATCTGGTTCTCCGCGCTCAACGAGCCGATCCAGGGCGCCGCGATCAACGTCACCGACACCGACATCCTGGACAGCTCGTACGCGGCACTGCACTGGATCGAGGGCCAGACCAGCGGCATCTCGTTCGACAACGTCCGCATCGACGGCGCGGGCACGTACGCGCTCCAGGTACAGGCGCCCAGCCAGGTCCGGTTCACCAACGTCCGCGCCACCGGCATCGCCCAGTCCAACCCGATCCACAACTGCGTCGGCAGCGGCTTCCAGATCACCCAGGGCACCGGCAACTCCGGCTGGTATACGCCCACCCCGTACTGCGGGCCGTGGCCGCAGCCGCAGTGGGGCAACGGCCCGTCCAGCCCGCCGCCCACCAGCCCGGCGCCGACCACGGCAGCGCCGACGACAGCAGCGCCGACCACCGCGCCGCCGACCACGCCGCCGCCGGCCGGCGGGAACCTGGCCCTGGGCCGGCCGGCGACCGCCACCAGCACCACCCAGACGTACGCCGCCGGCAACGCCGTCGACGGCAACCCGGCCAGCTACTGGGAGAGCGCCAACAACGCGTTCCCGCAGTCGCTCACCGTCGACCTCGGCGCGTCGCGCACCGTCGACCGGGTCGTGCTGAAGCTCCCGCCCGGCTGGGAACGACGCACCCAGACGCTGTCGGTGCTCGGCTCCACCGACGGCTCCTCGTACACCACGCTCGCCGCGTCGGCGGGCCGCGTGTTCGACCCGGCCGCCGCCAACAGCGTGCCGATCGCGCTGCCGTCCGGCGACCGGCGGTTCGTCCGGGTCACAGTCACCGGCAACACCGGCTGGCCGGCGGGCCAGCTCGCCGAACTGGAGGTGTACGGCGGCGGCACCACCACACCGCCGCCTGCCACGACGCCGCCGCCCACCACCGCGCCGCCGGCCGGGAACCTTGCGGCGGGCCGGCCGGTCGCGGAGACCAGCCACGCCGACGTGTACGGCGCCGCGAACACCGTCGACGGCAACGCGAACACCTACTGGGAGAGCGCCAACAACGCCTTCCCTCAGTCGGTGACAGTCGACCTGGGCAGCGCCCGGCCGGTCGCCCGGGTGGTGCTGAAGCTGCCCCCGTCGTCGGCCTGGCAGACCCGTACCCAGACCGTCTCCGTGCTCGGCTCCACCGACGGCTCGTCGTTCTCGACCCTCAAGGCGGCGGCCGGCTACACGTTCGACCCGGCGGGCGGCAACAGCGTGTCGATCGCGCTGCCCGCCGATGACCGCCGCTTCGTGCGGCTGACCTTCGCCGGCAACACCGGCTGGCCGGCCGGCCAGCTGTCCGAGTTCGAGGTGTACGCCTCCTGACCCGGCGCGGCGGGGGCCACCGCTGGTCCCCGTCGCGCCACCGCACCCCCACCCCCGAACGCCTCTCCACCTCCCCCGGGAAGAAGGTGTCCGTCCACCATGTCCAGACTCCGTACCGGAATCGTCGCGGTGCTCGCCGCGGTCGGCCTGGTCGTCACCGCGGCCCCCGCCCCACCGGCACTCGCCGCCGGCGGCCCGAACCTCGCCGCCGGACGCACCGCCACCGCCAGCAGCGTCAACGGCCCCTACGTCGCGGCGAACCTGACCGACGGCAGCCAGGGCAGCTACTGGGAGAGCAGCGGCGCGCTGCCCCAGTGGGCGCAGGTCGACCTCGGCACCAGCCGCGCCGTCGACCAGGTCGTGCTGAAGCTCCCGGCCGCCTGGGAGGCGCGCACCCAGACGCTGTCCGTGCAGGCAAGCGCCGACGGCAGCGGCTTCACCACAGCCGTCGCGTCCGCCGCCCGCACGTTCAGCCCGGCCGCCGCCAACACCGTTACGCTCGGCTTCACCGCCACGAACGCCCGCTACCTGCGGGTGGTGATCACCGCGAACACCGGCTGGGCCGCCGCGCAGCTCGCCGAGCTGGAGGTGTACGGCACGGCCACCTCCTCGACCAATCTGGCGCTCGGCCGGACCATGACCGAGAGCGGCCACGCCGACGTGTACGGCGCGGGCAACGCCAACGACGGCAACGCGGCCACCTACTGGGAGAGCCCGAACAACGCGTTCCCGCAGTGGATCCAGGCCGACCTGGGCGCCGCCACCGGCGTCAACCGGCTGGTGCTGCGGCTGCCGTCCGGCTGGGGCGCGCGCACCCAGACGATCACCGTGCAGGGCAGCACGAACGGCTCCACGTTCGGCACGCTCGTCGGGTCCGCCTCGTACGCGTTCGACCCGGGCGGCGGCAACACCGTGACTGTAACAGTGCCCACCGCGTCCACCCGGTACGTGCGGCTGCTGTTCACCGCGAACAGCGCCTGGCCCGCCGGGCAGCTCGCCGAGCTGGAGATCTACGGCCCGGCCAGCGGCGACACCCAGGCGCCGAGCGCGCCGGGCAACCTCGCGTTCACCGAGCCCGCGACCGACCAGGTGCGGCTGACCTGGACCGCGTCCACCGACAACGTCGGCGTCACCGGCTACGACGTGTACGCCAACGGCGTGCTGCGTACCAGCGTCGGCGGGTCGACGCTGACGTACACCGACACGCAGCCGGCCGGGACCACCGTCTCCTACTACGTGCGGGCGCGGGACGCGGCCGGGAACGTGTCGGCGAACAGCACCACGGTGACCCGTACCGGCAACACCGGTGACACGGTCGCGCCCACAGCGCCCGGCAACCTGGCCTACACCCAGCCGGCGAGCGGGCAGATCCGGCTGACCTGGACCGCGTCCACGGACAACGTGGGCGTCACCGGCTACGAGGTGTACGCCAACGGCACGCTGCGTACCACAGTCAGCGGGTCCACCCTCACCTGGACCGACAGCCAGCCGGACAGCGCCACCGTCTCGTACCACGTGCGGGCCCGCGACGCCGCCGGGAACGTGTCGGCGAACAGCAACACCGTCACCCGCACCGGCAGCGGCACCGGCGGCACCAACCTGGCGGTCGGCAAGCCCGCCACCGCGTCGTCGATGGTGCACGTGTTCGCCGCCGCGAACGCCGTCGACAACGACGTCTCCACGTACTGGGAGGGCGCGCCCGGCGCGTACCCGAGCACGCTCACCGTCGCGCTCGGTGCCAACGCGAGCATCAGCGCGGTCGTCGTGAAGCTGAACCCGGACCCGGCGTGGGGCGCGCGCACCCAGACGTTCCAGGTGCTCGGCCGGGAGCAGTCCGCGTCCGGGTTCACCAGCCTGGCCGGCTCCGCGACGTACTCCTTCAACCCGAACAGCGCCAACACGGTGACCGTCCCGGTCTCCGCGACCGCCGCCGACGTCCGGCTCCAGTTCACCGCGAACTCCGGCTCCTCCAACGGGCAGGTCGCCGAACTCCAGGTCATCGGCGTTCCGGCACCGAACCCGGACCTCACAGTCACGGCCGTCACCGCGTCACCGTCCGCGCCGGTGGAGACCGACGCGATCACGCTGTCCGCCACCGTGCGCAACGCCGGCACCGCGGCCTCCGCCGCCACCACCGTCACCCTCTACCTGGGTACGACGAAGGTCGGCACCGCCGCCGTCGGCGCGCTCGCCGCGGGCGCGTCGAGCACCGTCTCGGCGGCCATCGGCGTACGCGACGCCGGCAGCTACCCGCTCACCGCGACTGTCGACGAGTCGAACACGGTGATCGAGCAGAACGAGGCGAACAACTCCTACACCAGCCCGACCCCGCTGACTGTGAGGCCGGTCGCCAGCTCCGACCTGGTCGCCTCCGCTGTCACCTGGTCACCCGGCACGCCGAGCGCCGGAGCGAGCGTCTCCTTCGCGGTGACGCTGCGCAACCAGGGCACCATCGCGTCGGCGAGCGGTGCGCACGGCATCACGCTGACGGTGCGCGACCAGTCCGGCGCCGTGGTCCGTACGCTCACCGGCTCGTACAGCGGTACGATCGCCGCCGGTGCCACCGCCGGACCGGTGTCGCTCGGCACCTGGACCGCCGCCAACGGCCGGTACACGGTGCGGGTGGTGGTCGCCGACGACGCCAACGAGCTGCCTGTCAAGCGGCAGAACAACACCAGCGAGCGGTCGCTGTTCGTCGGACGCGGGGCCAACCTGCCGTACGACGCGTACGAGGCCGAGGACGGCACGACCGGCGGCGGCGCGCAGGTGATCGGGCCGAACCGCACCATCGGCGACCTCGCCGGGGAGGCGTCCGGCCGCCGCGCGGTCACGCTCAACACCACCGGCGCGTACGTCGAGTGGACCACCCGCTCGGCGGCCAACGCCCTGGTCGCCCGCTACTCCATCCCGGACGCACCGGGCGGCGGCGGGATCGACTCGACCATCAACGTGTACGTCAACGGCGTGCTGCACAAGCCGATGAGCCTCACCTCCAAGCACATCTGGCTCTACGGCGCCGAGGCCGGGCCGAGCGACTCGCCGAGCGCCGGCGCGCCCCGGCACCTGTACGACGAGGCGAACGTGCTGCTCGACACCACGGTCCCGGCCGGCAGCCGGATCCGGCTCCAGAAGGACCCGGCGAACACCACCACGTACGCGATCGACTTCGTCGACACCGAACTGGTGTCGCCGCGCGCGAACCCCGACCCGGCCCGCTACAAGGTGCCGACCGGGTTCAGCCACGCCGATGTGCAGAACGCGCTCGACGCGGTACGGATGGACACCACCGGCACCCTGGTCGGCGTCTACCTGCCCGCCGGCACGTACGAGACCGCGCAGAAGTTCCAGGTGTACGGCAAGGCGGTCAAGGTCGTCGGCGCCGGCATGTGGTTCACCCGCTTCCAGACGCCGCGCAACCAGCAGAACACCGACGCCGGTTTCCGGGTCGAGTCCTCGGCGAGCGGGTCGACCTTCGCCCACCTGGCGTTCTTCGGCAACTACACGAACCGGATCGACGGGCCCGGCAAGGTGTGGGGCGAGCTGAAGGACGTGGACGACCTGACGCTCGACAGCGTCTGGGTCGAGCACACCGTATGCGCGTACTGGGGGGTGAGCGTGGACGGGTTGACCATCAGGGACAGCCGGTTCCGCAACACCTTCGCCGACGCGGTGAACATGACGAACGGCAGCACCAACAACCTGGTCACCAACTCGGAGGGCCGCTCCAACGGCGACGACGCGTTCGCGCTGTTCTCCGCCACCGACCAGGGCGCGTCAGGCGGCAACCACGGCAACGTGTTCGAGAACCTGACCGCCACGCTCACCTGGCGTGCGGCGGGGCTGGCCGTGTACGGCGGCTACGACAACGTGTTCCGCAACCTGTACATCGCCGACCAGCTCACGTACTCGGGCATCACGATCAGCTCGCTGGACTTCGGCTATCCGTTCGTCGGGTTCGGCGCCAGCCCGCCCACCCGGTTCGAGAACATCTCGCTGATCCGGTCCGGCGGGCACTTCTGGGGCGCGCAGACGTTCCCGGCGATGTGGTTGTTCTCCGCGTCGAAGGAGTTCCGCGGCATCCGGGTGAGCGACGTGGACATCGTCGATCCGACGTACTCGGGGATCATGTTCCAGACCAAGTACAACGGCAGTCAGCCGGAGAACCCGATCACCGACACGGTGCTGACGAACGTGTCGATCTCGGGGGCGCGGCGCAGCGGCGACGCGTTCGACGCGAAGTCCGGCTTCGGCATCTGGGTCAACGAGATGCCCGAGGCGGGTCAGGGCCCCGCGGTCGGCGCGGCGACGTTCACCAACCTCCGCCTGACCGACAACGCCCAGGACATCAAGAACACCACAACAACCTTCACCATCACCCGCAACTGACCCCCGCCCCCGCCCCCGCCCCGCCCCTTCCGCCCCGCGATCTTGCACTTTCGGCCCCCGTGATGCCGGATTACTCCTGCTATGAGGGGCACCAAACTGCAAGATCGCGGGCGTGGGGCGGGGCGGGGCGCGCGGGGGCGTGGTCGAGCGGCGGCGTCAGCTGCCGCGGTCAGTGGGGGAGGGCTGTGGAGAGGCGGCGGATGGCCTCGTCCATCTGCTCGGGTGGGGCGGCGGCGTACGTCAGGCGCAGGTGGGGGGCGGGGGGTTCGGCGGCGTACCAGGGGCGGCCGGGGAAGACGGTCACCCCCGCTGCCGCGGCCGCGGTGGTCACCGCTACGTCGTCGGTGTTGTCGGGCAGGCGTACCCACAGGTGCAGGCCACCGCGCGGGACGTCGCGCGGTGTCAGCGACGGCAGGTGCCGGTCCAGCGCGGCGAGCAGAGCCTCCCGGCGGGCCCGCAGCCGGACGCGCAGGCTGCGGCGGTGCCGGTCCCAGGCCGGCGCGGTGAGGAACTCCAGCGCGGCCTGTTGCAGCGGCCCGGCCACGAAGAGGTCGTCGAGCAGGCGGGCGGCGCGCAGCCGTGCCCCGGCCGGCTCGCGCGCGCCGATCGCGGCGATCCGCAGGCCGGGCGCTGTGGACTTGGTCAGCGAGCGCAGGTAGACGACGTGCCCGTCCGGGTCGTCCGCGGCCAGCGGAGGCGGGGCGTCGCCGTCGACGGTGAGGTCGCGGGCGTAGTCGTCCTCGACCAGGAACGCCCCGGCCTCGCGCACCGCCTCGGCCACCTCGCCGCGCCTGGCGGCGGCCAGTGTCGCGCCGTGCGGGTTGGCGTACAAGGGCTGGCAGTAGAACAGGCGGGCGCCGGTACGGGCGAACGCGGCGGCGAGCTGGTCGGGCCGTACCCCGTCGGCGTCGGCGGGCACGGGCACCACCCGCAGCCCGGCGGCGCGCGCGGCGGCGAGCGCGCCCAGGTAGGTGGGGGACTCGACCAGGATCGTGTCGCCGGGGATGGTGAGCGCCCGCAGCGTGGAGGAGAGCGCTGCCTGCCCGCCCGGGCAGATCACCATGTCCTCGGCGCGCAGGCCGCCGCCCGCTTCGCGGGCGAACCAGGCGCGCAGGTCGGCGCGTCCCTCGACCGGACCACGCTGCCACGCAGCCGGCTGCCGGGCCGCGCGGGCGAGCGCCGCACCGAGCGCGGCGGCCGGCTGCAGATCAGGGTCCAGATAGCCTCCGGTCAGCGGGATCGCGCCCGAGGGCGGTAACGCCAGCAGCGCCTGCATCTCCTCCTCGCCGCCCCGCCGCGGGCCGAGCGCGACTGTCTGCCACGACAGGTCCGCCCGCGGTGGGGCGGCGCGCCGGGCCGCCACGTACGCGCCACGGCCCGGCCGGGTCTCCACCAGCCCGTCCGCGACGAGCCGCCGGGTCGCCTCGGCGACCGTCACGGGGGAGACGTGATGGTGCGCGGTCAGCTCCCGCACCGACGGCAGCCGCGTGCCGGGCGCGGCGTCGGCTGCCAGCGCACCCAGATGCCGGACCACACGGTCGATAGCGCTACCATCGTTCATGACGGCACAGAGTAGCGCTACTGCCCCGACCACGGTAACGGTGAGACCGGGCGCCGGCATCGCCCTCGGCGCGCTGGGCGTACTGGCCTTCAGCATGTCGCTGCCGGCCACCCGCGTCGCGGTGCACACACTGGACCCCTGGTTCGTCGCGTTCGGACGGGCCGTGGGCGCGGCGCTGCTCGCGTGGGCCTACCTGCGGCTGACCGGCGCGCCGCGCCCCACCCGGGACCAGTGGCGACGGCTGTCGATCGTCGCGCTCGGCGTCGTGGTCGGCTTCCCGCTGTTCACCTCGCTGGCGCTCACCACGCAGACGTCAGCGCACGGTGCCGTGGTCGTCACGGTGCTGCCCGCCATGACCGCGGTGTTCGCGGTGCTGCGTGCGGGCGAGCGGCCGCCGCCGCTGTTCTGGATCGCCGGTGCCGCGGGCCTGGCGCTGGTGCTCGCGTTCCTGGCCGCGAGCGGCTCGATGCGGGGGACGCTGTCGCTCGCCGACCTGTTCCTGCTCGCCGCCGTGGTGCTCTGCGGCCTTGGGTACGCCGAGGGCGGCCGGCTGGCCCGCGACCTCGGCGGCGCCCGGACGATCTGCTGGGCGTTGCTGCTGTCGCTCCCGGTCACGGTGCCGGTCACGGTGGTGGCCGCGCTTCTCCATCGCCCGCAGGGCGGCGTCGCCGCCTGGACCGGGTTCGGCTATCTCACGGCGGTGTCGATGTTCCTCGGCTTCTTCGCCTGGTACGCCGGGCTGGCCCGGGGCGGCATCGCCAAGGTGGGCCAGATCCAGCTCGTCCAGCCGGTGCTCACGCTGATCTGGTCCGCGGTGCTGCTCGGTGAGGCGGTCACGCCCGGCGCGCTGGTGGTGGCGGGCGCGGTGCTCGCCTGCGTCGTGCTCATCCAGCGCACCCGGGGCGGCGCCACACCGGCGCCCACCCCGGGCGAGCCGGCCTCAGCGGGACGGCCCACCCCGGGCGAGCCGGCCTCAGCAGGCCGCGATCGTGCCGGTCACGCCGGAGACGTACGCGTGGCTGACGAAGTGTCCTGACGCGAGGCGGTTCCACTGGCTGGTGGTCCGGTACGGGCCGCTCACCGACTGGCCGGTGACCGAGCACTCGATCGGCACGTTGGCGTAGGTGGCGGCCAGGCCGACGACGGGATTGCTCGTGCCGGGGCCGGACCGGATGTTGAGCGGGCCGCTGCCGATCCGGCCCCGGGCGCCGGTGCCGGTCCAGAGGTAGGCGACGTCGACCCAGGCGTTGTCGGTGAGCAGCAGACCGTCCCAGAACGTGCCGTCGGCGAGGTCGATGCCGGCCGGGCTGCCCACCACGCGCCCGAACTGGTCCCGGCCGCCGTTGTAGCCGCTCTGGTACGCGGCCTGCGCCTCGGGCCGGCCCTGCGGCAGGTCCTTCCACATCTCCCGGACACCGCCCGGGTTCCAGTAGTCGTCCCTGGTGTTCCACGGTCCGATGTCCCAGACCGGCGCGTACTCGCAGCGGCTGCGGGTGGTGGTGCAGACCCGCACGGTGTAGTCGCCGGTGTTCTTCGGCGCGAGGCCGCGGGCCGACGGCAGCGCGACGAAGTGGTCCCGCGAGACGATCACGTGCCCGTTGGCGGTGGTGCCGCCGACCAGTCCCTCCCGCGTGGCGTACACCCGGTAGGTGAGGCCCGGGGTCGCGGCCGTGACGGCGGCGACCGAGTCGGCGACGAGCCGGACCGCGCGCACTGTGGGCGCGGCGGACGGCCGTTCGGCGGTGAGGGCCACCCGGACCTGGACCCGCGTGACCGGCTGGTCGAAGACGGCCTCGGCGGAGACGGACCGCCACTCGGTCTACGCGCCCGATCGCCAGCCGCGCGCCGCCACCTCGACGGCGCCGCCGGTGCCGGGGGTCGCGTCGATGTCGGCCCGGACCCGGTTGGCCGGCGCGGCGAGCGGGTGGGGCGCGGTGACGAGCATGCCCCCGGCCGTCTGCCGGCGCTGGGCGGCCGGTCGGCCCGCCGTGTCGGCGAGGCGCAGTCCGGCGCCGGTCCAGCGGACGCCGACGTCGTCGGCGTCGACGACTGTGATGTCGGCGCTCCACGCGTTGCCGGTGGCCGTCGGTTCAGCCGGGGGTGCGGCGGGCGCCGGGGAGACGGCCAGGACGGCGGCGAGCGCGCCTGGCGACAGCGGCCGGCGGGGTCGTGCGGGGATGGGGCATGGCGCTCCTCGTGGGGGCGGGAAGTAGGCGAACGTCGATCTTCAGGTGAGGTGCAGGCAACCATCGATCGCGCGTCCCGTCAAGAAGGCGTCCGCGGCCTCCGGCCGCCCGGAGTAGTGCAAAAAACCTGCAAACGCCAGGCCTTGCCTTCCTGGAAAGCGCTTTCATACGATTGCGTTACATCGATGTTTCATTTGCGGGCCGGGCATCGCAGATGAACGACATTCGCTGGCGGCGCGCCTGATCGCGTCGCGGCTCCTCATTATTCCCATTCGGTGACTGCCGTTCGCTCGGCGGCAATTCCCGCATGCTCGAAAAAGGAATGAGGCGACATGAGAAGACCAGTCGCGCTGCGACTCCACGCGGCACTGGCCACGGCGGTCGTGGGTATCGCCGTCGCCGTGGTGCTGCCGTCCCCGCAGGCGTCGGCGGCGGCCGGCAGCGCCACCGGCTACGCCACCCAGAACGGCGGCACCACCGGCGGCGCGGGCGGGCAGACCGTACGCGCCACCACCGGCACCGCCATCCACGCCGCGCTCTGCGGTCGGGCCAGCAGCAGCACCCCGATCATCATCGAGGTGACCGGGACCATCAACCACGGCAACACCAGCAAGGTCTCCGGGTCGAGCTGCAACACCGCGGACGGTGTGATCGAGCTGAAGCAGATCAGCAACGTCACCATCATCGGCGTGGGCAGCGGCGCCGTCTTCGACCAGCTCGGCATCCACATCCGCGACTCCCGCAACATCATCATCCGGAACGTGACGGTGCGGAACGTCAAGAAGTCGGGCTCGCCCACCTCCAACGGCGGCGACGCGATCGGCATGGAGAGCAGCGTCCGTAACGTGTGGGTCGACCACGTCACGCTCGAGGCGTCCGGCGGGGAGTCGGAAGGCTACGACGGCCTGTTCGACATGAAGGACGACACCCAGTACGTGACGCTGTCGTACAGCATCCTGCGCAACTCCGGCCGCGGCGGCCTCATCGGCTCCAGCGAGAGCGACCGCGGCAACGGCTACATCACGTTCGAGCACAACCTGTACGAGAACATCGACTCCCGTACGCCGCTGCTGCGCGGCGGCATCGCCCACATGTTCAACAACCACTACACCGGGCTGCACGAGTCGGGCATCAACTCCCGGGCCGGGGCGCGGGCCAAGGTGGACAACAACTACTTCCGCAACTCCAAGGACGTGCTCGGCACGTTCTACACCAGCGAGCGCGGCACCTGGCAGGTCAGCGGCAACATCTTCGACAACGTGACCTGGTCCTCGCCCGGGAGCGACAACTACCCGGCGGGTCCGAACGTGACGTCCACGACCACAGTGAGCGTCCCGTACTCGTACCGGCTCGACGCGGCGAGCTGCGTGCCGGACATCGTGCGGCAGACGGCGGGCGCGAACACCGGCCTGCGCGTGTCCGACGGCAACTGCACGCCGCAGTCCCCGCCCCCCACCACGCCGGGGCCGACCACGCCCGCCCCCACCACGCCGCCGCCCGGGACGACCACCCCGCCGCCGTCCGGCGGGACCAACCTGAGCCTGGTCTCCGGCGCCGGGGCGGACGGGTCCAGCAAGGCCGGCGGCACCAGCTACGGCAACGTGCGCGACGGCAACCTGAGCACGTACTGGTCGCCGTCCGGGTCGACCGGCACCGTCTCGATCAAGTGGGGCTCGGCCACCACCGTGTCCCGCGTGGTCATCCGCGAGCCGTCCGGCACCTCGGGTTCGATCGGGTCGTGGCAGCTCGTCAACAACGACACCGGCGCGGTGCTCGCCTCCGGCAGCGGGGCCGGCCAGATCACCTTCGGCGCGACCTCGCTGAAGAAGATCAACTTCAAGATCAACAGCTCCGGCGGTACGCCGAGAGTCGGCGAGTTCGAGACGTACGCCAGTTAGCAGGCGCGACGAGCGGGGGCGGCCGATCCGGCCGCCCCCGCCCTTGTTCGTGTCACCGGTCAGAGGGTGAGCACGACGGTGGAGATGCTCCGCGCGCCGACGTTCACCGTCACCTGGTTGCCGTTCACGCCCACCGGCTGGCTCGCCGCGCTGGCGTTCTGCGACGTGGCCACGTACTCCGCCCGGCTCACGTTCTGCGGCGCCTGGATGATCGCGTTGTTCACCGCGCTCGTGGACCGGTTGAGGATGACCAGCGTGACCTTCCCGTCGCCGGAGTAGGCGGTCACCTCCAGCGGCGACGCCTTGGAGCTCTTGGTCAGGGCGACCCGCTGGTAGCCGGGCCGTACGTACTTCGCGTACTGCGAGAACGCGTACCCGCGCTTGAGCGGCGCCCCCGCCACGGTGCCGTACGCGGACTCGCCGTCACCGATGAACGAGTAGTAGCGCTTGCCGTACCACCAGACGTACGCGCTCCAGTTCGACTCCATCGACTTGTGCACGGTGCGCATGATGTCGTCGAGCGTCTCGTTCCAGGCCGCGGCGTTGGCCGGGTTGCCCCAGATGTTGGAGCCGCCGCCGTCGGCCTCGTGCAGGTTCCACTCGGTCATCCACACCGGCTTGTTGTACTGCTGCGCCAGCGTGTACGGCTTCAGCCGGCCGGACGCCTCGGTGCCGTACAGGTGCCCGCCGATGTAGCCGATGTTGTTGCGGGCCGCCGCGTCGTTGAGCGTCGGGTCGGTGTACCCGTAGTTCAGGTTCACCGCCTCGGCGACCATCAGCTTGGTGTTCTGCACCTTGGCGCCCTGCTCCCGCACGAAGGTCTGCAGCTCGGTGCCGCTCCAGTCCATCGAGTCGTAGTCCGGGTGCCAGTCCGGCTCGTTCTGCACGGACGTGACGTCGATCGTCACGCCCTGGTTGCGCATGTACTGGACGTAGCTGTTGAGGTGGTTGGCGTAGTCGTCGTAGTAGTCGGTGCGCAGCTTGCCGCCGTTGATCCGGCTGTTGTTCGTCTTCCAGGCCGCCGGGGCGGTCCACGGCGACGCCATGATCTTCACGTTCGACCCGTACGACTTCGCCGTCCGCAGCGCGCTGACCTGGGTTCCCCACTCGCCGGACACCGGCGAGACGCCGGTACGCACGATGGACAGGCCGAGCTGGTTGGGGCCGAGCCCGACGAGTGTCTGCGTCTCGGCCGTCGACCAGGCGCCGCCCCAGATCGACACCGCGGCGCCGAACCCGTCGATGGTCTGGTAGCGGCTGGCGGTGTTGACGGTGATGTCCGCCGCCCCGGTGGGCGGCGGGCTGCTGGGCGAGGTGGTCGGCGAACTCGTCGGGGAGGTGGACGGTGACGTGGTCGGCGTCGTCGTGCCACCGGTGCAGGTCACCCCGTTGAGCGCGAAGCTGGTCGGAGCGGGGTTGCTGCTGGTCCAGGCCCCGTTGAAGCCGAACGACGTGTTGCCGTTGGTGGGGATGGACCCGTTGTAGTCGACGTTGCGGGCGCTGACCGCCGCTCCGCTCTGGGTCACTGTGGCGTTCCACGCCTGGGTGACTGTCTGGCCGGCGGCGTAGGACCAGGTGAGCGTCCAGCCGTTGACCGGGTCACCGAGGTTGGTGACCGTGACGTTCGCGCCGAAGCCGCCCTGCCACTGCGACGACACGGCGTAGGTGACCGCGCAGCCGGCGGCTGCCGCCCCGGCCGGCAGCGCCGCGGCCACCGCGGTCGACGCCAGCAGGACGGCCCCGGCCGAGAACACCGCGGTACGGGTCGTCTTGTGCCTTCTCATCGGACCTCTCTCTTCTCGATCGGCCGGCTCAGCGCTGGAGGGTGAGTAGTCCGGGTCGGTAGGGCAGGAGGCCGTAGTCGCCGCCGGAGTTGGGGGAGCGGCCTTGGTAGAGCAGTTGGAGGTTGCAGGGGTCGACGGTGAAGGTCTGGTCGGCGGTGGTGCGGATGAGTTCGCCGTGGCTGATGTCGTTGGTCCAGGTGGCGCCGCTGTTGGCCTTGCCGGCGAACGGGTTGGACTCGGTGGCCGCCTGCGGCGTCCAGGATCCGTTGAGGCTGGTGGCGGTGAAGGAGCGGAAGTAGCGGCCCTGGGAGCCGATCGCCTCGACGATCATCAGGTAGCGGGTCTGGCCCTGGAGCTTGTAGACCTGCACGGCTTCGAACAGGTTGTTCGTCGAGTCCGACATGATGGTGGTGTAGTTGGAGCCGAAGCTGCCGGGGAAGTTGCCCAGGGGCATGCTGGAGCGGTAGATCTTGCCGTTGTCACCGGCGAAGAACAGGTACATGTTCTGGTCGTCGGCGATCAGGGTCTGGTCGATCGGGCCGGTGCCGGAACCGGAGATGCTGCCGGTGAACAGCGGCTGCGCCGACGACCACCCGTTCGGGTTGGTCGGGTCGTTCGAGGTGCGGTAGGAGAACGCGGTCGGTCCCCACTGGTAGGCCAGCACCCAGATGTTGCGCGGCGCGAAGTAGAACAGGGTCGGTGCCACAGTCCCCGACGACATCGCGTTCTGCGACGCGGAGGCCATCTCGGACCAGTTGGTGAACAACCCGAAGTTCATCGACCCCCACCGCGTTCCGGTGTCATGGGTGGTGGCGTAGACCAGGTGCCGGCCGTTGTACGGCACC
This sequence comes from Micromonospora sp. L5, assembly GCF_000177655.2. Classification (NCBI taxonomy): domain Bacteria; kingdom Bacillati; phylum Actinomycetota; class Actinomycetes; order Micromonosporales; family Micromonosporaceae; genus Micromonospora; species Micromonospora sp. L5. Next base: position 5,814,085 of record NC_014815.1, on the reverse strand, counting down.
ACAGTGAAGTCCTTCAACGACACCCAGCCCGACCGCGGCTGCGCCAACGCACCCGTCGAGGACCACCGGTACGACGACGGCAGGTTGCACGTCCCGCCCGGCGGCGGGGTCGTGGGCGGTGCAGTGGTCGGCGGTGCCGTGGTCGGTGGGGCCGTGGTGGGCGAGCCGGTCGGGCCGCTCGTCGGCGTGGTGCCGCCGGTGCAGGTCACCCCGTTGAGCGCGAAGCTGGTCGGCACCGGGTTGCTGCTGCCCCAGGAGCCGTTGAAGCCGAACGACGTGTTGCCGTTGGTCGGGATCGACCCGTTGTAGCTGACGTTGCGGGCGGTCACAGCGGCTCCGCTCTGGGTCAGCTCGGTGTTCCACGACTGGGTCACCGTCTGCCCGGCGCCGAACGACCACGTCAGCGTCCAGCTCGACACCGGGTCGCCCAGGTTCGTGATGGTGACGTTGGCGCCGAAGCCGCCCTGCCACTGCGACGAGATCGCGTAGTTGACCGAGCAGCCCGCGGCGGCGGCTCCGGCGGGCAGCGCTACGGCGACCGACGCCGACGCCAGCAGCGCGGCGCCGGCCGATGCCCATATGGCATTGACTGACCTGGATCTGGACATGAATTGACCTCCTGCGGGGGCAGCGGCTCTGGCATTGGCGGTGGCGATTGTGTTGTGAGCGTTAACAGCCGCGTCAGGGATGTTACGGGAGCGCTCCCACGCACTCAACAACTCATTTCCGCACCCACCGAATCAGCCCCCGCGCCCCTCCACCCCACGCCTGCGCACTGTCCGTCCGGGTCGGCCTGGGTCGATCATGAAGTTGACCGCCCTCAATGCGGGCAAATCCGCGGTCTAACCTCATGATCGACGCGCTTCAAGGGTGGGGGGAGGGGGAGAGGGAGGGGGTCAGGCGGGGGTGCAGGGGGTGTTGTCGGCGGTGCACGCCGCGGGGGAGTCGTGCTGGGGGTCCGGGTCGCGGACGTCGAACCGGATGGTGGCTGACTCGCCGCCCGGCAACGCCCCACCGGTGAACGTGACCACGGTGCCGTCCTGGGTGGCCTCGGCCCCGCTCACGCTGCCCACAGTGGCGCCGTCGTGCAACGTCACGGTGACCGTCCAGCCCGGACGCGGGGACGGGCCGGGATTGCGCAGCACCACCTCGCCCCGGTAGCCGAAGACCCGGTCGGTGACCGTCTCGTAGGTGGCGGTCAGCGGTGCCGCCGCCACCGTCGAGGGCGTCGCGCTCGGCGTACGGCTGGGGGTGGGTGACGGCGTCGGCGAGGGCGACGCGCTGCGGCGGCTGGCACTGGGCGTGGGCCGCGCGGTCGTGGGCCGGGCCGACGGCGTGGCGCTGGACGGCATCACCAGCGAGGTCGTGGGCGTCGGCGCGGCCGGCGCGGGCGGCTCGTCGGCGGTGGCCCACACCGTGGCCCCGGCCGCGGCGGCGATCAGCGTCACCGTGCCGGCTGCCAGCAGCACCCGGCGCCGCCCGGGACGGCGCTTGTCGTCGCCGAGCAGCCGGACCACAGGCAGTTCGGCGGTCAGTCCGCCCTCGGCGCGGCGCAGGTCGACGTTCTGGAACGCCAGCCAGTCGAGGATCGCGGGCAGCCGTCCGGTGACTGCCTGCTCGTGCTGCTCGGCGCGGGCGTCGGCGTCCCAGTCGCCCTCTTCGAGCACCTCCCGCACGGACAGCCGGGTGCCGTGCGCGGTGGGGGTCAGGTCGCAGGCGAGCCGGGTGGCCCGCCCGGCCTCCCGGCAGCGGACCACCAGCCGGTGCGGCGCGCGCAGCTCGACGGTCTCCACCTCGGTGTCGCCGTCGTAGCCGGGCAGCGCGGCGGTGGCGAGGATCCACCTGTCGGACCCGGGCGCGCTGTCGGCGAACCACTTGGCCAGCAGCGCGCGTTCCGTGAGCGCCCGCCAGGTCCGGGCGGGCGGGTGGAACAGGTCGACCTCGGTGACGATCTCGATCACGCGGAGACTCTAGGGCCTGTGTCAAGGTCGGTGCGGGGCACTGTCGCCGTCGTCGCGCCAGCGAGCCCGCCAGGCGGCCTCGCTCTCCTCGGCGCTGGCCTTCTCCTCGTGTATCAGCCGGCGCAACGCGACCCGGGAATCGGCGAAGATCACCAGCTCGACCGCCACCAGTGCCACGCAGATGGCGGTGAGCAGACCCAGCGCCCCGAGCGCCGGCAGGTGCCGGCCGACCGGTAGCGCCACGGCGAGCAGCACCACGGTGCCGACCCGGGACCAGGACAGCGTCCGCAGCGCGCGCCACTGGAACGCCATGTTGGCGGCGAGGTAGAGGAGCACGCCACCGAAGAGCAGCGGCACGGCCGGCCCGTGGCCGCGCTCCATCGGGCCGCCCGCCGGGTCGGTGACGATGCGGACCAGTTCCTCGGCGCCGATCGCGAACAGGATCACCCCGGCGATCATGGGCAGGTAGAGATAGGCGTACGCATCGCGGGCCAGCGCCACCCGCGCGGGGCCGTGGGCGGCGTGCAGCGCGATCCGGGCGGCCGGGCCGATCATGTCGAAGTGCGCCCACCAGAGCGCCGCGGTGAACAGGATGCCGAAGATCGCCGCCGGGATCGCCGGCCAGGTCACGGGCTGGCCGAGCAGGTTGCCGCCGACGCCGACCGAGATGACCGACTCGCCGAGCGCGATGATCAGGATGAGGTCGTACCGCTCGGTCCAGTGCTCGGCCGAGGTGATCTTCCAGCCGTCGGTGCCGGCCAGCAGGCCACTGCTGTACTGGATGGCCACCACCGCGATCCACAGCCCGTCGCGCAGCCACGGGCCGACCTCCGGGGACACACGCGGCGGCAGCAGCGCCGCCACCAGCAGCAGGCCGGCCGAGATCACCGCCTCCGGAAGGAACAGCCGCAGCTTGCGCCGGGCCGGCGGGTCGTCGCGCGTGGCGTACCAGTACAGGGCGGTGTGCACGAACCGGATCACCACGTAGCTGATCGTGACCAGGATCGGGCCGGCGCTGCCCTTGTCCAGGTCGCCGAAGGTCTGCGGCAGCGCGAGCGCGAACGTGAACAGCGCGATCATGCCGACCACCATGAGGATCGGCACGAAGCCCTCGCCGAGGCGCAGCCGGGCGGCGACCGCGCTGTGCACCACCCAGCACCACCAGAGCACGGCGAGCACCAGCAGCGCGTGCAGCAGTTGCTGCGGGGTCACGTTCGCGGCGGTGGCGCGCGTGATGATGAAGAAGGACACCACGAAGACGAGGTCGAAGAAGATCTCGAACCGGTCGACCCGGGTGGCGGGGGCGACGCCGGTCGCGGGCCCGAGCCCTTTGCGCCACCGGTCGCCACCCACCGGGCGAGTGTGTCAGCCCAGGTCAGGCCCGGTGCCGCTTTCGCCGGCCATTCCACCGGTCCGACGGGGAAGCCGCGCGCTCAGCCCGCCGCCGGGGCGGCCAGGGCGAGCACGTCGCGCAGCACGTCGCGCAACGACCGCCCCGGGTGCTCCAGCCACTCGTGGGCGGCGATCCGCAGGGACGCGAGGAACGTCGCGGCGACGATCCGGGCCCGCAGCGCCGCCTCCGGTCCGGTCAGCCGGCGGGCCAGCTCCGCGGCCATCTCCCGCTCCAGGGCCGCGTACGCGCCGACCTGGTGAGCGGCCAGGCTCGGGTGGCCGTGCAGCCGGCGGCGCCGGTTGAGCCAGGGCTCGGCCGGGTCGTCGTAGCCGTCCTCGGCCTGGACCAGGGCGGCCCGGGTCAGCGCGGCCCACGGCGACAGCTCCGCCGGTTGGTCCGCGACGAGCCTGAGGAGCCGTCGCAACCGCAGCGTGTCGCCGTGGAAGAGGGCCTCCTCCTTGCCGCCGAAGTAGTTGGAGAACGTCCGCCGGGAGACGTTCGCGGCGTCGGCGATCGCCTCCACGGTGATCCGGTCGGGGCCGTGCTCGACGGCGAGGGACAGCGCCGCCTCGTGCAGCGCCAGGCGGGTGGCCGCCTTCTTCCGCTCCCGCAGCCCGGTGCACTCCTCCATGGGCCAAGCGTAGGTGACCCATTTCTCAATGGGCAAACTTGCCTGCCGGGCAAGGTTTAGTGTTGATTGCTTGAGGCAACGAAGCGGCCACCCGAAATCGACACATCTGGAGGACGCGCGCATGAGCGCACCCACCACGACGGCTGCGGCCGCCCCCATGAGCAAGCGGAAGACGCTGGAGGCGCTCAGCGGTCTGCTGCTGGTGCTCTTCGTGGCCATGCTGAGCAGCACCGTGGTCTCGACCGCCCTGCCGAAGATCATCGGCGCGCTCAACGGCTCGCAGACGCAGTACACCTGGGTGGTCACCGCCACCCTGCTCACCGCCACCGCGACCACCCCGATCTGGGGCAAGCTGGCCGACCTGTTCAACAAGAAGCTGCTGATCCAGATCGCCATCGTGGTGTTCCTGGTCGGGTCGGTCGCGGCCGGCTTCGCGCAGAGCGCCGGGCAGCTCATCGCCGCCCGCGCGTTCCAGGGCATCGGCGTCGGCGGCCTCCAGGCGCTCGTGCAGGTCGCCATCGCGGCCATGATCCCGCCGCGTGAGCGGGGCCGCTACAACGGCTACCTGGGCGGCGTCATGGCGCTGGCCACCGTCGGCGGCCCGCTGCTGGGCGGCCTGATCGTGGACACCTCCTGGCTCGGCTGGCGCTGGTGCTTCTTCGTCGGCGTACCGGTCGCGGCCGCCGCGCTGTTCCTGCTGCAGATCACCCTGAACCTGCCCACCGTGCGCCGGGACAACGTCAAGATCGACTACCTGGGCGCGACGCTCATCGCCGCCGGCGTCAGCGTGCTGCTGATCTGGATCTCGTTCGTCGACGACTCCTTCGCCTGGGTCTCCTGGCAGACCGGCGCCATGGTCGGCGGCTCGGTGCTGCTGCTCGCGCTCGCCGTCTGGGTGGAGGCGCGGGCTGCCGAGCCGGTGGTGCCGCTGCACATCGTCCGCGAGCGCACCACCGCCCTGGCGATCCTCGGCAGCCTCGCGGTCGGCATGGCCATGTTCGGCGGCGCGGTCTTCCTCGGCCAGTACTTCCAGATCGGCCGCGGCTACAGCCCGACCGAGGCCGGCCTGCTCACCATCCCGATGATGGCCGGTGTGCTGATCTCCTCGATCGTGGCCGGCCGGATGATCACCGCCACCGGGAAGATCAAGCCGTACATCGTGTTCGGGTCCGTCGTGCTGGTCATCGGGTTCGCCATGCTCGGCACCATCGACCACGAGACCTCGCTGGTCTTCGTCGGCCTCGCGATGTTCATCGTCGGCGTCGGCGTCGGCATGACCATGCAGAACCTGGTGCTCGCGGTGCAGAACACCGTCGCGCTCAAGGACATCGGCGCGGCCAGCGCCAGCGTCGCGTTCTTCCGCTCGCTCGGCGGCACCATCGGCGTGTCCGTGCTCGGCGCGGTGCTGGCCCGCCGGGTCACCGACCGGATCACACACGACCTCGCCGCGGCCGGCATCCCCACCACCGGCGGGGGCGGTGGCAGCACGCTCAACCTCGACGCGCTGCCCGAGCCGGTCCGGCAGATCGTGCGGGCCGCGTACGGGGACGCAACGGGGCACATCTTCCTGATCTCGGCCGCCATCGCGGTGGTCGGTATCGTTGCGGCGCTGCTGCTGCGCCCGGTCACCCTGCGTTCCAGCCTCGACCTGCCGGACACCGGCCGTTCGGTGGCGGTGGGAGCGGACGCCGTCGACGGCGCGCCCGCCTTCGACGAGGTGAGCGTGGACTCGGCCGGCCGGGAGGAACGCGCCCGCCGCTGAGCCCGTACCCCCAGGGCCGTCGCCGACCCCGGCGGCGGCCCTGGTCCATGCGGGGACGAACCGAAGGAGGAGCCGTGGACGTCACGCGGACCGCGCACGCCCGCCTCGCCGCATGGCAGCGGGCCGCGCGCGAGCTGGCGCTCGTCGCTGTGCTCTTCCTGGCCTACAAGGCGGGCCGGCAGGTGGTGGCCGGGCACGCCGAGGTGGCCCTGGCCAACGGCGAGTGGGTCTGGCGGCTGGAGCGGCTGCTGCGCCTGCCCGACGAGACGCTCGTGCAGGGACCGCTGCTGGCGCACGATCTGCTGGTGCGGGTGGCGAACTCCTACTACGCCTACGTGCACTTCCCGGCCACAGTGCTCTGCCTCGTCTGGCTCTGGCTGCGCCGCCCGGCCCACTACGTGCGGCTGCGGCGGGCCCTGGCAGCGCTCACCGCGGTCGCGCTGGTGCTGCACGTCTGCGTCCCGCTCGCGCCGCCACGGCTGACCGCGCTCACCGGGCTGGTCGACACCGGCACCCGGTTCGGGCCGAGCGTCTACGGACCTCCCGACACCGACCAGCTGAGCAACCAGTACGCGGCCATGCCGTCGCTGCACGTGGGCTGGGCGCTGGCGATCGCGGTGGCGCTGATGGCGGTCACCACCGGACGCCGCCGCCGGCTCTGGCTGCTTCATCCGCTGGTGACCGCGCTCGTGGTGGTGGTCACCGGCAACCACTACTGGCTCGACGGCGTCGTCGCGGTGGTGCTTCTCGTGGTGATCCTGGCCGTGCTGCCGACACCCGCACCGGACCTGCCCACGCTGCCGCCCGGACCGCTGCGCCCGCACGTGGTGCCGGCGCCGCGCCGGGCCGGCCGCCGCCGGAACCCGAAGGTCCCGGCGGCGGCCGACGTGCGGCTGCGGCCACCCGGCCGGGGCTGACCGCCCCTCAGCGCAGCGTGCAGACCGTGCCGTTGAGGCGGAACGCACCCACCGGCACGTTCGGTCCGCTGTACGCGCCGACGAAGCCCACAGTCGTGCTCCCGCCGTCGGCGGCGAGCCGCCGGTTGTCGGCGGTGGGCGTCACCCGGACGTCGCGGCCCTGCTGGTCCCAGGTGGCGCTCCACCCGCTGCTCACCTGCTGCCAGGCGGTCGGCCAGGTCCAGGTGAGCGTCCAGCCGTCGACGGCCTTCGCACCCGTGTTGATCACCTCGACGTTCGCCACGTACCCGTTGCCCCAGTCGTTGTCGTCGTCGAACCGCACCGCGCAGGAGCTCTCGGCGGGGCTGCCGGTGGCGAACGTCAGCGGCGGTGACGACCACGAGACCCGCCCGGCGGTGTCCCGGGCCAGCACGTTGACCGTGTAGCGGGCGCCCGGTTCGAGGTTGCCCACTGTGAGCGAGGTGCCGGCGGTCTCGCCGAGCTGCTCGCTCACCGCGCCGTACTGGCGGTGCACCTCGTACTTGGCGATCGGGGATCCGCCGGGCGTGGCCGCCGGCCAGGAGATGGTCGCCGCGCGGTCGGTCACCGCGCTCGCCGTCGGCCGGCCCGGGGCGCCGGGCCGCCCGGCCGAGCTGCCGGCCGGTCGCAGCACGAGCGTGGTCAGCGAGTACGGCGGCAGCGTGCGGGCGGTCGCGTCGCCCGAGCGGCCGGTGCTGATCGCGGTCGCGCCGTTGGTGAACGTGTGCACGGTCGGTGCCTCGTCGGCCGGGGTGAACCCGGCGTAGTCGAGCGCCACCGGGTACGCGTTGTCCGGATCCTTGTTGAGCAGCAGGACCGCGACGCTGCCGTCCGGCCGGCGGACCGCGTGCGCGGCGACCAGCGGCTGGTCGGTCCCGGCGCGGACGAGCTGGTCACCGGGCCGGACGAACAGGTTCATCATGGACAACGCGTGGTACGGCGCGAACGGGGTGTTGAACGCCGGCTGGCACACCTCGCCGTCGCTGGTGCAGTTGCCGCTGGAGAGCAGCCCGAAGTCGCCGTAGTCGGTCTGCCCGGCCACCTCGGAGACGGTGCCGATGCCGTTGTGCACGTTCCACCACTGCACCGTGAACACGCCCTGCTCCAGCAGGCCGCTGTAGGCGTCGGCCAGGAACAGCGCGCCCGGCGCGGTGGTGCGGCCGGCGTCCACGTTCAGCTCGGTGAAGCTGATCCCGATCCGGTCCGCGCCGGGGCCGGCGTACCGGGCGATCTGCTGGCGCAGCAGCCAGGCCGCGTCGGGCAGGTGGTTGGTGCGGGCCAGTGAGTCGGCGGCGCTGCCGCCCGGGTACCAGTGCACGTCCACGAAGTCGATCTTCGGGCCGGCGATGGACAGCACGGTCTGGTTCCACGGCCCCGGATCCGATCCGGCGGTGATGCCGTCCGGCCAGTTGCCGGGCATGGTGAGCACCGCGCCGACCTTGATGCTCGGGTCGACCGCCTTCATCGCGTCGGCGTACTCGACCACCAGCCGCGCGTACTGGGAGGCGCTCTTGTCCGGGTGGTCGTCGGCCTCCCAGGCCGAGCCGTAGTGGCCGTTGCCGTAGTTCTCGTTGCCGACGGTCCACCACTTGGCGCCGTAGCCCTTGGTGACGTTGGCGTAGCGGACCCACGCCGCCGCCTCGGCGGGCGTGCCGGTGCCGTAGTTCGCGATGATCATCGGCTCGGCACCGACGCGGCGGGCGCCGGCCATGAACGTGTCGAAGTCGGTGTTCGGTGCGACGTAGCCGCCGGGCGCGGTGTGCGTCTCCCAGTGGTAGATGTCGGCGTACGAGCCGCCGGGGTAGCGCAGCATCTTCACGCCCGCGGCCTTGAGCAGGTCGGACGTCTCGGCGCTGCCGAGCTGCGAGTCCCAGATGGCGTGGTTGACGCCGAGTGCGGTGGCCGGGACGGTGGCCAGCCCGGCGCGGGTGTTGACGGTGACGGTGACCGGGTCGGTGGGGTCGGCGGCGGCGACCGGCCCGCCGACGGTGCTGAGCGCGGTGGCGAGCAGCAGCAGGCTGGCCGCGAACGCGGTGGTTCTCCTCATGCGGGGGTGTCCTTCGGAGTGGGACGACGAGGCGATGCCCGGTCTGCGTCGTCCTCCCGGAGCCGTGACGGCGACGGGTGCCCACGAACGACGATCGGCTCCGCGCGGCGAGCCATCGATGAGGATCATACGCCCGGCGCGGGGGAGTGCAGGGCTTAATTTATAGACAGGAGTCTTTACTGTTAACAATGTTTAATTTATGTTCGGGGCACCTTCCGTTCCCCCCGAAGGAGTTGCCACCATGCGCCGAAGAATCACCCTCCCGCTGCTCACCGCCGGTGCCGTCACCGGGACGCTGGCGCTCGCCGCGCCCGCGCAGGCCCACGGCTACGTCTCCTCGCCGCCCAGCAGGCAGGCGCTCTGCGCGCAGAACCGGGTGCCCGACTGCGGTCAGATCAAGTACGAGCCGCAGAGCGTCGAGGGCCCCAAGGGCCTGCGCAGCTGCCACGCCGGCATCGCCCAGTTCGCGGTGCTCAACGACGACAGCCGCAACTGGCCGGCCACATCGGTCGGCAGCACCGTCACGTTCACCTGGGTCAACACCGCCCGGCACGCCACCGCCAACTGGGAGTACTGGATCGGCGGCACCCGGGTCGCCGTGGTCGACGGCGGCGGCCGCCAGCCCGGCGCGACCGTGTCGCACACCGTCAACCTCGGCGGCTTCTCCGGCCGGCAGAAGCTGCTCGCCATCTGGAACATCTCCGACACCGCCAACGCGTTCTACTCCTGCGTCGACCTCCAGATCGGCGGCGGAGGCGGCAACCCGACCCCGCCGCCCACCCCGACGGCTGCGCCCACCACGCCCGCGCCCTCGCCCACGCCCACCCGGACCAGCACCCCGGCACCGGGCGGCACGTGGACCGCCGGGCGGGCGTACCAGGTCGGTGACACGGTCACCTACGACGGCCGTAGCTACCGCTGCCGCCAGGCGCACACCGCCATCGCCGGCTGGGAACCGCCGAACGTACCGGCGCTGTGGCAGCAGATCTGAGCCCGCGTACCCGCGCGGCGGAGCCGGCCGGTCCCCGGCTCCGCCGCGCGTCCGCCGCGGCCCTGCTCGGCGTGGCGCTGGCCCTGCCCGGGTGCGGCGGGCCGCCCGCCGCCGATCCGTCCCCGCCGGTCCCGTCCGCCACGACCTCGGTCCCGGCCGGCGCGGACGCCACTGTCAGCGGGATCGACGCGCTGTTCCTGGCCATGATGGTGGCGCACACCGAGCAGACGCTGGAGATCGTCCGGCTCGGCCTCGACCGGGCCACCGACCCGCGGATCCGCACGCTGATCGCCGCCGTCCGGGCCACCGAGACCGACGAACTGGCCACCATGCGCGGCTGGCTGCGCGAGGCCGGTCCGTCGGCCGCCGCCGCGGCCGCCCGGCACGACCACTCCGGGCACAGCGAGGCCGCCGCCGGACTGGCCCGCCTGCGCGCCGCCGCGCCCGCCGACGCCGACCGGGTGCTGCTCGACGTGCTCAGCCGGCACCAGCGCACCGCGGCCGACCTGGCCCGCGCCCAGGTCGCCGCCGGGACCAGCGAGCGGGTACGCGACCTCGCCCGCCGCATCGACCGTTCGCGTACGGCCGAGGTCGACCTGATGGCCGGCCTGGGCTGATCGGCGGCGTGCCGAAGCGCCGGAGCTGCCCGGACGGGGCATGACCTTCGTCACGGTCGTCGCCGCCGGTGACCGGCTCGACAAGAGCGGCGAATCGGCGCGCACCAGCCCTTTCCGCGAGCCGCCGGAGCGGATCGGCGCCGGCGGCGCGGCCGGTTCGCGTGCCGCCGTGGTTCTCCCGTCGGCAAAACCGGCCGCGCCTCGTCCCTGGTCATGGCTACGCTGTCGCCCGGACGCCGCCCCGCCGCGCGTTCCGCCCGCGCTCCGCAGACGGCGCGCGGCGCCGCCGCCGACACCCAGTGCCGGACCGGATCCAGGAGACCGTCAGTGACCCAGCAACCCGTCGCGACGTCGACGAAGCTCGACGCCGCCGTACTCAAGGTGGCCGGCGTCGTCGTGCTCGGTGCGATCATGTCGATCCTCGACGTGACAGTCGTCAGCGTGGCGCTGCCGACGTTCCAGAGCGAGTTCGACGCCACGTACGCCCGCGTCGCGTGGACCATGACCGGCTACACGCTCGCGCTCGCCACGGTGATCCCGCTCAGCGGCTGGGCCGCCGACCGGTTCGGCACGAAACGCCTCTACATGGTGGCGCTGGCGTTGTTCACCATCGGCTCGGGGCTGTGCGCCACGGCCGACTCGATCGGCGAGCTGATCGCCTGGCGGGTGATCCAGGGCCTCGGCGGCGGCATGCTCATGCCGCTCGGCATGACGATCATGACCCGGGCCGCCGGCCCGCACCGCATCGGCCGCCTGATGGCGGTGCTCGGCATCCCGATGCTGCTCGGCCCGATCACCGGCCCGATCCTCGGAGGCTGGCTGATCGACGTCGCGAGCTGGCACTGGATCTTCCTGATCAACCTGCCGATCGGCGTGGTCGCCCTGGTCTACGCCCAGCTCGCCCTGCCCAAGGACAACGCCGAGCCGTCCGAGTCGTTCGACTTCCTCGGCATGCTCATGCTCTCGCCGGGTCTCGCGCTGTTCCTCTACGGCATCTCCACGCTGCCCGAGACCGGCACCGTCGCCGACACCAAGGTCTGGCTGCCGATGCTCGCCGGCGGCGCGCTCGTGGTCGCCTTCGTGCTCTACTCGTTCCGGCCCCGGCACCCGCTGCTCGACCTGCGGCTGTTCCGCAACCGCAACCTGACCATCGCCACCGTCACCATGTTCGTGTTCATCATCGCGTTCATGGGCGCGGGCCTGCTGTTCCCCAGCTACTTCCTCCAGGTGCGCGGCGAGACGACGCTGACCGCGGGCCTGCTGATCGCGCCGCAGGGCATCGGCGCGATGCTGACCATGCCGATCGCCGGCATGCTCGCCGACCGCGTGCCGGTCGGCCGGACGGTGCCGTTCGCGCTCGTGCTCATCGCCGCCGGGTTCTTCACCTTCACCCAGCTCGGCACCGACACGTCGTACTGGCTGCTCTGCGGCTCGCTGTTCGTGATGGGCCTCGGCATGGGCGGCACGATGATGCCGATCATGACCTCGGCGCTGAAGACGCTCAGCGCGGCGGAGGTGGCGCGCGGCTCCACGCTCGTCAACATCCTCCAGCAGATCGGCGGCTCGGTCGGCGCCGCGGTCATGTCGGTCATCCTCACCAGCGAGCTGAACGGCTCCCGGCCGATCCCCGGCGTCACCGACCCGGCCACCGGCGCCCCGCTGACCGAGGCCCAGCTCGCCATCGCCTCCCAGCAGCAGCCCGAGCTGACCCAGCAGTTCCCGGTGCCGCCGTCGCTGATCGAGCGCGGGCTCGACTACGCGGCGAACTCCTTCTCCACCACGTTCTGGGTCGCCTTCGGTCTGGTGCTGCTGACCTTCATTCCGGCCGCGTTCCTGCCCCGCCGCCGCGAGCCCTCGCACCTGCTCGACGGCGACCCGGGCGAGGACAAGCGTCCGGTGCCGGTCCCGATCCACTGACCGCCGCCGTGACCCGGGGCCGGACGCGTCTGCGTCCGGCCCCGGGCCGTTTCCGGCGCCGCGATCCGCCACCCCGGCGACGACCGGCGCCTAGGATCGGAGACGGAACCGAAGGAGGGCGGGTCAGCGTGAGCGCAGACGACGCGCAGCGGTCGGCGCGACGGCGTAACCGGCTGCTGCTGGCGGGCCTGCTCGCCGTCGTCGGGCTGATCCTGCTGCTGCTCGGTCTCACCGTCGCCACCGGCACCGTCGCGGGCGTCGAGGTGGTACTCGCGCTGTTGCTGCTGGTGACCAGCTACGCGATCCAGCGGGTGGCCCGCCGCGAGACCGTCTACCGCGACGAGCGGCGCTGACCGGTCCGGCGTTCCGGCCGGGCTAGGCTGCCACCGTGGATCACGAAGATCGCATCGCGCTGTTCCTCGACTACGAGAACCTCGCCCTGGGCGTACGGGACCATCACGGCGGCCGCCCGTTCGACTTCCGGCCGATCGCCGACGCGCTCGCCGAGCGGGGACGCGTGGTGGTACGCCGGGCGTACGCCGACTGGTCGTACTTCGACGAGGACCGGCGCATGCTCACCCGCTCACACGTCGAGCTGATCGAGATCCCGCAGCGGATGGGCGCCTCGCGCAAGAACGCGGCCGACATCAAGATGGCGGTGGACGCGGTCGAGCTGGCGTTCGAGCGCGGCTACATCTCCACGTTCGTGATCTGCACCGGGGACAGCGACTTCACCCCGCTCGTGCACAAGCTGCGCGAACTCAACAAGCGGGTGATCGGCGTCGGGGTGGAGAAGTCCACCTCCGCGCTGCTGCCGCCGGCCTGCGACGAGTTCCTCTACTACGACCGCCTCGAAGGCGTGGACGTACCGCCACCGGCCGCCCGCCGCTCGCGCCCGGCCCGGCCCTCACCGGCTGAGCCGGCGCCCGAGCCCGTGGTGGTGACCGCGGCCGAGGAGGAGTCGGCGCGGGACGTCGACACGCTCGCCGTGCAGCTCGTGCAGACAGTGGCCGGCATGCAGGGCAGCTCCAGCGGCGACGTGACCGCCTCCGCGCTCAAGCGCGCCCTGCTCCGCAAGGATCCCACGTTCAGCGAGTCCGACTACGGCTTCCGTACCTTCGGGGAACTGCTGCGCCACCTCGCGGCGCACAACGTGGTGGAGTTGGCCGCCGGGCCCGCCAAGGGCGACCCGGAGGTGTCACTTCCCGAGCAGGGCGACCGGGAGGTCGCGTTCGGGCTGCTCCGCTCCGTGGTGGTGGACCTCGCCGCGGACGGCGGAGCGGTGGCGCTGTCCGGGCTGAAGGACCAGCTCCGGCGCGCCCGGCCCGACTTCAGCGAGAAGAAGCTCGGCTACCGCAGCTTCCTCCAGTTCTGCAAGGCCGCCGCGACGGGCGGCGCGGTGGAGTTGCGCTGGAGCCCGGACGACGGCGACTACCTCCTCACTCCCCAGACCCCCTGACCCACTCCGCCCGCCCCGCCCCGCCCCTCGCCCCCGCCTTCGCCTCCGCGATCTTGCACTTACCGACCTCCGAAAGCGGGATGAATCGCCTATCCCGAGGGCAGCAAGTGCAAGATCGCGGGGGCTCGGGGCTCGGGGCTCGGGGCTCGGGGCTCGGGGCTCGGGGACTCGGGGACTCAAGGGCACGGTGGCTCAAGGGCTCGGGGTATCCCGAGGGGATGGGATCGGGCGGCGAGGGGATGCGGCGGTGGGACGTGGCTGCGGGAAGGGCTGCGCCGGTGGGCCACGGCGCTGACCGATCTTCCCCGCCTGGGACACCCAGCTTGATCCACGCCAGCTCGCCGAGGTGGCGGGGTCCGAGCCGGCTGGATGCCGCCACCTCGGCGTAATGGTGTCGATCAAGCGGCCACCACGGGTGTCGATCAAGCGGCCGCCACGGGTGCGATCAAGCAGTCGCCGCGGCAACCGCCCGGGCACAGCCGATCAGCAGCCTGGGCGCGGCCTCGTTCGCCGTCCTCGACCGGTACGCCGAGGATGGCGGCACCTTCATCCTCGGCTGGCACTCCACTCCGCGGGTCAGGAGAGGGCCGCGTCCACCTGGGCTGTCGCGCCGAGCCTTACGGCCAGGCCGAGCCGTCGGCCCACCTGGCCCACCAGGTCCAGCAGGGCCGCCTCGGATGAGGCGGTCGGGCTCGGGTCGCCGGTGGGACCGGGCTCTCCGGTCGGATCCGGGTCGCTCGTCGGGCTCGCGGTCGGCGCCGGAGTCACCTGGTCGGCGGGAGGGCTGGGCGGCTCGACGGGCGTCGACGGGCGGTCGCCGACCCGTGCCGGCGGCGACCCGGCGACGGGCGGTGCGGTGGTGAGGACTCGCGCCCCGGACGCTGCGGTCGCGTTCGGGAGGCGCTTCGGTGGCGGCGCGGGCCGGGTCGGCCGGACCACCGGCGACGGCGGGTCGACCGGAGTCGCCACGGGCGGCACCCCGGGCGCGGGCGGTGCGGCCGTGGTGGCGGGCGCGGTCGCCTGTCCGTGCGCCGGATCGGTCTGCCCGGCTGTCGCCGTCCAGGTGCCGGCGGAGGTGACGCCCAGCAGCACGGCCGCCGCCGCGACGCCCGCCGCGGCCAGCCGCTGGGGGAGTGCCCGGTCGGCCGGGGCGTCCCACGGGCCGAGCGGCCGGGGAGGCCGGGGCCGGGCAGCCCGGTGGGCGGACCGCAGCGCCTCGACGTCCTCGACGACCGCCTGCCGTGTGCCGGTGGCACCGGCGTGGGCGAGGGTGAGGTAGAACCTGGTGTTCGCCGCGCCCGGGGCCGGTACGCGCAGGCCCGCCGGGGCGCCGCCGTCGTGCAGCAGGGTGACCGGACGGTCCGGGTGGTGCCCGAGGCCGCGCACGTCCCGCAGCGGCCAGTCCCGCCGGGCGTTCTGCCCGGCGAAGGCCACCCGCCGGTCGGTCACCACGGCGGTGCCGCTGTCCACCACGCGCAGTCCCGCCGGCAGCGGGCCGTCGGACGGGTCGAGACAACCGGCGAGCGTGCGGTCCGGCACCGGCATCCCGGGCAGGTGCCGGGCCGTCGCCTCGACCAGGTCGACTGTGGGCAGGATGCGGTAGACGACCTCGCCGTCGTCCAGCGGCACCGGCAGCGCGGTGCCGGGCAGTGGGCAGCCGTGGAAGCCCGCCGCCTCCATCGACAGCCGGTCGAGGTGGTCGGCGCGGCGGCGCCAGGTCCGGGCCGCCGTCTCGTACGCCTGGCGCCCGCGCTCGTTCTCGCGCCGCGCCCAGGCCAGTCGCCGCTGCGGATGAGCCCCGATCGCGTCGGGTCGCCTCGCCGTCACACCTGGTACAACGTCCTGCGGAGGGCGCGGATACGTGAGCGCGGCTATCGTCCGGTTTGGCGGTGGTATGCCCCCGATTAGACTTCGCGCATGCCGCGGATCGTCCAGTTGCTGGCCTCACCCGTGCACCGGTACGTGGGCCGCCCGGCGGACGGACCCGCCCCCGCGCCACCGGGCGAGCTGGTGGACCGGGTGGAGCTACGCGCCGGGCTCGGCATCGTCGGTGACCGCTACTTCGGCCGTCCCGCGCACCGTCAGGCGAGCGTCACGCTGATCGCGCGGGAGTCGCTGCCGCCCGGCGCGGACCTCACCCAGCTGCGGCGCAACGTGCTCACCGAGGGCATCCCGGTGGACGATCTGGTCGGGCGCGTGCTCACGCTCGACTCCGGCGACGGCCCGGTCCGGCTGCGGGTGCACCGGGCCGCCCCGCCCTGCGCCTGGCTCGACGTGGTGGTCGCCCCCGGCACGTGGAAGGCGATGCGCCGCCGCGGCGGCGTCCGGTGCTCGCCGCTCACCGACGGCGTCCTGCGGGTCGGGCCGGTCACCGTCTCCGTGGACGACTGACAGCGAGGGAACTTTCCTGACCCGCCGGCCGACCAACCGGGGGTGACCGGACTCCGGCGCCGGCAGGAGGGACGCCACTGATGAACCGAGCGGGGCGCGCATCCGTACCGTCCGGCATGAGCATGCCGGACCGGCGGGTCGGCCGCGGATGAGCGCGGACGACGACGAGCAGGTGACCGGGTGGGCACGACGCGCCGCCCGGGGTGACCAGCTGGCCGCTGCCGCGTTCGTCAGGGCCCTCCAGGCGCCGGTGTGGCGTTTCCTCGCCCACCTGGCCGGGCCCGCCGAGGCCGACGACCTGGCCCAGGAGACCTTCCTGCGCGCGCTGCGCAGCCTGCCCGGCTTCGCGGGCCGGTCGTCGGCGCGTACCTGGATCTTCACGATCGCCCGCCGGGTCGCGGTGGACCACGTGCGGGCGGCGACCGCCCGGCCCCGGGTCGCGGCGCTGCCGGACTGGCAGGCCGCCGCGGAGGCGGCCGGCGCGGTGACCGGCGGCGGGGAGGACGGGGTGGTGCTGCGCGGTCTCATCGCCACGCTGGCGCCGGACCGGCGGGCGGCGTTCGTGGCCACCCAGGTGCTCGGTCTGTCCTACGCCGAGGCGGCCGAGGTGTGCGGATGCCCGGTGGGCACCATCCGCTCCCGCGTGGCCCGCGCCCGGGAGGACCTGGTCGCCGCATGGTCCGGCGACGCCCGCGACCGCCGGGCGCGCTGACACCACGACCGCCGAGACCACGACCGCCGAGGCCTGCGGGGACCGCGACCGGCCGGGGCCCGACCGCGACCGAGGGCCGCAGGGACGCCGCGAGCCGGAGACCCGCGCCGCGGGCCGTCAGGCGGCGCGCCGGTCGCGGGCCTGTGCGGGGTACGGGCCGGGCGGCACCAGCCGCAGCGCCGGCGCGGCCGGTTCCTCGGTCGGCAGCGCCCACCGAGATCCGTCCGGCCGGCGCTGACCGGGCGGGGTGTCGCCGGGGCGCCGGCCGAGGCGGGACAGCACCAGCATCACGGCCCAGCCGACCAGCAGGAAACCGTGACTGACCAGCCGGGTCATCGCCACCTGCCCGGTGATCAGGTCGTTCACCGACAGCAGCACGAGCGTGGCGACGAACGCGCTGAGCATCGGCAGCAGGCCGGACGGGGCGGACCGGCGCGCGGCCACGTAGAGGAACCCGGCGCCGACCGCGACGTTCCACGCCGCCGACTCGTGCCACAGGTGCTGGCCGGAGGTGTGCGCGTGGGTGACGACCGCCTCCCGGCCGATCTGGGCCAGGCCGAGTACGAGCTGCACCGCGCCGAGCAGCCCGAGCGCCCCGCGCAGCCCGAGCGTGATCCGATGGCGGCGGCTGGGCCGGGGCGGGGGAGCGGCGGCCAGGACCGCGTCGACCAGGTCGGGCACCCGCGGGGCGAGCTGCGTACGGGCCCGCCGGGTCACCGACGCGGCCGAGTCGAACCAGCCGCGGCAGCCGGCGCAGCCGGTCAGGTGCGCCTCGGCCGCCTCGATCTCCGACTCGGACGCCTCACCGTCCAGCTGTGCCGACAGGATCTCCCGCCACTGCTCACACACCATGTAGGGATAGTCGTCGGGAGCGCCGCGCTGGTTCCCGGCGGGGTGCGGGTCACGCCGGGCCGCCCGGCGGCGGCGGTCACGGCGCGGCGGCGACTACCCCGGGCGGGCACGGGTAAGCCGGCCGGGGAGGGGCCGCTGTGACACGCGAATTCGTGAACTGGTCCGGCAGTCTCCGCTTCACGCCGGCGGACCGGGCCGAGCCGGCCGACGAGGCCGAGGTGTGCGACCTGGTGCGCCGTGCCCGGGCCACCGGCGCCACCATCCGTCCGGTCGGTTCGGGGCACTCGTCCAGCCCGCTGGTGCGTACCGACGGGATCCTGCTCGGCCTGGACCGGCTGTCCGGCGTGATCTCCGACGACGGGCGGCTCGCGACCGCGTGGGCCGGCACCAAGCTCCGGGCGCTCGGCGAGGGGCTCTACGACGCCGGGCTGGCCATGGACAACCTGGGTGACGTCGACTACCAGTCGATCGCCGGGGCGACCGCCACCGGCACCCACGGCACCGGCATCGGCTTCGGGAACCTGA
The DNA here is from genome assembly GCF_000177655.2 of Micromonospora sp. L5. Lineage (NCBI taxonomy): Bacteria > Bacillati > Actinomycetota > Actinomycetes > Micromonosporales > Micromonosporaceae > Micromonospora > Micromonospora sp. L5. Next base: position 5,795,892 of record NC_014815.1, on the reverse strand, counting down.
GCACCCAGGTCACCGGCGTACGCCTGGTCACCGGTACCGGCGACGTGCTGGACGTGGACGCGCGCCGCAACCCGGACCTGCTGCCCGCCGTCCGCCTCTCCCTCGGCGCGCTGGGCGTGGTCACCCGGATCACGCTCGATGTGCAGCCGACCTATCAGCTGCACCGCCGTTCCTGGTGCACGCACCTCGACTGGACCCTGGACCACCTCGCCGAACTCCAGCACACCAACCGCAACATGGACTTCTACTGGTACCCGCGCAGCGACCGGACGCAGATCCGGGTGATCAACCGCATCGACACGGACGCCGCGCCGGACCGGGCGGACGTCCGGTTGCCGGACGGCGAGCCCCGGCAGAGCCAGGTCGGGCCGACCCACCGCACCATTCCCCGGGAACGGGAGCTGCGCTTCGAGGAGATCGAGTACATGCTGCCGTCGGAGGCGTTCCCGGCGTGCTTCGCCGAGGTACGCCGCCGGGTGCGCGACCGGCACCGCCGGGTGGCCGCCTGGCGGGTGCTGGTGCGCACCATCGCCGCGGACGACATCTGGCTCAGCAACGCCTACGGCCGGCCCACCACCACGATCGCCTGCCTGCAGAACACCTCACTGCCGTACGAGGAGTACTTCCGGGACGTGGAGGCGGTGTTCCGGCACTACGGCGGGCGCCCGCACTGGGGCAAGAAGCACTGGCTCGGCGCGCGGGAACTGCGTCCCCTCTTTCCCCACTGGGACGACTTCCAGGCGGTGCGCCGCCGGCTCGACCCGGACGGGGTGTTCCTCACGCCGGACATAGCCCGGCTGCTGGAGGAGCAGTGAGCGCGCCCGTCGGCGCCCGGGTCTGGGTGGTGCCCGGCGGGCACGTGCCGTTCCCCGCGCACGGCCCGGAACCGGCGTTCACCGCCTTCGACCAGCTCTGCGTGCTCAACGCCGGTGACCGGGACGCCGCTGTGGAACTGGACTTCTACTACCAGGACACCGAGCCGGTGGGGCCGTACCGGCTGCTGGTCGGCGCCCGCCGCATCCGGCACGTCCGGGTCAATGACCTGATCGATCCGGAGGCCGTGCGGCTGGACCGCCCGTACGGCTGCGTGCTGCGCTCCCCGGTGCCGGTGGTGGTGCAGTTCCTGCGCCAGGACACCCGGCTGCCCGGTGTGGTGGCGCTGACCGGCACGATGGCGTACCCCGGATGAGATTCGAGCGGTCGGCCGCGGGTACCCCGGTATATGCGGGCTGCCGTCGACCGGGTGCGTGATGTGGGCCGGACCGGTCACCGGAGGCTGCGGACGTACTTCCTCGTGGCGGTCCAGGCCGGCCTGGCCGCCGCGCTGGCCTGGACGGTCGCCCGGGAGGTGCTCGGTAACCCGGACCCGACGTTCGCACCGGCCGCGGCGGTGAGCGTCATCGCCGCCTCGCTCGGCAACCGCACCCGGCGGACCGTGGAGCTGGTGGCCGGTGTCGTGCTCGGCATCGTCGTCGGTGACCTGCTGGTGAGTCTCCTGGGCACCGGGCCGTGGCAGACCGGCGTGATCGTGTTCCTGGCGGTCACCGCGGCGGTGCTCGTCCGCGGCACCGGCGCGCTCGTCACCCAGGCCGGCGGTACGGCGGTCCTGGTCGCCACGCTGACCCCGGTGTCGCCCGAGCTGGAGCTGCCCCGGACCGTCAACGCGCTCGTCGGCGGTGTGGTCGGCCTGCTCGTGGTGCTCGTGATCGCGCCGTTGAACCCGCTGCGCGCGGTCCGCCGCGTCGCCGACCCGGCGCTCGACAGGTTCGCGTGCCAGATGACCGCGTCGGCGGAGGCGCTGGCGCGGGCCGACGTGCGCGCGGCCGACGAGGTGCTGGCCCGGATGCGCGCCGCCGAGGCGGAGCTGGACCAGATCGACGAGATGGTCACCGCCGCCGACGAGGTGGTCCGGTTCTCCCCGGTGCGCTGGCGGCGACGGCGGGCCCTGGCCGCGTACCGGCACGGCGCCGAGCACCTGGACCGGGCGTTCCGCAACAGCCGCGGCATGGTCCGCCGGATCGGCACCACGTTGCGGGACCGGGAGCCGGTGCCGCCGCAGCTACCAGCCGCGCTCGAGCACTTCAGCGAGGCGATCCGGCTGCTGCACCGGGAGTTCCTGGCCGCCGAGGAGCCGGTCGCCGCCCGGGAGCGGGTGCTGCGCGCGGTGCGCGACGCGGGCGAGGCGTGCCGGCAGGACATCGGCTTCTCCGGCACCATCGTGGTCTCGCAGTTGCGGACCGTCGCCAACGACCTGCTGCGCGCCACGGGCGTGCCGCCGGACGAGGCCCGCCGGCTCGTCCGCCGGGCGGCCGCGGCCCGCTGAGGCGGCCGGTCACACCTCGGTCAGCCGGGACTTCTGCACCTTGCCCATCGCGTTGCGGGGCAGCGCGCCGACCAGCCGTACCTGCCGGGGGCGTTTGTGCGCGGACAGGTGCCGCGCCACGAAGGGCCAGCAGCGCGTCCTCGGCCACCCCTGCCGGGCGTGCCGTCGGGTATGTGTCATCGTGGTCGGCGGCGAGGGAGGGTGGCATGTCGGGTCCGTTGCGCGGGGTGCTGGTCGCCGACTTCTCCCGGATCCTCGCCGGGCCGTACGCGACGATGCTCCTGGCCGACCTCGGCGCGGACGTGGTCAAGGTGGAGGCGCCCGGCGGTGACGACACCCGCGGCTGGCGGCCCCCGGTGCGCGACGACGTGGCCACCTACTACCTGGCGGTCAACCGCAACAAGCGCTCGCTGGTGCTCGACCTGACCGATCCCGGCGACCTGACGCTGGCCCACCGGTTGGCCGACCGGGCCGACGTGCTGATCCAGAACTTCCGTCCGGGCGCGCTGCGCCGCTTCGGCCTCGACCACGGCACGGTCACCGCCCGCAACGCCCGCCTGGTGTACGCCTCGATCAGCGGCTTCGGCGACGCCGGGGGCGCCGACCTGCCGGGGTACGACCTCATGGTGCAGGCCGCCGCCGGGCTGATGAGCCTCACCGGGGACGCGGACGGCCCGCCCTACAAGGCCGGGGTGGCGGTGTTCGACGTGATCGCCGGGCTGCACGCGGCGGTCGGGATCCTGGCCGCGCTGCGGCACCGGGAGGAGACCGGTCGCGGGCAGCACGTCACCGTGGACCTGCTCTCCTCGGCACTGTCCGGGCTGGTCAACCACGCCAGCGCGTACGTCGCGGGTGCGGCGGCGCCGCACCGGATGGGCAACGCGCACCCGAGCATCGTGCCGTACGAGCCGCTGCCCACCGCCGACGGCGAGCTGGTGGTGATCGCCGGGAACGACGGCCAGTTCCGTACCCTCTGCGGGGTGCTCGGCGTGCCGGAGCTGGCCGGCGACGCGCGGTTCCGCGGCAACGCCGACCGGGTCGCGCACCGCGACGAGCTGCGGCCGCTGCTGGTGGCGGCGCTGTCCCGGCGCGGCAGCGCGGACTGGTTCGCCGAGCTGCGTGCCGCGGGCGTGCCGTGCAGCCCGATCAACTCGGTGGCCGAGGGGGTGGCGCTGGCTCAAGGGCTCGGCCTGGAGCCGGTGGTGACGGCCGGCGGGGTACCGGGGATCCGGAATCCGATCGGCCTGTCCGGGGCGCCACCTCGCTACGACCTGCCGCCGCCGGAGCTGGACGAGCACGGCGTCGAGCTGCGCGCCTGGCTCGCCGCGGAGTGACCAGCCCGGCCGCCGTCAGAGCGTCTCGACCAGCCGGAAGCGTTCCAGCACGGCCGGGGTGTCGTCGTCCACTGTGAACGCGGGGTCGCCGAGCCAGCCGCGGTAGTCGTCGCCGTGCCAGAACCGTTCGTGGCCGGCGCGCCAGGCGGCGACCGTCTCGAACCCCTCGCCCTCGTCCCGGGCGTGGTCGAGGTCGACGTCGCCGAGGCGGGCGACGCGGACCTCGACCAGCTCGATCACCGCCACCGGCCGGCCGTCGGAGTCGATCACCGCCGAGCGGGTGCCGACGGCCGGTAGCGGCTCACCGTCGATCTCGTAGTCCTGGAGCAGGCCGGTGGTGGTGGTCTTGCCCCCGTCGAGCACCGCGGCGACGAGCTGGTCGCGCAGCGGGCCGGGGAAGGCGAACTCGAAGGTGGGCAGCTCGGCGTCCATGCGCGGCAGCGTAGCGGTCAGCGGCGGCGCAGCGCCGGGTCGAGCAGGGCGGGCGGGGTGTCGTGCTTCTCCTCCGGGGCCAGGTCGACGCCGGGGGCGACGATCGCGTCGATCGCGTCGAGGACGTCGGCGTCCAGGACGGTGCCCGCGGCGGCGAGCTGGCTGTGCAGGTGTTCCGGCGTGCGCGGACCGATGATCGCGCTGGTCACGGCGGGGTGCGCGGTGACGAAGCCGAGTGCGAGCTGGATCAGCGTGAGTCCTGCTTCGTCGGCGACACCGGCCAGCCTTTCCACCGCGTCGAGCCGGGCCTGGTTGGCCGGGACCGTGGGGTCGAAGCGCTGCGGCATGAACGTGGACCGGTGGGTGGTGATCTCGCGGCCGGCCCGGATCGCCCCGGAGAGCCAGCCCGAGGCGAGCGGGCTCCAGACCAGGACGCCGAGCCCGTAGCGCTGTGTGACCGGCAGGACGTGTGCCTCGATGCCGCGTTGCAGGATCGAGTAGCTGGGCTGCTCGGTGACGTACCGGCCGAGGTGGTGCTCGCGGGCCGCCCACTGCGCCTCGACCAGGCGGTGGGCCGGGTAGGTGGAGGTGCCGAAGTACCGGATCTTGCCGGCCTGCCGCAGGTCGGTCAGCGCCGACAGCGTCTCCTCGTCGCTGGTTGCCGGATCCCAGCGGTGGATCTGGTAGAGGTCCACGTGGTCGACGCCGAGCCGGCGCAGGCTGTCCTCCAGGGCGGTGACCAGCCAGCGCCGGGAGCCGCCCCGGCGGTTGCGCTCCTCGCCCATGGGCAGGGCGGCCTTCGTCGCCAGCACCACGTCGTCGCGGCGGCCGGCGATCGCCCGGCCGACCATCTCCTCGGAGATCCCGTTGCCGTAGGCGTCGGCGGTGTCGATCAGGTTGATCCCGGCGTCGAGTGCGGCCCCGACGAGCGCGGTGGCCTCGTCCTGGGTGGTGCGCCCGATCGGGCCGAGGTTCATGGCGCCCAGCGCGAGCGTGCTGACCTGTACGCCGGTGCGGCCCAGGGTGCGGTACTGCATGGGGTGTCCCTCCGGTGGCCGCGACGGGCGCGGCCTGACTCGGTGATCTCTCGTCCCGCCTGGCATGATGGCCATGCGGAACATTGCTCCGGTAACGATACGGAACGCTGTTCCGTTTGGCAACCGCAGTCCAGGAGAGGACGCCGAACGTGACCGACACCACCGGGCCGGGCCGACGCCGGGCCGACGCGCGGCGCAACCAGCGCTCGCTGCTCGATGCCGCCGCCGCGGTGTTCGTCGCCTCCGGCGTCGAGGCCCCGGTACGCGACATCGCCGCCGCCGCAGGCGTCGGCGTGGGTACGGTCTACCGGCACTTCCCGACCCGCGCCGACCTCGTGGTCGCGGTGTACCGGCACCAGGTCGAGGCGTGCGCCGAAGCCGGCCCGGTCTGCCTGGCGCAGGCACCCACCCCGTACGCCGCGCTGACCCGGTGGATCGACCAGTTCGTCGACCTGCTGGTCACCAAGCACGGGCTCGCCGCGGCGCTGCGCGCGGACAGCGGGCAGTTCGACGCGCTGCACGGTTACTTCGTCGACCGGCTGGTGCCGGTCTGCGCCGCTCTGCTGGACGCCGCGGCCGAGGCCGGCGAGATCCGCCGGGACGTCGACGCGTACCAGCTGCTGCGCGGCGTCGGGAACCTCTGCATCGGCGCGGACAGCGATCCCCGCTACGACGCGCGCCGGCTGGTCGGCCTGCTGCTCGCCGGGCTGCGGTACCGGGACTGACCGCCTGCTCAGCCGGCGGGCGGCAGCCGCCGGTCGAGCCAGTCCAGCAGCACCCGCTCGTACTGCGGGCTGACGCTGTCCAGATCCTCGCCCTCGCCGAGCGTGGGGGCGTGGTCGCAGCCGGCCAGCCGGGCCACCGTCAGCTCGGCGTCGCGCGCCGCCCGCCGCCACACCGCGAGGCTGTCCTCGATCGGGATCCACGCGTCGGTCTCGCCGTAGCAGAGCAGCACCGGGCAGGTCAGCCGCGCCAGCACCGGCGCCGGGTCGTAGTCCATGTCGGTCCAGGTGCCGGGCATCGCGGGCAGTTCGTTCGGCAGGAACGCCAGCGGGAACCACCGGCGGCGGGCCGCCGAGTCGATCGCCGCCTGTGCCTCCGCGCGCGGCACGTCGCCGCGCTGGAATCCCTCGGCGACGCGGCGCAGCTCGGCCAGCTCGGCGAGGTCGGCCGGGCCGTAGCCGTTGCGGCGGAGCTGCTCGGCGGTGCCGTGGCGCATCTGGACCGCGGGGCTCACCGCGCTGCACCCCACCAGCACCAGGAAGTCGACCGGGTGCCGGACGGCGGTCAGGGCCGCCGCCCACGCGCCCTGGCTGAAACCCCACAGCCCGACCGGCGGCGACCCGACGTGCCGGCGCAGCTCCGCCACGGCCGCCGACGCGTCCTCGGCCTGGTCGGCCAGCGGCACGTCGTGTCCGTCGATCCGAGGGCGGCGGTCGTAGCGCAGCACCGCGATCCCGGCCGGAGGCAGCAGCCGGGCCAGATGGGCGTAGAGGAAGTAGGAGTGCTGCTCGGCATGCGAGCCGTGCAGCACCACCAGGCCGCCGCGTACCGGCCCGGCCGGCAGGTCGAGGACCGCCGGCAGGCCCGCCGTGCCGACTGTCGTCTCCATGCCGGGCAGTGAACCACGAACCGTCCCGCCCGGTGGTCCCGGCCGCCGTCCGGGACACCCGCGTGCGTACGCTGACCAGGTACGCCGCCGCGACCGTGGAGAACCGCCATGACCAGCCCCGCACCCCGTACCGTCCGGGTCGCCCGTCCCGAAGACGTGGCAGCCCTCGTCGACCTGATCGAGTCGGCGTACCGGGGTGAGCGCAGCCGGCAGGGCTGGACCCACGAGGCGGACCTGCTGGCCGGGCAGCGCACCGACCCGGCGATGGTGACCGCCGCGGTCACCGGCCCGGACGGCGTGGTGCTGGTCGCCGAGCAGGACGGCGACCTGGTGGCCTGCTGCCAGCTGGAGCGCCGCGACGACCACGTCTACTTCGGGATGTTCGCTGTCGCGCCCGGCCGGCAGGGCGGCGGCGTGGGCCGGGATCTGCTGGCCGAGGCCGAGCGCTACGCGGCCGAGCAGTGGCACGCCGGTGAGATGCGGATGACCGTGATCGTCCAGCGCGACGACCTGATCGGCTGGTACGAGCGGCGCGGTTACGTCCGCACCGGCGAGCTGAGCCCGTTCCCGTACGGCGACGAGCGGTTCGGCGTGCCGCTGCGGGCGGACCTGGCGTTCGAGACGCTGCGCAAGAAGCTCGGCTGACTCAGCCCGGCCGGTCGACGAGCGCGACCAGTTTCTTCGGGGCCAGCACGCAGTAGCTCTCGGTGAGCAGTTCGGCGACCTCGGTCCAGTCCGTGTCCGCGTCCAGCCGCAGGCCGACCACGTCGGCGGCCCAGTCCGGCTTGAAGAAGTGCGGCCCGGCCGCGAGCAGCCCGGCGATCTCGTCGCCGGGGGAGCGGAACGTCATCACGCAGACCGGCTCGTCGGTCGCCGCGGCCCGTGCGTACGCCGCCTGGTGGCCCGGGTCGACGGTGAGCACGTGGGCGAACGTGCGGCCGCGGACGCGCCACCGGACGCCCACCCAGGCCGCCTCCTCGTAGGTCTCCGGCAGGCCGAGGCAGACCGGCCGCAGGCGGTCGAGGTGCTCGGGCGGGACGTCTGCGGGGCCGGTCATGCGCGCAGGCTAGCCGCACCCCCCGACATTCCGGCCGCACCGGCGTGGCGGCGCCGCCGCCGCCCGCCCGACCGGGAAATGTCGTAGCCGGGGAGTACGACAGCGATGAGTTTCGGTGAGCCGCACGGTCATTGCGGGGAGAACCCCTCGGACGAGAGGACGAGACATGAGCGGCGTACGAGTACTGGTCGGCACGCGCAAGGGCGCGTTCATCCTGACCTCGGACGGCAAGCGCGACGACTGGACCGTCGACGGGCCGCACTTCGGCGGCTGGGAGATCTACCACCTGACAGGTTCGCCTGTCGAACCGGACCGGCTGTACGCGTCCCAGTCCGGCGGCTGGTTCGGGCAGCTGATCCAGCGCTCGGACGACGGCGGCCGGACCTGGACGACGGTCGGCAACGACTTCGCCTACAGCGGCGAGGTGGGGCAGCACCTCTGGTACGACGGCACTCCGCGGCCGTGGGAGTTCAAGCGGATCTGGCACCTGGAGCCCTCCCGCCACGACCCCGACACCGTGTACGCGGGCGGCGAGGACGCCGCCCTCTACCTGTCCACCGACGGCGGCCAGAAGTGGTCCGAGCTGACCGCCCTGCGACAGCACCCGACCGGCCCGTCCTGGCAGCCCGGCGCGGGCGGGATGTGCCTGCACACGATCCTGCTCGACCCGGCCGACCGGGACCGGATCTACGTCGCGATCTCGGCGGCGGGCGCGTTCCGCAGCGACGACGCCGGCGCGAGCTGGCTGCCGATCAACAAGGGGTTGCGCTCGGGCGAGATCCCGGACACCGACTCCGAGGTGGGGCACTGCGTGCACCGGCTCGCCCAGCATCCGTCCCGGCCGGACACGCTGTTCATGCAGAAGCACTGGGACGTCATGCGCACCGACGACGCCGGCGCGAACTGGCGGGAGGTCAGCGGCGACCTGCCGACGGACTTCGGCTTCCCGATCGCGGTGCACGCGCACGAGCCGGAGACGGTCTACGTGGTGCCGATCACCAGCGACTCGCTGCACTACCCGCCGGAGGGCAAACTGCGCGTCTACCGCAGCCGTACCGGCGGTGAGCACTGGGAACCGCTGACCGAAGGGCTGCCGCAGTCGCACTGCTACGTCAACGTGCTGCGCGACGCGATGGCCGTCGACACGCTCGACCCGTGCGGCGTCTACTTCGGCACCACGGGCGGTCAGGTCTACCACTCGGCCGACGGCGGCGACACGTGGGCGCCGATCGTGCGGGACCTGCCGGGCGTGCTCTCGGTCGAGGTCCAGGTGCTGCCGTGATCCGGGTGGTGCTGCCGGCGCACCTGAAGAACCTGGCGCACGTCACCGGCGAGGTCCGCGTCGAGGTGGCCGGGCCGCCCACCCAGCGGGAGGTGCTCGACGCGCTGGAGACCGCGTACCCGATGCTGCTCGGCACGATCCGCGACCGGCACAGCGGGAAGCGCCGGCCGTTCGTCCGCTTCTACGCCTGCGAGCTGGACCTCTCCAACGAGTCCCCGGACGAGCCGTTGCCGGAGGAGGTGGTCGCCGGCAAGGAGCCGTTCATCGTGCTCGGCGCGATGGCGGGCGGTTGAGCGGCACGGCCGGTGGTTGAGCGGCACGGCCGGGAACCGTGCTCGTCACCGCCACGTCTGACCGGCATGACCCGTCACGGATCCCGGACGTTTGGATGGACGATGGCCGCCGCGCTGGCTCTCGCCGGCTGCACCGCGTCACCGCCGGCCGCCGACCCGCCGCCCACCGGGCGGGTCGTACCGGCCGGCGGGCTGCGGCTGGTGGCTTTCGACGGCTGCGACGAGGCGCTGCGGCAGCTCCGCACGGCCGCGAAGGCGGCGGTCGGCCCGTGGGGTCTCGGCCCGGACGTACGCATGCAGTTCAGCGCGGAACGGGCGGCGGTCGGCGGCGCCGCCAAGGACGCGGCGTCGGCGTCCACGCCCGACTTCTCCGGCACCAACGTGCACGAGGCCGGCGTGGACGAACCGGACCTGGTCAAGACCGACGGGCGGCGGATCGTCACGGTCAGCCGGGGCGTGCTGTCGGTGGTCGATCCGGCGAGCCGCCGCGTGACCGGCCGGCTGGCGCTCGACCGCGATGCCGAGCGGTTCTCCGGCGACGAGGGGAGCCTGCTGCTGCACGGTGACCGGGCGCTCGTGCTGCTGCACGCCGGACGGACCGTCAAGGGCCCCGTACCGGACGGGCAGACGCGCCCGGGCGCGACCCCGCAGGCCCGGCTCGTCCTGGTGGACCTCGCCGGACCGCCCCGGGTGGTGGGGGAGTACCGGATGGACGGTCTCCTGGTCGACGCCCGGCAGTCCGGCGGGACCGCCCGTGTGGTGATCCGGTCCGCGCCCCGGCTCGACTTCCCGTACCCGTCCGGTCGCCGGACCGACGCCCAGCGGATCGCCGCCAACCGGGCGGTCATCGACAAGGCCACGCTCGACGACTGGCTGCCCCGCTACGAGATCCGCGACAGTGTCCGGACCGTCGGCACGGGGCGGGTCGGCTGCGACCGGGTCAACCGTCCGGCCGGATTCTCCGGCGCGTCGATGGTGACGGTGCTCAGCTTCGACCTGGGCGCGGCTGCGCTCGGTGCCGGTGACCCGGTCACCGTGGTCGCCGACGGCGACACCGTCTACAGCAACGGCGCACGCCTCTACGTCGCCAACGACCACCGCTGGCGGATGTGGCGGGGCGGACCGTCCGGGGCACGTGACACCAGCACCGAGATCTACCAGTTCGACACCGCGGCGGGCACGCCACGCTTCGTCGCCGCCGGGTCCGTGCCCGGCTGGCTGATCAACCAGTACGCGCTGTCCGAGTGGGACGGTCACCTCCGGGCGGCGACCACGACGGGTGACACCTGGGGGCGCGGCACGTCCTCGCAGTCCGGCGTCTACGTGCTGCGCGCCGACGGTGCCACGCTGAAGCGGGTCGGCGCGGTGACCGGCCTGGGCAAGGGCGAGCGGATCTTCGCGGTGCGGTTCGTCGGCGGCACCGGCTACGTGGTCACGTTCCGGCAGACCGACCCGCTGTACGGCGTGGACCTGCGCGACCCGGCCGCGCCCCGGGTCACCGGCGAGTTGAAGATCAACGGGTACTCGGCGTACCTGCACCCGGCCGGCGACGGCCGCCTGATCGGGGTCGGGCAGGACGCGACGGACCGGGGACGGGTGACGGGCACCCAGGTGTCGCTGTTCGACGTGGCCGACCCGGCCCGTCCGGCGCGCATCGCCCAGCACCACGTCCCGGGCGGCTGGTCCGAGGCGGAGCACGACCCGCACGCGTTCCTGTACTGGGAGCCCGAGCGCCTGGTGGTGCTCCCGGTGCGGCAGCCGGGCGTGGTCACCGACCGCGCCGACGGCACCAGGCGCCCGCCGTCCGGCGGTGTGCTGGCGCTGCGCATCGGCGACAAGGGCTTCACAGTGGCCGGTGCCGTCGACCACCCGGGCGTCCTGGCCGACGGCGGCGAGTGGGCGCCGATCCGCCGTTCGCTGATGATCGACGGTGTGCTCTGGACGGTCTCCGACGCCGGTCTCAAGGCGACCGCCCTGTCCGGCATGACCACCCTCGCCTGGGTGCCGCTGACCTGACGCTGACCGGACCTCGCCGCGCGCTGTGGGCGCGCGACGAGGTCCGGCACGTCACTGTTCCAGCGCCGCCTCGGCGGCCGCGACCTGCGGTCCCACCCGCAGCGCGTACGCGACGACGCCGCCGAGGAGGAACGTCGTGGCGGTGACCGCGGCGATCCGGTTGCCCGGCTCCTGCGCCATCCACAGCGCGACCTGCCGCCACTCCGGTCCGCCCGGTGCGGCGAGGAAAGCCCCCAGCGCGGCCCAGGCGGTCGGCACCTGCCAGGCGGCCCGCGCGCCGGCGAGCGCGGCCCCGAGTCCGACCAGCCCGGTCAGCCCGGCCGTGTTGCGGGCCAGCACGGACAGCGGCCCGAAGTCGGCGCCGAGCATGCGGGCGGCGGCCAGCAGCCCGACCACCACCGCCCCGTACGCGAGCAGGTGCCCGGCCCGGCGCGGCGCCCACTGCCACGCGGCGGTCCGCTCCAGCGCCGGGTCGGTGCCGGCGAGCGTCGGCCCGAGCGGTGCCACCGCCATCGCGGTGGTGAGCACGGCGAGGCCGGCGGGCACCTCGGGGCGGTCGCTGAAGGCGGACCAGGAGGCGGTCATCACCGCGACGGCGACTGCCGATCCGGCCAGGGCGGCGGGTAGCCGGCGGGACCGCACGTACAACGGCAGCCAGCGGGTCACGGCGCGGCCCGGCCGGTGAGCGCCGGCATCAGGTCCGGCTCGCACCGCGCGGCCGCGTCCCGCAGCGCGGTGACCCGCCGCAACTGCTCCGGCTCGGGCAGCGCGCGCAGTTGCCGCACCCCGGCCCGGATCTCCTCCTGCTGCTCGTCGGCGTACCGGTATCCGGTCCAGGAGTCCCACAGCCGCACGGTGTCGGTGTCCAGCAGCCAGGCCGCGACGATCGCCGGGGCGATGTCGTCGCCGCTGCGCCCGCAACCGGACCACCGGGTGCCGCCGCCCATGGCGATGCGCTCGGCCACGTCCGCGGCCCGGCCGGTGTCCGGATCGACCTCCAGGTGGAACTGCACGGTGCCGGGTGTGGGCTCGGGCCGGTGCCACTGCTCGCTGTCGTTGCTGCCGATGGTGTCCAGCCGCAGTTCCACCGCGCGGGTCGGCGCGTTCGGCAGCTTCGCCAGCGCGTGCAGCCCTCGCCGGGCCTCGGTGGTGACCTCGGGCAGCAGGTGCGCGTTGACGGCGGTGACGCACACCTGCGGCGTGCCGTCGGCGCAGACGTAGCGGCGTGCTTCCGCATCGAGCTGCCAGATGCCGGCGGGGCCCGGTACGCCGATCAGCAGGAGACCCGCCACACCACCGGCGAGGCTCGCCGCCGCGCCGGCCCTGGTCAGCCAGGATCTGCCTGCCGCCAGCAGCAGGCCGGCCAGGACCAGCCCGGCGCCCAGCACGAGGCGGCTCAGCAGCAGCCGGTCGGACAGCGTCTCCCACGGGGTGTCCGGCGGCCAGGAGATCATGAGGGAGGCGTTCGTCAGCCGGCTGCCCGTACCGCCGAGCATGGCCGTGCCCTCCTGCGCGACCAGACCGGCGGCGGCCAGCAGCGGCGGCAGCAGCGGTGAGGACCACAGCCGGCCGACCGCCACGCCGACCCAGGCCGCGCCCACCAGCACCAGCACGTCGATCAGGGGCCCGGCGAGTCCGCGTACGCCGAGGTGGGCGCCGCCGGAGGCGACCACCGCCGCGCTGGCGGCGAGCACGAGCAGGTGCGCGGCCGCGACGGCGACGCCGAGCGCTGCCATCGCTGGTAGCGCGCGCTGCCAGCGGGGCCGGCCGGTGCTGTTCATCAGTTCCTCGGCGCGGGTACGCCGGTCCCGGCGGCCCAGCACCGCGCCGCCGGCGAGCGCGAGCGGCATCAGGAAGAACACGTCGGAGGCGTGCACGTAGCCCAGCCGCAGCCACTGGCCCTGCCAGAAGCTGTACATGCTGGCGGTGCCGAGGGCGCCGACGGCCAGCAGCAGCACCGCCACGGCCGGCGCGTTGGAGCGGCGCAGCTCGATGCGTACCTGTCTGATCATCAGGCGCTCCGGTGCTGCTTGAGGAGGTACGAGTAGCCGCGCTCGGCGGCGCTGTCGCCGACGCCGCCGGTCTCGCCGTGGCGGATCAGGTCGGCGGGCAGGCCCTGGAACACGCGGGTGCCGTGGTCCATCAGGATGACGTCGGAGCAGGCCGCCACCACGTCCTCCACCAGGTGGGTGGAGACCAGCACGCAGGCGTCCGTGCCGAGTTCCCGGATCAGCTCGCGGAACTCGACCCGCTGTTCCGGGTCCAGGCCGACTGTCGGTTCGTCGAGCAGCAGCAGGTCCGGTTCGTTCACGATGGCCTGGGCGATGCCGGCCCGGCGCAGCATGCCGCCGGACAGCGACTTGAGCTTGGCGTCGGCCCGGTCGGTGAGGCGTACCCGGTCGATGGCCCGCTGGGCCGCGCCCGGCACCGCCGAGGCCGGCATCTCCCGCAGCCAGGCCACGTACTCGACGTACTCCCGGACGGTGAACCGGGGGTAGTAGCCGAACTGCTGCGGCAGGTAGCCGAGCCGGCGGCGCACCGGCCGCAGCTCACGGGACGCGGTGGCGTCCGCGCCGAGCAGCCGCAGCACGCCGTCGTGCGGCTTGACCACTGTGGCGAGCGCACGCATCAGGGTGCTCTTGCCGGCGCCGTTCGGGCCGAGCAGCCCGTGCACGCCGGCACCGAGCGTCAGGCCCAGGTTGTCGACTGCGAGGTGCCGCCCGGCCTTCACCGACAGTCCCACCGCCTCGATCCGCCAGGCGTGCCGGGTCGGCGCCACCTCGTCGGCGCTCACTGCGCGTACCAATGTCGTCTCCTTCTTCGGGCAGGGTCGGTCGCGGCACCGGACGGGCGCCGTGTCGTGGTGGTGCGGTTTTCGGGGTCAGCGCCAGGCGGCGGGCCGCCGCAGGTGTTCGGCGCGCAGCGTGGTGAGGAGGGTGAGCACGGCGGCGGCCGCCGCCCAGGCGGGCATGGTGGCGGGCCGGAGCAGGGCCTCGGTCGCGGCGGCGGCGCGGGCCGCGTCGGCGTCGCCGGTGAACGACACGGCCGCGACCACGGTGAGCCAGCCACCGCCGAGGACGGCGGCGGCCAGCGGCACGCCGACGCGGCTGCCGAGCAGCAGCGTCGCGGCGGTGAACGTCAGGCAGGGCAGCAGCCACAGCGCGGGGTTGCGGCCGACCGCCAGCCCGGCCACCGCGAGCACCGGCGCGACCAGGAGCAGAACCGCGAGGGTACGGCGAAGCAGCAGTTCCAGCCCCGCGCGGGCGGTGCCGGCGACCACCTCCCAGTTCGGGTTGGCGCGGCGGGACCAGGCCACCGCGAGCCCTGCGAGCGGCGCCACAGGTGCCAGCAGCAGCACCGCCGAGGGCTGCTCCGGGTAGTTGCGGTCCAGCAGCACCGCGGCGAGGATCGCCGTGCACGTCATGGCCGCCCACGCCAGCAGCGACCAGTCGGTCCAGCGCAGCCACCACTGTCGCAGCGGGCGCCGGCGCACCGGTCGTGGCCCGGTGCGGGCCTGTTCCAGGATCGTCTCCCGGGCGTCGCCGAGCAGGGCGCGCAGTGGCGGGCTGGCCAGCTCGCCGAGCCGGTCGCGGCACTCGGCGCAACCCTCCAGGTGCACCTCGATCGTCCAGGTGGCGGCGTCGTCGGGGCTGCCCGCCGCGTACGCGGCCAGTGCCGGCGGGGGAACGTGAGCGGTCATGTCAGTGCCTCCCGTAGGGCGTTGCGGGCACGCCGCGCCCGGCTCTTCACGGTGCCCTCGGGCACCCCCAGCAGGACGGAGGTCTCCCGGACGGTCAGCCCGTCCAGGACCATCGCGGCGAGCACCGCCCGCAGTTCCGGGGCGAGGGCGTCCAGCGCGGCGCCCACCTCCGAGCCGAACGACCCGGCGAGCGCCTCGTCCTCGGCGGCCGGCGCGCTGCGGACCGGAAGCACGTCGGTCGGCACCTCCTGCACCCGGGCGCGGCGGCGCAGCGCGTCGACCAGGCGCCGGGCCGCGATGGTCCAGATCCATCCGGCGGCCGAGCCACCGGGCGCGTCCGCGCCGCCTGCGGGACGGAGCCCGCTGAACGAGCCGGCGGCCCGCCACACAGTCAGGTACGTGTCCTGGAGGACCTCGGCGACGATGCCGTCGTCCGCGCACCGCCGCCGCAGCCGGATCGCGAGCCACGGCGACGTACGCCGGTACAGCTCGTCGAACGCGTCCAGGTCGGCGCGTGCGACCCGCCGCAGCAGCCGCTCCTCGTCCTGTCGGCTTCCTCCCACGCTCAGTTGGTCGTTCACGGCACCTCCGACGGATCACGGCGCGGCATGACCTGGGTCACACCGCGCCGTGATGGGCCGTCAGTCATTCCGCTGCGGCGAACGGTCCCTTCGGGCCGAACGCCAGCGCGGCGAACCGCTCGCCGATGCGGCGGTCGGCGGCCGGGTCGGGGTGCAGCTCGTCGGGCAGCGGCAGTTCGGCGTAGTCGGCCTCGCCGTACAGCTCCAGCCCGTCGAGGTAGTGCAGGTTCGGGTCCGCGCCGGCCCGGGACGCCACGATCCGGGCCAGCTCGGCGCGGATGACGCGCAGCGTGAGCCGGCCGGTGGCCACCTCGGCCGGGTCGCCGGTGGCCCGGAACCGGACCTTCCCGTCGACGAACTCGACCGCGCCCGGGCCGGGCGTGTCCTCCTGGATCGGGCACAGGACCGACGACACGACCAGCAGCGGCGTGTGCGGATGTCCCTCCCGGATGGTGTCCAGGAAGCCGTGCACGGCGGGGCCGAACGCGCGCAGCCGCATCAGGTCGCTGTTCACCACGTTGATGCCGATCTTGACGCTGATCACGTCGGCCGGGGTGTCGCGCATCGCGCGGGCGGTGAACGGGTCGAGCAGCGCGCTGCCGCTGAACCCCAGGTTGACCAGCTCCACGCCGGCGAGCGTGGCGGCCACGGCCGGCCAGGTGCCGGTGGGGCTCTCCGCGTCCGAGCCGTGGCTGATCGAGCTGCCGTGGTGCAGCCACACCCGGCGGCCACCCGTGTCGGCCGGCTCGACCGGCGCGTCCGTGCGCAGCGCCACCAGCTCGGTGATCTCCCGGTGCGGCAGCCAGATCACCACCTCCTTGTCGGTGGCGGGCAGGTCGGTGAAGCGCACCGTGCCGACCGGACCCGGCTCGACGCCGGACGTGCCGGCGGCCAGGTCGATGGTGAGCACCTTGCCGCCGTCGGCGGTGGCCTGACCGGCGAGACGGCCGTCGACGACCAGGTCGTAGCGGCCGTCTGGACGCGGCCCGGTGCCCCGGTAGACCATCTTCGTGGGCAGCACGTCCAGCTCCACGACTGTGGCGCGGGTACGGAACACCAGCCGTACGCCCGACGGCATCGCCTCGGCCATCGTCAGCTGCGGGTCGGTGTTCTGTGCCCGGGCCCACGCGGGCAGCCGGTGCGGCAGCACCCCGTCCGCTTTCTGTTCCAGGTCGAGCGCGCCGCGCAGCAGGTCGGTGGTGATCGGGGTGGTGATGTGCGGGGATGGCATGATCCCGATCCTGCCCCCGGATCCCGGGGAGCGGCCACCTGATTTATCCGACAGACCGGACTCGTCACGCTGGGTCAGTCGGTGAGCACCCGCGCCACGTAGCGGGCGATCATGGTGGCGAGGACCCGGTCCGGGTCGGTGGCCCACACCTCGGCGTTGAAGATCTCCACCTCGACGTCACCGGTGTACCCGGCGGCCTCCACCGCGCGGCGCAGCGGCGGGAAGTCGATGTGCCCGTCGCCCATCATGCCGCGGCCCAGCAGCACGTCGGCCGGCAGCGGGGTGAGGAAGTCGCAGACCTGGAAGCTCGCGATCCGTGCCCCGGCGCGGGCGATCTGCCGCCACACGTCCGGATCCCACCAGACGTGGAACGTGTCCACCACGACGCCGACCTGCTCGGCCGAGAACGCCTCGGCCAGGTCGAGCGCCTGCCCGAGCGTGGACAGCACCGCCCGGTCGGCGCAGTACATGGGGTGCAGTGGCTCCAGCGCGAGGCGTACCCCGCGCTCGGCGGCGTACGGCGCAAGCTCGGCCAGCGCGTCGGCGACCCGCTGCCGGGCACCCGCCAGGTCGCGGGAGCCGGGTGGCAGGCCGCCGACGACCAGCACCAGGCAGGCGGCGTCCAGCGCGGCGGCCTCGTCGATCGCGCGCCGGTTGTCTGCGAGCGCCTCGACCCGGCCGGCGTCGTCGGCGGCGGTGAGGAACCCGCCCCGGCACAGCGACGACACCCGCAGCCCGGCATTCGCGACGAGCCGCGCGGCGGCCGGTACGCCGATCTCGGCCACCGGCTCGCGCCACAGCCCGATCGCCGGGATGCCGGCGCGTACACAGCCGTCGACCGCCTCGGCCACCGACCAGCGCTGCGTGGTGCGCTGGTTGAGCGACAGCCGCGCCAGCCGGGCATCGGCGGTCATCCGGGCACGCCCGCGACGTCCAGGTACGCGCGCATCCGCCGCGCCGCCAGGTCCGGGTCGTGCAGCAGCCCGGCGGCGTCGGCCAGCCGGAACGCCTCGACCAGGTGCGGGACGCCGCGCCCGCCGTGCAGGCCGCCGACCATGGTGAAGCCGGGTTGCCGTCCGTTCAGCCAGGACAGGAACGCGATGCCGGTCTTGTAGTACGGCGTGGGCGGGGCGAACAGGTGCCGGGACAGCGGTACCGTCGGGTCGAGAATCGCCCGGAACCCGGCCGGATCGTCCGCGTCGAGCCGTCCCAGCGCGGCCGACGCGGCCGGGGCGATGGCCGCGAACGCTCCGAGCAGCGCGTGGCTGAACCGCTTACCGTCGCCCTCGATCAGCTCCGGGTAGTGGTAGTCGTCGCCGGTGTAGACCTTCACCGCGGGCGGTAGCAGCTCCCGCAGCCGTACCTCCCGGCCGGCGTCCAGCAGCGACACCTTCACCCCGTCGACCAGGTCGGCGTGGGCGTGCACCAGCGCGGCGAACGTGGCGGTGGCCTCGTCCAGGTCGGTCGATCCCCAGTAGCCGGACAGCGCCGGGTCGAACATGTCGCCGAGCCAGTGCAGCACCACCGGCGTGCCGGCCTCCCGCAGCACCCGTTCGTAGACGCGCAGGTAGTCGTCCGGGCCGGTGGCGAGCGCGGCGAGGTGCCGGCTGGCCATCAGGACCGGCGTGGCGCCGTACTCCTGGACCACGGCGACCTGCTCGGCGTACGCGGCGACGACCTCGTCGAGCGTGCCGGGCACGCCGGTGAGCTGGTCGGTGCCCGCCCCGGCGACGATCCGCCCGCCGCACGCGGCGGCCTCGGCGGCGCTGCGCCGGATCAGCTCGCGGGTGGCCGACCAGTCCAGCCCCATCCCGCGCTGCGCGGTGTCCATCGCCTCGGCCACGCCGAGGCCCCACGACCACAGGTCGCGCCGCACCGCGAGCGTCGCGTCCCAGTCCAGCCCCGCCGGGCGGGCGGGGGAGTTGTCGGCGTACGGGTCGGCGACGACGTGCGCGGCCGCGTACGCGATCCGGGTTGCCGGTGGCCCGGACGGCCGTCGCCACGCGGGGGGTTCCCGCAATGTCAGCCGCTCGGTGCCGCCGCCCGGTGCGGGAAGCGTGATGTGCGTGCTCACCGGGGGATCTCCTCGATCGTCACCCGCCGCCCCTCGCGGGCTGAGCGCAGCCCGGCCTCGGCCAGTTGCACGCCCCGGGCGCCGGCGAGGAAGTCCCAGGGGAACGGCTCGCCGTCGACGACGTGGCGCAGGAAGGCCTCCCACTGCACCTTGAACGCGTTGTCGTGCTCGCCGTTGTCCGGCACTGTCTGCCACTGCGCGCGGAACGCCTCGGTGACCGGCAGGTCGGGGTTCCACACCGGCATCGGGGTGGCGCCCCGGTGCTGGATACGGCAGTCGCGCAGCCCGGCCACGGCGCTGCCGTGCGTGCCGTCGACCTGGAACTCGACCAGTTCGTCCCGGTGCACGCGGACCGCCCAGGAGGAGTTGACCTGGGCGACGATGCCACCGGCCAGCTCGAAGATGCCGTACGCGGCGTCGTCGGCGGTGGCCCGGTAGCGGGTGCCGGTCTCGTCGACGCGCTCGGGGATGTGCGTGGCGGTGACAGCGGTGACGGCGGTGACCGGGGCGATGATCTGCTCCAGCACGTAGTGCCAGTGCGGGAACATGTCCAGCGTGATGCCGCCGCCGTCCTCGGCGCGGTAGTTCCAGCTCGGGCGCTGCGCGGCCTGCCAGTCGCCCTCGAACACCCAGTAGCCGAACTCGCCGCGCACGGACAGGATCCGGCCGAAGAAGCCGCCGTCCACGAGTCGCTTGAGTTTGCGCAGGCCGGGCAGGAACAGCTTGTCCTGCACGACGCCGTTGCGGACCCCCTTGGCGGCGGCGAGCCGGGCCAGCTCCAGCGAGGCGAGGAACCCCTCGGCGAGCGGCTTCTCGGTGTAGACGTGCTTGCCGGCCTCGATCGCCGCCCGGATCGCCTTCTCCCGCTGGGTGGTCACCTGCGCGTCGAAGTAGATCTGGTGGGCGTCGTCGGCGAGGGCCGCGTCCAGGTCGGTCGTGTACGCCGACAGCCCGTGCCGCCCGGCGATCTCGGCGAGCCGGTTCTCGTCGCGGCCCACGAGTGTCAGCTCGGGCCAGATCCGGCTGCCGTCGCGGGCCGGCACGCCGCCCTGTTCGCGGATGGCGAGCAGGGACCGGACGAGGTGCTGCCGGTAGCCCATCCGGCCGGTGACGCCGTTGAGGATGATGCCGACGGACGTGCGTTCCACTGTGCCTCCCGGCGGTGAATGCGCTTTCAGTAAGCGCTTTCAGGGTGCTACCGTAGCCACGCCGGAACACCGGGTCAAGACGTTCCGCAGGGAGACGCATCGATGTCGCACGTGACGCTGGAAGACGTGGCCAGGGCGGCCGACGTCTCACTGGCCACCGCCTCCCGGGCCCTCAACGGCAGGCGCGTCACCCCGCACCTGCACGACCGCGTCCTGGCCGCCGCCGCACGGCTCGCGTACACCCCGAACGCCCACGCCCGCGCGCTCGCCGGTGCGTCCCGCCGAAGCGTCGGCGTGGTCTGCCACGACGTCACCGACCCCTACTTCGCCGCCGTCGCCGGCGGCGTCATGCGCGTCGCCGCCGACAACGACCTGCTGGTCATGCTGGCCAGCACGTTCCGCGACCCGGAACGGGAGATCGCGTACGTGTCGATGCTGCGCGCCGAACGCGCCCCGGCGATCCTGCTCATCGGCTCCGGCTTCGAGGACCCCCGCTGGGAGCGGGCCATGGCCGCCGAGCTGGCGCCCTACCTCGACGGCGGTGGCCGGGTCGCGGTGGTCAGCCGGCACCGCACCCTGAAGGTCGACAGTGTCCTGCCGGAGAACCGGGCCGGGGCCGCCGAGCTGGCCCGCGCGCTGCTCGGCCTGGGGCACCGCCGCTTCGCGGTGCTCTCCGGCCCGCCCGAGCTGACCACAGTCGCCGACCGGCTCGGCGGGTTCCGCGACGAGCTGGCCGCCGCCGGTGTCACGCTCGACCCGGGCGCGGTGGCCGAGGCGGCGTTCACCCGCGACGGCGGCTACCGGGCGATGACCGAGCTGCTCGACCGCGGGCTCGACGCCACCTGCGTCTTCGCGTGCACCGACGTGATGGCCGTCGGCGCGTACGCGGCGTTGCGCGACCGCGGGCTGTCGGTGCCCGGCGACGTCTCGGTCGCCGGTTTCGACGACATCCCTGTCGTGCGTGACCTCACCCCGCCGCTGACCACAGTGGCGCTGCCACTGCACCGGCTCGGCGAGGAGGCGATGAAGCTGGCCCTGACCGAGAACGCCGGTCGCCGCCGCCGGATCGTGCGCCTGCCCGGCGAGGTCGTGATGCGGGCCAGCACCGCGCCGGTCGCCTGATCCCGGCCGGTAGGGTGCCGTCATGATCGAGGACGCACCGTGCCGCTGACGAACCCCTGGCTGACCGGTCCGACGCCGACGAGGAAGCTGGACCGGGACCGCCTGGAGGAACGGATCCTCAACCTGCTGTCGTCGCAGAACATGTGCGTGCTCGCCACCGTCGGGCCGGACGGGCCGCTTGCTACGCCGGTGCGCTACTACCCACTCGACTTCACGCTGATGTTCACCGCCGCGCCACGCTCGCCGAAGATGCGCAACATCGCCGCCGATCCGCGGGTGTCGGTCGGCGTCTTCGCGCCGCTGGTCGGCCTGGCCAGCAGCCGTGGCGCGCAGGTGTTCGGCACCGCCCGGGTGCTCGGCCCCGAGCACCCTGACCGGGCCCGCCACTGGGCCGCGTTCCGCTGGGAGAACGAACACGCCGAGCGGGGCCGGTCGCTGTCCGAGCCGCCCGAGGACCCGCTCGTGGTGATCGAGGCCGACCGGATCGTCTACACCGAACACTGGCTGCGCCGCGAGGGCTACTCCCCACGCCAGCACTGGCGTCGCTGACGCCGCTCGCCGTCCTTGCGGTGGTGTCGCGGCGGGCGCGCTACGGGCCGGCGGGGGAGCGGGTGGCGCGCAGCAGGTTGCCGGCCAGGCGCAGGTCCGCGCCGCCGACCCTCGCGAGCACGTCGATCCGCTCGGCCGTCACCTGCGTCCAGAGCGGGTCGGGGAAGGCCGCGCGCAGCGTGTCCGCGTCCAGGCCCCAGCCCTCGCCCGCCTCCGGCGACACAGCCAGGACGAACACCGCACCACCGGGCGCGGTCAGGCGCGGCAGCAGCGCCAGGTAGTCGCGTACCGCAGCGCCCCGCCGGTCCAGCGAGTGCAGCAGGCCGGAGTCGAACACCGAGTCGTACGGCACCGGCGGCACCGGGATCGCCGTCGCGTCGCACACCTCGAAGCGCACCGGCAGGCCCGCCGCGGCGGCCTTGGCCCAGGCCTGGTCGATCGCCACCGGCGAGATGTCGACGCCCGTCACGTCGTGGCCGCGGCGGGCCAGCGCGAGCGCCAGCTCACCCGTGCCGCAGCCGACGTCGAGCACGCGCGGGCCGCGTACCCCGGTGTCGAGGACCGCGGCGAGCGCCGGCTGCGGGCCGCCGATCTCCCAGGGCGGACGCTCGGCGTCGCGATAGAGGCGGTCGTAGTGGACGTCGTCCGGCTCGTCGGTCATCGCGTACCCCCTCGGTCGGCGCGGCCACCCCCGAGCGTGTCACGTCCGGCGGCGGCCGGTGCCCCGTCGCGGGTCAGAACCGCAGGCGGCGCAGGTAGCGGTAGCCGACGGCGGCGGTCTGCTGCGGCGTCACGTCGGGGGTGTCGTTCTCCACGATGTACTCCATCACCTGGTGCCCCCGGAAGATCCGCGCGAAGTCGATCATCCCGGTGCCCAGGTCGGCCATGTCGCCGGTGGCCGGGTCACGGTCCTTGACGTGGTACTGCAACACCCGCTGCGGCGCCGAGCGGATCACGTCGAGCGTGAAGCCCTCCGGGTCGTCGACGACCTCGCCGGAGTTGATGCCGCCGGTGACCGCCCAGTAGATGTCGATCTCCAGGTGCACCAGGCGCGGGTCGAGCTCCTCGGTCAGCACGTCCCACGGCCGCCTGCCGTTGCCGAAGTCGATGGTGAACTCGTGCGCGTGGTTGTGGTAGCCGTACCGCAGGCCCGCCTTGCGCGCGGCGGCGGCCTCGACGTTCATCTGCTCCGCCCAGCGCTTCCAGTCGTCCTCGCGGTCGGAGTTCAGGTACGGCACCACCATGAACCGCTGGCCCAGCGTCCGGGCGTTCGCGATCTTCTCTTCCAGCGCGGCGGCGTCGGCGGCGATGCCGTCGTGGCTGGAGCTGGCCTTGATGCCGATGCCGTCCAGGAAGCGGCGCAGCTCCCGGGCGGTACGGCCGAAGTAGCCGAGCGCCAGCTCGACCCGGGGGTAGCCGATGCGGGCCAGGTGCGCCAGCGTCGCGTCGTAGCCGGGCGAGCCGTTGAGCGCGTCGCGGACCGTCCAGAGCTGGAGGCTGATCAGCTCCTTCGGCACCGGGCGCCGGCCGTGATGGTGCCCGCCGGCCTGGGCCGCGGTCGCGCCGAGCCCGGTGGCGAGGCCGATTCCGGCGAGCGCCGCCAGTGAGCCGCGCAGCAGGTCGCGCCGGTCCAGCGACTGCCGTAGCGCGGCGTGTCCGTCATGTCCGTAGCACATGGTCGTACTCCTTCGTCGCCTGTGCGCCGACGCTACAAAAGGGATGTCGATATGTCTATTGCTTTCGGTGCTCCGAATCAAACTTTCGGTCGGCGTGGCGGAAAGTGGGGACTGCGCGTCGCCGGTGCCGCGTGGCAGGCTCAGGACGTGGCCGCATACGACGTCGCTCTCGTCCTGCTCGTCGACCCGACCGGCGCGATCCTCATGCAGCACCGCGACGGCAACACCTCGGTGTCTCCGTACCAGTGGAGCCTGCCCGGCGGCAGCATCGAGCCCGGCGAGACACCGGAGCAGGCCGCCCGCCGCGAGCTACGCGAGGAGACCGGGCTGACCGCCGGTGAGCTGCACCTGCTGTGGAGCGGCCCCCGCCCGCACGAGGACGGCTTTCCGCACACCGTCACCGTGTACGTCTTCCGCGGCGCCACCGACGCCCGGCAGGAGGACGTGGTGCTCGGCGAGGGACAGGCGATGGTCTTCGTGCCCCGCGACGAGGTGCTCGACCGCGACCTGGCGGTGAGCGCCGCGAAGGTGCTGCCGCTGCACCTCGCGGAAACCGCCTAGCGCCCGGTCAGCGCCCCGGCCAGCACCCCGGCGAACCGGGGGAGCAGCTCGTCGTCGGGCAGATGATCCGGGTTGATCTCGGTGACCGACAACCCGGCGAACCGCGGGCTCGCCACCAGCTCCGTCAGCGTCGCCGCCGCCTCGCCGAGGCTGAGCCCGAACGGCTCCGGCACGTCCGCCAGCGGCGCGTCCACGAAACTCAGCACGTCCACGTCGAAGTGCACCACGAACCGGTCGGCCGCACCCTCGGCCACCGACCGGGCCCGGCGCGCCGCCGCCCGCGCGTCGGCGTGCACCTCGTCGGCCGGCACGTACGCCAGCCCCAGCTCCGCCACCAGCTCCCGCTCGTGGTCACCACGGGGCAGCGAGTCCCCGTACACCACCACCCGCTCCGGCGGCAGCAGCGGCACCTCGGGCCCGACGCCCGCCACCTGGGGCAGCGTCCCCGGCAGGCCGAGCATGTGCGCCAGCCCCATCGCGTCCAGGTTGCCGTTGGCGCGGGTCTCCGGCGTGTAGAGATCCGGCCCGCCGTCCACGTACACCAGCGCGGGCGACAGCCCGGCCCGCGCGCAACCGGCGACCAGGCCGACGGTCACCGTGCAGTCGCCGCCGAGCACCAGCGGCGCGCGGCCCCGGCCCAGCGCCGCCGCGACCCGGTCGGCCACCGCCGAGGCGACGGCGGCCACCGCGCCCGCGTTCTGACCCCTGGGGTACGCCGGATCCGGCCGCCACCGGAAGCCCGGCACGTCACCGGCGTCCTCGACGTCGGCGCCCAGCAGATCGAGCAGGCCCGCGGCGCGCAGGGCGGCGGGTGCGCGCTCGATACCCGGGGTGTGGGCGCCGGCGCTCGACGGCGCTCCGACGACCGTCCACTGGCGATGATCCATCGGCCCACCCTAACCTTGCTTGGGCCTGACGCCGGGATCAGCGCAGCACCAGCAGGTCCAGTGCGTCGATCACCGGGCCGCTGTCCGCCTGTGCTGCTTCGTGCAACCGCTGGACGCCTGCGGCGTACTCCGCATCGGTGATGAGCTGAAGCGGCGTGTGCGCCTCCCGTCGCAGGCCGGCCGCCGCCTCTCGCAGCGAGGATGCGGTGACCTGCGGGACCTGCTCGACCGCCGCGGTGGCGAAGCCGGCGGCGGCGAAGGCGGCCTCGACGTCGGCGATGCCCGGGTACGTGTCCAGCACGCGGATCGCCTCGGGAAAGTAGTCGAACAGCGTGATCGCCTCGTGCCGTCCCGCGAATGCGGACCGGATCAGCACCGGTGCGCCCGGCCGCAGTACCCGGCGCAGCTCGTGCGCCGCGGCGGCCAGGTCGGGCACGTGGTGGATGACCGTGGACAGCCACGCGGCGTCGACGCTCCCGTCGGCCAGCGGGATGTGCCCGGCGTCGCCTGCTACGAGTGGCGCGAACGCGCAGCGGGCGCGCATCGCCGCCGACGGTTCGACGGCGACCACCTCGACGCCGGGGAACCAGCCGGTGAACGCGTGTGCCCAGCTGCCGGTCCCGGCGCCCAGGTCGAGCAGTCGCATCCCCGGGCGCGGTACGAGGTGCCGGGCGACGGCGGTCCGCCAGGCCGTGAGACTGTCGTCGGTGAGGTGCCGGGTCGCGGCGAACGCCTCGGCGTCCGCGTCGTGGTACGCGATGCGGGCCATACGCCACAGCCAACTCCCCGGCGGGCTGCCAGGGCAAGCACTGTGACGCGTTACCTGTGGACCTTGGGGAGGGGCAGAGAGTGCGGTATCGGATCCACTTCGACGCCGAGCTGCCGGCGGATGCCCTGCGCGCGTTCCTGTTGACGGAGTACGGCGTCGCGCCGGAGACCGTGTACGTCGGGCGGGTCGAGGGCCGGGCCGTCGATGACCCACGGCCGGTGGCGATGCTCACCCCGCCCGACGGGGACGAGGGTTTCGGCTGGATCCTCACCGGCGACACCGAACTGGCCGCCGCCATCGGGCTCCGCGAACATGACCTCGCGGTCACCCTCGCCCGCGCGTTCGGCGTGCGGGCGCTCGTCGACGGCGGCATCCACCCCGACCGGTGGGTGCTGGTGAGCGCCGACGGCAGCAGCGGCCGGGTGCTGACCGACTCCGACGCCGCCGCCGACGGGGACCTGCGGATCGTGCACGCACTGGAACCGATCAGTGGGGAGCCGCAGCTCGCCGTCGTACCGCCGCCGGACTGGGCCCGCGACTGCTGACCCGGCCGTGCCCCGAACCGGCAATTCCTTGGGAACTATGAACCGCCGCTCGGCTCGTAGATCGTCTCGAGACCACGTTCCACGCGGATCAGCGAGTTGAGCCATGCCCGGGTCTCGGCGTCTGTCGAGTACAGGATCGTGCCGCGCATGCCTCGCGTCATCAGCACCTTGTAGGTGTTACGGATCAGGCGGTCGGCCTCCGCGTCACTGAGCGACTTGCGGCTGCGGAATGCGGGGTCCTTCGACTCCGCCCGCTGGGTCACCAGCCGGCCGTCGCGGGCGACCAGGTCGGGTCCGAGGATGACACCGGACCACTCGTACTCGAAGCCCTGTGCGGTGTAAACGCAACCGACCTGGCCGAATCCGTGCGGATCGGTGGCCCAGAACGCGCTGCCCGGCGCGTCGCCGACGCTGCGGTCGCTCTTCACGTTCCAGGGACGCGCCCAACCACCGATCCGTACGTCGGCGACCAGGGACTCGTCCGGCAGCGGGTCGCTCCACGGCCAGCAGTACCCGGCCGACATCCGCGCCGTCTCCCCGGCCGCCTGCTTCGCGGCCAGGAACGCCTCCATCTCCTCCGGCGAACTCGCCAGCCGCAGGTCGAAGCGTCCGTCTCCGGCCCACACCGACGGCTTGCCGCCGTCGAGGCCGAGCAGGTCGACGACCCACTCCTCGTACGCCTCACTGCCGCCGCACCGGAACTGGTCGTGCAGCGACACGACCTCGACATCCAGATTGAGCTGTTTCGCGTACGTGGAGATGACCTCGACGTTCCCCAACTCGCCCGGCTTGACCACCTGGTGCTCGTCGAGCAGGAAGACCGGTACCCGGGCCGCGGCGAGGAGCTCGTCGATCTGCGGCCGGGCACGGTCCCGCTTCGCCTTCGGCGTGAACCGGTTGACCGAGGTCTCCCTGATCCGGTGCGCCTCGTCGCAGATCAGCACGTCGAGCCCGTTCCGCTCGGCGGTCATGAAGCTGTTGAAGTAACCGAACAGGTTCTTCAACCGGGTGGAGCCCTTGCCCGCGTAACGCCGCAGCGTCTGGGTGAACGATCGCGAACCCGTGGCGTGCATGACCGAGCGCTGCTGCCGGGCCAGTTCACCGAGCACCGAGAGTGCGATGACGCTCTTGCCGCTGCCCGGCCCGCCGGCCACCACCACTACCGACTTGCGGTCGGCGCTGCGCGCACGCTCCACGGCGTGCAACACCAGCTCGTACGCCAGGCGCTGCTCGTCGAGCAGGGTGAAGTGGGACCGGTCCTTCAGCTCGGCGGCGGCGTAGGACAGCAGGTGCTTGCTGGGGCGTACCGAACTGGTGAGGAAGCGGTCCGCGGCGGCTGCGCCGGAGCCGGGGGCCAGGTGGTTTCGCAGGTAGTCGAGGAACCGGCCGCGGCGCTGCTTGGTGAAGATCCGGCTCTGCTCCGTCGCCCGCCGGGCGAAGAGGTCGTCGACGTCGCGGTCGACGGCGTTGTGCAGGTAGGCGGCCCCGACGATCGGGTTGCGCGAATGGGCGAGCACCCCGAGGAAGTCCGCGAGGTACTCGCAGTAGTCCTCGACCTGCACGCCCGGATGCAGCCGAGGGGTGGCGGCGTGCTCGACCAGGACCAGGCTCTCTGATCCCTCGTACGACTCGACCCGGGACCACTGCTTCAACTCCACCACGACGTAGGAGTCCTCGGCCGTCTTCGGATGTGTTCCGGCGAGGACGACGTCGATCCGCTTGCTGGTCAGCGGGAGCTGGTACTCCACGAGCATCTCGACCTGCCCGAGACCCGCGTCGGCGAGATCCTGGGCGAGCACCGGCAGGCTCCGCTCCCAGGACCGCCGTTCGGAGGCGCTCACGTTGTGCCCGATGTGCTCCGCGATCCGGTCGGCGAGGGCGCCACCGGCCGCGTAGCGCAGCAGTCCGTCGGCGGAGGTGCGAAAGGCTGACACGACTTGCCCCCGGGCAGCACGAAATGATCGTGCGCATGGGGGGCGTGTCCGGCGACGACCGGAAGCCCGTCGTTACGCGCTTGTACCGGGTGGACTGTAGCGGAGAGATCATTCTCCGGCACGCCCCGCTATCGCTTGGCCGCAGAACCTCTGACTTCTCCAGCCGGATAGCGGACGGACACCTCGGCCAACTTGGCGACTGCGGCCTCCGTCAGGTCGATGCCGAGGACGTCCGCCAGTCTCGTCAGGTAGATCATGACGTCGCCGATTTCCGCCCGCACACGTGCGCCCGCCTCGGGGTCGTCCATCACCGTGGCGGCCTGCTCCGGGGTCAGCCACTGGAACTCGGCGACCAGTTCACCGACCTCGCCGGCGAGTGCCATGGCGAGGTTCTTCGGCGTGTGGAACTGCTGCCAGTCACGTTCCTCCGCGAACGCCCGCACCAGAGCCGTCAAATCGTCCATGTCGGCAGTCTGACACCGCGGGCCGGCCGGTCACGGGAGCCCAGCCCGGTGAGAAGGTTCGACACGTGAGTCTTGACCGGCGGGCGTCGGAGGCCTCTCTCCTAACGAGAGGAACCGGGGGCAGAAGAGGGTGCGGTATCAGATCCACTTCGAGGGCAAGCTGCCGGCGGACGCTTCCGCCTTTTCCTTGAACGGGAGTACGGCATCGCACCTGACGCGGTTTACATCGGGCGGATCGATGACTGGGCCGCGGACGACCCCCGCCCGGTGGCGATGCGTACCTCGCCTGATGCGGGCGAGAGGTTCGGCTGGATGCTGACCGGCGACACCGAACTCCTCGACGCCAACGGCCAGGACCAGCGGGACCTCGCCGTCACCCTCGCCCGGACCTTCGGGGTACGAGCACTCTTCGACGACACCGCACGTCCTGACCGGGTGGCATGTTCCGTAAAGACCGTCACGTCGTCCGCCTCGCACTTTGGTCGATGAGGCTGGCCAGCGGTTCATTCGGCACGGCGATCCAGCCCTCGACAGCAGCGGTGGCCAGGTCGGCTGGTCCGGGCCGGGTTGCCTGACCCACCGCCGCCGCCCGAGCGGTCAGAGCAGCCACCACCGCGTCAATAGCATGATCGGTGCTACGACACTCACGCTCAAACGCGCCGAGGTGCAGCCAGGGAGCGGCGGTGATCAGTTTGTCCACCAGCTCGCCGAGGGCGGTTCCGTTACGCGAGCCCTTGTACCCCCGGTAGGGGAGACCCCACTTTTTCAGCGACGCCGCTGGGTACACCTCGACGAGGGTGCCGGTGCCGGTGCGGTCAACCCGCTGGCCGTCCTCGGCGAGCCGCGCCTGCAGGGCGGCACATCGCATGGCCATGTGGGCGATCCTGTCTGCTGCCACAGTCAACGGAGGCCGGCCGATCAGTGTGTGGGTCACCTTGTCAGTGCGCCGCCAAACGAGGCTTCTGCGCCAGGCACGCCCGCTCAGATCGGCTGCGACGGCGAGCTCACCCCGATGGTGAGACACGAGGAAGTCGACGAACGGTACAGGCCAGCCCAGAGGGCAATCGATTCCGACCTTGTCCGCCGTCGAGACCGTGCGAAGAAGTTCCGTGTCATCGGCGCCGACGATCAGGTTTTCGAGCATCCCGCCTTTCGCTGTCCACCGGATCCAGGCCACCGCTGTATTCGAGTCCTCTGCTGCAAGGTCGATCCCGGCCGTCAACATTCGTCCTACCGTAGGGGTGCCGGAGAGTGAAGACATCATTCGCGACGCCACCTGGATGTCGGCCGTTCGATCGGCGCTGGCCGAGCCGCTACGTCCGGAGGTGAAACGCCGTAGGCCTGTGTCGGTATGGAGGATTGGCGGCCGAATATCCGCTGACCAGGATTGCATTCGTGACGCTCTTCCTGACCTTCCCACCGTGGTTGCTGATTGGATGCCGTCAGCGGGGGAGATCGTCTGTACGCGAGGTGTGGGGAAGAAAGCCACAGCCGGCTCGTGGGCTTTCGGATCGCCCCCGGGCGGTCGCATGATCGCCCACGGTTGGACGCCGGGGGGACCGGCTCACGGCGGATGCCTTCCAGGCCGTCGTGCGCGCCGTCGACCGCGAGACGGACCGGTAGGAGCTCCAGCTGGCCGGCTCCGACAGTCGATGACTTGGACAGGATCTGTCGGAACGGAGTGAGGGGTGGTCGAATTGCTCGGGAGGCGCTGGAACGCGGCATTCGAGGGGGAGCATCTCGTCCTTCGGCGGCGACGGTTCCTTCTCTGGTGGAAGCCGGACACCCGACGGATCCCGCTGCCCGCAGTCGTGGACATCCGACCACTGCCGGCAGCCGATCACGCGCGGCGGTATGCGCAGATCACGATTGCGGACCCGGCATCGCCGCGCGTGGGCGCCATCCTGCTGATCTGGTTCGCGCCTGATCAGTGGGTACACGCAGACGCGTTCATACGAGCGCGACGACCCGCGACCACCCGGCCGGCGCGTCCCGCTACGCCGCCGGGCGCACCCGCCGCGTTGCGTACCACCGTTCCTGCTCAGTCGAGGCGGCAGGCGTACCCGGTTCCGCCGCGGATCAAGGCGGGTGACGGTAAGCGGCCGATGTGGCTCTGGCTGGACGACGGGATGATCCACGCGTCCCTCGTGCCGACGGGAGACGTAACTCCGCGGCAACTGAGCGCTGCGGAGGTCGCCCAGCTGTTGCTCGTTGACCCGGCCAGGGCGCTGCCGGCGATCCGTTCGCTGACGGGCATCGACGACATCGAGCAGGCGTTGCTCAAGCTGCGGGAGTGGCTGGCGAGGGATCCGGTCGTGGTCACGCTGAGCGCTGCGGATCTGGCCGGGCGGCGTGTCAACGAGGCTCCGCCCAAGCGGGTCCGCAGCAATCCGGATGGCACCGTCCGGACTGTTTCCGGCGGTCTGCCGAGCCTGAACAAGCGCCGCCGATGACGCGGATCG
Source organism: Micromonospora sp. L5 (assembly GCF_000177655.2). Taxonomy (NCBI): domain Bacteria; kingdom Bacillati; phylum Actinomycetota; class Actinomycetes; order Micromonosporales; family Micromonosporaceae; genus Micromonospora; species Micromonospora sp. L5. The sequence goes on along the minus strand of NC_014815.1, from coordinate 5,764,803 downwards.
GACACGGCCCGCGGATCCGTACTCAGGTCACCAGGCCGGTGCGGTACGCGTACACCACCGCCTGCACCCGATCGCGCAGGTCCAGCTTCGTCAGGATCCGCGACACGTACGTCTTCACCGTCTCCTGACTGATCACCAACCGCGCCGCGATCTCGCTGTTCGACAGCCCGTCGGCGATCAGCCGCAGCACCTCCAGCTCCCGCGGCGTCAGCCCCACGTCCGCCGGCGTGCCCTCGGCGGGACGGATCCGCGCCGCGTACCGGCCGACGAGCTGCCGTGTCACCTCCGGCGCGAGCAGCGCGGCGCCGGAGGCGACGGTGCGGATGCCGTGCAGCAGCTGCGCCGGTGGGGCGTCCTTGAGCAGGAACCCGCTCGCGCCGGCGCGCAGCGCCTCGTAGACGTACTCGTCGAGGTTGAACGTCGTCACCACCAGCACCTTGACCGGGTGGGCGACGCCCGCGCCGGCCAGGAGGCGGGTCGCCTCGATGCCGTCGAGCACCGGCATGCGTACGTCCATCACCACCAAGTCGGGCCGCAGGCGGCCGGCGAGGTCGACAGCGGCGCGGCCGTCGCCGCACTCACCCACCGCGGCCATGTCCGGCTGCGCGTCGATGATTGTGGTGAATCCGGTACGGATCAGCGCCTGGTCGTCGCAGACCAGCACCCGGATCGGGGCGGTCACGACGCGCTCCCGGTGGGGATGCGCGCGCGGACCACGAAGCCGTCGCCCGCCCGGCGCCCCGCGTCGAATTCGCCGCCGAGCAGCGTGACGCGCTCGCGCAGCCCGGCGAGGCCGCGTCCGCTTCCGCCCGGACCCGCGGCGCGCGTGCCGGGGCCCTCCGTGCTGATCTCCACAGTGATCTCCCTGTCGCCATGGTGTACGTGCACAGTGGTGGGGCGGCCGTGTGCGTGTTTGAGGGCGTTCGTCAGCGCCCTCCTGGACCACCCGGTACGCGGCCACCTCCGCGCCGCCGGTCACCTCCGCCGGGCTGCCCTCCTGCGTGAACTCCACCGGCTGCCCGGCTTGCCGGGTCTGCTCCACCAGGGCCTGCAGTTCGCCGGCCGAGGGTGTACGCGGCTCCGTACCGTGGTCGGGGTTGAGCACGTCGAGCAGCACCCGCAGGTCGCCGATGGCGCGGCGGCCGGTGTCGGTGATGGCGGTCAGTGTGGTGTCGAGCCGGTCGGGGGCGGCGGTCAGGTAGCGGGCCGCCTCGGCCTGCACCACCATCGCCGTCACGTGGTGGGTCACCACGTCGTGCAGCTCCCCGGCGATGCGGGCGCGTTCGGCGGCGCGGGCGGTCTCGGCGACGTGCCGGCGGCGCTCGGCCTCGGCGGCGCGGTTCTGCCGCAGCCACGACCCGGTGCCCCAGGCGAGCGCCAGCAGCAGGTAGAACGTGGTGAAGCCGACCACCCCTTCGGTCGACCCCTGCCGGTCGAGGGCGACGGCCAGTCCGACGTACGCGAGGGAGCCGACGAGCAGGGTGGTCCTGCGTCCGCGGTCCAGGTGGGCGCCAGCGCTCAGCAGTGCGATGGCGAGCGCGGTGCCCGCGAAGGTGTGGTAGGCGCGTACCTGGTCGAGCGCGAAGCCGAGCGACACCAGGGCGAGGGACAGCGCCGGACGGCTGCGGCGCAGCGCCAGCGGAAGGCACTCCAGGGCGATCACCACGACTGTGAGCGCGTCGAACGGCCGAGCGGGCAGATCGCCGAGCTGCGTACCGATGCCGCGCAGCGGTGGGGTCACTGATGCGAGCGCGATCACCAGTGCGAGCGGGAGATCCCGGACCGTGACGGGCCACTGCCGCCACGAGTCCGGGAGCATCCGTCGGGTGATCATCAGGAGACCTTAACGCTCTCCGCCGGGGCCTCGGCCGCGCGGCGGCGCCGCGTCACGATGTGGCCGCGGCGGTGGGCCAGCCAGAGGAAGACCACTGTCAGCGCCGCCCCGGCCGCCACCGTGTAGAGGCTGCCCTCCGGCCCGAAGTCGCCGCCGCTGAGCAGCGTCGAACCCGACGTGCCGGCGTCCAGCAGCCCCGCCGAGTCGCCGTTGCCGGAGACGACGACGCTGAAGACGCCGCCGGCGGCGAAGTTCCACCCGAAGTGCAGGCCGATCGGCACCCACAGGTTGCGGGTCGCGGCGTAGCAGGCCGCCAGCATGAACCCCGCCTCGATCGCGATGGCGGTCGCGCCCCACAGGCTGGCGCCCGGGTTCAGCAGGTGCATCAGGCCGAACAGTACGCCGGTCAGCAGCAGCGAGAGCCACGTACCGAGCCGCTCCTCGACCAGGCGGAACAGCAGACCGCGGAACATCAGCTCCTCGGTCACCGCCGCGGCGGCCATGAACCCGAAGATGCCCACCGCGCCGGACACCGAGCCGAGACCGTGTACGTGGTAACCGCCCATGAGGGCGATGTTGACGATGACCGCCGCGAACATGGCGAACCCGATCAGCACCCCGCGGCTGAGCCTTGCGGCCGCGCCGTCCCGGGCCAGCTCGGTGACCTCGCGGCGTTCGGTGCGGCGCACCACCCACCCGTACACCATGATCGCGGCCGCGGCGGTCGCGACGCCGAGGATCAGGCTGAGCCAGGCGTTGTCCTGTGCCGCGACGACCGCCCGGCTGCCGACGAGACTGACCGCGACGACGGCCAGGAACTGCTTCACCACACGCATGACGATTCCTTCGAGAGGTCCGCGGCCGGAGCGCCGCGGTTCACCTGGAACGCTATGGATTCGCAGGCCGGGAATCGTCACCGTGCGGTGGACACTTGCGGGTAGCTCGCACGGGGGACAAGCGCTTCGAGGGCCTGCCCTCAGCAGAAATGCTGGCTCGGAGACGACCGCGGCGGACAGGCTGCCGGCATGGCGACGGGCTTCGGCGGTGAGGTGGCGACCTACTATGCGCAGCATCGGCGCGGCTATCCGCCCGAGGTGCTCGACGCCCTGGCGGCAGCCTTCCAGCTCGGTGCCGACGACACGGTGGTCGACCTCGGCTGCGGCACCGGTCAGTTGAGCCTCCCGCTCGCCGACCGGGTGGGCACGGTCATCGGCATGGATCCCGAGCCGGACATGCTGGCGATCGCCCGGCGTACCGCCCTTGACCAGGGCATCGGCAACGCCACCTGGGTGCTCGGCAGCGATGGTGACGTGCCCGCGTTGGCCCGGCTTCTGGGCGGGCGGACGGTCGGTGCGCTGACCGTCGCCGTCGCCATTCACTTCGTGGACCGCGACGCCCTGTTCGAGGCGGCCCGGCCGTTGGTGCGCCCCGGAGGTGGCATCGCCGTCGTCACCAACGGCGAACCGCTGTGGATGCAGGACACCGAATGGTCGGCCGCACTGCGCGGCTGCCTGGAACGGATGCTCGGCCACCCGGTGACCGGACGATGCCAGACCGACGAGGCCGGGCGTCGGCGCAACCGGAAGGCGCTCGTGCGTGCCGGTTACCGGTACGAGGAGACATCGGTGCGGTACGACGCGCCGCTCACCGTCGACGACATGGTCGGCGGCGTCTTCTCCGCCATGTCGGCCGAACGGTTGCCGTCCTCGCGGCAGCGGGCGACGTTCGCCGCCGACGTGCGCGACGCCCTCGGCGGGAGGACCGAGGTGATCGAGAATGTGCGGGTCTGGATGCAGTGCGGCGTGCGTGACGAGGGCTAGCGCGCGCCGCCTGCTGTCGGCTGTTGCCCGATCCGGCGGGCCACGACGCGCATGTGAAGCCCTCCGGTGCGGTCAGGATCCTCGACGTCGTCGGCGCTGACACGCTCGATCGGTCAGCCCTGCAACCGCTGCGCCCAGTACACCTGCCCGTCCGGTCCCATGTAGACGAGCGCCAGCAGCAGGTCCGGCAACGTCACGGGCGCGGTGGCGATCGGGTGTACCCGCTCGTGTCTCTCCAGGTGGGGAAACCGGACGACGAACGTCAGGGGTGAGGCGGCGGCGTCGACGATCCCCAGGCGGCTGCCGACGCTGAGCCACTCGTGCTCGCTGACCCGGATGTCGCCCGCGCCGCGCAACCACGGGTAGCGGTCGGGGATCCTGTTCTCCACACCGGCGCTGCCCATGCCGACGCTCTCCTGCGGCGCGGCCACCGCGAACACCGACGGCTTGAGATCCGTGCGCTTGTCGATGAGGAACAGCGCGAAGTACCCGCCCTCAAGCGGTGCCGGTGGCTTCTGCCACGACACGCGGCCCAGCACCAGCTGGTCACCGTCGGACATCACCGGCGCCTGGTACGCCGGCCCGAGAGCGGCCTGCGCCTCCTCGTAGCCGACGAACTCCAGGGACGAGCGGAGGTGCAGCGCTTCCGGCCCGTACGGCGGGTGCTGGTGCCACCAACGCCACCCGCCGACGGCCGCCACGGCCAGGACCAGCACCGCCACCATCGAAGCCGCCCGCCGCCACGTCACGGTGCTCAGTGAACCAGCTCGCCGCCGATCCCGTGAGCCAGCCGGGCGATCGCCGCCACCGACCGGTCGACGTCCGCCTCCGTGGTGGTCGCGTTCGACACCGAGATCCGCATCAGCCGGCGTCCCCGCCACGTCGTCCCGCCTGCCCAGCACGTCCCGTCGGTCTGCACCGCGGCCACCACCCGGTCGGTGCGCGCGTCGTCGCCGAACCCGACCAGCACCTGGTTGAGCACCACGTCGTTCACCACCTCGAACCCGGCCGCGCTCAGGCCGTCGGCGAACCGCCGGGCCAGCGCACAACACCGCTCCACCAGCGCGGCGACGCCGTCGCGGCCCAGCTCCCGCAGGCCCGCCCAGACCGCGAAACCACGGGCGCGGCGGGAGGACTCCGCGGTCAGGTCCGCGCCCGCGGGCACCCCACCGGAACCCACGAGGTACGTGGCCGTGTACGACATGGCCGCCGCGTGCACGTCGGGCCGGGCGCAGAACGCGAACGCCGTGTCGTACGGCAGGTTCAGCCACTTGTGGCCGTCGCAGGCCCACGAGTCGGCCGTCTCCAGCCCGTCCACCAGGTGCCGGGTGGTGGGGCTGGCGGCCGCCCACAGCCCGAACGCGCCGTCCACGTGCGCCCAGCCGCCGTGCCGGTGGACGAGGTCGCAGGCGCGGCGCAGGTCGTCGCACGCACCGGTGTTCACGTTGCCCGCCTGCAGGCAGACGATCGTCGGTCCGGGACCGGCGTCGCGCAGCGCCGCCGCCAGCGCGTCCGGGTCGATCGCGCCCTGCGGGCCGGTGGACACCGGGTGCAGCGCGTCGGTGCCGAGGCCGAGCAGGCGCAGCGACCTGTCGATGGTGGCGTGCCGTTCCGCGCCGGCGAACACGCGGACCGCCGGCGCGCCGGGCAGGCCGCGTCGTTCCACGTCCCAGCCGGCGTCGGCGAGCACCTGGTGGCGGGCGGCGGCGAGCCCTGCGGTGTTGGCGGCCTGGCCGCCGGTGACGAAACCGGTCGACGCGGTCGCCGGGATGCCGAGCAGCTCCTTGAGCCAGGTCCCGGCGGCCGTCTCGGCGGCCACCGCGGCGGGGGAGGTGACCGCGTTGAACGCGATCTGGTCCCATCCGGCGGCCAGCATGTCGGCGGCGGTCGCGGCCGGGGAGGCGCCGCCGACGACGAAGCCGAAGTAGCGCGGCCCGGCGGTGGCCACGAGTCCCGGTTCGGCGGCGGCCACCAGCTCCGCGAGGACCCGCTCGGGCGGCGTGGGCGCGTCCGGCAGCGGGCCGGCGAACGCCTCGTTCAGCACGGCCTGGTCCACGGGTACGCCGACCGGCCGCTCCGGCAGCGACAGCCGGTAGTCGGCCGCGTGGTCGGCGGCGCGCCGGAACAGGTGCCTCAGCTCGTCCATCGCCGCACCCTAGCCGAGGGCGCGTTCCATCCGAGCCGCCGTCATGAACGGTCCTGACCGCCGGTCATCCCGAGTGCGGCGTCGAGCCGGTCCAGGTGCACGGCGACCGGTCCCACGGTGAGCAGACCACTGCCTGCCCCTGCCAGCTCGCCTGCCGCCGGGGCGAGCGCGGACCGTGCCCGGAGCATCGCGTCCCGGTCGCCCAGCGCTACGGCGGCGCGGCCGGTCAGGCACCACAGCGCCTCCATGAGCAGGTCACGCGGCGGCGCCGGGGTGCGCCGCAATGCCTTGGCGGCCTCCTCGCGCCGGCCGTCGGCGAGCAGGAGCAGCGGGCGGGCCCAGGGCGCGTACGGGCCCCAGTCCGTGTCCGCCGGGAAGACGGCCGGCAGGTCGTGCCACACCCGCAGGCAGAGCAGCGCCAGCGGCGCCAGCCCGCGTTCCACGCCGGGCATGCCGCAGCCGGCCAGTCCGGTCGCCCACGACCGGTACGCCGCCTCCGCGTCCGGGTACGCGGCTCCGGTGGCGGCTGTCCGCATGGCCCGGTAGCCGCCGGTGAACACGCCGACGAGCGGGCTCTCGTGCCGGGCGGCGAGCCGGTCCGCCGCCTCGGCGTGCGCGTCGGCGGTGGTGAAGTCGGCGAGTGCGCTCCGCGCCTGCACCCGGATCAGATGTCCGAGGATCTCCACTGTGGCCAGGCCGTGCCGCGCCGCGAGCGCGACCAGTTCGGCGCCGATCCCGTCCCGCTCGGCGGCCAGCCCCGCGCGGTGGAACGTCTGCATGTACACGCCGTTGAGGGCCTGGGCCAGCAGCGCCGGGTCGGCCACCCGCCGGGCGATCGCCTCCGCCTCCCGCGCGGCCTCGGCGGGGCGCGGCGACGCCGTACCGCGGGACTCGATGGCGACGGTGGCCAGCAGCCGGGCGCGGGTCGCCTCCGGCGCGTCCGGGCCCAGCCCGGCGAGGGCCCGCTCCGCGGCCGCGACGACCCGGGCCGCCTGCGCCGGGTCGTCCGAGCGGGTCCAGATCGCGGGTACGTCGTACCCGCCGATGACCCGCGCGGTGAACTCCGGGTCGCCCAGCTGCTCGGCCGCGGTGATGGCCGCCTCGCGCTGGTCCCGGGCGGCCTCCAGTCCGCCCGGCCCGGTCACCGCGAGGCTGCGCAGCAGCCCGACCGTCGACTCCAGCCGGGCCCGCGCGCCGGGGACCACACTGCGCTCGTACGCCGCCGCGGTCTCCGCCCAGACCCGCGCCGGGCCGGTCGGTTCGGGTTCGGCCTGGCGCAGCAGGTCGGTCTCCAGCCGCCGCAGCCGCGGTCCCGGGTCCAGGCCGAGTTGGTCGCGCAGCAGTTCCCGGGCGCGGCGCAGCACGGCGAGCGCGTCGGCCTGCCGCCCGGCCCGGTAGAGCGCCGACGCCAGCAGCGCCCACCCGTCCTCCCGCCACGGGTGCGCGGCGACGTGGGCGTCGAGATCGGGTACGGCGTCGGTGGCCCGGTCCAGCGCCAGCAGCGCCTCGGCCCGCCGCTCGACGGCTGTCAGCCGGATCTGGTCCAGCCGGGACCGCTCGGCGTGCGCCCACGGCTGGTCGAAGTCGGCGTACGCGGGTCCGCGCCACCAGCCCAGCGCCTCGTCGAGCCGGTCCAGCGCGGCCCGGGGCAGCGCGTCGGCCGCTGCGGTGACCGTGTCCTCGAACCGCCAGGCGTCGACGGTGTCCGGGTCGGCGCGCAGCGCGTACCCCGGTCCGTCGGTGACCAGCAGCCGGGCCGGCTCGCGTGGCGGACGGTGCGGTTCCAGGCGGCGGCGCAGCGCCGCGACGAACGTGCGGACCGCGCCCACCCCGCCGGGCGGCGGGTCGTCCCACAGGTCGTCGACGATCTGCCCGACCGGCACGGTCCGGCCCCGGGCGGCGACCAGCCGCGCCAGCACGGCCCGGTGCCGGGGCCCCTTCAGGTCGACCGGCGCACCCGCGTCGTCCCAGGCCGTGACCGGACCCAGCACACCGAAACCGACAGGCACCGACCCCTCCTCGACCCGGGTCACCGTATCGCGCTCATCGGTTGCTCATCCGGCGCCGCCACGCTGGACCGGTACGACGAGACGAAAGAGGGATCGAGATGAGCACCACCATCGCGGGATTCGACTACCAGCGCGTTCCGGTCGCCGAGGACGTGGCGCTGAACGTGGCGGTGGGGGGCTCCGGCAGCCCGGTCGTGCTGCTGCACGGCTTCCCGCAGACCCACCTGATGTGGCGGCACGTCGCCGCCGACCTGGCAGGCGAGCACACGGTGATCTGCCCCGACCTGCGCGGCTACGGCGCCAGCGACAAGCCGGCCGCGCACACCGAGGACACGTACAGCAAGCGGACCATGGCCGCCGACGTGGTGGCGCTGGCCCGCGCGCTCGGACACGAGCGGTTCGCGCTCGCCGGGCACGACCGGGGCGCCCTGGTGGCGGTCCGGGCCGGCCTGGACCACCCGGACGCGGTCACCCACCTGGCGTCGCTTGATGTGCTGCCCACCCTCGACATGTGGGACGTGCTGCACGGCGCCTCCGCCTCGGTGGCGTTCCACCTCTACCTGATGGCCCAGCCGCCCGGCCTGCCCGAGACGATGATCGCGGCGAGCGCCGACGCGTTCTTCGGGCACTTCCTGGACGCCTGGGCCGGTGACCCGGCGGCCATGCCGGCGGAGGTGCGCGCCGAGTACCTGCGTGCCTCCCGGGAGGCGGTCGACTCGATCGTCGCCGACTACCGGGCGTCGGCCGGGATCGACGTGGCGCACGACCGGGCGGACCGGGACGCCGGGCGGCAGCTGACCATGCCGGTCACCGTCATCCAGCAGGACTGGGGCGCCGCGCTGGGCTACGACGCGGCGGCGGTGTGGCGGGCCTGGGCACCGGACCTGGAGCACCGCACCACCACGGCCGGGCACTTCATGGCCGAGGAGGCACCCGGCGAGATCGCCGGGGCGCTGCGCGCGCTGCTCAAGCGGTAGGTACGGCGGTCCGGGCGCGCGCGGCGCCCGGACCGTCCGCCCCCGTCCGCTCAGCCGGCCCGTCTCCGGACGTGCCACAGGCCGAGCGCCGCCAGCAGACCGGCCGCGCCGAGGTGGAGCGCCAGCTCGATCCACTGGAACGCCCAGAACCGGCGGTTCGGCTGGTAGGCCAGGTCCACGTGCAGGTCGAGCGCGCCGAGACAGACCGCCGTGTCGCCGAACGTGCCGGTGGCGCCGGTACGCGGCGGATCGCGGAAACAGGTGCCGAACGCCTCGTCGGAGAGCTGACGCCCGTCGGCGGTCCGCAGCGGGCTGATGTCGGTGACCCAGGCGCCCGGCACGTCCAGCCCGCCGACCACAGGGGAGCCGGTGATGCTGCCCAGGTTGCGGGCCCGGTTGACGGTGTCGGCGGTCATCGGCACGGTGATGCGCTCCGGCGGCAGGTAGTGCGGGCGCAGCAGGTTCGGCACCGCGAGCTGCACCACGACCACGGCCAGGAACACCACTGCCATCGCCGGCAGGGTGCGGCGCAGCAGCAGCCCGGCGACCACGCCGAGGACGAGGCCGAACACCGCGTACCCGACCGGTGCGACGCCGCGCGCGCCGAACAGCACGGTGCTGAACCGGTCGCCGGCGACCCGGTCGACGGGCGAGGCCGCCCAGGTCAGCAGCGCACCGAGCACACCGGCGACGAGCGCGGCGGCGGCCGAGAGCACCGCCAGCTTGACCGCCAGCCAGCGGCGGCGGGGCACGCTCTGGTTCCACACCAGCCGGTGCGTGCCCTGCTCCAGTTCCCGGGCGACGAGCGGCGCGCCCCAGAAGGCCCCGATCAGCGCGGGCACCAGCGCGAAGCCGCCGGCGAGGAACAGCATCGTCTGCGCGTACCGGTCGGGCAGCCGGGCCGGATCCGGTACGGCGCGGATGTCCGCGCCGAGGCGCAGCAGGTAGGCGCCGGCCAGCACCAGCAGGGCGGCGCCGACGAGCGCCGGGAGGCGGAACTGCCGCACCGTCATCCGGATCATCGGGTCACCGCCGGGCGGGTGGCGGCCCGGGACAGGTACGCCAGGACCAGTTCCTCCAGAGTGACCGGCGCGCCGTCGCGTACCGCCGGTCCCCGGACCACGACGCGGCCGGGCTCGGCCCAGACCACGTCGGCCCCGGCGGGCGCCGCGGCTGTCCGGTGGTGCGTGGCGAGCAGGTCCGGGACCGGACCGGCCACCTGCACCCGGGCGCCGCAGAGCACGACCAGGTGGTCGCAGACCTGCGCCACATCGCCGAGCAGGTGCGAGGAGAGCACCGCGCCCGCGCCGAGTTCCCGCACGAATCCGGCCAGCCCGTGCATGAACTCGCGGCGCGCAAGCGGGTCCAGCGCGGCGGCCGGCTCGTCGAGGATCAGCAGCTCGGGACGTTTCGCGGCGGCCAGCGCGAGGGCCAGTTGCGCGCGCTGGCCGCCGGAGAGCCGGCCCGCCTTCTGCGCCGGGTCTAGGCCGACCTCGTCGACGCGCCGCCGGGCCAGCGTCGAGTCCCAGGACGGGTTCAGCCAGGCGCCCATCCGCAGGTGCTCGGCGACGGTGAGGGAGGCGTAGACCGGCGTGTCCTGGGCGACGAAACCGACCCGGGCCAGGTGCGCGGCGTCGGCGGCCGGTGGCGAGCCGAGCACCGTCAACGTGCCCGAGGTCGGCGCGATCAGCCCGCAGGCCAGTTGCAGCAGCGTGGACTTTCCGGCGCCGTTGGGGCCGACCAGGCCGACCACGTGCCCGCGCGGAACGCTCAGGTCGCAGTCGGCAAGCGCGGTGCGGCGGCCGTACCGTTTGGTCAGCCGCTCGGCGTGCAGGGCGTGTGGTGGATGCATGCGGCTCATCCTGGGCACGTCCGGACCGGCGGGCATCGGTCCGGAGCAGGGTCCGGCGCGCGGCGGACCCTACTTTCGGCCGGTTCGGCCCGGCCCGCGATCTCCTAGCGTGCTGGGCATGGCTACCGAACGGCTCACCCGGGTTGCGGCGACGGCGGGGCTCGCCGTGGTGCTGCTCGCCGCGATCGGCGTCCAGGCGGTGGCGGTCGCCGCGAGCTGGGGTCTGCGGTACTGGCTCCCCGGCGGCGCGGCCGCCGTCGTGGTCGGCGTGCTGGCTCTGGTACGCCATCGGCAGCGCGTCGTCACGGCCACTGCCGGACTCGCCGTCGCCGGGTCGGCAGTCGCCGCGGCCCGGCTGTTCGACCTGCCCACCGAGCCGGGGCCGGCGCTGGCGCTGGCGTCGGCCGTCCTGGTCGGATCGGCGGTACGCGCACTGCCGCCGCTGCCCGCCGGCCTGATCGCCGCAGGTGGTCTCGTGGTGGCGGCCGGGGCGTGGGCGGCGGTCCGGCCGGGGGCGGGCGGGTCCGGGGTGGTGGCGCTCAACGGGCTGTGCTGGCTCGGCGGGGTCGTCGCGGGGCTCACGCTGCGGTTGCTCGACGAGCGGGCCCGGGCCGCGGCCGAGCGGGTACGCCGCGACGAGCGGCTGGAGTTGGCCCGGGAGCTGCACGACGTGGTGGCGCACCACGTCACCGGCATGGTGGTGCAGGCGCAGGCCGCCCACCTGGTCGGGCGGCGGGATCCGGCGCGCGCCACCGAGTCGCTGGCCGGCATCGAGGCGGCCGGCGGCGAGGCGCTGCGGGCCATGCGCCGCCTGGTCGGGGTGCTGCGCGACACCGCCGACGCGCCGCCGGCCTCGGCCGGTACCGAGCAGATCGCGGAACTGGTCGAGCGGTTCCGCCGGCAGGGCCCGCCGGTGCGGCTGCGGCTGCCGGGGGAGACGGCCTGGCCGCCGGAGGTCACCAGCACCGTGCACCGGATCGTCCGGGAGGCGCTGACGAACGTGGCCCGCCACGCCCCGCACGCCGGCCAGGTCACCGTGGACGTGTCGCAGGAGCCGGACGCGGTGGTGGTCGAGGTGACCGACGACGCGTCCGGCGTTTCCGGCGTTTCCGCCGAGCAGCGGGGCGGATACGGCCTGATCGGCCTGCGCGAGCGGGTCGAGGCCCTCGGCGGCACGCTGCGCGCCGGTCCCCGCTCCGGCGCCGGGTGGTCGGTGCGGGCGGTAGTGCCGAACGGGAGGGCGTGATGACGATCCGGGTGCTGCTCGCCGACGACCAGGCGATGGTCCGCGGCGGGCTGCGGCTGATCCTGGAGGACCAGCCCGACATCACAGTGGTCGCCGAGGCGGCCGACGGCGTCGACGCGGTAGCCCAGGCCCGCCGGCTGCGCCCGGACGTCTGCCTGGTGGACATCCGGATGCCGCGGCTCGACGGGCTCCAGGTGACGCGGGCGCTCGCCGGGCCCGAGGTGGCCGACCCGCTGCGGGTCGTCGTGGTCACCACGTTCGACCTGGACGAGTACGTCTACGGCGCGCTGCGCGGGGGAGCGGCCGGGTTCCTGCTCAAGGACGCCGGACCGGCGCTGCTGGTGGAGGCGGTCCGGGCGGCGTACCAGGGTGACGCGCTCGTGTCCCCGTCGGTGACGGTCCGGCTGCTGCGGCACCTGACCCCGCCCGCGCCGCCCCGCGACGAGCGCCGCCCGGCGCTGTCCGAGCGGGAGATCGAGGTGGTACGGGAGATCGCCCGGGGCCGGACGAACCTGGAGATCGGCGCGGAGCTGTTCATCTCACTGAGCACCGTGAAGAGCCACGTGTCGGCGGTGCAGACGAAGCTCGGCCTGCGGAACCGTACCGAGATCGCGGTCTGGGCCTGGGAGCACCGCGTGGTCGACTGAAACGTTGGCGGACGCGCTACCGTACGTTGTACGTTAGCGGCCGTCGTCAACGGAGGGGGCACAGTCGTGGAACATGCGATCCTGGCGGAGGGCCTGCGCAAGCGATACGGGGACACCGCCGCGCTCGACGGATTCGACCTGCGGGTGCGACCGGGCACCGTGTGCGGGCTGCTCGGCCCGAACGGGGCGGGCAAGACCACAGCCGTCCGCATCCTGGCCACGCTGCTGCGCTTCGACGCCGGGCGGGCCGAGGTCGCCGGCTTCGACGTGGCGGGACAGGCCGACCGGGTGCGCCACCGCATCGGTCTGGTCGGGCAGCACCCCGCTGTGGACGAGGCACTGAGCGGGCGGGAGAACCTGGTGATCTTCGGCCGCCTGTTCCACCTGGACCGGGCCGGGGCGAGGCGGCGCGCCACCGAACTGCTCGACCGGTTCGGGCTCGCCGACGCCGGCGGGCGGCCGGTACGCACGTACTCCGGTGGCATGCGCCGCCGCCTCGACCTGGCCGCCGGGATGATCCTCGCGCCGTCGGTGCTGTTCCTCGACGAGCCGACCACGGCGCTGGACCCGCGCGGGCGCAACGAGGTGTGGGAGGCGGTACGCGACCTGGTACGCGGCGGCACCACGGTGCTGCTGACCACGCAGTACCTGGACGAGGCCGACCAGCTCGCCGACCGCGTCTGCGTGCTCGACGCCGGCCGGGTGATCGCCGAGGGCACACCTGACGCGCTCAAGTCCCGGCTCGGCGGCGACCGGATCGAACTGGTCGTCCGCGACGCCGCCGACCTGGCCACAGCCGCCGGGCGGTTGCGCGCCGTCGCCCTTGCCGAACCGGCAGTCGATCCGGACCGCCGGGCGGTCAGCGCCCAGGTCGGCGACCGGGCGGGCGCGCTGACCGAGGTGCTGCGCGCGCTGGACGCCGACGGCGTGGGCGTGGCCGACGTGGCGCTGCGGCGACCCACACTGGACGAGGTGTTCCTCCAGCTCACCGGCGCGCCGTCCGCCGCCCGTACCGGCGTGGAGGTGACCGCGTGACCGCGACGGTGACCCCGGCCCGGCGTGCGTCCCTGGCCGGTGACGGCCTGACGCTCACCGGGCGCGCGCTGGCGCACTGGCGGCGCGAGCCCGGCCCGCTGATCGGCTCGCTGGGCTTCGACATCCTGATGGTGCTGATGTTCGCGTACCTGTTCGGCGGCGCGCTCCAGGTGCCCGGCGGCGGCAGCTACCGCGAGTTCCTGATGCCCGGCATGTTCGCCATGACCATGGTCTTCGGCATCAGCATGACCACCATGGCGGTCTCGGCGGACCTGGACCGCGGCGTCACCGACCGGCTGCGGTCCATGCCGGTGTCCCGGCTGGCCCCGCTGCTCGGCCGCGCGGCCGCCGACCTGATGTTCGCGGTGGTGACGCTCGCCGTCATGCTGGGCGTCGGCCTGGCGGTCGGATGGCGGGCGCGCGGCGACCTCGGCGACACGCTCGCCGCGCTCGGGCTGATCCTGCTGCTGCGGTTCGCGCTGGTCTGGGTGGGCATCTTCCTCGGCCTGACCGTGAAGGGGCAGAGCGCGGTCACCGCCGTGCAGACGCTGGAGTTCCCGCTCGGCTTCCTGTCCAGCGCGTTCGTGGCACCGTCCACGATGCCCGCGTGGCTGGGCGCGGTCGCCGAGTGGAACCCGCTGTCCGCGACCGTCGGGGCCACCCGGGAGCTGTTCGGCAACCCCGGCTGGGGCGGCGACTCGTGGGTGGCCGCACATCACCCGCTGCTGGCGGTGCTGTGGCCGCTGGTGCTCGTCGCGGTGTTCCTGCCGCTGTCGCTGCGCCGCTACCGGGCGCTGAGCCGCTGAGCCGGACCCCGGGGGCGGCAGCGTGCCGCCCCCGGGGCGCCGGTCACGGCCCGGTGAGCACGACCAGCTCGCCGGTGGCCCGGGTCATCGCGACGTACCGGTCCACCGCCCCGGCGATCCCGTCGCCGAACGACTCCGGGTCGACCAGCACCACCAGGTCGAACTCCAGGCCCTTGGCCAGCACCGGGCTCAGCGACCGGACCCGGTCCGAGGCCGGGAACGCCGGATCGCCGACGACGCACGCGACGCCCTCGCCGTGGGCGGCGAGCCAGCCGTCCACCACCGCGCGCAGCTCGGCGCGGTCGCCGTACCGCACGGGGGCGCCGTCGCGGATGGACGTGGGCACGTTGGCGTCCGGGAGGACGGCCCGGATCACCGGCTCGGCCGCCGCCATCACCTGCGCCGGGGTGCGGTAGTTGACGGTCAGCGTCGCCACCTCGACCCGGTCGAACCCGGCCCGCGCCAGCCGCTCCGGCCACGACTCGGTGAACCCGTGCCGCGCCTGCGCCCGGTCACCGACCACTGTGAAGCTGCGCGACGGGCAGCGCGCCAGCAGCATCTGCCACTGCGCGTCGGTCAGCTCCTGCGCCTCGTCCACCACGACGTGCGCGAACGGCCCCGCCAGCAGGTCCGGATCCGCCGCGCTCAACGCGCTGGAGTCGACCAGGCTGGTCCGCATGTCCTCGCCGTACAGCATGGTCATCAGACCCTCGCCGTCGTCGTAGGCGTGCGACGCGATCAGCGCGTCGACCACCGTGTCCATCTCGACGCGCTGCGCGGCCAGCACCGCCTCGTCGCGGCGCCGCCGCAGCGACGCCTCCGGGTCACCGACCCGCCGCCGGGCCGCGTCCAGCCACGGCAGGTCCGCCACCGTCCACGTCCGGGCGTCGGCCCGCCGCAGCGTACGGATCTCCTCGACGCTCAGCCAGGGCGCGCACCGGCGCAGGTAGGCCGGTACCGACCACAGGTCGGCCACCACGTCGAGCGGGTCGAGCAGCGGCCACGCCCGGCCGAACGCGGTGCCCAGCTCCCGGTCGCGCACCAGCGCCCGGCGCACCGCCTCCTCCGGCTCGTCGCCGCGGTACTTCTCCACCAGGATCGTGAGCAGTTCCTCCCACACGTCGTCGCGGGCCTCGTTGTGCGGGACGCCCGGTCCGGCCGCCTCGAACGCCGTCGTCCAGTCGTCGGCGGTCAGCCGCAGCTCGCCGTCCCCGACGCCGACTGTCATCCCGGTCGCGGGCGGCTCCTCGTAGAACCGGACCGCGGCGTCGACCGCCCGCACCGGGTCCGCGGACGCCTTCAGCCGGGCCACCTCCGGGTCGGTCTCCGGCGCCGCCGCCGCGCCCTCGGGCACCAGGTCGGCGAGCGTGCAGATCTGCACGTCCTCCTCACCCAGGCTGGGCAGCACGTCCGACACGTAGTTCAGGTACGGCTGGTGCGGCCCCACCACCAGCACCCCGCCCCGGCGCTCGCCCAGCCGCGGGTCGGCGTGCAGCAGGTACGCGGTCCGGTGCAGCGCCACCACCGTCTTGCCGGTGCCGGGGCCGCCGTCGACCACCAGCGCGCCCCGCGACCCGGCCCGGATGATCGCGTCCTGGTCGGCCTGGATGGTGCCGAGCACGTCGCGCATCCGCGCCGACCGGGTCGCGCCCAGGCTGGCGATGAACGCCGACTGGTCGTCGAGCGCGGCGTGCCCGGCCAGGCCGTCGGCGGTGAACACCTCGTCCCAGTAGTCGGTGATCCGCCCTCGGCTCCACCGGTACCGGCGGCGGCTGACCAGGCCCATCGGGTCGGCGTGGGTGGCGCCGAAGAACGGCTCGGCGGCGGGGGAGCGCCAGTCCAGCAGCAGCCGGCCGCCCGCGCCGTCGGTCAGGCCGAGCCGGCCCACGTACACCGGTTCGCCGCCGTCCGCGCCGACCATCCGGCCCAGGCACAGGTCCAGGCCGTAACGGCGCAGCGTACGCAGGCGCGCACTCAGCCGCCGGACCTCCTGGTCCCGGTCGACCGCCTGCCGGCCCCGGCCGCCCGCGGTCCGGCGCGTCGCGTCGAGCCGGTCGGTCAACTCGGCGATCGAACGGTGCAGGCTGTCCGCGATGGCGGCGAAGTGCCGCTCGTCGGCGGCGATCAGGTCCGGGCCGGCCTTCGCCGACAGACGCTCGGGAAGATCGAAAACGCTCGTGGCAGGCAGATTCAACTCGTCTCCGATCACGGGCACGGCCGAGCCTCCGCTCTTCGCGGCTTTCGAATGCCTCGGCAATGGGTTACGGCCGGCAATTGTGCGCCCTCACCCGGGTCTTGCGGCAAGACCGGGGGTGCGCTATATGTTGGTAGTGGCGGGAGAACCCGCCATTCTTTTTGCGCGAACAATTCTCGGGCTCCCCTTTCCGGCGTCCCGCCGACCGCCGGTGACCGGTGTGGCCGGTAGGATGACGGCACCATGTCGAAGGAGCGCCGGCGCAAGGCCGATCCCGCCCGCAGCCTGGCCCTTCTCTGGCGCACCCAGGAGCCGGCCAGCCGCGGCACCGGTCCCGCCCTGAGCGTCGACCGGATCGTGCGCACCGCGATCGAGATCGCCGACGCCGACGGCATCGACGCGCTCACCATGCGCCGGGTCAGCGAGGCGCTCGGCGTGGGCACCATGTCCGTCTACACGTACGTGCCGGGTAAGGCGGAACTGCTCGACGTCATGGTGGACGCCGTCCTCGGTGACCTGCCGCGCCCGTCCGACGTGCCGGGTGGCTGGCGGGGGCGGCTGGAACGCGTCGCGCGGGACAACCTCGCCCTCTACCGGGCCCACCCGTGGCTGCTGCGCGCCGAGACCACCCGGCCGGTGCTCGGCCCGAACGTGCTCGCCAAGTACGACTACGAACTGCACGCCGTCGCGGACATCGGGCTGGACGACGTGGAGATGGACGCGGTGCTCACGCTCGTGCTGGGGCACGCCAAGAACGCGGCCCGGGTCGCGCTGGACGTGGCCGAGCTGGAACGTGAGACCGGGATGACCGACGACCAGTGGTGGCAGACGCACGGGCCCTGGCTGGAGAAGTTCATGACCGCCGGCAGTTTCCCGCTCGCCGCGCGGGTCGGCACCGCGGCCGGCATGGCGCACGGCGCGGCGTACGGGCCGGACCACGCCTTCGAGTTCGGTCTCCAGCGTGTGCTCGACGGCATCTCGGTGGTGGTGGCCGACCGTGCCGCTGGTGGGCCGGAGCCCGGGAAGACCTTGTGATCCTACTGATTGGGTAGGAAACTCTCCCTGGGGTCGACGATCCCCCGTCGTACACCTTGGAGGAACACCGTGACCGAGCCTGCCGACACCCCGGTCGACGCCGACGCCGACGCGCTGCGGACGCTGCTGCGGCACCAGGCCAGCACCGTCACAGTGGTCACCGCCGCCGGTCCGCCCGCGGCCGGGTTCACCGCCACCTCGTTCACCGCGGTATCGCTGCGGCCGCCGATCGTCTCGTTCTGCCTGGACCGGGGCTCGTCGAGCTGGCCGGTGGTGTCCCGGGCCCGGCACGTCGGTGTGCACCTGCTCGGGCACGGCCAGCACGAGGTGGCCCGGACGTTCGCCACCAGCGGGATCGACCGATTCACCGAGCCGACCCGCTGGCGGCCCGGCCCGGAAGAGGTGCCGGTCCTTGACGACACGCTGGCCTGGCTGCTCTGCCGGGTGGTGGACCGGGTTGTCGTCGGGGACCACGCCGTCGTGCTGGCCGAACCGGAGCTGCTGCGGCACGCCGACGTCGGCTCGCCGTTGCTCTACCACAGGGGGCGGTACGCAGGCCTGGCCGACACGACCGACCCCGGTGGCCGCCGCTCCGCCGCCTGACCGGCCGCCGCTATCGTGGCCGCGTGATCACCTGCGTCGTGCACTACACGATCGAGAGCCTGGCGGCGTACGAGCAGTACCGGGCCCGGTTCGGAGTGGATCCCGAGTTCGTCGCCGCCGACCGGATCCGCGAGGAGTCGGGCTGCGTCCTGCGGTACGAGCGCACGTTCATGCGCCCGCTCCTGCCCACCGACTGACAACCCGGCCGGCCTGGCTACCGAGGCGGGCGCGGGCCCTCTGCCGCTGCGGCGTAGCGGCGGGCCAGACGGGCGAACGCCTCGCGCAGCTCCGGCGGCCCGACCACCTCGATGTCGGCGTCGTAGCGGCCGAGCACGGCGGCCAGCCCGGGCCACGACCAGGCGCCCAGCACCAGCCGGCAACGGTCCGGGCCCAGCGCCTCGACGATCCCGTCGCGGGTCCACCCGGACACCACGCGGGCGGGCAGGTCGAGGATCACCTCGCCCCGGCAGGGCCAGTCACCCGGCCCGGTGGCGCCCTTGAACCGGCCGGCGACGTACGCGGCCACGTCCCCGCCGGGCAGCTCGCGGGGCGTGAACCGGGGGCCGGTGGGCGTACGCGGGCTGATCCGGTCGACCCGGAACGTGCGCCAGTCGTCGCGGTCGAGATCCCAGGCGACGAGGTACCAGCGCCCACCCCAGGTGACCAGGTGGTGTGGTTGCACCCGGCGCGGCGGCCGGCCCGCGACCGGCGGCGTCGTGGACACCGACTCGTAGTCGAAGCGCAGCTCCTCGCGGGCGTGCACGGCGGCGCTCAACGTCATCAGCAGCGCCGGTTCCACCCGGTGCCGGGAGGGCGTATCGGCGCGTTGCACGTCGACGACCCGCAGCGCGTCCACCCGGTGCCGCAGCCGCGCCGGCATCACCTGCCGCACAGTGGTCAGCGCCCGCGCCGCCGCCTCCTCGATGCCGGTCACGCCGCCGGCGGCGGTCTGCAACGCCACTGTGAGCGCGACCGCCTGCTCGTCGTCGAAGAGCAGCGGCGGCAGCGCGGAACCGGCGCCCAGCCGGTAGCCGCCGTCCGGCCCCTTGGCGCTCTCGATCGGATAGCCCAGCTCGCGCAGCCGGTCGACGTCGCGACGCACGGTTCGCGGGCTGACCCGCAGCCGTTCGGCGAGCAGCGACCCGGGCCAGTCGCGTCGCGCCTGCAACAGGGACAGCAGGGAGAGCAGTCGGGCGGAAGTCTTCGGCACGCCACGCATTCTGCCGCGAGAAGAGGACACTTCCTGACCGCTATGCCTGCGAGGGTGGACCCGTACCCGATCAGGACCGGAAGGAACGATGACGATGACCGGCACCACCACGACCCCCACCACCCTCGACGCCGAGCGGACCGACCTGCTGGCCGAGCTCGCCGAGGCCCGGAACATGCTGATCAACACGGTGCGCGGCCTCACCGACGAGCAGGCCGCGCAGAAGCCGACTGTCAGCGCGCTCTGCCTGGGCGGCCTGATCAAGCACGTCGCGTCCACCGAGGAGGCGTGGCTGCGGTTCGTGGTCGAGGGCCCGTCGGCGATGTCCTTCGCCATGCCCGAGGGCGTCACCTGGGAGGACTTCATGTCCGGGCAGGCCCGCGAGCTGCCGCAGTGGGCGATCGAGCGGGGACAGGACTTCCAGATGCTGCCCGAGGACACGCTGCCGGCCATCCTGGACCGGTACGCCCGCATCGCCGCCCGTACCGAGGAGATCGTGGCCGGCGTCGAGGACCTGTCGGCGACCTGGCCGGTGCCGGACGCGCCGTGGAACGAGCTCGGTTCGGTCCGCAGCATCCGGCGGGTGCTGATCCACGTCATCGCCGAGACCACCCAGCACGCCGGGCACGCCGACATCCTGCGCGAGAGCATCGACGGGCAGACCACCACCTGAGCGGGCCGGAGACCGCAGCGATGACAGTGCTCGACCAGCTGATGCTCAACCGGGCCACGCTCGCCCGGCAACTGCTGCTGGAGCGCGCCGACCTGCCGGTGGCGGGCGCCGTGACGCACCTGTGCGGGTTGCAGGCCCAGGAGCCGCAGGAGCCGTACGTCGGGCTCTGGTCGCGGCTGCGGGCCTTCGACCCGGCGGTCCTGTCGGACCTGCTGGTGCGCCGCCGCCTGGTGCGTACCCACCTCATGCGCCGCACCGTGCACCTGCTCGCCGCGGACGACGTGCTGGCCTGGCGGTCCCGGCACGACGCGATGCTGCGGCAACGGGTGCTGGGCGTCTACCGCGGCGAGTTCGACGGGGTCGACCTCGACGAACTCGCCGCGGCGGCCCGGGAGGTCCTCGCCGACGGCGAGCCGCGCACCACCGCCGAGATCGTGGGGGCGCTAGCCGCGCGCTGGCCGGAGACCGACCGGCGGGCGCTCGGCGAGATCGTGCTCGCGCTGGTGCCGGCCGTGCAGGCCCCGCCGCGCGGACTGTGGCGGGCCACCGCCGGTGTCCGTACCGTCGCTCTGGCCCGGTGGCTGGGCCGCGACGCCGACCCGCCCGGCCCGGACGGCGACGACCCGGCCGGGCGGGCGCTGGTGCGGCGCTACCTGGCCGCGTTCGGTCCGGCCGCGTCGGCGGACCTGCGCGCCTGGTGCGGCCTCGCCGGGCTGCCCGCGGCGGTGGCGGCGGTCCGCGACGAGCTGGTGGCCTTCCGGGACGCGCGCGGCCGCACGCTGCTGGACCTGCCCGGCGCGCCCCGGCCCGACCCGGACACCCCCGCGCCGGTACGGTTCCTGCCCGCCTTCGACAACGCTGTGCTCGGCTACCACGACCGGAGCCGGATCATCGACGACGCCCACCGCAACCTCTCCGTCGCGGGTGCCCGGTTCGTGCTCGTCGACGGCCGGGTCGCCGCCACCTGGACGGTCGACGCGGGCGTCGTGGTGGTCACGCCGCTGCGCGCGTTCACCCGCGCCGAGCGCACGGCCGTCACCGCCGAGGGCGGCACCGTGGCGTCGTTCCTGTCCGAGGGCGACAACCAGGGGGTACGCGTCGTCGCCCGTTGAGCCGCTGGTAAGGCGCGCGAGCGCGCTGGCCGCCGGTCAGGCGCGCACCGCGCGGCCCATCCGGATGACCGCCTCGGTGAGCATGGCGGGGGAGGTGGCGAAGTTGAGCCGCACGAACCCGGCGCCACCGGAGCCGAAGACGTGCCCGGAGCTGAGCGCCACCCGGGCCCGGTCGAGGAACATCCGCGCCGGACCGGCCAGGTCGCTCGCCACGCCCGGTCCGTCGCCCGCCTCGGTGGGTACGCCGAGGCGCCGGCAGTCCAGCCAGGCCAGGTACGTGCCCTCGGGCGGCTGCCACGACACGGTCGGAAGGTGCTCGGCCAGCAGTGATCCGAGCAGCGCCCGGTTCGCGTCGAGGCCGTCGAGCAGCCGGTCCAGCCACGGCCCGCCGGCGCGGAACGCGGCGGTGTGCGCGAGCACCCCGAGGTGACTGGGTCCGTGGCTGACCTCCTCCGGCATCCGCGCCAGGTCGTCCGCCGCGTCCGGCCCGGCGACCGCCAGCGCCGCCTTGAGCCCGGCCAGGTTCCACGCCTTCGACGCCGACACCAGCGCGAACGCGTTCTCCGCGCCCGGCACCGTCAGGTACGGCGTGAACCGCGCGCCGGGCAGCGCCAACGGCGCGTGGATCTCGTCGGCCACCACCCGTACGCCGTGCCGGGCGGCCAGCTCGGCGACGGTGGCCAGCTCGTCCGGCCGGTGCACCACACCCGTAGGGTTGTGCGGGTTGCAGAGCAGGAACGCCGGCCGCTCGCCGATCGCGCGGGCCCGGCGGAACGCCTCCTCCAGCGCGGCCGGGTCGAGCCGCAGGTCCGCGCCGAGCGGCGCCTCGAGGACCTGCCGGCCGGCGTTGGTGACGAACGCGTAGAACGGCGGGTAGACCGGGGGAGTGACCACCACCGCGTCGCCCGGGCCGGTGACCAGGCGCAGTACCTCGACCGTGCCCATCATCACGTCCGGCACCAGTGTGGTCCGGCCGACCGGGAAGTCGGCCCAGCCCCACCGCTGCGCGGCGAACCCGCCGACCGCCTCGGCGTACCCGGTGCCGAACGCGTAGCCGGTGTCGCCCAGCTCGACCGCCCGGCGCAGCGCCTCGGCCACCGGCGGCGCGAGCGGCACGTCCTGCTCGGCCACCCACAGCGGCAGCACGTCCGGCGGGTACAGCCGCCACTTCACGCTGGTGCGCTGCCGGAGCTGGTCGAGCGTGAGCTGGGTGAGCGGATTGCCCTCGTCGGCGGAAACGACCATGCGGCCCACACTAGGTACCTCCTACCATCGCCCGATGACCCACCCGGCGTACCCGCTGCGCACGCCCCGGCTGCTGCTGCGCCCGGTCACGCTCGGCGACCTCGACGACGTGCACGCCTGGCAGCGCCGCCCGGACGTGGTCCGCTGGATGGCCGGCGCCGCGCCGCGTACCCGGGCGGAGTCCCTGTCGTCGGTGACCGCGATGGCCGGCGAGGACGCGCTGCGCGCGGAGGGCGACTGCGTGACGCTCGCCGTGGTGCGCGAAGCGCGGGTGATCGGCGCGGTCGAGCTGGTGTGGCGCAGCGCGGCGGACCGCACCGCCGAGCTGGGGTACGTCTTCCACCCCGGCCACGGCGGCCGGGGGCTGGCCACGGAGGCGGCCGGCGCGCTGCTGGACTGGGGTTTCGGCGGGTTCGGGCTGCACCGGGTGGTGGCCCGCTGCCACGCGGACAACGAGCCGTCGGCCCGCCTGATGGCCCGGCTCGGCATGCGGCGGGAGGCACGGCACGTGCGCAGCTACCGGTTCCGGGACGGCTGGGCCGACCAGCTCGTCTACGCGATCCTGGCGGACGAGTGGCGGTCCCGGCCGGTCAGGCCGGGCTGACCGCGCTCAGTCCACCCGCCCCGGCGAGCAGCACGGTGTCGAACGGCGGGCGGTCATGTCGCCTCGCATTCGTCGCCGGCCCGGATCTCGCCGGTGGTCAGCGGGACCAGGCGGATGCCGAACCACGTCTTGCCGTCGTAGCGGCGGTGCCGGGCCAGCGTGCGGATCGGCTCCTTCCCGGTCGCGAGCGTCTCCGGGTCGATGAGCGTCACCGAGCAGCGGTCGCAGCGTTCGGACACCCGGAAGTCGACGGCGCCGATGCGTACCCGGCTCCAGCCGTCCTCGGCGAACGGTTCGAACGGCCCGTCCAGCACCACAGTCGGGCGGAACCGGGCCATCGCCGGCGGCTCCGGCGCGGGCTCGCCGCGTTCCAGCGCGCCCTCGACGATCCAGTCCCGCAGCCGCCGCAGCGACGGCGCCGTGGCGACCAGCAGCGGCCCGGCGTCGGACAGGTTCAGCGGATCGCCGGGCCCGCCGCCGTGCTCGGCCGACATCGGCCGGCGGCGCGGATCGTCCAGCCAGGCCAGCCGTACGGGCCGGCCCAGCCGCGCGGAGAGCCAGTCGTGGGCCTCGTCGGCGGCGAGCCGGACCGTGTCCAGCCGGGACACGTCGGTCGGGACCGGTGGCCCGTCCACCGGCTCGGCGACTGTCAGCGACGACCCGTCGCGGGCGGTGAGCGTGATCGACCCGGAGCCGGGCGCGGCGGTCAGGCCGAGCAGCGCCGGCAGGGCGGTCGAGCCCAGTTTGCGGCCGTCCGGGCGCAGCACCAGCCAGCGGCGGTCGTGACGCAACCCCCACGGCTGGACATCGGCCCGGTCGACGTCGACGCCGCCGAGGGACTTGACCGGATACAGGTGTACCGAGGCGAGTCGCATCACCACGCACTCAGCCGATCTTGGGAGTGGCGCGGTCGATGATCGCGGCGAGGTCCAGTCCGCCCGGCAGCGTCCCGTACGCCTGCCCGTGGTCGCCGTCGAGCCGGGACGCGCAGAACACGTCGGCGACCGCCGGGTGGCCGTGGCGCACCAGCAGCGCGCCCTGGAGCACCAGCGCCAGCCGCTCGACCACCCGCCGGGCGCGCAGCTCCAGGTCGGTGTGGTCGGCCAGTTCGTCGCGCACCCGGCGCACCGCGGCGTCCAGCCGGGCGTCCGCGCCGGCCGCGGCGGCCACCTCCGCCTCGTACGCGGCGAGCACCTGCGGTTCCCGGGTGAGCGCGCGCAGCACGTCGAGCGCGGCGACGTTGCCGGAACCCTCCCAGATCGAGTTCAGCGGCGACTCGCGGAACAGCCGCGGCATGCCGGACTCCTCCACGTAGCCGTTGCCGCCCAGGCACTCCAGCGCCTCGGCGGCGTGCCCCGGCCAGCGCTTGCACACCCAGTACTTGCCGACGGCGAGGGCGAGGCGCTTGAACGCCGTCTCGCCGTCGTCGCCGCGCGCGGACCGGTCGGTCGCGCCGGCCAGCCGGACCATCAGGACGGTGGCCGCCTCGGACTCCACCGCCAGGTCGGCCAGCACGTTGCGCATCAGCGGCTGGTCGGCCAGGTAGTCGCCGAACGCCCGCCGGTGGGTGGCGTGGTGCACGGCTGTGGTCACGCCGTGGCGCATCCCGGCCGCCGCGCCGATCACGCAGTCGAGCCGGGTCAGGTTGACCATGTCGATGATGGTGCGCACGCCCCGGCCCTCGTCGCCGACGCGCCACGCCACCGCGTGCTCGTACTCGACCTCGGCGGAGGCGTTGGAGCGGTTGCCGAGCTTGTCCTTGAGCCGCATCAGCCGCATCGGGTTGCGGGTGCCGTCGGGCAGCACCCGGGGGACCAGGAAGCAGGTGAGACCGCCGGGCGCCTGGGCGAGGGTGAGGAACAGGTCGCACATGGGCGCCGAGGTGAACCACTTGTGCCCGACGAGCCGGTAGCTGCCGTCCGGCTCGGGCCGGGCCGTGGTGGTGTTGGCGCGGACGTCCGAGCCGCCCTGCTTCTCGGTCATCGACATGCCGGCGAGCAGGCCGCGCTTGGTCTGCGGCGGGCGCAGCCCGAAGTGGTACTCGCGGGTGGTGAGCAGCGGCTCGTACCGGGCGGCCAGGTCCGGGCTGTGCCGCAGCGCGGGCACCGCCGCGTAGGTCATCGAGATCGGGCAGCCGTGCCCGGCGTCGGGCCGCCACAGGTAGAAGCCGGCGGCCCGGGCCACGTGCGCGCCCGGCCGGTCGTCGGCCCACGGCGCGGCGTGCAGGCCGTGACCGACGGCGGTACGCATCAGCTCGTGCCAGGACGGGTGGAACTCCACCTCGTCGATGCGGTGGCCGTACCGGTCGTGGGTGCGTAGCACCGGCGGGTGCTCGTTGGCGAGCCGACCGTGCTCGGCGGCTTCCTCGCCACCGGCGAGCCGGCCCAGCTCGTGCAGCCCGGGCAGCGCCCAGCCGGCGCCCTCGCGGGCCACCCCGTCGCGCAGCGCCGGGTCGTCGGCGGTGTCGTGGCCGACCATCGGCGGGACCTGGTTGACGACCTCGTGTGTGGTCACGGCGGCAACTCCCAGCGCTGGTGGCGGATCGGGTCGGGGCCCGGATTGAACCACCGTTCACTCCGCACCGGCAAGCGGCGGCCGACCAGTCACTTTGGCGGTATTCGTTGACATCATCCCGCTCGGGGAGAAGACTCGCCGAAACTTTCTTTTGTCCGGGAAGTGGCTAGGGGGGCCTGTGTCCAGGAAAAAGCTCGGTGTGCTCGGTGCCGCACTCACACTGACAGTCGGCGTCCTGTCCGGATGCACCGGCGGCGAGGCGGTCGACGTCGGCGGCGGGGGGAACGCCGGCGGCGCCGGTGGTGTCCTCAACGCCGCGATCGGCGGCGAGCCGGACCAGCTCGACCCGCACAAGACCTCGGCGTACTACAGCTTCCAGGTGCTGGAGAACGTCTACGACACGCTCGTCGAGCCGGACGCCGACCTCAAGATGGTGCCGTCGCTGGCGACGAAGTGGACCACCAGCGACGACCAGCTCACCTGGACGTTCACGCTGCGCGAGGGCGTCACGTTCTCCGACGGGTCGCCGCTGACCTCCGAGGACGTCGTCTACTCGTACGAGCGGATCATCAAGGAGAAGCTGAACAACGCGTACAAGTTCGCCACCGTCAAGTCGGTCACCGGGCCCGACCCGGCCACAGTGGTGGTGACGCTCAGCGCGCCCACGCCGAACCTGCTCGCCAACCTGGGCGGCTTCAAGGGCGTGGCGATCGTGGAGAAGTCCAACGTCGAGTCCGGCGCGGTGAAGACCGCGCCAGTCGGCAGCGGCCCGTTCAAGGTGGCCGGCTACACCTCCGGCGACAGCGTCAAGCTGGTCCGCAACGACTCGTACTGGGGGGAGAAGCCGAAGCTGGACGGCGTCACGTTCACCTTCGTCAAGGACCCGACGGTGGCGTTGCAGAACCTGCGCAGCGGCCAGGTCCAGTGGACCGACAACCTGCCGCCCCAGCAGGTGAAGTCGTTGCAGGACGGCGACGACCCGGTGGTGACGTCGGCGGCCTCCACCGACTACTGGTACGTGGCGCTCAACGAGGCCCGCAAGCCGTTCGACAACCCCGAGGTGCGGCGCGCCATCGGCTACGCGCTGGACCGCGAGGCGATCACCAAGGCGGCCAAGTTCGGGCTCGCCACCGTCAACCAGACCGCGATCCCGAAGGCCAGCGCGTTCTACTACGACTACGCGCCCTACAGCCACGACCCGGGCAAGGCGAAGCAGATGCTCGGCCAGGCCGGCGTGAGCAACCTGACCATGGACCTGATGGTCACCAGCGAGTACCCGGAGACGGTCACCGCCGCGCAGGTCATCGCCGCGCAGCTCAAGGACGTCGGCATCACCGTCAAGATCCGTACGCTGGACTTCGCCCAGTGGCTCGATGAGCAGGCGAAGGGCAACTTCGACGGGTTCATGCTCGGCTGGCTCGGCAACATCGACCCGGACGAGTTCTACTACGCCCAGCACCACAGCGGCGGCACGTTCAACTTCCACAAGTACAAGAACCCGGCGGTCGACAAGCTGCTCGACGACGCCCGTACCCAGACCGACCAGGGCGCCCGCAAGCAGGCGTACGAGCAGGCGGCGAAGCAGATCGTCGACGACGCCAGCTACCTCTACCTCTACAACCCGGACGTGGTGCAGGGCTGGTCGAAGAAGGTCTCCGGCTACGACGTGCGCACCGACCGGGCGATCCGGTTCCGGTCGGTCGCCCTGGCGAAGTGATGGCCCGCTTCGTCCTGCGGCGGGTCCTCCAGTCGGCGGTCGTGCTGGTCGGCGTCACGCTCGTGGTGTTCCTGCTGCTGCAACTGGTGCCGGGCGACCCGGTCCGGGTGGCGCTCGGCACCCGGTTCGACCCGCAGACGTACGAGGCGCTGCGGGAACGCGCCGGCCTCGACCAGCCGCTGCCGGTGCAGTACGCCAGCTACCTGGGGCACGCGCTCACCGGTGACCTGGGGGTCAGCTTCCGCACCGGCCAGCCGGTGAGCCAGATCGTGCTGGAACGGCTGCCCGCCACGCTGTCGCTCGCCGTCACCGCCGTGGTGTTCGCGCTGCTCGTCGCGTTCCCGCTGGGCATCGTCGCGGCGGTACGCAGCGGCTCCGCGGTCGACCACGCCGCCCGCGTGTTCAGCCAGTTCGGCGTCTCCGTGCCGGACTTCTGGATGGGCATCATGGGCATCCTGCTGTTCGCCGGGGTGCTCGGCTGGCTGCCCCCGTCCGGTTACGTGGCGCTGACCGACGACCCCGGCAGGTGGGCCACCCACGTGGCGCTGCCGGCGGTCACCGTCGGCCTGGTCACCGCGTCGATCCTCACCCGGTTCATCCGCTCCTCCGTGCTGGAGGTGCTCTCCGCCGACTACGTGCGGACCGCCGAGGCGAAAGGGCTGCGCAACCGGGTGGTGATCGTGCGGCACGTGCTGCGCAACGCGCTCATCCCGGTGGTCACTGTGGTCGCGGTGCAGCTCGCCAGCCTGCTCGGCGGCGTCATCGTGATCGAGGTGCTGTTCGCCTGGCCCGGCATCGGCCGGCTCACCTTCGACGCCGTGCAGGCCCGCGACTATCCCGTCCTGCAGGGCGCGGTGCTGCTCGTCGCAGCCCTGTTTCTGCTGGTCAACCTGCTGGTGGACATCCTCTACGCCCGCCTCGACCCGAGGATCACGGTCAAGTGAGCGCCACGACCGAGAGCACCGGACGCCGCGTCCTGGACGCGCTGCGCCGCGACCCGCTCGCCGTCGGCGGCACGATCGTGCTCGTACTGCTCGTGGTGGTCGGTGTGGCCGGCCCGTGGCTCGCGCCGGCCGGCGTCAACGACGTCGACGTGGACCAGATGCTGCGCCCACCCAGCGGCGCGCACCCGTTCGGCACCGACGAACTGGGCCGCGACGTGCTCAGCCGGGTGCTCGTCGCCGCCCGCGTGTCACTGCAGGTCGGCGCCGTCAGCGTCGGCATCGCGCTGGTCGCCGGCGTGACGCTCGGACTGTTCGCCGGCTACTACCGGGGCTGGCTGGACAGCGTGCTCATGCGCTGCATGGACGTGCTGTTCGCGTTCCCGGTGCTGCTGCTGGCGGTCGCCATCGTGGCGGTGCTCGGCCCCGGCCTGCTCACCGCCATGGTCGCCATCGGCGTGGTCTACACGCCCATCTTCGCCCGGATCACCCGCGCCGGCGTCCTGTCCGTACGCGAGCAGGTGTTCGTCCGGGCCGCCGTCTCCATCGGCGCGTCCGACCTGCGCATCATGCGCCGGCACGTGCTGCCGAACATCGCCGCGCCGCTGATCGTGCAGACGTCGCTGTCGCTGGCGTTCGCGATCCTCTCCGAGGCCGCGCTGTCCTTCCTCGGCCTCGGCATCCAGCCGCCCGCGCCGGCCTGGGGCCGGATGCTGTTCGACGGGCGCGGCTTCGTCACCGACGCGTGGTGGCTGGGCGTGTTCCCGGGCGCGGCGATCTTCCTCACCGTACTGGCGTTCAACCTGGTCGGCGACGCGCTGCGCGACGTGCTCGACCCGCGCCAGCTCACCCTGGGCGAGGCCCGCAGGAGCACCCCATGAGCGAGCGCACCGAGCCCATGCCGAGCCAGCGCCGGCACCCCACCATGACCGACTCGACGGTGCTGTCAGTGGACGACCTCACCGTCACAGTCGGCACCCGCCG
This sequence comes from Micromonospora sp. L5, assembly GCF_000177655.2. Classification (NCBI taxonomy): domain Bacteria; kingdom Bacillati; phylum Actinomycetota; class Actinomycetes; order Micromonosporales; family Micromonosporaceae; genus Micromonospora; species Micromonospora sp. L5. The sequence goes on along the minus strand of NC_014815.1, from coordinate 5,735,599 downwards.
CGGCCCGGTCCGTGCCGTCGCCGGGGTGTCCTGGCAGGTGCGGCAGGGGGAGACGTTCGCGCTGGTCGGCGAGTCCGGCAGCGGCAAGAGCATGACCCTGCTCGCCGCCACCGGCCTCGCCCCGCGCGCCGCCACAGTCACCGGCCGGGTCCGGCTGCTCGACACGGAGCTGACCGCGCTGCCCGACGACCGCCGCCGCAAGGTACGCGGCCGGCACGTCGGGTTCGTCTTCCAGGACCCGATGACCTCGCTCAACCCGGTGCTGCCGGTGGGCCGGCAGGTCACCGAGGCGGCCGAGGAGCACCTGGGGCTGACCCGCCGCGCCGCCCGCGACCGGGCGGTGGAGCTGCTGGAACTGGTGGGCATCCCGTCGGCCGCGCGGCGCGTCGACGCGTACCCGCACCAGTTCTCCGGCGGCATGCGCCAGCGCGTCGCCATCGCCATGGCGCTCGCCTGCGAGCCGGACCTGCTGATCGCCGACGAGCCGACCACCGCGCTCGACGTCACCACGCAGGCGCAGATCATCGAACTGGTCGCCGACCTCCAGGCCCGGCTGGGCACCGCCGTCGTCTGGGTCACCCACGACCTGGGCGTGGTGGCAGGCATCGCGGACACCGTGGCGGTCATGTACGGCGGGCGGATCGTCGAGCAGGGCCCCGTCGACGCGGTGTTCGACACGCCCACCCATCCGTACACCCGGGCGCTGCTGGCGGCCCGGCCGGACCCGTCACGCCGCGGCGAGGACCTGGTCGCCATCCCCGGTTCGCCGCCGAGCCCGCTGGACCTGCCGCCCGGCTGCGCGTTCTGGCCGCGCTGCCCGGTACGCGCCGACCCCCGCTGCGAGCACGAGCTGCCCCCGCTGACGCCGGTCGGCGACGGGCACACGGTCCGCACCTTCTACCGTGGAGAGGCCGGATGAGCGCCGACACCCCGGACGTGGTCGCCGAGCTGGACGACCTGAAGGTGCACTTCCCGACCCCGGCCGGAACCGTCCGCGCCGTGGACGGCGTCAGCGTCGCCGTACGCCGGGGCGAGACGCTCGGGCTGGTCGGCGAGTCGGGCAGCGGCAAGTCCACGGCCGGCCTGGCGCTGCTGCGGCTGGTCGACCCGACCGCCGGACGGGTCCGGGTGGCCGGCGCGGACGTGACCCGCTGGTCGCGCCGCCGCCTGCGCGCGACGCGCCGCCACGTCGCGATGGTCTTCCAGGATCCGCAGGCGTCGCTCGATCCACGCCGGACGGTCGGCGACAGCATCGCCGAGCCGCTGATCGTGCACCGGCTCGCCACGTCCGCCGCCGCCCGGCGGGACCGGGTCGCGGAGCTGCTGGACCTGGTCGGTCTGCGCGCCGACACCGCCGGCCGGTATCCGCACGAGCTGTCCGGCGGCCAACGCCAGCGCGTCGGCGTGGCCCGGGCGCTGGCCGGCGAGCCGGACCTGATCGTCCTGGACGAGCCGATCGCCTCGCTGGACCTGAGCGTGCAGGCGCAGATCATGAACCTGCTCCGGCACCTGCAACGCGACCTGGGGCTGACCTACCTGTTCATCGCGCACGACCTGGCCGCCGTCGAGCACATGAGCGACCGGATCGCGGTGATGTACCTGGGCCGCATCGTCGAGACCGGCCCACCCGAGCGGATCTACCGGCACCCGGCGCACCCCTACACGGCGGCGCTGCTCTCCGCGGTGCCGGTGGCCGACCCCCGCGTGGAGCGGGAGCGCCGCCGGATCGTGCTCACCGGCGACATCCCGAGCCCGGTGGACCCGCCGAGCGGTTGCCGCTTCCGTACCCGATGCCCCCAGGCCCGCCCCGCGTGCGCCGAGACCGATCCGGCGCTCGCCGAGGTCGGCACGGGCCACCACGCGGCGTGCCTGTTCCCGCTCGACGGCGACCGGGACGGCGGCGTGGGGGAGGCGGCGACGACGCACGCCGACGCCGCCGGCACGCCGTAGGCTCGCGCCCATGGCGTTCACCACCCGGCCGACGTTGCGCGGCACGTTCGGCATGGTCTCCTCCACGCACTGGCTGGCCAGCCAGTCCGCGATGGGCGTGCTGGAACGCGGCGGCAACGCCTTCGACGCCGCGGTGGCCGCCGGGTTCGTGCTGCACGTCGTGGAGCCGCACCTCAACGGCCCGGCCGGCGAGGTGCCCGCGGTCCTCGCCACCGCGACCGACCCCACCCCGCGGGTGCTGTGCGGTCAGGGCCCGGCCCCTGCGGCCGCGACGGTCGCCCACTTCCGGTCGCTCGGCCTGGACCTCGTGCCGGGCGCCGGTCCGCTCGCCGCCGTCGTGCCGGGCGCTGTCGACGCCTGGCTGTTGCTGCTGCGCGACCACGGCACCCGAACGCTCGCCGAGGTGCTGGAACCGGCGATCGGCTACGCCGCCGCAGGCCATCCGCTGGTCGGCCCGGCCGGGCAGACCGTCGCGCGGGTCCGTTCGCTGTTCACCGACCACTGGCCGACCTCCGCGCGCCTCTGGCTCCGCGACGGCCGCCCGCCCGCGCCGGGGGAGATGGTCACCAACCCGGCGTACGCGGACACGCTGCGCCGCCTCGTCGACGCGGGACGGGCCGCCGGTGCGGACCGGGAGGCGCAGATCGAGGCGGCCCGGCGCGCCTGGCGGGAGGGTTTCGTCGCCGAGGCGATCGACGCGTTCAGCCGGCTGCCGTTCCGCGACTCCAGCGGGCGTGCGCACGCCGGGCTGGTCACCGGCGACGACCTGGCCGGATGGTCGGCCACCTGGGAGGAACCGGTCACGCTGGACTGGCACGGGCACACGATCGCCAAGACCGGCTTCTGGGGCCAGGGCCCGGTGCTGCTCCAGACGCTCTCCCTCCTGGACGCGCTCGACGACCCGCGTGTCCACGACCCGTCGAGCCTGGAGGGCATCCACGCGCAGGCCGAGGCGCTGAAGCTCGCGTTCGCCGACCGGGAGGCGTGGTACGGCGACACCGACGTGCCGGGCTCCGCGCTGCTGTCGGCCCACTACGCCCGTGCGCGGGCCGCGCTGGTCGGCGACCGTGCCGACACGACGCTGCGCCCCGGCAGCCCGGCGGGCGAGCCGCCCCGGCTCCCGTCCCACCTGCACGCCGACGTGGACCGCCGGACCGTCCCGCAGGATCCGAGCACCGGCGAACCCACGGTACGGGCGGACGGCGTGACCCGCGGCGACACCTGCCACGTCGACGTGGTGGACCGGTGGGGCAACATCGTCTCCGCCACGCCCAGCGGTGGCTGGCTGCAGAGTTCACCTGTCATCCCGGAGCTGGGCTTCCCGCTCGGCAGCCGGTTGCAGATGTGCTGGCTGGAGGAGGGGCTCGCCTCCACGCTGCGGCCGGGGCGGCGTCCGCGTACCACGCTCAGCCCGACGCTCGTGCTCCGCGACGGCGAGCCGGTGATGGCCTGCGGCACGCCCGGTGGCGACCAGCAGGACCAGTGGCAGCTGCTGTTCCTGCTGCGGCACCTGGCCGGAGGACGGGAGTTGCAGGAGGCGATCGACGCGCCGACGTGGCACACGACGAGCTTCCCCGCGTCGTTCTATCCACGCGAGGTCGAGCCGGGCGTGCTGGTGCTGGAGGACCGGATCGACGGCGACGTGCTGGCGGGCCTGCGCGCAAGGGGCCACACCGTCCGCCTGTCCGGCCCGTGGAGCCTGGGCCGCATGTGCGCGGTGACGCGCGACCCGCGCACCGGGGTCCTCTCCGCGGCGGCGAACCCCCGAGGCGCCCAGGGCTACGCCACAGGCCGCTGACCCACCCTCCCCTGAGCCCGGCCGTGGGCGTACGGGCATGATGGGGCCGTGGCCGGGCCCTGTGTCGCAGTCCTGCTGCCCGATCCGTGGACCGCTTCGCATGTCGAACTGTTCCGGGTCTGGCTGGCGGAGGCGCTCACCAACCAGACCGGCGACTGGTGGCTGCTCCGAGAGCCGTCCCGCTTGGGCTGGCAGGCTGAGTCACCGGTTACCGGGCCGATGCTGGTCGAGCCGGATGACTGGGACGTGGAGGATCCGGACGAGGCAACATTTCTGGCGCGCGCCGCCGGGTTCCGGCCCGCGACAGAGGTCGTTCTGGCCTCGGCGACGAACGGCGTGGACGACCACCGGTTCCTGGCGCATCTCGCGGTAGCGATAGCGCACCGGTACGGCGGCCTGATCGATCTCACCGGTCCACTACCGGTCCCACCTCCGGCGAGAGTCCGCGTCCTCGATGCCGTCGAGGCCGGTACCGGGATCGAGGAGTGGTGGGCCGGATCCCGGGAGACCCTCAGGATGCTCGGCGGGGCATGGCACGAGATCCCCTACGTGGCCGCCGGTGGCACCCGGCACATCTACCACGTCGTCGAGCCCGATCTCCTGACAGTTTGGTTGACGCATCCACAATTTCGCATGGTGAAGTAGCGCGACGAGTCTGGCGACGTCGAGCCGGCCCAGGGAGAGGGCAGGGTCAGGTGTCGATCCGGGTGATGTTGCGGATCTTGTTGGCGGCGTCGAGGGCGGCCACCTTGTACGCCTCCGCCAGCGTCGGGTAGTTGAAGACGGCGTCCAGCAGGTAGTCGACTGTGCCGCCGCAGCCCATCACGGCCTGCCCGATGTGGACGATCTCGGTGGCGCCGGTGCCGAACACGTGCACCCCGAGCAGCCGCCCGTCCTCGGGTGAGACCAGCAGTTTCAGCATGCCGTACGAGTCGCCGACGATCTGCCCCCGGGCCAGCTCCCGGTAGCGGGCGATGCCCACCTCGAACGGGACGGACGCATCCGTCAGCTCCTCCTCGGTCTTCCCGACGAAGCTGATCTCCGGAATGGTGTAGATGCCGATCGGTTGCAGGTCCGACATGCCGCGCGCCGGTTCGCCGCAGGCGTGCTGGGCGGCCAGCCGGCCCTGTTCCATCGAGGTGGACGCCAGCGCGGGGAAGCCGATCACGTCGCCGACGGCGTAGATGTTCTCGACGGTGGTGCGGTAGTCGGCGTCGACGGTGATCCGGCCCCGGTGGTCGGCGGTGAGCCCGGCCGCCTCCAGCGCGAGGTCGTCGGTCTGCCCCTGCCGCCCGGCCGAGTACATCACCGTGTCGGCGGCGATCTTCTTGCCGCTGCGCAGGACGCAGAGCGCGGCGCTGCGGTGCTTCTCCACGGCGGCCACCTCCTCGCCGAAGCGGAAGGTCACCGACAGGTCCCGCAGGTGGTACTTCAGGGATTCGACGATCTCCTCGTCGCAGAAGTCGAGCATCCGCGGGCGGCGCTCGACCACTGTCACCTTGGTGCCGAGCGCGGCGAACAGGGACGCGTACTCCATGCCGATCACCCCGGCGCCGACGACGACCATGCTGCGCGGTACGGCCTGGAGGTTGATGACGCCGTCGGAGTCGACGATCGTCCGGTCGTCGAAGTCGACGCTGTCCGGGCGGGCCGGGCGGGTGCCGGCGGCGATGACCGCCTTGTCGAAGCTGACCCGGGTCTCCCGGCCGGAGCCGGCGTCGACCCAGACGGAGTGGGCGTCGGCGAACCGGCCGGTGCCGGTGATCAGCGAGACCTTGTTGCGGGCCAGCTGGTTGCGGATGACGTCGGTCTGCCGGGTGATCACGTGCTGGGTGCGGGCGGCCAGGTCCGCGACGGTGATGTCCTCCTTGACCCGGTAGCTGCTGCCGTAGAGGTCGCGCTGACTCAGCCCGGTCAGGTAGAGGACCGCCTCGCGCAGCGTCTTGGAGGGCACGGTGCCGGTGTTGATGCACACCCCGCCGAGCATGTCGCGGCGGTCCACGATCGCGACGCGGCGGCCCAGCTTCGCCGCGGCGATCGCCGCCTTCTGTCCACTCGGTCCGGAGCCCAGCACCAGCAGGTCGTAGTCATACACGAGCGCCAGCCTCGCAGGGTCTCGCAACCCGCGCCAGCCGAGACGCCCCCACGAAGATCGATCACTGCCGTAGGGTGCGCTGATGCGCCGCCCCGTAACCCTGATCATGCTCCTCGTACCGTTGCTCGTCGCCGGGTGCACCACCGCTCCCGCCACCCCGGCCGCGACCCCCTCCGCCTCCACTCCGCCGAGCCCGACCGCGCCCGCCGTCGACTACGCCGCCTGGCAGGCGGGGCGGTCGACGCCGGTGGCCGACCCGGTCTATCCGGCCCGGGGCACCGACGCGCTGGACGTCCTGCACTACGACCTCGCGCTGGAGTGGGCGCCGTCGACCACCACCCTCACCGGCACCGCCACGCTGCGGATCCGGCCGGTGAAGGACGCGCCGAGCCTGGTTCTCGACTTCATGCCCTACCAGCTCGACAGCGTCACGCTGGACGGCGCGACGGTTCCCGGCGCGGTGGCGAAGGAGAAGCTGACCGTGTCCGCCCCGGTGGTGGCGGACGAGCCGGTGACCCTGGTGGTCACCTACCACGGCCGGCCGAAGACGACCCCGATGCCGTCGCACCGCAAGGACACCGAGGCCCTGGGTCTCACCGTCACCAAGGAGGGCGGCCTCTGGACCATGCAGGAGCCGTTCGGGGCGTTCACCTGGTACCCGGCGAACGACCAGCCGTCGGACGAGGCCCTCTACGACATCCGGGTGACAGTGCCGGCCGGCTGGTCCGCGATCGCCGGCGGCACGCCCGCCGGCCAGTCCGGCACCACGTTCAGCTACCGGAGCACCGACCCGGTCGCGACCTACCTGACCACGCTCGCGGTGGGGAAGTACCAGAAGCTGACCGCGGCGGGGCCGCGCGGCGTGCCGCTGACCTACTGGTACCGCAAGGGCGCGGACGACAAGCTGCTGCCGTACCTGAAGAAGTCCCCGCAGTACCTGGCCTGGCTGGAGAAGAAGTTCGGTCCGTACCCGTTCCCCTCCGGCGGCGTCGTGGTGGTGGACTCGGCGTCGGGCATGGAGACCCAGCAGATGATCACGATGGGCCGGAAAATCGAGAACACCGCGGCCCGCCGGGACCGCTGGGGCAGCGACCTGCTGCACGAGTACGCCCACCAGTGGTTCGGCAACTCGGTCACGCCCACCACCTGGACGGACCTGTGGCTGAACGAGGGCTGGGCGAAGTACATCCAGGACCTGTACACCAAGGAGACGCTGAAGCTCAGCGAGGCCAGCCTGGACCGTTACCTGCGCGAGGGTGACGCCGTGCTGCGCAAGAAGCTGGGTCCGCCCGGCCGGCCCGATCCGAAGCGGTTCGCCGAGGGGAACGTCTACCTGTGCCCGGCGGCGATGCTGCGCGAGATCCACCGGACGGTCGGCGACGCGGCGTTCTTCGCGCTGGCCCGCGCCTGGGTCCAGGAGCAGCGCAACACGCCGCAGGACCGGGCCTCGTTCATCGCCTTCGTCAACAAGCAGACGGGCCGCGACTTCACCGCGCTGATCAACGCCTGGCTGGACTCCCCGACCACGCCGAAGAAGATCACCCCGAAGAAGATCGGCTGACCCGGCGCGGGCCCCGCCCGTCCGGCGGGGCCCCGCGCCGCGTCTCAGCGGCCCTGGAGCGAGCGGACGTTGTCGGCGAACGTCCAGCCCTTCGAGCCGTCCCAGTTGACCGACCAGGTCATCAGGCCCTTCAACCGGCCCTGGTAGGTGTTCCACGCCTGGGCCACCAGCGCCGGGCTCATGTAGCCGCCGCCGGCGCCGACCTGCGCGGGCAGCCCGGGGACCTGACGGTCGAGCGGTACGCGGATGGTGGTGCCCTGCACGACCAGGCCGGCGTCGAGGCAGTTGGTCTGCGCGACGAAACCGGCCACGGTGCCGGCCGGGTACGAGTCACCGGCGCAGCCGTACATCGAGCCGTTGTAGTACTGCATGTTCAGCCACCACAGCCGCCCGTTGTCGGCGTACTTCTTGACGATCGGCAGGTACGCGCCCCAGATCGAGCCGTAGGTGACGCTGCCGCCGGTGACGTACGCGGTCTCCGGTGCCATGGTGAGCCCGAAGCCGGCCGGCATCTGGGCCAGCACCCCGTCGATGATCCGGATCAGGTTGGCCTGCGAGGGGGAGAGCTGGTTGATGTTCCCGCTGCCGGTCAGGCCGGTCTCGATGTCGATGTCGATGCCGTCGAAGTTGTGCCGCTTGAGGATCGGCACGACGGTGGCGACGAACCGGTCGGCGACCGCGCTGGAGCTGAGGTCGATCCCGGCGGTGGCGCCGCCGATGGACAGCAGCACTGTGAGCCCGGCGGCTTTGGCCTGGCACACCTGCGCCGGGGTGGGCACCTTGACGCCGGCGTCCATGCCGTCCTCCCAGAGCACGGTGCCGTCGGCGCGGATGACCGGGAACGCTGCGGTCACCACGTTGTAGCCGTGCCCGGTGATCCGGGAGTCGGTGATCGGGATCCAGCCGAGGCCGGGGTGTACGCCGTTCGCGGCGCCGTCCCAGTTCTCCCAGTAGCCCTGAAGCACCTTGCCGGACGGCCGGGACCGCAGCGCGCAGGTGTCTCCGCCCGGCGTGGTCGGGCTGGACGACACAGTGGGCGTGGGCGTCGGCGTCCGCGTGGGGGAGGCGGTCGGGGAAGGGGAGGCGGTGGGGGAGGGCGACGGCGGCCGGGTGGTGGGGCTCGGCGACGGCGTGCCGCCGGTGCAGGCGCCGAGGTCGGTCCAGAGCGCCGGTACGGCGGCCGGGTTCCAGCCCGCGCCGGCGGGCGGGGTGTGCGTGACGAGCGCCTGGTAGAGCCGGCCGTTATAGGTCACCCGGCTGCCGGCGGTCCAGGTGACGCCCTCGGCCCAGCCCGGCGCGTCACAGGCGACGAGCGCGCCGACGGCGCGGGCCGGTGTGGCGGCGGTGGCGGGCAGGGCGGCAGCGGTGGCGGCGAGCAGCGCGACGCCACCGAGCAGAGCGGTCATCCCACGTCCGAGTCGCATGACATACCTCCTCATCGATGCGCCGGAGGTTATCAGTTAACTTTGTTAAGTGTAAATGCGGCGTACCCTGTCACCACCCCGTTCAGGGTGTGAAGCAGGAACGAAAGCCGCCCGCGGGCGGCCGGGAAGGACGGCGGCGACGTGGACGCCAGACGCACCACGGTGCGTGACATGCGCCGGGCCAACCGGTCGGTCCTGCTGACCCGGATCTGGCTGGACGGTCCGCTCAGCCGGCACGAGCTGGGCCAGTCCACGGCGCTCAGCCTGGCCAGCGTCAGCAACCTGGTCGGCGAGATGATCAACGAGGGCCTGGTCGAGGAGGCCGGCTCGGTCGAGTCCGACGGCGGCCGTCCCCGCGTGCTGCTGCGCGTCGCGCCCGGCTACGGCTACCTGGTCGGCGCCGACGTCGGCGAGACCCGGGTCCAGGTGGAGTTGTTCGACCTGAGCATGACCGCGCTGGCGAAGGCGGAGTACCCGATCGCCGCGGCCGACCCCGACCCCGAGCAGGTCGCCGCGCACCTGCGGCACGGCCTCGCCGCTGTCACCGAGCAGGCGGGCGTCGACCCGGCCGCGGTCCTCGGCTTCGGCGTCGCCGTCGCCGGCACCGTCGAGCGCACCGCCGACGCCGTGGTGCACGCCCAGACGCTCGGCTGGGACGGCGTGCCGCTCGGCGCGATGCTGCGCGCCGGCACCGACGTACCTGTGCACGTGGACAACGGCGCGAAGACGCTCGGCCAGGCCGAGATGTGGTTCGGCGCCGGCCGCGGCGTCCGGCACGCGGTGGTCGCCCTGGTCGGCTCCGGCGTCGGCGCGAGCGTGGTCGCCGACGGCGTCGGCTACCGCGGCGCGCACAGCAGCGCCGGGGAGTGGGGCCACACCACAATCGTGTACGGAGGCCGCCGCTGCCGCTGCGGCAACCTCGGCTGCCTGGAGGCGTACGTCGGGGCGGAGGCGGTGCTGGACCGGTTCCGCCAGGCCAACCGGGGCCGCCCGGCGCCCGGCGCGGACGAGGAGACCGCCTTCGGTGAGCTGCTGCGCTCCACCGGCAGCACCGCCGCGAAGGTGATCGACGAGACGGTCGGCTACCTGGGCGCCGGGGTGGCGAACCTGGTCAACCTGTTCAACCCGGAGCGGGTGGTGCTCGGCGGCTGGGCCGGGCTGGCCCTGGGCGAACGGCACCTGCCCGCGATCCGCGAGGCCACCGCGCGGCACGCGCTGCGGCAGCCGTACGCGCAGACCTCGATCGAGCTGTGCCGGCTCGGACCGGACGCGGTCGCGATGGGCGCGGCCACCCTGCCGATGACCCGGCTGCTGCGCGACGGCGGCGTGGCCCGCGACCCGGCCGCCCGCCCGGTTCCGGCGTGGGGGCAAGGCCGGCGTCACTGACCGGCCCGGCCCCCCACGCCGCGGCGTCAGCGCTGCCCGCGGACCCGCCGCACGGTGTCCCGGTACCACAGCGCGCTGCGCTTGGGGGTGCGGCGCTGCGTGTCGTAGTCGACCCGAACGATGCCGAACCGCTTGTCGTAGCCGTACGCCCACTCGAAGTTGTCCAGCAGCGACCAGGCGAAGTAGCCGCGCACGTCGGCGCCGGCCGCCCGCGCCCGGGCCACCGCCCGCAGGTGCTCGGTGAGGTAGCCGACCCGGTCGTCGTCGGCGACGAACCCGTCGGCGTCCGGCGTGTCGTCGAACGCGGCGCCGTTCTCGGTGATCACCATGGGCGTGCCCGGGTAGTCGCGGTGCAGGCGCACCAGCAGGTCGGTGAAGGACTCCGGCACGATCTCCCAGTCCATCGCGGTACGCGGCAGGTCGCGGCGGACCACCCGGCGTACCGGCTTGCCGTCGTCGTCGCGGTCCCGGCCCTGCTCGTCCACGCCGGAGTGCAGCTGCCCGAAGTAGTAGTTGACCCCGAGCACGTCGATCGGGGTGGCGATGACGTCCAGGTCGCCGTCCTCGACGGGGATACGTACCCCCTCGGCGGCCAGGTCCGCGATCACGTCCTGCGGGTACGCCCCGCGCAGCACCGGGTCGAGGTAGAGCCGGTTGGCCAGCCCGTCGGCGGCCCGCGCGGCGTCCCGGTCCGCCGCGCTGTCGGTGGCCGGGTCGGCGGTGGACAGGTTCAGCGTCAGGCCCAGCTCGATCGGGGAGCGGGCCGCCTCGCGCAGCCGCCGCGTCGCCAGCCCGTGCCCGAGCAGCAGGTGGTGCGCAGCGGCGATGCCGTCGCCCAGGTTCCGCCGGCCCGGGGCGTGGTCGCCGTAGGCGTACCCGAGCATCGCCGAGCACCACGGCTCGTTGAGCGTGGTCCAGGTGCGGACCCGGTCGCCGAGCGCGGCGAAGACCAGCTCCGCGTAGTCGGCGAACCGGTACGCGGTGTCCCGGTTCGGCCAGCCGCCCGCGTCCTCCAGCTCCTGCGGCAGGTCCCAGTGATACAGCGTCACCCACGGCTCGACGCCCCGGCCGAGCAGCTCGTCCACCAGCCGGTCGTAGAAGGCCAGCCCGGCCACGTTCGCCGGACCGCGCCCGCCCGGCTGCACCCGGGGCCAGGCCACCGAGAACCGGTACGTGTCCAGTCCCAGGTCGGCGATGAGCGCGACGTCCTGCGGCATCCGGTGGTAGTGGTCGCACGCCACGTCGCCGTTGTCGCCGTTCGCCACAGCGCCCGGCACCCGGCAGAACGTGTCCCAGATGGACGGGGTGCGGCCGTCGGAGGCCACCGCGCCCTCGATCTGGTACGACGACGTCGCCACCCCCCACCGGAAGGTCGGCGGCAGCGTGTCGATCGGGTCCGCACCGGCGACTGACGACGGGCGGGTGAGGTCGGTGTCCATGGTTCTCCTCGCGGGTAGCGGGTGGTGTCGGGCGGGTCAGCGGGACAGGGGCGCGACGGCCGGGTGCAGCCGGCACGCGACGGCCCGCGCCGGGTCGTCGACGCGCGGGGCGCCGAGCACCGGCACCTGCTGGTCGCACCCGTCGAACGCCTTCGGGCAGCGGGGATGGAACGCGCAGCCGGAGGGCATGGCGCGCAGGTCCGGCGGAGAGCCGGGGATGCCGGTCAGCTCGCGGCGCGGCCCGTGCAGCGCCGGGAACGAGTGCAGCAACCCCTCGGTGTACGGGTGCAGCGGTTCCCGGTACAGCCGGGTGGCGGGCGCCTCCTCGACGATCCGCCCGCCGTACATGATCGCGATCCGGTCGGAGAACTCGACCAGCAGCGACAGGTCGTGGGTGATGAACAGGACCGCGAAGCCGAGGCGTTCGCGCAGCTCGGCGAGCTGGCCGAGGATCTGCCGCTGCATCACCACGTCCAGTGCGGTGGTCGGCTCGTCCATGATGACCACCTGCGGTTCCAGCGCCAGCGCCATCGCGATCATGACCCGTTGCCGCATGCCGCCGGAGAGCTGGTGCGGGTAGCTGTCCAGCCGGTCGGCGGAGATGCCGACCAGGCGCAGAAGCTCCTTGGCCCGGGCCGACCGGCTCGCCGCCGTGCTCCTGCGCTCGTGTGCCCGGATCACGTCGAGCAGCTGGGTGGAGACCTTGTGCACCGGGTTGAGCGAGTTCATCGCGCCCTGGAACACGATCGACGTCTCCGCCCAGCGGAACTCGCGCAGCTTCGCCGGGCTGAGCGTGAGCACGTCGACCGGCGGGCCGTCGCCCGGGTGGTAGATGACCTGGCCGCCGCTGACCACGCCGGGCGGGGGCAGCAGCCGGGTCAGCCCGTACGCGAGCGTGGACTTGCCGCTGCCGCTCTCCCCAGCCAGGCCGAGCACCTCGCCGCGGTGCAGCGTCAGGTCGACGTCGCGGACCGCGCGGACCGCCTCCGCGCCGACGCCGTAGTCGACGCACAGCCCGCGGATCTCCAGCACCTGGTCGCTCATGAGCGCTTCCCTCTCTCGTCGGCGGGCGGCCTGACGGCGTCGGCGGGCGGCCGGCCGTCGGCGTCGCGCGGCTGCATCGGCACCGACGCGGTGACCGGCGCGAGCACCGGGGTGAACCCGACGCGCATCGCGACGACGCGACCGTCGGCGGTACGGATCCGGGTCCGGCCGCCGGTGCGCAGCCGCGGGCTCACGAACTCGTCGATGCCGAAGTTGATCAGCGCCAGCGCGGTGCCGAGCAGCGCGATGGCCAGCCCGGCCGGGACGAACCACCACCAGGCGCCCTGCGCCAGGGCCTGCTGTCCCTGCGCCCAGAACAGGATCGTGCCCCAGTTCCACGACGTCATCGACGAGATGCCGATGAACGCCAGGGTGATCTCCGACATCACCGCGAAGATGACGGTGCCGACGAAGCCGGAGGCGATGATCGCGGTCAGGTTGGGCAGGATCTCGAACCCGATGATCCGCCAGGTCCGTTCGCCGGTGGCCCGTGCCGCCTCGACGTAGTCGCGGCGGCGCAGCGACAGCGTCTGGGCGCGCAGCACCCGGGCGCCCCACGCCCACGAGGTGAGGCCGATGATGAGCGCCACGAGCATGTCGCTGGCCTGCTCGACCAGGGACGTGACGATGATGATCAGCGGCAGCGCCGGGATCACCAGGAACACGTTCGACACCGCCGACAGGCCCTCGTCGGCCGCGCCGCCCAGGTAGCCGGCGGTCACGCCGATCAGGATGGACAGGATCGTGGCGAGCACGCCGGCGATCAGGCCCACCACCATCACGCTGCGCGCGCCGACCAGGATCTGGCTGAAGATGTCCTGCCCGAGGTGGGTGGTGCCGAACCAGTGCCGGGCCGAGGGGGCCTGGAGCACGTCGGCGCTGCGCGCGTCCGGGTCGTACGGCGCGATCCACGGCCCGATCACCGCGAGGAGCACGTACACCCCGAGGACGGCGAGGCCGGTCGCGGCCTTGGCGTTGGCGACGAAGCGGAACCGGCGGCGGCGGGCCCGGGCCGACGGCTGCGCCATCGCCCCCTGGCCGGGAATGACCTGCTCGATGCTGGACGGGGAGAGTGTCATCGCTCAGCTCTTTCGGGTCCGCGGGTCGAGGAGCAGGTACGCCACGTCGGCGAGCAGGTTCGCCACCAGCACCGAGATCGTGATGATCAGGAAGATGCCCTGCATCAGCGGGTAGTCCTTCGCGCCGACGGCCTGGAAGAGCTGGAACCCCAGACCCGGGTACGAGAAGACGATCTCCACGAGCAGCGTGCCGCCGACGATGAAGCCCAGCGACAGCGCGAACCCGGACACGTTCGGCAGCAGCGCGTTGCGGGCGGCGTAGCTGAGGGCCACCCGGCGCTCGGACAGCCCCTTGGCGTGCGCCACGGTGATGTAGTCCTCGCTGGCGACGGTGACCATCATGTTGCGCATGCTGAGGATCCAGCCGCTCATCGACGACACCAGGATGGTGGCGGCGGGCAGGATGCTGTGCTGGAGCGCGCTCGGGATGAAGTAGGCGTCGAACGCCGGCACCAGGCCCGGCTCGTAGCCGCCGGAGGACGGGAAGAAGCTGCCCGGCCCGGCGAACAGCGCGATCGCGACCAGGCCCAGCCAGAAGTACGGGATCGAGGAGAGGAACGTGGTGGCCGGCAGCAGCCCGTCGATCCACGAGCCGCGCCGCCAGCCCGCGCCCACGCCGAGCGCGGTGCCGAGCAGGAAGCTGACGATCGTGGTGACGCCGACCAGGCCGACCGTCCACGGCAGGCTGCTCCCGATCACCTCCGAAACCGGGGCGGGGAAGAACGTGAACGACAGCCCCAGGTCGCCGCGCAGGAGCTGCCCCCAGTAGGCGACGTACTGCTCCCACAGCGAGCGGTCGGAGTCCAGCCCGAACAGCACCCGCAGCGACGCGACCGCGTCGGCGCTGATCCGGCCCTGGTTGCGGGAGATCAGCGACTGCACCGGGTCGCCCGGCACCATCCGCGGGATGAAGAAGTTGAGCGTGATCGCCGCCCAGGCGGTGAACAGGTAGAAGGCCACCCGTTGCAGCAGGAATCTCACCGGGCCGCCTCCGTTCCGGCCTGCTCCGCGTTCGCCGGCTTCTCCGCGTTCGCCGGCTTCTCCGCGTTCGCCGGCTTCTCCGCGTTCGCCGGCTTCTCCGCGTTCGCCGGCTTCTCCGCGTTCGCCGGCTTCTCCGCGTTCGCCGGCTTCTCCGTGGCGACGGTGTCCGCGTCGTACAGCCAGCACGCCGCCCAGTGGCCCGGCACGTCGTCGACCGGGATCGGCGGCGGCAGGTCGGTGGCGCAGCGCGGCATGGCCGCCGGGCAGCGCGGGTGGAACCGGCATCCGGCCGGCGGACGGATCAGGCTGGGCGGCTCGCCGTGACCCCGCTCGCCCGCCGCCGCGCCGTCGCCGCCCGCGCCGGTGATCCGCTCCGGGTCCGGCGCCGATTCGATGAGCAACCGGGTGTACGGGTGGGCCGGGCGCTGGGTGACCGTCTCGCTGTCGCCGCCCTCGACCATCCGCCCCGCGTACATGACGATCGTCTCGTCGGCGAAGTAGCGGGCCGAGGCGATGTCGTGGGTGATGTAGAGGATCGCCAGGTCGAGCCGGTCCTTGAGGTCCTGGAGCAGGTTGAGCACGCCGAGGCGGATCGACACGTCGAGCATGGACACCGGCTCGTCGGCGAGCAGCACCTCGGGATCGGCGCCGAGCGCCCGCGCGATCGCCACCCGCTGGCGCTGCCCGCCGGACAGCTCGTGCGGGAACGCGTCGAGGTAGCGCTCCGGCGGGGTGAGCGCGACCCGGGTCAGCAGGCCGGCGAGCGCCTTCTCCAGCCCGTCCGGTCCGGTCCCGGCGTTGCCGTGGATGCGCAGCGACCGGGTCAGGTGGTAGCGGACCGTGTGCACGGGGTTCAGCGAGGCGAACGGGTCCTGGAGGATCAGCTGCACCCGGCGCACGTACGCCCGGAACCGGCGCCCGCCGCGTACCCGGGTCGAGCGGCCGTGCAGCCGGATGTCGCCGGCGGTACGCGGGTAGAGCTGGGCCAGCAGCCGGGCGACTGTGGACTTGCCGGAGCCGGATTCGCCGACGAGTGCCGTCACCCGGCCACGGCGCAGCGCGATCGATACGTCGTCGACGGCGTGCACCACCGCCGGGGTGCGGGAGAGGAGGTCACGCAGCCGCCGGCGGACGGGGAAGTGCTTGGTCAGGCCGACGGCCTCCAGCACCACCTCGTCGGCCGGCGCCGGTGCGCTCTCGGTCAACGTCATGCCGCATTCCTGTCTCAGGGTTGCCGAAGAGAGGGGCGGGCGCCGCCGGCCCGGCCGGGCGATCGTGGCCGGGCCGGCGGCGCCGGGTCAGCCGGCGACCGGCTTGAGGTGCAGCACCACGTCCACCGCGTTGGGCTGGGTGGGCTGGAGCGCGCCGTACGGGTTCGAGTCGTCCGGCCAGCCGGTCCAGTTCTTCGTGCTGTACGCGCCACCGATGTTGTCCGCGCCGACCGGGATCATCGGCACCTGCTCGACGAAGATCTTCTGCAGGGTGGCCATCGCCGTGGTGCGGGTGGCGTCGTCGGTGGCGTTGGCGTACGACACCAGCGCGTCGGTGGCCTCCTTGCTCTGGAACCGGCCGAAGTTGCCCGCCGGGGAGGCGGTGCCGATCGGCTTGAGCACGCGGCCGTCCATGATGGTCCGGTAGATGTCGTACGGCGTGGCGCCGGACTCGGTCCACCGGAACGTGGCCTCGAAGTTGCCCTGCTCGACGTTGCGGAACCAGGCGTCCTGGTTGGCCTTGTCGATGGTCGCCGCGATGCCGATCTTCGCCAGGTTGCCCTTCACGATCTCCAGGCTGGTCTGGTAGTCGGACCAGCCGGCCGGGTCGGTGAGCCGGATCGTGACCGGCTTGCCGCTCTTGTCCTTGAGCGTGGTGCCGTCGAGCTTGTAACCCGCGCCGGCGAGCAGCGCCTTGGCGCCCTCGACGTCGACCTTGTGCTCCTGGCCCTTGTACTCGGGCGCGATGAACGAGTCACCGGCCGGGCTGGGCAGGCCGGTCACGCTCTTGACCTCCGGGTGGAAGTAGCCGGCCTCGGCGGTGGTGAAGATGTCCGCCCGGTCGATCACCATGTTCATCGCCTTGCGCAGCGTCGGGTCGTCGAACGGCTTCTTCGTGGTGTTCACGTAGAGGCCGTGGATGCCCAGCACCGGCGGCGCCCACATCTTGTGGTTCTTCTGGTCCTTCGCCACGAACACGGTCTGGTAGTTCGGGATGAAGACGAAGCTCCACTCCGACTCGCCGTTGGCGAGCGCGGTGGTCTGCGCGCTGTTGTCCGTGTAGGACGTGTACCGCAGTTCCTTGACCTTCGGCGGGTCCTGCCAGTAGCCGCTGTCGCGCACGGAGAGCGTCGTGGTCGCCGGGGTGAACGACTTCAGCGTGTACGGGCCGCTGCCGACCGGCTGCTTCACCGGGTCGGTGGCCGGGTCGGCGATCTTCTCCCACAGGTGCTTCGGCACGATCGGCACCCGCCACAGCACCTTCTGCTGGTTGACGAACTGCGGGCTGGCCATCGAGATGGTGACCTCGTTGCCGCTGGCCACGGCGTCCGTGTACGGCACGCCCTGGTCGTTGAGGGCCGGGAACTTCTTGACCAGGTTGTAGGTGAACGCGACGTCCTCGGCGGTGACCTTCTGCCCGTCGGACCAGGTGGCGTTCTCCCGGATGGTCACCTTGACCGTCTTGTAGTCCGACGACCACTCGGCCTTGGTGGCGAGCCACGGCTTGAACGGCTCGGCCGGCTTGACCGGGTTCCACATCATCAGCGGCTCGTAGATCTGCCACCGGTAGCCGAGCGACGCGGCGGCCGAGGTGGTGAGGAACGGGTTGTTGTTCTCCGCCTGCGGGCCGTTGGGCATGCCGACGTTCAACACGGTCGCGGCCTGACCGCTCTTCTTGTTCGCGTTCGGGCTGTCGCCGCAGGCGGCGGCGCCGGTGACCATCGCGCCGGCCAGCGCGAGGGCGAGGAGTTGCCGTCTTCTCATGGAGGTCTCCCTCGGTGGTCCCGCAGTCCTCGGGCGGGATGTGGTGGATGGAGGTGTGCGGTGGTGCCACCGGCGGGCGGGCCCGCCGGCGTGGTCGCCGGTACGGCGGGGTGGGTCAGGTGACGCGGGCACCCGTCGGCGCCCGCGCGCCTGTCGAGTCCGGTGCGGTCGGGTCGCTCGCGGTCGTCGAGTCGCGGGCGGTGAAGCCGGTCGGGATGACGGTCGGGGTGTCCGGCAGCGGGGTGCCGGCGAGGTGGCCGATGAGCAGGCGGGCCGCCGCCGTACCCATCTCCCGCAGGGGCTGGCGCACCGAGCTCAGCGGCGGGTGGGTGTGCCCGGCCAGCGGGAGGTCGTCGAAGCCGACCACCGCCACGTCCTGCGGGACGCGCCGCCCGGCGTCGCGCAGCGCCTGCAACGCCCCGGCGGCCGACAGGTCGTTGTGGGCGAAGACGGCGTCGAACGGTACGCCGTCGGCGAGCAGCCGCCGTACCGCCGCGCGCCCGCACTCGAAGGTGAAGTCGCCCTCCACCACCCGGTCCGGCTCGATCGGTACGCCCGCGTCGGCGTAGGCGCCGGCGAACCCGGCGAGCCGTTCCCGGGTGCAGCCGAACCGGCGCAGGCCGGTGACGACGAGCGGCCGCCGCCGGCCGAGCGCCAGCAGGTGCGTGGCGGCGGCCCGCGCGCCTTCCTCGTTCGTGGTCCGCACCGACGGGAAGCCGGGCTGGTGGCCCCGGTCGTCGATGAGGATGACCGGCAGGCCGCGCCGGTGCAGCTCGGTGATGTAGTCGAGCGTCCCCTCCGGTTCGACCACGAGCAGGCCGTCGAACGACTTGGCCGAGACCTGGGAGGCGAACCGGCGCATCGACTCGTCGCCGTGGGTGCAGGTGAACAGCAGCATGCCGTAGCCGGCGGCCTCGACCACGTCGGCCGCGCCCTGGAGCACCTCGCCCATCCAGGGCCAGGTCAGCGCCGGGACCAGCATCCCGACCACCCGGGTACGCCCCCGGGCGAGGCCGACCGCGCGGGCGCTCGGCACGTACCCGAGGTCGCTGATCACGGCACGGACCCGGTCGGCGGTACGGACGTGCACCTCGCCCTTGCCGTTGAGCACCCGGGAGACCGTCGTCTTGCTCACCCCGGCGCGGGTGGCGACGTCGGCGATGGTGATCGGCACGTGACGCTCCCGGGTCGCAGGGATGAGCGGGGTGTTTCGGAACCGGTTGCGGAAGCGGTTCCGTGGCAGTCAACCCAAGTGGCGCGGGTCACGTCAATCACAGACGGATAACGATGCACTGCTAAGTTCGAGGCTTGAAAAAAGTGCCCGGGCTGCGGCTCCGCCGATCACGGCGATGAGCAGGGTCGATGCCTCGTTCCTTCGTGCAGGGCGGTCCGAAGTGGACGCTCAGGGGCGGGCGTACACGTCGCCGGAGTTGGCCTCGTCCGGCAGCGTGCGCAGGTACGCGGCCACCTCGGCGGCCTGACGCCAGCCGGGCAGCGCGAACTCCATCTCGTCACCGATCGCCACGGTGAACCGGGTGAAGCCGAGCGCGGCGAGCCGGTCCAGGCAGCGCGCCGCCGCCACCCGGGCGATGGTGGTGAACTCGAACGACAGCGCGGGGACCGGCCGGCTCAGCCCGGCCAGCACGGCGTCCTCGAAGCCCTCCACGTCGATCTTCACGAACGCCGGTACGCCGTGCGCGGCCACGAGCGCGTCCAGCGTGGTGCCCGGCACCTCGATCTGGGCGTCCCAGATCTCGCCCGTCCAGCCGGGCGCGCCGTCGGCGGCGCGGACGAACCCGGGGGAGGCGGTGGAGACGGTCGGGTTGGCCGAGTTCACGTGCAGTCGCACCGGCCCGGCTGTACGCCCGCACGCCGCCTCCACCACCGTCACGCCGTCGTCGTCCGTGTACATCTCGCGCAGCACCCGGGCGCACAGCGGCTGCGGCTCGACCGCCACCACGCGCGCGCCGAGACGGCGGAAGCTGCCGAGCCGGTCGCCCACGTGCGCGCCGACGTCGAAGACCAGGTCACCGGCGCGGACCAGCGGGGCGTAGAACGCGTCCAGGGCGGCGTCGCGCGCCGGGTCGCCGTGGTAGAAGTCCAGCGACCGGCGCAGACCGGACATCGCCGGGTCCGCCTTGAGCGTCTCGATCACCCCGTCCCGCACCCTCCCGACGCTAGCCACCCGGGCGCACCCGCGAGCCCCATTCGCGTCCCTTGAGCATCACCCCATCCTCCTAGGACGCCGTAGAGATGGTGCGCTGCCCCGCGCCCGCTCCGCATCTCCACGCGAGCAGTCAACGACGACCAGCAGATCTTGGTACGAAACGGCCCTCATGGCGGCCGTCTCGTACCAAGATCGCCCGCAACCCCGGTGACCGGAACGCGGATCCCGCTCATCAGGACTCGCACTCGTTGCCCGAGGAGTGCTAACCACGGGGTGGAACGTCATGGGTGTCTCCGCCCTCGTTTGACACCCATGACGTTCCACCCGCTCGCGGGGCGCAGCGGACGCCAGGGAAGGGGCTGGGCACGGCGAGGGCCCGGCCCCGGCCCCGGCGGCGCGGGCGGCGCGGGTGCCGGGGCCGGCATGTGGTTACGGGTTGTCGACGACCTCCTGGCCGAGCGGCCACAGCGCCGCCGGGACCAGCTTGAAGTTCGCCACCCCGAACGGGATGCCGATGATCGTCACGCAGAGCGCGATGCCGGCGAGGATGTGCGACAGCGCCAGCCACCAGCCGGCCAGCACCACCCAGAGCACGTTCGCCAGGCCGGAGGGCAGACCAGCACCCGGCTTGCGCACGATCGTGCGGCCGAACGGCCACAGCGAGTACGACGCCAGCCGCAGCGAGGCGACACCGAACGGGATGGTGACGACGAGGACGAAGCAGATCAGGGCGGCCACGCCGTAGCCCAGGGCCAGGACGAAGCCGCCGCCGAAGACGAGCCACAGCAGGTTCAGCAGAAAGCGGATCACCACTCCATGGTCGCCTGCCCTCGCAAACCCGCCGACGTCGATCAGTCCGCCAGCAGCGTCGCCACCGCATGAGCCGTCGCCGGGTGTGCGGCGAGCAGCACCGACGCCCCGTCACCCGGCGACGTGCCGCCCTCGGCGAGCGGCTGCCAGTCGCCGGAGCAGCCGAGCAGCGCCGCCACCGCGTCGACCGCCTCCGGGTGGGCGACCAGCAGACCGTGCACCGGACCGGTTCCCGGGGACGGTGCGAGTGGGGTGGACGGGGTGGGCGTGGCCGCCCACGGCGGTGTCCAGGCGTCCAGCGCGGGCAGCGTGGCGGGGAACGTGCGTTCCGCCTCGCGGACCAGCAGCGGCACCAGCTCCGGGCCGTGCTCGCGCAGTGTGGTGATCAGCATCGGCAGCCAGGGCAGCAGCACCGGGTCGGGCAGTCCGGCGAAGGCGGACGACATGGTCTCCACCACGAACGGCGCGAGCCCCGGCACCGGTTCGAGCGCGTGCACGAAGCCGGACAGGTACTGCGGGAACGCGGGCACCACGAGCGGATTGGCGAGCAGCTCGGCGCACTGTTCGCGCAGGCGCGCCAGCGGCAGCAGGCCGAGCTGGTGGCGGGCGGCCCAGAGCAGCGCGAGCTTGGCCGGGGCCTCCGGGTGGGCCTGCGCGACGGCCAGTTCGAGCTGGGAGCGGTCGCACCCGAGCGACAACGCGAGGCTCTCCATGCTGAACAGGAAGCCGAGCATCGCGCCGACCTGCCGTACGCCGGTGGACTCGTCCACGAACGCGGTGGGCAGCAGCGTGCAGTAGTGGGCGTACCCGGTGGTGACGAACGTCCGGCACCACGCGGGCAGCGCCGGTGTGGTGGTGCGGTGGTGGGCGAGCAGCCGCCGGATGCGGCGCAGCACCTCCGGCGCGTCGTCCACCGTGCGTTCGGCGGCGAGCAGCTCCACCGCCCGCGCGCCGAGTTCGTCGACCAGGCGAGGGCTGTCCAGCAGCCGGATGGCGTCCTCGACGGCGGCGAGCGCGCGGGCGGCTGTCGCGTCGGGGCCGCGTACCGCCCGGCGCAGCCGCTGCTCCAGCACCTGTTCGACGGTGACGCCCTCGTAGCCCAGCTCGATCAGGGCGCGCTGGTTGCGGCCGAGCGCGAGGTCCCAGCTCTCCTGTTCGGAGCGGTGGCCGAGGCGGCGCTCACCCATGATCGGGCGGACCGCGTCGGCGGGCAGCAGATGCCGCAGCATCCACAGCAGGTCGGAGCAGGGTGCCAGCGCCGGGTCGGCGCGCAGGTCGAGCAGCGCCCGCTGCACGGTGCGCCGTTCCAGGTCGAGGCCGAGGGGGCGCAGCCGGTCCAGGACGTCGCGGGCCAGCGGCGGCAGGGAGTCGTACCCGACCTGGCCGACACGGTCGCCGCCGAGGAGGATCTCGCAGAGCCGGCGGACGTCGCGGCGGCCGGGCACCACGTCCTTCTCGATGCAGGTCACGGCGGCGTCGGCGAAGTCGTACGGCGTGGGCCGCGCGCGGTTGCGCATGGTGGCGAGCAGGATCGACGTCTCGAACACGGCGATCGCGTCGGCGGTGCTGGCGAGGTAGCCGTTGCGGCGGGCGAGCCGGACGATGTCGACGCACCAGCCGCGCAGTTCGGCCTCGTCCAGCTCGTCGAGGACGGGCGGGGCGGCGAGGAATCCGCTGAGCCGGTCCGTGGCCGGGCCGGTCGTGGCCGGCGCGGCGGCGCGGGCCCGGCGGCCCTTCTTCCCGGTACGCTGCCCGGCCAGCCGGTACGGCGTGAGCCGGGTGCGGGCGACAGCGGCCGTCCAGTTCGCGGCGGCGATGGACACGGTGCCCGGGGCCAGCCCGAACTGCGCCTCGATGGCCGAGTGGCTGGACGGGATGAGGCCGTAACGCCAGCGGGTGCCGGTGCGCGGGCTGATCGGGAAGTCCGGTGCGGTCGAGTCGAGGCCGAACTGTTCGACCCGGCTGGCGGCGTGGAAGGCGCCGCAGACGTAGAGGCAGTCGGCCGGGTCGGCGCCGCTTTCGGCGAGGTGCTGTCGCATCCGGGTCCACATGTGGCGTTCGCGGTCCTCGTCGCGGTCGTCGCGGGCGGACCGGGACGGGCGCAGCCGCCGGAACAGGCTGCCGATCAGCACCATGACCTGGCGGTACGTGTCGTGGTCGGCGTCGGCGAGCGGCCGTTCGACGTACTGGTCCCACCATTCCGACCAGTGCCGCACCTTGCCGTGGTGCAGCAGGTGGGCCTCCAGTTCGGCGAACCGGGGGCGCAGGTCGCCGATCTCCACGCCGACCGCGTCGCCGTGCAGTGCCGTGTCGTCGTCGGCGGACGCGGGGGCGGAGTCCGGCCCCGGCGCGGGCCCGGTGTCGTCGCGGGGGGTCCACTGGAAGACGTGGTCGGTGGACCGGTCCACGAGCACCAGCTCCACGCCGGGAGTGTCCAGCGCGTACGCGACGGCCTGGTATTCGGCGGACGCCTCGGTGATCGGGGCGACCACGCTCAGCGGGCTCCACTCGGCGGGGAAGCCGTCGAGTTCGGTGGCGAACGCCTGCACCGCCACCGGCAGCCGGCAGTTGCGCAGCTCGTCGAGCAGGGGGCGCAGGTCCTCGCAGAGTTCCAGGTAGATCACCTTGGGCGGGCGGGCGCGCAGGCGGCGTGCCATGGCCAGCGCCGAGGCGGGGGAGTGATGGCAGACCGGGAAGATCTCCAGCCGTTCGCGCAGCGCCCGGTCGACGTCGTCGACCATGCCGGTGAGGATGTCGGCGAGCGCGTCCGGGGAGCCGGCGAACGCGGCGGCGGCGTC
Source organism: Micromonospora sp. L5 (assembly GCF_000177655.2). Lineage (NCBI taxonomy): Bacteria > Bacillati > Actinomycetota > Actinomycetes > Micromonosporales > Micromonosporaceae > Micromonospora > Micromonospora sp. L5. The sequence goes on along the minus strand of NC_014815.1, from coordinate 5,712,092 downwards.
GGTGAGCTGGTCGCGCAGCGGACCGAACAGGCCGGTCGGTGCGGGCGCGGTCATGACAGCGACGCGATCGCCTGGCGGCCGCCGTCGAGGAAGCCCTCCCAGTCGCCGCCGTCGGCCTTGGCGCGGGGCTCGACCACGCCGTGCAGGTACTTGTTGAGGATGGCCAGGTCCTCCGGGGCGCGGCGGGCCAGCGAGCCCATCAGTGAGCCGGCGAGCGTCTGCGCGCGCAGGGTGCGGTCGCCGAAGAACTGGCTGTGCAGGATCGCGTCCTCCAGCACGCCGATCTGCTCGGCGGTGGACAGCGCCGACTCCAGCTTCTCGTCGTCGCTGGTGGCGGCGGACGCGGCGGCGCGCAGGTCGGCGAAGCTCTGCAGCAGGATGTCGAGCAGGGTGGGCGGGACGTCCAGTTCGATGCGGTGCCGGCGCAGTAGCTCCTCGGTCCGGAAGCGGACGATCTCGGCCTCGCTGCGCTTGTTGGTGACCACCGGGATGCGGATGAAGTTGAACCGCCGCTTGAGTGCGGAGGACAGGTCGTTGACGCCCCGGTCGCGGCTGTTGGCGGTGGCGATGACGGAGAAGCCGGGCTTGGCGAAGACGATGTTGTCGTGGTCCAGTTCCGGGATCGAGACGTACTTCTCGGACAGGATCGAGATCAGCGCGTCCTGGACGTCGCTGGTGGAGCGGGTCAGCTCCTCGAACCGGCCGATCACGCCCTGCTCCATGGCGGTCATGATCGGCGAGGGGATCATCGACTCGCGCGACTGGCCCCGGGCGATGACCATGGAGACGTTCCACGAGTACTTGATGTGGTCCTCGGTGGTGCCGGCGGTGCCCTGCACGACGAGCGTGGAGTTGCGGCAGACAGCGGCGGCGAGCAGCTCGGCGAGCCAGCTCTTGCCGGTGCCCGGGTCGCCGATGAGCAGCAGGCCGCGGTCGGAGGCGAGCGTGACGATGCTGCGTTCGACGAAGCTGCGGTCGCCGAACCACTTCTGCGGGATCTCCCGGTCGAGGCCGTCGGCGCGTTCGGAGCCGAGCACGAACAGCCGGACCATGCGGGGGCTCAGCCGCCAGGAGAACGGCTTCGGCCCGGTGTCGACGGATTCGAGGTAGGCCAGCTCGTCGGCGTACTTGACCTCGGCGGGGGCGCGGAGCATGTCGGACATCAGGGATGCTCTCCTAGGTGAGGAAGTTCTTCAGCTCGGCGACGAGCTTGCGGATGTGGCCGGAGATGACGGGGGTGCCGAGGTCCTTGAGTCGCTGCCGGAACCAGGGGTTGACGCTCTGGTTGCCGGAGCTGTTGACCGAGCCGACCGGGATGAACTTCACGCCGGAGCGGTGCACGGCCTCGATGCCGTCGAACAGCGGCTGGGACCTGTCGAACTCGTAGAAGTCGGAGATCCAGACCATGACCGTGTTGCGCGGCTCGACGATCTTGGGGCGGGCCAGGGCCATGGCGACCGGGCCGTCGTTGCCGCCGCCGAGGTTGGTGCGCAGCAGCACCTCGAACGGGTCGTGCACCCACGGGGTGAGGTCCAGCGCCCGGGTGTCGTACGCGATCAGGTGTACGTCCACCTTGGGCAGGCCGGCGAAGATCGAGGCGAGGATGGTGCAGTTGACCATCGAGTCGACCATCGAGCCGGACTGGTCGACCACCACGATCAGCCGCGACGGGGTGGTCCGCCGGGCGGTCTGCCGGTAGTAGAGCCGGTCGACGTAGAGGCGCTCGTCGTCCGGGCTCCAGTTGGTGAGGTTCTGCCAGATGGTGCGGTCCAGGTCGAGGTTGCGGTAGACCCGCTTCGGCGGGATCGACCTGTCGACGGCGCCGACCGTGGCCTGCGCGACCTGGGTGCGCAGCACCTCGGCGACCTGGTCGACGTAGCGGCGGATCAGCGACTTGGCGTTCGCGAGCGCCACTCCGGACAGGTTGGACTTGTCCCGCAGGAGCTGCTCGATCAGCGACATGCTCGGGGTCAGCCGGGCGGCCAGCGCCGGGTCGGCGAGCACCTCGCGCAACCGCATCCGGGCGACGAGGTCGCCTTCCAGCCCGGCGAGCGTGGCGCCCAGGCCGGTGCCCTCTCGGCGCAGCTCACCGGCCTGCGCGCCGCACGCCTGCTCGAACCAGCCGGCGTCGGCCTGCCAGCGGGCGAGCTGCCCGGCGCTGACCTCGCCGCCGCCGGTGGCGAAGACGTTGAGCAGCAGCTTGGACGCCAGCGCCGCGCGGCGTACCTCGGTCTCGGCCGGCTGGAACGGCCCGGCGGCGGCGGTGTCGTCGCCGGGGGTGAGCAGGCCGCGCAGCTCGCCGGCCAGCGCCGGGAAGCGCTGGACGACGGTGTCGACGGAGACGGCCGGGTCGAGCAGCGCGGCGGGCAGGCCGAGGTCGTCGACGACGGCGACGCTCGCCGACTCCAGCCCGGGTTGCTCGTCGGGGCTGAACAGGCGGGCGAGCAGCCGCCAGTAGAGCACCTGGCGGCGGTTGGCGTGGGTCCGGTCGTCGGTCATCGGCGCAGCAACCGTCCCGCGCGTTCGCGCAGCACGGCCACGGCGTCGCCCGCCTTGGCCTCGGCCTTCGCCGTCTTCGGGTCGGTGACGCCGCACGCCCAGTCGCCGTTGTGCGCCTCGACGGTCTGCTTCCTGACGGTGGCCCGGACCGCGAGGGGTTGCAGCAGCCAGCGGCCGTCGTCCCAGCGGAGCAGGCCCAGGCAGGCGGTGGAGGCGGCGACGAGCGCCGGGGTGAGCGGACCGGCGGCGGGCAGCCGGCCGGTGGCCAGGCGCAGGGGCCGGCCGTCGAGGTCGAGCGCCGGGGCGCCGTCGTCGTCGCGGACGGTGTAGCCCTCCATCAGGACCGGTTCGGCGATCGCGGCGGGGTGGCGCAGCAGCGGCGCTGTCGCCGCGGCGGTGGCGCCGGCGAGCAGCACCCGGGCGGTGGCGAACGGGTCGGCCGGCTCGCCGAGCGTGGCCCGCTCCTCGGCCCAGCGCAGGTCCGCGCCGTGGGCGGTCAGGTCGGTGACGGTGACCGCCCGCCGTTGGGCCAGGGCGGTGAGCAGGATCGGGTACGCCTCCAGCAGCCGCCAGCCGGCCGGGCCGACGATGGTGGCGACCTTCGCCGCGACCACTGTGACCCGGACGAGCCGGGGCGTGCCGCCCCCGGCCGGTTCGAGCAGTGCGTGCACCTGCGCCTGGAACGCGGTGTCGTGCTCGTGCAGGTCGACGCCGAGGGGCAGCAGCCGGCCGGACACCGGCTCGCCGGGCGCGGTCTCGCCGTGCGCGCCGAGGGTGAGCAGGACGGCTCGGGTCCACAGGTCGGCCCACCGGCGGGCGGGCACCTGTGGCAGCGACGCCACCGGCAGGGCGGCGCGCAGTTCGGCGGCGAGGCCGTCGAGGAGCACCGCGATGCGGCGTGACGCCGGGTCGGCGAGTGCGGCCTCGACCGGCGCGGCGGCGGCGGAGAGCAGTTCGTGGTCGGTGCCGCGCCAGCCGGCGAGCGCCAGTTCGTGCAGCCAGGCCCGCGCGCCGGCCAGGGCGGGCGGGGAGACGGCGGTGCCGCCCGGTGCGGCGGTCCACGCCTCGCGGGGCCGGCCGAGCGCGGTGTCGAGGCGGTCGAGCAGGGCGTCGTGTGCCGCGCCGAGCAGCGCGGCGCGGGCCCCGGCGAGGTCGGCCAGGTGGTCCTCGGCGAGCGCGCCGGTGCGCACCGCGCCGGCCGCCGCGTCCGCCCGCTCGGCCAGCGGCGTGCCGCCGACCGCGGCGGCCAGCGCGGCCCAGGCGGCGGCGCCGGGCTCGTCGGCGCGGGCCAGCCCGGCGGTGAGCGTGTCGTCGGCGCGGTCGACGACGGCGAGCGTCTCGGCCAGCCCGGGGATCGTCCCGTCGTGGAGCCGGGTCAGGTGCGCGGCGAGCATCAGCGCACCCCCGCCGTGGCCGGGAACCAGTGCAGCTCCGGCACCGCCGTGGTGGCGGCCGGGACCTCGAGGTAGGCCAGGTGGCGCAGGAAGCGGCTGAACACCACGGCGGCCGGGCCCGGCTCGTGCCGCGCGTCGGTGCGGGCCAGCAGGGCGGTGCCGTTGTCCACGCCGTCGCCCACGTCCACCCGCAGGTAGCGGGCGACCTGTGTGACGCCGTACTGCAGCACCGCCTCGTCGGCCAGCGCGTGCAGGTGCTTGCAGAGCATGGTGCCGCGCAGCCCGCCGCAGGGCCGGTTGTTGTTGGTGCTGCAGTTGACCGCGTGCGTGCCGGCGGTCACCGAGGAGACGTAGACGCGTTCCACGTCGGAGCCGCTGGACACCACCCCCTGCAACCGCCCGTCGGCCAGCTCCACGAAGGGCACCTTGGCGAGCTTGCGGGCCCGCGCGGGCGGCGCCACCCGCAGCACGCTGCGCCGTCGCCACGAGGCGTCGTTCGCCTCCGTCATCTTCCCGACCTCCCCGCCGGCCGGCCGCCGCCGGGCACGCCGGGACGCCGTCGCCGGCCGTGATCCGTGCCGCTGTGACGACAAGGATCATGGACCACGGGTACGACAGGAGCGCCGTCGCGGGCGGCGCCGGGAATACCGTGCGGCCCGGCGGGTAGAGGAGGGCGTGATCGAGCCCGAGCCGTCGTGCCCGCGATGCCCGGGCGGGCGGCCGGTGCCGTGACCCCCGTGGCTCCGGCGGCGCGCCGGGAGGTCCGGGAGGCGTACGAGCGGCTGCGGCGGTACTTCATCGTGGCCCTCCAGGCCGGTCTGGCCGCCGGTCTGGCCTGGTACGTGGCCAGCACGCTGCTCAAGAATCCGCAGCCGCTGTTCGCGCCGGCGGCGGCGGTGGGCACCATCGCCGCGGCGATCGGCAACCGGATCCGGCGGACGGCCGAACTGCTCGGTGGCGTGATCCTCGGAGTGCTGGTCGGCGACCTGCTCATCAAGCTGATCGGGGCCGGTCCGGTGCAGACCGGCCTGGTGGTCGCGCTCGCCATCTCGCTGGCGGTGGTGATCCGGGGCAGCGGCGCCGTGATGGTGCAGGCCGGCAGCACCGCGGTCCTGCTGGGCACCGTGGAGCCCAACGCGCCCGACCTGGCGGTGCCGCGTACGGCGAACGCGCTGGTGGGCGGCGGGGTGGCGGTGGTGGTGGCGCTGCTGTTGTTGCCGCTGAATCCGGTCCGGGTGGTGCACCGCGCCGCCGGGCCCACGCTGGACCTGTTCGCCAACGAGCTGACGGCGGCGGCGAAGGCGCTCGCCGCCCGGGACGCCGGGGCGGCGGAGGCGTCGCTGGGCCGGCTGGAGGCGGCCGAGGTCGAGCGGAAGCAGACCACCGAGATCGTCGCGGCGGCCCGGGAGGTGACGTCGCTGTCGCCGTGGCGGTGGCGGCGCCGGGCCCAGTTGCGCCGCTACGAGAACGCCGCCGTCCACCTGGAGCTGGCGTACACGAACAGCCGCAACATGGTCCGCCGGGTGGTCGCGTTGCTGGAGGCCCGGGAGCCGGTTCCCCCGGCCCTGCCGGCCGGGGTCGAGGCGTTCGGGCAGTCGCTGCGGCTGCTGCACCGTGACTTCCTGGCCGGGCGGCCGCCGGACATCGCCCGGGCGCGGGCACGGGAGGCCGCGCAGGATGCCGGCCGGGCGCGGGCGGCGGGGCTGGGCTTCTCCGGCACGATCGTGGCCTCGCAGCTGCTCATCGTGGTCGGCGAGTTGCTCCAGGCGTCCGGCATGACCAAGATCGAGGCGGACCGGACGGCCGGTGTCTGCGAGCATCGCCCGGACTCCCGCCCGGACCCAAACGACCGTTAAGCTTCGGGGGTGGGAATCGAGGAACTGTACCCCGCCGGGCGTCTCGTCGCGGCCCAGCGCGCCGCCGCCGCTGCGGGCCTGGACGCGCTGCTGCTCACCCCGGGTTCCGACCTGCGCTACCTGACCGGCTACGACGCCCGGGAGGGGGAGCGGCTGACCTGCCTGGTGCTGCCCGCCGAGGGTGAGCCGACGCTGATCGTGCCGGTGCTGGAGCGGCCGGACGCCGAGGCCGCGCCCGGCACCGGGTACCGGATCGTCGACCACGCCGACGGCACCGACCCGTGGCCGCTGGTTCGCGCGGCGCTGCCCGGCCCGGTCCGCGCCGTCGGGCTGGCCGACCGGATGTGGGCGCAGCAGGTCCTCGCGCTGCGCGACGCGCTGCCCGGCGCGGCCCAGCGACTCGCCTCCGACGTGCTGCGGGAGATGCGGATCCGCAAGTCGCCGGCCGAGGTGGCGGCGCTGGCCGAGGCGGGCGCCGCGATCGACGCGGTGCACCTGCGGATGGGGGAGTGGCTGCGCCCCGGCCGCACCGAGCGGGAGGTCGCCGCCGACCTCGCCGCCGCGATCCGGGCGGCCGGGCACGCCGCCGTCGACTTCGTCATCGTGGCCGCCGGCCCGAACGGCGCGAGCCCGCACCACGGCACCTCGGACCGCCCGATCGGCGTGGGCGAGCCGGTCGTGGTCGACATCGGCGGCACCATGCCGTCGGGCTATCGCTCCGACTGCACCCGCACGTACGTCGCCGGCGGTCCCGCCCCGGCCGGGTTCGTGGACTACTACACGGTGCTGCGGGAGGCGCAGCGCGCCGCCGTGGCCGCCGTCGCGCCGGGCGTGACCGCCGAGGCCCTCGACGCGGTCGCCCGCGACGTCATCACCGCCGCCGGTTTCGGCGGCGCCTTCCTGCACCGCACCGGTCACGGCATCGGCCTCGACGGCCACGAGGAGCCGTACGTGGTGACCGGCAACCCCCGGCCCCTTCAGGCCGGCATGGCTTTCTCGGTCGAACCCGGGATCTACCTCGCCGGGCGGCACGGAGCCCGGATCGAGGACATCGTCGTCTGCACGACGGACGGCGGGCAACGGCTCAACACCACCCCCACGGAGCTCATCGCGCTATGAACGTCGACCGGATCCTGCCCACCGACGAGGCCCACGACCTGCTGGACCTCGCCACCGAACTCGCCGACCGGGAGCTGGCCCCGGCCGCCGCCGGTTTCGAGGCCCGCGCCGAGTTCCCCCGGGAGGTGCTGCGCACCCTGGGCCGGGCCGGCCTGCTCGGCCTGCCGTACGCCGAGGAGCACGGCGGCGCCGCCCAGCCGTACGAGGTGTACCTCCAGGTGCTGGAGATCCTCGCCAGCAGGTGGCTGGCAGTGGCCGAGGCGGTCAGCGTGCACACGCTGTCCTGCTACCCGCTGGCCCAGTTCGGCACCGACGAGCAGCGCAAACTGCTGCCGGACATGATCGGCGGGGAGCTGCTCGGCGCGTACTGCCTCTCCGAGCCGCAGGGTGGTTCGGACGCGGCGGCGCTGACCACGCGGGCGGTGCGCGACGGCGACGCGTACGTGGTGACCGGCACCAAGGCGTGGATCACGCACGCCCGGGTGGCCGACTTCTACAACATCTTCTGCCGCACCGGCGGTCCGGGCCCGAAGGGCATCTCCTGCCTGCTCGCGGACCGGTCCACGGCGGGCATCCACCCGCAGGCCGCCGAGCGCACGATGGGTCTGCACGCCTCGCCGATCGCGCAGATCGCCTTCGACGACGCGCGGGTGCCGGCGGAGCGGCTGATCGGCGGCGAGGGCGCCGGGTTCACCATCGCGATGTCCGCGCTGGACTCCGGTCGCCTGGGCATCGCCGCGTGCGCGGTGGGCCTGGCCCAGGGCGCGCTGGACTATGCGGTCGGCTACGCCCGGGAACGCCGCCAGTTCGGCCGCGCGATCATCGACTTCCAGGGGCTCGGGTTCAACCTGGCCGACGCCGCCACCCAGATCTCCGCGGCGCGGGCGCTCACGCTCGCCGCCGCGCGGCTGCGCGACGCCGGCCGCGCGTACTCGATCGAGGCGGCCAAGGCGAAGCTGTTCGCCACGGACGTGGCGATGCGGGTGACCACCGACGCGGTCCAGGTGCTCGGCGGCGCCGGTTACGTCGCCGACCACCCGGTCGAGCGGTACATGCGGGAGGCCAAGGTGCTCCAGATCGTCGAGGGCACCAATCAGATCCAGCGGCTGGTCATCTCCCGCGCGCTGGCGAAGGGCTAGCCTGTCGCGGTGACCTTCCCCCGGATCACCGTGGACCCCGACGTCATGGGGGGTGCGCCCTGCGTACGGCAGTCGCGCATCCCCGTGGCCACCCTGCTGGCCATGATGGCCGAGGGCATGTCCGTCACGGACATCCTCACCGACCTGCCGTTCCTGGACGAGGAGGACATGGCGGAGGTGCTGAACTACGCGGCGGACGCGGTGCGCGACCGGACGGCGCGCTGAGCGTCACCGCGGCGGGCCGGGTGCGGCGTGGGAGCGCTTTTCCGGCTAGGGTGCAGCGCGTGGAGGAGATCGACCGTGCCATCGTCGCCGCGCTGACCGGGGACGGTCGGCTGTCGTACACGGATCTGGCCGAGCGGGTGGGCCTGTCGGTGTCGGCCGTGCACCAGCGGGTCCGCCGGCTGGAGCAGCGTGGGGTGATCAAGGGGTACGCCGCCCGGGTGTCGTTCGAGGCGCTGGACCTGCCGCTGACCGCGTTCGTGGCGATCCGGCCGTTCGACCCGTCGCAGCCGGACGACGCGCCGGAGCGGCTGGCGCACCTGCCCGAGATCGACTCGTGTTACTCGGTGGCGGGGGAGGACTTCTATCTCCTGCTGGTGCGGGTGGCCGGTCCGGCCGACCTGGAACGGGTGCTACAGGAGATCCGTACCGCCGCGAACGTCACCACCCGCACGACAGTGGTGCTGTCCACGCCGTACGAGAACCGGCCGCCGAAGATCAATGGCGAGCTGACCGGTCGGGGACGTCCCCGACCGTCGGCGGAGCCGGCAGGTTCCACCGCCTGATCACCCGCCGGCCGTGCTCGTGACCGAGCACGCTGAGCGTGGCGGTGTCCAGCCGCAGCAGCCCACCGGCCGAGGGCGGCAGCCCGATCCAGCGCGCCCCCAGCACCCGCAGGCTGTGCCCGTGCCCGACGAGCGCGACGTCACCCTCTGCCAGCAGCGGCGCGGCCCGGTCCAGCACGCGGTCCAGGCGGGCGCCCACCTGCTCCGGTGACTCGCCGCCGGGGCCGCCGTCGGTCCAGATCGACCAGCCGGGCCGTTCCCGCTGGATGTCCGCAGTGGTGCGGCCCTCGTACTCGCCGTAGTTCCACTCGGCCAGGTCCGGCTCGATCGCGTCCACTGTGAGCCCGGCCAGGGCGGCCGTGCGGGTGGCGCGCTGCCGGGGGCTGGACAGCACCCGGGCGAGGTGCCGGCCGGCCAGCAGAGGAGCCAGCGCGCGTGCCTGCCGCTCGCCGTCGGGCGTCAGGTCCAGGTCGGTGTACGAGGTGTGCCGGTGGGCGGCGCTCCAGGTGGTCTCGCCGTGCCGGATCAGCAGGATCTCGTTCACCGGCCCAGTCAACCATGATGAGGCGGGTCGGGCCCGCCGACGGTTTGCGCCGGCGCTACCGGGCCGCCGGCGCGGGTTCGGTGTCGCGCGCCGGTCCCGGTCGGCCGGTCGGCTGTTCCCGGGGCCGTACGCGGCCGGGGCGCAGTTGCAGGACCGCGACGGAGGACAGCACCAGCGCGCCGCCGGCGAGCTGCGCGAGCGTCAGGGCCTCGCCGAGCGCGAGCGTGGCCAGCGCGGCGGTGACCACGGGTTCGAAGGTGGACAGGATGGCCGCGGTGGACGGACCGGTCCGCCTCAGTCCGGCGAAGAAGGCCAGCATCGCCACGACCGTGGAGACCACGGCGATGGCGGCCAGCCAGAACCATCCCCGCCACCCGAAGCTCAGGTCGACGCCGCCGGTGACCAGGGCGCGAGCGCCGAGGGTGCCGGCGGCACCGGTCATCACCAGCGCCGACAGTGCCACGGGTGCCAGCCGGTGCACGACGGTGTCGGAGACCAGGATGTAGACCGTGTAGGTGACGGCGGCGGCGAAGGCCAGCAGCGCCCCGAGCGGGTGGAAGCCCGCGCCACCGGCGCCGAGCAGGACCAGCAGCGTTCCGCCCGAGGCGGCCACCAGGGCCGCGCCGCGTCCCGGGGTGAGCCGGTCCCGGCCGAGCAGGACCGCGGCCACTGTCACCATGACCGGGTACGTGTAGAGGATCAGCGCCAGCAGTGACGCGTCCATCAGCTCCAGCGCGGAGAAGAACAGGCTCGCCTGCGTGGCGTACCCGATCGCGCCCAGCCCCAGGGCGACGGCCACCACCCGCCCGCGCCTCGTCGCCGGCCGCCCACCGCCGGCGTCGCCCGGCGCCGCGCGGCGCAGGCCCGGCCGGGTGAGCAGGACGAGCCAGAGCAGTGCGGCGGCCAGCCCGAAACGCACCAGCAGCAGAGACGTCGGGGAGACACCGGCGTCGTACGCGAGCTTGCCGAAGACGGCCATCGCGCCGAAACAGGCGGCTGACAGGAGACACAGTGCGGCACCCACGCGCCAAGGATCACCGGAGCCGACTGCCCAGGTCCAGCGATGAATTCCGTATGTGAATCATTAGGATTTCCGCATGATCGAGCTGGACCTGCGGCGGTTGCGCTTCCTGCGGGAGTTCGAGGAACGCGGCACGATGGCCGCTGTCGCCGCGGCTCTGGGCTACAGCCCGTCGACTGTCTCGCAGCAACTGGCCCTGCTGGAGAAGGAGGCAGGTGTCCGGCTGCTGGGCAGGGCCGGCCGCGGCGTACGGCTCACCGAGGCCGGGCACGTGCTCGCCCGGCACGCCCGGGTGCTGCTGTCGGCGGCCGAGGCGGCGGAGGCCGACCTGGCCGCCCTCGACTGTGACGTCCGGGGGAGCGTCCGGGCGGGCGGCCTGCAATCGGCGGCGCGCCGCCTGCTCGTGCCGGCCGTGGCCCGGATGAGAGCCGAGCACCCGCGGGTCCGGGTGGAGATCTTCGAGCTGGAACTCGAACAGTCCCTGCCGGGCCTGCGCCTGGGCACCGTCGACCTGGTCATCGGCGACGAGTACGACAGCCAGCCCCGCCCCCGCCCGGCGGGGCTCCGTTTCACGCTCCTGCTCGAGGAGCCCCTGCGTCTCGTGCTTCCCGCTGCGCACCCGCTCGCCGGGCACGGGGGACACGTCGCGGTCACCGACCTGCGGTCCGAGGTGTGGACCGCCTCCGCCGAGGGCACCGGGCACCACGCCATGGTGGTGGGGACGTGCCGTCGTCTCGGCGGCTACGAACCGGACCTGCGGCACCGTTCCAGCGACGCGGACGTCCAGCTGGAACTGGTCCGGGCCGGGGCGGCGGTCGCTCTGATGCCGGCCCTGACCCTGCCCGACGCCGACCCGGCGCTGGCGGTCCGGGGTATCGCCGAGACCGTTCTCCGGCGCCGCCTGGTCGCAGTCACCCGGGACACGCCGCCCGGGCCCGCCCTCACCGCGTTCCTGGCCGCCGTCACGGAGCGGGTCCGCGACCTCGAACGGTAGGCGCACACCGTCAACCTATTATCCTAGGACGCCTTACGCGATGTGCGCCGGTCAACAGCGTTTGCAGCGACACTCACCGGGGACGCGACAAGGGCAAGGCGTAGCCGGACGAGGGAGGGCGACATGAGCTTCACCGACAAGGCGAAGAACAAGGCCCAGGAGATGAGCGGCATGGCCAAGGAGCGGATCGGCGACGTGACCGACAACGAGCGGTTGCGGGCCGAGGGCGCCTCCGAGCAGAGCACGGCGCGTGCCAAGCAGGCCGGGGAGCACGCCAAGCAGGCGGGCCGCGACGTCAAGGACGCCTTCAACAAGTGAGTACGCGAACGGCGGGCCACCTCATCGCAGAGGTGGCCCGCCGTCGTACGCCCTGAGGGCCGGGGGTCAGTCGTCGCGGTGCGCGAGCCACCAGGCCTGGCCGGCCTCGGGCAGCGTGTCGATCGGGTCGTAGTAGGCGTAGCGCTTGTTCAGCGCCTCCAGGTCGGCCGACTCGATCGAGGTGCGGTAGTTCTTGGTCCAGTACGAGATGCCGCGCTCACGGTCGTAGTCGGTGAGCATGTGCACCCAGCGCTTGCCGACGAACGGCACGTCGCAGACGATCCGCGGGGTGGCGTAGCCGGGCAGGTAGCCCATGATGTCGTGCTGGAGCTGCTGGGCGTGCCAGACCGGGACGCGCCAGTGCTCGGCGTTGGGGATCATGTCGCACATGTAGAAGTAGTACGGCAGGATGCCCGCCTCGCCCTGGAGCGCGAAGCAGAGGTCGAGCAGGTCGGCGCTGGTGGCGTTGACGCCGCGCATGAGCACGCCCTGGTTGCGCACGTCGCGTACGCCGACGTCGAGCGCGGTCTGTGCGGCCTTGGCGACCAGCGGCGTCAGCGACTGGGCGTGGTTGACGTGGGTGTGGATGGCCAGGTTGACGCCGCGGCGGGCGGCGGTGCGGGCCACTCGTTCGAGGCCCTCGACCACGTCGGGCTGGAGCCAGTGCTGGGGCAGGCCCATGAGCGCCTTGGTGGCGAGCCGGATGTCGCGGATCGTCTCGATCTCCAGCAGGCGCATCAGGTACGACTCGAGGTTGCGCCACGGCACGTTGGCGACGTCACCGCCGGAGACGACCACGTCGCGTACGCCCGGGTGGGCCTTGAGGTAGGTGATGTGGGCGTCGTAGCGGTCGACCGGCTTGAGGGTGAGCTTGAGCTTGTCGACGGCGGGGGTGGAGTTGCCGACGAGGTCCATGCGGGTGCAGTGGCCGCAGTACTGCGGGCAGGTGGAGAGCAGCTCGGCGAGGACCTTGGTGGGGTAGCGGTGAGTGAGACCCTCGGCGACCCACATGTCGTGTTCGTGGAGGCTGTCGCGGCTGGCGTACGGGTGGGACGGCCAGTCGGTGCGCCGGTCGGAGGCGACCGGGATCATGTAGCGGCGGATCGGGTCGGCGAGCAGCGCCTCGGTGCTCATCGGTTGATGCGGCACCATGGTGTTGAGCATCTGCGGCGGCACCAGCATGGACATGGTGGCCAGCGCCTTCTGGTCGGCCTCCAGGTCGGCGTAGAAGGTCTCGTCGACGGTGTCGCCGAGGACGGCGCGCAGCTGCTTGATGTTCTTGACGCAGTTGACCCGTTGCCACTGGGCGCTCTCCCACTGGTCGCGGGTGATGTGGCGCCAGCCGGGGAAGCGGGTCCAGTCGGGTTCGACGAGGGGCGCGCGGCGGTATTCGTAGGGCTGTCCGGCGGTCGGAACGGCGACCGGCGCGGGGCGGGGCGTCGGGATGGTCTCCACCGGTTGGGTCTGGGTCACGGCCCCTCCTCGTCAGTGTGCGGGTTGATCAACGAATGCGTAGGCTACTGGAAAATCTGCGGTGAAGAAATTAGTCTGCCGGAAGTTTTCCCGCGACGCGAGCCCTGACCGGGGGTTCGGGCGGCTGGACATAGGGGGTCGGCGTGACGTCACCGGTGGGTCTGCACCGAGTCGTGGAACCGGCGGGGGTGCTTCCGCAGGCGGCCTGGCGGCTGGACCCCGACCCGCGGATCGCGGCGAACGAGGTGCGGATCCGGGTCGAGCGGCTGAACCTGGACGCGGCGAGTTTCCGGCAGCTGGCGGAGAAGCACGGCGGCGACGGGGAGAAGGTCCGCGCCGAGGTGCGGGAGATCGTGTCGGCCCGAGGGAAGATGCAGAACCCGGTGACCGGTTCCGGCGGCATGCTGATCGGCACGGTCGAGGAGGCGGGCCGCCGCTCGCCGCTGGGGCTGAAGCCGGGTGACCGGGTGGCGACGCTCGTGTCGCTGACGCTGACGCCGCTGACGATCACCGACGGGCTGGCCCGCTGGGACGGGCGCAGCGAGCAGGTGCCGTGCGACGGGTACGCGATTCTGTTCGCCCGGTCGATCGCGGCGGTGCTGCCGCCGGACCTGCACCCCGAGCTGTCGCTGGCGGTGCTGGACGTGTGCGGGGCGCCGGCGTTGACGGCGCGGGTGGTGGCCGAGCAGGTGGCGCGGCGGTCCCGTGAGGGTGATCCGCGTCCGGTGTCGGTGGCGGTGATCGGCGGGGCCGGCAAGAGCGGGTCGTTGTCGCTCGCGGCGGCGCGGCGGGCGGGCGCCGCCCGTACCGTCGGGGTGGTTCCGGTGGTCGCGGAGCGGGACGCGCTGACGGCGGCCGGGCTGGCCGACGTGGTGGCGCTGGCCGACGCGCGGGATCCGGTGGGGTTGTCGACGGCGGTGACGACGGCGCTGGGTGTGCCGGCGGACGTGACTGTGGTGTGCGTGGACGTGCCGGGGTGTGAGCACGGTGCGGTGCTGGCCACGGCGGACGGCGGTACGGTGATCTTCTTCTCGATGGCGACGAGCTTCGCGGCGGCGGCGCTGGGTGCGGAGGGCCTGGCGGCGGACGTGACGATGCTGGTGGGCAACGGGTACGTGCCCGGGCACGCGGCGCTGGCGCTGGATCTGTTGCGTGCCGAGCCGGGGGTGCGCGGTCTGTTCGAGGCTCGTCTGGCGGCAGACTGAGACCATGACGAACCCCTCGACGCTGTATCGCGGTGGAGTGCTGCACTGTCCGGCGGACCCGAGCGCGACGGCGCTGCTGGTGCGGGACGGGCGGATCGCCTGGTTGGGTACTGATGCGGAGGCGCCGCGGGCGGACCGGGTGGTGGAGCTGGGCGGTGCGCTGGTGACGCCGGCGTTCGTGGACGCGCACGTGCACGCGACCGATACCGGGTTGGCGTTGTCGGGGCTGGATCTGTCGGCGGTGCGGTCGGCGGGTGAGCTGCTGGAGGCGGTGTCGGCGTTCGCGGCGGGTCTGCCGGGTGACGCGGTGGTGCTGGGGCACGGCTGGGACGAGTCGGCCTGGGCGGATCGGGCGTTGCCTGATGCGGCGGCGCTGGGCCGGGCGGCCGGTGGGCGGCGGGTGTACCTGTCGCAGGCGTCGATCCATTCGGCGCTGGTGTCGGCGGCGTTGCTGGCGGCGTGCCCGGAGGTGGTGTCGGCGGCCGGCTACGACGCGTCGGGGTGGCTGCGGCGCGACGCGCATCACGTGGTGCGGGCGGCGGCGTTCGCGTCGGTGTCGCGGGCGCAGCGGGTGGCGGCGCAGCGGCGGGCGCTGGAACACGCGGCGTCGCTGGGTGTGGCGGCGGTGCACGAGTGCGGTGGTCCGGACATCTCCGACGAGGAGGACTTCACCGGGCTGCTGGCGATCTCGGGGGCCGGGGTGCCGGAGGTGTACGGGTACTGGGGTGAGCTGCTGGGTGCGGCGAAGGCCCGGGAGCTGGGTGCGGTGGGCGCGGGTGGTGACCTGTTCGCCGACGGGGCGCTTGGGTCGCGGACGGCGCACGTGTCGGCGGCGTACCTGGACGGTGAGGCGGGGGCGTGCGGGCACGGGTACGTGTCGGCGGAGCAGGTTCGTGATCATCTGCTGGACTGTGCGGCGCACGGGTTGCAGGGCGGGTGCCACGCGATCGGGGACGCGGCGATCGGGACGGTGCTTGAGGGGTTCGGGCTGGCGGCGCGGTCGCTGGGTGTGGACCGGTTGCGGGCGGCCCGGCACCGGGTGGAGCACGCGGAGATCATGAGCAAGGCGTTGATCGCCGGGTTCGTGGAGTACGGGATCGTGGCGTCGATGCAGCCGGCGTTCGACAGGTTGTGGGGCGGCGCGGGCCGGATGTACGAGTCGCGGCTGGGGTTGGCGCGGTCGCTGGAGTCGAATCCGATGGGTGCGATGCACGGGGTCGGTGTGGCGTTGGCGTTCGGGTCGGATTCGCCGGTGACGCCGGTCGATCCGTGGGGGTCGGTGCGGGCGGCGGCGGCGCATCACAACCCGGCGCAGCGGATGAGTGTGCGGGCGGCGTTCGCGGCGCACACGCGCGGCGGGTGGCGGGCGGTGCACCTGGACAACGAGGGTGTGCTGGCGTTGGGGGCGCCGGCGACGTTCGCGGTCTGGGACACCCCGGCGGGCGTGGAGCGGGGGCTGCCTGTGGTGCTGGCGGAGGATCCGGAGTTGCGGGGTGCGGACGATCCGACGCCGCTGCCGGTGTGCCGGGCCACCGTGTTGCGCGGTGACGTGATCTATCAGGAAGGGTCTTCGTGACAGGGAAGCTTGGGCTGGATCCGGCGCTGGTGGCGCGGGCGCGGGAGTTGGCGCGCCGGGCCGGGCAGCCGGTGGTGGATCTGGCGCGCAGCCACACCACTGTGTCGGTGGAGCGGGCGGTGCTGCGGCTGGCCGGGGTGACCGGCGCGGACCCGGACGGCATTCCGTGGGTGAACCGGCTCGTGGACGCGGTGGTCGCGGACGTGGGGCTGGGGCACGGGGTGGCGGCGCCGGTGTTCGACGCGCTGGCTCGTGAGGGCATCGCGGATGTGACGTTGCTGGCGCAGAAGGCGGCGGCCGGGTCGGTGCGGTTCGCGCAGCCGTCGGGGAAGGCGGCGACTGCGGCGCGGCGGGCGTCGCGTAAGGCGGTGGCGGCGGGGATCCGCAGCATCGACCGGCGGCGCGCGGAGCGGGACCGGCTGGTGAGGCGGTTCGGGGATCCGGAGCGGCGGCCGTGGATCTACCTGATCGTGGCGACCGGTGACATCTACGAGGACATCCCGCAGGCGCAGGCGGCGGCGCGGGCCGGCGCTGACGTGATCGCGGTGATCCGGTCGACGGGCCAGTCGCTGCTGGACTACGTGCCGGAGGGGGCGACCCGGGAGGGGTTCGCGGGCACGTACGCGACGCAGGAGAACTTCCGGCTGATGCGGGCGGCGCTGGACGAGTCGTCGCGGGAGCTGGGCCGGTACGTGCGGTTGACGAACTACGCGTCGGGTCTGTGCATGCCGGAGATGGCGACGCTGGCCGGGTTGGAGCGTCTGGACATGATGCTCAACGACTCGATGTACGGGATCCTGTTCCGTGACATCAACCCGATCCGCACGTTCGTGGACCAGCGGTTCTCGCGGCAGGTGCACGCGCGGGCGGGCATCATCATCAACACCGGTGAGGACAACTACCTGACCACCGCGGACGCGGTGGACGAGGCGCACACGGTGGCGGTGTCGCAGCTGCTCAACGAGTTCTTCGCGCACGAGGCGGGGCTGGCGGACTGGCAGCTGGGGCTGGGGCACGCGTTCGAGATCAACCCGGATGTGCCGGAGTCGTTCCGGTTGGAGCTGGCGCACGCGTTGCTGGCGCGGGAGTTGTTCCCGGACGCGCCGTTGAAGTGGATGCCGCCGACGAAGCACATGACCGGTGACGTGTTCCGGGGCAACCTGCTGGACGGGTTCTTCAACCTGGTGGGCACGATGACCGGGCAGGGCATCCTGCTGGTGGGGATGATGACCGAGGCGGTGGTGACGCCGTGGCTGTCGGACCGGGACATCGCGCTGCAGAACGTGCGGTACGTGCTGGGCGCGGCGGGCGGCCTGCACGAGGACTTCGTGCCGGCGCCGGGCGGGTTCATCCAGGAGCGGGCGCACCGGGTGCTCGGTGAGGCGGTGGACCTGCTGGAGCGCATCGGGGACCAGTCGTTGCTGACGGCGATCGCCGAGGGCACGTTCGGGATCATGAAGCGGCCGGCGGACCGGGGCAAGGGCCTGGACGGGGTAGCGCGGCACGAGGCGGACTACTACAACCCGGCCACGGAGATCCTGGAGCAACCCTCATGAGTGAGAAGACGGTCGTGCGGCCGTACGGGGACACCACCGGTGACGGCATGGTGCAGGTGTCGTTCACGTTGCCGGTGCCGCACGACAAGCGGGCCGAGGGCGCGGCGGTGCAGCTCGCCAACAAGATGGGCATGGACCCGGCGATGCTGGTGCACGCCAAGCCGATCGGTGACGGGTTCACGTTCTTCGTGGTGTACGGGCGGGTGAACCACCTGGTGGACCTGTCGAAGGTGCAGGTGGTGGAGCGTGACTATCCGCTGCTGTCGGCCAAGGAGGTCAACGCGGTGGTGAAGCGGCGGCTGCGCCGCAAGCTGTCGGTGGTGGGCGCCTGCATCGGCACGGACGCGCACACCGTGGGCATCGACGCGATCCTCAACGTCAAGGGCATCGCCGGCGAGAAGGGCCTGGAGTACTACCGGGAGCTGAAGGTCACGAACCTGGGCGCGCAGGTGAGCGTGCCGGAGCTGGTCGAGGCGGCCCGGCGGGAACGCGCCGACGCGGTGCTGGTGTCGCAGGTGGTGACGCAGCGTGACGCGCACCTGCACAACACGCGGGAGATGTCGGCGGCGTTCCGGGAGGCGATGCCGGCCGGGAAGCGGCCGCTGCTGATCGTCGGCGGGCCCCGGTTCGACGAGACGATGACCGGCGAGCTGGGCGTGGACCGGATCTTCGGCCGTGGCACCACCCCGGGCGAGGTCGCCAGTTACCTCGTCCACGCTTTGATCACCTCCAGGAAGGCGAACGCCTGATGAGCGATCCCCGTGTCGGTCTGACAGTCACCCACCGCCGGTACGTGCCGTACTCCCACGCCCACTACGCGGGCAACCTGGTCGACGGGGCGTACGCGCTGGGCTTGTTCGGGGATGTGGCCACCGAGGTGTGCATCCGCACCGACGGCGACGAGGGGTTGTTCGCCTCGTACTCCGACGTGCAGTTCCGGGCGCCGATGAAGGCCGGTGACGTGCTGGAGGTGACGGCGACGGTGACCCGGGTGGGCACCCGCAGCCGCACCGTCGACTTCGCCGCGACAGTGGTGTGCCGGGGCCGCCCGGACAAGGGCGAGTCGGCCGCCGAGGTGCTCGACGAGCCGATCGTGGCGGTCACCGCGACCGGCACGGTGGTCGTGCCGCCAGCACCGTGAGCGCGAGGAGCGAGCCGGTGTTGCGAGCCCCGCAGTCGCGAACGAAGGACAGCCCGGCGTGAGCGCGAGGCCGGTCGTCGTCTGCGCCGACGTCGGGTCGACGTACACGAAGGCCGCGGTGGTGGACCTCGACGGCGGCCGTCTGGTCGCTGCGGCGTCGGCGCCCACCACGGTGGGCACGGATGTGCTGCACGGCCTGGACGCCGCGGTCGGTGCGGCCACCGCGTCGGCCGGGGTCGCTGAGGTGCCCTGGTACGTGTGTTCGTCGGCGGGGGGTGGGCTGCGCCTGGCGGTGGTGGGTTACGAGCCGCTGGTGACCGCTCAGGCGGGCCGGCGGGTCGGTCTGTCGGCGGGCGCGAACGTGGTGCACGTCGCGGCCGGGCGGCTCGGTGGGGTGGACGTGGCGGCGTTGCGGGCGGCCCGCCCGGACGTGGTGCTGCTGGTGGGCGGCACCGACGGCGGCGACGCCGAGACGGTGACGCACAACGCGACGCGGCTGGCGAAGGCCCGCTTCCGGGTGCCGGTGGTCCTCGCGGGCAACGCCGACGTGCGTGCCGACCTGCACGCGCTGCTGGCGGGCGCGGGTGTGCCGGTGACGGTGGCCGACAACGTGCTGCCGCGCATCGGGGTGCTGGAGCCGGCGTCGGCGCGGGCGGCGATCCGGGAGGTGTTCCTGCGGCACGTCATCGGCGGCAAGAAGCTGTCCCGGGGTACGCGGTTCGCGCGGCTGGTCCGCGCCGCCACCCCCGACGCGGTGCTCACCGGCGTGGAGGTCCTCGCCGGGACGCTCGGCGGTGACCTGGCAGTGGTGGACGTGGGCGGCGCGACCACCGACGTGTACTCGGTGCTCACCCCCGACGAGCGGGACAGCGGCCCGAGTCAGGAGGTCGCCGGGACGCTGTGGCGGGCCCGTACCGTCGAGGGTGACCTGGGCATGCGGTGGAGCGCGCCGGGTGTGGTGCGCGCCGCGGTGGAGGAGCGGCTGCTCGACGCGGCCGAGGAGGCGGAGCTGACGGTCGCGGCGGCGGTACGGGCCGCCGACCCGGGGTTCCTGCCCGCCGGTGACGGCGAGCGGGCCGTGGACCGGCGTATCGCCTCGTTGGCGGCGACTGTGGCGTTGCGGCGGCACGCGCGGGGTGCGGCGACGGGGGAGCGGGCCGGGCGGGACCTGCGGGAGGTGAAGCTGCTCGTCGGCTCCGGTGGGGTGCTGCGGCACGCCGAGCCGGGCGACGCGGCGGCGGTGCTCGACGCGGTGCTGACCGACCACGCCGGCGGGTGGGCGTTGCCGCGGGCGGCCCGGCCGGTCGTCGACGTGGACTACGTGCTGGCCGCCGCCGGGCTGCTCGCCGAGGAGCATCCGGGTGCGGCGGCGGCGATGCTGCGGCACCATCTCGGCGCCTGAATCAGCCTCAGGAATCGAGACGCGCCGACGCGACACGCCGTGTCGCAACACACGACAGGCCCGGGTGGGTTGACAGCGGCGGGGGTCTACGCCGTACCGTCTTTGAGTCCTACCACGGGAAGCGGCTGTTGTTCGCTTCGTCCCTTCGTCCGCTGGCCGAGCGACCGGAAGGTTGCGGCGGCCAGGTCCAGCGGGCGGGGGTCGGCGGGGCGGCGCGAACCGGCCGCGGTTACCGGTGTACGGGCAGGGTGAGAGGCACGGCCAGTAGACAACGGCCAGGCGGGGGCAGCCAGTCCACGTCGGGTCGGTCCGAAGGTCGGCGCCGATCGTCTTCGCCCCACCGGCCGGGAAGGGCCTGGGAGCATCGGGGCGCGGCTTAGGCCGCGCCCCGATTTCATCCCCCCGATGTTCCCCGTGTCAGCGGCCGGCCCTCGTCAGCGGCCCAGCTGCCGGTAGCGGCGCACCGCCGCCGGGGCGGCCACCGCGATGAGCGCCAGCGGCCAGGCGACCGCCAGTTCCAGCGCGTGCCGGGCCGGCCACGAGTCGCTGCTCAGGCCCGGGTTGCCGAACAGGTCCCGGGCCGCCGCCACTGTGGCCGACAGCGGATTCCAGGCGGCGATCGCGCCCAGCCAGTCCGGCATCAGCTCCGGCGCCACGAACACGTTGGACAGCGCGGTCAGCGGGAACGCCAGCGGGAACACCACCACCGCGACCGTGTCCGGGTTCGGCACGAGCAGCCCGAACAGGATGCCCACCCAGGTCATCGCGACGCGCAGCAGCAGGATCAGCGCCACCGCGGCCAGCGCCGGGCCGACGCCCTCGCGCCACTGCCAGCCCACCAGCAGCCCGCACACCACCAGCGTGGTCATCTCCAGGCACGCGCGTACCAGGTCGGCGCTCGCGCGGCCGGACAGCAGCGCCGAACGGGCCATCGGCAGCGACCGGAACCGGTCCACCACGCCCCGGCCGGCGTCCACAGCGATGGCCGACGCGGTCGCGCCGAGGCCGTAGAGCATCGTCATGACGAACACGCCCGGCAGCAGGAACTCCCGGTAGCTGCCGTCGCCCGGCACGGACATGCCGCTGCCGAACACGTAGCCGAACACCAGCACGAACATGATCGGCAGGCTGAAGTAGAGGATGATCTCCTCCGGGGCGCGAACCACGTGCCGCATGTTCCGCCCGGCCATCAGCCACCCGTCGGCAAGCGCCCTCACGACGCCACCCCCACCCGCTGCGCGTCGGCGTGACCGCCGGTGAGCCGTAGGAACGCCTCGTCCAGCGTCGGGCGGCGGACCAGCACGTCCTCCACCGCGATCCCGGCGTCGTCGAGGGCCCGCAGCACGGCGGTGAGCACGGCGATCCGGTCGGCCACCGGCGCGTCGACGCGCCGCAGCTCGACGTCCACAGTCGCGGTCGCGCCGGTGGCGCGTTCCACGACGGCTGCCGCGGCGGGCAGGTCCGCCGCGTCGTGGACCACCAGTTCCAGCCGGTCGGCGCCGATGCGGGCCTTCAGCCGCTCCGGGGTGCCCTCGGCCACGACCCGGCCGGCGTCGATGACGCACACCCGGTCGGCGAGGTGGTCGGCCTCCTGCAGATATTGGGTGGTCAGCAGCACAGTGGTGCCGTCGGCGACCAGTTCCCGCACCGCCGTCCACAGGCCGTTGCGGCTGCGCGGGTCCAGGCCGGTGGTCGGCTCGTCGAGGAACAACACCCGCGGCGGCACCACCAGGCTGGCCGCCAGGTCCAGGCGGCGGCGCATCCCACCGGAGTAGCCGCCCGCCGACCGGTCCGCGGCCTCGGTCAGACCGAACCGGTCCAGCAGCTCCTCGGCGCGGCGGCGGGCCCGGCGCGCGGACAGCCGCCGCAGCCGCCCGAACAGCACCAGGTTCTGCCGTCCGCTGAGCACCTCGTCGACCGCCGCGTACTGGCCGGTCAGGCTGATCGCGGCACGCACCCGGTCCGGGTCGGAGGCGACGTCGTACCCGGCCACCCTGGCCCGGCCGGCGTCGAAACGCAGCAGCGTGGTGAGGATCCGCACCGCCGTGGTCTTGCCCGCCCCGTTCGGGCCGAGCACCCCGTACACGGTGCCGGCCGGAACGGCCAGGTCGAAGCCGTCCAGGGCGGTGGTGCGTCCGTACGATTTTCGTATCCCGTCGGCCAGCACGGCCGTCGCGTCGTCGGTCATGGGCGTCAGCGTCACCGGCGGCGCTGACCGGGCGCGTACCGCGCGCGCACCGGACGGCGCCGCGCCGGTCAGCGCCCGTCGACCAGCGCCAGCGCCCGCTGCCGGGGCAGGTCCGCGCCCCGGGCGTACGCGCTGGCGAACGCCGCCTCACCCAGGTGTTCCCGCAGCGTGACGGCGGTGGGTGTGCCGGCCGGGGCGTCTGCCGCGCCGGTGCCTGCGAGCAGCGCCGCCGCCGCGCCCAGCAGCCGGGCCGCCGACTCGGGGTCGCCGTCGCGCAGCAGCGGCCCGGCCAGCCCGTCCGCAGCGGCGGCCACCACCGGCACGTCCCACACGCCGACGCCGGCGGTGAGGACCTGCCGGTAGTGGGCGCGGGCCGCAGCCGGGTCGCCGGTGGCGTCGGCGAGCTGCCCGAGCGTCACCAGCGCCGCGAGCCGCACCACATCGGCGCCGAACCAGCCCGACGGGCATTCCGCGACCGCCCGTTCGCACAGCGTCCGCGCCCGCTGCGGGTCGCCCTCGCGGCGGGCGATCTCGCCGAGCCCCAGGTACGCGGCGGCGACCAGCTCCGGCGCGCCGGCCGGCCCGGCGATGCGCCATACCCGCCGGAAGTCCTCGGCCGCGCCGGTCAGGTCACCGGCTGCCAGCCGCCCGTCGGCGCGGGTCCGCAGCAGTTCCGCCAGGTCCAGCGTGGAGCCGAGCTGCTCGGCCAGCTCCAGGGCCTCCGCCATCGGCGCGGCCGCCGACGCGACGTCACCGGTGCGGTAGGCGGCCTCGGCGTGGGTGGACAGCGTCACGATCATGCCCCAGCGGTCGTCGAGGGCCCGGAAACCGGCCAGCGCGGCGTCCAGGTCGGCGCGGGCCTGGGCGTGACGGCCGTGCAGCAGACTGACCATCGCGGTGCCCAGCAGGCCCAGTGCCCGGCTCCACGGGTCGGTGCCGAGCAGCCGGTCCCGGACGGCCTGCTCGTGCAGCGCCGCCGCGTCCTGCGGCGACGGGGGACCGCTGGCCATGCCGGACAGGTACAGCAGGAACGGATGCCGGGGCGGCCGGGCCAGGGTCCACAGGATCCGCGACGCGGCGTCGACCTCGCTGCGCTCGCCACCACCGGCGAGCGCAGCGATCAGCAGGCCCAGCGCGTACTCCTCGGCCACGCCGTCGGGCGGGCCGTCGAGCCGGTCGACCAGTCGCCGGGCCAGCGCGGCGCCCTCCCCGCGCAGGCCCCGCAGCCACCAGTAGAACGCCAGAGCCGCGACCAGCCGCAACCCGGTGGTGGTTTCGGCGTGCCGCAGCGCCGCGTGCAGGTCGTCGCGGGCGGCGTCGAGGCGGCGCAGCCACCGTTCCTGGCCGCCGCCGCGCAGGGCCACGTCGCCGGCCTGTGCCAGGTCCAGAAAGTACGCGGCGTGCGCGTCGCGCATCCGGCGGGTCTCGCCGTGCTCGGCCAGCCGGGCCGCCGCGAACTCGCGGATCGTCTCCAGCATCCGGTAGCGCCCGCCGGTGGCCTCCACCAGCGACTTGTCCACCAGGCCGGTGAGCACGTCGAGGACGTCATCGGCGTCCGGCGCGCACACCGCCTGCACCGCGGCCAGGTCGGCGGCGCCGGCGAACACGCTCATCCGGGCGGCCAGCCGCCGCTCCGGCTCGTCGAGCAGGTCCCAGCTCCACCCGACGACCGCCTCCAGCGTGCGGTGGCGGGGCGCCGCGGTGCGGTCACCGCGGCACAGCAGCCGGAACCGGTCGTCCAGCCGGGCCGCGACCTGCGTCACCGGCAGGGCCCGCAGCCGCGCCGCGGCCAGCTCCAGGGCCAGCGGCAGCCCGTCGAGGGTACGGCAGATCCGCAGCACCGCCGGGGTGGTGGCGTCGTCGAGGGTGAACCCGGGCGACACGTCGGCGGCCCGGTCGGTGAACAGCCGCACCGCCGGGTACGCGGCGGCAGTCGGCGGTGCGGCCGGCCCGGCCGGGGCGGGCAGCCCGCCGACCGGGCACAATGCCTCGCCGGTGAGGCCCAGCGGTTCCCGGCTGGTGGCGAGCACCCGCAGCCCGGGCGCGGCGGCGAGCAGCCGGCCGGTCAGCCGGGCCGCGTCGTCGATCACGTGCTCGCAGTTGTCCAGCACCAGCAGCAGCCGCCGGTCGGCCAGCGCCGCCACCAGCCGGCCGGTCAGGTCGGCGGGGCCGCCGGGGGTGCGCAGGCCGGCGTCGCGCAGGTCCAGCGCGGCCAGCACCGCGGGCGCGACCGGCGCGCCGGGTGCCACAGCGGCCAGCTCCACCAGGCACACCGGCCCGTCGTGGCCGGACGCGACGGTGGTGGCCAGCCGGGTCTTGCCGGCGCCGCCCGGGCCGTGCAGGGTGACCAGCCGCGCCGCGTCCAGCAGCTCGTGGACCCGCCGCAGTTCCGGTTCCCGGCCGACGAAACTGGTGAGCGGGCTGGGTAGCCGGGCGGGCGGTGCGGCGTCGTCGCGCAGCAGCGCCGTGTGCAGTGCGACCAGCTCCGCCGACGGGTCGGTGCCCAGTTCCTCGGCGAGCACCCGGCGGGCGTCGGCGTAGACGGCGAGCGCCTCGGCGCGGCGGCCGGCGCCGTGCAGGGCACGCATCAGCTGCCCGTGCAGCCGTTCCCGCAGCGGATGCGCCGCCACCAGGTCCCGCAGTTCGGCGATCAGCGGCGCCCCGGCCGGCGCCAGCGCCAGCTCCGCCTCGACGCGGTCCTCGACCGCGGCCAGGCGTGCCTGGCGCAACCGGGCGGCCTCGGCGTCGGCGAACGGCGCGTCCGTCACGTCCGCGAGGGGTTCGCCGCGCCACAGGCCGAGCGCGTCGCGCAGCAGCGCCGCCGCGCCGGCCGGGTCACCGGCGGCGAGTGCGGCCCGCCCGGCCGCGGCCAGCCCGGTGAACCGGTGCACGTCCACCCGCTGCGGATCCACCGCCAGCCGGTAGCCGGCCGGGCCGAACTCGATGTGCGCGCCGGGCAGCAGTCGCCGCAGCCGCGACACCTGGGACTGCAGCGCGTTCGTGGCCTGTTCGGGCGGCCGGTCGCCGTACACGCCGTCGACGAGGCGCTGCGGCGCAACGGTGCGGTCGGCGTCGAGGAGAAGCAGCACCAGCAGCGCGCGCAGCCGCCCGCCGGCGACGGGCAGCACGCTGCCGTCGGCCGCGTACGCCTGGGTCGCGCCCAGCACACCGAACCGCATGCGCCCGATTGTCGCCTGTCGCCGGTGGCGCCCACACTCCCCACCCGCCGGTCACAGGTGGTGCCGCCGCCATTCGGACTGCTCCTGCTCGGCGGCGACCTGCTCGTCCAACGCGGTCCGGCGCACCCGGCTGCGCCACGGGTCACTCGACCGCAGGCCCAGCAGGACCACCGAGACGCTGGCCACCGCCAGGATCGCCAGCGCGGCCACCGCAGGCAGCCGGCCTGCCCACGGCAGTCCCACAGCCATCGCGACCACCACGGCGGTGGGTACCGCCGAGATCCGGTGCGTCGCGCGCACCCCGAGTGCCAGCAGCCCCGACACGTAGATGACCAACCCGGCGAACAGCACCCGGTTGTCCAGAGCGGCGGCGTGTTCCCGCCAGGGATCACCGCGCGGGTGGGAGATGACGGCGAGGTAACGCTTGAGGCCGAGGGCGAACAGGATGATCCCGGTGATCAGCGGCAGGTGCAGGTAGGCGTAGGCGTCGCGGGCGAGCGCCGCCCGTGCGCGGACGTCGCGGGTGCGGTGCAGCCGCTGCTCCAGCGCGGGCGCCAGGCTGTCGAAGTACAGCCACCACAGCGCCGCGATGATGGTGACGCCGAGCACCGACGCCACGATCACCGGCCACGTGGCCGGCAGGCCGGCGCTCAGCTTCGGCCCCAGCCCGAGCGAAATGATCGACTCGCCGAGCGCGATGAGCAGGATCAGGGCGTACCGCTCCGCCCAGTGGGCGGCGGACACGACTGTCAGCCCGGCGCTGGGGGCGAGGCCCCCGGAGGTGTACTCGATGCAGAGCGCGGCCAGCCACAGCGCCAGCGGCAGCCACGTCGCCCAGGTCTGCCGGGGCGACTCGGGCAGGGCCGCGGTGGCGAGAATCAACGCCACGCTGATCAGCGGCGGCAGGCCGAGGCGCACGGCGGTCCGTCCGCGGTGGCTGCTGCGGCTGAGGAACACCAGCACCTGGGCCGCCCGGATGACGAGATAGCAGCAGGCGAACAGGACCGCGGCGGGTGGCCCGGACTGCCGCTGCGCCGGCCCGTCGGCGAACGCCGCCGGCATGGCCAGGGTCAGGACGAACAGGGCCGCCACCGTCACCGCGCCGACGAGCGGCATCACCCCCTGGTCGGTACGGACGACGTTGCCCAGGGCGGCGAAGGAGACCCAGCACCACCACAGCAGCAACAGCAACACCAGCCCGGCCAGCAACGACCTGCCGCTCAGGGTTTCGGAGAGCACGTTGGTGACGTTCAGGAACGCGAACACGAAGACGAGGTCGTAGAACAACTCGACCCGGGTGACGCGGAAGCCGGGCGCGGTCGGCAGGATGCGACCCCGTCCCCGCTCAGCGCTCATGCTGCCGAGCATGGCAGCGGGCTCCGCCCGCCGGGGCGCTGTTGTCCGATCGGCGGCGCAGGGGCGCGGGCCGGCGACCGGTACGGGCGGGTAGCCTTCGGCCCGTGATCGTGGGGAGAAGCCGGTGACGACGCTGGACCGGGAACAGCCGCGTGCCACCGACGGGGCACACGGTGACGGCGGCGCGCGTCCCCTGCCGCTGACGTTCGCCGTGCCGGCCGCCGTGCTGGCCGGGGTGGCGCTGCTGCTGGCGTTCCCGCCGTACGGGTGGTGGCCGCTCGCGCCGGTCGGTGTGGCGTTGCTGGGCGCCGCGGTGCACCGGCGGCGGCTGCGCGCCGGCGCGGGGCTGGGCTTCCTGACCGGGGTGGCGTTGTTCGCGCCGCTGCTGGAGTGGACGAACCTGCACACCGGCTACCTGCCGTGGGCGCTGCTGTCGCTGTTGCAGGCCGCCTATCTGGCGCTGCTGGGCGCCGCCACCGCCTGGGTGTCGCCGCTCGCCGACCGGCACCGGGCGGCGTGGCCGCTGCTCACCGGTGTGCTGTGGGTGGGGCAGGAGGCGCTGCGTGACCGCACCCCGTTCGGCGGGTTCCCGTGGGGGCGGCTGGCGTTCAGCCAGGACACCTCGCCGCTGCTGAAGCTCGCGGCGCTCGGCGGCGCCCCGCTGGTCACGTTCGCCGTCGCGGTCGCCGGTGGGCTGCTGGTCACCGCCGCGTGGCGGGACTGGCGGCGTGCGCCCGGGCAGTGGCGGCCCGTCGCCGGGCTCACCGCCGCGCTGGTGGCGCTGCTCGCCGCCGGTACGGCCGTGCCGACCGGGGTACGCGGCGCGGGCGACACCGTGACCGTCGCGATCGTGCAGGGCAACGTGCCGCGCCTCGGGCTGGACTTCAACGCGCAGCGGCAGGCGGTGCTGAACAACCACGTCGACGCGACGCTGGAGCTGGCGCGTCGGGTCGCCGAGGGCGGGCAGGACCGTCCGGACGTGGTGGTGTGGCCGGAGAACTCCAGCGACATCGACCCGTTGCGCAACCCGGGCGCGGGGGAGCGGATCTCCCAGGCGGCCGACGCGATCGGCGCGCCGATCCTGGTCGGTGCGGTGCTGGTCGGGCCCGGCCGGGGTGAGGTGCGCAACGCGGGGCTGCTGTGGCGGCCGGGCACCGGCCCGGATCTGGGCCAGGTGTACACGAAACGGCATCCGGTGCCGTTCGCCGAGTACGTGCCGCTGCGCTCCATCGCCCGCAAGGTCAGCTCCCAGGTCGACCGGGTCCGGTCCGATTTCGTAGCCGGTGACCGTCCCGGCGTGCTGAACACCGGCCCGGCGGTCCTCGGCGACGTGATCTGCTTCGAGGTCGCCTACGACGGCATCGTCCGGGACACCGTCACCGGCGGCGCGCAGCTGCTGGTGGTGCAGACGAACAACGCCACGTTCGACGTGGCCGAGGCCCGTCAGCAGCTGGCCATGGTGCGGCTGCGGGCCGTGGAGCACGGCCGGGCCGCGTTGATGGCCTCCACGGTCGGTGTGTCCGGGTTCGTTTCCCCGGACGGGCGGGTAGACGGTGCGACCGGGTTCAACACCGCCGCGGTGGTGGTGCGGCAGATGGAACTCGGTAACGGGCGTACCCCGGCGACCACTGCCGGGGTGTGGCCGGAGGTGGCGCTGACGGCGCTGGCGGTCGCGGCCCTGGCCGGTGCGGCCGTGCTGCGCCGCCGCCGGGAGGTCGCTCCCGGCTGAGCCGACGAGAGGCGGTGCGACGGTGGGCGTGGCAGCCGACAGGCGGACGGTCGGCCATCCCGGGGTGGGGCGGGTCCTGGTGGTCATCCCCACCTACAACGAGGCCGACAACGTCGGGCGCATCGTCGCCCGGGTACGCGAGGCGGCGCCGGCGGTGGACGTCCTCGTCGCCGACGACAACAGCCCCGACGGCACCGGCGCGATCGCCGACACGATCGCCGACGGCGACCCCCGGGTGCACGTGCTGCACCGGGCCGGCAAGGAAGGACTGGGCGCGGCCTACCTGGCCGGGTTCGCCTGGGCGCGCACACGCGGCTACGACGCGGTGGTGGAGATGGACGCCGACGGCTCGCACGCCCCGGAGGACCTGCCGGCGCTGCTGCACGCCGCCCGCGACGCCGACGTGGTGATCGGTTCCCGGTGGACCCGCGGCGCGCGGGTGCTGAACTGGCCGTGGCGGCGGCTGCTGCTGTCCCGGGTGGGCAACCTGTACGCGCGGCTGGCGCTGGGCATGCCGGTCAGCGACGCCACCGGCGGCTACCGGGTGTACCGGGCCAGCGCGCTGGACGCGATCGACCTGGGTTCGGTGCGGTCCCAGGGGTACGCGTTCCAGGTGGAGCTGTCGCGGCTGGCGCACCGCGCCGGGGTGCGGATCGTGGAGGTGCCGATCACGTTCGCCGAGCGGGAACACGGCGACAGCAAGATGAGCCCGCTGATCGTGGCGGAGGCGCTGTGGCGGGTCACCCGCTGGGGGGTGCGGGACCGCCTGGCGACCGCGTCCGCCCGCCCGGACGCGCTCGCGCGCTGGCCTTGAGCGAGGGCGTGTCATGCTTGAGGGGCGTGATGACCCCGGGCTGATGAGGTGAGATGCGCCGAGGACTGAAATACGTACCACCGGCCCTGCTGCTGCTCGCGCTGCTGGAGCTGACCGTTTTCGTGCTGGTCGGCCGGGCCGTCGGGTTCGGCGTGGCGGTGCTGCTGGTGTTCGGGGCGTCCCTGCTGGGTCTGGTGCTGCTGCGCCGCGAGGGCATGCGGGCGTGGCGCGGCTTCCGCGCTGCGGCGCAGGCCGGCCGGCCGCCGGGCCCGGAGGTGACCGATGGGCTTGTCGGTCTGCTGGGCGCGCTGCTGCTGGCGCTTCCGGGCCTGGTCAGTGGCGTGGTGGGCCTGCTGTTGCTGGTGCCGCCGCTGCGCCGGCTGGCCGGTGGCGGGGTGCGCCGGGCCACCGAGCGCCGGGTGTCGTCGATGGTCGCCGGTGACCTGTTCGGGCCGCGCCGGGTGCGCGTGTACCGGGGTGCGCCGCAGCCGACCCCGGAGCCCGCGCCGGCCCCGTCGCCTGGTCCCGCGCCGTCGCCGCAGCCGGTCACCGACCCGGGCAAGGCCATCGAGGGCGAGATCGTCGACCGCTGACGCGCCCCGCTGCGCCGTCAGTTTGATCAACTCCACTTCGCCGAGGTGGTGGCATCAGACCGCGCCCGACCCCGCCACCTCCCCGGGCCGGCGGCCCGTTCACCGGCCCGGCACCCGGACCGGCCCACGCGCGGCGGATCAGCCGCCCACAACCAACCCGCCCTCCCATGATCGGCACAAGTTCGGGGAGATGGCGCCATCAAGGCACGCTTGATACCGCCACCTCCCCGAAGTGGCGGGGCCGTGCCTGCCCGGGCACCGAAAAACGCCCCCGGGTGATCCCGGGGGCGTTTTCGGTCATTGCGGGAGATGCTCAGGCACGACCGCGGCGGGTGCGGACCTCCTGGAGCCGCTCGGCGAGGATGTCCTCCAGCTCGGCGATCGAGCGCCGCTCCAGCAGCATGTCCCAGTGGGTACGCGGCGGCTTGGCCTTCTTCTGCTCCGGCTCGGTGCCGTCGACCAGACGGGCCACGCTGCCGTCGAACTTGCACTCCCAGGTCGTCGGGACCTCGGCGTCGACGGCGAACGGCACCTCGAACTGGTGACCCTTGGCGCAGAGGTACTCGCGGGTCTGGCGCGGCGCGAGCTCCGTGTTGCGGTCGGACTCGTAGCTGACCGCTCCCAGCCGGCTACCGCGCAGCATGCGCTCGCCCATGATCGACTTCCCCTCGTTCGTGGTGCTGGTCTTCAGGTGTAACGACCGGTCACCGCTCGCCCATTCCCCGGCCCGCGGCGGCAGGGCCGTATGCGGGTCGGGAGTGTCAAGGGTAACCGGCCATGACAGCTGCCCGGCGGGGTCGTCCCCGGCCGGGCCGAATCGGTGGAGTGTTTCGCCTGTCAACGGGGATGTTACCCACCTGTTTGCGTGCCGGAGGTGACGATGAGCAGTGACGCGCCGGTCGGGGCCCGGCCACCAGCCGGGAAGACCTTCTTCGGTCACCCCCGCGCGCTGTCCACGCTCTTCCTCACCGAGATGTGGGAGCGGTTCAGCTTCTACGGCATGCGGGCGATCCTCGTGCTGTACCTGACCGCCGCGGTCGCCGACGGCGGGCTGGACCTCGGCGAGTCCAGCGCCAACGCCGTGTACGGCACCTACAACGCCATGGTCTACCTGATGGCGCTGCCCGGCGGCTGGGTCGCCGACCGGCTGATCGGCGCGCGGCGCAGCGTGCTGTGGGGCGGCGTGGTGATCGCCGCCGGTCACTACGTGATGGCGATCCCCACCGGGTGGAGCGTGTTCGCCGGCATGGCGCTGATCGTGCTCGGCACCGGCCTGCTCAAACCGAACATCTCCACCATGGTCGGTGACCTGTACGAGCGGGACTCGCCGCGCCGCGACGCCGGGTTCTCCATCTTCTACATGGGCATCAACCTGGGTGCGTTCATCGCGCCGCTGATCACCGGCTTCCTCGGCGAGAAGATCAACTGGCATCTGGGGTTCGGCGCCGCCGCGGTCGGCATGACCTTCGGCGTGCTCCAGTACGTGCTGGGCCGCCGCAACCTCGGCGAAGCCGGTGCCCGCCCGGCGGACCCGCTGCTCGGCGCCGACCGGCGGCGCGCGCTGACCCGCGTCGGCGTGGCGAGCGTCGTGGTGCTCGCCGTCCTGCTGGTGCTGCTGGTGGCCGGCTGGTTCACCGTCGACACGGTGGTCAACCTGCTCACAGTGGTGACGGTGCTGGTGACAGTCGGCTACTTCGCGCGGATCCTCACCGACCGGGAGATCAGCGGCACCGAACGCAGCCGGATGAAGGCGTACGTGTGGCTGTTCCTGTTCGCCGCCTCGTTCTGGCTCATCTACGACCAGGCCGGGTCGGTGCTGAACATCTTCGCCGCCGACCAGACCGACCGGTCGGTGGGCGGGTTCACGTTCCCGGCGTCCTGGTTGCAGTCGGTGAACCCGATCCTCATCATCATCGGCGCGCCGCTGGCCGCCGCGCTGTGGCTCAAACTCGGCCATCGGGTGTCCACGCCCACGAAGTTCGCCGTCGGCCTGGTGCTCAACGGCCTGTCGTTCGTGCTGATGGCCGCCGCCGCGCAGGCCGCCGTCGGCGGCGACCTGGTCTCACCGCTGTGGCTCGTCGCGGTGTACGCGATCCAGGTCGCCGGTGAGCTGTCCCTGAGCCCGGTCGGCCTGTCCGCCACCACGAAACTCGCCCCGGTCAAGTACGCGAGCCAGATGCTGGGCCTGTGGTTCCTCGCCACCGCCGTCGGCGACGCCATCGGCGGTCAGGTGGCCCGGCTGGCCGGCACCTGGTCCCAGCCGGTCTACTTCCTGACCTTCGGGCTGGCCTCGGTGGTGCTGGGCCTGGCCGCGGTGATGTTCACCCGCCAGATCCGGCACCTGATGGCCGGCATCCACTGACAGCGCTCACCCCGCCGGGGTCGGCGGCAGCGGCAACGGCAGGCCGGGCAGCCCGTCGATGCTGGTGGCGACGTGGTCCTTGCCGGCGAAGTACGCGCTCAGCGACGCGTCGTCCTCCCGGGCGAACCGGCGTTCGTGCAGGTCACGGTCGGCGTCGTAGGTCATGAACGGCACCGCGTAGCCGCAGGTGTCCCGGACCAGCTCGGCGCGCACCACGATGATCGCCCGCAGCCCGTGCGGACCCGGGTCGATGTCCGGGAAGTGGGCCAGCAGGCCGGGCCAGCGCGGGTCGTCGCGGAACACCGGCTCACCGTGGCCGTGCACCCGCACGATGTTCGGCGGGCCGGCGAACGCGCACCACATCAGCGTGATCCGGCCGTTCTCCCGCAGGTGGGCGATGGTCTCGGCGTTGCTGCCGGCGAAGTCCAGGTACGCCACGGTGTGCTCGTCGAGCACCGCGAAGCAGCCGCGCAGCCCTTTCGGGGAGAGGTTGACGGTGCCGTCACCTGACAGCGGGGCGGTGGCCACGAAGAACATCGGCTGCGCCTCGATGAAGTCCCGCAGCCGGCCGTCGATGCGCTCGTACGTCTTTCCCATGCCCCGATCCTCGCCGCCCGACCGGGTGCGGCGCTGCCCCGTTCCCAGCCCGTGGCCGCCTCAGCCGGTACGCGTGCCGAGCCGCGCCAGCGCCGTCGCCAGATCGCTCACCTGGTCGGCGAGCTGCCCGGCCCGGCGCTGCGCGGCGTCCCGATCGGCCTCGATCACCGCCGTCCGCGCGGCCAGGTCGGCCGCCCGGGCCTCGGCGGCGCTCGCGGCCCGCCGCGCGGCGGCCAGCTCCGCGGCGAGCGCGTCCCGCTCGGCGGTACGGGCCGTAGCCTGCTCCACCGCGGCGGCCATGTCGGCACGGGCGCGCTCGACGGAAGCGGCAGCCTCGGCACGGACGGCCTCGATCGCCGCGCTCGCCTCGGCGCGGGCTCGTTCCAGCGCCGCCTCCGCGTCGGCGCGTGCCGCGTCGGCGCGGTCCCGCTCGGCGAGGGCCTGCCGCGCGGCGGCGGCCTCGGCGTCGGCACGTTCGGCGGCGGTCCGGGCCGTGCGGTCCGCCTCGGTGGCCCGGGCCTGGGCGGCCTGCGCGTCGGCGCGCGCCCGGTCGGCCTCGGCGCGGGACTGTTCGGCCCGGTCCAGGGCCTCGGTGGCGGAGCGGGTGGCCCGCTCGGCGTCGGCCCGGGCGGCGTCCCGCTCGGCGGTCAACTCGGCCGCGCGGCGGCGTTCGGCGTCACGTTCGGTGCGTACCGTGCGCAGTTCGTGCCGGGCCGCGTCGCGGTCGCGTTCGGCCTGCACCCGCAGCGCCTGCGCGGCACCCGCCTCGGCGCGCGCGGCGTCGCGGGCGTCCTCGGCCGCGGCGACCCGCTCGGCGGCGGCGGACGCGGTGGCCTCCGCCCGTTCGGCGCGTTCGGCGGCGGTGTCGCGGTCGGCGTACGCGGCGCGGGCCTGCTGCCGGTCGCGGGCCGCCGCGGCGGTCGCGTCCTCGGCCTCACGGCGGGCCTCGTCGCGTTCGGCGTGCGCGGCGGCGACCTGCGCCGACGTCTCCGCGCGCAGCTCGGCGAGCTGCCGCTCCACACCGGCCGGTGACAGTTCGGCGTGCAGCGCCTCGGTGAGCGTCTCCACGATCTGGTCGAGCCGGTCCACCGCCTCCCAGGTGCGCGCCACCTGCCCGGGCAGGCCGGGGGAGTTGCGGTGACGCATCCGCGAGTTGCGGGCGGCCCGCTGGCAGGCGCCGTCGTTGTCCCGGCAGTAGCGGAACGGGCGGCCCGCGCCGACGCGCTGCGGCACGTCGCGTCCGCAGTGGGCGCAGGGTCGGGTGTCGGTGGCGGGCTCGGCGTCCATCGGGGGCGAAGTCTATCCGGCGGCGTCCGCGCGGGCCGCGCCGTCGAGGGTGTAGCGGCGTTGGAGCAGCACGGCGACCACCATCACGGCGGCGGGCAGCAGCCCGAAGCCGTAACGCAGCGCGTCCAGCGCGGCCGGGGACTGGGTCACGGTCTGCCCGGCGGTCGAGGCCACGAACCCGCCGGCGGCCAGGCACAGCGCGTACGCGTAGGGGCCGAGCGCGGCGCCGGTGGCCTCGGTGGCGGTCCACACCCCGGTGTACGTGCCGGCCCGCTCGGTGCCGCCTGCCGCGCGGATCACGTCGGGCAGCATCGAGAACGGCAGCAGTTGCATGCCGGCGAACGCCACCCCGAGCACCGCCACGGCGGCCACCAGCACCGGCAGTCCGGCGGGGCGGCCGATCGCCAGCACCAGCGACCCGGCGGCGAACGCGGCCTGCCCGGCGAGCAGGGCACGTTGCTTGCCGATCCGCCGCGCCACCGCCAGCCAGCCCGGGGTGACCAGCAGCGCGGGTGCGACGAACGCGGCCACCAGCACGGTGGTGAGCCCGGGTCGGCCCAGCTCGTACTCGGCGTAGTAGGGCACCCCGGCGAGCACCAGGTGGGTGGTGGTGGACATGGCCAGGTACGCGCCGACCAGCCAGCGGAACTGCCGGTCCCGCAGGCTCGCCGCCAGCGCCCGCCACCCGCCCGGGCCGTGCGGCGGGGCCGTGTCGGCGGCGGTACGGCGCAACCGGCCGATCCCGGCGACGCCGACCAGCATCGCGGCGAGCATCCCGGCCGCCAGCACCACGCCCATCCGCAGGTAGCCGTCGCGTGTGGCGTCGTCGCCGCCGGCCAGCAGCGGCGCGAGCAGCCCGGAGACCAGGATGCCGAGCGTCAGCACCACCATCCGGAACGCCATCAGCCGGGTCCGCTCGTGGTAGCCGATCCGCAGGTCCGCCGGGGTCGCCAGGTAGGGCACCTGGTACGCGGCGAACAGCAGGTTGCCGGCGACGAAGAAGACCGCCACCCAGCCGGCCGCGGCGGCGCCGGTGAGGCCGCCGGGCACCGCGAACAGGGCGGCGAACGCCAGCGGCAGCGCACATCCGGCCAGCAGCAACCGGCGGCGGTGGCCCCGGCGGGCCTGCTCCACGTCGCAGCGGTGCCCAATCCACGGGTGCAGCAGCACGTCGGCGATCTTCGGCAGCAGCAGCGTGAGCCCGGCGAGCCACGGCGCGACCGCCAGCACGTCGGTCAAAAAGTAGAGAAGCAGCAGCCCGGGCACGGTGACCCAGACGCCCATGCCGAGTGAGCCGGTGGCGAACCCGACGAGCGGGCCGCGCGGCAGGGTGACCGCGTCGGAGCGCTGATCCAGCCCGGTCATGGCGGTCTCCTGTCCTCGGGGCGCGCCGCCCCCAATCCAACGGTTGCTGGATTGTAGGGGTAACAATGGCCGGATGACCATGCCTCGCCGCCGTCCGGGCCGGCCCCGCCGCGACGACCAGCGGCCGACCCGTGACCTGGTGCTCGCCGCCGCCACCGCGTTGTTCGCCGAGCGGGGCTTCGACGCGGTGAGCGTCCGCGACGTCGCCGCCGCGGCGGGCGTGGACGCGGCCACCGTCGTGCACCACACCGGCACCAAGGCGCAGCTCTACGAGGCCTGCTTCGCCCGGGTGTTCAGCGCCGAGCGGGAGGTCATCGAGGCAGCAGGGGAACGCGCCCGGGCGGCGCTGGCAGCGGGCCCGCAGGACGCGCTGCGGGCGCTGCACGACCTGGTGGACGTGTTCGTCGACTTCCTGGAGGACCGGCCGGAGACGACCGCGCTGTGGCTGCGCCGCTGGCTGGAGCCGCAGCGGCACGGCGAGCTGGACCGCCGCTACGCCGCCCCGCTGTACGGGCTGGTCGAAGAGCTGCTGGTGGCGGCGTCCGGGGCCGGCGCGCTGACCGAGCCGACCCCGCACGTGACTGTGCGTTCCCTGGTCTGGGCGGTGCACGGGCACGTGGTGGCGCTCGCCGCCGGGACCGGCTCGGGGGCGCGGGAGCGCCGGGAGTTCCGGGCGTTCGTGCACCGGTTCCTCGACGCCCTGTACGCCGGCGGTCCGGGAGACACCCGCCCTTGACGCCGGCCCGCGCTCCGGGGATTATCCATCAGTCGTTGGATTAAGGAGGCGGGTATGGCCACACCCAGGGTCGCTGTCGTCGGCGCCGGAGCCGCCGGGCTGGCCACGCTCAAGGCGCTCGCCGACGCCGGTGTCCCGGCGGTGGCGTTCGAGGCGGCGGACACGCTCGGCGGCCTCTGGGTGTACGGCGCCCCCGGCTCGCCCGCGTACCGGACGCTGCACCTGAACACCAGCAAGGGGCGCACCGAGTTCGCCGACCATCCGATGCCCGCCGACTGGCCCGACTACCCCGACCACGCCCGCGTCGCCGGCTACCTCGGCGACTACGCCGACCGGTTCGGGCTGCGCGAGGCGGTACGGCTGCGGCACACCGTCGAGCGGGTCACCCGCACCGGCGACGGCTGGCGGGTGCGGGCCACCGGCCCGGACGGCCCGGTCGAGGTCGACGTCGAGGCGGTGGTGGTCGCCAACGGGCACAACCGGGTGCCGAAGCGACCCGAGCCGTACCCGGGCGAATGCACCGCCGAGCAGATGCACAGCCACGACTACCGCGGCCCGGAACAGCTCGCCGGGCGACGGGTCCTCGTGGTCGGCGGCGGCAACTCGGCCATGGACATCGCCGTCGACGCCTCGTACGCCGCCGAACGCACGCTGCTGTCGCTGCGCCGCGGCGTGTGGGTGGTGCCCAA
The DNA here is from genome assembly GCF_000177655.2 of Micromonospora sp. L5. Classification (NCBI taxonomy): domain Bacteria; kingdom Bacillati; phylum Actinomycetota; class Actinomycetes; order Micromonosporales; family Micromonosporaceae; genus Micromonospora; species Micromonospora sp. L5. The sequence goes on along the minus strand of NC_014815.1, from coordinate 5,675,172 downwards.
GTACCTGCTCGGCCGCCCGTCGGACACGCTCAACGGCGCGCTGGCCCGCCGGCTGCCCTGGCGGCTGCGGCAGCGGATCAGCCAGACCATGATCACCACTGCGGTCGGCCCGCCCACCCGGTACGGGCTGCCCGCACCGGCGCACGGCTTCCTCCAGGACCACCCGACGCTGTCCGACGCGCTGCTGTCCCGGCTCACCCACGGCGACATCCAGGCCCGGCCCGGCATCGCCCGCTTCGACGGCGACCGGGTCGAGTTCACCGACGGCCGCCACGACGAGATCGACCTGATCGTCTGGTGCACCGGCTACCGGGTGGAGGTGCCGTTCCTCGACCCGGCGCTGCTCGGCGACGGCGCCGACCGGCTGCCGCTGTACCGGCACGTGTTCCACCTGGACGCCCCCGGTCTGGCGTTCGTCGGGCTCATGCAGTCCACCGGCGCGGCGTTCCCCCTGGTCGAGGCGCAGGCCCGGCTGGTGGCCGCGCGCCTGGCCGGCACCTGGACGCCACCGGATCCGGCCCGGCAGGCCGCCGCCTGCCGCGACGAGTTGCGCGCCGCCACCGCCCGGTGGGGGCAGCGCCGCCCGCACATGCGTGTGGACTTCGACGTCTACCTGGGCGAACTGGGCCGCGAACTGGCCGCCGGCCGGCGCCGCGCCGGAGCGGCCCGATGAGCGCGGCAGGCCGTGAGCGGACCGGAGTGAACGCGCCGGGCCGTGGCAGCGTGCTGGCCGGACGGCGGGTGCTCGTCACCGGCGCCCGGGGCACGTTCGGGCAGCACCTGAGCGCGGCGCTCACCGCCGCCGGCGCTCACGTGGTCGGGCTGGACCTGCACGCCGACCCCGACGTCACACCGCCGGTGCTCGGCGTCGACCTGACCGACCCGGCCGCGACGCCACCGGCGGTGGCCGCCGCGATCGACCGGCTCGGCGGACTGGACCTGCTCGTCAACAACGCCGGTGTGGGCGGGCCCGCGCCCGCCGAGCTGCCGCCCGACGAGGTGGTACGCCGCCAGATCGAGGTGAACCTGCTCGCCGCCTGGCGCACCACCGCCGCCGCGATGCCGGCCCTGGAGGCGGCCCGCGGCCGGGTGATCTTCGTGGCCAGCCGGATGGCGGTGCTGCCGCTGCCGCTGGCCGCTGCGTACGGGGTCAGCAAGCGGGCGCTCGTCGCGTACGCCGACGCGCTGCGCCACGAAGTCGGCACCCACGTGGGCGTCAGCGTCGTCTACCCGAGCATGGTCGCCTCCCCGATCCACGACAGCACCGTGGCGGCCGGGCTGTCGCTGAGCGGGGTGTCCCGCCCGGAGTCGGTCGAGGGGGTGGTGGCCGCGATCCTGCGCGCCGCGACCGCCCGGCGCGCGCCACGGGACGTCGCCACCACCCGGCGCGGCCGGATCGAACTGGCGCTGGCCCGGCACGCTCCGGCGCTGGCCGACCGGATGGTGCGCCGTACCGTCGCCACAAGGCTGGCCGCCGGTGACCTGGACGGTGCGGCGCTGGCCGAGGGCATGGTCCGGCGGCACCGGCAGGACCGCCGGTAGCCTGCTCGCCATGGCCGTCTCGCCCTACATCGCCCGGCTGCGCCGCCATGTCGGCCACGACCTGCTCATGCTGTACGGCGTCAGCGGCGTGGTCACCGACGACGCGGGACGGGTGCTGCTGGCCCGCCGGGGTGACAACGGCCGCTGGTCGGTCCCGGCGGGCACCGTCGATCCGGGCGAGCAGCCCGCCGACGCGCTGGTGCGGGAGGTCCACGAGGAGACGGGCGTGAAGGTGGCGATCGACCGGCTCGCCGGTGTCGCCACCCACCCGGTGGTCTACCCCAACGGCGACGCCTGCGAATACCTGAACATCTGGTTCCGCTGCCGGGCGGTCGGCGGGGCGCCGGCGGCCGACGGCGACGAGTCGCTGGCGGTGGCCTGGTTCGCGCCGGACGCGCTGCCCGACCTGGACGACTGGGCGCGGCTGCGGATCGGCACCGCGCTGACCGAGGACGCCCCGCCCTGGTACGCCGCGCCGGGACAGAGCCACCCGGCGCTGCACCAGCCCGACAATCTCTAGCCGAACGCCACCTCGTACGGCCGGTCCGGGGTCAGCGTCACCGCACGGTGGCCGCCGGGCGCGTGCACGACGACGCGCTGCGCCACCGGCGACACCAGCCGCGCCCGGACCCGGCCCGGCGTCCAGGTCAGCTCCTCGACGGTGACGCGTCCCCGGCAGGTGATGCCGCGCAGCGTGCCCGAGGACAGGCCTGGTAGCGGCGCGGGCAGCAGCCGCAGCGTCCCCGGGTGCGACTGCACCAGCGACTCGATGAGCACGGCCGGGAGCGCGTGCGCGGCGTCGGCGTTGTACGTGGTCCGGCCCGGGTTGTGCGCGCTCATCAGCGACCGGAAGAACATGTCCGCGCCGAGGATCTTGCGCAGGTTCGCCGCGACCAGTTCGCCGTCGCGCAGCCGGGCCGCCGCCAGCGCCCGGTGCAGGCTGCCGTGCGCGGACCGGTTCTCGTCGCCGCGCAGCGTCAGCGCCCGGTGCGCGGCGGCGGCCAGTTCCGGGGTGTCGTCCGGGTCGATCTCGTGCAGCGGCCACACCGGATACAGGTGGCTGACGTGCCTGTGGTCCTCGTCGCCGGTGCTGCCCGGCCACGCCCACTCGGCCAGCGCGCCGCGCCCGTCCACCAGGTAGCCGGGCGGCCGCACCCCGGCCCACCGGTCCGTGCCGGTCACCTCGGCGGCCAGCCGCAGCGCGTGCCGGGCGGCGGCGACGTCCATCGTGGCGTTGACCGCGACCGGCGCGACCCGGCCGGTGTCGTCGTACGGGCCGGTCTCCGGCGAGTACGACGGCACCAGCGCCGGCCGCCCGTCCACGACGGTCAGCACGTCGGCGAAGAAGTCCGCCACCTCGGCCAGCCAGCCGGCCACCTCGCCCAGCGGCTCACCGGTGACCAGGTGGTGTTCGTGCAGCGGGTGCAGCAGCCAGTCCGCGCCGGCCAGCCACGCGGTGAACGGCCAGTCGGGGTGGACGTGGAACAGGTGCCCGTGCTCGCCGTCGGTGCGGCTGGGTGCCAGCAGCCCGCGCGCCCCGTACACCGCGTGGGCGTTGGCGCGCCAGTGGTCCACCTGCGCGGCGACCAGCCGGGCGTGCGCGGCTGTCACCTCCGGCAGCGCGCCCACGTTCGCGCCCGCCAGTTGCAGGTTCAGGTTCGCGTCGGTGGTGAAGTCACCGGCCCACGCGGCGTCCCAGGAGCCCAGCCACAGCCCGGTCAGCCGGGGCGGCAGCACCCCGCTGGCGCTGAACAGCAGGTACCGGCCGGAGTGAAACAGCCGTTCCAGCAGCGCCGGGTCCAGCCGGTCCGGCGCGGCGGCCTGCCGGGCCAGCAGCTCACCGACTGGTAGCGCCCGGTCGGCGGCGGGCACGCCGAGGTCCAGGCCGACCCGGGTGTACGGGCCGCGATGGCGCAGCACGTGCCGCGCCAGCAGCGTGTCGTAGTCGCCGGTCAGCGCGGCGAGCCGCCCCTCCGAGGCCCGGGTACGCCACGGCGGCGCGCCGGGCCGGTCCACGAGCGTGGTGAGCAGCGCCGGTCCGCGTACCCGCACCCGGTCGCCGTCGACGGTCACGTCGCCGCGCAGCAACGTCAGCCCTTCGAACCCGTACGCGCCGCCGGCGTCCGGATAGCGGGCGCGGACCCGCAGGAACACCAGCCCGTCGCTGCGGTACGCGGCGTGCTCGTACACCACGTCGGCCGGCTTGCCGGGCAGCTCACCCGTCGCCCCGACCACGCAGTCGCCCTGGTCGAGGTGGAGCACCGCGACACCGTCGGCGCGGGAGGCGAAGCAGCGCCGCCGCCCGCCCGACCACTCGACAGTCACCTCCCCGGTGGTGAAGTCGGTGTCGCGCCGGTAGTCGCGTACCGGTCCGGGCGCGGCGTCGACTGTGAGCGCGTACCCGGGGTGGAACGACTGGGTCCACTCCAGTTCCCGGCCGCCGGTGAGCAGCCGGGCGGCCTCGGCCCGGCGTCCGGCGAGCACCAGCGCGCGGATGTGCGGCATCCGGGCGGCCAGCTCGGGCGCGCGGGCGTGCCGGGTGCCGTTCGGCAGGACGAGCCGGTGGTGGTTCACCACGATCCGTTCCGCGTGCGGCCGCCCGTGGACCATGAGTCCCAGCTCGCCGTTGCCGGTGAGGAACGCGTCCGTCCAGTCGTCGGCCGGTGCGGTGTCGTGGATGCGGTGCGCCGTCACCGGCCGGCGCTGGTGTCCCGCACGGTGAGGTGCGGTTCCAGCAGCGTCACCTCCGGCACCGGCTCGCCGTTCAGGCGCCGCATCAGCAACGCCACCGCCTGCCGTCCGACCTCCTCGGCGGGCACCGGCACGCAGGTGAGCGCCGACTGCTCGGCCAGCTCGTCCGGGCAGATCGCGACCACCGACACGTCGCGGGGCACCCGGCGGCCCAGCAGCGGCAGCGTGGCGAGCACCGGCCCGACCGCCGACTCGTTCTGCACGACCAGCCCGGTGACGTCCGGGTGGTCGGCGAGCAGCGCCTCCAGGTCCCGGCGTACCGCGGCCGGTCCCTCCTCGCAGGGCCGGGTCACCGCGTCGACGCCGAGCCGCTCGGCCGCGGCGCGTACCCCGGCGCGGGTGCGGTGGGCGAACCCGGTGCCCCGGTCGTAGACCGCGGCGGGGGCGCCGAGCAGCGCGATCCGCCGGTGCCCGGCGGCGGCCAGGTGTTCCACGCACAGCTCACCGGCGCGCCGGAAGTCGAGGTCCACGCAGGCCAGCCCGGTGCTGTCGGCAGGGTGCCCGATCAGGACGCCAGGTAGCGCCAGCTCGCGCAGCAGCGGCACCCGGGAGTCCTCCAGCTCCACGTCCATCAGCAGCACGCCGTCGACGAGCGCGCTGCCGGCGATGCGGTGCAGCCCGGCAGGTCCCTCGTCGGCGGTCACCAGCAGCACGTCGTGGTCGTAGCGCCGGGCGGTGGTGACGACGGCGGTGGCGAACCGCATCACCACTGGCACCTGCATGCCGGTACGCAGCGGCAGCACCAGCGCGATCACGTTGGCCTTGCGGCTGGCCAGCGCGCGGGCCCCGGCGTGCGGGTGGTAGCCGAGCGCGCGGACGCTGGCGAGCACCCGTCCCCGGGTGGTGGCCGAGATGGTGCGTTTGCCGCTGAGCACGTACGACACGGTGCTGGCGGCCACTCCGGCGTGCCGGGCCACGTCGGCGATGGTGACCTGCTCACCCGGGGTACGGCCGCTCACCGGACCGCCCCGATGCGGGAGCCCGCCGGCTCGGCGGTGGCGTCGCCGCCGGTCACTGTCAGCGCGCCGGCGAGCCGGATGTCCCGCGCGGACCGGCCGACCAGCACCGAGTGGACGGCGTCCTCCACCACCATCGCGGCGCGGGTCTCGTCCCACCAGGCCAGGTCGGCGGTACGCAGCCGCAGCGTCACCCGGGCGGCGCAGCCCGGGTCGAGCGTGACGCGGGCGAAGTCGCGCAACTGCCGCAGCGGCTGCTTGACCCGGGAGCGCCGCTGGCGGGTGTAGAGCTGCACGACCTCGGTGCCCGGGCGGCGGCCCGTGTTGGTGACCTCGACGCTCACCTCCACCTCCTCGCCGGCGCGCGCCGTGGTGGTGCTCAACCGGAGGTCAGCGTAATCGAACGTGGCGTAGCTGAGCCCGTGCCCGAACGGGTACAGCGGCTCACCCCGGTGGTACAGGTACGTGGCGTCGGCGCCGATGACGTCGTAGTCGAGCAGGTCGGGCAGTTCGGCGGCGTCGGCGTACCAGGTCTGGGTGAGCCGCCCGCCCGGGTCGGCGGCGCCGAGCAGCACATCGGCCAGCCCGTTGCCGTGCTCCTGTCCACCGTGGGCACTCCACAGCACCGCCGGCACGTGCTCCTGCGCCCAGCCCACCGCGTACGGGTAGCTGCTCGTCAGCGCCAGCACGGTACGCGGGTTCGCGGCGTGCACGGCCCGCAGCAACTCGGCCTGGCCGGTGGGCAGCGCCAGGTCGGCCCGGTCCTCGGTCTCCCGGCCGTTGACCATCGGGTGGTTGCCGAGCACCACCACCGCCACGTCGGCTTCGGCGGCGAGCGCGGCGGCAGCGGCGGCCCCGTCGACGAGCAGCGTCACGGTGAACACGGCCGGGTCGCCGGTGGCGACGCTCAGCCGTCCGTCCGGTGCGACGCCGACGTGCCAGCCGGTGGCGAGGTGGTGCAGCAGCGCGGTGCCGTCGGGCCGGTGGTGCAGGCGGAACGTCTCGCGTACCACCCAGCCGCCCGGTCCGTCGCGGTCGGCGACGAGGGCGCCGGTGTCGTCGGCGCCGACGTACCGGCCGGTGTCCACGGCGCGCAGCGCCACCACGTCCTGCCCCCAGTCGACCACGTCGAACTCGGCCGCTGTGTCGCCGAGCGCCAGCGGGCCGTCGCCGTGGCGTACCGCGCGGTCGCCGACGTGCAGGGTGATCCGGTCGGTGCCGGGGTGGGTGGTCACCTCGGGCAGGCGTCCGAGCAACCCGGCGTACGGGCTGATCGTGTACGGCGGGGTGCCGCTGTACCAGTCGGTGAGTACGGTGTCGGCGAGCGGGCCGAGCACCGCGACCCGGGTGCCGGGGCGCAGCGGCAGCAGGCCGTCGTTGCGCAGCAGCACCACCGACTGGCGGGCGGCCTCGCGGGCGAGTTCCCGGTGGGCGAGGCTGTCGAGCGTGTCCGGCGGCACGTCGTCGTGGGGGTCCGGGGCCAGGTCGCCCAGCCGCGACCGGACGGACAGGATCCGCCGTACCGCCCGGTCCACGTGGGAGGGCTCGATCAGTCCGCGCGCCAGCGCCTCGGTGAGGCGCTCCACTGTGGGGGCGGTGTCCTCGTCGTCCTCGGTGAAGCTGTCGATGCCGGCACGCAGCGCGGCGGCGAAGCCTGCCACGTGGTCGGGCAGGTACTCCTGCACGCCGGCGATGTTGCCGACCGCACCGGCGTCACCCACCACCATGATCTCGTCGTCGGCGTAGCCGCGCAGCTCACCCTCGATGAGCGGGCTCAGGTGCGCCGGTACGCCGTCGACCAGGTTGTACGACGCCATCACCGCCACCGCCGCGCCCGCGGCCAGGGGAGCGCGGAACGCGGGCAGCTCGTACTCGTGCAGCACCCGGGGCGGCAGGTCGCTGGAGGTGGTGGCCCGGTCGGTCTCGTTGTTGTAGCCGAGGAAGTGCTTGAGCGTCGGCGCGGTCCGCAGCCGGATCGGGTGGTCGCCGCGCAGCCCCAGCGCGTACGCGGTGGCGAGCCGGCCGGTCAGCCACGGGTCCTCGGACCAGCCCTCCTCGTTGCGCCCCCACCGGGGGTCGCGCAGCGGGTTGACCACCGGCGCCCACACGTTGAGGCCGACGCGGTCCGGGTCGGCCCGGTGCTTCACCCGCACCTCGTCGCCGACGGCGGCCCCGACCGCCCGGATCAGGTCCGGGTTCCAGCTCGCGGCCAGGCCGATCGCCTGCGGGAAGACGGTGGCGGTGCCGAGCCACGCGACGCCGTGCAGCGCCTCGGTGCCGGTGCGGAACGCGCGCAGGCCGAGCCGGGGCACCGGCGCCTGCCACTGGTGCAGCAGGCCGAGCTTCTCCGGCAGCGTGAGCCGGGCCAGCAGGTCGTCGAGACGGTGGGGGACGGGGTCGGTCATGGTGGGCGCCTCCGGTCGGCGTACGTGCTGCCGCTCGTTCGTCGAAGCGCTTCGACTAACGAGCCGGTGATGCGGCGGCGCGTACGCGAAAAGGGGTGGTGGTGGGGGTCGGCGGTGTCGGCCCGGAGCGGTGGTGAAGCGCTTCGACAACCGCCGAAAAACACGCCGCTTCGCAGGTTGCCCGGTCCCGGAACGCGGCGCTACCGAGGTTGACACCTTCCGGCGGGTGCGGTCAAGGGGTCATCCGGCGGGCAGGCGTCCCGCCTCCACTGTGGCCATTGCGGCGGTGGCCCCGCCCAGCGCGCCGGCCGCGGACCCGAGCGTGCTGGCCTCCAGCCGCACGCCGGGTGGGACCGGTGTGCGGGCGGCGAGTTCGGCGTGGGCGGCCGGCAGCAGCCACGGCGCGAGCGCCGCCAGGTGACCGCCGACCACCACCACCTCCGGGTCGAGTAGCCCGGACAGCACCGACACGGCCTGCCCGAGCAGCCGGCCCATCTCGGTGAGCCCGGTCCGTACCGGCTCGTCCCCGGCGCGGGCCAGGGCCTGGATCCGTTCGATCTCCGGCAGGTGGTCGGTGACCGGCCCGGCGTCTGGTAGCAGCCGGCGGATCACCGCGTCCACGCCGAGCAGCGCGGTGAGGCAGCCGCGCCGCCCGCAGTCGCAGGCCGGGCCGTCAGCGGCCAGCGGCAGGTGCCCGACGTCCCCGGCGAAGCCCCGGCCGCCGCGCAGCAGCCGGCCGCCGCTGATCAGGCCCGCGCCGATCGCCGGGCCGCCGGTGAGGTGCACCAGATCGGTGGTGGCGGCGTACGGGCCGTGCCGCCGCTCGGCCAGCACGGCGAGGTTGGCCTCGGTGTCGACGGCGACGGGGAAACCCGGGTCGCGCAGCGCGCGGCGCACCGACGCCGCAAGCGGCACGCCGCGCCAGCCCAGCGCGGGGGCGGCCGGCACGTCGCCGTCGGGGTCGACCAGCCCTGGTACGGCCACGGTCAGGCCGAGCACGGTGCGGTCGGCGCCGATCCGGGTGACGGCGCGCCGGACCAGCGTGGCGAGCGCCTTCACCGTCTCCTCGGGACCGGCGGTGGCGGCGGGGAACGCCCGTCGCCAGGTGAGCACCGGGTCGCCGCCCGGTCCGGCGGCGACCGCCACCAGTTCGTCCGCGCCGACGCGCAGGCCGAGCCCGACGTAGCGGGAGCCGTCGAGCACGAGCATGGTGGCCGGGCGGCCCACCCGGTTCTCGGTCAGCCCGGTCTCCCGCAGCAGGCCGTGCTCGATCAGCTCGGCGACCAGGCTGGAGACGGTGGCCTTGTTCAGCCCGGTGTGCGCGGCCACGTCGGCCCGGGAGCAGGGGGCATGCCGGCGGACGTGCCGGAGCACGGCGGCCCGGTTGGTCACCCGCACGTCGCCGAGGTCGGCCGTCGGCCGGTCGATGCTGATCACGTACTGCCCGCCTCCTGCGCCCGGCCCGAGTTCGGCTACAGCTTAAACTAAATGGGCGAGATTCCGGCCGGCCGGTCTCCGCCGCCGAACCACGGCGCGAACGGCGTCACCGGGACCGGCTCGCCGTCGAGCACCACCCGGCGCGGCGGGTCCTCCCCGACCACGCTGACCCGCCGTACGTCCAGCGGCCCGTCCACGCGTACACGCAGCGTGTCCCCGTCGCGCACGGCGGTGATCGTGGTGTCGCCGTCGGGGTCGCGCACCACGCTCACGCCGTTTACGCCGCCCCAGGCCACCAGCGTGACGTCCCGGAACGCGCCGGTCCCGACCGTCGCCGCGGGCGCCACCGTGGGGATCAGTGCGCCGTGCCGCACGTACAGCGGCAGCCGATCGAGCGGCACGCTCACCCGCAGGTGCCGGCCGCCGGGGTGCCGCTGCCCCGTGTACGCGTCGAGCCAGTCGTCGCCCGCCGGCAGGTAGACGGCGCGCTCGCCGGACGGGTCGAGCACCGGCGCCACCAGCAGGTCGGGGCCGAGGCGGTACTGGAGGTCGGCGGTCCAGGCGGCCGGGTCGTCCGGGGTGTCGACGAGCAGCGCCCGCAGCATCGGGCCGCCGGTGCGGGCGCTCGCCACCGCCGCCGACCAGAGGTACGGCAGCAGCCGGTAGCGCAGCCGCAGCGCGTCCACCGCGTGCCGTTCGGCCTCGGGCGGGAACTCCCACGGCAGGCGGCTGGTGGTGCCGTGCAGCCGTACCAGCGGGGACAGTGCGCCGAACTGGGTCCAGCGCACGTACAGGTCCGGCTCGGGGGTGCCGTGGAAACCGCCGGTGTCGTGGCTCCAGAACGGCACTCCGGACAGCCCGTGGGACAGGCCGCCACGGAGCGTGCTGGCCATGCCGGGCCAGGTGGCGTTGACGTCGCCGCTCCACTGGGCGCTGTGCCGCTGCCCGCCCAGGTACGACGAGCGCGCCCACACCGTGCGGTGCCCTGCGACCTCCTCGGTGACGTCGGCGACCGCGTCGTTGAACAGCAGCGCGTACACGTTGTGCAGTTCCACGCCGGTCATGCCGTTGTGCGCGACCGCGTCCGCAGGTACGCCCTCGGCGAAGTCGGTCTTGAACGCCGCGACGCCCTGCGCCAGCAGCGGCCGCAGCAGGCCCTGGAACCAGCGCACCGCCGCGGGGTTCGTGAGGTCCACGATGGCGCACTCCGGGTAGCTGCCGTGCCAGGTGTCGGCGACGTACGTGCCGCCGTCGGGGCGGCGCAGGAAGTACCCGGCGGCCTCGGCCTCGGCGTAGAGCGGGCTGCCGGTCATCAGGTACGGGTTCATCCACAGGCACACCCGGAAGCCCTGTTCGGTGAGGTCCTTGAGCATGCCGTCCGGGTCGGGGAAGGCGTCGGCGTCCCAGCGCAGGTCCGACCAGTGCCCGGCGACCTGCCAGTAGCAGTCGAGGTGCAGCACGTCGCAGGGGATGTCCCGCTCGCGGATGCGCCGGGCCCGTTCCAGCACGTGCTGCTGGCTGTCCGGGAAGAAGCCCGACGAGATCCAGGCGCCGAACGCCCACCGTGGCGGCAGGTACGGCCGCCCGGTCAGCGCGTCGAGCCGGTCGAGCACCCGCTCCGGGGTGGGCCCGGCCAGCACGTAGTAGTCGAGCAGGTCGTCCGGGACGAGTATCTGCACGCTGCTGTGGGTGCTCGCGCACACGTCGAACTGCACCGGCAGTCCGCTGTCGACGAGGACGCCGTAGCCGCGGTCGGACAGGTAGAACGGCACGTTCTTGTGCGAGCGGTCGGACTCGCCGCCGAACGCGTCGAAGTTCCACATCAGCGGTCGCTGGCCGCGCTTGTCCAGCGGCGTGAACTTCTCGCCGAAGCCGACGAACCGTTCGTCGCCGGGTGCGACGAAGCTCTCGTGCCAGGCCACCGGCTCACCGTCGACTGTGGAGCGGCCGAGCGGCAGCGTGCGGCGGCGACCGCTGATGTCCCGGGTGCCGCCGTCGGCGGCTAGCAGCAGCCGACCGTCGGGGGTGAGGAAGCGCAACCCCCACGGGTCCAGGCGCACCTCGGCGACCACGCCACCGGCATCCACCCGGACGTGCCCGTCGGTGACAGTCACCGTGGCCGGGTGCGGCTGCGGGTGGACCAGCGTCAGTGCCCGTGCGGACCGGCTGCGGACCGAGAGGTCGTCGGCGAGGCGTACCCGGATGATCCCGTCCCCGGCGGCCTCGACGCGCGAGGCGAGCGTGCGGCCGGACGCGCAGGTCGCGGTGAGCGTGACGCCGTGCGCGTCGGTCGCGGCGACCTCGGCCCGCAGCACGTCGTCGGCGCCCTCCTCGCCGGGGGCGCGGACCGGCAGGTCGGGCGGGTCGGCCACGAACGTCTCGTACGGGACCAGCGGCGGGCGGTACGGCATGGGCGTCTCCTCGCGGCGTCCACGGGCGGTCCCGCCAGTTTCTTTGGAAGCCCAACTAACTGTCAATGATCGACGGCATTGACTTTCCGTCTCACCTGTTCCTATTTTGGCCGGGATGCCAACTAAAGCGCTGTGGGACGACGGCCGGCTCTGCTACGGCGGCGACTGGAACCCGGAGCAGTGGCCGCCCGACGTGTGGCGCGAGGACGTCGCCCTGATGCGCGCCGCCGGGGTCAACCTCGTCACCGTCGGCGTGTTCGCCTGGTCCCGGCTGGAACCCGAACCCGGCCGCTACACACTCGACTGGCTCGACGACGTGCTGGACCTGCTGCACTCGGCCGGCATCCGGGCCGCCCTGGCCACCCCCACCGCGTCGCCGCCACCCTGGTTCTCGCTGCGCCACCCGGACGCCCTGCCGCTCACCGCCGACGGCGTACGCCTGCACCACGGCAGCCGGGACACCTACTGCGCCGCCGCGCCCGCGTACCGGGACGCCGCCCACGGCATCGCCGAGGTGCTCGCCGCCCGCTACGCACACCACCCGGCGCTCGCGCTGTGGCACGTGCACAACGAGTACGGCACCACCTGCCACTGCCCGCACGCCGAGACGGCGTTCCGCCACTGGCTCATCACCCGGTACGGCGACCTCGACGCGCTGAACGACGCCTGGGTCACCAGCTTCTGGAGCCAGCACTACTCCGACTGGGCGCAGGTCGGCACCCCCCGCGCCACCCAGTACCTCGCCAACCCCGGCCAGCTGCTCGACTTCCGCCGCTTCTGGTCCGACACGTTGCTGTCCGCGTACACCGAGCAGCGGGACCTGCTGCGCGCGGCGAACCCGGCGGTGCCTGTCACCACCAACTACGTGCTCGGCGACTGGGTGCCGGTCGACCACGCCCGCTGGGCGCGCGAGGTCGACCTGGTGGCGATCGACCACTACCCGTCCGCCACCGACCTGGGCGCGGAGGAGCAGACCGCGTTCGCCGCCGACCTGGCCCGCGGCTGGGCCCGTCACGGCGCCGGACGGCCGGTGCCGTGGCTGCTGATGGAGAGCGCGCCCAACCAGATCCACACCGCCGGGCGCATGCACACCAAGGAACCCGGCCGGATGATCCGGCACAGCCTCGCCCACGTCGCACGCGGCTCCGCCGGGGTGATGTTCTTCCAGTGGCGTGCCCCGGCCGGCGGGGCGGAACGCTTCCACTCCGCAGTCGTCTCGCATGCCGGCGCCGACACCCGCGTGTTCCGCGAGGCCGCCGACCTGGGCGCCGCGCTGGGCCGGCTCGCCGGGACCGCGCCGGGCCGCGTCCAGGCGGCGGTGGCCATCGCGTACGACGCGGCGAGCGGCTGGGCGCTGCGGCACCCGGGAATGCCCCGCGACGGACTCGACCACCCCGGCGAGGCGGCCGCCGTGCACCGGGCCCTGTGGCACGCGGGCGTCACCGCCGACGTGGTGCCGCCCGGCGTCCCGCTCGACGATTGCCGGCTCCTCGTGCTCCCCGCCCTCTACCTGGCCTCGGACGCCACAGTCGACTGGGTACGCCGGCACGTGCACGGCGGCGGGCATCTGCTGGTGACCTGGCTCAGCGGCGTCGCCGACGAGCACGCCCGGGTACGCCTCGGCGGCTACCCGGGCGCGTACCGGGATCTGCTCGGCGTGCGGGTGGAGGAGTTCCACCCCCTCGCCGACGACGAACACGTGCCGCTGACCGGCGGCGGGACCGGCCGGATCTGGTCGGAGACGGTGCACCCGGCCGGCGCGGAGACGGTCAGCGCGTACGCCGGGGGAGTGCCGGCGGGCCGTCCCGCGATCACCCGGAACCGGGTCGGCGACGCGTACGCCTGGTACGTCTCCACCCGCCCCGACGACGACACGTACCGCGGTCTGCTCGCGGAGGCGGCCCGGCTCGCCGGTGTGGCCCCGGCCTGCCCCGGCGCGCCCGCGGGTGTGGAGGCGGTACGCCGCCACGACGGCCTGCTCTACCTGCTCAACCACACCGACCGGCCGCAGCCGGTGCCGGCTGCCGGGTTCGAACTGCTCACCGGCGCGGCTGTCGACGGCGAGTTGACGGTGGCGCCGGGCGGCGTGGCGGTGGTACGCGAGAAGACCCCGTGACGCGGCTCTGGCGGCGGGACGTCCTCGGGCGCTGAGGCGCGTACCCCGGGTCAGGGGGTGGCGACGGCGGCGCGGGAGCGGTCGGCGGCGATCCGCACCGCGAGCGCCGCCAGCACCGTGCCCATCACCCACCGCTGCACGCGCGCCCAGCCCGGCCTGCGAGTGAGGAACGCCGACACCGAACCGGCGCTCAGCACGATGAGCGCGTTCACGGTCAGCGCCACGACGATCTGGGTCAGGCCGAGCAGCAGACTCTGCACCGCCACGTGCCCGCGCGCCGGGTCGACGAACTGCGGCAGCAGCGACACGTACAGGATGGCGATCTTCGGGTTGAGCAGGTTGGTGACCAGGCCCATGGTGAACAGGCGCCGGGGCCGGTCCGGCGGCAGCGGCGCCGGGGTGAACGCCGACGCGCCACCGGGGCGCAGCGTCCGCCAGGCCAGCCACAGCAGGTACGCCGCGCCGGCCAGCTTCACCGCCGTGTACAGCGGCGGGACCAGCACGAACACGGTGGCGATACCGGCCACTGCGGCGGCCAGGTAGACCAGGAAGCCGACGGCCACGCCGAGCAGCGACACCAGCCCGGCCCGCCGCCCCTGCGTCACCGACCGGGACACCAGGTAGACCATGTTCGGCCCGGGCGTGAGCACCAGACCGAGCGCCACAAGGGCGATTCCCAGGACCGCGCCGACAGTGACCACGTCGCCTCCCCGTTGCCGACCGTGAACCGGACCCTACGCCGGTTGCCGCCGTCCGCGGGTGCCCGTGGGGCGCTGGTGGGGTGTTGCGCGGGTCACGTGATCGGGTCGAGGGCGGTGATACTTGCCGCATGTCGATCGTGCTGTCCGCGCCGGCCACCCCGACCGCACCCGCCCTGCTGCTGCGCCCGTGGCGCGACGGCGACGCCGGCGCGCTGATCGAGGCGTACCGGGATCCGGTGCTGCGCGCCTGGACCAGGCATCCGGTGACCGGTCCGGCGCAGGCGCAGGTGTTCCTGCGTCGCAGCCACCAGGGCTGGGCCGCAGGGCACCGGTTCATGTTCGCGGTGCTGGAGGAGAACCGGGTGGCGGCCTGCGTGGTGCTCAAGGATGTCCGCCCGGGACGCCCGTCCGCCGAGATCGGCTACTGGACGGCGGCGCCGGCACGCGGCCGGGGCGTCGCGCCACGCGCGGTGGAGGCGGTCACCGCGTGGGCGTTCGCCCGGTTCGCCGCCACCGGCCTGACCCGCCTGGAGCTGCTGCACCAGGTCGACAACCCGGCCTCCTGCCGGGTGGCGGAGAAGAGCGGGTACGTCTTCGCCGAGGTGCTGCCGGCCCGCCCGCCGTTCCCCCGGGACGGCCACCGGCACGTCCGCCACCTGCCCTGACACCGGCCCGCCGCTGCTCTCACGGGCCGAGCAGGCGCAGCAGCAGCCGCGGCTCGCCCGGCCACGCGTCGAGCAGCACCTGCCGGGGCACCTGCCGGGCGGCGTAGCGCAACGCGAGCGCCACCACCACGATGTCGTCCAGCGGGCCGATCACCGGCAGGAACTCCGGGATCAGGTCGATCGGGCTGGCCACCCAGATTCCGGCGACCACGATCGCGACGCGGGCACGGCGGGGCACCCGCGGATCGCGGCGAAGCCGTCGTACCGCTGTCACGCAGTCGGGCACGAACGCGGCCAGATCGCGCAGGATCCCCGGCGGCAGGCGCCGGGCCAGCAGTACCAGGACCGCCCAGCTCCCGACCAGGCAGACCGCCGCCACCGCGAGTCCGATGAGCCAGTCGCGCACGCCGTCACCCCTTTCCCCGGGGGCACGCTACGCCGCAGTCCTGCCCGGCGCCCGGGAACAGCCCGGCCCCGCGCGACGCTGACCCTTGTCGGACGGCGGCGGATACCGTGGGTACGGGAGGTGACGGCGGTGACGACAGACTGGGAGGCCGCGGTCGAGGCGCAGATCCGCTCGGCCCAGGAGCGCGGCGAGTTCGACAACCTGCCGGGCGCCGGCAAGCCCATCCCGGGGCGTGACATGCCCTACGACGAGGGCTGGTGGATCCGCAGCTTCATGGAGCGCGAGCAGATCCCGTCCGACCTGCTGCTGCCCACCCCGCTCCAGTTGCGCCGCCGCATCGAACAGCTCCCGGCCGAGCTGCGCGACCTGCCCACCGAGGAGGCCGTCCGGTCGTACGTGGCGGCGCTCAACACCGAGGTGGTGGCCTGGCTGCGTACCCCGACCGGGCCACGCGTGGTGGTCCGCCCGGTGAACGTCGACGAGGCGGTGCGCCGCTGGCGCGCCGATCGGGAACGCGCCGCGCCGGGCGTCACGGCACCGGAGCCGCAGCGTGCGGCCTCGGCCCGCCCGCGCCGTCGCTGGCGCTGGTGGCGTCGCTGAGAGCGCTCAGGGAAGCGCCGCCTGCCAGGTCCACGCGGTACGCCGCGGCCGGTCGCCGAGCGGCGCGCGGCCGGTCAGCCACAGCAGCACCGGCACCGGGTCGCCGCCCGGCGCGTCGGGGAACAACCGGCGCACCACGCGGGCACACGACTCGGCAGGTGGCGACCAGTCCAGGCCGAGCCCTCGGGTCAGGTCGTGCGTGTGCAGCAGGATCTCGGCCACGCCCATCGCGGCGAACCCGCCCGGATCGCAGGGGCCGAAGTGCCACGCCCGGTCGTCCGGGCTCGCCGCGTCGATGGTGGCGGCGAGCATCCCGGCCGCGGCCGCCGCGACAGTGAGCACCTCGGCGGGCGCGGCGTCGGCGCGTACCCGCAGGTCGAACGGGAGGTAGCCGCCGTCGGGCCGGCCGGACACCTGACCGGCGTACGCGACCAGGTCGTGCGCGACGTGCGCGGCGGTGGTCCAGCAGGACCAGTCCAGGTCGCGCGCGCGTACCGTCCAGTCGCGGTCGACGGCGGGCCGCAGCACGGCGGTCATCGCGGCGGCGGCGGACCGGACATCCGCGCCGTTCACCTGCGCCACACCCGCAGTACGCAGGTGAGCATCGGGAGCGTGAACTCCCCGTCGGCCGTCTCCGGCCGGCTCGCCAGGTAGGCGCGGATGCGGTCGAGCGTCTCCGTACGTTCCCGTTCCGGCATGACCAGCATCCCGGCCCGGGTGGCGAGCGTCGCCACGAGCGAGTCGGCGGTACGGCGCTGCCCGTGCGGGAACTCCGCCTGCTCGGGCGAGCCGAACCGGGCCTCGCCCGTCTTCGGCAGGTGCATGGTCGCCGTCGCGGCGCGCCAGCTCGCGGGCGTGTCCCGGGGGCCGATGGCGGCGCTTCCGCTGACCGCCGCGAGCCCCGCGACCCAGTCGACCCGGTCGTCCACGACGTTCCACAGTCCGGCCAGGACTCCGCCGGGCGCGAGGACCCGGGCGATCTCCGGCCCGGCCACGGCCATGTCGAACCAGTGCATGGCGTTGCCGGCAACGACGGCGTCGACGGAGGAGTCCGGCAGGGGGATCGCCTCGGCGCTGCCGGCGAGCGCACGTACGTCCGGCAGTGTGCGGCGGAGTTCGGCGAGCATCGCCGGGTCCGGCTCCACGGCCGTGACGTCGTCGCTCACCTCGGCCAGGGTGGCGGTGAGCTTGCCGGTGCCCGCGCCGAGGTCGAGCACCCGCACGCCGGGTGCGGGTTCGAGGGCCCATCGCAGGGCGGCGTGCGCATAGTCCGGGCGGTGTTCGGCGTACGCGGTGGCCGCCGCGCCGAACGACGACGAGTGCCGGCGTCGTGCGTCTTCGTCCATCCGGTCACCCTATCGACGGCCGGCTCCCCCTTGACGCACGAACTGTGCTTCGTGAATAATCAATCGTAGTTCGAGGGGGAGTACCCGACGATCCACGCACCGCCGTCAGTACGGGCCCGGCCCATCCGGATCCCGGCGGTGCAGCCACCGCTACGGGTGGCCCGGGGAGACCTTCGTCCAGCAGCGCCGGAACACCTCGGGTGTGCCGGCCCCGGGCGAAAGGTCCCCTTCGTCATGTCCGTGTCCTGGTGGATCTGGGCCGTACTCATGCTGGCGATCGCGGCGATGCTCGCCGTCGATCTGTTCCTGCACCGCGACAACCACGTCATCGGCTTCCGTGAGGCAGCGGTCTGGTCCGGCATCTGGATCGCCGCCGGCCTGCTCTTCGGCGTCGTCCTCTGGGCCTGGCAGGGCGGTGACATGGCCGGCACCTACTACGCCGGCTACCTGATCGAGAAGGCGCTGTCGATCGACAACGTCTTCGTCTTCGCGCTGATCTTCACCTACTTCGCCGTGCCGGCCGCGTTCCAGCACAAGGTGCTGTTCTGGGGTGTCATCGGCGCCCTGGTCTTCCGGCTGGTCTTCATCTTCGTCGGCGCCGAGCTGCTCGAGACGTTCTTCTGGACCGCGTACGTGTTCGGCGCGTTCCTCGTCTACACCGGATACAAGATGGCGTTCCGCCACGACGAACAGACCCCGCCGGACCGCAACCCGGTCGTCCGGCTGGTCCGCAAGGTCATGCCGACCGACCCGGCCTATCACGGCGACAGGTTCTTCACCCGGGTCGACGGCAAGCGGGTGGCGACTCTGCTGTTCGTGGTCCTGATCGCGGTCGAGGCCACCGATCTGATCTTCGCCGTCGACAGTGTCGCCGCGATCCTGGCCATCACCACCAGCACGTTCATCGTCTGGACCGCCAACGCCTTCGCCATCCTCGGCCTGCGCAGCCTCTACTTCTGCCTCGCGGGGCTGCTGCGCCGCTTCGTGCACCTGCACTACGGCCTGGCCGTCCTGCTCGCCTTCGCGGGCGTCAAGTTGATCCTCTCGGAGACGCCGGTCGGCAAGCTGCCCATCCCGGTCACCCTCGGCGTGATCGTGGTGACGATCGCGGTGTCGATCGGGTGGAGCCTGCGCAGCACCCGGGGCGCCGGGGCGCTCGACGGCGCCGACTCCCCGGCGAGTTCGGCGCGCTGATCCTCCGCCCCCGCGGTACCGCCGCTGGAGCCCATGGGCGCACTACCATCTGCGCATGGGCTCCAGCGGGGCGTCTGTCGAAGCCGTCTTCTTCGGCACCACGACCGTCTACCTGTCCGACGGGGCGTCCGGCATCCTGATCGACGGCTTCCTGAGCAGGCCCTCACTGCTCCGCGTCGCACTGGGCCGCGTCGCCCCCGACCTCGGGCGGATCACCCGCGCTCTCTCCCGAGCCGGCGTCACCCTTCT
Organism: Micromonospora sp. L5; assembly: GCF_000177655.2. Taxonomy (NCBI): domain Bacteria; kingdom Bacillati; phylum Actinomycetota; class Actinomycetes; order Micromonosporales; family Micromonosporaceae; genus Micromonospora; species Micromonospora sp. L5. Next base: position 5,656,393 of record NC_014815.1, on the reverse strand, counting down.
CGACGCCCTCTTCGTCTCCCATTCCCACTACGACCACGCCATGGATGCCCCCGAGGTCGTCAAGCATCTCGGCGGACGGCTGTTCGGCTCCGAGTCGACTCTCAACATGGGACGCGGCGCGGGTCTCGCCGAGGAGTCGATGACGTGCATCGCGGACGGCGACGAGCACAGGATCGGCGCGTTCACCGTGCGCGTGCTCGCCGGCGTCCACAGCCCGGACAACAGGTTTCCGGGCACGATCGAGGAGCCGCTGGTCCCGCCGGTACGGGCGAGCAGTTACCGCGACGGCGGGTGCTTGTCCTTCCTCATCACCCACCCCGGCGGCTCGCTGCTGATCCATCCGAGTGCCAACTTCGTGCCGGGCAAGTTCGACGGACTCGACGTCGACGTCCTCTACCTCGCGATAGGTGCCCTGGGGGTTCAGCCGCAGCGGTTCCAGAGCGACTACTGGCGGCACGTGGTGGAAGCGACCCGGCCCGACCTCATCGTGCCGATCCACTGGGACAACTTCTTCGTGTCGCTGGACCGCAGGCTGCGCCCGCTGCCGGCGATCTTCGACAGGTTCGCCGTGACGAAGGCGTTCCTCGACCGCAAGAGTGAGGAGACCCGGATCCCCGTGCGGTTCCCCGAGCCCTTCGAGGTGATCAGGCCGTTCGCGAGGTAGGGCGCGCGGCCGTCGTGTTCACCGGCGGGGCGTCAGCGGAACCGGTCGACCGTGACGGGAACCATCCCCTGCCGGCGCACCTGCGTCGTCAGACCGTGCAGCAGCACACCGGCCGCTTCGTCGCGTTCCCCGAGAAGGTCGCAGGTCACGTCCAGTGCCCAGGCGGCACCTGCGGCGACCCGGCGCAGATCCCAGCGGAAGGCGTCGCCGGAGACCTGACGGCGTACCGCGCCCAGGATGCGCGTCTCGGGATCCGCCGGGTCGCCGGTGATCGGCATCTGCCAGGCCTCGCTGAGTGCCGCGAGACCGTCCGGGCTCAACTCGCCGGCGAACAGGATCCGGTAGACGCGCGTCTCGCGGAACCCTGGCCGGGGCCCGGAGTCGTTCAACCGCAAGGGGGACGGCGGCGGAGCCGGAGGGGTGCCGAAGCACTCCCGCAGCGCGCCTTCGTCCGGCAGGTCCTCACCGCAGAGGTCCCGATAGAGCGCCGCCGCCGCGGACCGGCCGACGGGCGTCACCCGCTTGCGCAACGCGGCGTCCACGCGTAGGCGCCGGCTGGTGGCCGACGCCTCGTGCCAGCGGCTCTCGGGACGAGTCCAGCCACCGCTCACCAGCCCGGCGGAGGAGTGGTCCGCCGCGAGCAGGAACTCCTCGACCAACAGCCCTTCCGGCGCGCCGACACCGTCGTACACCACGTAGTAGTGCAGCGCGGGAGGCAAGCCGGCCATCTGTCGCGCGAGGGAAGTCTTCGTCACACGTGGATTGTCGAGCAGTGCGGGAGCTGCCACCGTCCGGCTCGCCGAGGGCTTCGCCGACGCTAATTACCGGATTACCGGTAACACCAATTGCCTAATACGAACGGTCAAATAGGACGAATAGGTGGTGCACCATAATGACAGTTATGTGCGCGCACGCGATGCGGGAGCGCCTCGGCCCGTTTCGCCGACTACGGTGAGGCGGACGCATCCGAGAGGAGGCCGATGGCGATGCGGATCGCGGTTGCGGGAGCGACGGGCCGGATCGGGGCACTGACCGTCGCCGCGTTGGAGCGGCAGGGCCACGACGTCGTGCGCATCAGCCGCTCTCTGGGCGTGGATCTGACGACGGGCACCGGGCTGGACGAGGCGCTCGCCGGCGTGGAGGCGGTCGTCGACACGACGAACGTGGCGGCGGGCGATCGTTCCGAGACGATGGCGTACCTGGGCGGCCTCACGCGCAACCTGCTGGCGGCCGAGCGGCGCGCCGGCGTACGGCATCACGTGCTGCTGTCGATCGTCGGCATCCACCGGGTCGACGACAACGCCCACTACGCGGGCAAGCGGGAACAGGAGCGACTGGTCGAAGGCGGGCCGGTGCCGTGGACGATCGTCCCGGCCACCCAGTTCCACGACTTCGCCGCCATGGTCACCGGCTGGACCGAACGCGACGGCGTCGCCACCGTCGCACCGCTGCTGGTGCAGCCGATCGCACCCCGGGACGTCGCCGACATCCTCGCCGAGGTCGCCGTCGGTGAACCGCAGGGACACCACGCAGACATCGCCGGACCCGCGACGGAGGATCTCGTCGACATGGCCCGGCGCACCCACGAGGCGCGGGGCCGCCGGATCCGGCTTGTTCCGACGTGGTCGGGCGTGTTCGGCACCTCGATGTCCGGCAACGTGCTGCTGCCGGGCGACGGCGCACGCATCGCGCCGACCAGCTTCGACGACTGGCTAGCCGCGGGTGCTCGTTGACGGGGTGACGGCGGCGACGACCAGGTCGACGATGCCGTCGGCGTAGTCGTCGGTCAGCGGGCCGTTGCGTAGCAGCCAGCGGTGGTAGAGCGGGCCGAACAGCAGCTCCACCACCTGGTCCAGGGGAGCGTCGGGGCGTACCTGGCCGGCCTCGCGGGCGGCCTCCAGGCGTACGCGGACGGCGTTCAGCTGGGGGCGGAGCAGCCGGCCGCGCGCCTGGTCGGCCAGCTCCTCGTCGGTGAGAGTCTCGATGGTGACGGCGCGGGTGGTCGCGGACAGCCGCGGATCGGCGAACTCGGCGACAGTGGCCCGGAGCACCTCACGGAGATCGGCCCGCAGGTCACCGGTGTCGGGCAGGGCGATGACCTCCGGCATGTCGTCGGCGAGCGCGTCCAGGATGACCGCGCCCTTGCCGCGCCACCAGCGGTAGATGGTCTGCTTGCCGACTCCGGCGCGGGCGGCGATCGCCTCGACGGTCAGGGCCGGATAGCCGGTCTCGGCCAGCAGCTCCAGCGCGGCGGCGAGGATCGCGCGGCGGGACTGCTCGTTGCGGCGGGTGGGCTGCGGGGTCACACCATGAGCTTACAGCGAGACGAGACGTACCGTCTTGACGGCGCGGTCGCGCCGTGCTCTTCTTTGGCAAGCGAGACGGGACGTCTCGTCTCAGTGGAGATCAGGAGATCACGTGCCGCACATCGCCATGGTCAGCATTCCGTTCCACGGCCACGTCAACCCGAGCCTGGAGATCATCAGTACCCTCGTGCGGCGCGGCCACCGGGTCACCTACGCCAACGATCCCGCCTTCGCCGAGGTCGTCCGGGCCACCGGCGCGGAGCTGAAGCCGTACGCCTCGACGCTGCCCGCCGACGGCGGCGCCGGCATCGACGACCCGATCGCGCAGCTCACGCTCTTCCTCGACGACGCCGTCGCCATGCTGCCGCAGCTACGGACCGCCTACGCCGACGACCGGCCGGACCTGTTCCTCTACGACATCGCCGGCGCGCCGGCGCGGCTGCTCGGCGAGCAGTGGGGGATCCCGGCCGTCCAGCTGTCCTCGACGTTCGTCGCCTGGGACGGCTACGAGCAGGAGATGGCGCCCGCCGTGGAGGCGATGCGGGCAGATCCGCGCGGCGCCGACTACTACCAGCGGTTCACGGCGTGGCTGACCGCTGAGGGTTCGTCGGTCACCGACAGCATGGCGTTCCAGGGGCGGCCGGTGCGCAGCCTCGTCCTGCCGCCGGAGGCGCTCCAGCCGAACGCCGACCGCGTGGACCGGTCGGTCTACAGCTTCGTCGGCCCGGTCCTGGGCGACCGCTCCGACCAGGGCTCCTGGGTACGACCGGCGCGCGCAGACAAGGTGCTGCTCGTCTCGCTCGGCTCCGCCTTCACCCGGCAGCTCGAGTTCTACCGCCGTTGCATCGCCGCGTTCGGTGACCTGCCCGGCTGGCACACGGTTCTCCAGATCGGCAAGCACGTCGATTCCGCCGAGCTCGGCCCCGTTCCGGACAGCGTCGAGGTGCACCGGTGGGTGCCGCAGCTGGCCGTACTGGAGCAGGCGGATGCCTTCGTCACCCATGCCGGCATGGGCGGCAGCAGCGAAGGTCTCTACTGCGGGACGCCGATGATCGCCGTACCGCAGGCGGCCGACCAGTTCGCGAACGCCGAGCAGCTGGCATCCCTCGGCGTCGCCCGGGTCGTCGACTCGGCCACCGTCACCGCCGCGGAGCTGCGCGAGACGCTGCTCGCCCTCACCGCGGACCCCGCCGTGGTGGCGCGTAGTGCCGAGCTGAAGCGGCAGGCCCGCGCCGCCGGCGGCGCCGACCGGGCCGCCGATCTGATCGAGGCCGAACTCGTCACGGCGAGCGGCGGGTGATGCGTGGTCGCGGCGGCCGGGTGCCGCCGCGACCACGCCCCGGTCAGTCCTCCGCCAGCACGGTGAAGGTGAAGGCGGTGCTCGTCGGACGCTTGAGCGGGATGTCGCACTTGACTCGACGCAGCACCTCGGACCGGGTGAGGCCGAACCGGCGAGCGATGAGCCGGTCCGGGCGTACCGGCACCGGATCCTCGAAGGTGACGTCCACCTGGACCGGCCACCGGTCCAGCGGCACCGTGGGCGCGTCCAGCGTCCACGCGTCCGTCCAGTCCAGGGTGAAGCGGCAGCGCCGGGCGAACGCCGGATCCAGCAGTGTGGCCGCCACCAGGGCGGGATCGTTGACGTGGTGGCCGTGCAGCTCGGCGGGATCGAACGAGCTGACGGTCGCCCGCTCGCGGACGGTGAGCTTGACGGTGCGGTCGCAGGACACGCACCGGACGAGCAGCCACACGTCCAGCAGCTTGCCGTTGGCGTTGACGCGGAACCGGCCCTTGGCGGCGGTGGCCGACTCGGCCCGGCAGACGGCGCAGCGCAGCGACAGCAGCGGAAGGCGGGTCCGGCGTACGACCCAGGGCAGCACGATATGCGGTTGGGATGACATGGAGACCTGATCTCTGAAGACCTGACGCGAGGCCGATCACGCGCGGCCTCGGACGCTGTGGCCGGGCGCGCGAGGGCAGCCCGGGGAGCCGGCGCGCAACGGCCGGCTGCAGGCGTGGGGAACGTGTCAGGTTCTAGAGAGCAGGAGGGGTCACGCGGAGTCGTCCTTCTTCGCTGCGACAGGAGTGCGGGAAACGTACGGGACGTCCGGAACCGCTCTCAACCCGTTTTCCGGCGCCGGTGCGGTGCGGCGCCCATCACTTCACTCACTAAAAGTTTGCACTGTCTGCAAGATCGCTCGTAGTGTCGTCGCGTGACCCCGGATCAGAGCCGCCCCGGCCTGCGTGACCGCAAGAAGGCCCGTCCGTAGCTTCCAGACCAAAAACAACGCTAAGCAGTTGATCTAGGCGTCTACCTGGAGAGCTGTCTCAAGTGGGCAACTGTCCAGGGGGCCGCTTCGCCGTTTTCCGTGATCCCGTTCCGTGGGATTCGAGATCAGAAGGTTCACTGCCCGGCCCGGCCGAGTAGGGTGTCGTGCTGGTCGACCGTCGGCGGCCCAGGCCGCGAGTCCGGCGGTAGTCGGGCGAGGACGTCGTCCAACCCGCTGCGGTCGCGCTTGGCGGCCTGCAGCTCGGGCAGCGCGGTGTAGAGGGTGCTGCGGGAGACGCCGAGCAGTTTGGCGATCGAGGTCATCGTCCGGTCGGGCTCGCCGAGCAGCTGCAGCGCGTACGCGATCTTTTCCGGGGTCATCGCCGGCGGCCGGCCGAGTTGCTGCCCACGGGCGCGAGCGGCGGCCAGGCCCTCGTTGGTGTTGGCCACGATGATGGTGCGGATGAACTCGGCCAGGGCGGCGAAGACGTGGAAGACGAACATGCCGCCCGGGGTGGTGGTGTCGAGCTTCTCGTGCAGAGACTGGAAGCCGACGCCGAGGCGCTTGAGCCGGCCGACGATGGTGATCAGGTCTTCCAGGGAGCGGCCGAGCCGGTCGAGGGAGACGACGGTGAGCGCGTCGCCGGGTCGGATGTACTCGAACACCTTGTTCAGCTCGGGCCGGTCGGCGTTCTTGCCGCTGGCCTTGTCGAAGAAGCACTTAGCGCAGCCGGCCGCGGTGAGCGCGGCTTGCTGGCGGGCGAGGTTCTGCTCGCGGGTGGAGACGCGGCCGTAGCCGACGAGCACGCCGGCAAGCGGGGTCGGCAGCAACAGGTCGTCGGTGGAGGCGGGGATGGCGGTCACGTCATCCAGGGTGTCCGAGAAACCCATGTTCGCCTTGTTGGACACACCGACTTTCCGGACGGCTTTTTCGGACATGGTTGACCTGCCCAGACGGCAGTTCTCGATCTTGTCCGGGAAACGATCGATTCCCGGACACCGCGACCCGAGGCTGGTCGCGCACCGAGGGCGAGGGTCAGTGCCGCCGGTCGTAGTCCTCGCGTGCGGTCATGACCGCGGGGATCTCGGCTTCGATCGCGTCAAGCAGGGCGCGCAGCGTGGCGGCGATGCGGGCGCCCGGGGCGGTGAGTGTGTATTCCACCCGGGGCGGGATGGTGGCTTGCACGTCGCGGGTGACCAGGCCGTCGCGTTCCAGGGCGTGCAGGGTCTGCGCGAGCATCTTCTCGCTTACCCCGTCGACCCGGCGGCGTAGGGCGTTGAATCGGTAGGAGCCCTCGGTGAGGGCGACCAGGGCCAGCGTCCCCCACTTGCCGACAACGGTCTCCATCGTCTGGCGCGACGGACACGCGCGGTTGAACACATCGACGATCAGGTCGTCGATCGGATCGGCTGCGGTGTCTCGCGATGCAGTGCTGGACATGCCTATGACGGTAGCTGCTGGAACGTACCCCCAGCAATGACGGTGCTCACCCAAGGTTGGCACTTTCTCAAAGTTAGTGCATTCTGGTGGCAGGCAGTTCGCCAACCGACATCGGGAGAACCGAAATGATCACTGTCACCGCCGCCACCGGTCACCTGGGCCGCCTCGTCATCGAGGACCTGCTGCAGCGCGGTGTGCCCGCCGGCGAGATCGTGGCCGCCGTGCGGAACCCGGACAAGGCCACGGACCTCGCCGAGCGTGGCGTTCAGGTGCGCGAGGCCGATTACTCCCGGCCCGAGACCCTCGCCACGGCGTTCGCCGGCACCGACAAACTGCTGCTGATCTCCGGCAACGAGGTCGGCCAGCGCCTGCAGCAGCACACCAACGCCGTACAGGCCGCGAAGGCTGCCGGCGTCCAGCTGATCGCGTACACCAGCACCCTGCGCGCCGAGACCAACAGCACGATCCTCGCCGAGGACCACAAGACCACCGAGGCGATGATCCGCGAGTCCGGCGTGCCGTACGTCTTCCTACGCAACGGCTGGTACATCGAGAACACCACCGACAACCTCGCCACCGCGCTGCAGTACGGAACGCTCGCCGGCTCCGCGGGCGACGGCAAGATCTCCGGCGCCACCCGCGCCGACCTCGCCGCCGCCGCGGCCGTCGTACTGACCACCGACGGTCATGACGGCGCCGTGTACGAACTCGGCGGCACGCCCTACACCATGACCGAGCTCGCCGCCGAGGTCGCCACCCAGAGCGGCAAGCCGGTGACCTACCAGAACCTGCCTGCCGAGGCGTACACCGAGGTGCTGGTCGGCGCCGGGGTGCCCGCGCCGTTCGCCGCCCTGCTGGTCGACTCCGACCTCGGCATCAGCCGCGGCGAACAGTTCACCCCCAGCACCGACCTGCAGCGACTCATCGGACGCCCGAGCACGCCGCTCGCCGACGCCGTCGCCGCGGCGGTCAAGACCGCCTGAACCGGCCGCAGCACGAGCGAACGGGGTGGGCGTCGATTACGACGTCCACCCCGTCGTTGCTCACGGGCCGCAGTCAGAGCGAGCCCCGGTTGAACCCGATGCACGGTCAGCTGCTCGCTGGGGCGGCATCGGCCAGCCGTAGCGGCCGATAGCCGTCGGTGTCGAGCTGGGCGAGTTCGCCGTCGATGTCGACGGAGTGGGTGCCGTAGAAGTGCACGTTCTCGTGGTGGGTCGGCCAGATGTGCGCGAGGACCTCGTCGTCGACGTCGCGGCCGGTCCGGCGCAGGGCGGCCACGCCGAGGCCGTGGTATTCGGTGGACCAGCAGACGATCGCGTTGGTGGCCAGGGTCAGGCACCACATCTGCTCGGTCTGCTGCTCGTGGTGCCGGCGCCGCAGCGCTCCCTCGCCGGCGTAGGCCAGCGAGCGGCGCAGGGCGTGCAGGTTCTCGCCCTTGTTCAGCTGCCGGGCGATGCGCCGCCGATACGTCTCGTCCGCCAGATACCGGGCGGCGTAGACCGTACGGCGCAACGCCCCGTACTCTTTGATCGCGCTGGTCAGCGCATTCTGCTGCCGCTTGCTCGAGCACAGCTTCCCGACCACCAGCGCCGCGGTGGCATGCCCGCCCTGCACGCTCGCGGCGACGCGCAGCAGGTCATCCCACATATCCGTGACCAGGTCCAGGTTCAGCCGCCGGGTCAGCAGCGCCCCGGCACGCGGGTACCGGTCGAGGAAGTCGGCGCGGGGCCCGGTCCGGTACAGAGTGATCTTCCCCAGGTCGCGGATCCGCGGCGAGAGCTGCTTACCGACCAGGTCGAACAGGGCGAAGTTCGCCAGGGTCGCACCGTGGGTGTCGGTGGCGTGCTCGAAGGTCGGCAGGTCGGTCTCGTTGCCCAGCAGCCCGTCGAGCACGTAATGCGACTCCGGCGCGGTCGCGACGATCACCTTCGTGTCGAACGTCGAGTGCTGATCGGAGACGTGGGTGTAGGTGGACACGCCCTGCCCGCGGGCGAAGTACCGCGACAGGTGCCGGGCGGTGATGGACTTGCCCTTGACCGGGAACCGCTGCCCGTCCGAGGAAGACAGGGTGCCCGAACCGAACGCTCGGGTCAGCGGCAGCCGGTGGTGGTAGTTGACCACCGCGACGTTGGCCGCCTCCAGGGTTTCCGGGCGGAAGTACCACTCGGCGGTCCAGGCGAGCACGTCGTACGGCACGCCGCAGGACTCGGCCATCGCGGACAGGCCCATGTTCGTGGCCTCCGCGATGATCACGTACATCAGGTTGCGTTTCAGCTCCGCCGGCCGGGCGACCTTCCCGCCGGCGTGCATGAGGTGGTCGGTGAATCCGGTCCGGGCGTCGACCTCGACCAGCACCGAGGCGATCGGCACCCGCGGCAGCATCCCGGCCAGCTCCGCGCGCAGCGCATCGGCCTCGGCGGGCACGGCCTCGGCGGTCAGCGGCGGGATGATCAGCTCACCGTCGTCGGTCAGCCGGACCTCGCCCGGGTTGCCCTTGGCCAGCTGAGTCTCCAGATCGGCCAGAGCGGTGTGCAGCTCGTCGCCGGCCGCCGCGAGCGCGTCGGCGGCCTCGACCGGTTTGCCGACCAGGTGACAGAATTCCACCTTCTGCGGCGCCCACGTCTGCGGGGTGAGCAGGAACGACGCCGGATCGGCGTACCGGCGCGAGCCGGGCACGAACACGTCGCCGGAGCGCAGCCCGTCGCGCAGGCCGACCAGCACGGCCAACTCCCAGTACCGGCGGTACGCGGTGACGTCGCCGGCCTGCTCTGCGGCGACCAGGTAGCCGGCCCACTTCGTCGGCACGAAACCCACCGGGGTGCCGGCCGGCACCTTGCGGGCGCCGGTGGCGTACAACTCGGTCAGCATGCTCACCGCCTGCAGCAGCTGCTCGGTGCCCGGCCCGCCGTCGAACTGGACCGCGCCGAGGACGGCCGGGGCGAACTGGCGCAGGTACGACATCGACGCGTCGAGCATGCTCAGCTGCCCGTGGTCGCGCGGCAGCCGCTCGCGGCGCTCGGCCCACGCCGCGCGCATCCGGTCCAGGCCGATGCTGGTGCGCAGCATGGCGCCGATCTGCTCGTCACCGATCGCGGTGTCGAGCACGATGGTCAGGATCTCGTCCAGCAGCGCCTGCCGGTTCTCGCCGCCCTTGGCCCGCTCGGCCAGGGCGTCGGCGACCTTCTGCTTCGCCGCGGCCTCCCGGCCGCTGATCGCCTGGTCGAACAGCAGCAGCGTCTCGTCGAGCACGTCGACGGCCGACTGCGACAGCAGCGTGAGCAGGATCGGGTACCGGCGCTCCGGCTCGCGCCGCTGCAACGCCTGCCCGGTCAGCCGCCGGCCGACCCCGGCCAGGAACCTGCGCCGCTCGGTCGGGAGCATCAACAGATCGAGGGTGTGCGCGTCGAGGCGGCGCAGGTAGGCCAGCTTCTCCAGCTCCGTCTTCACCGCGGCCGGGCTCGACGACGTCGGCCACACTCCCAGCCACGCCAACGGCGTGCGGCCGAGATAGGCGTCCGGGACCAGCAGCAGATCCAGCTCGGCGCACCGCCGGTCGGACAGCAGGTGCTTCACCCGAATCCACGTCTCGGTCCGGGCACGGGCCCGGGCCGCGGCCACCCGGCGCAGCAGCAGGATTACCCCGGGCCGGAGCACCCGCGACGAGAGTAGGTACTCGCAGGCCAGCCGGAACAGCAGCTTCGGCGAGTCGTGCTCCATCGCCCGGGCGAACAGGAACTCGTCGAGGTCCTTCCACTCGGCGGTGTCCATCACCCGCCAGCCGGCGTAGCCGGCTACCTCCCGCAGATGATCCGTGCGGGTCTGCTCCCGCTCGCCGTACCCGCGCAGCTCGCCCATCGCGATCCCGAGCCGCTGCGACAGCCGGCCTACCGCGGCGTCAGGCGCCAGCGCCACCTCATCGGGCACGAACCCGAGCCACGGCAGCGTGCACAGCTGGACCGCCACGCCCAGCACGTTGCGGCCGGTCCGGAACTGGCGCACGAACGCCTCGTCCGCACCGGTCAACGTGAAGTACCGGATCAGCTCCGCCCGGTTGATCTCCGGGAAGCCCCGAAGCCGCGCCAGTTCCTCCGCCGAGAACACATCCTGAGTCGCCACGAACCACCGCCTGAGTATCGATCGTCACCAAACGGGACGGGACGCTAGGGCTCGGGACGGACCCTGATCAACCCTCAGTTCTTACCGTTGTTTTTGGTCTGGAAACTACGGGCGGGCCAAGAAGCGCCAGACCCGCGCCGCCCTCAGCGCCGCCGCGCTGCGCCTGGTCGCCGAACGCGGCCTGGACCAGGTGACGGTGGAGGAGATCAGCGAGGCCGCCGAGGTGTCGGCCCGCACCTTCTTCAACTACTTCCCCAGCAAGGACGAGGCGCTGCTCGGCGACCAGCCGACCGACCGCGAGGTGCTTGCCGCCCGCATCGTCGCCGCCCCGCCGGAGCTGTCCGCGTTCGACGCGCTGCGGCTGGCCTTCGACGACGTGGTCGAGGCCGTCGAGGCCGACCGCGAGGTGTGGCTGCTGCGCCTGCGGGTGATCGCGGCGAACCCGTCGCTTCTTCCGCGGCTGATCAGCGGCAACGCCGAGACCGAGCAGGTGATCGTCGCGGCGGTGGCCGCCCGGCTGGGCGTCGACCCGTGCCACGGCCACCCGACGCTCGTCACCACTGTTGCCGGCGCGGTCTTCCGCACGGCCCTCATGCAGTGGGTCGAGCGACCCGACACGACGACGCTGCGCGAACTGACCGCCGAGGCGTTCGCCGCCGTCGCCGCCGGCCTGCCCGATCCGTACGCCTCGGCCTGAGCCGTTCCTACCGGCCGCCGCCGTCGCGCGGCCGCTCGCCCGTGCACACGACAAGGAGTTCGATGACCACCGCCACTGTTCCGCCCGCCGAGACGGGTACGCGGATGTCACGCCGGGAGGTCCTCCAGGCGTTGTCCGGCCTGATGGTCGGCATGTTCGTGGCGATCCTCGCCTCCACGGTGGTGGCGAACGCGCTGCCCCGGATCATCGCCGACCTCGACGGCAGCCAGACCGTCTACACCTGGATCGTCACCAGCGAGCTGCTGGCGATGACCGCAACGGTGCCGCTGTGGGGCAAGATGGCCGACCTCTACAGCAAAAAGCTGCTCATCCAGCTGTCCCTCGGCCTGTTCGTGGCCGGTTCGCTGGTCGCCGGCTTCACCCCGAACGTCGAGGTGCTGCTGCTCAGCCGGGTCATCCAGGGCATCGGCGCGGGCGGCATGACAGCGCTCGCCACGATCGTCATGGCGGCCATGATCCCGCCGCGTGAGCTGGGCCGGTACGCCGGCATCTTCGGCGCCGTGTTCGGTGTCGGCACCATCGCCGGCCCGCTGATCGGCGGCGTCCTGGTCGACACGTCCTGGCTCGGCTGGCGCTGGTGCTTCCTGATCGGGGTGCCGTTCAGCCTGCTGTCCATCGCCCTGCTGCAGAAGACGCTGCACCTGCCGGTGGTGCGCCGCAAGGTCCGCATCGACTGGCTCGGCGCCCTCCTGATCACCTCGGGCGTGTCCACGCTGCTGATCTGGTCGTCGCTCGCGGGCAACAAGTTCGACTGGGCGTCCGGCTGGACCGCGCTGCTGGTCGGCGGCGGGCTGGCGCTGCTCGCGCTCGCCGTGTTCGTCGAGTCCCGCACCGAGGAGCCGATCATCCCGCTCGGCATCTTCCGCAACCGCACCGTCAGTCTCACCACGATCGCGAGCATCCTCGTGGGCGTGGCGATGTTCGGCGGCACCGTGTTCCTGTCGCAGTACTTCCAGACCTCGCTGGGCAAGTCGCCGACCGCGGCCGGCCTGATGAGCCTGCCGATGGTCCTCGGCCTGCTGGTCTCCTCGACGGTGGCGGGTCAGCTGATCACCAAGTACGGCCGCTGGAAGATGTTCCTGGTCGCCGGCGCCGCGGTGATGACGGTCGGCATGCTGCTGCTGAGCACCATCGACGCGAACACGAGCGTGCCGGTGCTGTCGGTGTACATGGCGGTGCTGGGTGTCGGCGTGGGCATGCTCCTGCAGAACCTGGTGCTGGCCGCGCAGAACGACGTACCGGCCGCCGAACTCGGCGCGGCCACCTCGGTGCTGACGTTCTTCCGCAGCATGGGCGGCGCGGTCGGCGTGAGCGCGCTCGGCGCGGTCCTGGCGAACCGGGTGACCTCGCTGACCGTGGAGCGGCTGGGGCCGATCGCGGCCGGCGGCGGTTCGGCCGAGGTGCCGGACCTGTCCGCCCTGCCGGAGCCGGTGCTGCGGATCGTGCAGGACGTCTACGACATCGCCACGTCGGAGATGTTCCTCATCGGCGCGCCGTTCGCGCTGCTCGCCCTGATCGTCGTGCTGTTCATCAAGGAGAAGCCGCTGAACACGCTCAGCGGCGACGAGCGCCGGGCCCGCGAGGAGGCGGCTGCCGCCGCCGGCATGCACTGACCGCGTCCGGTCGAGCGTGGAGGGCCGCCCCCGGGAACACCGGGGGCGGCCCTTTCCTCGCGTACGGTCAGCGTTCGGTGCGGTCGTTGATCTCCGTGCCGGACTCGCCGGGCATGGCGCCGATCGACTCCTCGGCGGCCCGGCCGCCGGTGCTCTCGTCGCCCTGCTTCAGCGAGCTGCGGGGCAGCCCCGCCAGGTGGGCCGGGTCCTCGATCGGCTGGGGCGGCCACTGGTCCTGCGTACCGTCGGTCACCCCGGCGCGGCGCAGCGCCTCGACCAGTTGGTCCGGCGACAGGCGGTCGACCTCCTGTATCCCGGCCCCGCGCGCAATCGCCTGCAGTGTCTTCAGGTCTTCGCTCACGAATGTCTCGGCCATGCCCGAGCCTTCCCGGCGCTCAAGACAAGGAAACCCGGCCGGCGCCCCGGCCTGCCTGCCCTCCGTCGATCATGACGTTGTGCCGGGCAAAACGGACACGGAACGCCGTCAACCTCATGATCGACCCGAAATGAGAGGTCTGGTCAGCGGCGGGCGGGTTTGCGGTCGGGGCGCGGGCGGTCCCGTTCCGGGTCGACGCCGACCTGTACGGCGAACGCCGGGTCCACGGCGAGCAGCGGCCGGGGGCCGAACAGGGCCATCCCGGTCAGCAGCGTGTCGGTGTCCCGGCCCTGCCAGACCGGGCGGCGCTCCGGGTCCAGGTCGGCGTGCTCGCGGCGCAGCCGCCGCAGCAACCGGCGGGCGGCGGCGCCGGTCTCCGGCACCTCGGTCAGCCACCAGCCACCCAGCGCGGTGGCCAGGCAGCACAGCAGCAGCCCGGCGACCGAGGCCGGACCGCCCGCCGAGCGCCCCTCGACCGCGCTGTCCACCAGCCGGGTCAGTCCGACCGCGGCGACCGCGAACAGCGGCACCGTGCCCAGCGCGATCCGCCGCCGCTGCCCGGGGGTGAGCAGCCAGCCGTCGCGGACCAGCCGCCCGACCGTACGGCGCAGCGCCCGGCCCACTGCGGGATCGGCGAGTACCGCCGCCCAGGTCTGCGGGCGGCGCAGCGCGGTGTGCAGGGCGCGCACCAGCGCGGGCGAACCGGCCGGGGGCGGCCCCTGCGCGTGCAGGGTGGCGAGTTCGCCGACGTCGACCCCGCCCGCGCGGCGCAGCGCGGCCACCCCGACCTGGCAGGCCAGCAGCGCCCGGTCGGTCAGGTACGCCAGCTCGACCCGGTCGGGTGTCGCACCGCGGGTACGGCGGCCGGTCAGTTCGCGTATCGCCACGGCGATCACGACTGCCACGGCGACCGCGCCGAGGTAGTCGAGGAGGAAGATCGGCCCGCTGACTCCCCAGAGCATGGCGGCAAGTATCTCAGGAGCCGTGGCGTACCTCGGTGTCCCAGATCTGTGACCACGGACGCCGCAGGCCCCGGGCGAGGAAGATCGGCTCGCCGTTCTCGTCGTTGTCGACGTCGGCCCGCTGGTCGACCCGGCCCACCTCGGTGACCTCGGTGAACCAGGCACGCAGCGGCTCCGGCCGGGGCCAGCCGACGACGATCACCACGTCGGCGTCGTCGGGCGGCCGGCCGAACGTGGCCATGCTGTTGTGCCCGGAGTACGCGCGGGGCAGGCCCCGGGCCGGACCGTAGCGGGCCAGCGCCCCGGCCTCGCCGTAGTTACCGGTCAACACCACGGCCCGGTCGCGCTCGGCCGGCGGCAGCGCGCGGTGCACGGCGGCCACCGAGTCGGCGAACTCGGGCCAGCCGATGGTCTCGCCCGCGTCGTAGTTGACAGCGACCACGAACCCGGGCAGCCGGTCGGCCGGCAGCGTGGGCAGCAGCAGCACCGCGCTGCTCGCCGCCATCAGCACGGCGGCTGTGACCAGCAGCGCCTGCCGGACCCGGGCCGCGCCCCGCTGCGCCCACGCGACGACCGGCACCACCCCGGCGGCGGTGAGCACCAGCAGCAGCGGCGCGTCGTAGTAGCCCTTGCCACCGGCCGCCACCACGATCGCGACCACCACCAGCCACGCCCAGGCCAGCGACCGGTACGCCGCCCAGGACGGTCGGCGCAGCAGCGCCACCAGCCCGGCTACCCACACCGGGACCGCGAACGGGCTGATGATCAGGAACTGGAGCACCACCGCGTCGATCCGGCCGCTGTAGGAGCTGTCGCCCTCGGCGATCGACGCGGCGACGTCGAGCTGCGGGAAGCCGTGCGCGGCCTGCCACACCGCGTACGGCACGGCGAGCAGCGCGGCGATTCCCGCGCCGGCGAGCACCCACCGGTCCCGCAGCAGCCGGCGCGGCCCGGCGATCAGCAGACCGGCGACCAGGCCCACGCCGAGCAGCGCGGGCAGCGGCTTGTTGAGCAGGCCGACGCCGAGCGCGAGCCCGGCGCCGAGCGCCCACCGGGTGTCGCCGGTGCGCAGCATCCGCACCACGCACAGCGCGGCGGCCAGCCACACCAGCAGGTCGACGCTCGTGGTGCTGAGCAGGTGGCCGCCGGCCAGCACGATGCCCGAGGCGGCGGCGAGCACCGCCGCGGCCGTCTGGGCGACGCGGCCGGCGCCGAACTGCCGGGCGATCGCGGCGACCAGGACCACCGCCGCGCCGCCGATGAACGCCGACGGGGTACGCAGCACCACCAGGTTGCCCGGCGCGATCGTGTCGGCCAGCCGCGCCAGCGCCGGCACGAGAGGCCCCTGGTCGACGTAGCCCCAGTCGAGGTGCCGGCCGCACAGCAGGAAGTACAGCTCGTCGCGGTGGTAGCCGTAGCGGCCGGCCAGCGACAGCAGCACGACGGTGAGGGCCGCGCCCACCACCAGGGGCGCGGCGGTACGCGGACCGGCGGGCGGCGGGCCACCGGGTGCGGCGGCCTCGCTCCGATCGATGTCGGCGACTGATTCGGCCACCCGTCCATGATGGCCCCGGCGGGTGGTCCGCCGATGCCCCGCCGCCCTCGGCCGGGTGGACGGAAACCGGTGGCCGGACGGCCGGGGCGGCGGCTAGCGTGCGCGCCGATGCTGATTCGTGACTACACCGACGCCGACTGGGCCCAGGTCCGGCCGATCCTCGCCGACGTCATCACCGCCGCCGACACGTTCCCGTACGACCCGCGGTGGCCGCCGGAGACGGTGCGCGAGGTGTGGGTGGGGCGCCCGCCGGGGCGTACCTCGGTCGCGGTGGACCGCGACGGCGCGGTGCGCGGCACCGCGAAGATGGGCCCGAACCGGCCCGGGCCGGGGTCGCACGTGGCGACGGCGAGCTTCATGGTCGCGGCGGACGCCCGGGGCCGGGGTGTGGGCCGGGCGCTGTGCGAGGAGGCGCTGGACTGGGCCCGGCGGCAGGGTTTCGCCGCGATGCAGTTCAACGCCGTGGTGGAGACCAACACGGCGGCGGTGGAGCTGTACCGGCGGCTCGGCTTCACGGTGATCGGCACCGTGCCGGAGGCGTTCGCGCACCCGGAGCGGGGACGGGTCGGGCTGCACGTGATGCACCGGCGGCTGTGAGCGCGGCCCGGGAGTGTCGGGGGCCGGGGCTAGGTTGACCGGGACCGTCACCACCCGAGGAGTCGCCATGACCACGCTCACCGGCCGTCCGCACACCGCGTTGCTCGTCGTCGACGTGCAGAACGGTGTGGTGGGCGGCGCCCACGACCGTGACCGCGTGGTCGCCACCATCGCCGGTCTGGTCGACCGGGCCCGCGACGCCGCCGTCCCGGTGGTGTGGGTGCAGCACCGCAGCGACGACCTGCCGCCCGACAGTGAGCAGTGGCGGATCGTGCCGGAGCTGTCGCGCCGCGACGACGAGCCGCTGGTGCACAAGGCGTACGGCGACTCCTTCGAGGACACCGACCTGGAGCCGGTGCTCGCCGCCGCCGGGGTGGGCCGGCTGGTCGTGACCGGCGCGCAGACCGACGCGTGTATCAGGTCGACGCTGCACGGGGCGTTCACCCGCGGCTACGACGCCACGCTCGTCGCCGACGCGCACACCACCGAGGACCTGTCCGCCTACGGCACGCCGCCGCCCGCGCAGGTGATCGCCCACACCAACCTCTACTGGAATTTCCAGACCGCCCCGGGGCGCACCGCCGGCACCGTCGAGGCCGCCGAGGTGGACTTCGCGGCCTGACCTGCCGGGACGCGCCGGTCGCACCGGTCGGTGTCGGGGACCGGCCGGGCCGCCGTCCGCCGTGGCGACCCGGGGAGCGGCGGCCGGAAAACGCCTCGCCGGATCCGGCGGGTTGCTGACAGGCTGCCCGCCATGACCGCTCAAGCCCTCGCCGGGGCGCTCGCCGACGAGCGCCGCCGGACCGTGTTCGCCGCGATCGTGCTCGGCGCCCGGGACGTGCCGGCCGTGGTGGCCCGTACCGGCCTGCCCGCCCGCGACGCCGCAGTGGCCGTCCGCCGTCTCACCGACGCCGGCGTGCTCACCGACGACGGGGACGGGCTGCGGGTCGACGCCGGGCGGCTGCGCGAGTTCGCCCGGGCCGGTGCGGCATCCCCGGCGGCCCCGGCCGCGAACCCGCGCGAGACGATCCTGCGCACGTTCCTGCGCGACGGCGCGCTGACCCGGCTGCCCGCGCAGCGGGGGCGCCGCCGCGTGCTGCTGGAGCACATCACCGAACGCACCTTCGAACCCGGGCGGCGCTACCCGGAACGGGAGGTGGACGAGGCGCTGCGCCGCTGGTGCGAGGGCGGCGACGCCGACCACGTGACGCTGCGCCGCTACCTGATCGACGACATGCTGCTCACCCGCGAGCAGGGCGTCTACTGGCGGACCGGCCCGTGACGGGCTGGAGCACGCAGGTCGTGCGCCCGGACGGGCCGGACGCGGCGCTGATGCTGCGCGAGTACATGGCGGAGATGGTGCGCCGCTGGTACGGCCGCCCGGAGCGGCCCGGCGAGGTGGACGCCGCGCTGGCCGAGGACCCGAGCGACGACCTGGCCCCTCCCACCGGGCTGCTGGTGCTCGCCCGCCACGAGGGGCGGCTCGCCGGGTGCGCCGGGCTGAGGTGGCAGCCGGACTGGGCCGAGCTGACCCGGGTGTACGTGCGCCCGGAGCGCCGGGGCGCCGGGGGCGGGGCGGCGCTGATCGCCGCGATCGAGGCGTACGCGACCGGGGGCGGGGCGACGCGGATCCGGCTGGACACCCGCTCCGACCTGGTCGAGGCGCGGGCCCTGTACGCCCGGCACGGCTACCGGGAGATCCCCGCGTTCACCAGCGGCCCGTACGCGCAGCACTGGTTCGAGAAGGCGCTCGCGGGACGAGTTGACGACGCGGCGCAGGCGCGCTAAAACAGAACCAGGAACTTGAGTCACCCAGACTCAACTTGAGACCTTGGGTCAGGAGAACCGAGGAGGCAAGAGTCATGTTGATGCGTACCGACCCGTTCCGCGAGATCGACCGGATCGCCGAGCAGTTCTTCGGCACCACCGCCCGGCCCGCCGTGATGCACCTCGACGCGTACCGCGACGGTGACCACTTCTACGCGGCGTTCGACCTGCCCGGCGTAGACCCGGACAGCATCGACTGCACCGTCGAGCGCAACGTGCTGACCGTCCGCGCCGAGCGCCGCCGTCCCACCGGCGAGAACGTGGAGCTGGTCGCCGCCGAGCGTCCGATGGGCACGTTCACCCGGCAGCTGTTCCTGGGCGACACGCTCGACACCGACCGGCTGGAGGCGGGCTACGACAACGGCGTGCTGACGCTGCGCATCCCGATCGCCGAGCGCGCCAAGCCGCGCCGGATCACTGTGAGCACGCCCGCCGAGAGCAACGGCCACCGTCAGCTCACCACCGCCTGAGCACGTCACGCCCGAAGCGGGGGAGGCCGGAGCGCCGGCCGACCCCCTTCGGCGTACCGGCGGTCAGCGCGCCTCGTCGCCAAACACCCCGCCGGCTGAGAACCTTTCTCACATGCTTCGCCCCGAGGTGCTGCCCCGCGCCCGCCCCGCCGCCCTGCCCGCCGGTCCGGCCGACGTCACCGAGGCGTGGCTGCGCAACCGGCGACTGTCCGAGCACACCCGCGACGCGTACCGCCGCGACGTCACCGGCTGGCTGACGTGGTGCGCCGAGCAGGCAGTCGACCCGCTGCGGGCCACCTTCCTCGACGTCAACGCCTACGGCCGGGAACTGGAGTCCACACCCCGCGGCCGCGCAGGCCGGCCGCTCACCCCGGCCACCGTCGCGCGCCGGCTGTCCGCGCTGTCGAGCTGGTACGACTTCCTGGTCAAGCTGGGCGCGGTGCCCGCCAACCCGGTGTCGGCGGCGGACCGGCCACGAGTCGACCGGGACCACTCCGCCACCGTCGGCCTGACCCCCGACGAGGTGGACGCGCTGATCGCCGCCGCCGAGGCCGACACCGGCCCGGCCGCCGCCCGCAACCGGGCCGCCGTCGCGCTGCTGGCCGACCTGGGGCTGCGGGTGGGGGAACTGGTCGCGCTGGACGTGTCCGACCTGGGCACGGAGCGCGGTCACCGCAGCATCCGCTTCGTCGGCAAGGGCGGCAAGGTACGCCGGCGCGCGCTCACCCCGGGCACCGCGTACGCGGTCGACGCCTACCTGGCCGTGCGGGCCGCCGCGCAGGGTGTCACCGTGCCGGAGCTGACCGGTCCGCTGCTGGTCACCGCCACCGGCGGCCGGTTGGACCGGCACGCCGTGTTCCGGCTGGTGCGCCGCCTCGCGCAGCGGGCCGGGATCGCCGCGTGGGCGAAGTTGTCGCCGCACTCGCTGCGTCACGCGTTCGCCACCACGGCCCGCTCCGAGGGGGTGCCGCTGGAGGACGTGCAGGACGCGATGGGGCACGCCGATCCGCGTACCACCCGCCGCTACGACCGGGACCGGCACAACCTGGACCGGGATCCGGCGTACGCGATCTGGGCGGCGCGGGCCCGCCGCCGCGGCTGACCGCCACCAGCCGCGCAGCGGGCCGCGGAGCACTGCGGCCCGCTGCGCCGACCGGTCAGCCCTGGGGGCGGGGGCAGAGGCAGAACGGCTGCCCGATCGGGTCGAGCAGCACGGTCCACCGCTCGCCGCCGGGCTGGAACTCGGGCCGGGTCGCGCCGGCCGCCACCAGGTCCTTCTCCGCGACCGCCACGTCGTCGACGTAGAGGTCCAGGTGGTAACGCTTGTCGCCGCTCTCGTCCGGCCACGCCGGCGGCGTGTAGCCGGGCACCAGGCCGAACCCGATCGCCGGGCCGTCCTTGACGATCATGGCGTACTCGGCCTCGCTGTGGGTTATCTCCCATCCCAGCGCCTTGGCGTAGAAGGCGGCGTGCGCGGCCGGGTCGGAGCTGTCGATACTGATCATGGCGATGTCGGCATGAGCTGTCATGCGGACAGTCTGCCGCCGATGCCCGCCGTTTGCTGTCCGGTACGAGCGCGCGTCGCAACCGGCTGCGCGTCACCGTCCGGTTGCCTACCGTCGACAGTGATGGGCAGGCAGCGGGAGTGGCACCACACGGCCCGGCGTCGCCGCCCGCTACGCGCGGGCGTGCTGATCGCCGGTCTCGGCGTGGGCACCTGCCTGATCGGGGTGGCCGGGCTCGCGGCGTGGAACGCGCAGGTGGTGTTCCAGGCCGACGGGCCGGTGCGGGAGACCGCCGACGGGTTCTTCCGCGACGTCGCGGCCGGTGACACCGACGCGGCGTACGAGCGGCTGTGCGCCGAGGCCCGGGGCAGGTGGAGCAAGTCGGGCTTCGGCAGTTGGGTGCGGACGCCTCCGCAGGTCAGCGGCTACGAGATCGTCGACGTGTCGGTGGCGACCCGATCGGGCCGGCCGCGCGGCACGGTGCTCGTGCGGATCAACCGGGACGGCGGCGGCAGCGAGGAGCGGGAGCTGCCTGTGGTGCCGGAGGGCGGCGGCTGGCGGGTGTGCGGAGACCCGTTCTGACGCTCAGGCACGCGGGCCGAGGTCCCCGGAGCGGTAGTGGCGCCGGCACAGCACCTGGTAGCGCACGTCGGCGGTGTCCACGGTGTCGCCGATGACGACCTGCGCGCCCTCGCGGACCACCCGGCCGCCGACCACGCGGGCGTTGAGCAGCCCTTCCCGGCCGCACCAGCACAGCACCTCGACCTGGATGCGGGCCACCTCGTCGGCCAGTTCGAACAGCCGCTGCGCCGCGGGGAACAGACAGGAGCGGAAGTCGGTCGCCAGGCCGAAGGCGTAGACGTCGACGTCGAACCGGTCGACCAGCTCGGCCATCTGCTCGATGTGTTCGAGGTTGTAGAACGAGGCCTCGTCGCAGATCAGGTAGTCCACGCGTACCCCCTCGGCCCACGCGTCGCGGACCAGGACGCGCAGGTCGAGGTCGTCGGTGACCTCGACGGCCTCGTGGGCCAGGCCGATGCGGGTGGTGACCTGCGGGCCCAGCGAGCGGTCGATGCGGGTGGTGACCAGGCCGCGGCGGCCCTGCCGGGCGTGGTTGTGGTTCATCTGCAACGCCATGGTGGACTTGCCGCAGTCCATCGGCCCCCAGAAGAACTTGAGCGCGGCGGCGTGCAGCGGCCGGCCGTCGACGCCGCGGGCGGCGGCGCAGCCGGCGGCCCGGTCGTCGCCGGGCCCCGGCAGGGGGCGGGCCAGGCAGGTGGGGGCGGCGTCGTCGGTCACGTCGGGGCAGCCTAGTCCATCGACGCCGCCTGATCAGGCCCCCGATGATCCACGAGGGCGCGACGGGTCAGAGCACCCGGGGCGGGGTGTTCCCGGCGGCGATGATGGCCCGGCGCATCGGCACGGCGGCCAGCAGCGCGAAGCCGACCACGAAGAAGATCAGCAGCGACACCAGGCCCACCCGGTACGACGAGGTCAGCTGGAAGACCAGGCCGAACGCCAGCGGGCCGAGCCAGCTGGTGCCCTTGTCGCTGATCTCGTAGAAGCCGTAGTACTCGCCCTCCTTGCCGGCCGGGATGAGCTGGCTGAACAGCGACCGGCTCAGCGCCTGGCTGCCGCCGAGCACCAGGCCGATGCAGCCGCCGAGGATCATGAACGGCACGGGCGCCTCGGCCGGCAGCCGGAACGCGGCGATGATCACACCGGTCCAGAGCACCAGCGACAGCAGCACGGTCTTCCAGGCACCGATGCGTTTGGCGAGCGCGCCGAGGGCGAGCGCGCCGCCGAAGGCGAGGAACTGCACCAGCAGGATCGTCACGATCAGCGTGCTCTGCTCCAGCCGCAGCTCCTCGGTGCCGTACTGGCTGGCGAGGGTGATGACGGTCTGGATGCCGTCGTTGAAGACCAGGAACGCGAGCAGGAAGTACAGCGTCAGCGGGTACGTCTTGATCTCCCGCAGGGTGCGCCCGAGCTGCCGGAACCCGTCGGTGAGCACGTTGACGCCGCTGCCGCCCCGGCGGGCCGCCTCGGTCGGGTGCTCCCGCAGCCAGCGCAGCGGCACCAGGGTGAACGCGGCCCACCACACGCCTGCGGACACGATCGACCAGCGGGCCAGGTCCAGCGTGCGCTGGGCGTTGCCCTCCTCGCTGAGCATGGTGACCGCGACGAGGTTCAGCGCGAGCAGCAGGCCGCCGCCGAGGTAGCCGATGGCCCAGCCGCGGCTGGAGATGCCGTCGCGCTCGTCGGGACCGCCGAGTTGCGGCAGGAACGAGTTGTAGACGACCACGGCGGCGCCGAAGGAGATGTTCGCGATCAGGAACAGCGCGCCGCCGAGCAGGTAGCGCTCGCCGGTGACGAACGCGAACGCGATTGTCGCGCCGGCGCCGGTGAACGCCGCGGCGGCGAGCAGCCGCTTCTTGTGCGCCGACCGGTCGGCGATCGCGCCGATCACCGGCAGCACGAACACGGTGAGGAAGACCGACAGCGAGATCAGGTACGGGTAGAACGATCCGGCGGCGACCTTGATGCCCAGCGGGTACACCGCGCCGTCGCAGCTGTCCGCGCCCAGCTCGCAACCGGCGGCGAGCTCGGTGACCGTGGTGAGGAACGGCCCGAGGAAGACCGTGATGACTGTGGTCTGGAACGCGGAGTTCGCCCAGTCGTAGAAGTACCAGCCGGTGCGCTCGCGGCGGGTGCTGCCCGGTCCGGCGGGGTCGGCGACGGCGGGGGTGACCGTATCGGCCATCGGGGGTCGTCCTCGGGGGCTCAGGCGGCCCAGTGGCCGCGACTGCGATAGACGTCACGGAGCACGCTGACGTGATCGGTCATGATGCCATCCACACCAAGATCAAGTAAGTGGTGCATCTGGGCGGGATCGTCGATCGTCCAGACGTGCACCTGCAACCCGATCCGGTGGCAGTGCGCGAGGAACCGCCGGTCGGCCACCGGCACCCGCCCGAAGGCGACGGGCACCTGCGCGGCCACCACCGACGGGGGCAGCCGTAGCGGCCGTCCGTGCAGCGAGGCCAGCCGCAGCCGGGCCACGCCGCGCATGCCGAGGCTGGTGGCGACCTTCGGCCCGGCCAGCGCCCGCAGCCGGGCCAGCCGGGCGTCGCTGAACGAGGCGAGCAGCACCCGCCCGCCCGCGCGGACCCGGGTGACCGTGGCGACGGTGGGCGCCACGCCGCCGTCGGACTTCACGTCGATGTTGAACCGCACCTGCGGCCAGGCGCCGAGCACCTCGTCCAGGCGGGGCACCAGGGCGGCGCCGCCGACGCGTACCGAGGCCAGGTCGGCCCAGCGCAGATCCGCGATGCGACCCGGCTCGCCGGTGACCCGGCGCAGCGTCGGGTCGTGGAAGACCACCGGTACGCCGTCGGCGGTGGCGTGCACGTCGGTCTCCACGTACCGGTAGCCCAGGGCGACGGCACGGGCGAACGCGGCGGCGGTGTTCTCGTCGCCGTCGGCCGCGCCGCCGCGGTGGGCGAACGCCAGCGGCGCGGGCGCGTCGAGGTAGCCGTGACGGGGCTGCACGCGGGCAGTATGCCCGGCCCGGGTGGCGCAGACATGGCCGGGCGGTGAAATTACCTATCGTTCCCCATCATCGCTAAGATACGGTGCGATGAGTAACGACATGTACTCGGTGGAGCAGGTCGCTGACCTGCTCGGCCTGCACGTGCGCACCGTGCGCGGCTACATCCGCTCCGGGCGGCTGCGGGCCACGCGGATCGGCAAGCAGTACCGGATCACCCGTGCGGACCTGGACGCGCTGACCGGCCGGCCCGCGCCGCCCTCGGCGCCGGGGGCGGAGGTGTCGAGCGTCGTGCGGCTCGACGGCGTCGACCGGGCCGCCGTCGACCGGCTCGCCACGCTGGTGCTGGCCGGCGTGAACACCCACCACGACCCGGACCGTCCGCTGCGCGTGCAGACGGTCCACGACGAGGAGCGGCACCGCATGACCATCATGATCCTGGGCGATCTCACCGCCACCGCCGACCTGCTGCGCCTGCTCGACGGGGTGCTCGACGGCGGCAACGGCCTGCTCGGCGGCGGGGAGCACAGCCGTGGCTGACCTGATGCAGGAGCGCGCCGGCGAGCAGGTGCTGGTCTGCGACCCGGACGGCCCGCCGATCGCCACCGAGCGCGACGCGCTGGACCTGATCGGCGCGGCGTTCCTCGGCGCGACTGTGGTCGCGGTACCGGCCGAGCGGCTCGACCCCGACTTCTTCACGCTCGGCACCCGCTTCGCCGGTGACGTGATGCAGAAGTTCGTCAACTACCGGCTGCGCCTGGCGATCGTCGGTGACATCTCCGCCCACCTGGAGCGCAGCGGCGCGTTGCGCGCGCTGGTGGCCGAGTCGAACCGGCACGACCAGGTGTGGTTCGTCCCGGACCTGGCCGCACTCGACGACCGGCTGCGCACCACCGCCTGACCCCACCCACCCCGCCCCGGCCTCGCCCGCCCTCGCCTCGCTGATCTTGCACTTGCGGCCCTTGTCGGGGGCGTTTGGCCGGGTTTGCCGGGGCACCAATTGCAAGATCGACGGCGGAGTAGCGGGCCGCGGGGTCGGGTCGGGTGCGGGCAGGGGCGCCGGGTCAGCCGGACTGGCTGCTGGGGCCGGTGCCTGCGTCGCGGGTTCCGGGTGGCGGGTAGGGCTGCTCCGCGAGCAGCCGGGCCAGGTGGGCGCTGTTGAGCGCCAGCGCGGCGGTGGTGCGGCCGGTCGTGTCGGGTTTGGGGCGGGCGTCGACGTAGTCGGTCTTGTGCAGCGCCTCCCCGACCCAGTAGGTGGCCCCGGCGGCCGGGCAGGTGAACCCCACCTCGTTGAGGGCCTGCTGCACCTCGGCGATGGTGTGGTGCGCGCCGTCCTCGTTGCCGACCACGGCCACCCCGCCGACCTTGCCGTAGGTGCGCAGGCGGCCCTGGTTGTCGGTCTCGGACAGCTCGGCGTCCAGCCGTTCGAGGACCATCTTGGTCACCGACGAGGGCTGACCGAGCCAGATCGGCGTGGCGATGATCAGGATCTGGGCGGCGAGCAGCTTGGCGCGGATGCCGGGCCAGCCGTCGCCGTCGCCCTCGTCGACGGAGACCCCGAAGCGCACGTCGTGGTCGACCACCCGGACGATCTCGCCGTCGACGCCCTGCTCGGCCAGCGCGTCGAGCACCTCCTGACCGAGCACCTGTGAACTGGACGTCGCCGGGGAGCGCTTCAGGGTGCAGTTGAGAACGAGTGCTCGGACAGCGGTCATGACCAGGTCCTCTCCACCTGAAGGGGCGCGAGGACTTGATACCCGCCACCGGCGCCGGGATGCGTCAGCCGGCGCGGTGGCGACGGTGGGCGCGGGCGGTGTCGACCGGCCGGCCCGGGTCGACGTGGCGCGGCCGGTCCGGCTCGTCGGGGCGCAGCGGCACCAGGTCGTCGGTGATCGCGTCGATGATCCGGTCGGTGGCCTGCCGGGCCGCGCCGGGGGAGCCCGACCGCAGGTCGTCCAGCGGCACCGGAGCGCCGAAGTGCACCCGGATGGCGGGCCGGCGGACGATCGCCCGGGCTGTCGCGCGCAGCATGCCCTTGGGCGCCCGGTAGGGGAGCACCTCGTGCGAGCCCCACTGGGCGACCGGGACCACGGCGGCGCCGCTGGCGAAGGCGAGCCGGGCGGCGCCGGTCTTGCCCCGCTCGGGCCACATGCCCGGGTCGAGCCCGATGCGTCCCTCCGGGTAGACCACCACCACCGAGCCGCCGGCCACGGCCTCGGCGGCGACCTCCAGTGACCGGTGCACCGCGGAGGTGCCCCGGTCGACGCGGATGTGCCCGGCGCGGCGCATCAGCGACCCGATCACCGGGGCGCGGAACAGACCGCCGGTGGCCATGATCCGGGGCGCGACGCGCCGGACCCGGCAGGCGGCGGCGAGCACCACCGGGTCGAACGGGCTGATGTGGTTGGCGGCCAGGACCAGCGGGCCGTGGCGCAGCGCGTCGGGCACGTCGCCGGTGACCTCCAGCCGGCCGACCAGCCCGACGACGGCGCGGGCGAGCGTCTGCGCGCTCCGCCACAGCAGCGGCGCGCGCCAGGGGGTGCTGTTCATCAGTGCTGGATGTTCCCACGCGCGGGCACAGCGGGGGGAGCCGGTGGGGGTCCTCCGGCGTGGGTGATCCCGGGACCGCAGGTCCTCCGGCAAGGTGATCAGGGTCATTGGTCCCGGGCCGGGTGGGGCCCTGCGGCCCTGCTGCTTTCGCTACGACGCCGAGTAGTATCTACTACGTCTCGTAGTATGCGCAGCTGGGGGTTTCAGGTGGACGCGTTGGACGTCGCCCGCTGGCAGTTCGGTGTCACCACCGTCTACCACTTCTTGTTCGTGCCGTTGACCATCGGCCTGTCCGTGCTGGTGGCGATCCTCCAGACCATGTGGCACCGCACCGGCAACGAGCGGTACCTCAAACTCACCAAGTTCTACGGCAAGCTCTTTCTGATCAACTTCGCGATGGGTGTGGTCACCGGCATCGTGCAGGAGTTCCAGTTCGGCATGAACTGGAGTGACTACTCCCGCTTCGTCGGTGACATCTTCGGCGCGCCGCTGGCCATCGAGGCCCTGGTGGCGTTCTTCCTCGAATCCACGTTCATCGGCCTGTGGATCTTCGGCTGGGACCGGCTGCCCAAGCGCCTGCACCTGGCCGCGATCTGGGCCGCCGCGATCGGCACCAACCTGTCGGCGTACTTCATCCTCGCCGCCAACTCGTTCATGCAGAACCCGGTCGGGTTCCGGATCAACCCGGAGAGTGGCCGTGCCGAGCTGACGGACTTCGTCGCCGTGCTCACCAACAAGGTCGCCCTGGTGACCTTCCCGCACACCCTGGCCGGCGCGTTCCTGGTCGCCGGGTCGCTGATGGTCACCGTCGGCCTGTGGCACGTGATGCGCAACCGCGACAGCGCCGACACCGGCGCGTACCGCTTCGCCACCAAGCTCGGCTCCTGGGTCGTCCTGATCTCCTCGGCGCTGGTCGTCCTCACCGGCGACATCCAGGGCAAGATCATGACCGAGGTGCAGCCGATGAAGATGGCCGCCGCCGAGGGCCTCTACACCACCGAGAGCCCCGCCTCGTTCTCCGTGCTCACCGTCGGCAGCCTCGACGGCAGCCGCGAGCTGTTCGCCGTCAAGATCCCGTACCTGCTGTCGTTCCTCGGCACCGGCGACCCCAACGGCACCGTGCAGGGCATCAACGACCTGCAGGCCCAGTACGCCAGCCAGTACGGCCCCGGCAACTACGCCCCGATCATCCCGGTCACCTACTGGAGCTTCCGCTTCATGATCGGCTTCGGGCTGGCCGCCGCCGCGATCGCGCTGCTGGTGCTGTGGAGCCAGCGCAAGGGCCGCACCCCCACCAGCAAGTGGCTGCTGCGGGCCGGCCTGGTCATGCCCGTGCTGCCGCTGCTGGCCAACTCCTTCGGCTGGATCTTCACCGAGATGGGCCGCCAGCCGTGGATCGTCTTCGGCGAGATGCTCACCCGCGACGGCGTGTCCCGCAGCGTCTCCCTGACCGAGGTGCTCACCTCGTTCACCGCGTTCACCCTCATCTACGCCGTCCTCGCGGTGGTCGAGTTCAAACTGCTGGTCCGCTACGCCCGCGCCGGCGTACCGGACGTCACCCCCCAGTCCGACGACGACGACACCGACGACGCCGAGCGCCCGCTGGCGTTCGCCTACTGACACCCCGGAGCCCAACCGTGGAACTGACGACCGTCTGGTTTCTCCTCGTAGCAGTGCTCTTCACCGGCTACTTCATCCTCGAAGGCTTCGACTTCGGCGTCGGGATGCTGCTGCCGGTGCTCGGCCGCGACGACAGGCAGCGCCGCGTCCTGATCAACACCATCGGCCCGGTCTGGGACGGCAACGAGGTGTGGCTGATCACCGCCGGCGGCGCCATGTTCGCCGCCTTCCCCGAGTGGTACGCCACCCTGTTCTCCGGCTTCTACCTGCCGCTGCTGCTCATCCTGCTGGCCCTGATCGCCCGCGGCGTCGCCTTCGAGTACCGCCACAAGCGGCCCGAGGCGTCCTGGAAGCGCCGCTGGGACCAGGCCATCTTCTGGGGCTCGGCGATCCCGGCCGTGCTGTGGGGCGTGGCGTTCGCCAACATCTTCCGCGGCGTGCCGCTGGACGCCGACCACGAGTACGTCGGCGGCCTGCTCGACCTGCTCAACCCGTACGCGCTGCTCGGCGGCCTGACCACGCTGGGGCTGTTCCTCACTCACGGCGCGGTGTTCCTGGCGCTCAAGACCACCGGTGACATCCGGGAGCGCGCCGGCGCCCTCGCCGTGAAGCTCGGCGTCGGCACCGCCGTGGCCGCCGTGGCGTTCCTGAGCTGGTCGCTGAGCATCCGCTCCAGCGCCGCCGCCGTCGTGCTCGCCGTCGGCGCCGCCCTCGCCCTGCTCGGCGGCCTGGCCGCGGCCAAGGTACGCCGGGAGGGCTGGGCGTTCACCGGCACCGCCGTGGCGATCGCGCTGGCCGTGGCGACGCTGTTCGCCGCGCTGTTCCCGAACGTGATGCCGTCCACCCTCGACGCGGCCGGCACGCTGACCGCCACCAACGCCGCGTCCACCCCGTACACCTTGAAGATCATGACCTGGGTGGCTGTGGTGTTCACGCCGATCGTGCTGGCGTACCAAGGTTGGACGTACTGGGTGTTCCGCCGCCGGATCGGGGTACAGAACATTCCGCAACACTGATCGACCTGTGGGCGCAGGGGCGCGGGGCCGGTGCGAGGGGGTCGCACCGGCCCCGCGGGGCGTTCCGGGGTCAGCGCGCCTCGCGCAGCTCCGCCAGCCGCGCCTCGATCTCGGCCAGCTCGGCGCGCAGCTTCTCCGCCTGCTGCTCGGCCTCGGCCCGCTCGGCGGCCAGGATCTGCTCCACCGCCTCCTGCACCCCGGGAACGTCGACCAGCGCCACCATCCGCAGCGCCTCGGCCGGCTTCACCACGTACGGCCGGGCCAGCGCCTTCGTGCCCTGCTGCGCGGCCACCGTCCACTCGCCCTCGGCGTAGGCCAGCGTGACGGTCAGCCCCGGCGGGGTCTTCGGCTTCGCGGCCTTCACGACCCGCTTCGCCGGCTTCGGTTCCGCCTGCGGCTGCTCGGCCTTCGGCTCCTCCCGCCGCGGCGCCGGCACCCGCGGCGTGTCCAGCACGAACTCCGGCTCCGGCGCGGCCGGCGGCTGCTCCGGTTCCGGCTTCGCCTCGGCGGCCGGACGCCGCCCGGCACCCTTCGGGGCGATCGCCACGTCGGCGGGGGAGAACGGCAGCTCGTCGCGGCCGAACCGCACCACCACGAACTCCTCCGACGCCGCCGGGTCGGTCAGCTCCACCACCTGCCCGAGCTGCCCGGCCATCTGCCCGGCCGCCTCGGTGAACACCACCCGGGGCTTGCGGCCCGCGGCCAGCGCCTCCCGGATCCCCTGAACCTCGTCAGTGGACAAACCCTGACCCGCCATCACGCCCTCTTCCGTACACCTGTTTGACGCAGCCTTGATACCAGCCGGCTGCGACACCGCAATGATCAGCCCCCGAGGGCCCGCAGCGCCGCGTCGGCGTGCTCGTTCATGCTCAGCTCGCTGTGCACCACTGCGAGCACCCGCCGGTCCGTGCCGATCACGAACGTCATCCGCCGGGTGCTCAGCGCGCCCAGCGGCAGCCGCCGCCGCACCCCGAACGCCCGCGCCACCTCGCCGTCGACGTCGGACAGCAGCGGATAGTCGAACCCGTGCCGGCGGGAGAACTCCGCCTGCCGCTGCACCGGATCCCGGCTGATCCCCACCCGAGACGCGCCCACCGCCGCGAACTCCGCCGCCAGATCCCGGAAGTGGCAGCTCTCCGCTGTGCAGCCCCGCGTCATCGCCGCCGGGTAGAAGAACAGCACCACCGGACCGGCGGCCAGGAACTCCGACAGCCGCCGTGGCGTGCCCGTCTCGTCCGGCAGCGTGAAATCCTCGACCAGGTCACCGACACCCACCGCGTCACTCATGACGCGAGGATATGTAGACATCGGCGATCCCGCTCCGTCGTACCCGGCGAGCGGCGGGGAGGCACCGCCGCACGACGCGAAGGACCGACAGTGAAGTACGTGATCATGATCCACTCCAACCCGGAGCCGTGGGGCCACCCCACCTCCGAATACCTCGCCGCCCACCAGGAGCTGCCCGCCGAGGTACGCGACCGGCTCAACGCCGACTTCGAGCAGGTGATGACCGAGCTGCACGCCAACGGGGAACTGGTCGTCGGCGAGGCGCTCGGCGACCCCCGCACCGCCCGGCTCTACCGGTGGCGCGACGGCGCGCCGCTGGCGACCGACGGCCCGTACTCTGAGGCGAAGGAACACCTCGCCGGTTTCTTCCTCGTCGACGTCGAGGACCAGGCCCGCGCCGACGCCGTCGCCGCGAAGTTCGCCGGCCCGGGGGAGACCGTCGAGCTGCGGCCCCTGATGTGGCCGGGCGGGTCCGATCAGTAACGCCCCGCCCCTCGCGGACGTGTGGCGCCGGGAGGCGCCGCACGTCCGCGCCGCGCTGCTGCGCCGCTACGGGCAACCCGACGCCTGTGAGGACGCCCTGCAGGACGCGGCGGAGGCGGCCGCCGCCCGGTGGCCGCTCACCGGCGTCCCCGACGAACCCCGCGCCTGGCTCATCCGGGTCGCCGCGCGGCGGCTGATCGACCGGATGCGCGCCGAGGAGGCCCGCAGCCGCCGCGAGCGGCTCGACGCGGTCCGGCAACCCGGCGCCGGCGTCGTGCCGCCCGTCGACGACACGCCCGTGACCGGCGCCGACGACACGCTGCGGCTGCTGTTCCTGTGCTGCCACCCGGCGCTGAGCCGCCCCTCCCAGGTCGCGCTGACCCTGCGCGCGGTCGCGGGACTGCGCGTGGAGCAGATCGCCGCCGCCTACCTGGTGCCGGCCCGGACCATGACCCAGCGGCTGAGCCGGGCCCGCGCGACGCTGCGCGAGGCGGGCGCCCGGTTCACCATGCCGCCGCCGGACGCGCTGCCCGGCCGGGTGGCCGCCGTGCTGGACGTGTGCCACCTGGTGTTCAGCGAGGGCTACACCCGCACCTCCGGCGACCAGCTCCTCGACGTCGAACTCGCCGAGGAGGCGATCCGGCTCACCCGGCAGGTCCACGCCGCGCTGCCCGGCCACCACGAGGTCACCGGCGCGCTGGCGCTGATGCTGCTCACCCACGCCCGGTCGCCCGCCCGCACCGACGCCGCCGGTGACCTCGTGCCGCTGGCCGACCAGGACCGCTCCCGCTGGCGCGGCGACCTCATCGACGAGGGCGTCACGCTGCTCGGCCGGGCCCTGCCCCACGGCCCGGTGGGCCGCTACCAGCTCCAGGCGGCCATCGCCGCCGTGCACGCCGAGGCACCGGCCTTCCCGGACACCGACTGGCTGCAGATCAGCGTCCTCTACGACATGCTGAGCCGGGTCGCCCCCAGCCCGTTCGTCACGCTCAACCAGGCCGTCGCGGTGGCCATGGCGCACGGCCCCGCCGTCGGGCTGGCGCTGCTCGACCCGCTGCTGGCCGACCCGGCGATGCGCGGCCACCACCGGCTGCACGCCGTCCGCGCGCACCTGCTGGAACTCCACGGCGACCCACAGGCCGCCGCCGAGCACTACCGGCTGGCCGCGCGGCTGACCGGAAGCCTGCCCGAACAGCGCTACCTCAACCGGCGCCTGAGCCGCCTGACCGGCGTCTCCTGAGCTGCGGCGCCGGTCAGGAGACGCCGTGCTGCACGCCCTCGGTCAGCGCCACACCGCTGCCACCTCGTCGGCCACCGCGTCGGCCTGGGCGAACCCGGCCCGCGCCGACGCCGCCCGCCGCGCCGGATCCAGCACGTTGCGGCCGATCGCCGTCCGCGCCGCCCGGTCCGGCGACACCACTGCCACCCGCGCCCCCGCCTCCCGCAACGCCGCCACCTGCGCCGACAGCCGCGGCATCGGCCCCACCGCCGCGCGCGTCGGCGCCAGGACCACCACCTGCCCGCACCCGGCCGCCAGGTCCGCGTTCACCGGCGAGCGGACCCCGCCGTCGACGTAGCGCCGGCCGCCGACTGTGACCGGCGGCCACACCCCCGGCACCGCGCAACTCGCGCCGACCGCGTCCACCAGCGGCACCCCGCTGTCCGCGTCGAACACCACGAACTCGCCGGAGGCCGCGTCCACGGCGGTGACCAGCAGCCGCGCCGCCGGCCAGTCCGGCGACGGCAGCCGCGCCGCGATCACCGCCCGCCGTGACTGCTCCGACGGGGTACGCGCCGACAACGCCATCGCGCCGATACGTGCCCGGGCCCGCGCCGCGTCCCGGCCCCGCCCACCGGCCCACGCCCAGCGCAACAGCACGCCCGTCCCGAGCCGGGCCGGCACCTCGTCGCGGGGCGGCCGCAGCTGCGCCTCGTACAACTGCGCCGGCGGCGTACCAGAACGCACCTGCGCCCCCACCACCGACCCGGCCGACGTACCCACCACCAGGTCCGCCTCGTCCAACCGCAGGCCGTGCCCGGCCAGCCCGGCCAGCAGACCCAGCTCCCAGGCCACCCCGGTCACCCCGCCGCCACCCAGCACCAACGCGCGCCCCATGTGACAGTCCTCTCCACCCCGGATGGTCCCGCCCACGGTAACGTCGCCCCCACCGCAAGGCAGGGGAGAAGGGCATTGACCTCCGTCACCATCGTCACCGGGGGAGGACGCGGCATCGGCGCGGCCACCGCCCGCCGGCTCGCCGCCGACGGCCACGACCTGGTCATCGGCTACCGCACCGACCACACCGCCGCCGAATCCGTGGCTGCCGACGTGCGCGCCGCCGGCCGCCGCGCGGTCACCGTCGCCGCCGACACCACCGACCCCGACCAGGTACGCCGCATCTTCGACGCCGCCGACCGGCTCGGCCCGCTCACCGGCCTGGTCAACAACGCCGGCGTCACCAGCCCGATCGGCCCGTTCACCGACCTGCGCGTCGACGACCTGCGCGAGGTCGTCGACGTCAACCTCATCGGGTACGTGCTGTGCGCCCAGCAGGCGGCCCGGCGGCTCACCCGCGGCGGCGCCATCGTCAACGTCTCCTCCGTGGCCGCGACGCTCGGCTCACCCGGCGAGTACGTGCACTACGCCGCCGTCAAGGCCGCCACCGACACCCTCACCGTCGGGCTGGCCAAGGAACTCGCGCCGCACGGTGTCCGCGTCAACGCCGTCGCCCCCGGGATCATCCGCACCACCATCCACGCCCGCTCCGGCGTGCCCGACCGGCCCGACACCGCCGCGGGCCGGATCCCGATGGGCCGCGCAGGGGAACCCGAGGAGGTCGCCGGCGCGATCGCGTACCTGCTCGGCCCGGACGCCTCGTACACAACGGGCGCGGTCCTGCGCGTCGGCGGCGGTCTCTGACCCGGCGGCGGCCCGGGGATCTCCACCCCCGGGCCGCCGCGTCGCGTCTCCTACTGGGTGAACAGCTTCGCCGCCGTGATCAGCGTCTGCACCACGCCGTAGCCCAGCAGCGCCGACACCACCAGCCACGACACCACCAGACGGGCCCGCTGCCCGCCACCGGTCCGCTCGTTCACGATCCGCTCCTCTCCGCCGTCACCGGCTGCCCCGGTCCCGTCTCGTCCCGCCCGGACGCGGGCTCGTGGTAACGCTGCGGCACCGGCCGCACCAGCAGGTTCGCCACCAGACCCACCGCCAGCACGCCGACCATCGTGAACAGCGCCGGCCGGTACGCCGCCGCGGTCAACGTGCCCGGCTCGCCCTGCGCGTCGAGGAACGCGTTGACGATCAGCGGCCCGGCCACGCCCGCCGCCGACCACGCGGTCAGCAGCCGGCCGTGGATCGCACCCACCTCGAACGTGCCGAACAGGTCCCGCAGGTACGCCGGCACGGTGGCGAACCCGCCGCCGTAGAACGACAGGATCACGCACGCCAGCAGCACGAACAACGCCGTCGCGGTCTGCCCCACCAGCGCCAGCAGCAGGTACAGCACCATGCCCACACCCAGGTACACCATGTAGATCGGCTTGCGGCCGATCACATCCGAGGTGGACGACCACACGAACCGGCCCGCCATGTTGAACAGCGACAACAGCCCCACGAACCCGCCGGCCGCCGCCACCGACACCGCCGACGTGCCACCCTCGCGGAAGAAGTCCTGGATCATCGGGCTGGCCTGCTCCAGGATGCCGATACCCGCCGTCACGTTGCAGAACAGCACCACCCACAGCAGCCAGAACGACCGCGTCCTGACCGCGTTGGCCGCCGACACGTTCGCTGTCGTCACCAGCGGCTTGTCCGCCACCCGAGCCGGGTCGAACCCGGCCGGCCGCCAGTCCGGCGCCGGCACCCGCACGTTGAACACCCCGAACATCATGATCACGAAGTAGCCGACGCCGAGCGTCACGAACAACCACACCAACGCCGGCCCCGACGCCGTGGAACCGCTGTTCGCCGGGTCGTAGGCCGGGTCGTAGAACGACAGCAGCTGCCGGGACAGGGGAGAGGCCACCATGGCCCCGCCACCGAACCCCATGATCGCCAAGCCGGTCGCCAGACCCGGCCGGTCCGGGAACCACTTGATCAACGTGGAGACGGGGGAGATGTACCCGATCCCCAGACCGATCCCGCCCAGCACCCCGTACCCCAGATACAGCAACCACAGCTGCCCGGTCGCGATACCCAGCGCCCCGACCAGGAACCCCGCCGCCCAGAAACACGCCGAGACGAACATCGCCTTACGCGGCCCGTTCGCCTCCACCCACGTACCGGCCACCGCGGCCGACAACCCCAGCATCACGATCGCGATACTGAAGATCACCCCGATCGCCGTCTGACCGGTGTCGAAATGCGCGATCAGGGAGTTCTTGTACACGCTCGTGGCGTAGACCTGCCCGATGCACAGATGGATCGCCAGCGCCGCCGGAGGAATCAGCCAACGGCTGTACCCCGGCGGCGCGACGGTGTGCCGACGATCGAGTGCGGAAAGCATCAGTGCTTCCTCCGTCCGAATGGCGAGAACACCCCGGTTCATGCCCCTGCCGCACGCTGCACCCAAACCCGCCCCGCGCCGGACGGCCGAAACGCTGCGCCGAACGGTCACCGCCGTCCCGGCCCGTCATCACCCCACCACCGGCAGTCATCCCCGGCCCGGGATGCGACGATGACCGGGTGAAGATCCTGTCCATCCAGTCGTCGGTCGCCTACGGCCACGTCGGCAACTCCGCCGCCGTGTTCCCGCTGCAACGCCTCCGCCACGAGGTCTGGCCGGTCCTGACCGTGCACTTCTCCAACCACACCGGCTACGGCGCCTGGCGCGGCCCCCTGCTCGCCCCCACCGACGTCGCCGACGTCATCGCCGGCATCGAGGACCGCGGCGTGCTCGGCACCGCCGACGCCGTCCTCTCCGGCTACCAGGGCGACCCCGCCGTCGGCGCCGTCATCCTCGACGCCGTCGCCCGCGTCAAGGCCGCCAACCCGGCCGCCCTCTACTGCTGCGACCCGGTCATGGGCGACGTCGGCCGCGGCATGTTCGTCCGCCCCGGCATCCCCGAATACCTCCGCGACACAGTCGTCCCGCGCGCCGACATCGTCACCCCCAACCAGTTCGAGCTGGAATTCCTCGCCGGCCGCACCACCGACACCGTCGACGACCTGCTCGCCGCCGTCGACACCGTCCGCGCCACCGGCCCCCGGCACGTCCTGGTCACCAGCGTCCTGCACGGCGACCTGCCCGCCGGCCACCTGGAAGTCGTCGCCGTCTCCGACGACGGCGCCTGGGCCGTCACCACCCCGCTGCTGCCGATCGCCCCCAACGGCGGCGGCGACGTCACCGCCGCCCTCTACCTCGCCCACCTCGCCACCACCGGCTCACCGAAGACCGCACTGGAACGCACCACCAACTCGATCTACGCGGTACTCGAGGCGACCCTCGAAGCCGGCACCCGCGAACTGCAACTCGTCGCCGCCCAGGACGCCATCGCCGACCCACCCACCCGCTTCACCGCCCGCCGGCTGCGCTGACCGACAGCGCGGGTGCACCTGCCGCGCGGGTGCACCCGCGCGGCGACTCGCCGCTCGAACAGGTGGACGACCCCACCGCCCACCAGGCAGGATGCGGACGTGCCACCGCACCCGGCAACCGACGACCCCGCGTTCGCCCAACGGCTGCGCGACCTCACCCGGCTACGCCGCGTCCGCGACCGCATCGACCGCGAATACGCCAAACCCCTCGACGTCGAAGCCCTCGCCCGCGGCGAACACATGTCCGCCGGCCACCTCAGCCGGCAGTTCCGCCAGACCTACGGCGAATCCCCGTACGCGTACCTCATGACCCGCCGCATCGAACGCGCCATGGCCCTGCTGCGCCGCGGCGACCTCAGCGTCACCGACGTCTGCTTCGCCGTCGGCTGCCAGTCCCTGGGCACCTTCAGCACCCGCTTCACCGAACTCGTCGGCGAACCACCCAGCGCCTACCGCGCCCGCCACGCACCCGACACCGCCGAACCACCCCCGTGCCTGACCAAACAGGCGACCCGACCGATCAGGAATCGAGAAGCCCGCACCGGCCGACCACCACTAGCGTGACCACCATGACGATCACCATTCACTACGCCTTCCTGCCCCACACCGACGCCGACGCCGCCCTCGCCTTCTACCGCGACACCCTCGGCTTCGAACTGCGCAACGACGTCGGCTACAACAACATGCGCTGGCTCACCGTCGGCCCACCCAACCAGCCCGAGACCGGCATCGTCCTGCACCCGCCGGCCGCCGACCCCGGCATCACCGACGACGAACGCCGCACCATTCTCGAACTCATCGCCAAGGGCAGCTACGGCGCGCTCACCCTCGCCACCGACGACCTCGACGGCCTGTTCGACCGCCTCCAGGCCTCCGGCGCCGACGTCGTCCAGGAACCCACCGAACAGCCCTACGGCGTCCGCGACTGCGCCTTCCGCGACCCCACCGGCAACCTCATCCGCATCAACGAGCGGCGCTGACCCACCCCATGACCGACGCACCCCGCACCCGCGCCCGCCGCCGCAACGACACCACCCACCGCCTCGAAAACGACGTCGACTGCTGGGTCGCCACCGCCGAACCCGACGGCACCCCGTACCTCGTGCCCCTGTCCTTCGACTGGGACGGCCACACACTGCTCGTCGCCACCCCGGCCGACAGCCCCACCGGCCGCAACCTCGCCGGCGGCCGCGCCCGCGTCGGCCTCGGCCCTACCCGCGACGTCACCATGATCGACGGCGATGTCGAAACCCTCGCCCTCGACGCCCTGCCCACCGGCCGAGGCGACCGCTTCGCCACCCGAACCGGCTTCGACCCCCGTACCCTGACCACGCCCTACCGCTGGTACCGCATCACGCCACACCGCATACAAGCCTGGCGCGAAGCCGACGAGCTACCCGGCCGCACCCTGATGCGCGACGGCCGCTGGCTCGACTGACACCCGCACCACCGGACGGAGAGACCATGAGCAAGGCCACCACCGGCCTGCACCACGCCGACAGCCACGACATCATCCGCGTCCACGGCGCCCGCGAGAACAACCTGCGCAACGTCGACGTCGAGATACCCAAACGCCGCCTCACCGTGTTCACCGGCGTCTCCGGCTCCGGCAAGAGCTCACTGGTCTTCGGCACCATCGCCGCCGAGTCCCAGCGCCTCATCAACGAGACCTACAGCGCCTTCGTCCAGGGCTTCATGCCCACCCTGTCCCGCCCCGAGGTCGACATCCTCGAAGGCCTCACCACCGCCATCATCGTCGACCAGGAACGCATGGGCGCCGACCCCCGCTCCACGGTCGGCACCGCCACCGACGTCAACGCCATGCTGCGCATCCTGTTCAGCCGCCTCGGCGACCCCCACATCGGCCCACCCAACGCCTACTCCTTCAACGTCCCCTCCGTACGCGCCGCCGGCGCCATCACCGTCGACCGCGGCCCCGGCAAGACCCAGACCAAGAAGGGCACCTTCAACCGCCTCGGCGGCATGTGCCCCCGCTGCGAGGGCCGCGGCGCCGTCACCGACTTCGACCTCACCGTCCTCTACGACGAGAAGCTCTCCCTCAACGAGGGCGCCATCACCATCCCCGGCTACAGCATGGACGGCTGGTACAGCCGCACCTTCCGCTCCAGCGGCCTGTTCGACCCCGACAAGCCCATCCGCGACTACACCAGACGCGAACTCGACGACCTGCTCCACAAGGAGCCCACGAAGATCAAGGTCGACGGCATCAACGTCACCTACACCGGCCTCATCCCCGCCATCAGCAAGTCGATGCTCGCCAAGGACGTCGACGCCATGCAGCCCCACATCCGCGCCTTCGTCGAACGCGCCGTCACGTTCACCACCTGCCCCGACTGCGACGGCACCCGGCTCGCCCCCGAAGCCCGCTCCTCGAAGATCAACGGCATCAACATCGCCGACGCCTGCGCCATGCAGATCAGCGACCTCGCCACCTGGGTACGCGACCTGCACCACCCCTCCGTCGGCCCGCTGCTCAAGGCACTGGGGGACACCCTCGACTCCTTCGTCGAGATCGGCCTCGGCTACCTCAGCCTCGACCGCCCCGCCGGCACCCTCTCCGGCGGCGAGGCCCAGCGCACCAAGATGATCCGCCACCTCGGCTCGTCCCTCACCGACGTCACCTACGTCTTCGACGAACCCACAATCGGCCTGCACCCGCACGACATCGCCCGCATGAACAACCTCCTGCTCCAACTCCGCGACAAGGGCAACACCGTCCTCGTCGTCGAACACAAACCCGAGACCATCGCCATCGCCGACCACGTCGTCGACCTCGGCCCCGGCGCCGGCACCGCCGGCGGCACCATCTGCTACGAAGGCACAGTCGCCGGCCTGCGCGCCAGCGACACCACCACCGGCCGCCACCTCGACGACCGCGCCACCCTCAAGGACAAGCTGCGTACGCCCACCGGCACCCTGCCGATCCGTGGCGCCCGCACCCACAACCTGCGCGACGTCGACGTCGACATCCCCCTGGGCGTCCTGGTCGTCGTCACCGGCGTCGCCGGCTCCGGCAAGAGCAGCCTCATCCACGGCTCACTGGCCAAACGCGAGGACGTCGTCAGCGTCGACCAGACCGCCATCCGCGGCTCCCGCCGCAGCAACCCCGCCACCTACACCGGCCTGCTCGACCCCGTCCGCAAGGCCTTCGCCAAGGCCAACGGCGTCAAACCCGCCCTGTTCAGCGCCAACTCCGAAGGCGCCTGCCCGACCTGCAACGGCGCCGGCGTCATCTACACCGACCTCGGCATGATGGCCGGCGTCGCCAGCACCTGCGAGGACTGCGAAGGCAAGCGCTTCCAGCCCGCCGTCCTCGACTACCACCTCGGCGGACGCGACATCAGCGAGGTCCTCGCCATGTCCGTCGACGAAGCCGAGACGTTCTTCAGCGACGGCGAGGCCCGCACCCCGGCCGCCCACACCATCCTCGACCGGCTCGCCGACGTCGGCCTCGGCTACCTCACGCTCGGTCAGCCCCTCACCACGCTGTCCGGCGGCGAACGGCAGCGGCTCAAGCTCGCCACCCGGATGGGGGACAAGGGCGGCGTGTACGTCCTCGACGAACCCACCACCGGCCTGCACCTGGCCGACGTCGCCCAACTGCTCGGCCTGCTCGACCGGCTCGTCGACACGGGGAACTCCGTCATCGTGATCGAGCACCACCAGGCCGTCATGGCGCACGCCGACTGGATCATCGACCTCGGTCCGGGCGCCGGGCACGACGGCGGCCGGATCGTGTACGAGGGCACCCCGGCGGATCTCGTGGCGGCGCGGTCGACGCTCACGGGCGAACACCTGGCCGACTACGTCGGCGCCTGACCGCCGGACGGCAGCACAGGGGAGAGGCGACGGTCAACGCCACTGTCGATCGGCGCCTCTACTCTCGGCCCGTGAGCTTCAGCGCCTTCGCCCGCCGCGTCCGCGACCCGGCGCTGCCGTACCAGCGCCGGGTCTCCGCACTACGCTCGTGCGTGCAGCTGTACCGCCCAGTCGGCTTCGAGGCGACACTGAGCTTCCTCGAAGAGCTGGCCGGACCGTTCAGGCGTGACGAAGCGGCGCTGCTTCGGGCGCTGGAGCATCTCGCGGCGAGCCGCCGCCTCCGGCACGAGGATCTACAGCGGTACGCCGCCGAACGCCGCACCGCGAAGCAGCTCGGCCGCCGGACACCGGGGCGCGCTGATCGAAACCCCAACCTGGGCCCGCCGATCTGGTACGGAGCTGCCCAGCGAGCGGCACTGCACGCGCTGAGCTATTGGCGGCGCAGCCGGCTGCCCGAGCTGCTCGCGGGCAACGACCCGGGCGCGCGGGAGATCGGCAGCTCGGTGTCCGCCTGCCTGGCCAGCGGCGGGCCCTTGACCGTCGAGCAGCAGCGGCGACTCGATGACGCGGTACAGCAGGTGCGGCAGCGTGCCGACGGGCGGCTTCACGACGAAGATGCGCCAGCGTACTTCCGTGCGCGAGACCTACTGTGCGTCGCCGCGCTCGTCAGGGACGCGGCGACGCCGGAATGTGCCTACGCAGCGCCTCGGGCCGGAGGTGAGAACGGCGGCCCTCAAGGGATCGCTGCGGAGAACGAAGGCGCGAAGCATGCCTGAGCACCGAACAATGCACATTCGATAATGTACATTATGTCAAGTAACGCTGAGGTGGGAGCTCCCCGAGCGCCCGCGCGAGGCAGGTGACCGCTTTTGCGGGCCTTCGGGGTGCCGGAGGGCCAAGCAGTCACCCCCTGTCGTGCTGCGGGACCGCGTGCTCCACCTGGCGAGCGCTGGCAGCGGCAGCAAGCTCGCCGCGAGCCGGCTCGCACCTCCGGACACGATGTCGCCGCCGTTGCGCCCAGGCACCAATCATCGGGCCGGCCCACCCACCAGGCGACCCGCGCATCCCCCGCCGGATCCCACCTCGCTCCACCCACCGTCCGCCGATCATGAAGTTGGCGGCAACAAATTAGACGGCACTCCCGGCCAACCTCATGATCGCCGGAGCCGCCGCCAGTTCGCCGATGTGGCTGCATCGGAGCACTGGGATTACCGCCATCTCGGCGAGATGGAGTTGATCATGGCGTTGATCGCCCGCGCTCCCCTGATGTGCCTCCTGACGGGAACGCGAGAATCATGCATAATATCCCTTATGCATGACAAACCGGACGAAACGGTGGGCGCTCTTATTGAGGAGTTCCTGACCGCCCGGGCCACCCGTAAGCCCTCCCCCCACACACTGGCCGCGTACCGGCGGGATCTGACCACTGTGGCCGAGCTGGTGGCGGCGGCCGGTGACGCCTCTCCCCTGCGCCTACCGGTCAGCACCCTCTCCCCCAAGGTGATGCGCGCGGCGTTCGCGCGGTTCGCCGGTCCCCGCGCCGCCGCGTCGGTCCATCGTGCCTGGTCGACCTGGAACAGCTTCTTCACGTTCCTGGTCGCCGAGGGTGTCGTACCGGGGAATCCGATGCCGGCGGTGGGGCGACCCCGTACGCCGCTCCCCCGGCCCAAGCCGCTGCGGGGCGAGGACACCCCGGAGGAGTTGCTGGCGGCGGTGGCCCGGGCGGAGGGCCGGCAGCGTGACCCGTGGCCGGAGCGCGACCTGGCGGTGCTGGCGCTGGCGTTGTGCGCGGGGTTGCGGCTGTCGGAGCTGCTGGCGCTGCGGGTGTCGTCGGTGGCCGGGCGCGACGGTGAGCGGCGGGTGGACGTGGCGGGCAAGGGCGGGCGGCCGCGTACGGTGCCGATCGAGGACGGCGTGGACCGGGTGCTTGCGGGTTATCTGGACAGCCGGCGGCTCCGGTTCGGGTCGCGCAGTGTGCGGCCGGACTCGCCGTTCCTGGTGGATCGTCAGGGTGAGGCGTTGCGTCGGGGTGGGCTGCAGTACCTGGTGGAGTCGTGTTACCGGCGGGCGGGCATCGGTGACCGGGTGCCACGGGGTGCGCGGTTGCACGCGTTGCGGCACACGTTCGCGACGCGGTTGGCGGAGGACGGCGCGAGCGCGGCGGAGATCATGCGGTTGCTGGGGCACGCGTCGTTGGCGTCGTCGCAGACGTACATCGAGGTGACGGCGGGTCAGCAGCGGGCGGCGGTGGCGGCGAACCGTACCAACCGGGCGTTGTCGGGGCTGGCGCCGCGGCGGTGACTGTCGTGCGGCGGGCGGCGTGTGGGGTGGCGCGCTGGCAGGATCGGCGAGATGCGGGTGGGTGCGGCGCGCGCGGTGGCTGTCGGGTGGGTGCGGGAGCGGATGCGCGCCGACCCGTCGATCGAGGGGGCGTTGTTCAGCGGGTCGACTGTGGGGTTGCCGGACGACGCGGTGCTGCCGGTGTGGTCGGACGTGGACGTGCTGCTGGTACGCCGGGAGCCCGGTGTGAAGGTGGGCAAGTTCGTGCACCGGGGGGTGCTGCTGGAGGTCAGCACTGTCACGTGGGAGGAGTTGGGTGGCCCGGAGGACGTGCTGGGGTCGTGGGTGTTCGCGCCGATGTTCCGTACCGATGGGGTGATCGCGGATCCGTCGGGGCGGCTGGCCGCGGTGCGGGAGCGGGTGGCGGCGGGGTTCGCGGATCCGGTGTGGGTGCGGGAGCGGTGCGCGGGGGTGCGGCGGCGCATCGAGGCCGGGTTGCGGGCGGTGGGCGGTTCGGCGCCGGTGGCGGAGCAGGTGCTGTCGTGGGTGTTTCCGACGTCGTTGCTGGCGGTGTGGCCGGCGGTGGCGGGTCTGGCGGATCCGACGGTGCGGCGG
The DNA here is from genome assembly GCF_000177655.2 of Micromonospora sp. L5. NCBI lineage: Bacteria > Bacillati > Actinomycetota > Actinomycetes > Micromonosporales > Micromonosporaceae > Micromonospora > Micromonospora sp. L5. Next base: position 5,613,191 of record NC_014815.1, on the reverse strand, counting down.
CGGTACGTGCGGGCGGAGCGGGTGTTGTCGCGGTTCGGGTTCGCGGATCGGTACGCGGGCCTGCTGGACACGCTCGACGGCGGCGGGGTGGGTGTGGACGCGGCGCGGGTGCGGGAGCATCTGGCCGGGTTGGCGGTGGTGTTCGACGAGGTGTCGCGGTTGCCGCGGGAGGGGTTCGCGTTCGGGGCGGATCTGGGTACGGCGGGGCGTCCGGTGGTGTTCGACGGTGCGGCTGAGCTGATCGAGGCGGGTCGGCATCGGGAGGCGATGTTCTGGGTGCTGGTGACGTGGGCGCGGTGTCATGTGGTGTCGGGCGTGGTGGCGCCGGAGTGGGAGCGGGCGTTCGGGGCGGTGCTGGCTGATCTGGGTGTGGCGTCGGCGGCGGATCGGCGGCGGCGGGCGGACGGTTTGCTGGCGGCGTTGCCGGGGTGGCAGTCGGTGGTGGATGCGGTGGCGGTGGAGGCTGTGGCAGGCTGAGGGGAACGCGACTGGCGGCACGGGGATGGGTGAACCATCGGGGAGCTCGTCGCGGGGGTCGACCGCCTGGGCCTCCGCGGGCGAGGTGTCGTATGTCTTCTGCGCGGTTGTTGCCGGGTGCCCCGGTGGCGGAGCAGGTGTTGTCGGAGGTCGCCGCGTCGGTGGCGGAGCTGCGTGCGGCGGGGGTGACGCCGGCGCTGGCGACGGTGCTGGTGGGTGACGACGACGCGAGCGCGGGTTATATCCGGATCAAGCAGCGTCAGGCGGCGGAGCTGGGGTTCGTGTCGCCGCACGTGCATCTGCCGGCGTCGGCGTCGCAGGCGGATCTGCATGCGGTGCTGGCGGATTTCAACGCGGACAAGACGGTGCACGGGGTGCTGGTGCAGTATCCGATTCCGGGTCATCTGGACTACGACCGGGCGTTGGCGGTGCTGGATCCGGACAAGGACGTGGACGGGATGCATCCGGTGAACATGGGCCGGCTGGCGTTGGGGTTGCCGGGTCCGTTGCCGTGTACGCCGGCGGGGATCGAGGCGTTGCTGGCGTTCCACGGTGTGCCGGTGGCGGGCCGGGAGGTGGTGATCCTGGGCCGGGGTGCGACGTTGGGTCGGCCGTTGGCGATGTTGCTGGCGCAGAAGCGGCCGACGGCGAACGCGGCGGTGACTGTGGTGCACACGGGGGTGGCGGACTGGCCGCGGTATACGCGGCGGGCGGAGATCCTGATCGCGGCGGCGGGGGTGCCGGGGATCGTGCGGCCGGAGCATGTGCGTCCGGGTGCGGTGGTGGTCGGTGGTGGGGTGCGGTACCAGGGGCGGCGGTTGCTGCCGGACGTGGACGAGTCGTGTGCCGAGGTGGCGGGGGCGATCACGCCGCGTGTGGGCGGGGTGGGTCCGACGACGGTGGCGATGTTGTTCCGCAACGCGGTGGAGGCGGCGCGGCGGCAGAGCGGTCTGGGCTGAGCGGTCAGCCGAGGTCGACGACGAGGGGCCGGTGGTCGGAGATGGTCGCCAGCGGGGTGTGGACGGCGGTGACGGCCGGCAGCCGGTCGAGCCCGTGCCGGTCGGCGAGGATGTGGTCGAGCTGGACGCGGGGTTGCCCGGCCGGGTAGGTGGGGCGCCGCGCGAGGGGCTGCCAGCGGGTGAGCGCGGCGGCGGGTCCGGCGGGCAGGTTGAGGTCGCCGAGCAGGATCCGGGGTGCGGGGAGGGTGCGCAGGACGCGCACGACGCGGCGTAGTTGCCAGATGTTCCAGCCGGGCACGAAGGACAGGTGGGTGGCGGCGACGGTGAGTGGGCCGTGGGGGGTGTCGAGGACGGCGGCGAGCACGACGCGGGGTTCGTCGCGGAGCAGGACGAGTCCGCCGCCGGGGCCGGGTGCGTAGATGGGTGAGCGGACGGGGGCGGCGCGCAGGCGGGTGACCTGCCAGGAGCGGACGGGGTGGCGGCTGATGAGGCCGATGCCGTAGAGGGGTTCGCCGTGGCCGTCGTCGTCGTGGGTGAGGGGGCGGAACTGTTCGCCGGGGGTGCCGACGACGGCGGCGGCGAAGCGGTGGTGGTCGGCGTGCAGGGCGCGGGCGGCCACGGCGGTGAGGTCGAGTTTGCCGCTGCGGGTCTGGTCGCGGTCGACTTCCTGGAGGGCGAGGACGTCGGCGTCGAGGTCGGTGACGGCGGCGGTGAGCCGGTCGGGGTCGACGAGCCCGTCGGTGAGGGATCGGCCGTGCAGCAGGTTGAAGGTGGCCAGGCGCACCTGGACACCCTACGTCGTCGTGGGAGTCTTGCCGGGTGCTGAAACTGCTGTGCTGTTCGATGCTGGTGTTCGTGGCGGTGGGGTCGGTCGGGGTGTGGTTGCGGCGTCGCCGGGGGCGGTGAGGCTGGCCACAGGTGGTCTCGTCGCTGGTGGCGGCGTGGGCAGAATGCGTCGGTGGATGCCCTGTCGTTGACGACGTTGCTGACCGCTGCCCTTCTGGCGGGGTGGGTGGACGCGGTGGTGGGTGGCGGCGGTCTGTTGTTGTTGCCGGCGTTGCTGGTGGCGGCGCCGGGTGTGCCGGTGGCGACGGCGTTGGGCACGAACAAGCTGGCGGCGATCTTCGGTACGTCGACGGCGGCGGTGACGTACGCGCGGCGCACGAAGCTGGACTGGGCGGTGGCGGGTCCGGCGGCCGGGTTGGCGGTGCTGACGGCGGGGTTGGGTGCGGCGTTGGCGGGTGCGGTGCCGGGTAGCGCGTACCGGCCGGTGGTGCTCGTGGTGCTGGTGGCGGTGGCGGTGTTCGTGCTGGCGCGGCCGTCGCTTGGTGTGGTGGCGTCGCCGCAGCGGCGGACCCCGGCGCGGGTGGTGGTGGCGGTGGCGGTGGCCGGTCTGGGTATCGCTCTGTACGACGGGTTGATCGGGCCGGGTACCGGCACGTTCCTGGTGCTGGCGTTCACCGCGATTCTGGGTTCGGATTTCGTGCATGCCTCGGCGATGGCGAAGGTCGTGAACGCGGGCACGAACCTGGGCGCGCTTGTGGTGTTCGGGTTGACCGGGCATGTGTGGTGGGCGTTGGGCGCGGCGATGGCGGTGTGCAACGTGGTGGGGGCGGCTGTGGGCGCGCGGATGGCGTTGCGGCGGGGCGCCGGGTTCGTGCGGGTGGTGCTGCTGGTGGTGGTGCTGGCGCTGGTGGCCCGGTTGGGTTACGACCAGTGGACGGCGGGCTGATCGCGGTGGCGGTGCGGGCGGAGCACGACCGGGCGGTGCTGGCGGGTCTGCTGGGCCGGGATCCGGTGTTGCACGCGTACCAGTTGGGTGATTTGGACGATTTCTTCTGGCCGTACACGTCGTGGTTCCGGCGTGGCGACCAGGTGGTGTTGCTGTATCACGGGGTGGAGTTGCCGACGTTGCTGGCGTTCGCGGCGCCGGAGCGGGTGGCGGAGCTGGCGGGGTTGCTGACGGAGGCGGCGCCGGTGTTGCCGGCGCGGATGTGGGCGCACCTGTCCCCCGGTCTGGAGGCGGCGCTGGGCCGCTGGTTCGTGGTGTCGGAGGCGGCGGCGCATCACCGGATGGCGTTGACGGATCCGGGGCGGCTGGCGGCGGTGCCGGCGGTGGGTGAGCCGTTGGGGCGGGCGGACGCGGCGGAGCTGGCCGCGTTGTACGCGGTGGCGTATCCGGGGAACTGGTTCGATGCGCGGATGCTGGAGACGGGCCAGTACGTGGGGGTGCGGGAGCACGGCCGGCTGGTGGCGGTGGCGGGGGTGCACGTGTTCTCGCCGCGCTGGCGGGTGGCGGCGCTGGGGAACGTGACGACGCATCCGGATGTGCGGGGTCGTGGTCTGGGTGCGGGTGTGGTGGCGGCGTTGTGTGCCCGGCTGCGCGCGTCTGTGGATCATGTGACGTTGAACGTGCGGGCGGACAACGCGGCGGCGGTGCGGTTGTACGAGCGGCTGGGGTTCTCCCGGGTGGCCGGGTTCACCGAGTGCGCGTTGACGTCAGCGGCCGCGGCTGGGTGAGTCGAACCGGCCGGCGCGGATCTCGCGCAGGGCCCGGCGGCGGGTGTCGCCGCGCAGGGTGTCGACGTAGAGGCGTCCGCGCAGGTGGTCGGTCTCGTGTTGCAGGGCGCGGGCGAGGAAGCCGCTGCCGGTGACGGTGAGCGGCTCGCCGTGCTGGTCGTAGCCGTGGGCGGTGGCGTGCAGCGCGCGCGGGGTCGGGAAGTACAGGCCGGGGATGGACAGGCAGCCCTCCTCGTCGTCCTGGAGTTCGTCGGACACCTCCAGCGTGGGGTTGATCATGTGGCCGCGGTGGCCGTCGGCGTCGTAGACGAACACCTGGGCGTTGACGCCGATCTGGGGTGCGGCGACGCCGGCGCGGCCAGGGGCGCCGAGCAGCGTGTCCATCAGGTCGGTGACGAGGGCGCGCAGTTCGGCGTCGAAGCTGGTGACGGGTTCGCTGGGGGTGCGCAGCACGGGGTCGCCGATGATCCGGATGGGGCGCATAGTCATGTCCGGAAGGCTATCCGTTGCTTACCGCTGCGCGGGGGGCACCCGCCGGGGCGGCGACGCTCGTAGGGTGTGCGGACACTGTCACAGGGAGGCCGCCGCATGTATCCGCCGATCGAGCCGTACGCGCACGGGATGCTGGATGTCGGGGACGGGCAGCGCGTGTACTGGGAGACGTGCGGCAATCCGGACGGGCGGCCGGCGCTCGTGGTGCACGGTGGGCCCGGTTCGGGGGCGGGCGCGTCGTGGCGGCGGCTGTTCGATCCGGCCGCGTACCGGATCGTGTTGTTCGACCAGCGTGGCTGTGAGCGCAGCACTCCCCCGGCGTCGGATCCGTCCACTGACCTGTCGGTGAACACCACCGGGCATCTGCTGGCCGACATGGAGCTGCTGCGCGCGCATCTGGGGATCGACAGGTGGCTGCTGTGCGGCGCGTCGTGGGGGTCGTCGCTGGCGCTGGCGTACGCGCAGCGGCACCCGGGGCGGGTCAGCGCGCTGGTGCTGTTCAGCGTGGTCGCCAACACGAACCGGGAGATCGAGTGGGTGACCCGGGACATGGGCCGGGTGTTCCCGCAGGAGTGGGCGCGGTTCCGTGGCGGGGTGCCCGAGGCCGACCGTGACGGTGACCTGTCGGCGGCGTATGCGCGGCTGGTGAACGACCCGGACCCGGCGGTGCGGGAGCAGGCGGCGCGGGACTGGTGCGACTGGGAGGACGTGCACGTGTCGCTCGCCGGTGGGTTCGCGCCGGATCCCCGGTTCGACGATCCGGTGTTCCGGTACGGGTTCGCCCGGCTGGTGACGCACTACTTCGCGAATCGGGGTTTCCAGCCGGACGGGCAGGTGCTGCGCGACGCGGGCCGCCTGGCGGGCATTCCGGGGGTGCTGGTGCAGGGCCGGCTGGACGTCAGCGGGCCGCCGGACATCGCGTGGCTGCTGACCCGGGGCTGGCCGGACGCGCGGCTGGAGATCGTGGAGTCCGGCGGTCACGGCGGCGGGCACGGCATCGGCGAGCGGGTCGTCGCCGCCCTCGACGAGTTCGCCGCCGCCGGCTGAGCCGCCGCGCACGGCCGCCACCGCCCGCGTAGCCCGAGGCGCCGCGCACGGCCGCTACCGGCCCGCGGAGCCGCCGCGACAAGCCAGGCCGCCGAGAGAGGCCGGGCCGCAGCGGGAAGGCCGGGCCGCCGGGCGACCCGTCAGCCGGCGAGCAGGGCGCGGATCGGGGCGGCCTTGGCGGCGGCCTCGGCGACCTCGGCGGCGGGGTCGCTGTCCCAGGTGATGCCTCCCCCGGCCCACAGGTGCAGCAGGTTCCCGTCGGCGGCGGCGGTGCGGATGGTCAGGCCCAGGTCGAGGCGGTCGGGTCCGACCCAGCCGAGCGCCCCCATGCTCGCGCCGCGGCCGACCGGCTCCAGTGCGGCGATGTGGGCCAGGGCGGCGTGTTTGGGCGCGCCGGTGACCGACCCGCCGGGGCAGACCGCGCGCAGCAGGTCGGCCAGGCCGAGGCCGTCGGCGGGCGCCGCCGACACCGTCGACTCGGCCTGCCACAGGTCACACCAGCGGCGTACGGCGAACAGCTCGTCGACGCGCACCGAGCCGGTGCGGGCGACGCGGGCCAGGTCGTTGCGTTCCAGGTCGACGATCATGACGTGTTCGGCGCGTTCCTTGGCCGAGGTGAGCAGGTCGCGGCGTCCGGCGGGGGTGGCCGGGCGGGTGCCCTTGATAGGGCGGGTGACCAGCCGGCCGTGTTCGACGGCGATGAGGGTTTCCGGGGAGGCGCAGCCGAGTGCCCAGCCGGGGCCGTGCAGGGTGCCGCCGTAGCGGGCGCCTGGTAGCGCGGCGAGGCGGGCCAGCGCGGGCAGCGGGTCGCCGGTGTAGCCGGCGGCGGCGTGGCCGACGATGTTGACCTGGTAGACGTCGCCGCGGGCGATGGCGTCGCGGACCGCGGCGACGGCGGCGGCGTGCGCGGCCGGGGTCCAGCTGTCCTGCCAGGATCCGAGCCGCCACGGGGCCGGGGCCGGCGGCCGGGGCGCCGCGGGGCGGTCGGTGTGGTGGTAGACGACCACGACCAGGTCGGGCAGCGCCGGTGCGGGGCTGGGCGCGCCGGGCGACACGCCGAGGGTGTACGCGCCGGCGGCGGCGGACAGGTACAGCGCGGCGCCGCACACTCCGGCGCCGGAGTCGTGGCGGCCGGGCCGGGCGAGGTCGCCGCGGTCGATGCCGTGTGCGGCGAGGAAGCGTTGTGCCAGGTCGGCGGGGTCGCCGCCGTCGCCGATACGCCAGTGCAGCCGGGCGGTCTCGACGAGCCGGCGGCGGCATCCGGGCGGGGCGCCGGGAGCATCGACCTCCACCTGTGGGAGCGCTTCCACGACGTCCGGGCCGTTACGGGTCATCCGTTCAGCCCATTCTGGGTGAACAAGACGCATCCTTGCTCGTTGCCGCTCAGTTTTCCTTGGTACTGTGCGTCACTGGTCATGTGAACCATGACACAGTGCCCCCACAGTCCGGAGAACCCGATGTGTCAGCACCAGCCCACCTGCCCCTCCGCCGACGCGACCGACCGCGAGGCCGCCCGCGTACTCGCCTGCTTCCCTGAGCAGGGCTGGAGCCTGCTCTGCAACGGTGTCATCGTCTTCGAGGACACCGGTGAGCTGCTCCCCGACGGGCGCACCATCGCCCCGCACCGGGGTCCGGCCCGCCACGCCCTCGTCGCCTGAGCGATCACGCAGCGTCAGTGAGCGTACGCGCCGGTCATGACCGTCCGGCGCACCGGCCGGGGCGGCGAGAGCCCACCGCCCCGGCGTCAGCCGCTCAGTCCTCGAACGCCTCCGGCGCGGGGCACGAGCAGACCAGGTTCCGGTCGCCGTACGCGCCGTCGATGCGCCGCACCGGAGGCCAGTACCGGCCCGCCCGGTCCACACCCGCCGGGTAGGCGCCCATCGACCGCGGGTACGGGTGCGGCCACTCGTCGGCCGACACCATCGCCGCGGTGTGCGGCGCGTTGGTCAGCGGATTGTCCCCCGCCGGCCACTCCCCCGAGCCGACCTTGTCGATCTCCGCCCGGATCGCGATCATCGCGTCGCAGAAGCGGTCCAGCTCGGCCAGGTCCTCGCTCTCGGTCGGCTCCACCATCAGCGTCCCGGCCACCGGGAACGACATCGTCGGCGCGTGGAAGCCGTAGTCGATCAGCCGCTTCGCCACGTCGTCCACGGTCACGCCGGTGGCCTTGGTCAACGGACGCAGGTCCAGGATGCACTCGTGCGCGACCAGGCCCTTGTTGCCGGCGTACAGCACCGGGAAATGCGACCGCAGCCGCGCCGCGACGTAGTTCGCCGCCAGGACCGCCACGCCGGTGGCCCGGGCCAGCCCGTCGGCGCCCATCATCCGCAGGTACGCCCACGGGATCGGCAGGATCCCCGCCGACCCGTGGTTCGCCGCCGAGATCGCCGGCCGCCCGTCGGCGCGCGCGCCGAGCGGGTCGCCGGGCAGGAACGGCGCCAGGTGCGAGCGCACCGCCACCGGGCCCACACCCGGGCCGCCGCCGCCGTGCGGGATGCAGAACGTCTTGTGCAGGTTCAGGTGCGACACGTCCGCCCCGAACCGGCCCGGCTTGGCGAACCCGACCAGCGCGTTGAGGTTCGCGCCGTCGACGTACACCTGACCGCCGGCGTCGTGGACCTTCGCGCACAGCTGGGCGATGCCGGTCTCGTACACGCCGTGCGTCGACGGGTACGTCACCATGATCGCGGCGAGCGCGTCCCGGTGCTTGTCGATCTTCGCGTCGAGGTCGACCAGGTCGACGTTGCCGTCGGCGTCGCAGCCGACCACCACGACCCGCATGCCGGCCATCACCGCTGACGCGGCGTTCGTGCCGTGCGCCGACGACGGGATCAGGCACACGTCGCGGTGGCCCTCGCCGCGCTCCCGGTGGTAGCCGCGGATCGCCAGCAGCCCGGCCAGCTCACCCTGCGACCCGGCGTTCGGTTGCACGCTGACCGCGTCGTAGCCGGTCACCTCGGCCAGCCAGCCCTCCAGCTGCGCGATCAGCTCCCGGTATCCGGCGGTCTGCTCGTCCGGCGCGAACGGGTGCAGGTGCGCGAACTCCGGCCAGGTGATCGGTTCCATCTGGGTGGTGGCGTTGAGCTTCATCGTGCACGACCCCAGCGGGATCATGCCGCGGTCCAGCGCGTAGTCGAAGTCGGCCAGGCGGCGCAGGTAGCGCAGCATCGCCGTCTCCGAGTGGTGGCTGTGGAACACCGGGTGGGTGAGGAAGTCCGACGTGCGGGCCAGCCCGTCGGGCAGGGCCGCGTCGGTGTCGCCGTCGAACCCGTCGACGCCGAACGCCTCCCACACCGCCTGAAGGTGCGCGGGCGTGGTGGTCTCGTCGCAGGAGACGCCGACCCGGTCGGCGTCGACCAGCCGCAGGTTCACGTTGCGCGCCGCGGCGGCGGCGACCACCTCGGCGGCCCGGCCCGGCACGGTCGCGGTGACAGTGTCGAAGAACGCGACGTCCGCGACCTGGACGCCCCCGGCGCGCAGCCCGGCCGCGAGCCGCGCCGCCGCCTCGTGGGTACGCCGGGCGATGGCGCGCAGCCCGTCCGGGCCGTGATAGACGGCGTACATGCCGGCCATCACCGCGAGGAGCACCTGGGCGGTGCAGATGTTGCTGGTCGCCTTCTCCCGGCGGATGTGCTGCTCACGGGTCTGCAACGCCAGCCGGTACGCCGGATTGCCGTCGGCGTCGCGGGACACCCCGACGAGGCGGCCGGGCAGCATCCGCTCCAGGCCCGAACGCACCGCCAGGTAACCGGCGTGCGGCCCACCGAAGCCCATCGGTACGCCGAACCGCTGGGTGGTGCCGGCGGCGATGTCGGCGCCGATCTCGCCCGGCGGGCGCAGCAGCGTCAACGCCAGCAGATCCGCGGCGACCGTCACCAGCGCGCCCACGCCGTGCGCCGCGTCGACCAGCGCCCGGTGGTCGCGGACCGCACCGGAGGCGCCCGGGTACTGCAGGTGCAGGCCGAAGAACTCCGCCGGCAGCCCGTCACGCTCGACGTCGACCACGCGCACCTCGATGCCGAGCGGCTCGGCGCGGCTGGCGATCACCGCGACGGTCTGCGGCAACGCGTCGGCGTCGACCACGTACACCGGGCTCTTGCTCTTGGACGCGCGGCGGGCGAGCGTCATCGCCTCGGCCGCGGCGGTGCCCTCGTCGAGCATCGACGCGTTCGCGGTGGCCAGGGCGGTCAGGTCGGTGACCATGGTCTGGAAGTTCAGCAGCGCCTCCAGCCGGCCCTGGCTGATCTCCGGCTGGTACGGCGTGTACGCGGTGTACCAGGCGGGGTTCTCCAGCACGTTGCGGCGGATCACCGCCGGGGTGTGCGTGCCGTGGTAACCCAGGCCGATCATGGACACGGCGACGGTGTTGCGCGACGCGAGGGCGCGCAGCTCGGCGACAGCCTCCCGCTCACTGGCCGGGGCGGGCAGGTCCAGGGTGCCGTGCCAGCGGATCACCTCGGGGATCGCGGCGTCCATCAGCTCGTCGACGGAGCCGTAACCGACGGTGTCCAGCATCCGGCGTTCGTCGTCGCGGCCGGGGCCGATGTGCCGGTCGGCGAACTGCTCTGCGGTCATGCGCTGCGCTCCTTGGTGGGGCGAGGTCGACGGGTCGGCCTCCCCCTGAGTCGCGCTGACGCGCTCCACAGCGCCTGCCCACGTGGTCCTTTTGCCTGAGAGGTTCCGGGGAGAATCTGCCCCTTCGGCGCCGTCGGATCGACGGTCTCTCCCACGTGGGTGGTACCGGCACTTCCCACGCTACCAGCGGGCGTGTTTCCGGCTCATGTCCCGGGGGTTGATCACACCGGCGCCGGCGCCGCCGCCACCCGGTCGGCCAGCGCGCACAGCGTGGCGCCCAGCGGCGCGTCCAGGCGCAGCGCCGCGTACCCGTCGCCGCGGGTGACGCCCTGGTTGACGATCGCCACCGGGATGCCGTGGCGGGCCGCCCGCAGCACGAACCGCCGCCCCGACATCACCGTCAACGACGACCCGAGCACCAGCAGCGCCCGGGCCCGCTCGACGAGCGCGAAACAGTCCGCGACGCGGGGCGCGGGAACCGTCTCGCCGAAGAACACCACGTCCGGTTTCAGCATGCCGGTGCCGCAGACCCCGCAGTCGACGGTGCGGAACCCGGTCACCGCCTCGTCGGGCAGGTCCACGTCGCCGTCGGGGTTGACGCGCGCCACCCGCGCGTCGAAGCCCGGGTTCGCCTCGGACAGCCGCCGGTGCAGCTCGTCGCGGCCGGTGGCGTTGCCGCAGTCCAGGCACGTCACCTCGTCGAGGCGGCCGTGCAGCTCGATCACGCCGGTGGCGCCGGCGGCGGTGTGCAGCCCGTCGACGTTCTGGGTGATGATCCCGCCGAGCAGCCCGGCGTCCTGCAGCCGGGCCACCGCCCGGTGCCCGTCGTTGGGCGCCGCCCGGGCGATGGTCTGCCAGCCCAGGTGGCTGCGCGCCCAGTACCGCCGCCGGGCCAGCGGATCCCGGGTGAACTCCTGGTACGTCATCGGGGTGTGCCGGCGCGCCGCGCCACTGGGCCCCCGGTAGTCCGGGATGCCCGACTCGGTGGACAGGCCCGCGCCGCTGAGCACCACCACGTCACCGGCGGCCACCAGCCGCGTCAACTCCTCGAACGCCTCACTCACCCGTCCATGCTCCCTCGCCGGACCCCGCACCTCCCACCCGTACGGCGGTCGCGCGGCGGGGTGCGGCCAGGCGGGCTAGGTTGAGCCCATGCGCGTCGTCATCGCCGGAGGGCACGGAAAGATCGCCAAACTGCTGGAGCGGGAACTGGCCGGACGCGGAGACACCGCGCTCGGACTGATCCGCAACCCCGACCACGCCGCCGCGCTGCGCGCCGCCGGCGCCGAACCGGTCGTGTGTGACCTGGAACACACCGACGTCGACACCCTCGCCGCCCACCTGGCCGGCGCCGACGCGGTCGTGTTCGCCGCCGGCGCCGGACCCGGCAGCGGCGCCGCCCGCAAGGACACCGTCGACCGCGGCGCCGCCGTGCTGCTCGCCGACGCCGCCGTACGAGCCGGGGTACGCCGCTACCTGCTGGTCTCCTCCATGGGCGTGGACGCCGCCCCCGCCGAGGGCACCGACGACGTGTGGGCGGCGTACCTGCGGGCCAAGAAAGCCGCCGAGGACGACGTCGCCGCGCGGGACCTCGACGTGACGGTGCTGCGGCCCGGCCGCCTCACCGACGACGAACCCGCAGGCCGCATCACCCTGGCCCGGCACGTCGAAGCCGGCGCGATCAGCCGCGCCGACGTGGCCCGGGTGCTGCTCGCCCTGCTGTACGCCCCGGCCACCGCCGGGCACACCCTGGAACTCGTCGGCGGAGACACCCCCATCGCCGACGCGATCGCAGCCGTCGCCGCCTGACACCCGCCGGCGCGTCCCGGCCCGCCGTGAACACGGGCCGGGACGCCGCTCAACGCTGGTGCCGCGACAACGCCGGCTGCGGCGTGCCCCCGCCGCCCTGCGGCAACTCCCGGGCGATCCGCTCCATCGTGCGCGACAACTGCTCACTGCCGTCGTCGAGGTGCCGGGCCGCCGCCTGCATGTGCGAGATCATCATCTCGCCGAAGATCCGCAGCGCCTCACGCGTCGCCACCGAGTCGTCGAAGCCGCTCCCGGCGGTACTGCGGTACTCCGTCACCGCCCGCTCGGCCTCCCGCTTCGCCTCCTCCGCCGCCGCCCGCATGTAACTCTCGTACTGGGTACGGGCGTACTCGGCGACCCGGCGGGCATAGTCGTGGGCCTGCGCGATGATCTGCTCGGCCTCCCGCTGCGCCGCCGACAACAGGTTGACCTCCTTCGCCGCCGGCGCCACCGCCGCCTCCGTGCTCGGGATCACCCCGTGCCGGTGCAGCTCCAGATGGTCGTTGAGCCGCTCGTTCTCCGCCCGCAGGTTCGCCACCTGCGCCGCCAGCAGATCCAGCTCGTCGGCCACCTGCAACCGGAACCGGTCCACATCGGTCTGGTCGTAGCCGCGCCGCGTGAACGCCGCCGACCCGAACTCCCACCGCCGCACCCGGTCCGAGGTCAACCGCACCTGCACCGGACCGGACACCTGCTGCGCGTCGTAACTGCTGATCGGACCCGCGCTCACCGGCTCACCTCCGACTCGTCAGCCCCCGTCATCGTCCGCCACGCCGGGCCGTACCAGTGCTTGCCGTAACCCTCGTGGTGCACCTGGCCCGGCTGGAACCCGGCACCGGTCAACGCCGCCACCGAATGACCCACCATCTCGTCCGAGCCGCACACGTACACGTGCCGCGACCGCCAGTCCCCGTCGGCCAGCACCCGGTCGGCGATGCGCACCGACTCGCCCGGCCGGGCCGGATCCGCACCGGCCACGTACGACACCCGCAGCCACGGATGCGTCGCCGCCAGCTTGTCGATCGCCTCGCTGTCGTAGAACTCCGTCCGCGAACGGGCACCCACGTACAGGTCCACCCGCCGGCCCGAACCCTCCGCCGCGACCTGCTCCACCAGCGCCTTCACCGGCGCCCAGCCGGTCCCACCGGCCAGCAGCAGCAGATCCGACGACCCGGCCTGCCACAACGTCAACCGGTCGCCCACCGGCGACGCCAGGTGGATCTGGTCACCGGCCGCGCACCCGTACACCAGACGCGACGACACCACACCACCCGGCGCGGCCCGCACGTGCAGCTCCACCGTGCCGTCCGGACGCGGCGCGTTCGCCGGCGAGTAGTACCGCCACGACCGCACCGCCGGATGCGACACCCCGATCGACTGGCCGGGCGTGAACGGCAACAGATACTGCGGGCGTACGGTCAGCACCGCCACGTCGAACGTGCGCTGCTCGTGGGTCAGCACCTCCGCCACCCACCACGGCGGCGACTTCGACTCCGCGGCCTGCGCGCCCTCGGTCATCACCTGCGCGACGAGCCCGTACGCGGCGGTCCAGTCGGCGGCCAGCTCCTCGGTCCACGCCTCACCGCAGAAGTGCCGCAACGTCGCCAGCAGCGCCTCACCGACCGCCGGGTAGTGCTCGGCGCGCACCGCGAACTTCCGGTGATCCGCGCCGAGGTCCCGCAGGAACCCGACCAGCCGGTCCACCTGGTCCACGTGGGACACCACATGCCCCAGCGCGGCCACCAGACGGTCCCGCTGCCCGGCCATGTTCGTGGGGAACATCTGCCGGGTCTCCGGATGCGCCAGGAACAGCGTCGAATAGAAGTAGAGCGGCACCTGGTCGCCGTGCGCGGCGACCAGGGACCAGCTCTGCTTGAGCCGTGCGACGTCCACGCTCAGGCGTCCCCCGCCGACACGACCTGCTCCCGCACCTGCCCGAGCACGACCTGCACGTCGGCGATCACGTCCGCGGGCACGCCCAGCTCCACCAGCGTCGCGGTCAGATGCTCACCGACCTTCGCGTAGTGCTCACCGGTGATGTTCAGCGGCTGGTGCGCCTCCTCCAGGCCACGGCCCGCGTACTCGTTGGGACCGCCGAGCACGACCGCCAGCATCAGCGCCAGGTGCCGCCGCTGCTCCACCATGTCCACGTCGGCGAAGTAGCCGGCCAGATCCGGATCGGCCAGCACCTTGTCGTAGAACAGCTCCACCGCGGCCTTCACCGCGGCCGCGCCGCCGATGCGCTCGTAGTGGGAGATCGGGGTGGTCTCGCTCGTCACCGTCATGCTCGGTCCTTCCACAAGGGGTCCGCGGGCAGCGCCGCGGCAGGGGCTCGCCGTCCGGCGCGGCGTCACACAGCGTTCCGCCGTGACGTCGACACGCCGACGACCGGAACGGACCATAGCGCGCCCGCAACGACACTTCACGCCGACCCTGTCCTGATCCCGAGAACTGTCAATCACGGACAGTCAGCAACGCGGCCCGAGTCGGTGAACGCACCGCAGCCGGTCACACACAGGCTGTCAACACGCACGACGTACCGTCCTTTTCGGACATCACGCGCACACGTGCCGTGACCTGCGCCGACCCTCACCCGGCCCGGTCCACACCGTCCGATCACCTCAGCCCACAGGCGAGGACCACACCCCGTCACCAAAACACGAATCGCGCCACACCCTTTTTCGGGCGCGGCGCGATCCCGTCAACGAGACGCGACGCAGGTCACCCGGCCCGGCGCCGCGCCCGGCGCGCCGCCAGCTCGTCACCCACCGACTCCGACTCCGAGTCCGACTCCGGCTCCACCGCCGGCACGGCCGGCTCCTGCCCACCCACCGGCTCCGCCGGCAGATGCGACAACGAACCCTGGATCTCCTTGAACGCACCACCGATCGCGATGCCGAACACCCCCTGGCCGCCCTGCAACAGGTCGACCACCTCCTCCGGCGACCGGCACTCGTACACGGTCGTCCCGTCGGAGATCAACGTGATGCCCGCCAGATCGTCCACCCCACGCGACCGCAACGCCTCGATCGCCTTACGGATGTTCTGCAACGACACCCCGGCGTCCAGCAGCCGCTTCACGACCTTCAACACCACCAGGTCGCGGAACGAGTACAACCGCGACGTCCCCGAACCCGACGCGTCGCGCACACTCGGCACCACCAGCGCCGTACGCGCCCAGTAGTCCAACTGCCGGTAACTGATCCCCACCGCCGAACACGCGGTCACACCCCGGTAGCCGACCTCGCCGTCACCGGCCGGATCGGCCCCCACACCCGCCTGCTGTTCCGCGCCCGGACCAGGATCCCGTGGCTCGTGCATCCGGACCAACCTCCCCGCGCCCGTGGCGGTGCCGCGCCGACTCCCCGTACGCGCACCCCTCGACACGGCAACCCTAGCGCCGCCCCCCGGACTTCACCCGCAGAAGACACCGCGACACGCCGCGCCACCACCCGGCAACAAAAACACACGGCGGCCGGCCGCCACCTGCCGTGACAACCACCGCCGCGCCGACCCCGGCCACCCGGCCGGGACACCTCAACCCGCGAAGTCCTCCGGACGCACCTGCTCCAGGAACTCCCGGAACTTCTCCACCTCGTCCTCCTGCTCGTCCGGGATCACGATCCCCGCCTCACTGAGAACCTGCTCCGCACAACGAATCGGAGCACCCACCCGCAACGCCAACGCGATGGAGTCACTCGGCCGCGCCGACACCCGCACACCGTCACCGAGGAGCAGATCCGCGTAGAACACGTTCTCCTTCAACTCGGTGATCTCCACCGCCCGCAACGGCGCCTGCAACGCCGTCAGCACATCCCGCAGAAGATCGTGCGTCAACGGCCGGGCCGGCTTGACCCCCTGCTGCTCATAAGCGATCGCCGTCGCCTCGACCGCGCCGATCCAGATCGGCAGATAGCGGTCCCCCTCGACCTCCCGCAGCAGGACGATCGGCTGGTTGCTCGGCAACTCCACCCGAACTCCGACCACGCTCAGCTCGCGCACCGCCGCCTCCGTGTCGTCGTCACCATGCACCGCGCCCTTCCCTGCACGGTACACGGACCAGGACACGGGAGTCCCACGCGCTACGTGCACCACGCCTCGCCGGACGGGCATACCCCGGCAAGCCTACGACACGCTCCGCCGACCAGATCTTTCCGCGCCCACCCACGACGAAGGGCCGGGCGCACACCGCACCCGGCCCCTCGCACCGACCTCACCGGCCCAACGTCGACCGCAGCCCCACCCGCACCAACGCCGCGTGCAACCGCTGCGACAACGCCAGCAACTCCCGCGCCGTCTCCGCCGCCCGGGCCCGCGCCGCCGGATCGCTCTGCCGCGCCAACGGCGCCACCAACTGCGCGAACAACCCGACCTCACGATCCGCCGCCGACCGGTACGCCCGCAGATGCCGAGGCTCCAGCCCGTACGCCGCCAGACCCGCCACCGCACTCGCGATGATCAACGCGTCCGCGTCGTACCACCCCGGCGGATCCGACACCAGCACACCCAGCCGCTCCAACTCCGCGAGCGTCGACTCGTCCACACCACTACGAGCGATCAGACCCGCCCGGTCCAGCCGCACCTCCGACGACTCGACCGACTCCACCGGCTCCCGGCCCGGAACCTCACCACCCGGACCCACAGCCACCAGATTCGGCCGCCCCCGCCCCGGCGACGGACCAGACCCGTCCCACTGGGCCAACTGCTCCCGGATCACCCGCAACGGCAGGTACTGATCCCGCTGCGCGGTCAACACGAACCGCAACCGCGCCACATCGTCCCAGCCGTACTTCCGATAACCCGCCGGCGTCCGCTGCGGCTCCACCAGGCCCTCGGCCTCCAGGAACCGCAACTTCGAGATCGTGACGTCCGGAAACTCCGGCCGCAACTGCGCCAGCACCTCGCCGATACTCATCAGCGCAGGCGCCCGCGCCGCCCCGGACGGCGTCGAAGCCGCAGGCTCGTTCACCCCCGGCCGGCCTCCTCCTCCGGGCGCGGACCGGCGATGAACACCACCCGGAACTTGCCGATCTGCACCTCGTCACCGTTGCTCAGCGTCGCCGCCTCGACCCGCTCACGATTCACGTACGTGCCGTTCAGGCTGCCCACATCCCGCACCGTGAACGTCCCACCGTCACGGTGGAACTCCGCGTGCCGACGCGACACCGTCACGTCGTCCAGGAAGATGTCACTGTCCGGGTGCCGCCCACTCGTCGTCACATCGTGGTCCAACAGGAACCGGGCACCCGCATTCGGACCCCGGCGAACCACCAGCAACGCCATACCCGGCGGCAACGAGCCGGACATCCGGCTCGGCACCACATCGGTGTCCGGGCCCTCCAGCACTTCGTCGAGCGAGCCGAGATTGAGCGTCGAAGTGACGTCGAGCGGGGGGAACTCGTCGTCTGGGCGCGTCATGGGACCACCTCACGGATCTGTTCGGTCGGCGTCAGGGAATGGCGGGTCTGGCCGCCGGGCAACACCACACCCGGCGGCTGGCTCCCCGTGCCCGGGAAGGCGCATTCCGCAACGCTCAAACTATTGGTTCTCGGTCGACTGGGCGAGCCTAGCCAGCGCCGAAATGCAGGGCAACCGGACGCGCGGAACCTCGCCGCCGCCCGGAACAGCACGAACTCAGCTCTCGGTGAGCTCGCGGTACGCATCGGCGGTCAGCAGACCCTCGACCGCCGCCGGATCGTCCGGAGTGATCTCCACCAACCACCCCGCACCGTACGGATCCGTGTTGATCACCTCAGGGGTGTCGGCCAACGCCTCGTTGCGCGCCGCCACCGTGCCGCTCAACGGCGCGTAGATCTCCGACACGCTCTTCGTCGACTCGATCTCGCCCAGCGACTCACCCGCCGCCACCACCGCACCCGGCTCCGGCAGCTGAACGAACACGATGTCACCCAGGGCGTCCTGCGCGAAGTGCGTGATACCGACGCGGACGACACCACCGTCACCACCGACCACCCACTCGTGCTCGGCGGTGTACCGCAGATCCTCAGGAATCACCAACTGCGTCCTTCGTCATCGGTGCACCGGAGAAACCGGCGCGGCCGCGACCGGTCACGAGACCGGCCGGGCGTGGTCCAGCTTGATCGGCGCGTGCAGCTGCGAAACCTCCACAACCTCACGATCCTCGGAGGTCACGTTACCGCCGCCGTCCCGCACCGATGCGACCACCCCGCCGGGAATGTTCAACGCCGTACGCATCGTCGCCGGATCACCGATCACCATGATCGTGAACGGACCCGTCAACCGCCGCCCGTCCACCACCAGCGCACCGTCCGGCCCGTCCACGAAATACGTCGACGCGATGATCCGCGCCGCCGTACCGTCAGTGCCCTGGATCTGCATCGCCTCCGCGCCCGCACCCCGCAACTCCTGCACCGCGTCCAGGATCCGCGTCGACGACACCGCCTTCGCCGGCCCCGAGAACCGCACCTCAAGACCCGGACCCACCGCCGGCAACGTACCCGCCAGGATGCCCAACTCGTCCGCCCGCCGCGTCGCCTCCTCCAGCGCCGCCTGCCGGCCCTGCTCACCCGACCGCAGCTGCCGCTGGCTCTCCTCCAGCAACTCGATCTCCTGGCGCAGCCGCCGCTCCCGCGAATCCAGATCCGACGAGATCCGCACCAGGTCCTCCTCCCGCGTCGCCGCGAGCGTCGGATCCGTCGACGTCGTCTTGAACTGCACCACCAGCGTGAAACCCAGCAACGCCAGCAACACCGCGATCATCGCGCCCGCCGACGAGAACCGCCGCGCCGCCGACGGCGCACCGGCACCGGCCGCCGCACCCGGCTCCGGCTCGGACTCCGGCACCGGCTCCACCGGCGCCAACGGGCTCAACTCGTCCGGATCGGGCGCGTCCGGGCGCGGATCCGGCTCACCCGCCGGACCCGACGGCCGCGCCGGCTCCCCCGGCCGCGGCCACCCGGTACCCGTCTCCCTGTGTTCCTCGCTCATCGCCACAAACCTACGCCCGGAACAGGTGCCGGCGGATCGCCGCCACATTTCCGAAGATGCGCACCCCGAGCACGACCACCACACCGGTGGACAACTGACCGCCCACGCCCAACTGGTCACCCAGGTACACGATCAGACCCGCCACCAGCACGTTCGAGATGAACGACACCACGAACTGCTTGTCGTCGAAGATCCGGTCCAGCTTCGCCCGCACCCCACCGAACACCGCGTCCAACGCGGCCACCACAGCGATCGGCAGATCCGGCTGCAACGCCGCCGGCACCGTGGGGTCCAGATACACCCCGAGCACCACACCGGCGAGCAACGCCAGCACCGCGATCATCGGCCACCTCCCGAGGGGCTGAAAGAACCACCCGGGCCGGACGACCCGGGACTCGACGAACCGGCGCCACCCGAACCCGACGGGCGCGCGCTCGCGCTCGGACCCGGGCTCGCCGGAGGCTCGGCGTAGCGTAGCCGCGGCTGCGGCGCCGCCGGCAAGGTGAGGTCGTCGACCCGCTTCACCCCGAACGACAGACCCGTCGTCCGCGCCACCTCACGCATCAACGCCGCCGCCCGGCTCTCGTCGAACCGGTCCCGCATCGACCTCGGCCCGATCGCCTGCACCTCGTACGGGCCCGTCACCGGCCGGTAGTCCACCAGGATCGCCTCACCCGCCGAGCGGATCGTCGACGTCGCCGTCAACCGCTGCCCGTTCACCGCCACCGCCTCGGCGCCCGCCGCCCACAACGCGTTCGCGACCTTCTGCAGATCCGAATACAGCACCCGGGACGGGCCCGCGTCCCCGCCGGTCACCCCGTCCTGGTCCGCCGCCGCGTCGGCCAGCCGCACCACCACGCCGTCCCCCCGCACCCGGGCCAGGCCGGTGCCCGCCTCCAGCGTGCGCAACCGGGACGCCTGCGAACCGCTCAACGCCGCGTCCCGCTGCCGGCCGACCTCCTCACGCAACTGCTCGGCGCGCTCGGTCAACCGGTCGGTCTCCGCCTCCCGCCCCTTGATCTCGGCGACCAGACCCGCCCGCGCCGTCGCGCGGCTCGGCTCCTCCGCCACCGTCTCCCGGTACGCCACCGCGAACAGGAAACCGATCAGCGCCAGCACCACCAGGCTCACCGGCCGGCCCAGCACCTCCCGCAGCCGCGACATGGAGCCCGTCGCCCGGCGCGCCGCCGCGTCCCCGTACCCCGGGTCCAGCGGATTGCGGAACAGCTCGGTCAGGAAGTCCGGGGCGTACACCCGGGTCGACGGGTCGCGTTCCTTGTCCCCGTCCCGTGACGGCGTCGTCATGCCGCCGCCTCCGTACGCCGCGCCCGCATGGCCCGCACGAGGCGGCTCGCCTGCACCACGTACATCGCGCCGGCGACCCAGTAGAGGACCAGGCCCCACCAGGCCAGGCCCCAGCCGATCGCGCCTGCGGCGGTGCCGGCGTCCGGCACCGCGTCGGCCAGCAGCAGGATGGGGAACGCCGCCAGGAGCAGGAACGTCGCGGTCTTGCCCACGTAGTGCACCGGCGGCGGGCCGTAGCCGTACCGGCGCAGCACCCCGAGGGACACCAGCAGGAGCAGCTCCCGGGCCAGCAGCGCGCCGGTGAACTGCCAGGGCACCACCTCGCGGGCGGTGAACGCGAGCAGCGTGGCGAGGATGTAGAGGCGGTCGGCCAGCGGGTCGAGCAGCTCCCCGAGCCGGCTCACCTGGCCCAGGCGGCGGGCGATCCAGCCGTCCACCCAGTCGCTGGTGCCGCCCACGGCGAGCACCGCGATGGCGGCGACGTCGGCCCGCACCACGAGGAACAGGTAGAGGAAGATCGGTACGCCGACGAGCCGGACGAAACTGATCAGGTTGGGCAGCGTGAGGACGCGGTCTCCCACGACCGTGGCGGTCCCGGAATCCGGTTGCTCCGCTGGAGCCGGCCGACGCGACACCGAACCCTCCCTTCGCAGCACGGTCCGGCAGCCGGATGAACGGCCGCTGGAGGGACGTGCGCGTTGCCGGCCGGTCAGACGCCGGCGCCCTCTGTGATCCCGGGCTGGGACCTCCCCGACGCGGCCCGCCCTCGTGGTGATCACGGGCCGCCCAGTTGCGCTGCCACTATATCGGGCTCGCCGCTCTCGCCCGGTGGCCCGCTGCGTCGTTGCTCAGTGGTGTCACGGTGGTGACCGTCACAACCGCTAAGGCATCCTAGGACACTAGTTGAGCGGTGGGACGCAGGGCGGACATCGGTGCGAGGGGTCAGGCGGTACGGGCGGTCGAGTCCGAGCCGGCCTGCGGGGCGTTGGCCGCCGCGGCCTGGCTGAACGCCACCAGCGCCAGCAGCAGCTCGTGCTGCACCCGGTTGGGCATCCGGTCGAGCACGGCCTGCACCGCCCGGTGCCGTCTCTCCTGAAGGTCGCGCAGCAGCGTGTCGGCGGCAGCGGTCGGGATCAGCCGCACCTCCCGCCGGTCGCGCGGGTCCGCCACCCGGCGCAGCAGGCCGACCGCCTCCAGACGGTCGCACAACCGGCTCGCCGACGAGGGGACCACGTCCAGCAGCTCGGCCAGCCGGTTCACGTTGGTGTCCGGATGCGACACGATCAGCGACAGCACCCGCAGCTGGGTGGGCGAGACGCCGACGGTGTGCCGGGACGTCGCCGAGTCGAGCACACCGATGAGCGCCTCCGCAGCCGATTCGATGGCCGCGGCAAGATTCGGAGGTCGCTCCACTCGCCGTCCCCTGCGATCGTCCCGCTCGTGTTCGCTCCGCAGCCCCGGTCACTGCCCCGTCACGTCGTCGGACCGGCTGGGGCCGCGCCAGTCCAGGCAGACGACGACCGCGTCGTCGCGGAGATCCGCGTCGGCATGGTACGCGTGCAGTTCGCGCATCACCGTACCAACTGCCTCGGTCGCCGGCTGCAGCCGAGTCGACCGCATCGCACGCGCCATGGCCCGGACGCCGTACGGCTCCTGCTCGTCGGGCTCCGCCGCGTACACCCCGTCGCTGACGACGAAGAGGCGATCGCCCGGCTCCAGAGTGAACTCCTGCACGTCGTAGCGCGTCTCGGCGAACATGCCCAGCGGCAGCTGCTGCTCCAGCGCGATCGGCGTGACGCGGCCCCCACGCAGCCGCAGCAGTTGCGGTGAGCCGGCGTCGACCACGCGAATCACGCCCCGGCGGCTGTCCAGCTCCAGCAGGAGCGTGGCCACGTGCCGGTCGCCCCGGTGCTGGTAGTAGATGGTGTCCGAGGCCAGCTCCGCCTGCTCCACCAGACTGCCGCCCGAACGCCTGGCGTTGCGCATGGCGTTCACCGTCATCGCCGTGAGCATCGACGCGGCCAGCCCGCTGCCGGTGCCGTTGAGCACGGTGAGGGTGAGCCGGTCGCCGTCCACCGACCAGTCGAAGTGGTCACCGCCCACGGTGTACGCCGGTTCGAGCTGCCCGGCGAGCAGCGCGTCACCGAGCCGTACGCTGCGCCCCGGCAGCAGGTCCCACTGCATCTCGGCAGCCATGCTCAGCCGCTCCCGCCGCCGGGCGCGCCGGTAGCGGTCGGTCTCCCGGTCGGCCGCCCGGATCGCCACCGCCAGTTCCCCGGCGGCGTCACGCGCGGCCTCCACAGTGGCCGCGTCCGGGTCGCCGGGCAGCTCCACCATCAGCACGCCGAGCCGCTCCCCCCACACCGACAGCGGCAGGTAGGCGCGGCAGCGGCCGTCCTCGACGGTGTCCAGCACCGGCTCCTGGCTGCTGAAGCAGCGCTGCGCGACGCTGTGGGCCAGCAGCGGGCCGCCGTCGGGCACGTCCGGGTCGAGCACCGGCCAGAGTCCGCTGGCGCGGTAGTCGGCGACGAACACCTCCGCCCGCGCAGCCCCGAGCGTCTGGCGCAGCACCGCGTCCGCGGTCTCCGCCAGTTGGTCGGGTGGCGCCGTGCGCAGGGCACGTGACACCGATCCGGACGCCTCCGGCATGCTCATCCTCCGATGACGACTATTGCTACAGGGCAAACATCATACGAAGGCCGCCAGACGGCGAACGCCCCGCCTCGGCCGGGCGTGACGGGACCGGCTCAGCCGGCCGTGCGGAACGCCAGCGCGCCGTGGAACGCATCCGGCACCGGCTCGGGCTCACCGGCCGGCCGCCACCGCGCCACCGGCACGATGCCGTCGCCGGTCGGCTGCCAGCGGCCCAGCAGCGGCGCGAACCGCTCGGGCGCCCGCATCCGGAACGCCGGGCCCATCATGGCCAGCGCCTCGGGGTGCCCGGCCAGCTCCTCGGTGTCGAAGTCGATCGCCAGCCGGCTGCCCGGCGCCACCGCCTGGTACAGCTCGTCGAGCGTACGGGCGAGCGTGTCGTCGTCCAGGAACGCCGCCAGCCCGAGGAATACCACACCCACCGGCCGTCTCCCCCAGCCCGGCACGAACCGGTGCAGCTGCGCCCGGTCGACGGTCCCGATGTCGGTGGCGTCGCCGTAGCCGTACCCGGCCCGGTCGCTGCCGGCGAGCAGGCTCCGGCCCAGGCGGACCGTCTCCGGGTCCACGTCGGTGTAGAGCACTGTCGCCTCCGGTGCGACCTCGTGCACGTTGCCGCAGGTGGGCACACCCGCGCCGAAGACCAGGAAGCCGTCGATCCCGTCGGCGGCCATCGCCTGCACGGTACGGCCGAGGAAACCACGCAGCGACCGGAAGATCGCCGCGCAGGGCCCGTACGCCGCCTCGAAAGCGGCGGCCGCGGCGACGTCCACCGGACGGTGGTGCCGGCCGCCGAGCCAGTAGTCGATCATGCGGGCGGTGCTCGGTCCGTCCGGCTGATCCATCGACGGGGCTCCCTCCCCTGGGTGCTGCACGCCAGCGTACCCACCGGGCGACCCCGGCGGTATCGCCCCGGGCCGCCCACCCGGGCCGCGATACTGGCCGCGGGGGCGCCGGCCACGAGGAGGTACGGGTGAACTCGGCGAACGGGGCCGCGGTGGTGGTCGGGGTGGACGGCTCCGAACCCGCGACACGGGCGGTGCGTCTGGCGGCCCGGGAGGCGCGGCGGCGCAACCGCCCGCTGCGGGTGGTGCACGGTTTCATCTGGCCGCTGCTGCGCGTACCGGTCTCCGCGCCGGCCGGGTCACCACCCGGTGCCGGGTTGCGCAACCAGGCCGAGCAACTGGTCTCCGACGCGGTCGCGGCGGCCGAGGCGGAGTCGCCCGGCCTGCGCATCACCGGCGAGATCATCGACGGGGAGGCCGCCGCGGTGCTGCTCGGCGAGTCCCCCACCGCCGCCCTGATCGTCCTCGGCGACCGGGGACTGGGCGGATTCGCCGCGCTCGTGGTCGGGTCGGTCGCGGTGCAGGTCGCCTCGTACGCCGACTGCCCGGTGCTGATCGCGCGCGGCACCGCCCGCGCGGACGGCCCGGTCGTGGTCGGCGTGGACGGCTCCACGCCGTCGCGCGCCGCCGTCGAGTTCGCCGCCGAGACCGCGTCCGCGTGGGGCGCGCCGCTGCACGTGGTGCACGCCCGCCCCGCCCCGCCCGGGCGCAAGGGCGGGGCCGAGGAGGACGAGCGGGTGCTCACCGAGGCGGTCGACGGGATCGGCGAACGGTGGCCGGACCTGCCGGTGCACGCCGAGACGGTACGCGCCAAACCGGTCGCGGCACTGACCACGGCGTCGGCCGGGGCTCAACTGGTCGTGGTGGGCCGGCAGGGCCGGGGCGAGCTGGGCGGGCTGCTGCTCGGCTCGGTCAGCCAGGGGATCCTGCACCGCGCCGCCTGCCCGGTCGCGGTGGTCCGCGCCTCCGACTGAACGGCGTCCGGCGCGCCCGGCTGAGCGGTGGTCCACACCCCCGCCTGAGCGGCGCTCCGGCCGGGGGGATGCGCCCGCAACGGTTGGTCCCGGCCCGGGCGGGTAGACGCCTACGGTCAGCCGACAGCGATCCGGAGGAGGCAGAGATGCCAGGACCACGGCCGGGCAGCAACGCGTACGACAAGCAGCGAGCACGCCTTCGCGACCTCGTCGAACAGTCCGGACGGGCGTCGGACAAGGAGGCGAACCAGGTCGCCAACCGGATCCTCCAGGACGACCGGGGGCAACGCGGTGTGGTCCGGGGCGAACGGACCTACGGCCCCAAGGGGAACCGGGAACCGGGTGACCCGAAGTGAGGACGGCAGCGGCTGTCGACGGCGCCATCGCGGGCGCCGTCGGCAGCGCCGTCCTCAACGCGGTCTCGTACCTCGACATGGCGTTGCGGGCCCGGCCGGCCAGCAGCACCCCGGAATCGGTCGCCGGACGGCTCGCCGACGTCACACACGTCGACCTGGGCCCCGGCGACGAGGCGGAGAACCGCCGCTCCGGTCTGGGGCCGTTGCTCGGGTACGCCACCGGCATCGCCGCGGGGGCCGCGTTCGGTCTGCTCGCCGCGCGCCGGCGAATCCCGTTGCCGCTGGCCACGGTCCTGCTCGGCGGCGGGGTGATGGCCACCTCCGACGGCTCGATGACGGTGCTCGGCGTAACCGACCCGCGTACCTGGCGGCGCAGCGACTGGGTCTCCGACCTGATCCCGCACCTCGCGTACGGGCTGTCGGCCGCAGCCACCTGGCGGCGGCTGCGGCCGACGTCGGCTCGCGGCTAGCTCTCGTCGTCGGCGACCGGCTCACCGGCCGGGCCGTACGGCGACACCTGTCCCTTGGGGACCGGGCGTCCCGCGTCGCCGTTCGACGTGCCCCGGCCTCGCGAACGGCTGCCCGCCTGGGTGGCCGTCTTGCGGCTGTCCTGGCTGGTGGCGCCGAGGTCGTTCCGGCGCAGTTCCTCCTGCTGCGGCTTGACCACGGGTCTCTCCTTCCCGGTGGAGCACACGGCCGTCGACCGCGCACCCGACCCGCGTACCCGCCGCCGCCCGGCGCATTCCGGATCGGCCCGGGGGTCTGGCCGGGGCCGGGGCGGGTAAGCCGGACGGATGCCAGACGATCGCAACGTCGCGCGCGCCCTGCTGGAACGGCAGAACCGCACGTACGCGGAGGAGGCCGGCATCGCCCTCGCAGACCGGCCCGGCCCGCTGTACCAGTTGCTGGTGCTCACCACGCTGCTGAGCACCCGGATCCGGGCCTCGGTGGCGGTGGCCGCCGCCCGGGAGCTGTTCGCCGCCGGCTACCGCACCCCGCAGGCGATGGAGGCGGCGAGCTGGCAGGACCGGGTCGACGCGCTGGGCCGGGGCCACTACCGGCGCTACGACGAGCGGACCGCCACCATGCTCGGCACCGGCGCCCGGCTCTGCCTGGACCGCTGGCACGGCGACCTGCGCCGGCTGCACAAGGAGGCCGGCGCCGACCGGGCCGTGCTGCGCCGGCTGCTCACCGAGTTCCCCGGCATCGGCCCCACCGGTGCGGACATCTTCCTGCGGGAGGCGCAGTCGGTGTGGCCGGACGTGCGCCCGTACGCCGACCGGCGCACGCTCGCCGGGGCGCGGCGGCTGGGCCTGCCGGCGAGCCCCGGTGACCTGGTCGGGCTGGTCGGCGAGGCCGACTTCGGCCGGCTGGCGTCGGCGCTGGTGCGGGTGGCCCTGGGCGAGGAGTCGGCGGGCGAGGTGAGTCGCAGCGCCGCCACGGCCCACTGAGGGTCGCTACTTGGCCGGGCCGGGCTTGGTCAGGTTCCAGGCCAGCAGCGAGGCGAGCAGCGCGAGCAGCACCACGCCACCGGAGACGCCACCCTCCTCGCCGCTGCCACGGCTTCCGGAGAAACCGAAGTAGATCACGGCCAGTCCGGCCAGCACGGTGACGAACGTACGCAGTCCTCGGTCCTTCACGCCCGGACCGTACGACCGGCGACGCGGCCCGGGACGGGTATCGGGCGGTTGTCCCCCGTCCGGGTGTCAGTCCGGCGTGCGGCCGACAGCGGGGCCGCGCAGCCGGACCCGGCGGATCGCCCGCCCCGCCACCTCGACCACCTCCACGGTGAGGCCGGGCAGCCGCACCCGCTCCCCCGGCCCCTCGGGGAGCCGGCCCAGGCCGGCCAGCACCAGCCCGGCCACCGTGGTGTACTCCCGGGACAGCGGGAACGTCACGCGGACGCCCACGTCGGGCAGGTCGTGCAGCGGGAAGTCGCCCGGCAGCAGCAGCGCGCCGTCCGGCTCCCGCACGGCGCGGCGCACGTCCCGGTCGGTCTCGTCGTACAGCTCGCCGACCACCTCCTCGAGCAGGTCCTCCATGGTGACCAGGCCGTCCACGCCGCCGTACTCGTCGACCACCAGGGCGAGCTGCTCGTGCCGCTGGCGCAGCTGCCGCATCGCGTCGGCCACCGGCAGCGTGCCTGGTAGCAGCACCGGCGGGCGGGCCCGGTCGCCGACGAGCGCGCCGTCGGCGTCCACCAGGTCGCGGATGTGCACGGTGCCGCGTACGTCGTCGAGCCCGCCGGGTCCGATCACCGGCGCCCGGGACCGGCCGCCGGCCGCCAGCCGGCGCATCGCCTCCGCCGCGGGCAGGTCGGCGGGCAGAGTGGTCACGTCGCGGCGCGCGACGAGGATCTCCCGCAGCGTACGGCCGGCGATGTCGAACGCCCCGGCGAGGATCTCCCGCTGCTGGGCGGACAGGCCGCGCTGGCTGACCAGCATCTCCCGCAGTTCCTCCTCGGTCACCTCCTCCCGGCTGGCGCGCGGGTCGCCGCCGGCGAGCCGGACCAGCAGGTCGGTGGAGCGGCCGAGCAGCCACACCGCCGGCCGGGACAGCCGGGCGAGCAGGTCCAGCGGCCCGGCGCTGACCAACGCCCACCGCTCCGCCGTCTGCATGGCCAGCCGCTTGGGTGCCAGCTCCCCCACCACGAGCGTGAGGAACGTCAGCAGCAGTGTCACCAGGAACACCGCCACCGGGCGGGCGGCCGCGCCCAGGAAACCCAGCGGGCCGACCAGCGGCTCGGCCAGCGTCACGGCGGCGGCGGCCGAGGCGAGGAACCCGGCGAGCGTGATGCCGAGCTGGATGGTGGCCAGGTAGCGGTTCGGTTCGCGGGTGAGGCGGCTCAGCCGCGCCCCGGCCCGCCCGGACCGCGCCAGCCGGCGCAACTGCCCCTCCCGCAGGCTCACCAGCGCCATCTCGCTGCCGGACAGGGCGGCGTTGATCAGGATCAGCACCAGCACCAGCGCGACCTGCACGCCCATCAGTCGGTCTCCAGGTCGTCCAGCGAGATCGCGTGGGTCATCAGCCAGCGGGCCAGCGCGGCCATCCCGAACAGCCACAGCGGCGCCGAATCGGTGGGGCCGTTCGTGGCGAAGATCGCGAAGCGCAGGTCCGGGGCCCGGTACGCCTCGATCCGCCACTTGTGGTTCTTGTCCCGCCAGACCGCGGAAGGGTCCATGGCGTCACGGTAGGTGACCGGCGTGGGCCGGCGGCACCGGTTGGCTCAGCCCGGCGGGCGGACCACCTCGCGGGCGTCGTCAGGGAGCCGCCGGGTGGCGCCGCGCCGGTCCAGCAGTTCCAGCAGCGGCACCGCCACCCGGCGGGTGGTGCCGAGCGCCTGCCGGGCGGCGCTGAGCGTGAACGGCTGCGGCAGCCCGGCGAGCACGCGTACCGCGTCGTCCGGGGCGCCCGGCAGCAGCACCACGTTCTCGGCCAGCTTCAGCAACGCGCCGGCGCGTACCGCGGCGCCGATCTCGCGGGGCCCGAGCCCGAGGTCGGCCAGGTGGTGCGCCTCGGGGGCCTGGAACGGCCGGTCGCCGTACTCGGCCCGGACCCGGTCTACCGCCTGGGCCACCGGGTCCGGCAGAGTCCCCTGCGGGGCGGCGGTGACCAGACCGTCGCGCAGTCGCAGCGGCGGGCGCAGCAGCGCCGTGACCAGAGCACGCTCGGGCAGGTCGAGCCGGTGCCGCAGCACGTCGACCGGTACGCCCGCGGCGAGCGGATGCTCGGCGGCGTACCGGGCCACCTCCTCGGTGAGGCGACGACCCAGGTCCCGCCAGTGCTCCGGGTCGGCCAGCCACTGCCCGGCCACCGGCGTCGCGGTCGGCGGCACGCCCATCCGGGTCAGGTCACCGGCACGGACCAGCCGTCGCCGGCGCAGCTCCCCGGCCAGGTCCGGCCGCCCGTCCAGGCCGGCCAGCACCGCCGCGCGGGCAGCCGCCGCGCCCCGGCGGCGCAACGGCGGCGGGTCCACGTCCAGCACCGTCACGCCGCCCGCGACGTGGTGCCGGCCGGGGTCGCGCAGCAGCGCCCGGTCCCCGATCAGCAGCGGCAGCGGGCGGGCCAGGCGCAGCCGTACCGTGTCCGGGCCCAGCGGCCGGACCCGGGCGGGCACCGCCGCCGAGCCCACGTGCAGCGTGAGCGTGGCCGGCAGGTCGGCGGCCGGGTCGCCGGACAGCCGCACGTCGAGCAGGTTTGTACGCCCGAACCGGCCGGGCGTGAGCAGCGCGTCGCCGCGCCCGACCCGGTCCCGGGGCAGGCCGCGCAGGTTCACCGCGGCCCGGGCCACCGCCTCGACGTCGGTGCGCGCGACGCCGAGCGAGTGCAGTCCGCGTACGCGCACCGCCTCGCCGGTGGCGGCCAGCTCCAACTCGTCGCCGGCACGCAGCCGGCCACCGCCGAGCGTGCCGGTGACCACCGTGCCGCTGCCGCGTACGGTGAACGCGCGGTCCACCCAGAGCCGTACCGGGGCGTCCCGGGCCGGGTCGGGCAGCCGGGCGGTCAGGCGGTCCAGCGCGGCGCGCAGCTCGGGGAGACCGGCACCGGTGACCGCGGAGACCGGCACCGCCTCCACAGCGCCCAGCGACGTGGCGGCGATCTCCGCGAGGGCCCGCGCCGCCGCCGGCCCGGGGTCGGCCAGGTCCGCGCGGGTGACCGCGAGCAGCCCGTACGACACACCCAGCGCATGCAGCGCGGCCAGGTGCTCGGCGGACTGCGGCATCCAGCCCTCGTCGGCGGCCACGACGATCAGCGCGGCCGGGACCGGGCCGATGCCGGCGAGCATGTTCGGCACGAACCGCTCGTGCCCCGGTACGTCGACGAAGGCGAGGGTGCCGCCCGACGGCAGTGTGGTCCAGGCGAAGCCGAGGTCGATGGTCATGCCCCGGCGGCGTTCCTCCGCCCACCGGTCCGGTTCCATCCCGGTCAGCGCCCGCACCAGCGTGGACTTGCCGTGGTCGACGTGCCCGGCGGTCGCCACCACCCACATGCCGGTCAGTCCCCCACGCTCAGCACGGCCGCCCGGACCCGGTCGTCGGCGTCCTCCGGCACGGCCCGCAG
The DNA here is from genome assembly GCF_000177655.2 of Micromonospora sp. L5. Classification (NCBI taxonomy): domain Bacteria; kingdom Bacillati; phylum Actinomycetota; class Actinomycetes; order Micromonosporales; family Micromonosporaceae; genus Micromonospora; species Micromonospora sp. L5. The sequence continues at coordinate 5,583,153 of NC_014815.1, read as the reverse complement.
GTCCAGCAGGAGACGGCCGTGCAGCACCCGGCCGAGGATCGCCGGGTCGCCGGTGCGCAGCGGCTCGGCGTACCGCTCGGGCAGGCTCAGCGCCCACGAGTCCAGCTCCACGCCGGGCGCCCCGCCGCCGCCGACCACAGCGACGCCGGGCACCACCTCGGCCTTGCAGCCGTCCTCGCCGAGCCGGTCACGCAGCCGCTCCAGCCGCTGCCGCAGCCGAGCCGGGTCGGCGTGCAAGGCGTCCCGGGTGGGCGTGGACGGCGCGTACAGGGTGGCGGCGAGCGCGGCGAGGGTGAGCTTGTCCACCCGCAGCGCCCGCGCCAGCGGGTGGCGGCGCAGCCGGTGCACGAGGTCGGCGTCGCCGAGCAGCAGACCGGCCTGCGGGCCGCCGAGCAGCTTGTCGCCGCTGGCGGTGACCAGGTGCGCGCCCGCGCGCAGCGTGGTGGCCGCGTCCGGCTCGGCCGGCAGCAGCGGGTCCGGCGCGAGCAGCCCCGACCCGATGTCGGCCACCACGGGTACGCCCAGCGTGGCCAGCTCGGCCACCGGCACCGCCGAGGTGAACCCGGTGACCACGAAGTTCGACGGGTGCACCTTGAGCACGAACCCGGTGTGCTCGCCGATCGCGGCCTCGTAGTCGGCGCGCGTGGTGCGGTTCGTGGTGCCCACCTCGCGCAGCCGCGCGCCGGTGCTGGCCAGCAGGTCCGGCAGGCGGAACCCGTCGCCGATCTCGACCAGCTCGCCGCGGCTCACCACGATCTCCCGGCCGGCGGCCAGCGCTGTGGCGGCGAGCGCCAGGGCGGCGGCGCCGTTGTTCACCACGTGCACCGCCCCGGCGTCGGGCACCGCCGCGGCGAGCGCGTCGAGCGCCTCCCGGCCGCGCCGGGCCCGCCGCCCGGTCCGCAGGTCCAGTTCCACGTCGGTGTGCCCGGCGGCGGCGACCAGGGCGTCCACGGCGGACGGGGCGAGCGGCGCGCGGCCCAGGTTGGTGTGCAGCACGACGCCGGTGGCGTTGAGCACCGCCCGTGGCGTCCGGCCGGGCAGGTCCGCCAGCGCCGCGTCGCGTACCTGATCGGGGGTCAGCTCGCCGCGGCGGGCGCGGTCCTGGGCGCGGACGATCGCGGCCTTGACCCGGTCGCGGCCCAGCGTGCCGGTGGCGGCGGCCAGCGCGGGATCGGCGAGCAGCGCGTCGGTGCGCGGCACCCGCCGTCGCGGGTCGACCTCACGCATCGCGCACTCCCGGGAACGGTTTGGCGGAGACGGACGGGAATCGAACCCGCCTGGCCCGGGTCCCGGACCACACCGGTTTTGAAGACCGGGAGGGGCACCAGCCGCCTGAACGCCTCCACGCAGCAGTCAACCACAGCGGACGGAAGGCCGCCCGGGGAGGTGTCAGACCTGGTCGGCGGCCCGCCGGTCGGCGCGTTCGCGCTGCGGCACGACCGTGTACCGCGGATCGCGCGCCGAGGCGACCCCGCCGTGGAAGATGCCGAACCGGGTGCACACCGACGCGGCGATCAGCGCGCCGCCGGAGAGCGCGGACAGCACCCGGCTGCGCCGGCCGACCAGCGCGCCGACCACACCGGCGGCGGTCAGCGCCCGGCCCGCGCGCAGCAGCTTCCCCGGCGTGCCCTGCGTGTAGGGCTCGCTGAGCAGTCCGAGCCGGTTCTCCACCCGGTGCGAACCCCACAGCTCCATCGCCGCGCCCGCGACCGCGAGGCGCCGCGCCGGGCCGGCCTGGGCGCAGGGCGCGGCCACCAGCCCGACACCGGCGCCGCTGGCCAGGGCGCTGCCCGCGAAGATGGCCGGCAGTTCCGGGTACGCCTCGTGCCACGACGGCACCGCCGTGTCCGCCAGCAGCACCCCGGTGTACGTGGCCAGCGCCGGCGCGGTGACGGCGGCGACCACACCGGCGGCGTGCCCGGCCGGGGGCAGCAGCCGGCGGCCGAGCCCCAGCACGCCGCGCTCGGGCAGCAGCGGAGCCGCCTCGGCGACCGCGGCGACCCCGGCGGCCGGGCCGAACACGCTGAGGATCCAGGTGCCCACGGACATCGGCGAGGTCACCTTCGCCACCCGCAGCATGTGGTGGAAGCGGGACGGCCGGCCCAGGTCGTTGACCAGGAAGTACGTGCTGGCGCCGACGCCCGCGAGCGCGGCTACCCGGCCGGCGCGGCGCAGCGCGGGACGGCCGGTGAGCTGCCCGCCCGCTGCGAGCAGCGACGATCCGGCGGCGAGACCGCCGGTGAACAGGTACGCGGCGATGTCCCACCGCCACACCGGCGGCTTGAGGATGGGCCGGCCGTAGTAGGAGGTGAACTCGGCCGGCGGGACGTTGAGCTGCTCCCCACCGCCCCTGCCGCCCTTGCGGCGTCGGCGCGGTTCCGCGTCGCGGGGCGGGTGCGGGGCGAGGCCGGCGTCGTGGGAGCCCGCGTCGGTGCGGCCCACGCCGGGACCGGCCGCGGTGGCCCGGCTGCCGTTCTCCCGCTCGGCGGCGCCGCCGTCCTCCGGTTCGGCGGACAGGCGTTCGCGGAATCGGCGGAACAGGTCACCGACCGGGCGGTCCGGGCTCACGACGATCCTCCGACGAACGCGGCGACGGCAGCCGCCGCCATGGCCAGGGCGGCGAACCCGGCCCGCTTCCACATCTTCGGCAGGTCCCGGGTGGTGACCACCGGGTCCGGCGGCAGCCCGTACACCTCCGGCTCGTCCAGCAGCAGGAAGAACGCGCCGTCGCCGCCGACACCGTCGGTCGGGTCGTGGCCGTACAGGCGCGCCTCCGGCACACCCCGCTCGTGCAACGCGGTGACCCGCTTGGCGGCCCGTTCCCGCAGCTCGTCGAGCGGCCCGTACTGGATCGACTCGGTCGGGCAGGCCTGCGCGCAGGCGGGCGTCATGCCCGCGCCGATCCGGTCGTAGCACAACGTGCACTTCCACGCCCGGCCGTCGCCCTTGCGCTGGTCGATCACGCCGTACGGGCAGGCGGAGATGCAGTAGCCGCAGCCGTTGCAGATGTCCTCCTGCACCACCACCGTGCCGAACTCGGTGCGGAACAGCGAACCGGTCGGGCACACGTCCAGGCAGGCCGCGTGCGTGCAGTGCTTGCACACGTCGGACATCATCAGCCAGCGGAAGTCGGTGCGGCTCTCCACGCCGATGGCCCGCCCGGGCGGGTGGGCGCCGGGCATGCCGAGGAACTCCGGACCGGCGGCCATCCGCGCCGCCGCCTCCGGCTGCCCCGGCGGCAGGCCGGGATTCGTACCGGTGTCGGGAGCGGTGAGCGCGCCGGCCGCCGCTGACGCCGGGCTGGTCGCCGGGCCGGTCGGGTCACCGGCGAACGGCGGCGTGCGGTGCCCGGCCGGGCGGGGCTGCTCGATGAACGCGACGTGCCGCCACGAGTTCGCGGTCAGCGCGCCGGTGTTGTCGTACGACATGCCGAGCAGGTCGAAACCCGAGTCGGGGACGCCGTTCCACTCCTTGCAGGCCACCTCGCACGCCTTGCAGCCGATGCAGACGCTGGTGTCGGTGAAGAAGCCCATCCGGGGCGGCGCGGAGGTCCAGCCCGCGTCCGGGGCCGGGTCGAGCGGGCCGTACAGGCTGTTGGCGTCAGGCATCCCGATCCCCGTCCTGGTGCGCGGCGGCCGACTGCTCGTCGGTGCTGCCGGCGGCGTCGTCCCCGCCGGCCGCGTCGGTGGTCACCACCGGCACCTTGCGGTCCGGCGTCATCCCGGCCCGCCGCTGGTAGTCGCCGACCAGGTCGAGCAGCGGCGGACCGGTGGGCCGCCGCCCGGGCCGGACGTCGCAGGTGCCGACCTTGCTCTCCTGGATGAGGACGTTCGGGTCCAGCGTGATGCCGAACAGGTCGTTCGCCGAGTCGCCGGTGACCAGACCCTCGGTGCCGAAGTGGTACGGCAGCCAGACCTGGTGGATGATCCGGCCGTCCACCCGCAGCGGGGTGAGCCGGTCGGTGACCAGCACCCGCGCCTCGATCACCGCGCGTCCGCTGATCAGGTGCGCCCAGCCCAGGTGGGCCAGCCCGATCTCGCCGGCCAGCTCCGGGGACACCTCGACGAACATCTCCGGCTGCAGCTCGGCCAGGCGCGGCACGGTACGGCTCATCCCACCGGCCGTGTGATGCTCGGTGAGACGGCTGACCGTGAACACGTACGGGAAGACCTGGCTGTGCGGCTCCGGCGGACTCGGGTTCATCCGGTTGATCGGATGCTCGTAGATCTTGCGGGTCGGGTTGGCCTGCTGACCGTAGAGCGGGTTGCGCATCGGCGACTCGGCCGGCTCGTAGTGCGTCGGCAGCGGACCGTCGAGGACGCCGCTCGGCGCGTACAGCCACGCCTTGCCGTCGCCCTGCATGACGAACGCGTCGTCACCGGCGAGCGCCGCCGGGCCCGACGCGCCCTCCGGCGGCCGGTACGACGGCGGCTTCGTCTTCTCGAAGTCCGGCACGTCGTACCCGGTCCACTCGCCGGCGTCCGGATCCCACCAGACGTACTTCTTCCGCTCGCTCCACGGCCGGCCCTCGGGGTCGGCGGAGGCACGGTTGTAGAGCGTGCGCCGGTTCGCCGGCCACGCCCAGCCCCACTCGGCCGCCACCCAGTCCTGCTCGTGGCGGGACCGGCGGCGGGCCGCCTGGTTCACGCCGTCGGCGTACACGCCGGAGTAGATCCAGCAGCCGATCGCGGTGGAGCCGTCGTCGCGGGCCTCGCCGAACGCGTTCAGCAGGCGGCCGGTCGCCACCTCGTACCCGTTGATCTCCTTGAGCACCGCCTCGGCGCTCGGCTCGGCGTGCGGACCGTGCGTCGGATAGTCCCAGGTCAGGTCCAGCAGCGCCCGGTCCCGGCGCTCGGTGGAGGCGGCCAGCTTCTCCCGCAGCACCCGGCCCAGGTGGTAGAAGAACCACAGCTCGGAGCAGGCGTCGCCCGGCGGGTCGACGGCCTTCTCCCGCCACTGCAGCAGCCGCTGCGTCTGGGTGAAGGTGCCCTCCTTCTCCACGTGCGAGGCCGCCGGCAGGAAGAACACCTCGGTGCGGCACTCCTCCGGCACGATCTCGCCGGTGGCGACCTCCGGGCTGTTCTTCCAGAACGTGGCGCTCTCGATCATGAACAGGTCGCGGACCACGAGCCAGTCCAGGTTGGCCATGCCGAGACGCTGAGCCCGGCCGTGCGCCGAGCCGACCGCCGGGTTCTGGCCGAGCAGGAAGTAGCCCTTCACCTTCCCGTCGATCATGTTCAGGACCTGCTGGTACGTGCCGTGGTCGCCGGTCATCCGGGGCATGTACCCGTAGCAGAAGTCGTTCTCCGGCGTCGCCGCGTCACCCCAGTACGCCTTGAGCAGGCTCGCCGCGAAGGCCCGCGAGTCGCCCCAGAAGCCCTTCTGGCCCGGGTGCCGGATGCTGTCCACCCACTCGTCGAACGTCGGGTGGTCGGCGTGGTGCGGCATCGGCAGGTAGCCGGGCAGCAGGTTGAACAGCGTCGGGATGTCGGTCGATCCCTGGATGCTGGCGTGCCCGCGCAGCGCCAGGATGCCGCCACCCGGGCGGCCCATGTTGCCCAGCAGCGTCTGGATGATCGAGCCGGTGCGGATGTACTGCACGCCGACGCTGTGCTGCGTCCAGCCGACCGAGTAGACGAGCGCGCCGGTGCGCTCCCGGCCCGAGTTCTCCGTCCAGGCGCGCGCCAGTTCGAGGAACTTCTCCTCCGGGATGCCGCACACGCGGGCCACCATCTCCGGGGTGTAGCGGGAGAAGTGCCGCTTCAGGATCTGGTAGACGCAGCGCGGGTGCTGCAACGTCTCGTCCCGCGGGGCCTTCGCCGGCACCGGCTCGCCGTGCGACTCGTGCTCCAGCCCGGATGCCGAGTCGCGTTCCTTGCCGGTGCCCCGGATCTTGGCGTTGTCCTCCTGCCCCTCGTACTGCCAGCTCGCGTGGTCGTACGAGCCGGTGTCCGGGTTGTAGCCGGAGAACAGGCCGTCCAGGTCCTCGGTGTCGACGAACTGCTCGCTGACGATGTTGGCCGCGTTCGTGTACGCCAGCACGTACTTCCGGAAGTCCAGCTCGTTCTCCAGGATGTAGCGCACCACGCCGCCGAGCAGCGCGATGTCCGTACCCGCCCGGATCGGCAGGTACGTGTCGGCGAGCGCGCTGGTACGCGTGAACCGCGGGTCGACGTGGAAGACCTTCGCGCCGCGCTTCTTCGCCTCCATCACCCACTGGAAGCCCACCGGGTGGGCCTCGGCCATGTTCGAGCCCTGGATGATGATGACGTCAGCGTTGGCGAGATCCTGCTGGAAGTCCGTGGCGCCGCCGCGACCGAAGCTGGTCCCCAGACCGGGGACGGTGGCGGAGTGTCAAATACGGGCCTGGTTCTCGATCTGGAGTGCCCCCATCGCCGTGAACAGCTTCTTGATGAGGTAGTTCTCCTCGTTGTCGAGCGTCGCGCCGCCGAGGCTGGAGATGCCCAGCGTCCGGTTCAGCGGGCGGCCCTCGTCGTCGACGTCCTCCCAGGTCTCCGCGCGGGCGGCGAGGATCCGGTCGGCGATCATGTCGAGCGCGACGTCGAGGTCCAGGTCTTCCCACTCGGTCGCGTACGGCCGGCGGTAGCGCACAGTGGTCTGGCGCAGCGGGCTGGTCACCAGGCTCTTGCTGGCCGAGCCCTTCGGGCAGAGCCGGCCGCGCGAGATCGGGCTGTCCGGGTCGCCCTCGATCTGGGTGACCTGGCCGTCGGAGTGGAAGACGCGCTGCCCGCAGCCGACCGCGCAGTACGGGCAGACCGAGCGGGCCATGCCGTCGGCGGTCTCGGTGCGGGCGGTCAGGCCGGCGGAGCGGGCCGACTGGGCGGCGGCGCCGCGACCGAGCGGGTCGGTGCCGGTGAGTTGCCGGTAGACCGGCCACCCCTGGATGAACGTCTTGAAACCCATCCGGGCACCCCCCTCTCCGTCGAGAACGGCTCACCTCTGCCAGTAACCCTAGGCCAGCGGCCCGGGGCGTGCGACTCGAGCCCACAGACAGAGCCGCCCCGGCCGAATGGCCGGGGCGGCTCTGGGCGTCGGTGTGCATGTCGCCTCTCGGCGAGTGGCGCGACGCGGCTCCAGCCGAACGGTATTCCGCGAAGGCAATTTAGGTGAGGCCCGGGGACACTGAACACACCGACGCTCTGCACAACGGTACCGGGGTCACGGTTCTTCCGCTCGTTCGTCGTGACCCCGGTCACCGCCGGGTCAGCTGTTCCAGTGCTGGGCGACGAGGTCGGCGGCCTGCTGCTCCCACTGGGCGTAGTGGTCGGGGTAGGCCGACACCTGGACGGTCTGGGCGGCCTTGGTCAGCGGCATGTCCTGCCAGCCGTCGACCTGCTTCAGACCCTTCAGGAACGCCGTCGTGGAGTACTCGGGGTCGGTGATCTGCTCCACCGTGCCCCAACCACTGGACGGGCGCTGCTGGAACAGGCCCTGCGAGTCGTGATCGTTACGGTCACCGAGGTGGCCGAGGTTCTCCAGCTTCGACTCCTGCAACGCCGTGGCGATCGACACGACCGCGGCGCGCTCGTCCATGCCGGCCTTCTTGGTGGCGGCGATGATGGCCTTGACGTTGGCGGTCTGCTCGTCGTTCAGGTCGATACGCGACTGGGCGCCCTGCACGCCGTGCGGGATGAGTGTGGCGGTGTCGAGCTTCGCGGCGGCCTGAGTGGTGGTGACCGCGGCGTCCCGGGCGGTGGGGGTGCTGGTGTCGTGGCTGAGGGGGCCGGCGGCGAGGCCACCGGCGACGGTCAGACCGGCGATACCGAGGATGCTCTTACGCAGGATCGTGTTCATGAGGGGGCTCCATTCGGGGGTCGACGCACACCCGGGGGTGGGGTGCGTGGGCACCGTCAGGCGCTCAAGAAGTCTTCGGGGGATCCGGCTCGCTGCCCGTGGTCCGGGGCGCCGGAGGCATGTGCAACGACCGCCGCCCCGGGATCATTCCGGGGGCCTGCACCCGCGTTCGTGTGCTGCGGGGGTGCTGCTGCGGTCGTTCACCAGGTATAACGCCCCGGCCCCGCCCACGATTCCGCCAGCCGGGTGTCCCCCACCACCCCGAAACCCGACACCCGACGCAGCCCGGACACTGCCCCCGAACCATCCCCTGGTCCTCCGGCGTCCCGCCCAGCCTCAACATCCGTTCCGTCCCGGCCGATCCGATCCCGGCCCCGTCCTCCGCCTGGACTCACCTGGCCCGTCAAACATGAGGTTGACGGCACACGGTGTCCGGTTTGTCGCAACCCAACTTCATGATCGGGCATGCTCGCGGCGGCGTCCGCACTGCCGGATGGAGATCTTGGTACGAGAGTGCCCCCATGAGGGCCGTTGCGTACCAAGATCTCTCGTCGGCGGAACGCCGGGGCCCGTGCGCCGGCGTTGGCGCACGCGCCACCGTGGGAGATCTTGGAAGGAAACGGCCGCCATAGGGGCCCGAATCTTCCAAGATCTCCGGCGGAGTGCCGCGCTAGGCCAACAGTTGGCGAGGATGCAACGGTCGATCATGAAGTTGGCGGGGACGAAACGGACGCCGCGCGCCGTCAACATCATGATCGACAGGGTGGGGGCGGGAAGGGCGGGGGGTGTTGGGCCGGGTTGGGGTTACCCTGATGGCATGTCGGTCAGCGCGCACGCGTACCTCGCCCGTCCCGGGCGACCCGCCGTGGTGGCGCGCACCCTGGACGAGCTGACCGGTCCCACGACCGGCATCGTCGAGCTGCCGGTACGCCTCATGTGGAGCAGCGAACGCGCGTTCGACCTGGGCGACCCGGACGAGTTGCTCTGGATGTACGAGAACGTGCTGCGTGAGACGACCCGGGTGGAGGATCTGCGCGAGCTGATCCACGCGGGCACGCTGCGCCGGTTGTGGCCGCTGCTCAACCTGCCCCGGGGCGTACGCCTGGCCTGGGAGGGCCGGCACCGGAGCCTGCGCGCCGCGTGACCCATCCGCACGACTTCTACCGGCAGGTGGCCCGGGTGGCGCTGGCCGCGGCCGGCCCGCACCGTTTCGTGCTCGGCGGCGGGGTGGCGTGGGCCGTACACGGCCTGGTCACCCGCCCCACCGAGGACGTCGACCTGTTCGCCGACGTGGAGGGCGCCGCAGCGGCGGCGGCCGACGGGGTACGCGCGGCGCTGGAACGGGCCGGTTACCGGGTGGCCGAGGTGGACCCGGGCGGGCTGGGTGAGGTGTTCGACGGATTCGACCGGGACCTGCGGGACTTCGTGGTGAGCCGGGACGGCCGGCAGATCCGCCTGAGCCTGGCCCGCCTGGACCGGCACCGCAGCCCGGTGGTGATGGACCTCGGCCCGGTCATGGACGTCCGCGACCTGATCGCCAACAAGACCGCCGCGCTGGTGAACCGGCGGGAGGTACGCGACTACATCGACGTCTCCGCCGCGCTGGACCGGTACACGGTCGCGGAGCTGCTGGAGCTGGCCCGTCAGGTCGACCCGGCGCTGGACGACGAGGACGTGCGCGCCGCGGGCCGCTACCTCGACGGGCTGGCCGACCGCCGGTTCACCCGCTACGGCTTGGACGCGCCGCGCATCGCCGAGGTGCGCCGCCGGATGGCCGTCTGGCCCCGCTGAGCGGCGGAACCAGACGACCGGGGGCGGGACCAGGCGGCCGGCACGGGCCAGCGAGCCAGAACGGGAAAAGCCGGACCGGACGACGGCTCACTTCGTCGGACGGCCGCCAGTGACGCCGAGGATCTCGCCGGTGACGTAGCTGGACTCCTGCGAGGCGAAGTAGACGTACGCGGGCGCCAGCTCGGCCGGCTGACCGGGACGGCCCAGCGGCGTGTCGGTGCCGAACTGCTTGACCTTCTCCTCCGGCATGGTGGCCGGGATCAGCGGCGTCCAGATCGGGCCGGGCGCGACCGCGTTGACCCGGATGCCCCGGTCGGCCAGGTTCTGCGCGAGCGCCTTGGTGAAGTTGGCGATGGCGGCCTTGGTGGTGGCGTAGTCGAGCAGCTGCGGCGACGGGTCGAACGCCTGGATCGACGACGTGTTGATGATCGTCGAGCCTTCCTTCATGTGCGGCACCGCGAACTTGCAGAGCCAGAACATGGCGTACACGTTGGTCTTGAAGACCCGGTCGAACTGCTCGGTGGTGATGTCGAGCAGGCCGTTGTCCTGCGACATCTGGTACGCCGCGTTGTTGACCAGGATGTCAACGCCGCCGAGGTCGCGGACGGCCTGGTCGACCAGGGCGCGGCAGTTGGCCTCCTCGCGCAGGTCGCACCGGACTGCGACGCCGGTGCGCCCGGCCTGCTCGATCAGGGCGACCGTCTCCCGGGCGTCCTTCTCCTCCTCGTCGGCGAGGTACGTGACGAGCACGTCGGCGCCCTCGCGGGCGAAGGCGACGGCCACGGCCCGGCCGATGCCGGAGTCACCGCCGGTGATGACGGCGCGCTTGCCGGTGAGCCGGTCGCTGCCCCGGTACGACTCCTCGCCGTGGTCGGGCTTCGGCCCCATCTCCTGCTCGTTGCCGGGCGGCGTCTGCTGCTGCGACGGCTGGCCCTCCTGCTGTCCGTACTGCTCGGCCGGGTGCTGCTGGGTGAACTGGTCCTCGCTCATGGATGCGCCCTACCCGGGTGACGGGCGGGAAAACAGCAGCCTGTGACCGGAAGGGAAACGATTCGGGCCGGTGTGGCGCAGGTGACATGTGGTGGTTATGGTGCGCAACGGCGCCCACGAGGCGCGTACCCCCATTGGAAAGGCACCTCCATGACTTCCTCCTCCGGCGCCTCCCGGCGCCAGGTGCTGGCCGTCGCGGCCGCCGCCGCGACCGCTCCCCTGCTGGCCGGCGCGCCCGCCGAGGCGAAGCCGAAGCAGCCGAAGACCTGGGACCTGACGATCCTCGGCACGTCTGACACCCACGGCAACGTCTACAACTGGGACTACTACAAGGACGCCGAGTTCGACGACAGCAAGCACAACGACGTCGGCGTCGCGAAGCTCGCCACCCTGGTCAACCAGATCCGCGCCGAGCGCAAGGGCAGGGCCACGCTGGTCCTGGACGCCGGCGACACCATCCAGGGCACGCCGCTTGCGACGTACTACGCCAAGCAGGAGCCGATCACCAGCACCGGCGAGACGCACCCGATGGCCCGCGCCATGAACATCCTCAAGTACGACGCGGTGACGCTCGGCAACCACGAGTTCAACTACGGCCTGCCGCTGCTGGCGACCTGGATCGAGCAGCTCGGCTTCCCGGCGCTGGCTGCGAACGCGCTCAACGCGAAGACCGGCAAGCCGGCGTTCCTCCCGTACGTGATCAAGGAGGTCAAGCTCGGCGGGCACGGCGCGCCGAAGCTGCGCGTGGGCATCCTCGGCCTGACCAACCCCGGCGTGGCCATCTGGGACAAGGGCAACGTCGAGGGCCGCCTGGTCTTCGCCGACATGGTCGCCACCGCCGCGAAGTGGGTGCCGGAGATGCGCCGCCGCGGCGCCGACCTGGTCGTCATCTCCGCCCACGGCGGCGACAGCGGCACCTCCAGCTACGGCCCGGAGCTGCCGAACGAGAACCCGACCGCGCTGATCGCCGAGCAGGTCCCCGGCATCGACGCGATCCTGTTCGGCCACGCGCACAACGAGGTGCCGGAGAAGTTCGTCACCAACCTCACCACCGGCGAGCGGGTCCTCACCTCGGAGCCGTCGAAGTGGGGCCAGCGGCTGACCCGGATGGACTTCACGCTGACCCGGGAGAAGGGCCGCTGGACGGTTACCGCCAAGTCGGCCACCACGCTGAACACCAACACCGTGGTCGAGGACCCGGCGGTACTCGCGGCCGTGCGCGGCCAGCACACCAAGACCGTCGAGTACGTCAACCGGGTCGTCGCCCAGTCGAGCGTGGAGCTGTCCGCCGCCGAGTCGCGGTACAACGACACCCCGATCCTGGACTTCATCAACCACGTCCAGACCGAGGTGGCCACCGAGGCGCTCGCCGGCGGCGAGTACGCGGGCCTGCCGGTGCTGTCCATCGCCGCGCCGTTCAGCCGTACCGCGGTGTTCCCGCAGGGCGACGTGCGCATCCGCGACGTGGCGGGCCTCTACGTGTACGACAACACGCTGGAGGCGGTCGTGCTGACCGGCGCCGAGGTGAAGGCGTACCTGGAGTACTCGGCGAAGTACTTCGTCACGCTGCCGGCGGGCGCGCCGGTGAACCCGGAGACGATCAGCGACCCGGCGGTGCCGGACTACAACTACGACGTGTTCTCCGGCGTCGACTACGACATCGACATCGCCAAGCCGGTCGGCCAGCGGATCACCCGCCTGGTGCTGGCCGGCACCGACACCCCGGTCGCGGCGGACGCCCGGTTCGTGGTGGCGGTGAACAACTACCGGCGCAGCGGCGGCGGCAACTTCCCGGGCATCGTGAAGCCCCAGGTCTACAACGCGCAGCAGGAGATCCGCCAGCTGCTCATCGACTGGGCGCAGGCCAAGGGCGTCATCGACCCGGCCGACTTCTTCGTACCCAACTGGAAGCTGGTCCGCGACGGCGTGCCGGTCTTCTGACCGTGAGGCGGCGGGGCCCGGCGGTGTCCGGGCCCCGTCAGCCGCCCGCGCGCAGGTGCCACTCCGACTCCCCGCCGACCGGGTCCGGCCGGTCCGGCGGGAACTCGGTCTCGGCGGACTCGACCCGCTCCTCCGGGCGTACCCGGGCGGGCAGTTCGCCGAAGCGGACGTGCCGCAGGAACGCGTACTCCTCGTCGGTGAACGACTCGGCCGGCTCGCTCATGACCGCATTGTGCGCCCACCCGTCCCGTCTCCGCATCAACCGCCACGGCACGGGTATGCCGCCGCGTCGACCGTCGGCGACGAGGTGGAGGAGACATGCGCGCAGTACGGATGACCGCACCCGGTGTGCTGGAGCACACGGAGGTGCCCACGCCGCAGGCCGGCCCGGGTGAGGTGCTGCTGCGCGTCGGCGCGGTCGGCGCCTGCCACTCCGACCTGCACATCCTCGACGCCCCGGCGGGCGTGTTCCCGATCCCGATGACGCTCGGTCACGAGATCGCCGGCACCGTCGACACGGTCGGCCCCGGCGTGAACGGCTGGTCGCCCGGCGACCGGGCCGCCGTCTACGGGATCATCGGCTGCGGCCGGTGCCGGGCCTGCCTGCGGGGCGAGGAGAACCGCTGCCGGGTCATCCCGGTCGGCGGCATCGGGCTCAGCCGCGACGGCGGGCTGGCCGAGTACGTGGTGGTGCCCGCGTCCCGGCTGCTGCCGGTCGGCGACATGGACCTGACCCAGGCGGCGCCGCTCACCGACGCCGGGCTGACGCCGTACCACGCGGTGGACCTGGCGCGGCCCCGGCTGCGACCCGGCACCTCCTGCGTGGTGATCGGCATCGGCGGCCTGGGGCACATGGGGTTGCAGATCCTGCTGGCCACCACAGCGGTACGGATCATCGCGGTGGACACGAACACCGCCGCGCTGGACCTGGCCGGCCGCCTCGGCGCGCACCACTCGGTGCAGGCCGGCCCGGACGCGGTGGAGAAGATCCGCGAACTGGTCGGACCGGCGCCGGACGGCGCGGACGTGGTGCTCGACTTCGTCGGCGCGCAGCCCACGCTGGACACCGCCCGGCAGGTCGTCGCCACCGGCGGCCAGATCCTGCTGGTGGGCCTGGCCGGCGGCACGCTGCCGGTGCGTCCGGTCGCCGACGAGCCGCCCCCGGTGCCGCTGGAGACCGGTGTGGTGGTGCCGTTCTGGGGCACCCGGGCCGAACTGCACGAGGTGATCGCGCTGGCCCGCGACGGCCGGCTGCACGCCGACGTGCACACGTTCCCCCTCGCGGAGGCGCCGCAGGCGTACGAGGCGCTGCGCCGGGGCGAGGTGCGGGGGCGGGCGGTCATCGTCCCCTGACGCGGGGCGTTCAGTGGTGCGGGAACACCGGCACGACGCCCGGTCAACCGGCCACTGACCGTACCTTCGCGGGCAGGCGGTCGAGCACCGCCAGCGCGGCCCGTACCGGCCGCCGGTCGAGCACCTCGGCGAAGCTCGCCCGGCCCTGGCAGAACCGGACGAACATCCGCCAGCCGGGCGGGCTGGCCAGCATCGCGTGGAACACGTCGGGCCGCCGCTCGAACACCTCCAGCAGCCGGTGCCCGGCGCGCATCTCCGGCGTCAGCCGCCGGTCGACCTCCCGGGCGTACGCGTCGAGGTCACCGGCGGCCACCGCCTCCCCGGCCAGCCGGCCCGAGCGCAGCGCGTAGCTGATCCCCTCGCGGCTCCACGGTTCCAGCAGCCCGGCGGCGTCCCCGGCGACCAGCACCCGGCCGTGCCGCAGCGGGGAGTCCCCGGTGCGGCAGCGGGTCAGGTGACCGGAGTCGTGCTCCGGCCTCACCCCGGACAGGCCGAGCCGGTCGGTGAAGTCGCGCAGGTAGGCGCGGGTGCGGTCGCCGTCGCCCCGGGCGGAGATGACACCCACTGTGAGACGGTCGCCCTTCGGGAACACCCAGGCGTAGGAGCCGGGCAGCGGCCCCCAGTCGAGCAGCACCCGGCCGCGCCAGCGGTCCCGTTCGGCGGCGTCCACCGGCAGCTCCAGTTCCAGCCCGAGGTCGACCTGCCGGAAGCGCACCCCGACGTGGCGTGCCGTCACGCCGGACGAGCCGTCCGCGCCGATGACGGTACGGGCGCGTACCGTCTCACCGCCGGCCAGGCGCAGGCGTACCTCGTCGGGGTCCTGCTCGATCGCGCGGACCGCGACGCCCTCGCGGACCTGCGCCCCGGCGGCGACGGCGGCGGCGCGCAGCCGGTCGTCGAACTCCTCCCGGCGGATCATGATGACCAGCGGCGCGGGGTGCCGGCGGGTGAACGCGCGTCGCCCGTCCCGGGTGAACGTGACCCGGCCGATCCGGTCGTGGGCGGGCACCTCGACGCGGCCGGCGACCTCGGCCAGCGACGTGCCGATCAGGCCGCCGCCGCAGGTCTTGTAGCGGGGGTGGGTGGCCCGTTCGACCACGAGCGTGCGCACGCCGGCCCGGGCCGCGGCGTGCGCGGCGGAGAGTCCGGCGGGCCCGCCGCCGACCACGACGAGATCCATGATCACGGGTGCAGCCTAGGGCACCGCCGTGCCTCGCCGCCCGGTACGACAGTCGAACGGGTGCGCATCATCGCGGCCCGTCCGGGTAACCGCCGGTCGCCGGCCGTCCGCGGGTCGGGCGGTCCACGCCGAGGAGGGAAGCGATGCCTCAGGTCCAGCTGTCTGCGGTCGAGGAACGGGTCTACCAGGCGGTGTCCGCGCTGGAGGTGCAGGGACACGTCCCCTACCCGGACCTGATCGCCCAGGAGACCGGGATGACCGAGGAGGAGCTGCGCGAGCCGCTGCACTCGCTCACCGAGCGGGGGCTGCTGCACCGCGAGGACTCCCCGATGTCCGGCCTGGACTTCGGACCCCGGTGGTGCGCGCGCCAGATGGCGTGATCGAGTCGTTTGCCCCACCGGGCACCGGGTAGCGATCGGAGTCGGGTGATCGACGGTCTGTGGGGGGCACGATGAGCGAGGGCCGGTCGTCGACGCCGGTGCCTGACACCGGGTACGACGGCCGGCGCCGCTGGCGCGCGCTGAGCGTCGGCCTGATCGCGGCGTTCATGACGCTGCTGGACGTCAGCATCGTCAACGTCGCGGTGCCGTCGATCGACCGGGCGCTGCACGCCACGCCGAGCGATCTGCAGTGGGTGCTGTCCGGGTACGCGCTGACGTTCGGCCTGGTGCTGGTGCCGGCCGGGCGGTTCGGTGACGCGCGCGGGCGGCGTACCGCGTTCGTGGTCGGAGTGGGGCTGTTCACGCTGACCAGCGCGCTGGCCGGGCTGGCGCGCTCGCCGGAGTGGCTGGTCGTCGCCCGCCTCGTCCAGGGCGCCGCCGCCGGTGTGGTGAACCCCCAGGTCAGTGGGATGATCCAGGAGCTGTTCCGGGGCGCGGACCGGGGCCGGGCGTTCGGGCTGCTGGGCGCGACGATCGGCATCTCCACCGCCGTGGGTCCGCTGCTCGGCGGGCTGCTCATCCAGCTCGGCGGCGCCGAGCACGGCTGGCGGTGGGTGTTCTTCGTGAACATCCCGGTCGGGATCGTGGCGATGCTGCTCGGCTGGCGGCTGATGCCGGCCCGGCCCACCAACCCCGCCGGACGGGGGCGGCTCGACCCGCTCGGCGTGCTGCTGCTCGGCGCCGGAGTCACGGTGATCCTGCTGCCGCTTGTGCAGCGGGAGCAGTGGCGGGGCCCGGGCAAGTGGCTGCTGATCCCCGCCGGCCTGCTGCTGCTCGCCGGGTTCGCGCTCTGGGAGCACCGGTACGCCCGGCGCGCCCAGCCGCTGTTCGACCTGCGGCTGTTCACGGTGCGCTCGTACACGCTGGGCGCGCTGATCGGCCTGATCTACTTCGCCGGGTTCACCGCGATCTTCTTCATCTTCACGCTCTACCTCCAGATGGGGCTCGGCTACAGCGCGCTCGTGGCCGGTCTGGCGATCACCCCGTTCGCGCTCGGTTCGGCGCTCGCCTCCGCGCTCGGCGGCCGGGTGGTCACCCGCTACGGCCGCCCGCTCGTCGCGATCGGGTTGCTGGCCGTGGTGGCCGGGCTGATCGCGACCGACCTGGTGCTGGCCGGCGGTCCGCACGACAACGTGCCGCTGCGGACCGCGCTGCCGTTGCTCGTCGCCGGGCTGGGCAGCGGCCTGGTGATCGCGCCGAACCAGACGCTCACGCTGTCCGAGGTGCCGGTGCCGATGGCCGGCAGCGGCGCCGGGATGCTCCAGACCGGGCAGCGGATCGGATCGGCCGCCGGCATCGCCGCGGTGGGCGCGCTGTTCTTCTCGACGATCGCCGACGACCGCGGCGACTGGAGTACGGCGTTCCGCCACTCACTGCTGCTCGCCGCCGGGATCATCGTGCTGGCGCTCGGCGCCGCGGTGGCGGACATCGTGCTCGGTCACCGGCGGTCCGCGGGCCGCTCCTGATCGGCGGCGGGCAGCAGGACTGTGGTGAGCAGCCGCCGGGTGCGGCCGGGCCCGGGGCCGAGAGCCGCGTACTCGGCGAACAGGTCGCGGAACCGGGTGACGAACTCGGCGGTCTCGGCGTCGGTGGCGTGGAACGCGTTCTGCCGGTAGCCGGCCACGTCGCGGGCCAGGTCGGCGTCGCCGCGGTCGAGGTAGCCGTCGAAGTCGGCGAGCAGGCCCGCGACGAAGGTGAGGAACGCCTGGCGGTGTCGCTGCGGGCTCATGGACCGGGCCTCGTCCGGGTCGACCGACGCGGCGGCCTCGTTGAGCCGGTAGCTGCGCTCGACCGCGCCGCGGGCGCGCCGCTCCCCCACCGTGTGCAGGACGCCGTGGTCGGCGAGCGTGGCGACCTGCCGGTAGAGCGTGGCCGGTGGCACGTCGCTCAGTTCGGTGCGCAGGTCGGTGGTGGTGAGCGTGCGGCCACCCAGGAACGCCTGGACGATGCGCAGCCGGACCGGGTGCAGCAGCAGCTCCACGGTGTCGAGTGCCACAGTGGCTCCCCTTTTTGTTATCGCCTCCGGTAATGTTCTCAGCAACGATAACAGAAGCGAGGAGTTCGCCGATGGCCACCGTCGACCTCACCCCCGACCGCATCGACGTCCGGCTCACCACCGCCGAGAAGGTCTGGGCGCTGCGCGGCGACCTGTCGTTCCCCCGCTCCGCCGTCAGCGCCGCCGTCGTCGTACCGGACGGGGCGCGCGCCACCCGCGGCATCCGGGCGCCCGGCCTCGGCGTCCCCGGCACGCGCAACGTCGGCACCTGGCGCGGCAGGGCCGGCAAGGAGTTCGTCAGCGTCCGCGGCGGCCAGCCGGCCGTCCGCATCACCCTCACCGGCCAGGCGTACGACTCCCTGCTCATCGGCGCCGACGACGCCGACGCCCTGGCCGCGGCGGTGCTGCCGTGACGGTCGACCGCCCGCTCGCCGTCGACTCGGCCGGGCAGCGGCTGTCCGGCACGCTCACGCTGCCCGACGGCGCCGGACCGCATCCGTTGGCGCTGCTGCTGCCCGGCTCCGGGCCGATCAACCGCGACGGCGACCACCGCCGCCTGCCGCTGGGCATCCAGCGGCACCTGGCCGCCGCGCTGACCGGGGCCGGGATCGCTGTCGCCCGGTACGACAGGCGGGGCGTCGGCGCTAGCAGCGGCGAGTTCCTGCGTACCGGCTTCCACGACAACGTCGACGACGCGGCCGCCGTGCTCGCCGCGGTGCGCGACGACCCGGCCGTGGACGCCGGGCGGCTGTTCCTGGTCGGGCACAGCGAGGGCGCGCTCACCGCTGTCGCGCTCGCCGCGCGCGGCGTACCGGTGGCCGGCCTGGTCCTGCTCTCCGCGCCCGGGCGCACCGGCGCCGAGGTCCTGCGCCGGCAGGCCGGGCTGCTGCTGCCCACCCTGCCCGCGCCGGTACGCCTCGTCCTCCGGCTCACCCGCACCGACCTGGTGGCGAAGGTGGCCCGCAACCACGAGAAGATCCTCGCCACCGACAAGGACGTGGCGTGGGTCGGCGGGCAGCGGCTCAACGCCCGCTGGTTCCGGGAGTTCCTGCGCTACGACCCCCGGCCGGACCTGGCCCGCGTCGACGCGCCGATCCTCGCGCTCACCGGCGACAAGGATCTCCAGACCGATCCGGCGGACCTGCCGGTCATCGCCGCGCACGCGGGCGGGCCCGTGCAGACCGGGGTGCTGCCGGACGTCACCCACGTGCTGCGCCGCCGGACGGGCCCGCCGTCGCTGCGGGCGTACCGGGACGAGGCGAAGCAGCCGCTGGACCCGTCGGTGGTCGAGCCGGTGCTGTCGTGGCTCGCCGCGCACAGCGGCTGAGGGCACGCGAAAGGCCGGCACCCGGATCGGGTACCGGCCTTTCGTCAGGTCTTACTTGTTCCAGTGCTCGGCGACGATCTCGGCGGCCTGCTTCTCCCACTGCGCGTACGCGTCGGGGTAGGCGCTGACCTGCACGGTCTGCGCGGCCTCGGTCAGCGGCATGTCCTGCCAGCCGTCGACCTGCTTGAGGCCCTTGAGGAACGCCAGCGTCGAGTACTCGGAGTCGGTGATCTGCTCCGGCGTACCCCAGCCGCTGGACGGCCGCTGCTGGAACAGGCCCAGCGAGTCGTGGTCGTTGCGGTCACCCAGGTGACCCAGGTTCTCCAGCTTCGACTCCTGCAGCGCGGTGGCGATCGAGATGACCGCGGCGCGCTCGGGCAGGCCCGCCTTCTTGGTGGCCGCGATGATGGCCTTGGCGTTGGCGAGCTGCTCGTCGTTCAGGTCCACGTGCGACTGCGCGCCCTGCGGGCTCACGCCCTGGACCGCGACGGCGGCCGGCGTGGCGGTGTCCGCCGCGTGGGCGGCGACCGGACCGGCGAACACGCCACCGGTGAAGGCCAGACCGGCGATACCGAGGATGCTCTTGCGCAGGATCGTGTTCATGGTGGGCTCCGTTCGGGGGTCGACGCATCCGGGGGGATGCGCGGGCACCGTCAGGCGCTCAGGTTTCTCGGGGGATCCGGCAGCGCGCGGCGTGCCGGGTGCATCTGCAACGACCGGCAGCCCGGGGTTGTTCCCGGGGGGCGCTCGGCGGCGCCGCTCCGGTCGCGCACCGGGTTACAACGCCATCCGCCCACCCCCGATTCCGCCCGCGCAGTGCCGCCCACCACAGCGCAACCGGACATCGCGCCCATACGTCCGCCCTCCCCCCGAGGGCCTGCTCCGTGCGAGAACGGCCGGCCCCGGAAGGGCCGGCCGTTCGCTACGGGTGTCGGGTCACCAGACCTGCTGGACGATGTCCGCCGCCTGCTCCTCCCACTGCGCGTACGCGTACGGGTAGGCGGACACCTGGACCGTCTGCGCGGCGGTGGTCAGCGGCAGCTCGTGCCAGCCGCCGACGTTCTTCAGCGCGTTGAAGAACGCCTTGCTGGAGTACTCCGGGTCGGTGATCTGCTCGGACGTGCCCCAACCGGACGACGGGCGCTGCTGGAACAGGCCCTCCGAGTCGTGGTCGTTGTACGCGCCGAGGTGACCCAGGTTGTACAGCTTCGACTCCTGCAGCGAGGTCGCGACGCCGATCACGGCGCCCCGCTCCCCCACGCCGGTCTCCTTGGCCGCCTCGACGATGGCCTTGGCGTTGTCGAGCTGCGCGTCGTCGAGCGGGATGCGCGACTGCGCGCCCTCGACGCCGTGCGGCACGAGCTTCTCCTTGGCCGGCCGGTCGGGCCGGGTCGGCACCTTGTCCAGGCCGGTGGTCTGGCCGGGCTTGACCGCCTCGGTGGAGGTCTTCTTGCCGGTGGCCAGGTCGATCGCGGCCTTGGCGCCGGCGTGCGGCCCGCTGGTCACGGGCGCGGCCACGGCTACGGGGCCGACGGCCAGGCCGCCCAGGACTGCCACACCCGCCACGCTCAGCGCGGCGCGGCGGTTACGGGTGACGGCGGCGGTCTTCGCGACGGCGGTCTTCGCGATGGCGGGGAGCCATCGAGTGAAGTGCTGCTTCACGATGGTTGCCCTTTCGATCGTTACGACGCGCTCCGGGGTGAGCGCCCCTCGAGGGACTACCGCCGGGTAGGTGTTTGGCTTCCGGCGGTACGGGGGACACAACCAACCCGCAGTGTCGGTCATTCCGGAAATGCCGGGCAGGGCCGAGGCTGCGGTCCAGGTCACCCGCGATTCCGGGCAGCGGCTGCCGGAGCGCGGCGGACGGGACGAAAAGGGATGATCAGGCCGGAACGCCGAACCGGACCAGCACATGCCAGAGCTGCTTGAGGTGTTGAAGCGTCACCGCGGCCGGCCCCCGGTCTGCCCAGCGCTGCGGCTCGCGTACCACCGAGGCGGCGGCGCGCCCGACGAGCGCCGCGTGCAGCGGCTCCCCCGGGCGGGCGAACTCGGCGGCGACCCGTACGGCCAGCGGCGGGATGTCCGGGCCGCGGAACTCGGCGTCGACGCCGTCGACGGGCAGCACGAAGCCGGGGTGGAAGCGCAGCGCCACGCCGTGCCGCGCGGCGATGCCCTCCAGGCGGCGCCCCACGTCGGTGCCGCGGAACGACGGGTCGACCACGAGCGCCTCGACGTCGCGGGCCAGGCTGATCTCGCCGTGCACCTGCGCCTCGATGTAGTCGTCCAACGCCCGGCCGACCCGCCCGGACTCCCGTTCCCGGCGGCGCAGCAGCGTCCGCAGCAGCGTGCCGGTGTCCATGCCGGCCACGCCCAGGGCGACGCCGGTGCCGGCGGTGGCGGTCAGCAGCGCCGCGAACACCGGCTCGAAGACGTCGACGGTGCCGAACTCGGTGGGCTCGATGTGGCTGTCACCGAAGCTGAACGTCGCCCGGGCCAGCACCTCCGGGCGCAGCCGCAGGTGACACGAACCGAACCGGGGGCACGCGCCGTCGGCGTGGTCGAGCAGGTTCAGGCCGCCGTACTTCGGGCGCTCCGTGGGGAGCACGCCGGGACGCTGGTACGCGCCGCCGAACATCGCCTGCTCCCAGACGTCCCGGTCGCCGCCCGGGTACGCGGTCAGCCCGCCGTTGGAGATGCCGGTCTCGAACTGGCTGCGGTAGACGCCCTCCTCGTCCAGCGCCTCGACCACTGTACGGCCGTCCCGCAGCACCCGGTCGGGGTGGAAGTTAACAGTCAGGCGCCCGTACCCGGTCACCGCGGCGACGACCTCCTCGTACCGGTACGTGGCGCCGGAGGCGGCGAGGTGGCGGGCGATGACGGCGAGCGCCGCCGGGCGGTCGCGCAGCGCGACGTCGCGGACGTGGCGCAGCGCGGCGGACTGGGCGGCGGTGAGTGTGGCGACGGGCACGGGCCCGAGTATCACCGGACGGGACCTAGCCCGGCCACACGGTTTCGGTGCCGTCCGAAGCGGACGGACGCCCGCCGGCGCGCGGACGGGCCGGGAGACGCCGCGGGCCCGGACCGGACTGCTCCGGCCGGGCCCGCGCGGGTGTTCGGTCCTCAGTGGCCCCGGGCGATCCACTCGTCCAGGTGCGGCGCCTCGGCCCCGATCGTGGTGTCGTCGCCGTGCCCCGTGTGCACCACCGTCTCCGGCGGCAGCGTGAGCAGCCGGGTACGGATCGACTCGACGATGGTGCCAAAGTCGCTGTACGACCGCCCGGTCGCGCCCGGTCCACCGGCGAACAGGGTGTCGCCGGTGAAGACCGCGCCCAGGTCGGGGGCGTACAGGCTGCACGCGCCGGGACTGTGGCCGGGCGTGTGCAGCACCCGCAGCGTGGTGCCGCCGACGGCGATGGTCTGCCCGTCGGTCAGCTCGCCGTCCGGGGCCGTGTCCGGGTGCACCATGTCCCACAGCACCCGGTCGGCGGGGTGCAGCAGCACCGGCGCGCCGGTGGCCCGGGCCAGCTCGGGCGCGACCCGGACGTGGTCGTCGTGGGCGTGGGTGGCGATGATCGCCAGAACCCGCCGGTCACCGATCACCTCACGGATGGCGGCCACGTCGTGCGGCGCGTCGAGGACGACGCACTCCGAGTCGTCACCGATCACCCAGACGTTGTTGTCCACGTCGAACGTCTGGCCGTCGAGCGAGAACGTGCCGGAGGTGACGGCGTGGTCGACGCGGGCGGTCACGGGAAGACCACCACCGAGCGCAGCACGTCGCCGTGGTGCATCCGGGCGAACGCCTCCTCGACCTGGTCGAGGGCGATCTCCTCGGTGACGAACGCGTCCAGGTCCAGCCGGCCCTGCCGGTACAGCTCGGTCAGCATCGGGAAGTCGCGGCTGGGCAGGCAGTCGCCGTACCAGCTGGACTTGAGCGCGCCGCCGCGGCCGAAGACGTCCAGCAGCGGCAGGTCGACTGTCATCTCCGGGGTCGGCACGCCGACCAGGACGACGGTGCCGGCCAGGTCGCGGGCGTAGAACGCCTGCTTCCACGTCTCCGGGCGGCCGACCGCGTCGATCACCACGTCGGCGCCGAAGCCGCCGGTGGCCGCGCGGATGGCCTCCACCGCGTCGTCCTCGGAGGCGTTGACGGTGTGGGTGGCGCCGAACTTGCGCGCCCAGTCGAGCTTGCGGGAGTCGGTGTCCACCGCGATGATCGTGGTCGCGCCGGCCAGGGCCGCCCCGGCCACCGCCGCGTCGCCGACACCGCCGCAGCCGATCACCGCGACCGAGTCGCCCCGGGACACGTTGCCGGTGTTCATGGCCGCGCCGAGACCGGCCATCACGCCGCAGCCGAGCAGGCCGACCGCCGCCGGCCGGGCCGACGGGTCGACCTTCGTGCACTGCCCGGCGTGGACGAGCGTCTTCTCGGCGAACGCGCCGATGCCGAGCGCGGGCGTCAGCTCGGTGCCGTCGGTGAGCGTCATCTTCTGCGTCGCGTTGTGGGTGGCGAAGCAGTACCACGGGCGGCCGCGCCGGCAGGCCCGGCACTGCCCGCAGACCGCGCGCCAGTTGAGCACCACGAAGTCGCCGGGTGCCACGTCGGTGACGCCGTCGCCGACCTGCTCCACGATGCCGGCGGCCTCGTGGCCGAGCAGGAACGGGTAGTCGTCGTTGATGCCGCCCTCGCGGTAGTGCAGGTCGGTGTGGCAGACGCCGCACGACTGGATGCGGACCACCGCCTCGCCCGGCCCCGGGTCCGGCACCACGATGGTGGTGACCTCCACGGGCGCGCCCTTGCGCCGCGACACGACTCCCCGGACTTCCTGGCTCACGGTGCCTCCTTCGTTGCGTGCGTCTGCACCCAGAACCTACCGCTGATCATGACCCGCGAACCACTGAAGGCCGCCGGATTGTCCTGGTCATGACCGGGTACCCGGTGTGCCGGTTCTACCAGGTGGGACGGGAGTGATCATGAGGCTATCGCATGCGCCGCTGCGGGTCGCGATCGGCGCGTACATCCTGAACTCCGGGCTGGGCAAGCGGGGCCTGGAGGGTGAGGCCGCCGCGGGCATGCACGGCATGGCGGCCGGCGCGATGCCGCAGCTGCGGCAGATCCCGCCGGACCGGTTCGCCGTGCTGCTGTCCCGGGGCGAGGTCGCGCTCGGCGCGGCGCTGCTCGCCCCGTTCGTCCCGTCGCTGCTGGCCGGAGCCGCGCTCACCGCGTTCGGCGCGGGTCTGGTGCAGCTCTACCTGAAGACGCCGGGCATGCGCGAGGGCAGCAGCCTGCGGCCGAGCCAGGAGGGCATCGGCCTGGCCAAGGACGTGTGGCTGGTCGGCGCGGGGCTGACCCTGGTGCTCGACTCGCTGGTGCGGCACCGGCCCTGAGCCGGCCGCGCCGAAACCGCGCCCGGCCGCCCGCGTACTCAGGCCGCCGCCGGCACCGCAGCGGCGGCCCGCTCGTCGGCGAGGCGGCGACGGGCGGCGTTGCGGTAGCGCAGCACCTGCGCCGCGCCGAGCGCCCAGAGCAGGAACTGCACGGCGAACGCCCAGCGGAACGCGGACAGCGGCGGCGCGTCCCGCCCGGCCGGGGTGGCCAGGTCGAGCACCACGCCGACGGCCAGGATCAGCGCGATCGAGGCGACGAAGCCGCCCACGTTGACGATGCCGGTGGCACTGCCGATGCGGTGCACCGGGTTGAACGTGCGGGCGTAGTCGAACCCGATCATCGAGCCGGGTCCGTTCACCGCGAGCACCACCACGAGCGCCACCAGCAGCCAGTGCGGCGCGCGGCCGGGCCAGGCCAGCACCACCGCCCACACCCCGGCGGTGGTGGCGGTGATCGCGAAGACCACGACCGAGCGGTGGAACGGGTGGCGCGAGCACAGGTGCGCGATCACCGGCCCGCACACGAGCGTCACCACTGTCATCAGGGTGAGCATCCCGGCCGCCGCAGTCGGCGAGAACCCCTGCCCCTGCACGAGGAACGGGTACCCCCACAGCAGCGCGAACACCGCGCCGGAGAACTGGGTGACGAAGTGCGTCCACAGGCCCAGCCGCGTGCCGGGCTGCGCCCAGGCGTCGGCGAGCTGCCGCCGTACGGTGGCCAGGTCGGGGGCGAGCGCGGTGGCGTGTTCGGCATGCGGGGTGTCGCGTACCGCGACGAGGACCAGCAGCACCACCGTGGCGCCGAGCGCCGCGGCGGTCAGGAACGCCGGGGTCCAGCCCGCGCGGTGCAGCAGCAGCACCAGGGGTACGGCGCCGAGCACCGCACCGAACTGGCCGACGGTGCCGGTGAGCTGCACCAGCAGCGGGTTGCGCCGGCCGGGGAACCAGAACGCGACGATGCGCAGCACGCTGATGAAGGTCATGGCGTCGCCGAGACCGACGAGCACCCGGGCGGCGACGGCGGCCGGTACGTCGCCGGCCACCGCGAACAGGAGCTGCCCGGCCACCATGAGCGCGCCGCCGGCCAGCAGCAGCCGGCGTGAGCCGTAGCGGTCCAGCAGCACCCCGACCGGCACCTGCATGGCGGCGTAGACGGCGAGTTGGGCGACGGAGAACGTGGCGAGCGCGGCGGCGTTGATGTGGAAGCGCTCCGCCGCGTCGACCCCCGTCACGCCGAGGGAGCTGCGGTGGAACACGGCCGTCAGATAGGCGGTGACGGCCACCGCGTACACCAGGGCGGCGGGGCGGCGACCCGCGTTCACCGCAGCGTCCCGAGCATCCGCGCGGCGGTGTCGATGTGCGCGGCGACCGCGTCGTGCCAGGCCTGCGGGTCGTCGCCGTCGAGCGCGGCGAGCTGGCCGGCGTGCTCGGTGAGGGCGACCTCGGCCCAGCCGGGTGAGAGCCGGAAGCTCGCCTCGCCCATGCGGAGCTGCCTGTCGCGCAGCCGGTGGTACAGCTCGGCGAGGATCTCGTTGCCGGCGGCCTCGACCACTGCGGCGTGGAACGAGCGGTCGGCGGCCATCAGGGTGGTGATGTCACCGGCGGCGTGCGCGCGGCGCATCTCGTCCAGCCGGCGGACCAGGTCGGCGCGCAGCTCGGCGCGGCGCGGCCAGACCCGGTCGGCGGCGTGCAGCTCGACCAGGCGGCGGGCCTCGATCACGTCGGCGATCTCCCGGGCCGAGACCGGCCGGATCAGCGCGCCGCGCTTCGGGTAGAGCTTGACCAGCCCTTCGGTCTCCAGCCGCAGCAGCGCCTCCCGGACCGGGGTGCGGGACACCCCCGTCGCCTCGGCGATCTCGCCCTCGCTGACGAGCTGGCCGCCCGGGTAGGACTGTTCCAGGATGGCCTGCTTGAGGTGCCGGTACGCCCGCTCGGCGGCGGACGGCGCGGTCCGGCTGGGATGCGTCATGTATCTAAGCTTGCTCCGCCGGCCGCCCCGCCGGCCCGGCGCGGGCCGGGACAGTGGCGCAGGCCACGGTCAGGCCCACAGCTCCCGCAGCAGCGCCTCCACCTCGGCGGTCCGCTCGATCTGCGGCATGTGCCCGGTGTCGCGGAACAGGTGGCTGCGCGCCTCGGGCAGCCGGGTGCGGGCGTACGCCAGGTGCGCGGCGGGCAGGACCAGGTCGCGCTCGCCCCAGACGAGCAGCGTGGGCAGGCCGAGCGCGGCCACCGCGTCGAGCAGGTCGGCGCGCCACTGCGGGCGTACGCCGCGCCAGGTGCCCAGGTCGCGGACCAGCTCCAGCATCACCCGGGCGGCGTGCGGCTGCCGGGCCACCGCGAGCGCGGTGGCGAGCCGCTCGGCGGTGACGTACGCCGGGTCGTGGAAGATCGCCCGTTCGGTCCGGCGGACGATCCCCGGGTGCGGGCGCAGCAGCAGCCGGGCCAGCGGGCGTACCGCGAGCAGCCGCAGCGCCACCGTCACCTCGCGGCCGAAGCCGGCGCTGTTGAGCAACGCCAGGCTGGCGACGCGCCGCGGTTCGTCGGCGGCCAGGCGCATCGCGACCGCCCCGCCGAGGGAGTTGCCGACCAGGTGGGCGGGGCCGGTCACCCCGGCCACGTCCAGGAAGCGGGCCACCGCGGCGGCCAGCGCCGGGAGCGTGTGCGGTCCGTCCAGCGGCGCGGAGCCGCCGTGCCCGGGCAGGTCCACCGCGAGCACCAGGTGGTCGCGGGCCAGCTCCGTGTGCAGGGCGGTGAAGTCGTCGAGGGTACGGCCGATGCCGTGCAGCAGCACCACGGGCGGCCCGTCGCCGCTGATCCGGCAGCGGGTACGCCGCCCGTCGACGGTGCGCTCGCCGGCCGGGGGCAGGGCGAGCGTCACGCCCGGCGTCCGGGTTCCGCCCCGGCCTCCTCGCCGGTCCGGGGAGGCGGCACCGGCACGCCGGCGTCGGCCCGCCGGGCCGGACGGAGGCGCATGCCCAGGGCCAGCACCCGGCCGTACCCGGCGGGGGCGACGCGGGCGAGCAGGTCGGGCAGTTTCGCCGACCAGCCGATCAGCACCCGGCCGCGACGGCGCTGCGCGCCGCGCAGGATCACCTCGGCGGCGGTCGCCGGGTCGATGGTGAGCAGCTTCTCGAACTGCTTGCGTCCGGCGTCGTACTCGTCGAGGGCCACGCCGCTGCCCACCCGGGCGCTGGCGGCGATCCGGGTGCGGATGCCGCCCGGGTGCACCGATGTGACGCCGACGCCGTCGTCGACGAGCTCGTGCCGCAGCGCCTCGGTGAAGCCGCGTACGGCGAACTTGCTCGCCGCGTACGCGGCCTGCCCGGCGGGCGCGATCAGACCGAACAGGCTGGACACGTTCACCAGGTGGGCGCCGGGTTCGGCCTTGAGCGCGGGCAGCAGCGCGTGGGTCAGGCGGACCACCGCCCGGAAGTTGATCTCGATGACCCAGAGGAACTCCTCCAGGGTGACCTGGTCGAAGCGCCCGCCCAGCGCCACACCGGCGTTGTTGATCAGCAGGCGGATCCGGGGGTGCGCACTGTGGATCTCGGCGGCGACCCGGTCGGTGGCGTCGGCGTCGGCCAGGTCGACCAGATGGGTCTCCACCCGCCGGTCCGGGTACGCG
Organism: Micromonospora sp. L5; assembly: GCF_000177655.2. Classification (NCBI taxonomy): domain Bacteria; kingdom Bacillati; phylum Actinomycetota; class Actinomycetes; order Micromonosporales; family Micromonosporaceae; genus Micromonospora; species Micromonospora sp. L5. The sequence continues at coordinate 5,555,307 of NC_014815.1, read as the reverse complement.
GCCCGGATCGCGGCCACGGTGGCGGCCAGGCCGTCGGCGTCCCGGTCGAGCAGCACCAGATCGGCGCCGCGCCGGGCCAGGCCGTGGGCCAGTGCCGCGCCGATGCCGCTCGCCGCGCCGGTGAGCACCGCCGTGCCGCCGGGGAAGACGAGGTCACGCATCGGTTCCTCCCGAGGTGGTGGCCGCCGTGGCGGGTACGCCGGCGCGGTCGAACCGTACGCCGTCGGTGAGCGGGCCGTGCCGCATCAGGCGTACGTCGCGGGGATAGTTCTGGTGCAGCCGCCACGGCGCCTGCGGCCCCTGCTTGGGCAGCTGGTCGACGGCGCGCAGCACGTAGCCGGACTGAAGGTCGATGATCGGCACCAGGTCGTCGGTGTCCGGGGCGAGCGGCGTGACGATCTGCCGGCCGGTGTCGTCGAGGTGGCGCAGCAGCCGGCACACATACGTGGCGACGAGGTCGGCCTTGAGCGTCCAGGAGGCGTTGGTGTAGCCGATGGTCATGGCGAAGTTCGGCACGCCGGACAGCATCATGCCCTTGTAGGCGACAGTCGAGGCGAGGTCGACCTCGGCGCCGTCGACAGCCAGCGTCATGCCGCCGAGCGCGAGCAGGTTGAGACCGGTGGCGGTGACCACCACGTCGGCGGGCAGCTCCTCACCGGAGGCGAGCCGGATGCCGTGCTCGGTGAACGTGTCGATGGTGTCGGTCACCACCGACGCGCGGCCGGCGCTCAGCGCGGCGAACAGGTCCCCGTCCGGCACCACGCACAGCCGCTGGTCCCACGGGTTGTAGCGGGGCGAGAAGTGCCTGTCGACGTCGTACCCGGACGGGAGGCGGCCCTTCGCGGCCCGGCGCAGGAACCGCTTCACCACGCCGGGGGCGCGGCGGCTGAGCTGGAAGTTGGCCACGCCGAGCGTGACGTTCTTCCACCGGGCCACCGCGTACGCGGCCTTCGGGGGCAGCCAGCGCCGCGCGGCGTCGGCGAACGGGTCGCGCGAGGGCAGCGCGATCACGTACGTGGGTGAGCGCTGGAGCATGGTGACGTGGGCGGCCCGCTCGGCCATGGCCGGGACCAGGGTGACAGCCGTGGCGCCGCTGCCGATCACCACGACCCGCTTGCCGGCGTAGTCCAGGTCGTCGGGCCAGTGCTGCGGGTGCACGAGCGTGCCGGCGTACCGCTCGACGCCGGGGAACCGCGGCGTGTACCCCTCGTCGTAGCGGTAGTAGCCGGAGTTGGTGAACAGGAAGGCGCAGGTGAGGGTGACGTCCTCGCCGGTGTCGTCGCGGTGGGCGTGCACGGTCCAGCGCGCGGTGGCGCTGTCCCACTCGGCGCGGACGGCCCGGTGGTGGAAGCGGATGTGCCGCTCCACGTCGTACTCGCGGGCGGTCTGCCGGACGTACGCCCGGATGGAGTCGCCGTCGGCGATGGCCTTCGGGTCGGTCCACGGCTTGAACGAGTAGCCGAGGGTGTACATGTCGGAGTCGGAGCGGATGCCCGGGTAGCGGAACAGGTCCCAGGTGCCGCCGATGGCGCCCCGGGCCTCCAGCACCGCGTAGGTCTTGCCGGGGCACTCACGTCCGAGGTGGACGGCGGCGCCGATGCCGGACAGGCCGGCCCCGACGATGAGGACGTCGACGTGGTCTGCGGCCATCGGTTTCTCCCGTTCGCACCGGCGGTGGACCGGACACTATCCATCGCCGTCGACCGCAGTCAACACCGTGTCGAGTCGAATCGACAGGGTGTCGAGCGGGTGTAGCATCTGCCGACATGACGACCGCCCGTACGCCGACCGGCGCCGCGCCGACGCGCGGGCGGCGGGCCGGCCGGTCCACCGGCGACGACCGGGAGACCGCGATCCTGGCCACGGCCGAGCGGTTGCTCGCCGAGCGTCCCTTCGCCGACATCTCCATCGACGACCTGGCGCGCGGCGCGGGGATCTCCCGGCCCACGTTCTACTTCTACTTCCCGTCCAAGGACGCGGTGCTGCTCACGCTGCTCGACCGGGTCACCGAGGAGGCCGACGCCGCCGCCGGGGGCGTGTTCGAGCGGCTCGCCGAGGATCCGCGCGCCCACTGGCGGGAGCTGATCGCCCGGTTCCACGCCACGTTCGGCGGGCACCGGGACGTGGTGCTGGCCTGCGCCCAGGTGCGCGGCACCAACGCCGAGGTGCGGCGGCTCTGGGCCGAGGTGCTGGAGCGCTGGGTCCGCGCGGTGCAGGCCGCGATCGAGTCCGAACGCGCCCGCGGCGCGGCCCCGGACGGGCTGCCCGCCCGGGACCTCGCCATCGCGCTGAACTCGATGAACGAGCGCGTCTGGTATGCCACGTTCGCCGGGGACGGCCCGGCGGTGGCCGAGCGGGACGTGGTGGACGTGCTGCTCGACGTGTGGCTGACCGCGATCTACCGGACCGCCACGCCGCCGGTCACCGCGTCCGGCGGAACTCCATGACCCAGTTGGTCTCCCACGTGCGCTCACCGTCGGTGGAGAACGCCTGCTCCCAGCGGCATGAGTCGGCGGTGACCGCCGACCAGAGGAACCGGCAGCGTACCGGCCGCCCCTCGTCGGTGTCGTCGGCGTAGAACGTGCCGACGCCGCCGGTGAACCGGCCGACCACCGGGGGCAGTTCCAGCACGCCACGGCTGCTGTGCATCCAGTAGATCGACCACAGCCCGGTCGACGGGTTCAGGATGCGCACCGTGGAGCCGGAGAAGCCCCGGCTCGGGCAGCGCATCTCGTCGAAGCTGCCCGCGCCGTCGAAGAACGAGCGCGCCTCGCTGACACCGGCGAACTCGTCCCAGTCGTCGCCGCCGACGTGGCGCTGCCGCAGGCGCCGGTTGGTCACGTCCCAGGTGCCGACGAGGAAGTCGAAGTCGCCCATCAGCGGCCCACCGGCCCCTCGGCCCGGGCGTCGGCCAGGTAACCCGCCAGGTCCGGCCGGTCCGGTGCGAGCACGTGCCGGATCCAGGCGGTGCGCTCGTGTTCCAGTACGCCCAGTTCCCAGACGCAGCCGACGCCGGGACGGGTGAGGTCGACGAAGTGCGCCGGGTCGTCGTCCGGGCAGTCCAGCGCGGGCTGCCCGGCGATCGCGATGCGGCACTCGACGACGTTGTCGAAGAACCAGCTGTACGCCAGCAGGTACGCCCCGGTGTCCGCGCCCCGGTGCAGCACCACCCAGCTCGCCGGCGGGGTGGAGCCGTCCGGGCCGGGCAGCAGCGACGGCAGGTACGCGTACGCGGCGTCGACCACCCGCGGTTCGAGGCGGCGGTCCGGCTGGTCCATGTGGTAGCGCTTGACGTGCCGGCCGGCCACCTCGACGGTCCCCGGCACGGTCAGCTCCTTGTCGTGAAAAGCCATGCGGGCACGCTAGGACCGCTCCCCTGACAGCTAGTGTCAGTGGAATGCGGGCCAGCCGACTCCTGTCCATCCTGCTGCTCCTCCAGGCGCACGGCCGGCTCACCGCCGCCGACCTGGCCGCCCGCCTCCAGGTGTCGGCGCGCACGATCTACCGGGACGTGGAGGCGCTGCACGCCGCGGGCATCCCGCTGTACGGCGAAGCCGGACACGACGGCGGCTACCGGCTCGTGGAGGGCTGGCGCACCCGGCTGACCGGGCTCACCGCCGAGGAGGCGGACCGCCTGCTCTTCGCCGGGCTCCCCGGGCCTGCGGCCGAGCTGGGCTACCAGTCGGTCGTCGCCGCCGTCCAGCTCAAGCTGCGGGCCGCGCTGCCCGCGCCGCTGGCCGACCGGGCGGCCCGGCTGGAACAGCGGTTCCACCTGGACACACCGGGCTGGTACTCCGACGGCGACCCGTCGCCGCACCTGGCCGAGGCCGCCGAGGCGGTGTGGCGGCAGCACCGGCTCCGGGTGCGGTACCGGGGCTGGCGGGGCGAGACGACCCGGGTCCTCGAACCGTACGGGCTGGTGCTCAAAGGCGGACGCTGGTACCTGGTCGCCGCCCGGCCGGACCGCGCCGACCCGGCCACCTACCGGGTCAACCAGATCCTGGACCTGACCCCGCTGGACGAGCCGTTCGAGCGGCCGGAGTTCGACCTGCCGGCGTGGTGGCGCGCGCACGTGGTGGAGTTCCGGGCCGGCCTGCACCGCGACGAGGCGCGCATCCGGCTGTCGCCACGCGGGTTCGCCCGGCTGCGCGAGGTCGGCAGCGACGTGGTGGTGGCCGCCGCCGAGGCGAGCGCCGGCCCGCCCGACGCCACCGGCTGGGTGCACGCGGTCATCCCGATCGAGTCGCTCACCCACGCCCACGGCGACCTGCTCCGGCTCGGCGCCGACGTGGAGGTCCTCGCCCCGGAGGCGCTGCGCACCCGCCTGTCCGAAACCGCCGCCGCCCTGGCTGCCCTCTACCACCCGCCCTCCGCCCCGCCTCTCCCCGGTTGATCAAGGAGTTCGTGTCCCTCCAGGAGATCGACTCGGACACGAACTCCTTGATCACGGGGCGGGGTGACGGCGTCGGCCACCGTGGAGAGGGCTCGGTCGATCTCGGAGGGCGGGGTCGCCGCGTAGCCGAGGACCAGGCCGGGTGGCTGCGGGCGCCGGCTGTGCCACGACAGCGGGTGGACCTTGACGCCGCGGCGCAGCGCCGCCGCCGCCAGCACCCGGTCGTCGACGTCGCCGGGCAGCGTGACCATCAGGTGCAGCCCGGCCGCCGCGCCGTGCACCACCGCCCCCGGCAGGTACGCGCGGACCGCCCGGATCATCGCGTCCCGCCGGCGTACGTGCCGGTGGCGCAGCAGCCGCAGGTGCCGTTCCAGCGCGCCGGACTCCATCAGCTCGGCCAGCACGAGCTGCGGCAACGCCGCGTTGCCGAGGTCGGCCGCCCGCTTCGCGGCCACCACGTCGGCGTGCAGCGCGGGCGGCACCAGCATCCACCCGATCCGCAGGGCCGGCGCGAGCAGCTTGGAGATGCTGCCGACGTAGCAGACCCGATCCGGCGCCATGGCACGCAGCGCCGGCACCGGCGGACGGTCGTAGCGGTGCTCGGCGTCGTAGTCGTCCTCCACCACCAAGCCGCCGTCGCGTGCCCACCGCAGCAGCCGCCGGCGCCGGTCGCCGTCGAGCACCACCCCGGTCGGGAACTGGTGCGCCGGGGTGAGCAGCACGGCCGGAGCGCCGGAACGCTCCAGCTCGTCGACACACAGGCCACTGTCGTCCACCGGGATCGGCGGTGTCGCCAGCCCGGAGTAGACCAGGTGCTGCCGTACGCCCAGCGAGCCGGGATCCTCCACCGCGACGGTGTGCGTACCCCGGTCGTGCAGCACCCGCGCGAGCAGGCCGAGCGCCTGGGACACCCCGGCCACGATCACCACCTCGGCCGGGTCCGCACGGACGCCCCGGTTGCGGGCCAGCCAGTTCGCGACCGCGAGCCGCAGCGCGGGCGTGCCGGCCGGGTCGCCGTAGCCGAGCGCGGCGGGCGTCATCCGGTGCAGCACGGCCCGCTCGGCCCGCAGCCAGGCCGCGCGGGGAAAGGCCGCCAGATCGGGTACGCCGGGAGTCAGGTCCACCTGCGCCGGTACGGCGCGCAGCTCGTCGAACGCGTCGACGCCGGGCCGGGTGGCGAACACCTGCGGTGCTCTCCTCGGCTCGGGCGGCCGGGTGACCACGGCGGCCGGCGTGGCGACCACCACCGTTCCGGCCCGGCCGCGTCCCGCCACCTGCCCGTCCTCGGCCAGCCGCTGGTACGCCTCGGTCACCACACCGCGGGAGACGCCCAGCTCGGCGGCGAGCACCCGGCTGGCGGGCAGACGGGTGCCCACCGGCGCCCGTCCGTCGGCGATGGCGGATCGCAGCCGGGCGGCGAGCCAGTCCGCGCGGCCGCCGGGCGGCGCCTCGCCGACGTCGAGCTGGAGGAAGTCCGCGCCGGCCGCTTTGGACTCCTCGGGAACGGCAGCTTTGGCCCTGTCCATCGGGCCATTATGGGCACAGGCTGGACCGCATGACAGTCGCCTTCCTGCTGACGTCGCTCGTCGTCGCGATCACTCCGGGCACCGGGGTGATGCACACGCTCGCCACCACTGTGACCGCCGGACGCCGGGCCGGCCTGGCCGCTGCCGCCGGGGGCACGCTCAGCCTCGTCCCGCACGTGATCGCCGCGGTGACCGGACTGGCCGCCCTGCTGCGCGCCGGCACCCCGGCGTTCCGCGTGGTGACCTGGCTGGGCGTGGCGTACCTGCTCTGGATGGCCTGGTCGGCGCTGCGCGACCGGGGCACGTTCGCCCTCGACGGCGACCGGCCCCCGCGTCCGGCGGCGGCCGTGTTCCGGGACGGGGTGCTGCTGAACCTGCTGAACCCGAAGGTGACTGTGTTCTTCGTGGCGTTCCTGCCGCAGTTCGTACCGCCGGACGCGCCCGCCGCCGCAGCGCGCATGCTCGCCTGCGGCCTGGTGTTCATGGCCGTCACGCTGCTGGTGTTCACCGGGTACGCGCTGCTGGCCGGGGCGTTGCGCCGACGGGTGCTGTCCCGGCCCCGGCTGACCGGGCTGCTGCGGCACGCCTTCGCCGGCAGCTTCCTCGTCCTGGGCCTCGGCCTCGCGTTCACCGCCTAGCCCTCAGCACCTGGAAGGAGTCTTCCCGTGCGTTTCCGGCACTCCCCCGAGATCTGGTCGGCCTTTCCCGAACTGACCTGCGGCGTCCTGCACGCCACCGGCGTCACGCCCGACATCGACGTCACGCCACGGCTGGCCGGGTATCTCGGCGCCGCCCGGGACCGGCTCGCCGCCGGGCCGGAGGGCGGCTTCCCGGAGATCCAGGCGTGGCGTCGCGCGTTCGCCCGGATGGGCTGCCCGCCGACCCGCTACCGCTGCGCGGCCGAGTCGCTGCTGCGCCGGCTGCGGCGGGACGGGGACCTGCCCCGGCTGCATCCGCTCGTGGACCTCGGCAACGCGCTCTCGGTCCGGTGCGCGGTCCCGGTCGCAGTGCTCGACCTGGCCCGGATCGGCGGCGACCTGACAGTGCGCCCGGCCGACGGCACGGAGTCCTACCTAGGGCTCGGCGGTGACAGCGAGCAGCCCGCGCCCGGCGAGGTGATCTTCGCCGACCAGGGCGGGAACGCGCACGCCCGGCGCTGGTGCCACCGGCAGAGCGGCACGTCAGCGGTACGGGCCGGCACCACCGAGGTGCTGGTGGTGGTCGAGGCGATGCACGAGGGGGCGGCGCCGACCGTACGCCGGATGCTGGACGAGCTGGCGGCGGCGCTGGACGAGCTGTGGCGCGTGCCGTCGCGGACGGCGCTGCTCACCGCTGACGCGCCCGAGTTGGCCGTGCCGGTCCGGACGGGCTGACCCGCCGGCGTGGTGACGGCCGGTCGCGCGGCGTGACGCAGGCTCCGGGCGTCCGGCGACGACGCCGGCAGCCGCCCGGCTCGTCGTCAGGCATCGGGGTCGTCGGTGCGGTCGCGCACCATCAGCTCGTCGTCAGGCGTCGGGGTCGGTGCGGTCGCGCGCCATCAGCTCGTCGAACTCGGCCGGGGTGATCTCGCCGGTGCGCAGCCGCCGGGCGTTGGCGGCGAACCGGGCCGTCGCCGCGCCGCGCGGGTCCGGCTCGGTGAGCAGCCCGGCGTCGGCCGTCAGGGCGCTCGCGGCACCCGCCACGTCGTACGGATCGGCCAGGTCGACCGGCTCGCCGTGCAGCTCGCGCAGGGCGTCGGCGAGTCGCGCGTCGGCGGCGTCACCGGTACCCCACAAGCGCCGGGCGAGGTCGACGGTGCGGCCGAGCGAATCCTCGCCCACCCGTTCGGTGCCTATCTCGGCACGCATCATGCGCAGGAAGCGGATTGTCACAGCGTCGGAGTCATCGGCGATCACGCCCGTACCCTAGCGAGCGGCTACGACGAAACCGCCGGGCGAGCCGGGGTCGTCCGGCCGGTTGAGGTCGCCACCCGCGGGTAGTGCGCGGACATGCCCGAACGATACGAGGACTACGACCGCGTCGCGATCGTCACCGGCGCGGACTCCGGCATCGGCAAGGCGTGCGCGGTGGCGCTCGCCGAGGCCGGTTACGACATCGGCATCACCTGGTACGGCGACGCGGCGGGGGCCGACCGTACCGCCACCGAGGTACGCGCCACCGGCCGCCGCTGCGAGACCGCCGAGCTGGACCTGACCCGGCTGCCCGAAGCGGCGGCGGTGGTCGACGAGCTCGCCGACCGGCTCGGTGGCCTGGGCGTACTCGTCAACAACGCCGGCACCGGCCTGTCCGAGCCCTTCGTGGACGTGAGCTGGGAGAAGTGGCGGGACGTGCTGGCGGTGGACCTGGACGGGCCGTTCCTGTGCTCGCAGCGGGCCGCCCGGCGGATGCGCGCGGCCGGGCGAGGTGGCCGGATCATCAGCATCACCAGCGTGCACGAGCACGCGCCCCGGGTCGGCTCGTCGGCGTACTGCGCGGCGAAGGGCGGGCTCGGCCTGCTCACGAAGGTGATGGCGCAGGAACTGGCGGCCGACGGGATCACAGTCAACGCGGTGGCACCGGGCGAGATCGCCACGCCGATGACCGGGCAGGAGGACGTCGACCCGTTCACGCAGGAGCGTCCCGGCGTGCCGGTGGGGCGCCCCGGTGACGCCCGCGAGGTGGCAGCGGTGGTGGCGATGCTCGCCTCACCGGCTGCGGCGTACGTGACGGGGGCGTCGTGGGCGGTGGACGGGGGGATGCTGCTGATGGGTCCGCAGGCTTCTGCGCTTTCCTCCCATTCGTGGCGCGCTGCTTAGTCCTTGGTCGCCCCCGGCCCCGTCGTGGGTCAGGTGCGTTCGTTGCTGCCGGGTTCGGGGGTGGCTCCCACCGCCGCATCCTCTCGGGAGCTTGCGGGCTCGTTCTCGGGGTAGTGGCAGGCGGTTTGCTGTCTGCCGTCGTCGCGGGTGGTCAGCGCCGGTTCTTCGGTGGCGCAGTGGTCGGTGGCTTTCCAGCAGCGGGTGCGGAAGCGGCAGCCCGACGGCGGGTTGAGTGGCGTGGGCACGTCGCCGGTGAGACGGATCCGTCCGGCGGGGCCGAGGGTGGTGACGTCGGGGATCGCGGACAGCAGCGCCCGGGTGTAGGGGTGCTGTGGCCGCGTGTAGATGGTGTCGCGGTCGCCGATCTCGACGATCTTGCCGAGGTACATGACGGCGACGCGGTGGCAGAAGTGCCGCACGACGGCGAGGTCGTGGGCGATGAACACGAACGCCAGGTCGAGATCTTGTTGCAGGCTGCGTAGCAGGTTGATGACCTGCGCCTGGATCGACACGTCGAGGGCGGAGACGGGTTCGTCGGCGACGATGAGTTTGGGTTTGAGGGCGAGGGCGCGGGCGATGCCGATGCGCTGGCGTTGCCCGCCGGAGAACTCGTGCGGATACCTGTTGTAGTGCTCCGGATTCAACCCGACCAGTTCCAGGAGTTCCTGCACCCGCTTCTTGACGCCGCCGGGTGGGGTGATGCGGTTGACCTGCAACGGCATCGCCACGATCCGCCCGACGGTGTGGCGGGGGTTCAGCGACGCGTACGGGTCCTGGAAGATGATCTGCAGGTCCTGCCGCAACCCGCGCAGCTCACCACGCCCCGCGTGGGTGATGTCCCGCCCCGCGAAGGTGATCGACCCGGCGGTGGGCTCCAACAGCCGGACCAGCATCCGCCCGGTCGTGGTCTTCCCACACCCCGACTCCCCCACCAGCCCGAGGGTCTCGCCCGGCCGCACGTCGAAGTCCAACCCGTCCACCGCCCGCACCGCACCCGTGCTGCGCAGGCCCTGCCGGACGGGGAAGTGCTTGGTCAGCCCCCGCACCGACAGCAGCGGCTCGCCGACCGGCACCGCACGGACGGCCTCACCCCGCCGGCCGTCGACCGCGCCCGTCGTGTCCCGGTCAGCACTCATCGGGCCACCCCCACCTGCGCGACCTCGTCGCGATAGATCCGCTCCCGCGCGGCGACCGGCAGATGACACGCCACCAGATGCCCTGCCGCCCCCGCCGGAACCAGCTCCGGAACCTCGGCGCGCGACCGGTCGCCGTTCACGTCGGCCCACCGGCACCGCGGATGAAACGCACACCCCGACGGCAGGTTGATCAGACTGGGCGGGTTACCCGGAATCGGCAGCAGGTCCGCGTCCGCGTCACCGTGCAACGACGGCACACTCGACAACAACCCCCACGTGTACGGATGCTGCGGCGCCCGCAACACCCGCTCCACACTCCCGTGCTCCACCGCCCGGCCCGCATACATCACCAACACGTCATCAGCCACCTGACTGACCACACCCAGGTCATGCGTGATCAACACGATCGCCGACCGGAACTCCTCCTGCAAATCGGCAAGCAGATCCAGGATCTGCGCCTGCACCGTCACATCCAACGCCGTCGTCGGCTCATCCGCGATCAGCAGATCCGGATCATTCACCAACGCCATCGCGATCATCGCCCGCTGCCGCATCCCACCCGAGAACTCATGCGGATACTGATCGAACCGCCGCGCCGGCTGCGGAATACCCACCCGGCCCAACATGTCCACCGCCCGCGTCCGCGCCTCCCGCCGACCGGCCCTCGGATGATGCACCCGGTACGCCTCAGCGATCTGCCTACCCACCGAGTAGTACGGATGCAACGCCGACAACGGATCCTGGAAAACCATCGCCATGTCCCGGCCCCGCAGCCGCCGCACCTCCTCCTCACCCAACCCCACCAGCTGACGCCCACCCACCCAGATCTCCCCCGAGATGACCGTCCGCCTCGCGTTGTGCAAACCCAGAATCGCCAGCGACGTCACGCTCTTACCGGAACCCGACTCCCCCACGATCCCCAGCGTGCGACCCCGCTCCACAGCGAACGACACACCGTCCACGGCCCGCACCACACCGTCCTCGGTGTCGAACCGCACCCGCAGATCCCTGACCCACAGGTACGGGCCCTCGCCGCGACGCGGCGCCGGAAGCTCCACCATGTCCGTCTCCTCCCGTCAGCTCAGCCGGACCCGTGGGTCGATCACCGCGTACAGCACGTCGACGACGATGTTGGCCACCACGATGAACACCGCCGCCAGCAGCACCGTCGCCATCACCACCGGCAGGTTGAGGAACTGCACCGCCTCCACAGTCGCCTTGCCGAGACCCTGGAGGCCGAAGATCGTCTCGGTGATGAAGGTGCCGCCGAGGCTGGTGCCGATGTCCAGCCCGGCGATCGTGACGATCGGTGTGATCGCCGCCCGCAGCGCGTGCCGGGTGTGCACCTTCCGGGCGGGCAGCCCCTTCGCCCGGGCGGTACGCACGAAGTCCTCCGACAGCGTCTCCACCATCTGCGCCCGGGACAGCCGGGCGTACAACGCCGAGTTGAGGAAGCCGAGCGTCATCCAGGGCAGAATCAGCCCGGCCGCCCAGCGGAACGGGTTCTCGGTCAGCGGGGTGTAGCCGGGGAACGGCAGCAGCCCGGTGGAGTAGACGAGCAGGTAGAGCAGGATCAGCCCGAAGAAGTAGACCTGCATCGACGCCCCGGCCAGCGTGACGCCGATCGCGGCGCGGTCGAACGCCGTACCCCGGCGTAGTGCCGACACCATGCCCAGCGAGATGCCGAGGCCGAGCCAGAGCACGGCACCGCCGAGGACGATGCTGAACGTCACCGGGGCGCGCTGGGCGACGATCTCGGTGACGGGCTGGTTGTTGCGGAACGAGTAGCCGAGGCAGGGTGCCGGGCAGTCCTGCCGGAAGTCGCCCTCGCCGTAGGTACGGCCGGCGAAGACGCCGCTGACGAAGTCGGCGTACTGCCGGGGCAGCGGCTGGTCGATGCCGAGGCGACGCTCGACCTGGGCGATGTCCTCGGCCGTGCAGTTCTTGCCGCACATCACCTTCGCCGGGCTGCTCGGCACCGCGAAGAAGAGACCGAACGTGACCAGGCTGATGACGACCAGGGTCAGGGCGGCGACGAGCAGCCGCCGTACGACGAAACGGAGCACGGGAGCACCTCCCCCGGGGTGGGCGCGGGGGCGGACGCCGTGGCAGCCGCCCCCGCGCGGCTGTCACTTCTTCACGTAGATGCCGTTGAGCGAGATGATCCCGAACGCGTCGCTGAGGAAGGCGTTGCCGACCTTCGAGCCGTGCAGCTCGTAGGTGGCGTCGTAGTAGCAGGGCACCACCGGGGCGTACTTGTCCATGATCATGCGGTCGAGCGCCATCCAGCCGGCGTCCTGCTCGGCGGCCGGCAGGTCGCGGACCCGGTCGATCTCCGCGCTGACGGACGGTTCATTGAGGTACGACAGGTTCTGGTTGCCCTCGGCCACGATCTCCCGTCCGTCGTAGACCGGGGGGATCACAGTCGAGCCGGTGGGCCAGTCCGAGCCCCAGCCGGTGAGGTAGAGGTCGTACGGGTTGTCCTTGCGGCCGACCTCGTCGTAGTAGCTGCTGTTGTCGATCGGCTTCATCACGATGTCGAAGCCCGTGTCGGTGAGGTTCTTGCGCAGCGCCTCGGCCTGCTGGGTGCGCAGTTCCAGGTTGGAGTGGGCGAGCACCAGCTTCGGCCGCTTGCCGGCGAGCAGCTCGGCGGTCTTGGCCTTGTCGCCGGTGACCGGGGCGTTGTACAGGTCGTACGGGACGAATCCGGCGGTGGTGGGCGACATGAGCGTGGTGGCGGGTGAGCCGGCGGCCTGCCCGCCGAGCACCTTGAGCAGGGCGTCCTTGTCGACGGCGTAGTTCAGCGCCCGCCGTACACTCAGGTCGGTGACCCGCTGGGTGTTGATGCTCAGCACCCAGTTGTACTGCGTCGGGCCGCGTACCACGCGGTCGGAGACGCCGGATCCGGTGGTGCGGGGCAGCACCGACGGCGGCACGTCCGACCAGCTCAGCGCCGCCTGGTCGGCCGGCCCGTCGGCGACCAGGCGCTCGGCGATCTGGGCCTGCTCCAGGCCGAACGTCATCCGGATCGCGTCCGGGTACGCGTTGCGGATCGGGTCGGTCGCCGGATCCCAGTTCGGGTTGCGTTCCAGCTCCAGCGACACGTCGCGCTGGTAGGTCTTCACCCGGTACGGCCCGGACGAGAACGGCCGCAGGTCGTAGTTCGCGCGGGTGTCCTTCGCGGCGGGCACGGGCGCGCTGGTCGGCAGCGCCGCCGCGTACGGCAGGTCGCAGTGCGGCTGCGGGAAGGTGAACCGGATGGTCCGGTCGTCGGGTGTGGCGACGCCGTCGGGCACCGGCTTGCCCCCGTCGTACGGTCCCTTGTAGGTGGCGTTGTACGCCCCGCCCGGGTAGAGCCACTGCTGGATGTAGTGCGGGCCCTCGTTGAGGTTCGCCGCGAACGACCGGGCGATGCCGTGGGCGACGTCCTTGCTGGACACGGGCGTGCCGTCCTCGTACTTCACGCCGTCGCGCAGGGTGAACTCCCAGACCTTGCAGTCGCCGTTCACGTCCTTGCCGGGGTTGGTGGCCAGGTCGCCGACGAGCAGCAGCTTGCCGCTGCCGTCCTCCTTGTAGCCGTTGAGCGCGCGGTACAGCAGCCCACCGGCGACCTGCTGCACGTTGACGTAGTTGCGGGCCGGGTCGAGGTGCTCGAAGTCGGCCGGCTGCATCACGGTGAGGGTGCCGCCGCGGGTCGCCCCGTCGACGTCCTTCGCCGGGCCCTGGTTGTCGGCGGCCTCGTACGAGATCGATCCGCTCTGGGTCTTGGTCTTCTGGTCGTCGCCGCCGCCGTCGTCGGTGGTGGGGCTGCAGCCGGCGGCGGCCAGCGCCGCCGCGGCGAGGACACCTGTCAGTGTCCGGGTTCGTGCGCGCACGGTGTGCTCCTTCCTGCCCGGCGGCCCCCGCCGGCCGGGCACTGATGGCCGTGGGACTACCGGGTGGAGCGGGGGTCCAGCGAGTCGCGCAGCGCGTCGCCGAGCAGGTTGAACGCCAGGACCAGCAGGAAGACCGTCAACCCGGGGAACAGGGTGTACCAGGGGTCGCTCGCGACGTAGCCGATGCTGTTGAAGATCATGCGGCCCAGGTCGGGCGTGGGTTCGGTGACGCCGATGTTGACGAACGCCAGCGCCGCCTCGATGGCGATGAACTGCGGCACCATCAGCGAGACGGTGACCAGGATCGGCGCCCAGATGTTCGGCAGCAGCTGCCGCAGCAGGATGTGCGTGGTGCCGGCGCCGGCCGCACGGGCCGCCTCGACGAACTCCCGCTCGCGCAGCGAGATCACCTGCCCGCGGACCAGCCGCGCGGTGTACGTCCAGCTGAACAGGCCGAAGGTCGCGACGATCAGGGCCACCCGGAAGGCCGGCGACGGCGCCTCCCGGTCGGAGTAGAAGCGGTCCTGGAGGATCGGGATGACCGCGAGCGCGAAGATGAGGAACGGGAACGCCAGCGTGAGGTCGATCAGCCAGTTGACGACGCTGTCCAGCCAGCCTCTGGCCCACCCGGCCAGCACCCCGACAGCGACACCGATGCCGGATGCCAGCAGCGCCGAGGTGAACGCGATGAACAGGGACGTCCGCAGGCCGTAGACCAGTTGCATCAGGATGTCCCGGCCGCTGCCGGGTTCGAGCCCCAGCCAATGGTCGGAGCTGATTCCGCCGGCGTACCCGATCGGCATTCCGAAATCGTTGAGGCGGTCCACGAACTTGTCGGTCGGGTCGATTCCGGTGAGCCGTCCCAGCAGTGGCGCGCCGAGCGCCACCAGGGCGGCGACGGCGAGCGTGACGGCGCTGGCCTTGGCCGTACGGTCGCGTTTGAGCCGCAGCCAGGCGAGCCGGCCGGGCGACCGGCCGACGAATTCGCCGGGCCGGCCGGCGGGGCCGGGAACGGCCTCGACATCGGGGCCGGGAGCGGCCGGTGGGTGCGACAGTTCGCTCATGAGCAGTCCTCCCGACGGGGACGAAAACGCCCTGCCACCCGACGGTAATGCGCTATGAGGTGCTCAAAAGAATCGTTCCGGTAACGGCCGTTCCGGTTGTCGTGCATTGACAACGATCCGGCGTACGGAATGCATCGGCGCAATAACGGCCCGATTCGGTTGTCAGCCTTTCAGGTGGCCGTACCGCCAATTCGGAATGCGCTCCTGCGAGGCACTCGGGCGGTTGTCAGCCGTTCGGGCATTCCCGTGCGCCGATGTAACACCGGACCGGCAGCGGGGTCGACTGGCGTAACACTTCGTGACTCTTCGCGTTCACACCGTCCACCTAGGGTTCTCGGCGGTCCGGTTCGCACGACGTGCCGGGCCGTCCACCGGCCCTCACCCGGGGCCCCGACGGAAGGACCACCCATGCCCTTCGCCCGACGTACCGCCGCTCTGGCCCTGGCCGCCGCGCTCGGCGGCCTCGCCGCGCCGGCCCCTCCCGCGCAGGCCGCGCCGCGCCCCGGCCCCGAGACCCCCTCGGTGCTGCTGCTCACCGTCGACGACGGCGCCGGCCTGCGCGCCACGGTGCTGACCTGCGGGCCCACCGGCGGCCTGCACCCCGACCCGATCACCGCCTGCCGGCTCGTCGCCCGCGTCGACGGCGACCTGGACGCGCTCGACGTGGACGGTGCGCCGTGCACCTCGCAGTACGACCCGGTCGTCGCGCGTGCCGTGGGCATCTGGCAGGACCGCCCGGTCTCCTACACCCGGACGTTCGGCAACGCCTGCCTGATGCAGCGCACCACCGCCTCCCTCTTCACCTTCTGACCCCGCCTCACCTTGTCGCGTTGATCATGAGGTTGGCGGCGGTTCCGGTCCGTTTTGTCGCCGTCAACTTCATGATCGACGGGGTGGGTCGGGAGGTGGGTGGGGTGGGTGCGGAGAATGGGGGCGGGGTGTTCGGAGGGGAGACTGTGCGGGTGGACGGGCCGGTGGCGGGCGGGGGCGGCGGGCGGGAGTTGCGGGCGGACTGCTCGCGCTGCGCCGGGGTGTGCTGCGTCGCTCCCGCGTTCACCGCGTCGGCCGACTTCGCCATCGACAAGCCCGCCGGGCGGCCCTGCCCGAACCTGGGCGCCGACTTCCGCTGCGGCATCCACACCGAGCTGCGGCAACGCGGCTTCCCCGGCTGCACCGTGTTCGACTGCTTCGGCGCCGGTCAGCACCTCACCCAGCACACGTTCGCCGGCCGCGACTGGCGGGCCGACCCGGCCACCGCCCAGCGGATGTTCGACAGCTTCGCCGTACTTCGGCCGCTGCACGAGCTGCTGTGGTACCTGACCGAGGCGGTACGCCTGACCCCGCCCGGCCCGCTGCGCGACGAGCTGACCGCCGCGCTCGACGAGACCGGCCGGCTCACCGACGGCACCCCCGACGACCTGCTCGCCCTCGACGTCGACGCGCACCGGGACCGGGCCAACCGGCTGCTGTCCCGCGCCGCCGAACAGGCCCGCGCCGGGCGGGCCGGCCCGGACCGCCGGGGCGCGATGCTGATCGGGACGGACCTGCGCCGTACCCCGCTGACCGGGGCGAACCTGCGCGGCGCCTGCCTGATCGGAGCCGACCTGCGGGGCGTACGCCTCGGCGCCGCCGACCTGACCGGCGCGGACCTGCGCGGGGCCGACCTGCGCGGCGCGGACCTGGGCGGGTGCCTGTTCACGCACCAGTCGCAGCTCGACGCCGCGCGCGGCGACCACCGCACGGTGCTGCCGCCCGGACTACGCCGCCCATCCCACTGGTCCCTGACGCTGACCCCGACTCGCCCCCCAGCCGCGCCAGCGCCGCCCCCGACCCCGCTGACGCCACCCCGCCCGCACCCGCACCCGCCACAGCGGTGATCAAGGAGTTTGTGTCCGGTTCGGGGCCGGATCGGGACACGAACTCCTTGATCACCGCGAGACGGGCCGGGGCCGCGTTTGGTGGGGGTGGGGTCGGGTAGGCGGCGCGGACGGCTGTTGACCGACAGGGGGGGCCACCGGTGGGGTATCGGGCACGCGACGGTGAGGAGCCGGTCGACCCGGCGCACGCCGAGGACGAGGCCGGGCAGGTGCCGCTGGTGCAGACGGCCGCGGACACCGACGTGCCGGCCCCCGCTCCCGGTGCGCCGAAACCGGACGAGATGACCGAGGACGACGGATCCGGCATGGCGGGCGGCGCCTCCGGCAGCAGCTCGGGCGGCTCCTCGATGCCGACCCACCCGGACGCGGCCCGCGGACGGGACGCCGCCCGCTGAACGTTTGCCGTCACCCGCTGCGGGCAGGAGTGCGACATGACCAGTGAAGAGTCCTTCGGCCGCGCGGCCGGCGACGAACCCGACGGCGCGACCGCGTACGAGGCGTCCCTGCGCCCGCCGGGCGAATCCCTGCACACCACCGACGACACCGGTGACGACTTCGCCGACCTGCCCGCCGAGGACCGGCGCTCGGCACGAGAGGTCAGCCGCGCCGGTTACGACGTCGATGCGGTCTCCGGCACCGGCGACCCGTCCGAGGAGCCGGAGGAGATCGAGGAGGGCCGGCCGCTGCGCTGAGCCGTACGCGGGGCGGCCGCCGCGCCGCTCCGCGCCTCGGTCATGCCCCGGTTCGCCAGCGCGTCGGCGCGCTCGTTCTCCGGGTGCCCGTTGTGGCCCTTCACCCACAGCCACGTCACGTCGTGCCTGGCGCACGCCGCCTCCAGCGCCTGCCACAGGTCGGCGTTCTTCACCGGCTGCTTCGCCGCGGTCAGCCAGCCGTTGCGCTTCCACGCGTTCAGCCAGCCGGTGATGCCGTTGCGCACGTACGTGCTGTCGGTGTGCAGCCGTACCGTCACCGGTCGGGTGAGGCTCTCCAGCGCCCGAATCGCGGCGGTCAGCTCCATCCGGTTGTTGGTGGTCGGGGTGGCCTCGCCGCCGCACAGCTCCCGCTCGTGCCCGCCCCAGCGCAGCACCGCGCCCCACCCGCCGGGCCCGGGATTGCCGCTGCACGCGCCGTCGGTCCAGATCTCCACGACCCGGCCGGTCTCCGCCTCCACCATGCCCGGCAACCTACCGGGTACGCGAGCACGCGGGACCACCCGACCCGCCGCGCCCGGCTAGCGTGCCGGTGTGACCACTCCCCCGGACTTCGCCACGCTCTGCAACTTCCGTGACCTCGGTGGCTGGCGGACCGGCGACGGCCGCACCGTCGCCCGGGGCCGCCTCTACCGCTCCGACTCGCTGGCCAAGCTCGCCGGTGAGGATCTGGAACGGTTCGCGGCACTCGGCGTCCGCACCGTGATCGACCTGCGGTACCCGTGGGAGATCGCCGACCGCGGCCGGGCCCCGGAGAGCCTCGGCGTCACCTGGCACAACCTGAGCATCGAACACCGGCCGTACGTGCAGGCCGACATCGACCCCGACGTGGACCCATGGCGCTACCTGGCCGACCGGTACGCCGAGGTGGCCGAGGACGGCGTGGCCGAGCTGCGCCAGGCGATCGAGGTGATCGCGGACGGCGAGCACCCGCTGGTGTTCCACTGCGCCTCCGGCAAGGACCGCACCGGGCTGCTCGCCGCGCTGGTGCTGTCCCTGCTCGGCGTCGACGAGGACCAGATCGCAGCGGACTTCGCGCAAACCGAGCAGGCCACCGACCGCCTGGTCGCCGAGTGGCGGGACCGCAACGGTGGCGCCACGCCGGGCTGGCCCGCGTACGGGCGGGCGCCGGCCGAGATCATCCGGCTGGTGCTGGCCGACCTACGGGCCGCCCACGGTTCGGTGCACGGATACGTGACCGGCCGGCTCGGCGTCAGCCAGGAGACGATCGACGCGCTACGCGCCCGGCTGCTGACCGGCGACTCCATCCCGCTGCCCACCCAGGGCACCACCGGCAGTACGCCGACGCCGGCCGCCCGGTAGAGCACCGCCGGCCGCCGTCGCCGTCCCCCACGAAAAGCAGACGACGCCGATGCCACGGTCTGGCACGCTGCGTGATCGTGGACACGCGGTGGGACGGCCTGCGGGCCGAGGTACGGGCGACGATCGACGAGCTGGTCTCCTCCGGGCGGGAGGCGGGTGTGCAGGTAGCCGCCTACCTGGACGGGGTCGCGATCGTCACCGAACAGGCCGGGCTCGCCGACACCACCACCGGCCGGCCGATGACGGCCGACACGCCCGTGCACGCGGTCTCCACCGGCAAGGGCCTCACCGCCACAGTGGTGCACGTGCTGACCGAGCGGGGACGGCTCGACTACGACCTGCCGCTGGCGCGGGTGTGGCCGGAGTTCGCCCGGCACGGCAAGGACGGCATCACGCTGCGGCACGTGCTCACCCACACCGCCGGCCTGCCCGCGCTGCCGGCCGACGTCACGCCGGAGGACTTCACCGACTGGACGCGCATGTGCGAGCTGCTCGCCGACGCGCGGCCGCTGTGGGCACCGGGCGAGCGGCTCGCGTACCACGCCTGGACGTGGGGCTGGCTGCTCGGCGAGGTGATCAGGCGGGTCACCGGCGCCCCGGTGTCGCAGGTGCTCGCCGAGGAGGTGGCCGGGCCGCTCGGCGTGGACCGGGAACTGTTCCTCGGCGTACCGGAGGCGGACCTGCCCCGCCTGGCCCGGCTGGAGGACGCCGGCCTGTCCGCGCTGATGACCTGGGCCGGGGCCAACCTGCCGCACTTCGACGCGGTCGCCCCGCCCGGCGTACGGCCGGACACCGTCATCGGCTCCCGCCCCGACGTGCTGCGCGCCGACGTGCCGTCGGTCGGCACGATGAGCGCCCGCGCGGTGGCCCGGATGTACGCGGCGCTGCTCGGTCCGGTCGACGGGGTACGGCTGATCTCCGCCGAGCGGATGCGGGAGGTGTCCGCCCCGGCGGTACGCGCCCAGGAGTGGGTGTTCGGGCAGGAGAGCACGTTCGGGCTCGGGTACGCGGTCGACGACGACGGATCGTTCGGCACCGCCGGTAGCGGCGGCAGCCTCGCGTTCGCGTACCCGGAACTGGGGTTGACGGTGGCGGCGGTGCGCAACCGGCTCGGCGCGGGCGACGGCGACCCGATGGAGCAACTGCGGACGCTGGTGCGCGACCGCGTCGCCGCAGCGACCGGCCACCGAGGCTAGCGCCGCAGGCGGGCCCGCAGCCGGCCGGCCGCGTCGCCGAGCACCGCGCCGGTCATCGGCAGCAGCGGGCTGGACCGCATCACCGCCAGATCCTCGGCCGGGCTGGTCACGCCGTCGAGGAACCGCAGCACCCGTTCCGGCGGGTTGCGGTCGAACAGCCGCTCGAAGAACTCCACGCCGCCGACGTGTCCCCGGTCCAGCGCGCGCAGCGCCACCGCGTCCATCCACAGGTGCCGGCCCGGGTACGCGGGCGCCGGCACCGGCGGGCGGCCGGCGGCGAGCGCCCCGGCCACCTGGTCGGCCTGGCGCAGCATCGCCGAGAACGTGAACCCGGTCGACGGGCGCGTCGCCCCACCGGCGGTGCCCAGCCGCACCACGCGCGGGCTCGGGCGGGACTCGAACGGCCCGTCGGTCATCGGGATCACGCCGTCCTCGACCTCCCGCACCCGCAGCGCGGTCAGGTCCAGGCCGAGCAGGTCGGCGTACCCGCGCAGCGCCGCGTCGTAGCCCGCGTCGTCGAGCAGGGCCGGCCCGAACTCGGTGTACTCGACGAGCGCGAACCGGTCGTCGATGGGCAGCACGTACCCGAAGGAGACGCCGCGCTGCGGCTGGGGCGTGCGGAAGTCCATCAGCACCGCCCGCTCCGGGTCGAACGTGGGCCGGTCGGCGGCCAGCCACCAGCCGCGGAAGTGCTGCAACCAGCTGGTCCGTCCCGGCCGCTTCGGCCGCCGGGGCCGGGAGTCCAGCACCCACCCGGCCCGCACCAGGTCCCGCCCGTCCGGGTCGCGGACCGTGACCCGCTCAC
The DNA here is from genome assembly GCF_000177655.2 of Micromonospora sp. L5. NCBI lineage: Bacteria > Bacillati > Actinomycetota > Actinomycetes > Micromonosporales > Micromonosporaceae > Micromonospora > Micromonospora sp. L5. The sequence continues at coordinate 5,534,607 of NC_014815.1, read as the reverse complement.
CGTCGTCGTGCAGCTCCCCCGCCGGGACGCTGATCCGGACCACGTCCAGCCGCCGCTCGGCCTCGGCAGCCCGGTCGTAGACCGGGGCGGAGCGGAGCATGGCGTACCGCAGGGGGTCGAGCGACAGGACACGGCGGCCGGCCGGCGTGACCACGTCGACCTGCGACCAGCTCGCGCTCAGCATCGGGTCGAGGTCGTCGCCGGGCAGGCCCCAGAACGCCCAGGTGCGGTCCTGGCCGCGCTTGTGCACCGGGTCGACCACCGCGACCCGCAGCCCGGTCACGTCGTGGCGGTCCAGCGCGGCCAGGACCAGGGACGCGGCGCCGCCGCCGCCGACCAGCGCGAGGTCGACGTCGACCGGGAAGGATGCGTGCATCCGGCCACGCTGCCACATCGGCGGAGGCGGCCACCGGCCGACCCGCGCTCAGGCCACCGGCGCGGGCTTCTGCGGGGCCGGCTCGGCGTAGGCGGCGGCCACCGTCGCCCGGTCGAAGACCCGCCACGTCGCGGCGATCACCGCGACCGCCACCACGAAACCCACCCAGTACGGCGCGGTGATGCCGAACCGGGCCGCCACCACGCCGCCGAGCAGCGCGCCGACGCAGTTGCCGCCCGCCGCGACGAACAACGTGGTGCTGCCGACCCGGCCCATCAACGCGGGCGGGGTGAGGCGCTGCCGCAGCGAGTTCGCCACGATGTTCCACAGCGCGCTGTGCGCCCCGAACGCGAACAGCGCGAACCCGACCACGGCCGCGCTGCGGGACGCGGCGAGCGCCAGGTGCAGTCCCGCCTCGACCAGCAGCCCGGTCCGCACCGTCCAGGTGGGTGTGATGGCGGCGATCAGCCGGTCCCCCACCAGCGAGCCGAGCACCCCGCCGACCGCCATGCAGGTGAACAACGCGCCGTAGCCGACCGAGCCGAGACCGAGCCGCTCGGTGGCGAGCAGAACCAGCACCGCCACGGCCGCGGTGAGCGTGACGTTCAGCAGGCCGATCAGCACGGTCATGGTGCGCAGCAGCCGCTGCCCCCACAGCCAGCGGAACCCCTCCGCGACCTCCGCCCGCACCGAGCGCCGCTCCTCCGGCGCCGGCCCGCCCCGGTACGTCCCGGCGAGCAGTCCGACCAGCACGGCGCTCAGCGCGTACGTGCCGGCGTTGAGGGCGAACGGCAGCGACGCCGCCAGCACGAACAGGAACCCGCCGAGCGGGCCGGCGATCATGTTCTGCATCACCTGGGTGCCGCCGCCCAGCCAGCCGTTGGCGCGTTCCAGCAGGGAGCGCGGCACCACCGCCGGCAGCACCGCCTGCGCGGCGGTCCGGAACACCACCTCGCCGGTGTTCACCACGAACAGCACCGCGTAGAGCAGCGCGATCCCGGCCCGGTCGGCCAGCATCGCCGCCGCCAGCACGGCCAGCGCGCCGACGCGTACCCAGTCGATGAGCACCATCAGCCGCCGCCGGTCCACCCGGTCCGCCAGGACGCCGCCGGGCAGCGCGAACAGCAGCCACGGCAGCCACGACACCGCCGCCCCGGCCGACACCACCAGCGGATCGTCGGTGATCGACGCCACGTACAGCGGCGCGGCCACCGTCGCCGTCCCGCTACCCAGCGCGGACAGCGTGCTCGCCGTCCACAGTCGGGCGAAGCGCCCGCCGAGCCGTTCCCCCGTCACGGCGAGGCAACCTACCAGCGGCGACGCGCGCCGCCGACCGGTTTATCCGGGGCGGCGGGTGTTGAGGCGGGCCGCCTGCCGGTTCAGGTGGTCGCGTTCGGCCAGGCTGGACGCGCGGCGGGCCGCCTCCGCGTACAGCCGGGCCGCCCGGTCCTGGTCGCCGTCGCGTTCGTGCAGGTACGCGGCCACCGCCGTGTACCGGGGCAGCGAGTCGTCGAGCGCCGCGAGCGCCGCCAGCCCGGCGCGCGGGCCGTCCGCCTCGCCGACCGCCACCGCCCGGTTGAGCCGGGCGATCGGGCTGCCGGTCAGGCGGACGAGTTCGTCGTACCACTCGACGATCTGCACCCAGTCGGTCTCGGCCGCCGTACGCGCGTCGGCGTGCAGCGCCGCGACGGCGGCCTGGGCCTGGAACTCGCCCAGCCGGTCGCGGGACAGGGCGGTCTGGAGGATGTTCACGCCCTCGGCTATCAGCGTGGTGTCCCACCGGCCGCGGTCCTGCTCAGCCAGCGGCACCAGGCTGCCGTCCGGCGCGGTCCGCCCGGCCCGGCGGGCGTGGTGCAGCAGCATGAGCGCGAGCAGCCCGGCCACCTCGGGGTGGTCGATCGCGGCGGCGAGCTGCCGGGTGAGCCGGATCGCCTCGGCGGCCAGGTCCACGTCGCCGGAGTAGCCCTCGTTGAACACCAGGTACAGCACGCGCAGCACGGTGGCGACGTCACCGTGCTGATCGAACCGCACCCCGGACACGGTGCGCTTGGCCCGGCTGATCCGCTGCGCCATGGTGGCCTCCGGCACCAGGTACGCCTGCGCGATCTGCCGGGTGGTGAGCCCGCCGACGGCGCGCAGCGTCAACGCGACGGCCGACGACGGGCTCAGCGACGGATGCGCGCAGAGGAAGTAGAGCCGCAGCGTGTCGTCGACCGCCGGCACCGGGCCGGGCGGCGGTTCCTCGTCCACGAGGTCCTCGCGCCGGCGCCGGGCGGCGTCGGCGCGCACCACGTCCAGGAACCGCCGCCAGGCCACGGTCACCAGCCAGCCCCGCGGATCGCGGGGCGGGTCGGCCGGCCAGACGCGCAGCGCCTCGATGAGCGCGTCCTGCACGGCGTCCTCGGCCGCCGCGAAGTCGGCTCCGCGGCGGACGAGGACACCGAGCACGCCCGGGATGAGGCTGCGGAGCGCGACCTCGTCCATCGGACGGATCACTCCGTGATGGTCGGCGGCGCGGTCAGGAACGGGCGCAGCTCCAGCCACTCGTGGATCGGCTTGCCGCCCTGCCCCGGCGCGGCCGACAGCTCGGCGGCCAGTTCGAGCGCGCGCTCGTAGCTGTCCACGTCGATCACCATCCAGCCGGCGATGAGGTCCTTCGTCTCGGCGAACGGGCCGTCGGTGACAGGCGGGCGTCCCTCGCCGTCGTAGCGGACGAACGTGCCCTCCGGGGCGAGCGCCTGGCCGTCGACGTACTCGCCGCTCTCCTGCAGCTTCGCCGCGAACTCCTGCATGTAGTGCACGTGCGCGGAGATCTCCTCCGGCGTCCACTTGTCGATCATCGGCATGTCGGACACCGGGGTCGGGCCGCCGCGGTAGTGCTTCAGGAGCAGGTACTTCATGAGTGTCTCCTCGTGGAGGGTGCGACCCATTCTGGCCGCGTTCACTCCGGGGACGAAGCCGGCGTTGCGTTCTCGACATCGGTGGCGGAGGAATTTCGGCGTCCACATCGCGTAGGGCATCCTAGGAGGCTAGTTCTGATGGTCCGGGCCGCCTGCCCCCGTCGCGGCGGTCCGGACCCGTCAGCGGATCGCCCGGCCGTCAGCGGGCGGCGGTCCGGCGCAGGCCGGTGATCAGCACCGCGCCTGCGACCAGGTGCAACGCCACCAGCGTCAGCGTCGCCGCACTCCCCACTCCCCCGCCCAGCGGCCCGAGCAGGGACACCAGCAGCACGAGGCCCGCGACCACCGTCCAGACGGTGCGGGCACGGGCGGTGAGCCGTTCCAGCAGGGCCAGCAGCGCCCAGCCGGCCAGCCCGGCGAGCAGCGTGCTCACCACCACTGCCACCGGCGTCACCCGCTGGTCCGTAGAGCCGCTGCGCGCGATCAGCTCCACCCCCGCGACCGGTACCGCGACCACCCAGCCCAGCAGCGCGGCGGCGGTCGCCGCGAACACCGTGAGCAGGCGGTCCCGGCGGCGGTTCGGGCGGGCGGTGACTGTCGGGATCGTGGTCTCCATCGGTGACTCCTCCACATCGGGACGACTGCCGGAAACGCTAGGTCCGGCGGCCGCCGCGCGGATCGGGCTGCGGAGCGGTTCCCGGCTCCGTCGCCCGAACGACCACCGGCCCGGATCTCCGTCTGGCGACCGATGAGAAGCGGTGGACCGGCGGCCTAGCATCCGGACATGAGGTGCGCGTCCCGGTCCCGGTTCCTGCTGCTGCTCGACGGCGGCATCGCCACCGCGAGCATCGCCGTGTGCCTGCTCGCGCTGCTGGCCTCCGACGCCGGCCCGGACACGCCCGGCGCGACCGCCGTCGCGGTCGGCCTCGCCGTGGCGCAGGCGAGCTGTCTGCTGTGGATCCGGCGCCACCCGGGGTACGCCCTCACCGTCGCCGCGCTGGCAGGCGTCGGCCTGGAGGCGCTCTGCCCGCAGCTCGGCTGGCTCGGCCTGGTCGCGGTGCCGATGGCGTACGTGGCCCGGCTGCGCCCGCCCCGGTACTCGCTCGTCGCGCTCGGGCTGCTGCTGGCACCCACGCCGTGGAAGCTGGTCACCGGCGGCTGGCGGGACCTGCTGCTGGCGGTGACCGCGCTGGCCCTGAGCTGGACGCTCGGCGAGCTGCAACGGGGCCAGGCGCAACGGCGCTGCGCGTGGGAACGGCAGGTGCTGGCGGCCGAGCGGGAACGCATCTCCCGGGAACTGCACGACGTGGTGGCGCACCACGTCGCGGTCATCGCCGTCCAGGCAGCCGCCGCGGAGGACGTGTTCGACGAGCATCCGGAGCAGGCGCGGGTCGCGCTCGGCGCGATCGACACGGCGGCCAGGTCGGCGCTGACCGAACTGCGGGCCATGCTGCACGCGCTCGCCGCCGACGACGGGTCCGAGCAGGGCGGGCCACAGCCGGGGCTGGCGCAGCTCGACGCGCTCGCCGACGCGGTCCGGGCGGTCGGCCTTCCGGTGACGCTGCACCGGGAGGGCGACGGCGAGGCGCTACCCGGCGGGGTGCAGCTGTCGGCGTACCGGATCGTGCAGGAGTCACTGACGAACGCGCTGCGCCACGGGCACGCCACCCACGCCGACGTGGACGTCCACTATCGCGACGGCGTACTGCGGCTGGAGGTCGTCAACGACGGCCCGGCGCCCGCCCGCCGGCCCGGTACGCCCACCGGGCGCGGCATCGTCGGCATGCGGGAGCGGGCCCGGCTGCTCGGCGGCACGCTCGACGCCGGCCCGCTGCCGGCCGGCGGGTTCCGGGTCCACGCACGACTGCCGGTCGGGGCGGGCCGGTGACCGTGCGGGTGGTGGTCGCCGACGACCAGGAGCTGATCCGCGCCGGGCTGCGTACCGTCCTCGACGCTAGGCCCGACCTGAGCGTCGTCGGGGAGGCGGCCGACGGTGTCGAGGCGGTCGCGGTGGCGACGCGGACCCGGCCGGACGTGGTGCTCATGGACGTGCGGATGCCCCGGCGCGACGGCATCGCCGCCACCCGGGACCTGGTGGCCGCCGGCAACCCGGCCCGGGTGGTCATGCTGACCACGTTCGACCTGGACGAACACGTCTACGCCGCGCTGCGCGCCGGGGCGAGTGCGTTCCTGCTCAAGGACACCCGCCCGGCCGACCTCGCCGAGGCGGTACGCGTGGTGGCCCGGGGCGAGGCCCTGCTCGCGCCCACAGTGACCCGGCGGCTGCTGGACCGGTACGCCGACCGGCTGCCCGCGCCCGCGCCCGCCGGCGACGTGCTCGCCGTGCTGACCGCCCGCGAGCGGGAGGTGCTGACGCTCACCGCGCGGGCACTGTCCAATGCGGAGATCGCCGCCCGGCTGCACCTGAGCACCGCCACCGTGAAGACCCACGTCTCGGCGATCCTCACCAAGCTGAGCCTGCGAGACCGGATCCAGGCGGTGGTGCTCGCGTACGACACCGGGCTGGTCCGGCCGGAGCCGCCGGTCCGGTAGGCGCCGAACCGGACAGCGGACCCAGAAGTGCCGAACCGGGACGGTTCGCCGTCCGGGCTGGCCCGGCATGTCCGCCGTGTCGTGGCGGCAGGGAGCACACCGGACGGCAACGAAGATTTCTCAATTACCCCCAGTGACCGCCGCAACCCTCCTAGTGTTGGCCACACCGGTGCTCGTCACGGAGTTGGCCACCCGAACGACGTCCCACGCCTACAGCGGACGAAAAGTGAGGGAAGACGCGGATGAAGGCACAGTCATTTCTCGGATCGGCGGCGTTCGGCGTGGGCCTCGGCGCACTGCTGCTCCCGGCCGCCGCGCTGGCGGACACCAGAGTCTCACCCGCCACCACCCCGGTCGGCGGCACCGTCGTGCTGACCACGACGTGCAACCCGAACGCCGGTGACGCGATCTTCCGGGTCACCGGCCCGGACCGGGACCAGAACGTCCGATCCACCACGGCCGCCGCGGGCGGTGGCCTGAGCGCCGAACTGTTCACCGCCGGGTTCACGCTCGGCACGTACACGGTCGCCACCACGTGCGGCGACGGCAGCGACGGCGGCAGCGCCACGTTCACCGTCACCCCGATCGGCGGCGCGCAGGCCGGTGGCGGCGGACGCGACGGCGACACCGGAGTGCTGATCGCCGGTGGCGTGCTGGCCGCCGGGGCGCTCGCCGGAGGCGCGTACGCGGTCATCCGCCGGCGCCGCGCGGACGCCGCCGCCTGACCGGCTCGCCGAGCGGTCCGCCCGCGCCGGATGCTCCGGCGCGGGCGCCGCGTCCCCGTCGGACGGAGGTGGGATGCTGGCCTCGTCGCCGCACGGCGGCCGGTCGCGACTGCGCACCGCCGCCGTGGTCACCGCCGTCACTCTCGCCGCCGCCGCGGGCGCCGGCCTGGTCTCGGCCGGGCTCGGCACCACGTCGGCGTCACCACCGCAGCCCGGCGTCTCCGCCGCGCCCGCCACCGAACGACCGGGTACGGCCGGCCCGGCACTCCCCCGGTCCACGCCGGTCCGGGTCACCATCCCCCGCATCGGCGTCGACGCCGAGATCGTCCCGGTCGCCACCGACGCGGACGGCGCGCTGGAGGTACCGCCGCTGGAACGCCCGGAGGTCACCGGCTGGTACCACCCAGGTCCCGCACCCGGCCAGGCCGGCAACGCGGTGCTCGTCGGGCACGTCGACTCGCAGCACGGCCCGGCGGTCTTCTTCGACCTCGGGCGGCTGCGCAGCGGCGACACCATTCGCGTGCTGCGCGCCGACGGCCGGACCGCGACGTTCACTGTGGACGGCGTCGGGGCGTACCCGAAGGAGCGCTTCCCCACCGCGCGCGTCTACGGCGGCGACGCGGCGGCGCGGCTGCGGTTGATCACGTGCGGCGGGCGGTTCGACCCGCGGACCGGCAGCTACCCGGACAACATCGTCGTCTTCGCCACCGCGACCCGGTGACGCTCAGTCCGCCAGGTCGGCCAGTTCCGCGCCGAGGAGTTCCGCCAGCAGCTCCACCCGGCCCGGGTCGTTGTCGGCGGTGATGTTCCGGCTGGGCATCTCGACAGTCATCAGCAGGTAGAGGTACAGCCGGTAGAGCCCCAGCCGCCGCCGCGCCCCGGCGTCGAACGGGAACGGCGCCGCCGCCCGGTAGGCGCGTACCAGCGGGTCGTCCGGCTCGTCCTCGGCGCGGCGGAACAGCAGCGGCGACACGAGGTCCATCAGCGGGTCGCCCCACAGGTACCGCTCGCCGTCGACCAGGCCGGTGAGCCGGGGCGTGCCGTCCGGCCCGTCCACTGCCAGCACGTTCCCGGCCCAGCCGTCGAAGTGCAGCAGCGCCGGGCGGCGTACCGCGTCGAGCACTTCCGCGTGCCGCGCCACCAGCTCCCGGATCCGGGTCGCGGGCGCCGGCAGCGGCACCGCCCAGTCCGCGGCGTCGGCGAGCATGTCGTCCACCATGGCCGTGTAGGCGTCCCGCCACGTCGCCCCGGAGGCCCGGTCGCCGTCGTAGCCGTACCGCTCGCCGGTGACGCCGTGCAGCGCGGCGAGCGCGCGGCCGAACTCCGCGCGCAGCGGCCCGACGTCCGCGCCGGCCCGGCTCAGGTCCCAGAGGGTACGACCTGGTAGCCGCGCCATGAGCAGCCAGTCACCGAGGTCGGGGTCGGTGCCGTGGTGCAGCAACGCCGGGGTGGGCACTGCTGGTGCGCGGTCGGCCACCAGGCGCAGGTAGTGCGCCTCCGCGCCGATCATGTCCCGCTCGTAGCGCAGCAGCGGCACGTGCGGCGGCGGACCGGCCTTGAGCACCACGTCCCGGCCGTCGGTGAGGCGTACCCACCAGACGGCGGCGAAGCCGCCACCGGTCAGCGGCCCGCAGTCGGCCACCTCGGCGCCGGGTCCGAGCGAGGCGGCGAGGTGGCGGCGGACCTGATCCGGGTCGAGGGCACGCTGAGTCGGGCTCACGCTCATGGTCCGGGGAGCGTAGCGCCTGCGGCTGCATCGTGGGCGCAGCGATTGCGAAGACGTGCGGTACCGGCCGGTGGCGCGACCGTGTCAGGCAAGCACCCCCCGCAGGGCCTCCAGTTCGGCCTCGGTGGCGCCGGCAGCCTGGAGATAGGCGGAGACCGAGCCGTGGTGGCTGCGGATCCACACCATGGCATGAAGCAGGTGCGCTGCGGTCACCGGGCGGGTGCCGTGTCCGATCGCCGCGCCGGCCGGCGATCCGGTGAGGTCCAGAGCGGCGTTCGAGCGCAGGAAGTCCTGGGTGACCTCCGCATCGGAAGCATTCAGGAGAGTCTGGATGACGGCGACGACGACTCCGGTGCGGTCCTTGCCGGAGGCGCAGTGGACCAGGGCAGGTAGTGCACCAGGGGTGATGAGCTGCCGGATTATCGCGACGGTGGCACGACCGGCCTGCTCAGCCATGTACGGGTACAGCGCCACCTGGTCGTCCGGCCAGCTCTGGTCGGTGAACACCGGAAAGTGGCAGTGCTCGACGTCGAGACCCGCACACCGGTCCGGCCGGTCGGCCACCTCTCGGATGCTGCGGAGGTCGATGACCGTGCGTAGCCCGAGATCCTCCAGCTCCCGGGCACCCTCGGGCGTCAGGAGATGCAGGGCGCCAGAGCGATACAGGACCCCACGGCGCAACGACCCGACGCCGCCTGCGTCGCGGAGGTTCCGGACGCCGGAACCGCCGGTGGTGGCGTCGGCCGTGGCCCCACGAGTGATCATGGAGGCGACTATACGAGGTCGGTCAGCCGACGCTGGTGGCCTCAGCCGCCTCCCCGGCGACTGCCCCTCTCCACCGTCCTCGCCATCGACCAGCGCGCCCTCTCATCCTGTCCCGTCCGGGATTGCCCGGCCTACCGGCCGCGAGGGCGGTCGTGGTGTGGGAGAGAATCGCCGGGTGGCGAGACGGAAGGCGCGCGAGGGCGCGGGTGAGCGTCCGGCGGCCTGCCCGTGCGGCACCGGCCGGCCGTACGCGGACTGCTGCTCCCCGGTGCACCGGGGCGAGGCGACGGCGGCGACAGCGGAGGCGCTGATGCGGTCCCGGTTCAGCGCGTTCGCGCTCGGCGACGCGGCCTACCTGCGGCACAGCTGGCACTCCACCACCCGCCCCGAGCGGCTGGAGCTGGACCCGGGCACCCGCTGGACCCGGCTGGAGATCGTGGAGACCGGTCAGGGCGGCCTGTTCGACAGCGCCGGGACGGTGCGGTTCCGGGCGCACTACCGCGAGGGCGGGCGGGCGGGCGTCCTGGCCGAGCACAGCCGCTTCGCCCGCGAGGACGGCCGCTGGGTCTACCTGGACGCGCTGCCCGAGTGACGCCTCCCCCGGCGCCGACGCTGGCGGCCCGTGGCGGCGGGTGTTAACAAGGGGCCCTTCCTCTACCGGAGGCGTTAATAAGGGGCCCTTCCTTTCGCCTAGGCGGGGCGTGGGGCGGGCTGGGCCAGCTCGGCGATCTCCCGGGGCAGCTGGGACAGCGCCCGGTTGAACTGGGCCGGCCCGATCACCCGGTGCAGCGCCTGCAACACCGCCCGGGCGCCGCGCTCGGCGTCGGACGGTGTGGCGCCGGAGCGCTCGGCGACCCGGCGCAGGAATTCGTCGTACCCGAAGACCTCGGGGTCTTCGATGCGGGCGCGTGCCAGCAGCGGACGCAGCTCGTGCGCGACGTGCGCGGACAGGTCGTCGGCCTCGCCGCCGCTGATCCGTTCGGCGAGCGTGCGCAGTGTCGCCTCGGTCAGCGCGCGGGCCGTCTCCACCGGCACGCCGGCACGGGCGGAGACCCGCGCGTAGAACTCCGGTTCGGCCATCGTCTGTCCTCCCGTCGCAACGGCACCGTGGCTACCCGCCGCCGGTCCGGGCAAACACCGCCGCGCCGCGGGCCGCGGCGGTACGGCTCAGGCCAGGGCCCGCGCCGCCGAGACGATCGCGCCGACGCCGATGCCGGCCCGGTCGAGCTGCTGGGCGGGGGTGCCGGAGCCGGGCAGCCCGCGTACCGCCAGGTGGTTGACCCGGGCCGGTTCGCCCAGGTCGGCGAGCGCCTCCAGCACCGCGGAGCCCAGCCCGCCCTCCGGGTAGTGGTCCTCGACCACCACCAGCCGTCCGCCGGTCTCCACGACGGTCTCGGCCAGGCGCTGCCGGTCCACCGGTTTGATCGAGTACAGGTCGATCACCCGGGCGTCGATGCCCTCGCGGGTCAGTTCGTCGGCGGCGGCGAGGCAGAGGTGCACCGTGACGCCGGTGCCGAGCAGCGCCACGTCCCCGCCGTCGCGCAGCATCCGGCTGCCGCCGATCGGGAACGGCTCGGCGTCGTCGTAGAGCACCGGGTACGCGCCGCGCGTCGTCCGCAGGTAGCTGACGCCCGGCTGGTCGGGCATCTGGGCGACGAGGGCCGCGCAGGAGACCGCGTCGGCCGGGCACAGCACCGTGGAGCCGGGCACCGCCCGCAGCGCGGCGATGTCCTCCAGCCCCATCTGGGACGGGCCGTCCGGGCCGATCTCCACCCCGGCGTGCGAGCCGACGAGCGCGATGTCGGCCCGGGAGACGCCCGCCATCCGGATGAAGTCGTACGCCCGGGACCAGAACGCGGCGAACGTAGCCGCGAACGGCCGGTAGCCGCGCACCGCCAGGCCCACCGCCGCGGCGGCGAGCTGCTGCTCGGCGATGAACATCTGGAAGAACCGGTCCGGGTACGCGGTGGCGAAGCGCTCCGCCCGGGTGGAGTCGCTGACCTCGCCGTCGAGCGCGACCACGTCGGGCCGGGCCGCGCCGAGGGCGCGCAGCGCGTCGCCGTACGCGTCCCGGGTGGCGACCTTCGCGCCGCGCTCGTACGTCGGCAGTTCCGGTTGCCGGATCTCCGGCGCGGCGGCCCGGGGCGCGGGCGGTGGCTTCGGTCCGGCGACCCGGATGCGCCGGGGGCCGCCGAGCGCCCGCACGGCGCGCTCGGCCAGCTCCGGGTCGAACGGCTTGCCGTGCCAGGACGGGTTGTTCTCCACCTCGGGTACGCCCTTGCCCTTGACCGTGCGGGCCAGCACCACTGTCGGCCCGGTGGCGTCGCGTGCCTGCCCGTACGCCTCGTCGATCGCGCCCGGGTCGTGGCCGTCGACCACGATCGCCCGGCAGCCGAACGCCTCGACGCGCCGCCGGTAGGTGTCCAGGTCCCACTCCAGTTCGGTGGGGCCGCGCTGGCCGAACCGGTTGACGTCCACGATCGTGGTGAGGTTGCGCAGCCCGTAGTGGCCGGCCTTGTCCAGCGCCTCCCACACCGACCCCTCGGCGGTCTCGCTGTCGCCGCAGAGCACCCAGACGTGGGCGGGCGACCGGTCCAGGTACTGGGCGGCGAGTGCCACCCCGACGCCGACCGGCAGGCCCTGCCCGAGCGAGCCGGTGGCGACGTCCACCCAGGGCAGCACCGGCGTGGGGTGGCCCTGCAGGCGCGACCCGGATCGCCGGTACGTCTCCAGCAGCTCCTGCTCGCTGATCGCGCCGGTGGCCCGGAACACCGCGTACAGCAGCGGGGAGGCGTGCCCCTTGGAGAAGATCAGGTGGTCGTTGCCGGGGTTGCCCGGGTAGGACCAGTCGTAGCGCAGATGCCGGGCGACGAGCACGGCGAGCAGGTCGGCGGCGGAGAGGCTGGACGTGGGGTGCCCGGAGCCGGCCATCGTGCTGCACCTGATCGCGTCCACCCGCAGCTGGGCGGCCAGGTCCGCCAGCCCGGTCAGGTCCTCGTCGCGCAGTGTGCGCTCTGCTTCCAACGTCACCGCGATCGTCCCCCGGGGTCGCCGAATTTCCGGACCAACGCTAGGCCGCGAACGCGACCATTGGTCCCTTTTCTGGCGATTCATGCTCGACCGGTGAGTAGCCAGAGCGCCACCAGCAGGTACGGCAGCACCGCGACCGCGAAGGCAGCCGGGTTGCCCATCGCACCGGCGAGCAGCCCGTACCCGGCGTAGAAGGCGACGATGGTCAGGTCGGTGGCCATTCCGGCGAGCGAGGTGACGGTGGCCCGCGCCGACCCGGTGATCCGGGCCTGGAGCCGCACGTCGGCGAGCACGGTGGCCAGCTGGAACGCGGCGAACGCCGCAGCCAGCAGCACGAACCCCGCCGGGTGCCGCAGCAGCGCCCCGGCCGCCGTCGCCGCGGCCGCGAACACGAGCAGACCGGCGTACCCGCTGTGGGACAGCCGCTCGCCCAGCGGCGCGAGCAGCCCGCCCACAGTCATCCCGGCCCACACCAGCAGGAGCAGCAGCGGTACGCCGACCTCGGCCATGCCGGTGTCGGCGGCCAGCAGCCCGGTGTACTCGTCCAGCCCACCCCAGATCGCTGTGACCGCCGCGACCAGCAGCACGGCGGCGCGGACGCGGCGGTCGGCCCGCACCTCGCGCAGGCCCAGGCGCAGGCTGTCCAGCCAGCCGGGCTCGTCGTCACCCCCGCTCGGGACAGGCGCGGCCGGCGGCTGGCGGTGCTCCGGGAAGCGGGCCGCGACGGCAGCCGCCAGCAGGCACGTGACCACGCTCGCCGCGCCGACAGCGAGGTAGCCGCCGAGCGCGAACACCGGCCCGGCGAGCACCCCTGATCCGACCGCGCCGAGCACCTCGGCGGTGCGGGTCCGGCCGATCAGCCGGGCGTACCGGTCGGCCGCGCCGAGGCGTTCCAACTCGGTGAAGACGAGCGCCTCCAGCGCGCCGGAGCGCAGTGCGCCGCCGGCACCCCAGAGCAGGAAGCCCACGGCGAAGGCCGGATACGACGGCAGCAGCACCCAGAGCGCGAACCCGGCGGCGGCCAGCAGCGGCGCGAGGCAGAGCAGCAGGCGGCGCGACACCGCGTCGGCCCACACGCCGGAGGGCACCTCCAGCACGATGCCGGCGGCCGCCCAGAGCACGAACAGCGAGGAGATCTGCCCGACCGACAACCCGGTGTCGGCGAACAGCAGCACGTAGAGCGGGTAGAGCAGGACGAGGTCGGTGAGGAACGCGTACCCGTAGAGCGTCGCCGCCAGGCGGCGGGTCGCTGGTACGCGGGCAGGAGCGACGAGCATGGAACCTTCCCACGGGACGTGACGGACACCGGTCGGAATGCACGGCGTCCGCGGCGGCCCGCGGCCTCGTCGCTCAGGAAGGCATCAACATCGCCAGGTCATGCCGGGATCCTATCCGCCGCGAGGCGCCCGGGTGGTCCCCCGGCGGGCACGAATTCGGGGCGGGACCGTGTGGTCCCGCCCCGGTTCGTCTCCGCTGTTCGGGTCAGCGGCGGAACTTCTCCACGTCGGCCTGCGGAATGACCATGGTGGCCTCGTTGTCCGCGGCCTGCTCGGCGGTCGGCTGGCGCGGCGTGGTCGGCTGGGTGCGCTCGGAGTCCGCGTACGCCGGAATGTGCTGCGTGGCCTCCGCGCCCGCCTGCGACGGCACCGGCTCGGTGGGGTCCTCACTTGCGGCGGCCGTGGTCGACGGGGTGGCCGGGTACGCCGGCACCGGCTGCGTGCGGTCCGCCTCGGCGTCGCGGCTCACCGGCTGGGTCAGCTCGGACTCCGCGTACGGGCCGGTCGCGGCGAGCCGGGCCTCGACGTCGCGCCGGCCGGCCTGGTAGGCGCGGGCGTGCGTGGCGATGGTGCGCGACTCCTCCTCGGCCCGGGTCAGCCAGTTCTCCCAGCGGCTCTGCATCGGCCGGACCAGCCCGCCGCCGACGCCGACGACCAGGATGCCGCCCACGGTGGCGAGCACCGCGATCAGCACCGGGGTGGTGACGGTGGTGGCGACGCCGATCTGGTTGAGCGCGGCGATGACGCCGAGGCCCAGGATGAACACCGAGGCGAGGTTCGCCAGCACCCGGCCGTACGAGAGGCCACCGAGCGCGCTGGAGATGATGTCCTTCACCGCGCGGGCGATGGCCGCGGCGACCACCACGATGACGATGGCGACGAACGCCCGGGGCAGCCAGGCGATCACGCCGGCGATCAGGTCGGAGATGGGGTTCGGGCCCCAGATGCCGAACGCGAGCTGGAGCGTGACCAGCAGCACCCCGTAGTAGGCAAGCTTCGCGACGATGTCGCTGGCGTCGTACTTCGAGCGGGCCAGCGCGGTCTTGATCCCGCCGCGCTCGACGGCCCGGTCGAAGTGGACCCGCTCCAGCACCTTGTCCACGAGCTTCAGCACGGCCTTGGCGATCAGCCAGCCGACGACCAGGATCGCGGCGAACGCGACCGCCTTGGGCAGGAACAGCATCACCGAACGGAACGCGTCGCCCACCGCGTCCCCGAAGTTGTCTCTCATCGAAGGGCCTCCACGTGCGTGGTCCAGGTTTGTTCGGGTGGGGCTACCCGGACGGGCGCGCGCGGAAACGCGGTCAGCCTCCGGGGCAGCGGTAGACGACGCGGGTGCTGGCCTGCGCCGTCGTCGGTTCGACGATGTTGACGGTGGCGATGCCGGTGGTCGTACCGACCCCGGTGAACGTCCACTTGAGGGTGAGCGCGGCGGTCTGCTGCCCGCTGCCGACCCGTTCGGTGAGCACGGCGCCGGGCGGCGCGTCGGAGCGGAACCACTGGTACCGGATCGTTCCGCCGCGCCCGTTGGTGCGCACGGTGGCCACCACGTCGACAGTCACGTCGCAGGCGACACCGGCCGGCCGGGGCACCGCGACGGTGACCCCCTCGACCTCCAGCGGGCGCAGCCGCTGCCACAGGTAGAGGCCGACAGCCAGCAGCAGCACCACGGTGAGCAGCGTGGACAGCACCGAGACGACGCGACGCCAGGCCGGACGCGGCCGGATCGGCGGCGCGGTGGGCCAGGGCGGCGCGGGCGGCGGCGTCGCCGGCACGCCCGGCCCGAAGCGCAGCTCACCGCCCGGGGCCGGCACGCCACTCACCGCCCGCGCGTGGCCGGTCCGATCCGGGTACGCCCCGGCGCCGGTCGCCGCCGTCCCGGTGGTGTGACCCTGATGCGGTACGCCGGTGGGCTGCCAGGAGGCGGTGGGCTGCCACGATGCGGTCGGTTCCGCGCCGGGGCGCTGGGGCGGTTCCGCGCTCGGACGCGGGTGGACGGTGGCCTGTCCGGTCGCGTTTCCGGCTGACGGGCGCATCTGGACCGTCGCCTCGCCCGCCGAGCCGTCGAGGGCCGGACTCAGACTCACTGTCCGCTCCCCCGCCCTGCTGTCCGGAGCCGCCACGAAGTGAACGGTCGCCTCACCTGTGTCGTCTGCCCGGCCTGGGCGCATGTGCACGGTCGGCTCGGCATCGGGCGGTGTCGCCGTGGCCGAGGCGGCGAGGTCTGCGGTGCGGTCGTCTCCGCCGGGGATCGCCGTCAGGTGGACTGTGGGTTCGGCGGTGGGTGGCTGGGCGGCCCCCGCCCCGGGTAGGTGGACGGTGGGCTCCGACCTGCCGGTCGCCGCAGGGGTGTCGACGGCGAGCCGGACGGTCGGCTCCGCGCTCTCGATGACCAGTGCCGTCGTCGGCTCCCCACCCTCGGCAGCCGGCTCCGCCTGCATGACGGCGAGCGGCACCGTCGAGTCGGCGTCGGCTCGGGGCCGGGTGAGATGAACGGTGGGCTCGGCGGCGTCCGCGTCGCCGGTGAGCGGCAGGGCGCGGGTGGGCAGCGCCTCGGTGGGCTCGTCGGGGCGGGTCACGCCGACCGTCCCCGGGACGGGCTGCGGTGCGGGGCAGCGGGCACTGTCGTACTCCTAGCCGGGGGTGCAGTCGTGGTAGAGCGTCACGTACACCGGTGACGTCGAGGTGGTCGTGTTGCCGGCGGCGTCGGCGGCGGTGACCCGGATGGGGATGCGGGCGCTGCGCTTGGGCGTGGACAGCGGGCCGAGCGTGCCGGTGAACACGCCGCGCCCGGCGGCGGCCATCCGGATCGTGCCGGTGGCGCCGTCGACGGTGTAGACGAAGGTGACCGTGAGCGCGGCCGGGCCGCTGCGGTCGTCGGTGACGGTGGCGGTGACGGTGCTGCTCTTGGCGCCGTAGGGGCAGCCCTTCGGGTCCAGCTCGCCCGGGTCGGCGCTCACGCCGTCCACGACCGGCGCTGTCACGTCCGGTGGCGGCGGGCTGGTGGTGCGCGACGCGCTGGGGGTGGGTGTGCCGGTTCGGGTCGGCGTCCCGGTCGGATCGGGGGTGGCCGACGGCGCGGGAGGTGGCGGCGCGGCGGACACGGTGGACGGGCCGGGTGTCGGTGACGGGCTGGGTGTCTCGGCGCCGGTCGGGTCCGGTACGGGTGCGCCGGTGGTGGCGGGGGCGGCGCTCGCCGGGCCGGTCGGGCCCGCGGCGGACGTGTCGTCGTGGGCGGCGTAGCTGTAGCCTGCGCCGCCGGCCAGGACGGCGGCGGCCAGGGCACCGGCGGCGAGGACGGTACGGGTGCGGCCCTTACGGAACCGTCCGCCCCGGCCGGTGGTGGTCGTGCCGAGTTCGGTGTGCGCGACGGCGGTGGCGCCCTCGGCCCGGTCCGGGAACGGCCACAGCGCGGCCAGCAGCAATGACCGCCGGGCCAGCTCGCGCAGCCCGCGTTCCTCCCATTCCGGGCCGTAGCCGGTTCCGGCGACCCGTTCCAGCAGCTCCAGGAACGCCTCGGCGGACGGCGGGCGCTCGTCGGGGCGTTTGGCCATGCCGTGGCGCAGCAGTTCGTGCACCGGCGGGGGTGCCGCCTCGGCGGGGATCGGCGCGCTGGCGTGCTGGTCGCGCAGGGAGAGCAGGTCCGGTCCCTGGTACGGGGGGCGGCCGGTGAGGCACTCGAAGAACGTGGCGGTGGCGGCGTAGACGTCGCACGCGGGGCCGGCCGGGGCGCCGGTCCACTGCTCGGGGGCCATGTAGCGGGGCGTGCCGGACACTGTGGTGTCGGAGCCCTGGCCGATCGGCATGGCGATGCCGAAGTCGGCGAGTTTGCTCAGCCCGGTGCCGGTGACCAGCACGTTCTCCGGTTTGTAGTCGCGGTGCACGACGCCGTGGGTGTGTGCGGCGGCCAGGCCGGCGAGTGAGCCCTTGAGGACGCAGAGCGCGGCCTCGGGTGTGGTCGGGCCGTGTTCGCGCAGCATCTGGCGCAGTGAGACGCCGTCGACCAGTTCCATCACGATGGCGGCGCCGTACGGGCTCTCCACGTACTCGTAGAGGCGGCTGACGTGCGGGTCGTCGATCTCGCCGAGGAGCCGGGCCTCGGTGCGGAACGCGGTCCGGAACGCCGAGTCCTCGCCCAGGTCGCGGATCAGGTACTTGATCGCGACGGGGGTGCCGGTCGCGTCGTGGGTGGCGAGCACGACGCTGCCCGACGCGCCGGCACCGAGCCGGCGGACCGGGGTGTATCCGGACAGTTCCCAGCCGCTCATGCGACAGACTCCACGGCGTCCCACGGGCGGATGTCGGACGCCGCCTCGCTCGTCACTCTCACCGTGGCGCAGCCGACGGCCATCGCCGCAACGGCTGTTTCCGGACGCCGGTCGGCGCCCGGTTCCCCGCGCGGCGCTGCGCCGCGCGGCAGGTGGTCGGTATCGGACACACCGTCACGATTACCAGACCCCGGCAACAGCCGTCACCTCGTCGATCATGAAGTTGACAGGGACAAAGAGGACGGATCCCGCCGACAACTTCATGATCGACGGAGAGGGGGCACGGCGGGAGCGGGCGGGAGAGGGGGCGCGGGTCAGAAGCGGCGGGGTGCGGGGATGCCTGCGGGGGGCGGGGTGCGGAGCAGCCAGAGGGGGTTGCTCGCGCCCACTATCTCGCCGTCGCGGTCGCGGACCTGGGTGCGGACGTACGTGCCGGCGCCGACGCGCACCGGCAGGTCGTGCCAGCCCTGCCGCAGCTGCCGCCAGGGGACCTGCCCGACCCGGACCGCCGGTGTCGGGTCCGCGACACCGGCCCGGTCGACGTCGCCGGTGACCGTCTCCAGCGTGGCCCCGGCCGGCAGGTCGGTGGCGCGCAGCCGCACCGTGACGGTGTCCTCGGCGAGCAGGGCGAGCGCGCCCATCGCGCTGCGGCCGCCCAGTTCCAGGTCCAGCGCGCCCCGGTAGCCGGTCAGGTCGGCGAACCACGCCTGCCCGGCGCGCAGCGCCGCGACCAGGTCGTCCCGGCCGGTCGAGGCAGCCCACACGGATGTGACGTTGCGGTCCCGGCCGGCCCGCCAGTCGGTGCCGTCGTGGTCGTCGGTGACCCCGACGGCGGTGAGCGGGATCGCGTTGCGGGCCGCCACGTCGTACGCCCAGAGGTGGTCCTCGACCGGCCGGCGTCCGATCTCGATCAGGTCGACGCCGAGCGCGTTCCGGCTGACCAGCAGGCGGGCCAGTGATTCGCGGCGTTCGGTGTCCAGCGGGTGGTTCCAGCACACCACCCCGCCGTGCGCGTGCAGGAACTCCACCATCCGCTCGGTGGCGTCGACGTCGTTGTCCCGGTACGGCGGGGACGGAAAGCGCGGCAGCGTGCCGTCGCCGCCGAACCAGTTGAGGTGCCGCACCATCGACACCTCGTACGCCCGGTGGTGGGTGACGCCGGGGTACGCGCCGTCGTAGCCGCGCAGCACCTCGGCGCGCAGTTCCTCGCCCGCCTGGCCGGCGCGGCGGGCGCGGTCGAAGACGAGCCGGTCCACCAGGTACGCGCCGCGCCCACCGCCGGCCGCTGTCACGCCGAGGCGCAGCCCGCGCAGCGAGTTGTCCCCGGCGACCAGGTCGGGCCAGAGCCGCCGCACGTCGGCGAGCAGATCGAACGTGTGCCGCCGCCAGGCGCCGGGCGGGGCGGGCAGCTCGACGGTGCCGTGCCGGCCGTCGACAGTGTGCCGGACCGCGTCCACGCCGCCGAGGCGGTAGCGCAGCACGAGCTGCCCGGCGGGCCGGCCGGGTCCGGCCGGGTGGTGCGACAGCGCGAGCTCCACGGTGAGCGTGGCGTGCCGGCCCGCCGCTTCGGGGCGTACGTCGAGATGCAGTGTGGTGTCGGAGATGTTGGCGGTGTGCGTCCAGTTCCACGCCTTGCCCGCGTACCAGAGGGTGCCGGAACCGGCGGCGGTGAGGCGCAGCGCGCGGCCCGGGCCGTCGGGGGCGTCCGGCGCGTCCACGAAGTCGGCGGCCGAGGCGGTCAGCCGTCCCTCGGCGGCGGGCTGCCAGGTCCAGGCGAGGCCGCCCTCGCGTTCCTCCGGGCCGTCGAAGTGGACGACCCGGCGGTGGTCGTGGGCGGCCACCCGGAAGTCGTGGTCGGTCCACCACAGCACGTCGACGCCGTTGCGGCGGGCCTGGTCGAGGTGGGCGGCGTAGCTGGCCACGCCCTCGCTGAACGAGGCGTGCAGGTGCATCGCCATGCTGACCGGCCGCCGGCCGCGCGGCGGGGGCGGCGGCCCGTCGTTCGTGGCGGCCAGCCCGATCGGCACGCCGATCCCGGCGACCGCCAGCCCGCCCGCGGCGACGAGCACGCTGCGCCGGTCCAGCCGCCCTCGACCCGCCATGCCACTCCCCCGTCCGCCGGGGCCAGCGTACGGGCGGAAGCTCAGCGCGGGGGCACCGCCACCCGGGCGGCGAGCGGGCGTCCGGCCAGCCGCCGGATCGTCAGGTACGCCTCGCAGCCGAGGCAGAGCCCGAACGCGGCGTTGAGGAAGGCGGCGGCCAGCGCCGCGCCGGTGGCGGCCAGGCCGAGCGCGGGCAGCCCGGCGAACCAGCCGGCCGCGCCGACGACGCTGAAGACCAGGCCGACGACCTGGGCGAAGCGCACCGGCGCGACCGGCTCCAGCTCCGCCGGCGGGTCCAGCCGGGGCGCCACCAGGGCGCGGAACAGCAGGCCGTACGGGCCGACGCGCGGGTTCAGGGCGGTGAGCGCGAACACGACGGCCTGGGCGAGCAGGAGCAGCCCGGAGCCGGTGACGAGGACGATCGCGAGGACGACTGTGGTGAGGACGGCGGCGAAGCGCGGTCCCCGGGGGTCGAGCAGCATGGGGTGGGTCCGTTCGTGCGGGGGGCGGTCGGTCAGGCGGGACGCGCCGCCGCACAGAGGCTCGTGGCGAGCCGGCCGTGGTCCACCACCCGGCGGCGGGTCAGCCGTACGCCGGTCATCGCGCCGCCCCGGCCGTGAGCGCGGCGATCAGGTCGTCGCGGTCGGGCACGCCGGCGGCCCGGCGCACCACGCGGCCTGCGGCGTCCACCACCAGCACCGTCGGGGTACGCCACACGTCCAGTTCCCGGGCCGCGTCGAGGTGTTCGTCCACGCCCACCTCCAGCACCGCGATCCCGTCGAGGCGGGCGGCGACGTCGGCGAGCACCCGGCGGGCGGCCCGGCAGGGCGCGCAGACCGGGGCGGAGAACTGCACCAGCGTGACCTCGCCGGGGCGTACCCCGAGGGCGGTGAGGGTGGCCCGGTGCGGCGCGTCGGCGCCCGGTGGGCGCTTCCGGACGGCGCGCAGCCGCCCGTCGTGGCGGCGGCGCCACCAGCCGAACGCGGTGGCGGCCGCGAGCACCGCGACGAGCACGACGATCCCGGTCGGGCTGGGCGACTGCACGGGCCCAGGCTGCCACGGCGGGTCGCGGAAGGCCATGGTCCGTCCCGGTCAGCGGACGTGAGATCGCCTACTCCGGTGGTAGGAGCAACCGGCTCACCGGCCGGTGAACGTCGCTTTTGTCCTCTGGCGCGCCGCGCGAGCTTGGCAATATTCTCCACCACGCGCGCAGTCGTTGCAGTTCCTTTACATCGCCCGGCGCCGGCCGGGCCATCGAGGAGGCGAGATGCACTTCGACCACCCCGAGCTGGACCGCCGTACGCTGCTGCGGGCCGGTCTCGGCGCCGCCGCGGTCGCGGTCGTCGGCAGTGAGCTCGCCCTGCCGGGCACCGCGCAGGCCGCGCCGGGCGCGGACCTCGACTGGATCATCAGCTGCGACGAGTGGGCCGCCCGGCCGCCGGCCGACCCGCTGTCGGTGAGCGCGATCCCGACCAACAAGATCATCGTGCACCACATGGCGTTCCCGAACGTCACGGACTACTCCGAGGAGCACGCCAAGCAGCTCGCCCGCGACTGCCAGGACCTGCACATGGACGGCAACGGCTGGTCCGACACCGGGCAGCACTTCACTGTGAGCCGCGGCGGTCACGTCCTGGAGGGACGCCACGGCAGCCTGGACCGGCTGCGCGCCGGCGACCGGCAGATGATCGCCGCGCACTGCCCGGGCGAGAACGGGCGGGCCATCGGCATCGAGAACGAGGGCACCTACGTCTCCGAGACGCCGCCGGAGGAGTTGCTCAACTCCCTCGCCCGGCTGTGCACAGCGATCTGCCGGCAGTACGGGCTGCACGCCCACGACGTCTTCGGTCACTGGGACTTCCGCGCCACGCTCTGCCCGGGCGCGATGTTCTACCGGGAGTTCCCGGCGCTGCGCCGCGCGGTGTTCAAGAAGCTCGGCACGAAGCTGGGCGACGTGCCGGCCCGCCGCTGGCCGGACATCTGGCGCTTCGTCGGCGGCCCGGTGGTCCGGGTCGCGCAGTACCTGCTCACGTTCCGCGGCTACACCGTGCCGGTGACGGGCGTGTTCGACGCGGCCACGGTCGCGGCCGTGCAGGACTGGCAGGCGCGCAACGGCATCCCGGTCGACGTCGACGCCACGCTCACGGCGCCGACGTGGGAGACCCTGGCCCCGGAGCTGGACCAGAAGTCGTCGGGCGTCCCGGTGGTGGCCGCGCAGTTCATGCTCGCCTCCAAGGGCTACGCCGAGGTCACCCCGACCGGCGAGTACGACCACGCCACCCGCACTGCGGTGAAGGACCTCCAGCGCCTGCACGGACTACCGCCCAACGGCAAGATCAGCACCACTACCTGGTGCGCGCTCGTGGGGGGTGTGGTGCGCCAGTCGTTCCGCAAGCACTGACGGCGCACCGGCGGGGAGAGCGGTGGGGGTGGCAACGGCGCCACCCCCACCGCGTCGTTGCGGGATGGAACGCGACGAAACGTCGGCATTGACGACTGGTGAACGACGGCTATCCCGGACGGCGGTGGTGCGCCGATCATTGCCCGCAGATAGATATGAGTCATTCTCACCTCCGGGCAGAACGCCCGGGCGCGGAGGCCGAGACGCCGTCAGCCGGGCGTACCGAACGGCCCTACTCCGCGTCCCCCGGAGGATCGCCATGCCATTACCCGCCATCCGTGCCCGCCTCGCGGCGCTCACCGCCGCCGCCCTCACCGCGAGCGTCCTGACGGTCATCGCGCCGGCACCGGCGCTCGCCGCCACCACGTTCACCCCCGACGACTACTGCCTCGGCCAGTGCGCCGACATCCTGCCCCCCGGGCAGAACGGCAACGCCACACTCGCCGGCATCCTGGCCCACCAGGCGCTCGGCACCCGTCCCGCGCACTCCAGCGACCAGCTCGACGAGTACGCCAACCTGGTCTACAACTACGCCGGGCTGACCGACGAGCAGATCGCCCACTTCTACAACGACGCTTCCTTCGGCGTCCCCGACGCCCAGGTCGAGAGCAGGATCTCGCCACGCTCGGACGTCACCATCGTGCGGGACAAGGCCACCGGCGTCCCGCACGTCACCGGCACCACCCGCGCCGGCACCATGTTCGGCGCCGGGTACGCCGGCGCCCAGGACCGGCTCTGGGTGATGGACCTGCTGCGGCACGTCGGCCGCGGCAACGTCAGCTCGTTCGCCGGCGGCGCGCCGGGCAACCGGGAGCTGGAGCAGAGCGTCTGGGCCAACTCGCCCTACACCGAGGCGGACCTCCAGGCCCAGGTCGACGCGCTGCGCCTCAAGGGCACCCGGGGCCAGCAGCTCTACACCGACGTCGTCGACTACATCGCCGGCATCAACGCCTACATCGACAAGTCGATCGCCGACGACAACTACCCCGGCGAGTACGTGCTCACCGGCGCCGGGAAGCCGAAGCACTTCACCATGACCGACCTGATCGCCACCGCCGGTGTCATCGGCGGGCTGTTCGGCGGGGGCGGCGGCAGCGAGATGCAGTCCGCGCTGGTCCGGGTGGCCGCCCGGGCCAAGTACGGCCCGACCGAGGGCGACCGGGTCTGGACGGCGTTCCGCTCGCAGAACGACCCGGAGACCGTGCTGACGCTGCACGACGGGCAGAGCTTCCCGTACGGCGCGACGCCGCCCGGCGCGACCAGCGCGGTGCTGCCGGACGCCGGGACGGTGGTCGCCGAGCCGCTCGCGTACGACGCCACCGGCGGAGCCGCCGCCCGCACCGGCAGCAGCGCCGCCACCAAGGACCTGGTCGGTGGCCTGTTTAACCTGCGGGCGCACGGCATGTCCAACGCGGTAGTGGTCTCCGGCCGGCACACCACCACCGGCAACCCGGTGGCCGTGTTCGGCCCGCAGACCGGCTACTTCGCGCCGCAACTGCTCATGCTCCAGGAACTCCAGGGGCCGGGCATCAGCGCACGCGGCGCGGCGTTCGCCGGGCTGAACCTCTACGTGCTGCTCGGCCGCGGCCAGGACTACGCGTGGAGCGCCACCTCCGCCTCCCAGGACCTGACCGACACGTACGCCGTGCCGCTGTGCACCACCGACGGCAGCGCGCCGACACTGCGCTCCAACAGCTACCTCTACCGCGGCCAGTGCCTCGCCATGGAGGTGCTGGAGAAGCGCAACTCCTGGTCGCCGACGCTCGCCGACTCCACCCCGGCCGGCGCGTACACGCTGCGCTCGCTGCGCACCAAGTACGGGCTGGTGGCCTACCGCGGGCTGGTGAACGGGCAGCCCACCGCGTTCACCAAGCTGCGCTCCACCTACCGGCACGAGGCCGACTCCGCGATCGGCTTCCAGGCGTACAACGACCCGGCGGCGATGGGCAGCGCGGCGGCGTTCCAGGCGTCCGCGGCCAGCGTCGGGTACGCGTTCAACTGGTTCTACGTCAACTCGACCGAGGCGGCGTACTACAACTCCGGCTCCAACCCGGTCCGCCCGTCCGGGCTCGACCCGAACCTGCCCGCGAAGGCGGAGCCGGCGTACGAGTGGGCCGGCTGGAACCCGGACACCAACGACGCCACGTACGCCCCGGCGTCGGCCCACCCGCAGTCGGTCAACCAGGACTACTACGTCAGCTGGAACAACAAGCAGGCGCGTGACTTCGGCGCGGCCGACGGCAACTTCAGCTACGGCGCGGTGCACCGGGGTCAGCTGCTCGACGGTCCGGTGCGCGCGGCGATCGCCCAGCGCAAGGTCGGCCGCGCCGACATCGTGCGGATCACCGCCGAGGCGGCGGTGACCGACCTGCGCGGCCAGCAGGTCCTCGGCGAACTGCTGCGGGTGCTCGACAGCACGCCGGTCACCGACCCGGCGCTGGCCGCCGCGGTGACCAAGCTGCGGGCCTGGCAGCAGGCCGGGTCGCGGCGGGTGGAGACGTCACCCGGCTCGAAGGTCTACCAGCACGCCGAGGCCATCCGGATCTTCGACGCCTGGTGGCCGCTGCTCACCTCGGCGCAGTTCCGTCCCGGGCTCGGCCCCGACCTGTACGGCGCGCTCGTCGGCGCCCTCCAGGTCAACGAGGCGCCCTCGGGCGGCCAGAACGGCGCCCGCGACGGCACCGTGAACTGGGCGGCGCAGGGCCAGGCCCACAAGGGCTCGGCGTTCCAGTACGGCTGGTGGGGTTACGTCGACAAGGACCTGCGGGCCGTGCTCGGCGACCCGGTGGCCGGCGGGCTCGGACGCACGTACTGCGGCAACGGCAACCTGGGCGCGTGCCGGCAGTCGCTGCTCGACACGCTCGGTCAGGCCGCGGCGGCGCCGGCGACCACCGTCTACCCGGGCGACTCGTCCTGCGGGGCGGGCGACCAGTGGTGCGCGGACTCGATCGCCCAGTCCGGGCTCGGCGGCATCACCCACCCGCTGATCGCCTGGCAGAACCGGCCCACGTACCAGCAGGTCGTCTCGTTCCCGGCGCGCCGGGGCGACGCGGTGACCAACCTGGCGCAGGGCCGTACCGCCACCGCGTCCAGCACGCAGTTCCTGACCAGCAACACCCCGGCGAAGGCGGTGGACGGCAGTCTCGGCACCCGGTGGGCCAGCAGCTACAACGACAACCAGTGGCTGCGGGTGGATCTCGGATCGGCCCGGACGATCAGCCGGGCGGTGCTGCGGTGGGAGGCCGCGTACGCCACCGGCTACCGGATCGAGGTCTCCGGTGACGGCAACTCCTGGCAGCCGGTGTTCAGCACCACCGCCGGCAACGGCGGCGTCGACAACGTGACGTTCGCCCCGGTCAGCGCACGCTACGTGCGGATGTACGGCGTCACGCGGGCCACCTCGTACGGCTTCTCGCTCTACGAGTTCGAGGTCTACGGACGGTGACCGCACGCGACCGGCCGACGGGGACTCCCGCCGGCCGGTCGTCGTGTCCGGGCAGGTCAACACCGTCGATTCGAACACGTGTGCGAAGATGGCGGGGTGTCGAGCGAGGCCACCATCCTGCACGCCGACCTGGACGCGTTCTACGCCTCGGTCGAGCAGCGCGACGACCCCCGGCTGCGCGGCCGGCCGGTGATCGTCGGCGGCGGCGTGGTGCTCGCGTGCAGCTACGAGGCCAAGGCCCGGGGCGTGCGCAGCGCGATGGGCGGCCGGCAGGCGCGGCGGCTCTGCCCGGACGCGATCGTGGTGCCGCCCCGGATGGCCGCGTACACGGCCGCCAGCCGGGCGGTGTTCGAGATCTTCCGGCACACCACCCCGCTCGTCGAAGGGCTCAGCATCGACGAGGCGTTCCTCGACGTGGGTGGGCTGCGGCGGCTCTCCGGAGCGCCGGCCGCCGTCGCGGCCACGCTGCGGGAACGGGTACGCCGCGAGGTCGGCCTGCCGATCACCGTCGGCGTGGCCCGGACGAAGTTCCTGGCGAAAGTGGCCAGCGGCGTGGCGAAGCCGGACGGGCTGCTGGTGGTCGAGCCGGACCGGGAACTGGCGTTCCTGCACCCGCTGCCTGTCGAACGGCTGTGGGGCGTCGGCCCGGTCACCGCCGCGCGGCTGCGCGACCGCGGCATCCGTACCGTCGGGCAGGTGGCCCGGCTGGACGAGCCGGCGCTGGTGTCGCTGCTCGGCGCGGGCGCCGGGCGGCACCTGCACGCCCTGGCGCACAACCGCGACCCCCGGGCGGTGCAGGTGGGCCGCCGCCGCTCCTCGATGGGCGCGCAGCACGCGCTGGGACGCGGCCCGCACTCCCCCGCCGACCTGGACGCGGTGCTGGCCGGGCTGGTCGACCGGGTCACCGGGCGGATGCGCGCGGCCCGGCGCACCGGCCGCACGGTGACGTTGCGGCTGCGCTTCGCCGACTACACGCGGGCCACCCGGTCGCACACCATCGACGAGCCGACCGCGCAGACCGGGCCGTTGCGGGCCGCCGCCCGTGACCTGCTGCGCGCCGCGCTGCCGCAGATCGCGGAACGGGGCGTCACGCTTCTCGGCGTGTCGGTGGGCAACCTGGGCAGCGGGCACACCCAGCTCACCCTGCCGTTCACCGCCGAACCCGGCCCGGCGCTGGACGCCGCCGTCGACGCGGTGCGGGACCGCTTCGGCTCGCGGGCGCTGACCCGCGGCGTGCTGCTCGGCCGCGACCCGGGCGTCGAGATGCCCCGGCTGCCGGACTGACCGCCCGGCCTCCTCCCGGAGTAGGAGACGGGCTCCGACCCGTGGCCGCGGGTGCGGCCTCCGGGCGGGCGCGACCGGCCCGGCCCGTCACGAGCATCTACAGGCATGACTACCCTGCGGAACCGGGCGGCCGGATGGCACCGCCCCCTGATGCTCCTCGTGTCCGCGATGGCGGTGCTCACCGTCGTCGCCGCGGTCGGCGTCGTGGCCGACCCGCGCGTGCTCACCGGCGCGCCCATCTGGCTCAAGCCGCTGAAGTTCGCGATCTCGTTCGTGCTCTACGGCGTCACGCTCGCCTGGATGCTGTCCCTGCTGCCACGACGCAGCCGGGCGGCCGAGCGGGCCGCCACCGTGATCGTGGCCATGTCCGTGCTGGAGATGGTCGTCATCGTGGGTCAGGTGCTCCGGGGCACCACCAGTCACTTCAACGGCACCACGACGCTGAACGCGGTGCTGTTCGACGTCATGGGCGTGGCGATCACCGTGTTGTTCGCGGCCCAGTTCGTGCTGGCGGTCGTGCTGGCCCGCCGGTCCCTTCCGGACCGGGCCGGCGGGCACGCGGTCCGGCTCGGTCTCGCCGTGTCCCTGCTCGGCATGCTCGTCGCGTTCCCGATGGTGGTGCAGCGCCCGGCCGGCGCGGCCGCCGGGATCAGCGGCGCGCACAGCGTCGGTGTGCCCGACGGCGGCCCGGGGCTGCCGCTGCTCGGGTGGAGCACCACCGGCGGTGACCTGCGCGTCGGGCACTTCGTCGGGATGCACGCGTTGCAGGCGCTGCCGCTGCTGGCGATCCTGCTCGACCGGTTCCTCGGCGCGCGGCTGGACGAGCTGACCCGGGCCCGGCTGGTGCTCGTCGGCGGCGCCGCGTACGCCGGGCTCACCCTGCTGGTGACCGGGCAGGCGTTGCGCGGGCAGCCGCTGGTGGCCCCGGACGCGCTCACGCTCGCCGCGGCGGGGGTGCTGGTGGCGGCCACGGCGACGGCCACCACGCTGGTGCTGGCCCGCCGCAGCCCGCGTACCGGTGTGGTGCTGGTCGGATGAGCACCACGGTCTCCGGCCCGCTCGGCCCGGCGGTCCACCTCGGACCGCCGGGCGGGTGGCGGCGGCCGGTGAACGCGGTGGCCTCCGGCCGCACCGGTTGCCTAGGCTGACGCCGTGGCCTGGGTCGGTCGGCTGTTCGACGCGCGCGACACGCTCGCGCGGATTCTGCTGCTGGACCTCAGCGGCATCGGCTACCTGGTCTTCGGCGCGCACGGCGGCCCGGCCGCCACCGGTACGCAGTGGGCGCTGGCGGTCCCGGCGTTCGTGCTGGCGCTGCTGTGCCACCGCCGTCCGCTGCTGAACCTGCTGATCCAGGCGGTCCTGCTGGTCGCCGCGCTCGTCCTGGTCGACGACGTGATGATCAACCAGGTCGGTGCGAGCTGGGCGCTGCTGGAGCTGACGATGCGGGCCACCCGGCCCCGCACCGTCTGGCTGGGCGCCGGGCTGCTCGCCGTCGTCGACCTGACCAGCCTGATCGGCGAACCGGTCCGCGCGGCGCTCACCGGCCTGTTCGGGCTGGCCGTCACCGTCGGCCTGCCGCTGCTGCTCGGGCTGGTCGTGCGGACCACCCGGGAACTCGGGCGGCAGGTCGAGGAGCGGGCCGAGGCGGAACGGCGACGGCGCGAGTCGGAGAGCCGGGCGGCCCGTGCCGACGAGCGCGGCGCCATCGCCCGGGAACTGCACGACGTGCTCGCGCACCACGTCGCGTCGATGGTGCTACGGGTCGGCGTGGCCCGGCACGTGCTGCCGGACCTGGACCCCCGGGTCGGCGAGGTGTTCGACGACGTGCACGCCACCGGCACGGCCGCCCTGACCGACCTGCGGCGGCTGGTGGCGGTGCTGCGCGACCCGGACGGCCTCCGCGGCGACGCCGCCCTGACCGCGATCGAGCCGACGGCGCTGCCGGCCGCGCTCGGCGCGGCGGTCGACCGGGCCCGGCAGGCAGGCGTCGTGGTGGAGGCCGACATCGACCCCGCGGTCGGCACGCTCGACGCGGTACGCGGCCAGGCGGTGCTGCGACTGACCCAGGAGGCGTTGACGAACGTGGCGAAACACGCCGGCGCGGCGGCCCGCGCACACCTGACCGTGTCGGTCGAGGACGGCGCGGTGCACTGGACGGTGACCGACGACGGGCGGGGCGCCGCGCCGGCCGGGGTGCCCACCGGCGGCGGCCACGGCATCGTCGGGATGCGGGAGCGGGTCGAGGTGCTCGGCGGGCGACTGGAGGCCGGGCCCACCGGGTCCGGCTGGCGGGTCCGGACCGTGCTGCCCCCGGCCGAGTCCGCCCACCGGGCGCCCCGGCCCCGGGCGGGCACGCCGGAGCCGGCGTGATCCGGGTGCTGCTGGTCGACGACCAGCACCTCATCCGGGCCGGCCTGCGGATGCTCTGCGACGCCCAGCCCGACCTCGAGGTCGTCGGCGAGGCCGACAACGGCCGGGACGCGGTCGCCCTCGCCGCGCGGCTGCGACCCGACGTGGTGGTGATGGACCTGCGGATGCCCGGCGTCGACGGGATCACCGCGACCAGCCGGATCCTCGCCGACCGGCCCGCCACCCGGATCATGGTGCTCACCACGTTCGGCGACGACGACCACCTCTACCCCGCGCTCACCGCCGGTGCCTGCGGGTTCCTGCTCAAGGACGCGCCCCCGGCCGACCTGCTCGACGGCGTCCGCCGCGCCGCCGCCGGGGACAGCCCGTTCAGCCCGGACGTCCTGCGCCGGCTGGTCGAACGCGCGGTGCACGCCCGCGCCGGCGCGCCCCGGCGGACGGCCGACCTGACCGCGCGCGAACAGGACGTGCTGGACCTGGTCGCCGACGGCCTGTCGAACACCGAGATCGCCGACCGGCTGCACATCGGGGTGACCACGGTGAAGACGCACATCACCAGCCTGATGACCAAGACCGGCAGCGCCAACCGGGTACGCCTGGCGCTGTGGGCGCGCGGCGGCTGACCCGGTCACTCCTCGATCGCGCCGCCCACCGCCCGCAGGTGCGCCCGGAACGTCAGCGCCGGGTCCGCCTCCCGGGCCGCCAGGTACGCGCCGAACCCGACCTGCGCGCGCAGCGACTCCCCGGCCCGGATCCGGTCGGCCTGCCGCCGTTCGGTGTCCCGGATGGACTCGGCCAGGTCGAACAGTTCCCCGGCCCGATCGGCGGGTACGAACAGCACACCGTCGTCGTCGGCCAGCGCCAGATCCTGCGGGCCGACGGTGAACGGCCCGACCATGGCGTGCTCCAGCGCACCGTCCGGACGCGGGTCCAGCTCCAGGGGCCCGCTCGGGGTGGCGCCGAGGCTGAACACCGGCAGCCCGACCGCGACCAGGTCCGCGGTGTCCCGGTGCGCGCCCCACACCACCAGCCCGGCCAGGCCGGCGGCCCGCGCCTCCAGCACCACCAGGTCGCCGACGCAGGCCCGGTCGGTGCGCCCGCCGTCGTCGACGACGAGCACGTCCCCCTCGGCGGCCTGCTCGATCGCCTCC
This sequence comes from Micromonospora sp. L5, assembly GCF_000177655.2. Lineage (NCBI taxonomy): Bacteria > Bacillati > Actinomycetota > Actinomycetes > Micromonosporales > Micromonosporaceae > Micromonospora > Micromonospora sp. L5. The sequence continues at coordinate 5,504,234 of NC_014815.1, read as the reverse complement.
AGGAAGACGTCCACGCTGCCGGCGTGCCGGGCCGGGCGGACCCGGCCGGCCAGGCGCCGCCCGGGCAGCACCGGGACGACGGCGGCCGGGGCGCAGCGGACGGGGACACCGGCGCGCAGGCAGGCGTCGGCGACGTGCGCGGTGGTGAGCGCGGCGAAGCGGGCGGCCGGTGCGTCCTGACGGATGTCCATGCGCCGACGCTAACCAGCCGGACCGGCTCGGGCAGGTGCCAGTTCACGCCCGGTGGCCTTCGGCTGGTGCCGTCCGGCGGGCCGGCGCGGGACCGGCCGGCTCATCCGGGCCCGGACCGGCGGGCGCGCCTCCGCCTCCCCCGCCCCGGCGGCCCGGCGCACTGTGCCGTTGGCGTCCTCGGGCCGGCAGCCGGTGGCCCGCAGCAGCTCGCTCTGCCCGGTCCGCAGGTCGCTGATCATCGCCTCGCCGTAGGTGCGCACGCCCTGCGACCAGGCGCGCCCGGCCAGCTCGGCGCCCTGCCGGACCAGCTCCCGGGTGCGTTCCAGATCCTCTCCGGACTTGCAGGCCCGCTTCAGCTCCCGCACCGCCTCGCCGAGGCGGGCCACCGCGTCGGGCAGCGCGGGCGGGATCGGCTCGTCGTACTGCAACGCGGTGGCGGAGCGGCGGGCGATCGAGCGGGCGTACAGGAGCAGCCGTTCGAGGTGCTGGGTCGCGTCGGCGTACCTGTGGAACTGGGCGCGGCGGTGCCAGCGGGCCGGCGCGATGGTGACCACCTCCTCGGCCCCGCTGAGCGCGTCGTTGAGCCGCCCGATGTCCGGTTCGAGCCCGCGCAGGTCCTCCAGGGCGCGCTGGGCCGCGTCGGCGTCCCGCCGGGTCAGCGCGTGGGCGACGGCGTCGAGCTGCTCGGTGAGCCGGGCGACCACCGGTTCCACCGCCCGGTCCAGCACGCGGATCGGGTTGACCGGCAGCAGCAGCGCCACCACGAACAGACCGACCAGGCCGCCGACCAGCGCATCGAAGATGCGGGGCAGCTCCAGGCCGGGCTGCACCGGCGCGAGCGTGGCGATCAGCACCGCCGTGCCGCCGGCCTGGCCGACGAGCGCGCCGCCGCGCCCGGCCACCAGCAGGGCGGTGGCGATGGCGAGCGTGACCACCAGGCCGGTCTGCCAGGAACCGCTGCCGAGCAGCGCGCGCAGCAGGTCACCGACCACGATGCCGAGGCCGACGCCGACGAGCAGCTCGAACGTGCGACGGGCGCGCTGGCCGATGGCGGTGGCGATGGTGCCGACCGCGGCGGCGGGAGCGAAGACGTGCGCGCCGGAGCCGAGCAGCTCCTGGGCGAGCAGCGCGGCGAGCGCCGCGGCCAGCCCGGCCTGCGCGGAGATCACCACGGTGATCTCCAGCTGGCGCAGCCGGTTCCGGCCGGCCGCGCCGCCCTGGGCGCGGGCCCGGGAGAGCGCGAGACCGCCCCGCTCGACCGCCCGGTCCAGGGGCGAGCGGACGGTGTCGGCGCGGCGGTCGGTCATGACGGCGGTTACCCGGCTCCGGGCCGGTGAATCGTCTGCCGCGCTCCCGCGCGCCGTGGGCGGGTCAGCGGCGGTACGTGCGGTCGAGCAGGTCGAACAGCGCCGTCCAGTGCCGCTGCGTGGCCTGCTCGTCGTACATCGGGGTGTCCGACTGGGTGTAGCCGTGGCGGGCGCCGGCGTACACCTCGGAGCGGTAGGTCACCCCGGACGCGTCCAGCGTCTTCTCCAGCGTGGCGATCTGCTCGGCGGTCATCGACGGGTCGGCGTCGGCGTGCCCGAAGTAGAGTTCGCCGGTCACCGCGCCGACGGCCAGGTGCGGGCTGTCCGGGGCGTCGGTGACCACCCGGCCGGCGTGGAACGCGGCCACCGCGGCGATCCGGTCCGGGAGCGCCTCGACGGCGCGCAGCGCGTTCGTGCCGCCCATGCAGTAGCCGGTGATCGCCGCCGGACCCGGCGCGACGTCCGGACGGGCGGCGAGAAAGTCCAGGTAGGCGGCCGTGTCGCGGGCCACCGCGTCCGGCGTCAACGCGGCCATCATCGGCCCGATGCTCTCGAACAGGGCGCCCCGGCGGCTGTCGTCGGCGAGCGCGCCGAGGTCGATCAGCGGGGCGCGCCCGGCGCGGTGGAACAGGTTGGGGGCGAGCACCACGTACCCGCGCTCGGCGATCGTGGCGGCCATCTCCGCGACCCGGGGCCGCAGCCCGAACGCGTCCATGAACAGCAGCACGGCCGGGAAGGGCCCGCCGGTCCCCGGCGTGGCCAGGTAAGCGTCGGCGGTTCCGTCGGGGGTGGGCACGTCCACGGTCGTCGGCTGCACTGCCGGGCCTCCTCGCTGCGGGTTCCGCGCTGCAGGCTACCCCCCGGCCCGGCGGCCGTTTGCGGAGGTCCAGCGTGGGAATCCGGCGATCCCGGCGGAGGAAGGCGGCGAGATGGACCAGGACCAGTTCATCGGCGCGGTGGCCCAGCGGTGCGGCGCGTCCGCGGAGCAGGCCACCGCGATCACCCGGGCGACGTTGACCACGCTGGCCGAGCGCATCGACGGCGGGGAGGCCCGCGACCTCGCCGACCGGCTGCCGGAGGCGCTGCGGGCGTACGCGTTCGGCCCGGCCGAGGACGCCGAGCCGTTCGGGCTCGACGTGTTCGTGGAGCGGGTGAGCGGACGCGCCGACGTGGACGTGGACGCCGCCCGGGACGGGGTCACGGCGGTCTTCGACGTACTGCGCGACGCCGTCGACCCGGCCGTCTACGCCCAGGTCGTCGGGCAGCTCCCGGCCGAGTACGGCGACGTGGCCGACCAGAGCGCCCCGTACGTACGGCGCTCGGCGTGACGGGGACGCGATGAGCGAGGACGCGCTGCGCCGCCCGCCCGAGGCCGACGCGCAGGAGCAGCGGCAGGACGAGACGCTCGTCGGGCCGCCCGACACGGTCGACGCGGCGGTGCCCGAGGCGAGCGAGGCGGACCTGGCCGAGCAGGGCGTGCTGCGCCCGCCGAGCGACCGGGCCGGCCTGGGCGAGTCGGTGCGCGACGACCTCACCGCCGCCGACGCGGTGGAGCAGAACACGGAGATCCCGCTGCCCGACGAGGAGCACTGGGCCTGACGGTCAGTGATCCGGGCTGTCCGCCCGGGCCATCAGCCGCAACGCGTTCGGGTCCAGGCCGATGCGGACCGGCGTCTGCCCGTACGGCTCGCCGTCGACCTCGATGCGGGCCGGCCGGTCGGTGTCCAGCCACAGCTGGCGTACCGCCAGGAACGGCTCGTCGCCGAGGGTGCGGCGGTGGCCGGCCGCCGCGTTGCGCGCCGTCTCGCGCAGCAGCCCGCGCCGGGTCGGCCCACCCACCGGGTACGCGACCAGCAGCCGGTCGTCGGCGGTGGCGTCGGCGGTGATGGGCCGGCCGGCGTGGAAGCCGCCGTTGGCCACGTACACCTGGTGGGTGGTGAACGTGTGCTCGCGGCCCTCGGCGCGGACCGTCACGGCCAGCGGCCGGTGCCGGGCGAGCAGCCCCAGCCCGGTCAGCGGGTACGCGAGCCGCCCGACGACCCGCTTCAGCCCCGGCGGCGCGGCCTGCATGATGTCGGCGGACAGCCCGATCCCGACGTGGTTGGTGAACCGGGTGTCACCGATCAGGCCCAGGTCGACGTCGATCACCTTGCCGTCGGTGAGCACCGCGATCGCCGCGTCCAGGTCGAGCGGGACGCCGACGGTGCGGGCGAAGTTGTTAGTGGTGCCCAGCGGCAGCAGGCCCATCGCGACGTCCCGGTGGGCGAGCAGCCGGGCCGCCGCGCCGACGGTGCCGTCGCCGCCGCCGGTGACCAGCAGGTCCGGCCCGAGGTCGGCGGCCTCGGCGAGTACCCGGTCCAGCTCGCCGGGCCGGTCCACCGGGTACGCGCCGAGCAGCGTGAAACCGGCCGCCCGCAGGCGTGCGTGCACGGTGTCGTACAGCCGGCGGCCGCGGCGGGAGTGGGCGTTGACCACGAGCGCCGCCCGCCGTCGTTCCCGGATCGCCGTCGACAGCTCCTGCTTGGTCCGCACGGTTGCGACCCTATCCGCTGCGGCGGCGACGGATCGGCGCACGGGTGGACGACATCGGTTATCGTCGCGACGGCCATGATCGTCGATCTTCGAGGGTGGATGTCCAGATGAGTCAGCCGGCCGCGCCGCAGGCGACAGCACCAGTGCCCCCGCCCACGCCGCCGTACCGGCCGTCGCGAGTCCTGATCGGGCTGGCGCTGACCGTTCCGGCGGTGATCGCCTGGGTCTGGTCGTACGTCCTGCCCACGCTGTCCACTGCGGCCCGCAGCTTCCAGGCGGACGGGCCGCGCCGCTCGGGCGAGTCGGTCGGCACGGCGAACTACGAGGCCGCCTTCACCGACGGGGTGGTCGGGCAGATCGGGTTCGCGGTGCTGCTCGGCCTGGTCCCGCTTGCGGTGGCGCTGATCGCGGCGCCGCTGCTCGCGGTCCTCGCCGACCGGGCCGGCCGGGCCGCCCGCCTGGTGACACGGGGCGTGCTCGCACTGCCGCTCGCCGCGTACGCGCCGGTCGCCGTGCTCCTCGGCCTGCGCGCCGAGGGCATCGAGGACGGCACCCTCGCCCGGGACCTGCAGTCCCCCCGGCTGTTCCTCACCTCGGCACTGGCGCAGGTGACGTTCGGGCTGGTCGTCGCGGTGGCCGCGACGCTGTACCTGAGCGCGCTGCGCCGCCGCGAGCCCGGCGACCGGCCCGCGTCCGCCGTGCTCGCCGTCGGCGGGCTGCTCACCCTGGGCGTTCTCGCCACCGCCCTGCAGACGTACGCCGCCCCGGCGCTGCTGACCGCCGGCGGGCCGCGCGGGGACTCCGCCACCCCGGTGTTCGCCACCGTGCAGGGCGCCTTCCGGACGATGCGCTTCGGTCTCGGATCCGCCACGTCGACGCTGCTGCTGGTGCTGCTCGGGATGCTCGGGCTGGCCGCGGCAGGGCTCGTCCTGGCCACCCGGCTGCGGATCGAGTTCGACGGCTGGCGGGACCGGCCGGCCGTCGGGGCGGCGGAGTCCTCCCCCGGCCGCCGGCCGCTGTTCGCCGCGCTGGTCGCGGTCGCGCTCCTGGTCGTCGTCGGCGTGACCGTCTGGGCGTCGCTGCCGTGGCTGCGGAACTCCTCCTCCGGCACCGGGCGTCTACCGGCCGCGGTCGAGACCTCGACGGTGCTCGTCAACACCTGGCTGCCGCCGCTGCTGTCCACGCTCGTCGCGGTGGGCGTCGCGGCGCTCGCCGGGTTCGGCATCGGCGCGCTGCGCCCGCTGGGGCGCTTCAGCGAGCTGCTGCTGGTGCCGTTCGCGCCGTGGCTGTTCGTCGGCGTCGGCCCGCTGGCAATCGCCGGCTACGAGCGCACCCAGGAGTCCGGGCAGCTGGGCTCGTTCCTCGGCCTGGTCCCGCCGGTCTGGCTGTCGGTGCCCGCGCTGTTCGCGTTCACGCTGCTCTTCCGGGGCCAGCACGCCCGGTGGCGCTCCGGCGGCGGCACCGGCCGTACGCTGCTCCTGCCGGCGCTGCCGATGCTGGCCGTGACCGCGCTGCCGACCTGGCTGGCGCACGCCCAGGCGCCACTGTGGGCGATGCTCGTGAGCCGGGGTCCGGACAGCATGACCGCGCCGGTGCTGGTGCAGATGCTCGCCGACCGCCGCTTCGGCGCCGACGGCGGGCCTCCGCTGGGCCTGGTCATGCCGCTTCCCCTGCTGGTGCTGTACGTGCTGCTGTTCGCCGCGCTCATGGTCGGCTACCTGGAGCGGCTCGCGATCCGCGTCGGGCGGCCGACCGACGTGCAGCCGACGCCCGCCGGGGCGGATCCGTCCGTCCGCAAGGTCACCGCGTAGGGAAACCCCCGATTACGGCCGGTGACGGCGCGCCTAGCCTCGGAGCCATGGCATCTGACGCGCTCACACCGGCCCGGACCGCCCGTACCCACCGCGCCCGCCTGGCGCTGCCCCTGCTGCTGCTCGCCCTGCTCGCGCCGGCCGGGTGCGACTCCGGCGACGGGATCGTCGACGGCAGGTCGGCCGACACGGCGGCGGGCGAGGACGGCGGCGGCGTGGACGCGGGCGCGGTCGACGACGTCCGGCCGCCGTGCCCGTTCACCGCCGCCCAGGTCTCCGAGCTGGTCGACCGGAAGCTGCGCGACGAGGGCAACTGCTCGTTCGGCGACGGCATCGCCCAGCTGGCGGTCACCACCGCCTCCGCCACCGCCGGCAAGGCCACCTACGACTACCAGCACGACCAGGCCGGCCAGCAGTACGAGAAGGTCGTCGACCTGGACCGGGGCGAGCGGGGCTACCTCGCGGTCAAGGACGTCCGCGGCGAGGCGGTGCTGATTGACGGCAAGGGCACGTACACGGTGACCATCAGCAGCTTCGGCGGCGGTACCGCCGGCAACGAACAGATCCTCCGCCGCACGCTCGACGCGATCCCGGCCTGAGCGGGGCAGGCATGCGAACCCGCCGACTGATCGCGCTCGCGCTGGCCGCGATCCTGTTCACCGCGTCCGCCGGCTGCGGCGGCGACGAGCCGCCGGCCCCCGGCGGCGCTGCGCCCGGTGCGGGCGCTCCGGTCGCGGACCCGACCGGGGAGGCGCCGGCCGAGCCGAGCGCCGAACCGGTGGACGACGCCGCCCCGGAGGCGTGCGCGCTGGTGTCGAAGGCCGACGCGGAACGCCTCGCCGGCACGCCACTGGACGAACCGGTGGTGGCCGGGCAGTCGTGCACCTACACCGGGCCGGTGAGCGGGCCGACCGCCCAGGTCGAGGTGTTCGTGGGCGAGGGCGCCAAGAAGTACCTCGACATCGAGCGGCAGCTCGGGCACGAGATCCGTGAGCTGGCCGGTACGGCTGACGAGGCGCTGCTCACCGCCGAGGCGTTCTTCCTGCGCAGGGGCGAGCTGTGGGTCGCGGTGCGGCTGGTGCGGCTCAACGACCCGCAGGAGAACCGGGCGCCGCTGGAACGGCTCGCCCGTACCGTCGCCGGCCGGATGTGAGGCGGCCCGTGCGCGGCCGGCGGCTGCTCGCGGCCGGCCTGGTGGTGCTGCTCGCGCTGACCGGCTGCGGCGCGTTCGGGCCGGAGCCGGGCCCGGCCGGCGCGGGCGACGGCGAGCAGCCCCGGTACGGGCAGGCCCCGGCGCCGGGGAAGGACGTCACGCTGCAACCGGACGTGGTGCTGGTCGGCGGCGGCAGCCGCACCGTGAGGTCGGTGAGCCCGGACGGTCTGACCTGGCGGCTCGACCCGGGCGCCCGCGACGCCGACCGGCTCGCGCCCGGCCGGGTCATGTTCCTCACCGGACGCGGCGTGGGTCGGGTGCTCGACCTGGCCGAGGACGGCGGCGACCTGGTCGTCACGATCGGCCCGGTCACGCTCACCGAGGTGATCCGGGACGGCACGTTCGGCGGGGACGGCGTCATCCTCGACCGCCCTACCGTCTACGTGGCGGGTGAACCGTCGTGGACCCGGGAGGCCGCGGCGGCCGGCGGCACGCTGGGCCGGTCGCGTCCGCTCGCCGTCGCGTCCGCGCAGCCGCCACCCGCGCCGGGCGGGCAGGCGGGCGCCACCGCCCACGGCTACCGGGTGCAGACGTTCTGCTGCGCCGGTGGCGTCGGCACGCACTTCACGTACGACGACGGCGGGCTCCGGCTGGCCGGCACCGTGACGCTCACCGTCGGCCGCCCGGCCGCGTCGTTCCACCTGGCCGTCGGCGCCGGCCGGGTGAACCGGGCCGAGCTGGAGATCGGCGGCGGCTTCGGCGTCAAGGTGGACTTCACCGCCGGCATCGACGGCGGCCAGAACCACCGCCGCACGTTCCCGGTCCCGGTGGACATCGCGTTCCCGATCGGGCTGGTCGCCGGCCTGCCGCTGTCGTTCACGGTGAGCCAGACGCTGGAGGTGGCCACCGCGTTCGGCGCGCGCCGGGGCACGTTCCGCGGCGCCGGCGAGTACGCGCTGGCCGGCAAGCTCGGGTTCGGCTACGCCGACGGCCGGGTGGGCTCGCGCGTGACCGAGGGCTTCGCGCGCCGGGCCAGCCTGCTCGACTCGCTCACCGGCGTGCCGGTCGGCGTGATGGGCCTGGTCGTCCGGCACGGCGTGCGGTTCACCATGGGGATCAGCGCGTTCCTGTTCACCGCCGGGATCTGGTTCGAGCTGATCACCTCGTACGGCGCCACCATCGGTTCCGCGCTCGGCGCGCCGTACGCGCTGTGCCGGGGCGTCGGGCTCGGGGTGCGGGCGCGGTTCGGGATCGGCTACCGGATCCTGGAACCCGTCGTCCAGGTGATCAACAAGTTCCTCAGCCTGCTCAGCCCGTCCCGGGCGCCCCGGATACCGCCGATCGTGGCGTCGGGCGGGCCGAGCTGGAGCGCCGACGTCTACCGCAACCAGGAGGTGATCCCGCCCGTCTCGATATGCGGACAGCTTCCGGGCTAGGCCGCGCCGACGCTGGGTTAGCGGGCGCCGCTGTGCCACCATCCCGCCATGGACGCCGCACTGGTCGGCCGCGACGCGGTCGTCGAGCGGGTGTGGCGTGCCCTGACCTCCGGTACGCCGGTGCTGCTCGACGGCCCGAGCGGCATCGGCAAGACCGCGCTGTGGCGGGCAGTGGTCGCCCACGCCGGGCGGACCGGCTGGCGGGTGCTGTCCGCCGCGCCCACCGAGGCCGAGACCGCGCTGCCGTACGCGGCACTCGCCGACGTGCTCCGCCCGCTCGCGGACGCGCTGCCGGGGCTGCCCGCGCCGCAACGGGTCGCCGCCGACATGGTGCTGCTGACCGGCGAGTACGACGGCGCGGTGGACGAGCGGGCGGTGGGCGCGGCCACCCGTACGCTGCTCGACGCGGCGGTCACCGACGCGCCCCGGGTGCTGCTCGCCGTCGACGATCCGCAGTGGCTGGACCCGCCGAGCGCCCGGGCGCTGCGGTTCGCGCTGCGCCGGCTGACCCGGTGGCCCGCCGTCCTGGCCACCCACCGCGCCGGGGACAGCCCGCCGGTGCCGGTGCCGCTCGGGCTGGACGACGACCCGACCGGCCGGCATCCGCTGCTGCGTGCCGACGTACCCCCGCTCTCCCCGCCCGACCTGCACCGCGTCCTCGCCGCCCGGCTCGGCGGCACGCTCAGCCGTCCGCTCACCGACCGGCTGGCCCGCGACGCCGACGGCAACCCGCTGCTCGCGATCGAACTCGCGCGGGCGGTGCTGCGGCTGCCCCGCCCGCCCGCGCACGACGAGGATCTACCCGTACCGTCGTCGCTGCGCCTGCTGCTCGCCGAGACGCTGCGGGCGCTGCCCGGCCCGAGCCGGGACGCGGTGCGGCTGGCCGCGCTGCTGACCGTGCCGACGCTGCGGGACCTGGCGGCGGCGGGAGTGCCGGCCGGGGCGCTGGACACGGCCGAGGACGCCGGGCTGGTCGTGGTCACGGCGAGCCGGATCGACTTCGCGCACCCCCGGTACGCGGCGGCGGTGCGCGAGAGCATCCCGCCGGGCGCCCGGCGGCGGCTGCACGCGCTGCTCGCCGCCGCTGTCGCCGACCCGGACGAGCGGGCCCGGCACCTGTCCCGGTGCACCATCGCGCCGGACGCCGCCGTGGCCGCCGACCTGGCCGCCGCAGCGGCCCGGCAGCGTATGCGCGGCGCGTCAGCGCTCGCCGCCGACTGGTACGCCCGGGCGGCCGAGCTGACCCCGCCGTCCGTGACCGCCGACCGGAACCGGCGTCGCCTCGACGCGGTGCAGTGCCGCATCGACAGCGGCGACTACGCGGCGGCCGGGCGGGCCGCCGAGGCGGCGGCCGGCGAGCTGACCGGCACCGAGCGGGGCGAGGCGCTGCTGTTGCGCGCGCTCGTCGCGTGGTGCGCCGACGACCTGGTCACCGCCGTCCGGGTCGCCGAGCAGGCGCTCGCCGCCGCCGGGCCGGACGGCGACCTGGCCGGGCGGATCCACACCCACCTGACCATGTTCCACGACCAGCCGGAGCCGGCCCGCCGGCATGCGCGGGCCGCGATCGCCCGGCTGTCCGACCGCGACGAGCACCGCCCGCTGCTCACCGCCGCGCTGCTGCTGCTGTTCTTCCACGAGGTACGCGCCGGCGGCCCGGCGCCCACCGAGCTGCTGGACCGGGCACTGTCGCTGGAGGGCGGTGAGCCGTCCTTCCTGGCCGGTTCGGTGCCGGCGATCTGGTGGAAGTCGGTCGACGACCACGACCGGGCGCGGGCCCGGCTGCACGTGATGCTGGACCTGGCGGTGGCGCGCGGCGACGACCCGCTGCGGCACGAGGTGCTGACCCACCTCGGCGAGACGGAACTGCTGGCGGGGCGCTTCGCCGAGGCCGGTACGCACATCGCCGCCGCCCGCGACCTGGGTGAGCAGCTGGGCACCGGGCTGGTGGGCGAGAGCTGGCTGGCCGGTGTGCTCGACGCGCACCGGGGACGGCTGGCGCAGGCGGGCACCGCCGCCGCCGGGCTGCGCCGCGACGACGACCTCGGCGACGCCTGGAGCCGGCGGCTGCACCACCAGCTCACCGGGCTGGTGGCGCTGGCCTCCGGGGAGTGGGCCACCGCGGCGACGGCGTACGGCGCGCTCGCCGCCGACCTGGACGGGTCGGGCATCGCCGAACCCCTGGGTCAGCGCTTCGAGCCGGACTGGATCGAGGCGTGCGTGGGCGCCGGTGACCTGGACACCGCGCACGCCGCGCTGGACCGGCTGGCGCGGCGCCACAGCCGGCTGCCGCGCCCGTGGACGACGCTCGGGCTGGCCCGCAGCCGGGTGCTGCTGGCCGGGGCGACCGGGGCGGATCCGGGCGCGGCGCTGGACGCGCTGACGCAGGCCAGGGCGGCGGTGCCGGAGGCGGTGCTGCCGCTGGACCGGGCCCGCTGCCTGCTCGCCGCCGGCCGCACGTACCGGCGGGTGCGGCGGCGGCGGGAGGCGCGGGCGGCGCTCGACGCGGCGGTGGCCGAGTTCGACGCGCTCGGCGCGTCCGGGTTCGCCGACCGGGCGCGGGCGGAGCTGGGCCGCATCGGCGCCCGCACCCCGGCCCCGACGACGCTCACCGCGACCGAGGAGCGCGTCGCCCGGCTCGCCGCCCGAGGCCAGACCAACCGGCTCATCGCCGACGCGCTCTACATCAGCCCGAAGACTGTGGAGGCCAACCTGGCCCGGGTCTACCGCAAGCTGGGCATCGCCAGCCGCGCCGAGCTGGGCGCGGCGATGGGACGTCCGCCGGGCGACTGACCGTCAGGGCGCGGCGAGCGCGTCCAGGTGCGCGCCGAGCAGTTCCCGGGCGCGCCGGGGCGGCATCCGCTCGGGGTGCAGCAGCGCGTGCAGCGCGAGCCCGTCGAGCAGGGCGTGCAGCCCGGCGACCGCCTCGGGGTCGGCGGCCGGCTCCCCGGTGAGCAGGACGACCGCGAACTCGACGGCGCGGCGGATGCCCTCGTCGGCCTCGGTCATCCGGGCGCGCGCGGCCGGGTCGGTCCGGGTACGCGCGGCGAGCAGCAGCCACACCTCGGCCTCGCGGAGGCGCTGACGGTCCAGCGGCAGCAGTTGTTCCAGGATCCGCTGGGCGACCTCGCGCGGGCTGCCGGTGCGGTCCCCGGTGGTGATCCGCTCGGCCGCCTCGGCCTGCACGTGCTCCATGGCGAACACCAGCAGCTCGGTCTGGGTGGCGAAGTAGTGCCGCAGCGCGCTCGGTGACCAGCCCGCCTCGGCCGCGATGCTGCGGACGGTGGCGGCGCCGACGCCGTCGCGGTAGACGACCCGCCACATCGCCCGTGCCAGTTCGGCACGGCGCGCGTCGTGGTCGACGATCTTGGGCACGGGCCCCTCCGGAACCTTGTCGACGAGCGCTGTTACGGTTATCGCACAGCGTACTAAAAAAGGAGGGCACATGCTCGTGGCAGTGATCGTCGGATGCGAGGTGGCGTTCTGGGTGGTGCTGCTCGCCGGCCTGATCGCCCGGTACCCGCTGCGACGGCCCCGCCTCGGCGCCGCCCTGCTGATCGCCGTGCCGGTGGTCGACCTCGTGCTGCTGGCCGCCACGATGATCGACCTGCGCCGGGGCGCGACCGCCACGTTCGCCCACGGCCTCGCCGCCGCGTACCTCGGGTTCTCGGTGGCGTTCGGGCACAGCATGGTGCGCTGGGCCGACCAGCGGTTCGCACACCGGTTCGCCGGCGGCCCTCCCCCGAGCCGGGCCCCCCGGTACGGAATGGCGCGGGCCCGGCACGAGTGGCGGGAGTGGGGCAAGGGCATGATCGGCTGGGCGGTCGCCTGCGCCGTGCTGCTGGCCGGCATCGCCGTGGTGGGCGACAGCGAGCGCACCGCCGAGCTGCGGGCGTGGACCGGCCGGCTCAGCGTGGTGATGGCGGGCTGGCTGGTGTTCTGGCCGGTCGCGTACACCGTCTTCCCGAAGCGGGCGCCGCGCGACGCGTGAGGATCACCGACCGCGCCGGCGATCCGGCCTCAGAGCGGTCGATGCGCGTCGGTGACCCCCGGCCGTCCGGCGGCGGCCGGCTCACCGAGCCGATCGACGGCGATCGCGGCCAGCAAGAGCCCGGCCAGCGCCGCCAGCGCCAGCGGTGGCGGCAGCACCGTCCCGAGCGCGGCCAGCGGCAGTGCCGCCCCGGCGACGGCGAGCCGGGCCGGTCCGACCGGCTGCCCGGTCAGCCGGCGGAACAGCAGCCGCCCGGCCAGGTAGACGGCCGCGCCGCCGAACAGCGCCACCGCGGCGGAGCGGTCCAGCCGGGGCCCGGCCTCCGGGTCCGCGACGTGCTCCAGCACCTGTTCGATACCCAGCGCCAGGTAGATGACGCCGGCGACCAGCAGCAGATGGGTCTGGCTGTAGGCGTCCGCGGCGATCCGGTCCCGCTGCGCCGGCGACGCGGCGGCGAGCGCCCGGGCCGCCGCCGGGGACGTGCGGTGGAAGTACAGCCACCAGAGGCAGGCGGTCACCACGAACCCGACGAGCGCCACGGCGAGGACCGGCGGCTCGGTCACCGCCGAGGCCGCGCCCACCCCCGCGGCCACCACCGACTCCCCCAGCGAGATGATCAGTACCAGGCCGTACCGCTCGGCGAAGTGCGTCGGGCTGCGCAGCGGCCAGGCTCCCCGGCGGGCGTACGACAGCCGTTGACCGGCCACCTCGACGGCGAAGCCCAGCACCCACAGCACCGCGTGTGCGGCCCCGTCCAGCAGCGCGCCGAGCAGCAACGGCACCCAGCCCACGGCGCTGACGAGCGCGAAGAACCGGATCCGGGCGCGCAGCTCCGGGTCGTCCGCGGCGGCCCAGTGGAACAGCGTCAGGTGCACCACGCGCAGCACCACGTACGCCAGCACGACGATCAGCGGCCCGTCCAGCCCCGGACCCGGCGTCCACGCTTCCGGCATGGCGAGCGCGGCCAGGAACAACGCGGCCATCGCGATCAGGAACCCGCCGCGCACCACCCCGACGTCGGCGGGCGTGTGGTTGCCCAACCAGGCGTACGACAGCCACGCCACCCAGAGCAGCACGAGCAGGAGCATGCCCTGGGCCATCGTGGTCAGGGTCGGGTGCGGCTCGATCAGCGCCATGATCCGGGTGAGCGCGAAGACGAAGACCAGGTCGAAGAAGATCTCGAAGGGGGTGACCCGGCGCTGGTCCGGCCCCGGCCGGGGCGGGCGCAGCCGCCCTCGCACCCGTTCGCGTGCCACGTCCGCCGCCCTCCGCCGGTCCACCTCCTGCGCCGACGGTAGGCGGCCCCGGACGGGCGGTCGGGTGTTTCCCGCGATCACGCCCGGCGCGGTCTGCCGGACCGGTGCCCGCTGAGCGGCACGACGAGGCGGCGCGGCCGGGCTGTCAGGCAGGGCGGCGGCGGGCGGCTCAGCCGGCGTCGGCGTCCGGCCAGGCGGCGCGGACAAGCGCGGGCAGCACCTCGCCGGCCGGGCCGCGCAGGTTCACCGCGCAGATCGCGTCCAGCGGCGTCGGCACCGGGTTCACCTGCACCACGGGCGCGCCGAGACGGGCCGCCACGAGCGGGATCTCGGCGGCCGGGTGCACGAGCGCCGAGGTGCCCACCGTCAGCAGCAGGTCGCAGCCGGACGCCGCCTCGACCGCCGCGTCGAGCGCGGCCGACGGCAGCGCCTCGCCGAACCACACCACCCCGGGCCGCACGGGCGCGCCGCATCCGCCGCACGCGGGAGGTGTCAGCGGCCCGTCGTGCGGTTCCGGCATGCCGTCGGGCGCAGCCGCGTTGCCGGGTGGCGCGTCGTCCCCGGGTGCCGCCGCGTCCTCGGGGATCGACGCGGGCCGGGCGCAGGCCGAGCAGCGGGGTGCGAACAGGCTGCCGTGCAGGCGTACCGGGGCCGGCACACCGCCGCGCTCGTGCAGGTCGTCGACGTTCTGCGTGATCACCACGATGTCCGGCAGCCGGGCCGCGATCGCCGCCACCGCCCGGTGCCCCGGATTCGGGAGCGCCCGGCGCACCCCGTGCCGGCGTGCCTCGTACCAGCCCCAGACCAGCGCCGGGTCGGCCCGGAACGCGGCAGGGGTCGCCAGCTCCTGCGGGTCGTACCGCTGCCAGAGCCCGGTCTGGGCGTCCCGGAACGTCGGCACGCCGCTCTCGGCCGACATGCCGGCCCCGGTGAACACCACCGGCCGCCGGGCGGCGGCGAGCAGCCGGCCCGCCTCGGCCAGCTCCGGCCCGGTCACACGTCCACCGTCAGCCGCACGTCGACCCGGTCGCCCAGCTCGATGCCCTCGGCCCGGCGCGCCGCGACCCGCAGCGGCACCACGTACCGGCCGTCCTTGGGCCACAGCGACGTCCGCCAGCCGGTGTCACCGATGCGGACCGTCACCGGGATCATGCCCCAGCCGTAGGTGACCGACGCCGAGGCGGCCTCGATGGCCGCGCTCTGCTCGTCGGGCACTGTGACGAAGTGGTACGGCGCCGGGCCGCGCCAGAACCACACCTCGCCGCTGAACGCCAGCTCCATCCGGTCAGGATAGGGGCCGGGTCCGACGGAACCGGAGCAGCCGCAGCGCGGTCACCGTCACCCAGGCGAACAGCGGGAACACGGCGACGCGTTCCATGCCGCCCACGCCGATGCCGGCGTCCACCCGGGACAGGAACAGCACGGTGCCGGCCAGGCCGAGCAGGCCCAGGAGCGCGCTGACGGTCCGCAGCTCGCGCAGCAGCGGCGACCGGCCGAGCGCGGCGGCGAGCAGCGCCGCGTTGCCGAGCGCGAAGACCAGCAGCGCGCCGAGCACGTGCAGGTTCTCGTCCACGTCGGCCGGGTGGAGGCCGGCCAGCACGTACCCGGATCCGGCGGCCACTGCCGACGCGACGGTGACGGTCGCGGCGCGGCCCGGGCGCAGCGCCCGGTGTGCGAGCAGCGCGCCGAGCGCGAGCAGCAGCCCGGCGCCGACGAACACGGCGTTCATGAGCGGGTGCCACGGCGAGCAGACCGGACGCGGGCGGCTGCTGTCCCACACGCCGCAGGTCACGTTGCCGAGGTCGCTGATGTTGTGCTCGGCCCAGCTGAACCGGGGCTGCTCCCAGGCCAGGCCGACGACCACGTTGGCGACCAGGAACGACACGGCGGCGAGCAGCCAGCAGGCGCCCGCGAGGCGGTTTCTCATCCGCCGAGTGCACCGTCCCGGGGCATCCCGGCGCACGGGGCGTGGCGGGCCGGTTCGAGGTAGGGCCAGGCCTACCCGGAGAGCGGGGTCCAGCCGGCTGGGAAGCACGGCGTGGTCTGGCTAGCGTCACCGCATGACCGTTGATCACGGGCTGGCCGGCGCGTTGCGCCGCCGCCGCTACCTGCTGTCCGCGTGGCCGTGGCGGGCACTGGCGTACGCCGTCACGACGCTGCCCCTGGCCGGCGCGGCGGCGCTCGGCGCGGCGGTGGTCGCCGCGCCACTGCTGCTGGTGGCCGGCGCGCTGCGGCGGGGCCGCCCGGTCGACGCCCCGGCGCTGGCGGTGCTGGCCGTGCTGGCGCTCGCGGTGGTGGCGCTCGCCCCGCTGGCCGGCGCGCCGGTGGCTGCCGTCGAGCGGTGGCGCCTCGGCCTGGTCGACGACCGCCCGGTGACAGCACCGCGGTGGCGTGGGCTCGCCGCCCGCCTCACCACCGCCGCCGGGTGGCGGGAGGCCGCGTACCTGGCCGTGCTGGGTGTGGCGGTGCCGCTGGCGTACGGAACGGTCGGTCTGCTCGCGCTGCTGGACGCGGTGCTGATCGCCGGTCCGTGGCTGGCCGGCGGCGAGGACCGGATCGTGCTGGTCTGGGCCACAGTCGACTCCCCGGCCGAGGCGGTGCCGTACGCGCTCGCCGGTCTGCTGGCGGTCCCGGCGCTGGTCTACCTGGCCGGCCTGCTCGTAGCGGTCCAGGCGACGGTGGCCCGCCTGCTGCTCGACGACGCGCCCGCCGGTACGGCGCTGCGCGAGGTGACCCGGTCCCGGGCCCGCCTGGTGAGCGCCTACGAGGCGGAGCGCCGCCGCATCGAGCGGGACGTGCACGACGGCGTGCAGCCGCGCCTGACCAGCCTCACGCTCCAGCTCGGGCTGGCCCGCCTCGACGTGCCGGACGACTCCCCGGCGGCGGGGCCGCTCGCGGCGGCGCACGAGCAGGCCAAGGGGCTGATGGCGACGTTGCGCGGGATCGTCCACGGCATCCGTCCGGCGCAGCTCACCGAACTCGGCCTGGCCGCCGCCGTCGGTGACCTGGCCGCCCGGTCGGTCGTCCCGGTCGCCGTGCACGCCGACCTGACCCGCCCGGTGCCGGAGCTGGTGGAGACCACCGCCTGGTACGTGGTCTCGGAGATGCTCGGCAACGTGGCCCGGCACGCCGGGGCCACCCGGGCGCAGGTGCGGCTGATCCGCGACGAACGGCTGCTGGTGGTGGAGGTGTGCGACGACGGCCGGGGCGGCGCCGACCCGGCGCGCGGCACCGGCCTGACCGGGCTCGCGGACCGGGTGGCCGCGGTGGACGGGCGGCTGCTGCTGTCCAGCCCGCCCGGTGGGCCTACCCTCGTGCGGGTGGAGCTGCCGTGCCGTCCGTGATCCGGGTCGTCCTGGCCGAGGACGAGGTCCTGCTGCGGGAGGGCCTGGTGGGCCTGCTGACCCGGTTCGGCTTCGCGGTGGACGCCGCCGTGGGTTCCGCCCCGGAGCTGCTCGACGCGGTCCGCACGCACCGGCCCGATCTGCTGGTGACCGACATCCGGATGCCGCCGCAGCACCGCGACGACGGCCTGCGCGCTGCGGTCACGCTACGCGCCGAGCGCCCGGACCTGGCCGTGGTGGTGCTCAGCCAGCACGTGCAGAGCGGGTACGCGGCCGCGCTGCTCGACAGCGGCGACGGCAACCGGGTCGGCTACCTGCTCAAGGACCGGGTGGCAGACGTCGCCGAGTTCGCCGCGACGCTGCGCCGGGTGGCGGCCGGCGGCACCGCCGTCGACCCGGACGTGGTGCGGCACCTGCTGCGCCGCCCCCGCGACCCGCTCGGCGCGCTGTCCCCCCGGGAGCGGGAGGTGCTGGGGCTGGTCGCCGAGGGCCACTCCAACGCCGCGATCGCGGCCCGCCTGCACGTCACCGAGGCGGCGGTGGGCAAGCACGTGGGCAACATCCTGGCCAAGCTCGGCCTGCCGCCGGACGAGGACACCAACCGGCGGGTGCTGGCAGTGCTCGCCTGGCTGCGCGCGGCGCGCTGACCGGGCGTTACAGGCTCATCGGCCCGGGGTCGGTGGCCAGCGCCCGGAACCGCTCGCGCGGGTCGGACACGAGCCGCCGTGCGGTGAGGTCGAGCAGCCCGCCGACGCCGCTGACCGATGCGACGGGGGTGCCGTCGGCCCGGGTGAACTCCTGGCCGATCCGGAACGTCTTGCCCTCGCCCCAGTGGAACTCGCAGGTCACGTCGACCTCGTCGCCGCCGCGCAGCTCCCGCAGGTAGCGCACCGTCACCTCCAGCGCGACCGGCCCGACGCCGCCGGCGAGCAGCCGGTCCTGGCCGATGCCGGACGCGCGCAGGCACTCCCAGCGGGCGTGCTCGGCGTACTGGAGGTAGACCGCCTGGTTGAGGTGCCCCTGCGTGTCGAGTTCGTAGCCGCGCACGGTGACGCGTACCCGGAACGGATCTGCCATGCCGGCAGCCTAACCAGGGGCGCAGTGGCAATCCGCGTGCGGTCCGGGCCGCGCTGCCCTAGCCTGCCCGGCGTGACCCTGGAGATCGTGACACTGGCGCAGCGGCCCGAGCTGGCGCCGCTGCTGGACAACGACTTCGACGGCGCCTGGCCGCCGTTCATGCTCTGGGATCCGATGGGGGCGCTCTACTACGGCGTCGCGCACGAGCTGCACCCCGAGTTCGTCTTCGCCGCCGTCGACCCGGCCGAGCCGGGCCGGGCCGTGGCCCGCGGGTACGCGGTGCCGCTGCGCTGGACCGAGGACGAGCTGCCCGACGGCGGCTGGGACCGGGTGATCCAGCGGGCCACGCTCGGCCGGCTCACCGGGTCGACGCCGAACCTGGTGTCCGCGCTGGAGATCTGCGTGCGACCGGACCGGCGCGGCGGCGGGGTGTCCGGGCTGATGCTCGCGGCCATGCGCGCGGCGGTGGCCCGCGCCGGCTTCGACACGCTGGTGGCGCCGGTGCGCCCGAGCGGCAAGGCCGCCGTCCCGGACGTGCCGATGACCGAGTACGTGGCCCGGCACCGCCCGGACGGGCTGCCGGCCGACCCGTGGCTGCGGGTGCACGTCCGCGCGGGCGGGGTGATCGAGCGGATCGCGCCCCGCTCGATGACGGTGACCGGCACGCTCGCCGACTGGCGGCGCTGGACCGGGCTGCCGTTCGACACCTCCGGCCCGGTACGCGTGCCCGGAGCGCTGACGCCGGTGCTCGTCGACGCCGACCACGACCACGCCGCGTACGTCGAGCCGAACGTGTGGGTGCGGCACCGGCTCTGAGCGGGCCCGCGGGTCAGGCCGGCCAGGCGTGCCCGATCCCGTCGAGCAGCAGCACGACGCCCTCGGTGGCCGCCTCCCGGTCCCGGGAGATCTCCCGGTACTCCGGCGAGGTGGACCAGCGCTCGAAGTCCTCGCGGCTGTCGAAGGACAGGAGCACCGCCTTCTGGTGCGGCCATTCCCCCTCCACCACGCGGGGGGCGGTGTCGGCGGCGAGCAGCTTCCCGCCGTATCGGGCCAGCACCGGCGGGAAGGCCGCGGCGTACCTGTCGTAGCGCGCCCGGTCGTGGATGGTGAGCTGTGCGAGGGCGTAGACGGTCACCGGCTCAGGCTACCGACCGCCCGACGGCTGCGGCCTCGTCCGTCGGGCCGGATCCCGCACCTCGCGAGCCGGGTCGACTGTCCGGTGTGCTCTAGCCATTATGGCCCTGACCTGCGAATACTGATAGCAGGTCCGCGCGGCATGGGGGGAAAGAGGTGGGGCACGATGATCGAGCAGGAGACCCAGCCGGAGGCCATACCCGAGCCCCGGAACGCGCCGGAGGGCGGGCCGTCCCGGCCCGCCGCGTCGGTTCCCGGTGCGGTGTGGCAGGTCCGCGTACGGACCAAGCTCGACGACCTGTACCAGCAGCTCGCGGTGCTGTCCCCGCGCGACCCCGAGCGGGCCGAGGCGCTGCGCGCGCAGCTGTCCCGGGTGGAGGTGGTGCTCGGACGCAGCGGCGTGGTCGAGTGGTTGCGCGGCGGCAACCTGGAGTACGCGTGGCAGACGATCCACTCGGTGGAGCGGGCCATGGTGGCGCTGCGCTCCGCGGACGAGCTGACCGGGCTGCTGCCCGCGTACCGCAGCGCGGCGGCGCAGGTGCTGCCCGCCGACGACAAGGTGCTCACCGACCTCGACCCGTCGGCCGGCGCCCCGTCCGAGGCGCTGCTGCGCGCCCGGGTGCAGGCGCTGCTGCTGCGCTACCACTCGGCGTCCGACGAGTTCCACGAGTCGGCGCGCCGGCTGCGCAACCGGATGCTGGGCCTGTCGGTGTTCGCGCTGCTGGCGGAGGTCCTGGTGGTGCTGGTGCAGTGGCTCAGCCACGACGTCCGGCTGCTGGAGGCGCCGACCGATGCCGGTGGCGTACCGGCCTGGCGGCTGCTGTTCTTCGTGCTGATCGCCGGGGCCCTCGGGGCGTTCCTCAGCGCGCTGCCGTCGATGATCACCTCCCGGTCCGGCGGGCTGCCCTACAAGCTGCCGTTCCAGCAGGGGCTGCTCAAGCTCGCCGTCGGCCCGCTGGTCGCGGTCGTCGGCATCATGCTGGTCATCGGCGGCCTGGTGGAGACCAGCGTGAGCAGCACCGCCGCGCTGCTGGGCCTGGCGATCGTGTTCGGTGCCGGGCAGCAGGCGGTCACCGCGTTCGCCGACCGGCGGGCGGCCGAGCTGCTCGGCCCGGCGGCCAAGAGCTGATGCCGCGCGGGTGGCCGCCGGCCCTGGGTAGCCTGATCCCATGATCTTCATTACCGCCAAGTTCCGGGTCCGCCCGGAGGACGCCGACCGCTGGCCGCAGATCGCCGCCGACTTCACCGCCGCGACCCGGGCCGAGCCCGGCTGCCTGTGGTTCGACTGGTCCCGCAGCCTGGACGACCCGACCGAGTACGTGCTGGTCGAGGCGTTCCGCGACGACGAGGCGGGCGCCGCGCACGTGCAGTCGGAGCACTTCCGGACCGCCCAGCGCACGTTGCCGCCGCACCTGGCCGAGACGCCCCGGATCGTCAACGTGACGGTGCCGCAGCAGGACTGGTCGCGCCTGGGCGAGATGGCGGTGCCGGGCGACGCCTGACCGGGTGACCGGTCCGGCGCGGGCGGCGGTCGTGCCGCCCGCGCGGCCGGTCAGGGGATGGTCAGGCCGTACGCGGCGAGGATCTCCAGGATCGGCTGGTAGTAGCTGGTGCCGCCGCTCGTGCAGTTGCCGCTGCCGCCGGACAGGACGCCGATGACGGTGCCGGTCGCCGCCACGTAGAGCGGGCCGCCGCTGTCGCCCGGTTCGGCGCAGATGTTCGTGCGGATGAGCCCGGTGACGCTGCCCTCGGCGTAGTTGACAGTCGCGTTCAGCCCGGTGACGGTGCCGCACCGCACGCCCGTGGTGGCGCCGCTGCGGCAGACCGCCTGCCCGACGTACGCGCTGCCCGCGGCGGTGACGGTGACCTGCCCCGGGTAGGTGTGGATCGCGCTCGGGTGGGCGACGGTGCCGGTGTAGCGGACGACGCCGTAGTCGTTGCCGGGGAAGCTGCTGCCGGTCCGGCTGCCCAGCACCGTGGTGCGGGCGCTGTCGGCGTACCAGGTGGCGGCGAGGCGGGTGCAGTGCCCGGCGGTCACGAAGTACCAGGTGGCGCCGCTGCGCACGTTCGCGCCCAGTGAGCAGCGCCCGCCGCCGCCGTGGATCGCCTGACCGCCGGCGATGAGCGTGCGCAGCCGCCCGGGTTCGTGGCGCAGCACCGCGCCGGCCCGGTCGGCGGTCCGGCGCAACGCGGCCAGCTCGCGCCCGCGTACCGTGTCGTCGGCGGTGACTGTCAGCCGGCCGGTGGCCGGGTCGTGCCCCCAGGCGGTGCCGGGCGTGCGGATCGCGGCGAGCGCGGCGGGCTCGGGCGGCGGTGCGGCGGCGCCGGCCCGGGCGACCGCCGGGGTGCCGGCGAGCAGGGCGGCGAGGACGAGTACGACGAGCGCGGGTCGGCGCATCCCCCAGGACCTCCTCCATCGTCTACGGTCGATTCGTCAAGCATCGGCCCGGCGACGCGATCGACTCAACCGGCAGAACCGGCGCTCCCCGAAACTTCCGGAGCCGCGCCGGGCGGTACGCGCGTGCCCGCTGCCACCCCCGCCCGGGATTCCGCCCGTTCGCCCGGTGCCGCGTGCCCCGATGTCGACGTATCGAGGTGATTAAGTTTTCGGAACGCTTCCGGTAGGCTCCGGACAGAGATTCGCTTCGATCCACTCACGATGTGCCGGGGAGTCACTCCCCCACCTGGCGCGGCCACCGGGCGGCCGCGCGGAGCCGACATCGTGGCGGGCGGTGGCCGAGGCGAGCCGATCCCATTGACAGGCTAGAGAGGCGTTCAGATGGACAAGGTGCTCGCCCGCGGCAGCGGGAGCGCGGCAGCCCGGTCACGCCCGCGGACCGCTGTGGTCGCGATGGTGGCGGGGGCCGCGGTGGTCGCCGCCACGATAGCGGCGGCGACCAGCGCCAGCGCCGGTACGACGCTCGGCGCGTCGGCGGCGGAGCAGGGCCGGTACTTCGGCACGGCGGTGGCGGTGAACAAGTTGTCCGACAGCACGTATGTCGGCATCCTGAACCGCGAGTTCAACATGGTCACCGCCGAGAACGAGATGAAGTGGGACGCCACCGAGCCGTCCCAGAACCAGTTCAACTTCAGCAGCGGCGACCGGCTCGTCGCGCACGCCCAGGCCAACGGCATGCGGGTACGCGGACACGCGCTGGCCTGGCACTCGCAGCAGCCCGGCTGGGCGCAGAACATGTCCGGCAGCGCGCTGCGCCAGGCGATGATCAACCACGTCACCCAGGTCGCCACCCACTACCGGGGCAAGATCCACTCCTGGGACGTGGTGAACGAGGCGTTCGACGACGGCAACAGCGGCGCCCGCCGCAACTCCAACCTGGAGCGCACCGGAAGCGACTGGATCGAGGCCGCGTTCCGTGCCGCCCGCGCCGCCGATCCGGGCGCCAAGCTCTGCTACAACGACTACAACACCGACAACTGGTCGTGGGCCAAGACCCAGGCGGTCTACAACATGGTGCGGGACTTCAAGTCCCGGGGCGTGCCGATCGACTGCGTCGGTCTCCAGTCGCACTTCAACAGCGGGTCGCCGTACCCGAGCAACTACCGCACCACGCTGCAGAACTTCGCCGCGCTCGGCGTCGACGTGCAGATCACCGAGCTGGACATCGAGGGTTCGGGCAGCAGCCAGGCCACCACGTACGGCAACGTGACCCGGGACTGCCTGGCCGTGCCGCGCTGCAACGGCATCACGGTCTGGGGCATCCGGGACACCGACTCCTGGCGGGCCAGCGGCACCCCGCTGCTGTTCGACGGCAGCGGCAACAAGAAGCAGGCGTACACCGCCGTGCTGAACGCGCTCAACGAGGGCGGCACCCCGCCGCCCACCACCGCGCCGCCGACCAGCACGCCGCCCACCTCGGCGCCGCCCACCAGCACGCCGCCGACCAGCGCGCCGCCCACGACTCCCCCGCCGACCGGCGCCTGCACCGCCACGCTCACCGTCAACCAGTGGCCGGGCGGCTTCGTCACCAACGTCCGCATCACCGCGGGCTCCTCCGGACTCAACGGCTGGGCCGTGTCGCTGACAGTGCCCTCGGGCTCGGCGATCACGAACACCTGGAGCGCCCAGGCCAGCGGCACCAGCGGTGCGGTGACCTTCCGCAACGTGGACTACAACCGCCAGGTCGGTGCCGGTGGCACCACCGAGTTCGGCTTCCAGGGCACGGGTACCGCGCCCTCCGGCACGCCGGCCTGCGCGGCCGGCTGACAGTCGACGTGACCCGGCACGGGGCCACCGTGCCGGGTCGCGTCCCGGGCGGGCAGCGGCCCGCGACCGTACAGTGGGGTAGGTCCTGTTCCACCGTTTCGCCGGAAGGACCACAGTGAACCGACGCATCAGGACCGCCCTCGGCGTCGCCCTGACCGCCGCCCTCGTCACCACCGCCGTCCCGGCCCCCGCCACCGCCCACGACCGCCGCCCGAGCGTCATCGCGCTGCCCGACGGCTTCCAGCCGGAGGGCGTCGCCGCCGCCGGCCGGTACGCCTGGTTCGGGTCGCGGGCCACCGGCGAGATCTACCGCGCCGACCTCATCACCGGAGCGGGCCGGCAGGTCAGCCCCGCCACCGGCACCCCCTCGCTCGGCCTGAAGGTCGACCCGCGGGGCCGGCTCTTCGTCGCCGGCGGCACCGCCGGTGACGCCCGGGTGATCGACACGCGCACCGGCGCCGTGCTCGCGAGCTACCGGTTCGCCGACGCGCCGACGTTCGTCAACGACGTGGCGCTCACCCGCGACGCCGCCTGGTTCACCGACTCGAACCGGCCGGTGCTGTACCGCCTGCCGCTGGGGCGCGGTGGCACGCTGCCGCCCGCCGGCGCCTTCACCACGCTGCCGCTGACCGGCGACTTCCAGCAGACCGGCACCGGCATCAACCTCAACGGCATCGCGCCCACGCCGGACGGGCGGGCGCTGATCGTCGTGCAGTCGAACACCGGCACGCTGTTCCGGGTGGACCCGGCCACCGGCGTCACCACCACCGTCGACGTGCCGGGGAGCACGTTCGTCAACGGCGACGGCCTGCTGCTGCTCGGCCGCACGCTGTACGTGGTGCAGAACCGGCTCAACCAGGTCGCCGCGGTCGAGCTGAACCGCGCCGGCACCACCGGTGTGCTACGCCGGGTGCTCACCGATCCGGACTTCGACGTGCCGACCACCGTCGCCAGCGCCCTCGGGCGGCTCTACCTGCCCAACGCCCGGTTCTCCACCCCGCCGACGCCGGCCACCCCGTACACGGCTGTCGCCGTCGACGCACGCTGAGCGGGCCGCCGCCTGCGCCGGACGTCCGGCGCGGGCGGCGTCGCTCACTCCTCCATCTCCGGGCCGAGCAGCCGGATCTCCTCGATGTCGATGGCCGCTTGGAGCTGCCGCAGCACCGCGTCGTCGATCTGCCTGGTGTTGCGCAGCCGGGTGATCTCCTGCCGCTTGTGGTCGAGCACCCGAAGCCGCAGCCGGCGGGCCATCTCCCGCTCCGCCTCCGCGTCCTCGCCACCCGGGTCGCGGGCGTCGGCCAGGTGGTCCTCGTAGTCGGCGCGCAGCCGGTCCACGGTGTCCTGGGTGGCGCCCACGTCGCTGGCGGCCCGGGGCAGCGCCTCCAGTGCCGCCTCGGTGGCCCGGATCCGGGCCCAGCGCACCTCCTCGTCGCGTTCCCGGTCGCCGGTCAGGCCGGCCCAGCTCACGACCGCGGGAAGCGTGGTGCCCTGCACCAGCATGATCAGCACGATCACCACGACGGTGACGAAGATGATCAGGTCACGTTCGCGTACCGGGCTCCCGTCGTGCATGGTGACCGGCACGGCGAGCGCCGCGGCGAGCGAGACGGCGCCCCGGAAGCCGGCCCAGCCCACGGCGGTACGCATCCGGCCGTCGAAGTGCCGTGCCCGGCTCGACTCCCGCCGGTCCACCCGTTGCAGCGCCGACACCGACAGGTGCACCCAGAGCAGGCGGATCGCCACCACGACCGCTGCGACGAGCACCGCGATGCCGAGCGACGCGGTCGGCGAGTGGCTGGTGATGCTGCGCAGCGAGCGCGGCACCTGCGTGCCGAGCAGCACGAACAGCCCACCGTTGATCATGAAGGTGGAGAGGTCCCAGAACGCGAACGCGGTGACCCGGGAACGGGCCCGGATGACCCGGGGCGCGGCGTACGACAGCAGCAGCCCGGACACGACCACCGCGAGCACCCCGCTGGCGTGCACCGCGTCGGCGAGCAGGAACGCGACGAACGGGGTGAGGATGCTCAGCCCGCCCTCGCGCATCGGGTCGTCCACGTGCTTGCGGATCAGCACCACGACCGCCCCGACGAGCAGGCCCGCGGCCACCCCGCCGGCCGACTTGCCGACGAACTCGCCGCTGAGCGTCAGCGCACCGGGCACCGTACCGCCCGCGACCACGCCCGCCGCCACCGCGAACAGCACGAGCGCCGTACCGTCGTTGACCAGGCTCTCCGCGCGCAGCGTGGTGAGGATGCCGCGCGGCATCCGTTTGGCCAGGCCGGCCACGGCGGCGGCGTCGGTCGGCGCCAGGACGGCCCCGAGCACCCACGCGGCGGCCGGCTGCACGCCGAGGGCCTGCGCGGTGTACGCGACGGCGACCATCGTGACGATCACCAGCACGACGGCGAGCCCGACGATCACCGTGAGGTTGGCCCGGATCTCGCGGAGGCTGATGACCAGACTCTCCCGGTAGAGGATCGCCGGAAGGAACAGCACCAGCACGACCTCGGGTTCGAGGATCAGGTTCTCGAACGGCGGCAGCAGGCCGATCAGCGCGCCCATCGCGATCAGCAGGACCGGCGGCGCGACGCTGTAGCGACCGCCGATGGTGGTGCCGACGAGCACGGTGGCACCCAGCACCGTGATCAGCACGAGTGCTTCCACGCCGTACCCCCGTCACCGTCCGCCGGGGATCACGGTGCCCTACGGCGGCGGCCCGGCGGGGCGGAACGGGTGATCGTTACTCGAAGCGGGCCGGGTCGCCGGCGCCGCGGCGCAGGATCTCCGGCTCGGGGCCGGACAGGTCGACCACTGTGGTCGGCTCCAGCCCGCAGTCCCCGGCGTCGACCACGGCGTCGACGAGGTGGTCGAGCCGTTCCTTGATCTCCCAGCCCTGGGTCATCGGCTCGTCCTCGCCGGGCAGCAGCAGCGTGCTGGTCAGCAGCGGCTCGCCGAGTTCGGCGAGCAGCGCCTGGGTCACGGTGTGCCGGGGTACGCGCGCCCCGACCACCCGGCGCCGCGGGTCCTGCAACCGGCGGGGCACCTCGGCGGTGGCCGGCAGCAGGAAGGTGTAGCTGCCCGGGATGACGGACTTGACCTGCCGGAAGACCGCGTTGCTGAGCTTGACGAACTGGCCGAGCTGGGCGAAGTCGGCGCACATCAGGGTGAACGGGTGCCGGTCGTCGAGCCGCCGGATCTCCCGGATCCGCTCCACGCCGTCGCGGTTGCCGATCCGGCAGCCGAGCGCGTAGCAGGAGTCGGTCGGGTAGGCGATCACCCCGTCGGCGCGCAGCAGGTCCACCACCTGCCGGATCACGCGGGGCTGGGGGTTGTCCGGATGCAGGTCGTAGTACCTCGCCACGCCGGCCAGCCTATGTCCACGCCCCGGCGGGCGCAGGTTTGGCCGGGGCGGTTTCCGGAAACAGGTGGGGGCCGTTCACGACAGGGGGACCGAATCATGTCCGAAGCCAGCACAGACCGCGTCGCCGACCGCCCCGCGGAGGTGACCGATCCGCTGCTGTGGGACCTGGCCGCCGCGGTGGCCGACGCGCACCAGCCGGACGCCGAGCGCGTCTGCACCAGCCCGAGCTGCGTCGGGGCGGCGTGGCCGTGCGCGGCCTGGAACAACGCGCAGGCGGGGCTGAGCGCCGCCCGGACGCCGCGGCAGCCCGCCGCGCCCCGGCAGTCCGCCGGCTCGCCGCAGTCCGCGTCGCGGCCGGTCGCCGGGCAGCCGGGCGCCGGTCGAGCCGGTGCCGCCGGTGAGCCGGGCACGGCTGCGGCACGCACCGACGCGCGGAGTCTCGCCGCCACCGCCGCCTGACTCAGCGTAGGCGTACGCGTCCTCGCGCCGCCCCCGGCCGCCTCGGTCGGGGGCGGCGCTTCGTGCGGGCCGTCGACGCTGGTCAGGGCGCTTCGCGAGGTGACCGGAGGGCCTTCCGTGCGCACGGGAGAGCGCTCTCTTTGGTAACAAGACATTGACGGAGCCGTAACCCGAACCTTACTGTCCCTTCTCAAGAGAGCGCTCTCACGACTGCCGGAACACCACTTCGTACCCCGCCTTCTCCTCGTGAAGGGGACCTCCATGAACCTCCTGCGGGACTTCTCCCCCGACCCCGTACCCCCGACTGCGCCCGTCCCGTCCCCGGCCCGCCGTCGCGGTCTGCGGGCGACCGCCCTCGTCGCCGCGTCCGTGCTCGCCGCCGGCCTGCTGGGCGCCGTGGCCGGCGGCGGCGGCACGGCCACCGCCGGCGCCGTCGGCGCGGGCAGCTATACCGAGACGCTGCCGCCCGGCGCCCAGCTGCCCAAGGGCTGCGGCGCGATCAGCACCAACCCGCGCATCTTCACCACCCCCGACGCGCCCGCCGGCGCCATCCCCACCAACGACTGGTGGTCGTCGCTGATCTGGAAGCGCAACAACTGCGCCGGCAGCGAGAACCTGCACGCCCACCCGCTGGCGTTCAAGGCCGAGAACAACGGGCTCGGCCTGTCGTACACCACCACCCCGGCCATCAGCGGCACCGCGACCGGCGTCGGCGAGTTCCACTACCCGTACGGCGAGGACGTCCGCGTCGGGATGCCCGGACTGTCCGCGCCGGTCGTCAAGGCCGCCGACTGGAGCGACTGGACGGTCACCGCCGACTGGAGCGACGGCAGCCGCACCATGCGCGCCACCATCGGCCACGGGCTGCCGTTCAGCTACTACACGGTCAGCGGCGGCACCGCGCAGCTCACCGCCACCGCGACGCCCACCGTGTGGCGCAACTCCGGCGCCACCATCGGCTTCACTGTCAACGGCCACGACTACGTCGCGTACGCACCGACCGGCGCGACCTGGACCGTCAACGGCGCCGGCATCAGCTCGACGCTGGCCGGCAAGGGGTACTTCTCGGTCGCGGTGCTGCCCGGCGGCGGCGACCGGGCCGCTCTGGCCGACACCTACGGCCGGTACGCCCACGCCCACGTCACCGGCACCCGGATGAGCTACACGTACGACCCGTCCGCGGGAACGGTGCGCACCACGTACGCGTTCACCACCACGCCCCGCGAGGGCAGCGAGACGAAGACAGTGGTGGCGCTCTACCCGCACCAGTGGCGCAGCCTCACCGGCGCCACCCCGATCACCCCGACGTACGTCTCGGCGCGCGGCGCCATGCGGGTGCTCACCGGCGTGCCGTCGTTCACCACCACGATGCGTTTCACCGGTGTGCTGCCCGAGGTGCCCGCCGTCGGCGACTCCAGCGGCGCGGACCTGGCCACCGTCACCGGCTACCTCAACGCCGAGCAGGGCAACCCGGAGGGCGTCAGCGGCCGGGACACCTACTGGGCGGGCAAGGGACTCGGCCGGGCCGCCCGGATCGCCGAGATCGCCGACCAGCTCGGGCAGACCCCGGTCCGCGACGCGGCGGTGACCGCGATGAAGAACCGGCTGACCAACTGGCTCACCGCCGGCTCGGGCGAGACCAGCCAGCTGTTCTACTACGACCGCAACTGGGGCACGCTGATCGGCTACCCGGCCTCGTACGGCTCCGACGAGGACCTGAACGACCACCACTTCCACTACGGCTACTTCATCGCCGCCGCCGCCACTGTCGCCAAGTTCGACCCGGGCTGGGCCGACGACAGCCGCTACGGCGGCATGATCGACCTGCTCATCCGCGACGCCAACAACTACGACCGCGCCGACAGCCGCTTCCCCTACCTGCGGGACTTCGACATCTACGCCGGGCACGACTGGGCCTCCGGGCTGGCGCCGTTCTTCGCCGGCAACAACCAGGAGTCCTCCTCGGAGGGGATGAACTTCGCCAACGCGCTGATCCAGTGGGGTCAGGCCACCGGCGACACCGCCGTCCGCGACGCCGGGGTCTACCTGTGGACCACGCAGTCGGCGGCCATCTCCGAGTACTGGTTCGACGTGTACGACCAGAACTTCCCGGCCGCGTTCGGGCACAAGACGGTCGGCATGGTGTGGGGCGACGGCGGGGCGTACTCGACCTGGTTCTCCGCGGCGCCGGAGATGATCCAGGGCATCAACATGCTGCCGATCACCGGCGGTCACCTCTACCTGGGCGACTTCCCCGAGTACGTCAAGGCCAACTACGCCGAGCTGGTCACCAACAAGGGCGGCCCGCCCACGGTGTGGCAGGACATCATCTGGGAGTTCCTGGCCCTCGGCGACGGTGAGCAGGCGCTGCGCAACTTCCGCGCCAACAGCGGATTCACCAGCGAGGAGGGTGAGAGCAAGGCGCACACGTTCCACTGGATCCGCAACCTGGCCGCGCTCGGCACGGTGGACACCTCCGTCACCGCGAACCACCCGCTGGCGAAGGTGTTCGTCAAGAACGGCGCCCGCACCTACGTGGCGTCGAACATCACCGCCCGGCCGCTCACAGTCACGTTCTCCAACGGCACCACGCTCACCGTGCCGGCCGGGAGGACGGCCACCTCCGGGGCGTACGCGTGGAGCGGCGGCGACGCCACCGGCGGCGTGACCGTGCCGACCGGTCCGCCGACGACCTCGACGCCGACGCCGACCCCGACGACCGCCAGTCCGACGCCGACCACGGCCAGCCCGACGCCGACGCCGACGCCGACCACCGCCAGCCCCACTCCGAGTACCGGTACCCCGCTGACGCCGGTCCGCTACCTGCGTACGGGCGGCGGGCTGGACGGCAGCGCCGGCACCGCCGGCACGGTGAACGTGGCGGCGGCGAACGGCAACTCCGACGGCACACCGGCCAACCCGCAGGTGTTCACCGCTACCGGGCTGACCGGCACGTACACCGGCGGGGCGACCGCGTTCGACCTGGCCGTCGATGCGGGGACCGCGATCGGCAACGGCGTCCAGATCCGGGTCTCGTACGACCTGACCGGCAACGGCAGCGTCGAGCGGGTGGAGACCTACCGGTACTTCGCCACCGATCCGATCCCGGGTGCGGAGCGCTACCGGCAGACCCAGGGCCTGCTCTCGGCCACCGGCACGCTGGGCAACCTGTCCGGCGGCACGGTACGCGTCGAGGTGTGGAACGCCATCGGTGGCGCGCCCACGATCCTCGGCGTCGGCAACGCCTCGACGGTCACGCTGCCGTACGGCTCCTGACCCACGGTTCCGGCGCCCCGGCCCGCGCGGCCGGGGCGCCGGCTCGTGCCTACCGGTTCACGGCCAGCGGGTCGCGGTGGCCTCGAACACCTCGCTGTCGCCGGCCACCGGGATGACGCAGAGCAGGTGCCCGCCCGGCGCGCGCAGCACGTGGCAGTCGAGCCAGCGGGACACCGGCGTGGCGCCCAGCCCGCACAGCCGCTCCACCTCGGCGGCCACGTCGTCGGTCTCGATGTCGAGATGGTGACGGGGCGCGTCGTCGACCGACTGCACGGCGGTGACCAGCCCCGGCACGACGTCGGCCAGGCCGGTGAACTCCGGTTCGGCCGGATCGGTGCGCAGGCTCGCGCCGAGCGCGGCGGACCAGAACGCGGCCGTCTCCCCCGCCTCGTCCTGCGGCGCGTCGATGATCAGGGCGTACAACCTCGATCGATGCATCGCCCGAGCCTAGCCACGACCGCCGGCAGCGGCAGCCCGGCGAGGTCAGGCGGTCACGTGGGCGCTGTCGCCGGCCGTCGCGGCGAACGACGTGCCGCTGACCATCCGCGCGGCGTCGGAGGCGAGGAACACCACCAGCGGCGACACGTCCTCCGGCTCCACCCACGGCACGCCGAGCGGCGTCTTCGACCGCAGCGCCTGAATCGCGGCGTCCTCCACCTGAGCCAGGTCACCGGAGGCCGGCTTGCCCGCCTCGACGAGCGCCTGGACGTACCGGTCCCGGTGCCGGGTCAGGGCGGTGTCGACCAGGCCCGGGATCACCGCGTTCACCGTCACGCCGTGCGGCCCGAGTTCCAGCGCGGCGGACTTGACCAGCCCGATCAGTCCCCACTTGGACGCCGAGTACGCGGACCCGTTCGTGGTGCCGTGCTGCCCCTGGGTGGACGACGTGACCACGATCCGGCCGCCGCCGCGACGTACCAGCAGCGGCGCGAAGACCCGCAGCACGTTCGCGGCGCCGGTGAGGTTCACGTCGATCTGGTCGTGCCAGTGCCGGTCGGTCATCTCCAGCAGCGGCGCGAACGCCTGGATGCCGGCGTTGGCGAACAGCACGTCCATGCCGCCGTGCTCGCGTTCCACCGCCTCGGCGACAGCGCGTACCGCGCCGATGTCGCGCTGGTCGGCCACGTGCGCCGACCAGCGGGCGCCCGCCGCCGTCACCCGCCGGCCGGTCTCGGCCAGGTCCTCCGGGGTAGCGGGCGGCAGGTCCAGGATCGGGCTGACCGGCCCGGCGACGTCCATCCCGGCCACGTCCGCGCCCGCCTCGGCCAGCGCCACCGCCGCGGCCCGGCCGATCCCCCGCGCGGCGCCGGTGACCACAGCGACCCGCCCCGACAACACCCCCGCCACCGCGTCACCCCTCCCGTGGACTCCCCCCTCTCGCACCGTAAGCCCTGCCGCCATCGCCCCGCCTGCAATCGAGATCCCCGGACGCCCGCCCAGCTCACCGCTGGACAGAACCAGCCACCTCCCGGAGTTGGCGTCAAGCACGCACCCCACGTGCACCCGCCGATCCAAGGTCAACGCCAGCACGGGGAGGTGGTGACATCCAACCCACCCGGACCCCACCACTTCCCCGAACTGGTGTCGATCTTGGAGGACCGGACCGCTACGGCGCGGTCACCTCGGCCAGCAGCTCCAGCAGGTGCCGGTACGGCTGCCCGGTGGCCCGCGCCAGCCCGATCTCGCAGGTGCGGTTCACCGAGGCGTACCCGTCGAAGGGCCGTGCCGCGACGGCGGCGGCCTCGGCCCGGGTGGCCGACGCGGTCAGCTCCGGATGCAGCAGACCCCGGTCGCCGGCGAAGCCGCAGCACTGCCAGCCCTCCGGGACCACCACCTCGTCGGCGACCGTGCGGGCCACGGTGAGCAGCGCGTCGTCCAGGCCGAGCCGGACCGACGAGCAGGTCGGGTGCAGCGCGAGCGAACCGATCCGGCGGCGCACCGTCAGCCGGGGCAGCAGCGTGCCGGCGGTGTACGCGACCGCGTCCACGACCCGCAGGTCCCCGGCGCCGTCGAGCAGCCGTTCGAAGCCCTCGGTGCAGGACGCGGCGTCGCTGACCACCGGCAGCGCGCCGTCGCGGCTCGCGGCGCGCAGCACCGGGGGCACGCGGTCGCGGACCGCCCGGTAGCCGTCGGCAAGACCCTTCGACGACCAGGGGGTGCCGCAGCACAGGTCACCGATGCCGTCCGGCACGAGCAGGCGTACGCCGGCCCGCTCGGCGAGCGTGAGCAGCGCTGCGGCCACGCCGGTGCCACCCTGCGCCGGGGCGAACAGCGTGCCCAGGCAGGACGGGACGAACACCGCGTCCGGGGCGTCGGCCGGGTGGGGGCGGCGCGGGGTGCCGCCGCGCGGCAGGTCCCGCTGCCACCGCGGTACCCGGTCGGCGCCGAGCACCGCGCGGGCGGCCCGGGTGGCGGCCTCGGGCAGCGCGGGCGGCAGCGCCCCGGCCAGGTCGAGTCCCCGGGCCATGCCCCGGGTGGTGGCGCCCCAGTGGCGGGCCGCGCCGCGCCAGGCGGTCCCCGCCGTCCGGCCGTGCTCCTGCGCGCGCAGCCGCTTGACCAGGTCACCGGTGTTGATCAGCACCGGGCAGGCGGTGGCGCACATGCCGTCGACCGCGCAGGTCTGCACCGCGTCGTAGTCGTAGTCGTCGGTCAGCTCCCGGGCCAGCGCGGTGTCTCCGGCGGCCTGCGCGGCGGCGATCTCCCGGCGCAGCACGATGCGCTGCCGGGGCGTGGTGGTGAGATCACGGCTGGGGCAGACCGGCTCGCAGTAGCCGCACTCGACGCAGCGGTCCACCTCCTCCTC
This sequence comes from Micromonospora sp. L5, assembly GCF_000177655.2. Lineage (NCBI taxonomy): Bacteria > Bacillati > Actinomycetota > Actinomycetes > Micromonosporales > Micromonosporaceae > Micromonospora > Micromonospora sp. L5. The sequence goes on along the minus strand of NC_014815.1, from coordinate 5,470,877 downwards.
CACCGCCGGCACGGTCTTGAGGTGCCGCATGTGGATGTCCGGATCGTCGCTGAGCAGCACGCCCGGGTTCAGCACGCCGTCCGGGTCGCAGAGCGTCTTCAGCTCGCGCATCACCTCGTACAGCTCGTCGCCGAACTGGCGGCGCACGTAGGGGGCCATCACCCGGCCGGTGCCGTGCTCTGCCTTGAGCGTGCCGCCGTGGCCGAGCACCAGGTCGACCATCTCCTCGGTGAAGTCGGCGTAGCGCGCCGGGGCCTCGCCGCCGTCGAACCGCTCGTTGAGCATGAAGTGCAGGTTGCCGTCCTTGGCGTGGCCGAAGATCACGCTGTCGGCGTACCGGTACCGCTCGAACAGGTCGGCGAGCGACGCGCAGGTGCCGGCGAGCGCCTCGACCGGCACGGCGATGTCCTCCAGCAGCGCCGTGGTGCCGGACGGGCGGGCGCCCGCCACCGCCGCGTACAGGCCCTTGCGGATGTGCCACAGCGCGGCGCGGGCGGCCGGCTCTCCGCTGAGCCGGGCCGGGGCGCTCAGCGGCAGGCCGGACAGCACCGGTCCGGCGTCTGCGACCCGGTCGGCGAGCGCCGCCGGGTCGGACTCCTGCCACTCGGCGAGCAGCGCGGCGTGCCCGCGCACGGCCAGGCCGCGCAGCGTGGCGTCCGCCTTCGGGTCGCGCTGGGCGACCCGCAGGGCGGCGGCGTCGAGCAACTCGATCGCCGCCGGCCCGGCGGCCACCAGCGCCGGCATGGCGGCCATCGCCGCGCCCAGGGTGTCGAAGACCAGCAGGCCGGTCGCGGCGTGCCGGTGCACGGGTACGGTGCGGAACGTCGCCGAGGCGACGAACGCGAGCGTGCCCTCGCTGCCCACCACGAGCCGGGTGAGCAGGTCGGCCGGGTCGTCGTGGTCGAGGAACGCGTTCACGCCGTACCCCATGGTGTTCTTCATGGCGTACTGGGCGCGGATGCGGCGCACCGAGTCGGGATTGCCGCGTACCCGGTCGCGCAGCCGCAGCAGCCCGGCGTGCAGGTCCGGTTCGGCGGCGCGCAGCCGGGCGTCGGCGTCCGGGGCGCCGGTGTCCAGCACGGTGCCGCCGGGCAGGGCGAGGACCAGCGACTCCAACGTCCGGTACGTGTTGAACTCGGTTCCGCAGGTCATGCCGCTGGAGTTGTTGGCGACCACGCCGCCGACCGTGCAGGCGGACTCGCTGGCCGGGTCGGGGCCGAGTTTGCGGCCGTACGGCGCGAGGCGCGCGTTCACCTGCCGCAGCACCACCCCGGGCTGCACCCGTACCCGCCGCCCGTCGTCGAGCACCGTCAGGTCGCGGAAGTGCCGCCGCACGTCGACGAGCAGCCCGTCGGTGACCGCCTGGCCGCTGAGGCTGGTGCCGCCGGAGCGGAACGTCAGCGCGGTTCCGGTGCGGCGCCCGTACGCGAGCAGCGCCGCCACCTGACCGGCGTCGGCCGGCGTGATCACCGCGCCGGGGTGCAGCAGGTAGTGCGAGGCGTCGTGGGCCATCCGCAGCCGGTCCGCGGCCCGGGTCGTCACGCCGCCGGGCACCACCGACTCCAGCCCGGCCCGCGTGGACGCGCTCAGCTCCGTCATGATCACCGCACCTCCCCCGGCTCACAGTAGTCACGCACGGCGGGGCTCACCGCGCGGTGATCCGGTCCAGCACCCGCCGCTGGAACGCGCGGGCAGCCGGGCCGGACGGCGGCGTGCCGCCCCGGCGGGCCGCGATCGAGGCGCGGATCAGCGCGGCGTCCGGGTCGTCGGCGGCCACCCGCAGCCCGGCGTCGACCTTGCCCAGCCAGACGCCGTCGCGGATGCGCACCAGCGCCCGGCAGGCGCCGAGCACCGCGTCCTCCGCGCCGGGGGCCGGTTCGTCGCCGGGTGGCGTGGGCAGCGCCAGCCACCAGCGCAGCGCGTCCGCGAGCAGCGCCCGCAGTGCCTCCGGGGACGGGTCGGCGAACATGTCGGCGGCGGGCGGGCCCAGTAGCGTCCGGCCGGACTGGCGCAGGATGCTGCGGTCCAGCGCGTACCAGAACCGCCCGTCGGCGGCGGGCCGGTCGGCCGGGTCGTAGGTGGCGCGGAACGGCATGGTGGCACCGGTGTTCAGCTCGACCTCGAAGCCCGGCTCCGGGGTGCCGGAGGCGGCCACGTCGCGGCGGTAGACGACCAGTTCCAGGCCGCGCGCCGGGCAGGGCAGCGACTCGTGCCGCAGCCGGTCCACGAGCAGGCGCTTGTCCGGCTCCGGCATCGGCCCGGCGGCCACCAGCGCCACGTCCACGTCGCTGCGGCCCGGCTGGTACGCGCCCAGCCCGACCGACCCGGCGGCGTACGCGCCGACCAGGTCCTCACCGAGCACGTCCCGGGAGCGGCGGACCACTTCGGCCAGGTAGTCGCGGATGTCGTCGCGCATTCCGGCATCCTGCCCCGGCCCGGGCGCGGTCAGTCCGCCGGGTCGGGACAGCACACGGTCAGCGCGCCCGGCACCACCTTCACCTTGAGCCGTTTCGCCTTGCCCCGGGCGCCGCCGTCCAGCTCGTACGTCTTCGGCGCGTCGAACCGGACCTTGATCTTGCGACCCCGGGTGATCCGCACGAACGGCGACTCCTCGGAACGCCCGGCGGCCATCCGGCCCAGCGTGCGCGCCCAGTCCACCGCGCCGCTGGCGGTGGACACGCCGACCTCGAGCGCCCCGTCGTCCGGGCGGGCGTCGTCGAAGGCCGGGATGCCACCGGTGATGGTGCCGACGTTGCCGAACAGCACGCAGCTCGCCTCGTCGTCGAACCAGTCGGCGCCGTCGACCCGGATCCGGGTCCGTACGCACTCGCCGCGCACGTGCCGCAGCCCGGTCCAGACGTACGCGATCCGGCCGAACCGGCCCTTGAGCTGCCGGTCGGCGTCACGGATCAGGTCGCCGTCGAACCCGGCGCCGGCCATCACCGCGAAGTGCTCGCCGTTGATCCGGCCCAGGTCCAGCTCGCGCCGGCGGCCGTGCAGCGCGATGCGCACCGCCTCCGGCAGGTCGACCGGGATGCCCAGGTTCACCGCGAACAGGTTGGCCGTGCCGGCGGGCAGGATGCCCATCGGCACGCCGCTGCCCGCGAGCGCGTCGGCGCACCGCTGCACCATGCCGTCGCCGCCCCACACCAGCACCAGCTCGGCACCCTCGTCCAGGGCCGCGCGCACCCGCTTGGGCGCCTTGCGGCTCTTCGGCACCTCGTACCAGAGCAGCCGCCCGACCCCGGCGGCGACGAGCCGGGAGCGCAGCTCGTCGAGCCCACCCCCGAACGTCTTCTTCCGGTGGGCGACGACAGCGATCACACCGGCCGGGGGCGCGGCGGGGGCGGGGGTGGTGTCCGGGCGTTCGGCCGTGCGCGTGTCCATGGCCGGCTGGTACCCGGACTCCGCGGATCCCACGCCTGCGCCCGGCGCGACGCGCCCGACACGGATCGACGGCGTACTGTGCCCGGGCCGCCACGTTGGGTACAGTGCGGGGCGTCGATCGGTGCCGCCGGGCGTGGATCCGAAGGGTGCGGGATGTCGGAACGGACCGGGTGGATGGCGCGCTGCACGCTGCGCCTCGGCCTGCTGCTCGGTGCCGTGGCGGTCGTCTGGGGCGCCCACGAGGTCGCATCCGGCTCGGCCGCCCACGCCGCCGACCGCGAGCCGTCCGGCCCGCTCACCGCCACCGTCGGGGTGCTCACCCACACGCTCGGAACGGTGCTCGGCCTGCCCACGTCCGGAACGGGCGCCGCGCCCTCCACCGGATCCGGTGACGCCGCGGCGCAGCCGGCGACGCCCGCCGCGCCCGCGCCTGCTCCCGACCCCGCCGCACCCGGCCCCGCCGCACCCGCGCCTGCGTCCGACTCCGCCGCGCCGGTGCCCGCACCTGACGCGACCGCGCCGAAGCCCGGCACGCCCCCGTCCGGAACGCCGTTGCCCGGCACGGGCCGGCCGAATGCCCAGCCGGCCCCCGCGGCGCCGGCCACCGGCCGGGTGGTCGAGGCGGTGGTGACGCCGGTCCGGGACCACGTGCTCACGCCCGTCACCGACGGCCTGCGCCCGGTCACCGACCCGGTACGCGACCACGTGCTCGCGCCGGTCGCGGAGGGCCTGCGCCCGGTCACCGACCCGGTGAGGGCAGGCGTGCTCGACCCGGTGGCGGACGTGCTGGCCCCGGTCGTGGAGCCGTTGCGCCCGATCCTCGGCCCGGTCTGGCGGGGCCTGGAACCGGTACTCGACCCGCTGGATCCGGTGCTCGATCCGCTCAGCCCGGTGACCGATCTGATCGACCCGCCGGCCGCGCCGGACCCCGGCTCGCCCCCGGCGCCCGGCGAGCCCGTGCCCGGCCCGGCCGCTCCCGGCGCCCCGATCGTCCCGGCCGACCCGGCCGCGACGCCGGCACCGGCTCCCGAGCGTGCGCACGACACGCCGCCCCGCCTCGGCGGGCCGGTCCTCGCCGCCCCGGCGGCGCGCAGCCTCACCGTCGTCGGCACGCGGTGGGTCGAGCCCGTACGCAGCCGGGCACCGGCGACCGTCGGTCCGGCCGCGCACGTCACGACCACACCCGCCCTGCCGCTGCCGCTCGACGGCGTCACCCACGGCGGCGGCGCGGTGCACAGCGAGGCCGCCGACGCGGACGCGAACCGCTGGCGACTGCCGACGCTGACCGACGGGTACGCGCGACCGGCGGCCGACCCGCTGCCGCCGTCGCGCACGTCGCGCCCCGGCACCAGACCTGCCTGAGCGGACTCCACAGGCACCACCTCCGATCCGGAGCACGGGCGTGTCCCGCCCGACTGCCGCATGCCGCGGCGGCGCCGTCGACAGTCGTCCGGCGCCCGTAACCGACCCGACCACGCCTGGAAAACAGGAGTTCGTTCATGAGCACAGCCCTGCCCGTCGTCCGCGCCCGATGGTGCGACATCGGCCGGATCGCCGATCTCGTCGCCGAGGCCCTCGCGCCCACCGCGCTGGCCGCCTGGCTCGTCCCCGACAAGTCCCGCCGCCTGCCGGTCCTCGCCGCCGTGGCGCGGATCTGGACCGAACACGCGTTGCTGTTCGGCGACGCGTTCCTGCTGCCAGACGGCAGCGCCGCCACCGTGTGGTTCCACCGCTACCGCCCGATCCCCGTCCCCCACCGGTACGCCGACCGGCTCGCCGGCGCCGCCGGGGCGGACGAGGACCGGTTCCGCCGCCTCGGTGAGGAACTGGCGGCACGCCGTCCCGCCGAGCCGCACAACCATCTGGCGCTGCTGGCCGCGCCCCGGGGCGGCGCGACGCAGGCGCTGTCCGCGGCGCAGCGCCGGATGGACACGTTGAGCCTGCCCACGTACGCGCACCCGTGCGCCGGTGAGCAGGAGGAGGAGCTGCTGCGGCGGCTCGGCTACGCCGAACGGGAGACGTTCGCCGCCCCGGACGGCACGCCGGTGCGGTCGTTGTGGCGGTCGGCGCCGTTCCACGCGGGCGGCAACGACAGGTGGCGGACCCGCCGGGCCGCCCGCCGGGAACGCGACGACCGGGCCGTCGGCTGGGCGGCACGCTGACCGGCTGAGCCCCGGGCCGGGGCGGACGACCGCCGCCCCGGCCCGGACCGGCGCCACACCGTCCGGGTTCTTCGGCCGGTGCCGTCGGCGCAGCTCGGTTAGCCTGCGAGCCGGGCACGACTCAGCCGAGCAGTCGGAGGTAACGCGTGCGGAACAGCGGATCCACCCCGGAACCGGGCGGCGCGACCCAGGTGCGCCCCAGGCGCAAGCGGCGGCGTCTGCTGGTCGTCCTCGCGGTCTGCACGCTGCTGGCCGGCTGCGGGCTGGTCGCCGGCGGCTACTACTTCGACAGCGTGCCGACGCCCAGCGACCTGAAGCTGCCCGAGTCCACCACCGTCTACTACGCAGACGGGCGCACGCCGATGGCGAAGCTGGGCGCGCAGAACCGCACCATCGTGCCGTACGACCAGATGAACGACTCGGCGAAGCAGGCGATCGTGGCGGCCGAGGACCGTACGTTCTGGACGAACCAGGGCATCGACTTCAAGGGTGTGCTGCGGGCGGCCTGGGCCAACGTGAGCGGCGGGCAGCGGCAGGGCGCGTCCACCCTCACCCAGCAGTACGCGCGCATCGCCGCTGACCTGCGCGGGGTCACCTACTCCCGCAAGCTGCGCGAGGCGGTGATCGCGTGGAAGCTCGACGACGCATACTCCAAGGAGGAGATCCTCGGTTTCTACCTGAACACCGTGCCGTTCGGCCGGGGCGCGTACGGCATCGAGGCGGCCGCGCAGACGTACTTCGGCAAGACGGTGCGCCGGGACGCGCCCGCCGCGCGGCAGCTCACGCCGGCCGAGGCGATGGTGCTCTGCGCGATGGTGAAGCAGCCGGAGGCGGACCCGGCCGACCCGGAGGGCTCGCCCGGCTACGATCCGCGCCGCAACGCGCTGGCCCGGCAGAACTCGATCGACAGGTGGAACTACATCCGCGACGGCATGGTCAAGCTCGGCTACCTGACGCCGCAGCAGGCGGCGGATCTCGCGTACCCGGACACGGTCCGGCCGATCGACAAGGACGCGGGCCGCTCCGACCTGGACCGGCCGACCGGCCTGGTGGTCAACCATGTGCTCGCCGAGCTGCGCGAGACCGAGCCGTTCCGCGGCAAGCCGGACGAGGTGATCCGCGACGGCGGCTACCGGATCGTCACCACGATCGACAAGCGCGTGCAGGACGCGGCCGAGGCGGCGGCGGACATCCGCCGCGACACCGCGCCGCAGGCGGTACGCAGCCAGCCGCGCAACTGGCAGGCCGCGCTGGTGGCGGTGGAGCCGGGCACCGGCCGGGTGCTCGGCTACTACGGCGGCGACAAAGGCTCGGGCGCGGACTACGCCGGCTGGTACTACGACGAGAACGGCGAGACCCGCGGCTTCGGCCAGCATCCGCCGGGGTCGTCGTTCAAGGTGTACGACCTGGCCGCCGCCGTACGCGACGGGATCTCGGTGAAGCAGCGGTTCGACTCGCCGGACACCAAGGAGTTCCCCGCCTCGGGGCGGACGAAGGGCAGCGCAGCCGGGCCGATCCGCAACGCGGAGCGCGCGCCCTGCCAGCCGGACTGCGCGCTCTGGGAGGCCACTGTCGCGTCGCTGAACGTGACCTACTTCGAGCTGACCGAGAAGCTGGGCACCGCCAAGGTGATCGAGACCGCGCGGCAGGCCGGCGTGGAGTCGATGTGGGAGACGGTGCGGGGCAATCCCCGGCCGCAGCGCGTCGACCTGCGCAGCGACCCGGCCGACGAGGTGGCGAAGCGGTTCTCCACCGAGGTCGGGATCGGGCAGTACGGCATCACCGTGCAGGACCACGCGAACGGGATGGCGACGTTCGCGGCCGGCGGCAAGCGTGCCGACGCGCACTTCGTCCGGTCGGTGACCAAGGACGACGAGGAGGTGTGGACCGAGCAGCTCCGTACGACGGACCTGGGCCTGGACCGGGAGGCGATCGACCAGCTCGACTGGACGCTGCGCCGCGTGCGGGCCGCCGAGCTGGGCAACGGCTGGGACTCCGCCGGGAAGACCGGCACCTGGCAGGCCGGGCAGAGCACCACGCAGAACGTGCACACCTGGATGGTCGGCTGGACCGGCGCGCTCGCCTCGGCCGTCTGGCTGGGCACCACCGACGGCAAGCCGCTGCGGACCAGGGGCGGCAGCTACGAGGTGTACGGCTCGACCGGCGCCGCGCCGATCTGGCGGCAGTTCATGACCCGGGCCACCGCGGCCATGAAGCTCGACCCGGACAAGTACCGCTTCGGTCAGCCGAAGTTCCCCGGCGAGACCCCGGAGCCGACCCGGTCGGCGCCTCCGCCGGCGACCACCGCCGCGCCGACGCCGTCGGAGTCGCCGAGCCCGAGCCCGTCCTCGTCGAGCCCGAGCCCGGACCCGACCGGGCGGCCGACCTCGCGGCCGACGCTGACGCCGTCGCTGCCGCCGCTGCCCACCGTGTCGCCGACGCGGACCCGCGGCCCACGCTGACCCGGCCGGGCGGCGGTCCGGCCGCCGCCCGGCCGCGCTGACGGCGGCCTCGCGTCTATGCGCGCCATTCGCACACAGCGGCAACGTCCGCAATTTGCACCGGCGTCCATCCACCGTCGGCGATGTTCGCCCTGATCAGGGCCTATTGAAGATCATGGTTGCCTAAATCGGCGCGCGCGGCGGCGCGCCCGACTGTCAGCCGTTGCCCAGGTCACCCATTGCTCCGGGCTCGGGCGGCGTGTGATTGTGCACCAGCGAGCCGCCGACCCCCGGCGAATCGCGACGGTCGATCTGTCGACCCGGAGCCACGCCGGCAGCTCCGGTGACCGGCCGTCACCCTGCCTCGCACCACCGCGCCGCCCGTCCCCACCGGGCTCCGTGCGGCGCGCCTGTAGAACAGGAGCAAACCCCCGTGAAACTCTCACCTCGCCTCGCCGCGCTCACCGGCGCGGCCGCGGCCGGCCTGCTCGCCGCAGGCACCGCCGCCGCCGTGCAGGCCGCGCCACCCGGACCCGCCGCCCCCGACCCGGCGCAGGCCCGCGCGACCGCCGCCGACTCGGCCCGCGCCCTGGTCGCGAACCGCCCCGCCTACCTGCAGGCCGGCTCCGACGACGCGTTCGTCCAGAAGCCGGTCATCTCCTCCGAGGGCACCCAGTACGTGCCCTACGAGCGCACCTACAAGGGCCTCCCGGTGGTCGGCGGCGACTTCGTGCTCGCCACGGACTCGGCCGGCAACCTGAAGTACGCCTCGGTCGCCCAGCAGCGGCCCATCGGCGCCCTCGCCACCACGCCCGCGCTGACTCCGGCCGCCGCCGCGAAGACGGCGCGCGCCCAGCTCAAGACCGTGAACGCGGTCGAGGGCACCACGCTCGTGGTCTACACGCTCGGCGCCGCACCGGCGCTGGCCTGGGAGACCACTGTTCGCGGCACCGGCGCGGACGGGCCGAGCCGGCTCACCGTCGACGTCGACGCCCGCACCGGCGCGGTCCTGCGCAAGCAGGAGCACGTCGTCCGCGGCACCGGCACCGGCGCCTGGAACGGGCCCAGCCCGCTTACGCTCAACACCACCCAGTCGGGCTCCACGTACACCATGAAGGACCCGACCGTCACCAACCTGAGCTGCCAGGACGCGGCCAACAACACCACGTTCAGCGGCTCCGACGACGTGTGGGGCAACGGCACCGCCACCAACAAGGAGACCGGCTGCGTGGACGCGTTGTTCTCCGCGCAGACCGAGCACAAGATGCTCGCCCAGTGGCTGGGCCGCAACGGCGCCAACGGCAACGGCGGCTACTGGCCGATCCGGGTGGGCCTCAACGACCAGAACGCCTACTACGACGGCAGCCAGGTGCAGATCGGCAAGAACACCGCCGGCCAGTGGATCGGCTCGCTGGACGTGGTGGCGCACGAGATCGGCCACGGCATCGACGACAACACCCCGGGCGGCATCTCCGGCGGCGGCACCCAGGAGTTCGTGGCCGACACGTTCGGCGCGGCCACCGAGTGGTTCGCCAACGAGCCGTCCAGCTACGACGCGCCCGACTTCCTGGTCGGCGAGAAGATCAACCTGGTCGGCTCCGGCCCGATCCGCAACATGTACAACCCGTCGGCGCTCGGCGACCCGAACTGCTACTCCAGCAGCATCCCGTCGACCGAGGTGCACGCCGCGGCCGGCCCGGGCAACCACTGGTTCTACCTGCTCGCCAACGGCAGCAGCCCGACCAACGGGCAGCCGTCCAGCTCGACCTGCAACGGCAGCAGCGTGACCGGCCTGGGCATCCAGAAGGCCATGAAGATCATGTACAACGGCATGCTGCTGAAGACCTCGTCCTCGTCGTACCTGAAGTACCGGACCTGGACGCTGCAGGCGGCGAAGAACCTCTACCCGGGCAGCTGCGCGGAGTTCAACACGGTCAAGGCGGCCTGGGACGCGGTGAGCGTGCCGGCCCAGTCCGGTGACCCGACCTGCGCCGGCGGCACCCCGACGCCCACCCCGAGCACCACGACCACCCCGCCGTCGGGCGGCTGCTCCGGCAACAAGCTCGCCAACCCGGGCTTCGAGTCCGGCAACGTGAGCTGGAGCGCCTCGTCCGGCGTCATCACCACCGACAGCGGCCAGGCCGCGCACGGCGGCTCGTACAAGGCGTGGCTGGACGGGTACGGCTCGTCGCACACCGACACGCTCAGCCAGTCGGTGACGATCCCGGCCGGATGCCGGGCGACGTTGAGCTTCTGGCTGCACATCGACAGCGCGGAGTCGACCACCAGCACCGCGTACGACAAGCTCACCGTCAAGGCGGGCAGCACCACGCTGGCCACGTACTCCAACCTGAACAAGGCCACCGGCTACGTGCAGCGGTCCTTCGACATCTCGTCGCTCGCAGGCACCACGGCGACCATCTCGTTCAGCGGCGTGGAGGACAGCTCGTTGCAGACGTCCTTCGTCGTCGACGACACCGCGGTCACCCTGAGCTGACCGTGGCGTGCGCGGCCGGTCGTCGTCCTCCCGGCGGCCGGCCGCCTCGCCGTGTCAGGACCGGCGTCCCGCCGTGTCGGGCCGGCCGTTTCGCCGTGTCAGGCCCGGCGCGCGCCCTGGGACGCGGTGCCGCGGTCGCGGTGGATCCGCGCGGCCGCCTCGTGCATCGCGCGGCCGAACAGCTCGGCCTGGTCGCCCATGCTGCCGAGCCGGGCGGCGAGCGCGTCGGCGTCGGCCCGCGCCGACGCGCTGACCCGGGCGTCCAGCTCGGACAGCGCGGCGTTGGCGGCGGTGACGAAGTGTCCGCAGAGGACGTCGAAGGGCTCGCCGGCCAGCTCCGGGTCGATCGTCACGGAATCCAGCCGGCCACCCTGGACGGCGACCGCGCGGACCCGGCCGCCGGCGGCCGTGCCCTCGGCGCGCAGCAGGTCGCCGGGCTCGCCGTCGGCGTGCGCCGAGGCCCGGGAGCGCATCGCGGTGAGCGCCTGCTGCGTGCGGGTCAGCAGCTCGTCGATGCTCGCGGCCGCCGAGAACGGGTCGTTGGTCATATCCGCGCTTTCTTCACGTCTTAGCCGAGCATCGTGACACTAGCAACCGCCTCCGACGAATCGCGGTCACCGCCGTCGCGGACCGTCTCCCGGACGCCGGGAGCAGGCCGGACACCGTCGACGCGGCGTGTCGCGGACGGGGCGGACGCCCGGCCGGGGTCGCCCCGGCCGGGCGTTCTCGGACCGCTGTCAGCCCAGCCGCAGCCGCTGACCGGGGAAGATCAGGCCGGGGTCGTCGCCGACCACTGCGCGGTTGCGCTCGTGCAGGGCGCGCCAGCCGCCGTCGACGCGCTGCGTCACGGCGATCTCCGACAGCGTGTCCCCACGCCGGACCAGGTACGTCCCGGCGCCGGACGACGGCTGCGGCGCCACTGTCGTCGTAGCGCGCTCCGGCGCGGCCCTGCGGGTGGCCGCCCGCTCCGGCGCGGCCTCGCGCGTGGCGGCCCGCTTCGGGGCCGCCTTTGTGGTGGCCCGCTCGGACCGGGTCGCCGCGCTCGCCGAGCCGCCCTTCTTGCCGCAGACCGGCCACGCGCCGATGCCCTGGCCGCGCCGCACCTTCTCCGCGACGGCGATCTGCTCGGACCGGCTGGCCAGGTCGGCGCGCGCGGCGTACTTCTTGCCGCCGTAGCCGTTCCAGGTGGCGCGGGAGAACTGGAGCCCGCCGTAGTAGCCGTTACCGGTGTTGATCTTCCAGTTGCCGCCCGACTCGCAGCGCGCTACCGCGTCCCAGTTGACGCCCGCGCTGGCCGGAGCGGCCGGGCCGAACAGGCTCGCGGCGCCGACGGCGGCGCCGGCCAGGACCGCTCCGAGGGCGGTACGGCGGCTTCGGGCTGAGTATTCAGTTGCCATGTGGATTCCTCCACGCCGACGAGGTGAGCTGTCGGGTTCGGGCCGAGGAGCCCGGCCGCCGGTGGCGGCTTCACCCCGAGGTGACGATGCACCGTGGAACGTGTGGTTCCCCCGCTCCCGCGCGAGGTCCGGTTACCGGGGACGGCGGCGGGATTTGGCGTTTCCGGCCCGCGGTGTCCGCGTCTGCGAACGAAACCGACGCTAGGAGCGATTTGCGACGATCGTCCACTTCTTGTGACGCTCTTCACCCGGCCGGGCTACCGGCGGCGGCGCTACGGTGGCAGGGCCAGGCAAGATCACGGGAGGGCTTGACGGATGACCGATCACGGACACGAGCTGACCTTCGGCGGCTTCATCACCCCCGCCGCCGGGCAGCCCGACCAGGTCGTGGCGCTGGCCCGGCTGTGCGAGCAGGTCGGACTGGACCTGGTCACGTTCCAGGACCATCCCTACCAGCCGGGCTTCCTGGACACCTGGACGCTGATGTCCTACGTGGCCGCGGCGACCGAACGCATCCGCCTGGCCGGAAACGTCCTCAACCTGCCGTTGCGCCAGCCGGTGGTGCTGGCCCGCAGCGTCGCCAGCCTGGACCTGCTCACCGGCGGCCGGGTCGAGCTGGGACTCGGCGCGGGCGCGTTCTGGGACGCGATCGAGGCGGCGGGCGGGCGGCGCCTGTCCCCCGGCGCCGCCGTCGACGCCCTCGACGAGGCGATCCGGGTGATCCGCGAGGTCTGGGACACCGGCAGCCGCGGCATGATCCGTGTCGACGGCGAGCACTACCGGGTGGTCGGCGCCAAGCGCGGCCCGGCGCCCGCGCATCCGGTCGGCATCTGGGTCGGCGCCTACAAGCCGCGCATGCTGCGCCTGGTGGGCCGCGCCGCGGACGGCTGGCTGCCGTCCCTGTCGTACCTGCCCAAGGGCCCCGACGAGCTGCCCGCCCTGAACGCGCTCGTGGACGAGGGCGCCCAGGCCGCCGGGCGCGACCCGGCCGCGATCCGCCGCATGCTCAACGTGACCGGCACGTTCGCCCGCTCGTCGGCCGGTTTCCTGACCGGGCCGCCGGAGCAGTGGGTGGAGGAACTGGCCGGGCTCACCCTGGAGCACGGCATCACCACGTTCATCCTCGGCAGCGACGAGCCGCGCGCGATCCAGATCTTCGGCCAGGAGGTGGCCCCCGCGGTCCGGGAGCTGGTCGCCGCCGAGCGCGCCACGCCCGCCGGCGGCGCCCGGGAGGCCGCCGACGAGCCGACCACCGCCGGCGGCCCGAGCACGCTCCGCGTCACCCCCACCCCCGACCCGGGGGTACGCCTGAGCGCGCGCCGCCCGTGGGACGAGTCCACCCGCCCGAGCGCCCCGCCGCCGCCGGCCGGACACGTCTACCCGGCCCGGGGACAGGCCGCCGGGCAGCACCTGGTGGACGTGCACGACCACCTGCGCCAGGAGCTGGCCCAGGTGCGCGACCTGCTGGAACAGGTCAAGCAGGGCTCGGTCTCGCCGGGCCGGGCGCGGGCCGCGCTCAACGAGATGACCATGCGGCAGAACAACTGGACGCTCGGGGCGTACTGCGCGGCCTACTGCACGATGGTCACCCAGCACCACGGTCTGGAGGACGCCTCGGTCTTCCCGCACCTGCGCCGCTCAGAGGCCGGGCTGGCCGCGGTGCTGGACCGCCTCGAGGAGGAGCACGTGGTGATCCACGGGGTGGTGGAGAGCGTCGACCGGGCGCTCGTGGAGCTGGTCCGGCGGCCCGGCGACTTCACGCAGCTCCAAGAGGCGGTGGACCTGCTCACCGACACGCTGCTGTCGCACCTGTCGTACGAGGAGCACCAGATCGTCGAGCCGCTGGCCCGGCACGGGTTCTTCCCCGGCCAGCTGTGAGGTAGCTGACTTCTGCTTTCCTAAGTCAGGGGGTACCGTCGACGCCATGACGGACCTCCTTGCGCAGCGTGACTCATGGTCCACCGCCAACTGCTCGATCGCCCGGGCGCTGGAGGTGGTCGGCAACCGCACCACGCTGCTCCTGCTGCGGGAGGCGTCGTTCGGCACCCGCCGCTTCGACGACTTCGCCCGGCGGGTCGGCGTCAGCGAGCCGGTGGCCGCCGCACGCCTCAAGCAGCTCGTCGCCGACGGGCTGCTCGACCGGCGTCCCTACCGGGAGCCCGGGCAGCGCACCCGCGACGAGTACGTGCTCACTGCGAAGGGAAGCGACCTGATCCCGGTGCTCGTCGCGCTGCGGCAGTGGGGCGACACGTACGCCGCCGACGAGGCGGGCCCGGCGGTGCGGGTGGCCCACGAGGAGTGCGGCGCCGCGGTGCACGCCCGGCTGCGCTGCGGCGCGGGGCACGACGTACCCCCCGGCGAGCTGGCCGTCCTGCCCGGTCCGGGCCTGCTGTCCGCCTGACCCCTCCCTTCCCCACACCTCGGAGCGAGACATGAAGATCGCTGGAAGCACCGCCCTGGTCACCGGCGCCAACCGCGGCTTCGGCCGGCACCTGGCCGCCGAACTCGTCGCACGCGGCGCCACCGTCTGGGCCGGCGCCCGCAACCCGGACACCGTGGACCTGCCCGGAGTCACCCCGGTACGCCTCGACATCACCGACCCCGAGTCGGTGGCCGCCGCCGCGCAGCGGGCCGGGGACGTGACGCTGCTGGTCAACAGCGCCGGCGTGAGCACCGGCACCGACCTGCTCGACGGCGACCTCGCGCAGATCCGGCTGGAGATGGAGACGCACTACCTCGGCACGCTGTCGGTGGTACGGGCGTTCGCGCCGCAGATCGTGGCCAACGGCGGCGGCACGATCCTGAACGTGCTGTCGGCGCTGTCCTGGTTCACGTTCCCCGGCGTCGGCGCGTACGGCGCGGCGAAGGCCGCCGAGTGGTCGATGACGAACGCCCTGCGCCAGGAGCTGGCCGGCCGGGGCGTCCGCGTCGCGGGCCTGCACGTGGGCTACATGGACACCGAGATGGCCGCCGCCGTACCCGGCCCGAAGGCCCACCCGGCCGACGTCGCCCGGCTCGCCGCCGACGGCATCGAGTCCGACAGCTACGAGATCCTCGCCGACGACGTGGCGCGCCGGGTCCAGGCCGGACTGTCCGGCGGTGTGGCCGCGCTCTACCCCGCGCTCCCCTGAGCCGACCCGCCTCCAAGGTGGCGGCGCCACCTCGGCGAGCCGTTGCCGACCAACCGGCTGCCACGACAACCGCCTGAGGTCCCTCCAAACGGGACCAGCCTCCCCCACTCTGGGACACCCAAGCGCTCGTCCCCAGTCTGGGAGACCCACCGTGATCAACACCAGTTCGGCGAAATGGCGGGGTCAGAGCCCGTCCGATACCACCACTTCGGCGAGCTGGAGTGGATCACGCAACTGCCCGACCATCGACTTCCGAGCGGGGTCGACACCGGCTCGGCGAGGTGGCGGTATCGGTGGCATGCCGATACCGCCACTTCGGCGGCATGGAGTCGATCACGCCGGCCCGCCGGGGCGGGTCGGGCGAACCGGGTCGGGGTGGGGCTACAGGCCGCGGGCGAGACGGTCGGCGAGGATCCGGGTGAACCGGGCCGGGTCGGCCAGCTCGCCGCCCTCGGCCAGCAGCGCCATGCCGTACAGCAGCTCGGCGGTCTCGGTCAGCGCGGCCGTGTCGCCGCCCTCCCCGTGCGCCTTGCGCAGCCCGGTGACCAGCGGGTGGGCCGGGTTCAGCTCCAGGATCCGCTTGACCCGGGGCACTTCCTGGCCCATCGCCCGGTACATCTTCTCCAGCGTCGGCGTCATGTCGTGCGCGTCGCCCACCACGCAGGCCGGTGAGGTGGTCAGCCGGGTGGACAGGCGCACCTCCTTGACGCTGTCGGCGAGCGCGCCGCCGAGGAACGTGAGCAGGTCGGCGTACTCCTGCCGTTCCGCCTCGGCCTTCTCCTTCTCCTCCTCGGTCTCCAGGTCCACCTGCCCCTTGGCGACCGAGCGCAGCGTCTTCCCGTCGTACGCGCCGACGCGCTCGACCCACACCTCGTCCACCGGGTCGGTGAGGATCAGCACCTCGTAGCCCTTGGCGCGGAACGCCTCCAGGTGCGGCGAGTTCTCGATGGTGGCCCGGTTCTCGCCGGTGGCGTAGTAGATCTCGGTCTGGCCGTCCTTCATCCGCTCCACGTAGCCGCGCAGCGTGGTCGGCTCGGCCGGGTCGTGGGTGCTGGCGGTGCGAACCAGTTCCAGCAGCGTCTCGGTGTTGTCCGGGTCCTCCAGCAGACCCTCCTTTACCACCGCGCCGAACTCGGTCCAGAACGTGCGGTACGACTCGGCGGACATGTCCTTGAGCGTGGCGAGCACCTTCTTGACCAGCCGGCGGCGCACCGCGCGGATCTGCCGGTCCTGCTGGAGGATCTCCCGGGAGATGTTCAGCGACAGGTCGTGCGCGTCCACGACGCCCTTGACGAAGCGCAGGTAGTTGGGCATCAGCGCGTCGCAGTCGTCCATGATGAACACGCGCTTGACGTAGAGCTGCACACCCCGGCGGCCCTGCGGGGAGAACAGGTCGAGCGGGGCGTGCGACGGCAGGAACAGCAGCGCCTCGTACTCGAAGGTGCCCTCGCCGCGCATGTGGATCGTCTCGAGCGGGTCGGCCCAGTCGTGCGCGACGTGCCGGTAGAACTCCTTGTACTCGGCCTCGTCGACCTCGTCCCGCGAGCGCGCCCAGAGCGCCTTCATCGAGTTGAGCGTCTGCTCCTCGCGGGTGGTCGCGCCGTCCTCGCCGGGCTTGTCGACAGTCATCCGGATCGGCCACGAGATGAAGTCGGAGTAGCGCTTGACGATCTCGCGGATCGTCCACTCGGCGGTGTAGTCGTGCAGGTTGTCGTCGGTGTCGACCGGCTTGAGGTGCAGCGTGACCGAGGTGCCCTGGGGCGCGTCCTCGACCTCCTCGATCGAGTAGGTGCCCTCGCCCGCGGACTCCCAGCGGGTGCCGCCGGACTGCCCGGCGCGGCGGGTCAGCAGCGTCACCCTGTCGGCGACCATGAAGGTCGCGTAGAAGCCGACGCCGAACTGGCCGATCAGCTCCTGGGACGCGGCGGCGTCGGCGGACTCGCGCAGCTTGCGCAGCAGCTCGGCGGTGCCGGACTTCGCGATCGTGCCGATCAGGCCGACCACCTCGTCGCGGTTCATGCCGATGCCGTTGTCCCGCACAGTGAGCGTACGGGCGTCCTTGTCGACCTCGATCTCGATGTGCAGGTCGGAGGTGTCCGCCGACAGTTCCTTGTCGACGAGCGACTCCAGCCGCAGCTTGTCCAGCGCGTCGGACGCGTTCGAGATCAGTTCGCGCAGGAAGACGTCCTTGTTCGAGTAGATCGAGTGCACCATCAGCTGCAACAGCTGACGAGCCTCGGCCTGGAACTCCAACGTCTCGACGCGGTTGCTCACACCGACTCCCTCTCCTCTGGCGGGCCTACGGCGGAAAGGATACGAGGGGTGACGGCTGCGGCACGCACCGGCCGCCCCGGAAATCCACTGGTACAACCAGTTGACGGGTTGATGTGTTCGGGGCCACACTTCTGCGCATGACCTTCGATCCCGCGCCTCGTGTCTCGGTCTCCGACCACGTCTTCGGGCGGCTGCGCGACGCGATCGTGTCCGGCCGGTACGCACCGGGCGAGACGCTGCCCGGCGAGCGGGAGCTGGCCGGCGCGTTCGCGGTCAACCGGCACGCGGTCCGGGAGGCGCTGCGCCGCCTGCAACAGCTCGGCCTGGTCCGGGTCAGCCAGGGCGGCGCGACCCGGGTGCTGGACTGGCGGGTCCACGCCGGGCTGGACCTGGCGCTGTCCCTGGCCCGCTCCACTGACGTACTCCCGGTCGAGACGCTGGTGCGCGACATGCTGGAGATGCGGGCCTGCGTCGGGATCGACGCGGCCCGGCTCTGCGCCGAACGCGCGGACGCGGCGGTCGTCGCCGCCCTGGTCCGGGCCGCCGAGGAGTACGGCGACCTGGCCCCCGACCTGGACCTGATGAACGAGGCGAACATCGCCATCTGGCGGCTGGTCGTGCGCGGCAGCGGTAACACCGCCTACCAGCTCGCGTTCAACAGCCTCGTGGCCGGCACGTTCGCGGTCGGCGACGTCCCCCCGGACGCCCGCGCGGCCGAACTGCTGGACGTGGCCGGGCACCGCCGTCTCGCCGCGTCGGTCGCCTCCGGTCAGGGCGCGGCGGCGGCCCGGCACGCCCGGGCGCTGCTGACCGCGCCGGTCACCACCCCCACCACCCCCACACCCGGAAGGAAAGCGCGCGCATGATCCCCGCCGTGCTGTACGCCGTCCCGGCGTTCCTGCTCCTGATCGTCATCGAGGCGGTCTCCTACCGCTTCCTGCCCGACGACGACGAACGCGGCTACGAGCTGCGCGACACCACCACCAGCCTGTCGATGGGGCTGGGCAGCCAGATCATCGGCTTCCCGTGGAAGCTGCTCACAGTCGGCCTGTTCGCGGCGCTGTGGACCGTGGCGCCGGTGCACCTGTCGCCCGGCGACTGGTGGACCTGGGTGATCCTGTTCTTCGCCGACGACCTGGCCTACTACTGGTTCCACCGCTCGCACCACGAGGTACGCGTGCTCTGGGCCAGCCACGTCGTGCACCACTCCAGCGTCTACTACAACTTCTCCACCGCGTTGCGGCAGAGCTGGACGCCGATGACCTCGCTGCCGTTCTGGCTGCCGCTGGCGCTGCTCGGCATCCCGCCGTGGATGATCTTCCTCCAGCAGTCGGTCAGCCTGCTGTACCAGTTCTTCCTGCACACCGAGCGGATCAACGTGCTGCCCCGGCCGATCGAGTGGATCTTCAACACGCCGTCGCACCACCGGGTGCACCACGGCTCGAACACCGAGTACCTGGACCGCAACTACGGCGGCATCCTGATCGTCTGGGACCGGCTGTTCGGCAGCTTCGAGCCGGAGCGGGCCACCGCGCGCTACGGGCTCACCAAGAACATCGGCACCTACAACCCGCTGCGGGTGGCCACCCACGAGTTCGCCGCGATCTGGTCCGACGTACGCCGGGCCGACTCCTGGCGGCACCGCCTCGGTTACCTGTTCGGCCGTCCCGGCTGGCAGCCGGCCCGATGAGGCGCTCCTGGCTGCTGCCCCTGTTCGGGCTGGTCGCGGCCGTCGAACTGGTCGGGGTCGCGCTCGACTCGACCGCGCTCCAGTGGCTGGCCAAGCCGCTGCTCGCGCCGGTGCTGCTGGCGTACCTCTGGGCACACCGCCACCGCGTCGACGCGGTGGCGGTCGGCCTGGTCGCCGCCACCGCGGGCGACGTCGCCCTGCTCCTGCCGGGAGACACCGCGTTCCTGGCCGGCATGGGCTTCTTCCTGGTCACCCAGATCGCGTTCATCACCGCCTTCGTCCGGTACCGGCGTGCCCGGGGCGGGGCGTGGGCCGGTTACCTGCTCGCCTGGGCCGGCGCGAACGCGCTGCTCTGGGGCATGCTCGGGCCGCTGCGGCTGCCGGTGCTCGGCTACAGCCTGGCGCTGTGCCTGATGGCCGCCGCCGCGACCGGGGTGTCCGCGCGGGTCGCCGCGGGCGGGGCGCTCTTCCTCGTCTCCGACCTGCTCATCGGCGTGGGCGCGGCCGGTGTGGACCTGCCCGGGCGGGGCCTGCTGGTGATGACCACCTACTGCGCCGCGCTGCTGCTCATCACCACCGGCTGGGTGGCCGCGGCGCGCCCGGCGACCGGCCCGCAGCCACCCCCGGCGGGTACTCTGCTCGCGTGGCCAGGGAGAACGGGCGCAAGCTGATCGCCTCGAACAAGAAGGCGCGGCACGACTACGACATCCTCAAGACGTACGAGGCGGGCATCGTGCTGGCCGGCACCGAGGTCAAGTCGCTGCGCGAGGGGCGGGTGTCGCTGGTCGACGCGTTCGCCCAGGAGCGCGACGGCGAGATCATGCTGTACGGCCTGCACATCGCCGAGTACGGCTTCGGCACCTGGACCAACCACGCGCCCCGGCGCACCCGCAAGCTGCTGCTGCACCGGGTGGAGATCGCCCGGATCCTGGAGAAGCTGCGCGACGGCGGCATCACGCTGGTGCCGCTGTCGATGTACTTCGCCGACGGCTGGGCCAAGGTGGAGCTGGGCCTGGCCCGGGGCCGCCGGTCGTACGACAAGCGCCAGGCGCTGGCCGAACGGGACGCCAAACGCGAGATCGCCCGGGAGATGGGCCGCCGGCTCAAGGGCCGGACGGCGGCGCGGCGGGGCTGAGCGCGCCGTTTTCTGTCCCAGGGCGGTGGCACGCTGAGGCGCATGACCGATCTGACCTGGAACCCGCTGCTCCGCGAGCAGCTCACCTGGCACTGGACCTACCAGTTGCGCGACCGCCTCGCCGGGCTCACCGACGACGAATACCTCTGGGAGCCGGTCCCCGGCTGCTGGAGCGTGCGCCCGCGCGGCGACGACGGCATTCCGGCGATCGACTTCGCGATGCCGCAGCCGGACCCGCCGCCGTTCACCACCATCGCCTGGCGGCTGGCCCACGTCATCGTGGGCGTGCTGGCCATGCGCAACGCGTCGCACTTCGGCCGCGCGCCCACCGACTACGCCTCGTTCCCCTACTCCCCGACCGCGGCCGGCGCGCTGGCCCAGCTCGACGAGGAGTACGCCGCCTGGACGGCAGGGGTCGAGGCGCTCGGCGAGGACGGCCTCGCCCGCCCCTGCGGCCCGGCTGAGGGGCCGTTCGCCGACGTCCCGATGGCCACGCTCGTGCTGCACATCAACCGGGAGGTGATCCACCACCTGTCCGAGGTGTGCCTGCTGCGCGACCTGTACCGCCATACACCGGAAGCAGCGCGATGAATACAAGACTCCTTGTACATCATTCCTTGTCGGTCTAACCTGGCGGCATGACTGACGGAACCGGCAACCGGCGGGTGAGTGACCCGCGAGCCATGCGGGCGTTGGCCCACCCCACCCGGCTGCGGCTGCTCGGCGAACTGCGCCTGCGCGGCCCGCAGACGGTCGGCATGCTGAGCGAGCGGACCGGCGAGGCGGTCGGGTCGGTCAGCTACCACGTCGGCAAGCTGGCCGAGCACGGCTTCGTGGCCGAGGCGCCCGAGCTGGCCCGGGACCGGCGCGAGCGGTGGTGGCGGGCCGCGCACGCCACCACCGACTGGGATCCGCTCGAACTGCTGGACGACCCGGAGCGCCGCCTCGCCGGCAACATGCTGCGCCAGGCCGCCATGCAGCGCTATGTGGACCGCTACCAGGCATACCTGGAGTCGGAGGCGAGCCTCGACCCGGCGTGGGTCCGCGGCACCACCAGCAGCGACATGGTGCTGCGCCTGACACCTGACGAACTGGTCGAGCTGCGCGACGAGTTGTCCGCGCTGGGCCGGCGCTGGCAGGAGCGCGGCGCACCCGGCCGGCCCGGCGCCGAGATGGTCACGCTGATCTGGCAGGCGTACCGGGGGCCGCAGTGACCCGCGACCGCCGGCCCCTGGCCGGACTGCTGATCGGGCACGCCGTCTCGCTGACCGGCAACGTGCTCACGCTCATCGCGCTGCCGCTCTACGTCCTGGCCGAGACCGGCTCACCGGCCGCCACCGGGCTGGCCGGGGCGTTCGCCACCGCGCCCGTGGTGCTCGGCGGCGCGTTCGGCGGCGTGCTCGTCGATCGGATCGGCTACCGGCGCTCCAGCGTGCTCGCCGACGTGGTCTCCGGCGTGACGATCGCCGCCGTACCCCTGTTGCACGCCACAGTCGGCCTGCCGTTCCCGGCGCTGCTGGCCCTGGTCTTCGTCAGCGGCCTGCTCGACACGCCGGGGCAGACCGCGCGCACCGCGTTGCTGCCGGAGGCCGCCGCGGCGGCCGGGGTGCCGATCGAGCGGGCGGCCGGGTGGGAGGACGCGACCTCGCGCGGCGCCCGGATGATCGGCGCACCCGTGGCCGGCCTGCTGGTCGGTGTGTTCGGGGCGGTGCCGGTGCTGGCGCTCGACGCGGTGACGTTCGCCGTGTCGGCTCTCGTGGTGACGCTGCTGGTGCCGCGCGGCCTGCGGCCGTCCGACGACGGGAGCGAGCCGGAGACCGGCGGCTACTGGCGGCAGTTCGCCGCCGGGCTGCGCTTCCTGGTCCGGGAGCCGCTGCTGCGCGCCATGGTCCTGCTGGTGCTGGTGACGAACCTGTTCGACGCGGCGAAGAGCAACGTGCTGCTGCCGGTGGTCGCCGAACGGGAACTCGGCGGCCCGGCCGCGTTCGGCCTGCTGGTGGGTGTCATGGGTGGTGGGGCGCTGGTCGGCTCGCTGGTGTTCAGCGCGATCGGGCACCGGCTGCCCCGCCGGGCCACGTTCGTCACCGCGTACGTGCTGTGCGGCGCCCCACCACTGTGGGCGCTCGCCGCCGCGCCGCCGCTGCCGGTGGTGGCCGCCGTGGTGGCGATGGCCGGGCTGGCCGCCGGCGCGCTCAACCCGCTGATGGGCGCGGTCCAGTTGGAGCGGGTGCCGCCGGCCATGCGGGCCCGGGTGTACGGCGTGATCGGCGCCGGCGCGTGGGCGGCCATGCCGGCCGGCGCGGTCGGCGCGGGATTCGCCGCGGACCGGTTCGGCCCCACGTCCACGCTCGTCGTGATGGGCGCCTGCTACCTGCTGGTGGTGCTGACGCCACTGCTGGGCGGGCCGTGGCGGGACATGCGCCGATCCACTGTGGTGCGGCAGCGGGAGCCCGAGCCGACGTCGGAGCGCCAGCGGGAAGCGCTCTCTTGACATCGACCGACTTCATTCATACCTTCATCGAAGTCTATTTGTATGGTTTGTTAACCGTTGGGCGGGGCCGGCCGCCGTGACGGTAACGGCCACCACCCCCGCAGGAGGCGCCCCGTGCGCACCATCCGTACCCTCGCCGCCCTGGCGGTGACAGCGGTCGGCCTCACCGCCGCCCTCACCGCCGTCCCCAGCACCCCGGCGGCCGCCGCCCCCGGCGCGGTCACCTGGTCCGACGACTTCAACGGCCCGGCCGGGGCCGCCCCCGACGCGAGCAAGTGGCGCTACGACATCGGTGGCGGCGGCTGGGGCAACAACGAGCTCCAGTACTACACGAACAGCACCCGCAACGCCGCGCTCGACGGCAACGGCAACCTGGTCATCACCGCCCGCAAGGAGAACCCGGGCGGCTACTCCTGCTGGTACGGAAGCTGCCAGTACACCTCGGCCCGGCTGCTCACCAACGGCACGTTCGCCCAGGCGTACGGGCGGTTCGAGGCACGCATCAAGGTTCCGCGTGGACAAGGGCTGTGGCCGGCGTTCTGGATGCTCGGCAACGACATCGGCACGAACCCGTGGCCCGGCAGCGGCGAGATCGACATCATGGAGAACGTCGGCTACGCGCCGTCGACCGTCTGGGGCACGCTGCACGGCCCCGGCTACTCCGGCGGCGGCGGCGTCGGCGCGTCCACCTCGCTGCCAGGCGGCCAGGCGCTCGCCGACGCCTTCCACACGTTCACAGTGGACTGGGCGCCGGACTCGATCACCTGGTACCTCGACGGCGTCGCGTACTCCCGCAAGACGCCCGCCGACATCGGCGGCAACCGCTGGGTCTTCGACCACCCGTTCTTCATGATCATGAACGTGGCGGTCGGCGGCAACTGGCCCGGCTCGCCGGACGGCAGCACCACGTTCCCGCAGACCATGACCGTCGACTACGTCCGCGTCCAGGCCTGGGACAACGGCGGCGGGGGCACCGGCGGCCAGATCGTCGGGTACGGCAACAAGTGCGTGGACGTGGCGAGCGCCAGCACCGCCAACGGCACCCCGGTGCAGCTCTGGACGTGCAACGGCACCGCCGCCCAGCGCTGGACCTGGAACGCCGACGGCTCGGTCCGCGCACTCGGCAAGTGCCTCGACGTGGCCGCCGGATCGACCGCGAGCGGCGCCAAGGTGCAGCTCTACGACTGCAACGGCACCGGCGCGCAGAAGTGGGTGTTCAGCGCGGCCGGGGACATCGTGAACCCCCAGGCGAACAAGTGCCTGGACGCGACGGGTCCCAGCTCGGCCGACGGCACCCGGCTGCAGATCTGGGACTGCACCGGCGGCGCCAACCAGAAGTGGCGGCGCTGACCGGTCCCCGACCCGGGGCGGGCGGCACCCCGCCCGCCCCGGCGCCCCTCATCCCCCGCCCCCGCCCCGCCCTCCCTCCCCCTCTCCCCCGCGATCTTGCACTTTCGGCCCGAGCGGTGACGTGAATGTCCCATTCGCCCGGGCACAAACTGCAAGACGCTTCTATGTCTGTGGTGATCGGTTCGGCTGATTGCCGTTAGGGTTCGGCGTTGGTGATCACTTGGGTGGCTCTTCGTTGATCCGGCCGCCTGTGGTGTGGGTGTGCCTTGTGCAAGACCTGTCCCCGGGTGATCGTCGGCGCCGGCCCGGCCCACCCTGCTGGCCTGATCAGAAGCCTGCCCGTGCGAGCACACGTGGCCCATCACAGATTTGCCGCCGAGGTGATGTCTTCCCGAGCCGACGCCGACTGTCCCGGTCGTCGCTGGCAAAGGAGCAACAATCCGAGATGAGAAGGATCGTAGAACGGGTCGCGGATCGCTATGACGTGGTGGTGGGGGTCGATACTCACACCGATACGCATACCGCCGCCGTGGTGGACCGACTCGGTGGGGTGTTGGCGCAGGTCACGGTGTCCACTGACCCGGACGGGTTGAGCCGGTTGTTGGCCTTCGCCGTCGCGCACACCCCACCGCAGGGGCGCCGGTTGTGGGCGGTGGAGGGCACCCGGTCACACGGGCAAGGGCTGTGCCGGCTGCTGACCGCTGCTGACGAACCCGTCTGCGAGGCACCCAAGCCCCCCGCTGCGGCCCGTCGTCGGGGCGGCAAGTCCGACCAGCTGGACGCGGTCGCCGCCGCCCATACGGTGCTGGCGCTGCCCGCTGAGCGCATCGCCGTGCCCCGCAGCGACGGCCCACGCGAGGCCCTGCGTCTGCTGCTGATCTGCCGCCGGCACCACACCGATGCCCGCACCGCCGCGGTCAACCTGGTCAAAGCGTTGATCCTGACCGCTGACGACACTCTGCGCGAGGCGCTACGCGGGCTGTCCACCACCATCCAGATCGCCCGCCTGGCCGCCCTCGAACTGCCCGAAACCACCGCCCTGCCCTGCGAGGAACACACCCGCCGCCGCGAACTGGTCACCCTCGCCCGGCACATCCACATCCTCGACGCCACACTGGCCGACAACCACCAGCGCCTACGAGCCCTCGTCACCGAACTGTGCCCGCCCCTGCTCGACCAACCCGGAGTCGGACCCGTCACCGCCGCGATCGCCCTCACCGCCTGGTCCCACCCCGGCCGCGTCCGCTCAGAAGCCGCCTACGCCACCCTCGCCGGCGCCGCCCCCATCCCCGTGGCCAGCGGCCGCACCGACCGACACCGCCTCAACCGCGGCGGCGACAGAACCCTCAACAGCGCCCTGCACACCATCGCCCTGACCCGCCGACGCATCCACCCCGAAACACGCGACTACATCACCCGACGCCACGCCGAAGGCCGCACCACCAGAGAAATCACCCGCTGCCTCAAGCGCTACATCGCCCGACAGCTCTACCGCACCATCACCACCCACCACCAAACCCCTTGACAACCCCACTCACAGATCAGCGAGGGCTGCCGGCCCGGGGCTGCCCGCCCTGGAGGGTCGGGGACGGCGTTGCGTTTCTCTGGGCGGGTCTGGGATACCGTGAGGTCCGTTTCGCTCCCGCGAGACCAGGTCATCGCTCTACTGGAAGCGCGATCATGGATGAGTCGACCGGCGCGCTGACGTCGATGAGCGGGTTCACGCCGGAACCGATCCCCACCGCCCGGCTGGTCCTGCTGCCGCTGGGTGTCGAGCATGCCGAGGAGATGGCCGCCGTCCTCGCCGACCCGGCGCTGCACACCTTCATCGGCGGCGAACCCGCCACCCCGGCGGCGTTGCGGGCCCGCTACGAACGGCTTGTCGCCGGCTCGCCCGACCCGGCCGAGTCGTGGTGCAACTGGGTCATCCGGCTCCGGGACGGCGGCCGGCTGACCGGCTTCGTCCAGGCCACAGTCACCGAGGCACACGGGACGGTGACGGACGCCGCCACGGCGGGCGCGCGGGCGGTAGGACACCGGCACCTCGACGAGGCGACACCGGCCACCGCGGGACCGGTCGCGGAGATCGCCTGGGTGGTGGGAACACGGTGGCAGGGGCGCGGGATCGCCACCGAGGCCGCCCGTGGCATGGTCGGCTGGATGGGGCGGCGCGGTGTGCGTACCCTCGTGGCCCACATCCATCCCGACCACCGCGCGTCGGCCGCGGTGGCCACGGCCTGCGGCCTGGCCCCGACCGACGTGTGGCACGACGGCGAGGTCCGCTGGACCGGACCTGCCGCCCTGTCTCCCCCGCCTGCCCGGAGTTGACCAAGGAGTTCGTGTCGGAGACGACGTCCGATCCGGACACGAACTCCTTGATCACCGGGGCCGGGGGGGGTTCAGAAGGGGGCGTCTACTGAGAGGCGGCGGACCTGGGTCAGGTAGGGGTCCAGCTCGCCCACCTCGAAGCGGCACGTGCCGATGACGTGCCAGAACTGGCCGCCCGGGTCGCCGTCCAGCTTGTACCGGCCGTCCGGGCTGACCGCCGCCCACCCGTCCGGCAGGCCGATGAGCGTGGTCCGCAACTGGGCGTGCTCGGGGTCGGCCACGTCCCACAGCCGTACCGTGCCGTCGTCACCGGCGCTGGCGAGCAGGCTGCTGTCCGGGCTGAAGTGCACCGACCAGACGCGCCGGGTGTGCGCCGCAAGGGTGCCGTGCAGCCGGCCGGTGACCGGATCCCACAGCCGGATCACCAGGTCGTCGCCGGCGGTGGCGAGCAGGTTGCCGTCCGGGCTGAACGCGCAGGACCAGAGCCGGCCGTCGTGCTCGGTGAGCACCAGGCGCCGCTCGCCGGTGACCGCGTCCCAGACCACCGCCGTGCCGTCGTTACCGGCGCTGGCGAGCAGCGTGCCCTCGCTGTTGAAGCCGACCGAGTAGACCCGGTCGGTGTGGTGTTCGAGCGTGAGCCGGCAGGTGGCGGTGGCGGCGTCCCAGAGCCGTACCGCCTGGTCGTCGCAGCCGGTGGCGATGGTCTCGCCGTCGGGGCTGAACGCGACGGTGCGCACGCGCCCCCGGTGCGGGGTGAGCGTGGCGAAGTGCCGGCCGGTACGGCGGTACCACAGGCGTACCGTGTCGTCGTCGTTGGCGGTGGCGAGTGCGTCGCCGTCGGGGCTGAACGCGACCGCCCAGACGTGGTCGGTGTCCACGTTGAGTTCGCGCTCGTCGGCACCCGTGTCGGTGTTCCACAGGTGCACGCCGCCGTCGCCGCTGGGCGTGGCCACCAGCGGTTCATCCGGGCAGAACACCACGGACAGCAGCCGGTCGGCCGGGCTGGCGAGCTGCCGCACCAGGCGGCCGGTGCGCGGCTCCCAGAGCCGGATCACGCCGTCGTTGCCGCAGGCGGCGAGCACCTCGCCGTCGTCGCGGAAGGACAGCGCGGTGACCTTGCGGCCGTGCCCGCGCAGCGTGTGCTGGAGCTGCCCGCTGCGGACGTCCCACAGCCGGGTGGTGCCGTCGTTGCTGCTGGTCGCCACCTGGTTCTGGTCCGGCCGCCAGACCACCGGCCACACCGAGCCGCGGTGCCGGGTCAGCTCGTGCCGCACCTGCCCGTCGTCGGTGTCCCAGAGCTGGATCGCGCCGTCGCTGGCGGCGGTGGCGAGCAGGCTGCCGTCGCCGTTGAACCGGACGCTGTAGATCGCGCCGCGCTGCCGGCCGAGCACCCGCACCGGCCGGCCCGTCTCGGTCTCCCACAGCCGCAGCGCGCCGTGCGTGTCGCCGGTGGCCATCAGCGTGCCGTCGGGGTGGATGTCGAGGGCGTACACGTCGGCCTCGTGGCCGCGCGGCGCGCGCAGCAGCTCGCCGTCGGTGGCCCGGCGGATCCAGACGCGGCCGTGCTGCCCGACGGCGGCCAGCAGCCGGCCGTCCGGTGAGTGCACGACCCGGTAGACCACCTCGGGCTCCTGCACCTCGAACGCCAGCTTGCCGGTGGGGATGTCCCAGCCGCGGACCGTGCCGGCGCTGTCGGCCACCACCACGCGCCGCCCGTCCGGGCTGAACGAGGTGCCCCAGATCGGCGCGGAGTGGCCGGGCCACTCGTGACGCAGCCGGGCGCCACGGGTGTCGTAGAGCCGCACCACGCCGGCCGCGTCGCCGACCACCAGGCGGCCGCGGCGGCCGTCGGTGAGCATCGGCCACACCCAGCCGGTGAAGACGTCCTCGATGACGTGCCGCACGTCGCCGTGGTCGGCGTCCCACAGCCGTACGGTGAGGTCGGCCGAGCCGGTGACGAGCTGGTGGGACGCGGCGTCGTAGCGGACCGCGTACACCCGGGACCGGTGTCCCTGGAGCGTGCGCACCGGCAGCCCGGTGGCGGTGTCGCAGAGCAGCACACCGCCGTCGTCGCTGCCGACGGCGAGCACCGCGCCGTCCGGGCTGTACGCCACCGGAACCGGCAGCCGGCCCACCTCGAAGCCGTAGCCGACGCCCACGGCGGGCGGGGCCAGGCCCGGCGCGACCGGACGGCCCGGCGCGACGACGGCGCCGCGCAGTTCCGGGGCGCGCAGCAGCGCCGGGTCGGCGCTGACATCGATCAGCGCGGTGCGGTGCCAGCTGCTGCCGGCCACGCGCGCACCCCGCAGGTCGGTACGGAACAGGCGGGCGCCGGCCATCTCCGCGTCGCGCAGGTCGGCCCCGGCGAGGCGGGCCTGGTCCAGGCGGGCGCCGCGCAGCCGGGCGTGCTCCAGCCGCGCCTCGGTCAGGTTCGTGGCGACCAGCCGCGCGTCGGTCAGGTCGGCCCCGGTCAGGTCGGCCCCGGCGAGCTCGCGGTGCGACAGGTCCTCGCCGCGCAGCACCGCGCCGCGCAGATCGGCCCGGTCGGGCAGGCGCAGCCGGGCGGACAGCCGCAGCGCGTTGGCGCGCAGCGTCTCGCCCGCCGACTCGTCACCGAGCACCCGGGCGGTCCACGCGGTGCAGCGGGCCGGGTCGGCGAGGTCGCCGAGGAACTCCACCGCGAGCGCGGACAGCGACCGGACCGCCAGCGCGCCCGGCTCCTCGCCCCTGTTGATCTGCTCGGCCACCCCCTCGGCCACGAGCCACTCCATCACCGAGGTGTGGATGAACCCGAACAACCCGTCGTCGGTACGGACCAGCAGGCTGCCCGCGCCGACCGCGTGCGCAGCCTGCGGGCCGGACAGCCGCGAGTCGGCCCGCCCGGCGAGCTGACCGGTGGACTCGGCCAGCTCGGCCAGGCGCAGGTATGCCTCGCCGCTCTCCCAGAGCTGGAACGCCAGCCGGCTGACCGCCTGCCACAGCTCGGGCCGGCGCAGGCTGACCGGTGCGCCCGGGATGCCCTGGGTGCGGCGCTCCTCGAAGTCCAGCCAGGACTCCAGGATCTCCCGGTACAGCGCGGCGGCGCTGAACGTGCCGCCCGCCCCGGCCACCGCGGCGAGCCGCCCCTCGTCCAGGTTGGCGATGAAGCCGAGCATGCGCGGGTTGCGGGAGAGCCCGAGCAGGTCCTTCACGCCGGCGAGCAGGTCCATCCGCTCGCGGGCGGCCCGCTCGTCGCCGCCGTACCGGTTGCGCAGGAAAGCCTCGATCTGCCCGGGGGTGAAGTCCTCCACCGCGAGCACGCGCCGGTGCGGCAGCAGGCCGACCCGCTCGCCGAGCGCGGTCAGCACCTGCGAGTTGGTCTTGAAGTGCTGGGTACGGCTGCTCACCACGATCTTCGCGTTGCCCTCGGCGGCCTGGAGCAGCGTCTCCAGGTGGTCGGCCGCCCGGTCGTACGTCACCCGGGCGACCAGCTCGTCGAACCCGTCGAACAGCAGCACGATGCGACCCTGGCGCAGCATGTAGCGGAACGCCTTGAGGTCGATCACCTGCTCGCCGTGGTTGGCCAGGTGCGCGGCGACCAGGCCGTCCACGGAGTGCGCCTTGTCGAGCGCCCGCAGCTCCACCAGGATCGGGATCAGGTCGGGCGCGGCGGTGGGCAGCCGCCGGGCCACCTCCCGCAACGCGAACGTCTTGCCCCGGCCGAAGTCGCCGAGCACCAGCACGAACCGGCCGTCCGGCGCGGAGACGGTCTCCAGCAGCTCGTCCACCACGTCGTCGCGGACGCGCTGGTCGGCGCCGACGAGGTGGCGGTAGCGCTGCGGCACGTACTGCCCGGGCGGGTAGAGCCGGTCCGCCTGAAGCCGGGCGGTCTGCGCGGCGACGTACTCGCGCAGGTCGAGCAGGCCCTGGAACTCGGTCAGGTGCAGCACGCGTACGCCCCGCCGCTGTGCCTCCTCGGCGAGCCCGCGTGGCACGCGGTCGCCGTCGTAGACCAGCTCGGAGGCGATGTCCGGGTCGGTGGCGTGCACCCGCCGGGCAAAGACGTCCACGTCGGCGGCGGTGGGGGTGCCCACGTGCGCGCCGACGCGTTGCTGACGGACCACCCCGTCGGAGCGGTAGCTGATGTAGAGGTGCGGCGGGTCGGTGCCGACGCGGCGCACCACCACCCGGTCGTAGCGGGCCTCGCAGACCTCGGCGAGCCGGTCCAGCAGCCGCTGCACCGGTGCGACCGGCGCGGCGGCCACCGCGGCGCCCTGGGTGGCCCCCTCGACGGCGACCGGACGGCGCGGGTCGGGTACCTGGGCCGGGCCGGACGCGCCGAAGGTGGCCTCGGCGTGCGGCCAGGACACGGCGGTCACCGCGCCGCCGGCCAGCCGGTCGTCGCGGCCGAGCACCCAGCGGGTCATCCCGTCCGCGCCCAGCCGCAGCACCTGCGCCCGGCCGTCGCGGGGCGCGGCGGCCAGCGGCACCACCGGGTCCACCCGGGCCGACGGCGCGGCGTCGGAGAGCAGCAGGTCGAGCATCGGGCCGACCAGCCGGTTGACCGAGCCCCGGTCGCGCAGCGACACCGGGTCCGGCGGCACCTCGTCGGCGTACGGGCTGCGCGCCCCCGGCGCGTGCGCCATCGCGCCCAGCCGCAGCCAGCCGGACTGCTGGTAGTGGCGCAGCCGCTGGGCGAACCAGCTGGACTGCGCCTCGCCGAGGAAGCCGTACCGGTCCTCCTCGCGGTGGGTGATGGCGATGGTGGAGTTCAGCCCGGCCACCACCACCCGCAGGTCGGGCACCGGGAACAGCGTCCAGGGCTGCTCGCTGTCGAAGATGCGGTCGTCGAGGCCCTGGTAGAGGTCGTCGAACAGGCGCGCGTAGTGCCGCCACTTCGGCCAGTACGGCGGCTGCGGGTCGACGTCGTCGGCCTCACAGGTGGCGAAGTACGCGCGGCAGGCGGCCATCGTCACGTCGCGCGGGCCGGGCACCACGACGAGCCGGTGCGGCTCCAGCCCGAGCAGCACCCGCAGGCCGGTGAGGAAGCTCAGCGCGTCGGAGAACTCGCGCGGGCTGCCCGACTCGGTGAGGTTGCCGGCGACGACGAGCAGGTCCGGCCGGGGCACGCCGTCGTTCATCAGCAGCGTGAGGTCGCCCATCAGGTGTTCCTGCACCTCGCCCGGGGTGACCGGCGCGCCGGGGGTGATCACGCCCCGGCCGAAGCGCGGCCCGGCGACCTGGAGCACGGTGACGGTGTCCCGGGCGGTCGGTGGCGCCGCCGCGGCGGGCGGGAACGGCGGCGGGTTGATCGGGGTACGCCGGGCGCGGCGGGGCGCGGGCGCTCCGGCGGCCGGTGCGGCGAGCACCCCGTGCGGGTCGGCCGGGTGGTGCGGGAACGCCGGCTGCCGCATCGGCTTGGCCCGGCCGTCGAGCGCCTCCCGGATGCGGTCGAGCACCCGGTTGCGGGCCTGCGCCGGGTCGTCCACGCCGACCAGGTCCACATAGGTGATGGTGGCGAGCAGGCCGTCGATCGGGCAGTCCTCGACGCGTACCGTGACGAGCTTGTTGCCGGTGCCGTCCGGGTCGGCGCGCAGCGCGGCCTGCCACTCCAGCTTGCCGTACGTGGAGTGCAGGTAGCGTTCGGACAGCACCGCCACCACCACCTCGGCCTCACGGACGCCGCGGTCCATGAAGTCGATGAAGTTGGTGCCTGCCACGAAGTCCCACGCCTGCAGCAGCGTGCGGTAGCCGGCCGCCTCGAACTCCCACGCCAGCCACGTGGCCCAGCGTTCGTCGGCCGGCGAGTAGCTGATGAAGAAATCGATGGGGCGGTCGGACCGGGTGGGGTGCGCGCCTACAACCACATGGTCATTATGGCCACCGACGGTCAACAGATCGACACCCTCGGCAGCTCGGATCGTCCCGCGTCGGGCTCCTGCGCCCGCGCCGGCATGTGCGAGGATCATCCCTCGTGGAGACCCCCGGCGATCCGCCGAACGCCGTGCCCGACCGCTCCCGCTGGGGCCGCCTGCACGTGCTGGACTGGATCGCGATCGGGCTGGCCGTGCTCGGCGTGGTGTTCGTGCTCACCGGGCTGCTCCCCCGCGCCGACGCCGAGGCGACGATGCGGCGGATCATCCCCATCCTGATCTTCCTCGGCACGGTGGTGGTGCTGGCCGAGCTGACCGCCGTGGCCGGGGTGTTCGACGCGCTCGCGACCCGGGTGGCGGTGACCGCGCGGGGCAGTTTCCGGGCCCTGTTCTGGCTGTGCGTCGGCTTCGCCTCGGTGACCACGATCGCGCTCAACCTGGACACCACGGCGGTGCTGCTCACGCCGGTGATGATCGCGCTGGCCCGGGCGCTGAACGTGCCGCCGACGCCGCTGGCCATGACCACCGTGTGGCTGGCGAACACGGCGAGCCTGCTGCTGCCGGTGTCCAACCTGACGAACATCCTGGCCAGCGACCGGGTCGACCTGGACCCGGTGCCGTGGGCGGCCCGGATGTGGTGGCCGCAACTGGTCGCCGTCGCGGTGACCGCGCTGCTGCTGTGGTGGTGGTACTGGCGTCCGGCGCGCGCCGGGGCCGACCCGTTCGTCCCGCCGCCGCCGTACGTGCCGCCGGACCGGGTGCTCTACCGCACCGCGCTGGCGGCCTGCCTGCTGTTCGTCGCCGGGATCCTGGCCGGGGTGGAGATCGGCATCGCCTCCGGGGCGGCCGCCGCGATCCTGGTCGCCGGCTTCGCGGTCCGGGCCCGGCACCGGCTGCGTCCGGCGCTGGTGCCGTGGCGGCTGCTGGTGTTCGTGACCGGGCTGTTCCTCGTGGTGCAGACCATCGGCCGGCACGGCCTGGACACGGTGATGGGCACGCTCATCGGCACCGACCTGGGCGCGGAGGGGGCGCTGCGGGCGGGCGCGGTCGGCGCGCTGTTCAGCAACGCGGTGAACAACCTGCCCGCGTACCTGGCCGGCGAGGCGGTGATCGCGGCCGACCGGCACACCCAGTTGCTGGCGCTGCTGATCGGCACGAACGTGGGTCCGCTGGCCACGCCGTGGGCGTCGCTGGCGACACTGATCTGGTACGAGCGCTGCCGGGCCGCCGGGGTCGCCGTACCGCTGGGCCGGTTCGTGGCCACCAGTGCCGCGCTCGCCGTGCTCGCCACGGCCGCCACCGTGACGGCGCTTCTTGTCGGTCCCGGCGCCTAGCATCGCGGCATCGCCCCCTGAGCCGGGGCGAAAAACCGGTACGGCCCGATCCCGGGCGGTGGCTACCGTGCCCGCATGACCGCCGCACCCACGCTGCACTTCTGCACCGACCCGGGCGAGTTCCTCGCCGCCGCCGAGGCGTACCTGGCCGCCGATCCGGTGGTCGGCACGGTCGTCGCCACCGTCGCGCAGCGGATGGCGGCCCGCCGCGCCGAGGGCGTCGCGCTGCCCGAGGACGACTGGTGGCTGGTGGTGCGCGACGCCTCCGGGGCGGTGGTGGGCGCCGCGATGCGCACCGCGCCGTTCCCGCCGCGACCGCCGTTCCTGCTGCCGATGCCCGAGGCAGCCGCTGTGGCGCTGGCCGGGGCGTGGCACCGGCGCGGCGAGCGGGTCCGCGCGGTGAACGGCGCGCTGCCCGCCGCGCGCGCCTGCGCCGACGAGGTCGCACGCCTCGACGGCGGGCGGGTCGCTGTGGCCCAGCACACCCGGCTGCACGTGCTCGACCAACTGGCGCCACCGGCTCCGGTCCCCGGCGCGCTGCGGGCGGCCACCACCGACGACGTCGACCTGGTCGCCGCGTGGTTCGGCGCGTTCACGGCCGACGCCGACGAGCAGGCGGGCCGCCCGCCCGGCACCAGCGCACACGAGACGCCCGACCGCGCCGAGTTGCTGCGCCGCATCCGGGACGGCCGGGTCTGGTTCTGGACCGACGGGTCGGGCCGCCCGGTGCACCTGACCGCCGCCCACCCGACGTCGTTCGGCGTGGCTCGCGTCGGACCCGTCTACACGCCACCGGAGCAGCGCGGACGCGGCTGGGCCGGCAACGCGGTCGCCGAGGTGTGCCGGCTGCTCACCGCCGAGGGCGCGCGGGTGTGCCTGTTCACCGACCAGGCCAACCCGGTGTCGAACCGCCTCTACGCCCGGCTCGGATTCCGGCCGGTGGTCGACATGGCCAACCTGGCCCTGGTCGACTGACGGTCCGCGACTCCGGGTCAGCCTGCGAGGCCGAGCGCGGCCAGCCGGCGCGGGTCGGCGATCACGTCCACGGCGGCGATCCGTCCGCCGGCAACGGTGAACGCCATCACCGACAGCGGGCGGTCGCCGGCGGTCACCAGCACCCCGGCAGCGCCGTTGACGAGCACCGGCCGGGCGTGCGGGAACAGCCGGCCGAACGTGGTGGCCTGCGCCGCCACAGTCGTCGCGCCGGTGAGCACGACCGTGTGGCGGGCGCGGGCGGTCCCGGCGTCGGAGCGCAGCACCACGTCCGGGTGCAGCACCGCGATCAGCGCGTCGAGGTCACCGTCCCGGGCGGCGGCGAGGAAGGCGTCGACCACCGCCCGCTGCCGGGTCAGGTCGGGATCGGGCGTGGGCGCCTGTCCGCGTACCCGGCGGCGGGCCCGGCTGGCGAGCTGCCGGGCCGCCGCCGGTGAGCGGTCGACGAGCGGGCCGATCTCGTCGAACGGCACGCCGAACATGTCGTGCAGCACGAACGCGAGCCGCTCGGCCGAGGTCAGCGTGTCCAGCACCACCAGCAGCGCCAGCCCCACCGAGTCGGCGAGCACCGCGGCGTGCGCCGGATCGTCGGCGCCGGTGTCCACCACCGGGTCGGGCAGGCGTACGTCCAGCGGGTCCTCCCGGCGGGCGGCGCGGGACCGCAGCGTGTTGAGGCTGACCCGGGCGACCACAGTGGTGAGCCAGGCGTCGAGGTTCTCCACGGTGTCCGCGTCGGTGCGGGACAGCCGCAGCCAGGTCTCCTGCACCGCGTCCTCGGCGTCGGTGAGCGACCCGAGCAGCCGGTACGCCACCGCGCGTAGCCGTGGCCGCTCCCGCTCGAACCGCTCCGCCAGGTCCATCACCTGAGCCTCCCCTCCCGCACATCGACTCGACCCGCGCCGGGTCACCGATGTGACCACAGGTGACAGCCGTCACACCTGTCACGTCGGCAGGCCGGCGCGGGTCGAGGTGGCAGCACCGACAACGGGAGGACGACATGAACGCACCCATTCTGGTCACCGGCGGCACCGGCACGATCGGCCGGCACGTCGTGCCGCTGCTGCGCGCCGCCGGGCACCCGGTGCGCGTGCTCAGCCGGCGCGGCGGGCGGCCCGGCGACGGTGTCACCCACGTGGCCGCCGACCTGCTCAGCGGCGCGGACCTCGGCCCCGCCCTGAGCGGGGTGTCCACTGTGCTGCACCTGGCCGGCGGCGCGAAGGGCGACGACCGTGCCACCGCCCACCTGGCCCGCGCCGCGCACCGGGCCGGTGTGGCGCACCTGGTGCACATCTCGGTGACCGGCGCCGACCGGGTGCCGCTGGCCTGGATCCGGTCCAAGCTCGACGCCGAGCGCGCGGTGACGGACTCCGGCGTGCCCTGGACCGTGCTGCGCGCCGCGCAGGTGCACGACCTGGTGTTCACCATGCTGACGGCGATGACGAGACTGCCGGTGGTGCCGGTGCCGGGCGGCCTGCGGTTGCAGCCGATCGACGCGGCCGAGGTGGCGGCCCGGCTGGCCGAGCTGACGCTGGGCGCACCGGCCGGGCTGGTGCCGGACCTGGCCGGGCCGGACACGTACAGCATCGGCGAGCTGCTGACCGGACACCTGGCGGCCACCGGGAAGCGCCGGGCACGGCTGCCGGTGCGCATTCCCGGGCGGGCCGGCCGGGCGTACCGGGAGGGCGCGAACCTGGCCCGGCCAGGCGCCGCGAGAGGCGTGCGGACCTGGACGGGCTTCCTGGCCGAGCGGGAGCCGTCGCGGCCGGTCGCCTGAGCCGCCGCGGCGCGTCAGGAGGCGGCGCGCGACGGCGGGTGGAACTGCTCGCACATGACCTCGTAGCCGTCCGGGTCGAGCCCGTAGAAGATCCGCGCCCATCCCACGTCCTCCGGCTCCAGCGTCACCGGCAGCCCTTCGTCGCGCCACAGCGCGTACGTGGCGTCCAGGTCGGCGGTGGGCACGGTGAGGACGACACCGAGCCCCGGCGGCCCGGCCTTGACCTCGCGTTCCCGCTCCGCGTTGTGGTGCCCGTGGCGGTGCAGGTCGGACAGGATCAGCCAGGTGTGGCCGAACGTGAGGTAACGCAGGTTCGTCTGGTCGGTCTGCGGGATCTCCTTGAAGCCGAGTCGCAGGTAGAGCCGGTGGGAACGGTCCAGGTCACGGACCCGGAGCCCGAGCTTGAGTTGTCTGGCGGCCATCCCGCCGAGGCTAGCCGACCCGGCTCACCAGCCGACCGAGCCGAGGCCGACCGGGGTGAGGCGGCGTACCTGCGGCTCGATCCACTGTGCCGCGGTGACCAGTTTGACCAGCCGGTCGATGGTCTCCGGCGGCCCGGCCACGAAGCTGCGCCGGTCCGCGGGGCAGCCGTACCGGTCGTCGAACGTGCCGCCGTCGAGCGCGCGGACCGCCATGCCGGCCTCGACGGCGAGCAGCATCCCGGCCGGCAGGTCGACCGCCTCGGGACGGTAGCCGACGATGCCGTCGATGTCGCCGCGGGCCAGCATCACCCAGGACAGCAACGGCGCCCACAGTTGCAGCACCCGGCGCGCGCTGGTGTCCAGCACCACCTTCAGCGCGCGGGCGGTGCTGTCGTCCCGGCGTACCTCGTGCCCCTGGGTCCAGGCCAGCACCGGCGCGGACGGCACCGGGCGCTGCGCGGCCCGCAGCGGACGCGCGGCCGGGCCGGACGCGTGCACGAACGCGCCCCGGCCGCGCACCGCCGACCAGGTACGGCCCGCGACCGGGTCGTGCACCACGCCGAGCACCGGCGAGCCGTTGTCGCACAGGGCGATGCCGACCACGTACGCGGGCAGCCCGATCGCCACGTTGTTGGTGCCGTCCAGCGGGTCGACGAGCCACGCCCACGCGGTGTCCGGGGCGTACTCGCCGCCCTCCTCGGCGATCACGCCGTGCTCCGGCCAGCGGGCCCGGATCCGGTCGACGATCAGCCGCTCGGCGGCCAGGTCGAGGTCGGTCACCAGGTCACCGGTGTCGTTCTTGGCCCGGGCGTGCACTTCCCCCCGGGTGCCCCGGCGCAGCAGGCGGCCCGCCGCCTGCGCTGCCTCCACCGCGAACCGGTGCGCGTCGCGCAGGTCGGGCCCGCCTCTGCTCGGCTCCACGTCCATGGCTCCTCCAGCCAGTCAGCCCCGTGCCACCAGTCGCGCGATCTCCCGCGCCATCCGCGCGGTCTCCGCCGCGTCGCAGCGGTCCCGGCGTACCCGGTGGCTGCGCCCGTCCACCGCGCCGAGGCTCAGGTCGCACGCGCCGGGAGTGGTCCGGCCGAGCGCCACTGTCACCGCCGGCTCACCGGCGTCGACCTCCGAGGTGTGGAAACCGCCGGCACGCAGCGCGTACGAGTCGCCGGCCGAGTGCGTCTCCACCGTCGCGGTCATCGCGGTGACCAGCCGGTCGGTGGCGGCCATCTCGTCCACCTCGCCGAGGCTGTGCACCTCGTAGATCCGCCAGGCCGGATCGGCCGGCGCGTCGTCGACCTCGATCAGCTCGTTGCGGACGGTCCCGTGCAGCACGTGGCTGAGCAGATCCCAGCTGTGCGAGTGCATGGTGGAGGTGGTCGGGCGCACCGGCGGCGGGTCGGCCGGCCAGGCGTGCACGCAGATGCCGTCCGGGCCGTCGCGTTCCACGGGCAGGCAGGTGAAGCCGAGCGGGTGCCGGACCGCGCGCAGCGGCCGCCGCCCGTCCGCGACGTCGCCGAGCACGTCCAGCACCCAGCCGCGCAGCATCTCCGGCCGGGTGCCCCGGTCGATCTCCCGTTCGAGGTCGGCGTAACTGGTCATGAGTAGGGGTTCCTCGCCTGGACGGCCTTGCCGATGATGCCGGCGACCTCACGGTCGCCGAAGGACCGGGGCAGCGTCAGGCCGAGGGCGGTGAACAACCGCCGTACCTGCTCGACCGACGGCTCGTCGTCGAGCTTGACCTGGGCCGCCGCCTCGATCGGCACGCGCCGGCTCTGCCGGCGGCTGTAGTCCAGCTCGATGTTGAAACGGTTGTAGTAGACCTCGCCGCGGTCGATGCGCAGCGCGGGCGTCTGCGGGTTCTCCTGCGTGATGACGACGCAGGAGGAGGAGAGGTCGTAGCGGAACGTGGTCATCTGCGCGGAGAGCCGGACGTCGATGGTGAGCAGGCCGGAGCGTTGCAGGTGCCAGCAGGCGGCCAGCACGGTCGCGTACGACTCCTTGCGGGTGCGGTCGACGGTCCACGGCTCGCCGGGCGCGTCCGGGTCGAGGCTGCGCCGGAACCGCGCGTACCGCTCGCAGACCTCCTCGTCGGTCGGGTCGATGATCTCGATCGCGACGGTGAGCGTGGCGTTGCGCCGCCGGGCGTGTTCCAGACAGTCCGGCAGCGTGACCGCGCGCAGGTAGGTGCCGGTGCCGCCCTTGAAGCTCCACTGGTCGGTGTGCCGCCGCGCCTCGGCGAGCGCCTGCCCGACCTCGCTGCCGTGCAGCACGCGCACCATGGAGACGCTGTCGATGGCCTCGCGGGCCCGGTTCAGCGCGCCCTCCGGCCCGGTGATCTCCTGCATCTGCGGCACCAGGTCGGTCAGCCGGTCGCGGGTGTCCGAGATGACCTGGCGGACCTCCCGCTCGGTGGTGCGCCGGCGCAGCCGGTCCCGCAGCATCGCCTGCGCGAGCAGGCCCAGGACCAGCAGGATCGCGCTGTTGACGACCTCCTGGTCGACCGCGTTGGTGAGGCCGAGCACGGACACCGTGAGGGCCAGGACGAGGCCGATGAACGCGTCGAGATTGGTCACGACCCAGGCGAGCAGGCGCGTCATGACATCCCCCGGTCGACGACGGAACCTCCATGATAGCCCGCTGTCAATGTCGCCATCACGCCCTGTTCTGCTGTGGTGGCGGTGCGCCGTGCCGGCGGGCGGCGCAGATCAGCGAACCGCCGAGCCCCGGTGCGGCGCGGGCCAGCCGCCGCGAGGCCACCCACCGGCCGCCCGGCAGCCGCCAGCCGACCTCGTTGGACCGCAGCGCCACCGGCGTGAACCCGGCCCGGCGCAGCGTCCGGCGCAGCAGCGAGGCGGTGAACGGGCGGATGTGCAGCCACAGGTACGGGTGCAGCGGATCGACCTGACGTGGCGCCCGCCCGGCGAGGAACGCCAGCCGGTCCTGCACCGGCGCCAG
This sequence comes from Micromonospora sp. L5, assembly GCF_000177655.2. Taxonomy (NCBI): domain Bacteria; kingdom Bacillati; phylum Actinomycetota; class Actinomycetes; order Micromonosporales; family Micromonosporaceae; genus Micromonospora; species Micromonospora sp. L5. The sequence goes on along the minus strand of NC_014815.1, from coordinate 5,431,267 downwards.
GTTCGGCGTGGTGAGCACCAGCAGGCCGTCGGGCGCCAGCACCCGGTGGCACTCCCGCAGCAGCGCCAGCGGGTCGTACACGTGCTCGATCAGCTCGCCGGCGAGCAGCCCGGCGAAGCTGCCCGCCCGGAACGGCAGCCCGCGGGTGGCGTCCAGGCAGACCGGCAGCGCCCGTCCGCGGGCCGCGGCGCGGGCCGTGCGCAGCGCCGTCTCGGCCGTGTCGGCGAGCACCACCGGGCCGGGCAGCGCGGCCGGGTCGAGCATGCCGCGCGGTCCGCAGCCCAGTTCCAGCACCGGCCCACGTCGGGTCACCCCCTCGGCCATCAGCCGGGCCGCGACCGCGCGGCGCACCCGGTGGTACGGGTCGTCGACGTACCCGTCGACCTCGGCGCCGTCGTGGTAGCGGCGGTGGTTGGCGTGCCTGCCGTGCGCCTGCGCGCGGTGCGACGACGTCCCGGTCGGCGGCTCGGCCATCACCCCTCCACAGCGGACGCCGGCCCCTTCGGCGGCGTCCGCACCAAGCCTCGCACCGGTTACGCCCGGCGGCGCGCACATCCGGCCCACCGGATGTGCGCGCGGCGCTACGTCAGATCGCCCGCGCCCAGTCCAGCCGGGTGCTGTCGTCGTACTCGTCGCCGGGGATCCACCACTGCTCGCCGAAGCCACTGGTGGACACGATGATGTTGCCGCCGTCCGGGTACTCGTTCTCCGGCGGGATCGACAGCGCGGCGCAGTAGCGGCCGTCCGGGGAGAACACCGGCGACAGGTAGAACCGGGGCTCGTCGGTGAGCTTCTTCAGCCCGGTGCCGCCGATGCGCACCGACGCCAGCGACTGGTTGTAGACCTCCCGGTCCAGGTGCCAGCGGTTGGTGCAGAAGACGACGCGCCCGGAGTCGGGCATGAAGACCGGCGAGATGAACATCTCGCCCGCCACCGGCGTGTAGATCGGCCGCACCGTGCCGGTCGCGAGTTCCAGCACCCGCAGTTGCCAGCCCTGCGAACGGCTGCGCCACCGTACGACGATCATCGAGCCGTCCCGGGACCAGTCCGGGTCCCTCATGGAGTGCCCCTCGACCAGCACGCGGGTGGCGCCGGTGACCACGTCCACAGCGATCAGCCGGTCGTTGCCCTGCCCGGTGACCAGCGCGATCTCGGTGCCGTCCGGCGACCACGTCGGCGCGCCGTAGCGGACACCGAACGGATCGGCGAGCAGTGTGCGCTTCTGGCCGGTGACCCGGTCGTACACGGCCACGTACGGCTCCAGCGTGCCGTCGCCCGAGCGGGCCGTGTTGACCCAGGCCACGTACCGGCCGTCCGGCGAGGCCTTCGCGTGGTCCCCGTTCGGCAGCAGCTCCCGCGGCGTGGTGCGGCCCGGGTCGACCTGGAGCACACCCCAGCCGACGCTGACCAGCCACGACCCGTTCACCACGTCGGCGGCGGACGCGGGTGCGGCGGACGCGGCGTGGGGCCCGACGGCCAGCCCGGTCGCGGCGGCGACTCCGGTCAGCGCGGCGGTACGCAGCAGGGCACGACGATTCATTGCGGTCATTCGACAACCCCCGTGTGAGACGTGGCCCCCACACTCGCGAGTGGATCGACGCACCGGAATCGGACGAGTGGCCGCTTCACGCTCGGCTGCTCGTCCATCACCAGAGGTGAGCCCGAGGCGGCCCGGGTACGCTCGCCCCGATGACCTCCGACGCGCTGCGCCGCGCCCTCACCGAACCGGGCGACCCGCCGCTGCTCCCGCTTCCCGGCGTGGCGGTCGAGCTGCTGGACGCCCTCGCCGCCCCGCCGCGCCTCGGCGCGCACCTGCGGCTGGTGCACGACGTCGCCTGGCACCTGACTGCCGCGTTCGCCGACCGGTTCGGCGCGGTGCCGTTCGACAGGCAGGCGGTGCTGTTCGGCGCCGCAGTGCACGACCTCGGCAAGGTCGAGCATCCCGGCGAGCTGACCGGCCCCGGGTCGGCGCACGAGGAGGCGGGCTACCAGCTGCTGTTGCGCTTCGGCGTACCGGAGGAGCGGGCCCGCTTCGCCGTCACCCACGCGGCGTGGCACTCCCCGGGCGTACAGCTGGAGGACCTGCTGGTCAGCCTCGCCGACAAGGTCTGGAAGGGCCGCCGGGTCGCCGACCTGGAGCAGCTCGTGGTCGACCGGCTCGCCGCCATCACCGGCCAGGAGCGCTGGCAGACGTTCCTGGACCTCGACGACGTCCTCGCCGAGCTGGCCGCCGGCGCGGACCGGCGGCTGGCGTTCCAGGCGGAACATCCGGTTTACGGCTGACGTCGGACCGGCGGCGCCGATGAGTCCGCCGCGCGAGGGCGGTCTGCCCCGGGTCGGTGTTCTCCGATCTCCGGGAGGAAGCATGAGCACCAGCGAAGCGCGGGGCCGGGTGCGGGCGTTCGTCACCGTGTCCCTGGACGGCTACGTCACCGGTCCGGACGACCACGCGGGCCAGGGGCTGGGCGTCGGCGGCGAGCGGCTGCACCACTGGGTGATGGGCGGGCCGTGGACGTACGACACGCCGCGCGAACCCGGCACCGGCATGACCGGCGAGGACCGCGCGTACTTCGACGAGCTGCTGGCGGGCGTCGGCGCCGCGCTGTGCGGCCGGGGGATGTACGACAGCGCCGGCGCCTGGGGCGGCAGCAACCCGTTCGAGGCGCCACTGGTCGTGCTCACCCACCGCACCGCCGACCAGCCCGACCCGGACGCCGGTTTCCTCATGGTCGACGGGTTCGACGCGGCGCTGGCCGCGGCCCGGCGTACGGCCGGTGACGGCGCGGTGGTCATCGGCGGGGGCGCCGACGTGATCCGGCAGGCGCTCGCGGCCGGCGTGGTCGACGAGCTGGGCCTGTCCACCGCGCCGGTGATCCTCGGTCGCGGGAAGCGGCTCTTCGAGGGCTTCGACCGGGACGTCGACCTGGAGATCCGCGCCGTGCACCACTCGCGCCACGCGGTGCACGTCAGGTACGCCGTCGGCCGCCGCGCGAGTGATACCGATTGACTTTCGATAGGTTACGCGCGATAGTCGATGCATGTTGACGGCGCAACGCGCGGTGACACCACTCCGCGCCTTCCTGGTCCTGCTGTTCGCGATCCTGGTGCTGTTCCAGACCATGTCGCTGCCCGGGCAGTTCGCGCACATGGCGCGCGAGAACCCGGACATGGCGTACCTGCGGTGGCCCGCCACCGCGGTGACGATCTTCTGGGTGCTGTGCGTGCAGGTGGTGATCGTCTGCACCTGGCACCTGCTCACCCTGGTCAAGAACGACCGCATCTTCACCGAGGCGTCCCTGGGCTGGGTCGACGGGATCGTCTGGGCGGTCGCCGCCGCCTGGGTGGTGCTCGTCGGCGTGTTCCTCTACGTCGGCTTCAACGCCGACGACCCGGGGTTGCCACTGCTGCTGTTCCTGCTGGTCACCGGCGTCAGCGTGCTGGGGCTGCTGATGGTCGTCCTGCGCGCGCTGCTGCGCCAGGCCACCACGCTGCGCACCGACATGGAAGCGGTGATCTGATGCCGATCGTCGTGCGCATCGACGTCGAACTGGCCAAGCGCAAGATGAGCGTCGGCGAGTTCGCCGAGCGCGTCGGGCTCACCCCGGCCAACGTCGCCGTACTCAAGAACGGCCGCGCCAAGGCCGTCCGTTTCAGCACCCTGGAGGCCATGTGCCGGGTGCTCGACTGCCAGCCCGGCGACCTGCTCGAATGGGTCGCCGACGAGGAGGAGCGATGAGATACCTGGCCGTCGTCGTCGCCCTGCTCGCCGTCGTGCTCGGCGTCACCGGCTTCGTGTACGGCGAGGCCGACGACTCCCCCGGCCTCCAGTTCCTGTCCGCACTGCTCGTCATCGGCGCGGTCGCCATCGGCGTACGCGTCGCCCGGCGTACCCGGTAGGGCCGGCGCCCCCTCGACGCCGGCCCTGCCGGTCAACCCTTCACGCAGACGACCTGCTTGAGGTGGGCGACCACCTCGACCAGGTCCTCCTGCTGGGCCATCACCTCGGTGATGTCCTTGTACGCGCCGGGGATCTCGTCGACCACACCGGCGTCCTTGCGGCACTCCACCCCGGCGGTCTGCGCGGCCAGGTCCGCGGTGCTGTACGTCCGCTTCGCCTGCCCCCGCGACATCCGCCGCCCGGCGCCGTGCGACGCCGAGCAGTACGCGTCGAGGTTCCCCTTCCCGCGCACGATGTACGAGCCGGTGCCCATCGAGCCCGGGATGATGCCCAGGTCACCCCGGCCGGCCCGGATCGCGCCCTTGCGGGTCACCAGCACGTCCACCCCGTCGTAGTTCTCCTCCGCCACATAGTTGTGGTGGCAGGAGATCGGCTCGTCGTAGCCGGCGTGCGGGAACGCCTCCCGGACCACCTGGCAGAGCAGGGCGAGCATGACCGCCCGGTTACGCCGGGCGTACTCCTGCGCCCACCACAGGTCCCGCCGGTACGCCTCCATCTCGGGCGTGCCGGCGAGGAACACCGCGAGGTCCCGGTCCGGCAGGTCGGTGTTGTGCGGCAGGCCGCGCGCCACCGCCATGTGCCGCTCGGCCAGCTCCTTGCCGATGTTGCGGGAACCGGAGTGCAGCATCAGCCAGACCCGGCCGTCGTCCGCGCCACCCTGCTCCAGGCAGACCTCGATGAAGTGGTTGCCGCCGCCGAGCGTCCCGAGCTGCCGCTGCGCCCGCGTCTGGAGCTGCGCCACCTTCCGGTCCAGCGTCCCGAACCGCCGCCAGAACTCGTCCCAGCCCGCCTGCTCCAGCCCCCGGACCCGGCGCGGATCGACGGCGTCGTCACGCATCGCGAAGCCGACCGGGATCGCCGCCTCGATCGCCGACCGCAGCGGCGCGAGGTCGTCGGGCAGGTCGGCGGCGGTCAGCGAGGTCCGCACCGCCGACATGCCGCAGCCGATGTCCACGCCGACCGCGGCCGGCGACACGGCCTGCCGCATCGCGATCACCGAGCCGACAGTGGCGCCCTTGCCGAAGTGCACGTCCGGCATCACCGCGACGCCCTGCACCCACGGCAGCGCGCCGATGTTGCGCAGCTGCCGGGCCGCCTGCGCCTCGATCGCGTACGGGTCGGTCCAGACCCGGACCGGTGCCCGGGTACCGGCCAGCGAGGTGAAACCCATCGTCGTCTCCTTGCTCATGTCCGTCTGACGTAGGCCGTACGGGACTCGAACCCATAGCCTCCCGGGTGAGAACCGGGTGAGCTGCCAATTGCTCCAACGGCCCTCCGGCGGCGTGACGCCGTCGGCGGATTCACCCCGGACACGGAGAACCGCCCGGCTCCGGTCTGGGGCGGGCGGTTCGCGCGGATCGTCGCGCCGGCGCTAGACGCGCCACCACCCTGGTTGCCATTGCCGTCGCCGGCCCGTGCCCGATTCGGGCAGCAGGACACCGGCGCGCGGCGCTTGCCGCTCGGCGCGGGTGCGGTTCTGCTGCGACACGGTGGACTCCCCTGGTGGACCAGAACGTTGCCGCTCACGGTACGGCCGCCGCGCACCGGCGGCAACGTGAATTTGCGAGTGAAGCCCTCGTATGAAGGAGGTCTCTGCCGAGAGATCAACTTCACGAGGGGCTTCACGTGAGTGCCAGCGGCAGACCCGTCAGGACGGGACCTGGGCAAGCCTGAGCACGTAATCGAATCCGCGTTTCTGCGCGGGCGAATCCACCATTGGCAGGATCAGCGCTGGTATGCCGGCGGAAACCGATCCGCCGTCGCCGGCGGGATGATCACCGACCATCAGGGTCTGGCCCGGTGTGGCATGGAGGGCCTCGAGGGCGGCGCCCCAGATGCGAGGGTCCGGTTTGACGAAGCCGACCTCGTAGGACAGTACGAACGCATCGACATGGCCGTCGAGTCCGTGCCGCGCGAAGCATTTGCGGATGTCCCAGCCGACGTTGCTGACGACGCCGATGCGAACACCGCTGTCACGCAATGCGGACAGCGTGGCGACGGTGTCGGCGTACGGCTCGATTGCTTCGGCGTGTGTTTCGTGCATGACCGATGCCAGCGCCTGGTCAACCCCAGGAATCTGTTCCAGCACGGTGAGGATCGCCCGATCCCAGACTCGCGGATCCAGATCTCGGGCGATGTGGGCCGGATCCGTGGCCGTCTCCCGCAACAGTTCCGCGAAGTCGCCAGCAATACGGTGCGCCTCGCCAGCAGCCAATGCCCGGTCGATCGATGCCGCCGCGTTGCCCACCCAACGCTCCGAGTCTCTGGCGAACAGAGTCCAGGCGAAGTCGAACAGTACTGTCGTCACGCGCCTGGCGGTCATCGCATCACCCTAGATCGACACGACGCGTCCGGGAGCGGCGGTCGACCTGGATCGGGCAGGGCTGGGGTGCCCGGTCTCAGCCGGCGTGCGCCACCGGGTGGCGCCGCATCTCCTCCATGAACGGGTAGCGCGCGGTCAGCTCGGCGAGCGTGATGCCGGCCCGCCACGCGGCCGCCACCTGCGCGACCTGGAGCAGATCGGTGGCGTCGCCCCGCGCCTGGACGTCGCCGTCCACCCGCAGGTCGATCATGAAGTAGCGGGCCTGGGAGCCGAGGCTGACGCAGACCACGCCCCGGGCGGAGGTCATCTCGGCGCATGTGAACCGGCTGCGCCCCTGCTCGGGCGCGGTAACCTCGCCCACGTCGAGCTGGTGCGCGGCGGCGGTCGCCACGAGCGCGGGGGCGAGACCGCCGGGCTCGACCAGGTCCGGGTAGAGGCGCACACCCAGTGCGGCCGACACGTCGCTCATGACTGACTCCCACTTCCTCGTGACAGAGACCAGCAGCGCGCAGGTTACGAGTGTGTTTCCGGCACGCACGGCCATCTTTTCCCGTGCGACGGTCCCGGGGCAATAGGAACGCCCTCATCGAACCCCTCCGAGGTACGCTGCCGCCTCATGGCGCTGATCCGGTGTGACTTCTTCTCCGAGGCGTTGGGCATGGGCACGTCGATGACGGTGCTGCTGCCCGATCGCGGCGCGGCCGGGATCGGCGTGCCGGGCGCCGCCTCCGACGGCGACCCGCCGGTGCTCTACCTGTTGCACGGCCTGACCGACGACGACACGGTGTGGACCCGGCGCACCTCGATCGAGCGGTACGTGGCGCCGCTCGGGCTGGCCGTGGTGATGCCGCAGGTGCAGCGGAGCTTCTACTGCGACGAGGCGCACGGCAACCGGTACTGGACGTTCCTCAGCGAGGAGCTGCCCGAGGTGTGCCGGTCGTTCTTCCGGCTGTCCACGCGGCGGGAGGACACGTTCGTCGCGGGCCTGTCGATGGGCGGCTACGGGGCGATGAAGTGGGCGCTGCGCCACCCGGAGCGGTTCGCGGCGGCGGCCAGCCTGTCCGGCGCGCTGGACGTGACGCGCCGCCGCCACCATGCGACCCGTCCGGTCGACCCGGCGGTGTGGCGCACCGTCTGGGGTGACGGCCCGGTGCCCGCCGACGACGACACGGTGGGGCTGCTGGAGCGCTCCGGCGACGACCGGCCGGCGCTCTACGTCGCCTGCGGCACCGAGGACTTCCTGTACGAGGACAGCATGCGGTTCCTCGACGTGGCCCGGAAGCGCGACGTGCCGGTCACCGTCGACTTCGGTCCGGGTGACCACGACTGGGCGTACTGGGACGCGCGGATCTCCGACGTGCTGGCCTGGCTGCCGCTGCGCACGCGCTGACCGGTGCGCGGGCGCTGAGCGGGCTCAGACCCCCACGGTGCCGTCGATCGCCTCGCGGATCAGGTCGGCGTGCCCGTTGTGGCGGGCGTACTCGTGCAGCATGTGCAGCATGACCAGGCGCAGCGAGACGTCCTCGCCCCAGCGTGCCTGGTGGCCTGTCACGTCGAGCGACTCGGCCTCCCGCTCGATGCGCCGGGCGTGCCCGATCTCCCGCTGCCACGCCTCGAACGCCTCCGCCGCGTCGGCGTCGCGGGCGTCGTACGCCTGCTGGAAGTCGCCGCTGTCCGACCACACCAGCGGCACGTCCTCGGCGGCGATGACCCGGCGGAACCAGGTGCGCTCCACCTCGGCCATGTGGCGGACCAGGCCGAGCAGGGACAGCGTGGACGGCGGCGACGCCTGCCGGCGCAACTGCTCGTCGGTCAGCCCCTCGCACTTGAGGGCCAGCGTGGCCCGGTGGAAGTCGAGGAAGGCGCGCAACGACTCCCGCTCGTCCGCGAGCAGCGGCGGGCCGATCCGTTCGGTCTCCATGAGCGTCGAGCCTAGCCGCAATCGATCATGGTGGAACGACCGCGTCACCGCAGTGACGAACCGGCCACCGGGAAGTCGAACCAGGTGTCCGGGTACGGCTCGTCCACGTACCGGTAGTGCCACCACTCCAGCGGATAGTTCTCGAATCCCTGCGCGGACATCAGCCGGCGCAGCAGGTCCCGGTTGTTCCGGGCGGTGTCGCTGATCCGCGCGTCGGCGGTGTGGGCGCGCGGGTCGAAGCAGTCGAACCCGGTGCCCATGTCGATCGAGTCGTCGGCGAAGCGGCGCCCGGCCGGGTCGGTGCAGGGCACGATCGGCTGGCCGGGCGTGTACGCGGCCTGCGGCGGCCCGGAGACCGGGACCAGGGTCAGATCGACTGTGCTGCCCCGGCTGTGCGCGGTGGGCGCGCCGATGTAGCCGTCGGCGAACAGCCGGTCCTTGGCTACGCCGGGATAGAACTCCCCCTTCATCCGCTGCTCACCGGGGAGTTTCGCCCAGGCGACGAAGTCGTCAGCGGCGCGTTGTGGGCGGTAGCAGTCGTACACCTTGAGGCTGTGCCCGCCGGCGAGCGCTGCGGTCTGCACCCGGTGCAGCGCCTGCGCCGCCGGGCGGGTGAGCAGGCAGCGCGGCTCGGCGTACCCGTCGACGGGACGGCCGACGAAGTTGTGCGGGCCCGCGTACCGGATGTCGGTGCGGACGGTGGGGTCGACGGTGGTGAGGTCCACGACGTCCGCCGGGGCCCGGGGGCCGGTCGGGGTGGGTGAGGGCGGCGCGGACGGCGACGGGGACGGCTCGGGCCGCTGGCAGGCGGCGAGCAGCGCGGCCGCGACGGCCAGGACCGCCGTCGCGCGCATGCCGGTGCCCATCCGCCGTGTCTACCAGCCCGAACGGGCCGGCATCGGCGGAACCGGTGGTCAGCCGCCCAGCACGGTACGCAGGAAGTCGACGGCGGCGGCGTCGTCGTCGATGCCGCCCGCCTCGTGGCCGTTGAACCGCCACACCGTCAGATCCTTGTCGCCCCGGTAGTCGTGGTAGGCGGCGTAGACGGTGGACGGCGGCGTGATCTCGTCCATCAGTGCGACGGAGAACCGGGCCGGCACTGTGGCGCGGCGGGCGAACGCGACGCCGTCGACGTAGCCGAGCGTGCGCAGCGCCTGCTCCGCGCGGTCGCGGTGCACGGCGAGGTAGTCGCGGATCTCCCGGTACGGCGTGGCGTCGGTGATCGTGATGGCGCGTGGGATGTCGCAGAGGAACGGCACGTGCGCGACAGCCGCGCGGACCCGCGGGGCCAGCGCGGCGGCGGCGAGCGCGGCGGCGCCGCCCTGACTGTGACCGAGTACGGCGAGCCGGTCCGGGTCGACAGCGGGCAGCTCGCACGCGGCGTCCACGGCGCGGACCGCGTCGGTGAGGAAGCGCCGGTAGTAGTACTTGTTCGGGTCCTCGATGCCCCGGGTGGCCATGCCCGGCGCCTGCGGTCCGGCGGCGGCGACGTCGGGTGTGTCGCCCCGGCTCCACCCCGAGCCCTGGCCGCGCGTGTCCATCTGGAGGTGCGCGAAGCCGGCCGCGGACCAGAGCAGGTTCTCCAGCGCGTGGCCGCGGCCGCCGCCGTACCCGACGTACTGCACGATCGTGGGCAGCGGCTCCGTCGCGCCGCGCGGCACCCGCAGCCAGGCGCGGATCGGCTGTCCGGCGAAGCCGGGGAAGGTCACGTCGAAGACGTCGACAGCGGTCAGCGGCGTGGGCAGCGGAGTCGCCGTCACGGGGTCGCCGCAGGAGCGCGCCTGTGCCAGAGTGTCAGCCCAGAAGGCGTCGAAGTCCGGAGGCTCGTGCAGGTCGCTGCGGTAGGTGCGGAGTTCGGCCTCGGTCAGGTCGGTGAACACGCCTCGGTTTTCCTCGTCGTTCGTCGGGGGTGGACGGCGAGCCGTCGGAAGATGACGGGCGCATTTCCGGAACGTTTCCGCAACTCGTGCGAACGCTAGGGCCGGTCCGGCCTGTCGTCAAGCCCTCGGCGTACGGCAAGATGTGCGTGGGGCGGGACGGTCTACCGGTCGGTTCCGGCAGCCGGCGAAGGGAACACGGGTGAGCGCGGACGACGAGCGCAGGGTGACCATCACCGCGATCGCACGGGAGGCCGGCGTCTCGGTCCCGACCGTGTCGCGCGTGCTCAACGGGCGGTCCGACGTCGCGCCGGACACCCGGGAACGGGTCGAGGAGCTGCTGCGCCACCACGGCTACCGCCGCCGCGGCAGCCGTACCGTGCGCCGGGCGGACCTGGTCGACCTGGTCTTCAACGACCTGGACAGCCCGTGGGCGGTGGAGATCATCCGCGGCGTGGAGGACGTCAGCCACGCCGCCGGGGTGGGCACCGTCGTCTCGGCGATCCACCGCGAGTCCAGCTCCACCCGGCAGTGGCTGCACAACCTGCGCGCCCGCGCGTCCGACGGCGTGATCGTGGTGACCTCGCACCTGAGCCCGGCCGTGCAGGCCCAGTTGCGGCGCCTCAACGTGCCGGTGGTGGTGGTCGACCCGGCGGCCGGCGTGGCCGCCACGGACGTGCCGGCGATCGGCGCCACCAACTGGACCGGCGGCCTGGCCGCCACCGAGCACCTGCTCAAGCTCGGCCACCGCCGGATCGGTTTCGTGGCCGGCCCGCCGCACCTGCTGTGCAGCCGGGCCCGGCTGGACGGCTACCGGGCCGCGCTGGCCGCCGCCGGAGTCGCCGCCGACGACCGGCTGGTGCAGCCCGGCGACTTCTACCACGCCTCCGGGTTCACCGCCGGTGGCGCGCTGCTCGACCTGGACGACCCGCCGACGGCCATCTTCGCCGCCAGCGACCAGATGGCCTTCGGCGTGTACGAGGCGGTGCGCCGCCGCGGGCTGCGGGTCTGCGACGACGTGAGCGTGGTGGGCTTCGACGACCTGCCCGAGGCGCGGTGGGCCTCACCGCCGCTGACCACGGTGCGCCAGCCGCTGGTGGAGATGGGCCGGCTCGCCGCGCGTACGGTGCTGCGGCTGGCCCAGGGCGAGGAGATCGACTCGCCCCGGGTCGAGCTGGCCACCGAACTCGTGGTGCGGGACAGCACAGCGGGGCCCGCCTACCGCTGATCCGGGCCGCTCCTTTCAGTCCTGTTCCGGAATTTCCGGCTCCCGTAGAGCCGACCCGGCCGACAGGGCGACGGCGGCGGCGTTACGGCGACGCCGGGCCAGCAGCAGCGCTCCCCCGGCCGTCAGCACCGCGCCCACCGCCACAGTCACGCCCGTACCGGGACGCGGCCCGGGTGCCGCCCCGCCGCCCCGCAGACCGGCCTGCCCGGCCAGCGCCGAGGCCGCCCCGCCCGCCGGTGGCGCCGGCCGGTCCAGCTCCCCCGGCTCGACCAGCCGTCCCACCGCGGCGTCGCGGGGCTGCGCGAACCCCCAGTCCAGCAGCGCCGCGCCCTGCTGCCAGCCCCGCTGCGTGGTCACCTCGGCGCCGAGCAGCGTGACCACGAGACGCCGCCCGCCGCGCTCGGCCGCGCCGACGTACGTGTGCCGGGCCAGGTCGGTGAAGCCGGTCTTGCCGCCGAGCGCGCCCGGGTAGTGGTCCAGCAGCATGTTGTCGTTGGAGATCGCGAACCCCTTCGCCCGCTGCGCCGGCTGGGCCGGGATCTGCGCGATCCGGGTGGTGGCGTACCTGCGGAACGCCGGGTCGGCGAAGCACGCCCGCGCGATCAGCGCCAGGTCGTACGCGCTGGTGAACTGCCCCGGTCCGTCCAGCCCGGACGGGGTGACCGCGTGCGTCTGCCGGGCGCCCAGGCGGTGCGCCTCCTCGTTCATCGCCCGCACCCCGCCGGCCAGCCCGTCCGGGCCGCCGCCGAGGCGGGCGAGCGCGTTGGCCGCCTCGTTGCCGGAACGCAGCAGCAGGCCGAGCCAGATCGTCTCGATCCGGTAGCGCCCGCCCTCCACCAGCCCGACCGCCGAGCTGCCCGGTTCGACAGCCAGGTCCCCGGCGGTCACCGTCACCTCCCGGTGCGGGTCCAGCCGGGGCAGCATGGTGGCGGCGAGCAGCAGCTTCTGCACGCTCGCCGGTACGCCGTACTCGTGCGGGCCGCAGCCGCCGAGCACCGCGCCGCTGTCCAGGTCGGCGACCACCCAGGAGGTGGCTGTCACCGCAGGCGGCGCGCTCGACGCGGGCGGGACGACCAGGCCGGCGGTGTCGAGCGCGGCGCCGCCGACGGCCCGCGCGGCCGGGTCGGGCGCCGGTGGCGGCTGCGGCGGCCGGGCCGACGGGGCCGGCACGTTCGGGCAGGGCGGCGCGGCGGGCAGCCGGCGTACGGGCGAGCGGACGGCGGCCACGGCCGGTGTCGCCGGCACCGGCAGCAGCAGGGCGGCGGCCAGCGCCACGAAGGGTCCCCAGGTCCTCATGCCCCGGACGCTAGCCACGCCGACCCGAACGGGTCACCGGCTCCGGGATTCGCGTTCCGGCGCCGCGGGCACGCGGTAGGCTCCGCCGCCCGTTCGCGGATCAGCGCGCGCGGAGCCCGTGGCCGCCGAGCGGGCCGACGTGCCATCCGCGCCGGCGACACTCGGCCAGCACGCGCGGAAGCGCGGCGAGACCGGCCCGCCAGGCGCCCGGCGCGGCGGTACGGGAGGAGTCGTGCAGCAGGATCGTGCCGCCCCCGTCCAGCCCGGCCAGGACGGTGCGTGCGACGGTGCCGGCGGTGGCCGTGGCGGTCCAGTCCCGGCCCCAGCAGCTCCACAGCACCGGCCGCAGGCGCAGCCGCCGGGCAGCCACGAGCGCGGCGGTGGTGAGCACGCCGTACGGCGGTCGCAGGAACCGGGGCGGACGGCCGGTCACGTCGGTGACCAGGTCGTACGCACGGGTCAGATCGCGAACCGTGCGAGCCGGACCGCGCAGCAGCAGGTTGTCGTGCGTCCAGCCGTGCACGGCCATCTCGTGGCCGTCGCCGACCACCCGGCGACCCAGCGCCGGGTGGCGCCGCAGCATCGCGCCGAGCACGAAGAACGTGGCGCGGACCCGGTGCGCCGCCAGCACGTCCAGGACGTGGCCGGTGGACTCCGGGTCCGGGCCGTCGTCGAAGGTCAGCGCGACCCGGTCGGGCGCCCCGAGCCCGTGCAGGCCGGGCAGCAGCAGCCGCCGTACGGCGGGCAGCGCCGTCACCACCGGCGCCGCCTGCACCGCCGGCAGCGCGAGCGCGGCGGCCCGGGCGAGGGTGGCGGCTCTCATCGCAGCCCGCCGGTGGACTGGAGCAGCGCGGCGAGGACGGCGACCGCGTCGCCGACCGGGTCCAGCAGGGGGCGACGTGTACCAGCCGGGCCCGCGGGCGGTGCCCGGCGTGCCGCCTCGGCGACCAGGCCGGCCGGGTCCTGGGACACGTCGTCGCGGGACGGGGCCACCGGTCCGGTCCCGATCACCGCCGCGAGCACCGGCCCGAGTTGCTGCGGTGTGGCAGCCCACCGGCTCAGGCCGGCGCGGGCCAGGATCGCGGCGTTCGCGCGTCCGTGCCCGGCGATGGGCCGGTACGTGGCCACCGGCAGCCCGGCCGCCAGCGCCTCCTGGCAGGTCAGCCCACCGGCGTTCTCCACCATGACGTCGACGGCGCGCATCAGCGCCGGCATGTCGTCGACCCAGCCCAGCACGTGCCGGCCGGCGCCGCGCAGCCGGTGGCGCAGCGCCGCGTTGTGCCCGCACACCACGACCGGCCGGACGCCCGCGGCGGCGACCTCGGCCACCGTGGCCGCCACCTCGCCGGCGCCCCAGGAGCCCGCGACGACGAGCGCGAGCACACCCTCGGCCGGGAGACCGAACCGCTGCCGGGCCCGCCGCCGGTCCTCCGGGCCGGTGCGGGTGAAGGCGCGGGACACCAGCGGCTGCACCGCGGTGACGTCGGCGGCGGAGGCCTGGTGCGTCTCGGCGTGACGGACCGCGCAGTACACGTCGACGCCCGGCGCGAGCCACGTCGGGTGCACCACGAAATCCGTCACATAGGTGATCACCGGGACACGGAGCCGCCCGCGGCGCCGCAGCGGGCCGAGGAGCTGGTTGGCGAACGGATACGTGGTGACCACGGCCCGCGTGTCGGGCGGGATGCGGCGGCGCAGGTGACGCCGGAACGGCCGCAGCAGTGCGCGGATCGCGCGTACGGCGGTCTGCGACCTGCCGGTCAGCCGGAACAGCGCGTGGTAGCCCCAGGGAAGCCGGTGCAGCACGCCCCGGTACGTCTCGCGTACCACCCGGTGGACCGGGTGGGGCAGCAGGTGCAGGAGGTTCAGCCGGTCCACCGCGAAGCCCCGCGCGCGCAGCCGGTGCGCCAGTTCGTCGGCAGCCCGGTCGTGTCCGGCGCCGATGTCCGCCGAGACCACCACGATCCGGCCCGGGTGCTCCATGCCGGGCGCATACCCACGGAACCGGTGTCCACGCGACCTCGCCCGGGGCGCCGGTGACCGGGTCAGGCGCGGCGGCGTCCGCGGCGGCGGGATCGGCCGCGGCGGGCGGCGAGCACCGCCGCCACCCCGCCGACGGTGAGGGCCAGCAGACCGGCGACCGGCACGATCACCCGCCAGTCCCCGTCGCCGATGCGGTGCAGCGCCGTCCCGGCCGGTCCCCGCCACGGCGGGGAGGCGGTACGTCTCGGTTCGGCGGCCGCCGCCTGCCGGGGCTCCGCCGCCTCGGCGTCCCGCTCACCCGGCTCGACCAGCCGGCCGACCGAGGCGTCCCGGGGCAGCCGGAATGCCCAGTCGAGCAGCTGGGCGCCCTGCTGCCAGCCGCGTACCGGGCGGGCCTCGGCGCCGAGCAGCGTCACCACGAGGCGGCGTCCGTCCCGCTGCGCGGCGCCGACGTAGCTGTGCCGGGCCAGCTCGGTGAAGCCGGTCTTGCCGCCGAGCGCGCCGGGATAGCGGTAGATGAGCTGGTTCTCGTTCTGGATCTGGAACCCGCCCTTCTTCAGCGCGGGCTGGGCCGGGATCTGCGTGCGCTCGGTGAGCGCGTACCGGCGGAACGCGGCGTCGGCGAAGCAGGCCCGCGCGATGAGCGCCAGGTCGTACGCGCTGGTGAACTGGCCGGGACCGTCCAGGCCGGACGGCGTGACCGCGTGCGTCTGCCCGGCGCCGAGCCGGCGGGCCTGCTCGTTCATCTCGGCGACGCCTGCCTGCGCGCTGCCGGCGCCGAGGCGGGCCAGCATGTTCGCGGCGTCGTTGCCGGACTGGAGCAGCAGGCCCAGCCACAGCGTCTCCACGCTGTAGCGGCCGCCGACGAGCAGGCCGACGGCCGAGCTGCCCGGCTCGATGTCCAGGTCGGCGCGGGTGGCGACGGCGACGTGCTTCGGGTCCAGCCGGCTCAGCATGGTGGCGGCCAGCAGCAGTTTCTGGGTGCTGGCCGGGGTGCCGGGGACGTGTGCGCCGCACGCGCCGAGGACCTCGCCGGTGTCCAGGTCCGCCACGAGCCAGGTGGTGGCGGTGACCGCCGGGGGCGCGGGGCTGCCCGGTGGCACGACCAGCCCGGCGCCGGCCAGCGCCTCGCCGCCCACCGCCGCCTGTTCGGGCGTCGTGGCCGGCGGTGCCGGGCGGGGCGGCCGGCTGACCTTCGGGGCGGGCAGGCGCGGGCAGGGCACGGGAGCGGCGCCAGGGGCGGCTACCGGGGCGGCGGGTGTGGTGGCCGGGGCGGCGGCGGCCGGGGCGGGCGTCCCGGTGGCGAGCAGGGTGACGGCGGTGGCGACGGCCAGGGCCCGGGCTCTCATGAGAAGGCACCCTACCGATCCCGATGATCAGGTCGGGACGGCTCACCGGTGTCGTGACGCCGCGCCGACCGGACGCTCCCGGTGGGTGACCGGCCGGGGTGTCAGCGCACGCCGCGCAGCCACCACCGCTGCCACGGCGTCTCCACCGCGCGCCGGTGGTAGTGGGAGCGGACCCAGGCCACTGCCCGCGCGGGCGGCAGCCCGTCCAGCACGGCGAGCGCTGCGAGTGCGGTGCCGGTGCGCCCGACGCCGCCGTGACAGGCCACCTCGACCCGCTCCCCCGCGTACGCGCGCCGCCACGCCTCCCGCAGCGCGTCGAGGGCGTCGGCGCGGTCGGCCGGGATCCAGAAGTCGGGCCAGCGGACCCGCCGGACCGGCCATTCCGGCTCGGGACCGGGCGCCAGCAGCAGGGCGAAGTCGGCGGGCGAACCGGGCTCGGCGACCCGGCGTCCGCGCACGGTGGCACCCCCGGGCAGCGTGAGCAGGCCGGCCTGGTCGGTCCACGGTGTCGCGTCCATGGCTCATTGTGTCGTGTCGGCCGGACACGTGAGTGCCCGCCGGACCGGGTCCGGCGGGCACTCACGATCGAGCCGGGTCGTCCCCGGCGCGCCTCGGATCAGCCGAGGCGACGGCGGCGCCAGGCCATGGAGGCCAGGAGCAGCACCGCACCGGCGGCGGCGAGGCCTCCACCGAGCTTCAGCGGCGTGCCGATGCTGTCACCGGTGACCGGCAGTCCACCCTTGTGCGGCGGCCGGGTCGGCCGCGGCGGCAGGACGGTGCCGGTGGCGCTGGCGATCCGTCCGGACGTCAGACCGGTGGCGGTGAACGTGTACCGGCCCGGCCGGGTCGGCCGGTAGGTGACGGTGAAGTTGCCGCTGGCGTCGGCCGTCACGGTGAACGTGGTCGGCGCCGGCTGCGGCTGGGCACGGTTGGGCGTGTAGGCGACAGGCGCCATCGCCACCGTGCTGCCGTCGCTGCGCCGCGCGGTCCCCTCGGCCGGGGCGGCCGCGGGCAGGCCCGAGATCGCCACGTCGATCCGCACCGACTCGTTCGGCGCGAAGTTCGAACCCCGCAGGGTGAACGTCTCGCCGAGCCGGATGGTGGTCGGTGAGACGGTCAGCGACGCGACCTCGGGCGGGTAGACCGGGGGCTGCGGCTGCGCCGCCCCGGCCGCGGTCGGCACGGCCGCTACGGCCAGGCCCACCGTGAGCGCCATGATGATGCGGGATAGCCGCATGATGGTTTCCCTCCTACTGTTCACAGCTTGGTGCGTTGACTACTTGGGTGGTCCATGGGGTGACGGTGGGCGTGTGCACCAGCTCGGCCGTCCCGGCGCCGGTCTTGCCGGTGAGCACCGTGACGTCGAGCGTCCGGGTCTGCCCCGGGCGCGTCTCCACGTTCGCCACCGCAACCTGGCGGCGGCCGTGGGTGCCACTGCCCATCGCGGTGTCCCGCCCGTCCAGCCGGCCGGTGAGCACGGCGCCGCCGGTGGGCGTGTGGACGGAGACGAAGGTGCGTGCGGTGTACTTGTCGCCGGCCAGAGCAAGCCCGGTGACCGACTTGCTCAGGCCCGACTTCGGGGCGGTGGAGTGCACCGTGACCCGCAGCCGCAGCTCACGGCGCCCGTCCGGGTGGCATTCGCCGACCGTCACGGTGGCCGAGAACCTGAGGTAGTAGCCGAGCTTCGCGCCGCTGCCGTCGTTGAGGAACACGCCGACAGTCGGCACGGAGTCCTTCTCCGGGAGCTGACCGGCCAGTCGGCTGCCGGCCAGTGCGCGTTGCTCCTCAGATCGGACACTCCAGAACAATATCCGACGTTCATTGATTGAACGGGTAAAAACGGTCAAAAGTGCGCGCGGGTCGACCGTCTTGGTGAACAGGGTGTCGAAGACGCCCGAGGCGGCCTTGGTGAAGTACTCGTCCTGGTCCTTCGTGTCCAGGTCCCGGTACGAGTCACTGAGGAGCGTCCGTACGGCGGTGGCGGCGCCCAGCGACGGCCCGTCCGGCACGGTCACCGGACCCACGACGCCGAGCAGGTACGACAGGACCACCGGGTCGACCGCCAGGACCCCGTCCACAGTGGTGCCGGTCCGGCGGCGCACCATGTCCCGGTAGAGCGCGGCGGCGGCCGGGAAGTCCGGGTTGAGGTTCACGTCCGCCGGATAGATGCCCGGCAGCTCGCCCCAGAGCCGCTTCGCCTCCGCGTCGACCTTGAGTGGCGGGTCGAAGAAGCGCAGGTCCGACGAGCTGCCCTGCTTCACGAGGCGGATCCGCCCACCCTCGGCGCGCAGGACGGCGTACGCGCCGAACATGCCACCGGTGGCGCGCAGCTCGGCCGGGTTCTGCGAGACCAGCAGATAACTGCGCGGCCCGTCCGCGCCGAGCAGCGGCGGCAGCAGCCGGGCGCCGCGGTCAGCCGCCGAGGTCAGCTCGCCGAGCTGGTCCAGCTCGGCGCGCAGCGCAGTGACCGCGTCGCGTACCTGCGTCACGAGGTCACCGGTGGGCACCTGCCGCAGCCGGTCGGCGGTCCGGCGTACCGCCTGGTCGGCGGCGGAGACCTCGGCCGAGACGGCGCGCAGGCGGGCCAGATCCAGCTTGCCCTGCTTCGGCACCAGCGAGGCGAGGTCGACGCGCAGCAGCGTGGGGAACGCCAGCCGGGCCAGATCGTCCACCGCCACCGAGATCTGCCGCACCGCGGCGAGGTTGTCCCCCGCGTACGGCGTCTGCTGGCCGACCCACCACACCGGATCCCCGGTCTCGCCGCGCGCGGCGGCGGCCTGCTCCTGCAATGCGGCGAGCGTGCGCTGGGCCCGGGCCACGTCGCCGTCGAGCACCTGGGCGCTGAGTTCCCGGGCCAGCCCGGCGGCGTTCACCAGGTGAGCGCGGGCCTGCCAGCCCCGGAACGCGACCCAGCCGCCGGCGCTGAGCAGCACCGACACGACGACCAGCCCGGTCAGCAGGATCCGGCGGACCCTGGTGCGCCGGCGCCGTCGCGAGCGGCGCCGCCGGACGGGCGTGGCACCAGGTCCGCTCACGGATTCCCCCTATGCGTCGGTCGAATCAGACACAATTCGCGATCGAGTGCTTTTTAGCATGAAAAAGTGCTCGTTCGAGGCGTTATTCGACACTCTGACGATTTAACTGCTGTGTGCGAACTTTGTTCGGTTCGACGGTCGCTCGGCCGCCTCGTGCAGCAGCGCCTCGATCCGGTCCACACCGGCCCGCATCGACATGTCCCGCAGGTACGCGTCACGTCCCCGCCTGCCCATGTCGAGCCGGGCGGCCGGCGGGATGGCGGCGGCCAGCCAGAAGCGGTCGGCCAGCGCCGCCCAGTCCTCCGGCGGGCAGGACAGACCGGCGCGGGCCCGCTCCACCACCTCCGCCGTCTCCCCCGCCGCGGAGGCGACCACCGGCGCGGCGCAGGAGAGCGCGGCCTGGAGCTTGCCGGGCACCCGGCCACGCAGCTCCGGCAGGTCGCGCTGGGCCACGAGCTGGTAGTCGGCGGCGGCGTAGAGCTGCGGCATGTCCACCGCGGACCGTCGCTCCAGGAACCGGACGTTGTCCGCGCCGAGGTCGGCGGCGAGCCCTCGCACCCGCCGCTCCTGCGGACCCGAACCCACGAGCACCAGATCCATCCGGTCGCCGAGCGCCGCCGCCGCGCGGACCGCCGTCTCCAGATCCTGGCGCACGCCGATCGTCCCGGCGTGCATCACCACGCAGCGGTCGTCCCGGCGGACCAGCCGCCGCACGGCCGGACCGGCCTGGGTGGGCCGGAAGATCCGCTCGTCGGTCCAGTTCGGCGCGGCGCGCACCCGGCCCGGGTCGGCCCCACCGGCGCGGACCAGATCCGCCATGAACGGCGAACCGACACCCACCACCGCCGACTCCCGGTAGAGGCGGCGGGTGGCGGCCTCCAGCCGCGCCGGCCACCCGCTGTCCTGCGCCGAGCGCCCGTCCCGCTCCGTCCACACGTCCTGCACGTGCAGCACGGTCGGCGTACGGCCGAGCAGCCGCAGCAGCCCGGTGGCCGCGAACGTGACCGCCGGATGGCCGTAGACGTAGAGCACGTCGACGTCGCGCAGCAGGCCCCGGCCGGCGAGCGCGGCGCTGCCGGCGAAGGAGAGCCAGGTCGCGGCGCGGGCACGGGCGGAACCGTCGCCCGCGGCGTACCGGGGCACCCGGCGCACGGTCAGCCGCTCGCTGTGCGTCTGGTGCCGCCAGCGCTGCCGCCAGCCGGGATAGACGTGGCCGCCCGGGTAGTCCGGGAAGCCGGTGAGCACCCGTACCTCGTGGCCCCGGGCCACCAGCTCCTCGGCCAGGCTGCCCGGGACGAACGCCGGCTCCGGCGGGAAGTGGTAGGTGAGGATGCCGACCCTCATGACCGCGCTCCCGGCGCGGCTTTCCGGACGGCCGGGCACCGCAGCGCGTACCATTCCCGCATCCCCTCTGCGTCCGGCCGCGACCGCCGGAAGAACGCCGTCGCGGCACCCTCCGTCGCGACCGTGCCGACGAGAGGGGTGCAGATGGTCGACGAGGTGCTCTTCGTCTGCCACGCGAACATGTGCCGGTCACCGATGGCGGAGTTCATCGCCCGCCGGATGCTGGCCGGCCTGCCGCTGGCGGTGGCCAGCGCGGGGACCGACGCGATCGACGGTGCTGCCATGCACCCGTACGCGGTCGAGGTGACCGCGGCCACCGGCGCGGACCCGGCGGCCTTCCGCACCCGCCGGCTGCGCGCCGAGCACCTGACCGGGGCGGCGCTGGTGCTGACCGCGACCCGCCGGCAACGCTCGGCCTGCACCTCGCTGGCGCCGGCCGCGCTGACCCGGACGTTCACGCTGCGGCAGTTCGCCCGGCTGGCGGCCGAGGCCCGCCCCGCCGAGGCGGAGGCGGGCACGCCGTTGCGGGCAGCGGTGTCGGCCGCGGTCCGCGCCCGGGGGCGGCTGCAACCCGCCGCCCCCGACGCGGAGGACCTGCGCGACCCGATCGGCGGTTCGCCCGCCGACTTCCGGCGCTGTGCCGAGGAGATCGAGCGGTCGATCCGGCCCGTGCTCGCACTCATCGCGACAGCCGGGTGAGTTCCTGCGTCCGGTCGCCCACGGCCTTCGCGCCCCGCCGGGTGCCGGCCCGGTCGGCCGGTACGGAGGGCGCCGCTGGCGGCACGACCACCTTGTACGCCTCGTACTGGTAGGCGTCCGACTTGGCCACCTTGGCCATGTTCAGCACGCAGCCGAGCAGGCGCACCGAGACCGAGCTGAGCGCGTGCGCCGCCGCCGCGACCTGGCTGCGGGAGGTACGCCCCTGCTGGGTGACCAGGAGCGCGCCGTCGGCCTGCACGGCCACCACCACGCCGTCGGTGACCGCCAGCAGCGGCGCGGTGTCGATGACCACGATGTCCGCCGAGTCCCGCAGCGCGACCAGCAGGTCCGCCATGGACTTGGAGCCGAGCAGCTCGCTCGGGTTGGGCGGGGTGGCGCCGCTGGGCAGCACCAGCAGGGACTTCTCCCCCCAGCGCTGCACCACGTCACCGACCTGGACGTCGCCGACGAGCACGTCGGTGAGGCCGACGCCGCCGTCGAGCCCGAGGTAGTCGGCGACCTTGGGGCGGCGCAGGTCGGCGTCGATCAGCAGCACCCGCCAGCCCGCCTCGGCCAGCGCGATGGCGGTGTTGCAGGCCATCGTGGTCTTGCCCTCGCCCTGCAACGCGCTGGTGACCGCGATGACCCGGGCCGGCTCGTGCACGTCCACGAAGCGCAGGTTGGTACGCAGCTTGCGGACCGCCTCGGCCCGGGCGGAGGTGGCCGCGTCGCCGACGATCAGCGGCGCCGACCGCGCGCCGGTCTCGTACGGGATCTCGCCGAGCAGCGGACTGCCGGTCACCCGTTGCAGCCCGGCGCCGTCGCGCATCCGGACGTCGGCCACCCCGCGCAGCACTGCGAGGCCGACGCCGAGCAGCAGGCCGAGCAGACCGCCCAGGACCAGGTTGCGGGTGGGCTGCGGCGAGACCGGGTTGGAGGTGACGCGGGGACCGCTGACCACCTCGATCTTGATCGGCGGGGCCTTGCCGTCCGGCGGCGTCTCGACCTTGCGTACCAGATCGGTGAACTTCGTCGCGAGCGTCTCGGTGGTCTTCAACGCCCGGGTCTGGTCGGTGTCGGTGATCGTCGCCTGGAGCAGGACCGTGCCGGCCGTGGCGGTGGTGTGGATCCGGCTGCGCACCTGGTCGGCGGTGAGGCCGAGCGGCGCGTCGGCGACCACGCTCTGCGCCAGCCGGTCGCTGGTGAGCAGGTCACCGTAGGACTTCACCCGCTGCTGGAGGAAGAGGCTGCCCTGGTAGGCGTCGGTGACCCCCTGGCTGGGCGTGGTGACGAAGAACGTCACCGAGGCCTCGTACCGAGGCGCCGTCCGGACCGTCACCAGCGCGGCGGTGCCCAGACCGAGCATCACCGTCACCAGCACGATCCACCAGTGGCGTCGGACCAGGCGCAGGTAGCCGAGAACGTCCATCACGCTCCCCCTCGCGACACGCCGGTCTGCCGATGAAACTGCACGAAAGCCCCCTAAAAACACCAGTCGCCGTGCCAGGATCGAATCGCCTATTCACGACGTTACGTGACTGGACGACAGTAAACGACCGAACAGGCACAGACGGTCTAATCCTTTCAATACGGATAGGACGTAGAGGGCAGCCCATGGATCGTGACGCGATCACAGCCGTTCGACCCGCCGGCCGGATCACCCACCGCGCCGCCACCCTTTCCCTGTTAACGCTGGACACGGCCGCGTGGTGCGGAGGTTTTCTCGGCGCCGCCTGGACGCGGTACGAATTCGACCTCACCGCCGCCGCCAGCGCCCGTACGCTCGGCATGGCGCTGGCCTGCGCCGCGCTGTACGCCGTGCTCACGCTGCTGCGGTCCCGGCTCTACGGCCGGTATCCGATCGGCAGCGCCGGCGACGCGCAGGGCCTGGCCACCACCGTCGCGCTCGTCGCGGCCGTCGGTTT
This sequence comes from Micromonospora sp. L5, assembly GCF_000177655.2. Lineage (NCBI taxonomy): Bacteria > Bacillati > Actinomycetota > Actinomycetes > Micromonosporales > Micromonosporaceae > Micromonospora > Micromonospora sp. L5. The sequence goes on along the minus strand of NC_014815.1, from coordinate 5,408,329 downwards.
CGTCGCCCTGCTGCCGTGGACGCAGCACCCGGTGCCGGCCAGCACGCCGCTGATCGGCGGCTCGGTCGCACTCGTGGTGATGGCGACCGCCCGGGGAGTCTGGCGGGCCCACGCCGACCGCCGGCCGCCCGCCGCACGACACGCCGAGCGCTGCCTGATCTACGGGGTGGACGCGGCGAGCGAGCGGCTCGTCCGGGTGCTGCTGCACGACCCGGACAGCAGCTACCGGCCGGTGGGCCTGCTCGACGACGCGCCCGACAGCCGCGGACTGCGGCTGGAGCGGCTGCGCGTGCTCGGCGGCCGGGAACAGATCGCCGCCGCCGTCCGTGCCACCCGGGCGAGCACAGTCATCTTCTCGATGAGCGGCTCGGATCCGCAGCTGCTGCGCGACGTCCGGACCCGCACGCTGGAGGCCGGCGCGGCGTTCAAGGTCCTGCCGCCGGTACGCGAGGTCCTCGACCGCCCGGTGGCCGCCACCGACGTACGCGACCTCCAGCTCACCGACCTGCTGGGCCGCGCGCACCGGGTGGCCGAGCTGAGCGTGGAGCGCGGCGGGCTGGCCGGGCGCCGGGTGCTCGTCACCGGCGCCGGCGGCTCGATCGGCTCGGAACTGTGCCGGCAGATCGCCCGCTGCGAGCCGGACGAGCTGATGATGCTCGACCGGGACGAGTCCGCGCTGCACGCCTTGCAGATGTCCCTGCACGGGCGCGCGCTGCTGGACGGGCCGGAGCTGATCCTCGCCGACATCCGCGACGCCGAGGGCATCGCCCGGGTGATCGCCGACCGGCAGCCCGACGTGGTGTTCCACGCCGCGGCGCTCAAGCACCTCACGCTGCTCCAGCGCCATCCCGGCGAGGCGATCAAGACCAACATCCTGGGTACGCTGAACGTGCTGGAGGCGTGCCGGGACGTCGCCGAGTTCGTGAACATCTCCACCGATAAGGCGGCCAACCCGGCGAGCGTCCTCGGCTACTCCAAGCGGATCACCGAACGGCTCACCGCGTACCACGCGCAGCGCCTGGACGGCCGATACCTGAGCGTCCGGTTCGGCAACGTGCTCAGCAGCCGCGGCTCGGTGCTCACCGCGTTCCAGGCGCAGATCCGGGCCGGGGTGCCGATCACCGTCACCCACCCCGATGTGACCCGCTACTTCATGACCGTGCAGGAGGCGGTGCACCTGGTGCTCCAGGCCGCGACGATCGGCCGGGGCGGCGAGGCGCTGGTGCTCGACATGGGCGAGCCGGTCCGGATCGCCGACGTGGCGCGCCGGCTGGCCGCCGAGGCGGACCGCCCGACGGAGATCGTCTTCACCGGCCTGCGACCGGGCGAGAAGCTGCACGAGCACCTGTTCGGCGCCGACGAGGTGGACAGCCGGCCGCTGCACCCACTCATCTCCCACGTCCCCGTGCCCGAACTGGACCCGGACGAGGTGCGCGGGCTCGACCCGTACGCCGACCCGGACGAGCTGATCAAGCGGATGGCCGCGTTCTGCGACCCGGTCGGGGCGTCCCTGCCGGCCCTGCCCGGGCAGCGCTGACCCGCCGGCCGACGGGACGCCCCACCCAGGTGGTGAGACGGGCGTCCCATCGGCCGGCTCGGCTCGCCGCCGGTGGCGGCGCCCGTTAGGGTTGGTCCAGGTGTGCCGGGAAGCCTGGTCGGCGATGGTTCCGCCGACCCCAGCTTCCGAACGGACGCCGCATGCCCCAGCACACTCCGCACCGCTCCCGCCTGCTGTCCCGCCGCTCCTGGCCGGAGGCCCGCTTCCTGGCCGACGTGCTGCGCACCGAGACCGTCGGCGGCGGCCTGCTGCTGCTCGGCGCGGTGCTCGCCCTGATCTGGGCCAACTCGCCGTGGCGCGCCACGTACGCCGAACTGAGCCACTGGGTGCCCTGGCCCGGCGGCGCCGGCCTGCACCTCGACCTCGACCTGCGCACCTGGGCCGCCGACGGGCTGCTGGCGATCTTCTTCTTCGTGGTCGGCCTGGAACTCAAGCGCGAGTTCGTCGCCGGTGACCTGCGCGACCCCCGGCGGGCCGCGTTGCCGGTGGTCGCCGCGCTCGGCGGCATGATCGCGCCCGCGCTGGTCTACCTCGCGGTGACGCTCAGCGCCGGCGGTACCGGCCTGCGCGGATGGGCCATCCCCACCGCCACCGACATCGCCTTCGCGCTCGCCGTGCTCGCCGTCATCAGCTCCCACCTGCCGCAGGGGCTGCGCGCCTTCCTGCTGACCCTCGCCGTGGTCGACGACCTCTTCGCGATCACCATCATCGCGGTCTTCTACACCGACGGGTTCCACCCGCTGCCGCTGCTCGCCGCGCTGCTGCCGATCGCCGCGTTCGGGCTGCTCGTGCAGCGGCGGCGGACCTGGTGGTGGGCGCTGATCCCGCTCGCGGTGACCGCCTGGGCGCTGGTGCACGCCTCCGGTGTGCACGCCACGGTGGCGGGCGTGCTGCTCGGCTTCACCGTGCCGGTACTGCGGGGACGCGACGGCGCACCCGGTCTCGCCGAGCGGCTGGAGCACCGCTGGCGGCCGGTCTCCGCGGGCCTGGCCGTACCGGTCTTCGCCTTCTTCGCCGCCGGGGTGACGCTGGTCGGGGTGGACCTGGGCGGCGTGCTCACCAGCCCCGTGGTGCTCGCGGTGGCCGCCGGGCTGGTGCTCGGCAAGGTGATCGGCGTGTTCGGCTCGACGTACCTGCTCGCCCGGTTCACCAGGGCCGAACTGGACGAGGAGATCACCTGGGCCGACCTGGCCGGGCTGGCGCTGCTGGCCGGAATCGGGTTCACCGTGTCGCTGCTCATCGGCGAGCTGGCGTTCGGCGCCGGCAGCCCGGAGGAGGACGGCGTCAAGGTGGCGGTGCTGCTCGGCTCGCTCACCTCCGCGCTGCTGGCCTCGGTGGTGCTGGTCCGCCGCAACCGGGTCTACCGGCGGATCAGCGAGCGGGAGAGCCGGGACGCCGACGGCGACGGCGTCCCGGACGTCTACCAGGAGGGCCCGGCCTGAACCGGCGCGGCGGGCGTGACCAGCCGGTCACGCCCGCCGCACGGGTCGGCGCGGTACGCCTCAGCGCCGGCGCTCGGCCGGGCGCGGCTCGCGCTTGCGCTCCGGTTCCTCGAGCGCCTCGGCGGCCGGGGCGGTGAGGTCGTCACCGGGCACGGCCACCTGCTCGGCGCGGTCCTGCTCGTCCTCGCGCCCGCCCGGCGGCGGCTCCGGCGCGGTGGCGCCCCCGGCGAAGCCGTACTCGTTGGGCTCGTCGTGCCTGCTCATGGGCGGAACCTCCCGGTCGTGCCGATTCGTCCTCCGCCGGGCGGTCACCGCCACGGCGCTCACCCGGGCTACTTACCCACCGAGGCGCTCTCCGATCATCGGGCGCCGCCGCACCACTCACGTCGGTTCCGCTCAGGTCAGCTCGGAGACCGCCTCGAAGATCAGCCAGAGGCCGCAGATGGCGAACAGCACCGCCGCGCCGTAGCGGATGGTCCGCTCCGGCAGGTGCCGGCCGAGCATCCGGCCCACCAGGATCGCCAGCGCGTCCGCTGCGACCATGCCGAGCGTCGACCCGAGCCAGGTGCCGAACCAGCCGTACTTGGTGGCCAGCGTGATGGTGGCGAGCATGGTCTTGTCGCCCAGCTCGGCCAGGAAGAACGCCACACCCACGGCGATGACGGCGGATCGACCGCCGCGCTCGGCCTTGCGCTTCTCCTCCTCGGTCAGCCTGTCGCCGCGCAGCGTCCAGGCGCCGAAGCCGAGGAACGCCAGACCGGCGATGAGCGAGATCCAGTCGGTGGGCAGTGCGGCGTTCAGGCCGTACCCGATGGCCACCGAGGCCAGGTGGACGACGGCGGTGGCGATCGTGATGCCGATGAGCACCGGCACCGGCTTGAACCGCGTGGCGAACGTCAGTGCCATGAGCTGGGATTTGTCGCCCAGCTCGGCGACGAAGATGACGCCGAAGCTGACCACCAGCGCGACGAGGAAACCCTCCATGTGAACCTTCCCGATCAAGCCGGGAGGAGGAACGGGGGCGCCCTCGACCCGGCTGCGACAGCCTGAGTCGAAGGTCTCGCCCGCCCCGGAGACCGGGGCCGCGTGGCCGGATGCGGAACGCACCAGTGTGTCGACCACGACATTGGGGGCTACTCCCCTTCGCGCCGCCAGCCTAGCCGATCACCGGCCGCCCCGGTCACCGGGTGTGGGCGGGGCCACGGCGGCCCTCAGTCGGCGCGGGCCAGGCTCACCCCGAACAGCCCGTCCGGGTCGGTCCAGAACGCCCGCCTGTCGAACCCGGCGGCGGTCAGCTCGGCTGCGATCCCCTCCGGCCGGAACTTGGCCGACACCTCGGTCCGCAGCTCCTCGCCGGCGGCGAACACCACGTCGGTGTCCAGGACCCGCACCCGGGCCGGGTGCTCGGCGCGCAACCGCATCTCGATCCACTCCCGGTCGGGATCCCAGACCGCCACGTGCCGGAACGCGTCGACGTCGAAGTCCGCGCCCAGCTCACGGTTGATCACCCGGAGCACGTTGCGGTTGAACTCGGCGGTCACGCCCGCCGCGTCGTCGTACGCGGGCACGATCACGCCCGGGTCCTTGACCAGGTCGGTGCCGACCAGCAGCCAGTCGCCGGTCTCCAGCGCCGCGCGCATCGCGGTGAGGAACTCGGCCCGCTCCACCGGCAGCAGGTTGCCGATCGTGCCGCCGAGGAACGCCACCAGACGACGGCCGCCGGTGGGCAGCCGGTCCAGGTGACGGGTGAAGTCACCGACGATCCCCCGCACCCGCAGCCCCGGGTACGCGGCGGCGATCTGCTCGGTGGACGACCGCAACGCGCTCACCGAGACGTCCAGCGGCACGAACGTGCCCAGGTCGCCGTGGCGGGTGAACGCGTCGAGCAGCAGCCGGGTCTTCTCCGACGAACCCGAACCCAGCTCGATCAGCGTCTTCGCCCCGGTCATGGTGGCGACGTCGTCGGCGTGCGCGGCCAGCACCGCCCGCTCGGCCCGCGTCGGGTAGTACTCCGGCAGGCGGGTGATCTCCTCGAACAGCTCGCTGCCCCGGGCGTCGTAGAACCACTTCGGCGGCAGCCACTTCGGCGTCGCGGCCAGCCCGACCCGCACGTCCTCCCGCAACCCACGGTCGAGGTCCTGCTGCTCCAGGTGGATCTCCAGCGGCTCCGCGCTCATCGAGTGTCCTCTCTTGCGGTGGGTACGGATCGTCGGACGGCGGTCGTCTCCCGCACGTCGAGCCCGCCCGTGGTCGCCACCACGAGCCGGCCGTCCGGCACGGCCCGCCAGGCCGGGTCGTCGTCGAACGGTTCGGACGCCAGCAGCACCGAGTCCGGGCCGCGGCGCACCGACAGCGCGTGCCCGGCCGTGCTCGCCACCACAGTCGTACCGTCGGTGAGCAGCAGGTTCAGCCGCGAGCCGGGAGCGGCGGCGGCGACCGCCGCGACGGTGTCCGCCACCGCCTCGTCCGGTGGCGCGCCGGCCCGCAGCCGGTGCCGGACCAGCGCCCACAGCAGCGCCGAGTCGGTCGGCACGTCGAGTGTGATCAGGTCGCGCACGGGCAGGCCGGCGGCGAGCGGGACCAGGCTGTCCGGCCAGCCCTTCACCACGCCGTTGTGGCTGAACAGCCACCGCCCCTCGGCGAAGGGCGCCGCGGCGGTCTCGTGCAGCGGCATGCCGACGGTGGCGGATCGGACCGCGGCCAGCACCGCCCGCACCCGCGTCACGGCGGCCAGCTCCGGCAGTGTGGTGTCGCTCCACATCGGCTGGGCCCGCCGGTAGCGGACCGGGTCGCCGTCGTCGGGATACCAGGCGACGCCGAAACCGTCGGCGTTTATCGTGCCGCCGCCACGCATGTCACGCGGCGCCCACGACTGGCGCAGCAGCCCGTACGGCGGGTCGGACAGCAGGCTGCGCAGGAGCACGGGTGGACCGAGATACGCGAGGTGACGGCACATCGGGCCGGCTCACTCCTCGGGTCCGGTGTCACGGGCGCAGCGGAAACCGCTGAAGATCTGCCGCCGGATCGGGTAGTCCCAATTGCGGAACGTGCCCCGGCAGGCGGACCGGTCGGTGCCGAACGAGCCGCCGCGCAGCACCCGGTGGTCGTCGCCGAAGAAGACCTCCGAGTACTCCCGGTACGGGAACGCGGTGAAGCCCGGGTGGCCCCGGAACGGCGAGGAGGTCCACTCCCACACGTCGCCGACGAGCTGGTGCACGCCCAGCGGCGAGGCGCCCGCCGGGTACGCGCCCACCGGCGCCGGCCACAGGTGCCGCTGGCCCAGGTTGGCGTGCTCGGTGGCCGGGTCCTCGTCGCCCCACGGGTAGCGGCGGGACCGGCCGGTCGCCGGATCCCAGCGGGCCGCCTTCTCCCACTCCGCCTCCGTCGGCAGCCGCTTGCCGGCCCACGCCGCGTACGCCTGCGCCTCGTACCAGCAGACGTGCACCACCGGCTCGTCGTCGCGTACCGGCGACCAGCGGCCGAACCGGCGGTACGCCCAGCCGTCCCCGTCGCGCCGCCAGTGCATCGGCGCGCTCAGGTCCGCCTCGATCCGGTGCCGCCAGCCGGCCTCGCTCCACCAGCGCGGCTCGTCGTACCCGCCGTCAGCGACGAACGCCCGGTACTGCCCGTTCGTCACCGGCGCGGCGTCGATGACGTACGCGGGCAGGTCGACGGTGTGCGCCGGGCGCTCGTTGTCCAGCGCCCACGGGTCGGTGGAGGTGCCCATGGTGAACGGCCCGGCCGGCACCCGCACCTCCCCGCCGACCCGGGCCCGGGGCTCCGGCGGGGGCGGCGCGTCCAGCACCGGGGCGCCGGCACGCAGCTGGTGGGTGGCGAGCATGGTCTCGTCGTGCTGCTGCTCGTGCTGCACGATCATGCCGAACGCGAACCCGTCGGCGACGAGGGGACGCTCGGTGAAGCGGATGCCGTCGAGCAGGTCGAATACCTTCTCCCGTACCGTACTGACGTACGCGCGGGCCTCGGCCGGGGGCAGCAGCGGCAGGGCCGGCCGGTCCTTGCGGGGCTGCTTGAACGCGTCGTAGAGGTCGTCGATGTCGTGGCGCACCGGGTCGCGGCCGCCGACGTCGCGGACCAGCCACAGCTCCTCCTGGTTGCCGACGTGCGCCAGGTCCCAGACCAGCGGCGACATCAGCGTGGAGTGCTGCCGGACCAGGTCGTCGTCGTCCACCGCGTCGGTCAGCAGCGCGGTACGGGCCCGGGTCCGCTCCAGTTCCGCGGCGATCCGGTCGCGTAGTCGCTCGGTGGTGGTCACCGGTGTCCCCTCTCCGCGGCGGCGCGGTGCCGCCGGATCGCTCGCTGGGTCTCGTCGTGGATGCCGGCCGGCAGGTCGAGCCGGGGCAGGGCTGTCAGGGCCAGGTCGAACAGCGCCGCCGCGGCGGTGGCCAGCGGACGCTCGGCCAGCCCGCACCGGGCCGCCGCGCGCCACCGGTCGGCGACCGGGCCGGCCGCCGCCAGCGCGTCCCGGGTGGTGGCCGGGTCGGCGAAGAGCGCCGCCAGCACCGCCAGCGGCACGGTCCACTCCGGGCCGGGCTGGGTGTCCAGGTAGCGCAGCTCCAGGTAGCCGCGCGGGCGTACCGGCGGGAACAGCGTGCTGAGGTGGTATTCCAGGTCGTCGGTGGTCGGTGGGCGGGGCAGCGCCCCGGCCAGCCAGTCGGCGAACGTGACACCGGGCGGCGCGGTCCAGTCCGGGCCGTCGCCGCGTACGCACAGCAGCGGCGCGGCCAGCGCGTACCCGGTCCAGGCCGCCACCGGGTCCTCGTCGGCACGCTCGGGCGACCAGACCGGACGGGTCCGGGCCGGATCGATGGCCAGCCAGGTGGCCATCCGGGCGGAGGCCCAGCCGGTGCGGCGGCCCGCGTGCCGGTCGGCGGTGGCGAAGGCGGCGAGCAGCGGCGGGCCGACGGCGTGCGCGGCGGCCCACCGCTGGGCCACGTGCTCCGGTTCGCCCGCGTCCAGGCAGACCTGGAGGCCGGCGGTGCTGTACATCATCGCCCGTCCCGCCGGGCCGCGCCGGTCGAAGGCGCACCGCATGGCCCGGTAGCGCGGGGTCTCCACGACAGGCCGGGGAAGGCGCCAGGGGTCGATGCCGCTGCGGCCGAGCACCAGGCCGGCGGCGTCCAGCCGGGCCCGCAGCTCGGCGACGTCGGCCTCGGTGGCCAGGATGAGCGCGGCGACCGACGATCGCGGTGTCGCGGAGATCTCCACCTGCCCGCCGGGCTCCACGGTCACGGCGCCGCCGCGCCGGAGCTCGTCGGCCGGGCTGGTGGGGTCGAGGGTCACGGGGCTGTGCCGCCCCAGCGCCTCGCGTAGTCGCTCGCGGTCGACCGGCCGGGCCGGGTCCGCGGCGTCGTGCACGGTCCATTCCAGTTCGACGCCGACGAGTGCGGGTGGCCCGGTCTTGAAGCAGATCCGGGCGAGGTGGCCCCGGGCCGCCTCCTCGTCCCCCAGGACGACTGCCCGGTCCAGATCCGGCGACATCACCATGGGACGGCTCCTCCTCGGCGATGGGCGACAACGTCGTGGCGACGCGCCCGGCCGGGACGGCACGGGACGCCGCCCCACCATCCTCTGTCTAGCAGACGAGTTCCGCTTGCCCGGAGAGATGAATTTTTGTCCGGAATCTGATTGCGCGGTGGCGGTCAGTCGTCCGTCCGCGGACCCGGGCGCTCGGGCTCCGGGTCGTCGTGCGGGTCGTCCGCCGGAGCGCCGACCAGGTTCCGGCAGTAGCTCTCCACCTGCTCGGGGCCGCCCGCGGCGGCCACCAGGTCGGCGAAGCCCGGCTTGGTGAGCGCCTTCTCCCGCTGCCGCTCCGACTTGGCCAGGTAGGCACGGCAGTGGCCGGCCATGCTCGCCCCGCCGGCCGGGGGTGCGGACGGCCGGGCCTTGGCGCTCGGCGTACCGGAGGGCACCGGCGTCGGCGCCGGTGGCGACGCCGCTCCGGACGCGTCGCCGGCGGGGGTGCTCGGTGCCGGCCGCGACGGCCCGGTGACGGCGGGGCCGGTGGGTCCGGCTGTCGTCGCGGGCGGGAGCACCGGCTCGGGGTTGCTGTCCAGGCGTACGGCGGCGAACGCCACCCCGGCGACGGCGGTGGCGGCCAGCCCGGACAGCGCGGCGGCGATCCGCAGGCGCCGGCGCGGGCGCGGCGCGGCCACCGGCGCCGGTTCGGTCCCGGCGCGGGCCGCCCGGAAGGCGGCGAGCGCCCGCTCCTCCCCGGCGACCTCGCCGGGGGCCGCCGGTCCGGCGGCGGCGGACAGCAGCCGGCTCAGCGGGTCGGCGTCGGCCTCCGGCGGCGTGCCGGCGCGCGCGGCGTCGAGCAGGCGGTCGGACTCCGCCCGGTCGGCGGGCCCGCCGGACCGGCGAGCGTGCATGCCGTCGTCTCCCCTCACGTCAGCCCTCCGCCGGCTCGGCCTCGGGCGCGTGCGGCACCTGGCGGTCGGTACGGGGACGCGGCGCGACGGCGTCCCGGGTGTCGTCCGGCGCGGCCTGCGCCGCCGAGCGCTCCAGCATCGCGGCCAGCCGGCGCAGGCCCCGGTGCGCGGCGGTACGGACCGCGCCGGCCCGCCGGCCCAGCACCCGCCCGGCGGTCTCCGCGTCCAGGCCGATGACGGCCCGCAGCATCACCGCCTCGGCCTCGGCCGGTGGCAGCGTACGGATCAGCGCCAGCGCGCTCTCGGTGGCGATGGCCTCACCGGCCCGGTCGGCGGTGTCGACGTCGGCGGCCAGGTCGTTGAGCGCCTGCACGGGCACCGGCACGGAGGGACGCCGCCGCTGCCGGCGCAGGTGGTCCATGGCCCGGTTGCGGGCGATCGTGACCACCCAGGCGCGGAACTCGCCACCGGTGAACGACGGCAGGTCGCGCGAGATCTGGAGCCACGCCTCCGAGGCCACGTCCTCGGCGTCCGCGCCGACGAGCGCGGTCAGGTAACGCAGCAGCGCGGGCTGCAGGCTGCGGTAGAGGAACCGGAACGCCTCCTCGTCGCCCGCCTGCGCCCCGGCGACCGCCTCGTTCAGTTCGGCCGTCACGCGCGCCGCCCCACCCGGATGACGGCCCGGAGCCGGGCGTCAACGGGTGCCAGTGACCACACCGCCATCCGCACTCGGCCCCCCGGTGAGCTGATCGGGCACCCGCACGAGGGTGCGGTGCGCCGTGGAAACTGCCGCGCGCGGCACGGGCGTCGGCGGGACATACCGTACCGGCGTCCGGGGGCGGCCGGGAGTCGGGCCGACGCCGGGGCGGGCGGGATGCGTCGGCAAGCCTCCGCACGGCGGAGAAACAGAGAGAAATGTCTACCTGCGCCACCGGCGTGTCGGGGTAACACCGACGGCGGGCGTGACGCTCCCCGGATCGGACCCCCGCCGGTACGGCGGGCCGGGAGCGCGGGGGCGCGTCACTTTCTGGCCGATCGTACCGGGTCGATCACGATCAGCCGATCGGCGTCCCGGGTGCCGGACACCCGGCCGAACGGCCGGCCGGACCGGCCGCCGATATCGCGGGAAATACTTCAGGCCTGCTGTGGGTACGGTATGGGGGTGCTGTCCTCAGACGTCGTACTCAGCGGTCGGTACCGCCTTGATGACCGTGTCGCCACCGGCGGCATGGGCGACGTCTGGCGTGCCACAGACCTTGTCCTCGGTCGCCCGGTCGCGGTGAAGGTCCTGCTTCCCGCCCTGGTGTCCGACCCCGACTTCATCGCCCGGTTCCGTTCCGAGGCCCGGATCATGGCCTCCCTGCGCCACCCCGGCGTGGTGCAGGTCTTCGACTGCGGTGAGGACGACCTGCCCAGCGGCGGCCGGGCCGACTACCTGGTGATGGAGTTCGTCGCCGGTGAGCCGCTGTCGCGGCGGATCGAGACCGCCGGGTGCCTCGAGGTCGCCGAGACCATGTCGATCGTGGCCCAGGTGGCGCAGGCCCTGCACGCGGCGCACGGCCGGGGCATCGTCCACCGGGACGTGAAGCCGAGCAACCTGCTCGTGCAGGACGACGGCACCGTGGTCCTGGTCGACTTCGGGGTGGCCCGCTCGACCAACGTCACGAGCATCACCAGCACGAACGCGGTGCCCGGCACCGCCCTCTACATGGCGCCGGAGCAGGCCGCCGGGCGGCCCGTCTCGGGCGCCACCGACGTGTACGCGCTCGGCGCCGTCGCGTACTGCTGCCTCACCGGCAGCCCGCCGTTCACCGGCGACAACCCGCTCCAGGTGGCCGTACGCCATCTCGACGACGAGCCGCCGGAGCTGCCGGCGGAGATCCCGGCGTCGGTGCGGGAGCTGGTGTCGCGGGCGCTGGCCAAGGATCCGGCCGACCGCTACCCGAGCGCGGCGGCGATGGCCGACGCGGCCCGGGCCGCGCGTACCGACTCGCCGACCGCGACGGTGGCGCTGCGCGGTGCGGCGGGCCAGGCGCGGTCGCGGGACGACCAGCCGGCGGTCCGCCCGGGTGCCGCGGTGGCGACGTCGCGGCGGCGGGGCCGGCGCGGCACGCTCGTCGGTGCGCTGGGCGCGGTGCTGGTGGCGATGGGCGCGCTGGGCGCGCTCGTGGCCGCCGCGAACGACACGGCCGAACCGGCCACGAAGATCGACAAGACGGCGCCCGCGGTGGCGCCGAGCGATCCGGCCGCGGAGCCGGTCGCCGACGAGCCGTCGGCCGACGACGAGTACACCTACCGCCCGGTCGGTCCGGGTGGCCGGCCGTCGGCCACACCCTCGGTGACGCCGAGCTCCTCCCCGACCCCGTCGGCGCAGCCGAGCGTGACCGACGAGCCGGCCCCGACGGACGAGCCGAGCAGCACGCCGCCGAGCGCCCCGACGACGACGGAACCGGTCACGCCGACAACGACCCCACCGAGCACTCCGCCGACCGAAGGCACCGGCGGCGGGGACACCGGCGGGCAGCCGGTCACCCAGCCCTGACCCACGGCATCCACGAGCCGGCCCCGCCCACGGCGGAGCCGGCTCGTGCGTGTCCGGGACCGGGCGGTCAGTCCGCGCCGAGCGACGCCACGACCGGCCGGGACAGGGCGCGGCGGGCCGGCAGGACCGAGGCGAGCAGCGCGGCCACCACCGCCACGGCGACGATCAGCCCGATCCGTCCCCAGGGCAGCACCAGCGTGAAGTCACCGCCGATGCGGGCGACCACAGCCGTCGCCCCGGCCGCCGTCCCGGTGCCGAGCGCGATGCCGAGCAGCGTGCCGACGAGCGCGGTGAGCACCGCCTCGACCGCGAGCACGCCCCGCATCCCGGCCCGGCTCAGTCCGACCGCACGCAGCACCGCCGTCTCCCGGGTGCGTTCCACCACGGACAGGCTGAGCGTGTTGGCGACCCCGACCAGCGAGATCACCACGGCCAGGCCGAGCAGCGCGGTGACGAACCCCAGCACCAGGTCGACGGTGCCGGTGAGCATCTTCTTGTACGCGGCCTGGTCCATCACGTTCACCGTCGGGTAGCGGGCCAGCACCGACTCGACGGCGGCCCGGGCCGCGTCGACGCTCACCCCGGCGGCCGGGTCCACCTCGGCCAGGTAGCCGCGCTCGGCCGGGAACATGGCGGTGAAGTCGGCGTCCAGCACGTCCACCAGATGCCCGGCGGGCACCGGGCTGCCGGCCAGGACCGGCTCCTCGTCGGCCACCACCGCGGCGATCCGGAACGGCCGCCCGGCGAGCGTGATCGTGGAGCCGGCCGTCCAGCCCCGGGCGGCGGCCAGTTCGCGGTGCACCAGCACCGCTCCCGGCCCCAGATCCGCCGGGTCACCGGCGTCCACGGCGGACAGCGTCCGCCGGACCAGCGCCGGATGCGCGGCGCGCAGCTGCATGTCGCCGACCACCCGGCTGCGCTGCTCGTGCACCACGCCCAGCTCCGGGCGGGCGGCCAGTTCGCCGGCGACCGTGGCCGGCAGGTCACCGCCGATGCCGGTGACGAGGAAGTCCACGCCGATCCGGGCGTCCACCGCGCGTTCGATGCCGGACTTGACACTCGCCGCGCCGACCACGAAGGCCGAGACCAGCCCGATGCCGATCACCATGGCCGTCGCGGTGGCGGCGACCCGGCGCGGGTTACGCACCGCGTTCGACACCGCCAGCCCGCCGGTGGCGCCGAACGCCGCACGGAACGGCCCGCCGAGCACCCGTACCAGCGCCGGCACCAGCACCGGGCCGAACGCCACGATGCCGCCGAAGGCCAGCAGCCCGCCCGCCGCGACCAGCACCACCTGGCCGGTGGCGCCGGCGCCGGCCAGCGCCGCCACACCGGCGGCGAGCGCCAGCACGCCGACCGCCAGCCGGATCCGACCGGCCGGGCGGACCGGGTCGACCGCCGCGTCGGTGAGCGCCGCCACCGGGGCGACCCGGGTGCCCTGCCAGGCCGGCAGCGCGGCCGACGCCACCGTGAGCAGCGTCCCCAGCCCCAGCGAGACCAGCAGCGTACGCGGGGTCAGCGTGAGCCCGCTGCCCAGCGGCACGCCGGTGCCGGCGAGCAGGAGGCCGAGGCCGCCGGCCACCGCCGCGCCGGCCAGCACTCCGACCACGGAGGCGAGCAGGCCGGTCACCGCCGCCTCGGACAGCGTGGCCCGGTAGATCTGCCCCCGGGTGGCGCCGACCAGGCGCAGCAGCGCGGTACGCCGGGAGCGCTGGGCGAGCACGATGGCGAAGGTGTTGGCGATCACGAAGCCGGCCACCACCACGGCGACCGCCGCGAACGTGCCCAGCAGCATCCCGAACTGCCGCAGGTCGCGTACCGCGTCGTCGACTGCCGCGTCGAGGACGGCGTCCCGGTCCCGGACCGTCACGTCCGGCCCCACCACGGCGCGGATCCGGTCGGCCAGCGCCGCCGCGTCGGCACCGGGCCGCGCCGCCACCATGATCCGGCCGTAGCCCTTCTCGCCGCTGACGGTGAGCGCGTCCGGGCCGGTCAGCCCGATGTACGGGCCGCCGACGTCGCGGGAGCTGCCGTCCACGTCGACGGTGCCGACCAGGGTGTACGGGCGGGCCGCGCCGTCCCGCCCGCCGATCGACACCGGTCCGCCCAGTGTGAAGCGCTGCTCGGCGACGGTCCCGTCGTCCAGCACCACCTCGCCGGGGCGCTGCGGCAGCCGCCCGGCCACCACGTCGTAGGACTGGAGGTCCGCCTCGGTGGGGATCGCGGCGAGCACCGCGTACCCGAGCACGGGACGGCCGTCGGTGCCGACCACGCCGGCGGAGCCGGTGAGCTCGCCCGCGGCGGCGGCCACCCCGTCGACGGCGCGTACCCGGTCCACGAGCGCCGGGGGCAGCGGTTCGGTCCCGGCGTACGCGGCCAGGTCGGTGTGTCTGTCGAACTCACCGGCCCGCTCGTACGCCCCGGCGCGCATGCCGTCGACGAACATCAGCGTGCCGGCGACGAACGCGACGCCGAGCACGATCGCCAGCGAGGACAGCAGCAGGCGCAGGCCGTCGGCGCGGACCTGGCGCAGGGTCAGGCGCAGCATCACGCTCACCGCCCCGCCGGCGCCACGGCCGGGTCGAGCCGGCTGAGCGCGTCCCGGACGTCACCGACTGTCGGCTCGTGCAGCTCGTCGACCAGCCGGCCGTCGGCGAGGAAGACCACCCGGTCGGCGTGCGCGGCGGCGGCCGGGTCGTGGGTGACCATGACGACGGTCTGGCCGAGCGTGTCCACCGCCTCGCGCAGCAGCCGCAGCACCTCCGCGCCGGAGCGCGAGTCGAGGTTGCCGGTCGGCTCGTCGGCGAAGATCACCCACGGCCGGTTGATCAGGGCGCGGGCCACCGCGACGCGCTGCTGCTGCCCGCCGGACAACTCGGCCGGACGGTGCCCGAGGCGGTCGGTCAGGCCCACCGCGGCGACCACCTGACGCAGCCACGTCGCGTCCGGCCGGCGGCCGGCGATCGCCAGCGGGAGGACGATGTTCTCCTCGGCGGTGAGCGTGGGCAGCAGGTTGAACTTCTGGAAGACGAAACCGATCCGGTCCCGGCGCAGCCGGGTGAGCCGCCGGTCGTCCAGGCGCGTCAGGTCGGCGTCACCGATGTGGACCGCCCCGGCGGTCGGCCGGTCGAGGCCGGCGAGGCAGTGCAGCAGCGTGGACTTGCCGGAGCCGGACGGGCCCATGACGGCGGTGAACCGGGCGGCGGCCAGGTCGAGGTCGACGCCGTCGAGCGCGACGACGCGGGACTGCCCCACGCCGTACTCCTTGCGCAGTGCGCGGGCGGCGAGGGCGACGCCTGTGGTCGGTGGTGCGGACACGGTGGTGCTCCTGTCGGACACGGTCTTTGGGACAGTTCCGACGCTAGGTCCGGCACCGGTCAGTTGATCTCCACCTGCGCGCTCGACCTCGGTGCGACCACGGTCGTCCCCCACCGGGCAAACCCGTACGACCTGGGACGTACGGCCGGTCAGCCGCCGGGCGTGACCAGGCCGCTCTCGTACGCCAGGACCACCGCCTGGACCCGGTCGCGGAGCTGGAGCTTGGCCAGGATGCGGCCCACGTGGGTCTTCACGGTCGCCTCCGCGACGTGCACCCGGGCGGCGATCTCGGCGTTGGAGAGCCCCTGCGCCACCAGCAGCAGCACCTCGCGCTCCCGGTCGGTGAGCTGGGCCAGCCGCGGGTCCGCCGTCGGCGCGGGGCCGAGCTGCCCGGCGAACCGGTCGAGCAGCCGCCGGGTGATCGACGGGGCCACCACCGAGTCGCCCTGTGCCACCACCCGGATCGCGGCCATGAGCTCCTCCGGCGGCACGTTCTTGAGCAGGAACCCGCTCGCCCCGGCGCGCAGCGCGGCGAACGCGTCGGCCTCGGTGTCGAACGTGGTGAGCACCAGCACGCGCGGGCCGCCGCCGGCCGAACCGGCGCAGATCCGCCGGGTCGCCTCCACCCCGTCCATGGTGGGCATCCGCAGGTCCATCACCACCACGTCGGCCTCGACCCGGTCCAGCACCCGCAGCGCGTCCGCGCCGTCGATGGCCTCGCCGACCACCTCCAGGTCCGGCTGGGAGCCGAGCACCATCCGGAACCCGGCCCGCACCAGCGCCTGGTCGTCGACGATCATCACCCGCACGGTCACGCCGCCGCGCTCCCTTCCTCGATGCCGGCCGCCGCGGGCAGTGGCAGCCGCGCCTGCACCCGCCAGCCACCGGCGAGTGTGGGGCCGGCGGCGAGGCTGCCGTCGTACACCCCGACCCGTTCCCGCATGCCGACCAGGCCGTGCCCGCCGGACGGCGCCGGCCGGACCACCGGAGCGCCGCCGCCGTCGTCCACCGCCCGGACCACGACGGCGTCCGCGGCCCAGTCCAGCGTCAGCTCCACCGACGCGCCGACGCCCGCGTGCTTGAGCGCGTTGGTCAGGCTCTCCTGGACCACCCGGTAGACGGTCAGCTCCAGGCCGGGCGGCAGCGCCCGCGGGGTGCCGGCGCCGCCGCAGGCGATCCGCAGCCCGGCGGCACGGAACCGGTCGAGCAACGCGGGCAGTTCCACCAGCGCGGGTCGGCGGTGCGCCGGCTCGGCGGCCGGCTCGCCCGCCGCCGGCAGCGGCTCCGGGCGGTCGGGTTCCCGGAGTACGCCGACCAGCCGCCGCATCTCCTCCAGCGCCGCCCGGCCGGTGTCCGCGACCACCTTGGCCGCCTCCCGGGCGGTGGCCGGATCCCGGTCGAGCGTGAACCGCACCCCGTCCGCCTGCACGATCATCACGGCCATGCTGTGGGCGACCACGTCGTGCAGCTCACGGGCGATGCGGGTGCGTTCCTCGGCGACGGCGGCGCGCGCCTCCGCCTCCCGTTCCCGCTCCAGCGTGGCGGCACGCTCCTCCAGGCTGACCACGTAGAGCCGGCGGGTCCGCAGGTTCAGCCCGGCCAGCCAGACCGCGCCGACGATCAGGGCGTAGAAGAACGCGCCCATCCACCAGGGCCCGGTGCCGGGCGACTGGAGCGCGGCGAGCACCCCGCCGATCGCGGCGACGACCCCGGCGACGATGCCGTCGCGGAGCCGGTCGGCGTACTTGACCACGCTGTACAGGGCGATCAGCACGGCGACGTCGTAGCTGAACGGACCCCAGCCGGCGATCACCTGGACCAGCGCGAGCGCGGCCACCAGGACGCCCACCGCCGACGGGTGGGTACGCCGGAAGAACAGCACCGCCGCCATCGCCAGGCCGACCGCGGACGCCGCGAGCCCGGTCAGCCCGGCGAAGTACCCGGACAGCACGAAGAACACGACGAGCCCGCAGACGGCGGCGTCGAACGCGACGCCGCGCAGCGGACGACCGAGGATCAGGCGGTTCACGATCCCCCAGCCTAGGCCCGCCCCCCCGCCGCCCCCGGCCCGTCCCCGACCCGTCCCCGGCCCGTCCCCGTCGATCATGAAGTTGGCGGCGGATGCTGTCCGATTTGTCGCAGCCAACTTCATGATCGACGGGGTGAGGGGCGGGTGGGGTGGGGTGAGGGCGGGTCAGGGGGTCAGGAGGGCCTGCATGCGGGTGATCTCGGCGGACTGCTCGACCGCGACCGCGGTGGCGAACTCCTGCATCGGCTGGTCGGCGCCGACCTTCAGCAGGTCGGTGGACATGACGATGGCGCCCCGGTGGTGGTCGGACATCATCTGCACGAACAGCCGGTCGAACGCCGCGCCGCGCGCGTCGGCGAGCCGCCGCATCGCCTCGGCGGACTGCATCCCGCGCATGCTGCCGTGGTCGTGCCCGGGCACGTCGGCGGGCAGGTCGCGGGTACTGAGCCAGGCGCGCAGCAGGCCGACCTCCGGGCCCTGTGCGGCGCGGATCCGCTCGGCCACGGCGCGGATCCGCGCGTCGGCGGCGCGCTCGGGCGCGAGGGATGCCATCTCCAGGGCCTGTTCGTGGTGCGGGATCATCATCCGGACGTACCAGACGTCGAGGCTGTTCCACCGCGGCGTGGTGGCGCCCCGGACCTGCTCGGCGGGGCGGGTCGCGGCGGGCTCCCCCGGGCGTCCCGGGACCACCACGGGTGGCGCCGACCCGGCGGCGCTCGCGCTCGGCGCGGCCGCCGCGGCGGTTCCGGCCGCCTCCGGGGTACGGGCGTCCTCGCGCCCGGTCAGCGCGAGCGCCCCGACCACCACGAGGGTCACCAGTGCTGTGACGCCCACCCACACGCGCGCCTGCCGGCTGGTCATACGACGCCTCCTCCGGTCAAGGTGACAGCGATCCTATCCATAGACGAAAGTTCCCCAGTGTGATCCAGATCACATTGATGGCCGTCTCCAATAGGTAAGGTGTGGCGAATCATGACCCCCTTTCGAAGGGTGTTGCCGATGATCAACATCCGCACGTCTCGTATCCGGATCGTCAGCCTGGCCGCCGCCGGCCTGCTGCTCGCCGGCGTCGTCACCGCGCCGCCGAGCAGCGCCCAGGAGATCCCCCGCGCCCAGGCCGCGCCGGCCACCGTGGACAACGCCGTCCCCGGTGTCGACGAGATCTCCAGCAGCCCCAACCTGCGCCAGGTGGCGAACCTGCCGAAGCAGGCGCCGTTCGACACCACGGCCGCCCTCGGCACCGACATCGCCTTCCAGGGGCGGTACGCGTTCGTCGGCAACTACGACGGGTTCGTCGTCTACGACGTCTCCCGCCCGAGCCGCCCGGCAATCGTGTCCCAGGTGCTCTGCCCCGGCTCACAGAACGACATCTCGGTCCACGGCAACCTGCTGTTCCTGTCGACCGACTCCTCCCGCAGCGACGACTCCTGCGCCAGCACCAGCCAGCCGGCGTCGGTGAAGGAGTCCTGGGAGGGCATCAAGATCTTCGACATCCGGGACAAGCGCAACCCGCGCTACATCAAGTCGGTCGAGACGGCGTGCGGCTCGCACACCCACACGCTGGTGCCCGGCAAGGACAAGCGGAACGTCTACCTGTACGTCTCCTCGTACAGCCCGCGGGCCGAGTTCCCGGACTGCCAGCCGCCGCACGACTCCATCTCCATCGTCAAGGTGCCGGTGAAGAACCCCACCACGGCCTCCGTGGTCGCCACGCCGAACCTCTTCCCGGACGGCGGCTACCCGGGTATCCCGGGCCAGTCGTCGGCCACCACCGGCTGCCACGACATCACCGCGTACCCGTCGAAGGACCTGGCCGCGGGCGCCTGCATGGGTGACGGCGTCCTGCTGGACATCAAGAACCGCGAGGCGCCCCGGGTGATCGAGCGGGTCACCGACGCGGAGAACTTCGCGTTCTGGCACTCGGCCACGTTCAACAACGCCGGCACCAAGGTCGTCTTCACCGACGAGCTGGGCGGCGGCGGCGCGGCCACCTGCAACGAGGTGGTCGGCCCGAACCGCGGCGCGGACGCCATCTACGACATCACCGGCCGCGGTGACGCCCGCAAGCTGGAGTTCCGCAGCTACTACAAGATCCCCCGCGTCAACGCGGACACGGAGAACTGCGTGGCCCACAACGGCTCGCTGATCCCGGTGCCCGGCCGCGACATCATGGTCCAGGCGTGGTACCAGGGCGGCATCTCGGTGTGGGACTTCACCGACTCGCGCAAGCCCAAGGAGATCGCCTACTGGGAGCGCGGGCCGCTGGACGCCTCGCAGCTGCGTACCGGCGGGTCCTGGTCGGCCTACTGGTACAACGGCCACATCTACTCCAGCGACATCCAGAAGGGACTGGACGTGCTGGAGCTGCGTGACCCGCGTACCTGGCTGGCGCAGTTCCTGCTGGTGCCCGAGCTGAACGTGCAGACGCAGGCCGGTTACCTGAGCTGGTGACCCGCTGACCGTGGCCGGGCCCGGCGTTCCCCGCACGGGGGCGCCGGGCCCGGTGCTGTCCCGGGACGGGAACGGACACATGCCGGTGACGATCGACGACCGGACGGCGGTGCCGAGCGACGCCCGGATCCGGGCTCTGCACGAACGGCTCGCGCCGTCCCGGGAGGTGTTGCACCTCGTCTGGACGCACTGCCGGATCGTGTGCGACATCGCCGGACAACTGCTCGACAGCAGCGGTGCGGACGCGGACGCCGCCCTCGTGCGGGCCGGCAGCCTGCTGCACGACATCGGGGTCTACCGCCTCTACGACGAGGCCGGGCGGCTCGACGAGCGGAACTACGTACGGCACGGCGTGCTGGGCCACGCGCTGGCACGGGAGGCAGGGCTGCCCGAGATGATCGCCCGGTTCTGCTCCCGTCACACCGGCGTCGGGATCACCCGGGCGGACGTGCGCCGGCAGGGCCTGCCGATCCCGGCCGCCGACTACACGGCCGTCACCGCCGAGGAACACCTCGTGATGTACGCCGACAAGTTCCACAGCAAGACCACGCCACCGGCGTTCGTCTCCGCCGCCTCCTACGCGGTCGCCGTGCGGCGCTTCGGCCCGGACAAGGTCGACCGGTTCGCGGCACTCGTCGAGCGGTTCGGCGAGCCGGACCTGCCCACGCTCGCCGCCAGGTATCGACAGCCGATCGTCTGAGGGGGCGCGGCGCCGCAGCCGTGGTCAGTCGCTCATCGGCAGCCGGTAGTCGCGGGTGCCGCCGCCCGCCGTGACCACCCGCACCTCGCCGCTGCGCAGCCCGTACGTCACCGACCAGCGGGTGTGCGACTGGCGTACCGCGTTCAGCAGCCGCAGCGCACCGGCCGCGTCCACCACCCCGCCGGTACGGTCGAGTTCCTTCGCCAGCACCCCGTACCTGTGGTCCTGGCGCAGTTCCCGGTCCGGCACGCCGACCGCGGGCACGTTCGTCAGCGCCTGCCACGGGCCCTGCCGCCAGTCCACGGTGAGCTTCCCGTCGACGAACTCCACCACGGCGGACGCGCCCGTCGCGTCGGCCAGCAGGTAGTGCAGCGGCGGCCCGCCGTCGAAGTCGAGGTTGTAGCGCCGGAACACGGCGACCGCCTCGTCCACAGTGGCGGCCGAGTCGAGCACCAGGCGCAGGATGCGCACCGAGCCGACCTTCGGCAGGCCGGGCACCGGCTCGGCGCGGGCCCCGTCGTCGGCGGCCAGCCCGACCGCGAGACCCCGCTCGTTCATGCCGTCGAACGGCAGCAGCGGCGCGTCCAGCAGCCGCCGGTCCCCGGTCGGGTCGGCGGACACGCCCAGGTAGGAGATGTCGACGAGGGAGATCGAGGCGTACCCGTCCGGCGGGTCGGTGCGCAGCACCAGCGCGGGGTTCGGCTCCCAGTCGAAGTTGCGGGCGAACAGCGGCCGGTCCCGGTCGGCCAGCGCGGCGAACAGCGAGCAGCCGAACGGGCTCGGCGGCGTGGACCCGGCCAGCCCGGCGGTCGGGTCGTAGTCGCCGTCGTACGTCATCTCGTACATCGGCAGGTCGTCGATCTTGCGGAGGCTGGCCAGGGTCCGCTCGACCTGCGCCGGGTCCTGCCGGGACGCGGTCGGTGAGCCGGCCGCGGCCGGTGGGCCGGGCCGGCGGCTCTCCCCGCAGGCCGTGGCGAGCAGGAGCAGCGCGAGCCCGCCGGCGATGAGGGTCCTCCGCATGACTGCGACGCTAGAAGAGGCGTCCGCCGATGTCCATCCGGGACTCGGTCAACTCCGCACGATCGCGAACATCCAGCAGCCGTACACCACGTTGCGGCTGTGCAGCTGGTCCACCGCCGGGTCGGCGAACAGCTCCGCGATCACCGCCTCCGGGTCGCCGCCGTCGTGTCGCCGTCCGCCCACGATGCGGCCCCGGCTGTCGTACGCGCGCAGCACCTGCCCCCGGTCCGCGCCACTGCGACGGGTACGCCGTCACGTCGTCCGGGCCGGCGCAGACGGCGGCGTGTGCGAACACCGGCCCCACCTCCCGGTACGGGCCCGGCGGCAGCGGCGGGGCGTACCCGAACAACAGCAGCTCCTCCTCCGGCCGGGCGTCGCGCAGGCAGCAGCGCAGCGGCTCGCCGCCGGTGGCGCGCCGGTGCTCGGGCGGCTGCCCGGTGGCGTCGCGGCCGGTGCGACGCAGCTCGGCGAGCGTCCCGGCGGGCAGTGGGCGGATCCGGAACGCGGTACCGGTGGTCGTCACGGTCCCAGCCTGGCGCGGCCCGGACCGCGGCGCTGGCGGTGATCGGACCTGGCGTTCGGGTACCGCGAAAATGCGCGCCGAGCGGGCACCCGCGGGCCGCATCCGGCGCCGACAATGACCGGATGGACGTCGACGACTACCGGACCCACTCCCCGTACAGCGATCCCCGCCACCACGCGGCGCTGCTCGACGCCGTTCCCGCCGACCTGCCCACCGTCGCGGCGACCGCCCGCAACGTGATCGTCCACTACCGCGCCGGTGGCGTGGAGCTGCCGGACGTCCGCCGGGCCGAGGTGAACCTGCGCTGGCTGGACCGCATCCTCGACGCCGACCAGTCCCGGTTCCCGCTGCCGCTGACCGCCGAACGCCCGGCCGTCGAGCGGGTCGCCGGCTGCTGCCGGGACCACACGCTGCTCACCGTCGCGGCGCTGCGCCAGCACGGGATCCCGGCCCGCAGCCGGATCGGGTTCGTGAGCTACTTCTCCCCGGACTGGCACCACGACCACGTGCTCGCGGAGTGGTGGGACGGCGAACGCTGGGTCTGGTCCGACCCGGAGCTGGACCCGGCCGTCGACCGGCCGTTCGACGGCTACGACATCGACCCGGAGGCGGGGCACTTCGAGTCGGCGGCCCGGGTGTGGCTGGCGTACCGGGCGGGCCGGATCGACCCCGGCACCTACGGCGTGGACCCGTCGCTGCCGATCCGGGGCGACTGGCTCGTCCACGACTACGTGCTGCTGGAGCTGGCCCACCGGCACAAGGACGAGGTGCTGCTCTGGGACGGGTTCGGTGCGATGACCGAGGATCTGACCGGTGCCGACCTCACGCTCGTCGACGAGGTCGCCGCGCTGCTGGTGGCAGCCGACCGCGGCGACGCCGCCGCCGGGCGGGAGCTGGCCCGGCGGTACGCCTCGGACGCTCGGTTGCGTCCGGGCCCGACTGTGCACTGCATGGACCCGGTCTCCGGGGTGGCCGCCGACGTGGACCTGCGACGCTGACCGGGCTCACCCGGGCAGGGGCGCCTCGTCGCCTCGGGTGCGGCGCGGGTTGACCAGCCGGCGGACCATCGGGGCGGCGTTCCAGCGGGCCGCGCCGACCAGGTCCCGGGCGTGTTCCAGCACCGTGTAGTCGGGCCGGGCGATGCCCTCGGCGATGGCCCGGTCGAGGTCGTTGCCGCAGCGGGTGAGCACGCTGTCGAAGTCCCGGCGGACCGGTTCCAGAAGGTCGTAGCCGAAGGAGCGGTGCAGCCGGGCGAACAGCGGCTTGTAGAGGCGGGCCCGCTCGTGCAGCCCGGACGAGTACGACATCGGGTTCTTCGGCCGCTGCCGGACGTAGGAGGGCAGCACGTCCGCGAAGGCCCGCCGGACGATCCACTTCTCCTGCCCGTCGCGCAGTTTGACGTCCAGCGGCAGCCGCATGGCCAGCTCGACGACGCTGAGGTCGAGGAACGGCACCCTGGCCTCCACGCCGTGCGCCATGCTGGCCCGGTCCACCCGTTGCAGCTCGGTCCGGCACAGATTGCGGATCTTGTGGAGGAACAGGCGACGGGACCGCTCCGGGCCGACCCGGTGGTACATCGGGTACCCGCCGAACAGCTCGTCCGAGCCGTCGCCGGTGAGCACCACCCGGACGCCCAGCTCGCGCAGCCGCCGGAAGATCGGCACCGAGACGACCGCGTTGATGATGTCGCCGTACTCGGTCAGCTCGGAGACCCGGATCGCCTCGCGGACGTCGGCGAGCCGGATGTCGCGGGGCCGCAGCTCGATCACCTCGTGCGGTACGCCGAGGTCGGCGGCGAGCCGCCGGGCGTACGCGACGTCCGGGCTCTCCGGCACGCCGATGGTGACCGCCACGCAGTCCGGGTGCAGTTCCCGGGCGTGCAGCAGCGCCAGTGAGCTGTCCAGACCGCCGGAGAGCACCACGCCGACGGTGAGGTCGGTGTCCAGCCGGGCGCGCATGGCGTCGGTGAGCGCGACGCGGACCAGCAGGGCCGCCTCGTCCGGGTCGTCGATCACCGGCAGGCCGTCGCCGAGGGTGAGCAGGTCGACGTGCGGACCGACCCGGACCGGGCGGCCGGGCTCGACCCAGCCGTGGTGCCCGGGCGCCACCTCGCCGATCGGCGCGCCGTGTCCGACCAGCGCCTTGACCTCGGAGGCGAGGTGCAGGCAGCCGGGCAGGCGGGACCAGTAGAGCGGCTTGACGCCGAGCGGGTCGCGGGCCAGGTACGTCCGGCCGGTGTCGCGCTCGACGATCACGAACGCGTACTCGCCGCGCAGCCGGCGGACCGCGTTCTCGCCCCACTGGCGGAACGCGGTGAGCACCACCTCGGTGTCGCCCGCGGTGATGAACCGGTGGCCCAGCCGGGTCAGCTCGGCGCGCAGCTCGTGGTGGTTGAAGATCTCGCCGTTGAAGCAGAGCAGGTGCCGCTCGTCCGGCGACATCCACGGCTGGACGGACCGTTCCCGGTCCACGATCCTCAGCCGCCGTACGCCGGCGAGCAGGCCGTTCTCCTGCCGGGTCTCGGTGACCTCACCGCGCGGCGCGAGCGCGGCGAGCATCCGCCGGAAGGTGGCCGGATCCGCCTCGGGGCCGATGCCCAGCGCGATGCCGCACACCGGGTCACACCCCCATCTCGGACTCGTACGCCCGCCGGTACCGGCGACGGGCGGCCGGGGCGAGACACACGTGCCAGGCCTGTCCCTCGTCGACCACGTTCACCTCGCCGGCGTCCTGGCGGGCCAGCAGCAGCCCGGCGAGCGCCGGGCGGGCGCCGAAGCGGTCGTACCACTCCAGTTCGACGTCGGCGGCCCAGCCGAGGCAGTGCCCGCTGGGCACCATCGCGGCGTACCCGAGGCGGCGCAGCCGGTACTGGTGCTCAGCGCTGCGGGCCAGGCTGGTCACCCAGAGCGGCGGCGTGCCGTCCGGCGCGACGGCCGTGAACTCCCGGGCCAGGTCGTTGAGGAACGCGATCATCTCGCGGCGGGCCCGGCGGAACAGCAGCCCGGCGGTACGCGGGGTGGCGTCCGGGCGCAGCCGTCGCCGCACCGCCCGCAGCCCGCGTCCCACCACTGTGGCGGGCTGTTCCTGGTAGCGGAACTCGATCAGGCCGCGGCGGCGCAGCCACTCCAGGTCGACCAGTTCGGTGCTGGTGCGGACCTGGTCGTCGGTGAGGAACGTCGGGCTGTCCCGCCACCAGAGCACGTCGACGCGGGAGAGCAGGTAGATGCGGACCAGCGCGGTGAGGTCCTGCGCCGAGCTGCGCGCGTTGGGCTGGTAGCGGGCCATCTCCAGCAGCAGCGTCTCCCGGGCGCCGATCAGGCCCTGCGGCGTGGCGTCGAGGACGGCGGCGATGGCCGGTTCGCGCAGCCGCTGGTCGAGCAGCACCTGGCGGGCGGTGGTGGACGGCGCGTCGGCGAGCGCGCCCACCTCGACCAGGAGTTCCGCCACCGCCGCCCGGTACGCGGACAGGTCCGGCTCGGTGCCGGCGCGCCGGCCACCGGCGGGCACCCGCCGGGCGGGAGCGGTGGACGTGACGGCGGGACCGGGCTGGCGACCGGGGCTGCGGCTGGGCACTCGCATGGTCTCCGTCCCCTCTCGGTCAGGACACGGCGTGATTGGGCCTGCACACACCGTAATGAGCCGAGAGGGCGGCAATCGTCCCATCTCCCCCGATGCGCCCGATCAGGTGGCGGACGGTGGCACCAGCGCCTGCACCTCCTCGTACGTGGGCGGTGCCGGCAGGCCCGCGTCGCGCCCGGCGCCGATCGCGTCGGTCAGGTGCAGCGCCGTTCCGAGGGCGGCCCGGAACAGCAGTGAGCCGGTGCTGACCCGGGCCACGCCGAGCCGTCCGAGGGCGGCCAGGTCCGGGCCGCCCGGCCGGTACAGCACGTTGAGCGGCAACCCCGCCTCGGCGGCGAGCACACCGACCAGTTCGTCGGGCGCGCCCGGCACGAACAGGCAGTCGGCCCCGGCGTCCCGGAACAGCGCCGCCCGCCGCCGCGCCTCGTCCAGCGGCGACGGCACGCCCAGCCACCACGCGTCGGTGCGGGCGTTGACGAAGATCTGCGGTACGGCGGCGCGGACCGCCGCGATCACGGCGGCGACGTGCTCCGCCGGGGCCAGGCGGCCGTCCGGGCGGCCGTCCTCCACGTTCACGCCGACCACGCCGAGCGCGGCCAGCTCGCCGACGAAGCGCGCCACCTCCGCCGGGTCGTCGTGGAAGCCGTCCTCGACGTCCACAGTCAGCAGCGCCGGCAGGTTCCGCAGCCGGTACGCCAGCTCCAGCGTCTCGGTGCGGGTGGCGCGGACCGCGTCCGGCCGCCCGGCCGCCGCCGCCACGCCCAGGCTCGTCGTGCCGATCGCCTGATGTCCCCGGGCGGCGAGCGCCGCGGCGGAGGCGTGGTCCCAGGCGTTCGGCAGGAGCAGCGGTTCGCCGCGCCGGTGCAGGTCACGGAATGCGCGGTACCGGTCGGTCATCGCAGGATCACCTCGAGTCGGGTCGTCGGAACGTCAGGAGTCGGGCGGGCGGGACGGCAGCGGCGGCGCAGCACGCCGACCACGCCAGCGGCCAGGGCGAGCGCGTGCCGCTGCCCGGGGCAGCCGCGGGGACCGGCGCCGAACGTCAGCGCGGCGTTCGCCCGGCTGGCGCGGAAGCGGTCCGGCTCCGGGAAGGCCGCCGGGTCGCGGTTGGCGGCGTCGAACCGCAGCAGCAGCCGCTCCCCCGCGCGCACCGGTTGGCCGCCCAGGCTCAGCGGGTCGGCGGCGACCCGGCGGGTGACCCGTACCGGCGGGTCGAGGCGCAGCACCTCGGCGAGCAGCGCGTCGGTCCCGAGCCCGTCCGGCGCGGCGAGCCCGTGCCGGACGGCGGCCACGATCAGCCCGGCGGTGGCGTCGGCGGCCTGCACCAGCAGCCCGAGCCGGTTCGCTGTCACCTCGGCCGGAGCGGGCGGCGACATGGCCAGCAGCGCCGCCACCGCCCGGTCCGCCCGCCGCACCGCCGCCGGTTCGGCGCCCGGCTGGTAGGCGGCGGCCACCGCCGTCACCTCCGCGACGGCCGCCGCCGGGTCGGCCAGGCCGAGCCGCTCCGCCAGCACCACGAGGGGTACGCGCCGAGCCAGGTCACCGGTCACGTCCACCCGGTCACCGCCGTTGTCCCCGGTCGCGGCGCGGTCGAGGATCCGCCCGGTGAGCCGTTCCGCGGCCACACGCAGTTCCCGCGGGTCGAGGGCGTCGAGCGCCGCCACCCCGACGGCTCGCCGCGCGGCATGCCGGTCCGGCGGACTGAACCGGCTCACCGAGGCGCGCAGCCATGCCAGGCCGCCCTCCGGCGCCTGCTCGGCGGGCGGCACCACGCAGCGGGGATCAGTCAGGACGGAGACGACGTCCGCGTACCGGGTGACCACCCAGCCGCCGTCGTCCGAGGTCGGCGGCCCGCAGGGCGGTGTGCCCGGAGCAGCCGTGATCGTCGGTGAATCCATCGTCCGACCGTAGGGCGCCGACAGTTCGGTCCGAACCGAACGATCCGGCCGGGCACATCCGGCGGCCCGGCGCGGGCGGGACGGGTGCCGCGGGGCACGGGCGGGTCAGGCGCGCGCCGGGCCGGTGTCGCGGGAGGCGGGCGGGGCCAGCAGCGCCGGGTCGACGGCGAGCGTCTCGGCCAGCGCGTCCCGCCCGGTGGCGGTGAGCCGTACCGCCCGGCCGGTGCCGCGCGCGGTCCAGCCGAGGTCGAGGAAGCGCCCGCACAGCGCCGCCCCGACCGCGCCGGCCAGGTGCGGGCGCCGTTCGGTCCAGTCCAGGCAGTCGCGGACCAGGGGTCGCCGGGTGGCGCGCAGCGGTTCGACGGGTACGCCGAGACGGTCCAGCCAGGTCATGCCAGCCCCGGTCAGCGCGAGGCCGCCGGTGCGGTCGAGTACGCCTCGGTCGAGCAGGGCGTCGTGCAGCAGCACGCCGAGCCGCCCGGCCAGGTGGTCGTAGCAGGTGCGGGCGTACGCCAGGGCGGCGCCGGCCGACGCGGCGCGCAACGTGCGGGGCGGGGTCGCCGGTGCGGGCGCCCGCGCGGCCAGATCCTCGACGAGCTGGGCGACGCCCGGGTCGGCGAGGCGGACGTACCGGTGGCGGCCCTGCCGCTGCTCGACGAGCAGGCCACCGGCGACCAGCCGGGTGAGGTGGTCACTCGCGGTGGACGCGGCGACCCCGGCGGCGCGGGCCAGCTCTCCGGCGGTCCAGGCGCGGCCGTCGAGCAGGGCCAGGCAGAAGCCGGCCCGGGTGGGGTCGGCGAGCAGCGCGGCGAACCCGGCGAGTCCGCGGCCGTCGGCACCGGTGGTCATCGGCCCATGCTGACACGGGCACGGTTCGGGCCGCGCCGAACGGTCAGGGGGTTCTTTACAGCACTCTCTCCAACGTTGTAGAAACGGTGGCACCGCACCTCCGTCTATCCCCGAGGGCAGGCCCGATGGGACACCTCCGCCGCGGTGGCGCGCTCGCCGCCGTACTCACGCTTCTGCTCGCCGGCGCGGCCCCCGCGTCCGCCGCCGGGCCCGACCGCTACCGCAACCCGGTCTCCGCCGGGTTCGCCGACACCTTCGCCGACCCGGTCGTGGTGCGCGGCGACGACGGACTCTGGTACGCCTTCGGCACCTCCGACCCGCTGCGCGAGGGCGAGGGCCGCACGCATCGCGTGCCGATCGCCCGCTCCGCCGACCTGGTCGACTGGACCTACGCCGGCGACGCGTTCGCCCCGGACCAGCGGCCCGCCTACGCCGCTCCCGGCGCCGCGTTCTGGGCGCCGGACGTGCGGCGGGTGGCCGGCCGGTGGGTGATGTACGTGACGGTCACCGACACAGGCGTCTCCGACGACACGTTCGACACCGCGGTCGGTGTGGCCACCGCGCCGAGCCCGGCCGGGCCGTGGACGTTCGCCGACACACCAGTGGTCGCGCCGCGACCGGGCGCCGGCGGCGGTTACCTGTGGACGATCGACCCCAGCCAGCTCACCGGCGCCGACGGCCGCCACTGGCTCTACTACGGCAGCTACTACGGCGGCATCTCGGTCACCGAGCTGTCCCCGGACGGGCTGCGCGCGGTCGGCACGCCCACGCCCGTCGCTATCGACAACAAGTTCGAGGGCGCGTACGTGCTGCGCCGCGACGGCTGGTACTACCTGTTCGCGTCCACCGCGAACTGCTGCGCCGGGCCGGCCACCGGCTACTCCGTCCAGGTCGGCCGGTCCCGTGACCCGCGCGGCCCGTTCACCGACCGCGACGGGCAGCGCCTCGACGTCTCCCGGGCCGGCGGCACACCGGTGCTCACCCAGAACGGCAACCGCTGGATCGGCACCGGGCACAACGCGGTGCTCACCGACCTGTCCGGGCAGGACTGGATCGCCTACCACGCGATCGACCGCGCCGACCCGTACCTGGACGAGCCGTTCGGCGTCAACGAGCGGCCCATGCTGCTCGACCGGCTCGACTGGATCGACGGATGGCCCACTGTGAACGCGGGCGCCGGCCCCTCCGACACCGCCCGGCCCGCGCCCGTCACCACCGGCCCGGTCGACGCCCGCTTCGCCACCGCCGACCTGCGCGGCTGGCGGGCCGGGCACGGCCGCTGGCAGGCCGCCGACGGGGTGCTGACCGGCAGCGGCACGCTCACCTCGCGTACCCGGATCGGCGGTGACCTGCGCGCGGAGACCGACCTGCGGCTGACCGGCGCGGCCACCGCCGGGCTGCGGCTGGGTGGCGTGGACGTCCGCGTCGGGCACGGCCGGCTGAGTGCGGGCGCCGCGACCACCGTGCTGCCCGCCGGCCTCGACCTGGGCGACCGCCACAATCTCGCCATCGAGGTACGCGGGCGGCAGCTCGTCGCCACGCTCAGCCCGTCCCGCCTCGGCGACCCGGTCGCCCGGGTGTCGCTGCGGCTGCCCCGCCCCGGCGCCGGTGAGCTGTCAGTGCGCGCCGAGGGCGGCCCGGCCGAGTTCGACAACGTCAGCGCCGTCCGGCTGTACCGTCCGGCGCGGCACACCGTCCCCGACCAGCGGGTCGGACCGGTGCTGCGCGGCTACTCCGACGAGTTCACCGGCGGGCTCGACCCGGCGTGGCGGTGGGTACGCCAGGACCCGGCCGCCACCGTGTCCGGCGGCGCGCTGCGCTGGCCGGTGCAGGACGCCGACCTGTCCGGGACCGGCAACACCGCAGGGGTGCTGCTGCGCGACGCCCCGGCCGGGAACTACGTCGCCGAGACCAAGGTGACGCTCGACCTGGGCGAGGACAGCGTGCGCAACTACCAGCAGGCGGGCCTGGTCGCGTACGTCGACGACGACCGGTTCGCCAGGCTGACCCAGGTGGCCATCTGGAACACCCGTCAGGTCGAGTACGGCTACGAGCTGCCGTTCGCCGGTCAGCCGGTGTACGGCGGCAGCATCGTCGGCACCCCCGGCACCACCACCTGGCTGCGGCTGGCCCACCGGGTCGACCCGGTCAACGGCGAGCACGAGTTCCGGGCCGGGTCCAGCCGCGACGGCAAGCACTGGACGTGGGGCGCGGTGTGGACGTTCCCGGCGGACACGACACCGCGGATCGGGCTGGTGGCGCACGGCGGGGCGACACCAGCAGTGACCGCCGAGTTCGACTACCTGCGCTTCCACCGCTGACGTCCGGGGCCGTCCCCTCCCCCGGGGGCGGCCCCGCTCAGCCGCCGGAACGAGGGCAGGCGGTGGTCAGCTCGCTGATGGTGCGGGTGTCGCCGTCGTAGCTGCGCGCCGCCACGAACGCCCCGGCCGGCGGGTGTGCCCCGGCGACCGCCCGGGCCCGGCGCCGGTCCGCCGCGCCGAACCGCAGCGCCAGGCTCAGGTGTGGCACCCACCGGCCGGGCTGGTGCCACGAGTGCCCGCCGGACGCCTCGGCGAGCACGTCCCAGACCGCGCCGTGCAGCGCGACGAGCTGCGGGGTCGGGCGGACCAGCCACACCAGTGGCGCGCTGCCGTCGAGCACCGCCACCCGGCCCAGCCGCACCGGCAACGGGAGCGCCGCGTCGCAGAGGTCGGCCAGGCGCTGCTCGACGCCGGGCGGGAACTCCTCGACCGAGGCGAGCGTCAGGTGCGGCCGGTTCGTCGGGTGCGTGTTGCGGGCCAGGCTGGGCAGCCCGGCGGCGGCGAGCCGGTCCCAGGCGGCGCGAACCGCCGCTTCCAGTTCGGGAGAGCAGAGCAGTTCGACCGTCCGCACGTGATCAGGCTAGTCGGCGTCAGCCGCCCGCGACGCCCCGTACGTCAGAGCCAGCCGGCCTCGCGCGCCCGCCGTACCGCCTCCGCCCGGTCGGCGGCGCCGAGCTTCTGCACGCAGGCGCTGAGATGGTTGCGGACCGTTCCGGCGGCCAGATGGGTCCGCCGGGCGATCACCGCGACCGGGGTGCCCAGCTCGGCCAGCCGCAGCGTCTCCAGCTCGCGCGGCGTCAGCGGGCACTCCGGCAGGGTGAGCGCGTCGGCCGCGAGCGCGGGATCGACGTAACGCGCCCCGGAGTGCACCCGGCGGATCACGTCGGCCAGCGCGCCGCCGGGGGCGCCCTTGGCGAGGAACCCGCGTACCCCGGCGGTGAGCGCCGGCCGGAGCTGGGCGGGCCGGCCGTGTCCGGTGAGGATCACCGGCGCGCAGCCGGGTAGCGCCCGGGTCAGCTCGGCGGCGACCTCGACGCCTCCGGGCGGCGGCATCTCCAGGTCGAGCACGGCGACGTCGGGGCGGTGGGCCAGCGCCGCGTCCAGGGCGCTGCGCCCGTCGCGGGCGTGCGCGACCACCTCGATGTCCGGTTCCAGGTCGAGCAGCGCGGCCAGGGCGAGCCGGATCAGCTCCTCGTCGTCGGCCAGCAGTACCCGGATCACGGCGTCACCGGCACCGTCGCCACCAGGCTGAACACGCCGTCGGCGGCATCGGCCCGGACCCGTCCGCCGGCCGGGGCGAGCCGGTCGGCCAGGCCGCGCAGGCCGCCGCTGAGCCGGTCCGGTCCGGCGTCGTCGCGGACACCGTCGTTGCGTACGGTCAGCGTCACCACGCCGTCCTCCCGGGTGATCTCGATCCGGCACCAGCCGGCCCGGCTGTGCCGCAGCACGTTCGTCCCGGCCTCACGCAGCACGGCGGCCAGGTCGGCGGCGACCGCCGCGGGCACCTCACCGGCGGGCGGGACCACTGTCGTGCGGACCCCGCTGGAGCGCAGCACCTCCCCCACCGCCGCGGCCTGCTCGGCCAGGTCGACGGCGCGGTAGCCGTGCACCGCCGCCCGGACCCGGGTCAGCGCCGAGCCGGCCAGCCGCCGGGCCTCGGCCGCCTCCCGGGCGGCCCGGCCGGCGTCGCGCGGCGCCAGCCGCTCCGCCAGCTCGGCCTTGAGCGCGATCACCGTCAGGTCGTGGCCGAGCAGATCGTGGACGTCCCGGGCGAAGCGCAGCCGTTCCTCGGCGGCGGCGAGCCGCGCCTGGGCGGCCTGCCCCTGCCGGGCCTCGACGAGCAGGTCCCAGAACCAGACCTGGACCCAGGTGAGCGCGGCGATCCCGGCGCCCACCACGCCGGTGACCAGCAGCGCCGTGGTCACCGGCCCGCCCGTCGACCAGGTGACGACGGCCGACACCGCGAGGACGCCGGCCGCCGCCACCACCGCGACGACGGGCCGGAACAGCAGCGGCGTCATGCCGACCAGGGACGCGCCGAGCCACGCCCAGGTGGGCCAGGTCCCGGCCGCGACCGGGCCGAGCAGCGGCAGGCTGAGCAGCGCCGCCGCGATCAGCGCGGCGTGCCGGCGACGACGGGCCGGTACGGGCAGCCACGGCGTGACCGCGGCGTGCAGCACCGCGATCTGGGCGACCGCGAATCCGAGCAGCCCGGCGGCGCCGAGCGCGACGCGGACCGGGTCGGGCTCGCGGGCCAGGCCGACGACGGGCAGCAGCACCGTCGTCCACACGTTCGTGGCCAGCGACAGCAGGGTGACCCGCCGGGCCCGGCGCAGCCGGTGGTCAGCGGAATCGACTGTCATGCCCGCCGATCCTAGGGCGTGCGGCGCCCCGCCCACCCCCGAGAAACGTCACGGCCGGACCGTGCGATCCGCACGGTTTCCCGATGACTGACGCGTCTTCTCCGGTGCGCCGGGCGGCGGCAGGGTCGGGGCATGACGGAGATGACTGTGGGCGTACCCCGGCGGTGGGCCGGGTGGGCGCGGACCCGGCACCTGGCCGGGATGGTGGTGGCGATGGTGGCCGGGATGGTGCTGCTCGGGCCGCTGTGGCAGGTGGGCGGGAACCTGCTGGGGGGTGCGGCGGTGCTGGCGCGGCCGGACGTGGGCGCGCTGGTGATGGCGACGAACATGGCGGCGGGCATGGCCGCGTGGATGTGGTACCGGGGGGACGGCCGGGCCGCCACCGCGGAGATGTCGGCGGCCATGTACGTGCCGTTCCTGCTGCTGCTCCCGCCCTGGTGGGCCGGGTGGGTCGGGGACGACACGCTGCTGCTCGGCGGTCACCTGCTGATGGTGCCGGCGATGCTGCTGGTGGCGCTGCGGCACCGGCACACGCCCGCCGCGCCGCCGCGCCGGCACCCGGTCGCCGCGGCCGTGGCGCGCGGGTGGCCCGCCGGGCTGGGGCTGCTCATGACGGTGGACATGTGGTTCGCGCCCAGCGTCTTCGCGCCGTGGACGCTGCTGGTCCTGCCGGCCGGCTACCTGCTGATCGGCACCTGGCGGCGGCAGTGGGGCGACCGGCGCGCGCTGGCGGCGCAGCTCGCCGGGGCGGCCGTGTGGGGCGGCCTGGCGGTCGTGGCGATGATCGCGTCCGCCGACGTCGCCGGGGTGCTCGTCGGGGTGGGCTGGCTCGTCCACGCGGCCTGGGACGGCTGGTACCACCGCACCGGCGCGGTGGTACCGCGCGGGTACGCGCTGTGGTGCGCGGTGTTCGACGTCGGAGTGGGCCTCACCACGCTGCTGGCCGTCCTGTCCCGGTGATCCGGCGGGGGCACGGGGCCACGCCGGATCACCCGGAGGGGACGGCACACAGGTGGCGCGGCGAACGTTTGACCCGGTCGCCGCGACCGCCGCGCGGCGGTGATGAAAAGCTTGTCGCATGAACGCCGCACCGACCCCGACCGACCCCGCCCTTCCCGCCGACGCCGAGGACGGCATCGCCTTCGCCGATCTCGGGCTGCGCACCGAGTTGCTGGGCGCGCTGTCCGCGCTCGGCTACGAGGAACCGACGCCGATCCAGCGGGAGGCCATCCCCCCGTTGCTGGCCGGGCAGGATCTGCTGGGCCAGGCGGCGACCGGTACGGGCAAGACCGCCGCGTTCGCGCTGCCGCTGTTGCAGCGGATGCCGGTGGGGCGGGCCGAGGGCGACCCGGTGTCGCTGGTGCTGGTGCCGACGCGGGAGCTGGCCGTGCAGGTCTCCGAGGCGTTCCACCGCTACGGCAAGGACCTGGGCGCCCGGGTGCTGCCGATCTATGGCGGGCAGCCGATCGGCCGGCAGCTGCGTGCGCTCGACCACGGGGTGGACGTGGTGGTGGCGACGCCCGGCCGGGCGCTGGACCACATCGCCCGGGGCACGCTGCGGTTGGGCGCGCTGAGCACGGTGGTGCTGGACGAGGCGGACGAGATGCTCGACATGGGCTTCGCCGAGGACATCGAGGCGATCCTGGAGCACGCCCCGGCCGGCCGGCAGACGGTGCTGTTCTCGGCCACCATGCCGGCCCGGATCGACGGGCTGGCCCGGCAGCACCTGACCGACCCGGTCCGCATCCGGATCGAGCGGGAGCGGCCGGTCGCCGGGGAGGCGCCCCGGGTGCGGCAGAGCGCGTACATCGTGGCCCGGGCGCACAAGCCGGCCGCGCTGGGCCGGGTGCTGGACGTGGAGTCGCCCACCGCGGCGATCGTGTTCTGCCGCAGCCGGGAGGAGGTGGACCGGCTCACCGAGACGATGAACGGCCGGGGCTACCGGGCCGAGGCGCTGCACGGCGGGATGAGCCAGGAGCAGCGGGACCGGGTGATGGGCCGGCTGCGCGCCGGGACGGCGGACCTGCTGGTCGCCACCGATGTGGCCGCCCGTGGCCTGGACGTCGAGCAGCTCACCCACGTGGTCAACTACGACGTGCCGTCCGCCCCGGAGTCGTACGTGCACCGGATCGGGCGGGTCGGCCGGGCCGGGCGGGAGGGTGTGGCGATCACGCTCGCCGAGCCGCGTGAGCACCGGATGCTCAAGACCATCGAGCGGGTCACCGGCCAGCGGATCGCCATCGACAAGATCCCCACTGTCGCGGACATGCGTACCCGGCGGCTGGAGCTGACCCAGGGCGCGCTGCGGGAGAGCCTGCTGGAGGACGACCTCGACCCGTACCGGGCGATCGTGGAGTCGCTCACCGACGAGTTCGACCTGGTCGAGGTGGCGCTGGCGGCGGTGAAGCTGGCGCACGAGGCGACGTCGCCGGGCTCGGACGACGAGGAGGAGATCCCGCAGGTTCCGGTCCGGGGTCCGCGCGAGGGCCGCCCGGAGGCCGGCGGGCGGGGTGAGCGCCGGGGTCCGGCGCGCCCGCGTACCGGCGGCACCACCCAGGTCTTCATCGGTCTGGGCCGCCGGGCCGGGGTACGGCCGCAGGACCTGGTGGGCGCGATCACCGGGGAGACCCGGATCAGTGGCCGGGACATCGGCTCGATCGAGATCGCCGACCGGTTCTCGCTGGTCGAGGTGCCGCAGGGGGTCGCCGACGAGATCATCGCGGGGCTGCGCGGCACCACCATCAAGGGACGCAAGGCCACAGTGCGACGGGACCGGGACGGCGACGGGCCCGGTGAGCGCCGCGACCGGGGCTACGAGCGGCGCGACCGCCGCTGAGCCCGGCGCGACCGGCTTCCGTGCCGGCCGGCGTGGAGACCACAGCGGGCGGACACGACGGCGCCCCGGCCACCGTGCGTACGGTGGCCGGGGCGACGGTCGTCAGGCCGCGGCGAGCGCCGGACCGTCCAGCGACTCCGTGCCGATCTCGACCGGGCGCAGCGCCAGTGCGAGCACGTCCGCCACGTCGGACAGGGTGTGCACGGTCAGCGCCTCCCGCACCTCGGCCGGCAGGTCGTCCAGGTCCGGCTCGTTGCGCTTCGGGATGATCACCTCGGTGAGGCCGGCCCGGTGCGCGGCAAGCAGCTTCTGCTTCACGCCGCCGATGGGCAGCACCCGGCCGGAGAGCGTCACCTCGCCGGTCATCCCGAACTCGGGCCGCACCGGCCGACCGGTCACCAGGGACGCCAGCGCGGTCACCATGGTGATGCCGGCGCTCGGGCCGTCCTTGGGCACCGCGCCCGCCGGGACGTGCAGGTGGATCCGCCGCCCGGCCAGCGCGTTCGGGTCCAGCCCGTAGCGCCGCCCGTTCGACCGCAGGTACGACCACGCGATGTGCGCGGACTCCTTCATCACGTCGCCGAGCTGGCCGGTGAGCGTCAGCCCCGGCTCACCCTCCATCGTGGTGGCCTCGATGAACAGCACGTCGCCACCGGCGCCGGTGACCGCGAGTCCGGTCGCCACGCCGGGTACTGCGGTGCGTTCGGCCGACTCCGGGGTGAACTTGGGCCGGCCCAGGTAGCGGGCCAGGTTGCCGGCGTCGACGTACACCGGCGCGGAGTCCGTGGCGAGCGCGACCGCGACCTTGCGCAAGATCTTGGCGAGAGCGCGTTCGAGCTGCCGGACGCCGGCCTCCCGGGTGTACTCACCAGCGATCAGCGCCAGCGCCTCGTCGGCGACTGTCACCTCGTCGGTGGTCAGCCCGGCCCGTTCCCGCTGCCGGGGCAGCAGGTGGTCCCGGGCGATGGCGACCTTCTCGTCCTCGGTGTAGCCGTCCAGCGCGACCAGCTCCATCCGGTCCAGCAGCGGGCCGGGGATCGCCTCGACCACGTTGGCGGTGGCCAGGAACAGCACGTCGGACAGGTCGAGGTCGACCTCCAGGTAGTGGTCGCGGAACGTGTGGTTCTGCGCCGGGTCGAGCACCTCCAGCAGGGCCGCCGCCGGGTCGCCGGAGTAGCCGGCGACCAGCTTGTCGACCTCGTCGAGCAGCACGACCGGGTTCATCGAGCCGGCCTCGCGCAGCGCCCGCACGATCCGGCCGGGCAGCGCGCCCACGTAGGTGCGCCGGTGACCGCGGATCTCCGCCTCGTCCCGGACACCGCCGAGGGAGACGCGGACGAAGTTGCGGCCCAGCGCCCGGGCGACCGACTCGCCGAGGCTGGTCTTGCCGACACCGGGCGGACCGGCCAGGGCCAGCACCGCGCCGGAACCGCGTCCGCCGACCACGCCGAGGTTGCGCTCCGCGCGCCGGTTGCGCACCGCGAGGTACTCCAGGATGCGGTCCTTCACGTCGGCCAGGCCGGCGTGGTCGGCGTCGAGCACGGCCCGGGCCGCGGCCAGGTCCATGTTGTCCTGGGTACGCGTGTTCCACGGCATCTCCAGGACGGTGTCCAGCCAGGTACGGATCCAGCCCGCCTCGGGTGAGGCGTCGCTGGCCCGCTCCAGCTTGCCGACCTCGCGCAGCGCCGCCTCGCGGACCTTCTCCGGCAGGTCGGCGGACTCCACCCGGGAGCGGTAGTCGGCGGAGCCGTCCGGCTCGTCCTCGCCGAGTTCCTTGCGGATCGCGGCGAGCTGCTGGCGGAGCAGGAACTCGCGCTGGGACTTCTCCAGCCCCTCGCGGACGTCGCTGTTGATCTGCTCGGTGACCTCCTGCTCGGCGAGGTGTTCCTTCACCCAGCCGACGAGCAGTTCCAGCCGGGCGGTGACGTCCGGCGCGGCGAGCAGTTCGGTCTTCTGCGTCAGGCTGAGCCAGGGCGCGTAACCGGCCGAGTCGGCCAGCTCGGACAGGTCGGTCATCCGCTCCATCGCGTCGATCACCTGCCAGGCGCCGCGCTGCTGCAGCACCGAGGTCATGAGCGCGCGGTACTCGCGGGCGAGTTCGCGGGCGCGGCCCGCCGGTGCGGGTTCGTCGAGTTCGGCCGCCTCGACCCAGAGCGCGGCGCCGGGGCCGGGCACGCCGGAGCCGATGCGGGCGCGGGTGAGACCACGGACGACCGCCGCCGGTTCGCCGCTGGGCAGCCGGCCCACCTTCTCGATCGTGGCGACCACGCCGACGGAGCCGTACTCGCCGTCGAGGCGGGGTACGGCCAGAAGTTCCTTGTCGCCGGTGGCGCGGGCCGCGTCGACCGCGGCCTGGGTGGTCGGGTCGAGGGTCACCGGGATGACCATCCCGGGCAGCAGGACGGCGTCGGTCAGTGGGAGTACCGGAAGAGTTGCCATCGAACACCTGCCATCACGTTGGTTGAGCGTGTCTGGCTCAAGTAACAAAACGTGCCCCTTGTTCCGGGTTGTGACCCACGCCACTACGAAGCGCCGCGTTCCCGCGCTCCGCACCCAATGGCGGCGCCCTTTACCGCGACCCGCCGAATGGAAACAGTCGGCTATTGTTGCGGAATTACCGCGCGGTAGGTCAAACTCTTAGCCACACCCCGCCCGACACAGGGAGTAATGGCGATGGCAAGGAAAGTAATCACCGTTCTGACCGACGACCTCGACGGCGGAAAGGCCGATCGGACCGTCGAGTTCAGCCTGGACGGCGTGGCGTACACGATCGACGTCTCCGACGAGAACGCGGGCGTCCTGCGCAAGGCGCTGGATCCGTACATCAGCGCTGGCAGGCGAATCGGCCGGGGAGCGACCGAGGTCGCCCGCGGCGCCCGTCGCACCGCCCGGCCGAGCACCTCGGGAATGGACCGCGAGCAGAACCGCGCCATCCGGGAATGGGCCGCCAAGAACGGGTTCGAGATTTCCGAGCGCGGGCGCATCCCGGTGTCGGTGGTCGAGGCGTACAAGAACCGCTGACCGCCACCGGTTCACCGTCGGGCATCCCGGGGTCACGCTGAGAAATCGGCGCGGCCCCGATCGGCTTTCTACGGTCAGCGCTTTTCATCCGGCCGGATACCGCCGGCACGAAATTTCTTCCGGGATCACCTTCCACCGTGCCCGTGCGCGGGAACGGCAGCGGCCGCCCGGAGGAGTCCCCCGGACGGCCGCTGCCGTTCGCCCGCTCAGTTGACCCGGATGCGCACCACGTCGATGGCGGGAGTCTGGTTGGCCCGCTCCATCATCGGGATGCGGTGCGAGCCGTCACCGGCCCAGACCGCGCACTGCGCCACGCCCGACTGCGCCAGGCCCGGAATCTGGATCAGCACGTCGTCCGGCTGGTTGCCGCCCCGCCCGTCCTCGGTGGCCACGAAGAAGGCCGGCACGTCCTGCGGGTTCGGAGGCTGCCGGGTGCTGCCGAGCATGCGGCAGGCGGTGTGGAAGTGGCCGCGCACCAGGCCCTGGCCGTTGAGCAGCGAGCTCTCCAGGTAGTAGCCGCCCTGGCCGGCGGCGAGGAAGCGGTCCCGCACCAGGTTCTTGGTGGTGACCCGGAGGGTGAACGGCTGGTTGCGCCGCACCTGGTTCGGGAACTGCGTGATCAGCAGCGACGGGTTGTTCGCCGCGGCGCCCACCTCACCGAACGCGGTGCTCACGCACCGGTTGCCGTTCTGGAAGCCGTCGTGGGCCTGGAGCTGGCTGCCGGAGCAGTCCTTGGCGAGCACGTTCAGGCCGTTGCCGCCACCGTTGTTCTGGCCGCCGCCGTTGTTGTTCCCGCCGCCGTTGTTCCCGCCGTTCTGACCGCCGTTGTTGTTGCCGCCGTTCTGGCCCCCGTTGTTGTTGCCGCCGTTCTGACCGCCGTTGTTGTTCCCGCCGTTCTGGCCGCCGTTCTGCGGGGTGTCGGTCACCGCGCACTGGGCGAGCTGGTCCAGGCCCTGCGGGCGCTGGGCGACCCGGCCGATGGCGGTGGCGATCCGGTTGAGCGCCGCGGTCCGCTTGTCCGCGAGCGGACGCAGGATCGCGTTGTTGATGAACTCGCCGCCCTTGCGGCCCTCCGCCGCGAGCCGCCGGTTCGCGTCGGCGATCTGCGACTCCAGCAGCGCCAGGGTGCGGTCCACCTCGGCGCGGGCCCGGTCGGGCACCTGCGGTAGCCGGCCGCGGACGTCCGGGCAGGCCACGGTCGGGGTGCCGGCGCCCGCGCCTCCCGCGTTGGTCTGCTGGCACTCGGCCGGCGACATCTGCCCGTCGCCCCAGTGGTTGCGGACCCAGCGGCCGTTCTGCCAGGTACGGGTGGTGCTGCCCTGGCCGTCCGGGGCGGTCGCCCCGGGGCTCGCGGGCACGCAGGACGCCGAGGCGGCGCGGGTGGTCGTCCGCCGGTCCTGGGCGGACGAGATCTGGGTGACGGCGACGATGCCGCCGAAGACCGCGAGCGTGCCGACAACCGCCAGCATCCGCTTGCTCCGCGCGTTACCGGATGACCGGCGCGCCCGTGTGGACCTGCGCATCGAATTGCTCTCCTTCACGATCCGGTAGTTGACTGGTGATCCCGGCGGACCGACGAATTCGGGGTGTGAGATCACTGCGACGCTCAGTCGCGCGTCAATGGCCGACGATGCCCTTTCCGCACCGTCTCCGCGCCGTCCGGGCGCGGCGGGGAAGATCTGCGTCCATTCCCGATGAGGTACGGAGCGCCGTCGGCGAAGGTTCAACCGGAGATCGGAAAAAATCGAAAAGTCGCCGTCCTCGCCGGCGAGGACGGACGGCTCAGTCGGCGCAGAGGTGATCGAAGGCGAACCCGCCGTCGAAGGAGTCCCGCCGGGCGGCCAGCGCGCGTACCCGCCGGAGAAGCTCGTCGCGGTCCAGCAGGGACGGCGCGGCACCGTCGAGGTCACGCAACCGCTCCCCCAGCGCCACAGCCGCCAGGTCCTCGGCGAGCCGCCCCGGGTCGACGCCGCAGGAGAAACCGCGCGAGGTCAGCCGTACCCGCTCCAGCAGACAACGGCCGGGCCGCACCTCGGCCCAGGCCCAGCCCTCCGCCGGACCGTCGGTCCAGCGCACGTGCAGGCCGCGCACGATCGGGTCGGCGATCCGGCCCGCCACGTACGCCTCGACCGCCTCGACCCGGGCCAGCGCGCCCAGGTCGTTCACCGGTCCGCGCCGGCCGTCCGGCAGCCGGCCGATGATGTCCCGGAAGCCGACCGTGTCACCGCCGTCCGGGTCGGTGCCGTCGGCGTAGGCCCGCGCGTCCAGCACGTACTCGACGAACCGGCGGACCTGCTCCGCGCCGCCCAGCGTCGGCGACTCGACGCGCACCAGCGGCAGGCCGACGGCG
This sequence comes from Micromonospora sp. L5, assembly GCF_000177655.2. NCBI lineage: Bacteria > Bacillati > Actinomycetota > Actinomycetes > Micromonosporales > Micromonosporaceae > Micromonospora > Micromonospora sp. L5. The sequence continues at coordinate 5,367,140 of NC_014815.1, read as the reverse complement.
ACGCAGACCGCGTCGGTCAGCCGTTCGGACCGTCGCGCGGCCGATCCGTCGGGGGCGGGCGCGGTGAACCGCACCGCGAAACGCGGCAGCCCGGTGTCGGCCGCGCAGACCACCAGGTCGAGCGACGCCCGCCCGGCGGTGCTCCACTGGCTGCCGGTGACCCCGGGCGGGCGGCCCTGCACCAGGTCGCCTAGCCGCCGCCCGGTGTGGCCGAGGTGGCCGGCACGGACCAGGGACGGCGCGGCGCCGGGCGGGATCGGCCGCAGCCAGGAGGCGGTCACGCTGCCTGTGCTCGTCATCTCGCCCCGATCCCCCTCGTCCGGTCGACGCCCGAGTGTAGGCCGTGCGGCACGACCGGTCCGGCCGACCGGTGCGCTACCGCGCCCGTCCCTCTAGGCTCTGCCCGTGCCCAGCGGACGGACCCCGGAACAGTTCACCAAACGCAGTCTCGTCACCGTCTCCCACGCCATCGAACGCGCGGCGCTCGCCGAGGCCGAGGACGGCCCTCTCGTCGTGCTCGCGCTGTTCCAGCGGCTGCCGTACTTCGCCCGGGAGCGCGAGGTCTACCGGCGCATCGCCGGCCGCGCCGCCGTGACGGTGGTGGCGATGGTCGGCGGACCGCCGCCCGACCTGCCCGACGGTACCTACGGCGTGGCGCTGGACGAGGCGGAGGCGCTGGCCCGGGAGTGGACGGTGGTGGCGCTGAGCCCGCGTTTCGGCGCCACACTCGTCGCGCACGACCGGGCCGAGGTGGCGCCCGCGCCGACGCTGGAGTCCGGCCGGCTGTTCGAGGGACGCTGGGGCTTCCGCCGCGACGAGGCGCTGCACGAGGCGATCCGGCTGCGCGAACAGCTCGCCGAGCGGCTGCCCGCCGCGGCGCGTACCGCGCTGGACGAGGCGATCGCCCGGGTGCGGGACATCCCGGCCGGGCCGGGCGAACCGCGTGCCGAGGCGGCGCTGCGGCTGCTGGCCCGCCGCGGCGACCGGAACAACCAGCCGGTCGAGCCGGCCGAGACGATGCTGGACGAGCCCGGCCTGGCCCGGTGGTCCGGCGCGGACGGGGTGACCGCCTCCGGCACGCTGCCGGTGGCGCTGGTCGGCCTGCGGGTGGACGCGCCGCCCGGCTCGCCGGAACGCTTCGGCCGCCGCGGCGTCGCCCGCGAGGGACACGCCGTGCTCACCGCGATCACCGCCGTGCTGCGGCCGGTCGACCGCGCGCTGCGCGTCACCGAGAACGAGTTCCAGCTCCTCCTGCCGGGGCTCGACGAACCGGCCGCGCTGGAGGTGGTACGCCGGCTGCACGACGCGATCGGCGCGTTGGCCCGGTCGTACCCGTTCATGGCGTACACAGTGCACGCGGCGGTCGGGGTGACCACCCGGCGGCCGCTGCCCACCGCGGACCTGCGCGCCGCAGTCGACTGGGCGGTACGCAAGGGCCTGCCGGTGGCGGGCCTGCCGCCGGAGACCGCCGACGCCGTGACCGCGGCGGCCCGCTGACCGGCGGTCCGGCTCAAGGAGAGGAGACGCGGTGCGGGTGGTGTCGCTGGTGCCGTCGCTGACCGAGGCGGTCGCGGCCACCCGCCCGGAGGTGCTGGTCGGCGCGACCGACTGGTGCACCCACCCGGCCGGGCTCGACGTCGCCCGGGTCGGCGGGACGAAGTACCCGGACCTGGACCGGGTGCTCGCCCTGGAGCCGGACCTGGTGCTGCTCAACGAGGAGGAGAACCGGCTGGCCGACGCCGAGGCGCTGCGCGCGGCCGGGGTGCCGGTCCGGGTCACCTTCCCGCGTACCGTGCCGGAGGCCCTCGACCAGCTCGGTGAGCTGGTGGTCGCGCTCGGCGCGCCGGCCGAGCCGCAGTGGCTGCGCGAGGCCCGCCGTGCCTGGGCCGCACTGCCCGCGCCGGGACGCGTCCGCACCGCCGTGGTGCCGGTGTGGCGACGGCCGTGGGTGGTGCTGGGGCGGGACACGTTCGCCGGGGACGTGCTGGCCCGGCTCGGTGTGCGCAACGGCTGGGCCGACGACGCGGAACGCTATCCCCGGCCGAGCCTGGACGAGCTGCGCGCCCGGGCGCCGGACCTGGTGGTGCTGCCCGACGAGCCGTACCGGTTCACCGCCGACGACGGGCCGGAGGCGTTCCCCGGTGTGCCGGCGGCGCTGGTGTCCGGCCGGCACCTCACCTGGTACGGGCCGTCGCTGGCCGAGGCCCCCGCGCTGCTGGCCGCCCAGCTCGCCACCGAGGGCCCCACCTGACCGGCGGGGCCCGGGTGGCGACGCTCAGGCGACCGGGGTGGCGTGCACCGGGTCCAGCTCCATCAGCGTGGTGTCGTCCACGTCGTACCCGATCGCGTTGTGCACCGCGACCACGCCCGCGACCTGGGCGGCGAGGCGGCCGGCCAGCTCGACGGCGCTACGCCGGTCCAGCCGCCCGTCCATGGTGACCTCGCCGCCGCGGACCTGGACCGTGACCAGGCCGTCGCGCACCGACAGCACCCGGCGCAGCACCTCGTGCACGACCTCCTCGCGGATCTCCGCGTCGGAACGCAGGTGCACGCGCAGCAGGTCACCGCGGGTGACGATGCCGGCGAGCCGGCCCAGGTCGTCCAGCACCGGGAGCCGCTTGACGGCCTCGTGGTCCATCAGCCGGGCGGTCGCCGCGAGCGACGCCCGCTCGTGGGTGGTGACCGCGGGCGCGGTCATCAGGTCCCGGGCGACGAGCGCGCCCGCCTTCTCCCGCGCGGTACGGCGGCGCCGTCCCTCGAAGACCCGCCGCTCGTCCGGGTGGCCGGACCGCTCCACCTTGTGCAGCAGGTCCGCCTCGGAGATCACCCCGAGCACCCGGCGGAACGAGTCCACCACCGGCACACCGCTGATCCGCTGCCGCACCAGCACGTCGACGACCTCGCGGTACGGGGTCTCCTCCGTCACCGTGGCGACGTCCCTGGTCATCACGTCGGTAACCTGCCACGTCCTCATCACGACCTCCTCGTGCCGGGTCTCCACCTGCGACGGTAGGCCGCCGGCGTACGGCCTGGTCAGGGGCGGCGGACCGGCTGCGAGGGGCCGACCGGACCGGGTACGGACGGGACCAATGACCCGGTCACGAGGGCACCTCTCGGCCCTGCTCCCGGGTGCCGCGCGGCGGTGGAATGAATGTGCCACCGGGAAGCGCGGTGCGAGGCACAGGAAGGGACGTGGAGACCATGACCGCGACAATCGAGCGGACCCCCGCCGTCAAGCGGACCCCCGCCGCCACCATCGCTCCGGCGGCGCACACCGAGACCACCCGCCAGAAGGCCACCCGGTACGTCTGGGCCGGGCTGCGGCTCGCCCTGGGCTGGGTGTTCCTCTGGGCCTTCCTCGACAAGATGTTCGGCCTCGGCCACGAGACCCCGGCGAAGAACGCCTGGATCAACGGCGGCAGCCCCACCAAGGGCTTCCTCGGACACGCCGTCGAGGGACCGTTCGCGGGCATCTACCAGAACCTGGCCGGCGCGGCCTGGGCGGACTGGCTGTTCATGGTCGGCCTGCTCGGCATCGGTGTCGCCCTGATGCTCGGCATCGGCATCCGGGTCGCCGCCGTCGCGGGCGGTCTGCTCCTGGTCCTGATGTGGACGGCCGTGCTGCCCCCGGCGAACAACCCCTTCATGGACGACCACCTCATCTACGCGGGCCTGCTGGCCGGCCTGGCCCTGGTGGGCGCCGGCAACACCCTCGGCCTCGGCCGGGCCTGGGCGAGGCTCCCCCTGGTCCAGCGTCTCCCCTGGCTGAAGTGACCAGCTCGCCCCGGGGCGGGCGTCGCCGACAGGCGACGCCCGCCTCTTTCGTGTACCCGCCACGCCGGTGTGCGGGGACCGGCGCGTATCGGCCGGTCGCGATCCGGCAGGATCGACTGTGACCACACCGTCAGCACCGAGGAGACCCGCTCATGGACAAGCCCCAGATCGGCCCGATCGAGGGCGCGCCGCCCGCCGATCTGGTCGTCGAGGACATCACCGTCGGCGACGGCCCGGAGGCCCGCGCGGGCCAGCTGGTGAGCGTGCACTACGTGGGCGTGGCCCACTCGAACGGCCGCGAGTTCGACGCCTCGTGGAACCGGGGTGAGACGTTCGAGTTCCCGCTCGGCGGCGGCCAGGTCATCGCCGGCTGGGACCAGGGCGTCGTGGGCATGAAGGTGGGCGGCCGGCGCAAGCTCACCATCCCGCCGCACCTGGGCTACGGCGCCCGGGGCGCGGGCGGCGTCATCAAGCCAAACGAGACGCTCGTCTTCGTGGTGGACCTGCTCGGCGTGCGCTGAGCGCAACGCCGTTCACATCGGGCCGTCGGCTTCCGCGCCGGCGGCCCGGCGTGCGCCCGGGCTGCGTGCGCCCGGGCCGCCGGCCGTTCAGGCCGCGCAGGCCATCAGCTCGTGGGCGCGGCCGGACGGATCCTGGGCGCGGCCGGGCAGGTCCGGCGCGCGGCCGGGCAGGTCCTGGGCGCGGTCGGTGCAGCGCACCGGGAGCACCCGGTGCAGGCCGGTCACCCGCAGCACCCGGGCCACCACCGGGTCGGGGTCGGTGAGCACCAGCTCGCCGCCGCGGGCCCGCACCCGCAGGTGGGTGGCGACGAGCGCGCGGACCCCGGCGGCGGAGAGCAGCCGCACACCGGACAGGTCGACCCGCAGCACCGGCCGGGCCGGCGCCGCCCAGAGCGCCGCCCGGAACGCCGTCACGGAGGCGATGTCGATCTCGCCGACCGGGCGCAGCTCGACCACGTGATCGTGCACGTCCGTCACCACGTGGAAGCGCTCACCGCTGTGTACCATGCGGCCAAACCTACCCGGGCCCACCGACATTTCCGGACCTCGCGGCAGGGGTTCCGGGTAGTGTCCGGGAACCGACCCCGAGCCGTCTCAGGGTCATCCCGCAACCGCCACGCCACGTCGCGCGGGAAACGGCGAAACGCCGTCGGGGGCTGCCCAGCGCGACGCCGCCGGGCCACAATGAGCCGATGGTCGTCCCCCGCCCGCGAGCCCCACTGCTGATCCGGCCGGTCCGCGAACCGGCGACGGTGCCGCCGCCGCTCACCGGCCCCTGGTCGCCCGCTGACACCCGGCTCGACCGGGCCGACCTGCTGCCGCTGCCGGCCGGCGGCCACGGCCCGGAGGACGTGGTGGTCGACGGCGACGGCCGGGTGGTCAGCGGCGACGAGGACGGCCGGCTCTGGTGGTGGCCGGCCGACTCCCCGCCCGGCACGCCGCCGACGCTGCTGGCCGAGACCGGCGGACGGCCGCTGGGCATCGAGCGGGATCCGGTCGACGGCGGGCTGCTGGTCTGCGACGCCTACCGAGGGCTGCTGCGGGTCGACCCGGCCGGCCGGGTGCACGAGCTGACCGGGACCGCGCCGCCGGTGCACCTGGCCGACAACGCGGCGGTGGGGCGCGACGGCACCGTCTACTTCACCGACTCGTCCGACCGGTTCCCGCTCTCGCACTGGAAACGCGACCTGCTGGAGCATCGGCCCAACGGGCGGGTCCTCGCGTACGACAGGCGCACCGGGCGCACCGACGTGGTCGCGGGCGGGCTCTACTTCCCCAACGGGCTCGCGCTCACCCCGGACGAGTCGGCGCTGATGCTCGCCGAGACCGCCACCCACCGGCTGCTGCGGGTCGACCTGCCCAGCGGGCGGGCCACGGTGCTCACCGACCTGCCCGCGTACCCGGACAACATCTCCGGCGTCGGCGACGGCACCTACTGGGTCGCGTTGCCCAGCCCGCGGCTGCGGGCCATGGAACGGCTGCTGCCGCATCCCCGGGTGCGGCAGATCGTGGCCCTGCTGCCCGGCGCGGTGCAGCCGCAGCCGCGCCGCTACGGGCTGGTCGCGCTGGTCGACGGCGACGGCCGGGTGCTGCGCACGCTGCACGGCCCGAGCGGGGCGTACCCGATGGTCACCGGCGTGCGGCAGCACGGCCGCCACCTCTGGCTGGGCAGCCTGACCGCCACCGGGGTGGCCCGCGTCGACCTGGACTGAGCACGGCGCGGGGCCGGCCCGCGCGGACGCGGGCCGGCCCCGTGGCCGTTCCTCCCCAGGTTCAGCCGCCGCTGTTGCTCCGCGAGGGGGCCGGGGCCGGTGACGACCCGCCGGCCACCGCGCCCGGGTGCGGCGTGGCACTCTGCGTGGGCTTCAGCCCCGCCGGTACGGGCAGCGCGCTGCCCTTGGCGAACTCGTCCCAGCCGACGTTCCAGGCGGTGAAGCCGTTGCCCTGGTCGAGCTTCACCTCGGTGCCCTTGACCGTCACCAGGTCACCGACCTGCGTGAAGCCCATCAGCCAGTCCGCGGCGGTGGCCGAGACGTTGGTGCAGCCGTGCGAGACGTTCGTGCTGCCCTGGTCGCCCTCCGACCACGGCGCCGAGTGGATGAACTCGCCGCCCCAGGTCAGCCGCTGGGCGTCGTCCACGTCGACCACGTAGCCACCGTTGGGCTCACCGCGGGTGTCGAACGTGGTGTGCTCGTGCTTCTCCATGATCACCATGTTGCCGCTCGACGTCGGCGTGCTCGGCTTGCCGAGGCTGACCGGGATCCTCTTGACCACCTTGCCGTCCTGGTAGACGGTCATCTGCTTGGCCTCGTTGTCGATGTCGAGCGTCACCTGCCGGCCGACCTTGGCGCTCGCGACCCGGTCGGAGTCACCGATCGCCTCCTTGCCGATGGGCAGACCCTGCAACGCGCTGCGCACGCTGATCTTCGTGCCCGGCTTCCACCGGTCCGGCGCCCGGTACTCGGCCTGCTTGCCGTCGGCCACCCACGACCAGGTGCCCGGCTGCGGCGGGTCGGTCTTCACGAACAGCCGGCGCTGGACGTCCGCGCGCGCCTCCTTCGGAATCGGCGGGTCGAATCCGAGCACGACCGGCATCGCCGTCCCGTACGTCTGATTCGGCCGGAAATACAATTCGCTGGTGACTGCCGGTTTGGTGGATTTGGCCATTGTCGTGAACGTCGTCTTCTGCGTGGCGGTCCTGCCCGAATCGCCGGTCGCGGTCACCTCCGCGGTGTACGTCCGGGAATTGGCGAGCGGCCGGTCCGGCACCCAGCCGGAGCCGTCCTCACGCGGCTGGGCCGGCACCGCGTTGCCCTTGTCGTCGGTCAGCTTGACGGCTGTCACCTTGCCGTTGCTGACCTTCGTCCCCACCTCCGCGCTGATCGGCACGTCCCGGGTGCGGTCGGCCGGCGTCACGGCGACCGACGGCGGCGCGGCCTCGGCCCGCTTCGTCACCGACTTCGGGCCGGCGGTACACGCGCCGACCGCCAGCGGCGCGGCTGCGACGGTCATCGCGAAAAGCGTCAGTCGGCGCCTCGCAAACATATTTCGCCCCCCATTTCCGAACCCTCTCGCCCACAGTCTGTAGGCCTGAGATCGCGCCGTGGCACCTTCGGCGGAATTGCTCGGAAACAGCTGCGCGAATTGTGCCGGACAGGTAATTCCCGTCCCCGGTTGCGCCCCACGCGCCCTCCGCCCGGTTCCCCACCCCCTCACCCACCGCTGGGCGCAGAGCGAGATCTTGGTACGAAACGGCCCTCATAGGGGCACTTTCGTACCAAGATCTCGACTGGTCCCACCCGTCGGAACAACGATCTCGCAAGGGCGGCGCTGGACGCCGCAGGCCGGCCGAGCCCGGCTCTCGTCCGCGCCACCCGCACCGCCGCCGCGCCGCCCGCACCACTGCCGCGCGATCTTGCAGTTTCGGCCCTGGAGAAGGGTGCGAATCGGGCACACCGCGGGCCGCAAGTGCAAGATCGCGAGCGGGCGGGCGGCGGGGACGGAAGCGGCCCCGGCTCTCCGTGGGGAGGGCCGGGGCCGGGAGGGCGGGGTCAGACGTTGGCGACCAGCAGGGCGGGCTGCTCGACGCAGTCGGCGACGTGGCGCAGGAAGCCGCCGGCCACGCCACCGTCGCAGACGCGGTGGTCGAACGTGAGGCTGATCTGGGTCACCTTGCGGACGGCGAGCTGCCCGTCCACCACCCACGGCTTGTCCACGACCCGGCCGACGCCGAGCAGCGCCGCCTCCGGGTGGTTGATGATCGGCGTGGAGCCGTCCACGCCGAACACGCCGTAGTTGTTGAGCGTGAACGTCCCGCCGGTCAGCCGCGCCGGCGGCAGCGTGCCGGCCCGGGCCGCCGCAGTGGTCTCGGCGAGTGCGGCGGCCAGCTCCCGGGTGGTGAGCCGCTGCGCGTCGCGCAGCACCGGCACGACCAGGCCCCGGTCGGTCTGCGCGGCGATGCCCAGGTGTACGCCCGCGGACTGGACGATCCGCTGGCCCTCGGTGTCGACGTGCGCGTTGAGCTGCGGGTACTTCCGCAGGCCGCTGAGGCAGATCCGGGCCAGCAGCGCCAGGATGCTCACCGGCGTGTCAGGGGTGGCCGCGTTGATCGCGGCACGCGTCTCCAGCAGGCCGGTGGCGTCCACGTCGACCCAGATGGTCACCTCGGGGATCTCCCGCCGGCTGCGGGAGAGCTTGTCGGCGATCACCTTGCGGATGCCGGTGAGCGGGATGACAGTGTCGCCGTCGCCGGCCGGGGCGAGCCCGACGTGCGCGGCCGGGGCGTCCGGCACCGCTGCCAGCCGGGCCGCCGGAGCAGCGGGCGCGGCCACGGCGGCGTCCAGGTCGGCCCGGCGGATCACGCCGCCCGGCCCGGTGCCGCGCAGCGACGCCAGGTCGATGCCGTGCTCCTTCGCCAGCCGCCGCACGATCGGCGAGATGACGAGCGGCGCCGATTGCACGCCGGTCGGTTCCGGCTCAGCCGTGCGGTCCGCCGAGGCGGCCGTGCCGTTCGGAGCCGACAAGCCAGCCGAAACCGAGCCCGCCGGACGCGATGAACCGGCCAGAACCGGGCCGGCCGGAACCGGAGAGCCCGCTGGAGCCTGTGAGCCCACCGGAGCCGGAGAGCCGGCCGCCGGACCGGACGCCAGATCCGCCGTGACCGGCGTACCGGGCTCGGGGGCCAGCGCCAGCCGCGGACGGCGCCGCCGCCGACCCGTGCCGCCGTGGCCGGTGCCGTAGCCGATCAGGACGTTGCCGGAGCCGGCCCGCTCCTCCTCGCGGTAGGTGGCGTGCGGATCGGGGGCGTCGTCGAGCGGGGCGATGGTGATCAGCGGCTGGCCCACCGGGCGTACCTCACCGGCCGCGCCGTGCAGGGCCACGACCCGGCCGGCGTACGGGCACGGCACGTCGACCACGGCCTTGGCGGTCTCGACCTCGACCACCGTCTGGTCCACTGTGACCACGTCGCCGACTGCGACCCGCCACTCGACGATCTCCGCCTCGCTCAGCCCTTCCCCGAGGTCCGGCAGAAGGAAGTCCCGCGTACCCACAGCCGTGCTCATGCCGTGCCGGCCGGGCATGCCCTCACGGCCCTCGCTCCGCTCGGTGCGTTCGGTCATGCTGTACCGGCCGGGCATGCCCTCACGGCCCTCGCTCCGCTCGGTGCGTTCGGTCATGCCGCCACCCACCTTGTGTCGGGCTGGTCGTCCCACTGGAGCCGGGCCACGGTGTCCAGCACCCGGTCGACCGAGGGCAGGTGGGTGTGCTCCAGCATCGGCGCCGGGTACGGGATGTCCAGGCCGGACACACGCAGCACCGGAGCGTGCAGGGCGTGGAAGCAACGCTCCTGCACCCGCGCGGCGATCTCCGCGCCGACACCGGCGAAGCCCTGCGCCTCCTGGATCACCACGCACCGGCCGGTACGGCGGACCGAGGCGGTGACTGTGGCGTCGTCGAACGGCACGATGCTGCGGACGTCGACGACCTCCAGGTCCCAGCCCTCCTCGCGGGCGGCCTCGGCGGCGGCGAGCGCGACAGGCACGGCCGGGCCGTACGCGATCAGCGTGGCGTCGGTGCCGGGGCGGCGGACCACGGCGGTGCCGATCGGCGCGGTACGGGCCGGCAGATCCGCCTCTGCGCTGGTGAAGTAGAGCTTCTTGGGCTCCAGGAAGACCACCGGGTCGGGGTCGTCGATGGCGGCGCGCAGCAGCGAGTACGCGTCGTCCACCGTCGCGGGCGTGACCACCTTCAGGCCGGGGGTGTGCGCGTAGTACGCCTCGGACGAGTCGCAGTGGTGCTCCACGCCGCCGATGCCACCGGCGTACGGCACCCGGATGACGATCGGCACGCTCAGCGCGCCGCGGGTGCGGTTGCGCAGCTTCGCCACGTGCGAGGCGATCTGCTCGAACGCCGGGTACGCGAACGCGTCGAACTGCATCTCGACCACCGGCCGCAGCCCGGACATGGCCAGGCCGACGGCGAACCCGACGATGCCGGCCTCGGCGAGCGGGGTGTCGAAGCAGCGCTTGTCGCCGAAGCGGGCCTGCAACCCGTCGGTGATCCGGAAGACGCCGCCGAGCTGGCCGACGTCCTCACCGAAGACGAGCACGCGGTCGTCGTCGAGCATCGCGTCGGCGAGCGCGGCGTTGAGCGCCTTCGCCATGGTCATGGTGGCCATCAGGCGTCCCCCTCCGCGTCGGCGGCCAGCTCGGCCCGGACCATCTCGCGCTGCTCGGCGAGTTGCGGCGTCGGCTCGGCGTACACGTGGTCGAACAGGCTCAGCGGGTCCACTGTCGGCTGGGCGTCCATCCGGCGGCGCAGCGCGGCGGCGTACTCCTCGGCCTCCGCCGCGATGGCCGCGACGGCGGCGTCGTCGAGGACGCCCCTGGACCGCAGGTACGCCTCGAGCCGGGCGATTGGGTCGCGGTCGCGCCACGCCTCGACCTCGTCGGCGTCGCGGTAGCGGGTCTGGTCGTCGGCGTTGGTGTGCGGTTCCATCCGGTACGTGTGGGCCTCGACCAGGTAGGGGCCCTTGCCGGCGCGGGCGTGCGCCACCGCGCGCTCCAGCACCGCCAGCACTGCCACCGGGTCGTTGCCGTCGACCTGCTCGCTGGGTACGCCGTAGCCGACGCCCTTGTAGGCGAGGCTCGGCGCGGCGGTCTGCCGGGACAGCGGCACGCTGATCGCGTACTTGTTGTTCTGCACCAGGTAGACGACGGGTGCCTTGAACACGGCGGCGAAGTTGATGCCCTCGTGGAAGTCGCCCTCGCTGGTGGCGCCGTCGCCGATGAACGCCAGCGCCACTGTGTCACGCCCCTGGTACGACTCGCCGTAGGCCAGCCCGGCGGCGTGTACGCACTGGGTGGCGAGCGGGGTGCACTGCGGCGCGGTGTGGGTGGCGGCGGGGTCGTACCCGCAGTGCCAGTCGCCGCGCAGCAGCGTGAGCACCTCGACCGGGTCGAGGCCGCGCGCGGTCAGTGCCATCGACTCGCGGTACGTGGGGAACACCCAGTCGGTGTCGCGCAGCGCGAGGACGCCGCCGATCTGGCACGCCTCCTGGCCGCGGGCCGACGGGTAGACGGCGAGGCGGCCCTGCTTGGTGAGCGCGGTGGCCTGCACGTCGAAGCGGCGGCCGACGACCATCCGCCGGTACATCTCGCGCAGCGTCTCGACCGGCGGCTCCGGGTAGTCGTCGCGGGCCGGCAGCGGAGTCCCGTCGGGTTCGAGCAGCCGGACCGGTTCCCGCTGCGGCATGAAGCCGGCCGACGGGTCGGGTGCGGCCGGGGTGGACTTCCGGCGGGTGCGCGGGGATGCCCTGCGGACCGCCTGGGGTGTGGTCGTCACGGCGGGGACCTCCTGGACGTGTGGTGGCCCTATGCTCCCGGTCGTGGATGATTGACTCAACATCCGGGATGAACGCGGGACGAATGGCACAGGAGGGCGGCTGAGGTGAGCCAGGAGACCGGCGCCACACCGGGCGCGGCGGGCGGAACGGGACGTTCGGCCGGGCCGCTCGACGAGGTGGATCGGCGGATCCTGCGCGAGCTGGTCCGCGACGCCCGGACGTCCATCCGTACGCTCGCCGAACGGGTGCACGTCTCCCGCACCAACGCGTACGCCCGGGTGGAGCGGCTGCTGCGCGACGGGGTGCTGACCGGGTTCACGGCGCGGGTCGCGCCGGAGCCGGCCGGGCTGGGCACGTCGGCGTACATCGCGCTCACCATCGAGCAGAACACCTGGCGGGAGGTCTCCGCCGAGCTGGCCCGGGTGCGCTACATCGAGCACGCGGCGTTGCTCAGCGGCGAGCACGACGTCCTCGCGCTGGTCCGGGCGCCGGACAACGCGACGTTGCGGGACGTGGTGCTGGACCGGGTGCAGAGCATCGCCGGGGTGCTGTCCACGCGTACCTGGCTGGTGTTCGAGGAGTTCGACGGCACGCAGAGCCCCTGGGACTGACCGCCTCAGCGTTCCGGCGGCGACTCCAGCCCTTCCGCGTCGGCCCGCTCCAACAGCGCTTCCAGCGAGTACCGCCGCCCGTCCAGCCCGGCGTGCGGGTCGCCAAGCTCGGCGAACCGCTCGGGCATGCTGAGCACGTCGAAGTCCTCCGGGCGGGCGTCGTCCAGCTCGGACCACTCCAGCGGTGCCGAGACCAGCGCCGCGGGCGTCGGCCGGATCGAGTACGCCGACGTCATGGTGTGGTCACGGGCCATCTGGTTGTAGTCGACGAAGACCGGCCGGTCCCGCTGGTCGCGCCACCAGGTGGTGGTGACCAGGTCGGGCAGGCGGCGCTGCATCTCCCGGCCCAGCGCCAGGACCGCTCGCCGGCACTCGCCGAAGCTCCAGCGCGGCTCGATCGAGACGTAGACGTGGATGCCGCGCCCGCCGGTGGTCTTCGGGAAGCCCTCCAGGCCCAGCTCGGTGAGGTACGCGCGCACCTCGTGCGCCACCGGCACCACCTGCGCGAAGCCCACGCCCGGCATCGGGTCGAGGTCGATGCGCAGCTGGTCGGGGTGTTCCACGTCGTCCTTCGACACCGGCCACGGGTGAAACCGCAGCGTGCCCAGGTTGGCCGCCCAGATCACCACCGCCAGCTCGCTCGGGGCGACCTCGTCGGCGGTACGCCCACTGGGGAACGTGATGTGCGCGGTGCGGACCCAGTCGGGCGCACCGGCCGGGAGCCGCTTCTGGTAGAACGCGTCGCCCTTGTTGGTCTGCCGGGTGGCGACCTTCGCGCCCTCGAACACGCCGCGCGGCCAGCGTTCCAGCATGGTCGGCCGGTCCCGCAGCGCGCGCAGGATGCCGTCGCCGACGGACAGGAAGTAGCTGATCACGTCCAGCTTGGTCAGCCCGCGCTCCGGGAAGTAGGGCTTGTCGGGGCTGGAGACGCGGACCAGCCGCTCCCCCACCTGGATCTCCTGCGCCGCCGTGGTCGCCACCGTCACACCGTAGCGATCCGGCCCGGCCGTGGGGACCGGCTCACCGGGACTCCGCCGTCACCGACAGCCGGATCCAGGCGTCCACCCAGGCCCGTACCGCCGGTTCGCCGGGGTCGGCGCCGAGCGTCCCGGCCAGGCCGGACAGGGCCGCGCCGCAGCGGTCCAGGCCGACTCCGCCGAGCGCGGCGGCCGTCGCGCGCAGCCGGTCGGGGAAGCCCACCGGCAGGTGCCGCAGGCCGGTGTGCGCGGCCTGGGCGAGCAGCGCCGACGCCGTACCGAGCGCCGCGGCGACCGGGTCGGGCCGGGCGTCGACCGCGCCGGTCAGCCGGCCGTCGCCCACCCCGGGTGCCAGATCGGGTACGACCACCGCGTCGGCGACCACCGCCAGCGGCTCGACGACGAGCCCGTCGGCGCCCCGGCGGACCGTTCCGCTGACGTAGCGCGGCGGCCCGTGTGTGCCGTCCAGCGCCGCCGCGAGCGCGTCGAGTGCACCAGGGGCGGCGGCGTGGTGGGTCGCGGTGACGGTCGCCGTGCCGCCGTCGGCCCCGGTCACCGTGGCGTCCAGGCGCTGCTCGCCGGCCGCGTACCCGATGGCGCGCACCTCGCCGAGCGCGAGCACCCGCACCGACTCGGCGGCGGTGCGGGGGCGCAGCAGCCGGGGTGGCCGCCCGGCCAGCTCGGCGGCGAGCGCGTCCGGGTCGCGGGCGAGCAGGCCGGGCGGCAGGCCGGACCACTCCCCCGCGCCGGGGGTGACCGTGGTGCGGGCCAGCCGGCCGGCGGCGATCCGGAGCCGGTGCGCGGCGCTGCGCACCGCCGACTCGGAGACCACGTTGCCGGTGGCGAGCGCGCCGAGCGTGGCGCCGGTGACGCGCCGCCCGGCCAGCTCGTGGCCGGTTGGCGGGCCGTCGTCGGTGACCGGGTAGGCGCGGCGCAGCACCAGCACCGAGACGGCCGCCGGGTGGGCGAGCACCACGTCCACGCCCACCTCGCCTCCACTGCACCGGACCCGGGCGCCGAGGCCGGTCAGCCGTACCCGCCGCAGCGGCGTCTCCGCCGGCTCGTGGGTGCCGAGCACACGCTCCACCGGGGTGGCGCCCGCGTTCACCACCGCGCGCCGCCGCGCGGGCAGCTCGGCGAGCAAGTCGGCGAACGTCTCCGGCCGGTACCGGGCGCCGCGCGCCGCGTACGCCTCCAGTTGCCCGGCCAGGTCCTCGACGGCGAGCAGCGGCCAGCGCAGACCGGCCGCGTCGAGGTCACGCCGGGTCGCCGCCAGGCGGGCGTCCACGCCGGAGCCCAGGTGCGCGGCCCCGGTCAGCAGCACGTCGGCGGCCAGCGCCACCGCCGCGTCCAGCGTCGGATGCTCCGTGACGGTGGCGGTTCGCCCGACGCGTACCTGCGCCTCCGGACGGTCCGGGTGTTCCCGGTCGGCCGCCCGGCACGCCCACACCGCGAGCGCGATCGCCTCGCCGCCGTCGTCGGCCGCGTCGCCGCGCGCGTACCCGATCTGGCGGGGCACCAGGAAGCGGACCGTGCCGGTGGGCAGCTCCACGCGCGGGACCGGGTCGGCGGCGTCCGGCCGGTGGACCACAGCGGCGTAGCCGCGCCGCAACCGCCGTCGCGCGGCGGTGAGCGCCGGCGCGCCGATCGCGGCGGCCAGTTCCTCGTCGGTGACGTCGCCCGGCGACCACCGCCACGGCTCGCTCCCGGCTGCGGCGCCCTCCCGGCCCGGCGCCGCGACCCGGCCCGGCCCGGCCGCATTGCCCGGCGCAGCCTCCTGGTCCCGCGGCGCGCCAGGGCCCGGAGCCTGCCCGCCTGGATCGGCGTGCCGGCCCGGCGCGGCATCCGTGTCCGGTGCGGCCTCCCCGTCCGGTGCGGCCTCCCCGTCCGGTGCGTCGGCGTGCGTGCGCTGGTAGGTCAGCACGACGGCGAGCAGGTGCCGGCACACGCCGGGCGCCGGGCAGGAGCAGATCCCCGCCGCCAGGCCGCCGCCCACGGGCAGCGTCACAGTCACCCCGTCCGGGTACGCGGCACGCACCGCGCCGTCGGCGTCCTCGGCGAGCGCGGGCCGCTCACCGGCGTCGACCTCCTTCGTGGCGCGCTTCACCAGGCCCCTGTTGCTCAGCGCGGCCAGCACGTCCGGGGTGAGCGCGATCAGGTCGTCACGGATCATCCGGTCCCCCTACCGGCCCACGTGCTCGGCCACGAACGCGGCCAGCTCGCCCGGCGTCATCGCGCCGACCGCCGCGCCCACGTCGGCCAGCCGCTGGGCGGTGGCCCGGTCGTACGCCGGGTCGGCCTCCTCGTCCAGCGCGGCGAGCGCGAGCACGTGCGTGCCCTGCTCCACGAGTTGCTTCACCGACCGGACCAGACGTCCGGCGTCGCCGCCCTCGTAGAAGTCGGACACCAGCGCGACTATCGACCGGCGCGGGTTCTCCACGAGCTGCGCGCCGTACGCGACCGCGCGGGCGATGTCGGTACCGCCGCCGAGCTGCACCTTCATCAGCAGCTCCACCGGGTCGTCCACGTCGGAGGTCAGGTCGACCACGTCGGTGTCGAACGCGACCAGGTGGGTCCGCACGCCGGGCAGCCCCCACAGGCAGGCGGCGGTCACCGCCGCGTGGATCACCGAGCCGAGCATCGAGCCGGACTGGTCCACCAGCAGAATCACCTGCCAGCGGTCCAGGTGGCGGCGGGTACGGGAGAAGAAGTGCGGCTGCCGGACGTGCAGCCGGCGCTCGTCCGGCCGCCAGTGCGCCAGGTTCGCCCGGATGGTGCGGCGTACGTCGAAGTTGCGGGCCTGCCGGAACCGGCTGGGGCGGCGCGCCCGGGGCCCGGAGAACGACTGCCGCACCTCCCCTGCCAGCCGCTCGACCAGTTGCCGCACCACCGCCTCGACCAGCTTGCGGGCCAGCCGCAGCACCTGCGGGTCCATCAGGTGCTTGGTGCGCAGCACCGCGCGCAGCAGCGCCGGGTTCGGCTCGACCCGGGCCAGCACCGCAGGGTCGGTGACGACCTCGTGGATGCCGTACCGCTCGACCGCGTCGCGTTCCAGCCGCTGCACCGTCTCCTTCGGGAACAGCCGGGTGATCCCGTCCAGCCAGTCCACAGTGGTCAGCGCGGACGGGCCGGACCCGCCGCGCCGCACGTCGCGGCGGCCGAGTTCCGCGTCCCTGCCGTAGAGCCAGTCCAGCGCGGCGTCCCGGCCGGCGGCCTCGGCAGACAGGCCGCCCAGGCTGTCCTGCGCGGCGTCGCCGAGTACCAGCCGCCAGCGTTCCCGCATCGGGTCGGTCACGTCCGGTCCCCCTCCCACAGCCCTTCCCGGGCCAGCACCGCGTCGACCCGCTCCTCCACCGCGCGGGCGGCGGCCACCAGCAGCGGGTCGGCGTCCAGCCGCAGCAGGTCACCGGGCGGCGCGTCGCCGCCGTGCAGCGCCTGCACGTGCCGGGCCACCTCCGCCCGCTCGCGGGGCGGGAACCAGCCGAACGCCTGCCGCAGCGCGGGCAGCGCCACCAGGAAGTCGTGCGCGCCCATCGCGGCGAGCAGTTCGTCCACCACTGTGAGCAGCGCCGCGTCGCCGCTGACCACCTCCTCCCGGGCCAGCGCGAACAGCCCGGACAGCCAGTCGCCGAGCGTGTCCGGTGCGGCCACAGCCCGGACCGCGCGGGCCGCGTCCGGCACGTCCCCCAGCGACCAGGCCAGACCCAGCGCCGCGCCGCGCAGGTCCGGCGGGGCCGCCGGGTCGGCCGCCACCCGCCCGGCCACTGCCAGCGCACCGTCCCGGTCGAGCCCCAGCGCCGGGCCGGCGTGGCGAACCGCGTCCCGGACCGCGACGAGCGCGGTGAGCCGGCCCGGGTCGGCCGCCGCGGCCGTGGCGCGCACGCCCTCGACGAGCCAGAGCGCCCGGCGTACGGCGGCGGTGATCAGCGCGCCCAGCGGGGCGGTCCCGGCGCTGCCGAGGAGACGATCGTGCCGCCACAGCGCCAGCGCCACTGCGAGCGCCCGGCCCAGCGCCCGCAGGTCGGTGACCGCGCCGGTGGCACGGGCGATCGCGGTGAGCGTCCGGGTGGAGTGCTCGGGCAGCCCGGCCAGCGCGGTGTCGAACAGCGTCATGGCGAGCGCGTCGACGTCCGCGCCGAGCAGCGTCACCCGCTCCTCGATCCGGGCGGTGACGGCGTCCAGCACGGTCGGCCCGTACCCGCCCGCCTCGATCACCCGGGCGAGCCGGTCCGCCGACGGCGCGGGCGACCAGCGTTCGGTGAGCAGCGCGTCCGCGCCCACCCGGGGGCCGCGTTCGCGGACGTGACCGGGTACGTCGAGCAGCCGCAGCCGGTGCAGCAGGCGGCTGCGGGCCAGGTCGCCGGCGACTGTCAGGTCCAGCTCGGCCGCCTCGTGCGGATCGATCCGGTGGCGTTCCAGCTCGGCGTCGACGTCGTGCACGAGCGGCGGCAGCGGCGTGTCCGGGTGCAGGCGGCCCACCAGGTCGCCGCTGAGCGCGGCCACCATCTCCACCACCACCGGGTGGGCACCTGGTGCCAGCGTGCCCCGGGTCGCCCACGGCAGCGGCTGGTCGAGCGCGTCGGTGACCAGTGCGGACACCAGCCCGTCGAGCACGTCGACCCGGCCCGGGTGGGCGTGCCCGCGCAGCCGGGCCAGGCCGCCGGCCATGCTCCGGGCGGCGATCAGGTCGGCGGTGGAGACGGGCTGCCGCCGGGTACGCAGCCGGGCCGCCACCGCCTCGGTGAGCGCCTCCGCGGCCCGGCGCGGGCCGTCCTCCCAGACCCGCTGGTAGTACGCCGGTGACGGCATCCCGGACTGGTAGCCGACGAACGCGTCCAGGCGCCGGAACGAGTACGGCACGAGGTAGCTGCCCGCCACCGCGTCCGGAGCCGGGGCGGGCACCTCCGGCCAGTCGTCCTCCTCCGGGCCCGTGCCGTCCGGGCCCGTGCCGTAAGGGCCG
Organism: Micromonospora sp. L5; assembly: GCF_000177655.2. NCBI lineage: Bacteria > Bacillati > Actinomycetota > Actinomycetes > Micromonosporales > Micromonosporaceae > Micromonospora > Micromonospora sp. L5. The sequence continues at coordinate 5,348,952 of NC_014815.1, read as the reverse complement.
GTGCCGTGCCGATCGGCGCCGTCCGGGCCGACGGTCAGCCGGACCAGGGCGGGACGGTGGAAGCCGCCGGTCACCACCAGCACCGGGCGGCCGGCGGCCCGGCGGCGGGCGGCGCGTACCCAGCGGGCCATGTACGCCTCCCGGGCGGTGTCGTCAGCCCCGGCCGCCGACTCGCCCCGCAGCACGTCGAAGTACGTGTCCAGCCGCTCGGCCAGCCCGTCGTCCGGGCCGATCTCGAACAGGTGGTCCCAGAGCGCGTCCACGTTGTCCACGGCGAGCGTGGCGCACAGCCGGCGCACCGCCTCGGCGTACCGCTGGTCGGCGTCGGCGTACCGGTTGGCGCGGTCGGACAGCGCGGGATGCCACGCAGGCAGGTCGATGAAGCGCAGCTGCGCGCCCACCTCCCGCCCGGCGGTCAGCGCCACCCACTCCGGCGAGTACGCGCAGAACGGGCTCCAGGAGGCGTGCCGCCGGGTGCCGTCGCGGTGCGCGGTGAACACGGCGATCGGCAGCTCGTGGTCTCCCAGCAGCTCGTCCATCCGCCCGTTCAGGTCAGCCGGCCCCTCCACCAGCACGTACGCCGGGCGCAGCCGCGCCACCGTGGCCGCGACCAGCCGGGCGCAGGCCGGGCTGTGGTGCCGGACGCCGAGGAACGTGACGCCGCCGGGCGCCTCGACGGCGCTCACCCGGGCAGCAGGTGCCGGGCGTCGTGCACCGCCCGCCACTGCGCGCCGGAGCGGCGGGACACCTGCTGCTCCAGGTAGCGCCGCAGCCGGGCCAGGTCCTCCGCGTCGTCCTTCGCGGCGGTGCCGGCCAGGCAGGCGACCAGGTCGGCGGCGTCGCCGGACTCGCCGCGCAGGAACCAGCCGCGCAGCCCGACCGCGTGCGCCACCGACACCGCCTCCGCGGTGCTCATCACCGCCGACAGCCGCTCCATCGCGTCGCCGCGTTCGGTGATGCCGGTCCGCAGCTCCCGGAACGTGGTGACCAGCACCTCCAGCAGGTCCCGCCGGGGCGGCGCGGTCACGCCGGAGCGGCGCAGCAACTCGCCCGCCTCCGCCTCGACCAGTTCCAGCTCGGTGCCGAGGTCGGGGATCGGGAAGACGGTCTCGAAGTTGAACCGCCGCTTCAGGGCGGCGCTCATCTCGTTGACGCCCCGGTCCCGGGTGTTCGCGGTGGCGATCACGTTGAAGCCCTCGCGGGCGAACACCATGGCGTCGGTGCCCGGCAGCTCCGGAACGGCGAGCACCCGGTCCGACAGCGGGGAGAGCAGACAGTCCTGCACCTCCAGCGGGCAGCGGGTGATCTCCTCGAAGCGGACCACCCGCCCCTCGGCCATGCCGCGCAGCAGCGGCGCCGGCACCAGCGCGCGCGGCGACGGGCCGTCGGCGACCAGCAGCGCGTAGTTCCACGAGTAGCGGATCTGGTCCTCGGTGGTGGCCGCGCCGCCCTGGATGGTCAGCGTGGAGTCGCCGCTGACAGCGGCGGCGAGCAGCTCCGACAGCAGCGACTTGGCGGTGCCGGGTTCGCCGACGAGCATCAGGCCGCGGCTGGTCGCCAGCGCCACAAGCGCCCGGTCGATGAGCGACGGGTCACCGACGAACTTGCGCCGGACCCCGGCCGCCGGGTCGCCGAGGATGAACCGGCGGGCGGCGCGCAGGCTCAGCCGCCAGCCCGGCGGGCGCGGGTCGCTGTCGTCGGCGGCCAGCGCGGCCAGCTCGCCGGCGTACCGCACCTCGGCCGGGGGACGCTGGGCCCGCTCGGCGGCCGGATCGAGCGCGGTCACCGGGTCACCTCCGCCAGGTCGCGCAGCACCTCGGAGAGGGTGACGTCGTCGAGGTCGCCGAGGCGGACCTTGCCGCCGCGCCGGAACCAGTCGCCGCGCGGCACGTCGTTCACCCAGATCGCCTCGATCTTCTGGTCCGGGAACATGTCCACCACCCCGACCGCGATGCCGGGGTCGAGGTCGATCACCACGGCCCGGCCGCCGGGGGCCTCGCGCTCCAGCCAGCTCTGGATGCCGGCGTCCTGCGGCATGCCGCGCCGCCAGCCCCGCCGTTCCAGGCTGAGCAGCCGCCCGGCCGGGACCGTGACACCCGCGTGCCGCCGCAGCAGCGTCTCCGCGCGCTCGGCCGCGTCCAGCCGGTACACCTCGCGGCCGAGCTGCGGGAACGGCTGGAGGATCTCGTAGTCGGCGAACACCTCCGCCCAGGCCGGCACCGCCGCGCCGAGGCTCAGCGGGTGCGCGATGGTGACAGTGGCGTCGTCCGGCAGCGTGTACGTCTCGTCGTCGACGTCGGCGAGCGTGCGGTCCTCGGCGACCCGGAACGCGGTGACCACATGACCGGCGTCGTCCACAGTGGCCCAGGCCAGCCGGCGGACGACGTGCCAGAGCAGCGGGTGGGACAGGAAGTAGCGGCGGAAGTCGGCGGCCGGCCAGCGCCGCCCGGTCACCATGGCCGCCTCGAAGCGGCGGATCTGGTCGGCGGCGAGCGTGCGCACGTCCTTCTTCAGGCCGGCGAAGCGCTTGTGCGCGGCGGGCGCCGCCGTGGCGTCGTCCCGGGCGCCGGGCTTGGGCAGGTCCTTGCGGCGGGCGCCGGAGCCGTCCACCACGTACGGCTTGAGCTGCTCGTCGAAGCCGACTGTGAACCGGCGCGGCCCGTAGTCGAGGACGAGGCTGCCGTCGGCGTCCAGCCCGAGGTCGGGCACCAGGCGGTCGCCGAGCTGCTCGGGCGTCAGGCCCAGCCCGTCGGCGACCTCGGTCACCTTGCGCGCCGCCTGGTCCCGCAGGCCCCGGAACTTCACCTTCTGCGAGATGCCGTAGAGGTGCATCAGCGCCACGTCGGTGCCGATCTGCGCCAGCACCTCCAGGCCGGTCACCGCCCGGGTGTGCTGGCTCTCGCCCGGCCAGGCCCGCACCAGCGGCGCGAGCCGCCGCGCGGTCGAGTCGTCGCCGAGCAGCCCCAGCGCGGTGAACGCCCAGCCGTCCTTCGAGGGCGCACCGGCGCTCTGCCAGCTCTCGAACAGCGCCCAGGCGAACTCCGCCAGGGAGTCGGTGTCGCACGCCGCGCGGACGACCTCCACCCCCGGGTACGGCTCGCCGGGCGGGGAGATGGCGAGCATCGTGCAGAGGTGACGGACCGCGTCGGCAGGCAGCGCGGCGGAGCGGTCCCGCAGCAGCACCTGCGGCAGCACCGCCGGGTCCAGCCACGCCGGCAGGCTCGGCATCCGGGCCGGGAGCTGGGCCAGCGGGTCCGCGTCGAGCATCGCCGTCGCGGCGGCGAGCGCCTCCTCGCCGTGCTCCCGGGCCACACCGAGGAGCACACCACGGTGCTCCGCGGCGACCAGCCGCAACGCCCGCTCGGCGGCCCGGCGACGCGGGCCGGGCGCGCCCAGGGCCGCCGGCAGCAGCGCCCGCACGGCGTACTCCGGGTGCCGCCGCAGCCAGGCGCGGGCGACCGGGCGGCCCGTCTTGAGCCGGTCGAGCCAGTCGGCCATCAGGTCGGCGACCTCACCGTCGGTGTACGGCAGCAGCACCTCGCCGACGCTCTTCGGCGCGGTGCGGGCCAGGTGCAGGGCGGCGGGCAGCGCGTCCAGCTCGTATCGGCCGGCGAGGCGGGACATCCACTCGTCGGCTCCCCAGGACTCGTCGGGCCGCCAGGACGGCAGCAGCGGCCGGGCCAGCTCCTCGGTGGCCCGGACGAAGAAGTGGATCGCCTCGTACGATCCGGCCCGCCCGGCGGCGACCTCGGCGGCCAACACGCTCAGGTCGTCGCCCCGCCACCAGCCGGACCAGCCGGGCACGATCGCGGCCCACCGCCCCCGCTCCCCCGGCAGCCAGGCCGTCGCGGACCCGGTGGGCCGGTTCAGCCCGCCCACCACCGGCGGGTCGGCTCGTGGGCGCCGGACCGTCCAGGGCGGCGTCACCAGCACCGGCGGCAGCCGGTCCGGCGCGGCGACCGGCAGCGCGGACGCGTCGTCGCGGATCCGCTCGACCCGTTCCCGCCGCGCCGGATCAAGCATCGGCAGCGCCTCCTCGACGGCGGCCGGGTTGGCCAGCACGTGCGCGCGCAACAGGGTGGCGGCCTCCCGCGCGGCCGGGCTGCGCCCCTCGGCGGCCGCGGACACCAGGCGCACGCCGCGCACCGGGAAGCGGCGCAGCATCTCCGTCATGGCGGGCGGGACGTACTTACGGTCCAGCCGGTCGAGCAGCGCCGCCATCGGCTCGTCACCGGGCAGGGCGGCCAGCAGCGACACCAGCCGCTGCCGCGCGTCCGCGCCGACGTGTTCGTCGTCGAACCACCCGGCCAGCACCGGCGCGATCGGCGGCCCGACCGCCGCGGTGGCGGTGACGATCGGCGCCTGGTCGTACATCAGCCGGTAGACCTGCAGGTGCCCGGCGAGGTTGTGGATCGCGTCCACGTCGTCGACTGCGCCGAGCAGCAGTTCCGCGAGCAGCGGACCCCCCTCGCGCGCCACGTCGGCGACGTCCTGGGCCACCCACTCCCGCTCGGTCGGCAGCAGGAACGAGGTGACCGCCCGCGCCGCCAGCGGCCCGGACCGGTACGGGACCAGCGCGGCGCGGGCCGCTGCGTAGTCGGCCTCGCGGGCCGCCGCGAGATGCGCGCGGACCCGGCGTAGCACCCCCTGACGCAGGCGCCAGTGGCCGTAGTTGTGCGCCTTGTTCACCTCGGCGCGGCCCAGCGAAAGCGGAGACGCCGACCCGGTGGCCGCCACGGTGATCTGCTCGGTCGCGGCGACCGCCGCTCCGGCCGGGCCGAGATCGGCGGCCAGCAGGTCGGCGAGGGCCACCCCCTGCTGGTCGCGTGCGTGATAGCCGAGCGCCACGGCCACTGCCGCCACCAGCGCGGCCCCGCCCAGCGGACCGGGCCGGCCGTCGAGGTAGCCGCGCAGCGCCGGACCCAGCTCCGGATCGTCGGTGGCCCGTGCGGTGGCGGCGACCGGTGCGGCCACCGAGTCCAGCACCTTGCGGCCGGCGGCGCGGCCCTTCGCGGCGCTCGGCAGGCCCGGGCCGGGTGTGCCGCCCCGGCGCGGGACCAGCATCCGCCGCCAGGCGGCCGGAACCTGGAACGCGTCCTCGTCCGGCAGCTCGCCGGCTTGCGATGTGGCCGACGGCGCCCCGGCCGGGACGCTACCGGCCGAACCGGCGGCGGCCGGATCGGCACCGGCCGTTTCCGGGTCGCGGCTCGGCGCAGCCGGCTCGACGGCGGGCGTTCCGGTGTGCCCGGCGGAGGACGCGGCGGTCGTCTCGGCGTACCCCTTGCGCAGTTTCTCCGCGATCAGCCGGTCGGCGTGCGCGGCGGCCTCGGCCGGCGCACCCAGTTCCTTGACCTGGGTGCGGCCCTGCGCGCCGATCGATCCATAGCGGACCGTCACCGTCGCGTCGCTCTGCCCGACCTCCCAGAACTTGGCCGAACCGCCGCCCACGAACTCGAATCTGCGCACACCGTCTCCTTGATCGCCCGCAGTGTGCGGGGACCATAACCGGCCCCACCGACACCCGCGACGCCGCCGGGCGCGCTACTCGCTCCGCAGTGCCGTCGCGGTCCGGGTCCGGGCCGCCCACCCGGCCGGCAGCAGCGCTCCGAGCAGTGCCGTCAGCGGCCCGCCCAGCGCCAGCGCCGCCAGAAGGACCGGCCCGTACACGTCGAGCAGACTCTCCGGCAGGTGCAGTCCGCCGTTGGCGGCCATCGCCGGGACGACGAGCCGTTGCATCGCCACACCCGCCGGTACGCCGAGCAGCCCGCCGACCAGACCGACGGCGGCGACCGAGGCGACCACCATCGCGATCGTCTGGCCCGGCGTCATGCCGAGCGCCTTGTACACACCGAGATCGTGGACCCGGTCGCGCAGGTCGAGGACGAGCATGTTGAGCACGCCCAGCGCGGCCACCGCGAGGAGCAGCAGGGTCAGCGTGGCGGTCAGCCCCTCCACGACCAGCAGGAGCGGGTCGGTCTCCGCGCCGCTCGGCCGCGCGGTGAGGCCCCGGCCGGCGAGTGCGCCGGTCAGCGCCTGTGCATAGGCGCCGGCGTCGGTGTCCGGGGCGAGCGCGATCCGGTACTCGGACGGGTTCCGGCCGGTGGGCGTGGCGGTACCGGTGAACACCGCCATGGCGGACTCGAACACCTCGCCGACGACGCGCAGGCGTACCGGCGTGCCCTCGATCCGGACCGTGACGGTGTCGCCGATCCGGGCTCCGGTCGCGGTCAGCAGGGGTCCGCCGACGACGGCATCGCCGGGTGCGGTGAACCAGCGTCCGGACACCATCTCGAAGCCGTCCCACGCCGCGTCGCCGGTGATCGTCGTGACGGAGACCGGGTCGGCGACGCCCGCGACGGCGCCCGGTGCCTGCGTGAGGCCGTACCTGGCGCGGGTGCCCGGCTGGGCGTCGATCGCCGCCAGCACCGCGGCCGGATCGGCGGTGGGAGCGGCGGCCGGTCCGGCGTCCGGGTCGCCGTTCACAGTGACGTCAGCGACGTCCTGGGTGAGCGCGGTCTGGATGCGCAGCAGCGACGCGGCGAGCCCGGTCGCGAACGTCACCGCCGCCGCGCCCGTCGCGACCGCCAGCAGGATCGCGACAGTGCGCGCCGGCCGCGCGAACGGGCGGGCCAGGCCGAGGCCCACCGGCCTGGCCACCGGCAGCCGCGCGGCCAGGCGCAACGCCCACCGGCCCCGCGCCGGACCGGACGCCCGTCCGACCGCGATGGCGTCCACGGTACGGAGCCGGCCCGCCCTCAGCGCGGCCGTCCACGCGGTCAGCGTCACCACCGCCAGCACCCCGCCGGTGGCCAGCATCGTCACCCACCAGGCGATGGTGGTGTTCGCCGAGCCGTAGACCTGCTCGGTCTCGGCCAGCACCGGCAGCGCGATCAGGTTCCCGGTGACCGTTCCGGCGACGGCACCCACGGCGGCCGGGAGCAGCGTCTGCGCGACGAAGGCGCGGACGATGCCCGCGGGGGTGCAGCCGAGCGCCTTGAGGATGCCGATCCGGCGGGTGGCGGCGCCGACCGTCCCGGCGACCACAGTGCCGACCACCAGCAGCGCCATCACGATGCCGAGCAGCGCGAACGCGACGAGGAACGGCACGAAGACGGCCGCGTCCTCGACGGCCTGCTGCCGCACGTCGAGCCAGGATCGGGCGCCGGTGACCGCGCCGGGGGGCAGCGCCGCGACCACGGCGTCCCGTCCGGCGCCGACCTCCGTCGCGGTGCGGGCGTCCGCGAACCGGTAGAGCATCTGGTACCCGTCGGCCGTGTCCGGCCCGTCGAGCCGGCCGACGGCGGACGGCAGCACCCAGGCGCCGACGGTGTCGCTGATCGACCGGGCCGTACCGACCACCGTGAACTCGCCGCCGCCCGGTGTGGTCAGGCGGGATCCGGGCGGCAGGCGGACCGCTCCGCCGCTCAGCACGATCTCGTCCGGACCGGTCGGCCACCGCCCGCCGGCCAGCTCGATGCGGTCGACGGGGCCGCCCGGATCGCTGCGCGCGACGACTGTCAGCGGCGGTGTCCGCATCCCGCCGCGCTCCGTGAAGGCGACCACCAGCACCCGGTACGGACCGGCGGCGGCCACCACGCCCGGCGCCGAGGCCGACGCGGCGAGCTGTGGTTCCGTCACCGCACTGGAGTCCGCCCGCACGGTCAGGTGTGCTCCCCGCTGGGCGGCGAACGCGTCGTCGAAGGGCGCCTGCGACGCGACGAGCAGCCCGGCTCCGAGCACCGTGGCGGTCACGGCGGCGGCGGTGACCAGGCCGACGACGACTGTCTGCACCCGGCGGCGCCGTACGCCGGACCGGACGACCCGGCGCAGCCCGCTCACCGTCGCACCTCGATCCGGCCGTCGCGCAGGCGGATCGTGCGGCCGGCGGACGCCTCGGCCAGCCGCAGGTCGTGGGTGACGAGCACGATGGTCTGGCCGCTGCGGTGCAGCTCGTCGAGCAGGCGCCGGACGTCCTCCCCGGAGGCGGTGTCCAGCGCGCCGGTCGGCTCGTCGGCCAGCAGGAGCGCGGGCCGGTTGATCAGGGCGCGGGCGACGGCGACGCGCTGCCGCTCACCGCCGGAGAGGCGTCCCGGGTACGCGTGCGCGTGCCGGGCGATGCCGAGCGAGTCCAGCAGGGAGGTCGCGTGTTCGCGCGCCGCGCGGGCCGGTGCGCCGGCCAGCTGGGCGGGCAGCAGGACGTTGTCCAGCACTGTGAGGTCGTCGAGCAGGTTGAAGAACTGGAAGACCAGGCCCACGTGTGCGCGCCGGAACCGGGCCGACGCGGCCTCGCCCAGCTTCTCCAGCCGGGTGCCCGCGACGGTCACCGTGCCGGCGTCCGGCCGGTCCAGCGCGGCGAGCAGGTTGAGCAGTGTGGACTTCCCGCTGCCGGACGGGCCGAGCACCGCCACGCACTCGCCGGGCCGGACGGTCAGCGACACGTCGTGCAGCGCGGGCGGCCCCTCGCCGTAGCGGCGGGTCACCCCGCGTACGTCGATCACCGGATCGGTCATGTGTCGCCCCTCGGGTCAGGCCTGTCGACTGGACGCCGTGACGTTAGGGGCGGATCCGAGGCCTGGGCATCGGTCCGGCAACGCACCACCCGTACCGCCAGAGGCGGATCTTCGCCCGGGGTCATCCCTGCGATGTAGTCGCACTGCACACCGTGACCGATGCCCCGGCCGGCGTACGGCGGCGAGAATGTGGCTCGTGAGAGGCATCGTGGCGACGGGACCGCTGCCGAGGCCGGGCTGGCGGGCGCTGCTGCTCGACGCGGCGCTGGCGGGTGCACTCGGGCTGGTGTGCTTCCAGGCCGCCACTGACGACGTCGGCGTGCCGCCCCCGCCGTTGCCGCCGCCACTGCCGCTGCCCCCGTTGGCGGTCCCGCCGGAGATGCAGCCCGCGCAGCCCGGGTCCACGCTCGGGGCACTGCTGCTGGTCTTCGTCATGTGCGCACCGCTGGTGCTGCGCCGCCGGTATCCGCTCGCGGTGCTCTGGGCGACGATGGCCGCCGCGTCACTGGTGCTGGTGACCGACGGGGAACGGCAGCCGGCCCTGTACCCGTGCGTGGTGCTGACCTGCCTCGTCGCCGTCTACAGCGCGGCGGCGCACAGCCCGTACCGGCTGCCGGCGCTGGTGTCCGTCCCGGCGGTGGCGCTGCTCGCCCTGGGCCTCCGGGAGCTGATGCCGGTCACGGTGTCCGCGGGCTACCTGCCGTTCGTCGTGCTGGCCCCGCTGGTGGCCGCCGCGGGCGGCCACCACGTGTGGCGGCGACGGGCGGGTGAGGACCGGCGGCGGCTCACCGCCGAGGCCCGCGCCCACGAGCAGGCGCTGCGCGACGCGGTCGCCGGTGAACGGGCCCGCATCGCCCGGGAACTGCACGACGTCGTGACGCATCACGTCAGCGTGATGGTCATCCAGGCCGGTGCCGCCCGGACGGTGCTCGCCGCCGCACCGGATCAGGCACGGGAGGCGCTGCTCGCCGTCGAGTCGACCGGCCGGTCCGCGCTCACCGAGCTGCGGCACGTCATGGGCCTGCTGGCCGAGTCCGAACCGGACGACCCGGAGGACCCGCAGCCCGGGATCGAGGGCCTGCCCGAGCTGATCGAACGCATGCGGGACGCCGGCGTGCCGGTACGGCTGACCATCTCCGGCGAGCGCCGGCCGGTCACCTCCGGTGTCGGGCTGACGGCGTACCGGGTGGTGCAGGAGGCGTTGACGAACATGGTCCGGCACGCGCCCGGCGCCGCCGGCACCGTCGTCGTCGAGTACTCGCCGGAGACCCTGCGGATCGAGGTCGGCAACACCGAGCCCGGCGTACCGGCCGCCACCGGGGTGTCGGGCGGGCGCGGCCTGATCGGGCTGCGGGAGCGCCTCGCCGTCTACGGTGGGACGCTGCGCGCCGGCGCCCGGCCGGGCGCCGGTTACCACGTCGAGGCCGTGATCCCGTGGGAGGCGACATGACGGTACGAGTGGTGGTCGCCGACGACCAGGCACTGGTCCGTACCGGGTTCCGCATGATCCTCACGGCCGGTGGGGTGGACGTGGTGGCCGAGGCGGCGACGGGCGCGGAGGCGGTGGACGCGGTCCGCCGCACCAGGCCCGACGTGGTGCTCATGGACGTGCGCATGCCCGAGCTCGACGGCCTCGAGGCCACCCGCCGCATCCTCACCGGGGCCGTCGCGGCGCCCCGGATCATCATCCTCACCACGTTCGACCTGGACCAGTACGTCTACGCCGCGCTCGCCGCCGGGGCGAGCGGCTTCCTGCTCAAGGACGTGACGCCGGAACATCTGGTGGCGGCCGTACGCATGGTCCAGGACGGTGACGCGCTGCTCGCACCCGCCATCACCCGCCGGCTGGTGCGGCGCTTCGCCCGCCGCGACCCGCAGACGGCGACTGTGCACCGCGACCTGGCCACGCTGACCCGGCGCGAGACGGAGGTCCTGCGCCTGCTGGCCGGCGGCCTGAGCAACGCCGAACTCGCGGAGGCGCTGCACCTGTCCGAGGCGACTGTGAAGACCCACGTCGCCCGGATCCTCGCCAAACTCCGTCTGCGCGACCGGGTCCAGGCGGTGGTGGTCGCCTACGAGACGGGCCTCGTGAGTCCCGGTTCGCCGGAGGACTGACCGATCCGGCGGCGGCCGTCAGTCTCAGGTGATCAGCAGCGCGCCGACGACGATCAGCGGCACCGAGACGAACAGGAAGATGCCGACGCCGGTGAGCACCCGCCCGCCGCCGCCGTCCTCCCGCTCGGGCGCCAGGCCGAACGTGGAGCGGGCCGGCAGCATGCCGATGCGGCTCAGCGTGAGGTCGCCGGTCATCCCGATCACGGCGCCGACGATCATGAACGCCACCCCCAGCCGGTGCGTGAAGTCCCCGCCGCCGACCGCTACCCAGATGCCGACCGCCGCCGCGATCACCACCGTGGCGATCAGGAAGAGCACCAGCGCCTCCCGCAGACCCCGCACCACAGTCGCCATGTGCGCCTCCCTCGGACCCGGACCGTCCGTCCCGCGTCGTGGGACATTGTGCCGGGTCGATGCACTGCGGCGCAGTCCCGCGCCGGGCCGGTCCGGCACGGTTATCCCCGGTCGAGCCCGGGTACCGGGAGCCGCATGGCGGAGTTGGGATCGCTCTGGATCGTGCGGCACGGCGAGAGCACGGCGAACGTGGCGGCCACGGCGGCCGAGACGTCCGGCGCCGAGCTGATCGACCTCAGCCACCGGGACGCGGACGTGCCGCTGTCACAGACCGGCGAGGAGCAGGCGCGGGCGACCGCCCGCTGGCTGGCCGGGCTGCCGGAGTCGAGGCGGCCGGACGTGGCTGTGGTGTCGCCGTACCTGCGTGCGGTGCGCACGTCCGAGCTGGCGCTCGACGGCACCGGGATCCCGGCGAGCGTCGACGAGCGGCTGCGCGACCGGGAGCTGGGCATCCTCGACGGGCTCACCGGCCACGGCGTGACCCGGCGCTACCCGGAGGAGGCGCAGCGGCGTACCCGGCTCGGCAAGTTCTACTACCGGCCGCCCGGCGGCGAGTCCTGGACCGACGTGGCGCTGCGGCTGCGGGCGCTGCTCGGCGACCTGCGCCGCGACCACGAGGGGGGCCGGGTGCTGCTGTTCGGCCACGACGCGCTGGTCTTCCTGCTGCGCTACCTGGTGGAAGGGCTCACCGAGGCGGAGCTGATGGCGCTGACCCGCGAGCACGTGATCGCCAACTGCTCGGTCACCGCCTGGCACGCCGACGACGCCGGCCGGCTCGTGCCGGAGGTGTTCAACGACGTCGCCCACCTGCACCTGCAGGGGGCGAAGCCCACCAGGGAGGACGAGGTCAATGCCGAGCCGGTCTGACGTGATCACCCCCGCGCTGCTGCGGGACTGGGCGCTGCCGGTGCCCACCGGCGGCAAGGAGGCGCGCGGCACCGTGCTGGTGGTCGGCGGCTCCCGGTTCACACCCGGCGCGGTGCTGCTGGCCGGGGTGGCAGCGCTGCGGGCCGGCGCCGGCGTGCTCCAGCTCGCCGCAGCCGAGTCGACTGCGGCGTCGCTGAGCATCCAGGTGCCGGAGGCGCTCGTGATCGGCCTGCCGGAGACCGGCGACGGCGCGGTACGCGGCGACCCGGGCGACCTGCTCCGCGGCCTGGTCGCCGAGGCCGACGTGGTGGCGGTCGGGCCCGGTCTCACGGACATCGAGGCCACCGGGGAACTGCTGCGCCTGGTCCTGGACGCGGCCGGCCGGGAGACCGCGCTGGTGCTCGACGCGTACGCGCTCGGCGCGCTCAGCCACGCGCCGGAGCTGCTGGCCGGGGCCGGCCGCAAGGCGGTGCTCACTCCCAACCTGACCGAGGCGCGGCACCTGCTGGGACGCGATCCGGGCGACGACCTGGACGCCGAAGCGGTGGAACTGGCCGGCCGGTACGACGCGGTCGTCTCGCTGTACGGGCACATCGCGACGCCGGACGGCCGGGCCTGGCGGGAGGAGAGCGGGGACGCCGGACTGGGCACCTCGGGCAGCGGCGACGTGCGGGCCGGGCTGCTCGCGGGCCTGCTCTCCCGGGGTGCCGGCCCGGCGCAGGCGGCCTGCTGGGCGGCGTTCGCGCACGCGGTGAGCGGGCAGCGGCTGGTCCCCCGGTACGGGCGGATCGGCTTCCTCGCCCGGGAACTGCTGGACGAGATCCCCTACACGATCGCCACCGTCTGACGATCCACGTCACCGGGATCCCGGCATGTGTAACACGCCGGGAGGCGGTGGCGCTGGTCCGGGCGAGGCCGGTACTTCGCCGTGCCTCCGCCCGGACCGCAGCCCGCTCAGGGGTGCGGTCCACCCGCACGAACCCCTGGGAGTCTGTGTGAACAACCTCCGTCGCAAGACACTCGCCGCGGCGTCGGCAGTGACGCTCGGCGCCGGGCTCGCCCTCGTCGGCGGCACGGCACCGGCCGCGGCCGTCGGACCGGAAACCTCGTACATCGTGCTCGCCCCGCAGGGCAACAGCACCGCCAAGGCCGCCGCCCGCGTGGCGGCCGCCGACGGCACCGTGGTGGCCGCGTACGACAAGATCGGTGTGCTGGTCGTGCGCTCGTCCGCCCCGGACTTCGCCACCCGGGTGGCGGGCGCCGGCGTCGAGTCGGTCGCCTCCACCGCCGGCCTGGGCACCGCCCTGGACGAGGGCGAGACGGTCGAGGTGCCGGCCGCCGCCGTCGCCGCGGCCACCGGCGACCCGACCGCCGAGCCGCTCTACAACCTGCAGTGGGACATGCCCCAGATCCGCGTCCCGCAGGCGCACGCCGTGACCGGCGGCAGCCCGTCGGTCGTGGTGGGTGTGCTGGACAGCGGCATCTCCAGCAGCCACCCGGACCTGGCGACCCAGATCGCCAGGGACAAGAGCGCCTCCTGTGTGGGCGGCGTCCCGAACACCGCCGAGGCCGCGTGGAACCCCACCACGAGCGACCACGGCACCCACGTGGCGGGCACCATCGCCGCCGCGGTCAACGGCGTCGGTGTCACCGGTGTCGCCCCGGGCGTGAAGGTCGCCGCCGTCAAGGTGGTCAACGACGACGGCTACATCTTCCCGGAGGCCGCGGTCTGCGGGTTCATGTGGGCCGCCGAGCACGGCTTCCAGCTCACCAACAACAGCTACTACATCGACCCGTGGGAGCTGAACTGCCGCAACGACGCGCGTCAGCGCCCGGTGTGGAAGGCCGTGCAGCGGGCCCTGCGCTACTCGCAGTCCCAGGGTGTGCTGCACGTCGCGTCGGCAGGTAACTCGAACTACGACCTGGCCCACAAGATCACCGACGCCGGCAGCCCGAACAACGGCACCCCGGAGGAGCGCGAGAACCTCACCAACGCCTGCCTCGACCTGCCGGCCGAGGCGCCGGGCGTGGTGACCGTCGCGGCCGTCGGCCCGACCGGGGAGAAGAGCTACTACTCCTCGTACGGCCAGGGCGTGATCGACGTGACCGCGCCGGGTGGCGACACCCGGTTCCGGACGCAGGGCGCCCGCTCGACGTCCGCCGACGGCATCCTGTCCACCACCTTCAACACCGCCACCCGCACCAACGGGTGGGGCTACAAGCAGGGCACCTCGATGTCCGGCCCGCACGCCACCGGCGTCGCGGCGCTGGCGCTGTCCGCGCACCCGGGCATGAGCCCGGGCCAGCTGGCCTCGTTCCTGGAGCGCACGGCGGTGGCGAAGTCCTGCCCGTCGGGCGTCTACAACCCGGTGCCGCTGATCCCGGCGGGCCCGAACGCGTACGACGCGACCTGCTCCGGCGGGAACCGCAACGGGTTCTACGGCGCCGGCGTCGTGGACGCGTACAACGCGGTGAAGTAACAGGTATCCGCGTGGACCGGGCCCGGCGATCACGCCGGGCCCGGTCTGTTTGTCCTGGTGGGGCACCGGGTAGGGGGGCACCGTCAGCCGACTTAGGAGGTAACCGGTGTCCACCGATGCGATCGTCCTGCTCAAGGAGGACCACAAGGAGATCCGCCGCCTGTTCAAGGCCTTCCAGGAGGCCGAGGAGGGACCGGCGAGCAAGCGCGGGAAGATCGTCGGGCAGATCCTCGAAGCCCTCACGGTGCACACCTACCTGGAGAACGAGGTGATGTACCCGGAGGTCCGCAAGCTGGTGCCCGACGTCGAGGACGACGTGCTGGAGTCGTACGAGGAGCACCACGTCGCGGACGTGCTCTGCGTCGAGCTGTTCACGATGGACGCCGGCGACGAGCGCTTCAACGCCAAGACGACGGTGCTGATCGAGAACGTGCTGCACCACATCGAGGAGGAGGAGCAGGAGTGGTTCCCGAAGGTCCGCGAGGCGCTCGGCCGTAACCGGCTCCAGGAGATCGGCCAGCGGATGCTCGACCTGCGGCCGAAGGCGCCCAAGACGCCGACCGCCCCGAAGGCGCTGAAGAAGTCGCTCGACGCCGTGGTCGCCTGACACCGGCACCGCCTTCAGCCGGTCCGGGATGATCTTGCCGGCTGCCACCTGGATCTTGTTGACCAGCGAGCCGGCGGCGACCTTGTGCTCCCCCCTTCGTCAGCGCCTCGAACGCGTCCTCGGCCACCGTGGGTGGGTCGTCCGTGGGCCCCTGGCCGACCCGGGTGCCGGTCATGCCGGCCCGGTCGAAGAACTCCGTGTCGGCCGGGCCTCCCCGGGAGGGGCGGCCCAACCCCGCAGGTCCCGGCCGGGCCGGTAGGATCGGCACAGGCCGTGACTGGCGCGTGGAGATGGAGCACCATCGGGGAGCGGCCTCGTCATGAGGACGCATGCCGAGCGCCTGGGCCTTCCGCACGTCACCTGGAGGTCGCATGTCGCGCAACGCCGAGTCCACCGCCTTCCGCAGCGCGCTGGAGGTCGTCCGCGGCGTCGAGCCGCGCGTGGCCGACGCCATCGCCGCGGAACTGGCCGACCAGCGCGAGTCGCTCAAGCTCATCGCCAGCGAGAACTACGCGTCCCCGGCGACGCTGCTGGCGATGGGCAACTGGTTCAGCGACAAGTACGCCGAGGGCACGGTCGGGCGCCGGTTCTACGCCGGCTGCCAGAACGTCGACACCGTCGAGGCGCTCGCCGCCGAGCACGCCCGCGAGCTGTTCGGCGCGTCCCACGCGTACGTGCAGCCGCACTCGGGCATCGACGCCAACCTGGTCGCGTTCTGGGCGATCCTCGCCGACCGGGTCGAGTCCCCCGCGCTGCGCAAGGCGCAGGCGCGGCAGGTCAACGACCTCACCGAGGCCGACTGGTTCGCGCTGCGCCGCGAGCTGGGCAACCAGCGGATGCTGGGCATGTCGCTGGACGCCGGCGGGCACCTCACCCACGGCTTCCGGCCGAACATCTCCGGCAAGATGTTCGACCAGCGCAGCTACGGCACCGACCCGGCCACCGGCCTGATCGACTACGACCGGGTGGCCGAGGCGGCCCGCGAGTTCAAGCCGCTGATCCTGGTCGCCGGTTACTCCGCGTACCCGCGGAAGGTCAACTTCCGGATCATGCGGGAGATCGCCGACTCGGTCGGCGCCACGTTCATGGTCGACATGGCCCACTTCGCCGGGCTGGTCGCCGGCAAGGTGTTCACCGGCGACTTCGACCCGGTGCCGCACGCGCACATCGTCACCACCACCACGCACAAGTCGCTGCGCGGCCCGCGCGGCGGCATGGTGCTCTGCGGGCCGGAGCTGGCCGACCATGTCGACCGGGGCTGCCCGATGGTGCTCGGCGGGCCGCTGCCGCACGTGATGGCCGCCAAGGCGGTCGCGCTGGCCGAGGCACGCCGCCCCGACTTCGCCGACTACGCCCAGCGGATCGTGGACAACGCGCAGGCGCTGGCCGACGGTCTGCTGCGCCGGGGCGCGACGCTGGTCACCGGCGGCACCGACAACCACCTGGTGCTCATCGACGTGTCCGGGTACGGCCTCACCGGCCGGCAGGCCGAGCAGGCGCTGCTGGACTCGGGCATCGTCACCAACCGCAACTCGGTGCCGCAGGACCCGAACGGCGCCTGGTACACCTCCGGCATCCGCATCGGCACCCCGGCGCTGACCACCCGGGGCCTCGGCGCCGCCGAGATGGACGCCACCGCCGAGCTGATCCACACCGTGCTCAGCCAGACCACGCCCGGCACCGGCCCGGACGGCGCACCGTCGAAGGCGAAGTACGTGCTGGACCCGGCCGTCGCCGAGTCCGTCGGCAAGCAGGCCGCCGACCTGCTCACGCCGTTCCCGCTCTACCCGGCGGTCGACCTGGGCTGAGCGCCCGGCCGACGCGAAGCGGCACCCCGGGAGAAGGAGTCTCCCGGGGTGCCGGCGGTTCAGGGGTCAGCGCAGCGGGCGCTTCAGGTGGTAGCGGTGGACCTCGGTGCTGCCCTGCACGTTGTTCACGTCCTCGGCGGCGGAGACCAGTTCCCAGCCCTCCCGGCCGACCCGGTTGAGGTGCGCGATCGCGGTGTCGCCGTATGCCGTCACGTCGGTGCGTGACCCGTCCGGGCCGTACCACACGAACGAGACGTGGAAATTGCGACCCTGACCCTGATACCGACGAACGAGCAACGCGTACTCCCAGGCAACCATTCGTCCATTATCAACAGAGGAACGGCGTCAGGAAACACGCACTGTGCCGGAACCCTGACACTCCGGCGTCACTCCGGCGGCCATGGTGTCCGTGACCAGCGCGGCGAGCCGGTCCAGACCCAGATCGATCGACTCCGGTGTGACGGCGCTCACCGACAGCCGCAGCGCATCGACCGGCGTGCCCGCGTCGTAGAAGTGCGCCATCGGGGTCCAGAGCACGCCGTACTCACGCGCCGAGCGGTGCAGCAGCGCGTCGTCGACGGCGAACGGCACGCTCACCACCACGAAGAACCCGCCCGCCGGCACGGTCCACGAGACCGGGCCGCCGGCCGGGAAGCGCCGGGCCAGGCCGTCGACCAGGTGGCGCAGGTTGCGGGCGTACGCGGCCCGCTCCCGCACGTTCGCGGCCACCAGCGAGCAGTCGTGCGCCAGCAGCGCGCCGCCGATCATCGCCTGGCTGATCGGTGACGTGTTCACGGTGACCATGCTCTTGATCTTCGCGAGGTGGTCGGCGAACGGCACCACAGCGCCGTCGGCCTCCCCCACCCGCTGGTCGGCGACCACGTAGCCGACCCGGGCGCCGGGCAGCACGGTCTTGGCGAACGAGCCGAGGTAGACCACCCGCCGGGCGGTGTCCAGCGCCTTGAGCGTGGGCCGCCGGTCGGTGCCGTCGGCCGGGAACAGACCGTACGGGTTGTCCTCGATCAGTAGCAGGTCCTCCTCGGCGGCCAGCTCCAGCAGCCGCCGCCGTTGCTCGGTGTCCATGCTGACGCCGGACGGGTTGGCGAAGTCGGGCATCACGTAGCAGCCGCGGGGCCGCAGCCCCTCCGCGCGGGCCCGGCGCACCCCGGCGCGCAGGTCGGCCAGGTCGACGCCGTCCGGCCCGCCGGCCACCGGGCGCACCGGCAAATCGACCAGGCGGGCCGCGCCGGTGAGCCCGACGTACGTGGGCGCCACCGCGAACAGCACGTCGGCCGGGCCGGTCCGCAGCGCGCGCAGCACCAGGAACATCGCCTCCTGGCAGCCGACGGTCACCACGATCGACTCCGGGTCGACGGTGAGCCCCTCGTCCACGGCGAGGTGCCGGGCGATCAGGTGGTGCACGATGCCCTTGGTGCGCCCGTACTGCAGCAGCGTCCGGTCCACGCCGGCCCGGTCCAGCCCGACCTCCTCGGCCAGGTGGCGGCGGAAGCGGTCCAGGTGCGTGTGCAGCAGCGCGGAGTCGAAGAACTCCTCGTACGGCCGCCCGGCCGCCAGCGACACCGCGTCCGGGTAGTGCTGCGCCACCTCGTTGAGGAAGTTCATCGAGTTCAGCGCCGGGTCGCCGACGCTGCCGTGCAGCGCCGAGACGGCCAGGTCGACGGGTTCCACGTCAGCCTCCGATCCGGGTACGCAGCCGCCGGGCCGAGGCCGGGTCGGGGCAGCCGCTGAGGATGAGCGCGTCGCGCAACTCCGCCGCGAGCAGCGCCAGCGCCGCCTCGGCGCCGGCCCGGCCGCCCGCCGCGAGCGCCCAGAGCAGCGGCCGTCCGAGCAGCACGCCGTCCGCGCCGAGCGCCAGCGCGCGCAGCACGTCGACGCCGCCGCGGACGCCGCTGTCCAGCAGCACCGCGCACCGCTGGTCGACCGCCGCGACCGCCTCCGGCAGCACGGCCGCGCTGGCCGGGGCGGCGTCGAGCTGCCGTCCGCCGTGGTTGGAGACCACCACGGCGTCGACGCCGGCGTCCGCCGCGCGGACCGCGTCGCGCGGGTCCAGGATGCCCTTGACGAGCAACGGCACCCGGGTACGCGCGCGCAGCCACTCCAGGTCCGCCCAGCTCAACGCCGGGGCGAAGACCGCGCCGGTGTGCACGGCCACCGCCGAGACGCCGGGTGTGCCCTGATGCGCCAGGTCGTCCCGGCCGCCGGGCAGGTTCGCGGCGGTGACGTGCGGCGGCAACGCGAAGCCGTTGCGGGCGTCGCGTAGGCGCCGCCCGAGCACCGGCACGTCCACGGTCACCATCACCGCCGCGCAACCGGCCCCCTCCGCCCGGTCGAGCAGGTCGGCCACCAGCGCCCGGTCGCGCAGCCAGTAGAGCTGGAACCACACCGTCGCGCCGGTCGCCGCGATCTCTTCGATCGGGGTGCTGGACAGCGTGCTCGCCACGTACGGCACGCCCGCCGCGCGGGCCGCCGCCGCGAGCGCCGGCTCGCCGTCGGGGTGCAGCAGCCGCTGGTACGCCATCGGTGCGACAGCCACCGGCAACGCGGCCCGGCCGCCGGGCAGCGTCGCCTCGGTGGACGGGTCGTCCACCCCGGCCAGCATCCGGGGCAGAACCGCCACCCGGTCCAGTGCGGCCCGGTTCGCGGCAAGGGCGGTCTCCGTGCCGCTGCCGCCGTCGACGAAGTCCCACACGTCGGCCGGCAGGACCGCCCGGGCGAGCGCGGCGAACTCGGCCAGGCTGGCCGGTGGCACGAACCCGTCCGCCGGGTCAGCCATGGTCGGCACCCGTCGCCGCCCGGACGTGCGCCGGGTCGAGCCCGAACGCGCGGCGCAGGAAGGCGGCGGCGCGTTCCTGGGCCAGCCGGCCGGCGTCGAACACGCCGGGCATGGCGAAGAACCCGTGCACCATGCCCGGGTGGTCGTCCGTCTCGGTGGGCACACCGGACTCGCGCAGCCGAGACGCGTACCGCAGGCCCTCGTCACGCAGCGGATCGTGCCCGGCGGTGATCACGAACGCCGGGGGCAGGCCGGACAGGTCCTCGGCGAGCAGCGGCGACGCGAGCGGGTGGGCCGCGTCGCCGGGGTCGGCGAGGTAGTGGCCGCGGTACCAGCCGACCGAGTGCCTGTTGAACAGCATCGGGTCCTCGTCGTCGGCCGGCCGGTGCCCGGGCCGCTGGTCGGTGTTCGGGTAGACGAGCAACTGGGCGGCGAGCCGGGGACCGCCGTCGGCGCGGGCCAGCAGCGTCACCGCGGCGGCCAGGTTCCCGCCCGCGCTGTCCCCGCCGACAGCCAGCCGGTCGGCGTCGACGCGGAACTCGGCGGCGTGCGCGGCGAGGTGCCGCAACGCGGCATGGCAGTCCTCCACCGCCGCCGGGAACGGATGCTCCGGGGCGAGCCGGTAGCCGACGGTCACGGTCTGGGCGCCGGTGAGGTTGACCAGCCGACGGCAGATCCCGTCGGCCGTGTCGACGCTGCCGAGCGTCCAGCCGCCGCCGAAGAAGTAGACGAGCGTGGGCAGCGGTCCGTCGCCGTCCGGCCGGTGGATCCGCACCGGCAGCGGCCCGGCCGGGCCGGGCACCGTCGTGTCGCGTACCTCCGCGACCGGCTCGACCGCGCCGGAGCCGGCGCGGATCGCGGCGAGGTCGGCGGCGCGGGCCTCGGCGAGGGTCTGGGTGTAGAGCGGCACGGTGCCGGCGGCGGCCCTCGCGGCCCGCCACGCGACCACCTGCGGATCGAGTGTCATCCGGCCTCCCCGGTGGTGACGAAGAGTTTGTCGATACCGCGCAGGAACAGGCTCCCGCTGTACGTGTAGGGCTGGGTGACGGCGAGCCGGGGGAAGCGCGCGAACAGGCGCGGCAGCGCCAGCCGGCCCTCCAGCCGGGACACCGCCGAGCCGAGACAGAAGTGCAGCCCGACGCCGAAGGCCAGCGACGGCGGGCCGTCGCGGCGCGGGTCGAAGCGGTCCGGGTCGGGGAACCGGGCCGGGTCACGGTTGGCGGCGGCGATCAGCAGCAGCACGTTGTCGTCGCGGTCGATCGGCACCCCGCCGAGGTCGACGCCTGCGGGCGCGGAGCGGGCCAGGAAGTGCACCGGGCTCTCCATCCGCAGCACCTCCTCCACGCAGCCCCGGGCGAGCGCGTCGTCGCCGGGCAGCGCGGCGGTGACGTCCGGATGGTCCAGCAGCAGCGGAAGGCCGTTGCTGAACATGTAGACGGTGGTGACGAAGCTGGCGTTGAACAGCACGATCAGATTGCTGATCAACTCATCCTCGGTGAGGTCGACGCCGCCCGCGTCGAGCACCTCGGCCAGCCCGCTGATCAGGTCGTGGCCGGGCGTACGGCGCCGGTGGGCGATCAGGTCCCGGTAGAAGACGCGCAACTCCTCGGCGGCCTGGTTGGCCCGGGCCAGCCGCTCCGGCGTCTTGCCGGACACGTCCATGTACTCGTCGATCCAGTCGACCCGCTGCCGGTACCAGGACAGGTCCGCCGCGGGCAGGCCGATGAACTCGGCCATCACCAGCGCCGGGACCGGGTACGCGAAGTCGGCCACGAAGTCCACCTCGTGGCCGTCCGCGCCCACCTCGGCCATGTGATCCAGGCGTTCGGCGACGATCCGCTCGATCACCGGCTCCAGCGCGCCGAGGCGGCGCGGGGTGAACGTCCTGGCGAACACCGCGCGCATCCGGGTGTGGTCCGGCGGGTTGACGAACATCATCGACGTGAGGAACGTACGCAGGATCTCCTGCTCCTCCCAGCCGGGCGGGAAGCCCTTGTACCAGCCGGGATCACGCAGGATCTGGTCCACCACGTCGTACCCGCCGGCCACCGCGCTCACGGTGCTGTGCTCGGCCCGGGCCGGAACGGCGTTGATCGGCCCGTGCGCGTGCAGGGCCGCGTAGAAGGGATACGGGTTCTGCCGGCCCTGCTCGCTGTAGAGGCCGGTCAGGATCTCGCTGACGTCCACTGTCTCTTCCTCCCCAGGAAACGGCGGCGGGGGCGGCGTCGTGTCGACCGCCGCCCCCGCCCGGTGTCACAGTCCGAGCAGCTTCAGTGGTACGGCGTTCGCCATCACCGCGGCGCCCGTGTCGTTCGGGTGGATGTGGTCACCCGAGTCGTACGCCGGCAGCAGCCGGCTCGGCTGGGCCGGATCCCGCATCACCGCGTCGAAGTCGACGACGCCGTCGAACTCGGCGCGGCCGGGCCCGCGCAGCCAGGTGTTGACGGCCTGCCGGGTGGCGTCCTTCTCCGGGGTCCACACGCCCGGCCCGCCATTGCCCTCGTACGGCATGAGCGTGCCGGCGATGCTGGTCAGGCCGCGCGCCTTGACCTGCTGGTTGAGCTGGCGCAGCGTGGCGATGATCGCCTCCGGGCTGTCGCCGTTCATCCAGATGTCGTTGATGCCCAGGTGGGTGATGACGGTCCGCACCCCGGTCTGCGGGAACACGTCCTCGTTGAGCCGGGCCAGCGCGTTCGGGCCCAGCTCGTAGTAGCCGGGGAAACCGCCCGCGCCGGGCTCGGTGCCCTCGTGGTTGAGCCGGTTGCCGGCCAGGCTGAGGTTGAGCACACCCGGGGTACGCGGCTCCGGGCGGGCGTCGATCAGCCGCTTGGCCAGGAAGTCCGGCCAGCGGCGGTCGGCGTTGACGGTGCTGCCGTTGCCGTCGCTGATGGAGTCACCCAGCACCACCACGGAGCCGGGCGTGGCCTTGCGCTCCACGTCGATGCCGGACAGGAACATCCAGCAGCAGTTGGGCCGGATGGTGAAGCCGGTGCCGTCGGCCGCCGAGGTGAGGTCGGTGGCGCCGATGAAGTTGGTGACCTTGGACTGACCGTGGAACGTGACCGGCCCGGTGAGCACCGGGAAGTACAGGGTGACCACCAGGTCCTCCTGCTCGGTCACCGGGAAGTTGACCGGGTCGCTGAGCAGTTCGGCGCCCTTGTTGATGGTCGCCGTGCCGGCGCCGGAGAACGTCAGCTGCCGGATGCTGGCCGGGACGATGTCGGACAGGTCATCGGGGGTGGCGGTGTTCGGCCGGGCGATGGTGGCGCTGCCGACCTGGACGGCCTGCTGGCCGTAGAGGTTGGTCAGCCGCACCCGCAGGCGCGGCCCGCCCACCGAGGTCTGCACTGTCATCCGAATGCTCTGGTTGTTCAGGCCGGTCTCGGTCAGGCCCACGGTGTTCCCGCGGGTCACCGCCGCGGCCCAGGTTCCGGCCCACTCGGCGCGCCCGTGCCCGGCGCGGTCGTTCCCGGTCGGGCCGGCGCTCGCGGTGACCGCCGGGGTGGCGGCGATCAGCAGCGTTACGGCGGAAGCTATGACGTGCCATCTCTTCGGGGTCGGCATCGATCCTCCATGGTCGGCAGCCCCGGGCGTGACGCGGTCGGCGGCACCGGCCCGGGCGATGGACCGGAAACTAGCTTCCGGCCGTGACGAGCGTCAATCAACCTGATCGACATGATCAAATGCCCGGGGGGCGTGACGCAGCGACGATCGGCTCTGTCCGGCGTGGACCGCGGCTGCCTAGGCTCGGGGCTGGCGGCGGTGCGGTCGCCGACCCTGGCACCTGCCGTCATGTCCCGGCCCTGACCTGGCCGGACGCCGCTCGCGGACCATGATGGGGGCTGCCCGATGACCGACCGGCCGAACTATGTGCACGAGGCGCTGGAGCTGTTCGCCGGGTTCGGCGACCGGGAGGCGCTCGTCGGCGGCGGACGCCGCCTCACCTACCCCCAGGTCGCCGCCGAGGTGCGCGGCCTGGCCGCCGCGTTGCGCCACCACGGGGTACGCCCCGGCGCGGCGGTGCTGGTGATGCTCGGCAACACGGTCGAGGGTCCACTGCTGCAACTGGCCCTGCACCTGCTGGGCTGCCGGAGCATGTGGGTGGCCCCGGTGACCTCGCGGCGGGAGGTCGACGAGTTCGTCGCGCTGTCCGCGCCGGAGGCGTTCGTCCACGACCCGCGTGACGCGCAGGCCGTGGAGGTCGCGGCGGGCCTGTCCGGCGTACCGGTGCTCTGCCTCGGACCCGGCGGCGCCGGACCGGACCTGACCGCCGGGGCCGCCGGGCCGGCCGCGGAGCTGCCCGCCGAGGTACCGGCGCCGGAGTCGATCCTGCAGACCAGCGGCACCACCGGCACGCCGAAGCTGGTGCACCACCGGGAGAGCTTCTACCGGCAGGTGCTCGCACTGGCCGCCGACTTCCGGGGCGCCGGGTTCCCGCTGCTGCGGCACCTGTCGCACTCCCCGATGTGGCTGGCCAGCGGCCAGATCACCACGTTGATCAACCTGTTCACCGGCGGGGTGCTGTTCCTGCGCGAACAATGGGACCCGGCCGCGTTCGTCGCCACAGTGGACGCCGAACGGCTGACCTCCACGTTCGTCACCCCGCCGATGCTCTACGAGGTGCTCGACCACCCCGACCTGCCGGGCGCCGACTTCTCCGCGATGTTCATGTTCAACGTGGGCGCCGGGCCCGCCGCGCCGGCCCGGCTGCGCCAGGCCATCGCCCGCTTCGGCCCGTGCCTGCGCATCGTGTACGGGCTCAGCGAGGCGGTGGTCATCTGCGCGCTGCCGGGGCTCACCGAGGACCCGGAGCACCCGGAGCGGCTGCGTTCCTGCGGCCGCCCGTACGGCGACGTGTCGGTGGAGATCCGCGACGCGGGCGGGCGGGTGCTGCCGGCCGGCGAGGACGGCGAGGTGTGGGTGCGCACCAAGCTGAGCTTCGCCGGCTACCACGGTCAGCCGGAGCTGACCGCCGAGACGCTCGTCGACGGCTGGGTCCGCACCCGCGACATCGGGCACCTCGACGCCGACGGCTACCTCTACCTGGTCGACCGGTTACAGGACCGGATCCTCACCCGGCAGCGCAGCTGGCCGATCTACTCCCGCCCGATCGAGGACGTGCTCGCCGGCCACCCCGAGGTACGCGCCGCCGCCGTGATCGGCGTACCGGACCCGGTGGCCGGGGAGCTGCCGCACGCGTACGTGGTGCCCGCGCCGGGCGCGTCGGTGACCGGCGAGGAGCTGATCGCGCTCGTGGTCCGGGAGCTGAGCGAGACGTGGGCGCCCGGCGCCGTCGAGTTCGTCGACGCGCTGCCGCTGAACCGGTCCGCGAAGGTGGACAAGCGCGCGTTGCGGGCCCGGTACGCGGCGGCCCACCCGGCCGGCGCCGACCCGATCGGCAGTCCAGCGTGAACCCGCGCCGGGAGTTGTACACCCTGGTCGGCGCCGACCTGCTGTCCAACCTCGGCACCCGGATCTCGGTGGTCGCCATCCCCTGGCTCGTGCTGGAGACCACCGGCAGCCCCACCAAGATGGGGCTCGTCGCGGCGGCGGAGACGCTTCCGTACATGCTCTCCAGCGCGCTCGCGACCCCGTGGGCGGACCGGTTCGGGGTACGCCGCACCTCGGTGTTCGTGGACGCCGCGAGCGCCGTCGCGATGGCCGTGGTGGCGCTGGCGCCCTGGCTCGGCTTCGGAACGCTGCTGGTGCTGGTGGCGATCGCCGGCGGGCTGCGCGGCATCGGCGACCGGGTCAAGCACGTGCTGTTCAAACCCGCGGCCGAGCGAGCCGGGGTGCCGCTGATCCGGCTCACCAGCGCCTACGACGGCCTGGCCCGGGGCATGACCTTGTTCGGCGCGGTGCTGGGCGGGCTGCTCATCGACTGGGTCGGGCTGACCCGGGCCATCTGGATCGACGCGGCCACGTTCGCGGTCTGCGCGCTGCTGATCGGCGTGCTGGTCCGGCCACCGGCACCGGCGCAGCCGGCGCCCCGGGAGCCCTACCTGCGGGCACTGCGCGGCGGCTTCGCGTACCTGCGCACCGACCGGACGCTGATGACCATGCTGATCGTGGTCTCGGTGTCGAACATGTTCGCCAACGCCAGCGTCGCGGTCTGGATCCCGCTCTGGGTCAACCAGGTGCTCGGCGACCCGGCCGGATTCGGTCTGCTGCTGGGCGTCTTCTCGGCCGGCGCGCTGCTGGGCAACCTGCTGTTCACGATGTTCGGCACCCGGCTGCCGGCCGGGACCACGTTCGCGCTCGGGCTGACGCTCAGCGGCGCGCCCCGGCTGCTCGCGCTGGCGCTCAGCGACGACCTGGTCGTGGTGCTCGTGGTGACGTTTCTGTCCGGCATCGGCATCGCGGCGGTGAACCCGCTGCTCGGCGCCGCGCTCTACCAGCGGGTGCCGGGCGAGCTGCAGACCCGGGTGCTGGGCATCTCCGGATCGGTGGCGTTCCTCGGCCTGCCCGTCGGCGCGCTGCTCGGCGGCTGGTCGGTGGCGCTGCTCGACCTGACCCCGGCGCTGCTGGTGATGTCGGTGGTCTGCCTGGTGCTGACCGTGGGGCCACTGCTGCTGAGCCGCGCGTCCCGGCGCCCGGCCGCGGAACCTGCCGCGCCCACGCCGGTCTGAGCCGGCCGGTCCGGGCCGCGGTGTCGGGGGTCGGCGGTAGGGTCGGGTCCATGGCGACCTGGGAAGACGTGCGGCGCATCGCGCTGGGCCTGCCCGAGACCACCGAACGACCCACGTACGACGAGGCGCCCGCCTGGCGGGTCCGCGACAAGTCGTTCGTCTGGGAGCGGCCGCTGCGGCGCGGCGAACTCGATGCGCTCGGCGACGCCGCGCCGGACGGCCCGATTCTCGGCGCGCGGGTGCCCGACCTGGGCGCCAAGGAGGCGCTGATCGCCGACGACCCGGCTGTCTACTTCACCACGCCGCACTTCGACGGATACCCGGCGGTGCTGGTCCGGCTCGACCGGATCGGCGTGGACGAGCTGACCGAGCTGGTCACCGAGGCGTGGTACGCGCGGGCCCCGAAGCGGCTCGCCACGGCGCACCGGGCGGAGAACGCGTGACCGGCCCGGTGGACGCGATCGTGTTCGACATGGACGGCACGCTCGTCGAGTCGCACGCGGTGGTGCCCGCGGCGTACCGGGCGGCGGTGCGGGCCGGAGGCGGGCCGTCGTACACCGACGCCGAGGTCATCGCCGGCTACTCGATCGGCTCCCCGGCGGACCTGCTGGCGCACCTGCTGCGGCGGCCCGCCTCCGGCGAGGACCTGGACCGCTATCACACCGAGCTGGATGCGCTCGCCGGCCGGGTACGCGTCTACCCCGGCGTCGCCGACGCGCTCGCCGAGATCGCCGCCCGGGTGCCGGTCGGCGTGTTCACCGGCGCGAGCCACCGGGCCGCCGAGATCCTGCTCGACCGGGCGAGCCTGCTCGGTCACTTCCAGGTCGTCCTCGGCGGGGACCAGGTCGACCGCCCCAAACCGGCGCCCGACGGCGTGGAGGCGGCCTGCCGTCGGCTCGGCGTGCCACCCGGCCGCGCCGCGTACGTGGGTGACTCACCACTGGACGTACGCGCCGCCCGGCGCAGCGGCGCGGTCGCGGTCGCCGCCGCGTGGGGTCACCAGTACGACCCCGACGAGCCCGCCGACCTCAGCCTGAGCCGGCCCGGGGAGCTGCTGGCCCTGCTGGGCTGAGCCTCTTTCCCGGCGTGGGACGCTCGGCTAGCCTGCCGGGCATGCCATCGACGTTGACCGAGGCGACCGACCCGTGGTGCCTGCGTCCGGGAGAGGCCGCCGACCTGCTGCGCGGGCACCCGTGGCGGCGGTTCGTGGTGCTGGGTGACAGCGTCGCGGAAGGACTGTGCGAACCCGCCGACGGCTACCCCGACCTCCAGTGGGCCGACCGGATCGCCGCCGAGCTGCGCGCGATCCGGCCGGAGCTGGCCTACCTGAACCTAGGCCGGCGCGGACTGCGCGCGCACGAGGTCCGGGCCACCCAACTGGCCGGCGCGCTGGCCTTCGAGCCGGACCTGGCCCTGGTGGTGTGCGGCGGCAACGACGCGTTCCGGTCCGCCTACGACCCGGACGCTGTCGACGCCGAGCTGACCGCCATGATCACCGCGCTACGGGAGGCGGGCGCGGACGTCATCACCGTGGGCATGTTCGACGTGTCGCACAGCCCGGCGGTGCCGGACGCGCTGCGCGCGGGCCTGGGCGAGCGGATGCGCCGGCTGTCCCGGCACACCCGGGCCGTGGCCGAGTGCCTGGGCACACTGCACGTTCACCTGACCGACCACCCGCTGGTGGCCGACCCGTCGCTGTACAGCAGCGACGGCCGCCACGGCAGCGCCCGCAGCGACGCGGTAGCCGCCGCCGAAACCCTGAAGGTCCTCTCCACCCACCTCCCCCACCCCTGACCCACCCTCCCCCGGCTCCCCGCCCCGCCCCGCCCCGCCCCGCCCCGCCCCGCCCCGCCCCGACGATCATGAAGTTGACCGCACTCTGCGTCCGTTTTGTCGCCGCTAACTTCATGATCAGCGGGATCAGAGGGCCGAGGGCCGACCTGCGGGCCGGATCCACCTTGTTGACCAAGGAGTTTGGGTCGCTGACACCTCCCCGTGAGGACCCAAACTCCTTGATCAACGCGCCGGGGCGGACCGGAGAGGCGGAAGACGAGACGAAGAGGCCGGACGGGCGGCCGACCCCGACCCGGCCCAACCCAATCCGCCGATCATGAAGTTGGCGGCGCTGAGCGTCCGATTTGTTCCCGTCAACTTCATGATCAGCGGGGTCAGGGGGCGAGGGTCAAGCGCCGACCCCGGATCCACCTTGTTGACCAAGGAGTTTGGGTCGCTGACACGCCCCCGTGAGGACCCAAACTCCTTGATCAACGCTGGGAGTGAGGGGGAACGGGGGTGGACGGGGATGGAGCGGGTCAGTCCGTCAGCAGGATGCCGGTCAGGAGGACGCCTCTCGCCAGGTTGAGGACCTCGTCGCACCCCGGGTAGCCCACCCGCGCCAGCGCGCCTGAACCTGTGCGGTCGAACAGGTACGGGGCGAGGCTGTACGGGACGTCGGCGGTGACCGTCTCACCGGTCTCGATCTGCACGAAGTCCATCGCCACACGGTCCGCCTCGTGGTAGCGCTGGAGGATGTTGCCGCCCTCGGCGATGGCCGCGCGTACCCCGTCCGCCCACGCCACAGCTGTCATCTCCCGGCCGATCAGCACGCCGTGCCCGGCTGATCCGCCTGCCGGCTTGGCGACCAGGTCGGCCTGTTCGGCGAGCGCCCGGTCGAGCTGGTCGGCGGTGAGCGCCACGGTGTGCGGCACGTACCGGCGGATCAGCGTCCGGTCGTCCTCCGGCAGCAGGTCCAGGTCGTCCCAGAGCCAGGCGTAGTTCAGCTTGTTGCTGAGCAGCCAGGCGGCGCTGCTGACGAACATCGGCAGCGTGCCGGCGGCGAGCGCACCGGCCACCGCGTCCAGCCCGGCGCTGGGGGTGACCCGGTTGGGCACGAAGAGCCGGAACAGGGCGTCCACCGGGGCGCCGCCGACGACCAGCCGGTTCTGCCCGTCCAGGGTGGCGGTGGCGACCGGGGCGATGACCAGGTCGATGCCGAACGGGCGGGCCTGGTCGATCAGCGGGGACAGGATCCGGATGAACGTCTCCGGGTCGTCCAGCCCCGGGTAGTCGGCGTCGAAGTCCATCAGCAGCGCCACCCGGGCGCCGTCGGGCAGGCCGAGTGTGTCCCGGATGGCCACGAACCGCTGGTCCAGCAGGGACGGCGCGGGCCGGGCGCCGTCGAGCAGGTCATGGGTACGGTACAGCTCGGCGTACCGCTGGATCACGGTGTCGGCGTCGAAGCCGCCGCCGAGGCTGCTGTCGATGTTGTACTCGACGATGCACGGCACGCCGCCGGAGAACAGCACATCCGGCCGGTACGCGGCGAGCAGCCCCTCGTGCAGTTCCTCGTCCGGGTCGAGCAGCCGGGTCTCGCCGTCCGGCACGTCGAGCAGCAGGCGCAGCTCACCGGCGGTGCGGGCGCGGCGCCGGCAGGCCTCCAGAATGAGCTGGGCGATGCGGTCGCAGACCTCGTTCAGCTCGCGGAACGCGTCGGCGGTGAACACGGGCGGGCGGGCCAGCCGCCACTGCTTGTTGTACGTGGCCCGGCCGTGGAAGATCTTCTCCCAGGCCACGGCGCCTGTGGTCACCATCGCGGTACGGGTGGACTCGGGCAGGTCGGTCCACGCCTGGCCGAGCGGCGGCCACGTGTAGTTCGGGTCCATCGTTCATCCGTCCTTGAGGGTCAGTTGGATGGCGGCGGCGAGCTGGTCGCGGCCGGGCTGCACGGCCCGGTCCAGGGCGGGCGCAAAGGGCAGCACCGCGCCGTCGGGGCGGGTGACCCGGCGGGGTGGCGCGGCCAGCCGGACCCGCTCGACCACCGTGGCGATGATCTCCCCGGCGATGCCGCAGGAGCGGTTGCCGTCGTCGACGACCACCAGCCGCCCGGTGCGGCTCACCGACTCGACCAGCCCGTCCCAGTCGAACGGGTAGAGCGTGCGGGGGTCGAAGACCTCCACCGACGCCTGGCCGGCGAGTTCCTCGGCGACGGCGAGCGCGTCGTGCACCAGGTGCCCGACCGCCACCACTGTCACGTCGGTGCCGGCGCGGCGGACGATCCCCCGGCCCAGCGGCACGGGCACCAGGTCGGTGACGTCGGCGCGCAGGTCCAGGGCACCCGCCGGGGCGAAGACCACCACCGGGTCGTCGCAGCGGATCGCGGAGACCAGCAGCCCGTACGCGTCGGCCGGGGTGGCCGGTACGACTGTGGTCACCCCGACGTGGGCGAACAACGCGTACGGATGGTCGGAGTGCTGCCCGGCCCAGCCGGTGCGGGAGCCGGAGCCGGGCACCACGTAGGTGACCGGCACCGCGCACTGGCCGCCGGTCATGAGCGGGAACTTGTGCGCGTGGTTGACGATCTGCTCGAAGACCAGGAACAACAGCGACGGGATCTGGAACTCCACCACCGGGCGGGCCCCGGCCAGCGCCGCGCCGGTGGCGAAGCTGGTGAACGCCTGCTCGGACAGGGGGGTGTCGCGGACCCGTTCCGGGCCGAACTTCTTCAGCAGGCCGGTGGTGACGTTCGCGGCGGCCACCCGGATGTCCTCGCCGAGCACCACGACCGAATCGTCGCGGGTCATCTCGTCGGCGAGCGCCCGGGTGAGCGCCCTGCGGTAGGAGAGCCGGGGCATCAGCCACCTCCGGTCCGGGCGGTGAGCCCGCTGGCGTACAGGTGGTCCAGGGCGGTCGCCGGGTCGGGGTGCGGCCCGGCGAGCGCGTAGTCGACGGCGGCGTCCAGTTCCGCCTCGACGGCGGCGTCCACCTCGGCCCGCACCGCCGGGTCGAGCCGTGCTCCGGCGATGTCCACCGGATCGCGGGACCGGCCCTCGGCCACCTCCTCCGGCGGCCGGTAGTCGAGGCGTACCTGATGTTCGAAGGTGTGGTGGGCGTCGAAGCGGTAGGTGCGGGCCTCGACCAGCTCGGGGCCACCGCCGGCGCGCATCCGCACGACGGCGGCGGCGGTGACCTCGCGTACCGCCTCGGGGTCCTGCCCGTCGACGGTGGCCGTCGGCATGCCGAACGCGGCGGCCCGCCCGGCGATGGTGCCGGCGACCGCGCCGTCGACCGGCATGGTGGTGGCGTAGCCGTTGTTCTCGCAGACGAACAGCACCGGTATCCGCCAGAGCGCGGCCAGGTTGAACGCCTCCAGGAGCATGCCCTCGTTGACCGCGCCGTCGCCGAAGAAGGTGGCGCCGACGATGTCGGCGCCGCGCCGCCGGCGCTCCCACACCGCTCCGGTGAGGATCGCCCCGGCTGCCCCGACGATGGCGTTGGCGCCGAGGACGCCGACGCCGAAGTCGGCGGCGTGCATCGACCCGCCCCGGCCCCGGTTGAGCCCGGTGACCCGGCCGCACAGTTCGGCCAGCATCCGGGCCGGGTCGGCACCCTTTGCGAGCACGTGCCCGTGCCCGCGGTGGGTGCCGGTGACCAGGTCCTCGCGGTCCAGCGCCGCGCAGACGCCGGCGGCGATCCCCTCCTGACCGAGGTACGGGTGGATGCCGCCGACGATCTCCCCGGCGCGGACCAGCTCGATCGCGCGTTCCTCGAAGCGGCGGATCAGCCGGACCGTCCGGTAGAGCCGGAGCGGGTCGGAGCCGGTCACGCCGGACGGCCCTCCTTGACGGCGGCGAGGATGTCGTCCCAGAGGCGGGCGCGGGCGGCGAGCGCGGCGTTCACCGTGTCGGCGCACTCCTGCCACTTGGTGTCGTCGTCGCCGCACAGGTCGGCCAGCATCTGCATGGCCATCGGGGTGTGCTGCTCGCCGTCGACCTCGATGTGCCGCTCCAGGTAGTCGACGAACTTGTTGAGCCTGTTGCTGCGCTCGTTGACGGCGACGACCTGGGTGAACATCTCGGGGATGAGGTCCTCGCGGCCGAACGCGAACGCCGCGGCCTGGCAGTGCACAGGGGTGGTCTCGATGATGCGCCAGGTGGTGCCGGCGAACGCGGCGGACGCCGCGGGGACGCCGGCGGCGCCGAGCGCCTCGGTGACCGGGGTGCCGTCGCGCAGCAGGTCGACGAGCTTGTTCACGGCTGTGGTGTCGGCGCCGGCCTCGGTCATGCCCTGCACGTACAGCTCGAAGTGGCTGATGTAGCCGTCGCCGAGTTCGTCGCTCTCCTCGACCATGACGATGTCGTTGATGAGGCGGCGGCTGCCGGTCGGGCCGGTCGGGATCCACGGCACCGTGACGCAGGTGAGCTGCCGCTGCAACGACTTCAGCAGGGACATGAAGTCCCAGACGGCGAAGACGTGGTGCTCCATGAACGTGACGAGCGCGTCGTGGGTGTCGAGGTTGGCGTAGAGGGGGTGCTTGACCACCACGTCGCGGCGCTCGGTCACCGCCCGCTCCAGCCGCTCGATGCCCGGGTGCGTCTTACCCCAGTCGTACCGTGACATTGTCAGCCTCCCTGCTGGGCGCGGTCGCGCCAGATGACCGGGCAGTAATCGGGGTCCGCGTAGTCCGGCCGGCCCTCGTGGGTGCGGCGGACCAGCACGTCGTGGTTGTACGCGGCGAGGGTGCCGTCGGAGAGCGGATACTCCCGCCAGGCGTTGTCGCCGTCCTGCAGGTGCAGCGAGACGGCCCGGCGGGGCCGGCCGCTGACGTTCGCACCGCTGCCGTGGTATGTGCGGCAGTGGTGGAAACTCATGTGTCCCTTGGGGATCACCATGGGGATCTTGCGGATTTCGGCGCCGTTGTACGCCGCGTTCTCGGCGAGCATCACCTCGAGCTGGTCGCGGTCCCGGTCGGCGAAGTGCCGCACCACCGTGTCGTCGGCGCCGATCTCCCGCCAGCGGTGGGAGCCGTCGACCATGGTGATGGTGCCCATCTCCTCACCACAGTCGTGGAACGGGATGAACGCGGTGAGCATGTTCTCCGACGACGAGGACGCCCAGTAGTGCTTGTCGAAGTGCCAGGGCACGATGTTCGACGGCTCACCGGCGATCGGCGGCTTCCAGATCAGCGTGGACTGGAAGATCCGGATCTCGGCGGCGCGGGCCAGCCGGGCGGCGACCGCACCGATCAGCGGCTTGCGCAGGATGCGGGCGATGCCGTCGTGCTCGTGGTGGACGTAGTCGTTGTGCCGCTGCACGTCACCCTTCGAGGGCTCCCAGTAGGCCAGCTTCGGCGGGCGTACCGGCAGGCGGCGGTCACGGTCCCCGGCGTAGTAGCTGTCGGTGGCGGCGACGAGTTCGTCCACCTCGTCGTCGGTGAGCAGCTTCTTCGACAGGTACCAGCCGTGCTCGGCGTAGTGCCGGACGTCCTCGTCGGAGGGAAGCAGCGCCTCCTCCTCGGCGGTCAGCCCGGGATCGATGGTGGTCATGCCCCAGCCCCTCCGGCCGCGACGCCGGGGGTCGCCCCCGCCGCGGCCAGCTCGCGTTCCTTCGCTTCGTAGAGCGCCTTGATGTTGCCGCTGCCGAAGGTGCGCGCCCCGCGCCGCTCGATGAGTTCGAGGAAGAGCGTGCGGCGCACGTGCATCGACTCGGTGAAGATCTGCAGCAGTTGCCCGTCGTGGTCGGAGTCGACCAGGATGCTCAGCTCGCGCAGCCGGTCCACCGGCGCGTCCAGCCGGCCGACCCGCTGCTCCAGCCCGTCGTAGTAGGCGCCGGGCGTGCTGGCGAACCGCACCCCGCGCCCGGCGAGCGCGCCCACGGCGGTGACGATGTCGTCGGTGCGCAGGCCCAGGTGCTGCACCCCGGCCCCGGCATGCCAGCGCAGGAAGTCCTCGATCTGCCCCGGCCGGGCGCCGGTGTCCGGCTCCAGCAGCACGAAGGTGACAGTCCCGGACGGGCTCTGCACCACCTTGGAGTTCATCGCCTGGCCGGCGACCTCGATGTGCTCGGTGAAGATGTCGGCGAAGCCGAACACCTTCTCGTAGTGCGCGACGGTCTCGTCGAGCTGCCCCGGCGGCACGCAGATCGCCAGGTGGTCCACCTCGGCGAGCAGCGTGTCCGTGCCGTCGGGCGCGGTCACCGGCTCGATCGCGCCGGGCAGGAACACGCCCGGGTCGCCGCGCCGCTCGACGAGGCGGTGCACCACGTCGCCGAAGCCGCCGACCTCGGCCACCACCACCTCGGCGTCCGCGCCGGTGAAGGTGCGCGGCGGGCTCAGCGCCGTCGCCCCGCGGTCCACCAGCTCGGCGTACGCCCCGGCGGCGTCGTCCACGGCGAGCGCCACCACGGCGATGCCGTCGCCGTGCCGGTGCACGTACGTGGCAGCCGGGTGCTCGGCGGACAGTCCGGTGGTCAGCAGCAGCCGGATGCCGGCCTGGGCCAGCAGCAGGGAGCGCTGCCCGTCCAGCCCGGTCTCCGGACCGCCCTGCCCGCACAGCCGAAAACCGACCGCGTTGTCGAAGTAGAAGGCCGCCTGCCGGGCGTCCCCCACGTACAGTTCGAGATGATCTATCCCGTTGATGGTCATGGGCTTCCCCTGTTCCCCCCGTGATCGCGACCCGGACGGACGCCCGGGACTGGAGTCCGGTCAGCCCGCGGCCGGGGTGGCGGCCCGGCGGGCCGGCCCGGAGAGCCGGCGCAGGAGCAGACTGACGTTCTGGCCGCCGAACCCGAACGAGTTCGTCAGCGCGTGGCCGGCCCGGGTGGGCCGGGGCACGGCGCGGACGTGGTCCGCCTCGCACTCCGGGTCCGGGTCGTCCAGGTGGTAGGTGGGTGGCAGCAGGCCACTGTCGAGCGCCAGCGCGGTGGCCGCGGCCTCCAGCACCCCTGACGCGCCGAGCAGGTGCCCGGTGAGCGCCTTGGTGGAGCTGACCGGCACACCGCCGGTGCCGAACACCTCGGCCAGCGCGATCGTCTCGGCGACGTCACCGAGCTTGGTGCCGGTGCCGTGCGCGTTGACGTACCCGACGTCGGCGGGCCCGACCCCGCCGGCCGCCAGCGCGCGGCGCATGCACGCCGCCGCTCCGGCACCGTCCGGCCGCGGCGCGGTCGGGTGGTACGCGTCGGTGTTCGCCCCGAAACCGGCGACCTCGGCGTAGCCGCGCACACCCCGGCCCTCGGCGTGCCCGGCGCGCTCCAGCACCAGCAGCGCCGCGCCCTCGGCCAGCACGAAACCGTTGCGCCGCTTGTCGAACGGGCGGCTGGCCTCGGTCGGTTCGTCCCAGCCCCGGGCCAGCGCCCGGGCGTTGCCGAACGTGTCGGCGAACGTGCCGAACAGCGGCGCCTCGCTCGCCCCGCACACCACCACGTCGGCCTCGCCGGAGCGGATGAGGCGTACCCCGTCGGCGACGGCCTGGGCACCGGACGCGCAGGCCGTGCCGACCGACGAGCTGTAACCGCGGATGCCGTGCGCGATGGCGATCCGCGCCGATGGCATGTTCGGCAGGATGCCGGTGAGCAGGTACGGGCTGACCGCCGCCCGGCCCCGGGCGGCCCGCGCCAGCACCTGGCCCTCCAGCGTGGACATGCCGCCGACGCCGCCGACGATCACCGCGATGCGCTCCGGGTCGACGTCGCGGCCCACCTCGATGCCGGCGTCGGCGAGCGCCTCGGCGGCGGTGATCAGGGCGAGCAGCACCACCCGGTCGAGCACCTTCGTCTCCGGTCCGGAGGCGACGCTGCGCGGGTCGATGTCCGGCAGCACCCCGGCCACCTCCAGGCTGCCCGCCGCCGGGTGTCCCTCGGGCGGGCGGCGCAGACCGGACCGGCCGGTGATCAGCGCGTCGAACGTGTCCGCCACGCCGCGCCCGGCCGGGGTGAACAGGCCCATGCCGGTGATGACGGCGGTCACGACGGCGCCTCGGTCAGGTAGCGCTCGCGCAGCGCCACCTTGCGCACCTTGCCGGTGACGGTGACCGGGATGTCGTCGGCGCGTACCGGGACGATCCGGCGCAGCGTGGCTGCCACGTCCGGGCCGAGCGCGGTACGGATGCGTTCGGTGCGGTCCGCCTCCGGGTCGGCGCCGGCGGCCAGCTCCAGCAGCACGTCGGTGGTGACTGTGCCGTCGTCCGCCTTGACGATCACCACAGTGCAGTCGGTGACGTCGGGGCAGGCGGCGAGGATGCGTTCCTCGGACAGCGCGGTGAAGAACCGCTTCCCGTCGCCTGCCTCGACCGAGTCGACCGCCCGGTCCAGGTGGTAGTAGCGGCCGTCCTCGTCGGCGTACACCAGGTCGCCGGTGAGGTACCAGCCGCGCAGCCGGAACCGGTACGTGGTGACCGAGTCGTTCCAGTAGCCGCGGAACAGCGACGGCGAGTCGATGCCGAGCCAGCCGACCTGCCCGGGCGGCAGCTCGTTGCCGTCGGCGTCGAGCACGGCGACCTTGGCGAACCGGTACGGGCGGCCCACGCAGCGGCCGTACCGGTCGGTGTCGGTGGTGTGGGTGATGTGGAACATCGAGTGGCCCATCTCGCTGGAGCCGAGCCCGTCGATGAACACCGACCCGGGTACCCGGGTCACGCCGCCACGCGTCACCACGTCGCGGGAGCCGACAGCGACCAGCCGCCGTACGTGCGGCTCGTGCGAGCAGTCGCCGGTGTTGAACCACAGCCGCACCGAGTCCAGGTCGTAGCCGGACAGGTCGAAGCGGGCCAGCTCGGCCCAGGTGACCGAGAAGCCGAACACGCCGTCCGGGCGCCACCGCTGGATCGCGTCCAGCACCCGCTCACCGCCCTGGTCGGAGAGCAGGAACATCTCCGCCCGGTTGCCGAGCGCCTGGTTGACCATGAGCACTGTGGCGGTGTGCGGGGCCGGCAGCGCGTTGAGGATGCGTGTGGTGCCCTGCGCCTGCGGCATGGACAGCAGGTGACGGGTGGCGGCGAACAGGCTGGCGTGCGAGTGCAGCACCGCCTTCGGCACGCCCGTGGTGCCGGAGGTGTGGGTGATCACGATCGGGTCGTCCGGGTGGTGCCGGTAGTGCGCGGGTGCCGTGTCGGGGTCGCCGGTGCCGGCCTGCGCGGGCTCGCCGAGCATCGGCGCGCCCAGGTCGTGCCCGGCCAGCGCCTCGGCGTGCGCGGCGTCGGCGAGCACCCCGGCGGCGCGCAGCCGGCGGATGTACTCGGCGGCGATCTCGGGACGCAGCCTGCCGTTCATCAGCGCCGGGATGGCGCCGAGGCGGGTCAGCGCCAGGAACGACAGCACCATGTCGGCGGCGGTGCCGGCCCAGACCGCGACCGGGTCGCGGGGTTTCACCCCGCGTTCGTGCAGCCACGCCGCCCGGGCGGCGACCATCCGGTCGAGCCGGCCCAGGGTCAGCGGGGTCTCGGCCGGGTGGCCGTCGATCTCGGTGTCGAACGTGAGCCCCGGCCCGTCCGGGTCGGCGCCGTGGGCCAGCACCCGGGCGAGCACGTTGCCCGCGCCCAGCTCGGCGTCGGCCGCGAGCGCGCCGCGTAGTCCCTTCGTCCTCATTGACGTGTTCCCTCCCCCAGCAGCACCGCGGTCGCCTCGCCCGGCGTACCCTCCGGTGCCAGTTCGATCAGGATCAGCAACGCCTGTGCGGCGTCGCCGTCGTACAGCAGCAGGTCCGCCTCGGCCTCCCCCTCGGCCCGCGCGTCGCCGGTGGGGCTCAGGCACACCACCGGCCCGTCCAGTCCCCAGCGCGCCGCGACGTGCCCGGCCACGCTGTTCGGCACCGACTGGAAGAAGAACAGCGGCCCGATCCGCCCGCCCGCGGCCACAGTGGCGCGTACGTGCGCCGCCCCGGCGGTGTCCCCACCGGCGCTGACCAGCACCACAGCCGTCCGGTTGCCCGGCGGCAGCGGCCCGTCGGGGTACCGCCGCGCGAGGCAGCGCTGCGCCACCGCGGCCACCAGCGGCGCGAACGGCGAGTGCACGAACCCCGGCACCCCGGCCGGCCCCGCGTCCCCGTCCCCGTCCTCGGGCCACCGCGCCTCCGCGAGCACCACGACTCCCCCGTCGCGCGATCTTGCGGTTGGTGCCCCGGGCGCGGGCGTTGTGCCCGGTTCGCCGGGGCCGTGAGTGCAAGATCGCGGGAGGTCGGGGTGGGGGGCGGGGGCGGTCATGAGGTGCTCACCAGGAGGGCCGTGTCGGCGCCGCCGAAGGCGGCGTTGAGGGTCAGGGCGTGTTCGGTGCGCGCGGGGCGCGGGGCGTCGCGGATGACGTCCAGCGGGCACTGCGGGTCGGGGCCGAGCCAGCCGGCGGTGACCGGCAGCTTGCCGTGCCGCAGGGCCAGCACGGTGACCAGCAGTTCCAGCAACCCGGACGCCTCCAGCGCGTGCCCGTGCACCGACTTGGTGGAGCTGACCGGCAGCCGCCCGGCGTCCTCGCCGAACACCCGGGTCAGCGCCGCCGCCTCGGAGGCGTCGCTGAACGGGGTGCCGGTGGCGTTGGCGTTGACGTAGCCGATCGCGTCCGGGGGCAGCCCGCCCCGGCGCAGCGCCGCCTCGACCGCCCGGGCCAGCCCGAGCCCGTCCGGGTGCGGCTGGCACGCGTGGTACGCGTCCCCCGCCCGGCCCCACCCGGCCACGCTCGCCAGCGTCTCGGCGCCCCGCCGGGCGGCGGCGCCCGCCGACTCCAGCACCACGGCGGCCACCCCGTCGCCCAGCAGCAGGCCCTTGCGCCCGGCGCTGAACGGGCGTACCGCGCCGTCGGCGGCGAGCGCCCGGCCGGCGTCGAACAGCGCGTACTGGTCCGGTTCGACCAGGTAACCGGCCGCGACCACGACCCGCTCCAGGTCGCCCCGGCGGATCAGCGCCGCCGCGTCGGCGACCGCGCTGCTCGCCGACACGCACGCGGTGGTGTAGATCCGGGTACGCCCGCCGAGGCCGCACCGTGCGGCCAGGTGACCGGCGAGCGCCGGCACCGTCGGCTCGTCCCACCCCTGCGGTACGGGCAGCGAGTACGGCCCGCCGTGGGTGGCCAGGAACAGCGCCGACTCCGCCCGCCCGGCCCGGTCCAGTCCGGCGGCCCGGGCGGCGGTGTCGATCGCGTCGGTCAGCTCACCGGCGAGCGTGCCGACGTCCGGCAGGGTGGCCGCCACCGTCACCCGGCGGCCGGTGGTGTCGAAACGGCGCACCGGCGCGAACGCCGGGGTGCCGGTGAGCACCCCGGCCAGCAGCGCGTCGGCGCCCCTGCCGAGGGCGCTGAGCGCGTACGTGCCGGTGATCCGTACGGTCTCCCGCTCAGCCATCTGCGGGAGCGGTGAGAGAGCCACGGAACACCGCGAGCGCGTCGTCGACGGTGCGGATGCCGGCGAGTTCGTCGTCGCTCAGGTCCAGCCGGCGGTCGTAGCGCTGCTCGACCATGTGCACGAGCCAGGCCAGCTCCATCGAGCCGAGCCGGTCCGGCACCTGGTCGGCGGGTTTCGCGGTCAGTTCGGCGAGCATGCTCACCAGGTCAGCTCGCCCCAGGTCGGGCTGACCGGACATCAGGACTTGTCGCTGTTCGCGGCCACCCGGTCGGCGACCATCGTGGTGAACTCGCCGACCGTCATCAGCGCCAGCTTCTCCGACTCGTCGTCGGCGAACTTCACTGCGTAGCGGTCCTCGACGCGGACCGCCAGGTCGGCCAGGGCCAGCGACTCCAGGTCGACGCCGGAGGGGCCGAGCGTGGTGTCGTCGTCGAGCTCCTCCACGTCGTAGTTCATGTCGGCGAGCTGTTCGACGACGAAGGTGCGGACCTCGTCTCGCATGGGTTCAGACCTCTTCTCCGTGTACCGGCTGACGGTGCCCGGTCGGGACACCGTGTGCGTGTGAACCGGCGGGGTCGGGCGCGCGGGTGGCGCGTTGCCCGGCCGGTCCGGGGCGGGATTCGGGGTGGACCGGACGTCCGGTGGGCGTCCGGCGGGTGTGCGGCTCGTACAGCGGGCCGGTCACGACGCCGCGCCCCGCAGCGCCGGGACGGACCGGACCAGCTTTCCGGTGGTGGTGCGGGGCATCTGGTCGAGCAGACGCAGCGTGCGGGGACGCTTGAAGCCGGCCAGCCGCTCGGCGATCAGCTTGTCGAGCGTGTCCTCGGTCAGTGAGCCGTCGGTCTGGACGTACGCGGTGATGCCGTCGTCCCAGACCACCACCGCGGCGACGACGCCGGGCAGCCCGGCGACTGTGGCCTCCACCTCGGTCAGGTCGACCTTGAGGCCGCCCACCGACACCTGCGAGTCCAGCCGGCCCTTGATGGTGACCAGGCCCGTGTCCGGGTCGACCACGCCGGCGTCGCGGGTGTGCAGCCAGCCGTCGGCCCACCGGGTCGGGTCGGCCAGTCCGACGTACGGGTTGGCCGGGCAGCTCACCCACAGCTCGCCGTCGCGCTCGCGTACCTCGATGCCCGGGGCGGGCGCGATGGCGGGCCGGTGCCGCCCGTACAGGTCGGTGCCGATGACGCCGACCTCGGTCATCCCGTACATGTTGCCCAGCGGGACGCCGTAGCGGTCGGTGAACGCGTTCGCCACGGCCGCGGGCACCAGCTCACCGCCTGTGGTCATGCGCTTGAGCTGGGGCAGCGGCCCGGCGGGTGTGGTGGAGGCGAGCAGCCCGATGTGGAACGGGACGCCGAGCACAGTGGCCGGGGTGTCCTGGGCGGCGACGGCGGCGAGGATCGCGTCGCCGCTGAGCCGTTCCGGTGGGCACAGCTCGACGCCGGCGTGCAGCCCGTAGAGCAGGCCGCCGACCAGGCCGAGCACGTGCACCATGCTGGGGAGCAGGATGATCCGCTCGCCGGGCAGCGCGACGCCGTCGATGCGGGTGTAGCGGTGCACCTCGGCGACCAGGTCGGCGGCGGTGCGGCCGATCACCTTGGACGGTCCGGTGGAGCCGGAGCTGAGCTGGATCACCGCGTGCGGGCTGCCCGCCGGGCGGTCGGAGTACGCGCTGACCCCCGCGGTGACGTCGACGAAGATCCGCAGCGCGCCGCCGCCGGTTCGTACCGGGGCGACCACCACCTGCGGGCCGAGCCGGCGCAGCGCCTGGTCGACCTCGTGGTCGGTGAGCCGGTGGTCGAGCAGCACCGCCTGGGCGCCGGTACGCCAGGTGGCGAGCAGGTGCGCCACGTACGCCAGCGAGGGCGGCAGGCGCAGCGCGGCGGCGCCTCCGGCGCGCAGCCCGGCCCCGGCGAGCCGGTCCTGAGCCTCGCCGACGAGCCGGCGCAGCGTGCCCTTGTCGACCGGTTCGGGCAGGCGCAGGCAGACGTCGGTGTCGCGGCCGGTGAACAGGATGTCGTCCACCCAGTCCACCGTCGTCGAGGCAGGATCTTCCGCCACGGGATGTGCAGTCACGACCAGCCACCGTTCCACTGAGGAACTGGGCGGATCCGCCCAGCGGGTACGTCGTTCGGGGTATGGCGGAACCCTACGACGCCCCTCTTCTGCATCGCCAGATGCAAATGGCTAGATCCAAAACAGCGGCTGGGTGGATTGCTCAGGCTCGATCGGACAGGCAGGATCGGGGCCACGCCGGCAAGGTAGTCCGCCGGCCGCCGGATGCTGTGCGCGCGGCACCCCGCGCGGACGGCGGGGGCGGCTACGCTCACGGCATGTTCCGTGCCGCCCGGCCCGACGACTTCCCGCAGCTCATCCGCCTCTACCGGCAGCTGAACCCGGACGACCCGCACCTGAGCGACGGCTCCGACGAACGGGCCTTCGCGCGGATCCTGGCCACCGAGGGGCTGCACCTGTTCGTGCTCGACGTGGACGGCGCGGTCGTCGCCACCACCTACCTCAACGTGATCCCCAACCTGAGCCGGTCGGCGTCGCCGTACGCGGTCATCGAGAACGTGGTGGTCGACGAGTCGCGGCGCGGCACCGGCCTGGGCAGGCAGATCATGGCCGGCACGCTCCGGGCCGCCTGGGACGCGGGCTGCTACAAGGCGATGCTCATGACCGGGTCGCGCTCACCCGCGACCCACGCCTTCTACCTGGCCTGCGGGTTCTCCGGCGACGCGAAGACCGCGTACCTGGCCCGGCCGTCGTGACGGTCAGTGCTCCCCCGCCGGTGGTGGCGCGGCGCCGCGCAGCACCAGCGCGCTGTTGAACCCGTCGAAGCCGCGCGCGCCGACCAGCGCGATCCGGCTGCGGGGCGGGCGGGGCTGCCGCAGGAACGTCAGCTCGCAGCCGGGCGCCGGCTCGTCCGGGCCGGCCGAGGCGGGCAGCATCCCGCGCCGGAACGCCAGCAGCGCGGTGGCCGCGTCCAGCGCGGACCCGCCCTGGTGCGCCCGGCCGGTCAGCGGCTTCTGCGTGGTCACCGGCGGGGTCCGGTCGCCGAACACGGTACGCAGCGCCGCCGCCTCGGCCCGGTCGTACGCGGGCACCCCGAGCGCGTCCGGCCAGATCACGTCCACGTCGTGCGGGCGTACCCCGGCGCGTTCCAGTGCCAGCCGCATCGCGCGGGCGTAGTGGGCCGGGTCGGGGCCGGTGGCCGGGTCGGTGGGCGCGGCGTCGTGGGTGGCGGCCCAGCCGGTGATCTCCCCGTAGACGCGGGCGCCCCGGGCCAGCGCGTGGCCCAGCTCCTCCACCACGAAGACGGCGCCGCCCTCGGCCGGCACGTACCCGCTCGCCGCGACGTCGAACGGCCGGTACGCCCGCTCCGGGTCGGACACGTCGCTGAGCAGGCCGGAGCGGAGCTGGCAGGCCAGCGCGTACGGGCTCAGCGGGCACTCGGTCGCCCCGGCGATCACCACGGGGGTGCCCCGGCGGATGGTGCGCACCGCGTGCGCCAGGCTGTCCAGCCCGCCGGCCGACTCGGACACGGTCACCCCGGACGGCCCCTTGAACTGGTGGCGGATCGACAGCTGTCCCACGCTCGCGGCGTAGAACCAGGCGATCGACTGGTACGCCCCGACGGTGCGGCTCGGCCCGCCCCAGAGCCGTTGCAGTTCCCGCTGCCCGAACAGGTTGCCGCCGGAGGAGCTGGCGAGCGTGACCGCCCACTGGTACGGGTCGGGCGACACCTCGGGCAGCCCGGCGTCGGCGAGCGCCAGCCCGGTGGCGGCGAAGCCCAGGTGGGTCCACCTGTCGGTCTGCACCCGCTGCCGGGTGTCGCTGAACCCGGCCGGGTCGAAGCCGGCCACCTCCCCGGCCACCCGGGTCGGGTACCGCTCCGGGTCGAACAGCGTGATCGGCCCGGTGCGCCGGGTGCCGGCGAGCACTGTGTTCCAGTGCGCCTCGGCGCCGACGCCGCTCGGCGCGACCACGCCGATGCCCGTCACCACGGCCCGCGCGGTCACGGTGCCGTCCTTGTTCGCGACTGCGGGGCTCGGAAACCCGGCTCACTCCTCGCGCTCATAGTGGCGTCACCGCGAGCCGGCGGAACACCATCGCCGACTGGAATCCGCCGAATCCGCTGCCCACCGACAACGTTACGTCCACCGGCACCTCCCGGGCCTCGTTCGGCACGTAGTCCAGGTCGCACTCCGGGTCGCGGGTGGTCCAGTTCGCCGTCGGCGGCACCACGCCGTACTCGATGGCGAGCGCGCAGGCGGCCATCTCGATCGAGCCGATGGCGCCGAGCGAGTGGCCGACCATCGACTTGATCGAGCTGATCGGCACCCGGTACGCCGTCTCCCCCAGCGCCCGTTTGAACGCCGCAGTCTCGTGCCTGTCGTTCTGCCGAGTGCCGGAGCCGTGCGCGCTGACGTACGACACGGCGGCCGGGGCGAGCCGGGCCTGCCGCAACGCGTCGCTGATCGCCACCGCCATCTCCGCCCCGTCCGGGCGCAGCCCGGTCATGTGGAAGCCGTTGCTGCGGCTGGCGTACCCGGCCACCTCGCAGTAGACGTGCGCGCCCCGGCGGCGGGCGTGCTCGGCCTCCTCCAGCACCAGCACCGCCGCGCCCTCGGCGAGGACGAACCCGTGCCGGTCGGCGTCGAACGGCCGGGAGGCGTGCTCCGGGTCGTCGTTGTCCGGGCTGGTCGCGCCGATCGCGTCGAACGAGGCGACGGTGACCGGGGAGATCGGCGAGTCCGCGGCGCCGGCGAGCACCACGTCGGCCTCGCCGTCGGCGACGAGCTGGTGGGCGTACCCGATGGCGTCGATGCCGGAGGTGCAGCCGGTGGAGATCACCTGCGCCGGCCCGTGCAGGCCGTGCCGGCAGGCCACGTCGGCGGCCAGGCTGCTGGGCACCAGCGCCTGGTAGAGGTACGGCCCGCCGAGCGCGTGGTCGACCAGCCAGTGCCGGCCGGAGTCGCTGACCCGCACGTACTCCTGCTCCAGGGCCATGGTCCCGCCGACGGCGGTGCCGAGCACCACCCCGGCGCGTTCGCGCTGCGCGTCGGTGAGGGTGAGGCCGCTGTCCGCGAGCGCCTCGGCGGAGCAGGCGAGCGCGAACTGCACGTACCGGTCGGCACGCTGCCGTTCGGCGAGCGTGATCCCGGCGGCGTCCGGGTCGAAGTCGCACTCGGCGGCGATCTGCGACCGGAACGGCGACGGGTCGAAGAAGCTGATCCGCCGTGTCGCGGTGCGCCCCTCGGTGATCGTCTTCCAGAAGCGGTCCCGGGTGGCGCCGCCGGGTGCGACGACGCCGATGCCGGTGACCACTGTGCGCCGGCCGGTCACGACGGCTCCCGCGGCGGCGGTGCCGCGCTCTCGGTGTCGACGTGGCCGAGTTCCGGGCGGGGAGCGAGCGGTCCGAGGTGGAACACCACCTCGGCCGGCTCGTCGCCGGTGTTGCGCAGCCGGTGCCGCACGTCCTTCGGTACGTAGAGCGCCTCCCCGGCGGCCACCGGCACCGGCGTGTCGTCCAGGTCGACGGTGATCGCGCCGCGGGCGACGTAGAGGAACTCCTCGCTGTACGGGTGGTAGTGCTCGGCGATCCGCTCCCCCGGCGCGAGCGTGGCGACGCCCATGAATCCGGAGGTGCTGCCGACCGTCTTCGGGCCGAGCAGCA
This sequence comes from Micromonospora sp. L5, assembly GCF_000177655.2. Lineage (NCBI taxonomy): Bacteria > Bacillati > Actinomycetota > Actinomycetes > Micromonosporales > Micromonosporaceae > Micromonospora > Micromonospora sp. L5. The sequence goes on along the minus strand of NC_014815.1, from coordinate 5,304,006 downwards.
CCCGCAGTTCCCCGCCGCGGCGGCGGTCGGCCGGTACGTCGTGGACGGAGACCCGGGCGGTGGTGGTGTCGGTCATCGCGCGCCTCCCGCGTGCGCCCGCTCGATCTTCTCCTTGATCACGGCGAGCTGGATCGTGCTGTTGGTGTTGATCCGGTTGGTCATGGCGGCGTTGTCGACCGGTGCGTCCGGCTTCATCGCGAAGTCCTGGGTCCAGGTCATCCGGGTGCCGGCGGGCGTCTCGTCGTAGCGCCAGTGGATGCGCATGTACTCGAACGGGCCGGTCTCGACGCGCCGGGCGTGCACCTCGCGGGTGGCCGGGTCGGCGGTGCGTTCGCTGACCCAGCTCCACGACACCCCGTTCTCGTCCGGGTGCATGGTGAGCCGGAAGCGCACGGTGTCGCCGTCGCGGTCCAGGATCTCCGCGGTCGCGTACTCGGTGAACAGGTCCGGCCACCCGGCCACGTCGTTGGTGATCTCCCAGACCAGCGGCAGCGGCGCGGCGATCTCCACGGCGTTCTCGGTGTGCCCGGGCGGGTCCGCCTTGCGGGCCACCAGGTCTGCGACGCCGGCGATGCTGAGCTGCCCGGCCTGTTCGGGGATCTTCACCCGCCACCTGTCGGCCACCACCGCCGACAGTTCGAGCAGCGCCAGGGAGTCCATGCCCAGTTCCTCCAGGCTCGCGGCGGGCGCGCCGGCGGCGGCGTCCGGGTCCAGGCCGCAGTGCGTGACCAGGATGTCGGTGATCTCGCGGGCGAGCGGGCGGTCGGGGGCGACGGTCATCGGTTCCTCCAGGTGGTCGGGCCGGCGGCGGGCACGGCGCTGACGGGGGTACGGCCGCCCGGCTCGGCCGCACCGCGCGGGTCGGGCACGACGGCCCGCGCCGGGGACGCCTCGACCGCGTCGTCGGCGGGCGGGGCGTCGGTCGGCGGCGCGTCGGTGGGCGGCGTGTCGGCGGTCGGCGCGTCGTCGGCGGGCGGGGCGAGCAGGCGTTCCACCAGGGCGGTGGTGTGCCGGGCGGCGCGGAACGCGGGGTCGCGCAGCACCCGCCGGGCGAACGGGATCGTGGTACGCACACCGGGACCGGCCACGTCGAACTCGGCCAGCGCCCGGTCGAGCCGGTCCAGCGCGGCGTCCCGGTCCGGCGCCCACACCGCCACCTTCGCCAGCAGCGAGTCGTAGTGCGGGCTGACCGGATAACCGACGTGCCCGTGGGTGTCGACCCGGGTGAACGGGCCGCCCGGCGGCCGGAACCGCTCCAGCCGGCCGGGTGCGGGCGCGAAGTCACGGTCCGGGTCCTCCACGTTGACCCGGCACTCGATCGCCACACCGTCCAGGCGTACGTCGGACTGGCGCAGCCGCAGCGGGGTGCCGAACGCCACGTGCAGCTGTTCCTGCACCAGGTCGATGCCGGTGATCATCTCGGTGACCGGGTGTTCCACCTGGATCCGGCAGTTGATCTCCAGGAAGTGGCAGCGTTCAGCTTCGTCGACCAGGAACTCCACTGTGCCGGCGCCGGTGAAGCCGACCGACAGCGCGCCGCGCAGCGCCACCTCGGCGACGGTGTCCAGGGTGGCCTGCCGCAGCGCGGGCGCGGGCGCCTCCTCGATCAGCTTCTGGTGCCGGCGCTGCACCGAGCAGTCCCGGGTGCCCAGGTGCACGCCGTTGCCGTGGCCGTCGCAGAGCACCTGCACCTCGACGTGGCGGGCGTCGGCGAGGTACCGCTCGACGTACACCCGGTCGTCGCCGAACGCGACCTGGGCGGCGGCGCGGGTCCGGGCGTACGCGCGGGGCAGCTCGGCGGCCGAGCGCACCACTGTCATGCCGCGCCCGCCCCCGCCCGCGGCGGCCTTCACGATCACCGGGTAGCCCACCTCGGCGGCCACCTCCTGCGCCTCGGCGACTGTGGGCAGCGTCCGGACGCTGCCCGGCGGCAGCGGCAGCCCGGCCCGGCTCATCAGCGCGCGGGCCGTCGACTTGTCCGCGAGAGCGGCCATCACCTGCGGCGGCGGGCCGACGAAGACCAGGCCGTTCTCGGCGCAGATCTCGGCGAAGTCGGCGTCCTCGGACAGGAAGCCATAGCCGGGGTGGACCGCCTGCGCGCCGGTCTGCCGGGCGGCCTCCACGATCGCGGCCGCGTTGAGGTAGCTGCGGCGGCTGGCCGCCGGGCCGATCCGTACCGCCTCGTCGGCGAGCCGCACCGGCAGCGAGTCGGCGTCGGCGCTGGAGTGCACCACCACCGTGCGCACGCCGAGTTCCCGGCAGGCGCGCAGCACCCGCAGCGCGATCTCGCCCCGGTTGGCGATCAGCACCTTGTCGAACATCAGGAGTCCTGTCCGGTGACCGGTTCCAGGGCGATCAGCGGCTGGTCGTACTCGACGGGCTTGCCGTCGTCGACCAGCACCTCGGCCACCCGTCCGGCCTGGCCGGCGGTCACCTCGTTCATCAGCTTCATGGCCTCGACGATGCCGACCACCTGGCCCGGACGGACCATGTCGCCGACCGCGACGAACGGCATCGCCCCGGGTTCGGGGGCGCGGTAGAACGTGCCGACCACAGGTGAGCGCACGGCCGGCCGGTCGGTCGCGGGCGCGGCTCGCGCGGCGGGTTCGGCTGCCCGCGCGGGGAACGCCCCGGCCGGTTCGGCGGCGCGCTGCGCCGGGGGTGCCGGGTCGTGCCACTCGACCTCCAGCACCGACTCGCCGCTGCGCAGCCGCACCCGGCGTACCGGCCCGGCCAGGTCGGCGACGAGCTTGCGGGCCTGCCGGCGCAGCCCGTCGAGCACCTGCTCGGACTCGGCGTCGGCCATCACGCCACCTCCGCCCGGTCACCCGACGGCGAGGCCGGGGACGGGCCGGCTGCCGATCGGGCCGCGCCGAATCGGCGGAACCGTTGCCGGCGGCGGCGGACCAGCGTGGCCGGGGGGACGGTGAGCAGCGGCGCGAGGTTCGCCGCGACCGCCCGGCGCAGCAGCTCGGCCGCGCCGCCCGGGTCGGCGTGCGCGGCCGGGCGCGGCTCCGGCACCAGCTCGTCGACCACGCCGAGGCGGCACAGGTCGGCGCCGGTGAGCCGCAGCGCGCGGGCCGCCTGCGGGGCGGCCGAGCTGTCCGGCCAGAGGATCGCGGCGCAGCCCTCCGGGCTGATCACCGAGTAGACGGCGTGTTCCAGCATGAGCACCCGGTCGGCGACCGCGAGCGCGAGCGCGCCGCCGCTGCCGCCCTCCCCGGTGACCACCGCCACCACCGGCGTGGGCAGCACGGTGAGCGCGAGGATGTTCTCCGCGATCGCCGCCGCCTGACCCTGCTGCTCGGCGCTCACCCCCGGGTCCGCGCCGGGCGTGTCCACGAGTGTCACCACCGGCAGCCGCAGCCGCGCCGCGAGGCGCATCAGCCGCAGCGCCTTGCGGTGCCCGGCCGGGCTGGCCATGCCGAAGTTGCGGGTCACCAGCTCGGCGGTGGTGTGCCCCTTCTGGTGACCGATCACCATCACCGGGCGGCCGTCCAGGCGGGCGATGCCGCCGACGACAGCCGGGCAGTCGGCGCCGAGCCGGTCGCCGTGCAGCTCCACGAACCCGTCGAACGCCGTCTCCAGGTAGTCCAGTGTGGTCGGACGACCCGGGTGCCGCGCCGTGCGTACCGTCTCCCAGGGGTCGCGGTCGGGCCGCGGGGTCGCGGTCGGCGCGGTGACCGGCGGGCGCGGCGCGGGCGGGTTCTCCGGCGCCCGGCGGCCCGCCTCGGCAGCGGCGAGCAGCGCCGCGAGCCGGCCCCGCAACGCGTGCCGGGGCACCACCATGTCCACCTGACCGTGCCGCAGGAGGTACTCGGCGGTCTGGAAGCCCTCCGGCAGCGTGGCGCCGGTGACCTGGCGGATCACCCGGGGCCCGGCGAAGCCCAGCCGGGCGCCGCTCTCGGCCAGCACCAGGTCGGTGTTGGTGGCGAAGGAGGCGGCCACCCCGCCGTACGTGGGGTCGGTGACCACGCTGACAGTGAGCAGGCCCGCCTCCCGCATCCCCGCGAGGGCCTGGCTGACGGTGGCCATCTGCATCAGCGACAGCGCGCCCTCCTGCATCCGCGCGCCGCCGGACGCGGTCACCAGCACCAGCGGGATGCCGTCGGCGAGCGCCCGCTCGGCGGTCCGGGTGATCAGCTCACCGACCGCGCAGCCGAGGCTGCCGCCGAGGAAGCGGAAGTCCATCACCGCCAGCGCGACCGGGTGCCCGCCGAGCCGGGCGGTGCCGCACAGCACCGCCTCGTCCAGGCCGGTCGCCGCGCGGGCCGCGCCGAGCCGGTGCGGGTACGGCAGCTCGTCGACGAACTCGATCGGGTCGACGCGCACCGCCCGGTCCGGCAGCGGGACGAACGAGTCCGGGTCGGCCAGCTGCGCCACCCGGTCCGGCGCGTCCAGCCGGGCGTGTGACCCGCACTCCGGGCAGACGTCCAGGTTGCGGCGCAGCCGCTTGCGGTAGAGCAGCGACGCGCATCCGTCGCACCTCGACCAGAGCTGCTCGTCGCGCGGGGCGGTCGTGGTCACTGTGGCCGCCCGGCGGTGTCGTACCGGTGGGCCGGCGCGTCGTAGCGGTAGAAGCAGTGCGCCATCGCGTCGCGCGGCGAACGCCAGGTCGGCAGGTACGGTGAGATGTACGGCCGCAGCCGCTCGCTGATCCGGATGAACTCCGGATGCCCACGGTTGTCCTCGACCGCGCCCTGAGCGGGCGTCTCCGTCTCCAGCAGATGGACGTAGAGGTCGTGCAGCCGGTACAGCGAGCGGTGCCGGACCCCGACCAGGCCGGGCAGCTCGGTCGCGTCGGACTCGGCGAAGATCTCGGCCACCCGGTCCTCGGCCGTCGGCACCACCTTGGCGACGATGAGCGAACGGTCCATTCGCGCCTCCTGCACGTCCCGGTGCGCGGCGAACCGGTCGCGCCGCACGGATTGCCACACGGTCGCGCCGGCGGCGTCTACCGGGCGTCAACCGGGCCCCATCGCGCCACAAACATGGTGACGCTGCGTTGACGCAAGCTGTGCGTGAGCTATGGGAAGATCGCTTTCCGGTTTCCGGGTGACGACACTTCTTCGCAGATCACAGGCGTATTACCGAGCCCACTACGGACAGTCAGGTGACCGACCGACCGTTGACTGAGAGTAACAGGCGTTGATATTCTGCGTCTCGGTCAGCCCGGCCACGGTGGAGCTTCCCGCCGTGGCGGAGGCGTTCCGACACCGGCGTCGCGGCGGCGGTCCGGGCAACGCGAAACGGTCGGGACGAGGGTTCCGGTGCTGGGGGGTGCGCCGTGTCGGGTGGATCGAGAATGCCGACGGCGGGCGAACCCGCCCCACGGGTGTCACTGCACCTGCTGGGCGGCTTCCAGCTGCTGCACGACGACACCCCCGTGGTCGTACCCCGGGGGTTGCAGCGCGTCATCGCCCTGATCGGCCTGCGCCCGGCCGCGACCCGCAGCCACCTCGCCGGGCTGCTGTGGCCCGAGACGCCTGAAGAGCGGGCGCTGTCGTCGCTGCGGACCGCGCTGTGGCGGCTGCGGCAGGATCCGTGCTGCCCGCTGCGCACCGACGGCGACACCGTCCGGCTCGGACCGACCGTCCGCCTCGACGTGGACGACCTGGTGGAGACCGCGGCGCTGGTCCGCGAGGGCGCCGTCCCGCGCGGCGCCGCCGGCGCCGGACGCCACGACCTGCTCCCCGGCTGGTACGACGACTGGGTGCTGCTGGAACGCGAACGGCTGCGCCAGCTGCGCCTGCACATGCTGGAGGAACTCGCCGGCAACCACCTCACCGCCGGGCGGCACGGCGAGGCGCTGGAGGCGGCGCTGGAGGCGATGGCCGCCGAACCGCTGCGGGAGACCCCGCACCGCCTGGTGGTCCGCATCCACCTGGCCGAGGGCAACGCGTTCGAGGCGGTCCACTCCTTCTACGTCTACCGCGATCTGCTCCTGCGCGAACTGCGCCTGGAACCGTCCCCGGCGATGACCGCGCTGCTCGACGACACCCTGGCGCCGATCCGCCGGGCCACCCGCCCGGACCCGCCGCCGCCGCGCCGCACGGACCGGACCGCCAAACCGGCGCCGCGCGCCCCCACCTCGCCGTCGCCACCACCATCAAAGCCCCGGGGTACGCGGTGACGGCGAGGTGACAGCGCGACCGGCACTGTGAACCCAGCACCGCGGCGGCGAGAGGGGTCACGATGAGTCGACTGTTGGTGGTCAGCCGGATCGTGCCGGGCGCACAGGGCAGGGTGGCGCAGATCTTCGCCGAGGCCGACGCCACCGAACTCCCCCACCTCACCGGCGTCCGGCACCGGTCGCTGTACTACCTGCACGACCTGTGCGTCCATCTGATGGAGACCGTCGACGTCGCCCCCGGGCTGACCGCGGAACTGCGCGACAACCCGCTCTACGAGCAGGTGAACAAGAGGCTCTCCGCGCACACCTCCCCGTACCTGCCGACCTGGCACTCCCCCCGCGACGCCGTGGCCGGCTGCTTCTACAGCTGGGACGCCGCCGACGTGCCTGCGCCCGACCGGATCCACTGACCGGCCACGGGCGACGGACGGGGCGCCCCGGAACCACGCACGGCACCCAGGTTCCGGGGCGTCTCCCTGCTCCGCGAGGCCGCTCGATACCGGCCTCCGGCACACGCTCGGTCATGCTGCGGCCACCGGCCGACACCGCCGGTCCCATCGTCGTGGCCCGGCCCCGGGCTGCCTGTCGTGCGCCGCGCGCGTGTGCGAAGCTGCCCCGAGTCTTTCGCCACCGTCATGCACGTACATAGAAGGAGGTTGGCCATGCCGTCGAGCTTCGGGCAGTGGCTGTTCGTGATACTGGCCCTGCTCATCGGATTCGGCGTCGGCTGGGTGGTCGTCGGCCGTCGCCGGTCCGGCGCCCCGGCGACGCCCACGGTGGAGACCGCACCCGAGGTGACCGCCACCGTCGACGAGCCGCGCCCGGTCGCGGTGGTCGACGAGCCCCCGGCGACCGCCACGGTGGCCGAGCAGCCCGCGCCCACCGAGACGGCGACCGCCGAGCCGGCCGTCGCCACCGCCGCCCGTACCGCAGACGAGCCGGAGGCGTCGTCGGTCGTCGCCGAGCCGGTGTCCTCGTCGGCCGTGTCCTCGTCGGTCGTGGCCGAGCCGGTCGCCGTGGACCGTCCGGCGGACGAGCCGGTGCCGTCCTCCGCGTCGGTCGCTGCGGACGAGCCCGCCGCCCCGGCCTCCATCGATGTGGACGAGCCGGCCGCTTCTCCGGCGCTCGTCGCCGAGTCGGAGCCCTTCGCGGCGGAGCCGGAGCGCGCCCCCGTCGCCGTTCCGGCGCAGTCGACGCCCGCCGACGAGCCGGAGGTGCCGGCGACGACGTCGTCGGCCGATTCGGCTGCTGCCGAGGCGGTGCCCTCGCCGGTCGACGCCGCCACGACGGCCGAGACCGCCGAGCCGGTCGAGACCGCCGAGCCGGTGGAGACCGCCGAGCCCGTCGCCGCCGCACCGGCCGTGGTGCCCGCGCCGCGGGCCTCGGTCGAGAACGACGTGCCGGCGGACGTGGCCGGGGACGCGGCGGACGACTTCCGGCGGATCCAGGGCATCGGGCCGAAGCTGGCCACCGCCCTCCAGGACGCCGGGATCCGCACCTACCGGCAGCTCGCCGAGCTGGACGAGGCCGCGCTGCGGCAGACCGTGAAGGCCGCCGGGCTGCGCGCCGCACCCGGGCTGGCCACCTGGCCGCAGCAGGCCAAGGTGCTGGCGGGTGCTCCCGCCGACGCCGACCGGGTGCTGCCGGCGAGCGCCGAGTAGACAGTCCTCCACATTCCGGGCCGGTGGTGACGATGGTCGCCACCGGCCCGGTGCCTTTCCCCACCCCGTCACCTCCCCGACCTCGCGGCCCGCCCCGCCAGTACGCCGAGGTGGTCGCATCAGCACCCCGCCGACCCCGCCACAACCCCGAACTGGCGGCCGCTCCACCAGCACCAGCACCAGCACCCGACGTGGTGACATCGCCACCCCGTCACCCCCGCCCGGGCCGGTATGCCGGAAAAGTGACCGCGTGCGGGCGGGTATGACTACGGTCGGTGAAGGGCCGGGACGGCCCGCCGCGCGTACCGCCACCCGCAGGAGCATCTCGTGCCCACCGCAGCGCCGGAGCCCGCCGGCCGGCGACCGCCGGTCCGCGATCCGGAGGCGCCGCGCCGGGTCACGCTGCTCGAACTCTTCTTCGACCTGGTCTACGTGGTCGCGCTCGCGTTGATCTCGCGCAACCTGATCAGCTCCGTGTCCTGGGAACGGGCCGCCGAGTCCCTGGTCATGCTGATGGCGATCTGGTGGACCTGGGCGATCACCACGCTGGTCACGGACATCTACGACCCGCAGCGCACCGAGATCAAGCTGCTGATCGTGGCGGTGATGTTCGGCGCGCTGCTGATGACCACCGCCATCCCGGAGGCGTTCGGCACCCGAGGGCTGGTGTTCGCCGGCACGTACGTGGCGATCCATCTCGGACGCGGCCTGTTCCTCATGCCCGCCGTACGGCGGCACCCGCAGAGCAACCGCCGGGCCCTGCGCATCTTCGCCTGGTTCGCCGTGTCGGCGGTGCCCTGGCTGGTCGGCGCGCTGGCCGCGCACGGCACCGCCCGGTTGTGGTTCTGGGCCGGCGCCCTGGCCATCGACTACCTGGGGTTCCGTCTGGCGTACCCGGTGCCGGGTCTGGGCGCGGTGCCGGAGTCCCAGCGCAACGTGACCGCCGAGCACCTGTCCGAGCGGTACCAGCAGTTCTTCATCATCGCGCTCGGCGACGCCGTGCTGGTCGCCGGCACCGTGTTCAGCCTGCACCACTCCGAGGTGGAGAACCTGGCCGCGTTCGCCACCGCGTTCGTCACCACGCTGCTGCTCTGGCGCATCTACGTGCACAAGTCCGGTGAGCTGCTGCCGCACGCCATCGCCCGGGCGGCTCAGCCGAGCCGGTTCCTCAACACCGCGCCGTACACCCATCTGCTGATGGTGGCCGGGGTGGTGACCACCGCGGCGGGCTTCGACCTGGTCCTGCTGGAGCCGACCGGCCACACGCCGCCGGCCTGGCTGGCGGTGATCCTCGGCGGGCCGGCGCTGTTCCTGATCGGCCGGGGCGCCTTCGAGTACGAGGTGTTCAGCCGGGTGTCTGCGTCCCGGCCCGGCGGGATACTGGCACTGCTCACGATCGCCCCGGCCGGGTTGTTCCTCGCGCCGGTCTACGCCTCCGCCGGGGCGATGCTGGTGCTGGCCGGGGTCGCTTGCGCCGACTACCGCCGCAGCCGGGGCCGCCCGCCGGAGGAGCCGATGCCACCGCACTGAGATAATCGGAATCGGCCGTGCCGGTACCTGTGCGCCGTTTGGCGGATCACCCGCACGGGGTACAAGGCCTCCACCTCGAATCCACCACGACCCCAGTGGAGGCAACTGATGCGCGGCACCTCGATAGTCGGCGTCCTGGTCGTCATCTGGCTCATCATCGGCGCCATCGCCGCCGGTCAGCGCGGCTACTACGGCAACGACGAAACCAACTGTGCGGAGGCGGGCACGATCCTGGTCACGATCGTGGCCGGCCCGCTGAACTACATCGGCGCCAACCCGAAGGTGGACTGCAAGCTCCCCGAGCCGTCGAAGTAGGCGGCCACCCCCGTACTCCCCTTCCGGCCCGCGCCCGCCCGGCGAGCGCGGGCCGTTCCGTGCCCGCGGCGCGGACCGTCACCACCCCTACGGCGTCCTAGGAGACTGGGTTTCGCCTGGTTTGCCGCCGGAACCGGTGGGAACGGCAGCGGTTCGCCGACGACGGAACGGAGAACCGGGCATGCGGATCGGCTACAAGCTCGCCTCGGAGGCGTTCGGGCCCCAGGAACTCATCCGGCAGGCGGTCCGGGCCGAGGAGGCCGGTTTCGACTTCGTCGAGATGAGCGACCACTACCACCCCTGGCTGGAGGTGCAGGGGCACTCCTGCTTCACCTGGAGCGCGCTCGGCGCGATCGCCGCCCGCACCACCCGCATCGGCCTCGCCACCGGCGTCACCTGCCCGTCGGTCCGCTACCACCCGGCGATCGTCGCGCAGGCCGCCGCCACCATGGCGCTGATCTCCGACGGGCGGTTCACGCTCGGGGTGGGCGCCGGCGAGCGGCTCAACGAACACGTCGTCGGGCAGGGCTTCCCCAGTGTCCGAGGGCGGCACGAGCGGCTGCGCGAGGCGCTGGAGATCATCCGGCTGCTCTGGCAGGGCGGCTACCGCTCGTACGGCGGCCGGCACCTCCAACTGGAGGACGCCCGGATCTGGGACCTGCCCGAGCAGCCGCCGGTGATCGCCGTGGCCGCGAGCGGCCGGGAGTCGGCCGGTCTCGCGGCCGAGCTGGGCACCGGCCTGTTCGCCACCGAGCCGAAGTCGTCGATCGTCGACCAGTACCGCAACGCCGGCGGCCAGGGCCCGCGCTACGCCGAGGTGCCGATGGCCTGGGCCACCGACGAGGAGTCGGCGGTCCGTGCGGCCCGGGAGACCAGCCGCTGGGCTATCACCGGCTGGAAGGTGATGAGCGAGCTGCCCAACCCGGTGAACTTCGACGCCGCCACCGCCTGGGTCGAGGACCACCACATCCGGCAGCAGTTCTCCGTCGGCCCGGACGCCGCTCCGCACGTGGAGAAGGCGCGCACGTACGTCGAGGCCGGCTTCGACCACATCGTGCTCCAGAACGCCGGGCCGGACCCGGACGGCTTCCTGGACTTCTGCGCCCGCGACCTGCTCGCCCGCGTCCGCGCGCTCGGCTAGCGCTCCGCTGCTCCCCCGCGCTCGGCCCGGGGCACCTCAGCCGCCGACGTGGATGCCGGGGCGGCGGGTCGGGTCCGGCTCGGACTTGCGGATGATCTCCCGTACCACCGGCGGGGTGTCGCCCCGGCCGAGGATGAGGTAGCGCAGCAGGTGCGCGATCGGGTTCCCCTCCGACCACTCGAAGTGGCAGTGCGGGCGCACCCCCGTCGCGTCCCGCAACGCCAGCAGGATCGCGGCTATCGCGTTCGGCGCGGCCGGGCTGCTGGTACGCAGGATCCGGTAGCCGCCGGACTCCACCCCGTGCACCCGCAGCACCTGGCTGAACTGGGACGGGTCGCTCACGTCGATCTCCAGGAACAGCACGTCGGCGGCGCCCGGCACCGGGTTCATCGACCGTTGCGCCCGTTCCTTGACCCGGTACTCCTTCACCGACCCGCTCTGCCGCTTGTTGGCGATCAGGTGCAGCCGCCCGTCCCGGGCCACCGACTCGTCGACGAAGCGGCGGGCCGGCTCGTCGAACTCGATCCGCTCGGCGCGCAGCTCGGTGGTCCGGGTGACCCGGGAGATCAGCGACACCGCGACGATCCCGGCGATGAAGAACCCGGAGATGGTGATGCCGTCGGGCTTGGCCACCACGTTCTCCACCAGCGCGTACAGCAGCACGGCGGTGAGCAGCGCGAACCCGGCCGCGGCGGCACGGCTGCGGGCGCGCAGCGCCGCGATGGTCACCGCTATCGCGCCGGAGACCATCATCGCGAGGATGCCCGTGGCGTACGCGCCGGCCTGGGCGTTCACGTCGGCGGAGAAGGCGATCGTGATGGCGATGCTGATCGCGGTGTAGACCAGCACCACCGGACGCACCGCCCGCCCCCACTCCGGCGCCATGCCGTACGACGGCAGGTAGCGGGGCACGATGTTGATCAGCCCGGCCATCGCCGACGCGCCGGCGAACCAGAGGATGAGCACGCTGCTGATGTCGTAGACGGTGCCGAACGCCTCGCCGAGGTGCTCGTGGGCGAGGAACGCCAGCGCCCGGCCGTTCGCCGGCCCGCCGGGCTCGAACGCCTCGGGCGGGATCAGCACGGTGGTCACGAAGGTGGTGGCGATCAGGTAGACCGACATGATCAGCGCGGCGGCGGTGAGCAGCCGGCGGGTGTTGCGGATCCGGGCGTCCAGCCGCCGCTGCGCGTCCTCGCCCTCGCCGCGCACCAGCGGCATCATGCTCACCCCGGTCTCGAACCCGGACAGGCCGAGCACCAGCAGCGGGAACGCGAGGACGCTCGTGGCCAGGACGTCGCCGGGCCCGCCGGTGTCGGCCAGCCGTCCGGTCCAGTCGCCGAGCAGGCCCGGGTCGGCGACGACCTCGGCCACGCCGACGACCACCACCACCGCGTTCAACGCCAGGAACGCCGCCACCAGCGGGATGGCGACCTGCACGGCCTCGCTGAACCCGAGCAGGAACACGCCGCCGAGCACGAGCAGCAGCGCCACGGTGACCAGCACCGCCGCCGTGCCGCCGTGCCGGAACGACGCGGGCAGGACCGGGTTCTCCAGCAGGTGCACGCTGGCGTCGGCGGCGGAGAGCGTGATCGTGATGATCCACGAGGTGGCGACGAAGCCCAGCAGCACCAGCACGAAGACCTTGCCGCGCCAGAACGGCAGCAGCCGCTCCAGCATGGCCACCGAGCCCTGCCCGTGCGGGCTCTCCCGGGCCACCCGGCGGTACATCGGCAGCATCCCGAGCAGCGTCAGCGCCACGATCAGCAACGTGGCCAGCGGGCTGAGCGCGCCGGCCGCCACGGCGGCGATGCCGGGCAGGTAGGACAGCGTGGAGAAGTAGTCGACGCCGGTCAGGCACATCACCTGCCACCACGGGTGGGACCGGGTCTGGTGCTCGCGGATTTCCGGTCCGACCGGCTCGACCCGGTGCGCGAACAACCACCGGTGCAGCCGGCCCACCGGTTCCGCCGGCCGCGTCGGGGCCGCCACCCGTTCCGGCAGCTCCGGCACGGCACGGCCGGCCCGCTCGGCGTGGTCGCCGTGCCGACCGGCCCGGGCCGCCGCGGCCGCGTGCGCCTCCCGGCGCCGCTCCCGCGTACGCCTGGGCTGTTCCGGCTCCCCCGCCTGCCCCATCTGCTCCCCTTCGTCCCTATGAAGACGGTAGGGGTTGTCCCGGGTGCGGCCCGGCCGAACCGGTCAAAGATCCGGTCCGCGGGCCAGCGCGTCGCGCACGGCCGCCGGGTCGGCCACTGTGACGGTGACCGCCGGGTGCCTCAGCCAAGGGCCGGGGGCCAGCGCCGGCACCGGCTCGGCGAAGCGCAGGCAGAGCCCGCCGGCCACGCTGGCGCCGAAGGTCACCCCGCCGTCGGCCGCCGACAGGTGCGGGCCGATCGCCCGCCACCAGCGGTACGGCCCGCTCAGCTCGGCCCCGGTCACGTTGCCCGGCGTGGTGCGCAGCAGCCACGGCCCGAACCGGACGACGAGCGCGTCCGGGCCCCAGTCGAGCCAGGCCGTGGCGGGCCGTACCCCGAGCAGCGCCAGCGGCAGCCGGAACGCCGGGTCGAAACGGAACGGGAAGCGGCGGACCGGGCCCGGCGGGAGCGCCCCGGGGCCGGCCGGTTCGTCTGGCGGCACGGCGGCGACGTACCCGGTGCGGCGGCCTCGACACCCGCGGGCGGCGTTCCCGCGTCCCGCGCCCGGACGGCGGGACGCGGGAACCCCCCGTCCCGGCTACTGCAGGAACGCCCCGAGGGGCGACAGCAGCAGCCGGCCGAGCAGCGCGGCGTTGTCGTCCAGCCGCATCCGCTCACACTCGCGGGCGTCCGGGTCGTGCCGGCAGCGCCAGATCTTCTGCGCGTTGCGCCAGGCCACGTTCCGGGTGTACTCCACCAGTTCGCCCTGGTACCAGTCGTCGATGTCGCCGTTGACCATGTCGATCATGAGCTGCCAGTTGTCCAGGTAGCCGCGGCGCAGCTCCGGGATCCGCTCGGCGAAGATCTTGTTGATCTCCAGGTAGTCGCGGTGCTGGTCGCTGCCGTCGATCGGCTCGGACTCCAGGCTGTCGAACGTGGTCACCAGCGCGAACGGCAGGTCGTAGTTGATGTGCGCGTTGACGCCGGCGGCGGCCGACGGCAACGGCCGGGCGTCCGGGCCGCGCATCCGCTTGAACAGACACGACCACGCCTTCGGGGTGCTCGGGCTGGAGTCGCTCCAGAACCGCAGCGCCTCGAAGTAGCGGGCCGCGAACTCCACATCGAGCCGAGCCAGGAACGCCGGGTCGCAGAACCGGTCGTCGTACAGGCCGTCGAGCACGGTGCTGGTGATGACCAGGTAGAGCTTGTTGAAGTCGGCGAGCGGGCAGCTCTCCTCCAGCGGCGGCAGCCGGACCAGCAGATCCTGCAACTTGGTCAGATGGTCCACGACCGCCGGCACGTCGGCGGGGTGGTCGGCGAGCAGCCCGACGATGTCCTGGTGCACAGGACCCCAGACCGGTTCGGTCATCTCTCCTCCACAACGGCCGGCGCCCCCACGACGCCACCACCCCTGTTCCGCGGCACAGCCTGCCAGCCGCCGTCCACACCGCGGATCCGTCGAACGACGTATTGCCGACGTACGCCTACTCCGCGCCGTTGCGCAGGAAGATGGCGCTGGCCTGCACCCGCGTGCGTACCTGGAGCTTGTCGAAGATGTGCGAGACGTGGACGCCGATGGTCCGCTCGCTGATGAACAGCCGCTGCCCGATCTCCCGGTTGGTCAGTCCCTCGGCGACGGCGGCGAGCACCTCACGCTCCCGCGCGGTGAGCGTCGCCAGCTCGTCCACCGCCGGCCCGGCGGGCGCCGCCGCCCGCTGCCGGGGCACCGGAGCGGGGTCCGGCGCGGCGTCCAGTGCCACCCGGGCCCGCGAGGCGATGGTACGGATCTCCGCGGTCAGCGGCACCGCGCCGAGCGACTGGGCCATCGCGTACGCCCGGTGCAGCAGCTTGCCGGCGGTGGCCACCCGGCTGCGGCGGGCCAGCAGCGCCTCGGCCTGCCGCAACCGGGAGTACGCGGCCGGGTAGGGGTGGTTGCGCCGGTCCCACTCGAGCGCGGAACGCTCCCACAGCGCCGGGTCGCCGCGGCCGTCGTCGAGCCGGCTCAGCTCGGCGTCGCAGAGCGCCAGGAAGCCCTCGGCGACGTACCGCACCGGTGCGCCCGCCTTCGCGCTCTTGCCGGTCACCCGGTCGACCACCTCGCGCAGCCGGCGTACCGCGTTCGGGTCCACCTCGATCGTGCGGCTGGCCGCCGCCTCGGCCTCTGCGCGCAGCCCGTGCCAGGCCAGTGTGGCCAGCACGATCACGTCGTCGGAGCGGCTCTCGGTCAGGCCCCGCTGCACCGCCTGCCGGGCCAGGTCGTGCCGGCCCTGCCACATGGCCAGGCCGGCCCGCAGGATGAGCATCGGCAGCACGTGCCGGGCGCCGCCGCCGGCCAGCACCGTCGCCACCGCCTCCAGGTCGCGGTCGGACGCCTCGACGTCGCCGTACCCGACGGAGAGCCGGCACCGCGCCAGCAGCAGCTCGACCGCGTCGGCCCCGGACGGGCGGTGCCGCAGCGCGGCCGCGACGACCTTCTCCGCCTCGGCCCACTGCCCCACCCGGAACAGCCCGTTCGTCGCCACCGCCAGCAGCCGGGTCTCCCAGGTGCGGCCGAGCCCCAGCTCGGCGACCCGGTCGGCGCCCCGCCGGGCCACCACCACCCCCTCCTCGAGGATGTTCAGCGGCCCGGTGAGCAGCTCGGCCAGGTGCAGGTACGCGCAGGCCACGTCCTCCGGACGGCCGGACCGCTCGGCGGTCTCCAGCGCCTGGCGCATCACCGCCAGCCCGGCAGCCGGATCCTCCAGGAACGCCTCGCTGAACCCGAGCGCGGCGCTGGCCATCACCACCTCGGAGGTGGTGCCGGGAACGTCGGCGGCGAGCGCGAGGGCCTCCCGGGCCTGGTCGCCGGCTTCGGCGTAGCGGCCCAGGTGCAGCAGCAGCTCGGCCAGCCGGGCGGCGGCCGTGCACCGCTCCTGCGGCGTGCAGTCGGGCGAGTCCAGCACCCGCCGGTACTCCTGCTCGGCGGGTGCCGACCGGCCGGCCGCGGCCAGGTAGCGGGCCCGGCGGATGCGCAGCGCGCAGACCGGCGGGCCGGACGGGTCGTCGGCCAGCTCCTCCAGCAGCGTCAGGGCGCGGGCATGCTCCCCGCTGTGGTGCGCGGCCTCGGCGGCGTGGCTGAGCAGCTCGGCCCGGTCCACCTCGACCGGCTCGGGCCGTGCCCCGTCGGGCGGGACGGAGGCCGGCTCGGTGGCCAGGGTCAGCGCGGCGGACCAGTGGCGGTGCGCCTCGGCGTACCCGTGCAGTCGTTCCGCCTCGCGGGCGGCGGCCATCGCCGCGGGCAGTGCCCGGGCCGGCTCGCCCGCGTGCCGCCAGTGGTGGGCCAGCCGGGCCTGGTGCAGCTCGGCCGGTACGGCGGTGAGCGCCTCGGCGTAGCGGCGGTGCAGCGCGGCCCGCTCGGCTGGAAGCAGTTCGTGGGCCAGGACCTCGGCGACCAGCCGGTGCCGCAGCCGGTAGCCGTCGTCGGCGCCGACCAGCAGGCGGTGTGCGACCGCCTCGCGGACGGCGTCGAGCAGTTCCTCCTCGGGCAGCCGCACCACCTGGGCCAGCAGCCAGTGCTCGACCGGCTCGACGCCGACCGCCACCGCGTGCACCACCGCGTGCGCCGGCTGGGGCAGCGCGTCGACCCGGTCGAGGAACACCTCGCGCAGCGTGTCGGAGAGGCCGTCGCGGCCGTCGCGCCGGTCGCGGGCCAGTTCCTCCACCACGAACGGATTGCCGCCGCTGCGCTGCCAGAGCTGGTCGGCGGCCTCGGGCGGCAGCGGCGCGCCGACCACGGCGGCGGCCAGTTCGTCGGTGGCGGACCGGTCCAGCGGCAGCAGGTCGATCACCCGCACCGAGCGCAGCCGGCGCAGCTCGGTGAGCACCCGGCGCAGCGGGTGCGCGCCGCGCAGCGACTCGGCCCGGATCGCGGCCAGCACGGAGAGCTGGAGGTCGCCGAGGCCGGCCAGCAGGTAGAGCAGGAGCTGCCGGGTGCTGCGGTCGACCCACTGCAGATCGTCGAGGACGAGCACCAGCGGCCGTCCGCCGGCCACCACGTGCAGGCCCTGGGCGACGCGTTCCAGCAGCGCGCCGGCGCCGTCCGGGCCGGGGGTCTCCTCGTCGAAGACCTGCAGCACCCCGCGGATCGCCGACGTGGTGCGCGCCTGCGCCTGCTCGGCGTCGAGCCGGCGCAGCGCCTGCCGTACCGGGTGCAGCGGCGAGGCGTCTCCGATGTCGAGGCAGGTGCCGGTGAGCACCAGGGCGCCGGTCTGCCGCAGTTGCTCTCCGACCTCGGTCAGCAGGCGGGTCTTGCCCACCCCGCTCTCTCCGGTGAGGAACACCGCGCCGGTCTGCCCGGGCCGTAGGTCGTCGTAGAGCGCCGACCGCAGCGTCGCCATGGTCCCGGTACGGCCGACGAGCGGTGCCGTGTCCACGTCGCTGGCCATGGAACGCAGCCTAGTCACAGGTCCCCGCACCGTTCTACGGCCTCGGGGCCGGACTCGTACCTCTCGCGTCGACTACACGACTAATGGTTGCGGGTGCCCGACATACGTCGTCCTACAGATCCCCCGACAACCCGGTGGTGAAAGTCTGCTGAGGTCGTCGGGCACCACGATCGGGAAAGGGTGGGTGCGATGTTGATCACCACGCCCGCAGGGAGTCGGGAAGCCGTCATCGCGGCGTGCCGGCCGGTGCCCGAGGAACGACGTACCGTCACCGTCCTCTTCGTCGACATCGTCGGCTCGACCCGTCTGGTCGAGCGGCTCGACCCGGAGGACGTACGCGCGTTGCAGCGCGCCTACTTCGGCACCGTCGCCTCGGTGCTGCGCCGCTGGCGGGGCGTGGTGGAGAAGTACGTCGGCGACGCGGTGATGGCGCTGTTCGGCACGTCCGGTTCGGACGGTCTCGACGCGTACCGGGCGGTGCGGGCCGGGCTGGACATCCAGGCCGCGCTGGAGCGGCGGCGACCGGCCGGCATCCGGCTGCGCGTGCGGGTCGGCGTGGCGACCGGCGAGGTGCTGCTGGACCTGGCCGGGGTCCACGACGGCGGCCACGGCGCGGCCAGCGGCGCGGTGATCACCACGGCGGCCCGCCTCCAGGAGCACGCGCCGCCCGGCGGGGTCGTGGTCTGCCCGGTCACCCGCACCGCGGTGGCGGGGCTGGTCGAACAGCGTCCACTCGCCACCCTGACGCTGGCCGGCAAGGCCCTGCCGCTGGACGTGTGGCGGGTGACCGGGGCAGCCGGGAGCAGACCGGCCCGGCACCGCGTCCCGCTGGTGGGCCGCCGCCGGGAACTGGCCGGCGCGGCCGACGAGGTGACCCGGGCACTGCGCGAGCGCCGTCCCCGGTGGATCTCGCTGGTCGGGCCGCCGGGCAGCGGCCGCAGCCGGCTGCTGCACGAGGTGACCCGCGCCGTGTCGCACGTGGACGGTGTGCCGGTGCGCCGGCGGGTGACGGCCTGCCCGCCGTACCCGTGCGGGGAACTGGCGCCGCTGGCCGACCTGGTCCGTCCCCGGCCGGACGGCTCGGTCGCGGACGGCTCGGTCGCAGACGGCCCGGGCAGCGGCGTGCTCGCGGCGTTCCTCGCCGCGCCGGACGACGACACGGTGGCGGCCCGCGCCGTGGTCGCCTGCCGCGAGGCGCTGCTCGGCCTGGCCGCCGACGCGCCGGTGGTGGTCGCGGTGGACGACCTGGACCGGGCCGCCCCGGCGCTGCGCCGGTTCCTGCACCAGCTCCACGTGGCCGCGGGTGAGCGGGGACTTCCCCTGGCGGTTGTCACCACGTGCGGCTCCGGCTCGGCCGACCCGCTGCCCACCCCGGCGCGGCGGATCCCGGTGGAGCCGCTGGGCCCGCTGGACACCGGGCGGCTGCTGCGGCACCTGCTCGACCGGGCCGGGCGGCCGGCCGCGCTCGCCGCGCGGCTGGTCGCGCTGGTCGGCGGCAGTCCGGCGGTCGCGACCGCGTACGCGTCCGCGGACCCGGCCGGCGAGCCGGGTGGCGTACCGGCCGCCGCGCGCCGCCTGGTGGACGCCCGGCTGGACCGGCTCGACGGTACGCACCGGGCGGTGCTGCTGGCGGGCGCCGCCCGGAGTGGCCCGGTCGTGGCCGCCTCGGTGGAGGCGATGCTCGGCTGGCCCGCCGGCCGGGCCGGGCCGGTGCTGCGGGCGCTGGCCGCCGCTGGGCTGATCCGCCAGGTCACGGCGGACGGCTGGGCTGTTGACGCGCTGGTGGCGCGGGTGGCCGCGATGCGGCTGTCCCGTGCGGTACGCGCGGACTTCGCCCGCCGCCTGCGCGCCGCGAAGGACACCGCTGCCGGCCGTGTGCCGGCAGCGGGAACCGGCGTCCCGTCCCGGGGCGCCGGCGAGCGGGAGGTCTGCCAGCGCGCCGGACCGGCCCGGCTGCCCGGGCACCGGACACAGCGCGTCGGACCCGTCCCGCCGGACCGGCCGGACGGGTCCGACGCGCTGTGTCCGGTGCCCGGGCAGCCGGGCCGGTCCGGCGCGCTCCGGGCGGTGCCCGCACGGCCGGGGCAGCCGGTGCGCGCCGGACCGGCGACGGGCGGCGCGACGGGGACCGTCGCGGATGCCGCGGAGTGGTCCCGGTGGCGGAACGGCCCGGCGTCCGCGGTCACGGCGTGGCCCGGTCAGCGGACCGATCCGTCACCAGCGGTCCCGGCACGGCAGGAGCGGCGGACCGGTCCGCCCGGGCGGGTGGGCCGGAACCGGCGAAGAACCGGGTCCGGCGGGCAGGCGCTCGGGCTGGCCGCATGACGTCCGGGTCGGAGCGGGCACGGGGCCACTCCGGCCCGGACGTCACCCGGCACGCAGGTGTGCGGGCGCGGGCCGGCGGGCCGGCGATCAGTCGCGGGCGATGGTGCGGCTGCGGCCCCGGAACTCGGCCACCACCTCGTCCCCGCGTCGCACGCTCACGTCGTAGATCCCGCTGCGGCCGTGCCGGACCCGTTCGGTGGCGTACGCCTCCAGCAGGTCGCCCTCGCGTACCGGGCGCAGGAAGCTGATCTCGCCGCCGGCCGCCACCGTGGCCGGGCCGTGGCTGTTGCACGCCAGCGCGAACGCGGTGTCGGCGAGCAGGAACACGAAGCCGCCGTGCCCGATCGCGTGCCCGTTGAGCATCGACGGGGTGACCCGCATCCGAGCGACCGCCGCGCCGTCGCCGGCCGAGACGAGTTCGATGCCGAGCCCCTTGGACGCCACGTCGGCGTCGAACATGTCGTGCGCCGCCGTGCGGCCGCCGTCACCGGTCATCTCAGGACTCCCGCCGCTGGTCGACGATGCGGCGCATCTTGCCCATCGAGCGTTCCACCCCGTCCGGCTCGATCACCCGTACCGCCACTGACACCCCGATGGTGTTCTTGACCTGCTCGACCAGCGTCGCGCCGGCCCGCTCGGCCTCGTCGGCGGCGGCGCCCGCGCGCCGCTCCACGTGCACGGTGAGCGTGTCGAGCCGGCCCCGCCGGTCGAGCACGCACTGGAAGTGCGGCGACAGGGCCGGGGTACGCAGGATCAGCTCCTCGATCTGGGTCGGGAAGACGTTCACCCCCCGGACGATCATCATGTCGTCGGTACGCCCGGTGATCTTCTCGATCCGCCGCATCGGACGGGCGGTGCCGGGCAGCAGCCGGGTCAGGTCGCGGGTGCGGTAGCGGACCACCGGCATGGCCTCCTTGGTCAGCGAGGTCAGCACCAGCTCACCCCGCTCCCCGTCGGGCAGCACCTCCCCGGTGACCGGGTCGATGATCTCCGGATAGAAGTGGTCCTCCCACAGGTGCAGGCCGTCCTTGGTCTCCACGCACTCGACCGCCACACCCGGGCCCATCACCTCGGACAGGCCGTAGATGTCCAGCGCGTGCATGTCCAGGCGCTGCTCCAGCTCGCGGCGCATGTCCTCGGTCCACGGCTCGGCGCCGAAGACGCCGACCCGCAGCGAGGTGGCGCGCGGATCGACGCCCTGGCGTTCCATCTCGTCCACGATGGCGAGCATGTAGCTGGGGGTCACCATGATGACCTCCGGCTCCAGGTCGCGGATCAGCATGACCTGGCGCTCGGTCATGCCGCCGGACACCGGGACGACCGTGCAGCCCAGTTCCTCGGCGCCGTAGTGCGCGCCGAGACCGCCGGTGAACAGCCCGTAGCCGTACGCGACGTGCACCCGGTCGCCGCGGCGACCCCCGGCAGCCCGGATCGAGCGGGCCATGAGCTTCGCCCAGGTGTCCAGGTCGGCGCGGGTGTAGCCGACCACTGTGGGACGGCCGGTGGTGCCGGAGGAGGCGTGCAGCCGGGCGACACGCTCGCGGGGCACCGCGAACATGCCGAACGGGTAGTTCTCGCGCAGCTCCGCCTTCGCGGTGAACGGGAAGCGGGCCAGGTCGGCCAGCTCACGCAGGTCGCCGGGGTGGGCGCCGAGGGCGTCGAACGCGCGCCGGTAGTGGGGCACGTTGTCGTACGCGTGCCGCAGCGAGTGCCGCAGCCGGTCCAGTTGCAGCGCGCGCAGCTCGTCGACGCCGATCCGCTCGACGGGATCCAGCTCGTCCGGACGGGGCGTGCGCTCCTCCACGGTGACCTCCTGGCACGACGGGCCCCGGACGCCGCGCGCCGGGCGCTGCCGCCCACCGTACGCCCGCCTCCCCCTCCCCCGCTCTCTCCCCCGCGATCTTGCACTTGCCGCCCCTCGGATGCCGCGAATGTCCGGTCCGTCGGGGCGGAACCTGCAAGATCGCGGAGGAGCGGAGGGCCGGGCGCGGGGGCAGGGTTATGCTCGCGGGTGCTGGTGGGAGGTGTTGTGTCCGATCCCCGCGTCGACCCGGACGTCGATCTGCGCGTACCGGCGGACCGGACGGAACTGTCCGCGCACCCGGCAGTCGTGCTCGGCGTGATCGCCGCCGGTGGCGTGTCCGGCGCGCTCGCACGGGCGGGCGCCCAGGCGGCGGTGCCGCACCAGCCCGGCGAGTTCCCGTGGGCCACGTTCTCCGTCAACGTGGTCGGGTGCCTGCTCATCGGCGCGCTGACGGCGGTGCTCGCCGCCCGCCCGGCCCACCCGCTGACCCGCCCGTTCCTCGGCGTCGGCGTACTCGGCGGGTTCACCACGTTCTCCGCGTACGCGGTCGACGCGCAGCGGCTGCTGACCGACGGCGCGGCCGGCACGGCGGGCGTCTACCTGGCCGCGACTGTGCTCGGCGCGCTGGCGGCGGTCGCCGCCGGGGACACGGTGACCGCCCGGCTGCTGGCCGCCCGCGACGGGAGCCGACGGTGACCGCCCGGGACGGGAGGCCACAGTGACGGTCCTGCTGATCGCGCTCGGCGCCGCTATCGGCGCGCCGCTGCGCTACCTGACCGACCGGGCGGTGCAGTCCCGGCACGGCTCACCGTTCCCGTGGGGCACGCTGACCGTCAACGTGGCCGGGTCGCTGCTGCTCGGCGGCCTGCTCGCGGCGCCCGTCGGCCCGGGCGTGACAGCGCTGGCCGGCACCGGCTTCTGCGGCGCGCTGACCACCTGGTCCACGCTCAGCTACGAGACGCTGCGCCTGGCCCGCACCGGGAAGCGCCACCTCGCGTACGCGAATGTGGCGCTCAGTGTGGTCGCGGGCCTGGGCGCGGCGTTCCTGGGCTACGCGGTCGTCACCGCGCTGAGCGGCTGACCGCGCCGGTCAGCGGGCCCGGCGCTCCGGGTGGGCCCGGTTCCACGCCCGCATCCGCTCCGGGTAGCCGGTGCGGGCCGCCTCGTACAGCGGCACCGCGTGCTTCTGGGCGATCCGGCCGGCGACGCGGGGCGAGCCGGTACGGCGGCGGATCCACTCGCCGTCGTCCGCGATGGCGACGACTGTGGTGTCGGTGGCCGTGGTCTCCGGTTCCAGGTAGAACTCGACCCCGCGCCGGCTGGTGACGAACGCCTCCAGCTGCGCCAGGTCCTCCTTGTTCGCCTCGCGGTCGAGCTTCGTGGGCGTCGTCGGGTCGGCGGCCCGGCGGCTGAACCAGCCCATGCCCGCCTCCTCTCCTCGCGTTCGCTCCAGTGCAGCACGCCCGCCTGGCAGGCGGCTGGGAGCGCGGTGGGAGTCGGCTGGACCGGCTCAGCCGGCCTTCGCCGCCGGGGCACCGGCCTGCGCGTCCGGCGCGGTCGGGCGCTCCCGCAGCACCGGCACCAGCGCGAGCGTCGGCAGCAGGAGCAGCGGCACCACGCCGAGCGCGGACAGCACCCCGAAGTGGTCGCCGAGGAAGCCGAGCAGCGGCGGGCCGGCCAGGAAGGCGGTGTAACCGATCACCGCCACCACGCTCACCCGGGCCGGGGCCTTGTCCTCGTCGTCGGCGGCGGCGCTCATCCCGACCGGGAAGCCGAGCGAGGCGCCGAGTCCCCACAGCGCGACGCCGACCACGGCGAGCGGGCCGGACCCGGCCAGCACGGCGAGCGCGGCACCGGCGGACGCCGTCGCGATGGTCGCGTACAGCACCGGCACCCGCCCCCACCTGTCGATGGCGACGGTGCCGACGGTGCGGCCGAGCGTCATGCCCACCACGAACACGCCGAACACGGCGGCGCCGACGGCCTCGTCGACCCCGTACCCGTCCACGAACGCCACCGCGAGCCAGTCGTTGGCGCTGCCCTCGGTGAACGCCATGACCAGCACCAACAGCCCGACCAGCAGCGTGCGGGGCTCGCGCCAGGCGGCCAGCAGCGCCCGCCGCCGGGCCGCCGGCTGCCCGTCTCCGGCCGCCTCGGCAGGTGCGGCGAGGAACGCCCGGGCGCCGAGCAGCGTGCCGACCAGGACCAGCACGGACAGGACCGGCAGGTGCACCCCGACGGGTACGTCCAGCCGGGCAGCGCCGGCGCCCAGCCCGGCCCCGGCCACCGAGCCGAGGCTCCAGGCGGCGTGGAAGCGGGGAAGGATCGTGCGGCCGAGGCGCTTCTCCACCGCGGCGCCCTCGACGTTCATCGCCACGTCGCACAGGCCGGAGCCGAAGCCGAACGCGGCGAGCCCGAACCCGACCCCGACGACCGATCCGGCCAGGCTGGCGGCGAGACCGGCCCCGGTCAGGCCGAGCGTGACGAGCACCACCGACACGGCCACCGTGCGCGCGGGCCCGAGCCGCTGGGCGACCAGGCCGGCGGTCGGCATGGCCAGCAGCGAACCCGCCGACACGCAGAGCAGCAGCAGCCCGAGCCGGCTCGGGCTGAGGTCGAGCGCCTCGCGGGCCGCCGGAACCCGGGAGAACCAGCTCGCCACCGCGAGCCCGTTGAGGGCGAAGACGACGGCGACGCCGTTGCGGGCGGTCAGCACCGCCCGGGGCGCCGGTGGCCGCTTCCCGGCCGGCGCGTCGATGGTGCTGCTCACGGTGCGGTAGTCCCTTCCCCCGGCTGGTCCCGACGACAATCGCACACCTGAGAGCGCTACCACCACAAGCGCCGTTATGGCTTAGCTCATCCACGCCCGAGCAGGCATGATGCGGACATGGGAACGCCGACCACACGCCCCGCCACGCTCGACGACGTGGCCCGCGACGCCGGGGTGTCCCGGGCCACCGCCTCCCGGGTGCTCGGCGGCTACGGGTTCACCTCGACGAACGCCCGCGCCCGGGTGCGGGCCGCCGCCGAGCGCCTCGACTACGTGCCGGACCTCGCGGCCCGGGCGCTGGTGCGCGGAGCAGGCGTACGCCTGGTGGTGGCGGTGGTGGGCCGCGACGACACGGTGCTGGACGACCCGTACGTGCACCGGGTGGTGAGCGCGGCGTCGCGGGTGTGCGCGCGCCGCACGGCGTCGGCGTGGCCCTGGAGTGGCTGCCGCTGGCCGACCCGTCGGGGCTGACCCGGCTCGGCACGGACCGGGGCGTCTGCGGGGTGATCCTGGTCAACACGACCCAGGCGGCGCTGGACGCGGTGCCGCCGAGGCTGCGCGGCCGCGTCGCCTCGATCGGCCAGGGCTCGGCGACGGTGCCGTCGTTCGACGTCGACAACGCCGGTGGCGCGGGCGAGGTGCTGCGTCATCTGTACGCCACCGGCCGGCGCCGCATCGTCATGGTCACCGGGCCGCGCTGGCTGAGCTGCGCCGAGCGTTCGGTCACCACGTACCGGGAGCTGATGCGGGAGTCGGGGTCGCCGGAGCGGCTGGTCACCGGCGACTTCACCACGGCACGGGGCGGCCGGGCGGCGCTGGAGGCGCTGCGCCGGTGGCCGGACGCCGACGCGGTCTACGCGGCCAGCGACGCCACCGCGTTCGGCGTGATCGCCGCGCTGCGCGGGCGCGGTGTGCGGGTGCCGCACGACGTGGCGGTGGCCGGGTTCGACGACCTGCCGTACGCGGCGATCAGCAGCCCGCCGCTGACCACCGCGACCCACCCGGTCGACCGGATCGCTGCCGCTGCGGCCACGGCCGTGCTGACGCGCGCGCCGGCCGCCCCGAGCACCGCGTTCCCGTCGACGCTGGTCACCCGGGAGAGCGCCTGAGCGCCGGTCACGGAGGAAGGAGGGGTCCGGTGGGCGGAGTCATGACGTGGATGTACCGGGGCGGCCGGCCAAACCGGCTGGCCCGGATGATGAACGCGCTGTCCGCCTGGCAGTACGGCGCCGGCCTCGCCCCGCGGCACTGGGTGACCATGGAGGTGCCGGGCCGCCGCACCGGCCGGACCGTCTCGGTGCCGATCGTCGTCGCCGACCACGACGGCGAGCGTTACGTCGTGTCGATGCTGGGCGAGCGGGCCAACTGGGTGGCGAACGTGCGCGCCGCGGGTGGGCGGGTGGTGCTGCGTCGCCGCCGCCGCGAGCCGGTGCGGCTGGTCGAGGTGCCGGTGGCGCAGCGGCCACCGATCCTGCGCCGTCACCTGGCGCTCGCCCCGGGCGCACGGGCGCACGTTCCGGTGGACCGGCACGCCCCGCTCGCCGAGTTCGCAGGGGCCGCCGCGGGCATCCCGGTGTTCCGGGTCGTGGCGGCGGAGCCCTCGGCGCGGTGACCCGCCGCCGGGGTCGTCACCGGGGAACACGGCGGAACGGCGTCGCGACAATCCTTCAGAATATCGATCGCTCGCGTTTTCGAGGTCGTCCGAACGGGAGAGGGAGCCGGTAAGATCGGCGACAGAACGGCGACCGATCACGGACTGCCCGGCGACCGGGACCGGCTCACACTGAGCGCATGAATACGAGACTCCGCCGCAGCCGGGCATTCGGCCTCGCGGTGTGTCTCGCCCTCGTGGCGATATTGAGCGGCTGCATGCAGCTCAACCTCGGGCTGACCGTGAACGATGACGACACCGTCTCCGGTCAGCTCCTGCTCACCGCGCCGAAGTCCGTGCTCAAGCAGCGGAATCCGGACCCGGCGGTGGCGTTCGCCGAACTGCGGCCGAACATTCCCTCACTTCCACCCGGAGCGGAGACCCGGTACGAGGACGCCACCTCGTACGGCATTCAGATCACGTACCGGAAAACGCCGCTGGCGCAATTCACGAGCGAAAGCGTGAATCTTGTCCGGGACGATGATCTCATTCGCTTCTCGCTTCCGCTGGACCCCAAGAAATACGGCGGCAAGTTCGGGCAGCAGGATCCGCGCCAGCAACAGGCGTTCATGACCTTGATGGAGTTCGAGATCTCGGTGACGTTCCCCGGCCGGGTGCTCGACACCAACGGCACGATCACCGGACGCTCGGTCAGCTGGAAGGTGGTCGCCAACCAGCCCAAGCCGGCCGAGTTGCGCGCCATCGCCCAGGCACCCCCGCCGCCCGCCACCAGCCCGGCAGCAGTGGTGACCGGTGACGGCTCCTTCCCCTGGCTGCCGGTCGTCGCCGGCGCGGTCGTCCTGCTGCTGGTCGTCGCCGTGGTGGTCGTGCTCCTGCTGCGGCGCCGGGGCTCCCGCGACGGCCCGGCCACGACGGCCACCACCGGTCCGGGCGCCCCCACCGGCCCGGGAGCGCCCGCCGGACCGGCACCCGCGGCCACCACGGGACCGGCCGCGCCCGGCAACCCCGCCGCACCGGCGCCACCCGCCGGTCCGCCGGCCTGAGACCCACCGACCACCGACGGCGCCCGCGCCGGCGGCCCACCAGCACACCGGGCGGAACCCGGGTTCAGCGAACCCGGAAACCGCCGCACCACTCCACCCCGACCGCACCACCGCACCATCGGAAAAGGGGGATCGCCGTGAACGATCTCTTCACCTGGGCCGCCCTGGGCAGCCTCACCGGCGCCAGCGCCGCCACCCTGCTCGCCACGAACGTCATCGGCGGGCTGATCGGACCGAGCGGCGACAAGGCGCGCAAGTGGATCGCGCTGGGCATCGCGCTCCTGCTGTCCTACCTGACCGCCGCGTTCGCCGACGACGCCGGCCCGGAGAAGTGGATCATCGCGTTCTTCAACGGCCTGGTGATCTTCTCGGCCGCGCTCGGCGTCAACCAGCTCCCCCCTGGCAACCGGCAGGCGACGCAGGCGTCGCCCACCCAGCTCGCCCAGGGGCAGGAGCCCCGCTTCGTCCGCTCCTGGGTCTGAGAGAGGTGACCCCCATGATCTTCGGCATCCTCAGCGCGGCCGTCCAGGTCGTCTTCGGCGCCCTGCTCGGGCAGCTCGCCGCCGGCACCGTCGGCCTGCTCGTCGGCGCGGTCGTCGGCCTGCTCGTCGGCGCGCCGTTCGGCTGGGCGTCCGCCTCGGCCGGCACGTACGGCGCCGACCCGAAGGGGATCTTCCTCTTCGTGATCGACCACACGTGGAGCCTGCTCAACACGTTCGCCGGGGCGCTCTACCTGGCGCTGCACCTGGTCTTCGGTCACCAGCTCGACCGGGTCGTCTCGGCCGGCAGCGGACGGGTCAACGTCGTCGAGGGCGTCTCCCCCCGGTACGCCACCACGATCGGCACCGTCTGCGCCGGGTCCAGCCCGGGCATCCAGCGGCACGAGGACGTGCACGTGTTCCAGGCCCGGCTGCTCGGCCCGTTCTACCTGCCGCTGGTGGCGCTCAACTACGTGCTGTTCACCATCGCACCGGTGTGGCTGCTCTGGCACGACCACACCAACGCGCCGATCAACCGGTTCACCCGCTACTTCGAGATCGGCGTCTACCCGCACGTGTGGAACGAGGCCATCGCGTACCGCATCCAGGGGACGCCACCGCGATGACCGGCGCGATCGAGACGGCCGTCGCGGACGTCGCGAGCTGGCTGGCCGGGGCCGCGGGTGAACCCGTACCGGTCGGTCCGCCGCGCGACGACCCCGACGGCGGTCTCACGGTCTGGCCGCTGGAGCTGCGGCCGGCCCGGCAGACCGCGACCGGCGGCGCGACGCGCGAGCCGTACCGGTTCGTGGTCCGCCTGCTGGTCTCCGGCGGCGGGCCGGCGGCGCTGCCCGCGCTGGACCGGGTGCTCGCCGCCGCCACCACGGCGGGCCGGCCGGAGCTGGTCCTGGCCGCCGGCGACCCGGCGCTGTGGCGGGCGCTGGGCGTGGCGCCCCGGCCCGCGCTGCTGCTGGACGCGCCGGCCCGGGTGGAACGGCCGGTCCCGGTCGCGCCGCCGGTACGGCAGCCGCTGCGGCTGCGGCAACTCGGCATGCGCACGCTGCACGGGCGGGTGGTCGGTCCGCAGGACCAGCCGCTCGCAGCCGTCCGGGTGGAGCTGGTGGGCGCCGCCCAGGCCACCGAGACCGACGCCGCCGGCCGGTTCCGGCTGGCCGGCGTGCCGCACGACCCCGACGCGCCGGACGCCCCGGTGCGGATCCGGCTCACCGGCGCGGGGCGCGTCCACACCGCCGAGCTCGACCCGGCCGGCGACGGCCTGATCGTCGTCCGCGCCCCCGACTGACGTCCGAGGAGGACCGATGCCCACCTACTTCTCCCCCGGCATCTACGTCGAGGAGGTGCCCAGCGGGGCCCGCCCGATCGGGCCGGTCGGCATGAGCACGGCCGCGTTCGTCGGGGTCGCGCCCGACCGCGGCGCCCACGTCGGCGAGGCGCTGGCGGTGAACAGCTGGACCGAGTTCCTGCGGCTCTACGCCGACGGCGAGCAGTTGGAGAGCACCCCGCTGGCCCGCGCCGTGTTCGGCTTCCTGGACAACGGCGGCACCCGCTGCTGGGTCGTCAACGTCGGCGAGGGCGGCCGGCTCACCGGCACCGGCGGGCGGCGCGGCGGCCTGGAACTGCTGGAGGCCATCGACGAGATCTCCATCCTGGCCGCGCCCGGCTACCACGACCCGGTGTCGCACGAGGCCCTGATCAGCATGGCCGAGCGGCTGCGCACCATGGTCGCGATCTGCGACCCGCCGCCGGAGGTCACCGACGTCTCCCGGCTCACCCGCGTCGGCACGCCGGGCAAGCCGCCCAAGCCCGCGTCGGCCGGCTCGGCCGCGTCGTCCGACAAACCCGCCGAGGGTACGCCGGGCGACGGCGACGACGAACCGCCCGGCACCGGCGGCGACCGGCCCCGGCAGTCGGACTTCGCCACCTTCTACTTCCCGTGGATCCGGGTCCGCGACCCGCTCAGCGGCGACCTCGTGCTCACCCCGCCGAGCGGGCACGTCGCCGGCATCTGGGCCCGCACCGACGCGCTGCGCGGCGTGCACAAGGCGCCCGCGAACGAGCCGGTACGCGGCGCGGTCGACCTCGCGTACCGGGTGACCCGGCCCGAGCACGACGTGCTCAACCCCAAGGGCGTCAACGTGATCCGCTTCTTCGCCGGGGAGGGCATCCGGCTGTGGGGCGCCCGGACGCTCGCCGCCGAGGCCAGCGAATGGCGCTACCTGAACGTGCGGCGGCTGTCCATCTCCATCGAGCAGGCCATCGCCAACGGCACCCGGTGGATGGTGTTCGAGCCGAACGACTTCACGCTGTGGCGCTCGATCCGCCGCGACATCGGGGCGTTCCTCACCCGGGTGTGGCGCGACGGCGCGTTGCTCGGCCGTACGCCCGAGGAGGCGTTCTTCGTCAAGTGCGACGAGGAGACCAACCCGGCCGACGTCCGCGACGCCGGGATGGTGGTGGCCCACATCGGCATCGCTGTGGTCAAGCCCGCGGAGTTCGTGGTGTTCAAGCTGAGCCAGTGGGCCGGCGGCACCGAGACCGAGACGATCGGAGGCTGACATGCCCACCACTGCGACGCCGCAGCCGGGCGCACCCGTCGACCCGTACCGGGCGTACCACTTCAAGCTGCTGATCAACGGCATCACCAACGGGCACTTCACCGAGGTCAGCGGCTTCGAGGTGGCGATTCCGGCGCTGTCGTACCGGGAGGCGGGCAACGAGCGCATCCGGGCCGTGCCGGGACAGGTCGAGTACGCCCCGGTGACCCTCCACTTCGGCCTGACCAGCTCGCGCGAGCTGTGGGACTGGGTGAACGCGGCGGCGAAGGGCACAGTCAACCGGCGCAACGTGTCGGTGGTGCTGCTGGACCCGGCCGGCACCGCCGAGGTGCTGCGCTGGAACATGATCAACGCGTGGCCGACCCGGTGGCGGGGCGCGCACCTGAACACGCTGTCGCAGGAGATCGCCATCGAGGCGCTGACCCTGGCGTACGAGGGCCTGGAGCTGGAGGCCGGCGGTGCCGCCGCCCCGGCGACCGCGTGACCGGCTGGCCCGCGCGCTGCGGGCCACCGCCGACCGCCTGTCCGGACCGGGCTCACCGGGTTCACCGGGTTCACCGGACCATCCGGACTCGCCGGACTCGCCGGACTCGCCGGACTCCCCGGGCTCGCCGGGCTCGCCGGCCGACGTGCCGCGCCCGCCCGGACAGCCGCCCGAGCACTGGCGACGGCTGGTGGAGGCGCACGCTCCGGGCCTCCTGCGCGACCTCCCCCCGCCCCCCGTCGAGCACGGACCTCTCACCGACCCGTCCGCGAACGCCGGCCCGGACCAGACGCCGGTGCGGCGGAGCCGGACGGCCCGGCACGCAGTGGTGCGGTTGTGGCGAGGCTGGGCGGCGTTGTTGGCCGACCGCTTCGGCACATCCCGTTCCCGGACGCGCTCCCGCCACGAGGCCGATCCCGGTTCGCCGTCGAGATCTTGGTACGAAAGTGCCCCCATAGGGGCCGCTTCCTACCAAGATCTTCCGCAGCTCCTGGAAGGTGGGACGGGCATCTCGGGAGTTGAGAAGGCTGAGCCACGCGGTGCGGCGCTGCCGCGGCCGGGAGCGGCGGTCACGCGGGCAGGTGGTGGGGAGGGCGCGGCGGGGTCGGAGACCGCTCCGGCGATGGTGGACGCCCGATGCCGCTCGGGTGACGCGGTGCGGCCGGACGACGCCGGGTCACGTGAGGGCCCTCCGCCGTGCGGGTGCGTGACGTCAAACGGTCCGGCCGGATCGCCGGGTCCGGCGAGACCGGCGTGCATCGCCGACGGCTCCGGGTCGCGGGACGCACTCGGCACATCAGGCATCCGCGGCACACCGGCCACAGGCACCGGTGCCACAGCCACCGAGACCACAGGGACCGCCGGCACCGGACGGACGGCAGAGGCAAGGACCGGCGCGCGCACCAGCGCAGGCCCGGACGGCAGCCGTGACGCCATCGGGTCACGGGGCCGCGTCACGTCCGGCGACTCGGCCTCGCCGTCGACCCCTGAGCGGTGGCCCAGCCTCGGCGCGGGCCGGGTGGATGCGCTCCGGAACCTCGCACGGATCCGCCGGGGCCGGGCACGGTACCGGGATGACGCCGCCGGGGCGGACCTGTCGCCCGATCGAGGAGACGTGCTCCCGCTCGTCTTCGCGGCTGCGCCACCGTCGTTGCCGCATGGACCGGCCGCACACACCAGGGGCGGTCGAACCGGGTCGGCGAACTGTCGCGGCGGGACCGGGGACGGATCCGTCGCCGACCACCCGGGACGGGCCGCCGGCTCGCCGTACCCGGATGGGCACGACCCGGCTACCGGCGGCGAGTTCCGGGCGCGACAGTGGCAGCGACCCGCGCGGCCCCCGTCCGGCAGCCCGTGGCCGGTCCTGCCGGACGACGCCGGCCCGGCCCGGACGACGAACCCGGCCGACGCGGTCCGGGCGGCCGACGGCGGAGCACACGCGGATCCGTGGCCGGTGCTCCCGGCCGAACCGGCATGGCTTCCGACACGGACCCCGTGGGGTGACACGGCCCGGCTGGACCGGGAACAGGCGGGTGACTGATGGAGCGCGTCGCCTTCCTCGTGGACGAGTCAGGTACCCGGGTCGACTGCCTGCTCAACCCGGAGACCGTGCAGGTGACCCGGCTGGCCGGGGTACGCCCGCGCGGCGGACCGGACGGGCCGCTCACCGGCGCCGGGCTGGCCGACGACCCGCTCGTCTTCACCGGCGGCGGGCGTACCGAGCTGGTGCTGGACCTGCTCTTCGACGTCGACTTCGTGGAGTCGCCGGCCCGGCCCGAGGACGTCCGCGCGCTGACCCGGCCGCTGTGGATGCTGGCCGAGAACTCGGCGGTCGAGCACGGCTGGCTGCGCCCGCCGCTGGTCCGCCTGGTCTGGGGCAAGACGTGGAACGTCCCGGGCGTGATCACGGCGATCGCGGAACGCTTCGACGCGTTCACCCTCACCGGTACGCCCCGGCGGTCCTGGCTGCGGTTGAAGCTGGTCCGGGTCGCGGAGGGCGCGGAGGCGGCGCGCGCCGGGTTCGAGGAGGAGCTGGCCGCGGCGAGCACACCCGCTGTCGCGCCCGGGTCGGCGGTGGTGGCCGCCGCCGACGGCGCGGCCGAGCCGGGCTGGTCCGGGGTGCGCTTCGACCTGCTCGCCCACGACGCGCTGGGCTCGCCGCTGCGCTGGCGGCTGCTCGCCGAGCACAACCGGATCACCGACCCGCTCACAGTGCCCGCGGGCACCGCGCTCGCCGTCCCCCCGGTCGGCGCCGCCACCGCCCCGCCGGATGCCGTCACCACGGCAGGCACCCCGTGAGCCGGGCCGCCCTGGTCACACTCGACGGCCGGCCGCTGGCCGACCCGGCCCGGCTGCGCGGCATCCGCGTCGCCGCCCGCCTGGACCGGCCCGCGCAGTGCGAGCTGACGCTCACCGCCGCCCCCGGGGCGGGCCCGCTCGACCCGCCGGTACGCCCCGGCGCCACAGTCGACGTCCGCCTCGACGGCCAGGCGGAGGCGCTGTTCACCGGCGAGGTGACGGCAGTCGAGCGGGAGTACGCCGGTGACGGCGCCGCGCTGGCCCGGATCCGGGCGTACGACCCGCTGCACCGGCTGCGCAAGCGGCAGGAGCTGCGGGTGTTCGAGTCGGTGACCGCCGCCGAGCTGGCCGGTGAGCTGTGCGCCGGGCTCGGGTTGAGCGTGACGGCCGATGAGGACGGGCCGCGCCTGGACCGGCTGCTCCAGCACCGGCACACCGACCTGGACCTGCTGTGCGAGGTGGCCGGCCGGGCCGGGCTGCACCTGGGCGTCGACGGTGACCGGTTGCGGCTGTTCACGCTGGACGGGTACGGGGAGCCGCTGCCGTTGACGCTCGGCGAGACGGTGCACGCGCTGCGGGTCACCGAGAACCTGGACCGGGCCGGCGCGGAGTGCGCCGTCCTCGGCTGGCATCCGCAGCGCGCCGAGCCGCTGAGCCAGCGGGCGGACGAGGCGCGCAGCGGGCGGCGCATCCCGCTGCGCCCGGACCCGGGCGACGTCGGCGCCGACGGCGTACGCACGGCTGTGGACCAGCCCGGCCGCAGCGACGACGAGCTGGCCGCGCTGGCCCAGGCCGGACTGGACACCCGGGTGGCAGCGCTGGTCACCGCCGAAGGCACCGCGGAGGGCGACCCGGCGCTGCGGCCCGGCCGCCGGATCGCCCTCGCCGGCGTCCCGGACCCGCTGGCCGGGGTGTACGTGCTCACCGAGGTGGTGCACACGGTGGACGCCGACGGGCACCTGACCCGGTTCTCCACGGCGCCGCCCGGCCCACCGCCGACGGTCGCGCCCCCGGCGGCGACAGTCACGCTCGGCACCGTCACCGACATCGACGACCCGGACGGGCTGGGCCGGGCCCGCGTGACGCTCCCGGCGTACGGCGATCTGGACGCCGGCTGGCTCGCGGTGCTCTGCCCGGGCGCGGGCCGGGGCAAGGGCATCGTCGCGCTGCCCGACCCGGACGACACCGTGCTGGTGGCGCTGCCCGGCGGCGAACCCGCCTCGGGCGTGGTACTCGGTTCGCTGTTCGGCGCGGTCGAGCCGTACGACGCGGGGATCGTCTCCGGGCGCTCGCGCCGCTGGTCGATGCGGACCGGCACCGGGCAGTCCATCGTGATCGACGACGACGGGCGGACGCTTCGGCTGGCCACCGACGCGGGCAGCTTCGTCGAGCTGCGTCCCGAGCTGACCACCGTGCACGCGGCCGGTGACCTGGTGCTGTCCGCGCCCGGCCGGGCCGTCGTGGTGCGCGGCCGCACAGTCGACTTCCTGCACGCCCCGGCGGCCGAGGACGCCGAGACCGCCGCCGCGCAGGCCCGTACGCTCGCCCGTTCCGCCGGAGGTGGCTGATGCGCTGGATCCACCGCGACTCGCTGATCACCTGCGGACACGACGGGCGGGTGAAGAACCGCCCGTCGCAGGACTGGGTCACGGTCCGGGGCGTGCCGGTGCTGGTGCGGCCCGACCCGGAGGGGCGCGACATCACCGCCTGCCCGAACTACGGCCCGACGATCAAACCGTGCCTGCACACGCTGACCGTGACAGTGGGTTACAGCACGTGGGTGCGGGTGGACCGGCAGCCCGTGGTGCTGTCACACCTCGACGGCCTCACCGACGGCACCCCGCCGGGCACCGTGCACCACCAGGTCCGCGACGTGCGGCAGGGCTTCCTGGGGGCGGACGCGTGAGGGCCTTCCGCTTCGTCGGCGCCGGTTTCGACGCGGGCCGCGCCGGTGGGCTCGCGCTCACCGCCGCCGGCGGGCTCGCCATGACCGACGGCGACGAGACGGTACGCCAGGCGCTGTACCTGCTGCTGTCCACTACACCCGGGGAGCGGCTGATGCGTCCCGGGTACGGGTCGCGGCTGCACCGGCTGGTCTTCGCGCCGAACGACGACACCACCGCCGGGCTGGCGATCCACTACGTGCGGCAGGCGATCCGGCGCTGGGAGCCCCGGGTCGAGGTGCTGGACGTGGACGCCGGTCCCGACCCGGACGACCCGTGGCGCCTGGTGATCCGGCTGGACTACCGGATCCGGGCCAGCCTCTCCCCCGGCCACCTGGTGTTCTCCGTCGACCTGCTCCCCGCCGACGAGGAACCCGGCGACACCCCCGACGAGGAGGGCACGTCATGACGCTGCCGGTGCCGCACCTGGACGACCGCGCCTTCCTCGACCTGGTCACCGAGGCGCGGGAACGCATCGCCCGGTCCTGCCCGGACTGGACCGACCTGTCCGCGCACGACCCCGGGATGGCGTTGCTGGAGGCGTTCGCCTACCTGACCGAGGTGATGATCTACCGGCTGAACCAGTTGCCGGAGAAGGCGTACGTCGCGTTCCTGAACCTGCTCGGCGTCACCCGGCACCCACCGGCGGCGGCCTGGGCCGACGTGCGCCTGACCCGCACCGGCCCGGACCGCGGCCCGGTGCGGGTACCGGCCGGCACCCGCGTCGCCGCGGCCCGCGGCGCCGACCCCCGGCCGGTCGTCTTCGTGACCACCGAACCGGCGGTGCTGCCCGCCGGGGAGACCACCACGACGGTACGCGTGCACCACTGCGAACCGGTCGAGGCGGAGCTGCTGGGCACCGGCACCGGGCAGCCCGGTCAGGTGTTCCGGGCCGCCCGCGCACCGCTGACCCGCACCACCGAGGCGCTCGATCTGCTGCTCGGCGTGGAGGTGCCGGCGGGCTCGGTGGAGCTGGGCGCCGCGGCCCGGGAGCACGAGGGCCGCACCTACGAGATCTGGCGGCCGGTGGACAGCTTCGCCGGTGTCGGGCCGCAGGCGAAGGTCTACCTGGTGGACCGGGCCTCCGGGGTGGTCACGTTCGCCCCGGCGCTGGACCTGCGCCCGGACACCGGAGCCGCCCCGGCCGTCGAGGGGGCGGCCGGGGCGACCACTGTGGCGGCGGTGCCACCGGCCGGGCGGCAGGTGCGGCTCTGGTACCGCTGCGGCGGCGGGCCCGCCGGGAACGTGGCGGCGGGCGTGCTCACCAGCCTGCGCGACCCGCTGCCCGGGGTGAAGGTGGACAACCCGGAGCCGGCCACCGGCGGCCGGGACCTGGAGTCGCTGGAGTCGGTGCTGGCGCGCGGGCCGTACGAGTTCTTCGCCCAGCAGCGCGCGGTGACCGCCCGGGACTTCGAGATCCTCGCCACCGGTTCCGGGGCGGTGGCGCGGGCACGGGCGTTCACCCGGGCCGCCGTCTACAGCTTCGCCCGGCCCGGCGAGGTCGAGGTGGTGCTGGTGCCGTACGTGCCGGAGGCGGCCCGGCCCGGCGGACGGCTGCCGGTGGCGGTGCTGCGCGAGCACGAGGTGGAGGAGGCCCGCCGCCGGGTCGAGGCCGACCTGGAACGCCGCCGCGCCCTCGGTACGGCGGTGCGGGCGGGCTGGGCCCGGTACAAGGCGGTGTCCATCCAGGCGCGGGTGGTGGTGCGCCGCGAGGAGGACGTGGACGCGGTGCGCCGCCGCATCCACGACCGGCTGCACCAGACGCTGAGCCCGCTGCCCACGCCGCTGAACCCGGCCGGCTGGGCGTTCGGCGAGCCGCTGCGCGCCTCCAACGTCTACCGGATGCTGGAGCACGCCGAGCCGGGCGTGCGCTACGTCGAGTCGGTGCGGTTCGTGGTCGACGAGGCACCCGACGCGCGGGTCCGCACCGTGGCGGTGGACCAGTACCAGGCCGACACCTGGTACGCCGGCGGCGGCCCGGTGCTGTTCCGCTCCACCAACGCCGGCGCCGGCTGGGAACCGGCCGGCCGGTTCGACGACGAGACGGTGGTCCGGGTGGTGCCCGCGCCCGCCCCGGTACGCCCCGGCGTGGTCCCCCGGGCCGGTTCGGTGGCGGTGGTGACCACCCGCGACGCCGGTGGCTCCCGCGTCCGGCTGAGCACCGACCTGGGTGAGACGTGGACGCTGCTGACCGACCTCGACTCCGGCGTCCGCGACCTGGCCTGGATCGACCGGGACGGCACCGGCGCGCTGCTGCTGGCCACCGACAGCGGCCTGTACGAGGTGCCGCTGCTACCCGGCGCGGTGCCGTTGCAGATCCTGGTCGACCCGGCCGACGCGGACCGGGGCTTCTACGCGGTGCGCGCGTTCGTCTCCGAACGCGGCGCACCCGGGGTGGCGGTGGCCGCGCAGGCCGGATTCGGGGTCTACCTGTCCACGGCGGCCGGACGCCCCGGCACGTTCGCCCACGTCGGCCTCGCCAACGTGGACAACCGGGTGCTCGCCGTGCAGTACGACGGCCCGGCCACGCTGCTGTGGTGCGGCGCGGGCGAGCCGGACGCGAAGAAGCCCGGCCAGGGCTGCCACCGGACCCGGCTGTTCGAGTCGGACGTGAAGTGGCAGTCGATGGCGTCCGGCTGGATCGGCGGCACCTGCCGGGATCTGGCGTTCAGCGGCCCGCTCGCGCTCGCCGCGACGCAGAGCGGCGGCGTGGTCCGGCTCGACACGCTCGCCGGGCAGCCGCAGTGGTCGCCGGTGATGGTCAACTGCGGCCTGCCGCTGCGGGACCGGACCCGGTTCGTCCCGGTCGACGCCATCGCCGCCACCGCGCCCACCGGCACGTCGGGCGCCGGACGGCTGGTGCTGGCCGGCGGCGAGCGCGGCGTGTTCCGCAGCGGCGACGGCGAGGACTGGACGGCCAGCGCCAACCAGGCCACCGCCGACGTGGTCACCGTCCCCGGCACCTGGCTGCTCTGCTCCGGCGAGCACGACATCGAGGTGGTGCGGCAGGATGCGCCGAGCGGCGATTGAGCGGCTGCTGCCGGCCGCGTACCAGCGGGCCGCCGGCCCGGGCAGCGTGCTGGGCGCGCTGCTGGACGTGATGGAGGCGCTGCACGCCCCGGACGAGGCGGTGCTCGCCGACGTCGACGCGCTGTTCGGGCCGTACCGGACGCCGGACGGGTTCGTGGCGTACCTGACCCGCTGGGTGGCGATGGATCATGTGGTCGCCGCACCCCGCGCCGACGCGCCGCTGCCGTTGCCGGCAGGCCGGTTACGGGACCTGGTGGCGCACGGCGCGCTGCTGGCCCGGTGGCGCGGCACCCCGTACGGCATGCGGACCGCGCTGGAACTGGCCACCGGCGTGACCGGGTTCGTGCTGGACGAGCCGCCCGAACGGCCGTTCCACCTCGTGGTGCGGGTGCCGCCGGCCGCCGCCGACCGGCTCGCGCTGGTCACCCGCATCGTCGAGGCGGAGAAACCGGCCGCGGTCACCGTCGAGGTGCTCGCCTCCCCGGTCGGCGCGGAACCGGCCGATCCGGTCCCGGCCACCCCGAGCCCGCCCCCCGACTCCGGACCGCCCGAGCCGGACGCCGCCGAGCCCGCCGCCGGGGTCGCTGCGGTGCGCGCGGTCGGCCGGGCGCACGTACCAGCACCCCTGCCCCACGATCCGCCCGAGGAGCCGTCATGACCACCGAATGGACAGTCGTCGCCGCCGCCGAACAGTTCACGCTGGACGCCCGCAACGCCGGTGAGCTGACGTTCACCGTGTCCAACCCGGGTACCGCGCCGGACACCGTCGTCTTCGACGTGGCGCCCGGCGAGGGCAGCCAGCGGGCCTGGTTCACGGTGGCCGAGCCGCAGCGGGTGGTGCCGGGGCAGGGCTCGGTGTCGTTCCTGGTCCGGCTCGCCGTGCCGCCCGGCACGCCGCCCCGGCGCTACGACATGACCGGGTTCGCGTACTCGGCCAACACCGCACCGGAGGAGAGTTCCCGATCCAGCGGCCGGGTCACGTACGACGTGCGGGCCGTCGTACCCCCGAAGCGCGCGCCGTGGCCGTGGATCGCCGCCGCCGCGGCGCTGGTGCTGGTCGTGGCCGGGGTGGTGGCCTGGCTGGTGACCCGCGGCCCGGACACCCCGGCTCCGCCGCGCGCCGACGCGGTGACGGTGGAGGCGGAGACGCTCGTCTCCGGCGCGGCGGTGCAGTCCACCACCGGTGCGAAGGCGGAGGTGGTGGCGCAGGAGAACTGCTGCGACGTGGTGTGGTCCGGCGACGCGCAACTGTTCTTCCTGGGCCGGGGCGTGGGCGACCGGGTGACAGTGCAGGTGGACGTGCCGTCCGACGGCACCTGGCGGTTCTCCACCGTGCGCACCACCTCGTTCGACTACGCGAACACGATCTGGCTGGTCGACGGCCGGCAGGTCGGCGACACGTTCTTCGGGTTCAGCCCGAGTGTGGTCCGCACCGACGAGGTGGACGTGGGCACCGTGGAGCTGACCCGCGGTCCGCACAAGCTGACGCTCGTGGCGGTGAGCAAGACGCAGGGCACCGACAGGTACTTCGCGGGCGTGGACGAGATCCGCTTCACGCCCGTCGTCCGGCCGTGAGCGCGAGGAGTGAGCCGGTGTTGCGAGCCCCGCAGTCGCGAACCGGGACGGCACCGTGAGCGGGCGGCAGAAGGTGCTGCTGGTGGCCGTGGCCGTGCTGCTGGTGGCGCTGTACGTGGTGGCGGTCGCCGGGCGCCGCGACGACCCGGGCGACCCGGGGGCCGGGCCGGGCGCGCTGGCCCGGCTCGGGCGCGGGTCCGGAACTGTGGACCCGGCGACGGTGGCCGTGACCTGCCTGCCGCCGGCCGCCGAACCGGCCACCACCGCCGACGGGGTGACGCTCGCCTTCGGC
This sequence comes from Micromonospora sp. L5, assembly GCF_000177655.2. Taxonomy (NCBI): domain Bacteria; kingdom Bacillati; phylum Actinomycetota; class Actinomycetes; order Micromonosporales; family Micromonosporaceae; genus Micromonospora; species Micromonospora sp. L5. The sequence continues at coordinate 5,264,439 of NC_014815.1, read as the reverse complement.
ACCGCGTGCCGGCTGCGGGTGGCCGACCCGGGCGCGCTGCGCACGCTGGTGCTGCGCGGTACGACGCCGTTCGAGGTGACCGCCCGAGCACCCGGCGACGCGGACGTCACAGTCACCGACGAGGTCGCCCCGGACGCGGACGGCCCGGCGGTGGCGAAGGTGGCTGTGGACCGGGAGACCGAGGTGCTCCTGCGCTGTCCGGGAGGTGGCGGATGTTCGGTCACGCTGGTCCGGTCCTGACCGGGACGGAGACGCGGCATGGGTGAGTTGCGCAAGCCGTTCCTGCTGCTGGCCCTGCTCGCGGTGGCGCTCGTGGTCGGCGTGGAGCTGGGCGCGGCGGCGCTGACCGGCGGTGGGGACGCCAGTGGCGCGCTGCGGGACAGCGCCGGCCGGCTCGGCGTCGAGCTGGGTGACGTCGGCGCGGTGTCCGAGCCGTCCGGGCGCGGCATCGGCTACCTGGCGCTGATCGACGTGGTGGCGCTCTGGACGACCGGGCTGTTCTGCCTGAGCCTGGTGCTGCCGGACCGGATGCAGGGCCGGGTGCAGGGCGTGGCCACGCTCGTCTTCTCGATCGTGCTGCTGCTGGTGTCGCTGGTCCTGCTGATCGTCGCGTTCGTCGAGCTGACGGTGATGGTCTCGCTGTTCCTGGCCCCGCCGTTCGGCACGCTGGCGTACCTCGCGGTGTGGGGGTTCTTCCCGGTCGACGACGCGGCGGTGCTGCTCGGGCTGGCGCTGCTGCTCAAACTGGTCTGGGTCGCGCTGCTGCTCGCCGCCCAGCCCCGGTTCCTGCGCAACAAAGGCCTCGTCGCGCTGGCGCTGACCACGCTGCTGTGCACTGTGGTGTTGCAGTTCCTGCACGGCCTGGTGCCGGTGATCCTGGTCAGCATCCTCGACGACCTGGGCGCCGTGGTGTTCGCCGTGGTGGCGCTGATCTGGGCGCTGGTGCTGCTGATCGGGTCGATCCCGGCGATCGTCAAGGCGATCCGGACCACCGCCACCACGTCCGGCCGTACCGTCACGTGACCGCGCCGCCGGCGAGCGTGGCCAGGCGGGGCAGCTGCTCCGGGTCGGTCAGCGCCGACCCGACCGCCACCACCCGCGCCCCGGCGGCGAGGAAGTCACCCGCGTTGCCGGCGTCGACGCCGCCGGTGGCCACGAACCGGGCCTCCGGCAGCGGCCCGGCCACCGCCCGGAACCAGGCCGGGCCGAGGCTGACCGCCGGGAACGCCTTGAGCCACACCAGGCCGTGGTCGAGCGCCCGCTGCGCCTCGGTCGGGGTGGCCACGCCGGGCAGGTGCGGCACGCCGAGACCGGCCGCCGCGTCGGCGACGGCCAGGTCCAGGCCGGGCGCCACTGTGAACGCCGCCCCGGCGGCCACCGCGTCGTGGACCTGCGCCGGGGTACGCACAGTGCCCGCGCCGACGATCCGGCCCCGCCGACGCCCGGCCGTCACGGCGGCGTGCAGCGCCGGCACCGCTTCCGGGGTACGGATGGGCACCTCCACCACGTCGATGCCGAGATCCCAGGCCAGTTCCGCCAGCCGGACCGTCTCCCCGGGCGGCAGGTCGCGCAGGATCACCATCACCCGCGCGCCGCCGAACAGGGCCTCGAAGTCGTGCCCGCTCATCTCCCGCTCCCTCCCCTGACCTGCATCGACGCCTGCTCAGTCCACGCCGCGTCCGGCAGCGCCAGCGCCCGCGCGATCGTCTCCGCGTCCGGTGGCGGCGCGGTGTCGCCCGGCACGGCCAGCACCGGCGCGGCGGTCAGGTGGCCCAGCCGCAGGCAGGCTCGCAGGTCGAGGCCGCGCAGCAGCCCGGAGAGGAACCCGGCGGCGAACGCGTCCCCCGCGCCGACCGGCTCCACCACGTCCACCGGCAACGCCGGCACGAACACCGCCGGCCCGGTACACGGCAGCGCCGTCGCGCCGACCGGCCCGTCCTTGACCACCACCAGCTCCGGGCCGGGCAGCAGCGCACGGACAGCGGCCGGATCGCCCGCCGACCAGAGCACGGCCGCCTCGTCCAGACCGACAAGCACCACGTCGGCGCGGTCGGCCAGGTCACGCAGGACCGGTCCGGCCCGGCCGGCGGGCCAGAGCGCCGGGCGGTGGTTCACGTCGAAGCTGACCCGGGCGCCGGGCAGCGCCCGCCCGGTCAGCGCGTGCTCCAGCAGGTCACGACAGGTGCCGGAGAGCGCGGCCGTGATCCCGGACAGGTGCAGCAGGCGTGCCTCGGCAAGCCCCGGACGCGCGAGGTCCGGCACGCCGAGGCGGCTCGCGGCCGACCCCGCACGGTGGTAGTGCACGCGGGTGCCGTCCGGCCCCGGATCCTTCAGGTAGAGGCCGGTCGGCGCGTCCGGATCCACGGTGACCAGGCTGACGTCCACGCCCGCGGCGGCGACCTCGGCCACCACCCGCCGCCCGAACGGGTCGTCGCCGACGCGGCTGACCCACGCTGCGCGGTGCCCGAGCCGGGCCAGCCCGCCCGCCACGTTGGACTCCGCGCCGCCGACACCGACAGTCAGCCGCGCGGAGTGCTCCAGCGGGCCGCCGCCGGCCGGGGCGAGCACCACCATCGTCTCGCCCACGCAGACCACGTCCGGCCTCACGGCATCACCCTCGTCCGCGACCGCGGGGCTCGCAAGACCGGCTCACTCCTCGCGCTCACGGAACGACCGCCTCGTCCAGCCGGGCCGCGATGCCGGCCGGGTCGAGGTGGCCGTCGGCGACCAGCACCCGGTGCCGGTTGTGCCGGGGCCGCCCGGCCGCGACCACCGCCGGGCCGTCGAACGCGTACGCGACGCAGACGCCCGGGTACATCGCGGTGCGCACGAACCACCTGTCGCCCGGCCCCAGGCCGGTGAACACCAGCGTGTACGCGCCGCCGCCCGGCGCGGTGGCGGACAGCGCCAGCCAGGGCGCGGCCGACCCGTTCACCGCCTCCTCGCCTTCCGCCTCGGCGGTACGCACGAGGGGTTCGCCGTCGGCCACCGCCCGCCAGAAGAAGCCGCCGTACCCCGCGCCGCCCGGGCGGCCGTTCGTGGCCGGGCTGCCCAGGTGCACGTCAGCGCCGGTGGCGGAGGCGAGCGTGGCGGACAGGTCCAGCCACCAGGCGTCCTCGCCGGCCGGCGTGGCGGTGATCCGCCGGTGTTCGCGCAGCAGCACCCGGCCGTGCCGGTCCCGCCACTCCAGATCGTGGTCGAACCGGTCGGCGGCCCGCTCCCGCCAGCCGGTGTGCGCGATCACGCCGTGGTCGTCGCGCCAGGTGTAGCCGGTGCCGCGCACGTACGTCCGGCCGCCCCACAGGTTGACGCCGTCGACGTCCTGCACCGCCAGCGATGCGCCGAGGTGCCAGACGTGGTCGGCCGGCAGCGCGTCGGTCACCGGGGTGCCGGCCCGGGTCCGCACCGGATGCAGGTAGGGCCGAGGTCCGTGACGCGGGTCGAGGTCGGGCCGGACCACATACCGGGCCACCTCGGCGCCACCGACGACCAGCCGCGACTCCGCGTCGCCCCCGGCAAGGCGCGACTCGGCGTCAGCCCGGCGCGGCTCGGCAGCGGCGGAACGGGGTTCGGCGGTCACGACAGGTCCGGCGCGGGGACCGGGTGGCGGGCGTCGAGCGCGTGCAGCGCCGCGAGCGCGTACCCGCCGAGGATCGGCACCGCGACCGGCGTGACCAGCACGCCCAGCAGCACGGCGAGCGCGCAGACGCCGGAGGCGGCGGCCCAGGTGCCGGGGCGCTGCGGGCAGGTGCGGGCCACCTCGAGCGCGGCCGTTCGCCAGCCCCGGCCGCCGGTGCGTCCGACCGCTACGGCGACAAGGCCCGCGTACCCGAGCAGGACCGCCACCACGACGGCGGTGAGCGCGAGCGCGGGCCCGCCGCCTGGTACCCGGCCGGTGGTGAGCGCGAGCAGATCGGCGGCGAGCAGCGCGGCGGCGGCCAGGGCGACGGCGCTCACCGCCGATCCGGCGGGCAGCGCGCGGCCGAACCAGGTCAGGCTGGTCCGCGCGTCCGGCCAGGCGCCGGTGACCGACCTGTCGTGCAGCGCGGCACTCGCGGTGGCGACCGCCGGGGCGAGCGTGAGCACCGGCAGTGCGGCGAGCGCCACGGCGAAGCCGAGCAGCGCCAGGTCGGTCGCCTCGCGCAGCGTGTCCCGCCAGTCGGCACGGGCCGGCACGGTGTCGGGGTGGGCCGGCACGGTGTCGGGGTGGGCGGGTACGGCGTCGGTGTGGGCAGGCACGGCGCTCATCCCTTCAGCCCGCTGGTGTTGATGCCCTCGACAAGCATCCGCTGGAAGGCCAGGAAGAACAGGAACACCGGCAGCAGGGACAGCACCGACATGGCGAACATCGGGCCGACAGCGCTCTGGCTTGTCGAGTCGATGAACAGGGTCAGCGCCACCGGGACCGTGTAGTCCTCCAGGCTGGACAGGAACACCAGCTGGCGGAAGAAGTCGTTCCAGGTCCAGATGAACGAGAAGATCGCGGTGGTGACCAGCGCCGGGCGGCTCAGCGGCAGGATGACGTGCCGGAACACGCCGTACGGGGACGCGCCGTCGATGGTGGCCGCCTCGTCCAGCTCGCGCGGGATGCCGCGCATGAACTGCACCATGAGGAAGACGAAGAACGCCTCGGTGGCCAGGAACTGCGGCACCAGCAGCGGCAGGTACGGCCAGTCGCCGCCGACCAGGCCGAGGCTGCGGAACAGGATGTACTGCGGCACGATCAGCACGTGCCCGGGCAGCAGCAGCGTCCCGATCATGACGGTGAACCACATCTTGCGCAGCCGGAACCGCAGCCGGCCCAGGGCGTACGCGGCGAGCAGACAGGACAGCGCGTTGCCGACGACGGTGAGCCCGCTGACCAGCGCGCTGTTGAGGAAGAACCGGCCGAAGCTGATGTCGAAGTTGGTCCAGCCGTCGAGGTAGTTGCCGGGGGTGAAACGTTCCGGCAGCAGGCCGACGTTGTTGACGATCTCGGCCTGCGACTTGACCGAGGTGCCGAGCATCCAGAACAGCGGGTAGAGCACCACCGCGACGATCGCCACGAGCACGATCAGCCGCAGGACGTTCCGGCCGCCGCCCGGCCGGCGGCGGGCGACAGGAAGCGCCGTCATGAGTCGTCTCCGTCCGAGTAGTGCACCCAGAACCGGCCGGTGCTGAAAAAGACGGCGGTGACCACGCCGATCGCCACCAGGAACACCCACGCCATCGCCGACGCGTAGCCCATCTCCAGGTCGGTGAAGCCGGAGATGTAGAGCTTCAGCGTGTACATCAACGTGGAGTCGACCGGGCCGCCGGTGCCGTTGCTGAGCACGAACGCGGCGGTGAAGCCCTGGAAGCCGTTGATGGTCTCCAGCACCAGGTTGAAGAAGATAACCGGGGAGAGCATGGGCAGCGTGACCGCGCGGAACCGCCGCCACGCCCCGGCGCCGTCCACGGCCGCCGCCTCGTACAGCTCGGTGGGCACCTGCTTGAGCCCGGCCAGGAAGATCACCATGGGTGCGCCGAACTGCCAGATCGCCAGCACCATCAGCGTCTCCAGCGCCCAGTCCGGGTCGCTGACCCAGGGCAGCCCTTCGACGCCGAACAGGGCGAGGAACGAGTTGAACGCACCGTCCCGGTTGAACATGTTGACCCAGACGATGGCCAGCGCGACGCTGCCGCCGAGCAGCGACGGCAGGTAGAACAGGCTGCGGAACAGCCCGACGCCGCGCCAGGCACGGTTGAGCAGCAGCGCCACACCGAGCGCGGCGGCCAGCTTCAGCGGCACCGCGATCAGCGCGAACGTCAGCGTGACCCGCACCGCGTGCCAGTACGACGGGTCGGCGGTGAACATCCGCTCGTAGTTGGCCAGCCCCACCCACCGCACCTCGGACAGCGGGGTGAGGATGTCGTAGTCGGTGAAGCTCAGCCAGAGCGAGAGCACCATCGGGATCGCCGTGACGCCCATCAGTCCGATGAGCCAGGGCGAGAGGAAGACGTACCCCGCCAGGCCCTCGCCGAGCCGGGCCCGGCCGGCCCGACGCCGCGTGGGGCGAGGGCCGGCCGGTCCGGTGCGCGGGGTCCGGCCGGGCGCCGTGGTGAGAGCCACGGGACCGGTCCTTTCGTGGGGTCAGGCGATCGCGGACTTGCAGGCGGCGACGAACTGCTCCGCCGCCTGGGCCGGGGTGGCGCGGCCGTACTGGGCGTTCTCGGCGGCCTTGACCAGCTCGGACTTGACCTTGCTGTGCCCCTTGATCGGGACCTGGGGCGAGGCGCCGAACTTCTGCGCCAGGTCGGACTCGACCTGGATGGACTGCTTCATGGCCGGGTCGGTGGCGGTCTCGCTGACCTTGGCGCGCAGATCCATGTTCGACGGCAGACCGCGGTCGGTGCCGAGCAGCGCCACCGCCTCCGGGTCGTTGTTCAGGAAGTTGATCACATCGACGGCGACGTCCTTGTGCTTGCTGCCCTTGAACACCGACCAGTACATCGAGGCGCGCGCCCACTGCGCGCTCGGGTCACCCGGGTACGCGACCACGCCCAGTTCGTCCTTGGTGTTCTTCTTCAGGTCCGGCATCTGGTTGACCCAGACCCAGGAGGTGGCCGACTTGCCGGTGACCACGAGCTGCTTGGTGATGTCGCTGGAGTTGCCCTCGTGGATGACGTCAGGCGTCGGGGTGGCGCCCCGGTCCCGCGCGCCCTTCCACAGCTCGAACCACTCCGTCACGTCCTCGGCGGTGAAGCCGAGCTCCTTGCCCTTGTACAGGTCCTTGCCCTGCTGGCGCAGCCACACCCAGAGCGCCTTGTAGTCGGCGCTCGGGTCCTGGGTGCCGGGCACCTTCGTCTTCTTCGCCACCTGCTCGGCCCAGGCGATGTGCTCCTCCCAGCTCATCCCGGTGGTCGGCTCGGGCAGCCCGTTCTTGGTGAGCAGCGTCTTGTTGTAGACCAGGCCCTGCGTGTTCTCCCCAGCGGCGACCCCGGCGAGCTTGCCGTCGACCACGCCGTACTCCAGCAGGCTCTTGGGGAACTTCGACACGTCGAGCTTGCCGGAGTCGCGGTAGCTGCTCAGGTCGAGCGTGGTGCTGCGGCCGGCGTACTCGGCCAGGTAGTTGTCGTCGATCTGGAACAGGTCCGGCGGGTTGCCGCCGGCGGTCAGTGTGGCGAGCTTGTCGAAGTAGCCCTGGTTGGCCTGCCAGGTCTTCTCGAACGTCACGTCCGGGTGCTTCTTGGTGTAGAGGGCCAGGGCGTCCTCGGTGAGCTTGGCCCGGGCCTCTCCGCCCCACCAGAAGACGGAGAGCTTGACCGGGCCGCCGTCGCCGCCGGCTTCGTCGTCGCCGCAGCCGGCCGCGCCCAGGGCGAGGGGCACGGCGAGCGCGACGGCGGCCAGGCCGCGGACGAGTCGGCGTCGGGTCAGGGGGGTACGGTGATCCCGCCCGGCGGGTGCGCCGGCGGTGGGGGACGTTGCGGGGTGCATCTGCGCTCACTCCTCGGCTGTGGGAGGCGACGACGTCACCGGCGGCCGTCCGCGGGCCGCCCGGGTCCGCAAGGCTGTGCGGGCCCGGGCCACCTGCTCAGGCTCCGGTGCCGTCCCGGCCGGGCGCGGGGACGGGCCCGGTCGAGTCGCGGACGACCAGTTCGGTCTGGAGCATTACCTGTGCGGTGGTGCGACGGTCGCCGGCCGCCGCGCCCCGGCCCCGGGCGCCGCGTGGCGCGTCGGAGTCGAGTTGCAGCAGCATGTCGACGGCCGTCCGGCCGGCGGCCGCGGTCGGCGTGGCCACCGTCGTCAACTTGGGGCGGGTGAGCCGGCTCAGCGCGATGTCGTCGACGCCGACGACGCTCACGTCGTGCGGCACCCGCGCCCCGATCGCGTCCAGCCCTTCGATCAGGCCGATCGCCATCAGGTCGTTGTAGGCGAGCACGGCGGTGACGCCGCTGCGGCGTACCTGCTCGGCGAGCGCGCCGCCGCCGGTCTCGGTGGGCTGGTTGGGTCCGAGGACTGTCAGTTCCGCTCCCCCGCCCCGGGCGGCGGCGGTCGCGGCGCGGCGCATCTCCCGGGCGGTCCAGGAGCCGCGCGGGCCGCCGAGCAGCGCGATCCGGCGGTGACCGAGCCCGAGCAGGTGCTCGATCGCGGCCCGGGCGCCCTGCCCGACGTCCATCATCACGCAGGGCAGGCCGGCGATCTGGCGGTTTATCACCACCACCGGGACCTCGCGGCTGACCTGCTCGATCAGGCTGTTGCTCATCCGGGGGCTGCACAGCAGCACACCGTCGACCTGCTTGGCCAGGGCGTGGACCAGGTCCTCCTCGGCGACCGGGTCCTCGTTGGTGTCGGCCACGAACACGTGGTAGTCGCGGTGCCGGGCCTGCCCCTCCGCCGCCTTGATCAGCGGCGGGAAGAACGGGTTGGCGATGTCGGCCACGATCAGGCCGATGTTGTGCGTACGGCCGGTGATGAGGGCCCGGGCGGCCCGGTTGGGCCGGTAGCCGAGGTCCTCCGCGCAGGCCAGCACCCGGACCCGGGTCTCCGGGTTGACCAGGTGCGGGGCCGAGAACGTCCGGGACACGGTGGAGATGTGCACACCGGAGGCGCGGGCGACGTCCCGGATGGTGGCTGGCACGGCGGGCTCCCTCGTCCGATGTGGTGGGCGTCACGGGTGCCGCCCATTAATGCAAACGGTTGCGCCCGTGTCAACGGTCCATTGTTGCGGCTCGATTGCGCCGGCGTTCCCGCCACGTGCATGAATGCCCATCAATACGGATGGATAGGGCGGGTTGGGCGGCAACCGTTGACGACGCATCCACCGTCATGGTTTCTTCGGCTGCAAACCTTTGCAGTCGACTGCCGGGGAGGCCGACGTCATGTCACCACCGGCCCGGAAACGGGTCCGCCACGCCCTGGTGGGTGCCGGGGCACGCGCCGAGATGTTCGTCCGTGCCCTCGCGCTCGACCACGCCGACACCGCCGAGCTGGTCGCGCTCGCCGACGTCAACCAGATCCGGATGGACGCCCACAACCGCTGGCTGGCCGAGCTGGGCCACCCGCCGGTGCCCACGTACGCCGCCGCCGACGTCACCGCCATGCTCGCCGAGGAGCGGGTCGACGTGGTGCTGGTGACCAGCGTCGACGCCACCCACGACGAGTACGTGACGGCGGCGCTGCGGGCCGGCTGCGACGTGGTCGTGGAGAAGCCGATGACCGTCGACGCGGAGCGGTGCCGCCGCATCCTGGACGCGGTCGCCGAGACCGGCCGGCGCGTCACCGTCGCGTTCAACTACCGCTACAACCCGCTGCACGAGCAGTTCCGGCGGCTGCTGGCCGACGGCGCGGTCGGCGAGATCGGGTCGGTGCACTTCGAGTGGCTGCTCGACGTGCGCCACGGCGCCGACTACTTCCGCCGCTGGCACCGGGACAAGTCCGTCTCCGGCGGCCTGCTCGTGCACAAGTCCGGCCACCACTTCGACCTGGTCAACTGGTGGCTGGACGCCCGCCCGGTCGAGGTGCACGCGTACGGCCGGCTGTTCTTCTACGGCGAGGACGGCCGCCGGCACGGCTACGCCCGCGACTACGACCGGGCGCACGGCTCCCCCGCCGCCGACGGCGACCCGTTCGCGCTGCGCCTGGCCGACCACCCGAGGCTGCGCGAGCTGTACCTCGACGCCGAGGCCGAGGACGGCTACCACCGCGACCGCAACGTCTTCGCCCCCGGCGTGACCATCGAGGACGACCTCGCGGTGCTCGCCCGCTACGACACCGGCGCGACGATGACCTACCACCTCACCGCGTACGCCCCCTGGGAGGGCTACCGGGTCATGGTCAACGGCAGCCGGGGCCGCCTCGAACTGGAGGTGACCGAGAGCGACCACGTCAGCCCGTCCGTCGCCGGTGCCCTCAAGGGCGCGGCGCTGCACGGCGACGAGGCCGCCGTCGAGCAGGGCGCGGCCCGGCTCACGCTGCGCCCGTTCTGGGCGCCGCCGCAGGAGATCCCGGTCGAGAGCTGGACCCGGCGCGGGCACGGCGGCGCGGACGCCCGGATGACCCGGGTGCTGCTCGGCGGCGAACCCGACCCGCTCGGCCGGGCCGCCACCGCCCGCGACGGCGCACTCGCCCTGCTCACCGGCCTGGCCGCCAACCGCTCGCTGGAGACCGGCGCGCCCGTCCGGGTCGCCGACCTGCTCACCCTGCCCTGACCGAGGAGCCCTCGCTGTGCCGATCATCCCCCGCGGCGACCTGCTGCTGCCCGCCGAGCCCGGGCTGCGCGCCCTGGCCCGCGAGCTGTACGCGCTCGCCGCCGAGCAGCCGCTCATCTCCCCGCACGGGCACGTCGACCCCGGGCTGCTGGCCGAGGACCAGCCGTTCCCCGACCCGGCCCGGCTGCTCATCGTGCCCGACCACTACCTGACCCGGATGCTGCTCAGCCAGGGCGTACCCCCGGCCGACCTGGGCGTGCCGAGCGTCGACGGCAGCCCGGTGGAGACCGACGGGCGGACCATCTGGCGGCGCTTCGCCGCGCACTGGCACCTGTTCCGCGGCACCCCGTCGCGACTGTGGCTGGAGCAGACGTTCCGGCACGTGTTCGGCGTCGACACGCCGCTGAGCCCGGCCACCGCCGACGCCGTCTACGACGCGCTCGCCGCGCGCCTGGCCGAGCCGGGGTTCCGGCCCCGGGCGCTGTTCGAACGCTTCGGCATCGAGGTGCTCGCCACCACCGAGTCACCGCTGGACGACCTGGGCCGGCACGCCAAGCTCGCCGCCGACGGCTGGGGCGGGCCCGGCGGCCGAGTGGTCACCACGTTCCGCCCCGACGACGTGGTGGACATGGAGTTCGACAACTGGGCCGCAAACGTGGACCGGCTCGCCGAGATCTCCGGCGAGGACACCGGCACGTACGCCGGATACCTGGCCGCGCTGCGGGCACGGCGGGAGGCGTTCGCCGCCGCCGGGGCCACCTCGTCCGACCACGGGCACCCCACCGCCCGTACCCTCGATCTCAGTCCCGCGCAGGCCGCGGCGCTGTACGACAAGGGCCGGCGCGGCCTGACCGGCGCCGCCGACGCCGAGGCGTTCCGGGCGCACATGCTGCTGGAGTTCGCCCGGATGTCGCTCGACGACGGCCTGGTCATGCAGCTGCACCCCGGCGCGGTCCGCAACCACAACCGCTGGCTGCACGCCCGGCACGGCCGCGACGTGGGCGGCGACGTGCCGCAGGCCACCGAGTACGTGCACGGCCTCGCGCCGCTGCTCGACGCGCACGGCAACGACCCCCGGCTCACAGTGGTGCTCTACACGCTCGACGAGGACACGTTCACCAGGGAACTCGCCCCGCTCGCCGGCGGGTACGCGGCGCTGCGCCTCGGCGCGCCCTGGTGGTTCCTGGACTCCCCCGAGGTGCTGCGCCGGTTCCGCGAGGCGGTCACCGAGACCGCGGGCTTCTACAACACCGCCGGGTTCGTCGACGACACCCGCGCGTTCTGTTCCATCCCGGTACGCCACGACGTGGCCCGCCGGGTCGACGCCGGATTCCTCGCCCGCCTCGTCGCCGAGCACCGGCTGACCGAGGACGAGGCCGCCGAGACCATCGTCGACCTGGCGTACCGGCTGCCGAAGCAGGTCTTCAAGTTCGGAGGTGGGCCCGCATGACCACAATCGTCGACGTCGAGGTGCACGACGTGCGCTTCCCCACCGCGGCCAGCGGCGACGGCTCGGACGCGATCAACAGGGGCGACTACTCGGCCACGTACGTGGAACTGACCACCGACGGCGGGCCGACCGGCACCGGGTTCACGTTCACCAACGGCCGGGGCAACGAGATCACCTGCGCGGCGGTCCGCGCACTCGCCCACCACGTCCGGGGACGCACCGTCGCCGAGATCGCCGCCGAACCCGTGGCGTTCTGGCGCTCGCTCACCGCGGACGTGCAACTGCGCTGGCTCGGCCCGGAGAAGGGCGTGATCCACATGGCCACCGGCGCGCTCGTCAACGCCGTGTGGGACCTGCGCGCCAAGCTCGCCGGCAAGCCGATGTGGCGGTTCCTCGCCGAGGCGCCCACCGACGAACTGGTCGCGACAGTCGACTTCCACCACATCACCGACGCGCTCACCCCCGACGAGGCGGCGGCCATCCTGGACAAGGGACGCGACGGGCTCACCGACCGGCTGGCCGCGCTGGAACGCGACGGGTTCCCCTCGTACACCACGTCGGTGGGCTGGCTCGGCTACCCGGACGAGCAGGTGCGCGCGCTGACCCGCGACGCGTACGCGCAGGGGTGGCGCGCGATGAAGATGAAGGTCGGCGGGCGGATCGAGGACGACCTGCGGCGGGCCCGGATCATCCGGGCCGAGATCGGCCCGGACGCGCTGCTCATGATGGACGCCAACCAGGTGTGGGACGTGGACGAGGCGATCGCCGCGATGGGCGTGCTCGCCGAGGTCGACCCGTACTGGATCGAGGAGCCCACGCACGCCGACGACGTCCTCGGGCACGCCCGGATCGCCCGCGCGGTCACCGAGCTGACCGGCGGCCGCTGCCGGGTCGCCACCGGCGAGGTCGCCGCCAACAAGGTGATCTTCAAGCAGCTGCTCCAGGCCGAGGCGATCGGCGTCATGCAGGTCGACGCCTGCCGGGTCGGCGGCGTGGACGAGGTGCTCGCCGAACTGCTGCTGGCCGCGAAGTTCGGCGTGCCGGTGTGCCCGCACGCCGGCGGCGTCGGCCTGTGCGAGTACGTGCAGCACCTCGCGATCTTCGACTACCTGCGGGTCGGCACGAGCCTGGACGGCCGCATGGTCGAGTACGTCGACCACCTGCACAAACACTTCACCGATCCGGTCCGCACCCGGGGCGGGCGCTACCTGCTGCCCACAGCGCCCGGCTACAGCGCCACCATGCGCCCGGAGTCGATCGCGGAGTTCCGCTTCCCGGAGGGACCGGCATGGCGCTGACCCCCGACCGGCTCGGCCTGGCCACGCTGCGCCACCTGCCGCCGGAGTCCCGGCCGCTGGTGCGCCCCGGCACCGTGCCGGCCGGCATCGTCCACCTCGGCCTCGGCGCGTTCCACCGCGCCCACCAGGCCGTGCACACCGAGGCGGCGGTCGGCGCGGCCGGCGGCGACTGGGGCATCATCGGCGTCGCGCCGCGCAGCACCGACGTGGTCGAGGCCCTCGACGCGCAGGACTGCCTGTTCAGCGTCACCACGCTCGCCGCCGAAGGCGCGGCCACGCGGGTGGTCGGCGCGCTCGCCGGGGTACGGCACGCCGCGAGCGACCCGGACGCGGTGGTCGGCCTGCTCGCCGACCCGGCGATCCGGGTGGTCACGCTGACGGTGACCGAGAAGGCGTACCGGCTGGACCCGGTGACCGCCGCGCTGACAGTGGACGCGGACCTGACCGCCGACCTGACCACCGGCCGTCCCCCGCGTACCGTGCCGGGTCTGCTGGTCCGCGGGCTGCTCGCCCGCGCCGCCGCCGACGCCGGGCCGATCGCGCTCGTGAGCTGCGACAACCTGCCCGCCAACGGGCGGCGGCTGCGCGGTCTGGTCGAGCAGGGCCTCGCGCTGGCCCGGGTGCCGGAGGCGACAGCCGAGCGGGTGCTGGCGGCGGTCACCTGCCCCGGCACCATGGTGGACCGGATCGTGCCGGCGAGCACCGACGAGACCCGGGACACCGCCCGGCAGGCGCTCGGCGTGACCGACCTCGCGGCGGTCGCCGCCGAACCGTGGTCGCAGTGGGTGATCGAGGACGACTTCCCCGGCGGCCGCCCGGCCTGGGAACGCTCCGGCGCGATCCTCACCGGCGACGCCGGCCCGTGGGAGCGGCTGAAACTGCGGGCGCTCAACGGCGTGCACTCCGCCACCGCGTACCTCGGTGCGCTCGCCGGCGCGGAGACGGTGGCCGAGGCGCTGACGCTGCCGCACCTGGACGCGGTGCTGCGGCGGCTGCTCGCCGAGGAGATCGCGCCGAGCTTCACCCCGCCGCCCGGCGCCGACGTGGCCGACTACGGCGAGCAGGTACTGGCCCGTTTCGGCAACCCGGCGATCCGGTACCGGACGACGCAGGTCGCCATGGACGGCTCGCAGAAGCTGCCGCAGCGGGTGCTGCACACCGTCGCCGACCTGCGGGCCGCGGGCCGGTCGGCGCGGTGGAGCGCGCTCGTGGTGGCCGCGTGGCTGCGGTTCCTGCTCGGGTACGCCGACGACGGGCGGCCGCTGCCGCTGGACGACCCGCTCGCGGACCGGCTGCGCGCCGCGCTGGCCGCCGGAGCGCACACCCCGGCCGGGGTGGTGGACGCGGTCTTCGCGCTGCGCGAGGTGTTCCCGGCCGACCTGGCCGCCGACGACGAGTTCCGCGCCGACGTGACCGGCTGGCTCACCGCGCTGGAACGCCACGGCGTCCGGGCCACGCTGGCGGGCGCCCGGTGACCGGCGGGTGGGCGGCGACCCGCCGGGGGTCGCCGGTGAGCGCCGGCGGGCCGCCCCGGGTGGCGCTGATCGGGGCGAACGGGCACGGCCGCTGGCACCGCCGGACCATCGCCGAACTGCACGCCGCCGGGCGGGCGCGCCTTGTCGCCCTGGTCGACGTCCGCCCGCTGGAGGCCGAACCGGACGCGCCGGTCCCACCGGAAGCGGCCGTCCTCACCGATCACCGGGTCATGCTCGCCGAGTCCCGGCCCGACGTGGTGGTGATCTGCACGCCGCCGCACACCCACCTGCCGATCGCGCTCGACGTACTCGCCGCCGGGGCGGACCTGCTGCTGGAGAAGCCGCCGGTGCTCGACCTGGCCGAACACCGGACGCTCGCCGAAGCCGCCGCCGCTGCCGGCCGGGCCGTGCAGGTCAACTTCCAGGCGCTCGGCTCGGCCGCGCTGACCGAACTGACCGGCGCGCTCGGACGGCTCGGCCCGGTCACCGGCATCGCCACGCTCGCCGCCTGGCAACGCCCGGACGCCTACTACGCCCGCTCCCCCTGGGCCGGGCGACTGTCGGTCGACGGCCGCCCGGCGCTGGACGGCGCACTCGCCAACCCGCTCGCCCACGCGCTGATGCAGTGCCTCGCCGTCGCCGAATCGGTCACCGGCGCGCCGGTCCGCCCGGCCCGGATCGAAGTGGAGCGCTACCGCGTCCGCCCGATCGAGGTGGACGACACCAGCGTGCTGCGGCTGACCCCGCACGCCGGGCCGCCGGTGCTGGCCGCGCTCACCCTCGCCGCCGAGGAACACGTCCCCGGGGAGGTGCTGGTCACCGGCGAGCGGGGCCGGGCGGTGCTGGAGTACCCGACCGACCGGCTGCGACTGCCCGGGGACGACGCGCCGCACCCGGTGCCCGGCCGCCGAGGGCTGCTGGCGAACCTGCTCGACCACCGCGCGGACGGCACGCCGCTGATCGCGCCGCTGGCGCGTACCGAGCCGTTCACCGCGGTGCTGGACGCGCTGCGGGACGCACCCGTTCCGACGCTGCTCGACGGGGACCTGGTGCGCGAGGCGGGCGACGGCCCGCAGCGGGTGCTGATGGTGCGGGGCGTCGGCGCGGTGCTGCGGGCCGCCGCGGAGACCGGTGCGCTGCCGTCCGAGGCGGGCGTGCCGTGGGCGGTCAAGCCCTATGTGGTGGATCTACCCCTGCAGTGAATGTCCCTCCAGGAGAACGGAAACGAGTCATGCGTACCCGAACCGCAGCCGTCGCGGCGCTGGCCGCCGCGCTCGTCCTCACCACCGCCGCGCCCGCGCCGGCCGCACCTGGTAAGCCGTCCCGGGCCGCCGAGCTGATCGGCCGCCAGACCCTCCCGGCGAACGACGGCTGGGCCGCCGCGGGCACCGGCACCACCGGCGGGTCGGCCGCCGCGCCGGACCGGGTACACGTCGTGCGTACCCGCGCCGAGCTGGTCGCCGCGCTCGGCGGCGACAACGCCACGAACGCCGCCGACGCCACCCCCAAGATCGTGTACGTGGCCGGGACAGTCGACGGTTTCGAAGGACCGGACGGCACCCTGCTGGACTGCGCCGACCTGGCCGACCCGGAGTACTCGCTGCCCGCCTACCTGGCCGCGTACGACCCGGCGACCTGGGGCCGGGTCAACCCGAGCGGACCGCTGGAGGCCGCCCGGGTGCGTTCGGTGGCCGAGCAGACCCGGCAGACCCAGATCAACGTCGGCTCGAACACCACTATCGTCGGGCTGCGCGGCGCGCGGCTCACCGGCCTGACGCTGATGATCGACCGGGTGGCCAACGTGATCGTGCGCAACATCGAGTTCGCCGACGCCCGGGACTGCTTCCCGGCCTGGTCCCCTGCCGACGGCGACACGGGCAACTGGAACTCCCAGTACGACCAGATCTCGGTGCGCCGCAGCGAGCACGTCTGGATCGACCACAACACGTTCACCGACGGCGACAACCCGGACAGCGCCCAGCCCGTCTACTTCGGGCGGCCCTGGCAGGTGCACGACGGCTCGGTGGACGTCACGCACACCGCCAGCCTGGTCACCGTGTCGTGGAACCGGTTCACCGGCCGGGACAAGGTGATGCTCATCGGCTCGTCGAACACGGTCGGCCCGGACGTGGGCCGGCTCAACGTCACCGTGCGGCACAACCTGTTCGACGGCACGCTGCAACGCCTGCCCCGGGTCCGGTTCGGCCAGGTCGACGTGCACGAGAACCACTACCGGCTCGGCGGGCCCGGCTTCGCGTACGCCCTCGGCGTCGGCGTGCAGTCCGCGCTGTACGCGGAGAACAACTTCTTCACGCTCACCGGCGACACCGGCCCGGCCGACCTGCTCTACGACTGGGGCGGCACCGCGCTCACCGAGCGGGGCAGCTGGGTCCGGCAGGGTGACCGCCTGCCCCGGCCGGTGGACCTGCTCGCCGCGTACAACGCCGCCCACGACCCCGACCTCGGCGGCGACGCCGGGTGGACGCCCACGCTGCGCGCCGCCCGGCCGCTGCCGGCCCCGCTGGTCCCGTTCGTCGTCGACGCCTTCGCCGGCGCCGGGCGGCTGCCGCTCTGACCTGCGCCCGAGCCCGCACGCGCGCCACCTCGACGCCGTCGGGGCAACCGCGACCGCTCGTCCCGGGCCGGCGTCCCCTCGGGGGTCGCCGGCCCGCCGCGTTGCCGCCTCTGCCGGGCCGCCGGCTGACACGCCGCCCCCGATGCGCAATGATCACGTTTGACGGACACCGCCGCCGGGGGAATGAACCGGCGGCCACCGGGGACAACAGGGTGAGAATCAGGCGGTGACAGCGCGAGTGGGCGCCCAGGTCCGGGGACGGGCACGGGACGGAGGGCCGGACGTGACGGGTGGGACATCCGGCGACGTCGGCCCGGTCCTCACCATCGACCTGCCGGCCGACCCGGCCCGGCTCGCCGCCACCCGGGAACGGTTGCGCGGCTGGCTGCATGCCCGGGGCGTGAGTGAGTGGGACGTCGACACCGTCCTCATCGCCACCGGTGAGGCGTGCGCCAACGCCATCGAGCACGGCTACCGCTTCGCCCGGGAGGGCATCACCACGCTGCGGGCCGAGCTGCGCGGCGACCGGCTGGAGATCGAGGTACGCGACCGGGGCGGCTGGCGCGCGGCCGACGGCGACGACACCGGCGACCGCGGCCGGGGACGGCTGATCATGGCGCGGGTGATGGACGAGGCCACCATCGTCGGCACGCCGGAGGGCACCTGCGTACGCCTGGTCAAGCGTCTCACCGGCGACGTGAGCGGCCCGGCGGACGCCGGATCTAGCGAAGATCAGCTATAAGGGACGCATGGAGTTCCCCGCGTACCTCGCCACCATGCCGATGCACGCGATCACCGAGATCCACGGTGAGCCCGGCCTGCTGGCCCGGTTCCGGCTGGAGATCGAGGCGTTCGACGAGGCCGCCCGCGACCGGCTGACCGAGGCGCTCGACCTGGCTGCCGACCTGCACCGCGACGACCGCCGGGTACGCGAGCCGTACCTCAACCACCTGCTGCGGGTGGCGATCCGGCTGATGCACCACTACCAGGTGCGGGACGTGGACGTGATCGTCGCCGGGCTGCTGCACGACGCGGTCGAGGACCACCCCGCCGAACTCGCAGGGCTCGACCCCGAGTCGGCAGCGGACGCCACGCCGGCGGCACTCGACGCGCTGTCCGACCGGTTCGGCGCGCGGGTCGCCCGGCTGGTCGCGGCGGTCACCAACCCGGCGTACGACCCGGGGCGGGACCGCGACGAGCAGTACCGGGAGCACGTGGCGGCCAGCCTGGAACGGGAACCCTGGGCCCGCGTGATCAAGGTGTCCGACTTCACCGACAACGGCGTGGGCGTGATCCACACGATCGGGCCGAAGGTGACCCGCGCCGCCACCAAGTACCGCCCGCTGGTGCCGGTCTTCCGCGACCTGGTCGCCCGGCCTGACACGCCGCTGTCGGCGCCGGTCAAGCAGCACATCCTCGCCCAGCTGGACCTGGCCGAGGAGCGCTTCAGCGCCATCCTCGACCAGCCCGCCTGACCCCACCCGGTCCGGCGTGTCCCGCCCAGGCCGCCGACGCGACCCGCGCCCTCACCACCCGGCTCGCACTCACCCTCACCTTCGCCACTTCCCAGAACCGGCGCCCGGCCCACCACCCCGAGGTGGCCGCATCCCCACCCACCAGACCCCACCACCTCCCCGAACCGGCGCCCGGCCCGCCACCACCGCGAATTGGCACCCGGCCCACCACCACCCCGAGGTGGCGGCATTCCCACCCGCCAGACCCCACCACCTCCCCGAACCGGCGCCCGGCCCGCCACCACCGCGAAGTGGCGGCATGCCCCACCCACCAGGCCCGTCATTCCCCAGGCTGACGCCCGGCTCGCCACCTCCCCGAAGTGGCCGCATCCCCACCCGCCAGACCCCACCACCTCCCCGAACCGGCGCCCGGCCCGCCGCCACCCCGAAGTGGCGACAACCTCACCCAGCGGACCCCGCCACTCCCCCGAACTGGCGACCGCCCACGCCACCACCCCGAATTGGCTGCATCCCCACCGACCGGACCTCACCACCACCCCGAACTGGCGCCCGGCTCGCCACTACGGCGAAGTGGCGGCATCCCTCCCCACCGGACCCCACCACCTCCCCGAACTGGCGATCGGCCCACCACCTCCCCGAAGTGGCCGCATCCCCACCCACCAGAACCCCGCCACCTCCCCGAAGTGGCACCCGGCCCGCCGCTACGGGGAAGTGGCGGCATCCCCACCCACCAGACCCCACCACCTCGCCGAGCTGGCGGCCATGCTCACCGCACGAGGTCGCCACCTCGCCGAGCTGGCGGCCATGCTCACCGCACGAGGTCGCCACCTCGCCGAGCTGGCGGCCATGCTCACCGCACGAGGCCGCCGCTTCGGGGAGGGGGCGGCGAAACGGCACCCGGTCAGCCGGTTGCGGGAGGCGGGGCGCCCACCCGCCCGCCGAGCACGGCGGCCACGCGGTCACGCAGGGCGCGCAGTCGGTCCGGGTCGTCGCGTAGGACCACCCGCAGCGTCTCGTGCCCACCGGCGGCGACCGCGCCGAGCACGTCCAGCAGCGTGCCGAGCTGGGCGGGCGGCTCGTCGGCGAGCAGGTCCGCCGCGTCGGTCACGACCAGCGTCAGCGGACCGGAGTCGAGGCGGTCTGCGAGCGCGTCGGCGAGGGCGTCCCAGTTGCGGCCGTACCAGCCGGGCAGCGCCAGTGACCCGGCCAGCGTCTCGTGCAGCCCGGCGCGGGTGCGGCTGGCCCCGCCGGAGACCGGCACACCGTCCGGCTCGGGCGGCGCGCCGTCGTACACGAGCCAGGCCGGCGGCTGCGGGGACGCTGCGCCCATGATCCGTCCTTTCCCGACGGCGCCGGCCGGGGGTCGCCCCCCGCCGGCGCCGAGGCTGCTCAGAGCCGGTAGAAGTTGGCGTAGTGGTCGGGCGAGAACCAGGTCGCCCCGGTGCTCTTGTTGACCACGATCCGGTACGCGTCCCGGGAGGCGTTGCAGGCGCGCGGGTAGACGTCGTACTCGTAGTAGGTGGCGCCGGCGGGCAGCTGACCCTCGTAGTTGTAGAACCGGCCGCCGGCGAAGTTGCACCGGCCGCCGCTCCACGAGTACCAGCCACGGCTGGTCGGGAAGCTCTTCGCGGACCAGCCGGACCGCGCGGTGCGCGCGTCGGCGCAGCGGGACTGCGTGCAGGAGCCGTAGACGGCGGCCGCGGCGGGTTCGGCGAGGCGGGTGGAGACAGTGGACGGTGCGACGAGCGCCGCGGCGGCCACGGCGGTGACCAGGGCGGACGCGGCGAGGGCGCGGCGTACGCGGGTGACGGCGGCACGGAACGGGGTCAAGGGATCCTCCTTGAGCGAGCCGGCAGGGCATCGACCAACGTCGTTCGCTGGTCGCCGCTCAGTCTGTCGAGGATCCTGCCCGCGGTACAGCCCCGATCCGGCGACGGCGCCCCGAACCCCGGGTGAACACACGATGGCGGGTGCGGACGGACGACCCGAGCCGCCCGTCCGCACCCGCCGTGTGGGTCAGCGCGTGAACGCCTGGAACTCGGCGATCCGCACGTTCTGCGCCTGCGGGCTGGCGGTGGCGCAGTCGGTCGCCGCCCGCGGGTCGTCGTCCTGCTCACCGGCGTAGTCCGGCGCGCCCGTGCACTGGTTGGTCAGCACCTCGACGCGCAGGTGCGTGGCCTTGGTACGCGGAATGTCGAACGACCGCATGATCAGCTCGGGCGCCCGGGGACGCGGCGCCACAGCCGGGAACGCGTCCGGCCGGCTGGTGTAGACCGGGCGGAAGTCCGCCGCGTCCGCGCAGGTCACCGGCCCGGTCGCGGTGCACGCGAGGACCCGGAACTGCCGCACCGCGGAGTACCGGCTCTGGGTGCCGGCGTCCGCGTCACCGGCGACCGCCGGACGTAGCATGGCGCTGACCTGCACCCGGCGTACCTGCTGGACGTCGCCGGACAGGTCGACTGTGACCTGCCGGCCGGCGACCGGCGCGCCCAGCGAGGCCCAGTTCGTGGCCTCGTCGTCGTCGGCGATCTGCGGCAGGTTGATCCCGTCGCCGGTGACCGCCGCACCCGCGGTGGCCGAGGCCAGGTTGGGTCGCAACGACACCGCCAGCGTCCGGTTCTGGCCCGCCTTGACCTTCACCGGGCCGATCCGAGTGTGGCCGTAGCCGGGTGCCCGCACCACGAACTCGTACGTGCCGGGCACCAGATCCACCCGGTCGGTGAGCGGGGTGGCCGCGTCGGTGTCCGCCACCGGCACCGCCCGGGCCTGGTAGCGCCCGACGAACAGCTGCGCGCCGGCCACCGGCCCGCGCTCGCCGACCGGGAGGAACCGCAGCGAGCCCTCCCGCGCGTACGGCGAGGTGAAGCCCGGCGTGGGGTTGGCGTCGGTGTGGCCGACGCTGGCCGCGGTCTCGCCGAGGCCGCGCCCGGCGAACGCGTTCCAGAGCAGGTCCTGGTTGGCGCCGCCGAAGCGGATCCGGTCGGCGGCGAGCATCGCGTCCCGGGCGTCGACCATGCTGACCTGGCTGACCGACATCAGCAGGAACGAGTCGAAGACCAGTTGGATCCAGCGCCGGTTACCCGGGCAGGCGGTCACGTCGCGGGCGCCGGTGGCGCACGCCTTCTGCACGGCCGGGGTGCCGCTGCCCCACCGGCGCATCATGGCCGCGCGGATGTCGGTGTTGGTGGCGCTCCACACCTCACCGGAGGCGTGCACCTGGAGGCCGACGAAGTCGTAGTCGACCGAGCTGTAGTTGAGCGGGCTGTCACTCATGTTGTAGTTGCGGATACCCGCGTTCGGGTCCTGGGTGGTGTACTCGCCGATGGTGAACCCGCGCCGGCCGGGCGCGGCGTATCCGTGCTCGAACAGGTACTCCATGGCGAGCTGGTCGGACCAGCTCTCGCTCATGCCCTGCGGCGAGCTGACCCCGGCGCTCGGGCCGGCGATCATGCGGTTGGTGACCGCGTGGCCGTACTCGTGGGCGATCACCGACATGTCGAAGTCGCCGTCGACGCACGGCGCGTAGAACGAGCCCGCCATGGGCTGCCACAGGTACATGTTGGTGGTCGGCGCGACGCCGTCCGGCGGGGTGATCTGGTTGGCGTTGTTGCGGGCCGCGAAGTTGGGCGGGCCGCCGCTGGCCCCGCCGGCCTGGGCGTTGCCCTGCTCGGGGTCGTTACCGAGCCCGCCGCGGCCGAGGTTGTCCTGCTGCATGTTCCAGGTCTCCTCGGTGAACCCGAGGTGATAGGTCCAGTCGTGCATCCGGTTGTGCATGGCGAACAGGTTCGCCCGCGCCGCGTCGATGTCGTTCGCCTGCGGCGACGTGAACACCTCCGGGTTGCAGCGCTGCTCCTGCCACTGGTTCGTCCACGGGTAGTCGTACCGGCGGTCCGGGCGGGGCGTCGCGGTCTCGGTGCCGACGCTGAACGGGTCGTTGCTGAACCAGTTCTGCACCGCGATCGCGTTGTTGCCCTTGGTCGTGGTGGTGGACTGGCCGGTGGCCGGGTCCACGTCCCACGCCGGGTGCCCGGGCACGCCCACCACCTCGGCGCAGCCGCGCGCCGGCACGGCGCACCACCGCTTGCGGGTGTCGACCGAGGACCTGTCGACCCGCGGCGAGTTCGGGAAGACCTCCCACGAGGGGTGGTCGGCGTCGTGGTCGATCAGGTCCTCACGGACCAGCACGGCGCTGTCGCGGGCGTCCACGTAGGTGGCGTAGGCGGCCGGGTCCGCGCCGGTGGTGTCCGCCCCGAGGACCACCTCCCACGCCGCGCGCGGCCCCCGGTCCGCGGTGGGCACCGCGACCAACGAGGTACGCACGACCTGCGCGTCGGAGCGGCCGGCGTCGGCGACGGCGGCCTTGCGGGCCTGCTCGGCGCTGATCGTGGCCGGGGCCGGCGTACCGGCGTCGCGGGCGAGCGAGGAGCTGACGTGCCACACCGCTCCGTCGCGTACGCCGATCGACAGCATGCCGTCGACGGCGGCCGGCAGGTCACCGAAGCGCTGCCGGAACAGGACGGTCGCGCCCTGCCCCATCGGCGCCACCGTGAGCAGTTCCAGCGCGGCGGCGCCCTCGGCGGTCAGGCCCAGCACGTCCCGGTTGGCGGCCACGTACGCGCGCGCGGCGGCGGCCGGGTCGGCGGGCAGGCCGGTGGCGAGGGGCTTGCCGGTCGACGTGAGCGTGGCGGGCGTACCGAAGTCGGTCCAGCGCACGCGCGCGCCGAGCGCGGCGGCCCGGTCCCGCTGCCGGTCGCTGGCGGCGACGCGGCCCTTGCGGTTGTCCTTGGCCTTGGTGTCGTGCCGGTCGCCCGGCAGGTGGTCGGGTGGCGCCTGGGTACGGGTCTGTTCCCGGGGTGCCGCCTGGCCGCCGCCAGCGGCGGTCAGGACCAGCCCGGCTGCGAGCAGCAGCGCGGTGGTCCCCGTCAACGCACGGGATGGTGTGCGCACGGTCCCTCCTGTCATCGTCGAACGGCGATGTCCGTTCCGCCATCCGACCAGGACGATCAACCGTCCGACACCATCCGAACATCCATAAATGTTGTTGCGTCGATTTCTCGGCGGCCCTCACGGCGCCCCTGGCCGAGCAGCTTCGAGAGTCACGTCTCACCAGACGAGACACGAATAGATCTTGGTATGAAACGGCCCCCATGAGGGCCCTTTCGTACCAAGATCTCCACGGCGTCAGCAGCTGCTAGGCGGGAGGCGGCTCAGCAGTCAGGCCGCTTTGAACACTGACTCCAGGTGCCACTCCAGGAACTCGGCCTTGGGACGGTCTCCACGTCGCTCTGGGATCGCGACAACGGACCCGGCCTTCGCGTAGAACTGGTCGCCGTTGCCGAACTCGCTTCGCAGGCGCGGACTCACCATCAGGCGGTACCTCGGGTCCACGCCCAGGTAGCCCTGATCGAAGAGGATGTGGACATCGGACCTGAGCAGCATGCCGTTGTCGATCCGATGCTCGCCGCCCGCCGGCAGTGGCCGGATGTGCGCCGCCTGGAGCACCGGTTGCAACTTGTTGCCCGTGATCGCACAGCGGCGGCCGTACGCGCCGAGCACCACCGCCTTGAACGACTTCTGGCCGAGACGCTGGGGAACGAGCCGTGGATCTCCGTAGATCGGGCCGGGGCGATGCCACGGCTCACCAAGGTCCAAATCGACCTCTCCACCCAGAAGGCGGTGAAGGGCAAGACCGAAGTAGTCCGCAGCGGCTGGATCAGCGAGGTCGTACGTCTTGCCCTGTACGACGTTCGGCGCGAAGCCAGGGGGCGGATCGACCGACGAGCCGTCGGCGAAGAAGACGCTGTCACGAACGAAGATGCACCCGATCACCGGATCCTCCCCCGGCTCGATCGACTGTTTCCGGTACCGCCCGACGCTACGCCTCATCTCGTCGAGGCTCGCGACGCCGTTGCCCTCGCCGAAGAGGTTCCACGCTTCCGAGATCTTCAACTGGGTGAAGCCGCTGAAGAAGCCACCGCCGACGACGCGATTGAACGGATAGTGGGCTTTGAAGAGAAACGGCTCACCAGGCGTGAGCGCACGAAATGCACCACCCGACGGACGCCAGAAGTTCACCTCGTTCAGATCAGGACGCGCCGCCAGGAACCGATACCACTTCTCGTCCGTGACTCCGACGAAGGCCTTCACACCGCCAGCCTGCACCAGAACGGATCTTGCCGCTACCCCGACCGGCGTCACGAACCCGACCAGTCAAAGTTCGCGCATCCACGTCGTCGGGTCCGTTACGAAGACGCAAACAGCGGGTCTCGGTCAGTCCTCCACCGCACCAGACGCGGATAGGTGGCGGGGTCAGGTCACGTTCTCTCTCCTGATCAAGCGTCGCCACTCTTCTCCTTGAGTTCGTCGTCCTCCCCGCGCCGACGCAGTGCCCACCCGCCGACCCGGCCGGAAAGCTTGCCCGTCGCCCATTTAGCCCGGTCGAAAGTGTCGTTACCGAGGCGCCTGGCGGCATCAACGCCGTCTGCTCCGGTCTCAAGCGCCTTGTCTCTCGCCTCCTTGGCCGCATCCGCCCATCGTCTCGCGTCCGACGACTGCCGAGCGCTCTCGATACCGAGTCGCCCGTGGAAGTTGACGATGGCTGTCGAGACTTGGTTGCTCGACTTCACCACCGCCGGTGAGTCCATCGGGTTCAGCAAAACCTTGGCGTTCGCCCTGCCCGCGGCCGCTTCCATGCGGGCAAGGAGGCGCTCGGTGCACCGGGAGATGAGTTCGAGTCGGTTCTGCCGAGCATTCCTCAGCCCGACGCGATGCCCGTCCAACTCGTCCGGCGACGCGTCCAGCACCCGGTCGAGTTCGAGCACGGCGATCGCGTCCTGCAGTTGGAAGCAGCGGGCCAGGACGACAAGCCACTCCTGCGCCTTGGACTCCGCTTCCCTGGCTGCCCTGGCAAGCTCACCGATCGCGCTTTTACGCTCCAGCTTCTCCGCGAGCGCGTCGAGCTGACGCAACGCGTACGCCTGGGTTTCTGCGATCGTCGCCGGCGCGCCCTGCACCTTCGACCATGTGACTTCGTCGACTCGGCCGCGCTGCTCACGGATGGTCATGGACTCCTCGATGACGAAGCCCACGCCGATCATGCGGGCCAACACAGCGTCCTTCTGGGCACGGAGCACATCGTCGACCTTCTCGTCGATCGTGGCGAGATAGTCGGTGATCTCCTTCATGCTCTGTTGCATCGCAAGCTGCGCCATGAGCCCCGCCGCACCGGCCAGCAACGCCGGGTTGCCTGCGACCGCCCCGGGCCCCTTCGAGATCTGAAGCCATTTCTGGATCGAGCCTGGATCTCCCACCATCGCGTGGCTGACCCCTGGGGTCTTGGTCGGCATCAGACCGAATTTGTGGACGAGCTGCGCTGACTCCTGGGTCAGCTGCACCCAACGACCGGAGTTGGCGGCGATCTCGGAACCAGCCTGAGTCGCTGCCGCCTCGACCTTGAGAACAGACCCGAGCCGAGGCAGCCCGAGGTTCTTCGACGGCAAGCCCTCGGAGACCAGGAAGCGTTCGACAGCCGTCGGATCTCCGATGACCGCCAGCCCGTCGCCGTCGCTGATCAGCTGAATCTCGTTACCCATTGTCGGCTCCTGACGGGTGGGAGGATGGAGAGCGACGCTGTCTACTCTGTTCGCTGTGTGGCCTTAAGAGGGCGCCATCAGATCAGCGGCTCGCACCTTCTTGACCGACTCGAGGGGCGCCTCCGGTCGATCACGCGAAGACTCTAGCCGTCCCGTCGACGGGACGGGTGTACCCGTAAGTACCGATCTCCGCGACAGGCCGCTACCGAAGGCTCCCGCTTTCAGGTTCCGGACGCCGGCTCATGCCGGCGCGTCGAGGAAGACGGCCACGGCCCGACGGAAGTCGTGTGGATTCTCGACCCACGGCAGGTGGCCGGATCCGGGGAGGCTGACCCGCTCACAATTGGGCAGCGCCTTCTCCAGCGAGTCGACGCCCCAGCGGGGACGGATGTCCTCGGGGCCGTCGATGATCAGCACGGGCAGGTCGAGCGTCCGGCACCGCGCCGCGATCCCGGAGGTACGGAGTTCCCGCTTGACCTCGGCGTTGACGGCCCGGTTGCAGTCGTGGTTGATGCCCAGCCACGGCGCGGCCATGTCCTCGGCGTGCGCCATGGCGGAGTCCGGATCGGCGAAGTCGGCCGACCACTGCAGAACCGCCCGTTCCCGTTCCTCCGCCGG
The DNA here is from genome assembly GCF_000177655.2 of Micromonospora sp. L5. Classification (NCBI taxonomy): domain Bacteria; kingdom Bacillati; phylum Actinomycetota; class Actinomycetes; order Micromonosporales; family Micromonosporaceae; genus Micromonospora; species Micromonospora sp. L5. The sequence goes on along the minus strand of NC_014815.1, from coordinate 5,237,786 downwards.
GTTGAGCGCTCGTGCCCCAAGCGCCTCCCACCGGTGCAGATGGGGCCCGAGCCGCCGCCGGAGATTCCGTTCGTAATGCGGATGCCAGCCGCGTTCGGGGTCGATGCCGGTGCCGGAGACGTAGATCAGGTGACTGACCCGCTCCGGGTGTTCGATCGCGTACCGCAGCGCCAGGTGCGCGCCCCACGAGTGGCCCAGCAGTGCCGTCCGCGGTCCGGCCAGGTGTTCGCGGACCGCGTCGAGGTCGGCGACGAAACGGCCGATCGTGTACGGGCCGCGCCGCTCGGAGCGCCCGCAACCACGCTGGTCCCACCGGATGACACGGGCGTGCCCGTCGAGCAGCCGGGCGACCGGGCCGAGGTAGTCCCAGATGCCCGGACCGCCGTGACAGAGCACCAGCGGCGCCCCGGCGCCGACCTGGTCGGCCCACAGGCGACAACCGTCTTCGGTACGCACGTCCGCAGTCATCGCCGACAGTATGGCGAGTCGGACGACGACCGGTGGGCCTGCTGGACTGACGCCGGTTACGGCTCTCTCATCCAGGTCTTCGGATCGGTCACGAAGACACCCTTGCCCTGCTGCCGCCGGATCACCCGCAACGCTTCGAGACGCGCATACGCCATCTGCACGGTGCCGTGACTCACGCCGTAGCGATCGCGCAGCGCAGCGATCGAGGGCAGCTTGTCCCCGGGCTTCAGCTTCTTTCCTCTGACGTCGGCGATCACATCGTCGGCGATGCGCCAGTAATCCGGCACTTCTCGCATGGCACTCCTCGCGTGGCGACCCGATTCGATCACACCGCGACGCGCCTAACAAGCAGCGTTGACTCATCTGACATGTCTAGATAAGTTGATTCTGGGCCGATCCTCGCGTGGCAACGAGTTCGGCCCATCCCCCGGTCGGGGCGGGTGCGCGTACCCGTCCCGACCCTCCGGACTGCTCCGCCTCCGTACCGCCGATCCGGGCTGCGGTGGCGGAGCGGGCGGGTCGGCCGCGGCCGGCGTGCGGACGGCCCGCCCTTCCACCGCACCTGCCCCCTACTCCTGGAAGGACCGAAGTGACGCTGCATCGATCCGGCCGCCTCTACCTGAGCGGCCTGCCGGCCCGGCTGACCCCGCACGAGGTGCGCACGCACGCCTTCGACGCCCGCAGGCGCGGCGTCGACCCTGATCAGGTACGCGAGTTCCAGGCCCGGGTCGCCGACGAACTGGCCGAACTGCACCGCCGGGTACGCCTGCTCGCGCAGGAGAACGACAGGCTGAAGCGCGCCCTGCGGGACTGGCAGGCCATGCACGCCCGGGAGTGCCGCCCACCGAACGACGGCCACTGGTAGCGGTGCGCCCGCAACCCGGCGACCTGCTACGGGTCGACGGCCGCGCGTCGGTGCAGTTCGGCGGCGGTCGGGCGCTCACGTTCCGGGTCGTATCGGTCGGGCCCGAGGTGACGTACACCGGGTGGATCTGGCTGACCGGGTACGTGGTCACCAGTCGCGGCACCGCCACTGCGAAGCGGGAGATCTTCGTGCAGCTCGCCGGGCTGCGCCGAGCCGGCGAACCGTTGCCGCGCGATCAGTCCTGGGTGCCGGCGAACCGTTGCCGCGCGATCAGTCCTGGGTGCCGGCGAACCGTTGCCGCGCGATCAGTCCTGGGTGCCGGCGAACAGCGTCCAGGCGTCGATCTCGGTCGGCGCCAGCGGCCGCGCCGGCAGATAGGACGCCAGATCGCGGAAGTCCGCCACGGCGTTGTGGACGCACACCGCGAGCGAGAAGTGCAGCAGTTCCCGCACCGCCTGCGCGTCGGGGGCCGTGACGTCGTCGAGCAGCGGGCTGCGGACATCCAGCGCGAACACCACGTGGCAGGCGCTCTGGTCGGCCTTCACGACGCAGTAGTAGCGCCCGGCCTCGGCCAGCCGGTTGCGGATGTTCGCCCAGGCCATCGCCCCGGAGATGTCCGGCACGTCGGCGCCGGCCACGCAGGCCATCCGGAACACCCAGCGGGCCGGATCGTCCGGCGACACCGCGCCGTAGACCAGCACCAGGCCGCCGCGGTGGAACACGGCGAAGCCCTGCACGTCCGGGCTGAGGTGCAGGAAGTCCGGGGTCCAGACCCGGTCGTACTGCCGTTCGGCCAGGGAGCGCAGGAAATTCACGGTCTGGCCGGCGGCCTGACGAGCGTCTACGCCCATGCGTTCTGGTCCTCCCCGAAGGATCGCGGAGCCTCACGCTACGAAGCGCTTCGATCACGGATCAAGGCGCGCCGATCGACTCTGGATGGTCGGTCCCGTGAACGGGACCGAAACAGCCCGAGTCCCACGGATAGGACTACGGGACGACTCGTCCGATCGGTCAGCGCCCGCCCCTGGGCCGGGCGGAACCGCCGCGCGGCTGCGCGCGTACACCGGCCCGGGTTGTTAGCGTGGATCGCGGACCGCCACGGCGGTCCGGCCACCCCTCGCCCGACGGCCCGCGCGCGCCGGTGACGCCGCGGGACGCGGTGCTGCGATCCGGCATGGAGGGGGTGCGATGACCGCGGTGCCGGGAGGGCCCGAGCCGGGCGGCGGCCGGCCGATGCCCGGCGCGCCGGTGGACAGCAGGCGGCGGCGGTGGGCCGGACGGGCGCGGGCGCTGGGCGAGGCGGCGCGCGTGCGGACCCGGCGCTTCTGGGACGGCGCGCAGCCGACGCTGCGGCAGCTCTGGTGGACCGAGGAGCCGGTGACGCCGGTGACCACAGTCGACCGGCGCGTCCCGGAGCCGCTCGCGGTGCCGGCGCAGGGCCAGGTGTACGTGTTCCTGGTCCGCGCCACCTACACCTGGTCGTCGGAGACGGCCCGGCCGGAGCTGTTCGGCTGGTACGTGGACTACTTCCAGCAGCAGGCCACGCAGCGCCTGCACCGGCTCGCGGTCCGGCACGCGGTGGAGGTGCCGCCGCACCGCCCGCGCGACCTGCACGCCGCGTTGACCGCCGCGCTCGCCGACGACGACCCGCCGCCCTGGACGTACGCGCGCGGCGAGGTGACGTTCGCCTGCGAGCCGGACGTCACGGTGCACCTGGACGAGCGGGTGCGCAAGCTGCTCCAGCCGTACTGGGAGCAGCGCATCGCGCTGGAGTGCGAGCGCGACCTGGCCCGCCGCCGCGCCGAGTACGCGGAGGAACGCGACCGCCGTGAACAGCCGACGGCGGCGCGAGCCGGGAAGGACGGCGAGCCGGCCGCCACGGCACCGCCGGCCGACGGGACCGGACCGGCGGGCGCGGCACGGGACGCGCGAGGGATGCCCGGGCCGGGGCGGGCGCGGCGTGGATCGCGGCCGGACGGACCGGTGGAGTCGTTCACCCCGCTGGAGCCGCTGCTCCCCCCGCCCGCGCCGCGCCCGGCCCCGGGACAGCGGCCCCGCCCGGGCGAGCCGGAACCGCCCCAGGTCTGAGCCCGGACGGGCCCCAGGTCTGAGCCGGGACGGTCAGCCCGGGACGGCGGCCTTCTCGGGGGCGGGCGTTTCTGCCCGGGCGGCCTGCGCGGGCTGCTGCACGCCCAGCATCGCCCCGGCGACGACAGCGGTCGTGCGCAGCGCCGGCACGCGCCACCGGGCGGCGGTGGTCACTCTCCTACGCTCAGCCGACCAGGGCGGCGTAGCGGCCGCGCCGGTCCAGCAGCGCGTCGTGGGTGCCGGATTCGACGATCCGGCCGTGGTCGAGCACGGCGATACGGTCGGCGTCGCGAACAGTGGAGAGCCGGTGCGCGATGGTCACCACGGTGCGGCCCCTGGCCAGCTCGTCCAGCGCCCGCTGGACCGCGCGCTCGGTCTCGGTGTCCAGCGCGCTCGTCGCCTCGTCCAGCACCAGGATCCGCGGGTCGCGCAGCAGGGTCCGGGCGATCGCCAGGCGCTGCTGCTCGCCGCCGGAGAACCGGTGGCCGCGCGAGCCGACCATGGTGTCGTACCCGTCGGGCAGCGCGGTGACGAGGTCGTGGATGCGGGCGGCGCGGGCGGCGGCCTCGATCTCGGTGTCGGTGGCGTCCGGGCGGGCGTACCGGAGGTTGTCCCGCACGGTGCCGTGCAGCAGGTACGTCTCCTGGCTGACCACGCCCACGACGGCGGCCAGGTCGGCCGGGCGCAGGTCGCGCAGGTCGATCCCGTCGATCGTGATGCGGCCGGCGTCCGGGTCGTGCAGCCGGCTGATCAGCGCGGCGAGCGTGCTCTTGCCGGAGCCGGTCTCCCCCACCAGGGCGAGGCTGGTGCCGGCCGGGACGTCCAGGCTGACGCCGGCGAGGGCGGCGGTGTCGCTGCCCGGGTAGCTGAAGGTGACGTCCTCGACGCGCAGGTGGCCGCGGGCGGTGGCCGGATCGAGCGGGACCGGGCGGGCCGGCTCGGCGACCTCGACGGGCAGGTCGAGGTATTCGAAGATGCGGGCGAACAGCGCCAGCGACGCGGTGAGCGTGACGCCGACGTTGAGCAGGCCCATCAGCGGCCGGAACAGGTTGCCCTGGAGGGCGGTGAACGCGACGAGCGTGCCGATGGTGAGCGTGCCGGCGGTGCCGGGCAGGCCGGCGCTCAGGTAGATCACCGCGGGGATGGCGGCGAAGACGATGCTCATGGCGGCCATCCGCCAGCGGCCGGCCAGTTCCGAGCGCAGTTCCAGGTCGACCAGGCGGGCCGAGGAGGCGGTGAACCGGTCGACCAGGGCCGGGCCGGTGCCGAGCGTCTTGGCCAGCCGTACGCCGCTCACCGACAGGCCCTCCTCGATGGTCACTGTGAGGTCGGCCAGTTCGCGCTGGCGCTGGGCGGTGATCTCCCGGCGTAGCCGGGCGACCCGGCGGGTGAGCCAGAGCGCGGGCGGAAGCACGACCGCCGAGACGAGGGTGAGGCGCCAGCTCAGCGCCAGCATGGCGATGGTGGTGGCGACCACTGTGGTGAGGTTGGCGGCGATCGAGGTGGCGGTGGAGGTGACCACCGCCTGCATGCCGCCGATGTCGTTGGTGATGCGCGACTGGACCTCGCCGGTGCGGGTGCGCACGAAGAAGCCGATCGACTGGCGCTGGAGGTGGGCGAAGACGTCGGCGCGCAGCCGGTGCATGACCTCCTGGCCGACGCGGGTGGAGATCCAGGTCTGCGCGACGCCGAGCACCGCGGTGACCGCAGCGACCGCGACCATGCCCGCGACCAGCCAGGCCAGCAGGGTCAGGTCACGCTCGGGCAGGGCCCTGTCGATCACGGTACGCAGCAGGAACGGCGTGGCCATCGCGATGATCGAGGACGCCACGATGATCGCCACCACTGTGGCGAGCGGGCCGCGGTGGGCGGTGAACAGGCCGCCGATCCGGCGCAGGGACACCTCGCGGGCCTGGGCCTTCTCGGCGGGGGAAACGGTCCGGCCGTCACGGCGGCCGTCGGGGATGCGATCCAACTGTGCTCCTCGTGCAGGGGACAATGCTGAGGTTACCTCAACATGAGGGAACAACACGAAAGCCTGTTACCGTATTCCCCGTGAACGGCAGCGACGAGAGCCTGGCCGAGACGTTCTGGGCGGTGACCCGCCGCCTGCGGCACCAGACCAAGCGCGCGCTGGAGCCGTGGGAGATCAGCCCTGGGCAGGCGCGGGCGCTGGGCGTGCTCATGCGTCACGGCGCGCTGCGGCCCGGCGCGCTCGCCGAGCACCTGCGCATCGCGCCGCGCTCGGCCACCGAGGTGGTCGACGGGTTGCAGGAGCGGGGCCTGGTCGAGCGACGGCCCGACCCGGGCGACAGGCGGGCCACGCTGGTCGCCCCCACCGCCGAGGGCGAGCGGGTGGGCACCGCGATCCGGCAGGCGCGGGCCACCGAGGCGGAACGGTTCTTCGGCGCGCTCGCACCGGACGACCGGGCCGAACTGACCCGCATCCTGCGCCTGCTGCGCGAGGACTGAGCACCAGGCCGGGCACCTGGACCGGCGCGGAAGACGGCCGTCGGCGCCGAAGTCGGCCGGAAGACCGGCCGCCGGGAGCGTCAGCGCAGGCCGGCGGCGATCGCGTCGACCAGCAGCGCGCCGAGCGTACGGGCCATCACCGCGCGGGCCGCGTCGACGTCGAGCCCCATCGAGTCACGCATCATCGACCACGCCGACCAGGTGCCGGCCACGGTGAGCGCGTCGAGCAACTGCTCCCGGCCCGGCCCGGCGTGTGCCAGTTCCGCGCCGAACACCGACTCGATCTCCTGGCGTACCCGGGCGATGGCCGCCTCCCGGTTGCGCCGCAACTGCGGGGAGAACGGCTCCCGCAGCGCCGACGCACGGGCCGAGGGCGCCAGCACCTCCAGCAGCCGGGCGCGCTGGTCGCAGAACGCGGCGATCCGGGCGGTCAGCGGCAGTTCCGGCGACACGGGCTGCCAGAGCGTGGCCTGCCGCTCGCCGACCCGCCGTCCGGTCGCGGCGAACAGCGTCTCCATGTCCTTGAAGTTGGTCCAGAGCGTGCGCAGCGACACCCCGGCCCGCTCGGCGATCCGTTCCCCGGTGGGCCGCAGGTCACCGGAGTCGATCAGGGCCAGGTGCGCCTCCACGATCGCGGCCCGGGTCCGCTCGGCCCGCGCCGCCCGGCCGTCCACCCGCTCCGGCGGGTCGGTCTCCAGCTCGATCATGGGTACGGGCTCTCCTGTTGCTCGTCTGCCGGCGGCCACTCTACGTGCGTGCCGCCGGGCGACCGGCACCCGGCCGCCCGGCGGCAGCACGGCGGTCAGGACGTCGGAACGGCGTCCGCCGGCGGGTTCGTCGGCGGCTCGGTGAACTCGGTGACCGCGCCGTCGCCGTCGTCGGTGGTGTACGCGGGACCGAAGTACGCCTGCGCGCCGTTGCTCACCTTGGTCAGCCGGACACCGCCGTAGCCGGCGTGCACGCCCTCGGCGTACCGGAAGGGGGTCAGGCCCGGGCCGCGGAAGCCGCCCTTGCGCACGGCCTCGACCAGCTTCTCCCGGGTGGGGTCGGGCCCGGCGGCGAGCATCGCCTGGACGAACGTGTACGCCATCGAGTAGCCGTAGATGGCGTTGCCGTCGACCGGGTTGCCCGCATTGTACTTCTGGTGGATCTTGGTGAACTCCTGGATCCACGGGTTCGCGGTGTCACCCACCATCGGCAGGTAGTTGTCGGCGATCATGCCTTCGAGGATCACCTTCTTGTCGCCGAGCTGGGCCGACAGCGTGGTGTAGTCCGCGCCCACGTTGGAGACCACCCACTGCGCCTTGAAGCCCTGCCCGGCGGCCTGGCCCATGGCGAGCGCGGTGAAGCCGGGGATGGTCGCCGAGATGACCACCTGGCAGCCGGCCGCGCGCAGCGCCCCGATCGCCGGGCCGACCTGCTGGTTGGTGGTGGTGTACGTCTGCTTCGCCGCGACCGGGCCGAGGACCTGCTCGACCCCGGCCAGCGAGTCCCGCCCGAAGTCGTCGTTCTGCCCGAAGTGGCAGACCTTCGCGCCGGGGAACTCCCGCTTGACGTAGCTGGCCAGGATCTTGCCCTCGACCGTGTAGTCGGGCTGCCAGCCGAACGTCGTCGGGTACTTGTCCGGCTGGTTCCAGTTGCGGCTGCCGGAGGAGACGAACAGGTCCGGCACCTTCTGCGTCTTGACGAACTCCAGCACGTTCGTGTGCGTCGGCGTGCCGAGGCCGCCGAGCAGCGCGAAGACCTTGTCGTCGAGCACCAGCTTGCGGACCACGTTCTCGGTGTTGGCGGGGTTGTAGCCGTCGTCCATGACCTTGTAGACGATCTTCCGGCCGTGCACGCCGCCCTTGCTGTTGACGTGCTCGAAGTACGCCTTGGTGGCGGCGGAGATCTTCGAGTAGCCGGGCGCGGCCGGTCCGGTGAGCGGTTGGTGGGTGCCGATGACGACCTCGGAGTCGCTGACGCCGGGGACGTTCTCGGCGGCCTGCTTCTCGTCGTCGGCGCAGGCCGGCAACGCGGCCAGCAGGGCCAGGCCGGCGGCGGCCGCGAGAACGCGGCGGGTGGTGGGGCGCATGGTTCTCCATTCCGGTGCGACGGTGCGAACGGTGGGTGGAACCGGTGAGGTCAGCGGTCCGGCGACCGGCGGGTGGCGGGACGACGGCGGACGGCCCTGCGCAGGCGGGCGCCGACGGCACGCACCCCGCCCTGGAGGCCGCCCGGGGCGGCGAGCATGACGACGATGAGGATCAGGCCGAACACTGCGAGCGCGAGGTTCCCTTCCAGCCGCTGGGCCAGCCCGGCGGAGAGGTTGAGGTGTTCGGTGAGCAGGCCGGGCAGGTCCTGGAGCGCGACCAGCAGCACCGCTCCCCAGACCGCGCCGGCCAGGCTGCCCAGCCCGCCGATCACGATCGCCATGAGCAGGAACAGCGACAGGTCCAGCGGGAACTTGCCGGGTGCGACAGTGGCGGTGAGCATGGCGTACACGCCGCCGCCGAGGCCCGCGCAGGCGGCGCTCACCACGAACGCGAGCACCTGCGTGCGGGCCACCGGGATGCCGGCGAGCCGGGCCGCGACCTCGTCGTCGCGGACCGCCCGCAGCGACCGGCCGAAGCGGCTGCGTACCAGGTTGGCCAGCAGCAGCATGGTGAGCAGCGCGGCGCCCAGCGCGATCCAGGCGAGCCAGCGTTCCGGCTGGAAGTAGGCGCCGAGCGCCGCCGGTGGCGTCTGCGCCGGGAACCGCAGCCCCTGCTCGCCGTTGAACACGCCGGTGAAGATCGTGGTGACCGCCGGGACGAGCGTCGCCACCGCGAGCGTCACGCCGGCCAGGTAGGGGCCGCGCAGCCGGGCCGCCGCCAGCCCGACGACAAGCCCGCCGAGCGCTGTCACCGCGACGGCGACGAGCAGTGACGCGGGCAGCGTCCACCAGCCGCGTACGGCCCGCTCGTCCAGGGCCTGCTGGGTCAGCGCCACGGTGTACGCGCCGGTGGCCATCAGCGCGCCGTGCCCGAGCGAGAGCTGGCCGTTGAGTCCGACCAGGACGGTGTGCCCGGCGGTGACGCAGAGGAACGCGCAGACGCGCGCCACCTGGAGGTTCTGGTACGGCGCGAGCTGGTTGGTCACCAGCACGACGAGCGTGCCGGCGAACACGGCCACGGCCAGGTGGCGCAGCAGCGTGGAGCCGCGCGCCTCACGTCCGGCGGGGGCGCCGGGAAGCAGCCGCCGCAGCGGGGACGGCGCGGCGGGCGCGATCTCGGTGGGGGTGCTCGTCACACGTGCCTCGCTCTCGCCGCGGAGAAGAGCCCGCCGGGGCGGACCAGCAGGACGGACAGCAGCAGCACCAGGACGGCCAGCGGGGTGGTGTCCGGTCCCAGGTAGCCGGTGACGTAGGACAGGATCAGCCCGACCAGCAGGCCGCCCACCACCGCGCCCACAGGGCTGTCCAGGCCGCCGACCACGGCGGCGGTGAACGCGACCACGAAGACCAGGTCCATGGCGTGCGAGTGCAGGCCGAGTCCGGTGGGGACGACGAGCATCCCGGCGAGCGCGCCGACCCCGGCGGCGAGCGCCCAGCCCAGCGTGAGCATCCGGCCGACGCTGACGCCGAGCAGCCGGGACACCTCTGGCGCGAAGGCGGCGGCCCGCATCCGCAGGCCCACGGGGGTACGGGTGAACAGCAGCGCGAGCAGCGCCACCACAGTCAGCGCCGCGCCGAGCACCCACAGGTCGTACGGGGACAGCGCGGCCACCCCGCCGATGGTGAGCGCGTCGGTGTCGAACGGCGCCGGTGCGGGCCGGTAGTCGTTGCCGAAGACCATGCCGAGCACCGCCTGGATGACCAGCACCAGCCCGAGCGCGACGATCACCTGGTTGAGCGGGCCGCCGGGGCCGGCGAACCGCATCAGCACCCGCTCCACGAGCGCGCCCAGGGCTAGCCCGGACAGGATCGCGGCGGCCAGGCCCAGCCAGTACGAGCCGGTGGCGGAGACGACCGCGTACCCGACGTAGGCGGTGGCCACGGCCATCGCACCCTGGGCGAAGTTGACCACCCGGGCGGCCCGCCAGATGAGCACGAGCGCGAGCGCGAACGCCGCGTAGACCGCCCCGGCGGCGAGCCCGTCGAAGGTGAGGAACCAGAACCGCTCCATCCGCGACCCCTTCCTAGAATCCGAGGTACGCGTGCCGGAGCTGGTCGTCGTCGCGCAGCCGGGCGGCCGGCGCGGCCGTCACCACCCGCCCGAGCGACATGACGATGCCCTGGTCGGCGACTGACAGCGCGGTGCGCACGTTCTGCTCGACGAGCAGCACGGTGAGCCCCCGTTCGTCGCGCAGCCGCCGCAGCAGCGCCATGATCTGCGCGGCCACCTTGGGCGCCAGCCCGAGCGACGGCTCGTCGAGCAGCAGCAGCCGGGGCCGGGCGATCAGCGCCCGGCCGATCGCGAGCATCTGCCGTTCCCCGCCGGAGAGCTGGTGCCCGGCGTGGTCGCGGCGGCGGGCCAGGGCGGGGAACAGCTCGTACACCTCGTCGAGCGCGCGACGGGCGTCGGCCCGGTCGCGCCGCCACAACCCGCCCAGGCGCAGGTTCTCCGCCACTGTCAGCTCGGTGACCACGCCGCGCCCCTCCGGCACGTGCGCCAGGCCGCGCCGGACCAGGTGTTCGACCCGGACGCCGCGCAGGTCCTCGCCCGCGTACCGGACGCGGCCGCCGGTGGGCCGCAGCAGACCCGAGAGGGTACGCAGCAGCGTGGTCTTGCCCGCGCCGTTGGCGCCGAGGACGGCGGTTACGGTGCCGGCCGGGACGGTGAACGCGACGTCGCGCAGCACCGGCACGGGTCCGTAGCCGCAGCTGAGCGCCTCCACCTCCAGCACGGCTGTCACGACGCGCTCCCGGTCGGCTCGGCGGGCACGTCCGCGCCCAGGTACGCCTCGGTGACCCGGGGGTCGTCGCGGATGCGATCCGGCGGCCCGGCCGCGATCACCTTGCCGAAGTCGAGCACCACCAGTTCCTGGCAGACGGACATGACCAGGTCCATGTGGTGCTCGACGAGCAGCACGGCACAGCCGTCGTCGCGATCGGGCAGCGCGCGGACCAGGTCGGCCAGCTCGGCCACGTCGTCGGCGCCGAGACCGCCGGCCGGTTCGTCGAGCAGCAGCAGCCGGGGCCGGGCGATCAGCGCGCGGGCCAGCGCGACCCGCTTGCGCACCGGGTACGGCAGGGTGGCCGGCGCCGCGTCGGCGTACTTCTCGATGCCCAGCTCGGTGAGCAGGTCCAGGGCCCGGACGCGCAGCCGCCGCTCGTCCCGGTCGCTGCGGGGCAGGCCGAACAGCGCGGCGGCGAATCCGGCGCGGGCCGTGTGACTGGCGCCTGCGACCACGTTCTCCAGCACGCTCAGCCCGGCGAACAGGCCGACGCCCTGGAGCGTGCGGGCGATGCCGAGCCGGGTGAGGGCGTGCGGGCGGGGCCGGAACGACCGGCCGTCGAGGGTGAGTGAACCCTCGGTCGGCCGGACGAAGCCGCAGACCACGTTGAACAGCGTGGTCTTGCCGGCGCCGTTGGGGCCGATCACGCCGACGATCCGGCCGGGCGGCACCCGCAGCGAGACGTCGTCGAGGGCGACCAGGCCGCCGAAGCGTACGCCGACGTGGTGCAGCGCCAGGCCCGGTTCGACGGCGGCTGTGGCCGGTGGGCTCATCGTCACCTCGTGCCGGTCGACGGAGCACGGAAAAACTAATTACACCGGGAGTGTACTTTTCTCTGCCGCCGCGTCAATGCCCCGACGATCACCGCTCGCTTACGGGGGTTACCGCCCTCCTACGTGCACGGTCGGTGCGATCATCCCGGCATGCGGTCGCGGGCGCGGCGCAGGAACGTCTGCTCCGCCGCGTTGCCGGTGCCGGCGATCGCCGCGTCGTACGCGACCCGTGCCTGCTTCGGACGGTCCAGCCGGCGCAGCAGGTCGGCCCGGATCGCGTGCCACACGTGGTAACCGGCCAGGTCCAGACGCTCCACCTCGGCCAGTCCCGCCGCCGGTCCGCGTACCTCGGCCAGCGCGACCGCCCGGTTCAGCGCCACCACCGGCCCGGGCGCGACGGCGGCGAGCTGGTCGTAGAGCGCGAGGATCTGGGTCCAGTCGGTGACGGCGACGGTGGGCGCGTCCGCGTGCACAGCGCCGATCGCGGCCTGGATCTGGTACGGCCCGGGCCGGTCCCGGCGCAGGCACCGGCGGACCAGGTCCTGTCCCTCCGCGATCAGCTCCCGGTCCCACCTGCCGCGGTCCTGCTCGGACAGCGACACCGGCACCCCGTCCGGGCCGGTCCGGGCGGCGCGGCGCGCCTCGGTGAGCAGCATCAGCGCGAGCAGGCCGAGCGCCTCCGGCTCGTCCGGCATCAGCGTCACCAGCAGGCGGCCCAGCCGGATCGCCTCGGCGCCCAGCTCGGCGCGGCCCAGCCGCTCCCCCGCGCTCGCCGTGTGCCCCTCGTTGAAGATCAGGTACACCACTGCCAGCACCCCGCGCAGCCGGTCCGGCAGGTCCGCGTCGCGCGGCACCCGGTACGGGATACCGGCGTCGCGGATCTTCGCCTTGGCCCGGACCAGGCGCTGCGACATGGTGGGCTCCGGCACCAGGAAGGCCCGCGCGATCTCGGCGGTGCTCAGGCCACCGAGCAGGCGAAGCGTCAACGCCACCCGGGCGGGAGCGGCGAGCGCCGGGTGGCAGCAGGTGAAGATCAGGCGCAGGCGGTCGTCGGGCACGGGCCCCTCCTCGGCGGGCGGGTCGGCGGCGTGCAGCAGGGCGGCCTCGGCGTGCCGGGCCGCCCGGGTCGCCTCGCGCCGCAACCTGTCGACCGCCCGGTTCCGGGCGGTGGTGATGATCCAGCCGGCCGGGCTGGGCGGCGGCCCGTCGGCGGCCCACCGCGACACGGCGACAGTGAACGCCTCCTGGACCGCCTCCTCGGCGAGGTCGATGTCGCCGAGGAGACGGACCAGGACGGCAACCGCACGGCCGTACTCGGCCCGGAAGACGCGTTCGACGTCGGTCATCCCTCGCCCTGGAACGGGCGGACCTCGATCGGCAGCGTGGTGGCGAGGGCGTACCGGCGGCCCCAGTCCAGCGCGGCGTCCAGGTCGGGCGCCCGGATGATGGTGACGCCGCCCAGGTACTCCTTGCCCTCGGCGAACGGCCCGTCGGTGACCAGCACCTCGTCACCGGCCGGGCGCAGCACGGTGGCGGTCTGCGGGTCGTGCAGGCCGTTGCCGAACACCCAGCACCCCGCCTCCCGCAGGTCGCGGCCGATGGCCTCGACCTCGCGCATCACCCCGGCCAGGAACTCCGGGTCCGGGCGGCCCTCGCCGGCCGGCTGGTACATGCTGATCAGGTACTGCTTCATCGGCTTCTCCTCGTCACCGGACGGCCCCGCGCCGCCCTCTCACCCTCCACACGAACGACTGATGCCCGTTTCGACACGCCGGGCCGGGTGAATCCGGCCGGGAGCGGGGTACGCCGTCCCGTGCGCCGCCACCGGGTCGTCGTCGTGGGCGCCGGGTTCTCCGGTCTGGCCTGCGCGCTCGCGCTGGACGCGGCAGGCGCCGAGGTGCGGGTGCTGGAGGCCCGGGACCGGGTGGGCGGCCGGACGCTGAGCCGCCCGCTACCAGGCGGCGGCTGGCTGGACCTCGGCGCGCAGTGGATCGGCCCGACCCAGGACCGGATGTACGCGCTCGTCGCCGCGTACGGCCTGACCACGTTCTCCTCCCCCGCGCACGGCGCGGCGGCGCTGCTGCTCGGCGGACGCCCGGCCACCGGCGAGCCGCCCGGGCTGTCCGCGCTGCTGGGCACGCTCGACGAGATGGCGGGCGGGCTCGACCCGGCCGCGCCGTGGCGGGTGGACGACGCGGCCCGGTGGGACCGGATCACGCTGGGCGGCTGGCTCGACGCGAGCGCTGCCGACCCGGTCACCGCCGGGTACGCGGGCCGGATGCTCGCCGGTGGGCTGCTGGCCGCCTCACCGGACGAGGTCTCGCTGCTGCACATGCTGTTCTACCTGCGCAGCGGCGGCGGCACCGGGTCGCTGCTGCGCATGGCCGGTGGCGCCCAGCAGGACCGGCTGGTCGGTGGTCCGGCCGCGCTGGCCGAGCTGATGGCCGCCGCGCTGCCGCCGGGGAGCCTGTGCCTGCGCGCCCCGGTGGACGGCGTCGCGCAGGACGGCGACGGCGTGCGGGTGCGCGCCGGCCGCGAAGCGTACCGCGGCGACGCGGTGGTGATCGCGCTGGCGCCGACGCTGGCCGGGCGGATCCGGTACGACCCGCCGCTGCCGCCGCTGCGCGACGGGCTGACCCAGCGGATGCCGATGGGTGTGGCGCTCAAGGTGCACGCGCTCTATCCGGAGCCGTTCTGGCGGGCCGACGGCCGCTCCGGCGTGTCCAGCACCGACACCGGGCCGCTCACCGAGACGGTGGACAACTCGCTGCCGGACGCGCCGGGCGGGGTGCTCACCGCGTTCAGCTACGGCGCGCAGGCCCGGGCGCTGCGCCGGCTGCCGCAGGACGCGCGCCGGGACGCGCTGTGCGAGGCGCTCGCCGCGATCTTCGGCCCGGCCGCCGCGCGCCCCGACGACCTCGTCGAGTACGACTGGTCGGCCGACGAGTGGACGCGCGGCTGCTTCTGCGGCGTCCTGCCACCCGGCGCGTGGTGCGCGTACGGCCCGGAACTGCGCACGCCAGTGGGCCGGGTGCACTGGGCCGGCACCGAGACCGCGACCCGGTGGAGCGGATACCTGGAGGGCGCGGTGACCGCGGGCGAGCGCGCCGCCGCCGAGGCGCTCGCCCAGCTCGGCTGAGCACCCTATCCAGTGAGATTCTTCGATGGAGTCTATTGAAAAGTTTCTCCGCCCTGTGCCCTAATGACGACAGTTCCTTTCGTCATACTCCCGCCGCCGGAGCGCGGCAACCCCCAGGGAGGACAGATGCACAGTTCGATCCGATCGGCGCTGCGCGCGGCCGGAGCCGCGCTGCTCGCCACCGTCACCGTCGCCGCCGCGACGCTGTCCGGGGCGGCACCCGCCTCCGCCGCCCCGGCCGGACTGCCCGGCATGGACGTCTCCAGCTACCAGGGCAACGTGAACTGGTCCGGAGCGTGGGCGAACGGCGCCCGGTTCGCGTACGTCAAGGCGACCGAGGGCACGTACTACACCAACCCGTACTTCGCCCAGCAGTACAACGGCTCGTACAACGTCGGGATGATCCGCGGCTCGTACCACTTCGCCCGCCCCGACACCACGAGCGGCGCCACCCAGGCCAACTACTTCGTCGACCACGGCGGCGGCTGGTCGAAGGACGGGCGGACGCTGCCCGGCGCGCTGGACATCGAGTACAACCCGTACGGCGCGACCTGCTACGGCCTGAGCCAGGCGTCGATGCGCAGCTGGATCGCCTCGTTCGTCAACCAGTACTACGCCCGCACCGGCCGGTGGGCCACCATCTACACCACCACCGACTGGTGGAGCACCTGCACCGGCAACACCTCGCAGTTCGCCGCCAACAACCCACTGTGGATCGCCCGGTACGCAAGCAGCGTCGGCACGCTGCCTGCTGGCTGGGGCACGTACTCGTTCTGGCAGTGGTCGTCCTCCGGCGTCTTCCCCGGTGACCAGAACGTCTGGAACGGCTCGCTCGACCGGCTGCGCGTCCTGGCCTGCAACGGACCCTGCTGACCCCGGCCCGGGCGTGGCGGGCGGTGCCGGTCCCGCCACGCCCGGCGTACCGGCCGATCCGGCGCTCCCCTTCCGCGAGGAGGTTGCGATGTCCGTTCCCGTACCCCGGCGGACCGTGCTGCGCGGCGCGGTCCTGCTCGGCGCCGCCGCCGGCGTCGGCGCGCTGACCCAGATCGGCTCCGGCCCCGGCGCCCGGGCCGCCGCCACCCGGGTCGACCAGCCGACCATCGCCAACTGCGCGACCTGGGGCGCCCGCCCGCCCTCGTCGCCGGTGAGCGTGGTGACCAGCCGGCCCAACAAGATCATCGTCCATCACACGGCGTTCCCGAACACCACCGACTACAGCCTCGCCCAGGCGTACCGCAACTCCCGCGACATCCAGAACCTGCACATGGACGGCAACGGCTGGCTCGACTCCGGACAGCACTTCACCAACAGCCGGGGCGGCCACCTGACCGAGGGCAGGCACGGCAGCCTCTACGCGCTGCTGCACGGCCAGACCATGGTGCAGGGCGCGCACTGCGTCGGGCAGAACAGCCAGGCCATCGGCATCGAGAACGACGGCATCTACGTGGACGTGCAGCCGCCGCAGGCGCTCTGGAACAGCCTCGTCACGTTCTGCGCGTTCACCTGCCAGCAGTACGGCATCGCGCCCACCGAGATCTACGGGCACAAGGACTTCAACAACACGCAGTGCCCGGGGCTGCTGCACGACCGCCTGCCGGAGCTGCGCCGTACCGTCGCCGCCCGTCTCGGCGGCTGACCACGGGGGTACGCGGGGCGCCCGGGTGCGACGGGCGCCCCGCGCTGCGCGCGCCCACTGTGTCAGCGCTCGCTTATATAAGCTGGGTCTGATACAAAGGGGTCGTGCACGCCTTCGACGTTCTCGGCGACCCGGTCCGCCGCCGGATCCTGGAACTGCTCGCGGACGGCGAGCAGCCCGCCGGCACGCTCGGCGAGACCGTGCGGCGCGAGTTCGGCATCAGCCAGCCCGCCGTCTCCCAGCACCTCAAGGTGCTGCGCGAGCACGGCTTCGCCACTGTGCGCGCCGAGGGCACCCGCCGCCTCTACGCCGTGGATCCCGGCCCGCTGCGCGAGATAGACGCGTGGCTGGACGGGTTCCGCCGCTTCTGGACGCCGCCGCTGGCGGCGCTCGCCACCGAGCTGGCCCGGGGCCGCCGCGAACGACGGCTGCGCGAGGACACCACCGACGACGAGAGGACCGAACCATGATCGACGTGACCGGACAGATCAGCGCCGTCGAGCGCCGCATCGGCGACCGTACGCTCCCCGCCGGGCACGCGCGGGTGCTCACCATCGCCCAGACGTACGACGCGCCGGTGGCCGACGTCTTCGACGCGTGCACGAACCCGGAACGGATACCCCGCTGGTTCCTGCCGGTCTCCGGCGACCTGAGCCTCGGCGGCCGGTACCAGCTGGAGGGCAACGCGGGCGGCACCGTCGAACGCTGCGACCCGCCGCACGGCTTCGCCGCCACCTGGGAGTTCGGCGGCGAGGTGAGCTGGATCGAGGTACGGCTGCGCGAGGCGGGACCGGGGCGTACCCGCTTCGAGCTGGAACACGTCGCGCACGTCGACGACCAGCGGTGGGCCGAGTACGGTCCGGGCGCGGTCGGCATCGGCTGGGACCTGGCACTGGTCGGTCTGGCCTCCCACTTCGCCACCGACGGCACGGGCGTCGACCCGGCCGCCGCAGCCGACTGGATGGCCTCACCCGAGGGCCTGCGCTTCGTCACCGAGTCCAGCAGAAGCTGGACGACGGCAAGCATCGAGGCCGGCACTCCCACCGAGCAGGCACAAACCGCAGGCACCCGAGTAACCGCGTTCTACACAGGCGCCCCCACTCCCTGACCACCCCGCCCCCTCCCCTCCCCGCCCCCTCTCCCCGTCGATCTTGCACTTTGCGCCCGCAGAATGTCCGATAGGCACGTTATGAGGGGCACCAAAGCGCAAGATCGACGATGAGGGCGGCTCAGGTCTTGGAGATCTTGGTAGGAAATGGCCCTCATGGGGGCCCGTTCGCTCCAAGATCTCTCGGGATCTCGTGATGCGGGACGGCCTTCTCCGCAGTCAAGATGCGCAGTCGGCTCGGGCAGGCGAATGTGGCTCGACGTCGCGAGGCGCGCGTGGTCGGAATGTCGACGTGAGAGGACGAGCCGAGGCAGCGGGCGGGGAGGGCGGGGCCGGACGGAGATGTCCGCGGTGGACGGTGACGTCGGTGTGCCGTCCCCGGGGTGAAATGCGGCGGTGGGATGTCGGTGGGGTGGGGCAGACTGCGGGGCATGCCGATCCGCTCCGTCACCGACCTGACCACTGCGCTCGACGCCGGGCAGACGGTCAAGTACCTGCACTTCTGGGGGCACCGGCCACGGCCTGACGGCAGCGTCGGCGCGAGCTGCCTGAGCCAGTGGTGGCCGGCGGCGTTCACAGTCGACGGCCGGGAGTTCGCCACCGCCGAGCACTGGATGATGTGGCACAAGGCCACGCTCTTCGGGGACCACGCGATCGCCGAGCGGGTGCTGGCCGCCGGGCATCCGCACCGGGCCAAGGCGCTCGGCCGGCAGGTCCGCGACTTCGACGAGGCGACCTGGACGGCCCGCCGCTACGAGATCGTGGTGGCCGGCAGCGTCGCCAAGTTCGGCCGGCACGAGCCGTTGCGGCGGTTCCTGCTCGGCACCGGCGACCGGGTGCTCGTCGAGGCCAGCCCGACCGACCGGATCTGGGGCATCGGCCTGACCGCCGACGATCCACGGGCTGCCGACCCGGCTACCTGGCGGGGCGACAACCTGCTCGGGTTCGCCCTGATGGAGGCGCGCGCCACGCTCGCCGGCCGAGGGGGTGACGCCTGACCTCGGGCCGGGGGTCCGGGTAACGTGCTGCGGCGTGACCGCGTACTCGCACTGCTCGTTCTGCGGCGCGGCCTACCCGGCGGACTCCGGGTGGCCGCGTGTCTGTTCCTCCTGCGGCGAGACGGTGTGGCGCAATCCGCTGCCGGTGGCGGTGGCGGTGCTGCCGGTCCGCACACCGGAGGGGCTCGGCGTGGTGGTGGTACGCCGCGACATCGAACCGGCCCGGGGGCAGCTCGCGCTGCCGGGCGGCTTCATCGAGTACGGCGAGGAGTGGTCCGAGGCGCTCGTGCGTGAGCTGCGCGAGGAGACCGGGCTGCGGGCCGAGGCCGGCGAGGCGCGACTGTTCGCGGTGCACGGCGCTCCGGCGGGCGGCACCATGATGGTCTTCGGCGTGCTGCCCGAGCGGCCGGTCGGTGACCTGCCGCCGTCGGCGCCGACCGAGGAGGCCACCGAGTGGCTGGTGCTCACCGATCCGGTCGAGCTGGCCTTCTCCACGCACACCCGGGTGCTGGCCGACTTCCTCGCCGAGCAACGCCCGATCTGACCGGAACCGGGGGCCGCCCGATCTGGCCGAGGCGACCCCGGGCAGCGCCCGGCCCTGACCGCGACGAATCCGGCAGCGCCGGACGGCCCGGCACGCTCCAGCCCGGAAACGGGCGCGGCGGGGTCAGACGCGGGCCGGGACCGGCTGGGGTGAGAACGGCACGGCGGCCGGCGCCTCGGTCTCCGGCTCGCCGGCCGGGTGCCGCCACAGTCCGCGCCGCCGCAGGATCGGCAGCACGCCCTCGCCGAACCAGTACGCCTCCTCCAGGTGCGGGTGGCCGGAGAGGATGAACTCGTCCAGGCCGAGCGCGTGGTACTCGGCGATCCGGTCGGCGACCTCGGTGTGGCTGCCGACGAGCGCGGTGCCCGCGCCGCCGCGTACCAGGCCGAATCCGGCCCACAGGTTCGGCGAGACCTCCAGCCCGTCGCGGGAGCCGCCGTGCAGGTCGAGCATCCGCCGCTGCCCTTCGGACTCGCTGCGCCGCAGCCCTTCCTGCACGGCGCGCACGTCGGCCTCGGGGATGCCGTCGAGCAGCTTGCGCGCCTGGGCCCACGCCTCCTCGGCGGTGTCCCGGCTGATCACGTGCAGCCGGATGCCGTACCGCAGCTCGCGGCCGGCCTCGGCGGCGAGCCCGCGGATCCAGTCCAGCTTGCCGGCCACCTGCGCGGGCGGCTCGCCCCAGGTCAGGTACACGTCGCTGTGCCGTACCGCCACCGGCCCGGCCGCGCCGGACGAACCGCCGAAGTAGACCGGCGGCACCGGGTCGGGCACCCGGCCGAGCCGGGCTCCCTCGACCCGCACGTGGGCGCCGTCGTGGTCGACCGTCTCGCCGCGCCACAGCGCCCGCACCACGTGCAGGAACTCGTCGGTACGCGCGTAGCGGGCGTCCTTGTCCAGGAAGTCGCCGTACGCGCGCTGCTCGGCGGACTCGCCGCCGGTGACCACGTTGAGCAGCAGCCGCCCGCCGGACAGGCGCTGGAACGTGGACGCCATCTGCGCGGCGAGGGTGGGTGAGAGCAGGCCGGGCCGGAACGCGACGAGGAACTTCAGCCGCTCGGTGACCTCGGTGAGCATGGCGGTGGTCAGCCAGGCGTCCTCGCACCAGGCGCCGGTGGGGGTGAGCGCCCCGGCGAAGCCGAGCTGCTCGGCGGTGCGGGCGATCTGCCCCAGGTACGCGACGCTCGCGGGCCGTGCGCCACCGGCGGTGCCGACCGGTACGCCGTGGCCGCCGCCCACGATGTCCCGGCCGTCGCCGTAGGTCGGCAGGAACCAGTGGAAGGTGAGCGACATGGTGTACCTCCGGTGCGGGATCGGGCGGGTCGCCTCCTGAGTGGTGGGACGACCACGCCGACACACTACCCATAAAACCTATCGGGTTGGTAGGTTGCTGTCGCCCGCCGACGGCCGGGCCCATCCCTCCCCGAGGAGTCGCCATGCGTACCCCCAGATCGCGCCGCCGGCCGGTGGCCGCGCTGCTCACCACCCTCGCGCTGCTCGCCGCGACGGCGCTGACGGCCTGCGGCGGCGAGGCGGCCGACGCCAGTGGCGGCGGCGACGGCCCGCTGCGGATCGGCTATCAGCGCTTCGGCGGGCTCAGCCTGGTCAAGGCGCGCGGCGACGCGAAGAACGTCACCTGGTCGCTGTTCGAGAGCGGCCCGGCCCTGACCGAGGCGCTCAAGGCCGGTTCGATCGACATCGGCCAGGTGGGCGAGGCGCCGCCGGTGTTCGCCGCCGCCGGGAAGATCCCGTTCTCCGTGGTCGGCACCTCCCAGCCGATCCCGCAGGGCGAGGCGGTTCTGGTCAAGGCGGACAGCCCGTATCGTGGATTCGCCGACCTGCGCGGGAAGACGGTAGCGCTGAACAAGGGCTCCAACGTGCACTGGCTGCTGGTGAAGCTGCTGGAGGCGAACCGGATGACGCTCGCCGACATCAAGGTGAAGTACCTCAAGCCCGCCGAGGGGCGGCCCGCGTTCGACAACGGGCAGGTCGACGCGTGGATCATCTGGGATCCCTACTTCGCGCTGGCCGAGCAGCCCGGCGTACGGGTGCTCGCCGACGCGACCGGCCTGGCCGGCAACCGCGAGTACGTGCTGGCCGCGCCGGACGCGGTGAAGAACCGCACCGACGACGTACGGGCGTTCCTGGACACGTACCGGCAGACCACCGACTGGGGCATCGCCCACCCGGCCGAGCGGGCCGCCGTCCTCGCCCCGGAGCTGAAGATCCCGCTCGACGTGACCACCCGGGCGCTGGCCCGCAGCGCCAAGCCGCTCGCCCCGGTCACGCCGGAGATCGGCGCCGAGTTGCAGGCCATCGCGGACAGCTTCGTGGAGCTGAAGCTGGTGCCCGGACCGGTCGACATCGCCGGGCGGGTGGACGGCCGGTTCAACGAGGCGTTCCAGTGAGCAGTCCGGTGCTGGCCGAGGCGAGTCCTGCGGTCGTACCCGATCGGGTGACGCCGCGGCGGTCGCGGGCCCGCGCCTCGCGGCGGTGGCGGCGCACGGTGAGCCCGGTCGTGCTGGTCCTCGCCTGGGAGGCCGCCGCGCGGACCGGGCTGCTCGCGCCGGAGAAGCTGCCCGCGCCCAGCGCGGTGCTGGCCACCGGGTGGCGGCTGGCGAGCGACGGGACGCTCGGCGTGCATCTGCTCGACTCACTCACCCGCGCCGCGCTCGGCCTGCTCATCGGCGGCGGCCTGGCGCTCGTGCTCGGCGCGGCGGCGGGGCTGCTGCGCCTCGGCGATGACCTGGTCGACCCGCCGGTGCAGATGGCCCGGATGCTGCCGCACCTGGGCCTGGTCCCGCTGCTGATCATCTGGGTGGGCATCGGCGAGTCGTTGAAAGTCACGCTCGTGGCGCTCGGCGCGTTCTTCCCGATCTACTTCAACACGTACGCCGGCATCCGCGACATCGACGAGCGGCTGGTGGAGGCGGCGCGCACCTGCGGTCTCGGGGCGGCGGCCCGGCTGCGGCACGTGGTGCTGCCCGGCGCGCTGCCGGCGCTGTTCCTCGGGCTGCGGCTGGCCATCGGCGCGGCCTGGCTCAGCCTGGTCGTCGGCGAGCAGGTGAACGCGCAGACCGGCGTCGGCTTCCTGATGATGGAGGCGCGCGAGTTCAGCCAGACCGACGTGGTGGTGCTCGGCCTGCTCATCTACGCGCTGCTGGGGCTGGCCTCCGACCTGCTCATCCGGTACGCGGAGAGGAGGACGCTGGCGTGGCGACGCGGACTGCGCGCGACCTGACCGGGCCGGTGCTCACCGCACGCGCGGTGACCCGGTCCTTCGGCCCGGCGGTGGTGCTGGCCGGGGTCGACCTGACCATCGGCGACGGCGAGACGGTGGCGCTGCTCGGCGGCAGCGGATCCGGCAAGAGCACGCTGCTGCGCGTGCTCGCCGGGCTCGACGGCGACGCGGGCGGCGAGCACGTGCTGCACGGCACCTCCGCCGTGGTGTTCCAGGAGCACCGGCTGCTGCCGTGGAAGCGGGTGGCGGACAACGTGGCGCTCGGGCTGACCGGACCGGACGTGGGCGACCGGGTCGGCCGCGCGCTGGCCGAGGTGGGTCTCGCCGACCGGGGCCGGGCCTGGCCGGCCGAACTGTCCGGCGGGCAGGCGCAGCGGGTCGCGGTGGCCCGCGCGCTGGTCCGCGAACCGGACCTGCTGCTGCTGGACGAGCCGTTCGGCGCGCTGGACGCGCTGACCCGGCTGCGCATGCAGGGGCTGCTGCGGCGGCTGCGCGCCCAGCACGGCTTCGCCGCGCTGTTGGTCACCCACGACGTGGAGGAGGCGCTGCTGCTGGCCGACCGCGTCCTGCTCCTCGACGACGGCGTGATCGCCGAGGAGGTGCCGGTACGCCTCGGCCCGTCCCCGAGCCCCGACGACCCGGCCCTCGGCGCGCTGCGCCGCCACCTGCTCGACCGCCTCGGCGTACCCGCCGGCTGACCGTGAGGGAGAACCCATGACCCGCTGGACACCCGACCCGACCTTCTATCCCTCCCCCGCGCTCGCCGCCGCCGCGCCGACCGAGAAACTCGCGTACGTCGCCGCGTTCGACCGCGCCGGGCAGCGCCCCGACGCCATCGCGGTGCTCGACACCGACCCGGACTCCGGCTCGTACGGCCGGGTGGTGGGCTGGACCGAGCTGCCGGACACCGGCGACGAGCTGCACCACTTCGGCTGGAACGCGTGCAGCAGCGCGCTCTGCCCGACCGCGCCGCACCCGCACGTGGAGCGCCGCTACCTGATCGTGCCGGGCCTGCGCTCGTCCCGGATCCACGTGCTCGACACCAAGCCCGACCCGCGCCGCCCCGAGCTGGTCAAGGTGATCGGAGCGGAGGAACTCGGCAGGCGTGCCGGGTACTCCCGCCCGCACACGGTGCACTGCGGGCCGGACGGCATCTACGTCTCCGCGCTCGGCGGCGCCGACGGGCAGGAGGGGCCGGGCGGCATCGCCGTGCTCGACCACACCACGTTCGAGGTACGCGGCGCGTGGGAGGCCGACCGGGGGCCGCAGTTCCTGGCGTACGACTTCTGGTGGCACTACACGCAGGACGTGCTGGTCACCAGCGAGTGGGGCACGCCGTCGATGATCGAGGACGGCATCGTCGGTGAGCTGCTGCTGGGCCGCCGGTACGGGCACGCGATCCACTTCTGGGACCTGGCGAGGCGCCGGCACGTGCAGCGCGTCGACCTCGGCGACCAGTACCAGATGCCGCTGGAGCTGCGTCCCGCGCACGACCCGACGAAGTCGTACGGCTTCGTCGGCGTGGTGATCAGCGTCGAGGACCTGTCCGCGTCGATCTGGCTGTGGCACCGCGACGGCGACGCCTGGGCGGTCACCAAGGTGATCGACATCCCCGCCGAGCCGGCCGACCCGGCCGACCTGCCGGAGCTGCTCAAGCCGTTCGGGGCGGTGCCGCCGCTGGTCACCGACATCGACCTGTCCGTTGACGACAGGTTCCTGCACGTCTCCTGCTGGGGCACCGGCGAACTGATCCGCTACGACGTCAGCGACCCGTTCCACCCGGTACGCGTCGGCTCGGTACGCCTCGGCGGCATCGTCAACCGCACCCCGCACCCGGCGTTCCCGGACGAGCCGCTGGCCGGCGGGCCGCAGATGGTCGAGATCAGCCGCGACGGCCGCCGTGTCTACGTCAGCAACTCGCTCTACGGCGCCTGGGACGACCAGTTCTACCCCGACGGGGTGGGCGCCTGGGTGGCGAAGCTCGATGTCGACCCGGAGCACGGCGGCCTCGTGCCGGACCCGCGGTTCTTTCCGCGCGGCGAGGAGTTCCGCGGCCTGCGCGTACACCAGACCCGGTTGCAGGGCGGCGACGCCTCGTCCGACTCGTACTGCTTCCCGTGACCGGCGCGACCTGGGCGGCGCTGGCCGGCCTCGGCGCGTTCCACGGCCTGAACCCGGCGATGGGGTGGCTGTTCGCGGTGGCCCGGGGCCTGCAGGAGCGCCGCCGGGCCGCGCTGCTGGCGGCGCTGCCGCCGATCGCGGCCGGTCACCTGGCGTCGGTGGCGGTGGTCGCCGCGCTGGTCAGCGCCACCCGGTCGGTGACGGCGAGCACGCTGGTCGCGGTGACCGGCGGGGTGCTGCTGGTCGGGTTCGGGCTGTGGCGGCTGCTGTCCGAGCGGCACTTCCGGTGGGCCGGGATGCGGCTGTCGGCGGCGCAGCTCACCGCCTGGTCGTTCCTGATGTCCGCGGCGCACGGCGCGGGCCTGATGCTGCTGCCGGTGCTGCTCGCCGAACCGGCGGCCGGCGCCGGCCCGCACGCCGGGCACCTCGCCGCCGCGCCGGCCGGCGCGCTGACCGGCCTGCTCGCCGCCGCCGTGCACACAGTCGCCATGCTCGCCGTCGCGCTGGTCGTGGCCCTGCTGGTGTACGAGGTGCTCGGCGTCGGTGTGCTCCGCCGGGCCTGGTTCAACGTCGACCGGCTGTGGGCCGGTGTGCTCGTGGCGGCCGGCGTGGTGACGCTGATCGCTGCGGCGTGAGGTCGCCGCCACCTGCGACGGATCGATGAAAAGTCCTACTGATTGAATAGGAAAGGCAGCGTCGCCTACCCCGGAGGTCAGCCGTGAGTCAGTCCCCGTCCCCCGCCGAAGCCGTCCACGACGCCGACCGCAGCCGGCAGTGGCTCGCCGGGCAGGCGCACGGGCCGGGCGTCGACCGCGACCGACTGCTGGAGGTGGGCGCGGCCATGGCCGCGGTGACCGCCGCCGCCGCGGAACGCGAGCCGGTCGCGGTGGCGTCCGCGCCGGTCGGCGTCGACCCCGGCGCGCCGATCGTCAAGCCGCTGCCGGCGGACCTGCTGCGCCCGCTGGACACCAACGCCGAGATGCGCTGGCCGTCGATGGCCGGCCAGGGGTACGTGGTCCCGATCGACCGCTTCTTCGTCCGCAACCACACGGTCACGCCGCACCTGGACGCGGCCACCTGGCGGCTGCGCCTGTTCGGCGACGGTCTGCGCGGCGCGCCCACCCGGGACAACCCGGTCGAGTTCGACCTCGATGAGCTGCGCCGGCTGCCCGCCGAGGAGCACGCGGCGCTGCTGGAGTGCGCCGGCAACGGGCGGCGCTACTTCGCCGAGCAGCAGGACGAGCCGACCCCGGGCGTGGCGTGGGGGCTGGGCAGCGTCGGCGTGGCGCGGTGGCGGGGCGTGCGGCTCGGCACGGTGCTGCGCCTGGCCGGGCTGCGCGACGAGGCGGTCGACGTGATGCCCGAGGGCCTCGACCCGGACTACGTCTCCGGCGGGGTCAACCTCGGCCGGGTACGCCGCCCGATGCCGGTCGCGAAGGCGCTCGACGACGTGCTGCTGGCGTACGAGATGAACGGCGAGCCGCTGCCCCCCGACCACGGCTTCCCGGTGCGGGTCGTGGTGCCCGGCTGGGTCGGCATCTCCTCGATCAAGTGGGTGGGCGCGATCGAGGTCTCCACCACTCCCCTGTTCTCGCCGTGGAACACGCAGTTCTACCGGATGTTCGGCCCCGGCCACCCGGCCGACGGCACAGTGCTCACCGCCCAGCCGGTGCGCAGCGCGTTCGAGCTGCCCTGGGACGCCCGGGTGCCGGCCGGCGAGGAGATGCTGCTGACCGGCCGTTCCTGGTCCGGCAACGGCCCGATCACGCACGTCGAGGCGGACACCGGCGACGGGTGGCGCCCCGCCGACCTGGTCGCCGCCGACCGGGGCGGCGCCTGGCAGCGCTGGACCGTCAGGTGGCGCCCCCCGGCAGCGGGCCGGCACGTCCTGCGCGCCCGCGCCACCGACTGCACGGGCGCCGTCCAGCCCGACCGGGCCGCGCCGAACGACCTCGCGTACCTGTTCGACGCCGTCGTGGCCCACCCGGTGACCGCCTGCTGACCGCCGCTCAGGTGGTGCTGAGGTAGGGCGGCGGCACGGTGTCGGTGAGCCACACCCCGTTGGCCGAGCGGTAGAACAGGTACCCCGCCTCGGCCATCGCCGCCGCGTCCACGGTCAGCACCACCACCGCGCCGCCCCGGCGCGCACCGACGCGCCGGGCCGTCGCCACGTCAGGCGACAGGTGTACGTGGTGCCGCCCGCCCCGGCGCAGCCCCTGCGCCCGGATCGCGTCCAGCACGGCCGCACCGGTGCCGTGGAACAGCCGGGGCGGCGGCGCGGCCGGGGTGAGGCCGAGGTCGACCGGAATCGAGTGCCCCTGGTTGGCGCGGATCCGGTCGGCCCCGTCCGGACCGGCCTCCACGGCGAAGCGCTGCTTGTCGTTGCCCGCGAACACGGCGTCCAGCTGGGCGCGGCTGATCCTCAGCCCGGCGAGCACGTCGGCCACCGGCACCCAGCCCGCCCGGTCGAGGAGAAGCCCGAACGTGTCAGGCCGGTGCCGCAACGCCAGCGACAGCCGCTTGCTCACCCGAACAAGATCCCGATGTTCCACCCGCCCAGTCTGATTCCGCCCTCGCCCCTTGTCGACGAAGTTCCCCTGCCCGCTCTCCCCCTCAGCCCTTCGCCCTCCCGGCCTCGCCTCCCCCGCCGCTCCCGCGTCGCCTGGCCTCGCCCCCGCCTTTCCCGCGTCGCCTCGCCCCGCCTCGCCTCGCCTCGCCCCGCCCCGCCCCGTCGATCTTGCGGTTTCGGCCCCCCGGATGCCCGGTTCGCACCCTTTGCCGGGGCAGGAAGCCCATGATCGACGAGCCGGGGAGCCGAGGGTCGGGACGGAGGCGGGACGGGCGGAAGGGCGGGTGAGCGGGCGGGGACGGAGGCGGGAGGGCGGAGGGCGGGAGGGGCGAGGGTCAGGCTGCGGCCCGCTCCGGGAGGGGGCGGCGGCGGTGGGACGGGTCGGTCAGCGTGGGCGGGGACCAGGCGCCATCGGGCTGGTAGAGGTTCGTACCGGGCGGGACGATCTCGTCGATCCGGTCCAGCACCGCGTCGTCGAGCGTCAGCTCCGCCCCGGCGAGCAGCGCGTCCAGTTGCTCCATCGTGCGCGGTCCGATGATGGTCGAGGTGACCGCCGGGTGCGCGGCGGCGAACGCCACGGCGAGTTGCGGCAGCGTGCAGCCCACCTCGTCGGCGAGCGCGACCAGTTCCTCCACGGCGGCGTACTTGGCGGTGTTGCCCGGCAGCGCCGGGTCGAACCGGGCCGGGGTGAGCGCCGGGCGGCCCGCGCCGAGGTCGACGGGCCGGCCCTGCCGGTACCGGCCGGACAGGAACCCGGAGGCCAGCGGGCTCCACACCAGCACACCCATCCGGTAGCGGCGGCAGACCGGCAGCACCGACGTCTCGATGCCGCGCGCCAGGATCGAGTACGGCGGCTGCTCGGTGCGGAAGCGGCCGAGCGCCCGCCGCTCGGCGACTTGGTGCGCCTCCACGATCTCCTCGGCCGGGAAGGTCGAGCAGCCGAACGCGCGGATCTTCCCGGCCCGGACCAGGTCGGTCAACGCGCCGAGCGTCTCCTCGACGTCGGTGGTGTGGTCGGGACGGTGCACCTGGTAGAGGTCGATCCAGTCGGTGCCGAGCCGGCGCAGGCTGTCCTCGACCGCCCGGACGATCCAGCGTCGCGAGTTGCCGCCCCGGTTGGGCCCCTCCCCCATCGGGAAGTGGACCTTCGTGGCGAGCACCACGTCGTCGCGGCGGCCGCGCAGAGCCTTGCCGACGATCTCCTCCGACTCGCCGGCCGAGTACATGTCGGCGGTGTCCACGAAGTTGATCCCCTGATCGAGTGCCTTGTGGACGATCCGGGCACAGTCGTCGTGGTCGGGGTTGCCGACCGCGCCGAACATCATGGCGCCGAGGCAGTGGACGCTGACCTCGATGCCGGTGCCGCCGAGGACGCGATAGCGCATGTGAACTCCCTGGGTTGCACCGCGCCGGCCGGGTGGCGCGCGGTCCGGTCACGGTAGGAGTTCGAGTGCGCTGGAGGTCAACCGTCGGCGGGTTCCGCGCTGCCGGCGAGATAGCCGGCCGCCTGCAACTCGAACAGCTCTCGGTAGAGCCCGCCCTGGGCCATCAGCGTGTCGTGATCGCCTGACTGCACGAGCCGGCCGTGGTCCATCACGAAGATCCGGTCGGCGTGCCGGACGTTGGCGAGCCGGTGGGTGATCAGCACGACGGCCCGGTCCGGGTGCCGCCGCAGGTGCTGGAAGAGGGCGTGCTCGGCACGCGCGTCAAGCGCCGCGGACGGCTCGTCGCAGATCAGCAGCCGGGCGTCACGGTAGAGGCCGCGTGCGGCCACCAGCCGCTGCCACTGCCCACCGGACAGGTCCTGGCCGTCCTTGAACTGCCGGTCCAGCAGCGTGTCGTACCCGAACGGCAGCTCGCTGATCATGTCGTGGGCGGCGGCGTCGCGGGCGGCGGTCTCCACGCTGGGCCCCTGCGCGCCGGCACGGTCGTGGCGGCCGACGCGGATGTTCTGCCGGGCGGTGAACGGGAACCTCCACCAGTCCTGGCTCATCACCGCGACCTGGGCGGCGGTCTGCCGTGGGTCCAGTTCGGCGGCGTCCACGCCGTCCCAGCGGATCGTGCCGCCGGTGGGCCGGTAGAGGCCGGCGATCAGCTTGGCGAGGGTGGTCTTGCCGGAGCCGTTCTCCCCCACCAGCGCGATCACCTCACCGCGCCGGACCGTGAGGCTGACCTCGTCGACCGCCGCGCTGTCGGTGTCCGGGTAGCGCAGGCTGACCCGTTCGACGTCGATGCGCGTGAACCCGTCGACCGGCAGGTGCCCGCCGGCCGGGATCCGCCGGGTCGCCCGGTCGAGGAAGTCGCGGTAGTCCTGGTAGTAGAGGGCGTCCTCGTAGAGCGAGTTGGTGGCGAAGATCGCCGTGCGCAGGCTCGTACGCGCGGACTGGAGCGCCAGCAGCGCGGTGGCCGCCGCCGCGAGCGCCACCACGCCCCCGACGAGCAACGTCCCCAGAACCGCGTAGAGCCCGAACGTGGCGACGCCCGTGACGGACAGGCCGATCGCCCGGGTGATCGTCTGCGCCCGGGCCAGGCGCAACTCGGCGCGGGTCTCCAGGCGCGTCATGAGGTGGTACTCCGAGAGCAGGAAGTCGCGCATCTGGTACGCGCGGATCTCGGCCGCGGTGTGCCGGTTGGCCATCAGGTCGCCCAGCATCCACTTGCGTCGCCGCCGGGTGATCCGGGCGAGCCAGTCGACGTGCTGGCGGCGGGCCATCCGCACCGCCGTCACCGCCTCCGGCGCGGCGGCGACGACCAGGCAGGGCAGCAGAAGCGGGTGGATGATCGTCACCGCGGTAGCCGTGGCGATCACGCCGACCACACCGGTGACCAGGTTGACCGTGTCGTTGACCAGGGAGCCCGCCTCGACCAGTCCCCGGTCGCGGGCGCGGTCCATCTCCTCGGCGAAACCGGCGTCGTCGAAGGCGGCCAGCTCCACCGCTGAGGTCGTCTCGAACAGCCGCCGCTCCACTGTGAAGTTGATCTGCGGTACGAGCCGGGCCTGCGCCCATCCGGCGGCGATGGTCAGCGCGCCGCGCCCGGCGACGGCGGCCGCCGCCAGCGTCAGGGCGGGCAGCGCCGCCCGGATGCGGTCCGGTGTCGGGCCGGCGGCGAACAGCTGGTGGAGCACTCCGGTGGTGGCGAGCAGGCCCAGCGTGGTGAGCACACCGGCGGCGACGTTGAGACCCAGCGACGCGGCGGTGTCCCGGCGGCTGGTCGCCCAGGCGAGGGTGATCGCCTCGCGGATCAACGCGGGCAGCCGGCGTGCCACCGACCAGAATCCGGTGTGGGCCAGCTCGGTGGCCCGGTGCATCCAGTGCGGATCGACGAGCTCGGGCAGGGTCGTCCCCCCCGCCGGCTCCTCCGGGTCGGACGGTGGACGAGGGTGGATCACCCCGGCCATGGCACCCCCTCGACGCGTTCGGGCAGCAACGCTGGATACTACGTTCCGCTATCGAAATATGTCATTCAGTAACCGGCGTGTCGTACAGGCGTCCCAACGGCGTGTCCCGCGGCGGTGACCGGAAAGACCCGCCCGCACGGTGGTCGCCGCCGGGTCGCGTCGCGCGCGACCGGTCCGGGTGGCAGGCTTGTGGGGTTCGCCGGCGCGCGCCGGCCGACCGCCCGTCGTGAAGGAGAAGATCGACCCGATGGCTGTGGACGTCACCACCACCGACGAATGGCAGGCGCTGCGCAAGCACGCCGAGGCGATGCGCGCCACGCACCTGCGCGACCTGTTCGCCGCCGACGGGCAGCGGGGTGAGCGGCTCACCGGTGAGGTCGCCGACCTGCACGTGGACTACAGCAAGAACCTGGTCACCGACGAGACCATCGCGCTGCTCGGCGCGCTCGCCGAGCGGGTCGGCCTGACCGACCGGATCGCGGCCATGTTCGCCGGCCGGCACATCAACGTCACCGAGGACCGGGCGGTGCTGCACACCGCGCTGCGCCTGCCGGCGGACGCGTCGCTCACCGTGGACGGCCAGGACGTGGTCGCCGACGTGCACGCCGTGCTGGACCGCATGTCGGCGTTCGCCCAGCGGGTGCGCTCCGGCTCGTGGCGGGGCCACACCGGCGAGCGGATCACCACCGTCGTGAACATCGGCATCGGCGGGTCGGACCTCGGGCCGGTGATGGCGTACGAGGCGCTGAAGGCGTACCGCGACGCGGGCATCAGCTGCCGGTTCGTGTCGAACATCGACCCGACCGACATCCACGACAAGACCGCCGACCTGGATCCGGCGAGCACGCTGTTCGTCGTGGTGTCCAAGACGTTCTCCACCCAGGAGACGCTCGCCAACGCCGACCAGGCGCGGCGCTGGCTGCTGGCCGGGCTGGACGCCGACGACGACGCGATCGCCCGGCACTTCGTCGCGGTCAGCACCAACGAGCAGCGGGTCCGCGACTTCGGCATCGACCCGGAGAACATGTTCGGCTTCTGGGACTGGGTGGGCGGGCGCTACTCGCTGCCGTCCGCGGTCGGCCTGTCGGTCATGCTGGCGATCGGGCCGGACCGGTTCCGCGAGATGCTGGCCGGCTACCACGCGGTCGACGAGCACTTCCGGTCCGCCCCGGTGGAGCGCAACGTGCCGGCGCTGCTCGGCCTGCTCAACGTCTGGTACACCGACTTCCTCGGCGCGGAGACCCACGCGGTGCTGCCCTACTCGCAGTACCTGCACCGGTTCCCCGCCTACCTCCAGCAGCTCACCATGGAGAGCAACGGCAAGTCGGTACGCGTCGACGGCTCACCCGTGACGTACCCGACCGGGGAGATCTTCTGGGGCGAGCCGGGCACCAACGGCCAGCACGCGTTCTACCAGCTCATCCACCAGGGCACCCGGCTGATCCCGGCGGACTTCATCGCGTTCAGCCGGCCCAACCACGACCTGGGCGACATGCACGACCTGTTCATGTCGAACTTCTTCGCCCAGACCGCCGCGCTGGCGTTCGGGCGGACCCGGGAGCAGGTGGAGGCCGAGGGCACCGCGCCCGAGGTGGTGGCGCACCGGGTGATGGCGGGCAACCACCCGACCACCTCGATCCTGGCGCCGAAGCTCACCCCGGCGACGCTGGGTCAGCTGATCGCGCTCTACGAGCACATCACGTTCACCGAGGCCGCGATCTGGGACATCAACGCCTTCGACCAGTGGGGTGTGGAGCTGGGCAAGGTGATGGCCAACCAGCTCGCGCCGAAGCTCACCGGGCCGGACCCGGACCTGGCCGACGTGGACACCTCGACCGCCGAGCTGATCCGCCGCTACCGGGCCGAGCGCGGCCGGAGCTGACCGCGCGCCCGTGGCGTCCCGCGTAGACCGGGCGGGACGCCACGGGTCAGCGGCGCAGCAGGTCGGCGTGCGCGGCGCGCAGCCGGGTCAGCGCCGCGTCGCCGGCCGGCGCGCGGCGGTCGAGTTCGGCCCACGCCTCGGCGAGCGCGTCGGCCAGCGCCCGCAGCTCGGCGGCGTGCCGCCGGCTGGACTGCCGGTGCAGCTCCTCCAAGCGGCGGGCCCAGCCGGCGCTGATCGCGGCGACGCGTTCGGCGTCGGCGCGGGCCTGGGCGCCGGTGCGGGCGGCGGACGCGGGCACGATCGCGGCGACCGGCCGGGGGTCGCCGTCGCGGGTGACGACTGTGACGGTGTCGGTCAGCTCGGCCAGGGAGACGAGCTGGGTGAGCCGGGTGCGGACCTCGCGCAGCGGCAGGGCGCGCGGCTGGGGGGACCGGTCGGCCAGTGCGGGGACAGCCATGGACAGATGTTCACG
The DNA here is from genome assembly GCF_000177655.2 of Micromonospora sp. L5. Classification (NCBI taxonomy): domain Bacteria; kingdom Bacillati; phylum Actinomycetota; class Actinomycetes; order Micromonosporales; family Micromonosporaceae; genus Micromonospora; species Micromonospora sp. L5. Next base: position 5,205,096 of record NC_014815.1, on the reverse strand, counting down.
TCCGGGTACGACAATTTCCCGGTCAGGCGGTCCACTCCGGCGCCAGCACGGACCAGACCTCCAGGTCGGCGCGGCCGTCGGGCGTCGGTGCGGCGCCGCGCATGACGCCGTCGCGGCTCATGCCGAGCCGCCGCGCGACGGCGATGCTGCGGTCGTTGCCGGCCTTCGTGACCCACTCGACGCGGTGGATGCCGCGCTCCCGCACCGCCCAGTCGATGACGAAGCGGGCGGCGCGGGTGACCAGGCCCTGCCCCTCGGCGCCGGGTTCCAGCCAGCAGCCGGCCTCGCACACCCCGCGTTCGGTGCTCAGCGACACGAACAGCACGCCGCCGACGAGCGTGCCGCGCTGCCAGATGCCCCAGATGCCGCCGTCGTCGCGGGCCCAGCGGTCCGCGTACGCCTGAAGGACCTTGCGGGCCGACTCGGCGTCGGTGGCGACGAAGGACGCGCCGACCCAGGGCGAGATGTGGTCGCGGCAGCGGTCGAGGTTGGCCAGGAACTCGTCGGCGTGCCAGGGCGACAGTGGACGCAGCTCGGCGTCGTCGGTGAGGGCGTGGGCGAACATCAGGGGAAGCTAGCAGGACCGTCGCGCTTTTGTCGGTCGGTCCCTCTACGGTCTGCGCCGTGAACGCCGTCCAGACGTACCGATATCTTCAGCCGTCCGCGCTGCGCGCCGCCGGTCTCGACCTGCAGACCTGCGGCGGCCCGGCGGCCAACCCGCGCTTCTTCGCCGGCTTCCTCACCGCTCCCGCCGCGGCGGCGGCCGGGCTGCTCGCCGTCGCCGAGGTGGCCCGCACCCGCTACCACCAGCCGGTCAACCCGGCCAGTCTGGACCCGGTGGTGACCGGCAGCCGCGGCCGCCTGCGGTTCGAGTCGTTCTCCGGCTGCTGCGGAGTGTACGCGCGGATGGACGTGCTGCCGGCCGGAATGGACGGGGAGATCAGCGGCCACGGCACCACGAACGTGGACGTGAACCCGCCGCTGCGGGAGGCGCTGGCCCGGGTGGGCGGCATCGAGCCGCTGCACGTGGCGGTCGGCCCGGACGACCTGACCGTCTCCACCATGGACGGCTCGGTGGTCGAGCGGAAGGTGCCGCTGCCCGGCCGCTGGCTGCGCGGCTTCGCCGAGGTGCACGTGCTCACCGCCGGCTTCGAGCCGCGCGCCGAGATCGCGGCGGCGGAGGCGGCGGCGTTCCTGCGCCGGCTGCCCGCCGCCGGTGACCGGAGTGTGCTGTGGGCGGTGCCCGCCGGGCGTACGCTGCGGCTGACCTCCCGCCCGGTGCCGGGCGCTGTCTGCCTGGCCGGCGCGGGCCGGCTCGCGGCGCTGCGCGGCGTGCTGCGGCACACGCGCACCCTGCGGGTGTACGGCCCGGCGGTGCGCACCGGTTCCCCCGCCGTGCCGAGCACGTGGGAGCTGGACACCGGGGCGTTGCGGCTGTCGCTGACGCTGTCCCCCGAGCCGTACCGGGGTTTCTCCGGTGAGGGCGCCGCCCTGGCGGCGCTCGCCGGTGACGACGTGGTCGACGACGCGGAGCTGGTGGGCGCGCTGCTCAACTGGGATCCGACCGTCGACGTCGCCGCGCTGGCCGACGCCGCCGCGCTGCCCGACGAGCGGGTGCGTGCCGCGCTCGCCCAGCTGGGCACCGCCGGGCGGGTCGGGTACGACGTGGCGGACGGCGCGTACTTCCACCGGGTGATGCCCTACGACGCGGGCCGCGCGGAGCGGGACAACCCGCGGCTGGTCGGCGCGCGTGCGCTCGTCGAGCGCGGCGCCGTCGAGCGCGACGGCGAGAACGCGACGGTACGCACCGACGCCGAGACCTACCGGGTACGACGGCACCCGGACGGCGCGTACTCCTGTTCCTGCCGCTGGTGGGCGCGGCACCGCGGGCAGCGGGGGCCGTGCCGGCACGCGCTGGCCGTGTCGATGGTCGCGGCGCCGGTGGGGGCACTGTCGTGACCGGCTTCGCCGAGGCGGCGGTGCGCGGCCGGATGTCCGAGGTCCGGTCGGCGCTGGCCGGGTTGGACGAGCCGGCCCGGCGGGCGCTGGGCGACGAACTGGTCGCCGTCGTCCGTCGCAGGCGGGACGACTGGTGGTGGCGGGGCGAGGCGGCGACGCTGGCGGTGGCCGCGGTGGGCACGCTGAGCACCCCGACCAAGGTGGCCGCGCTGCTCGGCCGCCGCTCGGTCTGGCTGAACGGCGTCGACGCGGCGCCGGTGGTCGACGTCGCCCGGGAACGCGGGGTGACCTGGCTGGCCGACGTGGCGTACAAGCTGGCCGACCGGCTCCCCCGGGACCGGATGGTCGCGGGCTGGCGGTTCGTCGCCGGCCTCCTGACGGCCGAGAAGGCTCCGCCGCCGACCGGGGACGACTTCGTGCGAGGCTGGGCCGCAGCGCAGGGCTGGCCGGACCCGCGCGGGACGCGACCGCCGACCGTGGACCGGCTGCGCGCGGACCCGTTCCTCGACGCGCTGTTGCCGCGCCTGTTCGAGGTGGACGGGGTGGGCACCGAGCTGGCCCGCGGCGACGGTACGGGCACGGAGGCGGTGCCCCGGGCACTGGTGGCGCTGGCCGCGGAGGGCCGGCTCGACCGGGCGGTCCTGCTCAACGGCGTCCTGGGCCGGCTGTTGCGTGGCGACCGGCCGGGCGCGCTGCGCCCGTTCCTGATCCTGCACGACCTGCTGGCGCCGACCCCGGACGAGGTGGCGGTCCGGTCGAGCGCGTACCTGCGGCTGCTCGCCGACGGGCCGGGGCCGGTGGCCCGCACCGCCCAGCGGACGCTGCGGGACGCCGGTGACGCCGCCGAGCCGGAGGCGCTGTGGGAGGCCGCCCGGACGGTGCTGGCCCGGCCGGAGAAGGCGCTGGTCCGGGCGCAGGTGTCGTGGCTCGACCGGCTGGCCCGGCAGCACCCCGACCAGGCCCCGGAGATCGGCGCGGTGCTCGCCGTGGCGGCCGACCACCCGGACGCCGGCCTGCGCGAACGCGCGCTGACGCTGGCGCGGCGGCACGGCCACCGGCCGGTTGCCGTAGCCACGGTGGTCGAGGCTCGCGACGACCTGCCGCCGCCGCTGCCGGCAGCGGCCGCCCCGCCGCCGATCGCCGGGGTGGACGAACTGGTCGAGGAGATCGCGGCGTCGCTCGGCCGGCGCTGGCCCGCGCTGACGACGGAACGCGTCATGGACGGCCTGGTCCGGCTCGGCACCGCCGACCGCGAACGGCTCGCGGCGGCGCTCCTGCCTGTGGTGCGCCGCGAGCGGGTCGGCGCGTACGACCATCCCTGGTCGGTGTTCAACCGCTCGGTCCAGATGCACGGGCTCCTGCTGGCCGTCTGCGGCGAGGCCGAGGCGGCGACCCGCCGCGACCAGTGGAGCACGCTGCTGGCCGAGTCCCGCCCGCGCGCGCCGCTCCCGTTCCGGGGTGGTCCGCCGGTTCCGGCCACACGCCGGCCCGCGCCCGTCCAGCTCGCCTGCACCCGGCTGGCCGAGATCGGGCAGCGGCTGGACGGACGCGACGATCCGGGCCTGCTGTCCGCGCCGACCTCGGTCACCGGGGCGATCGAGCCGGTGGCGCTCTACGAACGGCTGGCGGCGCTGGGTGACCGTCCGGTGTGGCGCTGGGATCTCGCGCAGGCTCTGCTGCGCCTGCGGGCCGGCGTCGACGGGCCGCTTGCCGAACGCGCCGCGGCGCTGCGCACGCCGGCCGGTGACGAGCTGGCCCACTGGCTGCGCGGCGACGCCGTGCCGGCCCCCGCGCAGCAGGTGGTGACGGTGGGCCGGCGGGCGCGGTCGGCCGGGTACGACTGGGGATACGACCAGCTGCCCGAGGGCCGGACGCTCGTCGCGCTCACCCCGCCGGACGGCGTCGAGGACCGGCTCGGCCTGCTCACCCTGACCCCCACGCCGATCGGCCGGTGGACTGACGGCTGGGGTGATGTCTGGCCGGCCGTCCTGCCCGGCCACCGGGGCGTGGTCGCCGCCCACCTGCTGCCCGAGGTGGCCGGCGCGGCGCAGGAGGACACCCTCGGGCACGCCGCGGCCCTGCCGGTGCTGGCCGAGTGCACGGGCGCGGGCGGACCGGCCCTCGATCTCGCGCTGGCCTACGGGTTGTGCGCCCGCCACGAGGCGGACCGGGTGGCCGCGCTCGACGCGGTGCTGATCCTGGCCGCCGCCGGTGACCTGGACGCGCCGGCGACCGGCGGGCACCTCGGCGCGCTGGCGGCCGGCGGGCAGGTGACGCTGACCCGGGCGGTCACGCCGCTGCGCGACGCGGTGGCGGCGGGCGCCCCGCTGAGCGTGTGGCGGCTGCTCGCCTCGGCGTTGCCGCCGCTGCTGGCCGCGCCGACGCCGCCCCGGGGCACGCCGGACCTGCTGGCGCTGGCGGCGGACACGGCGACCGCGACGGGCGTGCGGATCGAGGTACCGGGGCTGGCCGACGTGGTGGCCCGGGGCGGCGGCAGCCGGCTCGTCGCCGAGGCCCGCCGGCTCACCACCGCCCTGGCCGCCTGAGCCGGCACGTCGTCGCGCGGGCTGGCGTCGTCGGGTGTCAACCGCCGGGCAGCGCCCACGGCCACAGCCACAGCGGTCAGATGATCAGGTGGGTCCAGTACGTGAGCCAGACCGCGAACAACGCGCCCTGGAGCAGCGCCAGCGCGGCGGTGAGCCAGCCGTCGAGGCCGGGCCGCCGCGACCAGCGGGCCAGCACGAACGCGACCGGGAAGGCGGCGAGCAGGTAGCGCAGCAGGCTCTTGTACACCGGCGGCCCCATCGACAGCGGCACCAGCACCATGACGAGCGTGTAGACCAAATACGGCCAGTCGGCGCGGCGGCGCAGCCCGACGACCGCCACCGCCAGCGTCGCCACCGCGATCCAGACCCGCAGCGCGTCGGCCGAGTTGTCGCCGGTCAGCGCGGACGCGGCCGTCGCGATCGGGTTCTGCAGCCGGATCCCCCAGCCGGTCTCCTGGGCATGCTGGTAGGCGAACCAGTCGCCGCTCTGCCAGCGGCAGAAGGCCATGAACGTCAGCCAGCCCGCCGGGACCAGCAGCAGCGGCCAGCCCTGCCGCAGCAGCCGCGGCCACGCCCGGGGTCCGGCCCGCCAGCCGTGTTCACGCAGCAGCACCAGCGCCAGCGGCACCACCACGAGGAAGCCGACCGAGCGGCTCATCGCCAGGAAGTAGCCGACGACGCCGACGAGCAGCCAGCGGCTCCGCTCGGCGTACCAGAAGGCGGCCAGCGCGAGGCAGACGAACAGCGACTCGGTCAGCGCCGCCTGGAACAGGAACGCCGTCGGCAGAAGCAGCAGGTACCGGACCGCTCGCCGGCCGTCGGCCGCTCCCGCGCCGCCGAGCAGCCGGCCCCCCAGCCGGTACGCGTAGTAGAGCTGGAACACCAGCGCCACGTTGCTCACGAGCAGCAGCGCCCATGCGGTGTGCCCGCCGAGCAGCGGCGCGAGCGGCCGGGCCAGGAACGGGTACAGCAGCGGGAAGCCGAAGTCGGGCCAGGGCCGGTCCAGCGGCAGCCGGGCCAGGTGCTCGTAGAGGAACGAGTCCCAGGCGAACCAGAGCGAGAACCAACGGTGGGACGAGATCGCGTCCTGCTGGGCCCGCATCGCGGTCTCGTCGGCCGGCGGCGCGCCCGGCACTCCGTCCCAGGCGGTGAGCACCAGCACGCCGATCAGGCTGAGCACGAGCTTCGAGCCGGCGAAGACGGCGAGCACGAATCCCCACGGCTCGGGCAGCCGGCGGGCGACCGAGACTCCCCGCGACCACCACCGGGTACGCCCGGCGCGCGCCCCGCCGCCGGGGTCGACCCGCCGTTCGTCCGCCATCGCGCTCCCACCGTCCGGCCCTCGGGCCGACTCGCCCGGCCGCAAAACCCGGTGCGCGTTCCCCGTCCGGACCGGTCCACACCCGGCGCAGCCGTCGCGGATCGGCGCTGATCGGCAGGTGAGGACGCCGCCAGGGTGGGTATGCGCGCTGCCGCATCGGCAGGCGGGGGGCGCGTACGGCATGGGCGACGGCGACGGGACCGTGATCATCGGGGCGGGGCCGGCCGGGCTGACCGCCGCGTACGAGCTGCTGCGGCACGGCGAGCCGGTCCGGGTCTACGAGGCCGACGACGTGGTGGGCGGGATCAGCCGGACGGTGGAGCGCGACGGCTGGCGCTTCGACATCGGCGGGCACCGCTTCTTCACCAAGGTGTCCCGGGTCGAGGACTTCTGGCACGAGATCCTCCCCGACGAGGACTTCCTGCTCAGGCCACGGATGAGCCGGATCTACTACCGGGGCGCGCTGTTCGACTACCCGCTCAGCGCCGGCAACGCGCTGCGCAACCTCGGCCTGCTGGAGGCGGCGCGCTGTCTGGGCTCGTACGGCCGGGCCCGGCTGCGCCCGCCGAAGGACCAGTCGCACTTCGAGGGGTGGGTGTCGGCGCGGTTCGGCTGGCGGCTCTACTCGATCTTCTTCAAGACGTACACGGAGAAGGTCTGGGGGATGCCGGCGGACCGGTTGCAGGCCGACTGGGCCGCCCAGCGGATCAAGAACCTGTCGCTGGCCACGGCGATGCGCAACGCGCTGCTGCCCCGGCGCAACCGCACCGACGTGACCAGCCTGATCGAGGAGTTCCAGTACCCGAAGCACGGCCCCGGGATGATGTGGGAGCGCTGCGCCGAGGAGGTCGCCAAGCGCGGCGGCACCGTTCGTACCGGCGTCTGGGTGACCGAGGTGCAGCGGGATCCGGCCGCGCGGCGGGCCACCGCCGTGACGGTGGCCGACGCGGGCGGGGCGCGCACCGAGCCGGCTGCGCACGTGATCTCCTCGATGCCGATCTCCGCGCTGGTGGGGGCGATGCGCCCGGAGGCGCCGCCCGAGGTGCGGGCCGCCGCCGACGACCTGCGGTACCGGGACTTCCTGACCGTGGCGCTGGTGGTGCCGGAGGAGTTCTCGTTCCCGGACAACTGGATCTACGTGCACGACCCGGCGGCCCGGGTGGGCCGGATCCAGAACTTCGGCTCCTGGTCGCCGTACCTGGTGAAGGACGGGCGGACCTGCCTGGGGCTGGAGTACTTCGTGTTCGAGGGCGACGAGATGTGGCGGACGCCGGACGCCGAGCTGATCGCGTTCGCCACCGCCGAGCTGGAACGGCTGGGCCTGGTCAAGCCCGGGTGCGTGGAGGCGGGCTACGTGGTCCGGATGCCGAAGGCGTACCCGGTCTACGACGAGCGGTACCAGCGCAACGTCGACGTGATCCGGGACTGGCTCGCAGCGAACGTGCCGAACGTGCACCCGGTCGGCCGCAACGGCATGCACCGGTACAACAACGCCGACCACTCCATGCTGACGGCGATGCTGACCGCGGAGAACATCGCGCACGGCGCGGAGCACGACGTCTGGACCGTCAACGTCGAGCAGGACTACCACGAGCAGCGCAGCCCGTCGCGGCACGGCACCGGCCGGGACGCGCCGGTCGTCCCGGCCCGGCGGTGAGGCCCCGGGCGTGAGGTGGTCGTGACGGGCGGCGTTGTGCCGGTCACCTAGCGTGGACCGGGACCAGCCCCCTTCCGGCGTCGCCACCTCCGGGCCCTGCGAGGACTGATGACCTTCAGCATCGGCATCTTCGACCTCTTCACCTACCTCACCCCCGGGTCGCTCTACCTCACGCTGTCCGCCTACCTCGCGGTCCGGCAGGACTGGGTGCGGCTGGACGACCTGAGCCGGCAGCCCACGCCGCTGCTCCTGCTCCTGGCCCTGCTGCTCGCCTACGTGCTGGGCAACGCCACGTACGGCCTCGGTCGTGTCGTCGACCGGGCACTGCCGTTCTGGAACTGGGGCCGATTCGACGCCCGCCGGGTGTTCGCGGAGCAGGCCCTCGGCGCGGCCGGCTCGCGGATGCTCACCGCGCCCTGGGGGGTGCTGCTCGCAGCGGCCGAGTTGCACAACCGGGAGGTGGCCGCCGAGGCGACACGGATGCGGGCGATCGGGCTGATGATGCGGAACGCCACGGTGCCGCTGCTTCTCGGCGCGGTCCTGGCCGTTGTCGAAGCCGGTCGCGGGTTCGGCGGGACCGCGGCGGTCCTCGCCGGGCCGGCTCTGCTCGCCGTCGCGGGTGGCGCCGCCTGGCGGAGCGTCGTGCTGCGGTTCTGGGCCGAGTTGAAGACGTTGGAGATCTGCTTCGTCATCCCGGACATCGAGGACCGGCTCCGCGGTCCGGCCGGAACGGAACCGGCTGAAGGCCCCGGCGCGTGAGGGTGGTCATAACCGCTGGACGACCGCCGCGGCGGTGCTGCTAGCCTTCTGGGCAGGTCATGAGCGCCAGCGCGAAGCCCCGGCTCGCTGGCCGGCAACCCTCCTCCGCGGTGGGGTGCCCCGGGTGAAGACCAGGCACCGGCAGCCGCCGGTGCAAGCGTGGCCTGGCACCCAGGTCAGCACCAGACCAGGGAGACCGATGTCCGCACCACCCTCCACCCCCTCCGGCGACGTCGCCGCGTACCCGGCCCGCTTCGCGCTGGTCAAGCGCCGCCATGTCGACCTGATGCGGGTGTGCAGCGACGCCTGTCGCCTCGCGCGCTGAGCGAACGCCACCCTCCTTTCCCCGATCCACCCTTCTCCGGCCCGGCCGTCCGTCCGGCGGGCCGGCGCCGACGCGCACCTCGCGCGTCCATCCACTCTGGAGAGACATCGTGCGTTTCCGTACCGTCCTGACCCGTGCCGCCGCCGTCGGCGCGGCCGCCCTGCTCGCCGTCACCGCGCTCACCGCCTGCGGCAACGACGACACCACCGCGGCCGACAACCCGTACGGCCTGCTTCAGCCCGGCGTGATCCGCGCCGGCACGCTCACCGACGCCCCGCCGAACGTCTTCCTGAAGGACGGCAAGTTCACCGGCTTCGACAACGAGCTGCTGCGCGCCGTGGCCGCCAAGATCGACCTGAAGGTGGAGTTCGTCGGCACCGACTTCTCCGGCCTGCTCGCGCAGGTCAACAGCGGCAAGTTCGACGTGGGCAGCTCCTCGATCACGATCACCGAGGCGCGGAAGAAGACAGTGGACTTCGGCAACGGCTACGACTTCGGCTACTTCGGCCTGGACGTGCCGGCCGGCTCCTCGATCACCGGCTTCGACCAGCTCGCCGGCAAGCGCGTGGTGGTGGTCCAGGGCACCGTGCAGGACGACTACGCCACCAAGCAGAACCTCGACCCGGTGCGGGTGCCCGACTACAACAGCGCGATCAACCAGCTCAAGGCCGGTACCGCCGACGCCTGGATCGCCCCGGCCGAGATCGGCGACAAGTCCGCCGCCGACAGCAACGGCAAGATCAAGGTCGCGGCGAAGCAGCTCAGCCCCACCCCGACCGCGTACGCGGTGGCGAAGGGCGACGACAAGCTGCGCGAGGCGCTGAACAAGGGCCTCGACGAGGTCATCGCCGACGGCACGTGGAGCCGCCTGCAGGCCGAGTACTACCCGGGGCGGCCGGTCCCGGCCGACTTCAAGCCGGGCAGCGGGTCGGTGGCGGTGCCGTCGCCGTCGGCCGCCTCCTGAACCGGTAAGCGAGCACGAGCGGGGCGGACGGAGCGGACATGGATCCACTGAGCACGCTGTGGGAGACGTTCTTCGACTGGGACTCGATGCGCGAGGCGCTGCCCGAGATGCTCACCGTCGGGCTGCCGAACACGCTCACCCTGGCGGTCTCCGCCGCCCTGCTCGGCTCGGTGCTGGGCATGCTGCTGGCCGTCGCCGGCATCTCGCGTACCCGATGGTTGCGGTGGCCGGCGCGGGTCTACACCGACGTGTTCCGCGGCCTGCCGGCCGCGGCGACCATCCTGCTCATCGGCGTGGGCCTGGCGCCGCTCGGCATGCAGGTGTGGGGCCCGAACCCCTATCCGCTCGGCGTGCTGGCGCTGTCCCTGATCGCCGCCGCCTACCTCGGTGAGATCTTCCGGGCGGGCATCCTGAGCGTGGAGGCCGCCCAGTTGGAGGGCGCGCGGGCGCTCGGCTTCTCGTGGGGTGAGGCGATGCGCCTGGTGATCATCCCGCAGGGAGTACGCCGGGTGCTGCCCGCCTGGGTCAACCAGCTCATCGCGCTGATCAAGGACTCCAGCCTGGTCTACTTCCTCGGCCTGCTGGCCAGCCAGCGGGAGCTGTTCCGGATCGGGCAGGACTACGCGGCGAACACCGGCAACCAGTCCGCGCTGCTGCTGGCCGGGTTGTTCTACCTGGTGCTGACCGTGCCGCTGACCCACGCGGTCAACTGGCTGGACCGGCGCCTGCGGCAGGGCCGCCCCGCCGCGCCGCCCGAGCCCGACACCGAGCCGGCCGACCTCACCCCGTCCGGAAAGGACCCGCGATGACCACCACGACCTCGGTCAGCCTGGCCGTCCGCGACGTGCACCTGGCCTTCGGCGCGCACCGGGTGCTGCGCGGCGCGGACCTCGACGTGGCCCGAGGCCGCGCGGCCTGCGTCATCGGCCCGTCCGGCTCCGGCAAGTCGACGCTGTTGCGCACCATCAACCGGCTGATCGAGCCGGACCGCGGTGACGTGCTGCTGGACGGGCGCAGCGTGCTGCGCGACGACCCGGACGCGCTGCGTCAGCGCATCGGCATGGTGTTCCAGCAGTTCAACCTGTTCCCGCACCTGAGCGTGCTGCGCAACATCACGCTGGCGCTGCGCAAGCTCAAGAAGCTGAGCGAGGACGAGGCGGTGGCGCTGGCCCGTGCCCAGCTCGACCTGGTCGGCCTGGCCGGCAAGGCGGACGCGCGGCCCGCGCAGCTCTCCGGCGGCCAGCAGCAGCGCGTCGCCATCGCACGGGCGCTCGCGCTGCGCCCGCAGGTGATGCTGTTCGACGAGGCGACCAGCGCGCTGGACCCGGAGCTGGTCAAGGGCGTCCTGGCGGTGATGGCGGACCTGGCCGCCGCCGGGATGACGATGGTCGTGGTCACCCACGAGATGGGGTTCGCGCGCAGCGTCGCCGACACGGTGGCGTTCATGGACGCGGGCGTGGTGCTGGAGGCCGGGCCGCCGGAGGCGGTGTTCGAGGCACCGGAGCACCCGCGGCTGCGGCGCTTCCTGTCCCAGGTGCTCTGACACGCCCGGGCGCGGTGAAGCGCCGCAGTGCCCTCAAGCGCCGCCTCAGCCCTTCACCGCGCCGATCAGCACGCCCTTGACGAAGTGCCGCTGGATGAACGGGTAGACAGCGACGATCGGGGCGACCGTCAGCACCACCACCGCCATCTTGATCGCCTCAGTCGGCGGCATGGTCACGCCGCTGCTCGCGCCGGAGGTGTGCGGGGCCTGCCCGGCCAGCAGGTAGCTCTGGAGCACCCGCTGGATCGGGTACATGTCGTTGCGGTCGATGAACAGCAGCGCGTCGAACCAGACGTTCCAGTAGCTGACCGCGTAGAACAGGCCGACCACGGCGATCACCGCGCGGGACAGCGGCAGCACGATGCGCGCGAGCGTCCGGAAGTCGCTCGCGCCGTCGATGCGGGCGCTGTCCAGCAACTCCGACGGGATGCCCTGGAAGAACCCGCGCACCACGACCAGGTTGAACACGCTGATCGCCGGCGGCAGGACCAGCGCCCAGATGGTGTCCTTCAGGCCCAGCCCGGTGACCACGAGGTAGCGCGGCACCAGCGGCGGATAGACCAGGAACGGGATCAGGAAGTACGCCAGCAGCCAGCGGTGGCCCAGCGAGCCCGGCCGGGACAGCCCGTACGCGGCGAGCACGGTGACCGTCAGCGCGATGGCGGTGCCGATCACGGTGACGAGCGTGCTGATCCACAGCGCCCGGGTGACCGCGCCACCGGCGAAGATCGTCTCGTACGCGGACGTGTCGATCCCCCGGGGCACGACCACCAGGCCGCCGGCCCGGGCGATGGTCTCCCGGGAGGAGAGGCTGGTCACCAGGATCACCCAGAGCGGGAACAGCACGCCCGCCACCAGCAGTGTGAGCGCGACGGCCTTGAGCCCCTGGCCGACCGGGGTGGGCGGTTCCTGCCACACCGGCCGGCGGGATCGGGTGCCGGACGCCCGGCGGATGAGCGTGGTCATGACTTCGAGTAGATCCCTCGTTCGCCGAGCATGTGCGCCACGCGGTTCGCGGCCAGGATCAGCACCAGCCCGATGACGGCCTTGAACAGTCCGGCCGCCGCGCCGTAGCCGTAGTTCCCGGTGGCGATGGAGAAGTGGTAGACGAAGGTGTCGAGCACCTCGGCGGCCTGCCGGCCGACGGCGTCGCGTTGCAGCAGGAACTGCTCGAAGCCGACCGAGAGCGCGTCGCCCAGGCGCAGGATGAGCAGCAGCACGATCACCGGGCGCAGGCCGGGCAGCGTGATGTGCCACAGCCGCCGCCACCGGCCGGCGCCGTCCGCGGCGGCGGCCTCGTAGAGGTTCTGGTCGATGGTGGACAGCGCGGCGAGGAAGACGATGGTGCCCCAGCCGACGTCCTTCCACACCGCCTCGACGGTGACCAGGACGATGAACGTGTCCGGGTTGGTCATCACGTTCCACGGTTGCAGCCCGGCCTCGCGCATGCTCTGGGCGAGCAGCCCGGCACCGCCGAGCATCGCGACGAAGAACGTGACCACCAGCACCCAGCTGAAGAAGTGCGGCAGGTAGACGATCGTCTGGATCAGGCCGCGCAGCCGGCTGGACAGCAGGTTGTGCAGCGCGATGGCCAGCAGGATCGGCAGCGGGAAGAAGAAGACGAGCTGGAACGCGGTGATCGCCAGCGTGTTGCGGAACGCGTCCCAGAACGCCGGGTCGTCGAACAGCAGCTGGAACTGCCCGAAGCCGATCCAGTCGCTGTGCAGGAACGCCTGCCACGGGTTGTCGCCCAGGTAGGGGTTGTAGTCCTGGAACGCGATCACGTTGCCGGCGATCGGCAGGTAACTGAAGATCAGCAGGACGAGGAAGCCGGGCACCACCATGGCGAGCAGTTGCCAGTCCCGGCGCAGCCGGGTGCGCAGCGGCACCCGGCTGCGGGACGGGCGACGTCGGGGCGGGCGGCCCGGTGGGGCCGGCGCGTCCGGCCGGGCCCGTTCGGGCCCGGCCAGGACGGCCGGCTCGTTCACCGGCCCTCCTTGGGCAGCGAGTCGGCGAGCAGTTTGCGGGCCTCCTCGCCGCCGTTCGCCTTCCACTCCGCGACGATGGCGTCCACGTCGCTCAGCGGTCGGCGGCCGCGCAGCACGTCGGTGAACTTGTCCTCGGTGGGCACCTGGTTGGCCTTGTAGGCCGCGGGCATCTCCAGCTTCACCCCGGCCCAGGGGTTGGGCTCCATGTGCTTGACCATCTCGTTGGAGTACGCGAGCACGTCCGGCACGAAGCGCGGGGTGTCCGGGAACGGCCCGATGGTGGGGTTGCGGCCGCTGATGAAGAAGTACTGGTTGGCGATCTCCTTGAACGCCAGGTCGGTCTTGACGGGACCGTTCGGCGACGGGGTGTGGTGTTTGCCCGCGACGCCGAAGTCCCGTAGCTGGGCCTCCTGGCTGCCCAGCGGCGCGGAGCACCAGTTGATGATCCGCAGCAGTTCCTGGACCCGGTCCTTGCCGAGGCCCTTCTTGACGAAGGTGTAGGAGATCGGCTCGTCGTCGCCCCAGACCAGCGGGTCGCCGCCGGTGGCGGAGAAGATCGGCACCGCCTGGATGTTCAGCCTGGGGTTGGTCTTCTGGTGCTCGGCCTGGGCGCCCTGCCAGAATCCGACGCCGTCCTGGTGGAACACGATCGCGCCGTTCTTGGCGAACAGCTGCTTGGCGTCCGCGCCCTTGCTGGCCACGATGTCCGGGTGGACCAGGCCGTCCGCGTAGATCTTGGCCATGACCTCCAGTGCGCGGCGGAACTCCGGGGTCTCGTACTTGAACTCGGGGGTGCCGTCAGGCTTGACCCGCCACCCGCCCTTGTGGCCCGGCACCTTGTGGAACATCTGGATCATGGCGAAGACGTCGTTGAACGCCCACACCTTGCGCGCCGGGTCGGTGACCTGCTTGGCCACGGCGAGCAGGTCGTCGAGGTTCGCCGGCACGGCCAGGCCACGCGCGTCGAGCAGGTCCTTGCGGGTGAACAGCGCCCAGGGGAACGGCCCGTCCGTGGGGTTCGGCACGGACATGATCCGCTCGTTCCAGACCGCGCGCCGCCAGGCCCCGGTGGGGAAGCTCGCCAGCATCGGGTACGCGCCGGCGGCGTCGCCCTTGAGGTGGTCGGTCAGGTCCTCGAAGAGCACCTTGATCGCCTCGGCGAAGCGCGGGATCTTCTCCACCTCCCACCCCGGCACGCACAGCAGGTCCGGTACGTCCCGCGCGCCGAGCATCGCGTTGAGCTTGTCGGCGTACGTGGCGCCGTCCTGGATGGTGAAGTTGACGGGCACGCCCAGCTCGGCGTTCACGGCCTGGAGGTAGGCGCTCTGCGCGACTCCGGGCGGCGCCGGCCCCCAGGCGGGGGTCATCGCGGTGACCTGCTTGCCGCTGGTGCCGGGCTTGTCGGTGATGGCGTCGACGAGGTTCGCCGGATAGCGGGTGTAGCCGTCGGGCACCGGACGGGTGCCCACGATGTCGGGCTTGACGGCGCCGGGCAGGTCCTTGCGGGTGGGCAGCAGGCCGGAGACGGCGTCGAGGTCCTGGGCGGTGCCGGAGCCGGCCGGCTTCTCCGAGCAGCCGGCGAGCAGCGGGCCGGTGGCGGTGGCGGCCACGCCGAGGCCGACCAGGCCGAGGAAGCGGCGGCGGGAGGAGCCCGGGTCGGGGTGGTGCGCGGTCATCGGTCCCCCTTCGGGAAGGGAAGCGCAGTGGATTAGTTCGTATGGATGGTCAACAAACTAATCACGTCGATGAGCTTGCACAAGGGCGGACCGGATCGACACGGCGGTCAGGCCGGGCAGCGGTCGGACAACGCGTAGCGGGTGAGGACCACATCGCCGATCTGGCGCACCTCGACCACGCGCGCGCGGCGCCCCGGGTGCCACGGGAAGTGGCCGTCCCCGACGAAGCGCGGCGCCCGCCCGTCCCCCACGAAGAACGGCGCCACGACCAGGTGCAACTCGTCGGCCAGGCCGGCGGTCAGGAACTGGCGGTGCACCGAGCCGCCGCCCTCCACCATCAGGCGCGCCACCCCGCGCCCGGCCAGGTCGGCCACCACCGCCTCCGGAGTGGCCGGATCACCGGCGTCGACCACCGTGGACACCCCGCCCACCTGCTCGCGGGCCTTGTCCACCACGCCGCTCGGGCAGTACACCAGCTTGAGCCCGTCACCGGCGGTGAAGAACCGGGCCTGCGGATCGAGGTCGCCGCTGCCGGTGACAGTCACCTTCACCGGCGACGGCGGCAACCCGCGCGCCACCCGCTCGGCGCGCCGGCGCTCGCTGCGCACCAGCAGGCGAGGGTCGTCGCGGCGGACGGTGGCCGCGCCCACCATGATCGCGTCGCACCCGGCCCGGGTCGCGTCGACCCGGTCCAGGTCGTCGTCGTTCGACAGCAGCAGCCGCTCGGTCGTCGCGTCGTCGATGTAGCCGTCGATCGACATCGCGCAGCTGAGCAGCACGTACGGGCGGGTCGTCACGGCACGAACGGCAGGTCGAGGGCATGGTCGGCGCGGGTCACCTTGGCCGCCAGATAGCCCGCGTTCGCCGGTGACAGGTGCACGCCGGTGGACACCCGGTCGGCCACCGTCACGCCCAGCCGTTCGAGCTGCGCCGCCTTGTCCGGGTTGTTGCTGAGCAGGGCCACCCGGTCCACGCCCAGCGCGGCGAGCATCTGCGCGGCCACCGTGTAGTCGCGCTCGTCCGCACCGCGCCCGAGCGCCAGGTTCGCCTCGTACGTGTCGAGGCCGCCGTCCTGGAGGGCGTACGCGTCGAGCTTGGCGTACAGGCCGATGCCGCGCCCCTCCTGCCGCAGGTAGAGCAGGTAGCCACCGGCCTCGGCGATCCGCTCGACCGCCTCGCGCAACTGCGGGCCGCAGTCGCAGCGCTGGCTGCCGAACACGTCCCCGGTGAGGCACTCGCTGTGCGGGCGGACCAGCGGCGGGTCGCCTTCGGCGTGCTCACCGAGCCCGAACGCCAGGTGCTCGCGGCCGTCGACGAGACCGTGGAAGGTGTGCACGCGGGCCGTGGTCACGTAGCCGTCGGGGAACCGGAGCGGAACCGTCACGCGGGTCCGGACCGTCGCGGTGGGCAGCGTTTCGTCCATGGTTCTCCTGTCCTCCGGTCGCCGGGCGGACCCGGCGACGCACACCTCGCTCCCCCACCGTAGGCGGGATCACCGACAGTTGCCGGGGTCGCGCCGAGGCATCCGCCGTGCCAGCAGCACCGCGGCGCCGGGAAGGCTGGCCACGAGGACCAGCGCGCCGTACACCGTGCCGGTCGCCACACCCTGCGCGGCGGTCAGCCCGGCCGAGGCGAACGCCCACGCGGCCACTCCCTCGCGCGGCCCGAAACCACCGACGTTCAACGGCACCGCCATGGCCAGCAGGGCCAGCAGCGTCAGCGGCAGCAGGTGCGACAGCGGTGCCTCCGCGCCGGCCGTGCGGGCCGCCACCACGAACGTGGCCAGGTGACCGGCGAACACCACGGTCGAGGCGACCACCACGCCGGCCCAGGTCCGGCGGCCGAGCACCCCGGAGCGGACGTCGGCGACAGCCGTCCGGGCGGCCCGGGCGAGCCGGGACGCCCCGGAGCGGGGCACCGCGCGGGCGGCGAGCACCAGCGCCAGCGCGACCACGGCGAGCACGGCCGCGAGGGCCGGCAAATGCCGGCGCACCGGCGACGGGAACGCGGCGAGCAGCGCCACCGCGATGACCACCTGCACCACCTGCCCGGCGGTGCGCTCCCACACCACCGCCCGGACGCCGCGGGCCACGTCCCCGGCGTCGCGGCCGTGCCGTACCGCCCGGTGCACGTCGCCGAGCACGCCGCCGGGGAGCGTGGAGTTGAGGAAGACCGCCCGGTAGCAGTGCGCCACCGCGGCGCGCATCGGCAGCCGTACGCCCAGCCCACCGGCGACCAGCGACCAGCGCCAGGCGCAGCAGACGGTGGTGATCACGCCGATGCCGAGCGCGGCGGCCAGCGTCGGCGCGTCGATCAGCCGCAGCCCGGCCAGGAACGGGCCGGTGCCCACCGAGGCGACGAGCGCGGCGAGCACCGCCAGCCCGAGCAGCGGGCGTACCCAGGCTCCGTTCAGCCGGGCCCGGCGTGGCCGGATCGGTACGGATGCGACGGCCGGTACGGGTCCGGCGACGGCGACGTGTGACAAACGGTCCTCCCTTGTTCCCACCGGTTGTCACGTGCCAGCAGCCGGTACGGTTCAGCCGGCGAGCAGGTCGGCGTGGTGCAGCACCACCTCGAGCCGGCCGGCGGCGGCCTCGGTGAGCCGCCACTTCTGATACGTCGCGGCGGGCCCGGACAGATGCGGTCGTTCCTCGACCGCCGCGTCGACCCAGCCGGTGAGCCACTCCGCGGCCAGTTCCGCCTGCTCCGGGCCGAGCCGCCACGGGGTCGGCCGCACGAGCGTCTCGACGCCGTGACGGCGGAACGCGGCCACCGTGACGTCCACCGCGTCCGGTCCGAGCAGGACCCGGCCGTCGACGGTACGACGCTGGTGGGCGTTGAACGCGGCGGTCAGCTCGGCGTCCAGCGGGTCCGGCGGGGTGAACTCGGCCCGTCCGGTCACAGTGAGCGCGAACAGCGTCGGGTGGCCGGCGCAGGCCGCCGCCATCCGCTCGACCTCCTCGGCGGTGAGCATGTCCAGCAGCGCGGACGCGGTGATCAGGTGGGCGTCGGCCAGGTCGGCGGCGGTCAGCCGGGTGACGTCGGAGCCGCGCGTGGTCACCGAGACCTCGGTGCCGTCGGCGGCGGTGAGCCGTCCGGCCCGGGCCAGCGCCAGCAGGTCCGCGTCGCGTTCGTGCAGCACCCAGCGCTGCGGGCCGGGCAGCCGGGGCGCGAGCCAGCGGGCCATCGAGCCGGTGCCGCTGCCCAGGTCGTGCACGACGATCGGCCGGCCGGCGGGCAGCCGGTCGCGGACCGCGTCGGCCAGCTCGGCGCTGCGGGCCGCCGCGTCGGCGGGCTCGCGCAGTCGTAGCCAGTCCGCGAAGCCGGGCGGGAGTGAGGTGGTCATGCCGCGGTCGCCTCCTTGAGTGCCGTCGCCAGCCGGTCCGCGGTGACCGGCCAGCCGGTGAGGGTGTGCCGCCGCTGCCGGGCGGCGCGGCGCAGCCGGTCCCGCAGGCCCGGGTCGGTGAGCCAGCGGCGCAGCGCCGCGGCGGTCGCGCCCGGGTCACCCGGCGGCACCAGCAGGCCGGGCCGGTCGCCGCCGGGGGCGTGCCCGAGCGTGTCCGGCAGGCCACCGGTGTCGCTCGCCAGCACCGGTACGCCCCGGGCCAGCGCCTCGGTGACCACCATCCCGTACGTCTCCCGCCGCGACGGCTGAACCAGCAGATCGGCTGCCGCGTACGTGGCGGCCAGGTCGGGTCCGGTGCGCGGACCGGTGAGCCGGACCCGGCCGGCGAGACCGGTAGCGGTGAGCCGTCCGCGCAGCCGGTCGGCGAACGCGCGGTCCCGGTCCGTCGGACCGACCCAGTCGCAGGTCCAGTCCAGGTCGGCCACCTCGGTGAGCGCGGCGGCGAGCACGTCGTGGCCCTTCAGCGGGGTTACCGCCGCGACGCAGAGCAGCCGTCCCCCGCCGGGCGTGCCGTCGGCGACGGGCGCCGGGTCGACGCCCGGTGGCGCGACGGTCACCCGTTCGGGGCGCAGCCGGTAGCGGTCGAGCAGCCGTTCGCGGGTCCACGCGCTGGTGGCGACCACTGCGGTGGCCGCCGCCAGTGACCGTGCCTCCGTCTCGCCCTCGATCGGCAGGTGCACCAGGATCACCAGGCGCAGCCTCGCGGCGTGCGGGGCGAGCACGTCCGGCACGGTCGAGGCCACCAGGCCGTCGAGCAGCACCGGGACGCCGTCGGGCAGCCCGCCGAGCAGCCCGGCCAGGTCGGCGCGTTCCCGTGGCCCCGGGTGTGGCCAGCCGCCGGGGACCATGTGTTCGCGTACCGTCCAGCCACGCGCGGCCAGGCCCCGGCAGGCGTGCCGGTCGTAGGCGTTGCCGCCGCTGGGGTCCGCCGGGTCGTCGATGTCGCCCGGCAGCACCACGTGGACGACTGTCATCCGGTCAGAGCGACCGCTCGTAGCTCGCCCACGCGATGTGCGACTCGTGCAGGGTGACGGTGATCCCGGCGAGCCCGCGCGCGCCCTCCCCCAGCCGGCCGGCGTGCACCGCGTCGGCGAGCCGGTCGGCGATCGTCCGCGCGAGCACCTCGGTGGTGGTGTTCACCCCGGCGAAGGCGGGCTCGTCGTCGAGGTTGCGGTAGTTCAGCTCGGCGAGCACGGCCTTGAGCTGCTCGGTGGCCAGCCCGATGTCGACAACGATCCCGTCGTCGTCCAGCTCGGCGCGGCGGAACGTGGCGTCGACGACGAACGTCGCCCCGTGCAGCCGCTGCGCCGGGCCGAAGACCTCGCCGCGGAAGCTGTGGGCGACCATCATGTGGTCCCGGACGGTCACGCTGAACACGATCACTCCTCGCCGTAGGTGATGAGATGACACAGCGCCGGCAGCTCGCCCGAGGCGAGCCGGTCCAGCACGTCGGGCAGGTCGTCGAAGCGGGACCGGCCGGTGAGCAGCGCGTCGAACGCCGGGTCGGCCAGCAGGTCGAGGGCGAGCGCGAGCCGGTCGGCGTAGCTGCGGTCGGCCCGCCGGGGCGACACGGTGCCGACCTGGCTGCTGCGGATGCCCAGCCGTCGGGAGTGGAACGCGCCGCCCAGCGCCAGCGTGACCAGCCGGTCGCCGTACCAGCTCAACTCCAGCACGGTGCCCTCGGGGCGCAGCAGCTCCAGGCCGCGTTGCAGCCCGTCGGCGGTGGCGCTGGCGTGCACCACCAGGTCACGCTCGCCGGTGGCGTCGGCGGGCGTGGCGAAGCCGGCGCCGAGCGCGGCGGCCACCGCGGCGCGGGCCGGGTCGGCGTCGACGAGTTCGACGCGTACGCCGGGGAAGCGGGCCAGCAGCGCGGTCACCGCGCAGCCGACCATCCCGCCGCCGATCACGGTGACCCGGTCGCCGACCAGCGGGGCGGCGTCCCAGAGCGCGTTCACAGCGGTCTCCACGGTGCCGGCCAGCACGGCGCGCTCGGCCGGTACGCCGTCCGGCACGACGGTCACGGCGTCGGCCGGGACCACGTACGCGCTCTGGTGCGGGTAGAGGCAGAAGACGGTACGGCCGAGCAGCCGCTCGTCGCCCGCCTCGACGGTGCCGACGCTGAGGTAGCCGTACTTGACCGGGGCCGGGAAGTCGCCCTCCTGGAACGGCGCGCGCATGGCGTCGTGCTGGTCGGCCGGGACGCGGCCGGTGAACACCAGCGTCTCGGTGCCGCGGCTGACGCCGGAGAAGCGGGTCCGGACCAGCACCTCGCCGGGGCCGGGCGCGGCGAGCCGGACCGGCCGGATCTCGCCCTCGCCGGGGGCGCGGAGCCAGAACGCGTGGGCGTCGACCGTCACGAACTCTCCTCTTCCCCGCATTCCGACCGAGTTGTCGATCATAGACACGGAAGCGGGGCGTCCGCGGTTCGAACCGCCCGCGACCCGATGCTCAGGCAGCGCGCCGGCGCTGCTCCGTACGCCAGGTCTCCGGATCGGCCCGGTCGGCGTGGCGGTCCCCGGCCAGTTCCATCGCGCGGTGGGCAGCGGTCAGCGCGTCACACGGCGCGACCTGACCGTCACACAGCAGGCTCTCGCACCGGCCGGCCTCGTCGGGCCGGTGGGCGACTGCAACGTCGTACGCGGCCCGCCAGAGCAACGGGTCGGTGACTCCCCGTGGCAGGTCGGCGTCCAGACTGGACCTGTTGCGGATCGTGTCGGGCACCGTGTCCCCCTTTGCGTCGTCGCTACCGTCCCAGTGACCGGTTGAGCGCAGATCAAACCTCTCACCTGCGGACACGTCGCGACCAGCGGTGTTTGTCACGCCGGATAGGCGCGTGTCTCGGCTGCCTTCACCGCCGCCCAGACCGCGCGGCCGGGGATCAGTCCGAGATGGGCCGCGGCGGCGGGCGTGACGTCGGCGGCGACCTCGACCGGCCCGGCCAGCTGCACGCGCAGGTTGTCGCCGTGGCGTTGGACGCCGGTGACGGTGGCGGCCCACACGTTGCGCGGGCTGCCCTCCGGCCGGGACGGGTGCAGCGCGACGGCGGCCGGCGGGTACGCGACGAACGCCTCACCGTGGACGGTGTCGGCGGTGGTGAGCGTCAGCTCACCGACGGTCACGGTGTGTCCGTCGGCGCGGCCGCGGTGCAGGTTGAGGCCGACCAGCCGGGCCACGTAGTCGGTGCGCGGCCGGGCCGTGACGGTTGCGGCGTCGCCCTCCTGCACCACCCGGCCGTGCTCCACGATGACCAGTCGGTCGGCGAGCACCAGGGCGTCGAGGGGGTCGTGGGTGACGAGCAGCGTCGCGCCGGGGTGCGCGCCGAGGTGGCGCTGGAGTTCGGCGCGGGTGTCCAGCCGGGTCCGGGCGTCGAGCGCGGCGAGCGGCTCGTCGAGCAGCAGCAGCGCCGGGTCGACGGCGAGCGCGCGGGCCAGCGCGACCCGCTGCGCCTGCCCGCCGGAGAGCTGCCGGGGCCGGCGCCGGGCCTGGTCGCCGAGGCCGACCCGGTCCAGCCACTCCTGGGCCCGGGTGCGGGCGGCGCGCTTGTCGGCGCCCCGGCGGCGCGGCCCGAACGCCACGTTGTCCAGCGCGCTGAGGTGCGGGAACAGCAGGTAGTCCTGGAACACCACGCCCACCGGCCGCCGCTCCGGCGGCGTCCACACCCGGCGGTCCGGCCGGTCCAGGTCGGCGCCGCCGAGCGTGAGGTGACCGGCGGTGAGGGGGTGCAGCCCGGCGAGCACCCGCAGCGCTGTGGTCTTGCCGGCGCCGTTGGGGCCGAGCAGCGCCACCACCTCACCGGCGGCGATGCGCAGCCGCACGTCGAGGGTGAACCCGTCCCGCTCGGCGACCAGATGCGCGTCCAGCACACTCATGTCGTCCCGACCCATTTGTCGCGCAGGGCGGCGAGGATGACCACGGAGACGGTGAGCAGGATCAGGCTCAGCACGATCGCGGCCTGCAGGTCGGTCTCCAGCGCCAGGTAGACCGCCAGCGGCATGGTCTGGGTGCGGCCGGGATAGTTGCCGGCGAACGTGATGGTGGCCCCGAACTCCCCGAGCGCGCGAGCCCAGCACAGCACCGCCCCGGCCGCCACGCCCGGGGCGACGAGCGGCAGCGTGACCCGGGTGAAGGTGGTGAAACGCCCGGCGCCGAGCGTGGCGGCGGCCTCCTCGTACCGGGGGTCGGCGCCACGAAGCGCCCCCTCGACGGCGATGACCAGGAACGGCATGGCCACGAACGCCTCGGCCAGCACCACCCCGGCGGTGGTGAACGGCAGCGTCACCCCGAACGTCTCGTCGAGCCACGACCCGACCAGCCCGCGCCGGCCGAAGACCAGCAGCAGCGCCACGCCGCCGACCACCGGCGGCAGCACCAGCGGCACCGTGACCAGCGCCCGGACCAGCCGCCGGCCGGGGAACTCCACCCGCGCCAAGAGCCAGGCCAGGGGTACGCCGAGCGCCACGCAGAGCAGCGTGGCGACGGTGGCGGTCTCCAGCGACAGCCGCAGCGCGGTGAGCACACCCGGCTCGGCCAGCCGCTGGGGCAGCGTGGTCCAGGGCGTCCGGAGCAGCAGGCCGGCGAGCGGCAGGACGAGGAAGGTCAGGCCGAGCCCGGCGGGCACGAGCAGGGCGATCGGCACCCGCTGCCGGCGTACGGTGCGGCTCATGCGCCGGGCGGCGCCTGGAACCCGGCGGCGGTGAGCACGGCGATCCCGGCGTCGGAGCGGACGAAGTCGACGAAGGCGCGGGCGCCGGCCGGGTTCCCGGCGGCGCGCAGCACCACGATCGGGTAGTCGTTCACCGCGCGCGCCGACTCGGGGAACTCGACCGCGTCGAGCCCGGGGGCGGCGCGGACGTCGGTGCGGTAGACCAGTGCCGCGTCGACCTCGCCGAGACGCAGCTTGGCCAGCGCGCCCTTGACGTCCTGTTCGAGCGTGGCGGGGGTGAGCCGCACGCCCGCGGCGTCCAGGGCGGTACGCGCGGCGGCGCCGCAGGGCACCTGCTCGGCGCAGAGCGCCACCTTGACGCCGGGGCGGGCGAGGTCGGCCAGGCCGCCGACCCGGGCCGGGTTACCACGGGGTACGGCGACGACGAGCTGATTGCGGACCAGCACAGCAGGTTCGCCGTCGGCGTCACCGGCGTCGGTGACCGTCTTCATGGTGGCCGGGGAGGCGGCGGCGAACACGTCGGCGGGTGCGCCCTGGGTGATCTGGGTGGCGAGGCCCGAGCTGCCGCCGAAGTTGAACGTGACGCTGCTGCCCGGGTGGGCGGCCTCGTACTCCTTGCCGAGCGTGGTGAACGACTCGGTGAGCGAGGCGGCGGCGAACACGGTCACCGGGCCGGCACCGTCGGGACCGGCCGGTTCGTCCGCGCCGCCACAGGCGGTCAGGCCCAGCGCCCCCACCAGCGCGGCGGCGAGCGCGGCGCGGATCCACCGTACGGTCACGGACTTGTCCTTCCCCTGGGGGTGGTGGCGGGGGCGCGCTCGACCACGACGGTGGTCGACTTGATCACCGCGACGGCGACGGAGCCGACCTGGAGGTCGAGGTCGTCCACGGCCTCGCGGCTCATCAGCGACACCACACGGAACGGCCCGGCCTGGATGTCCACCTGGGCCATCACGGTGTCCTTGACGACGGCGGTGACGATGCCGCGCAGCCGGTTGCGGGCCGAGGACAGCTCGGGGTGGCCGGGGGCGCGGACGAACGCTGCCACGTCGGCGCCGTCGAGCACCCGGTGGCCGTGCTCGTCGCGGGTGGCCGGCAGCTTGCCGGCGTCGATCCAGCGGCGGACCGTGTCCGCGCTGACCCCGAGCAGTTCGGCTGCCTCGCCGATCCGGAACACCGTCACGCGCTCACCCTAGCGGCCCGCAGGTGCGAGCCGGAAGGGGCGTGGTGGCTCGCATCCGCGAACCGTGATGCGCCGCGGGAACCGGGACTGCGGTTCAGTCGGCCGGGGTGATCCGGACCCGCCGCAGCAGCTGGGCGTTGAGCGCCACCACGATCGTCGAGGCGGACATCAGCACCGCGCCCAGCGCCGGACTGAGCGCGATCCCCGCCCAGGCGAGGACACCGGCGGCGAGCGGGATCGCCACCACGTTGTAGCCGGCCGCCCAGGCCAGGTTCTGCCGCATCTTCCGGTACGAGGCGCGGGACAGCCGGATCACGCCGCCGACGCCGCGCGGGTCGGAGCCGGCGAGCACCACCCCGGCGGACTCGATCGCCACGTCGGTGCCCGCGCCGATGGCCAGCCCGACGTCGGCGCGGGCGAGCGCCGGTGCGTCGTTCACGCCGTCGCCGACCATCGCCACCGTCAGTCCCCGGCCGCGCAGCTCGGCCACCGCCTTGTCCTTGTCGGCCGGGAGCACCTCGGCGAAGACCTCGTCGACGCCGGGCCGGAACCCGAGGTCGGCGGCGACCGCCTCGGCGACCGGGCGCGCGTCGCCGGTGATCATCACGATCTTGCGTACGCCGAGGTCGCGCAGCTCGGCCACGGCGGCCCGCGCCTCCGGGCGGACCTGGTCCTCCAGCCCGAACGCGGCGGTCACCTCCGGCGGGCCGCCCTCGGGCAGGCGGACCAGGTGCAGCACCGCGGCGCCCCGGCCCGACCACTCCTGCGCGGCCCGGTCCAGGTCGTCCGGCACCGCGGCGTCGAGTTCGCGCAGCAGCGCCGGCCCGCCGACCGCCCAGTCCACGCCGTCCACAGTGGCGCGCACGCCCCGGCCGGTCAGTGCCCGGAAGCCGCGCGCGGCGGGACGGGCGCCGCGGGCGTCGGCGGCGGCAACCAGCGCCCGGGCCAGCGGGTGCTCGCTGTCGGCCTCCACCGCACCGGCCAGCGCCAGGGCGGCCGTCTCGTCCGTCCCGCCGGTGGTGGCCACCCCGGTCACCGTGTGCCGGCCGGTGGTGAGCGTGCCGGTCTTGTCGAACAGGACCGTGTCGACGGTGCGCATCCGCTCCAGCGCGAGCCGGTCCTTGACCAGGATGCCGGCGCGGGCCGACAGCGCTGTGGACAGCGCCACCACCAGCGGGATGGCCAGGCCGAGCGCGTGCGGGCAGGCGATCACCAGCACGGTCACGGTGCGTACCACCGCCTGGTCGGGGTCGCCGAGCAGCGCCCAGACCGCGAACGTCGCGAGGCCGGCGAACGCCGCCAGGTAGAACAGCAGCGCGGCGAACCGGTCGGCGAGCACCTGCGCTCGCCCGCCGGAGGCCTGCGCCTCGGCCACGAGCCGCCCGATGCCGGCCAGCGCGGTGTCCGCGCCGACCGCCTCCACGCGTACCCGGAGGGTGGAGTCGGTGGCGACGGTGCCGGCGACCACCCGGTCCCCGGCGGCGCGGGCCACCGGCCGCGACTCCCCCGTGATCATCGACTCGTCCAGCTCGGCGGCACCCTCGACGATCCGGCCGTCGGCCGGCACCCGCCCGCCGGGGCGCACCAGCACCAGGTCGTCCACCCGCAGCTCGCCGACCGGCACCGGATGCGGCCGCCCGGCGTCGTCCAGGCGCTCGGCGTCGTCGGGCAGCAGCGCCGCGAGGGCACCGAGCGCGCCGCGCGCCTGCCCGACCGCCCGCATCTCCTGCCAGTGCCCGAGCAGCATGATGGTGACCAGCGCGGCCAGCTCCCACCAGAAGTCGAGGTCGAACAGGCCGAGGCTGGTGGCGGCCGAGGCGAGGTACGCGACGACGATCGCCATCGAGATCAGCAGCATCATGCCCGGGGCACGTTCGCGCAGCTCACGCAGCCCGCCGGTGAGGAACGGCCAGCCGCCGTACGCGAACACCACGGTGCCGAGCACCGGGCCGACCCAGCGCACGCCCGGGAACTCGAGCGAGTAGCCGAACCAGTCCATCACCATGTGGCTGGTGGCGACGATCGGTACCGTCAGCGCCAGGCTGAGCCAGAATCGGCGGCGGAACTGCTCCGGGTCGTGCCCGGCGTGCGCGCCGTGCCCGCCGCCGTGGTCGTCCTGACCGCCGCCGTGGCCGCCGGTGTCGTGGCCTCCGTGGTGGCCGGTTCCGTGCTCCATCGGGCGTCACCTCCACCCGCCACCATACCCCCTGGGGGTAACTGCCGGCGTCCGGTCGGCGCGGTGGTCAGCGCTGGGGGCGGGCGCCGACGCTCGGCCGGTCCGCCGGAGGACGGCCCTGCCAGGGCCAGCGGCCGTCCAGCTCCACCTCCAGCGAGAAACTCAGGAACGTGCGGACCAGCACGATCAGCGCCAGCACGCCGACGCTGGTGAAGGTGGGCGACACCGCCACCGTACGGATGATGTCGCCGCCGACCAGGAACTCCAGGCCGAGCAGGATGGCCCGGCCGACCCCCTGCCGGTACGCCCGGTAGTGCGCGACCACCTGGCGGGTCCGGGCGCAGCGCACCGCGAACACCGCCGTGGCGACCGCGACGCCGACCGCGATGACGAGCACCCCGGCCAGGTCGAGCAGTGCCCCGACGTGCTGGACGATCTCCTTCGTCGGCACCCGGCACCCCCGCACCAGCCTGACCCGTCGGCCACGCCCGCGAGCGGGTTTGCCGGTCGGGCAGCCGGTGGGGGGACGTCCGGCCGGGACGGCGGGGCGGGTGCGCCGCCGTCCCGGCCGGCCCGGTCACTGCCCGATGGCGGCCTGCGGCCCGGCGTACGTGCGCAGCAGTGCGGGAACCTGCGCGGCGGGGTCGAGGCGGTAGGAGTAGAAACTCGACGGGGTGAACGCCGAGCCGCCGGTCTCCCGCTGACCGGTGCAGCCGACGCAGACGCTGCCGCTCTGGCGTAGTTCCGCGGTGTCGTCCCGGTAGTAGGGGTCCTTCACGTTCTCGTAGTAGCTGTTCTCGATCACCAGCTTGGTACGGCCCCGGGAGTAGTTGCCGTACCCCCTGATGTTCTGCAGGTAGTTGTTGAAGAAGTGGGCGTACTGGACGTTGTCGGTGCTGGGATTGCGCACGTTCGTGTCGTGGATCCAGTTGTGGTGCATGGTGATCCGGGCGGTGACGTTGTCCGTCCAGCCGATGCCGAACGCCTTGTTGCCCTCGGCGATGACGTTCCAGGACACGGTCAGGTTCGTGGTGTCCTTCCGGCTGTCGATCAGGCCGTCGTTCATCCGCGTGATCGTGTTGTGGTCGATCCAGATCCGGTTCGCGGTGTCCATCTGGATGCCGTCGTAGTCGAAGTCCTTGTCGTCCGGGTCGTCCGAGGCCACCCGGGTGTCGCGGATGGTCAGGTTGCGGATGATGACGTTGGCGGTGCCGGCGCCGAGGTGGAATCCGCCGTTGACGATCTGCCCGTTCCGCCCGACTCCGACGATCGTCTTGTTCGAGCCGACCGGGATCTCCCGGCCGTACGGGCTGACCGTGATCGCCGCGCCGACCCGGATGACGTACGGCGTGCTGGACGCCGCGTACCGCTCCAGGTCGGCCTGGCTGGTCACGGTGACCGTGGCGCCGGCCGCCCCGCCTGTGGTGCCGGCCGCGCCGGCGAACCCGTCCGGCGCGTTCGAGTACGGCACACCGGCCGGCGGCGCGGTCGGCGTCGGGGACGGCGCGCCGGTCGTCGGGGTGACCCCGCCGGTGCAGGCGGTGCCGTTGAGCGTGAACACCGTGGGCGCCGGGTTCGTGGCGCCGCGCGAGCCGGTGAAGCCGAACGAGACGCTCCCCCCGGCCGGCAGGGCGGCGTTCCAGTCGACGTTCGTCGCGGTGACGCTCGACGTCCCGGCCGTAACGGTGGCGTTCCACGACTGGGTGACCTGCTGGCCGGCCGGGAACGTCCAGGCCAGCCGCCAGCCGTTCACCGCGTCGCCCAGGTTCGTGATCGTCACGTCGGCGTTGAAGCCGCCGCTCCACTCGCTGCTGACCCGGTAGTCGACCCGGCAGCCGGCCGCCGCCTGGGCGGTGACCGCGCCGAGCGCCGCCAGCGCCGCGGTCGTGCCGAGCACCAGCGCGGTACGCCAGGGCCGGCCCTTCTTCGTGACAGTCATGCCGTTCTCCAACATCGTGATCACAACGGGTTCCACCCGTCGGTGCCGGCGAGGTATCTCTGCGGTGTGTAGGTGGCGGCCTGGGCGTCGCTGAGCTGCGGCCGGTTGCCGTTGACCGTCGCGCCGGGGCCGGTGTTGCGGTATTCGGAGAAGCGGGCGTTCTGCCAGGTGGCGTCGCCCATGTTCGTCCACGGCTGGGCGTTGCGGACCGTGCCGCTGAGCGTGGACTCCCGGTAGAGCACCTGCGCGCCCTGGCGCCACGGCCGGCCGAGGGTGGTGTTGTTGTTCCCGGTGCCGGTGATCGTCGACCGGTAGAACAGGAAGCCGTACGTCTTGGCGGCGTCCGTGCTGGCGGCGGTGACGGTGCCGCCGCTGGAACGCTTCTCGTGGATGGTGCAGGCGTGGAAGACGATCGTGCCGCCGCCGAAGATGAAGTCGGTGGTGCCCTCGACGTAGGAGTCGACCACGTACGCCCGGGTGCGGTCGTTGACCAGGAAGGTGTCCTGGTCGCCGAGGAGGCGTACGTTGCGCAGCACCGCACGGTCGGCGTTGAGGTGCAGCGCGACCGCCTGCTGGCCGCTGGTCACCGAGCCCTCGTCGAAGTCGTTGGCGATGGTCAGGTTCTCCGCCACGAAGTCGGACCCGTCGACGAACATGCTGGCGCTGCCGGAGGTGCCGCTGCTGTTCGCCGAGTTGTTGAAGACGATCACGGTGTTCGCCGGTGACGTGCCGAGTCCCCGGAAGGTGATGTGGGGTTTGTTCGACGGCACCCGCACCACCTGGCGGTAGGTGCCCGGCTTGATGGTGACGACCCGCCGTGTGGTGTTGTTCGCCGGCACCGCGTCGACGGCCTCCTGCACGGTGCGGTAGGTGCCGGTGCCGTCGGCCGCCACGGTCGCCGTGCCGGTCGGCGGCGGTGACGTCGGCGCGGCGGTGGGCGTGGGCGAGCCGGACGAGCCGGTGCAGGTGACGCCGTTGAGCGTGAACGTGGCCGGGCTCGGGTTCGTGACGCCGTTCCAGGTGCCGTTGAACCCGGCCTCGACGCTCGCGCCGGTGCCGATGGTGGCGTTCCAGTCGACGTTGGCCGCGACCACTGACGCGCCTGTCGAGCTGGTGGTGAAGCCCCACGCCTGGGTGACTGACTGCCCGGCCGGGAACGTCCAGCCGAGACGCCAGCCGGTGAGGCTGTCGCCGAGATTCCGGATGGTGACGGCGGCGGTGAAGCCGCCGGCCCACTGCGCGGTGACCCGGTAGCCGACCTGGCAGCCCGCGGCGGCCTGGGACGGGCCGGCGGTGGCGACGCCGACGGCGGCGGTCGCGGTGGTGGTGACGAGGACGGCGAACAGGGCCGCCGCCCGTCGTCGGACGAGATGTCTCACGGTTCTCCCCGGGGATCCTGGGTGTGCGGTGTGTCGGCCTCCGCCGTCACCGCCATCGCTGGCGGCGGCCCTCACGGCGGCAGCCGGTGCCCGGTGACGGATGCTGCCCGGCTACCCGTCACCACACAGACGGGGCGGTCCGGCCGCGACAACGCTTTTTCTCGCGCCGGTTTTCCGCCGGGCGCCTCAGCGGGCTGTCAGGTCGGCGCCGAGCCGGGTGCCGGTGCCCAGGTAGCCGGTGGACGGCAACCTCCCGTCGGCGCGCCGGGGCCCCTCGGCCGTCCGCGGATCGGTGGACCGCAGCCGGGCGGCGCTCCAGCCGTCGTCGTCCCACGAGTTTCCGGTGGCGGCGACGCGCTCACCGCCCCGGGCCGGCGTCCGGTTGTCCAGGGCCAGGTTCCATCGGGCCGTGCCGCCGGCGCCGGTCAGGTCGAAGCCGGCGCCACCGTTGCGGAACGCGGTGTTGCCGGTGAGGTCGATCCGGCCGGCGTTGGCCTCCACACCGAATCCGTGCCCCCGGTTGCCCCAGGCGGCGTTGTCCCGCACCCGGTGACCGGCCGGGACCGGTTCCCCGCCACCGAGCGAGAAGCCGTACCCGTTGCTGTCCCAGCCGGTCACGCCCCACCGGTTCTGCCCGTTGCCGTAGGACCAGTTCCGCTCCACGGTGACCGGGTCGGCGAAGCCGCCGAGGTCGATGCCGTCGTCGGCGTTGTGGAAGGTCCGGTTGCCGCGCAGCACGTTGCCCGCGCCGTCGCCGAACTTGACCGCGAGCCCCACGCCGGCGCCGCCCGGGTCCGCCGGGTCGTAGCTGCGGAAGAAGTCGCTGTCGAGCACCTGGTTGCCCACTGTGCCCGGGTCGCGCAGCGTCAGGCCGGAACGGGCGTTGTCGTGCACGGACAGGCGACGGAACACGGTGTGGGAGCAGGCCCGGCAGACCCAGGCGTGGCTGCGGGAGCCGCGTACCTCGATGTCCTGCACGGTCCACCAGGCGGTCCGCTGGGTGACGGCCCAGGCGTCCGCGGGCACCGCGGCGGCGTCGAGCACCGGCCGCTCGCCCCGGTATGCGCTGAGCACGATGCGCCGGTCCGCCGTGCCGTCCGTACCGATGGTCACCGGCTCGGTCATCCGGTACGTGCCACCGCGCAGGGCGATGGTCTGGCCGGGCCGGACCACCTCGGCCGCCCGGTTCAGCGTGGCGTACGGGCGGCGGAGGCTGCCGTCGCCGTCGTCGCTGCCGTCCGGGGCGACGACGATGTCGGCGTCGGTCACGCCGGTGAGCGCACGCGACGGACGCGGCGACGGGACGGCGGACGGGGAAGCGGACGGCGTTGCGGCGGCCGACGGCCCGCCCCGGACCGGGAGCGTCGGCGCGGCGGCCACCACACCGTCCGGGCCGTCCGGCTCGTGGCGCACGGCAAGGGTGAGCGCGGTGACGGCCAGGACCGCGACCGTGCCGGCGGCGACCGCCGCCTTCGACGACAACGCCCGCCGCAGGCCGCCCACCGCGGCCGGCGCCACGGGCGGGACCGCCACCACCGCCGGTTGCGCTTCGAGCGCCGCGCGCAGTCCGGCGGCCAGGCCGGGCGGCACCGCCAGCCCGGCCAGGCCGGGCAGGATCTGCTCCGGCGTGCCGCGGCGTCCGCCCGCGGCGAGGCAGGCCGGGCAGGCCAGGACATGCCGGCTCAGCCGTTTGCGCCACAGCGGCACGAGCGTGCCGTCCCACGCCCGGGCGGCGACGGCCAGGCCGGGGCAGCGCGGCCGGGCCCGCCACGCGGCCAGGACGGTGTACGCCTGCGCGAGCCGGGAGCGCATCCGCTGGATCCGGACCGCCGCGTGGGAGGCTCCGACCCCGAGTGCCTCGCCCACGTCGCCGCGGGTCAGCTCCCCGTCCAGCTCCCGCCACCACAGCGCGAGCACCTCACGGTCGTCGGCGTCGAGCCAGGCGACCGCGGAGAGCACGTCCCGTCGCCGGGCGTCCCGGTCCACCTCGGACAGGGCCGCGCCCGCGGTGTCCGCGTCCGGATCCGGCACCTCCGCGTACGGATCCAGCGGCACCTGGCGGGCCCCGGCCCGGCGGCGGGCGTGCTCGCGGACCTGGCGGATGGCGATGGTGACCAGCCAGGCGCGGAACCGGTCCGGCTCGCGCAGCGTGGGCAGCCGCTCGACGACGCGGAGCATGACCTCCTGCACCACGTCGTCGACGTCGGCGTGCCCGGCCAGCGCGCGTCCGACCACGTTGTACACCAGCGGAAGATGGGCGGCGAGAAGCGCGGTGAGCGCGGCCCGGTCACCCTGGCGTGCCGCCGTCACCAGTTCGACGTCCACCGCCGCCGCCACGGCGCACCGCCCTCCGGCTCCCGGGAGACGTGCCACCGCCGGCGATCGTGGGAGCGCGCCCACGAGGCTGACACAGGGTCACCGGGTTGTAAACCCCGCTCGTGGTCGCGTCCGGGGCGCTCAGTCCTGGGCCTGCCAGCGGTAGAAGACGGTGGCCACCGAGTCCTGCGGGCCCTGCCACCGGTCCGGCCGGTACGGCTCGATGTACGGGCCCAGGTCCTGCATCACCTTGCCGAACGCGGGCTTGTCGCCGTGCTGGTCCCGGGTGGCCTCGGCCGCCGACGACTCCTGTTCGAGCAGGTGCACGTAGACGTCGTCGATCGAGTAGAGCCAGCGCCCGGTGACCCCGAGGTCGGCCGGGAGCGACCCGGCGTCGGACTCGGCGAAGACCCGTGCCACGTCCGGCTCGGCACCCGGCTTGATCCGCCCGACGATCACGGTGAGCGTGGTGTCGGCTGGCGGCTCGCCCTCGGGCGCCCAGTGGTAGAACTCCTTCGCCACCGAGTCCGACGGGTTCTTCCAGTAGCGCGGGTAGGGCGTGACGTACGGGCCGATCTCCTCGGCGATCTTCTGGAAGGCGGGCAGGCCGCGGGTCTGCCCGGAGATCCGCGGGTCCTGCTCCCGCTCGATCACGTGGATGTAGAGGTCGTGGTGCGACAGCAGGTACCGGCCGATGACGCCCAGGTCCTGCGGCCGGGTGGCCTGGTCGTAGTGGCCGAACACGCCGCCGACGATCTGCTCGCTGCCGGGGACCATGTGACAGACGATCACGTTGCGGAAGACCATGACTGCTCCTTGGTGGGTGGGTTCGGACGGCGGCGCCGTCACGCGGTGAAGGTGACAGGCAGTTCCAGCAGGCCGCGGAACGGCGAGGCGGCGGGGAGCCGGCGCACCTCGGCGAGCGGCACGCCGAGACGCAGTCCGGGCAGCCGGCGCAGCAGCGCGCCGAGCGCGAGTTCGACCTCCATCCGGGCCAGTGAGACGCCCAGGCAGTAGTGGACGCCGTGACCGAACCCGAGGTGCGGGCCCCGCACCCGGCGCAGGTCCAGCCGGTCCGGGTCGGCGAAATGCGCCGGGTCGTGGTTGGCCGCGTTGATCGCGACACCGACGATCGCGCCGCGCGGGATGCGTACGTCCTGGTAGTCGACGTCCTCGGTGGCGATGCGCGGGCTGGCCACGGGCAGCGGCCCGTCGAAGCGCAACAGCTCCTCGATCGCGGCGGGCAGCAGACGCGGCGTGGCGCGCAGCAGTTCCATCTGCTCGGGGTGGGTCAGCAGGGCCAGTACGGCGTTGCCGAGGAAGTCGGCGGTGGTCTGGTGCCCGGCGAACAGCAGCAGGAACGTGGTGGTGACCAGTTCCGCCTCGGACAGCGTCCCGTCCTGGTCGACCGCCTTGATCAGCGCGGCGATGATGTCGTCGGCCGGGTCGTCGCGTTTGGCGCGGACCAGCCCGGCCAGGTAGTGGTGCAGCCGGAGCTGGGCCTCCTGCACCGCCGCCCGCTCCTCGGCGGGGGGCCGGCTGGTGGAGCCGGAGGTGCGGATGACCTGGGTCCAGTCGAGCACCCGGCCGTGGTCCGCCGGCGGCACGCCGAGCAGTTCGCAGATGACTGTCATCGGCAGCGGGATGGCGAAGTCGTGCATCAGGTCCGCCTCGCCGTGCGGCGCCATCTTGTCGATGAGCTGGTCGACGATCGACGCCACCCGGGGGCGCAGCGCCTCGATACGCCGGGGCGCGAACGCCTGCGACACCACCCGGCGCAGCCGGGTGTGCTCGGGCGGGTCGGAGTTGAGCATGTTGCGGTTCAGACCCTCGGAGTTCGGGCCGAAGATCTTCAGGTAGTGCTGCTCCGGCCCGTACAGGTCCTTGGACAGGCGCGGGTCGGTCAGCGCAGTGCGGGCGTCGTCGAAGCGGGTGATGAGCCAGGAGTCGAAGCGCGGCGAGCCGACCGGGCAGACCGGCCGCTCGGCGCGCAGCCGGGCCAGGGTGGGGTACGGGTCGGCCGCGAACGCGTCGGTGTAGAGCTCGCTCGCCGGCACCACGTCGTCGGTCATCGCCCCTCCCCCGGCTCGCCGGTCACGCTGTGCAGCACCTGGTAGGTGTGCCGGTCGGCGGACTCCCGCAGCTCACGGATGATGCTCAGCAGCCGGTCCCGGTGCGAGCTGCGCCCGAACGCGTCGAGCCGCTCGCGGTCCGCCCAGTCGCTGATGATCAGATAGCTGCGCGGGTCGTCGGCGTCGCGGACCAGGTCCTGGTGCAGGCAGCCGTCCAGGGTGCGGATCTGTTCGGCGGCGGTGAGCCACTCCGCCTCGAAGCGCTCCTCGCAGCCCTCCCGGGTCCGCATCGACAGCACGGTCCGGACCCGGCTCACCGGGCGCTCCCGAACACCAGGTGCAGGTGCTTGCGCAGCGCGTCGGGGTCGACCGGCGCGCCCCGGAACCCGATGTGCCCGTCCGGGCGGATCAGGTACAGGCCGGTGCCGTCCAGCCCGTACGCGGCGCGGAAGCGGCGCTCGGCGTCGCGCACCACGGGCGGGTCGAGCAGTCGCGGTTCGTCGGCGTCCGGGTCGAGCAGCAGGTACGCCTCGACTTCCCCGCCGGCGAGCCGGCGCGCGTCGGCGCACAGGCCGGTGAACGCGGCCAACTGCCCCGCGTCGGCCGTGCGGTCGGCGTAGAGCAGCAGCGTGTGCCGGGTGCCCCGGGTCAGGTCGCGCAGCCGCAGCGGGTGGCCGACGCCGCGCCGGCGCAGCCCGTCGACGTCGGGCGCGATGTCGCCGGGGCGGGGCGCGTCACCGAGCGCGGCCGGGTCGGCGACGGTCTCCCCGACCAGCGGGCTGCCGGCGTAGCTGAGCAGCATGGACATCTCCTGGAGGAACTGCCGTTCCAGGTCGGCGCGGTCCACCTCCTCGGTGCCGGCCATCCGTACCGCCCGGCCGACGATCTCCTCGCCCTCCGGCCGCCGCTCGGTCTCGTAGCTGTCGAGCAGGCCGGGCGCGGCGAGACCGCGTACCGCCAGGGCGAGCTTCCAGGCGAGGTTCCAGGTGTCCTGGATGCCGGTGTTCATGCCCTGGCCGCCGGCCGGCGGGTGCAGGTGGGCGGCGTCCCCGGCGACGAACACGCGACCGTCGCGGTAGCGGTCGACGATGCCGTGGCTGATCCGGAACACCGACGACCAGCGCAGGTTGCTCGCCCGAGTGCCGGGTGGCGCCAGGCGGTCCAGCGCGGCCTGCACGTCCTCGATCGTCGGTTCGTCGAGTTCCTCGCTGAATCCGGGCGGGGCGTCGCGCCCGCCGGTCTGGGCGAAGAACCGGGGCGGGGCGAGGGTGGCGATGCGGTAGCGGTGCTCGCCGCGCAGCGGTACGCAGACGAGCATCCCGTCCATCTGCCCGTCGGTCATGTGCAGGAACCGCAGCAGGTGCCCGTCCGGCATGTCCCAGTCCACGTCGACGTCCACCAGCATGAACAGTTGCGGGAACCGGCCGAGCCCGCCGGTGAAGGTGAGCCCGAGCCGCTCCCGTACCCGGCTGTGCGCGCCGTCGGCGCCGACCAGGTACGCCGCGCGTACCGTCTCGGTGCCGCCGTCGGCGGTGCGGACTGTGGCGGTCACGCCGTCGGCGTCCTGGGTGAAGTCGACGAGTTCGGCACCGCGCTGCGGGCGGACCCCGAGCGTGGCCAGCCGGGCGGTGAGGATCCGCTCGGTCTCGTACTGCGGCAGGCCGAGGTGGGCGTACGGCAGGCCGGGCAGTTCCCAGCTCATCCGGTGGGTCTGCTCGCCGTTGACGAAGACCGTGTTGCCGGTGAGCCAGATGCCGGCGTCCATGGCCTCGCGGACGACGCCCTGCTCCTCCCAGATCTCCATGGTGCGGCAGTGCACACCGATCGCCTTGTCGGCGTGGCCGGGCGGGGTGGCCTGCTTGTCGATCACCAGGCAGTCGCTGCCCCGCCGGGCCAGTTCGACGGCGGCGGTCAGCCCGGTGGGCCCCGCCCCGACGACGAGTACGTCTGTTGTCCTGTGCACGTCGGCCTCCCAGCCCGTGGTGGGTTGTCGGCGTCCGTCCGCGTCGGGCACGACGTGGAACAGCCGGCGCCGGATGTCGAGAAGGAACGGCGCGATCGGCCCGGCCTGCGCCGAGGCGTGGGCCGGGTCGCCGATCCAGGCGAGGAACGGCGCGGCGCCGTCCCACTCGGCGAAGATGTGGTGGATGTCCGAGCCGGGCTCCCGCAGCAGTTGTTCGCGGCGGTAGCCGGGTATCGCCGCCATCCGCCGGACCACCTCGGGGTAGCCGCTGTGGAACTCGGCGAGCCGGTCGAGCGGCACTGTCAGTTCGACGTCCACGTAGACCGGACCCGTCCCGTCCCCGGTCTCGCGCATCAGCGGGTAGCCGGGGTCGCCGTCCGGCTCGGTCAGCGGCCGGAGCAGGTCGGCCAGGCGGGCCGCCACCGGCCCCCGCCGGTACGCGCGCAGCGCCGCGTCGTCGGCCCACTCGGTGACGACGACGAAGCCGCGCGGGTCGAGGGCGTCGCGCAGCAGCTCGTGCCGCAGGTTGCCGGCCAGCGCGCCGAGCTGCCCGGCGACCGTCTCGAAGGCCGGCCCGACCGCGGGCTCGCAGCCGGTGTGCGCGCGCAGCCGGAGCATCGTCCTGATCATGCAGCCCCCTCGAACGGTGCCGTCGTCGTGCCGCGACCCTGCCGCAGCGCGCGTCACCCGCTCGTCACCGTCGACCCGCCGCACGTCCGGTCCCGGTGACGCCGCCGGGACGGCGGCGCTTATTGCAAAACTTTGGCAACAAGCCTCGACAGGTCCACCGGCGGTAACTATCGTGAGCGGCATGACTCCTTACGATTTGGATGTGCGGGCCTGGCAGGAGAGCTGGGACCGGCAGCAGGAGGCGTACCTGCCCGACCGGGAGCACCGCTTCGCGGCGATGCTCGACGCCGTCGAGGCGGTCGCCGGCGACCGGCCGCCACGCGTCCTCGACCTCGCGGGCGGCACCGGATCGATCAGCCTGCGGACGCTGGCCCGCCGGCCGGACGCCGAGGTGACGGTGCTCGACCTCGACCCGGTGCTGCTCACACTCGCCGAGGCGGCGCTGGCCGGGCGGGCCACTGTGGTGACCGCCGACCTCAACCGGCCCGACTGGGCCGCCGCGCTGCCGCACCGCGACTACGACGCCGTGCTCACCGCGACCGCCCTGCACTGGCTCGACGGCCCGCGCCTCGCGCGGTTGTACGGCGAGATCCGCGACGTGCTGCGCCCCGGCGGGGTGTTCGTCAACGCCGACCACATGCCCGACGAGGGGATGCCGACGCTGACCGACCGGCTGCACACGCGGGCCGGCGAGCAGCGGGCGGCCCGGCACCGCGCGGGCGCGGCGCTGTCCTGGTCGGACTGGTGGGAGCAGGCAGCCGACGATCCGGTGCTCGGGCCGCTGGTGGAGAAGCGGCGGCAGATCTACCCGACCGGGCACAGCCCGGAGTGGAACCCGCCCGCGGCGTGGCACCTGGACGCGCTGCGCGCGGCGGGCTTCACCGAGGCCGGCGTGCTCTGGCGCGGCGGCGCGGACGCCGCGGTGGCCGCACTGCGCTGACCCCGGCGGCGCACCCGGCCCGGCGGCGACCGGCGCCGCGCGGGCGCCCGACGGCGGCGGGCGGTCAGGACAGCAGTCGGGCCAGTTCGGTACGCGAGCGCACGCCCAGCCGGTGGAAGACGTTGCGCAGATGGTGGTCGACGGTCCGGGTGGACAGGCACATGCGGGTGGCGATCTCCCGGTTGGTCGCCCCTTCCGCGACCAGCCGGGCGATGTGCAGTTGCTGCCCGGTCAGCAACTGCTCCGGGCCGTGCCGCACCGGCCCGACCGACTCCCCCGCCGCGCGCAGCTCCTCCCCCGCCCGGTCGGCCCAGACGGCGGCGCCGAGCAGGGTGAACGCCTCCCGGGCCCGGTGCAGGTGCGCGCGGGCGTCCCGCGGCCGGCGCCGGCGGCGCAGCTCGCGGCCGAACAGCAGCTCGGTGCGGGCGCGCTCGAACCGGTCGGTGTCGGCCGGGTGCAGCCGCAGCGCCGCGTGGAACTCCCGTTCGGCCTCCGGACCACCGCGCGGCGAGAGCAGCGCCCGGCAGCGCGCGGCGAGCGCCCGCCGCGACGGGCTCGCCGTACTGCTGGCCCAGTGGTCGAACACGGCGAGCGCGGCGGCCGGCCGCCCGCCGTCGTGGGCGGCGGCCTCCACGAGGTACGGCGTGGCCATCACCTGGACCAGCACCTGCCCCCGGCCGGTGCGGGTACGGGCCAGCGCGGACAGCCGGGCCACCGCGTCGGCGTACCGGCCGTCGATCAGGTCCAGCACGCCGAGCGCCCAGCGGGCGTAGGCGTCCGGCCGGCTCCCCGGCGCGGCCCCGTCACCGATCTCGGCGATCCGGGCCAGCGCGGCGTCCCGGTCGGCGCGGACCGCGGCCAGCACGGCGAGGATGCCGAGGTGCACCTGGGCGCACACGTGCTGGCCCGTGGCGCGGGCCGCGCGCACGCCCTCGCGGGCGGTCTCCGCCGCGGCCTCGTGCCGGCCCAGCCAGTACTCGGCGACCGCCCGCAGCTCCAGCGCCCGGGGCAGCAGGGACAGCTCGCCGCGTGAGCGGGCCACCTCGGCCGCCCGGCCGGCGAGCCGGTGCGCGGGACCGTCCACTGCGACCAGCAGTGCGGCCGCGGCGGCGCAGACGAGCGCGCCGGGGGTGAGCGCGGGCCCGGTCAGCCGGCCGCCGAGGACGACGACCCGGCGCAGCGCCGGGCCGCCGCGCGCGTGGTCGCCGCGCAGCGTCGCCCCGACGCCCGAGGCGAACGTGGCCAGCAGGTCGAGCTCGGGCGGGTCGCCGGGCCGCCGCAGCGCCTCGGCCCGGCGGGCCACCTCGGCGTACCGGTACTGGTCGCCGGTGACGCAGATGGCCTCGCCGGCCCGGACCAGCGCCAGCAGCGCGGCCCGCCGGTCGGCCGGCGCGACCGCGTCGGCGGCGGCCAGCAGCGTGGCGACCGCGGCGGCGGGCGCGTCGCAGCGCAGCTGCATGTCGCCGCGGAGCAGGTCGGCCCGGCCCTCGGCGGGCGACGCGGCGGGCAGGCGTCGCAGCAGCCCTCGGGCCTGGTCCGGGTCGCCTGCTGTCCAGGCGCACCGCGCGGCCGCGACTGTCAGTTCGGCGGCGCGGCCGGGGTCGGGGCTCAGTTCGGCGGCGCGGCGCAGCACGACCGCGGCGGCGGCCCGGTCCGGCACCTCGTCGACAGCCGCGGTCAGCTCGGCGGCGAGCACGTCGGAGGGACAGTCGGCGGCGGTGGCGTGGCGCAGCGCCCGGCCCAGGGTGCCCTCGGCGAGCGTGCCGGCCAGCAGCAGGTGCGCCGCGCGCAGGTCGGCGAGCGGCGCGACGGCGGTGATCATCGTGCGGGCGAGCGGGTGCGGGAACGTCACCCCGCCCGGCCCGGTGCGCAGCAGTCCGGCGGCCTCGGCGGGGGCGAGCGCCTCGACGGTCAGCCCGGCCGCCCACGCGGCGCGGACCAGGGTGCCCGGGTCGTCTCCGGGGTCGAGCGCGGCCAGCAGCACCATCCGCCGGGTCGGCACCGGCAGCCGGTCCAGGCGGGCCCGGTACGCGGCGGCGAGCGCGCCGTCCACGGGCGGCGCGTCGGGCAGCGGCGCCTCGCCCCGCCACTGGGCCGGGGTGAGCGTGCCGGCCAGGTCGGTCAGCGCCGCCGGGCTGCCCCGGCTGAGCGCGGCCAGCGCCGTGGCCACCGCCACGGGCGGCCGCTCCCGCAGGCCGGCGAGCATCGCGTGGCACTCGTGGGCGTCCAGCGGGCGCAGCCGGTGAGGGGGTACGCCGTCGACGGTGGCCGGTGCGGTCGCGGTCAGCAGCATCGCCACCGGCAGCCGACGCAGCCGGCGCGCCACCACGGCGAGCGTCCAGGCGCTCTGCGGATCGCCGGTGTCGAGGTCGTCCACCGTGCACAGCATCGGCCGGTCCGCGGCTACGGCGGCGAGCAGGGAGCGCACCGCCGCGGCCAGGGCCAGCCGCTGCTCGGCCGGGCACCCGTCGCCGCCCAGCGCCCGGCGCAGCAGCCGGCGTTGCCGCACCGGGAGTGCGGTGTCCGCGTCCAGCACCGGGTCGAGCAGGCGGTGCAGCCCGGCGTAGGGCAGTGTCGCCTCGTCGGCCAGGCCGCCGCCGGCGAGCACCGCGCGCTGCCCGGCCCACCTGCGGGCGTACGCCAGCAGCGCGCTGCGCCCGGAGCCGGGCGGCCCGTGGAACAGCAGGGCGCCGCCGTCGTCGCGGTCGAGGAGCCGGCGGATCGCGTCGCACTCGTCGTCCCGGCCCCGCAAGGCTATATGCACTGTCGATGCAGAAACCATGCATGCAGTGTCACAGATGGGCAACCCGTCGGAAAAGAGGCGGACACGCTCCCGGGGTGGCCGCCGTGGCGACCACCCCGGGAGCGGAGGGGATCAGGAGCTGGGGCAGGTGTTGCGGTACTCCTCGATCGCCGACCCGGTCGGACCGGGGCAGAGGAACTGCTCGTAGCGGGTGTCGTCGTCGACGAACCGCTTCAGCCACGCGACCGTCTGCTTCGCCGTCGGCGTGTTCACGGTCTGCGGGAAGAAGTGGCTCGCGCCGTTCAGCTCCAGGTACGCCTTCTCCGAGGACGCCGGGATGCTGTTGTAGAACGGGATCGAGTGGCTCGCCACCGGTGCCACGCTGTCGCTCTCGCCGCCGATGATGAGCGTCGGCACCCGTACGTCGGACCAGGTCTTGTCCAGGTTCCACGGCGCGAGCGGGACGGCGGCCTGCAACGACGGCCGGGCCGCCGCGGCCTCCAGGCTGCCGCCACCACCCATCGAGTGCCCGGCCACTGCCAGCCGGGAGGAGTCGATCCGGCCCCGGACCGAGCTGCGCTGGGTCAGGTAGTCCAGCGCGGCCAGGAGCTGGCGGCCCCGGCTGTCCGGCTGGTCCAGCCGCGTGTTGGTCTCGATGCCGATCACCACGAAGCCGTGCGAGGCGATCCGCGGCCCCAGCCAGCTCAGGCTGGACCACGAGGCGGTGTAGCCGGGCGAGATGGCGACCGCGCCGAAGGTGCCCTCGGCGGTGCTGGTCGGGTAGTAGATGACGCCGCCGCCGAAGCCGGTGACGCTCAACGAGGAGACGTTGATCGAGGAGGTGGCGAACGGCCCGCGACTGGCCTCCAGGATGGCGTTCGTGGGCGCCGGGCCGCGCTCGTAGGGGCTGGCCGCGTTCGCGGCGACCGGGACGGCGAGGGCGCCGCCGGTGGCGAGCAGTGCGGCCACGGCGAGGCGGGCCAGGGCACGGACGGGGGTACGGGAACGGATGGTGGTGGGCACGTCGGTCACTCCTTGCGCCGGAATTACATCGACATGCGTCAGCATCCGCGCCCGGACCGCCGACGCGCATCGGTGAAATCACCGGTCCCCCGGCACCGACGGTGACCCGGCCGTGACATGCACGGCGGACGATTGACTCCATGCATCCGACCCGACGGCGCCTGACCCGGCGGCACCTGCTCGGCGCCACAGCGGCGGCGGGCGTCACCGGCCTGGCCACCGGCTGCGACCCGGACCGCCCGGCGGCCGGGACCGCGGTGTCCGACGACGCGCCCGCCCTGGATCCGGCCAGTTGGGACAGCGTCCGCGCCCAGTTCGCGCTCGACCGCTCCCGGGCGCACCTGGCCACGTTCGTCTTCGCCCCGCACCCGGCCCCGGTACGGGCCGCCGTGGCCACCCACCGCGCCGGCCTCGACCGGGACGCCTCCGGCTACCTGGCCGCGAACGAGGAACGGCTGGACCGGGCGGTGCTCGCCGCGGCGGCCGGGCACCTCGGCGCCCGCTCGGACCACATCGCGCTCACCGACTCCACGACCATGGGCCTCGGCCTGGTCTACAGCGCGATCCGCCTGCGACCGGGCGAGGAGGTGCTGACCACCGAGCACGACTTCTACGCCACCCATGAATCGCTGCGGTTGCGCGCCGAACGCGACGGGGTGACAGTGCGCCGGGCCCGCCTCTACCGCGACGCGGCCACGGCCGGGGCGGACGAGATGGTCGCGGGACTGACCGCGGCGCTCACCCCGCGTACCCGGGTGGTGGCGCTGACCTGGGTGCACTCCAGCACCGGCGTGAAGCTGCCGGTACGCCGGCTGGCCGAGGCGGTCCGCGAGCGCAGCCCGGAGGCGTTGCTCTGCCTCGACGCGGTGCACGGCTTCGGCGCCGACGCGTCCACACCGGAGCAGCTCGGCTGCGACGTGCTCGTCTCCGGCTGCCACAAGTGGCTGCTCGGGCCGCGCGGCACCGGCCTGGTCTGGGCCGCCGAGCGGGCGTGGGCCCGGATGACGCCGGTGATCCCCAGCTTCGACAGGCGCGGCATCGGTCGCTGGCTCGCCGGCGGCACCGGTGGGCAGCCCGTGCCACCGGGCCCGGCGCACACGCCCGGCGGCTACCACAGCTTCGAGCACCGCTGGGCGCTCGCCGACGCGTTCGCGTTCCACCGGCGCATCGGCCCGGCCCGGGTCGCCGGGCGCACCCGGGAACTCGCGGACCTCCTCAAGGAGGGGCTGGCCGGGATCCGGGGCGTCCGGCTGGTCACGCCGCGCGACGCCGACCTGTCCGCCGGGGTGGTCTGCTGCGAGGTGCCGGGCGTGCCGGCGGACCGGGCGGTGGACCGGCTGCGGTCGGCCGGCGTGATCGCCAGCAGCACGCCCTACCGGCCGTCGTACCTGCGCTTCGGCGCGACGATCGCGAACGGCGAGCAGGACGTGGAGGCGGCGCTGCGGGCGGTCCGCACGCTGGTCTGAGCCGCTCCGGCTGTCACTCGGTGAACTCGCAGAAGGACAGCACCCTGTCGAACCGCCGGGCGGCGAGGTCGTCGTGGCGGATCAGGAACCGCGCGTTGACGTACTCCTCGTCCGGTACGCCGAACTGGGCCAGCGGCACCCACTCGCGCATCACCCGCTGCTCCTCCTCGTACAGAGCCACCATCTGCTCCTGGCCGGGTAGCGACCTCGCCTGCCGCTCCCGCTCCATCATGATCACCTCGGGCGGGTCCTGCGCCGAGATGGTTTGACATCCTCTCCGCCCTAAGGGACGGAGATTCCCTCCACGCTGCGCGTGGAACACGCGGCGTCCGGGTGGGTTCCCGCTTCGTTGCGCGCCGCCGGGACGAGCCCCGGTCTTACGTGCGCTCCACGGGCGTTGAAGTCCGCCTGCCCGGCGGCCTTGACGTTCTTCGCGGCGTTCACGTCCCGATCGTGGGCTGCCCCGCAGGGGCAGTCCCACGCTCGGACGTTGAGCGCCATCTTCTCGTTGATTCGGCCACAGTCGGAGCACATGCGGGTGGACGGGAAGAACCGATCCACCCGGCCGAAGGTGCGTCCGTACCGGGCGGCCTTGTACTCCATCATGGCGGTGAAGCTGGCCCAGCCCGCGTCGTGCACGGACTTCGCGAGCCGCGTCCGGCCGAGACCGACGACGCACAGGTCCTCGACGTACACCGCTTGGTTCTCGCGGATGATCGCCGTGGACAGCTTGTGCTGCCAGTCCCGCCGCATGTCGGCCACCCGCCCGTGCGCCCGTGCGACCTTGACGACGGCCTTCTTGCGGTTGGCCGAGCCCTTCTGCTTGCGGGACAGGTCGTGTTGCAACCGCTTGAGCTTGCGCGCGGCCCGGCGCAGGAACGTCGGCGCCGCCACCTTCGTGCCGTCCGAGAGCACCGCGAAGTGGGTCAGGCCCAGGTCGATCCCGACCTCGGAGTCGACCGGCGGTAACGCCTCGTCCTCGCCCGTCTGCACGACGAACGACGCGAAGTACCGTCCGGCCGCATCCCGGATGATCGCCACCGATGACGGGCCTGAGGGCAGCGTCCGGGACCAGCGGACTGCGAGGTCGCCGATCTTCGGCAACCGCAGCCGGTCGTTGTCGAGGACCTTGAACCGGGAGTTCTTCGTGAAGCGGATGGCCTGCCGGTTGTCCTTGCGGGAGCGGAACCGGGGAGGTGCGACCTTGCGGCCCTTGCGCTTGCCCGTGATCGAGTTGAAGAAGTTGCGGTACGCGGTGTTCAGGTCCGCCAGTGCCTGCTGCAACACCACGGTGGAAACCTCTCCCAGCCACGCGCGTTCCGGCGTCGCCTTCGCCTCGGTGATCAGACGCCGGGACAGCTCCCCGTCGGAGATGTACTTCTCCCCCGCCTCCCGGGCCTGCTGACGCAGGCGCAGCCCGTCGTTGAACACAACCCGCGCGCACCCGAACGCCCGCGCCAGCTCGATCTGCTGGCCAGGCGTCGGGTACACGCGGTAGTTGTACCGGAGCTGCACACACACAAGTGTACACAAGGTTACGATGGCGACTATGAGTGACACCCGCGAAAATGAGATCAGCGTCCGCGAGCTGCGCAAGACGCTCGCCGGAGCGCTCAACGGCGTCGCCGTCTACGGCAAGACCCTTTACGTGACCAACCACGGACGCCGGATCGCTGCCATCGTGCCGGTCCCCGTGGCCGAGCAGAACGAGCGGGCGCGAGGTTAAGGCACTGCTCGGGCCTTGGCGGCCCTCCCAGCGCGGGCCTTCCCCCGCCTGAAGGCCGGAGCACTGGCCCGCACTTCGGTAGCCGCCGATGAAGACGTCCTCCGGCAGCCACGACTGCCGCTCCGGCCAGAGCTGCTCGGCCAGTGCACTCATTGAGGTGCGGCATGTCGCGCAGCAGCCGGATCTGGGTGGCGCTGAGCCACTCCTCCGAGCGGTCCAGCCAGTCCGGCA
The DNA here is from genome assembly GCF_000177655.2 of Micromonospora sp. L5. Classification (NCBI taxonomy): domain Bacteria; kingdom Bacillati; phylum Actinomycetota; class Actinomycetes; order Micromonosporales; family Micromonosporaceae; genus Micromonospora; species Micromonospora sp. L5. The sequence goes on along the minus strand of NC_014815.1, from coordinate 5,160,502 downwards.
GGTCCGCCTGGACGGCGGCGTACATCTCGTGCTCGGGGGCGAGGAACGGCTCCAGGTCAGGGGCCTTCGCGTGGCCGCACCGCCGGTGACCAGGTCACGTCGTAGCGCTCGGCGGCCACCGCCTCGGCGAACGCGGTCGCCGCCGCCGGTGAACCGGCGATGCGCCAGTCCTTCTCCTTGTCCACCTCGAACCAGATCAGCCCGATGAGGCCCGGGTAGCGGGGCAGGGCGCGGAACGTGTCCCGGATCCACCGGGCCTTGTGCCCGGCGGCGTCGGCGGCGCCGGTCTCGGTGACCACGAGCAGCTTGCCGGTGACCTTGCGGATCTCCGCGATCGTCGGGCCGAAGATCTGGTCGAACGACCAGTACGTCTTGGTGAAGGCGCCGCTGCCGTAGTAGCCGGTGACACCGACCCAGTCGACGTACTCGTCGCCCGGGTAGAGGCCGGTGAGCCCGGCGGTCGTCTTGTCCCAGCGGGCGTTCGGGCTCCACACCCAGGTGACGTTCGTGGCGCCGGCCTCGGCGAAGACGTCGTGCACGTGCCGCCAGGCGCGGACGTAGTCGCCGGGGCGGTTGCCGTTGGCCCGCTCGCACCAGGGGTACCAGTCGCCGTTCATCTCGTGCGCGAAGCGGATCGCCACCGGGTAGCCCAGCGACCGGACGCCGTCGGCCCAGGAGCGCAGGTACGCGTCGAAGTCGCCGCGCGCGATCCGGGACAGCCGGTAGTCCGGCTGGGTGGCGCGCAGCCGGTCGATCTGCCTGTCGGTCAGCTCGGTGCGGCGGGCCGCCTTGTCGATCGTGTGGTCCCACGGCTCCCAGCCGAGCATCGGCATCATGCCCCGCTCGGCGATCCGGTCGAACAGGCTCCGGTCGAACGCGGCCGACGCCCAGTCCGCGCCGAAGAGCATCACCTGCGGCGACCGACCGGCCGCGTCGGCGAACCGGTCGACCGGCGCGAAGTCGTACGGTCCCTTGTCGGTCATCACCCCGAAGAACGCCTGCCCGGCCGGCGGGAACGCGCCGCCGCGCGGGCTCGGCACGACCGCCGCCGGCACGTCGGTGCTCGCCTGCGGCGTCGCCGGGGCGGGCCGCTGCACCGCGGCGTCGGTGCCCGGGTCGCGCCACGCGCCCGGCGCCACCACGAAGGCGTACGCGAGCAGCAGCACCCCGGCCAGCGCCAGGCCCATCCGGGGCAGCGTCGGCCTCAGCACGGCACACCACCCTCGGCCACGGTCCGGGGCACCACCTGGGGCTCCCGGGCCACGCCGGCGACCCGGTCCCGGCGCGCCCGCAGACTCTCCACCCAGGAGATCAACGGCGGCGCGAGCCCGGTCAGCAGCGTCAGCGCCGGCCAGACCCGCAGCAGCGGGTAGTCGTGGTCCAGCGCGAAGCTCGCCGCGAGCAGTCCGGCGGCGGCGAGCGCCCAGCACAGGTGCAGCCGGAACGTACGCGGCGACTCGACGGTGCGCAGCGCGCCCTTGGCGGTGACCACGAAGCCGAGTTTGCGGCGCAGCAGGGCGCCCACCGCCGCGGCCACGTAGACCGGTCCGGCGAACAGCGCGAGCGCCATGCCGGCCATGCCCACCTCCTCCCGCTCGTGCGGGGCGATGTTGAAGCGGCGCAGCCACAGCCAGAGCAGGAACCAGGTGCCGATGGTGGACCCCCACAGCGTCGCCCAGACCTGCGGGTCGAGGCGACCCGCGTCGACGCCGGTCAGCAGGTACAGCGCGGTGGCCGCGTTACCCAGCAGCAGGCTCACCGCCACGCTCGGGTAGTAGAACTGGAGCAGCCGGTACTGCCAGCGACGACGGGACGGCAGGTCGCGCGGTGTGCGCAGCTCGCGCCGGAGCAGGATCTCGCAGATCCCGGCCGCCCAGCGCTTCTGCTGATTGAAGTAGTCCGCCCAGGAGGTCGGTCCCTCGCCGAGCGCCACCACGTCCGGGGTGTAGACGCCCTTCCACCGGTTGCCGGTGGCCGGGTTGACGGCGGCGTGCACGCGGATGCTGGTGAGGTGGTCCTCGATGATCGAGTCCTGGTAGCCGCCGATGGTCCGCCAGGCCGCCGGCCGGTAGAGGTGCCCGGTGCCGGTCAGCAGCGGCGCGTCCAGGCCGTTGCCGCCACGGGCGATCAGCCCGTTGTAGAGGTACTGCTGCACCGAGGCGCCGTGGGCGACGAAGTTCTGGTGCATGTTGCCGTACACCTGGGGGGTCACCACGAACGCGACGTCCGGGTCGCGGAAGTAGCCGAGCGTGCGTTCCAGGAAGTTCGGCAGCGGCACGTGGTCCGGGTCGACGTTGGCGACCACGTCGTAGCGGTGCTCGTGCTCGGCCCGCCAGGCGTTGTGGTTGCCGGACTTGGTGCGGGCCCGGAACTCGCCGCCGGGCCGGTTGTACTCGGGCCGGCCCTTGCGGCTGAAGTGGCGTACGCCCAGCCGCGCGGCCATCGCCCGTACCGCCGGGTCGTCGCCCTCGTCGAGGATCCACACGTCGACGTGACCGCAGTAGACGATCTCCCGCAGCCGGCGCAGCGTCCGCTCGGCGACCTCGATCGGCTCCTTGCTCGGCACGATGGTGGTGAGCAGGGCGACCCGCAGGCCGACCGGCGGGTCGACCGGCACCGGATCCCGGGCGTGGAAGGCGAATACCCAGACCACCACGTTCTGCGCCAGGCGGATCAGCTCGACGCCGACGACGACGCAGAACGCGAGCCGGGCGGCGACTGTCTGCCAGCCGCCGAGCCCGACGACGCCGGGGCCGGGTACGTGCTGGGGCAGCAGCAGCCAGCCGACGAAGACCAGCCCAGCGGCGCTGTTGACGAGCACCAGCAGCGTCAGCACCAGCCGCGCGGCGACCGAGGCGGTGGGCCGGAACTCGACCGCCGCGTCGGGGCGCCGGGGCGGGCGCAGCGGACCGGCGGTGGCCCCGCAGCGCGCGTACGCCAGGCGGGCGCGGACGTTGCGCTGCCGGCGGTCCGGATCCGCCGGCGTCCCGGGCGGGACGGGTGCGATCGGGCGGGCGCCCGGCGGCCCGGCCGTCGTGGCGCGGGACGGGCGTGTATCGGCGGCGACGGCCACGTTTCCCCCATGGTCTGCTTCCGGCTCAGGAGCCGACCGAATGCTAAGCCGACAATCAACCGCAAAAAGGGCGAATCAGGCAGACATCGCCCGTTCGTCGACCGGTCACGCGGTCAGCCGGGAAGCTGGGCCGCCACGGCGAGCAGCGCGACGAGCACCAGCACGGCGACGACCCCGGCGGCACGCGCCCGGGACAGGGCCACCCCGCCGAGCACCGCCCAGGCCGGCACCGTGAACAGCAGGTTCACCGCCGACCAGACCGGCACTGCCTGCGCCAGCGCCAGCAGCCCGAGCGCCGGCACCAGCGCCCAGGCGGTGCAGATCGCGGCGGCGTACCGCAGCGGGAGGCTGAACAGGGCCAGCCCGGCCAGCACGCCGCCGAGCGCGGCGACGCCGAACAGGTCCCCGGGCGTGGCCGCGAGCACTGCGGCACCGGGACGGGCGCCGGACGCCAGGCGCCCGCCGTCACTCAGGCCGGAGGCGAGCAGCCCGGCGACCGGGAGCAGCCCGAGGGCCGCGGCGGCCAGCCACCGGAGAGCACAGCGGCGACGGAACGCCAGCACGACCCAGCCGTGGCCGGCGAGCAGCAGCAACGCCACCGGCTGGCACACGCCCAGCAGCAGCACCGCGCCCGCGTAGGGCACGAGCCGGCGCGCGCCCGGCCGGTCGAGCGCGGGCACCAGCAGCCAGGTGGCGAGCACGGCGGCGAACACCGCCAGGGCGTACGGCTGCGCCTCCTGCGCGTACCGGATCGAGGCCGGCAGCACCGCGAAGATCACGCCGGCGAGCAGGCCGGCGGCGGGCGTGGCGATCCGGGCGGCGAGCGCGCCGACGAGCGCCGCGGCACCGACCATGGCCAGCAGGGACGGTACGCGCAGCGCGAGGTCCGCCACGCCGAACAGCGCCGCCCAGCCGCGCATGAGCAGGTGGTACGGCCCGAGCGCGAGGTCGTCGCCGGTCAGCGTGACGCCGATCCCCGGCCAGGGCGACGTGGCCGCGCGCCGGGTCGCGAGTTCTCCGGCGCTCGCCCCGGATTCCGTGATCCGCGCGGCGCCGAGCGCACCCATCAGGACCGCCGGCACCAGCCACGCCGCGATCCGCCACCGGAGCACGCCGGTCGCGGCGCGGACGGTGACCCGGCGCGGCCGGTCCTCGCCCCACGGATCCTCGACCGTGGCGTCCCCGAGCCGGGGCAGGACCATTGTGTCCGCGTCCATCATCGTGACTCACGCATCCCTGTGGGTGCCGGCGACGGGGATCCAGCCGACCGGGCGGCGAGGCGCGATCCGCGCGTGGCGGGCGGCACCGGAAGCCCCGGGTCACGGGCTGGATGACATCCTGGAGCCTACTGAGTCAAAAACGGCATAACGCCAATATACACTGAAAGGGTCCGCCGGCCGCCCCGTGGACGACCGGCGGACCCGGCTCAGCGAAGGTCGGTCGTCGTCCAGCGGGGCGAGGCGGCGGTGATCGCGGCGGTGTCGCCGGTCAGCGTCGTCCGCGCCTGGGCGTCGCGCCGGGCGCTCGTGCCGACCCAGACGTCGACCTCCCCGGGCTCCACCACCCGGGTGAGCGTGCGGCCGGTGAACGCCAGCCGCGTGGTGGGGACGGTCAGCTCGACGGTCACCGAGGCGCCCGGCTCCAGGCGCACCCGCCGGTAGCCGAGCAGCTGCGCGACCGGCCGGGTCACCGAGGCGACCAGGTCGCGGCCGTAGAGCTGCACCACGTCGTCACCGGCGACCGGGCCGGTGTTCGTCACGCGCACCGACACCCGCAGCGCCCCGTCGGTCGGCACCTCGGCCGGCACGGTCAGATCGGTGTACGCGAACGTGCTGTAGGACAGCCCGTGCCCGAACGGCGCCACCGGAGTCGCCGGCAGGTTGGTCCCGTTCATGCCCTCCCCCAGCTCCGGGTGCAGGTACGAGTACGGCTGCGCGCCGGCCGAGCCGGGCAGGCTGACCGGCAGCCGGCCGGACGGGTTGACCCGCCCGGAGAGCACACCCGCGATCGCCCCGGCGCCCTCCTCGCCCGGGAAGAACGTCTGCACCACCGCCGCGCACCGGGACAGCGCCCAGCCGAGCGCGTACGGGCGGCCGGTGAGCAGCACGAGGACGACCGGGGTGCCGGTGTCCAGCACCGCCTCGACGAGCTGCCGCTGCACGCCGGGCAGCTCCAGGTCGTCCCGGTCGCAGCCCTCGCCGACGGTGCCGCGGCCGAACAGGCTCGCGTGGTCGCCGACCACGAGAACTGCCACGTCGGCGGCGGACGCGGCGGCGACCGCCTCGTCGAACCCGGACCGGTCCGCCGAGTCCACCTCGCAGCCGGCCGCGAAGGTGACCCGGTCGGCGCCGAACTCGGCACGCACCGCCTCCAGCACTGTCGGCACCTCGAAGCCGGTCTCCACGCCCGGGTGGTGGGCCAGCACGTGGTTGAGGAACGAGTAGCAGCCGAACAGCGCGCCCTGCCGGTCGGCGTTCGGGCCGACCACGGCCACCCGCCGGCCCGCCGGCAGCGGGAGCACGCCCCCGTTGGCGACCAGGACGACCGACTCCTCGGCGAGCCGGCGGGCGATCGCCCGGTGCTCCGGCGAGTCGAGGTCGATCGCGCCCGGCGGCTCGTCGTCGAACGTGGCGTCGAGCAGTCCGAGTTCCTGCTTCTGGCGCAGGACCCGCAGCACCGCCCGGTCGACCAGCGCCTCGTCGACCTTGCCGGCCCGCACCGTCTCGGTCAGGGTCAGGTAGGCGTCGCCGGTGGGCAGCTCGATGTCGAGGCCCGCGCTCAGCGCCTGCACGGCCGCGTCCGCGTTGTCGGCCGCGACGTGGTGCAGCAGGTTGAGGAAGGCGACCCCGTAGTAGTCGGCCACCACGGTCCCGTCGAACCCCCACCGGTCCCGCAGCAGGTCGGTGAGCATCGTCGGGTCGGCGGCGACCGGCACGCCGTCGATCTCCGCGTACGAGTGCATGACGCTGCGCGCGTCACCGTCGAGGATCGCCATCTCGAACGGAGGCAGCAGCACGTCGGCGAGTTCCCGGGGACCGGCGTGCACCGGGCCGAAGTTGCGCCCGGCCCGCGAGCCGGAGTAGCCGGCGAAGTGCTTCAGCGTCGCGAGCACGCCCTGCGACTGGAGCCCTCGCACGTACGAGGTGCCGATGGTGCCGACGAGGTACGGGTCCTCGGCGATGCACTCGTCGACCCGGCCCCAGCGGGGATCCCGGATCACGTCGAGCACCGGGGACAGTCCCTGGTGGATGCCGAGCGCGCGCATCGAGGCCCCGATCGCCGCCGCCATCTCGGCGACCAGATCGGGATCGAACGCGGCGCCCCAGGCCAGCGGCGTCGGGAAGGTGGCCGCCTTCCACGCCGACAGGCCGGTCAGGCACTCCTCGTGCACGATCGCCGGGATGCCCAGCCGGGTGCCGGTCACCAGGTCCCGCTGGAACTTCCACAGCCAGGCCGCGCGGGCCGCGGCGTCGACCGGGCGGGTGCCGTAGGCGCGGGTGAGGTGACCCAGCCCGTGCCGGGAGAAGTCCTCGAGCCGGCCGGTGTCGGCGAACTCGCCCTGCAGTGGCGCGACCGCCTCACCGTCCTCCTTCTCCCAGAACCCGACGAGCTGCGCGACCTTCTCCTCGATCGTCATGCGAGCGAGCAGTTCCCGTACGCGCGCCTCGGCGTCGTGCCCGTCCGGCCGGTCGTGGTCCGAACCTGCCTGAGCCGGTACCGGCCCGTCCACCACCGCGTGGACCTCTGTCATGGTGTGCCTTTCCACTGGTTGTGCTGGTACCGCTGCCGCTCAGCCCTTGACCGCGCCCTGGAGGCCGCCCACGATCTGCTTCTCCGCCAGGGTGAAGAACAGCAGCGCCGGCAACATCGCCAGCGACGTGAAGGCGAGGACGCCCGCGGTGTCGGTGGTGTACTGGCTGGAGAAGTTCTGCACGCCCAGCGGCAGGGTGTGCAGGTTGACGTCCCCCAGGACGAGCAGCGGCAGGAGGAACGCGTTCCAGCTCGCCACGAACGCGAGGATGCCGACGGTGACGACCGCGGGCCGCGACAGCGGCAGCACGATCCGCCAGAGGAAGCCGAGCCGGCCGGCGCCGTCGATGGCGGCCGCGTCCTCCAGCTCCCGCGGGATGGCCGACAGGAACGGCCGCAGGATGACGATCGTCAGCGGCAACGAGAAGGCCACCTGCGGGAGGATCACCGCGTAGTAGGAGTTGATCAGGTTCAGGTCGCGCAGCATGAGGTACAGCGGCAGGATCGCCGCGCCGGCCGGGAACAGCAGGCCGAGGGTGAAGAAGGTGTAGAGCCCCTCGCGGCCCCGGAACGTGTACCGGGCGAGCACGAACGCGGCGGCCATGCCGAGCACCACCACGCCGAGCGTGGTGCCGAGGGCGACCACGGCGCTGTTGAACGCCTGTTTCCAGAAGCCGCTCTGCGTCAGCACCCGGTAGTAGTTCTCCCAGACCCACGGGTCCGGCAGGCCGGCCGGGTCGTTCACGATCTGCGGCGTGGTCCGGAAACCGCCGACGACGACGTACACGACGGGTGCGATCGAGACGGCCGCGACCGCGAGCGCGAGCGCGTACGTCAGCGGCGCGCTCCACTGGACCGGCCGGCGCCCGGCCGAGGGGGCGGGTACGGAGTTCACGGCCACTGTCACTTCCCCTTCCGGGTGATGGCGCCCTCGATGTCACGGCGGAGCAGGAAACGCTGGAACAGCAGCGCCGCGACGAAGGAGATGGCGAACAGGATCACGGCCACCGCGTTGCCGTAGCCCCAGAGCCGGGCGAAGAAGCCGTTGTCCACCATGTACGTCGCCATGGTGGCCGAGGCGCCGAGCGAGCGCACGGCCGGCACCGAGGTCACCCAGACCATGTCGAAGACCTGCAACGAGCCGATCATCGACAGGAACATCCAGATCCGGATGGTGGGGCCGAGCAGCGGCAGCGTGACGTGGCGCTGGATCTGCCACCAGCTCGCGCCGTCGATCTCCGCGGCCTCGTTCAACTCCTGCGGCACGTTCGACAGGCCGGCGAGCAGCAGGATGATGGCGAAGCCGACGTACTTCCAGGTGAGGACGAACAGCAGCGTCCAGATCACCACGTCCAGGTCGGCCAGCCACGCCTGCACCAGCCCGCCGAGCCCGATCGACTGCAGCAGCGCGTCGAGCGTGCCGTTCTCGGTCAGGATCAGCTTCCACATGATGCCGACGGTGACCTCGGCCAGCACGTACGGCACGAACACCAGCAGGCGGAACGCCGAGCGCCCGCGGAAGCGGCGGTTGAGCAGGAGGGCGATGCCCAGCGCGACCGGGCCCTGGATCAGCAGCGACCCGAACACGATGATCGCGTTGTTGCGCAGCGCGTCGAGGAAGATCGGGTCCTGGAAGGCGAGCGTGTAGTTGCGGAAGCCGACGTACTCGGTGGGCGGGCCGACGCCGCGCCAGCGGAACAGGCTGTAGTAGAACGCGAAGCCCATCGGCACCAGCACGAACATCACGTAGATGACGATCGCGGGCGTGGTCAGCCCGATGATCTCGTACCACTTGCGACGGGTCTCGGCGCGGCGGGAGGCGGCCCGTGCGCCGGGCCGGAGGCCCGCCGGCGGCGCTTGCGCACCGACGGCGGGCGTACGGGTCTGCGATGCGGACGTCACTTGCTTGCGGCCGCCTTCATGGCCGAGACGACCTTCTCAGGTGTCCCGTTGCCGGCGAAGATCGCGACGATCGCGTCGTTCATCGCGGTGCCGACGGTGCTGCCGTAGGCGGTGTCCAGCCAGAGCTGCACGTAGGTGGCGTCGGACGTGGCCTGGAGGATCGACTTCAGGGCCGGGTCGGTGACGCCGTCGGCCGCGCCCTTGGCGACGGGCAGGCCGGTGCCGGTGGCGGCGTAGCCCTTCTGCACCTCGGGGCTGACGAGGTACTTGAGGAACTCGACGCACTCGGCCGGGGCGTTCTTGGAGCAGGCGAACCCGTCGCCGCCGCCGAGGGCCGCCTTCGGGTCACCGGCGGAGCCGGAGATCGCCGGCACCGGGAACCAGCCGAGGAACTTGCCCAGGGCCGCCTTGTCGGTGGCGACGGTGTCCAGGGTGCCGCGGTTCCAGTCACCCATCAGCTCCATCGCGGCCTTGCCGTTCGCGAGCAGGCCGTTGGCGCTGGTCGGGTCGTTCTGACCCGGCGTGGCGATGAAGTTGTTCTGGAACGGCTTGGTGTCGATGAAGGCCTTGAGGTCCTGGCCGGCCTTGACGAAGCACGGGTCGTCGAAGTTCCGGTCCTTGGTCGCCTTCTTCAGCGTGTCGACCGAGCAGGCACGCAGCGCGAAGTTGTACCACCAGTGCGCGGCGGGCCACTTGTCACCGGCGCCGAGGGCGATCGGGATGACGTTGATGGTCTTGAGCTTGGTGACCGCGGCGTTGAGTTCCTCGAAGGTGGTCGGCGGCGCCGTGATGCCCGCCTTCGCGAACATGTCCTTGTTGTACCAGATGCCCTCGATGCCCATCCGGTACGGCAGGCCGTACTGCTTGCCTTCGACCTGCCAGATCTCGGCGGCGTTGCCGATGTCGGCGACCTCGCCCTTCACCTGGTCGGTGATGTCCTTGAGGTAGTCGGCCTCGACCTGCTCGCGCATCTCGCCGCCGCCCCACGCCTGGAAGATGTCCGGCGGGTCGTTGCTCAGCAGCGCGGCGGGGAGCCGGGTGCGCTGGAGCTGGTTCGTCTCGATCGCCTCGATCTCGATCTTGACGGTCGGGTGGGCCGTGGAGAAGTCCTTGGCGACCTTCTCCCAGTACGTCTTGCCGGGCCCGTCCTGCGACGCGTTGTGCCACCAGGTCAAGGTCACCGGGTTCTTGTACAGCTCGCTCTCGGCGGCCTTCTCCTCGTCGCCACCACCACTGCACGCGGAGGCCAGCAGAGCACTTGTCACAAACAGTGCCAGGACGGCGCCAGCACGGCGCTTCATCACCATAGATGTCTCCTCGACCACTCAGTCGGGTTACCTGCCGGGGAGTTTTACAGGGCCGTAACGTGAAGTCAATCGGTATCGATAACGTTTTCGACATCGTCTTCGATCGACCTGGGAGAGCCCTCTATCATCGTCGGCGTGGTGTTCCAGGAGCGCGTCAAGATGTCGGACGTGGCACGTACGGCCGGCGTCTCGGTGGCAACCGTATCCAAGGTTGTCAATGGCCGGTACGGCGTCGCGCAGGCCACCGTCGAGCGCGTCCAGCAGGTCATCCACGAGCTCGGGTACGAGGCCAGCCTGGGGGCGCAGAGCCTGCGCAGCCACCGCACGAACGTGCTGGGCATCCTGGTCGCCGAGTTCGAGCCGTTCTCCACCGAGCTGCTCAAGGGCGCGTCCCGGGAGGTCGCCGGCAGCGGCTACCAGTTGCTCGCCTACTCCAGCGGTGACGGGGAGGGCGCGGCCATAGGGTGGGAGCGGCGCTCGCTGGCCCGGCTGTCCGGCACACTCATCGACGGCGCGGTGATCGTGACGCCGACAGTGGTCGAGACCAAGCACGGCTTCCACGTGGTGGCCGTCGACCCGCACACCGGCCCGTCCGGTCTGCCCACCGTCGACTCCGACAACTTCGCCGGCGCGGTGCTGGCCACCGACTACCTGCTGTCGCTCGGGCACCGGCGGATCGCGCACATCAGCGGCCGCCCCGACCTGGAGTCGGCCCGCCTGCGCGAGGCCGGGTTCCGCAAGGCGATGGCCGATGCGGGCCTGACGGTGGACGAGCGGCTCGTGCGGGTCGGCGGGTTCCGCACCGAGAGCGCCGCGAGCACGGCCGCCGAGCTGCTCGCGCTCCCCGACCGGCCCACCGCGATCTTCGCCGGCAACGACCTCTCGGCCATCTCCACTGTGGACGTCGCCCGCGGCCTCGGCCTCGGCGTACCGGACGACCTGTCGGTCATCGGCTTCGACAACATCCCGGAGTCGGCGCTCGTCGACCCTCCCCTCACCACGATCCGGCAGCCGCTGCAACGCATGGGCGCCGAGTCGCTGCGTCTGCTGATCGACCTCATCGCGGGCGTCGAGCGGGACACGCACATCCGGCTCCCCACCGAGCTGGTCGTCCGGGCCTCCTGCCGCCCGCTGCGCTGAGGCGCCACCTCACCCTCCCGGCCCGGGTGATTGACGGACGGCTATCGGCGTCCGTAATGTTTCGGGCTACTTCCGGAAGCGAGACCGGAAGTTTCGGAAGCCCGCACCGTCCGTCCACCCGGGCGCCCGCCGGTCCGTTCCACGCCGCGGCGTTCCCGGCACCGCCACCGCCGGCCTCCGGCCGCGCGCACCATCCCGAAAGGAACGACCATGAAGCTGAGACGTTGGCTCGCCGCCGGCGCCGTCGCCGTCGCGACCGCCACCGCCCTCAACGTCGTCCCCGCGACGGCCGGCCGCCCCTACGACCCGGCCGCGCAGAGCCTGCGCGAGCTGGCCAAGCGCCACGGCCTGTACGTGGGCACCGCCGTCGACATGGCCGCCCTCAACGACGCCGCCGAGCCGCGGTACCGCGAGCTGGCCGCGTCCGAGTTCTCCACCGTCACCGCCGAGAACGTCATGAAGTGGGAGAGCCTCGAACCCACCCGGGGCACATACAACTGGGGGCCGGCCGACGAGCTGATCGACTTCGCCCGCAAGAACAACCAGCGGGTCCGGGGCCACGTGCTGGTCTGGCACAACCAGTTGCCGGCGTGGCTGACCAGCGGCGTCGCGGACGGCTCGATCAGCAAGGCCGAGCTGCGCCAGATCCTGCGCAACCACATCACCGCCGTGGTCACCCACTTCAAGGGCAAGATCTGGCAGTGGGACGTGGTGAACGAGGCGGTCAGCGACCCCTGGGACACCCCGTCCACCCTGCACTACAAGGGGTTCTGGGCGCAGAACCTCGGGCCCGGCTACATCGCCGACGCGTTCCGCTGGGCCCGCGCCGCCGACCCGAAGGCGCTGCTGTTCTACAACGACTACAACATCGAGGCGTTCGGCTCCGGCAACCCGGCCGACGACAAGACGCAGTTCGTCTACGACATGGCCCGTGACCTGCGGGCCAAGGGCGTGCCGATCGACGGCGTGGGCGCACAGGGCCACCTCGGCACCCAGTACGGCAACTTCAGCACGCTCCAGGTGGCCGCGGCCCTGCGTAAGTTCGCCGGGCTCGGGCTGGCCACGGCCCTCACCGAGGTGGACGTGCGCAGCCAGATCACCGAGGGGGTGGAGGCCGGCGACTCCGCGGAGATCAACCCGCGTCTGCAGGCGTCCGCGGCGAACTTCAGCGTGCTGATGCAGGCCTGCCTGGCCGAGCGGCACTGCCTGTCGTTCACCCTCTGGGGCTTCACCGACAAGCACTCCTGGGTACCCGGCGCGTTCTCCGACCCGCCGGAGGGCCTGGCCACCGTCTACGACGAGAACTACCAGCCGAAGCGGGCGTACCACGAGCTGAAGGCCGACCTGATCTTCTCCGGTCCGCCGTACGTGCTGCCGCGCATCCCGCAGCACCCGCGCCGCTAGACGACTGGCGCACCACGGCGGGGCCGGTCCGGTGACCGGCCCCGCCGCCTGTGCCCGGCCGGCACACGCTCACGCCGCCCGACGCCGGCCCAGTTCCGACTCCAGCCGCCCGATGAGCGTCTTGCGGGCCTTGCCGCCGCGTTCCCGGCGCAGCGCCGCGTCGAGCTGACGGGTGTCGAGGTCACGGACCAGCTTGACCGCCTCGGTCACCGGCAACTCGTTGATCTGCTCGGCGGCGGTGGCGTCCCGGCGGGCCCGCTTCGCCGGGCCGGTGTTCGGCACGTACTGGCGGCCGGAGCGCGACGCGCGGCGCTTGCGGGTGTCGGTGGCGCGCCGCTCGTTCTCCGACAGCTCCTCCCACGCCTGTTTGGGCAGGTAACGGCGGGTTTCGCCGCCGTTGCGGGCGCGCGTGTCGCCGCTGCGGGTCTGCCACTTCTCGCCGCCCCAGCGTTGCAGCGAGCGCTGCCGTGCGTCCTTCGGGCCCTCGAATCCCCCGCCGGCCTTCTTGTACTCGTTCGTCAGCAGCTGCGACTTGCGGGCCGACCACTGCCCCGGCCGTCCGCCCTTGTCGGAGGCGCGGATCTCGGCCTTCAGGCGCTCCCGCAGTTCCGGCTCGGTGTACTTCGCCATGACGCAGCGTTACCCGGACCGGGAGCGGCCATGCCGGTCAGCCGAGCGCCGGCCGATAGACCAGATCCATCGTGTCGGTGCGGCCCGACCAGTCCAGCCGCAGCCGCCAGCACCCGGCGGCCGGCAGGTCGACGATGGACGGCCCGGGTCCGCCGGGCACCTCCCGGACGGCCCGGGTACCCGTCCCGTCGAGCGTCGCGGTGATCACCAGGGGGCTGAGTTGCGCCGGTTCGGACCGGCCGGGATCGGGGCGGGCCACCCAGAGGATCTTGTTGTTCGCGCCGTCCCCGCGCGCGTGCACCAGCGGGTACGCGAACAGGATCGCCACGATGTCGCCCCCGGTGCCGAAGACGTGCCGCACCCGGGTGTCGCCGGTGAACCCGGCGTCCGCCCAGTCCGGCAGCCGGCCGGTCTCCAGCCGCTCGGCGCAGGCCGACGGCGCGGCCGGGCCGGTGGCGGGCGTGGTGCCCGGGGCCGTGTCGGGCACGCCGGCCGGGCCGGTGCACCCGGCCAGCAGCAGGACCGACACCAGCAGGACTCTTCTCGGAACGGACATTTGGCCTCCCCCGTCGACGACTCTCGTCAACAGGACACCGCCCGGCGCCCCGGGGTTCCCGGCGTCCTCACTCCAACGAGGACGCGACGTCCAGCGCCTGTTCGCGGGTGAGGTCGCCCTCCAGCCGGTAGCTCACCCCGGCCCGCTCCCAGATCAGCGTGGCGGCGGACAACCGCGCGGTGGCGACCCGTTCCGTCCCGGACCGGTCCACGTACGCGAGCGCGTGCGGACCGCCGACCCAGATCGCGAACTCGCCGCCGACCTGGGTGAGCGTCACGTCCGCCCCGACCGACCGCTTGTGGAACACGATGTCGAGCGAGCCGTCGAACGCGTCCAGCCGGACCGTCCCGCCCCGGTAGAGCAGGCTGACGACCCGGTGGGCGCCGGCACCGTCCGGATCGGCGACCAGCACCCGTTCCGGCACGCCGAACCGGGCCGGGACGCGGATCGGGAAGCGGACCTGCCGCTGTGCCTCGGCGAGCGCGACCTGGTGCTGCGCGGGCAACGGCGACGGCGTACCGGCCGGCGGCGGCGCGGGTGCGGTGTCGATGACGACCCCGGAGAACCGCAGCAGCCCGGTCACCGCGTCGGCGACCGCGGCCCGCCCCGGCGGCAGCGCCGCCACCAGCAGGGCGGCGAGCGCGCCGGCCAGCACGTACCGCCACCGGCGGCGCGGCGCGGGCGCGTCGAGCCGGGCCCGGACCCGGGCGGTCAGATCCGGCGTCCGCGCCGGCTCCAGCCAGCCGGTCAGCTCCCGCAGCTCCCGTTCCAGGTCATCCACGGTGCGCCACCTCCCGGTCCAGCAGGGCCCGCAGCTTCGCCAGCGCCCGGTGGGTCCGTGACTTCACGGTGCCCCGGGCCACCCCCAGCACTGTCACCGTCTCGTCCTCGCCGAGGTCGAGCAGGTAGCGGCAGACGATCACCTCGCGGTCGCGGACGGGCAACCGCCGCAGCGCACCCACCAGCGCGGCGCGGCGCTCGGCCGCCAGCACGGCGTCGAGCCCGTCGTCGCCGGTGACCGCCGCGACCGGCTCCGCCGCCGCCGCGCGCAGCGTCAGCCCGTCCCGCCGGGTGCGGGCACGGTGCAGGTTCCGGGTCTCGTTGGCGACGATCGCGAGCAGCCAGGACCGGAACGACGCCTCGGCCCGGTAGCGGGACAGTTTCCGGTACGCCTTCACGAACGCCTCCTGGACCACGTCCTCGGCGTCCGGACCGGCGCCGAGCAGCACCGCCGTCCGGTACGCGGACGCGGTGTGCCGGGCGACCAGGGCGTCGTACGCCTCCCGGTCGCCGGCGCGTACGCGGGTGACGAGTTCGTCGTCGTCCAGGGCAGCCTCCGCCGTCGGTCCGCTTTCATGACACCGCCCGGGGCGGCCGGGTTCCATCAGGCGTTTGACCGGGTGCCGGGCCGGAAAGAGTGGCGGGATGAGCTGGGCGAGAAGAGCCGTACCCGCAGCCGTCGCCGCCGTCGCCGCGCTGGCGGCCCGGGACCTGCTGCAACGCGACCACGCGCTGCGCCGCAACTTCCCCGTGCTGGGCCGGGCGCGGTACCTGATCGAGTCGATCGGCCCGGAGCTGCGGCAGTACATCGTGGCCGGCAACGACGAGGAGCGGCCGTTCACCCGCGACCAGCGGCGCTGGGTGTACGCCTCGGCCAAGCAGGAGAACAACTACTTCGGTTTCGGCACCGACAACGACATCGAGCACACCTCCGGCTATCCGATCATCAAGCACCGTACGTTCGGCCGGGCGGTCCCGCCGTCGACGCCGACCGCCGGGCACGACGTGACGCTGCCCTGCGCCAAGGTGCTCGGCGCGGCGCGCGGCCGGGCGCAGGCTTTCCGGCCGGAGTCGGTGGTGAACATCTCCGGGATGAGCTTCGGTTCGCTGTCCGGCAACGCGGTGGAGGCGCTCAACCGGGGCGCCGCACTGGCCGGCTGCCTGCACAACACCGGCGAGGGCGGGCTGTCGCCGTACCACCGCAACGGCGGTGAGCTGGTCTTCCAGCTCGGCACCGCGTACTTCGGCTGCCGCGACGAGCAGGGCCGGTTCAGCCTGGAACGGCTCAAGGACCTGGTGGCGTCGGCGCCGGTACGCGCGCTGGAGATCAAGCTCAGTCAGGGCGCCAAGCCGAGCCTCGGCGGCCTGCTGCCGGCGGCGAAGGTCTCCGCCGAGATCGCCGCCACCCGGGGCATCCCGGCCGGGCGGGACTGCGTCAGCCCGTCCCGGCACGCCGAGTTCTCCGACTGCGACAGTCTGCTCGACTGGGTGGAGCTGCTCGCCGCCGAGACCGGCCTGCCGGTCGGCATCAAGTCCGCCGTCGGTGACCTCGGGTTCTGGGAGGAGATGGCCACGCTGATGCGCGACACCGGGCGCGGCGTGGACTTCGTGACTGTCGACGGGGGCGAGGGCGGCACCGGCGCCGCGCCGCTGATCTTCAGCGACTCGGTCTCGCTGCCGTTCCAGCAGGGCTTCTCCCGGGTCTACCGCACCTTCGCCGAACGCGACCTGCACGAGAGCGTGGTGTTCGTCGGTGCCGGCAAGCTCGGCCTGCCGGACAACGCGGTGGTGGCGTTCGCGCTCGGCGCCGACATGGTCAACGTCGGGCGGGAGGCGATGCTGGCGATCGGCTGCATCCAGGCGCAGAAGTGCCACACCGACACCTGCCCGACCGGCGTCGCCACCCAGAACGCGTGGCTGGCCCGGGGTCTGGACCCGGCCCGCAAGTCGGTGCGGGCCGCGAACTACATCCGTACGCTGCGCCGCGACCTGGTCAAGGTGGCCGAGGCGTGCGGCGTCGAGCATCCCGGGCTGATCGGCACCGACGCGGTGGAGATCCTCGACGGCCGGACCTCGTCGATCCCGCTGGACCGGGCGTTCGGCTACCGGCCGGAGTGGGGGATGCCGTCGGCAGCCGACCGGGCGGCGATCGTGCGGCTGATGACGGCCGAGGCGCCGCAGGGCGGCAGCGCGCCGCCCTCCCCCACCGCCGTCGGCTAGCCGGTTCCCTCGCCGGTGCGGTGCCGGCCCCGGCGGCGCGGCGGGCGCGGCCGGAGCACGACCGGCGCCACCACCAGGAGCGCTGCCGCACCGAGCAGTCCCCAGGGGTGGCGGCTGGTCTCGACCACGAAGGCCACCGGCCGTTCCGGCAGGTCGACGCGGCCGTGGAGTTCGTGTGCCCCGAGCACGGCGACGTCCACCGGCACCGGGATCTCGTACGTCCGGACCTGCCCTGGGCCGATGGTGCCCAGGGGCGGGGCGGCGACGATGGTGTGCGCCCGTCCGGGCCGGCCGAACAGCAGCGTGAACGTCGGGTCGACCACGTCGGCCGGGCCGGAGTTGCGCAGCGCGACGCGTACGGTGAGCGTCTCGGGCAGCCCGAACCATTCCCGCAGCGGGCGGCGGCCGGCGACGCGCAGCTCGTCGAGGTGCAGTCGCGGCGTGGCGGCCGGCGCGGGCGCCGGGGCGGCGGTCACGCCGCTGACCGGCAGCGCGGCGGTCGCCTGGACGGTGCCGGTCAGGGCATGCGCGCGCAGTACGCAGGGGCAGGCGACGGGCGGCGCCGCCAGCACGATCGGCGCCGCCGTCGTGCCCGCCGGCACCTGGACGGTGGTGGCCTGCTCGTTGGCGCAGTCGAGCGCGCCCCGGCGGGCGTCGTTGCCGCAGACCGTGAGGTGGACCGGGCCGGCCGGCCAGCCGCGCAGCGTGGCGGTGACCCGCTGCCCGACAGTCAGCGGGCCGGACGGCACGACGACAGCGGGCCGCGGCGCCCCGGAGGCCGCAGTGGACGACGGCGCGGCCGGGGCGGCGACGGCGGTGCCGTCCGGGGTGGACGGCGGCGCCGGGACCGGCACGGCCAGCGCGAGGATCGCGGCGGCGGCCGGCAGGACCGGGGTCACCGGGCACCGGCCGCCGCGCCGCCCGCCGGGGGTTCGGCCGTCCCCGCGACGGGGGCCTCGGCCGCTGCCGCCGGCCCGGCGGGAGCGGCCGAGGGCTCGGACACCGACGCCGGCCCGGGCGTGGTGGAGGGCGCGGCCGAGGTGGGACGGCGACGACGGCGACGCAGGTAGAGCCAGGCTCCGGCGGCCGCCAGTGCGGCGATCAGCAGCCAGGGCGGCGCCCACACGCTCGCGGTGCGCTGCACCGGGGGCAGCGCGGTGTCGACGGTGGTGGGTGCGAGGTCGACTGTCGCGGTCAGCCGCAGCGCGGGCGGCACCCCGGTGACCCGCTCGGTGACAGTGAACTCGGCGCCGGGCAGCAGCTCCGGCAGGTCGACCGGGCTGGTCCGGGACAGCGTCCAGCCACCGGGGCCGGCGACGACCACCGCGCCGGTGCCGCCGACGCGGACGTTGCCGCTGTTGCGGATCCGGTAGGTGACTGTGAGGTCGGCGCGGCCGATCGGGTTGAGCGGGGTGTCGTAGCCGACGCGTACCGATTCGACAGTCACGGCGGGGCGGACCTCGCCGGCCACACGGAGGTAGACCCGGGCGGCGATCCGCTGGTCGAGCCGGACCCGCTGCCCGTCGGCGGTCACGCCGTCCTGGGCGACCGCGGCGATCACGCCGCCGGTGTGGTCGCCCGGCGTGGCGTTGCGCGGCACCGTGAGGCGGAACGGGATGTCCGCGCGCCTGCCGGGCTGGACGGTCCAGCTTCGCCGCTCGACGCCGATCCAGGCGCCGACGTCGGTGGCGGCCCGGTCGGAGGGCAGCAGCGCGAAGGCGCCGTCGGTGGTGGTGTACGCGTCGGTGCCGTACACCGCGAAGGTGAGCGGCCGGTCACCGAGGTTGGTGACGCCGACGTGGTCGGTGACGCTGTCGCCGGGCGCCAGGTCGTACGTGAAGTAGTTGCGCCCGGTCGGCCCGCCGGGCCCGGACGGCTGGACCGCCCAGCGGACGGCACCGGGGTCGGCGGACGGTGCGGGCCGGGGGGCGGCCTCGCCGGCGGCCGGCGGCCCGAGCAGCACCGCGAGCAGCGCGGCGGCGAGCGCGGCGCCGAACCGCGCGGCCGGGCCGGGCGTGCGCCGCCGCGGGGTGCGGGTGGAGGGCGTGAGGAGAGGCATTCCGTGCTCCGCTGCGAGGTGGTCGCCGGGAGGCGGCTGGTGGGGCACGGGCGACGTGCCCGCGCCCCACCAGGTCCGACCCGGTCGGTGAATCAGGAGAGGGTCAGGGTGAGCGTGGCGACGTAGTCACCCGCCGCGGCGGACGCCGGCACACCGAGGTTGAGCTCGGCGCCGCAGGCGAAGACGCCGTTGCTGGTCCCGGCTCCGGCCGTGCACAGGGCACGGGCCTCACCGAGACCGGCGCCGGGAGCGGCCACCGCGCCCGGGGCGACGGCACCGGTCGTGCCGCCCAGCGGGTCGTTCACCACGCTCGCCGTCGGCGCCCAGCCGAGGTAGTTCCCGGCGATGACGCCACCGGCGGCGGAGGTGAAGTCGGAGACCTGTCCGACCAGGCTCCAGCCGGTGCCGGCGCCGCGCAGGTCGGCCACCGTGGCCGTGTTCAGCGGCGCCCGGGCGTACTCGCCCTTGCCGACCGGCGGCAGGGCGACTGTCGCGCCGGCGACGCTCAGGCTGAGCGGACCGCCGGTCACGGTGCTGGTGATCCGCTGCTGGGCCGAGTTCCCGCCCGCCCCGGTCCGGGTGAACGTGATCGGGGTGAACGTGTCCTGGCGGCGGTCGGCCGAGCCGCGGGCGGCGAACGTGATGACGTAGCACTGCACCTCGGTGCAGTCCACCTCGTCGCCGTTGCGGTCGGTGTAGACGGCGCTGATCGGCAGCGTCGTGGTGAAGCTGCCGTCGGCGGCCATCCGGTCCCGGGCGTCGGTCGGCTCGTTGGTCTTGTTGACCCACTTGGTGACCTGGAGGACGCCGGCGTTGGCCCAGTGCTCGTCGACCTTCGGTCCGAACGAGACGTAGATGCCGGCCCCGTTGTTGAAGTCCGGGTCGAAGCCGGTGCCGCGTACGGTGACAGTCGCGCCGGCGGGGTCGAGGCCCTGGGCCGGGTCGACTGTCACCGCCGGGGTGGCGGGCGCGGTGCCGCCTGCCGTGGTGAACGTGAACGACACCGGGTCCAGCGCCTCACCGGCGGCGTAGAAGCCGTTGAAGGCGCCGGCTCCCACGCTGGTGAGCGCCGCGGCGAGGTTGCTGCCGGTCACCGTGTTCCCGCTGGCGGCGGGACTGCCGGTGAGGGTGGCGACGGTGGCCTGCTTCACCGAGACCGGCTCGGTCATCGTGGTGGCCAGGTCGACGTCCGCCTTCAGCGAGGCGGTGCCGCCGGAGACGGCGACGGTCGGGTTGGCCAGCGTGATGGTCAGCAGGTGCGCCGGGTACGAGAACACCACTGTGCCGCCGTACGTGGCGTTGGTCGTACCGGCGGCGGCGTCGTGCGTGCCACCGGTCGACGGGAACGTGAACGTGCCGTCGGCGTTGACAGTGGCGCCGTTGCTGACAGCGATCGGCGGATCCCCGTTGCCGGCCTTGACGTAGTTGCGGAAGCTGGCCTTGAAACCCCAGGTCAGGCTGCCACTGGTGATCTCGGCCTCGGCCGCCGAGGCGGGTCCGGCGCCCACGAGCGCACTCGACACGCCGAGGGCGAGCACCGCCGCCCAGCGCATCGACCGGAGGGCTCCGGCTCTGGATCTGAACATGCTGTTCCTCTCGAGAGGGGAAGCGAAGACATTAGGTTAGGCAAACCTAATATGATCGGGTGATCCACGAAGCGTCCCAAGATCTTCAACCGAACGGACCCCTTGCCACCTGCGCTTTTGCCGCTTAGGCTAGCCAAACCTAAGTTGTTGCCCGGTCGGTGCACCCGGCCGGACCTGTCGTGTGAGGAGCCCGATGCGAGCACGGCGCCGCACCATCCTGACCACCGTTCTGCTCACCGCCGCCGTCGTCGCCACGCCCGCGCCGGCCCACGCCGGCACCGCCACCGGCAGCGGCGGTCAGAAGCTCACCGTCACCCCGAGCACCGGCCTGAGCCGCTCGGGCGCCACCGTGTCCGTCTCCGGGCGCGGCTACGACGTCGACAAGGGCATCTACGTCGCGTACTGCGTCGACAACGGACCGGGCGTGGCGGCGACCCCGTGCGGCGGCGGCGCCGACACCACCGGCAGCCTGGGCGCCTCGCAGTGGATCTCGTCGAACCCGCCCGCCTACGCCGAGGGCCTGCCGAAGCCGTACGGCCCGGGCGGCTCCTTCTCGGTGACGGTCAAGGTGACCCCCACCATCGGCGACGTCGACTGCACCGTCCGGCGCTGCGCGGTCGTCACCCGCGCCGACCACACCCGGGCCTCCGACCGGTCCCAGGACGTACGGGTGCCGGTCACGTTCGCCGCCGGCGCCACGAGCGCCCCGCCGAAGGCCGGTCCGGCGCCGAAGGCGACCACGCCCGCCGCCGCGCCCCGGACCACCACCGCGCAGGACGCACCGGCCCCGGCCGCCTCCGGCAGCGCGCCGGCCGCAGCGGGGGCGGCAGGGGTGACGGGCGCCGCGACCGGGGCCGGGGCGCCGTCGCAGGCCGCGGCCTCCGACCTCCACGTCACGCGGGTCAGCGACACCTCCGGGGCCGGACGCGGATGGACCGCCGGGGTGGTGGCCGCCGCGCTGGCCCTGGCCGTCCTGCTCGGCCTCGGCCGGTGGCGGCGCCGTCGCGGTGCCGGCCGGTGAGCCGCCCGCACCGGCGACCAGGCCGGGGACCGCTCGTCGCGCTGCTCGCGGTGACCATGGCGGCGACCGGCTGCGCCGCGCCGGGCCGATCGGGTACGCCGTCCGCCGCCGGCTGCGGGCCGGTCACCGCCACGGTGGACGACGCCGACGTCGACCCGGTCCGCCCGGCGCCCACACCAGCGCTGCCGGCCACCGTACGCTCCGGCGACGGCACGACGGTGACTGTGGACGACGTCAGCCGCATCCTCCCGGTGAACCTGCACGGCTCGATCGCCGAGATCGTCTTCGGCCTCGGCCTGGGCGGCAACGTCATCGGGCGGGACACCTCGACCACGTTCCCCGCCGCCGCGCACCTGCCGGTGGTCACCCCGGGCGGGCACGACCTCTCCGCCGAGGCGGTGCTCGACCTCGACCCGAGCGTCGTGCTCGTCGACGACGGCGTCGGACCGCCCGAGGTGCTGCGCCAGCTCCACGCCGCCGGTGTCCCGGTCGTCCAGGTACGCGCCGAGCCGACCCTCGACGGCGTACCGGCCCACATCCGCGCGGTCGCGGCGGCGCTCGGCGTACCCGGGGCCGGGGAGCGGCTGGTGACCCGCGTGCAGAGCGAGACCGCCGAAGCCCGGCGTACCGCCCCGGCGGGCCGGGCGCCACGGATCGCGTTCCTCTACCTGCGCGGCACCGCCGGGGTGTACCTGATCGGCGGCCGGGGCGCCGGGTCCGACGCGATGATCGAGGCGATCGGCGGCGTCGACGCCGGCAGCGCCGCCGGGCTGTCCAGGTTCCGTCCGCTGACCAGCGAGGGCCTCATCAACGCCGCGCCCGACGTGATCCTGGTGATGAGCGCCGGGCTCGCCTCCGTCGGCGGCGTCGACGGCCTGGTGAAGCTGCCCGGCGTGGCGCAGACGCCGGCCGGGGCGAACCGGCGCGTCGTCGACATGGCCGACGGCACGCTGCTCACCTTCGGCGTCCGCTCCGGCCGGGTCGTCCAGGCGCTGGCCCGCGCCGTCTACTCCTGCGAGGACCCGTCGTGACCACGCTACGGAAGCGGCCCGCGCCCGCCGCCGCCCCGGCGGCAGTCACCGGCGCGCCCCGGTCCCCCGGCCGGCGGGGCACCGTGCTGGTGGCCGGGCTCGGCGTCGCCCTCGTGCTCGTCGCCCTGCTGGCCGCCGGGCGCGGCCAGGTGGCGATCTCCCCCGCCGAGGTGCTCGGCTCCGTGCTGCACCGCCTCGGGCTGGACCTCGGTCCGCTGCCGTCGGCGGCGCAGGGCGAGAACGCGCTCTGGATCGTCCGCTTCCCCCGGGTGCTGCTGGCGGCCGTCGTCGGCGCCGCCCTCGGCTGCGCGGGCGCGGTCATGCAGGGCGTCTTCGGCAACCCGCTCGCCGAGCCCGGCGTCATCGGGGTGTCGGCCGGCGCGGCCGTCGGCGCCGCCCTGGCCATCGTCACCGGCGTCACCGTCCTGGGCGGATGGACCGTGCCGCTCGCCGCCTTCGCCGGCGGCCTCGCCACCACCTACCTGGTGTACGCGCTGGCCCGCTCCGGGGGCCGGACCGAGGTGGTGACACTGGTCCTGACCGGCGTCGCGGTCAACGCGGTCGCCGGCTCGGTGATCGGGCTGCTCATGTTCGTCACCGACCAGTCCGGCGTGCAGGCCATCGCGTTCTGGAACCTCGGCAGCCTCGCCCAGGCCAGCTGGACGGCCGTGGGTCTCGCCGCGCCGTGCCTGCTCGCCGGGCTCGCCGTCGCCTGCGCCGACGCGCGCCGCCTCGACCTGCTCGCCCTCGGCGAACCCGCCGCCCGGCACCTCGGCGTGAACGTCGAACGCCTGCGGCTGCGGCTGATCGTCGTCACCGCGCTTCTCGGCGCCGCCGCTGTCGCGTTCACCGGCATCATCAGCTTCGTCGGACTGGTCGTGCCGCACCTGATCCGGATGGTCGCCGGACCGGGCCACCGGGTGCTGCTGATCGCCAGCGCGCTCGGCGGGGCCGTCGTGGTGATCGGCGCCGACCTCGCGGCGCGTACCCTCGTCGAGCACCAGGAGCTGCCCCTCGGCGTGCTCACCGCGGTCATCGGCGGCCCGGCGTTCTTCTGGCTGCTGCGCCGCACCCGCGACCGGGCCGGAGGCTGGGGATGAGCCTCCCACGTACGCCGCGCCGGTTCGCCGCCGCCCGGCCGCCGCGCCCGGCGCCCGCCGGGCACCTCCGGATCCGGGTGGCCGGGCTGCGCGTCGAGCGCGCCGGCCGGACCGTGCTCGACGGGATCGACCTTCAGGTACGCGCCGGCGAGGTGCACGCCCTGGTCGGGCCGAACGGCGCCGGGAAGTCGACGCTGCTCGGCGCGATCAGCGGTGACGTGCCGGCCGCCGCCGGCCGGATCGAGGTCGACGGGCTGCCCCGCGAGTCGTGGAGCCCGGTGGAGCTGGCCTGGCGCCGCGCCGTGCTCACCCAGCGCAACACGCTGAGCTTCCCGTTCACGGTCGGGGAGGTGGTGCGGATGGGCCGGGCGCCGTGGGCGGGGCGGCCGGAGCGGGAACAGGACGACGCCGTCGTCGCCGACGTGCTCGAACGCTGCGACGTCGCCCGTTTCGCGGCCCGGCCGTACCCCGCGCTGTCCGGTGGCGAGCAGGCCCGCGCCGCGCTGGCCCGGGTCCTGGCGCAGCGGGCCACCACGCTGCTGCTCGACGAGCCGACCGCCGCGCTCGACCTGCGGCACCAGGAACTGGTCATGCGCATCGCCCGGGAGCGGGCCCGCGCCGGGGACGCCGTGGTCGTGGTGCTGCACGACCTGACGCTGACCGGGGCGTACGCGGACACCGTGACCCTGCTCGGCGACGGACGCGTCCGCGCCGCCGGGACACCGCGCGAGGTGCTCACCGCCCCGCTGCTCAGCGAGGTCTACCGGTACGACATCGACGTCGTCCCCCACCCCCGTGACGAGCTGCCGCTGATCGTGCCCCGACGCGGCCGGCCCGCAGGACCGTCAGCCGACGAGGAGAGACAGCAGATGGATACACAGACGTTCGCGGCCCGGCTGCGCGCCGAGACACGCGACGCGCACCGGAGCGCCGAGTCCCAGCGGTACGTCTCCGCGCTCACCGCCGGTGAACTCGACGTCGCCGGCTACACCGCGCTCGTCGTCGCGCACCACGGCATCTACGCGGCGCTGGAGGGCGTGGCGGACACGATGCGCGACGACCCGCTGGCCGGCCCGTTCGTCGACGACGCGCTGACCCGGCTGCCCGCGCTCGCCGCCGACCTGCGGTTCCTGCTCGGCCCGCGCTGGCGCGAGGTGATGGAGCCTGTTCCGGCCGCTGTCGCGTACGCCGCCCGGATCACCTCGGCCTGCGCCGGATCGCCCGAGCGGTTCATCGCGCACCACTACATCCGCTATCTCGGCGACCTGTCCGGCGGGCGGCACATCGGGCGCTGCGTGGCCCGGTACTACGGGGTGACCGAGGAGGCCGGGGCGTCGTTCTACACGTTCCCGGGGATCAGCGACCCGAAGTCGTACAAGGACGCCTACCGGGCGAGGCTGGACGCGCTCGCGCTGGACGAGGCCGGCCGGGCCGCGCTGCGCGACGAGGTGCTGGTGGCGTACGAGCACAACATCGCGGTCTTCACCGACCTGGGTCGCCTGGTGGCGGCGAGCGGCCGGGAGGGCGCCGCGTGAGCGCCGGTTTCCCGCCGGAGGTGGTCGCCGCCGTCAGCCGGCACATGAACGACGACCACGCCGGGGACGCGCTGCTGATCTGCCGTACGCTCGGCGGCCGGCCGGACGCCACCGCGGCCCGCACCACCGGCCTGGACGCCGACGGCATCGACTTCGCCGTCACAGTCGGCGGCACGGAGGTCCCGGTGCGCGTCCCGTTCGCCCACCGGCTCACCGAACGGGCGCAGATCCGCCGGGAGGTGGTGCGCATGTACCGGGAGGCCTGCGACCGGGCCGGCGTACCGCCCCGGCCGGCCGGCTGAGCACCGGGACCGTCCGGGCTGCGGAAACCCGGTCGGCTGCCGCACCGCCGCGGCGTACAGTCCGCCGCATGGCTGTGGACACGAGGCCGGCGGTGCGCGCCGGCCGATTCCGGCTGCTCCCGCTGGGCGTGGTCTTCCTGACCGTCGGTCTGTCCACCGCCGTGGTGCTGCCGTTCCTGTCGCTGTTCCTCGACCGCGAGGTCCACGCCAGTCCGTTACGGGTGACCGTGTTCCTGGTCGTCGCCCCGCTGTCCGGGGTGGTCGCCTCCGCGCTGATCGGCCGGCTGTCGGACCGCCTGCCGATCCGGCGCGCGCTGCTGGTCGGCGCCGCATTGGCCGGTGTGGTGGGCGCGGGGACGACCGCGTACGTCCGGGACTACTGGATCCTGCTGGGGCTGACCGCGACAGCCACCGCGCTGGCGAACTCGCTGTTCCCGCAGTCGTTCGCGTACACCCGGGCGCTGTTCGACAGGGACGATCCGGGGCGGGCCGCGTTCGGCGTCAGCCTCATGCGTACCGTGTTCTCGCTGGCCTGGGTGGCCGGGCCGGCGCTGGCCGCGGTGCTGCTCGACGTCGGCGGCTTCCGCCTGGTCTACGGCATGGCCGCCGTCATGTACGCGCTGGCCGCGCTGGTGGCCGCGTTCCGGCTGGAGGAGCTGCCGCTGCCGGCGCGGCCGGTCCCCGGCGATCCGGACGGCGCGGTGCCCGCCCCGCCCGGCGCGTCCCGGCTGCGGCTGGCGCTGACGGCGCTCGCGTTCGTCCTGCTCCAGTGCCCGCTGACGCTCGCCGTGCAGGCGCTGCCGCTGTTCATCGACGCCGAACTGAACGACGACCCCTCCCGCGCCGGGCTGGTGCTGGGCCTGTGCGCGGCGCTGGAGATCCCGCTGATGCTCGGGCTGGGCGCACTGACCGCGCGGGTCCGGCTGCGGCCGCTGATCCTGGTCGGCGGCGCCTGCGGGGTCGCCTACTACGCGACCGCCGCGACGGCGCCGGGCGTGGCGGTCCTGTTGCTCGCGCAGCCGGTGAACGCGCTGTTCATCGCCGCGGTGTCCGGTGTCGGCATCGCCTACGTGCAGGATCTGCTGCCGGGCGAGCCGGGCCGGGCCACCACGCTGTTCACCAACACGTTCCCGATCGGCGCCATGCTCGCCGGGCCGCTGCTCGGGCTCTCCGCGCAGGTCGGCTACCGGTGGGCGTACGGAATGAGCACCGCGCTGTGCGCGGCCGGGCTGCTGGTGCTGCTGCTGACCCGGCCGCACGCGCGGGCCTGACCGGCCCGGCGGTCAGCGGCGCCGCACCAGCACCACGTGGTCGATCAGCTCGCCGGTCCGGCCGTCCGGGCCGGTGGCGGTACGGCGCGCCGCGCCGAGCCGCTCGGTGTCCCAGCCGTCCGGGTCGAGGTTCATCGCGGCCAGGATCTCCTCCGGGCTGGCGAACCGGTGGTGGCCGGTGTCGGGCCCGGCCCAGGGCGGCGGCGCGCCGTGCTCGACGACGAGCAGCCGGCCGCCGGGCGCGACCGCCTCGGCCGCCGGGGGCAGCACCTTCTCCCGGGGCAGGACCAGCGGCGACTGGAAGAACTGCGCGGACACCAGGTCGTACCGGCCGGGCGGGAAGCCCTGGGTCAGGTCGTGCCGGACGGTGGTGATCCGGTCCGCCACCCCGGCCCGCTCGGCCTCGACGGTGAGCCGGTCCAGCGCGACGGACGAGATGTCCACGGCGGTGACCCGCCATCCCTTCGACGCGAGCCACACCGCGTCGCCGCCCTCACCGGAGCCCAGGTCGAGCACGGTGCCGGGCGGCAGCGCGCCGGCGACCTCGGCGAGGACCGGGTTCACCCGGCCGCTCCAGATCCGGTCCCGCTGGCCGTACCGCTCGTCCCAGAACCGGGCCGGGTCGGTGTCCGCCGCCGGCTGCTCGTGGTGGTGCCCCGTCATGTCTGCCTCCTCGCCGCCGGCCGTCTCCCGTCCGGTCACGCCATCGTGCGCCGCCGCCGACCGGACAGCAAGGAACCTTGCCGTTCCGGCAAACGAGCACACCGGACGAGCGGGGGGGTGGCGGGCGGCCGGACGCTGCGCTACCGTCGAGAGCAGATACCCCCGGGGGTATATGGATCCGGAAGGAGAACGCCCATGCACGAGGTCGACGTGACCACGTTCGCCACCGCCCACGCCGACGGGGCGACTGTCATCGACGTCCGGGAGACCGCCGAGTACCTCGGCGGACACGTCCCGGGTGCCCGTTGTGTGCCGCTGGGCCACCTGGCCACCCAGATGGCGCAGGTGCCGCGCACCGGCCCCGTCTACGTGATCTGCGAGGCCGGCGGGCGGAGCCGGGTCGGCGCCGAGCTGCTGGAACGCGCCGGCATCACCGCCCTGTCGGTGGCCGGCGGCACCTCCGCCTGGGTGCGCTCGGGCCGCCCGGTCACCGCTGGCAGCCGGCCGTGACCGGCCGGCCGGAGACGGCAGCCGCTCCGCGCACCGGCTTCCTCCGCCGCCTGCTCGGCCCCCGCGTCGCCCGGGTCACCCCGGCGGAGGCGGCGGCGCTGTCCGGCGCGGGCGCGCTGCTGCTCGACGTCCGCGAGCCGGCCGAGTGGCGGGCCGGACACGCCCCCGGCGCCCGGCACATCCCGCTCGGCCAGCTCGCGGGCCGGCTGTCCGAGGTGCCGGCGGACCGGCCCGTGGTGACCGTCTGCCGCTCCGGCGCGCGGTCGCGACGGGCAGCCAAGCTGCTCGCCGCGGCAGGCCACGAGGTGCACGACCTGACCGGCGGCATGCGGGCGTGGACGAACGCCGGGC
The DNA here is from genome assembly GCF_000177655.2 of Micromonospora sp. L5. NCBI lineage: Bacteria > Bacillati > Actinomycetota > Actinomycetes > Micromonosporales > Micromonosporaceae > Micromonospora > Micromonospora sp. L5. Next base: position 5,132,311 of record NC_014815.1, on the reverse strand, counting down.
TGGCGGTACGAGCCAAGGGCGGCAGGCCGGGCCACGTGGCCTGAGCAGACGCCCGTCCATCACCAGGAGAAGGAGCACGGCCGATGTTGTTCACCCAGTACTACCTCGACTGCCTGTCCCAGGCCTCGTACCTGATCGCCGACGACCGCACCGGCCGGGCCGTGCTCGTCGACCCGCGCCGGGACATCGACGAGTACCTCACCGACGCCAAGGCGCACGGCCTGACGATCGAGGGGGTCGTCAACACCCACTTCCACGCCGACTTCCTCGCCGGGCACCTGGAGGTGGCCGCCGCGACCGGCGCGTGGATCGGCTACGGGAGCCGGGCCGAGACCGAGTACCCGAGCCGCAAGCTCGCCGACGGCGAACGGATCAGCCTCGGCGACGTGACGCTGGAGATCATGGAGACCCCGGGCCACACGCCCGAGTCGATCAGCATCCTGGTCTACGAGCGCGCCGACGACCCGGTCCCGTACGGCGTGCTGACCGGCGACGCGCTGTTCATCGGCGACGTGGGCCGGCCCGACCTGCTCGCCTCGTTCGGCGTGACCGCCGAGGAACTCGGCCGCATGCTCTACGACAGCGTGCAGCACAAGCTGATGGGCCTGCCCGACGAGGTGCGCGTCTTCCCCGCCCACGGCGCCGGCTCGGCCTGCGGCAAGAACCTGTCCACCGAGCGGCAGTCCACCATCGGCGAGCAGCGCCGCACCAACTACGCCTGCGCGCCGATGAGCGAGGAGCGCTTCCTCGCCCTGGTCACCGGCGGGCAGCCGGCCGCGCCGGGTTACTTCGCCTTCGACGCGGTGCTCAACCGCAAGGCGCGTGAGCTGTTCGACCACGCCCGGCCGGCCCGCCCACTCACCCCGGCCGAGTTCCTGGCCGCCCGGGCCGACGGCGCCGTCGTGGTCGACGCCCGCGACCCGCAGGAGTACGCGACCGGGCACCTGCGCGGCGCGCTCAACGTCCCGGCCGACGGCCGGTTCGCCGAGACCGCCGGCAGTGTCGTGGCGCCCGACCGGCCGGTGCTCGTGGTGGCCCCGCAGGACCGGGAGGAGGAGATCGTCGTCCGCCTCGCCCGGATCGGCTTCGACCGGGTGATCGGCTACCTGCGCGAACCCGAGGGCGCCTTCCTGGAGATGGTCGCCGAGATGACCCGGGCCAGCCGGGTCACCGCCACCGAGCTGCGCGCGGCCCTCGACGGTCCGGACGCGCCGGTGGTGCTGGACGTCCGCAACGCCGGCGAGCGGGAGCAGGGAGCGGTGGACGGCTCCCGGCACATCCCGCTCGCCGAGCTGACCCACCGCCTCGGCGAGGTGCCCACCGACCGCCCCGTCGTCGTGCACTGCGCCGGCGGCTACCGCTCCTCGGTGGCCGCCAGCCTGCTGCGCAACGCCGGTCACGCCGACGTGTCCGACCTGCTCGGCGGCTACGGCGCCTGGCAGGGCCTGCACGCCGCCGCGTGACCCACCGGTCCGGCCCGGGTCGGGGCCCCTCCCCCGCCCGGCCCGGACCGTCGATCGCGCCGCCAGGATTAGCACTCCCCTCGCATGGGCAGACATTTGTCATCGGACACGCGAACGAGGGAGCTGACGGCATGGCGAAGGGCGACATCGACACCTACCAGCAGGACGGGCAGTGGAAGAACCGCCCGGAGGGCAACGAGCGCGCGACCAGCCGCCACGACACCAAGGCGGAGGCCGAGGCGGCCGGCCGGGAGATGGCGGCCGAGCGCGGCGCCGAGCACGTGATCAAGAAGCAGGACGGCACGATCGGCGAGAAGAACACGTACCCCCGCAGCCGCGACCCCCGGGAGATCCCGGGCTGAGCACGCAGCGCAGGCGATGTACGGCGCCGGACCCGAGCGGGTCCGGCGCCGTATCGCATACCGGCGGGTAGTGAGTGGCTGGCTAAAAACTTTTGTTCGGTTCCTACAACGGTCCCCGCTCAGGCTTCGGCCGTTACGACATGGCGCCGCCCGCGCATAGGCGGAAAGGTGAGGCGAGCCGGGGGCATCGCCGCGCCCGGCGCGCCACCGTGGGTCAACCGAAGGGGACGGTCACGTGTTCACCCGTGTCGCCATCGTCAACCGTGGTGAGGCCGCGATGCGGCTCATCCACGCGGTCCGGGAACTGGCCGCGGAGACCGGCAGCCGGATCGAGACCGTCGCGCTGTACACCGACGTCGACCGTACCGCCACCTTCGTCCGCGAGGCGGACGTCGCCTACGACCTGGGCCCCGCGTCGGCCCGCCCGTACCTCGACCTCAAGGCCCTGGAGCGCGCGCTGGTCGAGACCGGCGCGGACGCCGCGTGGGTGGGCTGGGGTTTCGTGGCCGAGGACCCGGCGTTCGCCGAACTGTGCGAGAAGATCGGCGTGACGTTCGTCGGACCGAGCCCGGACGCCATGCGCAAGCTCGGCGACAAGATCGGCGCGAAGCTGATCGCCGAGGAGGTCGGCGTGCCGGTCGCGCCGTGGAGCCGCGGCGCGGTGGAGAGCCTGGACGACGCGCTGCGCGCGGCGGCCTCGATCGGCTACCCGCTGATGCTCAAGGCGACCGCCGGTGGCGGCGGGCGCGGCATCCGGGTGATCCGCAGCGACGCCGAGCTGGCCGACGCCTACGAGCGCACCAGCCAGGAGGCGGCTCGCGCGTTCGGCAGCGGCGTGGTGTTCCTGGAGCGCCTGGTCACCGGCGCCCGGCACGTCGAGGTCCAGGTGATCGCCGACGGCCAGGGCACCGCGTGGGCGCTCGGCGTACGGGACTGCTCGGTGCAGCGGCGCAACCAGAAGGTGATCGAGGAGTCCGCGTCGCCGGTGCTCAGCCCGGAGCAGACCGCGGAGCTGAAGGCGTCGGCGGAGCGGCTGGCGGTCGCCGTCGGCTACCGGGGCGCGGCCACAGTCGAGTTCCTCTACCACCCGGGCGACCGGCTTTTCGCGTTCCTGGAGGTCAACACGCGCCTGCAGGTCGAGCACCCGATCACCGAATCCACCACCGGGTTCGACCTGGTCAAGGCGCAGCTGCACGTGGCCGGCGGCGGCCGGCTCACCGGCGAGCCGCCGGTCGAGCGCGGCCACGCGATCGAGGCCCGGCTCAACGCCGAGGACCCGGACCGCGACTTCGCGCCCTCCCCCGGCCGGATCACCCGGCTCGACCTGCCCGCCGGGCCGGGTATCCGGGTCGACACCGGGGTCAGCGAGGGCGACACCATCCCGGCCGACTTCGACTCCATGATCGCGAAGATCATCGCGTACGGCCGGGACCGGGACGAGGCGCTGGGCCGCCTGCGCCGGGCGATGGCGAACACCATTGTGGTCATCGCCGGCGGCGCGACGAACAAGAGCTTCGTGCTCGACCTGCTCGACCAGCCCGAGGTGATCGACGCCAGCGCGGACACCGGCTGGATCGACCGGGTACGCGGCGAGGGCCGCCTGGTCGCGCACCGGCACTCCGCCGTCGCGCTGGCGGCAGCCGCGATCGAGGCGTACGAGGAGGACGAGACCGCCGAACGGCAGCGGCTGCTGTCCACCGCGGCCGGTGGACGCCCGCAGGTGCAGCACCGCAGCGGCCGGCCGCTGGACCTGAAGCTGCGCGGCGTGACCTACCGGATGCGGGTGGCCCGGGTCGGCGCGCACCGGTTCCGGGTCGGTGTCGAGGCCGGTGGCGACGTGCGCACCGCCGACGTCGAGCTGGACCGCTTCGACCGGCACACCGGTCAGATCGCCGTCAACGGCGCCCGGTTCCGCCTGCTCACCGACACCCACGGCCCGGTGCACCTGGTCGAGGTGGACGGCGTGACGCACCGGGTCAGCCGCGACGAGGGCGGCGTGCTGCGCTCCCCCATGCCGGCGCTGGTGGTCGCCACGCCGCTTCAGGTCGGCGCGGAGGTCGAGGCCGGCGCGCCGGTGCTGGTGCTGGAGGCGATGAAGATGGAGACGGTGCTGCGGGCGCCGTTCCGGGCCCGCCTCAAGGAGTCGTCGGTCGCGGTGGGCACCCAGGTGGAGGCCGGGGCGCCGCTGCTGCGCCTGGAGCCGGTCGCGGAGGACGACGCCGAGGCGGCCGCCGGGCCGGCCGGACCGGCTGTCGAGCTGGACCTGCCCACCGCGCCCGCCGAGGTGCCCGCGCGGTCCCGCGCCGAACGCGGCCAGGAGGACCTCTGCTCGCTGCTGCTCGGCTACGACGTGGACCCGCACGACGAGCGCCGGGTGCTCGACGACTACCTGGACGCGCGGCGGGCGGCCACGGAGGCCGGGCACCGGCCGCTGGCCGAGGAACTGGAACTGGTGAACGTCTTCGCCGACCTGGCCGAGCTGAGCCGTAACCGGCCCGGCGGCGACGACGGGCCGGGCGGGCACGTGCACAGCGCCCGCGAGTACTTCCACACCTACCTGCAGAGCCTCGACGTCGAGCGGGCCGGTTCCCCGGAGTCGTTCCGGGCCCGCCTGGCCAAGGCGCTCGCCCACTACGGCGTCACCGAACTGGACCGCTCGCCCGAGCTGGAGGCCGCGGTCTTCCGGATCTTCCTGGCCCAGCAGCGGGCCGCCGCGGACGCCGCGGTGATCGCCGCGCTGCTGCGCTCCTGGCTGCGCGAGCCGCCGCCGGACGAGGCGCTGCGCGAGCCGGCCGGTCTCACGCTGGAACGCCTCGTCGCGGCCACCCAGGTCCGCTTCCCGGTGGTCGCCGACCTGGCCCGGGGCGTGGTGTTCGCCTGGTTCGCCCAGCCGCTGCTGCGCCGCAACCGGGCCCGGGTCTACGCCCAGGTCCGCACCCACCTGCGGCACCTCGACGCGCAGCCGGACGCGCCGGACCGCGCCGAGCGGATCGCCGAGATGGTCCGCAGCACCGAACCGCTGGTCCGGCTGCTCGGTCAGCGCCTGGTCCGCAACGACCTGGACAACGCGGCCATGCTGGAGGTGCTGACCCGCCGGTACTACGGCAACAAGGCGCTCACCGAGGTCCGCACCCGCACCGCCGGTGGCTGCACGTTCGTGGTGGCCGGGCGGGACGGGTCGAGTGTCGTCTCGGCCGCCGTCCGCTTCGACGCGCTCGGCGACGCGCTGCGCGGCCTGGCCGAGGTGGCCCGGGACTGCGAGGCCGTCGACGCGGACGTCTACCTGGCCTGGGAGAACCAGCCCGAGGACCTGGACGCCGCCGCCGCCGCGCTGCTGGACGTGGTGAACGCACACCCGCTGCCGCAGCAGGTACGCCGCCTCACCACCACAGTCGCCGGGCGCGGCGGCGCGGTGATGCACCACCACGTCACGTTCCGTCCGGCCGAGGGCGGCGGGATGGCCGAGGAGCGGCTGATCCGCGGCCTGCACCCGTACATCGCGCAGCGGATGCAACTGGAACGGCTGCGCGAGTTCGACCTGACCCGGCTGCCCTCGCTGGACGAGGAGGTCTACCTGTTCCAGGCGGTCGCCCGGCAGAACCCGTCCGACCAGCGGCTGGTCGCGTTCGCGCAGGTACGTGACCTGACCGAGCTGCGGGATCAGGACGGCCGCCTGGTGGCGCTGCCGACCACCGAGGACACGGTGGCGGCCTGCATCGACTCGATCCGCCGGGCGCAGTCGCGGCGGCCGTCGAAGTCGCGGTTCCCGACCAACCGGATCGTCGTCTACGTGTGGCCGCCGAGCGAGCTGACCCGCGAGGAGATGGAGCTGATCGCCGGCCGGGTACGCCCGACCACCGTGGGCGCCGAGCTGGAGGAGATCCTGTTCATCGCCCGGCAGCGCGACCGCCGTACCGGCGAGCTGACGAAGGTCGGCGTGCGGATCACGTTCGACGTCACAGGGCACGCGCAGCTGACGGTGGGCGAGCCGCCGGCCGAGCCGGTCGAGCCGCTTGACGACTACCGGTTGAAGGTGCTGCGGGCGGCCGGCCGCAACACGGTGTACCCGTACGAGCTGACCGGCCTGCTGGGCGACTTCGTCGAGCACGACCTGGACGCCGGTCACGCGCTGGTGCCGGTGGACCGGCCGAAGGGCCGCAACACCGCGGCGATCGTGGCCGGTGTGGTGACCACGCCGACACCGCGGCACCCGCAGGGCGTGACCCGGGTGGTGCTGCTCGGCGACCCGACCAAGTCCCTCGGCGCGCTGTCCGAGCCGGAGTGCCGGCGGGTGATCGCCGCGCTGGACCTCGCGCAGCGGATGGGCGTGCCGCTGGAGTGGTACGCGTTGAGCGCCGGCGCCCGCATCTCGATGACCTCCGGCACCGAGAACATGGACTGGGTGGCCGCGGCGCTCAAGCGCATCGTCGAGTTCACCCAGGACGGCGGTGAGATCAACATCGTGGTGGCGGGCATCAACGTCGGCGCCCAGCCGTACTGGAACGCCGAGGCGACGATGCTCATGCACACCAAGGGCGTGCTGGTCATGACGCCGGACTCGGCGATGGTGCTCACCGGCAAGCAGTCGCTCGACTTCTCCGGCGGTGTCTCGGCCGAGGACAACTTCGGCATCGGCGGCTACGACCGGGTGATGGGCCCGAACGGGCAGGCGCAGTACTGGGCGCCGAGCCTGCCGGCCGCGCGGGACGTGCTGATGGCGCACTACGACCACACGTACGTCGCGCCGGGCGAGGACGCGCCGCGCCGGGCCGTCACGATGGACCCGGTGGACCGGGACATCTGCGGCTACCCGCACGCGGTGGCCGGCAGCGACTTCGCCACGGTGGGCGAGATCTTCTCCGCCACCGCGAACCCGGACCGGAAGAAGCCGTTCGACATCCGTACCGTGATGCGGGCGCTCGCCGACCAGGACCACCCGGTGCTGGAACGGTGGGCCGGCATGGCCGACGCGGAGACGGCTGTGGTGCAGGACGTGCACCTCGGCGGCATCCCGGTGTGCCTGCTCGGCATCGAGTCCCGCTCGGTGCCCCGGCACGGCTTCCCGCCCACCGACGGCCCGGACACGTACACCGCGGGCACGCTGTTCCCGCGCTCGTCGAAGAAGGCCGCGCGGGCGATCAACGCGGCCAGCGGCAACCGGCCGCTGGTCGTGCTCGCCAACCTCTCCGGCTTCGACGGTTCGCCCGAGTCGATGCGCAAGCTGCAACTGGAGTACGGCGCGGAGATCGGCCGGGCGATCGTCAACTTCCGCGGCCCGATCGTGTTCTGCGTGATCTCGCGCTACCACGGCGGCGCGTTCGTGGTGTTCTCCAAGGCACTCAACCCGGACATGACGGTGCTGGCGATCGAGGGGTCGTTCGCCTCGGTGCTCGGTGGCGCGCCCGCCGCCGCCGTGGTGTTCGCCGGCGAGGTCGCCGCCCGTACGGCCGCCGATCCCCGGGTACGCGACCTGGAGGCGAAGGTCACCGCCGCGGCCGGCACCGAGCGGGCGGCGCTCACCGCCGAGCTGGACGAGCTGCGCTCGTCGGTGCGGGCGGAGAAGCTCGGCGAGGTGGCCGCCGAGTTCGACCGGGTGCACAGCATCCAGCGGGCGGTCGAGGTCGGTTCGGTCGACGCGGTGATCCGCGCCGCCGAGCTGCGTCCCCGCGTCATCGAGGAGATCGAGGCGCGCCTGCGCTGACACGTTGCACCGCCGGGCGGCGGGCGGGCCTTCGGGTCCGCCCGCCGTTTCGCGTGCGCCGGTCCTTGACGGGCCTGCCGTCGCATGATGTGCTCAATCGGTAATGGAAACCGTGTTCGTTAGCGATGACGGAGGACCCATGTCGCTCACCGTTCCGCCCGCCCTGCTGCACGCCGCCGAGACCGGTCCCGTGGACGAGGAGGCGTTCGTCGCCTGCGTCCGCGACTCCCTGCCGTACGCCTGGGAGACGGTCAGCCGGGTGGCCGCCGACCTGGCCGCGTCCGACGCCGAGTTCGCCGACAACGTGGTGCCGCCGCCGGGCGACGCCGAGCGCGGGCAACTGCTGCGCGCGATGGCCAGCGACGCGATCCGCGCCGGCCTGGAACGGCACTTCGGGGTGACGCTGGCGTTCCAGAACTGCCACCGGGTGGCGGCGTTCCGCCCCGGCGCGGCCGGCTCCGAGGCGTACCGCCGGTTCACCTCCAGCCGCGGCCAGTTGCTGAACCAGTCACCGGCACTGCGCAACTGCTGACGGCGACGCGCCGCGGGCGGGTCACCGCCCGCGGCGGCTCAGGCGGCGCAGCGGTCGCAGGTGCCGAAGATCTCCAGGGTGTGCCCGACGTCGGTGAAGCCGTGCTGCGCGGCGACCTGGTCGGCCCACCGCTCCACGGCCGGGCCGGCCACCTCCACGGCCCGGCCGCAGCGGCGGCAGACCAGGTGGTGGTGATGGCGGCTCTGGCTGCACCGCCGGTAGAGGTGCTCGCCGCCGGGCAGCCGGGCCGAGTCGATCTCGCCGTTGTCGACGAGCATCTGGAGCGTCCGGTACACCGTGGTGAGGCCGACCTTCGCCTGCCGCTGGACGAGCATCTGGTGCAGCTGCTGCGCGCTGTGGAAGCCGTCCAACTCCCGCAGCAGCGCCAGCACCTCGGCGCGCTGACGGGTGTTGCGGGTCGCCCCGGTCGTCGCCTGGGTCACCGTCGCCTCCCTCGTCCGGGCGCCCGCCCGGCACCCTCGTCCGGCCGCGGCCGCGCCCGGCGCGCCACGTGACACCCGGAACCATTATGCCTTCCGGGCGCACCGCCGATCCCGGGTCCGTGACGGCCCGCCGCCCGGGATGTGACATGCCCGACCGCCCCGGCCGGAACTATCCGGCGTACCGCGCCGACAAACGGTACGAACACCGGATCTTCGAGGGGACTACGTCATGCCCAGCACCACCAGCCGCCGGTTCCTGCGCCCGGCGGCCCTGATCGGCGCCGCCGTGCTCGCCGCGTCGGTCACCGCCTGCGGATCCTCCGGCACGCCGTCCGCCGCCACGTCGGCGTCCGCCTCGGCGGCGGCGGGCGCGGCGGCGGGCGTGCTCACCGTCCGCGACCCGTGGGTGAAGGCCGCCGACAAGGGCATGACCGCCGCGTTCGCCACGCTCGCCAACGACGGCGACACCGACGTCACGATCACCGGCGTGACCACCGACGTGTCCCGGGCCGAGATCCACGAGATGGCCATGACCGACGGGAAGATGGCGATGCGGCAGAAGCAGGGCGGCGTCGTGGTCGCCGCCCGCTCCCAGGCCGCCCTGGAACCCGGCGGCGACCACCTGATGCTGATGGACCTGACCCGCCCGGTGCGCCCCGGCGACCAGCTCGACATCACGCTCACCTTCGCCGACGGCCGGACCCAGACGTTCACCGCCGTGGCGAAGCCGTTCACCGGCGCCCAGGAGAGCTACGCGCCCGGCCACGGCCCGAGCCCGGCGTCATGACCGGCAGGCGGGTGAGCCGGCGCGGCCTGCTCACCGGAGGCGCGATGGCCGCCGGGGGGGCGCTGGCCGGCGCCGGCGCCCTCACCGCCGTCCGTTCCGGCCCTCCCGGGGTACGCCCCGACGACGCCGTCCCGGTGGCCCAGGTCGGCAGCGCGGCCGAGCCGTTCCACGGCGCCCGGCAGTCCGGGGTCACCACCGACCCGCAGGCGCACGCGGCGTTCGTCGCGTTCACGCTGCGTCCCGGCACCGACCGGGCGGCGCTCGGGCGGATGCTGCGGCTGCTCTCCGACGACGCGGCCCGGCTCACCCAGGGCCGCCCCGCGCTGGCCGACACCGAGCCGGAACTGAGCGTCCTGCCGGCCCGGCTGACCGTCACGTTCGGCTTCGGACCCGGGCTCTACGCCGCCGCCGGGCTCGACGACCGGCGGCCCGCCTCGGTGGCCGACCTGCCCGCGTTCGGCATCGACCGGCTGCAACCCCGCTGGTCCGGCGGGGACCTGCTGCTCCAGATCTGCGCCGACGACCCGCTCACCGTCGCCCACACCCAGCGGGTCCTGGTCAAGGACAGCCGTCCGTTCGCCGTCGTCCGCTGGGTGCAGCAGGGCTTCCGCCGGGCGGCCGGCGCCGAGCCGGGGCGTACCCAGCGCAACCTGTTCGGGCAGCTCGACGGCACCGCCAACCCCAAGCCCGGCACGCCCGCGGACACCGCGGTGTGGGTGACCGACGGACCGGACTGGTTGCGGGACTCGACCACGCTCGTGGTGCGGCGGATCAGCATGAACCTGGAGACCTGGGACCTGCTGGGCCGCGCCGACCGGGAACTCGCCGTGGGGCGGCGCCTCGACACCGGCGCGCCGCTGACCGGCCGGGCCGAACACGACGAGCCGGACTTCGCCGCGCTCGGCCCGGACGGGCTCACCGTGATCCCCGACTTCTCGCACCTGACCCGCGCCCGCGTCACCGACGACCGGCAGAAGATCCTGCGCCGGCCGTACAACTACGACGGCGTGCCGACCCCGGAGGGGACCGCCGACAGCGGGCTCGTCTTCGCCTCGTACCAGGCCGACATCGCCCGGCAGTTCCTGCCCGTCCAGCGCCGGCTCGCCGAGCGCGACCTGCTCAACGAGTGGACCACCCCGATCGGCTCCGCCGTGTTCGCCGTACCGCCCGGCTGCCCCGAGGGCGGCTGGATCGGCTCGCAACTGCTCGGCTGACCACCACAGGAAGGCGCGTCATGCGTACCCGTTCCGTCACCGCGCTGCTCGCCGCGGCCCTCACCGCGCTGCTGCTGGTCCCCGCCACGCCCGCGGCGGCCCACAACTCGCTCCAGGAGGCCACCCCGGCGCGCGACGCCCGGCTCACCGCCGCGCCCACGCAGGTCACGCTGCGGTTCCTGCAGGGGCTGAACCCCTCTTTCACCACCATCACGGTCAGCGACGCGGCCCAGCGCACGGTGCCCACCTCCGCACCGGCGGTGGACGGCGCCACCGGCACGGTGACGATCGACGAGCCGCTGGGCAACGGCACCTACACCGTCGCGTACCGGGTGGTCTCCCGCGACGGCCACCCCGTCCAGGGTTCGTACCGCTTCACAGTGGCCGACCCGGCGGCGCCCGCACCGTCGGCTCCCGCATCGGCGGCTCCCACGCCGACGGCGGTTGCCGCGTCGGCCGGCGTGGACGGCGCGGACGAGCCGGATGCCTCGGGCGCGCGGTCCGGCGACGACGGCCCGCCGGTCGCGCTGCTGGCGGGTGGGGCGGTCGCCGGTCTGCTCGTGATCACCGGAATCGTGCTGCTGGTCGCACGCCGGGCGCGCGCTCGCCGAACGGACCACTGACGACCGGACCTCGCACGGCGGGGGTCGGCCACGGGCAGGCGGGCCGCTACCGCCTCAGCGGGCGGGCGGCGGGCCGACGCTGCGGCGCGGCACCAGCGTCGGCGCGATCGTCTGCCGCAGCGGCCCGACGGTCTGCGACTCGATCTGGGCCAGGAGCAGGTCCAGACTCGCCGCGGCGACAGCGCCGAAGTCCGGCCGGACGGTGGTCAGCGGCGGGATGAAGTACGCCGCCTCGGGCACGTCGTCGAACCCGACCACGCTGATGTCGTCGGGAACCCGGCGGCCGTGCTCGTGCAGCGCCCGCAGCACGCCCAGCGCCAGATGGTCGTTGGCGGTGAAGACGGCGGTGACCTCCGGCATCCGGGCCAGCATCTGCCCACACCGGTAGCCCGCCGCCGCCGACCAGTCGGCCGGGACCAGCGGCGGGATCTCGGCTCCCGCCTGCCGCAGCGCCTCGCGCCACCCCTCGATGCGGCCGGCGCTGTCGAACCAGTCCGACGGCCCGGACACGTGCCACACCGTGCGATGCCCGGCGGCGAGGAGGTGCTCGGTGGCGGCCCGGGCGCCGGCGACCTGGTCGACTGTGACCAGCGGGATCGGTCGCCGCGGGTCGCCGTCGACAGTCACCAGCGGTACGTCCTGGGGCAGCCGTTCCAGCGCCTCCCCGGCGGACTCGACCGGCGCGATCACCACGATGCCGGCGACCCGGTGTGCCAGGTGCCGTTCCACGGCGGCCGAGATGGAGCGGTGGTCGAGGTCGCGGACACTGCCGACGCTCACCGCGAAGCCGGCCTCGGCGGCGGTCTGCTCCAGCGCCGCGAGCAGCGACGCCGGGCCGTAGAGCGTGGTGTTCTGCGCGACCACGCCGATCACCTGGGACCGACCGGTCACCAGCGCGCGGGCCGCGCGGTTGGGCCGGTAGCCGAGTTCGGTGATGGCGGCCTGCACCCGTAACCGGGTCTGCTCACGCACGTTGGGATGCCCGTTGAGAACCCGGGAGACCGTCTGGTGCGACACCCCGGCGAGGCGGGCCACGTCCGTCATCGCAGGACCGCGCACGGCCACCTCACTTTCGCCACTGCCCGCGGCCACACCCGGTCGATCTCGACCGGACCGTCCCGGGTGGCGACAGTCTACGCCAGCGGTCCCATCGGTATCGGCACCGTTGATCGCCCGTTCCCGCCGTGGCGCGACGATATCGGGGAATCGACAGGCGGCTCATTCCCTTCCGTTACGCAGTGGCACGAACAGGCAGCTCGGAGCGGGTGGAATTGCGCCCGGGGTGCGGCATTTCCGGCGATTGCCGGAGCCGCACCCCGGGTTGTCGAAGATGTGTCAACGGCCGCGAATGGTGACCGTTGTCACGGTGTCGTCAGGGAGAACTGCCGCACCGTCACCGCGCCGCCGAGGGATTGGGTGGCGTAGTTGAAGAAGCCGAACCGGTAGCCCATGAAGAACTGCCACGCGTTGTTGAGCGTCAGCGCGTTACCGAGCGACACGAAGTTCACCCCGTCGGTGCTGTAGGAGAACCGCGCCTGCCGGCCCGAGCCGGGCCGGATGTCGGCGTTCGCCCGCAGCCAGATCCGCCCGCCGGACACCGCCGCACTGGCGATCTCCGTCCCGGTGCTCGTGGTGTTCCAGTTCGAGCCCATGGTCAGGCCGTTCGTCATCACCACGCGGGTGGCGCCGTTGTCCCGCCGTACGCCGATCCAGGCCGAGCTGTCCCGCAGCATCGCCAGGCCGGCCCGGTCACCGTCGCGCATGGTCGAGTAGTCCAGCTCGATCGTGCCGGTCGAGGTCGGACCCTGGATGCGGTGGGTGAGCGTGTTGCGGGCCCGGTACAGGTCGTTCGTGACGGTGGCGGTCTGCAACCGCAGGCCGTTGTTCACCGACCATCTGCTGTTGTCCGGGTTGTGGTTCCACTCGTACTGCACGCCGAGCGTGGTGCCGGAGAACGTGTCGGTGCCGGTGAGCGGCTTGACCGGGCGGGTCGGCAGCGGGTTGGGGTAGCTCGCGCCCCAGGCGCCGTTGACGGTCTGCACCTGCGGCCAGCCGTCGGAGGTCCAGGTGATCGGCGCCAGCGTCGGCATCCGGCCGCCCGGATAGGCGTCGGTGAACGCCATGTAGTACCAGGCGCCCGTCTGCGTCTGCACCAGCCCGCCCTGGTGCGGCACACCGCCACCGGAGATCGGGCCGGGCAGGTTGAGCAGCACCTGCCGCTGCTCGTACGGGCCGAACGGGCCGTTCGTGGACTTCAGCACGTACTGGCCGTTGGCCGGCCGGGTCAGCCAGATGTAGTACGCGCCGTTGCGCTTGTAGAAGCGCGCGCCCTCCAGCGTGCCGATGCTCGACGGCGTCTGGTAGACCTGCTGGGCCCGGACCTGGCTGCGCCCGTCGGCGGAGAGCTGGGCCACGCTGATCGTGCCGTTGCCGTACGCGACGTACATGGTGTCGTTGTCGTCGATCAGCATGCCGGCGTCGTAGTAGCAGTTGGGGATGGTGGTCAGGCGGTTCCACGCGCCGTCCACGGCGGTGGCGGTGTAGATGTGGGTCTGCGCGAAGTCGATGCACCCGGCCCAGTAGAACGTGCGGTTGCTCGGCCGGTAGTTCAGCGTCGACGCCCAGATGCCGTCCACGTACGCCTGCTCGCTGGCGCTCAGGTCGTACTTGGTGCCGAACTCCAGCCGTGGCACCGAGTGCCCGGCGAACTCCCAGTTCACCAGGTCCCAGGAACGCAGCACCGGCGCGCCGGGCGAGTAGTGCATGGTAGAGGCGGACATGTAGTAGACGTCGCCCACCCGGATGATGTCGACGTCGGCGAAGTCCTGCCAGACTGCCGGGTTGGTGAAGCTGCCGCCCGGGTTGCCCGGGTTGCCGGGGTTGTCGCCGACGCGGACGAGCTGCCACTGCTGGTTCGCGCCGTTCCAGTCGTCGTACTGGACGATGTTGCCGCCGTCGGCGGTGGAGGCGTTCTGCACCTCCATCACCTTGTTCGAGTTCCGGTTGATCAGCCGGACGTACCCGCTGTCGGAGTCGGCCAGCCGGAACTGCTGGTTGGTGCCGCCGTGGTCCGTCCACTGCACCACCGCCGCGCCGTTGGCGGTGGACGCGCCGGTCACGTCCAGCACCTTGCCGGAGTGCCGGGACCGCAGCCGGTAGTAGCCACCGCCGGAGTCCACGAACTGCCACTGCTGCCAGGCGCCGTCGTTGCGCGTCCACTGGGTGATCCGCGCCCCGTCGTTCGTCGCCTGGTTGTACAGGTCCAGCGCCTTGCCGCTGTTGCGGTTCACCAGCACGTAGTAGGCGCTGGTGTCCACTGTGGCAGCCGATACCGGCGCGGGCACGGCGCCCACCACCACGCCGCCGACAAGCAGTGCCACCACCCCGGCCAGCAACCGGGACAGGCGTCCACGTCCACGGGACAGTCGAGCCGTCACCACGATCCTCCTTCGTCGACCGGAGCCCGGGCACGGCAGTACGCGCCGACGACGGCAGCGTTATCGCTAACAGCGATGCCCACCCAGGCGGGAGTCGGATCCCTGGCAACTGCGGCGCAGATCGCGCCCGGAACGGCCCGCGAGCGGTGCCGGTGACCCTATCCATCGACTGTGAGCGATAACATGCCGTTCGTCAAGGCGTAACACGGACCCCGCCGCACGGGCGGCCCGAGGCGGCCCGAGGCGGCTCAGAAACCCCGGGCGAGCCGGTAGTACGCCTGGTTCCAGCGCAGCTCGTCCGCGAAGCGGTGGGGGCGCGTCTCGGCGTCGATGACCACCAGCTCGGTCCGGGCCATCGCGGCCAGGTCGCGCAGCTCCTCCATGCCGACGGCCTGGGAGAGGACGGTGTGGTGCGGCCCGCCCGCGGTGATCCACGCCTCCGCCGAGCCGGCCAGGTCGGGCTGCGGACGCCACACCGCGCGCGCCACCGGCAGCCGGCGCAGCGGGTGCGGCGGCGGCACCACGTCCACCGCGTTGGCGACCAGCCGGAACCGCTCCCCCATGTCCACCATGCCCAGCACGACCGCCGGGCCGGGCGCGGCGTCGAAGACCAGGCGTACCGGGTCCTCCCGCCCGCCGATGCTCAGCGGGTGCACCTCCGCGCTCGGCACGTCGGCGGCGATGCTCGGGCACACCTCCAGCATGTGCGCGCCGAGGATCAGCTCCTGACCGAACGTCAGGTCGTAGGTGTAGTCCTCCATGAACGAGGTGCCGCCCGGCACGCCGACGGCCATCGCCTTGAGCGTGTGCACCAGCACCGAGGTCTTCCAGTCCCCCTCGCCGCCGAAGCCGTAGCCGTCGGCCATCAGGCGCTGCACCGCGATCCCGGGCAGCTGGCGCAGTCCGCCGAGGTCCTCGAAGTTCGTGGTGAACGCCCGGAAACCGCCGGCGTCGAGGAAGGCACGCAGGCCCAGCTCCTGGCGCGCCGCGTACCGCAGCGAGTCGTGCCGGTCCCCGCCGGGCCGCAGCTCGGACGCGACGCGGAAGGTGTCGTCGTACTCCTTGACCAGGTCGTCGACCTGCGCGTCGGGCACCTGGTCGACGGCGGCGACCAGGTCGTTGACGCCGTAGGTGTTCACCGAGACGCCGAAGCGCAGCTCTGCCTCGACCTTGTCCCCCTCGGTGACCGCGACGTCGCGCATGTTGTCGCCGAAGCGGGCCAGCCGCAGCGTCCGCACCGCCGACCAGCCGATCGCGGCGCGGGCCCAGGCCGCGACCCGCCCGACGACCCGGGGGTCGGTGACGTGCCCGGCGACGGTCTTGCGCGCCACCCCGAGCCGGGTCTGGATGAACCCGAACTCCCGGTCGCCGTGCGCGGCCTGGTTGAGGTTCATGAAGTCCATGTCGATGTCGTCCCACGGCAGCGCCACGTTGGCCTGCGTGTGCAGGTGCAGCAGCGGCGTGCGCAGCGCGTCCAGCCCGGAGATCCACATCTTGGCCGGGGAGAACGTGTGCATCCAGGCGATCACCCCGACCGCGCCCTGCGCGGCCGCGTCCCGGCAGGCGGCGAGGATGTCCGCGCTGGAGGTGAGGACCGGCTTCCAGACCACGCGTACGGGGATGTCCGGCGACTCGTCCAGGCGCGCGGCGATCTGCCGGGACTGCTCGGCGACCTGCCGCAGGGTGTCCTCGCCGTAGAGGCCCTGGCTGCCGGTGAGGAACCAGACCTCGGGCTGGGGGTGAGTTGCCATGTTGTTGCCTTCCGCGCTAGGAACCGTCACTTGAACCGGATGCCGATGAGGCGCTGGAGGAGGATGAACGCGAACAGCAGGCCACCGATCACGATCTTGGTCCACCAGGAGTTGAGGCTGCCGTCGAACGTGATCAGCGTCTGGATCACGCCCAGCACCAGCACGCCGAGCACGGTGCCGAAGACGTACCCGGAACCGCCGGTGAGCACGGTGCCGCCGATCACCACGGCGGCGATCACGTCCAGCTCCATCCCGACGGCGATCAGCGGCGCGCCGGACAGCGTGTAGAACGACAGCAGGATGCCGCCGATCGCCGAGCAGAGCCCGCTGATCGTGTAGACGGCGATCCGGGTCCGCGCCACCGGCAGGCCCATCAGCAGCGCCGACTGCGCGTTGCCGCCGACCGCGTACACGTTGCGGCCGAACCGGGTGTACGCCAGCACGTACGCCGCGATCAGCACCACCGCGAACGCGATCAGCACGCTGATCGACACGAAGTTGCCGGCCGGGTCGCCGATGCGCTGCTGCGACATCGAGGTCCAGAAACCGTCGGTGATGGAGATGGAGGCGTCGCTGATGAACGTGCACATGCCCCGGGCGAAGAACATCCCGGCGAGTGTCACGATGAACGGCTGGATCTCGAAGAAGTGGATCGCGCAGCCCATCAGGAAACCGAGCGTCGGGCCGATCAGCAGCGCGATCACCAGCACCAGGGCCGCGGGCAGGCCGTCGCGCAGCAGCGCGGCCGACACCATCGCGGTCATCGCCACCACCGAGCCGACGGACAGGTCGATGCCGCCGGTGAGGATCACGAACGTCATGCCGACCGCGACGACGAGCAGGAAGCCGTTGTCGATGAAGACGTTGAAGACGACCTGGACGTTGGAGAAGGCGCGGTACTGGGACACGCCGATGCCGTACATGACCAGCAGCAGGGCGAGCGTGGCCAGCACCGGGACGTGCCGGCGGGGCAGACTGGGCCGCCAGGACCGGCCGGTGGTCAACGACGTGCTGCTCATGCCGGCACCTGCTCCTTCTCCCGCTGCGGTGCCGCCGGGCCGGGTTCGGTCCCGCGCCGTCGCCGGCGCAGCCGGGCCCGGAACGCCGGGGCCTGGACGAGGCAGACGGCGATGACGACGACCGCCTTGAACAGCAGCGACGTCTGCGGCGAGATGTTCATGGCGTACACGGTGGTGGTCAGGGTCTGGATGATCAGCGCGCCGAGGACGGTGCCGCCGAGGGAGAACCGGCCGCCGGCCAGTGAGGTGCCGCCGATGACGACCGCCAGGATCGCGTCGAGTTCGATCCACAGGCCGGCGGCGTTGCCGTCGGCGCTGGAGACGTTCGCGGTGACCATGAAACCGGCGAGCGCGGCGCAGACGGCGCTGATCACGTAGACGAGGAAGACGATGCGCCGCGACCGGATGCCGGCGAGCCGGCTGGCCTCGGCGTTGCCGCCGACCGACTCGACGATCAGCCCGAGCGCCGTGCGGCGGGTGAACGCGGCCACGAGCAGCGCGGCGGCGAGCGCGATCAGGATGGCCAGCGGCAGCGTCAGGAAGTGCCCGAGCCCGATCGCCCGGTACGGACCAGAGTTGATCGTGATGATCTGGCCCTCGGTGACCAGCTGGGCGATGCCCCGCCCGGCCACCATGAGGATCAGCGTGGCGATGATCGGCTGGATGCCGATGACCGCCACGAGTATCCCGTTCCAGGCGCCGAGCACGAGCGCGGCGCCGAAGGCCAGGGCCAGCGCGGTGGCCACCGTGGCCGGGCTGTTCTGGTCGGCCGCCCCGCTGATGTGCAGGCAGGCGATCGCGCCGCTGATCGCGCAGAGCGAACCGACCGACAGGTCGATGCCGCCGGTGGCGATGACGAGCGTCATCCCGAGCGCGACCAGGATCAGCGGCGCGCTCAGCCGGAGGATGTCGATCGGCGTGCCGTACAGGTGGCCGTTCTTGACCTCGACGGCGAGGAAACCGGGACGGTAGACGGTGTTCGCGGCGATCATGACCACGAGCACGAGCGCCGGCCAGAACAGGCGGTGGCCGGTCAGCGGGCGGAGGCGGTCGGCGACGGCGGTCATGGGGTCACCTCCTCCCGGGGCGTTCCACTGGCGATGGTGCGCATGACGCGGTCGGCGTCGAGCGTGTCGTCGTTGTCGAGCTGGGCGACCATCTCCCGGTCGCGCATGACCGCGACCCGGTGGCTCAGGCGCAGCACCTCCTCCAGCTCGGCGGAGATGAACAGCACCGCCATGCCGCCGTCGGAGAGCTGCACCACCAGCTTCTGGATCTCGGCCTTGGCACCGACGTCGATGCCGCGGGTCGGCTCGTCCAGGATCAGCAGGCGCGGCTCGGTGATCAGCCAGCGGGCCAGCAGCACCTTCTGCTGGTTGCCGCCGGAGAGGTTGCGCACCGGCAGCTCCGGGTTGGCCGGGCGGATGCTCAGCGCCTCCACGTACCTGCGGACCAGTTCGTCCTGGCGGCGGCGCGGGATCGGACGCAGCCAGCCGCGCGCGGCCTGCATCGCCAGGATCATGTTCTCCCGTACCGTCAGCTCCGGGACGATGCCCTCGGCCCGGCGGTTCTCCGAGCAGAACCCGACGCCCTGGCCGATGGCCTGCATCGGGTTGCGCACGGGCGCCCGGCCGCCGTCGAGCCGTACCTGGCCGTGGTCGGCCCGGTCGGCGCCGAAGATCAGCCGCGCCACCTCGGTCCGGCCGGAGCCGAGCAGGCCGGCCAGGCCGACCACCTCACCGGCGTGGATGCGGAGGCTGAACGGGGCGACAGCGCCACGCCGGCCCAGTTCGGCGGCGTCCACGAGGGGGGCCTCGCCACCGGCGTCGACTGTGGCGCGCTTCTGCTGCTCGTCGAGCCGCTCCAGCACGTCCAGCTCCTGGCCGATCATCTTCTCGACCAGGCTGAACTGCGGCAGCTCCTCGGTGCGGTACTCCCCCACGAGCGTGCCGTTGCGCAGCACCGTGATCCGGTCGGCGATGCCGTAGACCTGGTCGAGGAAGTGGGTGACGAACAGGATCGCGATCCCCTCGTCACGCAGCTGCCGCATGATCCGGAACAGCTGCGCCACCTCGCCGGCGTCCAGACTGGAGGTCGGCTCGTCCAGGATCAGCACCCGGGCCTGCACGTCGATCGCGCGGGCGATGGCGACCATCTGCTGCACCGCGAGCGAGTACGAGCCGAGCGGCGCGGAGACGTCGAGGTCGAGATCGAGCCGGGCCAGCAGGTCACGGGCCCGGCGGCGCATCTCGCCCCAGCGCACCGCGCCGAGCCGGCGGGGCTCCCGGCCGATGAAGACGTTCTCCGCCACCGACAGGTTGGTGCAGAGGTTGACCTCCTGGTAGACGGTGCTGACACCGGCCGCTGCGGCCTGCATCGGACCGGTGAACGAGACCTGCTCGCCGTCGAGCGTGACGACGCCCGCGTCGGTCCCGTAGACGCCGGTCAACACCTTGATCAGGGTGGACTTGCCGGCGCCGTTCTCGCCCATCAGGGCGTGGACCTCGCCCGGGAACAGCCGGAAGTCGACGTCGTGCAGCGCGCGGACCCCGGGGAAGGTCTTGCTGATGCCGGTCATGGTCAGGACCGGACGGTTACCCGTCATCCCATCGGACCTCTTCTTCGACGGTGGTGGTACGGGGGTCGCCGTCGGTTGCGACGGCGACCCCCGGGTGACTCAGTACTTGCGGTTGGGCAGTGCCTCCTTGGCCTGCTCCTGGGTGAACGTGGTCTCCTCGGTCTCGATCCGGGCGGGCACCTCCTCGCCGGCCTTGACCTTCTTGACCAGGTCCATCAGCTGCGGGCCGAGCAGCGGGCTGCACTCGGCGATGAAGTTGAACTTGCCGTCCGCGAGGGCCTGCATGCCGTCCTTCACCGCGTCGACGGTGATGATGGTGAGGTCCTTGCCGGGCTCCTTGCCCGCCGCGGTGATCGCCTCGAGCGCGCCCAGGCCCATGTCGTCGTTGTGCGCGAAGAGCACGTCGATCTTCGGGTTGGCCTTGAGGAACTGCTCCATCACCTGCTTGCCGCCGGCGCGGGTGAAGTCACCGGTCTGCGAGGCGACGATCTTCAGGTTCGGGTTGGCGGCGATCGCCTCGGCGAAGCCCTTCTTCCGGTCGTTGGCCGGCGCCGAGCCGGTCGTGCCCTGAAGCTCCACGATGTTGACCGGGCCGGACGCCGCCTTCTTCTGCTCCACCAGCCACTCGCCGGCGAGGCGGCCCTCCTTGACGAAGTCCGAGCCGAGGAACGTCCTGTAGAGCGACTTGTCGGCCGAGTCGACGGCGCGGTCGGTCAGGATCACCGGGATCTTGGCGTCCTTGGCCTCCTTGAGCACGGTGTCCCAGCCGGACTCCACCACCGGCGAGAAGGCGATCACGTCGACCTTCTGCTGGATGAAGTTGCGGATCGCCTTGATCTGGTTCTCCTGCTTCTGCTGGGCGTCGTCGAACTTCAGCTCGATGCCCGCCTCGGCCGCCGCCTCCTTGATCGAGGTGGTGTTGGCGGTGCGCCAGCCACTCTCGGCGCCCACCTGGGAGAAGCCCAGGACGATCTTGTCGTTGCCGTCGCCGGAACCGCCGCCGGTGTCGCTGTTGCCGCACGCGGCCATGCTGGCGGCGAGCAGCACGCCGGCGAACGCCGCGATGACAGTGCGTGCCGTGCTCCTGCTTCTCATCGATTCTCCTCCGGGGGTTGGATGTTCCGGGCGCGCGACCGGCGGAAACCGGAGCGGCCCGGATGTGGTGGTGGGGGGGTGCGCGGCGCGGTCCGGGGTCAGTGCGCCGACGGGCGTTGGCCGTACACGTTCTGGTAGCGGTCGTAGAGCGAGTCGATGTCGGCCGGCGCGATCGGCACCGGCCGGCCGAGCGCGCGGGCCAGGTGTGCGGTGCGGGCCACGTCCTCGCACATCACCGCGGCCTTGACCGCCGCCCGGGCGTCGCGGCCGATGGTGAAGACGCCGTGGTTGCGCATGAGCACCGCGGGTGAGCGGTGCCCGGACAGCGTGCTGACGATGCCCTTGCCGATGTCGTCGCCGCCGATCAGCGCGAACGGCCCGATCGGGATCTCCCCGCCGAACTCGTCGGCCTGCGCGGTCAGCCAGCACGGGATCGCCTCGCCGCGGGCCGCCCAGGCGGTGGCGTACCCGCTGTGCGTGTGCACGACGCCGCCGACCTCGGGCATCGCGCGGTAGACGTAGGCGTGCGCGGCGGTGTCGCTGGACGGGGCGCCGTCGCCGTCGACCACGGCGCCGTTGAGGTCGCAGACCACCATGGCCGCCGCGGTCAGGTCGTCGTAGTCGACGCCGCTGGGCTTGATGACCATCAGGTCCTGACCGGGTACGCGGGCCGACACGTTCCCAGCGGTCCAGGCCACCAGGTCGTAGCGGGTCAGTTCGCGGTGCAGGCGCGCCACCGTCTCGCGTAGCGCGTCGACCTGGCTGTTCATCCGACCACCTCCAGGGTCGCGGCGGCGCGGTCCGCGGCGGCGTCGACCGCCGCGTTGCGGATCGCCCGCAGGCGGAGCATGACGTCGTTCGCGCCGCGGCCGAAGTGGTCGTGCAACGCGCGGTACTCGGCGTACAGGGCGTCGTAGGCCCGCACGTTCTCCGGTACGGGCCGGTAGACGGCCTCGTCGATGCGCCCCATCGCGGCGGACGCCTCGTGGATCGTCGGGTACGCCCCAGCGGCGACAGCCGCGTGGATGGCCGAGCCGAGCGCCGGGCCCTGGGCGGAGCCGATGATGCTCAGCGGCCGGTTCGTGACGTCGGCGTAGATCTGCATGAGCAGCCGGTTGGAGGTAAGACCACCGGCCACCACCAGGTCGTCGACCGGCACCCCGGCCTGCCCGAACGCCTCGACGATCATCCGGGTGCCGTACGCGGTCGCCTCCAGCAGCGCGCGGTAGACGTCCGGCGGCCGGGTGGCCAGCGTCAGCCCGACGATCATCCCGCTGAGGTCGTGGTTGACCAGCAGGGACCGGTTGCCGTTCCACCAGTCCAGCGCCACCAGCCCGTGCGCGCCGACCGGCTGGGCGGCGGCGGCCTCGGTGAGCCGCTCGTGCGAGTCGAACCCCGCCGGGGCGGCGTGGCGGACGAACCAGCCGAAGATGTCCCCCACCCCGCTCTGCCCGGCCTCGAAGCCCCAGGCGCCGGGGCTGATGCCGCCGTCGACCACGCCGCACATGCCCGGCACCTCGGCCGGGTGGGTGCCGTTGAGGACGTGGCAGGTGGAGGTGCCCATGATGGCGACCAGCCGGCCGGGCCGCAGCGCCTGGGCCGACGCGGCGGTGACGTGGGCGTCGACGTTGCCCGCCGCGACCGCGATGCCCTCGGGCAGTCCGGTCCAGGCCGCGGCGCGGGCGCTGAGCGTGCCGGCCCGCGCGCCCAGCGGCAGCAGCGGACCGTCCAGCTTGGTCACGAAGTCGGCGAATCCCGGGTCGAGCGCGGTCAGGTAGTCCGGCGACGGGTAGCGGCCGTCCTGCCGGATGCCCTTGTAGCCGGCCGTGCAGACGTTACGGGTCTCGGCGCCGCACAGCTGCCACACGATCCAGTCGGCGGCCTCGATGAACCGCTCGGCCCGGCGGTAGACCTCCGGGTCCTCCTCCAGGATCTGCAGGCCCTTGGCGAACTGCCACTCCGCGGAGATCTTGCCGCCGTAGCGGCCGAGCCACGGCTCGCCGCGTTCTTCCGCCAGCGCGTTGATCCGGTCGGCGTGCGGCTGCGCGGCGTGGTGCTTCCAGAGCTTCACCCAGGCGTGCGGGCGGTCGCGCAGTTGCGGGATCTCGCACAGCGGTGTGCCGTCGGCGAGCGTCGGGAGCACGGTGCAGGCGGTGAAGTCGGTGCCGATGCCCACCACCCGGGACGGGTCCACGCCGGCTTCGGCGAGCGCGGCCGGCACCGCGTGGCGCAGCACGTCGCGGTAGTCGTCCGGATCCTGGAGGGCCCAGTCCGGGGGCAGCGCCGGGCCGCCGTCGGGAAGCGCGGTCTCGATGACCCCGCGCCGGTACTCGTGCACCGCCGTACCGAGTTCGGCGCCGTCCCGGACGCGGACCACGAGCGCCCGCCCGGACAGCGTGCCGAAGTCGACGCCGATCACGTACCGGTCGGACGCGTCCACTTCGCTCATTTGCACCTCCGCCGTGTCACGGAGTTAGTGTTAGCGCTCACATATACATCCGTCAAGACACCTCCGGGCAACAGCTACGTAACGAGGAACCACCCTCGCCGGACCACCGCGGCCGGGCGGCACGGACCGGCGGGGCCGCGCCCGGAGGAGATCCACACGGACGCGCTCCCGGTCCGGCCGCCGAGTCCCGGCGAGCGCCTTGTTAGCGACAACAATCAATGCCTTAGTGGATCGTCGAGCCGCCGCGATCGGCGCGGCGGGCTCCGGCCCGCGGAGAGAGCCTCCCGAGGTCACAGAGCGCCCCTCAGCGGCACTTTTCCCGGCGCCTACACCCGCGCGAACCGTCGCCGACACGGGCCGGGCGGACCGTCTCGCTATTTACATGCTTTGATGTCAGCGATAACATTCTCGCCATCCCTGCTTCGTGGCGCCGCCGTCCGGGAAACCCCGGCGCCGCAGCCGGGCGGCGACGCGGACGGCGACCCCGTCGACCGCCGGACCCACCACCCACGAGCGCCCGCCGGTGACCGGCCGGCCCCTCTCCACTGCCGTGCCGCGTACGTCCCCGCGCACCCCGCGCGACGCCGCGCGATCGGCGGGCCGCTCCCAACCGGACGCCGGCACGGCCGGCGCCCGGCGACCGAGGAGGATCAGTGCGCAGATGGACCCGACGGACGCTCGCCGTCCTGGGCGTCGCGGCGGTGGCGCTCGCCGCGACAGTCACCGACCAGGCCGTGGCCCCGCGTCCCGCCCGGGCGCTGGACAACGGCGTCGCCCGCACCCCGCCGATGGGGTGGAACACCTGGAACACCTTCGGCTGCAACATCAACGAGACCCTCATCCGCCAGACCGCCGACGCGATCGTCAGCAACGGCCTGCGCGACCTCGGGTACAAGTACGTCGTCGTGGACGACTGCTGGTTCGACCCGAACCGGGACTCGCAGGGCAACCTCCAGGCCCACCCGCAGCGGTTCCCCAGCGGGATGAAGTCGCTCGGTGACTACCTGCACGCCCGGGGCCTGCTGTTCGGCATCTACCAGGTGCCGCTGGACAAGACCTGCGCCCAGGTCGGCGGCGCGTTCCCCGGCGCCACCGGCAGCCTCAACCACGAGTACCAGGACGCGCGGCAGTTCGCCGCCTGGGGCGTGGACTACCTGAAGTACGACTGGTGCTCGTCCACCGGCACGATCAACGACCAGGTGGCGCGGTTCGGCATCATGCGCGACGCGCTGGCCTCCACCGGCCGGCCGATCGTCTACAGCATCAACCCCAACAGCTACCACGCCAAGACCGGGCCGCAGCGCAACTGGAGCGACGTGGCGAACCTCTGGCGGACCACCGAGGACATCACCAACGCGTGGAACACCGGCCAGACCAACGGCTACCCGATGGGCATCCAGAACATCGTCGACGTCACGGTGCCCCTGGCCGGGTACGCCGCGCCCGGCGGGTTCAACGACCCGGACATGCTCGAGGTCGGCCGAGGGGGGATGAACGACACCGAGATGCGCAGCCACTTCGCGCTCTGGGCGGTCCTCGCCGCGCCGCTGATGATGGGCAACGACGTACGGTCGGCGAACGCAGCCACGCTGGCGATCCTGCGCAACGCGAACCTGGTCGCGATCAACCAGGACACGCTCGGCCGTCAGGCGGCCCAGGTCTCCTTCGACGGCACCCGGCGGGTGCTGGCCAAGCCGCTGGCCAACGGCGACGTGGCGGTCGCCCTGTTCAACCAGGGCAGCTCGACCACCACGGTCTCCACCACCGCGGCGGCGGTGGGCAAGAGCGGCAGCTCGTTCACGCTGCGCGACGCGTGGACCGACGCCACCTCCACCAGCACCGGCACGATCTCCGCCAGCGTGCCCGCGCACGGCACCGTCGTCTACCGGGTCAGCGGGGGCGGCACCACCACGCCGCCGCCGGTCCCGACCACGTTCCGGCTGCGCAGCGAGTCGTCCGGCCGGTGCCTCGACGTGGACAACGCCGGCACCGCGAACGGCACCGGGACGCTGATCTGGGACTGCCACAACAACGCCAACCAGCAGTTCACCGCCAACGGCCAGGCGTTGCAGGTGCTCGGCAAGTGCCTCGACGTGCCGACGAACGCGACGGCCGGCACCCGGGTGCAGATCTGGGACTGCAACGGCGGCACCAACCAGCAGTGGACCATCAACGGCAACGGCACGGTGAGCAACGGGCGCTTCCCGTCGCTGTGCCTGGACGTCGACAACGCGGGCACCGCCAACGGCACCCGGGTGATCGTGTGGACCTGCCACGGCAACGCCAACCAACGGTGGAGCCGGGCGTGAGCGGCTACGGCCGGTGAACGGCGGTCGGCCGGACGAAGGGGCGAGCGTCCGGCCGGCCGTCACCGGGCGCCGGCGGCCCGGCGCTTGTTCCAGATGTCGAACGCCACCGCGACGAGCAGCACCAGGCCCTTGACCACCGACTGGACGGACTGGTCGACGCCCATGAGCTGCATCCCGTTGCTCATCACCGCCATGATCAGGCCACCCACCATGGCGCCGACCACCGTGCCGACGCCGCCGGTGACGGCCGCGCCGCCGATGAACGCCGCCGCGATCGCGTCCAGCTCGAACATGTTGCCCGCCGCCGGCTGGGCCCCGTTGGACCGGGACGAGTAGATGACACCCGCCACGGCGGACAGGAAGCCCATGTTGACGAAGATCCAGAAGTTGACCCGCTTCACCCGTACGCCGGACAGCATCGCCGCGGGCAGGTTGCCGCCGATGGCGTACACCTGGCGGCCGAACACCGTGCGGCGGGTGAGCAGGCCGTAGACGAGCACGAGCACGGCGAGCACGATCAGCACGATCGGCAGGCCCCGGGCGTGGGCGAGCTGCCAGGCGAACCACATGACCACGGCGCCGACCACCACGATCCGCAGCACGAACAGCGGGAACGACTCCACGGGCTGCTCGTGGCGCACCCGGGCGACCCGGGTCCGGAACACGCTCACCGCGTACCCGACCACGGCGAAGGCGCCGATGAACAGCGTGAAGGCGTCGTAGCCCTGGCCGCCCAGCAGACCGTTGAGGAACCCGGCGGCGACCCGCTGGTACTCCTCCGGGAACGGCGACAGCGAGATGTTGTCCAGCACGCGCAGCGTCAGACCTCGGAACAGGAGCATGCCGGCCAGGGTGACGATGAACGCCGGGATGCCGGCGTACGCGACCCAGAGCCCGTGCCACGCACCGACCGCGACGCCCACCGCGAGCGCGGCCAGGACGCCGGCCCACCAGGGCATGCCCTCGCGGATGACGAGCACCGCAGAGACCGCTCCGGTGAGCGCCACCACCGATCCCACGGACAGGTCGATGTGGCCGCCGATGATCACGATGACCATGCCGATCGCGAGCACCAGGATGTAGGAGTACTGGAGGACGATGTTCGTCAGGTTGCCGGGGCTCAGCGAGACGCCGTCGGTGAGGACCGCGAACAGCGCCACGATCACCACCAGGGCGATGTAGATGCCGCTCTGCCGCAGGTTGCCCAGGATCAGCGCGCGCGGATCGCTGGTGCCGGTGTGCAGGGTCGCCGCCGCGCCGGTGTCCGGCGTGGCGATCTTCGTGGCGGGGGGAGGCTTCGTGCTGGTCATCGGACGAGATCCCTGTCCTTGGTCATGAGTCCCATCAGGTTCTCCTGGGTGGCCTCGGCCACCGGCATCTCCCCGGTGATGCGGCCGGCCGCCAGGGTGTAGATGCGGTCGCACATGCCGAGCAGCTCGGGCAGTTCGGAGGAGATGAGCACGACGGCCTTGCCGTCGGCCACCAGCCGGTTGACGATCGTGTAGATCTCGAACTTCGCGCCCACGTCGATGCCCCGGGTCGGTTCGTCGAGGATCAGCACGTCCGGGTCGGTGAACAGCCACTTCGCCAGCACGACCTTCTGCTGGTTGCCGCCGGAGAGCTTGCCCACCACCGACATCACGGTCGGCGCCTTGATGTTCATGTCGCGCCGGCCCCGCTCGGCGACCTGGATCTCGCGGTTGCCGTCGATCCAGCCGTGCCGGGCCAGCTTGTCGAGCGCGGCGGCCGAGACGTTGCCCCGCACGTCGTCGATCAGGTTGAGGCCGTAGTGCTTGCGGTCCTCGGTGGCGTACGCGATGCCGTTGGCGATGGCCTCGGCGACAGTGCGCGCCCGTACCTCGCGGCCCTTGACGAACAGCCGGCCCCTGATGTCCCGGCCGTACGCCCGGCCGAACACGCTCATCGCCAGCTCGGTGCGCCCGGCGCCCATCAGGCCGGCGATGCCGACGACCTCCCCGGCCCGCACGTGCAGCGAGGCCCGGTCGACGACCAGGCGGTCCTGCGTCGGGTGGCGCACCGACCAGTCCTCGATGCGCAGCACCTCGTCGCCGGGGGTCACGCTGCGGGTCGGGTAGAAGGCGGCCAGGTCGCGGCCGACCATGCCGCGGATGATCCGGTCCTGGGTGACGGCGCCGTCGGACATGTCCAGCGTCTCGACGGTACGGCCGTCGCGGATGACTGTGGTCGAGTCGGCGACGGCGGTGATCTCGCCGAGCTTGTGCGAGATCATGATGCAGGTGATGCCCTGGTCGCGCAGCCGGCGCATCAGGTCCAGCAGGTGCGCGGAGTCGACGTCGTTGAGTGCCGCTGTGGGCTCGTCGAGGATCAGCAGCCGTACCTTCTTGGACAGCGCCTTGGCGATCTCCACGAGCTGCTGCTTGCCGACACCGAGCTGGATGACCGGGGTGACCGGGTTCTCGTGCAGCCCGACCGACCGCAGCAGCGCCGCGGCCTCCGCGTTGGTCCGGTGCCAGTCGATGAGCCCGCCGCGGCCGCGGCGCTCGTTGCCGAGGAAGATGTTCTCGGCGATCGACAGGTAGGGCACCAGCGCGAGTTCCTGGTGGATGATGACGATGCCGCGGGCCTCGCTGTCCTGGATCCCCCGGAACCCGACCGGCTCGCCGTCGAAGACGATCTGGCCGTCGTAGCTGCCCGCCGGGTAGACGCCGGACAGCACCTTCATCAGGGTCGACTTCCCGGCGCCGTTCTCACCGCAGATCGCGTGGATCTCGCCACGCCGTACGGCGAGCGAGACGTCCTGGAGCGCGGTCACGCCCGGGAAGGTCTTCGTGATGCCACGCATCTCGAGGATGTGATCGCTCATGGATATCCGTCCTGCTCGTGGTCGTGGTGTCCGGAGCGGACGGGCCCGGCGGCGCGGGCGGCCGCCGGGCCCGTCGCCGCGGGTCAGCCGGCCCGGCCCGCGGCGACCTCCTGCTCGGTCAGGTAGCCGGAGTCGATCAGGACGGACTTGATGTCCTCCTTGTAGACGGTCTGCACCGGCAGCAGGAACGCCGGCACGACCTTGACGCCGTTGTCGTACGCCTTGGTCTCGTTGGCCTTCGGCTCCTCCTTGCGCAGGAACGCCTCGGCGGCGATCACCGCCTGCTCGGCCAGCAGCCGGGTGTCCTTGAAGACGGTCGAGCTCTGCACGCCGTCGTTGATCAGCTTGACCGAGGCGACCTCGGCGTCCTGGCCGGTCACCACCGGCATCTTCTTGGCGCCGCCGCGGTAGCCGGCGTTCTGCAGCGCGGTGATGATGCCGCGGGACAGGCCGTCGAACGGCGACAGCACGCCGTCGACCTTGCTGCCGTCGTTGTAGCTGGAGGTGAGCAGGTCCTCCATCCGCTTCTGCGCGGTCTCCTGCTGCCAGCGCAGGATGGCGGCCTGCTCGATCTTGGTCTGCCCGGACTTGACCTTCAGCGTCCCGGCGTCGAAGTACGGCTTCAGCGTGTCCATCGCGCCGTTGAAGAAGAACCCGGCGTTGTTGTCGTCGAGCGAGCCGGCGAACAGCTCCACGTTGAACGGGCCGGTGGCGGTGCCCTTGGCGCCGTCCTTGGTGAGCAGGCCGAGCCCGACCAGGAGCGCGTTGGCCTGCGCCACGCCGACCTTGTAGTTGTCGAAGCTGACGTAGAAGCTGACGTTCGGGCTGTTGCGGATGAGCCGGTCGTAGGAGATGACCGGGATCTTCGCCGCCGCGGCGGCCTGGAGCTGGCCGCTGAGCGCGGTGCCGTCGATCGGGGCGATGACCAGCACGTCCGCGCCCTGCGTGATCATCTGGTCGATCTGCTGCGACTGGGTCGGGATGTCGTCCCCGGCGTACTGGAGGTCGACCTTGTAGCCCTTGGCCTGGAGCTTCTCCTTCACCGAGTTGCCGTCGGCGATCCACCGTTCCGAGGTCTGCGTCGGCATCGAGACGCCGATCGTCAGGTCGCCGGGCTTGGCCGAGCTGGTGTCTCCGCCGCCTCCCGCGCCCTCGCCGCTGCAGGCGGCCAGGCTGATCGCGAGCGCGGCACCGCTGAGTGCGGCCAGAAGTCGTCTGCGCACGAGCGTCCTCCCTGTCGTGGCGGTCCCTGTGACACAGGTAACCCTCACGGGGAGTGTTAACGCTCACAAGTTGCCCCGTCAACCAATCGCGCGAAATGCGCATGTCTCTTTCTCGTAACAGAGACGACAGTCCAGGTCGGACGGGACGACGTGGCGGAACACCGCGGAGGCGACGGCGCGCCGCCCCCGCGGTGGCCCGGCTCAGGACGCGGAGCAGGTGGGCGTCATGCCCGATCCGCTGCCGTTGCCCTGGAACCCGAACTCGGTGCTCTGACCGGCGCCGAGCTGGCCGTTGTAGCTCACGTTCGCGAATCGCACCGTGCCGCTGCTCCCGCTCGCGGTGGCGCTCCAGGTGTTGGTGATGCTCGCGCCGCCCGGCAACGTCATGGTGACGGTCCATCCCCGGGTGCCCGACGAGCCCGCGGTCACCTTCACCGTCGCCACGAACCCACCGGTCCAGGAGTTCAGCGACACCGAGGCCGAACACCCGCCCTGACCCGGCGGCGGGGTGGTCGGGTTGTTCGGCGGCGGGGTCGTGGTCGGCGGCGGATTGTTGCCGCCGGCGTTCAGCGCGTCGAGCACCGCGTTGTACGCCGCCTTCTTGTTGCCCGCGCAGTCGAACAGCAGCGCGTTGTCCGAGCCGCGCCACGAGTCGCAGTCCCGCACGCCCCAGACCGTGATGCCGGTGCAGCGCGACACCGCCAGGCAGGCGCGGGTCACGGCGGCGTAGATGTTCGCCTGGTTGCCGCCGGTCATCACGTCCAGCTCGGTGATCTGCACCTCGACGCCCAGGTCGGCGAAGCGCTGGAGATTGGCCTGGTAGTCGCCGGGGATCGTGGTGCCCAGGTGCGACTGGAAGCCGACGCAGTCGATCGGCACGCCGCGCGACTTGAAGTCGCGGACCATGTTGTAGATGCCCGTCGACTTCGCGTTGATGCCGTCGGTGTTGTAGTCGTTGTAGCAGAGCTTCGCGCCCGGGTCCGCGGCGCGGGCCGCCCGGAACGCCGCCTCGATCCAGTCGTTGCCGGTGCGCTGCAGGTTCGAGTCGCGGCGCCCGCCGCTGCCGCCGTCGGCGAACGCCTCGTTCACCACGTCCCAGGCGTAGATCTGCCCCCGGAAGTGGGTGGCCACCTGGGTGACGTGGTTGATCGCGGCGTTGCGCAGCGCGCTGCCGGACAGGCCCTGTGCCCACGACGGCTGCTGGGCGTGCCAGAGCAGCGTGTGCCCGCGCACCGACATGCCGTTCGCGCGGGCGTGGCTGACCAGCCGGTCGCCGCCGGTGTAGCTGAACCGCCCCTGCTGCGGCTCGGTGGCGTCCCACTTCATCTCGTTCTCGGCCACCACGGAGTTGAACTCGCGGTTCAGCACCGTGGCGTACGTGTTGTCGGACAGCTTGCCGGTGGCGACGGCGGCGCCGAAGTAGCGGCCCTTCTCGGCCGCCGCCGCGCGCAGCGTGGTGCCGGCGCTCGCGGCCGGCGCCAGGGCCACCGCCATCCCGGCGGCGAGCGCGCCGGCCAGGATGCCGGTGGTCAGCAAGGCTCTCTTTCGTCTCATGCGGATTCCTCTTCCGGGGGTTGCGCGATGGTGGTGGTGCGACTCCCCGACCCCGCGTCCGGTGGCGGTGGTGTCGAGGTACGACCAGCGCGGCTCGCCCGGTGAGCCTTGCGGCGCTCATGCCCTGCCATCGACTGTGAGCGATAACATCCCCCGGCGTCAACCCCTGAGGGTCACCCCGGTCCTACGGGTACACGTCCTCGTGCGCCTTGCGGTAGTCGACGATCTCGCCCAGCCGTCCGGCGGCGGCGTGCGTCACCCAGGCCGGGTTGCCCAGCAGCGCGCGGCCCAGCGCGACCAGGTCGAACTCCCCGTCCGCCAGCCGCGCGGCCAGGCCCGCCACCGACTCCGGGCCGTCCGGGCGCAGGAAGTCCCGCCGCAGCCCGACCGAGCCGACGGTGATCGACGGCAGGCCGGTGAGACGCTTCGCCCAGCCGGCCAGGTTCAGCGGCGAGCCGGGGAACGCCGGCTGCCAGAAGCGGCGCTGCGAGGCGTGCAGCACGTCCGCGCCGGCCTCGGCGAACGCGCCGAGGATCTGCGCCAGCTCGGCCGGGGTCTCGGCGATCCGCGCGTCGAACGCCCGCTCCTTGAACTGGGAGAACCGCACGATCACCGGGTGACGCGCCGGGACCTGCGCGCGGACCGCGCGCACCACCGCCGCCGGGAACGCCGCCCGCCGCTCCGGCGAGCCGCCGAACGCGTCGGTCCGGCGGTTCGTGTACGGCCACAGGAACTCGTCGAGCAGGTAACCGTGCGCCGCGTGGATCTCGATCGCGTCGAACCCGGCCCGTACCGCGACCTCTGCTGCATTCGCGTACGCCGCGAGCAGGGTGTCCACGTCGGCCGCGGTCATCGCGTACGGCGCGGGGCGGCCCGGCTCGCGTACCCCCGAGGGGGTCCACGCCGGACGGCCGTCGACCGGTTCGCGCAGGCTGCCCAGGTGCCACAGCTGCGCGGCGATCCGGCCGCCGGCGGCGTGCACGGCCTCGACCACGTCCCGCCAGCCAGCCTCGGCCGCGCCGGCGGTCATCCGGGGCACGGTGTCCTCGTGCCCCGCGCTGGGATGGTCGACCAGCACACCCTCGGTGACGATCAGGCCGATGCCGGCCGCGGCGCGGCGCCGGTAGTAGTCGGCCATCTCCGGCGTCGGCACGCCGCCCGGCGCGCGGTTACGGGTCATCGGCGCCATCACGAAGCGGGACGGCAACGGCAGCCCGGCGACGGTGACGGGTTCCAGCAGCGGCGTCACCGGCGATCCGGTGTCCAGGGTCGCGTTCATGACCCGACGCTAGGAGTTGACACCGGTGTCAAGGGCAAGCGCTCAGGCGGCCGGATCCCGGGTGTCCTCGGTCACTGTCATGTCGGACACCACGTCGTCGAGCACCGCGACGGCGTGCGCGAGCCGTGCCATCTCGGCTGTCATCCGGGTCCGCTCCTCGCGCAGCCGGTCGGTGAGCCACGAGGTGCGGACCTCCGGATCGGTCACGCAGGGCAGCAGCTCGGCCATCCGGCGGCTGCTCAGCCCGGCGTCGAACA
Source organism: Micromonospora sp. L5 (assembly GCF_000177655.2). Classification (NCBI taxonomy): domain Bacteria; kingdom Bacillati; phylum Actinomycetota; class Actinomycetes; order Micromonosporales; family Micromonosporaceae; genus Micromonospora; species Micromonospora sp. L5. The sequence goes on along the minus strand of NC_014815.1, from coordinate 5,099,390 downwards.
GCCGCTGGATGAGCCGGACCCGGTCCACGGCCGACTCGGCGAAGACCCGCTGCCCGCTCGCGGTGCGCACGGCGGCGAGCAGGCCCTGCTGCTCGTAGTACCGGATGGACCGGGCGCTCACCCCGGTACGCGCCGACAGCTCCCCGATCCGCATCGCGCCTCCCCGCTCGCCGGACCTCCATCATCGGGCATGCCGCACCGGTCAGGACAGCAGCTCGACGTACCCGTCGGCGCCGTGCACGCGGATCCGCCCACCGTCCGGGATCAGCCGGGTCGCGTCCGGCACCGCCACCACTGCGGGCAGGCCGTACTCACGGGCGATCACCGCGCCGTGCGTCATCAGCCCGCCAACCTCCGTCACCAGGCCCGCGACGGCCACGAACAGCGGTGTCCAGCTCGGGTCGGTGTGTGCGGTGACGAGGATGTCGCCCGGCTCCAGGTCGGCGCCGGCCAGGTCCGCCACGACCCGCGCCCGCCCCTCGACGACGCCGGCCGAGACCGCCAGGCCGGCCAGGGCGCCCGGTGGCACGTCGTCGCGCCGGTACGAGCCGTTCAGCGCCTCGCCGTCGGAGGTGAGCACCCGGGGCGGGGTGAGCGCCCGGTGCGCCCGGAACTCCTCCCGGCGCCTGCGGATCAGCGCGGCGTCCACAGAGCCGGTGGCCGCGACCTCGCGGAACTCGTCGAAGGTGAGGTAGAAGACGTCCTCCGGACCGGCGAGCACACCGGCGCGCGCCAGCCGGCCGGCCTCCGCCATGAGCGCCTGCTTGTAGACGGCGTAGCGGCTCACGATGTCGTACTTCGGGTACTCCCGGTAGCCGGCGAACGTCCGTACCCGCTCGATCACGGCCTGCGTCTCGGCGGCCCTGCGCTCGCCGTCGGGGAGCGCGCGCAGGCGGTCCAGCACCTCCCGGGCCTTCGCCTCGGCCCGCTCCCGGCCCTGGGCGAAGCGGCGCGCGGCGGCGCCCGGGGCGAAGGTGCGGACGTTGTCCAGGATCAGCGGGACGAGCGTGGCCGGGTGCTCGCTCCACCGTGGCCGGGTGATGTCGATCTCGCCGACGCAGCGCATGCCGTACCGGTCGAGGTAGCCGGCGATGGCGTCGCGCGCCTCGACGCCGCCGGGCAGCTTCGGCAGCTCGTCCAGGAACCCGTCGTCGGCGGCGTCCTGCAGGAACGCCACCACCTCGGGGTACGCGCGGACCACGTCGGCCACGTCGAGCAGCGCCAGGCCCATCTCGGCGGTGACGTTGCCGGGCGCGGAGAGCGTGAGCGTGTCGGCGGCGTCGCGTTCGCCGAGCCACTCCCCCAGCTTGTCGTTGAGCCACCAGGTGGCCTGCATCCCCGCCATGATCACCTGGGCGCTCACCGGGTCGGTGAGCACCCGCTTGTGCTCGGCGAACGCCTCGGTCAGGAAGTCGAACAGCTCGGGCCCGGACCGGGTGCCGATGTCGCGGCGCAGGGCGGCGATCGACTCCCGGCTGCGCTCGACGAGCGTGGTGACGATCGCCGGGTCGGTGTCGATCGAGGGCGGCGGGCCGCCCACGGGCGGGCCGGCCGGGGCCGGGTCCGGCGCGGCCGGTACGACGTCCCGGGCGAGGACCGTGTCCAGCGCGTCCCGGGTGAGCGGGTCGGCCCGGCCGATCATGCCCAGGAACGCGGTACGACCCGCCGCCGTGGACAGGTGCGGCGTGGCGTCGACGAACAGCCGCCCACCCGCCTCGTGCATCGGCGCCATGGCGGTCTGCCGCCACATCGACAGGCCCAGCGGCTTCATCGCGTCGGTCATCATCTGCTGGTGGCCGACCGACAGGTAGACGTGGAACCGCCCGTCGGCGGCCGCCGGCACCGGGAACAGCGTGGTGATCGGCCGGCTCTGGAGGATGTGGATGTCGTCGCCGGTCAGGGCCCACTCGATGTCCTGCGGGCACCCGAAGCGCGCCTCGATCCGCCGTCCCAGCGCGGCGAGGCGTACCGCCTGCGCGTCGGTCAGCGCGGGCTGGGCCTGCCGCGCCGGGTCGACTGGCGTCTCCCGGGTGCCGCCGCCGGGCACGGCGCGCACCGCCCGCGCCTTCGCGCCGATCGTCCGGCCGGCCACCGCGCCGTCGCGCACCGTGAAGACGTCCGGGTTCACCAGGCCGGAGACCAGGGCCTCGCCGAGACCGAAGCCGGCCTCCACGGACACCACCGTCCGGTTCCCGGTCACCGGGTCGGCGGTGAACATGATCCCGGCCGCGTCCGGGACGACCATCAGCTGCACCACCACGGCCATGTCCACGGCCCGGTCGTCGATGCCGTGGCGCCGCCGGTAGGTCACCGCCCGGTCGGTGAACAGCGAGGCCCAGCAGCGGCTCACGTGCCGCAGCACCTCGGCCGTGCCGACCACGTTCAGGTAGGTGTCCTGCTGGCCCGCGAACGAGGCGGTCGGCAGGTCCTCGGCGGTCGCGCTCGACCGCACGGCGTACGCGGCGTCCGCGCCGAGCCCGGCCAGCGCGGCGGTGACCGCCGCCGCGACGTCGCCCGGTAGCGCGGTCCGCTCGACGACGCGACGCACCTCGGCGGCGGCCGTCCGGAGCGCCGCCGGGTCGTCCGCGTCCGCGCGGGCGAGCCGGTCCAGCGGGCCGGCCAGCGCCGGCGTCCGCGCCACGGCCAGCCGGAAGGCGTCGGTGGTGACGCAGAAACCCGGGGGTACGCGCACCCCGTCGATCCGCGTCAACGCCCCCAGGTGCGCGCCCTTGCCGCCGACCGCGGCGATCCGCGTCTCGTCGACCTCGTGCAGTTGCCACACGTACCGTCCGGTCATGCCGTGCCCCCGTTTTCGCAGCTCGACCCGCATCGGCCGCTGATTCTGCGGCATCACCGGGGCCTTGCGGCAAGACCCGGGGTGCGATATACGTTGATAGTGGCGAGGAGAGGTGTCTCCTTGCCTTTCGTTTTGCCGCACCACGAACCCCTTCCCTGACCCGCTGCCGTCACGTGAGTCAGATCTCCCCGCCCCGGGTGGAGTGCCGGGGGCGCGACGGGGCAAGAAGCGACCACGAGGCCGCGACGCGGCCCGGACGAGCGGGACCGGACGGGGTGGGGGAGACTCGGGCGATGAGCGGCGCTGACACCGACCCGCGTACGCGTGCCGACGTCTTCGCCGTGGACGCGGAGATCGGGCCGGACCTGGCGCGGATCGACTGGTCGGCGCACCCCCTGGGCCCGCCGGACACCTGGCCGCAGAGCCTGCGGACCGCGGTGCGGATCCTGCTGTCCTCCCGGTTCCCGATGTGGATGGCCTGGGGGCCGCAGCTCAGTTTCTTCTGTAACGCCGCCTACCGGCGGGACACGCTCGGCCGCAAGTACCCGTGGGCGCTGGGGCTGCCGGCGAACGAGGTATGGGCGGAGATCTGGGACGACATCGGCCCTCGTGTCGACACCGTGCTGCGCACCGGCGAGGCGACCTGGGACGAGGGCCTGCTGCTGTTCCTGGAGCGCGCCGGCTACCGGGAGGAGACGTACCACACGTTCTCCTACAGCCCGCTGCGCGCCGACGACGGCAGCCTGGTCGGGATGCTCTGTGTGGTCAGCGAGGACACCGAGCGGGTCATCGGTGAGCGGCGGATGGCCACGCTGCGCGACCTCGGCTCGGACCCGAGCGTCATCCGCACCGAACAGGAGACGCTCGCGTTCGTCAGCCGCCAGCTGGCCCGCAACCCGCAGGACCTGCCGTTCACGCTCACCTACCTGTACGACGACGACGGCGCCCGGCTCGTCGAGGCGACCGGGCTGGCGGCGGGCCACCCGGCGGCACCGGCCACGCTGTCCCTCGGCGACCCGGCCGCGCCGTGGCCGGCCGGCGCCCTCACCGAGGGCGAGTCGGTGCGGGTCGCGCTCGACGGCCCCGCCTTCACGGACCTGCCCGCCGGTGTCTGGCCCGCCGCGCCGGCCGAGGCGCTCCTGGTGCCGCTGCGCCAGCAGGGCGGAGCGCCGTACGGGTTCCTGGTCGCCGGACTGAACCGCTACCGGGCGCTGGACGACGGGTACCGCGGCTTCGTCGAGCTGACCGCCGGGCATCTGGCCACCGGGATCGCCAGCGCCCGCAGCTACCAGGCGCAGCAGCGGCGCGCCGAGGAACTCGCCGAGCTGGACCGCGCGAAGACCGCGTTCTTCTCCAACATCAGTCACGAGTTTCGCACCCCGCTCACCTTGATCATGGGACCGCTGGACGAGCTGCGCGGCCGGTTGCAGGGCGCCGACGAGCAGGTCCGCACCGAGCTGGACGTCATCCGCCGCAACGGGCTGCGCCTGGGCAACCTGGTCAACAGCCTGCTCGACTTCTCCCGCATCGAGGCCGGGCGGATGCAGGCCCGCTACGAGCCGGTGGACCTGGCCGCGGTGACCGCCGACCTGGCGAGCGTCTTCCGGTCGGCTATCGAACGGGCCGGTCTGTCCTTCGAGGTCGACTGCCCGCCCCTGCCCGAGCCGGTGCACCTGGACCGCGGCATGTGGGAGAAGGTGGTGCTGAACCTGCTCAGCAACGCGCTGAAGTTCACCTTCGACGGCACGATCCGGGTGGAGCTGCGCGCCGATGGCGACGCGGCGGTGCTGCGGATCTCCGACACCGGCATCGGCGTACCCGCCGACGAGATGCCGCGCCTGTTCGAGCGGTTCCACCGCATCGAGAACGCCCGCTCCCGTTCCGACGAGGGCAGCGGCATCGGCCTGGCCCTGGTCCAGGAGCTGGTCACGCTGCACGGCGGCGACATCGACGCGTCCAGCGCGGTGGGCCGGGGCACCACCTTCACGATCCGGCTGCCGTTCGGCACCGCCCACCTGCCCGCCGACGCGCTCGCCCCGGCGGGCACCGGCCGGGCGCCGGTGTCGGCCGAGCCGTTCGTGCAGGAGGCGCTGCGCTGGCTGCCCGCCGACCCGGGCGCCGCCGTCGGCGAGGGCGACCCGGCCGAGGGGCCGGTCCAGCCGCTGCCCGGTGGGGCGCCGGCCCGGGTCCTGGTGGCCGACGACAACGCCGACATGCGGGAGTACCTCACCCGGCTGCTGCGCTCGGCCGGACACGAGGTGCAGGCCGTCGCCGACGGGCGGGCCGCGCTGGACGCCGCCCGCGCGCACACCCCCGACCTGGTGGTCAGCGACGTGATGATGCCCCGGCTCGACGGCCTGCAACTGGTGGCCGCGCTGCGCGCCGACCAGCGTACGGCCGGCACTCCGGTGCTGCTGCTGTCCGCCCGCGCCGGTCAGGAGGCCTCGATCGAGGGGTTGGAGGCCGGCGCCGACGACTACCTGGTCAAGCCGTTCCCGGCCGCCGAACTGCTGGCCCGGGTACGCGCGAACGTGGAGCTGGCCCGGCTGCGCAACCACCACGCCCGCTGGCGTACCGCGCTCGTCGACTCGTTGCAGGAGGCGTTCTTCGTCTGCGACGAGGACGGCGCGGTGGTCGAGATCAACGCGGCGTTCACCGGCATCCTCGGGTACGGGACCGAGGACCTGCCCTACCCCGCGGTGCACCCGTGGTGGCCGGACCGGGAGGCCGAGCCCGAGGCGCACCGCCAGGTGGCGGAGGCGTTCTCGAGACTCGTGGGGCAGACCCGTGGCACGTACACCGTGCCGGTGACCCACCGCGACGGGCACCGGATCTGGATCTCGGCCGCGTTCAACCAGGTCGACGACCCGGACAGCGGCCGCCGGATGATCGTCGGCACGTTCCGCGACGTCACCGCCGAGCACTACGCCGTGCAGCGGGAGACCGCCCTGGCCGGGCTCAGCATGCGGCTGTCGCAGGCCGACGACCTCACCGACGCGCTGCACGGGGTGCTGGACGAGCTGCGCAAGCTGTGGCGGGCCGCCGGCGTGCTCACCGCCGTCTTCGGCGACCTGCCCGCCCCCGAGGTGACCGCCACCGACCCGGCGGCCCGGTGGGAGACGTTGCCGCAGCAGCGCCGGCAGGCGTTGCTCGCGCTCCGGGACACCCCGCTGCTGACCCCGGTGGCGACGCGTACGCACGGCGCCGGCATCGCCGTCGAGCATCCGCACGGCACCATGGCGCTCTGGATCGACCTGGGCGAGAAGCGGCCCTTCACCGAGCAGGACCAGACGCTGCTGGCGCTGCTGGCCGGCCACATCGGCCAGGGACTGCACCGGGTGCACCAGATCGACCAGCAGCGGGAGACCGCGCTGGCCCTGCAACGGGCGATCCTCGGCCCGGCGCAGCTCCCCGCCGGTTTCGCGGTGCGGTACTCCCCCGCCGCGATGCCGCTGAAGGTCGGCGGCGACTGGTACGACACCGTCGAGCTGCCGGACGGGCGCATCGGCATCGTGGTCGGCGACTGCGTGGGACACGGCCTTCAGGCCGCGACGGTGATGGGTCAGCTGCGCAGCGCCTGCCGTGCCCTGCTGTTGCAGGACCCGAGCCCGGCCCGGACGCTCGTGGCGCTGGACCGGTTCGCCGCGCTGCTGCCGGGGGCGTCCTGCGCCACCGTCTTCTGTGGCGTGCTCGACCCGGCCACCGGCCTGATGCGCTACTCCAGCGCCGGTCACCCACCGGCCATCGTGGTCCGAGCCGACGGCACTCCCGAACTGCTGCAGCACGGCCGGTCCCGGCCGCTGGCCGTACGCCCCGGGCAGGAACGTCCCGAGGCGGAGGCGACGGTCCCGCCGCGCGCCACCCTGATGCTCTACACCGACGGCCTGGTGGAACGCCGCCGCCAGCCGATCACCGCCGGCATCGCCCGCGCCACCGACGCCATCCAGCAGGGCCACCACGCGCCGGTCGAGGTGCTGGCGACCGAGATCATGGACCGGCTCACCCCGGACGGCGGCTACCACGACGACGTGGCCCTGCTGCTCTACCGTCACCCCGGGCCGCTGGAACTGGAGTTCCCGGCCGAGTCGACGCGCCTGGCCGAGGTTCGCACCGCGCTGCGGGGATGGCTGGACCGCTGCGGGCTGGCCCCGGCCCACGCGTACAACATCCTGGTGGCGGCCGGGGAGGCGTGCGCCAACGCGATCGAGCACGGGCACCGCGACAACCCGGGCGGCCGGATCCGGCTGCGCGCCGCCGCCACCGCCGGCGCCCTGCGCCTGAGCGTCGCCGACAGCGGCCACTGGCGCGACCGGGACCAGCCTCCCGACCCGCACCGCGGCCGGGGACTCGTGCTCATGCGCGCGCTGATGGACAACATCAGCGTCACTCCGGGGGCCACCGGCACCACCGTCGACATGCAGGCGAGGATCACGCCATGAGCACGTCCCTGACCCTGACCACGAGCGACAGCCCGGACGGCGTCCGCGTGCTGGCCGCCGTCGGTGAGATCGACATGAGCAACGCGTCCGCCTTCGCCGACGCGCTGGCCGAGGCCGTACGCCCCGACGGCGAACCCCTGGTCGTGGACCTCACGAAGGTGGAGTACCTGGACAGCGCCGGGCTGGCCGCGCTGTTCCCGCACGCCGACCGGATCGCGCTGATCGCCGGCCCGCTGCTGGAGCCGCTGCTGACCATCTCCGGGCTGGCCGATCTCACCACGGTCCGCAGCGCCTGACGCCGTCGGGGCGTCAGGCGCTGTCGCGGGTCGGGCGCCGTCACGGGCTGTCGCCTGGTCGGGCGCGGTCGCGGGGTCAGGTTCCGTTGCGCACGATCACCAGCGGCGAGTGGGCGTGGTGCAGCACCGCGTGGCTGACCGAGCCGAGCAGCAGCCCGCCCAGCGCGCCCCGGCCGTGCGCGCCGACCACCACGAGCTGGGCGTCCTTCGACTCCTCCACAAGCACCCGGGCCGGGGCGCCGCGCAGCGACCGCTGCCGTACCGGCACGTCGGGGTAACGCTCGGCCCAGCCGGCGATCGACTCGGCGAGGACGCGCCGGGACTCCTCGGCGAGCGCCTCCGGGTCGTACACCAGGGGCAGGATGTCGCCGGGGCCGATCGGGGTGGGGTACAGCCAGGCGTGCACCACGATCAGCGACGCGCCCCGGCGGTCGGCCTCCTCGTACGCGTACCCGACCGCCGCGGTGGACAGCTCGGAGCCGTCCACGCCGACCACGACCGGGCCGTCGGCGCGCGCCTCGCCGCGCGTCACCAGCACCGGGCAGTGCGCGCGGGCCGACACCTGGAGCGTGACCGAGCCGATCAGCAGGCCGGCGAACCCGCCCAGACCGCGGTGGCCGAGCACGATCAGCGCCGCCTCGCGGGACTCGGCGACCAGCACCGCCGCCGGCGCGCCGTCGACCACCACGCCGGTGACAGGCACGTCCGGGGCGACCTTGCCGGCCTCGGCGACCGCCTCGGCGACGACCCGTTCGGCCTGGTTGCGCAGGCCGGCGCCGGCGGGCGCGCCCGGGGCCGGGGTGAGCGGCGCGCGGGTCAGCGGCCAGATGAAGGCGTGCACCACCTGCAGCGGCCGGTTCCGGTCGGCGGCCTCGCGGGCGGCCACCCGGACCGCGTCCAGCGAGGCGGCGGAGCCGTCCACGCCCACCACGACGGGGGCCTGCGAGTGGATCGTCATGTCGTCCTCCTTCACTCGTCCTCAGCCTGCCGGTCAGGCGGCCGGCCCGGCAGGGCCGGCGGGCCCGGCGTGGGGGCCGTTGGTCCCGCGGAAGCGGCGGGTCAGCCGCAGCACCAGCCCGGGCAGCACGCCGATCGCGGCGCAGGCGAGCAGGTCGAGCGCGCTGAGCGGCGAGGTGCCGAGCAGCTCGCGCAGGGGCGGCAGCAGCACGCCCGCCACCTGGAGCACAGCGGAGATCGCTACCGCCACCGGCAGCGCGAGGTTGCGCTCGCGCGAACCCGGGGTACGGATCGCGCGGACCGCCAGCGCCACGCCGAGCTGGGCGAGGCCGAGGACCACGAACACCACCGACTGCCACGGCCGGTCGGCCGCCGCGGCCCACACCCCGGCGCCGAGCGTCGCCGCGGCGATCAGCCCGCCGGTGACCAGCACGTCCCGGCCCAGGCCGGCGCCGAGCACCGACTCCTGCGGCGAGCGGGGCGGCCGGCGCAGCGTGCCCGGCTCGGCCGGTTCCGCGCCGAGCGCCACCCCGGGTACGCCGTGGGTGAGCAGGTTGATCCAGAGGATCTGCGCCGGCAGCAGCGGCACCGGCAGGCCGAACAGCGGGCCGAGCAGCATCACCGCGATCTCGGCGACGCCACCGGCGAGCGCGTAGCGCAGGAACCGGCGGATGTTGTCGTAGATCCGGCGGCCCTCGCCGATGGCGGTCGCCACGGTGGTCAGGTCGTCGTCGACGAGCACCAGGTCGGAGGCCTGCCGGGCCACCTCGGTGCCGCCGCCCATGGCCACGCCGATGTCCGCGCGGCGCAGCGCCGGGGCGTCGTTGACGCCGTCGCCGGTCATCGCCACCACGTGCCCCCGGTTCTGGAGGCCGGCGATGATGTCGAGCTTCTGTTCCGGCTGGGTCCGCGCGTACACCCGGGTCTCGGGGTGGGCGCGGCCCGGGTCGCCGTCGTCGCCGTTGGCGAGCGGGTCGCCGTCGCGCCAGAGCCCGAGCCGTCCGCCGATGGCGGCGGCGGTCGCCGGGTGGTCGCCGGTGATGAGGACCAGCCGGATGCCGGCCTCCTCGAAGCCCGCGGCGATGCCGGGGGCCGCGGCGCGCAGCGGGTCGCCGACCGCGACCAGGCCCAGGGGGCGCAGGCCGGCCGGCCGGGCCGGGTCGGGCAGGGTGTCGACCACCGCGGAGGCCACCGCCAGCACGCGCAGCCCTTCGGTGGCGAGCCGGTGCGCGGCGTCGGTCAGCTCGGCCAGTTCCGCGGCGTCGGCGTCCACCAGCGGCGCGGCCAGCAGATTCTCCGGCGCGCCCTTGCAGACCACCAGGTAGCGCCCGTCGCAGCGGCGGTGCACCGTGGTCATGCGGCGCAGGTCCTGGTCGAACGGGGCCTCCGCCACGCGGGGCCAGGCGTCGCGGGTGGTGTCCGGGTCCAGGCCGCAGCGGGCGCCGAACGTGACGAGCGCCGCCTCCAGCGGGTCACCGATCGCCGTCCACTCGGGCCGCTCGTCGGTCGGCGGCGTCACTGTGGCGTCGTTGCAGAGCAGCCCGGCGCGGGCGAGAGCGCGCAGCTCGTCGGGGGCGCTCACCGGCTCGCCCCGGTGGTGCACCTCGCCGTCGGGCGCGTAGCCGGTGCCGGTGACGGCGTAGCGGTCGCGGCCGGGGACGACCGCGTACTGCACCGCCATGCGGCCCTCGGTGAGCGTGCCGGTCTTGTCGGAGGCGATCACGGTGACCGAGCCGAGGGTCTCCACCGCGTGCAGCCGGCGGGGGATGGCGCGGCTGCCGGCCATCCGGCGCGCGCCCAGGGCGAGCGCGAGCGTGACGACGGCGGGCAGCGACTCCGGTACGGCCGCCACCACGAGGCTGACGGCGGTGACGGCCATCTGCGTGACCGGCCGCCCGTCGAGCACGCCGATGGCGAAGACCAGCCCGGAGAGCACCACGGCGGTCAGGCCGAGCACCCGGCCGAGCGAGGACAGGCGTCGCTGCAGCGGGGTGGGCGCCGGCCGGGTCGCCGCGACCAGGGCGCTGATCCGGCCCAGCGCGCTCGCCGCGCCGGTGCGCACCACGGTTCCGGTGGCGCGGCCGGTGGTGACCACGGTGCCGGCGCTGGCCTCCTCCCCCGCGACCCGGGCCACCGGCACCGACTCGCCGGTCAGCGCCGACTCGTCCAGGCTGAGGCGTACCGCGTCGGTGAGGTCCAGATCGGCGGGCACCACGTCGCCGGCTTCCAGCCGGACCAGGTCGCCGCGGACCAGGTCGGCGGCGGGCAGCACGAGGTCACGGCCGTCGCGGACCACACGCGCGGTCGGTGCGGCGAGCCGGTCCAGCGCGGCGACGGCCCGGTCGGCGCGTACCTCCTGCACCACGCCGATCGCGGTGTTGATCAGGACGACCAGCACGATCACCGCGGTGTCCGGGTAGTCGCGCAGCAGCGTGGTCACCACGGCGGCGGCCAGCAGCAGCGCCACCAGCGGGTCGGTGAGCTGGCGGAACACCCGGCCGGCCAGCCCGCGCTTGCGCGGGGCGGCCACGGTGTTCGGGCCGTCGGCGCGCAGCCGGGCGGCCGCCTCGGCCGAGCCGAGCCCGGTCGCGGGGGCCGGAGAGATCTCGGTGGGCGTCGTCGCTGTCGCCGGCCCGCCGTTGATCACCACATCGTCCTCCATGTCGTCGCCGCCCGCGCCAGGCAATCCCAGCATGCCGCGCGAACCTACGTGGCTCGCAGGGCCGAGGGCCTGTCGGACCCGGGACCAACGGCCCCCCGCGTACGGGGCAGCGCGGCCCCCGGCTCGTCGGTAACGTCGGCGCGGTGAGCCGGACACGCAGCGCCACCGAGCCGACACCTCCGTCCCGTCACCGATGGGTCCGGTGGACGCTCGCGGTGCTCCTCCTCGCGTCGGCGGGGTGCGGGAGGGGGTTCGGGGAGGAGAGCGGCGACGCGCTGGCGCGTGACACCGCGGCGGCGGAGGCGAAGCAGCTCAACACGGAGCTGGGTCACCGCAACCGGGCGCGGGACGCCGGGTCGATCGCAGCGGCCGAGATCGTCCAGGAGCCGACGGACGCCGCGTCCGGCGGCGGTGCGACAGTCCGGCGGGAGGCGCTGGCCTGGTCCGGGCGCACCGCCGGGAACGAGCGGGCCACCGTCGACGTGCGGTTCGTGGTGACGGTGCCGGAGCAGCCGCCGGTGTCGATCGGTGGCGCGAGCAACAGCGCCGGTGAGGCCACGCGCTGCTACCGCTACGAGTTCGAGCTCTACCGCTACACGACGTACCACGAGATCGACTGTCCGAGCGGCCCCGCTCCCTCGCCGCCCACCGCCGCGCCGGTGCCGAGGGTGCCCGAGGACGGGCGGCAGCGGCTCACCGCCGTGCTGCGCACCGCCACCCCGGACACGCTTGCGGGCGCGGTGCGGGCGGCCTTCCCACAGGACTGGATCAGCGTCGACACGACAGTGCACGAGGGCGCGCTCGTCGCCGCCGTCGGCGTACCCGCCGAGCGGGACTGTCTCCTGCTCGTCCGCACGCCGGCCGGGAAGATCGAGAGTCCCGGGTACGACCGGATCTGGCTGGAGCCGGGCGAGACCGGCTGCCGGACCGCCCTCTACGTGGCGCCGCCGCGCTGACGTACCGGTTTGCCGCGCGGCCGCCGGGGCACCTGACGGTCATGACTGATCCGGAGCAGTTCCAGCGGCAGCAGGAGGGCGCGCTCGAGCGCGGGCAGGTGTTCCAGGACGCCGAGGGGCGGCGTACCCGGGATCCGGGCGCCGGGGCGGAGAACGCGGAGAGTGAGGCCGACCGCAACGCCGAGCGCCTGGCGCGCGGCGAGGTGGGCCCGGGCGTCCCGGAGGACTGACGCGCCGGGCCGATGTCAATGTAGCGTTGACGGGTGACCCTGGACCGCCTGTCCGAAGTCGCCGCGGCCCGGGTCCGGCTGGACGACCGCGAGCTGGACCTGATCGACCGGGCCCGGCATGACGGCGCCACCTGGGCCGACGTCGCGCGGGCGCTGGGCCTGGGCAGCCGGCAGGCCGCCGAGCAGCGCCGGCAACGCCTCGTGGCGGCCCGGCGGACCCGCCTGGCCCGGCTCGACCCGGGCGGCTCCCCCGAACTGCCCGTGCTGCGGGCGGCAGTCACCGACCTGCACCGCTGGATCGAGACGGACCGCGCGTGGGACGGGCGCTTCGCCCGCGCGGCGTTGACGCGCCGCACCTGCGCGCTCGCGCTGGACGTCCCCGCCGGGCCGCTGTACGCGCTGGCCGCGCACCTCGCCGACGACCTGGCCGGGGCGGGGCGGCGGCTGCCCGCTCCGGCACGCGACGCCGCCCGGCGCATCGCCGCCGCGCTGTCAACATTGCATTGACGTACGCCCAAGGCATTGCCCCGCGGCGGCTCAACTCCGGAGGATGTGAGTCCACCAGACTCAATCTCTCGGGGGATCCATGCGCCGCAACGCCGTCCTGTTCGTGGCCGTCTCGCTGCTGTCCGGCCTCGGCGGCAGCGCCATGGCCCTGGTCTCCGGCATCTGGATCCTCGATCTCACCGGTTCCACCGGGCTCGCCGCGCTGGCCGGGCTCTGCGTCTACGCCCCGACGCTGGCCGGACCGTGGCTCGGCGGCCTGCTCGACCGGGTGCCCCGGCGTCCCCTGGTGATCGGTGTCGACCTCGCGCTCGCCGCCGCGCTGCTGAGCCTGCTGGCGGTGCGAGGGCCCGGCGAGGCGTGGCTGATCTACGCCGTCTCGCTCGCCTACGGCATCGGCTACGTGCTCGTCGACGCCGGCGAGACCGCGTTGCTGCCCGCCGCGCTCCCCCCGGCCCGGCTGGCCGACGTCAACGGCTGGCGGTCGAGCGCACAGGAGGGCATGAAGCTGGTGGCGCCGCTGGCCGGGGCGGGCCTGTACGCGTGGCGGGGCGGGCACGTCGTCGCGGTGCTCGCCGCCGCCGTACCGGTGCTCGCGGCCGCCCTGTACGGCGCGTTGCGCCTGACGCGGACCGCCGCCGCTCCCCCGGCCGCACGCCCGGCGCGGGTGCGGGACGGCCTCGCCGCGCTGCTGGCCCGGCGGGCGGTACGCGTACCCGTGGCGCTCGCGGCGGTGTCCATCGCGATGTCCGGGTTCACCACCGCAGCGCTGTACGACGTGGTGGTGACGGACCTGGCGCTGCCGTCGACGTTCCTCGGTGTGCTGGCGAGCGCGCAGGGCGGCGGGTCACTGCTCGCCGGGCTCGTCGTCGGCCGGCTCGTCCGTCGCCACGGCGAGATCACGGTCGGTGCCGCGGGCGCGGTCCTGTTCGCCGCCGGCTGTCTGGGGCGCTGCCTGCCCTGGTGGCCGGGCACTGTGGCCGCCTCGGTCGTCGTCGGTGTGGGTCTGCCGTGGACGCTCGTCGCGGCGGTCACCGCCGTGCAGACGTACACGCCGCAGGCGATGCTCGGGCGGGTCGCCGGGACCGCGAACACCGCGATGTTCGGCCCGATCACGCTGGCCATCCCGCTCGGGTCGGCGGCGGTCGCGGTCGGCGGCCGGCCGCCGCTGGTGCTCGCCGCGGTGGCGTGCCTGGCCGCGGCACTGGCGGCGGCCGTCCGGCCGCGTCGTCAACCGGCGGCCGGCGGGCCGGACAGGTGGCGGATCAGCTCCGGCCGGGAACGCAGCCGCAGCTTCCGGTAGACGTTGCCGAGGTGGTACTCGACGGTCTTCGGTGACAGGAAGACCCGGGCCGCGATCTCCCGGTTCGTCAGGCCCTCCGCCACGTGCAGGGCGATCAGGCGTTCCTGGCCGGTCAGCCGGTCGACGGTCCGGTCGCCGGGCTCGGGCGGCCGCCGGCCGGTGGCGTCGATCTCGGTGCGGCACCGCCGCGCCCAGCCCTGTGCGCCGAGCGCCTCGAACAACCGCAGCGCGGCGTGCAACTGGACCCGCGCGTCCCGGCGACGGCGGGCCCGGCGCAGCCGCTGCCCGTAGCTCAGCAGCGTCCGGGCCCGTTCCAGCGGGACGACGGCGGGATCACACCGGGCCAGCGCCGCCGCGAAGACCTCGTCCAGGTCCGGTTCGCCGGCGAGCAGGCCCTCGACGCGCGCGGAGGCGGCGCGGGCGGCGGCACCACCCGTACCGGCCAGGTCGCGCAACCGCCGTGCCGACCGCTGCGGGTCGGACAGGTGCGCGTACGCCTCGGCCAGCTCGGCCGCGACGGGCAGCCACCCCGGTTCGGCGATGCCGCCGTCGCGCTGGGCCCGGCGGACCCGTTCCAGCTCGGTCACGGCGTCGTGCCAGCGCGCGCCCACCACCGCCGCGATCCCGGTGGCGTAGCGGAGCCGGACCTCGATCTCCCGGAACTCGCCCGGCAGGAGACGACGGGCGTCCTCGACGTGCGCGAGCGCCTCCGGCTCCTCGCCGAGCAGCGCCTCCACCAGGGCCAGCACGGCCAGCGCCTCCGCCCGCAGCACCGGAAGCGCCACCTGCTCGGCGATCCGGACCGCCTCGGCGGCGGCCTGGTAGGCCGCGTGCAGCCGGCCGGTGCGCCACTCCAGCCCGGCGAGCCGGGGCAGGGCGTACGCCAGCAGGAACACGTCGTCGGTGGCGCGGGCCCGGTCGATCTCCGGTTCCAGCAGCGCACGCGCGGTGTCGTGGTCCCCGATCCAGCAGAACACCTCGGCCAGCTCCGCCGCCGAGCCGTCGGCGTGGCCGGCGCAGGCGGTGACCAGGGCACGGGCCGACGCGACCCCCTCGGGCAGCCCGGCCAGCACCTGCGCCGCGGCCAGCCGGATCGGCCCCTTCGGCCAGGTCGCGCCGGCGTCCGCGGCGGCCAGCTCGGCCACCCGCGCGCACAGCGGCACCATGCCGGTGACGTCCAGCCGCGCCCAGAACTGGTTGACGCGGGCGCTCATCAGCCGGGCCGCGCCGAGCGGATCCGCTTGCGCGTACGCCTGCGCGTCGGCCAGGTACGCCTCGGCGCCCTCCGTGTCACAGTGCTGCTGCGCCAGGTGGGCGAGCAACGGCTTGACCCGGCAACGCAGGTCGGCGCGCCGGGTCAGCCCGATCGCCTCCTCCCCCAGCGTGATCGCGTGCCGGCTCGCGCCCGCGTTGGCCCAGGCGCGGGACGCGGCGGCGAGCCGGGACGCGCGTACGTCCGGGTCCGGTGTGAGACGGGCGGACCGCTCGTACGCGCGCGCCTCGGCCACCACGCCGCCCCGGCGTTGCGCCCGCTCGGCGGAGTCGGCCAGCAACGCGGCGACGCCCTCGTCGGGCACTGTGGTGGCGGCCGCGAGATGCCAGGCCCGGCGGTCGGCGGTGTCGTCGCCGGTGAGCGCCGCGGCCACCGCCAGGTGGGCGGCCCGCCGCCGGCCGGGGCCGGCGACCGAGTGCACAGCGGCGCGGGTCAGCGGGTGGCGGAACGTCACCTCGCGATCGGTCACCCGGATCAGCCCGGCGTCGACCGCCGGGTCCAGCACGCCCAGGCGCAGCCCGTCCGCCGCCAGGATCCGCTCCAGCAGCGCCGGGGTGGTGGCCTCGGTGACCGCGCAGGCGACGAGCGCGCGCCAGGTGTCGTCGGGGAGCCCGCGGGCGTGCGCCAGGATGGTCATCTCGATGCGTTCGACGAGCACGAGAGGCTCCCGCAGCGGCAGCCACCCGTTGCGGTGCTCCTCGGACAGCGTCGCCGGCAGTTCGGTCAGCGCGAGCGGGTTGCCGGCGGTGGCCGCCGCCAGGTCGGCGGCGACCCGTGGGTCCAGGCCGGCGCGCATGGCGAGCCGGATCGCGTCGTCCCGCGGCAGACCGGTCAGCGGCAGCTCCGGCAGGCCGGACGCGGGGAACGCGGGGGCGTCGCGGGCCGCGAAGACGACGGCGACCCGGTCCGCGAGCAGCCGCCGGGCGGTGAACAGCAGCGCCTCCGCCGAGGCCGGGTCGATCCAGTGCGCGTCGTCGACCAGGCAGAGCACCGGCGTGTCCTCGGCCGCCGTCGTGAGCAGGCTCAGCGTCGCCACGTACGCGGCGAGCCGGTTGACCGGACGGGAGCCGCCACCGATGGCGAAGACGGTACGCAGCGCGTCGGCCTGCTGCGCGGGCAGATCGCCGAGCCGGTGCAGCAGCGGGCGCGCCAGTTGGTGCAGCGCGGAGAACGGCAGTTCCGCCTCGAACGGGGCGCCGGTGGCGCGCAGCACCCGCATCCCGGTGGACCGGGCGGCGCAGTGCTCCAGCAGCGCCGTCTTGCCGACGCCCGCCGCGCCGCGCACCACCAGGGCGCCGCCGTGACCGTCGACCGCGTCGGCCAGCAGCGCACCGAGCCGCCGGCACTCGTCGGCGCGCCCGAGCAGGGCGTCCCCGCCGGTGTCCGTGGCCGTGCCGACGGCACCGGCCGGCGCCGGACCACTGCCCATGACCGCACGCTAGCCGCCGGCGTCGTCCGGGCGGGCGGGCGCGACGCGAACCCGACAGGAGGCTCGCGCGGCCTCGTCGACTAGGAGGAACCCGGATCCGGTGGCCGTCGTGGATCCCTAGCGTCGTCCCCAGTCGTCCGGCCGGTGACCACCGGCGCATCCGGGACGGCGACACGACTCCGAGGGGAGACACCATGATCGGGAAGAGAGCCGCCGGGGTGCTGGCGGCGGGACTGCTCGCCACCGGGCTCGGGGTGGCGTCCGGC
This sequence comes from Micromonospora sp. L5, assembly GCF_000177655.2. Taxonomy (NCBI): domain Bacteria; kingdom Bacillati; phylum Actinomycetota; class Actinomycetes; order Micromonosporales; family Micromonosporaceae; genus Micromonospora; species Micromonospora sp. L5. The sequence continues at coordinate 5,082,278 of NC_014815.1, read as the reverse complement.
CCGCCGGCGCAGGCCGCGACCGGCCACTACGCCATCGTCAACTACGGCAGCGGCAAGTGCCTGGAGGTGGACCGGTCCGGCGCCCCGTCGTCGCTCGGCGGCCGGGTCGTGCAGCGCACCTGCGACGGCCAGGCCGTGCAGCGCTGGTCGCCGGTGGGCAGGGACACCTACACGTTCGTCAACCAGTTCAGCGGCATGTGCGTGGACGTCCGCAACGGGGTGAACGCCGACGGCACGCCGTTGCAGCAGTGGGCCTGCACCGGCACGTCGAGCATGAAGTGGACGGTCGACCCGAACTCCTTCGCGGGGGTGCACCAGATCAAGTCGCAGATCGGCGGCCGGTGCATGGACGTGCGGGGCGGATCGGACGCCGACGGCGCGACCGTCCAGATCTACCGCTGCACCGGTTTCGGCAACCCGGCCCAGGTCTGGTCGTTCTCGGCCGTCTGACCGGCGCGGGTGCGGCCCGTCCCCAGGGGTGAGGGGGACGGGCCGCACGATCGTCAGCGCCAGGTGTCGCTGACGGCCCGGGTGCCGCCGGCCGGCGTGGTGAACGTCCGGTTCGCGCCGGACTCCCAGATCACCGTGCCGTCCGGGTTCTTCTTGACGTACTTGTACTCGACAGCGGTGTTCGCGGGCAGGTCGACCGTGGCCCGCCAGACCGGATAGGCGGCGGGCGAGAGGGCGACGGCGGCGGACGGGTTCCAGCCGCCGAGCGCCGGGACGTTGCCGACCACGAACACGTTCTGTCCGTAGACGGTGGTCGCGGTGACGGAGAACGTGGTGGCCACAGCCGTGCTGACGGTGTCGCCGCGGAACGTCTCGGTCACCGCGTACGTGCCGGTGGCCGGCGTGGTGAGCGTCCGGTTCGCGCCGGACTCCCAGGTGACCGCACCGGCGGTGGTCAGCTTGACGAACTTGAACTCCACGCCGGTGGACCGGGGCAGGCTGACGGTGGCGCGGTAGGTGCCGCCGCCCTGCGCGGCGAGCTTGACGCCGTTCGCGGGCGTCCACGAGCCCAGCTCGGGGATGCTGCCGACGACGTAGACGTCCTGCCCGGCGGCCAGGTTCGCGGCGACGGTGAACGTGGTGGCGATCCGGTCACCCGGGCTGACCGTGGGGGACGCGGTCGGGGAGGCCGTCGGCGACACGGTCGGGGAGGCGGTCGGGGACGGGCTGGCACCCGGCCGGGCGTTCACGTGGATCGCGACCGCGTCGTTGGCCGGGAGGGTCACCGTGGCCCGGCCGCCGGACACGGTCACCGTGGAGCCGGTGCAGCCGCTGCCGGTGGCGACGCCGGAGATGACGTCGCAGTACCGGCCGTCGGCGAGCCCGGTGACGAAGGTGGCGGTGGTGGCCGAGCCGGAGTCGTTGACGCCGATCCAGGCCCGGTCGCCCCGGTGGAAGCCGATCACGTTGCTGTTCACTGTGGTGAAGTCCGAGACGGTCTTCACCGGCCGGGCGGCGTTGGCCCAGCCGACCATGCCCTTGACGCCGGTGGTGCGGCTCAGGCAGTTCCAGGCGGCGCCGCAGGTCGTGTCGGTGACCCGTCCGGTGCCGTCGTGCGGCGGGGACTGGTTGCGGTTGGACCAGGTGAAGCTGTCGTAGACCGACGGCTTGCCGTGCGGGTAGGCCAGCGCGAAGTAGTTCGCCAGCACGTAGTCGGTGCCGTTCTTGTACGACAGCACCACACCGTCGCGCTCCAGGTCGTGGTTGGTGACCATGGCGAAGACGTTGGCGCTCGGCGCGTCGAGGTTCCAGTTCGGCACGTTCGCCAGCGCCGAGATCGAGCCCTGGAACGCCGAGCGGATGCCCTTGGCGTACGCGAAGTCGAGCACGTCGCCGTTGCCGATGTACGCCCGGGCCTGCAACGCGGGATTACTGGCGCCGTCGAAGATCTCCTGCGCGACGTACGGACGCCGGCCCTCGGCGACGGTGTTGTTCAGCTTGCCCAGGATGGCCGCGAAGTCGTCCTTGCGGATGTGCTTGACCGCGTCGACCCGGAAGCCGTCGACGCCGAGCCCGATCAGGTCGTTGAGGTAGCCCGCGATCTTGTTGCGGACCGCTTCCTTCTCGGTGTAGAGGTCGGACAGCGACAGCAGCTCGCAGCTGGTCACCTGGGCCTCGTTGTTCCAGTCGCTGATCGCGCCGCCGGTCGGGCAGTTGTCGCCGGGGCGGTGGAAGTCGCCGGCGCCGTACGGCACGGCCGGGTAGCTGTAGCCGGAGAACTCGGTGCCGGCGTAGCCGCGCGTGCCGGCCGGGTTGTTGGTGCCGGCCATGTGGTTGACGACCGCGTCGACGTAGACGCGCACACCGGCGTTGTGGCACGCGGTGACCATGGCGGCGAACTGCTGGCGGTTGCCGAACCGGCTGTCCAGCTTGTACGACACCGGCTGGTACACCTCGTACCAGGGGTAGGCGCCGTCGGCGCTGGCGGGCAGCTTCACCGACTCCTGCGGCGGCGCCACCTGCACCGCGCCGTAGCCGGCCGGTCCGAGGTGGTCGGTGCAGGCGGCGGCGACCGAGTTCCAGTTCCATTCCCAGAGGTTGGCGGTCACCTCGCTGTCGTTCAGGACGACGGCGGCGCGGGCGGGGGTGGGGGTGGTGGTGGCAGCGGCGACGGCGACCGTGCCGCCGGCCGCGACGAGCGCGGCGGCGAGCAGCAGGCGACCGGCGCGGCCACGGGGGTGTGGCCTGGCGGATTGCATGGTCGGGGGACCTCTTCCGTGGGTTCGAAAGGGTGAGCGGGGGTGGGGCGGCCGTCCCGGGTAGCGAACACCATGCGCCATCCATGAAAGTCTTTGCAAGAGCTTGCGGCAAAGTTTTCGAAACCAGCAGGCAACACGAGTGGGCTCGGATTCCCGGCCACCAGCGGCGATCCACGCTGGACCGGACGATCGGGCGCCGGAGGCGATTCCCGCCGCTCGGGACGGGACGACCCGCTTCGCGGGACGATCGCAACTTCCGAGCAGATTTTCCAACGTTTGCGGGCCGGGTGCGCCCGGCACCCGCCGGACACGGACGAGCCCCGGCCCGTCGCGTCGACGGACCGGGGCTCGCTCAGATGTGACGGATCAGGCCAGGTCGAAGCGGTCCAGCTCCATGACCTTCGTCCAGGCGGCGACGAAGTCGCGGACGAACTTCTCCCGCGCGTCGTCGCTGGCGTAGACCTCGGCGAGCGCCCGCAGCTGCGAGTTGGAGCCGAAGATGAGGTCGACCGCCGTGGCGGTCCACTTCACCTGGTCGGTCGCCAGGTCGCGGATCTCGTACACGTGCTCCTCGGACTCCGCCGCCTTCCACCGGGTGCCCGGGGAGAGGAGGTTGACGAAGAAGTCGTTGGTGAGCACGCCCGGCCGGTCGGTGAGCACGCCGTGCGCGGCGCCGCCGACGTTGTTGCCGAGCGCGCGCAGGCCGCCGACCAGGACGGTCATCTCCGGCGCGGTCAGGTTCAGCATGTACGCGCGGTCGACGAGCAGCACCTCCGGCTGGGTCTTCTCGCCCTGCCGCAGGTAGTTGCGGAACCCGTCGGCGCGCGGCTCCATCACCCGGAACGACTCGACGTCGGTCTGCTCCTGCGTGGCGTCGGTACGACCCGGGTGGAACGGCACAGTCACCTCGACGCCGGCGTCGCGCGCCGCCTGCTCGACAGCGGCCGAGCCGGCCAGCACGATCAGGTCAGCGAGCGAGATCTGGGCGCCGCCGGCGGCGTTGAACTCCTGCTGGATGCCCTCCAGGGTGGCCAGCACGGTGGCGAGCTGCTCGGGCTGGTTGACCTCCCAGTTGCGCTGCGGCTCCAGCCGGATCCGCGCGCCGTTGGCGCCACCGCGCTTGTCGGTGGAGCGGTAGCTCGCGGCCGAGGCCCAGGCGGTGGAGACGAGCTGGGCGGTGGTGAGGCCGGACTCCAGCACCTTCGCCTTGAGCGCGGCGACGTCGGCGTCGTTCACCAGGTCGTGCGCGGCGGCCGGCACCGGGTCCTGCCAGAGCTGGGCCTCGGGCACCCACGGGCCGAGGAAGCGGCTGACCGGGCCCATGTCACGGTGCAGCAGCTTGTACCAGGCCTTGGCGAACGCCAGCGCGAACTCGTCCGGGTTCTCCAGGAAGCGGCGGGAGATCTTCTCGTACGCCGGGTCCACGCGCAGCGACAGGTCGGTCGTGAGCATGGTCGGCTTGTGCTTCTTCGACGGGTCGTGGGCGTCCGGGATGATCGCCTCGGCGTCCTTGGCCACCCACTGCTTGGCGCCACCGGGGCTGGTGGTCAGCTCCCACTCGTAGCCGAAGAGGATCTCGAAGAAGCGGTTGCTCCACTCGGTCGGCTTGTCGGTCCAGGTGACCTCGAGGCCGCTGGTAATCGTGTCGCCGCCCTTGCCCTCGCCGTACGTGCTCAGCCAGCCCAGGCCCTGCGCCTCCAGCGGCGCGGCCTCCGGCTCGGGGCCGACGTGCCGGTCGGCGGGGCCGGCGCCGTGGGTCTTGCCGAACGTGTGGCCGCCGGCGATCAGCGCGACGGTCTCCTCGTCGTTCATCGCCATCCGGCGGAACGTCTCGCGGATGAAGTGCGCCGCGGCGAGCGGGTCGGCGTTGCCGCGCGGGCCCTCCGGGTTGACGTAGATCAGACCCATCTCGGTCGCGCCGACGCCGGCCACCATGTCCTTCTCGGAGGCGTAGCGCTCGTCGCCCAGCCAGGTGTCCTCGGGGCCCCAGAAGATCTCCTCCGGCTCCCAGACGTCCTCACGGCCGAAGCCGAAGCCGAAGGTCTTGAAGCCCATCGACTCCAGGGACACGTTGCCGGCGAGCACCAGCAGGTCGGCCCAGGAGATCTTCTGGCCGTACTTCTGCTTGACCGGCCAGAGCAGCCGGCGGGCCTTGTCCAGGTTGGCGTTGTCCGGCCAGCTGTTCAGCGGGGCGAAGCGCTGCCCGCCGTCGCCGGCGCCACCGCGGCCGTCCTCGATGCGGTAGGTGCCCGCGGCGTGCCAGCTCATCCGGATCATCAGGCCGCCGTAGTGGCCGAAGTCGGCCGGCCACCAGTCCTGCGAGGTGGTGAGGACCTCGGTGATGTCCCGCTTGAGCGCCTCGACGTCGAGCTTGGCGAACTCCTTGGCGTAGCTGAACTCCGGGCCCAGCGGGTTACCCTTGGACGAGTGGGCGTGCAGCACCGACAGGTCGAGCTGGTTGGGCCACCAGTCGCGGTTGCTGCGCGGACGACCGCCGGTCTTCGGGGTCGGCGAGTCGATCGCCGGGTTCTCGCTCTCGCTGCCGTGCGCGGTCACGGAGTCGTGCGCGACCGGGCAGCCGGCCGCCTCCTTGGCGTCCACGCCCTGCGGGCTGACGGGCCGGTTGTCCTGGGTGTCGCTCATCTGCTTCCTTCCGAACTGGCGGATCACTGGGCGGTGCGGTCGGCCGCGCAGCCGGGGCAGGTGCCCCAGTAGACGACCTCCGCCTCGTCCACCACGAAGCCGTGGTCGTCGGAGGCGGTGAGACAGGGGGCGCGGCCGACGGCGCACTCGACGTCGGCGATGGCGCCGCAGGAACGGCACACGACGTGGTGGTGGTTGTCTCCCACCCGCGACTCGTAGCGGGCCGTGGCGCCGGCCGGCTGGATGCGCCGGATCAGCCCGGCGTCGGTGAGTGCCCGGAGCACATCGTAGACCGCCTGGTGGGACACGGTGGGCTGCTCGGCGCGGACCAGGGCGATCACCGTGTCGGTGTCGACGTGCGGGTGGTCGCGCAGCGCGGCCAGCACCGCCACGCGGGGCCGGGTCACCCGCAACGAGACCGCCCGGAGCTGCGTCTCGAAGTCGGCCGTCATGCGACGACCTTAGTCCGGTCTTTTGGAATGAATCAAGTTTTTGCCCAGGTGTGTCGGCCGTCACACCAGCAGGGTCCAGGCGCACGAAACGGGGGTGCCGCGCGCCTCGCGCGCGGCACCCCCTCCCCGGAGAAGGGCTCAGGCGGCGGAACAGCTCGCCGTCGGTGTGTTGCTGTTGCCGTTCTTGTAGAGCGTGATGCCGAAGTTGTTGCCGTTGCCGTTCGGGCGCGCGGTGAGCGTGCCGCTGGTGCCGCTGATCGAGGCGTTCCAGCTGTTCTGCAGGCTCTGCCCGCCCTGGGTCTGGATGTTGACCACCCAGTTGCTGGTGCCGCTGACCGAGAAGGTCACGTTGAACCGGTCGCCCCACTCCTCGGCCCGGTTCACGCTGACCGTGCAGCCACCGTTGTTCGGCGGCGGGGTGGTCGGGTTGCCACCGCCGGTCCCGCCGATCGTGATGTTGGAGTTGCCGCTGCTCTGGTAGCCCTCGGTGGCCAGGATCTGGTAGTCGTGCGATCCGAGGTTCATGCCGTAGCGCGACCAGGCGTCGAAGTGGGTGCCGGCGGTGATGGTGCCGCCCACGCGCTTCGACTGGCGGACGCTCCAGTACTGGTAGAACGTCCGGGTGCCCTCGATCGAGGGGGCGTTGACCCGCTGGGTGCGGTAGATGTCGTACGTGCCGCCGTCGGAGGACACCGAGCCCATGTAGCCGCTGCCCGGCGGGCGCCAGCTGCCCCAGCTGTCCACGATGTAGTACTCGACGAGCGGGTTGCGCGTCCAGCCGTAGAGCGTCAGGTACGCGTTGCCGGACGGGTTGAAGCTGCCGGAGTAGCTGACCGTGCGGCGGCCGCCCGGGTTCCAGCCCTTGCCGGCGACGAAGTTGTTGATGTTGCTCCACTGGGTGCTGTACTGACCACCGTTGCCCATGGTCATGGAGACGTTGCCACTGTCCTTCCAGAAGGAATAGAAGTAGCCGTTGTTGGTGCCGGTGGAGTTCGACGTGACGGTGGTGTCGGCGTAGGCCGGACCTGACGCGACGGCCGTCGCCCCGGCGGCGATCAGCGCCACGGCGCAGGCGCCGCCGAGGACCATCCTGAGGCGTCCGCGCCTGCGGATGCCCGTACGGACGGGGGCGTCTTTCATGGACGGGTTTCCTCCCTGTGACGGCTGGCGGGCGGCCAGCTTCCGGTGGCGCGAGCCGCGGGTGCTCGCCCGCCCGCGGACGGCGGGACCGGGGCGACAGCCGCGCCACGGGTGGTGGTCGGACATCGACGTCAATCGAGATACGCCGATGGCCACAGTATTGGAGGCCCGGTTCATCCTGTCAACAAGTTCCGGAAATGTTGTGGTAACCGCCGTCCGGCCCTGAACGGCCGATACGGCTGCCGGAAAGGGCCTCGGATCAGCATCGACATGTCGACTAAGGGCGCCCGACCGCCATTGAAGGCGACTGGATTCCGAAACTTTTCGGACCTGTTCCGGATCAACACTGCCCCTGCTGCTCGGCGCGCGCGAGCGGGCGGGGCCGGGCCGGACAGTCCACATTTGACGGCTCGCCGGTCGGTCGGTTCAATGACGGCCGGACCGGAGCCGGACCCGATTCCGGCCGGGTGAACCGAGGACGTCGCGCACCCGTCCGGCGTACGTCATCACCGGAAGGACCGCCCTGTGACACCCGATGCCCCCGGCGCGCCCCCGCGGCCGCGCCGGATCCCGCGCGGCGTGGTCGCCGCCGGCGCCGCCGGGCTGGCGGCGCTGAGCCTGGTGGTCGCCGCCCTCAGCGGGAGCGTCGCCGCCGCCCGCGACGACGAGCCGGCCGCCCGGACCGTCTCCGCCGAGCACCTGACCGCAATCCGCACCGCGGCCCGGTCCTGCCCCGCGCTGACCCCGGCGCGGCTGGCCGGGCAGCTGATGGCCGAGTCGGGTCTGGACGCGCGGGCCGAGCGGACCGCGTCCGGCGGCCGGGGCCTGGCCGGGCTGGACGACGAGCGGTGGCGGACCTGGGCGCCGTGGCCGGACGCGCAGCGCACCGACAGCGCCGCCAACATCCTCGCGCTCGCCCACCACATGTGCGACCTGGCCGGGCAGGTGCGCGCGGCTGCCGTCCCCGGCGACCCGTGGCGGCTGTCGCTCGCCGCGTTCCACACCGGGTTCGAGGAGGTACGCGCCGCCGAGGGGGTGCCCTCGACGGCGGTCCCGTACGTCGACGAGGCAAGCCGGTACGCCGCCTACTACGGCCGGCAGGACGGTTTCGCCGAGACCGGCCCGGCGAACCGCGAGAGCGAACGCCGGCAGCCCAAGGCGGTCCCCGCCGCGTACGTCCGCCTCGTGGTGCGGGCCGGCTCGGTGTGCCCGCAGGTGCCGCCGGCCGCTGTCGCCGCGCAGCTGATGGCCTCCTCCGGTTTCGACCCGAACCTGCTCGGCGACGGCGGCCGCAAGGGCATCGCCCAGTTCCGGCCCGAGCTGTGGCGTGCGTACGGCCCGTCCGGCGCCTCGCCGTGGGATCCGCAGGCGGCGGTACCGGCGGCCGGCGCCACGCTCTGCGCGCTGCGGCGCGAACTGGCCGCGCTCGACGGCGACCCGGACCTGCTGGCGCTGGCGGCGTACCGCGACGGGACCGACGAAGTGCGCCACACCGGCGGCGACTTCGACGCCAGGACGCAGGAGTTCCTGCGCACGGTCCGGGAGTTCACCGACTTCTACGCCCTCGACGGCCGGCTGCGGGGCACGCCGGTGACTTCCGGCACGCCGTCGCCCGGCACCCGGACGCCGAAGCCGCCGGCCTCGTCGGCCGCGCGCCCGTCCACGTCGTCGCCGGCAGCGGGCACGTCGAAGGAGCCGGAGAAGCCGGCCGCACCGGTCCGCCCGGCCGGCGCGAAGCAACTCGTCGGCAAGGAGACCGGCCTGTGCGCGAGCGGCGGCAGCGGGGACGGCGTACGCGTCGTGCTGCGGGCCTGCCGGGAGGAGCGCTCCCAGTGGTGGACGTTCGCGTCCGACGGCAGCGTCCGGGTCGAGGGCGGCCTCTGCCTGGACGTGGCCTGGGGCGAGAAGCGCGACGGCGTACCGGTGCAGACGGCGTGGTGCAGCGGCAACCCGGCGCAGAAGTGGGAGTGGATCGAGAGCCAGGGCCGGCGGTCGCTGTTCAACCGGGCCACCGACCGCTGCCTGGACGTCGACGGGCACGCCGCGGGCGCACCGCTGAACGCCTGGACCTGCGTGTTCAACGTGAAACAGACCTGGTCGCTGCGCTAGCCGCGCGACCGGTCCGGCCGGCCGGACCGGATCAGGGATTCGAGCCCACGGCCAGCCCGAGCACCCCGCAGCAGGCCACGCCGACGACGGCCAGCAGGACCAGCATGACGCTGTAGTTGGACCACATGCCGAACCGGGTGACGTCGGTGCCGTAGCCGTCGTACACCCGGTTGCGCCACCCGCCGAAGCGGAACGCGAGGTGGTGCGCGGCCCCCGGCTGCACCGCGAGCGTCGTGGTGACGATCGGGACACCCATGAAGTCGGTGTACCGGATGTCGTGCGCGCCGGCCGGCACCGCGACGTGCCATGTCCCCTCGCCGGGGATAGCGACCACCTGACGGTCGATCTTGAAGCGGCTGGTCGCCGGCACGGGGATCAGATACGGCCCGCGGTTCACCGAGACGACGAGCACGCCGCAGCCGGGCGGCGGGGTGATCGGGTGCGGGTAGGCGACCAGCGGGCTGACGCCGCCGGGCATCGGCGGGTACGGCTGCGAGGGGAGGTAGGACACGGCTGGATTCTGGCACGGCCGTGCCAACCGTCGATCCCCGCCGGTCAGCCCGCGCCGGGCGCTCCGGCGTCGGCCAGCAGCCGCTGTCGCATCAGGAACTTGCGGACCTTCCCGGTCGGCCCCATGACCACGTCGTCGTCGGGGACCGTCACCACCCGGCGCAGCGTCGCGGCCACCGCCGGCCCCAGCGCGGCCCGGACCCGGCCGGTACGGTCGGCTGCCGGATCGGCGTCGGCGGTGAGCAGGAGCAGCACGTCGGTCACAGTCGTGCCGTCCTCCCCCGCCGCCGCGAGGACGGTGCAGTCGCGGACGTCCGGGCAGTGCCGGAGGATGCGCTCCTCGGACAGCGCGGTGTACAGCCAGGTGCCGCCGCCCAGGTCGACCGCGTCGCTGGCCCGGTCGACGTGGTGGTAGTCGCCGGCCGCGTCGCGGTACATCAGGTCACCGGTCAGGTAGTAGCCGCCCAGCCGCGTCCGGTACGTGGTGACCGAGTCGTTCCAGTAGCCGAGCGCCAGCGTCGGCGACTTCAGGCCGACGTGCCCCACCTGCCCCGGCGGGACCTCCTCGCCGGTGTCCACGTCGAGCAGCGCGATCTCGGCGAACGGGTACGGCCTGCCGACGCAGCGGTCGTAGCGGTCACTGCCCAGCCGGTGGGTGATCCGGAACGCGCCGTGCCCCATCTCGGTGGAGCCGAGCATGTCGACGAACTTGGAGCCCGGGACGTCGACCATGCCGTCGCGGGTGTACGCGGGGTGGCTGCCGACGGCGACCAGCCGGCGTACGTGCGCCTCGTGCGCGCAGTCACCGGTGTTGAACCAGTTGCGCACCGAGCTGAGGTCGCGGGTGGTCAGGTCGACCCGGGCCAGCTCCGACCAGGTCACCGCGAAGCCGAAGACGCCGGTGGGACGCCACCGCTCGATCGCGTCCAGGATCGTCTCCGCGCTGCGCTCGAACGGGCCGCCCTGCGCGGACAGGCACAGCAGCTGGTAGCCGTTGCAGAGCGCCTGGTTGAGCGTGATGATGCCGGCGGCGTGCGCGGCCGGCAGCGCGGACATCTCCCGCACCTCGCCGTACGGCCGGGACTCGGTGAGGCGGACCGCGCGGATCGCGGCGAACAGGCCGTGGTGCGAGTGGACGATCGCCGCCGGCACCCGGGTGGTGCCCGAGGAGTGGGTGATGACCACCGGTTCCTCGGGGTGGTGCCGGTGGTGCGGCGGCGCCTGCGCCGGGTCGCCGGTGCCGGTCTGCGCCGCGTCGCCGAGGATCTCCACGCCGAGGTCGTGCCCGGCCAGCGCGGCGTGGTCGGCGTCGACCACCACGCCGGCCCCGCGCAGCCGCCTGATGAACTCGGCGGCCAGCGGGACCGGCATGTTGCCGTTCATCAGCGCCGGGATCGCGCCGAGCCAGGTCAGCGCCAGGAAGTTGAGGAACACGTCGGGCGCGGAGGTCACGTACACCGCGATCGGGTCGGCCCGGCGGACGCCGCGCGCCCGGAACCAGGCGGCCCGGGCCGCGACCCGGTCGGTGAGCGTGGCCAGCGACAGCGGCGTCCAGGCGGGGATGCCGTCGACGTCGGCGTCGAACGTCACCCGGGGCATGTCCATGTCGGCGCCGTGCTCGGCCAGCCTGAGCAGCACGTTGCCCGCGCCCAGCTCCATGTCGGCCGCCAGCGTCGCCCGGAAGTTGTCGGCACCCAACGAGTGGCCTCCTCAGCTGACACGCGTCACGGCCGCGCCCCGTACCGGCCGCCGAGCGGGGACACGATCAGGCTAGAGCGCCCGCCACGCTGAGACAATGGTCGATGTACGGACGGTCAGGAGACCTCGCGGTTGAACAGGTGCGACGACCAGAACAGACTGGCGGCGGCCAGCCCGGACATGATCAGCGCGCCCTGCCACACCACGGTCTGGGTGATCTGGCCGGCGAACAGCGCGCGCATGCCGTCGGTGGCCCAGGCGAACGGGTTCCACACCGCGACCCGCTGGATCCACATCGGCGCCAGCACGAGCGGGATGAGCACGCCGGCGAGCAGCGACACCGGCTGCCCGACGGTGTTCACCAGCACGCCGAGGCTGTTCTCGTTGCGCACCAGCAACGCGATGTCGTACGAGATCGAGGTGCTGAGCAGCACCATCACCGACAGCAGCGCGTACGACACCAGCAGGTTCGCCAGGTGCACCCGCAGGCCGAACGGCAGCGCCACGAGCGTGACCACGACGGCCTGCACCACGTTGAGGCACACGTGCATCAGCGCCCGGCCCAGCAGCAGGCCGGTCCGGCTCACCGGCGTCACCCGGCACCTGTCGATGATGCCCGCCCGCAGCGCGCTGAGCAGCCCGTAACCGGCGAACAGGCCACCGAACAGGCCCATCGCCACGAACAGGCCGGGCACGTAGATCCGGTACGCGTCGGCGTAGGACGCGGCGCCCCGGTCGACCATCACCACCTTGAGGAACGGCGCGAAGAGGATCAGGTAGGTGATCGGCTGGGCCAGGCTGAACGCGACCATCACCGGGTTGCGCACCATCAGGCCGGCCTCCTGCTGGAAGATCAGCCAGGTGTCGCGGACGAGTTTCACGCCGTACTCCTCTCGGCGTCCGGTCACTCGGCGAGCGACCGGCCGGTCTTGGCCAGGAACACGTCGTCGAGGCTGGGCCGGCGGGCCTCGATCGCGCCGGGCTCGATGCCCCTGTCGTAGAGCGCCCGCATGATCTGCGGGATGGCGGTGGCGGCGCTGTCCACGTAGAGCCGCAGCGTGCCGTCGACCGGCTCGGCCGCGTGCACGTACGGCGCCTCGGCCAGCAGCTTCGTCGCTGCCGGCAGGTCGCCGCCGGTCTCGCCCGCGACGTCGGCGGCGGCGAAGTCGATCGCGACCACGTCACCGGAGATCTCGCGTTTGAGCGCCGACGGGGTGCCCTCGGCCACGATCCGCCCGGCGTCGATGATCGAGACCCGGTCGCAGAGGCTGTCGGCCTCGTCCAGGTAGTGCGTGGTGAGGAAGATGGTCATGCCCTCCTCGCGCAGCCGCCGTACCTCCTGCCACATCCGGACCCGGCTGGGCGGGTCGAGCCCGGCGGTGGGCTCGTCCAGGAACATGACCTGCGGCGAGTGGATGACACCCAGTGCCACGTCGAGACGGCGGCGCTGCCCGCCCGAGTACGTCTTGATCTTGCGGTCGGCGAAGTCGTCGAGCTGGAACGCGCGGATCGCCCCGGCTGCCAGTTCCTGCGCCACCGACTTGGACAGGCCGTGCATCCGGGCCTGGAGCACCAGGTCCCGGCGGGCGGTGGAGTCGTCGTAGGTGCCGCTGGCCTGCGCCACGAAGCCGATCCGCCGCCGGACCTGCGCGGGCGCGCGCAGCAGATCGACACCGGCGATGGTGGCCGCTCCCCCGCTGGGCCGGATCAGCGTCGCGAGCATCCGCAGCGTGGTGGACTTACCGGCGCCGTTCGGGCCGAGGAACCCGACGATCTCGCCTCGGCGTACCGCGAAGTCGACGCCGCGTACCGCGTCGACTGTGGTGGCGCCGCGCCCACGCCCGACCCGGAAGGACTTGCGTAGGCCGGTGGCCTCGATCATCGAGCCTCCTCGTGCGGCACGACGCCTGCGCGGGTGCGTCAGGTCAGGCTAGTTCGGCCCCGACTGTTGGACAACGGTCGATGCGTCAGGCGTCGGGAGCCGTCCGTGCCAACGCGGCGAGGTGCGCCGCCGCCGCGCGGGCGCCGCCGGCCGCCGCGAACGACTCCCCCACCCGGCGCGCGCCCGCCCGGTACGCGGGCTCGTCGAGCACCGCGCTCAGCGCGGCGGTCAGCTCCGCCGGGGTCGCCGATCCGAAGGAGACCTCCAGGCCGGCGCCGGCCCGGCGCACCTGACGCGCCACCGCCGGGTGGTCGTGCCGGATCGGCGCGACCACCACCGGCACGCCGTGTGCCAGCGCCTCGGAGACGGTGCCCAGGCCACCGTGGGACACCAGCGCGTCCAGCCGGGGCATCAGCTCCAGCACCGGCACCCGGGGCGCGACCAGCACGTGCGGCGGCGGGTCGGGCACCAGGCCGGGGGCGGCGGTGAGGATCACCTGGACCCGGTCGGCGAGCGGCGCGGTCGCCGCCGTCATCCGCAGGTAGAAGTCGGCTGCGAGGTGCTCGGCCATCGTCCCGACCGTGACCAGCACGTGCCGGCGGCCGGGATCCCACGCGTCCCAGGCGAACGCGGGCGCGTTCGGCCGCCGTCCCAGCGCCGGCCCGGTGAGCACGCAGCCCGGCGGCAGCGGCGCCGGGCCGGTCAGCGCCGTGGTGGTCAGCCCGATCACGAGGTACGGCGAGAAGCGCAGGTCGATCGTCTCGTCCACCGGTACGTCGGTCATCGCCCACACCCGGCGGACCTGGGCGCGTACCCAGTCAGTGAACTCGGGCATCTCCCCGGTCGGCGGCGTCAGCTCCAGCATGCCGACGCAGAACGTCGCCCACGGCAGCCCGCGCCGGTGCGCGGCGAGCGCGCCGGCCAGCGCGTACTGGTCGGCCACCACCACGTCCGGCCGGTACCGCTCGACCGCCGAGTCGGCGGCGTCGCGGATGAACCGGTTGGCGGGCAGCACGTGCCCCTCCCAGAGGCTGCGCACGGAGTCCGGCCCGGACGCGCCGTCGGGGCGGTAGTAGCGCTTGCCGGTCGGGAACAGCGTGGCGTCCGGGCCGACCAGCGGACGCAGGTCGCTGCGCGGCCCGACCCAGGCCACCTCGTGCCCGGCCGCCTCCAGTTGCTGGGCGATGGCGACCGGGGCGTGCAGATGGGACTCCACCGGCAGCACGACGAAGAGGAAGCGAGCCACGTCGATATGATCGCACGCGCGTTGACATCCATCGGCGTCACTGATCTGATCCGTGGCGTGACGGTACGCGTATGACGGCGATCGACGCCGTCTCGGTGTTCCTGCCGCAGCGCCGGGTGCCGGTCGAGAGCCTGGCCGCGCCGCTGGGCCTGACCGACATGCAGGTCCGCCTGTTCCGCCGCTTCCACGGCCTGACCGAGGTCCGTCGCGACCCCGGGCTGTCCCTGACCGACCTGCTGCTGCACGCGGCGGCCGGCCTCACCGCGCTTCCCGCGCTACGGCAGCGCGTGCGGTTCGTGGTGTACGGGCGGGCGTTCCCGGTGGTCACCCCCTATCCGGTCAACCCGCTGCACGAGGTGTGCCGCACGCTCGGGCTGGGCCACGCACTCGCGTTCACGCTCACCCAGCAGTCCTGCGCCAGCGCGCTGGCCGCGATCGACGTGGCCGGGCGGCTGCTCGCGTCCGAACCGGACACGCCCGACGGCCCGCCGCTCGCGCTGGTGCTCACCGGGGAGAAGGCGTTCACCCGCGACGCCCAGTTCATCCCCGAGACGTCGGTGTTCAGCGAGGGCTCCTCGGCCTGCCTGCTCAGCGCCGGAGGCGGCCGGGACCGGCTCCTCGCGTACGCCTGCCACCAGCGGGGCGAGTTCGACGTGGCCGGCGGCGAGTCCCCGGCACGGTTCCAGCGGGCGTACCGGCCGGCGCTGGCCGAGGTGATCGGCCGCGCGCTGGACCGGGCCGGGACGGCGCTGTCCGAGCTGCGGCTGGTGCTGCCGCACAACGTCAACCTGATGACCTGGAAGCGGCTGTGCCGGCTGATCGGGCTGCCGCTGGACCGGGTGCTGCTGGACAACGTGACCGAGACCGGGCACGTGTTCTGCGCCGACGCGTTCGTGAACTACCGCACCGCCCAGGAGCGCGACCTGCTCCGGCCGGGTGACCGCTACCTGGTCGCGGCGGTGGGCGCCGGGGACGGCGCGACGTTCGCCGCCATGGTGTTCGAGCACTGACCGGCGTGCGGGAGGCCACCTTGGACGACGGGCTGCGCCTGCTGCGGGCCGCGCGGCACACGGTCACCGGCCCCGCCGCGCTGCTCGGCGATCCCGTGCTGCGCGAGCGCAGCGCCGGCTACCTGGCGGACCTGACCCGGCCGTACGGACTGCAAGTGCCGAACGGTCTGTTCGACGCGCCGTCGGAGGCGCTGGGCCAGTCGTACGGGGAGATGGCCGCCGAGCTGATCCCGGCGCTCGTGCCCCCGGACGAGCCGGTGGACCTGCTGGTGCTGGCGTTCGCCGTGCACGACGTGCTGCCCGGGCGGGCCACCGCGGCGTACCTCAGTCACGTGTGCCCGGGCACGCCGATGTCGTTCGCGCTCTGCGACCAGGGTTCGGCGGCGGCTTTCACCGGGCTGCGGATCGCCCGCGAGTACGGGTGCCGCCGTGCCCTGCTGCTCACCGTCGAGCAGGCGGTCCTGCCGTACGACACGGCGGTGCCCGTACCGGCGCGCCACCGGGCCGTGGCCATGCTCTACGGCACCGCCGCCGACGACACCGCCCGGAGCGGCGGGGCGCGGGTGACAGGGCTGCGCCAGCGCGCCGACGTCGGCCCCGGCGACGTCGCGGCGCTCGCGGCGGCCGAGGTGCGCGAGCTGACGGCCGGGCGTACCGATGTCGCGGTCGTGCTCGGCGCCGACCTCGCGGCCGTGTGGCCCGGCCCCGGCGGCGGCGCGGTGACCACCGGTCCACCGAGGCAGCCGTCCACCGGGGTCTGGTGGGCGCTGCTGGACCGTCTCGCCGGGGACGCGGCGCGGCCCCGGCCGGTGGTGGTGGCCGACTACGAGCCCGGCCTGGGCTACCTGAGCGTGGCCGCGCTGGAGCCGGCGGACCGGTCAGAGCCCGTCGGCGAGCGCGGCGCGGACGAACGCGCACAGCCGCTCGTTCGCCTCCGGGGCGCCGACGGTGATCCGGACCCCGGCGCCTGGTAGCGCCATCACCAGGATGCCCGCCTCCCGGGCCCGCTCGGCGAACGGCACGGCCCGCTCCCCCAGCGGCAGCCACACGAAGTTGGCCTCGCTGGGCGCCACGGTGAGCCCGAGGCCGCGCAGCGCGCCGATCAGGCCGGTACGCGCCGCCACCAGGTCGGTGCACCGCCGGGTCAGTTCGGCACCCACCTCCGGCGTCAGGCTCGCCACCGCCGCCGCCTGGGCGAGCGCGGAGGGGAAGAACACCGCCCCGGTGAGCGCGGCGGCCCGGGTGAGCCGGGGCGGCACCACGGCGTACCCGACGCGCAGCGCGGCGAGCCCGTACGCCTTGGAGAACGTGCGCAGCACGCAGACGTTGTCGTACGCGCGGTACAGGTCCATCCCGTCCGGCGAGCGCGGGTCGGTGACGAACTCGCGGTACGCCTCGTCCACGATCACCGGCACGTTGGCCGGGACGCGGTCGAGGAACGCCTCGACGTCGTCGCGGCGCAGCGCCGTACCGGTCGGGTTGTTGGGGTTGCACAGCAGCACGCACCGGGTCCGGTCGGTGACCGCGTCCGCCATGGCCGGCAGGTCGTGGTCGTACCCGCGCATCGGGACCGGCACGGCGCGGGCGCCGGCGTTGCCGATGATCAGCGGGTAGCCCTCGAACGACAGGGCGGGGTGGACGACGTCCGGGCGTGGTCCGAGGGACTGCACGAGGTGCTGGCACAGTCCGGCCGAGCCGGGGCCGACGAGGATCGCCTCGGGGCCCACGCCGAGCCGCGCCGACAGCGCCGCGACGAGCGCCGACGACGTGCGGTCCGGATAGCGCTGGAGCGTCGCGGCGGCGCCCTCGACCACCCGCCGGATCCCCGGCAGCGGCGGGTAGGGCGTCTCGTTCATGGACAGGTCGGCCGGGGGTTGCGTCCCGACGGCGGTGGCAGGCGTCATCATCGCTCACTTTCCGACGGGACCGGTGGGGACGGGGTGTGCGCGTGCCGGTCGGCCAGCAGCCCCAGTTGGTAGAGCCGGTCGACGGCCGACAGCGGCCGGACGTCGGTGCCGGAGAGGTTGCCGGCGGTGAGCCCGAGCAGCCGGGGGTTGGCGGCGGTACGGCGCATCATCCGCGCGCCGAGCAGCTTCGGCAGCCCGGACACGGCGGTGATCATGCGGGAGGCGTTGTGGCTGACGGTCGCGACGTGGTCGAGCCGGGGCCGCCGGGCCGCCTCGAAGGCCCGCAGCGCCCGGTCCACGGCGGCCGGTTCCGGCGCGCCGCCCTCGGCGGCCAGGCAGGCGGCGAGCGTCTCGGCGTCACCGAGGGAGCTGTTGACGCCCTGCGCCGCCATCGGGTGCACCGCGTGGGCGGCCTCACCGGCGAGCGCGAGCCCCGGTGCGGCCAGGCGCGCGCTGCGCAGCCGGTAGACCGCGAGCAACTGGCGCCGGTGCAGGCTCGCGCGCACGGCCGGTTCCAGCGGGCTGATCGCCGGGACGGCGGCGAGCAGCCGTCCGCACCACGCGTCCAGGTCCACGCGGCCCCGGAACTCGTCCGGTGTGACCTGCACATAGAGGCGGCACCGCCCGCCCGGCAGCGGGTAGACCAGGCAGAGTCCCCGGGCGGTGCGGTAGGCGGACACCTCGTCGGCCACCTCGGCGCTGTCCACGTCGAAGGCGACCAGGCCGTGCGGGTACTCCCGGCGCTCCACGCCGATCCCGGCCGCGCGGCGCAGCGGCGAGGACATGCCGTCGGCCGCGACCACCAGCGACGCCTCGATGTCCCGCTCGGCGCCGTCCGCGACGACCCGGACGCCGTCGATCCGCCCGTCGTGATCGCGCCGGACGCCTGTCACCCGCACACCCCACCGGACCTCCACGCCGGCCGGCAGCCGGTCGGTCAGCACCGCGCGCAGGTCGCCGTAGTCGGCGCAGAGGATCTGCCGGTACGCCCCGGGCAGGCCCGCGTAGTCCAGGCAGAGCAGCGGCTCGCCGTGCGCGTCGCGGATGGCCAGCCGCCCGACCGGGCGCGCGCCGGTGGCCCGCAGGGCGTCCAGCGCGCCCCAGGAGTCGAGGATGCGGACCGTCTCGGGCTGGAGGATCTCGCCCTTGGCGATCGACGCGGGAGCGCGCTGCCGGTCGAGCACGAGCACCCGCAGGCCGAGCGCGCCGAGCGCGTGCGCGCAGGCCAGCCCGGCCGCGCCGGCGCCGGCCACCACCACGTCGGCGGTCATCGGGCCATCGCGCCCGGTGCGGCGCCGGACCGCGTGGCGGCGGCCCGGCGGTACTCGCCGAGCGTCCGCAGCGCGAGCGCCTGGGTGATCACCGCGTTCGGGTACCGCATGTGGTGGCGGATGTAGTTGCACACCCGGGCGGCGGGCCAGGCGCCGTCCGGTCCGGCGGCGGCCACCAGCCAGGCGACGCCCCGGTCCACCGCGTCGGCGGCGTCCGGATCGCCGGTCGCGAGCAGGCCCTGCACCGCCCAGGACGTCTCCTCCACAGTGCCGCCGGTGCCGTCGCCCGGGCCCCACGAGCCGTCGGGCAGCTGGGTGTCGCGCAGCCACCGGGCTGCGCGGCGCACCACCTCGTGCCGGGCGTGCCCGACCCGGGACAGCGCGGCGACCACCACCGCGGTGCCGGAGGTGTGGTCGCGGTACCAGAGGTTCTCGAACGTGCCGTCGGGCGCGGCCCGGGTGAGCAGCCAGGCCGCCGCGCGGGCGATCGCCGGATGGTCGTCCGGATGCCCGGCGTCGTGCAGCGCGAGGATCGCCTGACTGGTGATGGCCGGGCAGGGTCCGTCGTTGGGGAGCCGGGTGTCGCGGACCCACAGGCTCCACGAGCCGCGGCTGTCCTGGCGGCCGACGAGCCACGCCAGTCCCTGGCGCAGCACCGGGTCGGTGCCGGCACCGGGGAGTCCGGCGAGCGCGGAGAGGATCTCGGCCGACTCCAGCGTGACCGGCCAGCCCCGGGCGTTCGAGTAGCTCCACCCGCCCGGCGGCACGTCAAGCACCTCGAACGCCTCCGTCTTGCGGGCGGCGTGGAGGAACTCCCGGGTGGCGTGCAGCCGGGGATCGTCGGCGTAGCCGGCCGCGATCAGCCCGGTCGCCGCGTACCCGGACCGGGTGAGGTCCAGGTTGCTGACCGCGTCCCAGGATCCGTCGGGGCGTACCGCCCGGCGCAGCCAGCCGACGACGGCGCGGGCGATGTCGGGCGCCTCGCCGCTGCGGGCCAGACCGAGCAGGACGAGCGCGGCCGGCCACGGGTCCTCGCTGAGCGCTCCGGTGCGGCCCTCGTGGTCGTGGATGGACCGCAGCAGCCGTACCGCCGCCGGACGGGCGCGGCGCAGCGTGGCCCGGCGCAGCCGGCCCGCGGGCAGCATGTCGGCCTGCATCAGGGCCAGCCCGACGAACGGCGCGGTACGGAACGACAGGCGCTGCCGGCGTACCCGGTCGAACAGGACGATCTCCAGCGGCAGCCGGCGCAGCGGGCCGGCCTCGGCTGTCATCCCGGCCATGGTGAGCAGTTGCCGGCACAGCAGCGAGATCGCCGGATCGGTGATGGTGTCGACGCCGCCGAGCGCGGCCAGCCGGGCGCGGCCAGCCGCAATCGCGTCGGCACTGTCAGCCGGTGCGCTCAGCGCCAGCGCGGCGACCGCCACGGCGGTGGGTACGACGGCGGTGCCGGCGCCCACGACGCCACCCCAGCCGCCGTCGTCGTGCTGCGCGCGGCGCAGCCAGGCGGTTCCGGCGTCGACCAGGTCGGCGCAGCCGGACGGGTCGGCGGCGTGCAGCGCAGCGACAGCCCCCGCGGTGCCGAGCACCGAGGCGGGTGGGTCGTCGCTGAAGGCGCCGTCGGGGCGGCGGCGACGGAACAGCGCCTCGGCGCCAGCGGTGAGGGCCTTCCCGACGGCCTCGGCGGTCACAGCGGTCATGGCGCGTCCTCCAGAGGCAGTCGACTGTGGGTGGCGAGGGTCAGGCCCGCGACCGGCGGGCCGAGTTCGTGCCGGACGCGCATGCCGCGCTGCGCCAGCCAGGTCAGCAGCACCATCGGCAGCGCGAGCGCGAGCTGCACGGCGACGCCGAGGCCGAGCCCGACCGCCGCCGAGGCCAGCACGACCCGCTCGACGACCAGGACCGAGTGGGCGCGCAGCGCCACCAGGACGGGCATCCCGTCGCGGCGCGCCACCAGCGGAGCCAGCGCGGCGACGCCGGTGACCAGGACGACGAGCACAGTGGCCAGGTACGCCATCCGTGTGCCCGGCTCGGCCAGCAGCCCGGCGGTCACGGCGGCGCCGATCGTGACGGCGTAGAGCGCCACCACGGTCCGTACGGCCGCCGGCACGCCCCGCCCCACCGGCAGCGTGCGGTAGCCGCCGGCACGGTCGCCGTCGATGTCGCGCAGCGCGCCGACCAGGTTGGACATGGCGTCGTGCGACCAGAACGCGACGGCGAGCGCGAGCAGCACCGGCACCGCCCAGTCCCGGTCCGGCGCGATCCCGGCGGCGAGCGCGCCGTAGCCGAGCGCGACCGCACCGAGCGCGCCGCGGACCAGGTTGCCGGCGATCCCCCGGGCCTTGAACCACCTGCTGTACGCGACGATGCCGCACGCGGCCAGCAGCGCCGCCACTGTGGTGCCCCATCCGCCGAGTACGGCCAGGACGCCGAGTGCGGCGAAGCAGGCGCTGCCGCACCACAGTGCCGTGCCCGCGCGCAGCCGGCTGGACGGGATCGGCCGGTGCGGCTTGCTGCCGGCGTCGAGGTCCCGGTCGAAGTAGTCGCCGAGATAGTGGCCGCCCAGCCAGCCGGCGGTGGGCGCGGCCCAGGCCGACAGCAGCAGCCACGGATCGTGGCCACCGGCCACTGCGGCGCCGGCCAGGCCGACGAGCCCGACGTACCAGAGGGTGTAGGGCCGCCAGGTCTCCACGTGGGCCCGCAGTGCTCGCACGGCGCCGGCCGTGCTCACGCCATCTCGCTCGTCATCCAGGCCGCGATGCCGGTGAGCACGTCCGCGCTCGCGGACGGGGTGAGCGCTGCCAGCTCGGCGCGGGCCCGCTCGGCGTGCTCCACCATCAGCCGCCGGGCGCCGTCGACAGCGCCCACCTCGCGGAGCAGGGCGGTGACCCACTCGACGTCGCCGGGACCGGCGCCACGGCGGTGCAGCACCGCCAGCAGTTCCACCCGTGCCGCGTCGCTGATCGCGTCGTACGCCAGCAGCAACGGCAGCGTGGGGCGGCCGTTGTTGAGGTCGCTCGTCGCGGGCTTGCCGGTCTGCTCCGGGGTGGACAGGTAGGACAGCAGGTCGTCGCGGATCTGGAACGCGGTGCCGACGTGCTCGCCGTAGCGGGCCAGCGCGGAGGCCACCAGCGGGTCGGCGCCGCCGAGCAACGCGCCGATGTGGCACACGGCGCGGAACAGCGAGCCGGTCTTGAGCCGGATCATCTCCGGGTACCAGCGGGCGCCCGCGTCCAGGTCGCCGACGAGCCGCGCCTCCAGCGCCTGGCCCCGGCACAGGTCCTGGCCCGCCTCGGCGAGCGCGGTGACGGCGGAGACGACCGACGCCGCGGGGACGGCCCGGCCGCTCTCCACCATCGCCTGGAAGGCGTGGAAGATGAGGTGGTCCCCGGCCACGATGGCGCCGGGGATGCTGTACGCGACCGGGACCGCCGGGCGGCCACGGCGCAGCGTGTCGGCGTCGATGATGTCGTCGTGCACGAGCGTCGCGACGTGCAGGTATTCGGTGCCGAGCGCGGCGGCGAGGACGTCCCGTGGTGATCCGCCCACCGCCTCGGCGGCGTGCAGCGTCATCATCGGGCGGAGCATCTTGCCCGCCGGCAGCAGCGCGTAGCGCACGATCGCGTCGAGCTGGTCGGGCGTCTCCGGCCACCGCCGGCCGAGTTCGGCGCGCAGCAGCCGCCCCGATTCGCTGCGGGCCAGGTCGTCGATGAAGGGCGGATATCGCGTGGAGCCAGCAACCGTCATGACGCGTCGACCCTTTCGCCAGGGATCGGCTAGTCGCCACGCGAGACGTTACCGGTAGGTCCTCCCCGGAACAACCATTGATAAACGCGCATGGACATGGGTGGCCGCAAATGTCGCGACAGCATTCTTCAGCACATTGACCGATGCGCAGAGAAATCCGCCGTTTGACCCACGGCCGCCATCTCGATGCATATACGTCAATGTTCGGGCGCACGGGACGGCACCGGACAGGTTCGGCTCCCCCGGGCCCGCTCAGGCGCCGGCGGCGAACTCCATGAGCGTCAGCCCGTCGGTGCCGTGGTAGGTGCGCCGGGGCGCCAGGCCCGCGGCGGCGGCGAGCGCGGCGAACTCGGGCAACCCGCGCTCCCGGCCGCCGACGAGGACCAGCATCCGCAGGTCGTACGGGGACAGGTGCGGCACGTGCGGCACCGTCGGCAGCACCTCGATGACGAGCACCCTGCCGGTGGTCCCGGCCGCCTCGGCGCAGCGCCGCAGGATCGCGGTGGCGTGGGCGTCGCTCCAGTCGGTGAGCGCGCGGGAGACCACGTACACGTCGGCGCCGGGCGGCAGCGGGGCGAAGAAGTCCCCCACCACGGTCTCGGCCCGGTCGGCGAGGCCGCATGCGGCGAACGTCGCGGCGGCGGTGGCCACCGGCTCGTCGCGGTCGACGAGCGTGCCCCGCAGGTGCGGATGGGCGCCCAGCACCTCCCGCAACAGCCCGCCCGCACCCCCGGCCACGTCGACCACGTGCTTCGCCTCGTGCCAGGGGTAGAGCGCCGCGACCTCCGGGGCGGTGAACCGCTGCTGGCTGAGCATCAGCGCGTCGAAGTAGGCCCGGTGGTCCGGGTGGGCGTCGAGGTCGGCCCAGAAGTCGCGCCCGTGCACCTCCCGGTAGCCGGGCCCGCCGGTGCGGATCGCGTGCGGCAGGCCGGTCCAGGCCAGGTCCATCCGCGCGCCGAGCCCGCCGAGGTCCAGGTAGGCGCCGTGGCCGCCGCCGTCGCGGTCGCAGAGCAGCTCGCCGACGTCGGTGAGGCCGAACACGTCCGGCGACACCTCGACGAACACGCCCCGGTGCACGAGGTAGCGCAGCAGGCGGCCCAGCGCGGCGGCGTCCGCGCCGCAGGCGTCGGCCAGCTCACCCAGACCGGTGACGCCCGCGGCGATCCGGTCCGGCACGCGCAGCGTCACCGCCGTGCGGACCGCGAACGGGGTGGCCAGGTCGGTGAGCCGGTCGAGCCGCTCCCCCGCGTCACCCTCGATCTGGGCATCGATCGACACCGGCGCCTCCTCCCGCGTCGCGGGCCGGCACCGCCGCCCCCGCCGGTGCGCATGCTTCCAGGCGTACGGCGGGTGAGTCAACGACGACGGCTGGTGAGGACATTCATGGACGTGGAACAATTCGCGGACCAGCCGAGGCGCGCAGACCGGAGGGATCATCGATGACCACATCCATCGCGGCCGAGGTCCGGCTCGTCTCCGGCGCGCTGGGCGCCGAGGTCCACGGCATCGACCTGAACACGCTCACCGACGAGGGTTTCGCGCTGATCCACGACCTGCTGCTCAAGCACCAGGTGGTCTTCCTCGCCGGTCAGACCGGGCTGACGCCGCAGGCGCACGTCGCGTTCGGCCGTCGCTTCGGCGAGGTGGAGCTGCACCCGTACCTGCCCCGGCTGGACGGGCACCCGGAGATCGTCGTCATCGACTCCGCCGACGGCGGCAAGGTCGACGTCTGGCACACCGACATGACGTTCCACCAGAGCCCGCCGATCGCCTCGGTCCTGCACCTGATCCAGTTGCCCGAGGTCGGCGGCGACACCATGTGGACCAACCAGTACCGGGTCTACGAGGCGCTCTCCGCGCCGATGCGGGACCTGCTCGACGGGCTGACCGCCATCCACGTCATCCGGATCGGCACCGAGTTCACCAGCCGCGCCGAACACCCGGTGGTCCGGGTGCACCCGGAGACCGGGCGCCGCTCGCTGTACGTCAACCGGCTGTTCACCTCGCACATCCCGCAGCTGACCCGCAACGAGAGCGACGCGCTGCTGGAGCACCTGTTCACCTTCTCCGAGAGTCCCCAGTTCACCTGCCGCTACCGGTGGCGGACCGGGGACGTCGCGGTGTGGGACAACCGGGTCACCCAGCACTACGCCGTGAACGACTACGACGGGCTGCGGCGCGGGCAGCGGATCACCGTGCTCGGCGACCACCCGACCGGGAACGAGCCCCGGTGGGAGCACTACGTCCCGGCACCCGGCGAACGCTACTGGCCGGGCCGGGTCAACGCGGTGGAGAGCTACTGACCGCCGGTCACCAGGTGACCGGGAAGGAGGCGATGCCGCCGTTCATCCGGTCGTGCCGCCACGGGATCTCCGCCAGCGGCACGGCCGGAGACAGCGCCGGCATCCGGGTCAGCAGCGCCCCGAGCGACAGCTCCACCTGCATCCGGCCCAGCGCCGTGCCGAGGCAGAAGTGCGGCCCGAAGCCGAAGGTCAGATGCGGCACACCGGGCCGGCGGTCGATGTCGAAGACGTTCGGCTCGGGGAAGAACCGGGGGTCGCGGTTGCCGGCCCACGGGATCGCCATCACGCAGTCGCCGGCCCTCATCCCGACCCCGCCGAGGACCAGGTCCTCGCGGACCACCTGTACCCGGAACATGGCGCTCACCGACGTGTAGCGCAGGATCTCGTCGGTGGCCGCGGCGAGCTTGCCCGGCGCGGCCCGCAGCTTCGCCAGCTGCTCCGGGTGCTGGAACAACGCGCGCAGGCCCGCGCTCGTCGAATTGATCTCCAGCCCGCCGAGCAGCACCCCCATGGCCAGCTCGACCAGTTCGGCGTCGACCAGCTCGTGCGCGCCGCCGCCGCGGACCCAGGCCGAGAGCAGGTCGTCGCCGGGCTCGGCCCGCTTGCGCGCCAGCTGCCCGGCCAGGTAGTCACGCAGCTCGGCCTGCGCGGTCACGGCGGCGGCCGAGCCGTACGCGGTGACCGAGTTCAGCCCCTCGATCCAGGCGTAGAACCGGGGCCGGTCGGCGGCCGGGACGCCGAGCACGTCGCACACCACGAGCACCGGCAGCGGCGCCACCAGTCCGGCCACCACGTCGGCCGGGCGCGGACCGGCCAGCATGGCGTCGACCAGCTCGTCCACCAGCCGCTGCACCCGGGGCCGGAACGTCCCGATGCGCCGGGCGGTGAACGCGCGGCCGGCCACCCGCCGCACCACGGCGTGCGCCGGACCGTCCATGTTCAACTCACGGGGGCCGCCGCCGTCCGGTGTCGCCGTCGCGCCCAGCGGCAGCCGGGAGAAGCGGGGATCGGCCAGGACGGTGCAGCAGTCCTCGTAGCCGAGCACCAGCCAGGCCGCCCGCCCGTCGGGCAGCCGCACCCGGCTGACCGGCTCGGCGACGACCATCTCCAGCAGCTCGGCGGGAAGGTCTCCGGTGAACGGTTCGAACGGATAGGAACGCAGCCCGGAATTGACTGTCACCGGGCCACCGGGCAGCTGATCGCGGTCCACGTCCGACATCGGCTAAGAGTCCAGCATCGGTTAGTCCGGCGTCAATATCCGTCGCATGCGTCCGCGGCCTTCCGCGTACCGGTGCCGATCCCCTAGCATCGGTTCTCCAGGGCTGCCGTTTCGCCGCGCGGATTGGTGGGATTTGACTGCGCCGCTGCGAATTCTGATGTCGACGTGGGGCTGGCGGTCGCATTTCTACAGCCTGGTCCCGCTCGGCTGGGCGTTGCAGGCCGCCGGTCACGAGGTGCGGGTGGCGAGTCACCCGTCGCTGGCCGCCACGATCAGCGCGGCCGGGCTCGCCGCCGTACCGCTGGGCGCGGACGTCGACTTCGCCGAGGCGTTCGCCGGCCGGATCGGCACGGTGGCCCCGCTCGCCGGTTCCGCGCCGGCCGGCGCGGTCGTGCCGGCGATCACCGCCGACGGCGGGGTGGTCCGGTTCGCCGACGCCGTCCTCGACGACCTGGTCTCCTTCGGCCGGTCCTGGCGGCCGGACCTGGTCCTCTGGGAGCCGTTCAACCTGGCCGCGCCGGTGGCCGCCGCCGCGCTGGGCGTGCCGGGCGTGCTGAACCTGTGGGGGCCGGACTCCTCGACCACACTGCGCCTGGACCCGGATCAGGTGGTCGGGCCGCTGGCCGCCCGGTTCGGGTTGCGCGCCGCCGACGTGCCGCTGGACGGCGTCCTGACGCTCGATCCGGTGCCGCCGCCCATGCAGGTGCCGACGGCGCGCCCCGGCCGTCCGGTGCGGTTCGTGCCGTACAACGGTCCGGCCGTGGTGCCGGACTGGCTGCGCCGCCCGGCGGGCCGGCCCCGGGTGTGCGTCACGGCGGGCACCATGATGGCCGCCGCCGGGTTGCACGACCGGTTCGACCTGGGCGGGGTGATCCGGGCGGTGGCCGGGCTCGACGTGGAGGTCGTCGTGGTGGTCGAACCGCGTCAGCACGAGGGGCTGGGCCCGCTGCCGGCCCGGGTCCGCCTGGTCGACGGGCCGCTGGCCGTACGGCTGGTGCTGCCGACCTGCGCCGCGCTCGTGCAGCAGGGCGGGGCCGGCACCACCATGACCGCGCTCGCCTACGGCGTGCCGCAGCTCGTCCTGCCGCAGGTCAGTGACCAGCACTTCAACGCGGAACGGCTGGCCGCCACCGGCGCCGGCACCTCGCTGACGGGTGAGCAGGCCACCGCCGACGCGGTCCGGGAACTCGTCGGCGAACTGGTCGGTGACGGGCCCCGGCGACGGGCCGCGACGTCGATGCGTGACCGGGTCCACGCCATGCCCGCCCCCGCGGATCTGGTGCCGGCGCTTGCCGCCCTGGCCCGGGGCGGCCCGATCTGAGGAGTCGCAGATGACGCAGGAGCCACCGGCCATCCCGTACCCGCTCGCGCCGGCTCCGACGATCTACCACCCGTCGCCGGACTACACCCGGATGCGGGAGACGTGCCCGGTGGCCCGGGTCGAGCTGCCCGACGGGGCGTGCGCGTACCTGGCCACCCGGCACGCCGACGTGCGCCGGGTCTTCACCGACCAGCGGTTCAGCCGGGCCGCCGCGGCCGGCCCGAACCGCCCGACCCGGGAACTCGGCTCACTCGCCGAGGACTCGCTGATCGGGATGGATCCGCCCCGGCACACCACGATGCGCCGGGCCGTCTCGCACGCGTTCACCGTCCGCCGGGTGGAGGAGCTGCGCCCGCGGGTCGCGGCGCTCGTCGACCGGATGATCGACGAGCTGGAGGCCGCGGGTCCGCCGGCCGACCTGATCACGCACCTCTCCGGTCCCCTGCCGATCTCCGTGATCAGCACGCTGTTCGGCATCCCGGAGCGGGACCGGGAGCGGGTACGCCAGTGGTCGGACGCTCTCGTCGGCGACTGGGACGCCGATCCGGACGCGCCCCGGGCCGCGCTGGAGGCGTTCCGCGAGCTGATCGACGAGCGGCGCCGCGAGCCCGGCGACGACCTGATGAGTGCGCTCATCTCGGTCTGGGACGACCATGACGACCTGACCGAACGGGAGCTGGTGTCGGTCACCGCCGGGATCTTCGTGGGCGGGCACGAGACCACCACCAACCAGCTCAACCTGTTCCTGCTGGTCCTGGCCCGCCATCCGGAGCAGCTGGCCGGGCTGCGCGGCGACGATCCGGTGGCGGTGGCCCGGGCGGTCGAGGAGCTGTCCCGCTTCATCCAGCTCGGCGACAACGGGGTGTTGCTGCCCCGGGTCACGACCGAGGAGGTGGAGCTGGGCGGCGTACGCCTGCCGGCCGGCGCCGCGGTGCTGCCGGCGATCGCGTCGGCCAACCGGGACGCCACTGTGTTCCCGGGCGCGGACACGCTCGACCTGACCCGCGTGCACAATCCGCACCTGGCGTTCGGCGCCGGTCCGCACCACTGCCTGGGCGCGGCGCTGGCGCGGATGGAGTTGCAGGAGGCGCTGGGCGCGCTGCTGCGGCGGCTGCCAGGGCTGCGGCTCGCTGTCGACGAGGCGGAGCTGCGGTTCCGGCCCGGGCTGGTGGTGCGCAGCCTGGAGTCGCTGCCGGTGACCTGGGACCGGTGACCGGTCAGCCGCCCGCCGACCCGGGGACGACCCGGGTCGGCGCGGCGGGATCGAGCGCCGCCTCCACCGCCACCTCCTCCACGCCGCGCAGCAGCCGTTCCGCCTGCTCCTCGGTGAAGCAGCCGAAGTCGAAGATGACCTGGAGGTGAACCGTCTCCGGCTGGTCCTCGACGGTGATGAAGACCTGCTCGGGCAGGTGGTCCAGCGGGCCGTCCCAGACCAGGAACGTCTCGTCGGCCCGGCGGCGGATCCGCTCGGCGGTCACCGGGTCGTCGTGCAGCCCGCCGTCGGCCGCCTGCCGGGTGGTCACCCGCCGGTCGTTGATCCGGCAGCTGATCCGGGCCGGGTACCCGCGTTCGGCATCCAGCCGGTCCGAGACCTCGGCGAGCTGCGCCGGGTCGTAGTAGGCGTACTTCCCGGCGGAGACCGCGGCCCGGCGGGCGCGCGCCACCACCTCGTCCACAGTGGTGTCCGCGGTGTCGACGCGCAGCACGCCGTTCTGGCTGAGCGGAGCGATGGCCTCGGCGAAGCCCGGCCGGAACCGGTTGCCGACGATGAGCTTCGCGGTGAGCGGGCTGACGCCGGTGGCCCGGCCGATCGCGACCGCGATGACCGCGAGCAGCACACGCGAGGTGTCCGTGCGGGTCCGCGCCGCGATGGCCCGCACCGCCAGGTACGCGGCAGGCGAGCTGAACCGGCCGTGCCAGTACCGGTGGCCCCGGCGCCCACCGGCCTTCGGCTCACCGAACGTCAGCGGCGGGACGTCCCGCAGATGCTCGGCCCAGTGGCGCACGGCCCGGTCACTGAGCCGGCGCAGCGGCGGCGTCTCCTCCCGCCGCCCCAGGTCGAGGATCTGCACGGTACGCGGGTCGGCGACCCGGCGGACCGGCCGGCCGGCCAGGCCGAGGTCGGCCAGGATCAGGGACGTGGCGGTGCCGTCCACCACGAGGTGGTCGATCGTCAGCACCCGGTGCACCAGCGCGCCGCGGTGCCGGATCACCGCCATCCTCACCGACCAGTCCCGGTAGAGGTCGTAGTGGCTCAGCAGGCGGGCGTGGCCCAGGTCGTAGGCGAACGCGGCCACGTCGGCCGGGTCCGCGTCGTCGGGTACGTCCACCACGTCCAGGACCGTCTCGCCGCTCGCCGACACGACCTGGCACGGACCGCCGTCGTCGCCGGCGCCGAGCCGCATCCGCAGCGCCGGGTGCCGGGCCATCAGCGCGGCGAACTCGGCCGCCACCTGCTCGATCGTGACACCCGCGGGCATCGGGTGGGCGCCGCTGACGTTGTGCGTCCAGCCGGTCTCCCGCATGTCCTGCATGATGGCCTTCTGCCCCCAGGTCAGGGGCGCGGTGCCGGCGCCCGGCCCGGCGAACGCCACGGGAACCTGGGCCTGGACCGTCTGCGCGAACACCCGCTCATCAGAGCAACGCACATCGGTGTGTGTCAACGTGACGGCGCACGGTTACGCTGCCGTCCATGCGGGACGCCGTCCGGGTCTGGATCGTCCCGGTGGCGGTGCCGGCGGACGAGCTGGCCCGGTACCGGGCGGTGCTCGACGCGGACGAGCGGGACCGGGCCGCGCGGCTCGGCGCCGGGGCGCTGCGGGACCGGTTCACAGTGGCGCACGGCGCGCTGCGCGTCCTGGCCGGGCGGGCTGCCTGCGCGCCACCGGCGGCCCTGACCTGGCGCCGCGGCCGGTACGGCAAACCGGCGCTGACCGGCCCGTGGAGCGGCCTGCACACGAGCCTGTCGTACTCCGGCGACCTGGTGGCGGTCGCGCTCAGCGAGGGCCGCCCGGTCGGGGTGGACATCCAGCACGTCGCGCCGGGCGGTGACCCGGTTTCGGCGTCCGCGCGCTTCTTCGACCCGCGGGAGGCTCGGCACGTCGCCGCCGGACCGGACCCGGCCGGCCGGGCGCTGCGGTTCACCCGGCTGTGGGCGCGCAAGGAGGCGGCGGTCAAGGCGGCCGGGGGCCGGCTGTGGCCCAACCTCGCCGTGCCGGTGCACCGGGCCGACGTGGTCGAGTGCGTCGAGCCGGCCGGCCCGCACCGGCTCGCCGACCTGCGCACACCCGCCGGGTACGCGGTGGCGGTCGCGCTCGCCGGCGACCGGCGGTACGCCGTCGAGTGCCACACCGGCCTCGGTCACGATCGGTGACGATCGCCGTACCCGTTGACACCCGCCGATGTCCCCTGCTCTGATGACTCCATGCCGACGCGCATGATCGACTCGCGGGACGCCCGGTGCTAGAACACGACGCGCCGGCCGACGCGCCGCCCCGTGACCAGGTCGTCGACCGCCTGACCGTCCTGCTGACCCGCATGCTCCGGCCGGACACGCCGGTCACCGAGCAGACCCAGCTGATGGACGACCTCGGCCTCAGCTCCTCGCTCGGCCTGGAGCTGCTGCTGTCGCTGGAGGACGAGCTGGAGATCCAGATCGACGTCGAGGAACTCGACGAGGATCGGATGGCCACGCTCGGCGACCTGGCCGACTACATCACCGCCAACTCCACCCCGCGCTGAGCAGGCCGAGACGTGGACCGGCCCGGCCTGAGCGTGGTGGTGCCCGCGCACGAGAACGGCTCCGCACTCGACGCGACGCTGCGGTCGCTGACCCGGCAGACGCTGCCGCCCGGCGACTTCGAGGTGATCGTCGGCGACGACGGCTCGGCCGTGGCGCTCGGCCCGGTGGTGGACGCCTACCGGGACCGGCTGCGGATCGACTACGTCCGCAGCGAGCGGAACCGCGGCCGCAGCGCCAACCGCAACGCGGCGGCGGCCCGGGCCCGCGCGGACACGCTGATGTTCCTCGACGCCGACACGGTGGCGCATCCCGGGCTGCTGGAGCGGCACCGCGACTTCCACGCCGGTCGTGCCGGCCGGCCCGGGGTGCTGCTCGGGCAGCGGTACGACCTGGACTGGGCCGGCGCGGACGCGCTGCGCCGGGGCGAACCGGTCGCCCCGGCGATGCTCGACGCCGAGCGTGGCGACCCGCGGCTGGAGGACATCGCCCTCCCGCAGCGGACGGACGACTTCCCGAGCGCGCCCTGGGTGCTGGGCCTGACCCACAACGCCTCGGTGGACCACGAGTCGTTCCGGCGGGTCGGCGGCTTCGACGAGGCGATGGTCAAGTGGGGCTTCGAGGACCTCGACTTCTTCTACCGGGTGTTCCACCTGCACGGCGCGCCGCCGGAGCTGTTCCGGCTGGACGTCGACGCGCTCTCCTACCACCTGCCGCACTTCCGCAAGACGTCGAACGGGCTCGCCTCGATGGACAACATGAAGTACCTGCTGCGCAAGCACCTGCGCTACGACGTCGAGGTGCTGTACGGGCTCAACACGTTCGGCCGGCACCTGGGCCGGATCCGGCTCTACGGCCAGGCCATCGAGGCGTATCGGGCCGGTGGGCTGGGCCGGCCGGACGTCCTGCCCGCGTCGCTGCGCGAGGAGCTGACGGCGAGCGCGGCGCTGATCGTCGGCAACGGCGTGTCCACGCTGGACCTGGGCGCCGGGTCGCACACGTTCGACCACGACGCGCCGGTCGGCGAGACGAACTCCCACCTGCTCGGCACCGTGCTCCAGCAGTTCAAGGCCGGCGCGCTGGACCTGATCGTCAACGTCGACATGTGGCGGTGCCTGCTGCCCGAGGACCTGCCCGCGTTCCTCACCCGGGGGCTGCTCAAGGCCGACCGGATCGAACTGGTCGCCACCCGGACCGGCCCGGACCAGCGCGCCCTGCTTCCGGTGCCGCTGGTCGCCGACCTCGACTACGTGGCCGACATGCTGCGCCCGCACTTCACCGTCGCCGTCGCCGCGTACGACACCGCCACGGTGATCACGCTCCGCTGAGGTACCCGGCCGGGCAAGGGGCCGCGCCGCTCAGGCGGGCCGGGCCAGGACGAGGCTGACGTTGTGCCCGCCGAAGCCGAACGAGTTGGACAGCACCGCGTCCACCGCCGTGGCGCGTGCCCGCCCGCGGATGTGGTCGACCTCGCCGTCGCGCTCCGGGTCGTCCAGATTGTGCGTGGGCGGCAGCAGGCCGCGACGCAGCGCCTCGACCGCGACGGCCGCCTCGATCACGCCGGAGACGCCGAGCATGTGCCCGGTCACGCCCTTGGTCGAACTCAGCGGCGGCGGGGCGGCGCCGTACACCTCGGCGAGCGCGGCCAGCTCGGCGGCGTCCCCGGCCCGGGTGCTGGTGCCGTGCGCGTTGACGTACCCGATGTCGCCGGGCACCAGCCCTGAGTCGCGGACGGCCATCCGCATGCACCGGGCCGCGCCCGCGCCGTCGGGGCGCGGCGTGGTCGGGTGGTGGGCGTCGTTCGTGGCGCCCCAGCCGAGCACGTCGGCGTGCCGGTGGGCGCCGCGCGCGGCGGCGTGCGCGGCGCGTTCCAGGACGAACACCCCGGCGCCCTCGCCGAGGACGAGCCCGTTGCGGCGGCGGTCGAAGGGGCGGCTCGCGGCGGCCGGGTCGGCCCAGCCGCGGGCCAGCGCGCGGGCGTTGCCGAACGCGTCGGCGAACGTCGGGAACAGCGGCGCCTCGGCGCATCCGGCGAGCACCACGTCCGCCTCGCCGGCGCGCAGGATGCGCAGCGCCTCCCCGATCGACTGCGCCCCGGCCGCACACGCCGTGCCGATCGACGAGGTGTAGCCGTGGATGCCGAACTTGATCGCGATGCGGGCCGCGCCCATGTTCGGCAGTGTCCCGGGCAGCATGTACGGGCTGACCCCGAACCGGCCCCGCCCGGCGCGGGCGAGCACCTGTTCCTCCAGCGTGGACAGACCGCCGACGCCGGAGACGACGACCGCCACCCGGTACGGATCGACGTCCTGGCCGATCCGCAGTCCGGCGTCGGCGAGCGCGTCCTCGGCGGCACGCAGCACCATCACGATCGACCGGTCCACGACGCGTGACTCCGGGCCGGGCAGCACGCTCGCCGGGTCGATCGCCGGGGCGAACGCGGCGACGTCGACGACGCCGTGCAGCGGATGGCCGGCCGGGGGCCGGGTGAGCCCGGACCGGCCGTCGCAGACCGCGTCGAACACCTCGGCGGCGGTCGCGCCGACCGGGCTGACCAGTCCGATCCCGGTGACGGTGACCGGTTCGCGCACGCTCACCGGAACCGCTGCGCCGACGTGGGCGCCGGGACGCCGCGCGGCCGGGTGCCGTGCCCCGACATCGGTCAGTGCGCCGAGGCCGGTGCGATGCGTGCCGCCACCGTCCGGCTGAACTCGCCGACGGTCATCATGGCGAGATCCTCCGCCTCGTCGTCGTCGAAGGCGACCCCGAACCGGTCCTCCACACGTACCGCCAGCTCGGCCAGGCCGAGGGAGTCCACGTCGAGCCCGGCGGGACCGAAGACGGTGTCGTCGTCGACGTCGGAGACGTCGTACTTCATCTCGGTGAGTGCGGCGAGGAGGAACGCGCGGATCTCGTCGGTCATGCCCGGTGTTTCCCTTCCACGGTGTCCTGGCGGCGCACTCGACCTGCTCGACGGAACCTGTGAGGCGCGGAGCGGACACTCCGCATAGCATCGACCTTACTCGATCGGATTGGTTTGGCAAGATATCCGGTCGGTCAGCCGTACCGGAAGCCGGTCGTACCCGCGCAGCATCAGCGCGCGGCGCGGCCCGGGTTCGGCGGCCAGCGCCGGGAAGCGGTCCAGCAGGCGGGGCAGGACCAGCCGTCCCTCGGTCCGGGCCAGCGTCGCCCCGAAGCAGTAGTGCGGCCCGGCGCTGAACGCCAGGTGCCGGTTGTCCGTGCGGGACGGGTCGAACCGGTCCGGGTCGGGGAAGCGGCGCGGATCCCGGTTCGCGGCACCGGTCAGCACCACCACCGTCCGGCCCGCCGCCACCGGCAGGCCGGCGACCTCGGTGTCCTCGGCGGCGTACCGGACCGCGAAGTGCACAGGCGGCTCGTACCGCAGGATCTCCTCGACGTACGACGCGGCCAGCGACGGATCGGCGCGCAGCGCGTCCCGCGCGTCCGGCCGCTCGGTGAGCAGCACCAGCCCGTTGCCGAGCAGGTTCGCGGTGGTCCGGAACCCGGCGTTGTACATGATGATCAGGTTGGCCAGCAGCTCGTCGGCGCTCAGCCGGCCGGGCTCGTCGTCCAGGCCGCGCAGCAGCGCCGAGACGAAGTCGTCGCGCGGCGCCGCCCGGCGCGCGGCGACCAGGTCGGTGAAGTACGCGGTCAGCTCCGCCGCCGCCACGTTGGCGGCCCGGACCTCGCGCATGGACCGGCGGCCGATCTCCAGCACCGCGTCGAACGCGCGGACCCGGGACGGGAACCACTCCCGGTCCGCCTCCGGCACGCCCAGCAGCTCGCCGATGATGTCACTGGGCAGCCGGAGCGCGAAGCGGGCCATGAAGTCGACCGGCCGGCCGTCCGCGCCCTCGGCGGCGAGCCCGTCGAGCAGGCCGTCGGCGATGCGCCCGATGGCCGGCTCCAGCGCGGCGACCCGGCGCGGGGTGAGGGCCTGGGAGAACAGGTGCCGGACCCGCAGGTGGTCGCCCTCGGCGGCGTTGAGCATCGACGACTGGAGGATCCGGATGACCTGGTGCTCGCGCCAGCGCACCCCGGCCCGGTCCAGGTAGTCGGCGCCGAGCACCCGGAAGACGGGGTCGCGCAGCACCTTGTTGACCGCGTCATATCCGTGCACGACGAGCGCGTGCGGGTCGGCGGGCCGCAGCGCGACCGCCTCTCCCGCCTCGTGCAGCCGGGCGTAGAACGGGTACGGGTCGCGCCGTACCTCGTCGCCGAGCAGCTCGTCGAGGGAGATGGTCACGCGCATGGCCGCTCCTCGCGTACGCCCGCGAGCATGTCGGCGGTGGTGTGCGCCCGGATGCCGGGCGGCACCGGGTCGGCGAACCGGGCGACGACCGCCCGGACGTGGGCTTCGGCGGCCCCGGCCAGGCCGTCGTAGACGGCCGCGAACAGGTCCCGGGCCGCCCGGCGCGGCCATCCGGCGGGCAGCAGTTCCAGTGGCAGCCGCGGGTCGAGCGTGGGAAACCGCCGGTACGTGTCCATCACCTCGGTACGCGCCCGCACGGCGGCGGCGCCGTCGACGGAGCCGAGCCGCGACACCAGCGGCGTCCACCGCCGTAGGAACGCCTCATAGTGCCCGCTGATCGCGTCGACGTCCCAGGCGTCCACGGGGGCGCGCTGGCCGATCGCGTCCAGCGCGTCCTGCCGTCCCCGGAACACCGTGACCGCACCGAGGGCGAGCTGGGCCAGCCGGGCGCACGCGGGCCCGGCCAGCTCGTACGGCGAGATCCACAGCCCGTCGTAGAGCGGCGCGAAGCCGAGCCAGCGCAGCTGGCCGCGCAGGGCCCGGCGCTGCGTGCCGTGGTCCTGCGGCAGCGAGAAGGCGACGATCGTCCAGCATCCGTCCCACGCCTGCGTCTCGGCGGTGGAGGCGGTGATCCAGTTCCCGCCGGCGGACAGGTCGGCGGCGGCGGCGCGGCTGAGCCGGTAGAAGCTGTTGCGGCCCTGCCGGCTGCCCTCCAGCACACCGCGGCGGGCCAGCCGGCTGATCGCGGTACGCGCGCCGGCGCTGGTCACGCCGGCCTCGCCGAGCAGCGCGACGATCGCCGCGGACGGCAGCGCGGCGCGGGTACGCAGCGTGTAGTCGGTCAGGAGCGTCACCGCGACGCTCTGCGGCGAGGTGCCGGCCTGCCGCCGGGGCAGCCGCGGCGCCGGTCCCTCGTCCGGGTAGATCTCCTCGATGTCGAACGGGCTTGCCACACGCGCTCCGGGCTCGGCTCAGGGACGGTGCACCGACTGTAGACGAACGCCGCCGCAGCTCATCGGAGCATGTCGATTGACACTTCGCCGTCCGGCCGGAACACTATGTGCCACACGACGGAGCCGGGCCGGGCGAACCACGTCAGTGGGTGAGGCGCGACACCGCGGCGGCCCGGGTCGCCGGCGCGGGGCGCATCCGCCCGACCCCGCCCGCACAGGGCGATCGAAGGAGTCTCCGTGAGAATCAGAGCCAAGATGGTGGTGGCCCTGGCCGCGTCGCTGGCGGCGGCCGGCCTGGTGATCCCCGCCGTCCAACCCGCGTACGCGGCGTCGCTGACCGAGGTGACCAGCTTCGGCGACAACCCCGGCCGGATGCGCATGCACGTCTACGTCCCGGACGCCCGCCCGGCCCGGCCGGCCACTGTGGTGGCCATGCACGGCTGCGGCGGTTCCGGCCCCGGCTTCTACTCCGGCAGCGAGTTCGCCGGCCTGGCCGACCGGTACGGCTTCATCGTCATCTACCCCAGCGCGACCCAGCAGGCCGGCTTCGGCAACTGCTTCGACACCTGGTCCGACGCGGCCAAGCGGCGCGGCGGCGGCAGCGACCCGGTGTCACTCATCTCGATGGTCCGCTACGTCCAGCAGCAGTACGGCGCAGACCCGGACCGGGTCTACGCCACCGGCAGCTCGTCCGGCGGCATGATGACCAACCACATGCTGGCGCTCTACCCGGACGTCTTCAAGGCCGGCGCGGCGTTCATGGGCGTGCCGTTCAACTGCTTCGCCGGCGCCGCCGACTATCCGCCCGGATCCAGCCAGTGCACCGGCGGGAACATGGACCGCACCCCGCAGCAGTGGGGTGACGCGGTCCGCCAGGCGTACCCCGGCTACACCGGTCCCCGTCCCCGGGTGCAGTTGTGGCACGGCACCAACGACACGCTGGTGCCGTACTCGCTGCTCCAGGAGACGATCGAGCAGTGGACGAACGTGTTCGGCCTCAGCCAGACGCCCACGTCCACCGACACGCCGCAGTCCGGCTGGAACCGGCGGCGCTACGCCGACGGCACCGGCACCGTGCAGGTCGAGGCGTACAGCATCCAGGGCGCCGGGCACAGCCTGCCCTCGGCCGGCATGGCCGCGGCCGCGGTGGCGTTCTTCGGCCTGACCACCACGCCGGGCCCGACCACGCCCCCGCCGGGCCCGACCACGCCTCCGCCCGGCCCGACCACACCTCCGCCGGGCCCGACCACGCCTCCGCCCGGCCCGACCACGCCCCCGCCCGGCACCGGCGCCTGCTCGGTGAGCATCGAGCTGAACGCCTGGAACAACGGGCTGACCGAGAACATCACCATCAGCAACACCGGTTCGGCCGCGGTGAACGGCTGGTCGCTGACGTTCACGCTGCCCGGCGGCCAGACCATCACCTCGGGCTGGAACGCCTCCTACTCCCCCGCCTCGGGTCAGGTGACCGCGCGCAACCTCGCGTACAACGCGGTCATCCCGGCTCGCGGCTCGACCACCATCGGCTTCCAGGCCACGCACACCGGCAACACCGCCCGGCCCGGCTCGTTCAGCCTCAACGGCGCACCCTGCACGCTCGCCTGACCGGCACCGCACACTCCGGCGTTTCTTCCCACGGCGCCGGGGACGGCCCCGCGACCCGAGAGGTCGCGGGGCCGTTTCACGCGTACGCCACGCCCACCTCGGCATAACGTTGAACCAAATGGTTCAGTGTCGTACGGTGAACCTCGTGGTTCAGCAAGAGACGCTCGACCGGGTTTTCGCCAGCCTGGCCGACCCCACCCGACGCGACATCCTGATCCGGCTCGGCGCGGGCCCGGCCACCATCAGCGAGCTCACCGAGCCCACCGGGATGAGCCTCACCGGCATGCGCAAGCACGTCCGGGCGCTGGAGGACGCGGGCCTCGTGGTGACGCGCAAGGTCGGCCGGTCCCGGCAGTGCCGGCTCAGCGAGGCGCCGCTGGACTCGGCCATGGCCTGGATCGCCTTCTACCGACGTCTCTGGGCCCGTCGCCTCGACGGCCTCGACGCCTACCTCACACTCACCACGGAGGACCGCGACCATGACGCTCCACATGCGAGTGACACGACACCTTCCGGGCACCCCTGACGAGGTGTTCGACGCCTACACTGACGCCGGCAAACAGAAGATCTGGTTCGGCATCCTCGACGAGCAGCCCGGCATCGTGGAGATCGACGTCGACCTGCGGGTCGGCGGGAAGCAGACCGCCGTCTGGGGCCCCTCCCCCGACATGCTGTTCCGCGAGACGCAGACGTTCCTGGAGATCGACCGCCCGCACCGGCTGGTCACCGAGTCGACTGGTACCGGCCCGGACGGCACGACCATGACCACGCGCATCGAGGTCACCTTCGAGGCGAAGGACGGCGGCACGCTGATGACCGTGGTGCAGAGCGGCTTCCCGACCCCGCAGCTGCGCGACTTCTTCGTCGGCGAGGTCTGGACCGGGGCGTTCGCCCGCATCGAGGCGTACCTGATCCGAGAGCACGCAGAGGAGACCTCCCGTGGCTGACCTGTCCCGCACCGCCGTCGTCGCGCTCGCCACCGCCGTCGCGGTGGTCGTCAACCTGATCGTGTACGCGATCGGCCGGGCGGCCGGCGGCAGCTTCCTGTTCACCGCCGACGGCCGGCGGGTCGAGGTCGACGCGGTGACCGTCGCGGGCTTCAGCGCGCTGCCGCTGGCGCTCGGGCTCACCGCCGTCGCCCTGCTGGCGTCCCGGTTCGCCTGGGTGGTCCGGGCGGCGCTGATCATCGGCCCGGCGCTCGCGGTACTCACGATCGCCACCATGACGCTGCCCGCGGACCTGGACACCACCAGCAAGATCACGCTCGCGGCGTGCCACCTCACGCTCGCCCCGATCATCGTCGTCGCGGTGACCGCCCTCGGCCGGCGCGCGCGCCGCGCCACCGCGGGCCCGGTCGCCGCCTGACGCCGGGCACGGGGCGCCGCCCGCCGGACCGGCCCGCGCCGTCACGGAGTGTGGTCGGGTAGACAGCCGCCGCCGGCCCTTTTTGCCGACACCGTGTTGTTAACATGACGACATGGTGTCGACAAGTTTGAGAGGTGGCGGCTGATGTTCCTGGCCATTCGTGAGCTGGGGTTCGCGCGGCTGCGATTCGCCCTGATGGGGGCCGTGATCGCGCTGATCTCGGTGCTGATGGTGATGCTGTCCGGCCTGTCCGTCGGGCTGGTCCGGGACGGCGTCTCCGGCCTGCAGAACCTGCCGGTCACCTCGTTCGCCTTCGCCCACGGCGTGCAGCACGACTCGGCGTTCTCGCGCAGCGTGGTGGACGCCTCGGCGGTGGACACCTGGCGCGACCAGCCGGGCGTGGCCGAGGCGACCCCGTTCGGCAACACGCTCGTCAACGGGCGGACCGACGGTGGCACCGAGGTCGACCTCGCGCTGTTCGGCGTCGAGACCGGCTCGTTCCTGTCCCCCGCCGTCAGCGAGGGCGACCGGCTCGGCCCGGCGGACGGGATCGTGGTGAGCCCCACCGCCATCGACGCGGGCCTGCGCGTCGGCGACACCGTGACTGTGGACCGGCTGGGCACGCGGCTGCGCGTCGTCGGCGTCACCGAGCAGCAGGACACCTTCGGCCACGTCGACGTGGCGTACGTGCCGCTGGCGACGTGGCAGGCGGTCAAGTCCGGCACCCCGGCCGGCGCGCAGGTGCCGGCGCAGGCGACCCAGGAGATCACCGCCGTCGCGGTCCGCGCGACCGGCGGCGGCTCGGTGGACCTGGCCGCGGGCGACAAGGCCGCGGGCACAGAGAGCCTGACGCTCGACGAGTCGTACGGCGCCTCGCCCGGCTACACCGCCGAGACGACCACGCTCCAGTTGATCCAGGGCTTCCTCTACGCCATCTCGGCGCTCGTGGCCGGCGCGTTCTTCGCGGTCTGGGCGATCCAGCGCAAGCAGGAGGTCGCCGTGCTGCGGGCGCTGGGCGCCTCGACCGGCTGGGTGCTGCGCGACGCGCTCACCCAGGCACTGATCCTGCTGGCCCTCGCCATCGCCGTCGGCATGGGGATCGGCCTCGGCCTCGGCGCGCTGATCTCCGGCGGCAACGTTCCGTTCGCGCTGCATCCGCAGAGCATCGCCGCCGCCGCGGCCGGCCTGCTCGTGCTCGGCCTGGTCGGCGCGGCAGCCGCCGTCGTACGCCTCACCTCCATCGACCCGGCGACCGCCCTGGGAGGCAACCGATGAGCAGCCGGACCACACCGTCCCCCTCGACGCCGGGCACCGCTGGAGCCGGCCTCGGCCTGGTCATGCGCGGCGTCCACCTGCGGCACGGCGACGGCGCGGAGACCGTGCACGCGCTGGACGACGTCGACCTGACCGTCGCGCCCGGTGAGCTGGCCGCGATCGTCGGACCGTCCGGCGCGGGCAAATCCAGCCTGCTCGCCGTGGCCGGCGGGCTGGCCCGCCCCGATCAGGGCACCGTCACGGTGGCCGGGCACGACATGACCGTGTCCAGCCGCCGGGCGCGCACCGAGCTGCGCCGCCGGCACGTGGGGTTCGTGTTCCAGTCGGGCAACCTGCTGCCCGCGCTGACCGCCGCCGACCAGCTGCGCCTGCCGCTGCGGCTGGGCGGGCGACGGGAACGGTCCGGACGCGACCCGCTGGAGATGCTCGCGCACGTCGGCCTGGCCGGTAAGGCCGACCGCCGGCCGCACCAGCTCTCCGGCGGCGAGCGCCAGCGCGTCGGCATCGCCCGGGCGCTGATGACCGAGCCGTCGGTGCTGCTGGTGGACGAGCCGACGGCGGCGCTGGACCGGGCCCGCAGCCACGACATCGTCCAGCTGCTCGCCCAGGAGGCGCGGGAGCGCTCGGTGGCCGTCGTGATGGTCACTCACGATCACGACGTGCTGCAATACTGTGACACCATCTACGAGATGATCGACGGCAAGCTCGCCACGAGCAGCTGACCGCGACGAGCAGGGAGCGACGCGGACCGGACACGGGCGGCGGGAGACACGGGGAGGTCGCTGTGCCGAAGATCCAAGCCTCTACCGTCGCGGAACACCGGGCCGCGCAGCGGGCGGCGTTGCTCGACGCCGCCCGCGCCCTGCTCTCCGAGCACCCGGAGCAGATCCCGAGCCTGGCCGACGTGGCCCGGCACGCCGGGCTGGCCCGCTCCAGCGCGTACTCGTACTTCAAGTCCCGCACCGACATGTTCGACGTGCTGGTCGCCGACACGTTCCCCCGGTGGTCGGCCTTCGTCGAGAAGCAGATGGCCGAGGCCCGCACGCCGGGGGCGAGGATCCTGGCGTACGTCGAGGCCAACCTGCAACTGGTTGCCCGGGGCGACCACGCGCTGGCCCGGGCACTGGCGTCGGCGGGCAACAGCGAGGTGCTGGCGACCTCCAGCCGGCTGCTGCACGACAGCCTCGAGGCGCCGTTGCGCGCCGCGCTCACCGAACACGGGGCGAGCGATCCGGACCGGATGGCGGAGCTCGTCCAGTCGGTCGTCTACGCCCTGAGCCGCATGATCGAGAACGGTCTCGGCCTTCCGGCGGCCAGGGGCCTCGCCCGCGAGCTGCTCACGCCGTACCTGCGCCCGGACGCCGGCTGACCACCCGCCCCTGAGATCCGGCGGCGTCCGGGCACCACCACACCTGCTGAACAACGACGGCCCGGGTCGTCGCCGGCAGCCGCACCACGCGTGCGCGCACGGGCGACGACCCGGGCCGACGCATGTCCGGACCCGGCACCCGGGGACGCGCCGGCGCTGCCGGCGGGCGTCCGCCGACGCGGGCCGGAGCGGCCGTCCGAACGATCGGCACGGGCCTCCGACCGGCGATGGGCGGCCGGCACCGTCGTCCGAGCAGGAGGAACCGAACGATCGACCGCCGCATCGACGGTCGTCATCGGTCAGCGTTCCGCCTAGTGGAACAGCAGCTCAGAGGCGGTACGGGGAACTAAGTTACTGATCAGTAGCCCGTTGACGGCATGTGAACCCGGCCCTACCGTTCCACTCAATCGAACGGCGTACGGTTCATCCGAACGCTCTCGGCCTCGCCGAGTGCGGCCCGAAACAGGAAGTCCGAGGCATGCCTGACGACAAGCTTCTCGCTCTTCTCTCCCCCACCCGGCTCGGGCGTCTCACACTGCGGAACCGGGTCTTCGTCCCCGGCCACACCACCAACTTCGGACTGAACAATGTGCCCACCCGCCGCCACGTCGCGTACCACGCGGAGCGGGCGCGCGGCGGCGCCGGCCTGATCATCACCGAGGCGATCCGTGTGCACCCCACGAGCGCGGGCCGCAGCATCAGCCTCGGCAGCTTCGACGACTCGTCGATCCCGGCGTACGCGGCGGTGACCGAGGCCGTGCACGAGCACGGGGCCCGCATGTTCGCCCAGATCATGCACGCCGGACGGCAGGCCAACGGCGACGCGACGCGTACCGCCGCCTGGTCCTCGTCGCCGGTGCCGTGGGCGGCCGGCTCGCACGTGCCGCACGCGATGGGACGCCGGGACATCGCGGTCGTCGTCGAGGCGTTCGCCGCCGCCGCGCGACGGATGCGCGAGGCCGGCTTCGACGGCCTGGAGGTGCACGCCGGCCACGGCCACCTGCTCCAGCAGTTCCTCTCGCCGCACACGAACACCCGCGACGACGCATACGGCGGCAGCCTCGACAACCGGATGCGCCTGACCCGCGAGGTGCTGACCGCGGTTCTCGCCGCCGCACCCGAGCTGCCCGTCGGGCTGCGGGTCAGCGCCGACGAGTTCCTGCCCGGCGGCCTCGACCCGGCCGCGGTGCTGGAGATCGTCGGGAAGCTGCGCGCCGAGTTCCCCCTCGCCTACGTGCACGTGAGCCACTCCGCCTACCACGGCAGCTGGTCGCTCGCGACGCAGATGGCGGACATGAGCTTCGGTCACGCCCCGTTCCGGCACCACGCGGCGCTGTTCAAGCAGGAGTTCCCGGACCTGCCGGTGCTCGCGGTGTGCCGGCTGGACAGCCTGCCGGAGGCGGCCGAACTCGTCGCCGCCGGCGAGGCCGACCTGGTCGGCCTGGCCCGCCCGCACATCGCCGACCCGCACCTGGTCCGCAAGGCCGAGCAGGGCCGCCAGCACGAGGTACGCGCCTGCCTGGCCTGCAACCAGGGCTGCATCGGCCGGCTGGAGACCAGCCTGCCCATCTCCTGCGTGGTGAACCCGGAGGTCGGCGCCGAGCGGGAGTGGGCCGACGCCTGGCCGGAGCTGCCCGGACCGTCCGGCGCGCGGGACGTCCTGGTCGTCGGCGGCGGTCCGGCCGGCCTGGAGGCGGCGCTCTCCGCGCACCGGGCCGGGCACCGGGTGACAGTTGTCGAGGCACGCGACCGGCTCGGCGGGCAGGTCGAGGTGGCCGCGCGCGTACCCGGCCGGGAGCGGCTCGGTCTGCTCACCCGCGACCTGGCCCGCGACGTGGCTGCCGCCGGCATCCCGGTCCGGCTCGGCCACCGCGCCGGCGTCGAGGACGTGCTGTCCGGCGGCTACCAGGACGTCGTCCTCGCCACCGGCTCCCGGCCCGCCCGCCGCGACCTGCCCGGCGGCCCGCCGGTGGTCGACATCTGGCAGGCCGTCGACCACCTGGCCGACCCCGGCTACCGGCCGGACGGCGCCGTCGTCGTGCTCGACGACGAGGGCACCTGGTCGGCGGCGTCGGTGGCGGAGGCGTTCGCCCGGCGGGGCGCCCGCGTCCACCTCGTCTCCCCCACCGCCACGGTGAGCGCCAAGATCACCACGTACTCCCGGCTGGCGCTGCTCAAGCGCTTCGCGGACCTGGGGATCGCGGTCCACCCGATGCGGACCGCCCGTGCGGCGGGCGCCGGCGCGGTGGCGCTCGGCGGCCCGCTCGCCGGCGGCGAGACGATCGTCGAAGGCGTCACCACAGTCGTCGACGGCGGCTCGGCGCAGGCCGCGGACGAGTTGTACCGGCAGCTCGACGCGCTGCCCGACGGCCCCCGCGTCCACGTCGTCGGCGACGCGAACGCTCCCCGCACCGCCTTCGAGGCCGTCTACGAGGGACGCATGGCCGGCGCGTTCCTCGGCGCCTTCGACACCGCGGCCGCCGAACGCGTGCGGTACGCCCACTGACCCGTCCACCCCGGTCGCGGTGCACCGCGGGCCGGACCTCCCCCACCTGCAGAGGAGACAAGGCATGTTCGATGTCGAGGAGCGCCTCACCCTGGATGAGCGTTCCGCCGTGGACTTCGTCCTCGGCCTGCGCAAGCGCTGGGCGGACACCGTCTACCCGGCGCTGCGCGAGGAGTACGGCGCCACCGGGGCGTCGGCCACCACCGTCGCCGACGCCGGTCAGGTGCTGCGCGGTCTCCCGCTCTACCCGTGGTTCAGCCACC
This sequence comes from Micromonospora sp. L5, assembly GCF_000177655.2. Lineage (NCBI taxonomy): Bacteria > Bacillati > Actinomycetota > Actinomycetes > Micromonosporales > Micromonosporaceae > Micromonospora > Micromonospora sp. L5. Next base: position 5,037,767 of record NC_014815.1, on the reverse strand, counting down.
TGGAGCGGGTGCAGCAGAAGATGCTGTGGAAGGCCGCCGGCGACGCGGTGCTCAGCCGCCGCGAGGAGCTGACCGGCCAGCTCACCTCGCTGCCCGAGCAGCCGAAGGGCTCGCTGGAGCTGAACCCCGACCTGGAACTGCCCGACTGGTACACCGACTACGACATCCACATCCAGCCCGGCAGCTTCTTCTCCGACGACATGTCGGCCTACGTGTACGAGTTCGGCGCGCGCATCGTCATGCTGCGCGACAACGACGGCTACAAGTTCCACACGCTGTTCGCCCAGACCGCGCTGCCCGAGCTGCCCGCGGCGACCCGGATCGTCGACATCGGGTGCGGTTTCGGCAAGAGCACCCGCCCGCTGCCCGCCAAGTACCCGACCGCGCAGGTGATCGGCGTGGACCTGGCCGCGCCCGGTCTGCGCCTGGCCCACGCCGAGGCCGAGGCGACCGGAGTCGCGATCGACTACCGGCAGGCCGACGGCCGGGCCACCGGCATCGAGGCGGACAGCTGCGACGTGGTCACCGGCACGATGGTGCTGCACGAGATGCCCGCCACCGCGATCCGGGAGACGATCGTGGAGGCCGCGCGCCTGCTCAAGCCGGGCGGATCGCTGCGCTTCCTGGAGTTCATGCTCACCGGCGACCCGCTGCGCGACGCCACCGTCTACGAGCACGCCGAGCGCAACAACGAGCCGTTCTTCCACGACCTGTTCGGCTCGGACCTGATCGAGGTCTGCACCGAGGCCGGTCTGACCGACGTGTCGTGGACCCCGTTCGACGAGCGCCGCAACGGCGTCCAGCCGCAGGGCTGGGGCGACCGTCCCGAGTGGCACTTCCCCTGGGCCGTACTGGCCGCGACCAAGCCGGAGGCGTGATGAGCACCGAGTTCGACTACTTCGGGGACCCCAAGGTCGGCAAGCTGCTCGACCTGGTGCTGCAGCTCTCCACCGAGCTGCACGTGACCCGCCAGCGGGTACGCGTCGTCGAGGCGCTGCTGACCCGCTCCGGCGCGCTCACCGCGGGCGCCGTCGACGGCTTCGTCTCCACCGAGGAGGAGCAGAAGGTCCTCGACCGCGAGCGGGACGAGCTGCTGGCCCGCCTCATGCGCATCCTCACCGAGCACGGCCCCGCGGAGCACCCGCTGCGGGACCAGTGGGAGGCGGCGCTGAGCGAGAAGACCGGCTGATGAGCACACCGGACGCGCCCGGCCTGATCGACAGCTACCTGCAGCTGTGCGAGGACCGCGAACTCGACGAAGCGGGGCGCTTTCTCGCGGAGCGGGCGCGGTTGGTCTTCCCGGGCGGCCGGGAGTACTCGTCGCTGCGGGAGATGGCGGCCGCGTCGACCGGAACCTACCGGTGGGTGCGCAAGCACCGGGACCGCTACCTGGTGGGTGAGGCCGACGGGCGGGTCACCGTGACCTCGCTCGGGCGGCTGTACGGGGAATGGCTCGACGGCACTCCGTTTGAGGACATCCGCTACGCGGACGTCTTCGTGCTCGACGGCGGACTGATCGTCGAGCAGCACGTCTACAACGATCTGGCACTGGTCGCGCAGCAGCGCGACGCCTGACGGACAACGGTCGCGCAGCAGCGCGACGCCTGATTCCCCCACCTCCGCCGCTCCGGCGGCGGAGGTGGTCTCCCCCGACTCATGACGAGGTGTGTGCATATGAAACGAAAGTGGGCTCTGCTCCCGGCGGCGCTGGCCGCCGCGCTGGTCCTGTCCGCGTGCGGCGGCGGCTCCGACGACGACGGCGCCGGCGGCGAGGGCAAGGAGGCGAAGCTGACCATGGCCATCGCCTCGGCCGTGATCGGCCCGAAGGAGGAGGTGGCCGTCTACGCGGTCGCCAAGGAACTCGGCTACTTCGCCGAGGAGAAGCTGACCGTCGAGACGATCAACGCCGACGGCTCGGTCGCCGCCCTCCAGGCGGTCGCGTCCGGCAGCGGCGACATCACCCCCGCCGACGCCGGCTCGGCGCTCGGCGCGGCGGAGAAGAACGTGCCGATCAAGGCGATCGGCGGCCTGGTGCAGAACTGGCCGTGGGTGATGGCTGTGAAGCCGGACTCTCCGCTCACCGGCGGCGCCGACCTGCGCGGCAAGAAGATCGGCGTGATCAGCCTGGCCTCCGGCTCGGCCCCGTACGCCCGCGCCTACGTCAAGGCCGCCGGCCTGGACCCGACCAAGGACGTCGAGCTTCTGCCGGTGGGCGTGGGCGCGCAGGCCGCCGCCGCGCTCAACGACGGCAAGGTCGACATGCTGGCGCTCTACACCCAGGCGTACGCGGTCATCGAGAACGCCGGTACCGAGCTGAAGTACCTGACCAACCCGGACGTGTTCTCCGGCATCCGGTCGCTGACCTTCAGCGTCGGCGCCCGTGACTTCGACGCCAAGAAGGACTCGTACGAGCGGTTCCTGCGCGCGGCGTACAAGGCGATGCTCTTCTCGGCGAAGAACCCCGAGGCCGCCATGAAGATCGGCTACAAGGTCTTCCCGCAGATCCTCGCCGGCAAGTCCGCCGACGAGCGCCTCAAGGCGGACACCGAGAGCCTGACCGCCTGGCTGAAGACGGCCACCCCGGCCAGCGGCGACCCGGAGCAGTTCGGCGACTGGGGCGCGATCAGCGACGAGGAGTGGGCGAAGACCCAGGCGTACACCAAGGAGGCCGGGCAGATCACCGGCGAGGTCGACCTCAAGAAGCTGTGGGATCCGAGCCTGCTCTCCGGCGCCAACAACTTCGACAAGGCCGCGGTGCTGAGCAAGGCCGCGAACTACACCGCCTAGGCAGCGGACAGCGGAAGGGATTTCGATGGCCATCAAGGCGACGGCCCGCCGGGCGCAGACGCAGGCTCCGGCATCGGTGTCGGAAGACTCCTGGATCGAGATCGACGGGCTGGACAAGGAGTACCGGCCCCGGAAGTCGACACCGACCCAGGCGTTGAGCGACATCAACCTGACGGTACGTCGCGGCGAGTTCATCTCGGTCGTGGGACCGTCCGGGTGCGGCAAGACCACTTTGCTGAAGATCCTCGCCGGGCTCAGCCCGAAGACCGGCGGCGCGGTACGGATCGCCGGGCGGGACGTGACGAAGCCCCTTCCCGAGGTCGGGATGGTGTTCCAGGCACCGACGCTGCTGCCGTGGCGCACCATCTTCGACAACGTGATGGTGCCGGCGGAGATCCAGAAGCTGGATCCCCGCCGGCACCGGGAACGCGCCCAGCAACTGCTCGAGATGGTCGGTCTCAACGGCTTCGAGCAGAAGTATCCGCACGAGCTCAGCGGCGGCATGCAGCAGCGGGCCGGCATCTGCCGGGCGCTGGTGCACGACCCGGCGGTACTGCTGATGGACGAGCCGTTCGGCGCGCTCGACGCGATGACCCGCGAGTACATGAACGTGGAGCTGCTGCGCATCTGGCAGGAGAGCAACCAGACGATCGTGCTGGTCACGCACTCCATCCCGGAGGCGGTCTTCCTCTCCGACCGGGTGGTCGTGCTCAGCCCCCGGCCGGGCCGGATCGCGGAGGTCATGGACATCGACCTGGAGCGGCCGCGTGACCTCGGCGTCATGTCGTCCGACCGGGCCGGGGTCTACGTGGAGCGGATCCGCCGACACTTCAACGCCGCCGGCGTTATCGACTGACGAGGGACAGCCATGGCAACAAGCAACCTGGTCCGCGAGCCGGCCCAGCCACCGGCGCCGTCCGCCCGGCCCGCCAAGCCCGCCCGGCGCAAGTTCGACCTCCGCGAGAAGCCCCAGCTCTGGCTGGTCCCGACGGTCTTCGTCGTGGTCGTGCTGGCCTGGGAGTACGGCGTCCAGCTCATCGGCGTCGACGAGTACGTCCTGCCGCTGCCGTCGAGCGTGGTCGAGTCGCTGTGGCAGCAGCTCGGCGACGACCAGTTCTGGGGTCACTTCTGGGTGACCACCCAGGAGGCGCTGCTCGGGTTCGTGATCGGTGTCGGGGCCGCGCTGGTCCTCGGCACGTTCATCTCCCAGATCAAGATCGTCGAAGCCACCCTGATGCCGTACATCGTGGCCTTCCAGACCGTCCCGAAGGTCGCCCTGGCCCCGCTGTTCGTGGTCTGGTTCGGTTTCGGCCTGACCAGCAAGGTGGTCATGGCCGCGGTGATCTCGTTCTTCCCGATGCTCGTCAACGTCATCGAGGGCCTGCGGGCGGCCGACGCCGACAAGATCCAGATGCTGACGGTGTTCGGCGCGAGCAAGACCCAGATCTTCCGGATGGTCCGGCTGCCCAGCGCGCTGCCGTTCATCTTCGCCGGCCTGGACATCGGCATCGTCTTCGCCATCCTCGGCGCGGTCGTGGGCGAGTTCATCGGCGCCAAGGAGGGCCTGGGCTACCTGCTGCTGCAGACCAACTACAACTTCGACATCGCCGGCATGTTCGCCGTCCTGGTGGTGCTGTCGGTGATGGGTCTGGTGGCGCACTTCGTGATCCGGCTGCTGCAGAAGCGGCTGGCCTTCTGGGCCGAGGACACGAAGGTGATCGGCGCGTGACGACAGCTGACGGGACCGTCGTCACGCGTGCGGAGCACCGGCCGGGCGTGGTTCACGCCCGCCCGGCCGGTGGCCAGACCGGAAAGGCAGGACACGAGACATGAACACCGACCCGAACCGGTTCGACGGACGGGTGGCAGTGGTGACCGGGGCGGCCCGCGGCATCGGCGCCCGGATCGCCACGACGCTGGCACAGCGCGGCGCGACGGTGGCGCAGGCCGACCTGCTCGACGACTGGGCGGAGGCCGAGCTGACCGGCGGCGCGCACACCCGGCACCGGGTGGACGTCCGGTCGGCCGCCTCCTGCACGCAGCTGGTGGCCGAGGTCCTGGACGCCCACGGCCGCCTGGACCTGCTCGTCAACAACGCCGGGATCGTCCGGCGCGGACCGGCGGCGACGATGTCCGAGGAGGACTTCACCACCGTCCTGGACGTCAACCTGACCGGCACGTTCCGGATGAGCCAGGCCGCGTACCCGGCGCTGCGGCGCAGCGGCGGCGCGGTGGTGAACATCGGCTCCACGAACGGGCACGTCGCGGTGCTGAACACGCTCGGGTACTGCGTCAGCAAGGCCGGCGTGATGCACATGGCACGCGTGCTGGCGCTGGAGTGGGCGCCGGACCGGATCCGGGTCAACGCCGTCGGACCCACCATCGTGCCCACCGACATGACCTCCGACGTCCGCGGCGACGAGGCGTACCTGGCCGACAAGATGGCGTCGATCCCGCTGGGCCGGATGGCGCAGCCGCAGGACGTCGCCAACGCGGTCGCCTACCTGCTCAGTGACGCCGCCGCCATGACCACCGGGCAGACGATCTTCGTCGACGGCGGCGTCACCATCCACTGACTTCCCCCTCCCCGACCCCTTCTGTGAGGACCACCATGCCCAAACCGGATACCGCGGCCGCGCTTGCGGCCGTCGACGCGCACTTCGACGAGTTCGTCGAGGAGCTCCAGCAGCTGTGCCGCATCCGCAGCCGCCGCCAAGAGCCGGAGCAGATGGAGGCCACCGCCGAGTTCATCGCCGGGTCGGTCCGCCGCTGGGGCGGCGAAGCCGAGATCATCCCGTGGGAGCAGTCGTACCCGTACGTGCTGGCCGAGGTGCCGGGCGAGGGCGACAAGGCGCTGCTGCACTTCACCCACTACGACGTGGAGGTCGAGCCGGCCGGTGACGACGCCGACTGGATCAGCCCGCCGTACGCGGCGGAGATCCACGACGGCCGGTTGTACGCCCGGGGCGTGGCCGACGACAAGGGCGTCGTCATGTCCCGCATCCACGCGGCGGCGGCCTGGAAGCTGGCCGGGCTGACCCCGCCGGTGACCAACCGGATCATCTTCGAGGGCAAGAAGTGGCTGCACAGCCCGGGTCTCGGCTCGTTCGTCGAGGCGCACGCCGACCGGCTCGCCAGCGACGCGGCGCTGTGGGAGAACTCCTGGCTCGACGGCGAGGACCGGCTGCTGCTCAAGCTCGCCGAGAAGGGCGTGCTCTACCTGCGCCTCACCGCGCAGACCCTGCCGCGCGACCTCACCAGCCAGAACACCGCGCTGCTGCCGGCTGCCACGGCCCGGCTGGCCGCCGCCCTGGCGCAGTTGCAGCGGCCCGACGGCACCGTGACGATCCCCGGTTTCGCCGACGACGCCCGGCCGCCGACCGACGAGGAGCGGGCGCTGCTGGAGAAGGTGGCGTTCGACGGGGACTTCCTGCGCAAGCGGGCCCAGGTCGACCGGTTCACCGGTGACCTGGACGACCAGGGCGCCGCGGTCGCCATCCGTACCGTGCCGACGCTCACCGTCGCCGGTTTCGCCGGCGGCGACATGCGCGACGACGTGACGCTCGGCATCCCGTCGACCGCCTCGGCGAAGCTGGAGATCCGGCTGGTGCCGGGCCAGGACCCGGACCGGGTGCTCGGCTGCATCCGCGACCACCTGGCCGCGACCGGCTTCGGTGACCTGCGCATCGAGGTGATGGCGACCAGCCGGCCCAACCTCACCGACCACCGCGACCCGTTCGTCGCGCTGGTCGCCGACGCGGCCCGCCGGGTGTACGGGACCGAGCCGGTGATCGAGCCGTACACGCAGTGGATCGGCAACCAGGGCGTGATCGCCGACCGGCCGATCGTCGGCGTCGGCGTGTCCCGCGCCGACTCCGGTGTGGACGGCCCGAACGAGAACATCCGGCTGGACGACTACAAGGCCGGCATCAAGCACGTCATCGAGGTCATGGCGGCGCTGGCGGTGGCCGAGTGACCCGGGCCCGCGGCGTGGCCCGCCGCGCCTACGTCGACGTGCCGTGGGGTCAGGTGCACTACCGGCACGGCGGCGACGCCGACGCCCCGGTGCTGCTGATCCTGCACCAGTCCCCGCTCTCCTCGGCCACCTACGACGCGGTGATCGAGCCGCTGGCCCGCCGCGGCCTGCGGGTGATCGCCCCGGACACGCCGGGGTTCGGCATGTCCGACGCGCCACCGCGCCCGTGGTCCATCCCGGAGTACGCGGCCGGGGTGTGGCAGTTCGCCGACGCCCTCGGGCTGTCCCGGGTACACCTGCTCGGGCAGCACACCGGCGCGATCGTCGGCGCGGAGGCGCTGATGTCGGCGCCGGAGCGGGTGCACCGGCTGATTCTCCAGGGCATCCCGCTCTACGACGAGCAGGAGCGGGCGGAGAAGAAGCGGTCGTACGCGCCCGGCTACGTGCCGGACCGCGACGGCGGGCACCTGAAGGTGATCTGGGACCGGGTGTACGGCCTGTACCCGCGCCTGACCCCGGAGGAGGCGGACCGGCAGGTCACCGAGTACCTGCTGACCGGACCGGACTACGCGACCGCGTACCGGGCGGTGTTCGACCACCACGTCGACACCGCCGCCCTGGACGCGCTGCCCATCGTGCTGCTGCACGGCGCCGACGACCTGCTGGACCGGATGACGCCGCAGGTGCGGGCCGCGCTGCCCGGCGCCGAGCTGGTCACCATCCCCGGCGGCACCGACTTCGTGGCCGACGAGCAGCCGGAGGCGTTCGCCGACGCGGTCGCCGCGCGGGTGCACGCCGACCTCGGGCGGGAGGTGGCGGCATGAGCGCCGGCACCCCGGTGACCGAGGCGAAGGTCGTACCGGCGAACACTGTCTACACCGCCACAGTCGAGGTCTCCGGCGGTCGCGGCGGCAGCGCCCGGTCGCTGACCGGGTCGCTGCGGGTCGACCTGACCCGCCCCGCCCAGCGGGGTCCGGACGCGCCTGGCACCGACCCGGAGGAGCTGTTTGCGGCCGGCTACGCGGCCTGCTTCGACAGCGCGCTCGCGGTCGCCGCCCGGCAGGCCGGCGTGCGGCCCGGTCCGACGACCGTCACCGCCTCGGTCTCCCTCGGGCAGACCGACGACGGCCGGTACGCGATCGCCGTGGTGCTGGACGTGTCCGCGCCGCAGTGCCCGCAGGCCGACCTGGAGCGCGCGGTGGAGCTGGCCGACCGGATGTGTCCCTACTCGAACGCCCTGCGGGGCAATACCGCGGTGGCGATCCGGGTCGATGGCCACCGCTGACCTGACCCGGCCCGCAGCGGTCCGCCACCCGGCGGATCCGCAGCGGCCCGCCGGCCCGATGGCCCTGGCCGTCGGGCTCGGCGCGGTCTACCTGATCTGGGGCTCGACCTACCTGGGCAACCGGGTGGCCCTGGACAGCATCCCGCCGCTGGTCGCCACCTCGGCCCGGTTCCTGGCCGCCGCGCTGCTGCTGTTCGCGGTGGCGGCGCTGCGCCGGGGACCGGCCGGGCTGCTGCTGCCCCGGCGGCAGTGGGGCGGGGTGGGCGCCAGCGGGCTGCTGATGGTCGGTGCGGGCAGCGCGCTGCTCGCCCTGGGCCAGCAGTACGTGCCGACCGGGCTGACGTCGCTGGTGGTGGCCGGCATGCCGCTGTGGGTGCTGGTGTTGCGGCTGGTGGTCGGTCCGCGGCCGTCGGCGCTGGCGGCGGTGGGCGTACTGGGCGGGGTGGCCGGGCTGGCGCTGCTGTTCTCGGTGCCGACGAAGGGATGGCACCTCGGCGGGATGCTGCTGCTGGTGGTCTCCACGATGGTCTGGGCGCTGGGCTCGACGCTGTCGCAGCGGCTGCACATGCCGGCCGACCATCTGGTCGGCACCGGCTGGCAGATGCTCGTCGGCGGCGTCGCGGTGGCGGTGGCGAGCGTGGTCAGCGGTGAGCTGGGACGGTTCGACCCGGCCGGCGTGACCGGCCGGTCCTGGCTGGCGTGGACCTACCTGATGCTGGTGTGCACAGTGGTCGGCTTCAGCGTCTACACGTGGTTGCTGCGCAACGCGCCGATCCAGCTCGCGTCCACCTACGCGTACGTCAACCCGGTGGTGGCGGTCCTGCTCGGCATGATGGTGCTGGATGAATCGTTGTCCGGACGACAGGTGCTCGCCGGTGCCGTGGTGCTCGCCTCGGTGGCGCTCGTCATCGCGCGGGAGCGACCCCGGCAGGCCGACGGCTTCCCGCCCGGGAAGACCCCCGTCGCACCCGCCTGACGCCCGGCGACCCCACGCACGTACGTCGACAGTGGAGGAACAGAGATGATCACGACAGCGGTCGTCGAGAGCACCGCCGGCCGGACCCGTTCCGGTCTGGGCCGCGCCCTCGACATCGTCAACATCATCGCCGAACGGGCACCGGAGACCCTCGGCGTGTCGACGATCGCGCGGGAACTGGGTCTGCCGAAGGCGGTCGCGCACCGCATCCTCAAGGAGCTGGTGGCCGACAACTTCCTCACCTTCAACGAGGAGACCAAGCGGTACCGGCTCGGCACCGGCGCGCTCGCGGTGGGCCTGGCTGCGCTGCGCGCGCTGGACGTGCCGGACATCGCGCGCCGCTACCTGGTCCGGCTGGTGCGCGACACCGGCGAGACCGCCACGCTGTCGGTGCGGCAGGGCTGGTCACGCGTCTACATCGACCAGGTGCTGTCGCCGCACGAGGTCCGGATGTCGGTTTCCCTGGGCACCAGCCACGCGCTGCACTCCGGGTCGTCGTCGAAGGCGATCCTGGCGGCGCTGCCGGACGCGGAGGTCGACGACTACCTCGGCCACCACCCGCTGGACGCGGTCACCCCGGCCACCATCACCTCCACCGCCAAGCTGCGGGCCGACCTGGCCCGGATCCGGCGTCAGGGGTACGCGGTGAGCATGGGCGAGCGGCAGAACGGCGCGGGAAGTGTGGCCGCGGCGGTGCGCTACGCGACCGGGCAGGTGTTCGGCTCGATCTCGCTGTGCGGGCCGCAGAACCGGTTCACCCCGGAGGTGTGCGCCGCGCACGGGGCGCTGGTCGCCGCGGCGGCGGCGGAGATCTCCGCCGAACTGGGTTTCCGGCCGCCGGCGCAGCGTGTCGCCGGGCGGACGGGTCAGGAACAGAACTGGGGAGGTGGAACAGGTGAGTGACGGACCGCTGACGGGCCTGCGGGTGCTTGACGTCTCGACGATCCTCGCCGGGCCGCTGTGCTGTCAGATCCTCGGCGACTACGGCGCCGACGTGATCAAGATCGAGCACCCGACCATGGGTGACAGCATGCGCGGCCACGGCAAGGCCAAGGACGGCCATCCCCTGTGGTGGAAGGAGATCTCCCGCAACAAGCGGCTGGTCGGGCTGAACCTGTCCGCGCCGGAGGGCGCGGCGCTGCTGCTGCGGCTGGCCGAGCGGGCCGACGTGCTGGTGGAGAACTTCCGGCCGGGCACGCTGGAGCGCTGGGGTGTCGGCCCGGAGGAGCTGCACCGGGTCAACCCCGGTCTGGTGATCGCCCGGATCACCGGCTTCGGGCAGTCCGGCCCGTACGCCTCCCGCGCCGGGTTCGGCACGCTGGCCGAGGCGATGAGCGGGTTCGCCCACCTGACCGGCACCGCGGACGGCCCGCCCACGCTGCCCGCGTTCGGGCTGGCCGACAGCATCTGCGGCATCGCCACCTCGTCGGCGGTGATGATGGCGCTGTGGCACCGGGAGCGCTCCGGCGGCCGGGGCCAGGTCGTCGACATGAGCCTGCTGGAGCCGATCATGACCGCTGTCGGTCCCGGCCCCACCGTCTACGACCAGCTCGGCGTGGTGGAGCAGCGGCAGGGCAACCGCTCGACGAACAACGCGCCGCGCAACACGTACCAGACCAAGGACGGGTCGTGGGTGGCCATCTCCACCAGCGCCCAGGCCATCGCCGAGCGGGTGCTGCGGCTGGTGGGCCACCCCGAGGTGATCGACGAGCCGTGGTTCCGTACCGGCGTCGGGCGGGTGGCGCACGCGGACCTGCTCGACGAGTACGTGGGGTCGTGGATCGCCGAGCGGACCCGCGACGAGGTGGCCGCGGCGTTCGCCGAGGCCGGTGCCGCTGTCGCCCCGGTCTACAGCGCCAAGGACATCGTCGAGGACCCGCACGTCCGGGCCACCGAGATGATCACCACGGTCGACGATCCCGACCTCGGCCCGATGCGGATGCACAACGTCATGTGGCGGATGTCGGAGACGCCGGGCCGGATCCGGTTCACCGGACGCTCCCCCGGCGCCGACACCGACGCCCTGCTCGTCGAGGAACTCGGCTGCGACCCGGCCGAGATCGCCGACCTGAAAGCCCGTGGCGTCGTCGCCTGACGACGCCGACAGCCGAAACGCGAGGAACCCCGTGGGCACCACAGCCAGAACCGCCGACCGCCTGCTCGACGCCGTGCAGGCCGGTGTCACGATCTACGACCTGGGCCGGCGGCTGACCGTCGGCATGCCGCAGTCACCGAACCACCCGGCGTTCGGGCTCACCCTGCCGCGCCGCCACGGCGACATGGTGCGCGCCGACGGCGGCTCCGCCGCCAACGACCTGCTGGTGATGGGCACGCACGTCGGCACGCACGTCGACGCGCTCGCGCACGTCTCCCAGGACGGCCGGCTGCACGGCGGCGCCGACGCCGCCGACGCGCAGGTCGGCGGCCGGTTCGACGAGCTGGGCGTGCACACCGTCGCGCCGATGGTCCGCCGGGGCGTGCTGCTGGACGTGCCCGCCGCGCTGGGCGTGGAGGCCTGCGAGCCCGGCTACGAGATCACCCCCGCCGACCTGGACGCCGCGGTGTCCCGGCAGGGCACGCCGGTGGGCCCGGGTGACGTCGTGCTCATCCGCAGCGGGTGGGGCCGGCTGTTCGACCACGAGGACCGCGGCGTGTACGTCGGAAAGGACTCCGGCGTGCCGGGGGTCGGCGCGGACGGCGCGACGTGGCTGGCGCAGCGGCAGGTGCACGCCGCCGGCGCGGACACCATCGCCTTCGAGTGCCTGCCGCCGGGCAAGGGCCACAGCTCGCTGCCGGCCCACCGGATCCTGCTGGTCGAGCACGGCGTCTACCTGATCGAGACGATGGCGCTGGAGGAACTGGCCCGCGACGAGGTGCACGAGTTCACATTCGTCATGGCGCCGCTGCCGCTGTACGGCGCCACCGGCTCCCCGGTGCGCCCGCTGGCGGTGATCAGCCGTGGCTGAGCCGACCCTGGGCCGCCACCTGGCCACCTTCGCCGCCGACACCGCCGCCGAGACGCTGCCCGACGAGGTCGTCGCGAGCGTCCGGGCCCGCGTCCTGGACGTGCTCGGCCTCTGCGTGGCGGCCCGGCCGCTGCCGACCAGCCAGGCGGCCCTCGCCTACGTCGAGGAGCAGGGCGGCCGTGGCCAGGCCACTGTCGTCGGCCTGGACGAGAAGGCGCCGGCCGCGCTGGCCGCGTTCGCCAACGGCGTGCTGGCGCACTCGCTCGACTACGACGACACGCACCTGCCGTCGGTGCTGCACCCGAGCGCGTCGGTGGTGCCGGCCGCGCTGGCCGCCGCCGAGGCGTCCGGGGCGTCCGGGCGGGAGACGGTCGCGGCCATCGCCGTCGGCCTGGAGGTGTGCGTCCGGCTCGGCATGGCCGGTTACGACCCGGCCGCCGGCAACTCCGTCTTCTTCGAGCACGGGCAGCACGCCACCTCGATCTGCGGCACGCTCGGCGGCGCGGTGGCGGCGGCCCGGCTGCTGAAGCTGGACGCCGACGGCGCGCTCGACGCGCTCGGCGTGTCCGCCTCGATGGCCGCCGGTCTGATCGAGTCCAACCGCAACGGCGGCACCGTCAAGCGGATCCACTGCGGCTGGGCGGCGCACGCGGCGGTGAGCGCCGCGCAGCTGGCCCGGCACGGCGTGACCGGCCCGCCGACGGTGCTGGAGGGACGCTTCGGCTTCTTCCAGGCGTTCCTGCGCGGCGAGTTCGACGGCGACGAGATCGTCCGCGGGCTCGGCACCGACTGGGCGGTGCCGGGCATCTTCTTCAAGCCGTATCCGGCGAACCACTTCACCCACGCCGCCATCGACGCGGCGATCGCGTTGCGCGAGCGCGGGTTGCCGCTGGACGAGATCGAGTCGATCACGCTCGGCGTGCCGACGCCGACGGTGCGCACCATCGGCCAGCCCATCGAGCGCAAGCGGGCGCCGCAGACCGGCTACGAGGCGCAGTTCAGCGGCCCGTACGCGGTGGTCGCCGGCCTGATCGGCGGCGGCGGTCTCGGCGTGGACCTCGCCGACTTCACCGACGCCCTGGCGCACGACCCGCAGCGGCGGGCGCTGATGGCGCTGGTCGACGTGGTGGGCGACGAGCGGTGCGACGCGATCTTCCCGCACCAGTTCCCGGCCGTGCTGCGGGTGGTCACCCGCGACGGGCGGGAGTGGGTGCAGGAGGTGCTCGCCAACCGGGGCGGGCCGCAGCGTCCGCTCAGCGACGCCGAACTGGCGGTCAAGTTCCGCACCAACGCCGCCGCCCTGCCGGAGGCGACCGCCGACCGCATCACCGAGGAGGTCCACCGGCTGGACCGGGCCCCCGACGTCCACGGCCTGATGGGCCTGATCAACCGCCGCTGAACCGAGCACGAGGAGCAACACCATGAGCACCTACGACCTGCTGCTGACGAACGTCCGCGTGGTCCGGCACGACCGGCCCGAACCCGAGCTGATGGACATCGGCGTCACCGACGGACGGATCAGCCGCGTCGCCCCGCAGATCGACCGGGCGGAGGCCGCCCAGGTCGTCGACGGCGGCGGCCGGCTCGCCTTCCCCGGCGTGGTGGACGCGCACCAGCACTGGGGCATCTACAACCCGCTGAGCGAGGACGCCGTCTCGGAGAGCCGCGCCTCGGTGCAGGGCGGCGTCACCACGGCGCTGAACTACATGCGCACCGGGCAGTACTACCTCAACCGGGGCGGCCGGTACGCCGACTTCTTCCCCGAGGTGCTGTCCGCGACCGAGGGCCGCTCCTACATCGACTACGGCTTCCACCTGGCGCCGATGTCGCGGGAGCACATCGGCGAGGTGCCGTCCCTGGTCGAGGAGCACGGCGTCACCTCGTTCAAGATCTTCATGTTCTACGGCAGCCACGGCCTGCACGGCCGGTCCACCGACCAGAACTCGTTCCTGATGATCCCGGAGGGCGAGCGGTACGACTACGCCCACTTCGAGTTCGTGATGCGGGGCGTCCAGGCGGCCCGGGAGCGTTTCCCCGAGCTGGCCGACGAGATCTCGCTGTCGCTGCACTGCGAGACCGCCGAGATCATGAGCGCGTACACCAAGCAGGTCGAGCAGGACGGCACGCTGCGCGGGCTGGAGGCGTACCACGCCTCGCGGCCGCCGCACTCCGAGGGACTGGCCGTGTCGATCGCGTCGTACCTGGCGCACGAGACCGGTCTGCCGAAGATCAACCTGCTGCACCTGACCTCGGAGAAGGCTGTCGACGCGGCGCTGCGGATGGCGCGGGCGTTCCCGCACATCGACTTCCGCCGCGAGGTGACCATCGGCCACCTGGTCGCCGACATCGACACCGCGCACGGCCTGGGCGGCAAGGTCAACCCGCCGCTGCGCCCGCGCGCCGACGTCGAGGCGCTCTGGGGGTACGTCCTGGACGGCAAGATCGACTGGGTGGTCAGCGACCACGCCTGCTGCAAGGACGAGGTCAAGTTCGGTGAGCCGCGCGACGACATCTTCGTCGCCAAGTCCGGCTTCGGCGGCGCCGAGTACCTGCTGCCCGGCCTGGTCACCGAGGGCAACCGGCGTGGCCTGTCGTACCAGCGGGTGGCGGAGCTGACCTCGTGGAACCCGGCCCAGCGCTTCGGCCTGCGCAACAAGGGCGCGCTGCTGCAGGGGTACGACGCCGACATCTGCCTGGTCGACCCGGACTCGACCTGGACGGTGCACGCCGAGGACTCCGAGTCGACGCAGGAGTACACGCCGTTCGAGGGCTTCGAGCTGACCGCACGGGTCACCGACACCTTCGTCCGCGGGCAGCACGTGCTCGTCGACGGCAAGGTGACCGGCGAGCCGGCCGGCCGCTACCTCGCCCGCCCGCAGCGGTAGGGGGAACGACTGATGGCGGCGGTGGCGCGCAGTTACCTGTACGTGCCGGGCGACCGGGCGGACCTGCTGGACAAGGCGGCCGGGCGCGGCGCGGACGCGCTCGTGCTCGACCTGGAGGACGCGGTCACGCCGGCCCGCAAGGCGCAGGCCCGGGAGACGGTCGCCGGGTACCTGGGCGCCGCCGCGGCGGCCGGCCCCGAGCTGTGGGTGCGGATCAACAGCGACCAGGTCGAGGCGGACGTCGAGGTGCTCTCCCCCGCCGCGGCCGGGGTCTGGGTACCGAAGGCCGAGCCGGACCTGCTCGCCGAGGTCGACGCGGCGCTGACCCGGGTGCAGCGGCGGCTCGGCCCGGACGCCCCGGCGTTCCGGGTGGTGGCGCTGATCGAGACCGCCCGGGGCGTGCTCACCGCGCCGCAGGTGGCCGCCGCAGCGCGGGTGCTGCGGCTCGGCCTCGGCGAGGCGGACCTCGCCGGTGAGCTGGGGTTGCAGCCCGGGCCGGAGCGGGCGGAGTTCGCGCCGATCCGCTCCCAGGTCGTGGTCGCGTCGGCGGCGGCCGGCATCACCCCGCCGGTGGGACCGGTGGAGACGACGCTGCGCGACCCGGAGCGGCTGAAGCAGACCACCCGGGCGCTGCTGCGGCAGGGCTTCCGGGCGCGCAGCGCCATCCACCCCGGGCAGATCGCGACGGTCAACGAGGTGTTCACCCCCACCGAGGCCGAGGTGGCCTCGGCGCGGGCCGTGCTGGAGGCGCTGGAGCGGGCCGAACGCGGCGGCTCCGGGGTGGCCACCGACGCCGGCGGGCGGCTGCTGGACCGGGCGGTGGTACGGGCCGCCGCCGAGGTGGTACGCCGCGCCGAGGCATCCGCCGGGTGACACGTGACGCCGGGCCGGGGACCGTCGACGGGTACGACGTGTCCCGGCCCGGCGTGGGTCAGGGCGTGCCGAGCGTGGCGCGGGCGGCCAGGATGTGCGCCCGCATCACCGAGCCGGCCCAGGCCCGGTCGCGCGCCTCGAACGCGTCGATCAGCTCCCGGTGGTGCGACATGCTGCGCGCCATCGCCGCCTCGTCGTACCGGCGGAACGTGCGGTTCACCAGCGGCGTCTGCACCACCGCCCCGAGCAGCGCGCTCAACCGGCGGTTCCGCCCGGCGCCCAGGATGATCTCGTGGAACTGCGCGTTGCAGACCGCGATCCGGTCCGCCCGGTCCCGCCGCTGACCGGCCGCGTAGCCCTCCATCTCGGCGCACAGCTCGCGCAGCCGGGCGATCTCCTCCGGCGTGATCCGGGTCGCGGCCAGCTCGGCGCCGTACCCCTCCAGCAGGGCGCGCAGCTCGAAGATCTCCTCCAGGTCCTGCTCGCGCCAGGCCGGGACGGTGGCGCCCCGGTTGGCCTCCCAGTCCACCAGGCCCTCGGCGTGCAGCCGGCGCAGCGCCTCCCGTACCGGGGTGCGGCTCACCCCCACCGCGGCGGCGAGATCCTCCTCGGAGAGCTTCTTCCCCGGCTCGTACGCCCCACCGAGGATGCGCGTCTTGATCGACTCGTACGCCGACTGCGTGGCCCGGCCCATGCGTCCCCCTCTGTTCACCGATGGTGAACCTACATCGACGCGGTGGAACCGCCGTTGACGGCGTACTCCGAGCCGGTCACCTGCCGGGACCGGTCCCCGGCCAGGAAGAGCACCACCTCGGCGACGTCCTCCGGCTCGTTCATCCGGCCCAGCGGCAGCCGGCGCAGCTCGTGCACGACGTGGTCGGCGGCGGCGGAGACGTCGATGCCGAGCCGGAGCGCGACCGACTCCAGGTAGGCGTCCATGGTCGCGGTCCGGGTCGGGCCGGGCGCGACGGTGTTCACCCGTACGCCCCGGGAGCCGTACTCCAGGGCCAGGCCCTTGGCGAGGCTGAGCAGCGCGGCCTTGCTGACCGCGTAGTCGAGCATGTGCGGCTTGGGGTGCCGCGCCGCCTCGGAGCCGATGGTGACCACGCTGCCGCCGCCCCGCTCGACCATGAGCGGCACGAGCGCGCGGCACAGGCGCACGCAGGACATCACGTTCACGTCCCAGGTGCGCTGCCAGGCGGCGTCGTCGATGTCGGTGAACGCGTCCCGGTACGGCGCGAGCGCCACGTTGTTGACGAGCACGTCCGCGCCGCCGTACCGGCTGGTCACCTCCCGCACGACGGCGGCGACGCCGGCCGGGGTGCCCAGGTCGGCGGTCACCGGGACGCCCACGCACGCGGAGACGTCCAGATCGGCGGAGACCACCTCGGCGCCCTCGTCGGCCAGCCGGCGGGCCACGGCGAGCCCGATCCCCGATCCGGCGCCGGTGACGACGGCGACCCTGCCCCTCATCCGCTTCTCCCCTCGGTACCGCCGGCGAGCACCTCGTCGGTGTGCTCGCCGAGCGTCGGTGCGAGCCGGCCGGCCGGCAACGGCGAGCCCGACATGACGATCGGCGAGGCGACGCTGCGCAGCCGCCCGGCCACCGGATGCTCGACGATCGACACCAGGCCGGACCCGGCCTCTTCCTCCTCGCGGAGGATCTCCTCATAGCCGGCCAGCGGCGCGCACGGCACGTCGATCGCGGACAGCTCCGCCAGCCACTCGGCCGTGGTACGCCCGAGCAGCACCTCGGCGACCACCCGGTAGAGCCCGTCGGCGTTGGCGATCCGCTTGCCGACGGTGTCGTAGTCGGGGTGGCGCAGCAGGTCGGCGCGCCCGACCAGGGTGAGGAACCGCTCCCACTGCCGGCCGGTGTAGATCAGCACGCACAGGTGCCCGTCGGCGGTGGCGTACGGACGGCGGTTCGGCGCGGCGGTACGCGGGTAGAGCGGCGGCCCGGTGGGCGGGTCGAACGTCCAGCCGTCGAGCTGTTCGAGCAGGCCGAAGGCGACCATCGTGTCGTACATCGGCACCTCGACGCGCTGCCCCTCGCCGGTGGCGTCGCGGTGCCGCAGCGCGGCGAGCACGGCGGTGGACGCGGTGAGCCCGGTGATCTTGTCGGCGAGCGGCGTGACGACGTACCCGGGCTGGTCCTGGTTGACGCTCTGGAGCCGGGCGATGCCGGAGGCGCCCTGGATCACGTCGTCGTAGGCGGGCCGGTCGGCGTGCCGGCCGGTGCCCCGGAAGCCCGGGATCGCGCAGTAGACGATCGCCGGGTGCAGCGCGCGTACGTCGTCGTAGGTGAGCGCGAGCCGGGCCGCGGCGGCCGGGCGCATGTTGTGCACCAGCACGTCCACCGTCGGCACCAGCCGGTCGAACGCGGCCCGGTCGGCGGGCGCCTTGAGGTCCAGCAGGACGCTCTTCTTGCCCCGGTTCATGTTGAGGAACACCGCCGCCATGCCGGGGGTGCGGGCGGCGCCGAGCTGGCGGGCGATGTCGCCGCCCGGCGGCTCCACCTTGATCACCTCGGCGCCCAGGTCGGCCAGCATCAGCGTGCAGTACGGGCCTGAGAACGTGCTGGTCAGGTCCAGCACCCGCAGTCCGGTCAGCGGCCCGGTCACGGGAAGCCACCGGCCCGGCTCAGCATGCCCGGCAGCTCGGCGCCGAACACCTCGCCCAGCCACCTGGCGTTCCCGATCGCCGCCTCCTGCGACACCCCGGTGGCTGTCCCGGAGCGTTCCAACGCGTACACCACGTCCTCGGTGGCCACGTTGCCGGTGGCGGCCGGCGCGAACGGGCAGCCGCCGATGCCGCCGACGCTGGCGTCGATCGCCCGCGCCCCGGCCCCGACGGCGGCCAGGACGTTCGCCAGGCCCAGGTTGCGGGTGTTGTGGAAGTGCCCGCGCAGGCTCGCCCCGATGCGCTCGCGTACGGCGGTGAACAGGCGCTCCACCTGGGACGGCACGGCCACGCCGATGGTGTCGGCGAGCGCCACCTCGTCGGGCGCCACCGATGCCAGGTCGTCGACGACGCGCAGCACGCGCTCCGGCGGCGTCTCCCCCTCGAACGGGCAGCCGAACGCGGCACCGACCGTGACCGACGCGCGCAGCCCCTGCTCGCGGGCGCGGGGCAGCAGCCGCCGTACCTGCGCCACCGCCTCGGCGGTGGTCGTGCCCTGGTTGCGCCGGCAGAACGTGTCGGTGGCGACGACCACGAAGTTGACCTCGGTGACACCGGCGGCGACGGCCCGGTCCAGGCCGCGGCCGTTCATCACCAGGCCGATCGAGGCCAGGCCCGGCTCGTCGCGGACCAGTGCCGCCAGCGCGTCGGCGTCGGCGAGCTTCGGCACCCTCGCCGGGTTGACGAAGCTCGTCGGCGGGCTGCGCCGGAGCCCGCGATGACCGGGCCGTTCTCCGAGCGCCACTGGCACGAGGCCGAGACGTGGCCGCGCGAGCGGCTGGCCGCGTACCAGCTCACCCGCCTGAAGGCGCAACTGTCCTACGTGTACGCCGCCAGCGACTTCTACCGCACCCGGTGGGACGCGCTCGGCTTCCACCCGGGCGACGTCCGGGAACTGGCCGACCTGCGCCGCCTGCCGCTGGTCGGCAAGGCCGACTACGTGGCCGACCTGGCCGCCCACCCGCCGTGGGGCAGCGCCGTCGCCGCGCCGGTCGCGGACCGCCGCCGCGTGCACTTCTCCTCCGGCACCACCTCGAACCCGACCCCGGTGCTGTGGACCGCGCACGACCTGGACCGCTGGGCCGACCTGTACGCGCGGGCCGCGTACAGCCAGGGCGTCCGGGACACCGACGTGTACCAGTGCCTGTTCAGCTACGCCTGGTTCGTCGGCGGGCTCGGCGCGACAGCCGGCTACCAGCGCATCGGCGTGACGCTGCTGCCCGCCGGGTCCGGCGACACCCAGCGACAGATCGACACGATCTTCCGGTACGGCACCACAGCCGTCGGCGGCACGCCGTCGTTCATGCTGCACCTGGCCGAGACCGCGGAACGCGCCGGCACACCGCTGCGCGACTCACCGGTGCGGCGGATCCAGGTCGGCGGCGAACCCGGCGCCGGGGTGCCGGCCACCCGCGCGCACATCGAGCAGCGCTGGGGCGCCAAGTGCTTCGACGGGTACGGCAGCCTGGAGTTCCAGCCGATCGCCTGGGAGTGCGAGGAACAGGCCGGCGGCCACCTGGCCGAGGACTTCGCGTACGCCGAGGTGCTCGACCCGTACACCCACGAGCCGGTGCCCGACGGCGCACCCGGCCTGCTGGTGCTCACCCACCTGGACAAGCGGGCGAGCCCGCTGGTGCGGTGGGCCACCGGCGACGTGGTGGTCCGCGACAGCACCGCCTGCCCGTGCGGGCGCACGCTCGCCCGGCTGCCGGGCGGCGTCGTCGGCCGGGCCGACGACATGCTCGTGGTACGCGGGGTGAACCTGTTCCCGTCCGCCGTCGAGCAGGTCGTCCGGGCCACGCCCGGCGCCTGCGGCGAATACCTCATCGTCCTCGACGACGACGTCACCGACCCGGCGACCGGCTACCTCACCGGCATCAAGCTGCGCGTCGAGGTGACCGGCGACGGCCAGCGGGTGGCCCGCGAGCTGGCGCACGCCGTGCGCGCCGAGCTGACGGTGCGCGCGGTGGTGGAGACCGTCCCCGAGGGCACGCTGCCGCGCAGCACCCACAAGAGCAAGCGCGTCGTACGCGCCGACCGGAAGGTTCCGTGATGGACAGGCAAGCGTTCCTGGTCGGCGCCGTGCGTACCCCGCACGGCCGGTACGGCGGCGCGCTGCGCGACGTGCGGGTGGTGCGTCTGGGCGGGCTCGCCGGTGCCGAGGCGCTGGAGCGGGCCGGGGTGCCCGCCGAGGCGGTGGACGAGACGGTGGTCGCCAACTGCCGCCAGGCGGGCAACGGCCCGAACCCGGGACGGCAGATCTCGCTGGCGGCGGGCGTGCCGGTGCCGACGCCCGCGCAGACCATCAACATGGCCTGCGCCTCCGGCCTCAAGGCGGTGCAGCTCGCGCACCGGTCGGTGCGGTCCGGCGAGGCCGACGTGGCACTGGCGGTGGCCGCGGAGAGCATGAGCACGATGCCGTACCTGGCGCCGTACACGCTGCGCTGGGACGGTGTGCGCCGCGGCGACGTCCTGCTCCAGGACGGCTGGCGCGACGGCGGCACCGACCCGATCTGCGGCCTGAGCATGGGCGAGACCGCGGAGAAGGTCGCCCGCGAGTTCGGCGTGTCCCGCGCCGACCAGGACGCCTGGTCGGCGCGCAGCCACCAGCGGCTGGCCCGGGCCTGGGAGTCCGGCGCGATGGCGCAGGAGATCCTGCCGCTGGACGAGCTGGACCGCGACGAGACGGTACGCCCCGACACCACACCGGAACGGCTCGCCCGGCTGCGCCCGTCGTTCACCGACGGCGGCACGGTCACCGCGGGCAACGCCAGCCAGATGGCCGACGGCGCCGCCGCTGTCGTGGTGGCCGGCGGCGAGGCGGTACGGCGGTACGGGCTGACCCCGCTGGGCCGGATCGTCGGGTTCGCGGCCGTCGGCGTGGACCCGACGATGATGGGCGTCGGACCGGCCGAGGCCATTCCGCTGGCCCTGCACCGGGCCGGGCTGACCGTCGCCGACGTCGACCTGTTCGAGATCAACGAGGCGTTCGGCGCGCAGATCGTGCAGAACGTGCGCGCGCTGGGCCTGGACGAGGAGCGGGTGAACGTCAACGGCGGCGGGATCGCCCTCGGCCACCCGACCGGACAGAGCGGCGCCCGGCTGATCGTCTCGCTGCTGCACGAGCTGGCCCGCCGCGACGGCCGGTACGGCGTGGCGAGCCTCTGCGTCGGCGGCGGACAGGGCATCGCCGCCGTGATCGAGCGGGTGACCCGGTGATCGCCGTCGTGGTCGGCCTCGGGCCGATGGGCCGGGGCATCGCGCAGGTCCTCGCCGGGGCGGGGCACACCGTACGGGTCGTCGACGCCACCGCCGAGCTGGGCCGTGCCGGCCTGGAGCGGATCCGCGCCGACGGTGCCACCGGCGACCTCGGCGCCGCCGCCGACGTCGAGACCGCGCTCGCCGGCGCGGACGTGCTGATCGAGGCGATCGTGGAGGACATGGCCGCCAAGCGCGACCTGCTCGCCCGGGTCGCCGCCGCGGGCGGGCCGGACCTGCTCGTCGCCTCCAACACCTCGTCGCTGAGCGTCAACGAGATGGGCCGCGCGTTCGGCGCCCCGGAACGCCTGCTCGGGCTGCACTTCTTCAACCCGCCCACCCGGATGCGCCTGGTGGAGGTGATCGTCGGCGCGGCCACCGGCGAGGCGACGGTCCGGCGGGCGCTGGCGCTCGTGGAGTCGCTCGGCAAGACCGCTGTGGTGTGCCGGGACTCGCCGAACTTCATCGTCAACCGGGTCTGCCGGCCGCTGTACTACGAGGCGCAACTCCTCCTCGCGCAGGGCGTCGAGGCGGCGGTGGTGGACGCGGTCGCCCGGGGCGCGCTCGGGCACCCGATGGGTCCGCTGCAACTGCTCGACTTCACCGGGCTGCACACCCACCTGGCCTCGTCGGAGACCGCGCTGCGCGAGTTCGGCGACCCCCGCTACCGGCCCATCCCCCAGGTGCGTGGCCTGGTCCGGGCCGGTCTGACCGGCAAGGCCGCCGGCCGCGGCTTCTACGACTACGCCACCGAGCCGCCGCGCGACGCCAACGCCCGGGTGGTCCGGCGGCCCGGGGCGCCGAACGGTCCGGCGGCCCGCGTGGTGAGCCTCGGCGCGCCGACCCCGCAGCGGGTGGCGGAGCTGGCCCGGCTGGCGGCCCGGCAGAACGTGGTGCTGGACAGCTCCGACGCCGGCTGGGCCGAGGTGCTGCCCGCCGACGTCGGCTGGATCCGGCTGCACCGGCGCGCCGACGACGCCGTGTTCGCCGAGGTCGTCGAGGACCCGGTCGCGGGCGTCGCCGTCCCCGGCTTCGTCAACCGGCTGCTGGATCACCTCGGCGCGTCGTCGGTGCGGGTGCCGGCGCTGCCCGGCCTGGTCGGCGATCGGCTCGCCCACTGTCTGGTGAACGAGGCGGCCACTGTGGTCGAGGAGGGCACCGCCACCGCGGACGACGTGGACGTGGCGTTGCGCCTGGCGATGAACCATCCGCGCGGGCCGTTCGAGACGCTGCGGGCCGCCGGGGCGGGGACCGTGTACGAGGCCCTGCGGTCGATGGCCGACGCGTTCGGCGACCCCCGCTACCGGCCGGCGCAACTGCTGCGGCGGCAGGCGATCGGTGAGGCTAGGGCCGCCCGGTGACGCGGGGGGACGACACCGGCGTGGCCGTGCTGCGCGCGGGTGTGCTCGCCGGGCGGCACGCGGTGGTCACCGGCGCCGGCAGCGGCATCGGCCGGGCGGTCGCGATACGCCTGGCCGAGCTGGGCGCCCACGTCACCGGGCTGGGCCGGCACGCCGACACGCTCGCCGCCACCGGCGAGGCGATCACCGGCGAGGCGGCCACCGGGGGCGGCCGCTACACGTACGCGGTCTGCGACGTCCGCGACCACGACCGCGCCGCAGCCACCCTCGCCGAGGCAGGCGACGCGCACGGCATCGACCTGCTGGTGAACAACGCCGGCGGGCAGTTCTTCGCCCCGGCCACGCGGATCTCGGCGCGCGGCTGGGCCGCAGTCGTCGACCTGAACCTCACCAGTGTCTTCCACCTCACCACCGCCGCGTACCCGTACCTGCGGCGCACCCGCGGCGCGGTGGCGAACATGTCGCTGTCAGGGGTGGAACGCGGCGGGCAGGGCATGGCGCACGCCGTCGCGGCCCGCGCCGGCGTGCTCGGGCTGACCCGCACGCTGGCCCTGGAGTGGGCCGCCGACGGCATCCGGCTCAACTGCCTCGGACCGGGCACGGTGCTCACCGCCGCGCTCGACGCCGAGGCCGACCGGCACGTCCGGGACAACCTGGTGGACCGGGCCACGCCGCTGCGCCGCCCGACCCGCGCCGAGGAGGTCGCCGAGCTGGTGGCGTTCCTGGCCGGCCCGGCCGCCGCCATGATGACCGGCCAGCTCATCCAGCTCGACGGCGGCGCACACCTGGGACCGGGGCTGCACATGCTGGCGGAGGCGTACCGGTGAGCCGCGCCCTCGCCGACGTCGTGGCCGAGCACGTACGCCCCGGCCGACGGATCTACCTGGGCAACTTCGGCGCGCAACTGTTCGCCGTGGGCCACGAGATGATCCGGCAGCGGATCCGGGACGTGGACGTGGTGATCGCCTCCGGCGGGCTGCTGATGGACCAGTTGCTCGGCGCCGGGGTGCTGCGGTCGGCCACGTACGGCCACTGCTGGAGCCCGGTCGGCCCGGCGCCCGCCTGGAACTTCCGGCGCGCCGCGCAGGACGGCGACACCCGCGTCACGCTGCACGAGCTGAGCCTCGGGCTGCTCACCGCAGCGCTCACCGCGGGCGCCTGGCGGGTGCCGTTCATGCCGGTGCCGGACCTGCCCGGCACCGGCTACCTGGACGAGGACTGGAGCCGGGGGCGGCTGTCCTCGGTCGACTCGGCGTTCGGGCCGGCCCGGGTGGTCCGCGCCGAGCGGCCCGACGTGGCGTTCGTCCACGTGGACCTGGCCGACGCCGACGGCAACGGGGTGATCCGCGGCCCGCTCGGTGAGGTGCTCGTGGCCGCCCAGGCGGCCCGGCGCACCGTGCTCGTCGCCGAGCAGGTCACCGACGCCGAGACGGTACG
The DNA here is from genome assembly GCF_000177655.2 of Micromonospora sp. L5. Lineage (NCBI taxonomy): Bacteria > Bacillati > Actinomycetota > Actinomycetes > Micromonosporales > Micromonosporaceae > Micromonospora > Micromonospora sp. L5. The sequence goes on along the minus strand of NC_014815.1, from coordinate 5,013,281 downwards.
CGCCACCGGGATCAGCATTCCCGGGCTGCTCGTCGACGCGGTGGTCGAGTCACCCGGCGCGGTGCACCCCGACGGCGCGGTCGGCCGGTACCCGCGTGACGTCGAGGCGTACCAACGGTATGCCCGCCGCTCGGCCACCGCCGACGGCTTCCGGCGGTGGCTGGCCGAGGAGGTGCTGTGACCACAGCGGACTTCCTGGTCCGGGCGGCGCGGGAGTTCCGGCGCGGCGGCTGGGTGTTCACCGGCTTCCACTGGCCGGTGCTCGCCGGCCACTGCGCGTACGCGCTGCCCGGCGAACCGTTCAGCCAGGTCTTCGAGGCCGGCGCCAGCGCGCACCGGCCCGGCGCGGACGTGCCGACCAGCACCACCGACTACCCGGCGTACGCCGGCGGGTTCGGCTGGCTGGGCGGCACCGCCGACGTGCTCCTGGCGATGGGCCACCGGTTCGACCGGGTGGTGCTCGACGCCGGCAACGTCGACCTGCGCGGCCGGATCAACTCGTCGTACCTGGGCCCCCGGGAGCGGCCCACGGTGCGGCTGCCCGGCGGCGGGGGCGCCGCCGACATCGCGGCGGCGGCACGGGAACTGGTGCTGCTGCACGGCGCACGGGATCCACGCCGGATCGTGTGCGCGGTCGAGCACGTGACCGCCGCGCCCGCCCCGGACGCGCTGGTGCGGCTGCACACCCGGTGGGGCGTGGTGCGGCTCGGCGCCGATCCGCGGCTGGAGGAGGTCACCGCGGACGGCGAGGTGCTGCGTGCCCACCTGGCCGCGCTCGGCGTACCCGTCGACGGCGCGGCGCCCCGGCCGCCGGTCACCGCGGCCGAACGCGCCGCGGCCGTCGGCGTGCTGCGGCGCGCCGCCGTACGGGGCTACTCAGTGGCGAAGGGAACGGACAGAGGATGACTGACGACGATCTCGATGAGCTGCGCCGGCAGGTACGGAAGCTGGTCGGTGAGTGGCGTGACGGCGACCGGTTCCGGCCGGTGTGCGACGCGTGGCTGCGCTCGTACGACACGGAGTTCAGCCGCGCGCTGGCGGACCGGGGCTGGATCGGCCTGACCTGGCCGCGCGAGTACGGCGGGCAGGCCCGCTCGAACCGGGCCCGGCTGGTGGTCACCGAGGAACTGTTGCGCGCCGGGGCGCCGGTGGCCGCGCACTGGATCGCGGACCGGCAGATCGGCCCGGCCGTCCTGCGGTACGGCTCCCCCGCGCTGCGCGAGCGGTACCTGCCGGCGATCGCCGCCGGTGCGGTGACGTTCTGCCTCGGCATGAGCGAGACCGAGTCCGGCAGCGACCTCGCCTCGGTGCGCACCACCGCCCGCCCGGACGGCGACGGCTGGCGGCTCACCGGCGGCAAGATCTGGACCAGTCACGCCCACCGGTCCACGCACGCGTACGTGCTGTGCCGCACCGGCACCGGCGGCGACCGGCACGAGGGCCTGACCGAGCTGATCGTGGACATGTCCGCGCCCGGCGTCACCGTCCGGCCGATCGTCGACCTGCGCGGCGAGCACCACTTCAACGAGGTCGTCTTCGACGACGTGCGGGTGCCCGGCGACCACGTGCTGGGCACCGCCGGCAACGGCTGGACGCAGGTCACCGAGCAGTTGTCCTTCGAGCGCGGCGGGATGGAGCGGGTGCTCAGCACGTACCCGCTGCTGGCCGCCACCGTCGACGCGTGCGCCGCGCGGCGGGACGCGGACGCCCCGCTGGGCGAGGCGCTGGCCCGGCTGGCCGGGCTGCGCGGCCTGGCCTGGCGCATCGCCGGTGAGCTGGACGCCGGGCAGGCCCCGGTGCACGCCGCGGCGGTGCTGAAGGACCTGGGCACCGAGTTCGAGGCCGACGTCAACGAGATCGCGCGTACCGTGCTCGACGTCGAGCCCGACCCCGACGGCGACGGACCGGCCGGGCTGCTCGCCCAGGGGCTGCTGGCCGCGCCGGGTTTCTCGATCCGCGGCGGCACCACCGAGGTGCTGCGCACCATCATCGCCAAGGGCGCCGCCCGCGCGCCCCGGCGCGGCGGCGACGAGCTGCGGGAGCTGACCGACGACGTGCTCGGCGGTCACGGCGGCGACCCGGACGGCCTGCCCACGCTCTGGTCCACAGTGCACGGGCTGGGCTGGACCGGGGTGTCGGTGCCGGAGGACGCGGGCGGCTCGGGCGGCACGCTCGCCGACCTGGCCGCGCTCGTGCGCGGGCTGGGTCGCCACGGTGTCTCCCTGCCGCTGGCCGGGACCGTGCTGGCCGCCCGGCAGCTCGCCGCCGCCGGTCGCGGCCTGCCCGAGGGCGTCGCCACCGTGGTCGCCGACGACGGGCTCGCGGTGGCCGGCGGGCGGCTGCGCGGCACGGCTGCCCGCGTGCCGTGGGCCGCCGCCGCGCGGACACTGCTGGTGTACGCGGGCGACGAGGCGTTCGTGGTGCCCGCCGACCACCCCGGCGTGCGGGTCACGCCCGGCCGCAACCTGGCCGCCGAGCCGCGCGACGACGTCGTGTTCGACGTGCCGGTCACCGGCGACACGCGGCTCACCGGCGTCGCGCCCGCCGGGGCGGTACGCGCCGAGGCGGCGTTGCTGACCGCCGCCGCGCTCACCGGCGCGCTGGAGACGGCTGTGGAGCACACCCGGCAGCACGTGACCACACGGGAGCAGTTCGGCCGGCCGCTGCTGGCGTTCCAGGCGGTCGGGCAGACCCTGGCCCGGATGACCGCGCACACGCTGCTCGCCGGCACCGCGCTGGACGCCGCGCTGGCCGGGCCGGACCCGCTGCGGGTCGCCGCCGCGCGGGTGCTCACCGGCCGGGCCGCGACGATCGTGGCGCGCGGCGCGCACCAGCTGCACGGGGCGATGGGCGTCACCCGTGAGCACCCGCTGCACCTGTCCACCCGCAGGCTCTGGTCCTGGCGGGACGAGAACGGCACCCAGCAGTTCTGGGCCGCCACGCTCGGCGCGGCGCTGGTGCCGCGCGGCAGCGCGGGCGTCTGGTCCTGGCTGACCGATCAGGAGGCTGAGTCATGAGCAAAGTGGAACTGCACAACGCGGACGGGCGCTGGACGCTCACGCTGAACGACCCGGACCGGCGCAACGCCATCGACGCGGAGATGCGCGACGCGCTCGGCGACGCGATCGCCGAAGTGGCGGCCGACCGGCACGCCCGCACGCTCGTGGTCACCGGCGCGGGCACGGCGTTCTGCGCCGGCGCCGACCTGCCCGCCATGTTCGGCGAGCCCGGCCGGAGCGTCGCGGAGATCCGCGCCGACCTGCACCGCGTCTACGACAGCTTCCTGCGGGTACGGGCGCTGCCGATCCCGACGATCGCCGCGGTGCAGGGACCGGCGGTGGGCGCCGGGCTGAACCTGGCGCTCGCGTGCGACACCCGGATCGTCGGGCCGAAGGCGAAGCTGATCGCCTCGTTCACGAAGCTCGGCCTGCACCCCGGCGGGGGCTGCACCTGGTTCCTCACCCGGGCGCTCGGCCCGGAACGCGCCCTGCAACTGCTGCTCGACGGCGGGAGCGTGGACGGCCCCGAGGCGGTACGCGTCGGGCTCGCCGCGACGCTCGCCGACAACCCGCTGGCGGCCGCGCACGAGCGCGCCGAACGGTGGGCGGCGCTGGACCCGGCGCTGGCCCGGGACATCAAGACATCGGTACGCACCGCGGAGACGGCCGGTTTCGCCGCCGCGCTGGAGTTCGAGTCGTGGGCCCAGGCGTCCTCCGCGACCGGGCCGGCGATCCAGGAGGCGGTGGCCGCGTTCCGCAGGTGACCCGTCCGCCGCGGGACCGGGCGGGGCGCCGCTGTGCGCCCCGCCCGGCGGCGTCACGCCGCCGCTCCGGTCAGACCACGGCGGGCTGTGCCTCGGTGGCCATGACGAGCGCGCCGAGCAGCGCGGCGTCCTGCGCGAAGTCCGACAGCACGATCTCCGGCGGGTACGGCAGCGTGTGGGTGAGCCGCTCGGTCAGCAGCTCCCGCACCAGGTCGTTGCCGGCGACGCTGCCGACCAGCACGATCCGCTGCGGGTCGAGCAGCAGGCAGCACGTGACCAGCTGGCGGGCCAGTTCGTCGACGCGCAGGCGGAGCTGCTCCCGTACCGGGCCGGGCTGCTCCGCTGCCGCGCACAGGCCGGCCGCCCGGCCGTCCACGCCGAGGCGCTGCGCCAGCTCGTCCAGGGCCCGGCCGGAGAACGTCGCCTCCAGCATCGGTTCCAGGCGGGGCGGCCAGCTGAGGTCGGTCAGTCCGTAGGCGATCTCGCCGGCCGCGCCGTGGCGGCCCGGCAGCACCTCGCCGTTGACCGTCACCGCGGCGGCCACCCCGGTCCCGAGCCCGACAACGAGCCCCGGATCGGCGTCGCGCAGGGCCCCGAGCCGCAGCTCGGCGTAGGCCGCCGCCTTCAGGTCGTTCGTCACCCGCACGTGCGCGAGGTTCAGGTGGGCGCGGACCGCCTCGGCCAGCCGCAACTGTTCCCAGCCGGGGACGTTCGGCGCCAGTTCGATGCCGTCGTCGTGGACGACGCCGGGCGAGGCGATGCCGGCCGCGACGATCGTGCCGCCGGTCTGCTCGGCGAGTTCGCACGCCCGGTCCAGCGCCCGGGTGAGGGCCTGCTGCGCGCCCCGCTCGGCGATCGTGGGCAGGCGCTCGGAGACGAGCAGCCTGCCGTCGGTGTCGCCCACGCCGATCGCCATCTTGGTGCCGCCGAAGTCGATGCCGAGCAGGCGCGGATTTGCCGGTCGTTCCATGGTGATGTCAGATCGCCCTTCGGGCCGTCGGTCCAGATCACGTGGTCGCCGCGACACGACGTCCGCGACCACGGCCAGCTGCGGCTGCCGCCCCGTCACAGGCCTACCCTCGCCGCGACCGCCTCGGCGAGAGCCGCGTCGGCACGGGTCAGCCGCTCGCGCAACGCCTGCGCCCGCTCCTGCACCGCGTCGAGCATTGTAGACAGTCGTCCGACCTGGTCCCGGACGGCCGCCTCGCCGGGACCGTCGGCCTGGGCGCGGCGCAGCACGAGTTCCGGGCGGACCGCGGCGGCCAGCAGGTCCCGTACCGCGGCGTCGCCGAGCGCCAGACCGAGGTCGGCGGCGGTGGACCGGACCAGGTCCTCGGTCCAGGTCGCCGGGGCGCCGCCGCGGACCAGCCGGCCGAGCAGCGAGTGGGCGCCGCGGAACGGCACGCCGTGGCGGGCCAGCGCGTCGGCTGCCGCGGTGGTGGTGGCGCCGGAGGCGACGATCTCCTCGCCGGACGGCGGGCGCTGCGGGTCCAGCTTCTCGATCAGGCCACCGAGCAGCGAGAAGAACCGGTACGCCCGGTCGTCGCCGTCCCAGAGCCGGGACTGCACGTCGGTGGTGGCGTTGTTCGAGTCCTCCCACCAGGCGGCGCCGACGTTGTTGAGCACGCTCGCCGCGTCGGCAGCGGCGGCGCCGGCCATCGAGACGAGGTGTTCCAGCACCACCGGGTTGCGCTTCTGCGGCATGATGCTGCTGCCCTGGGTGAACTCGCCGGGCGTGACCACCCAGCCCCAGCTCAGCCAGTCCATCAGGGTGCGGGCCAGCCGGGCGCCGGTGGCGAGCGCCTGCGCGTTGAGCGTGGCGACCCGGACCAGGTGGTCGGCGCCGGCCACCGCCTCGTACGAGTTGACGATGAGCTGGTCGAAGCCGAGCAGGTCGGCCAGGCGGCGGGGCGAGATGTCCAGGTCGGTGCCGGCGAAGGCGCAGGAGCCCAGCGGCGAGCGGTTCATCTCGTCCAGCAGGCCGGCGTACGCGGCGGCCTCGCCGGCGAGCGCCTCGGCGTAGCCGGCGAAGACGTGCCCGATGCTGGTCGGCTGGGCCGGGCGGCGGTGCGTGTAGCCGGTGATCACCACGTCGGCGTGCCGGTCCGCGCGGTCCAGCACGGTACGGCCGGTCGCCAGCAGCGCGTCGAGCACCTGGAGCAGCTGGTCGCGCAGCACCATCCGGAAGACGCCGGCGTCGAGGTCGTTGCGGCTGCGCGCGAGCTGCACGCTCAGCTGCGACACCTCGATGCCGGCCGCGGCGGCGAGGCGCTTCTCCAGCGTGTAGTAGACGTCCTCGACGCTGCCGTCGTACTCCAGTTCCTCCGGCCGGTCCCCGGCGAGGGCGACCAGGCCGCGCAGCATCGTCGCGGCGGCGTCGTCGGAGATCAGCCCCTGCTCGGCGAGCATGACGACGTGGGCCTTGCTGGCCGTGACCATCGCCGGGTAGAGGTGGGCGACGTGGTGGTCGAACACGACGCGGAGGTGGTGCTGTTGGTAGACGGTCAGTGACGGGCTCATGGAGGCCTCCCGAGGTGGTGCGTGGTCCTGGGGCGTAACTGTCATCCGGCCGGCTGGTCCGGCCGGTCGGCGCCGGGCGGTCCCGGCAGCGGCGCGGCGAGCCACGCCCCGACCAGCTCGCGCAGGCGGGTGCCGGCGGTGGCGCGGATCCGGCCGCCGGCCTCCTCGCCTGCCAGCGAGACGTGGCCCGACCAGCCCTGCCAGGGGTCGGGGCGCGACTCCACCAGCACGTACGGGTACGGGGTGGGCAGCTTCGGCTTGGGCGGCAGGTCCGGCGCCGCGTCCAGGCGTACCGCGGCCGGGTCGAAGCCGAGCACGGCGGAACTCTCGTACGCGCCGCCGTGCCCCCGGGCCGGCAGCTCACCGAACATCTCGGTGGTCTCGTCCGGGCCGACCAGCTGGAACCAGTTCACCAGCATCATGCTGGCCCGGTGCCGCCCGGACACCCACTCCATCGCCGCGCGGACGGTGGACATGTTGGCGTCGTGCCCGTTGACCACGAGCACCCGGGTGAAGCCCGCCTCGACGATGCCGGCGAGCACGTCGGCGAGGTAGCCGACGGCGATCTCCGGCCGCAGCGCCACAGTGCCCGGCCACGGCCGGGTCTGGCCCGGGCAGGCGGCGTACGGCGTGGCCGGGAACAGCACCGCCCGGGCGGACCCGGTGGCCAGTTCCCCGGCGAAGCCCTCGGCCAGGATCAGGTCGGTACCGATCGGCAGGTGCGGACCGTGCCACTCGACCGCGCCGACCGGCAGCACCGCCAGGTCGGCCGCCTCGGTCACGGCGGCGAACGCGTGCCCGGGTACCCGGGTGACCGGAAGCAGCCCTCCCCCGGTCCGCCACCGCTCGATCAGTTCGTCCACTGCTCGGCCCTCCGGGTCGCGGTGCGGCTGCTCTCCAGCCGTCCGGAGAACCACATCACCACGAAGATGAGCAGCACCTGGAGCATGCCGTAGGCGGCCGCGGTGCCCAGCTCGAAGCTGTACATGCGGTTGTTGATGGCGACCGAGATCGGGACCGTCGACGAGGTGTAGATGAGCACCGAGGCGACGAACTCGCCGACGCCGTGCACGAACGCCAGCAGCGCGCCGGCCAGCACACCGGGCAGCATCAGCCGCACGGTGATCGTGTAGAACGCGCGCAGCCAGGAGGCGCCCAGGTTACGCGCGGCGTCCTCCAGCGACGGGTCGATCAGGGCCAGCGTCGCGGAGCTGGACCGGAACACGATCGGCAGGAACCGCACGAAGTAGGCCAGCGGCAGGATCCAGAACGTGCCGACCAGCACCTGCCCGAAGCTGAACGCGTTGCCGGTGCTGAACGCCGAGATCAGGTTGATCGCCACGACCGTGCCGGGCAGTGCCCAGGCGATCATCACGGCCACGTCGAGCAGGCCGCGCCCGACGAACTTCAGCCGCCGCACCGCGTACGCGATCAGCACGCCGATCACCACGCAGCCCACGACCGCGATGAGGCTCATCTGCACCGAGTTGAGGATCGGCTGGAACGCCTTGGGGTCGGTGAAGATGGTGACGAAGTTCTCGAATGTGTACGTCGGCGGCAGCACCTCGGTGGTCCAGGACCGGTCCTCGGAGAACGCGACGAGCGCGATCGCGCCGACCGGGGCGAGCAGGACCAGCGTGGCCAGCACCGAGGCGAGCGGCGCGAGCCAGCGGCCGACCGGGTTGGTGATCTCCCGCCGGACCGCCGAGACGCCCTTGGACTGCGACTGGTAGTTGCGCCGCCCCTCGTACCAGCGCATGCCCAGCAGGAAGATGATCGAGACGATGCCGAGCACTGAGGCGTACGCCGAGGCCATCGGCAGGTCGCCGTTGGTGCGGTTGATGTAGATCTGCATCGTCATGGTCTGACTGACGTTGAACAGCAGTGGCGCGGTGTAGGACGCCAGCGACGTCATGAAGACCAGCAGCGACGCCGAGATCAGCGCCGGGGTGAGCATCGGCAGCAGGACGGTGCGCCACACGCGTACCCGGCCCGCGCCGAGGTTGTACGCCGCCTCCTCGACCGACGGGTCCATCCCGGCCAGCGCCGCGGAGGCGGCCAGGAAGAAGAACGGGTACATGGTGAACGTGTGCACCACCAGCACACCGGCGATCCCGTCGAAGGCCAGGACCGGCTTCTCGGTGCCGAGCAGCGCCTGAAGGCCGCGCGGCACGATGCCGATGTTGCTGTAGAGCAGCTGGAAGGACACGGCGCCGATCAGCGGCGGCAGGGCCGCCGGCACCAGGATGAACGCCTCGATGAGCCGCCGGCCGCGGAAGTGGAACCGCTTGAGCAGGAACGCCATCGCCACGCCGACGACGCCGCAGAGCAGCACGCTCGCGGCCGAGATGAACAGCGAGGTGAACAGCGACTCGCGGGCCACCCCGGAGGAGGAGAGGAACTGGAGGTAGTTGTCGGTGCCGTTGGCGCTGACGCTCTCCCGGAAGGTGGCGAACATCGGCTGGACGACGAAGCCCCACAGCACCAGGACCAGCGGCAGCACCAGCAGGTAGGGGAACCATCGGGAGTTCGCCCCGCCGGCCAGGCGCCGGCCGAGGGCCGCCGCCCAGCCGGGGGCGGTCGGGGTCGCAGCGGTCACGGCTTGACCACCCAGAGCCGCTCGGGTGCGAGCCGCAGGCCCACGACGTCGCCGAGCTGGATGCCGGCGGGCGCGTCGACCAGTGCGGCCATCACCTCGTCACCGTCGACGTCGACTGTGACGTGGGTGGCCATGCCGGTGAACTCGACGTGGCTGACCCGGCCGCGCATGGCCGCGGTGTCGTCGTCGCCGCCGACCGCGATGTGCTCGGGGCGGGCGGAGACCAGTGCGGTGTCGCCCTCGGTGAGCCCGTGTCCGGCGGGAGCGCCTACCTCGATCGTGGCGCCACCGGGCAGGCGTACCTGGACGCGCTGCTCCGCCGCGCCGGTCACCGGCAGGCTCAGCACGTTGCTGCGTCCGATGAACCGGGCCACGAACGCGTTCGCGGGCTGGTAGTAGACCTCGTGCGGGGTGCCGACCTGCTGGACCCGGCCGGACTCCATGACGGCGATCCGGTCCGACATCGCCATCGCCTCGGCCTGGTCGTGCGTGACGTAGATCGAGGTGGTGCCGCTCTCCCGCTGGATGCGCCGGATCTCGGCACGGGTCTCCTCGCGCAGCTTCGCGTCGAGGTTCGACAGCGGTTCGTCGAGCAGCATGGTGCGGGGACGGATCACCAGTGCCCGCGCCAGCGCGACGCGCTGCTGCTGGCCGCCGGAGAGCGCGTCGATGCGCCGGTCGCCGTAGCCGACGAGGTGCACCTGTTCGAGCGCCTCGGTGACCCGCCGGGCCTGCTCGGCGCGGGAGACGCGGCGGACCTTGAGCCCGTACGCCACGTTCTGCGCCACTGTCATGTGCGGGAACAGCGCGTAGTTCTGGAACACCATGCCGGTGTCCCGCTTGTTCGGCGTCCAGTGGGTGACGTCGTCGTCGCCGAAGTGGATGTGACCGGACGTCGGGAAGTAGAAGCCGGCCACCATGCGCAGCGTCGTCGTCTTGCCGCAGCCGCTCGGCCCGAGCAGCGTGAAGAACTCGCCGGCTCCGATGGTGACGGTGACGTCATCGACCGCCGCGGAGTCGCTCGACTTGGCGAAGCGCTTACTGACCGCCGTCAGTCGGACATCGATCATTTCGTGGGTCCTTCCAGGACGAAGCCGGGCCGTGCCGGAGCACGGCCCGGTTCCGAGCGTCTTAGCCCTTGCCCTTGATCTGGGCGTTCCAGTGGGTGATCCAGGCGGTCTCGTTCTTGCCGATCACGTTCCAGTCGACGTTCATCGGCTTGAGGTCGAGCTTGGTCAGCCACTCGGGCTTCTCGGCGATGTCGACAGCGGGGATCTGGAAGTAGTCCTTGGCCAGGCTGGCCCGCAGCGAGTCGTCGAACAGGAACTCGAGGAACTTCTTCGCGCCCTCGCTGTTGCCGCCCTTGACCGCGGCCACGCCGTCGACGAGCACCGGCGCGCCGGAGGCCGGCATGACGTAGCCGAACGGCATCTTCTCGTTGGCCTGGAGCAGGATGTCCTGGAGGTTCCAGGCGCTCACCACGCCCTGCTCACGCGACATCTTCAGGTAGAGGTCGCTGGGGTTGGCCGCGTACTCGACGGTGTTGGCGTCGAGCTTGCGCAGCCAGTCGTAGCCGGGCTGCGGGTTGGACCCGTCGGCCGTGAAGCGCTGGATCATCGAGGCGTAGATCGAGCGCATGGTGCCGGAGGCGGCCACGTCCCGGATGATGATCTTGTCTTTCCACTTCGGGTCGACCAGGTCGTCCCAGTCCTTCGGCGCGGTCTCCGGGGTCAGCGCCTTGTTGTTGTACATGATGACCTCGGGCAGCAGGATCTCGCCGAACCAGCGGCCCTCGGCGTCCTTGTACCGCGCGTCGATCTTCGAGGCGAACGACGGCTGCCAGGACTCCAGCAGGCCCTCGGACGCGCCGGCGGCGAGGCCCTGCTGGGTGCCGCCCCACCAGACCGACGCCTGCGGGTTGGCCTTCTCGGCGCGGACCCGCTCCAGCACCTCCTGGGCGCCCATGTTGAGCACCTCGACCTTGCCCTTGTACTCGGGGTTCTTGGTCGTGAACTGCTCGACGACGTAGTCGGTGACCGACTTGTCGCGGGCACTGTAGATGACGACCTTCTCGGCCGACGCGGAGCCGGAGGAGCCGGTGTCCTTGTCGTCGTCGCTGCTGCCGCACGCGCTGACGGCCAGCAGCGCGCTGAACGCGACGGCCAGGGCCAAACGACGTTTCATTGGTACCTCCATTTTGCGGGGGAACTATCGGGAGCGGGGAAAGACGGTGTGCGATCCCGACCCGGGGCGCCGGCGGGTTCGCCGGTTCCCCGGGACGGGGTCGAAGGTCCGCGGATCGCGCCCGGACCGGGGCGCGCCGCATCGCGCCGCGACCGGTCGTCCGGGATACGGACGCGGTCGCCGCGACGGTGACGGTGACGGTGGGGTGGGTGTCGGGGTCGGGGTCGGGGGCGTCGGGGGCCGGGGTCAGGTGGTGGTCAGGGAAGCGAGGGTCGGGGCACCGCGGCCGAGAGCGCGTAGCTGATCGCTCCGTGCAGCACTGCCTGGTCGCCGAGGGTGGCCCGGCGTACCTCGGTGGGAGCCGGGGTCCGGGCGGAGACGAGGGTCTGCAGCTGGTCGAGGGCCGCGTCGTCGAGTTCCGCCGCGGCGCCGCTGAGCAGCACCAGCCCCGGATCGACGACGCAGGCGCAGGAGAGGATGAGCCCGGCCCAGGCGCCGAGGACCTCGTCGAGGTACTCGCGGGCGGGCGCCGAGGTCGCGGCGAGCCCGCTCAGCTCCCGTACCGGTGACTCGGGCCGGCGGCCCGGGTTGAGCGCGACGACCCGCTCCGCGATGGCGTTGACCGACCACCGGGCCTCGAACTCGCCGACGCCGCTGTAGCGGCGCTCGGTCGCGCCGCCCAGCGGCAGGAAGCCGACCTCGCCGGCGGCTCCGCTGGCGCCGCGGCGGACCTTGCCGTCGAGCACGAGGCCGGCGCCGATGCCGTCGGCCACGTGGATCAGCAGCAGGTTCGCCACGTCCGCGCCGGCGCCGGCCACGCACTCACCGGCGGCCATGAGGTTGACGTCGTTGTCGACGACCACGGGTACGCCGAGCCGCCGTTGCACGGATTCGCCGATCGGCCACGCCTCGACCAGTCCGACCGACGGCGCGAGGCGTACCGCACCGTTGCTGGACACGCCGGGCACCGCGATGGCGACGCCGCGGAGCGAGGGCAGGTTGTCGCCGACCAGGTCGAGGACGAACTCGCAGACGGTCTCCACCACGTTCGCGCCGAGCCGCGCGACGCGGTGCGCGATGACCGCGCCCTCACTGTCGGCGATCTCGCAGCTGATCCGCGGCGGCTCCAGCGACACCGCCGCGACGAGCTCGGCGCGGGGGTTGAACTCGAGCATCTCCCGGGGCCGGCCGGTGGTGGGCGCGCCGGGACCGCGTTCGATGAGGTAACCCTCGGCGACGAGTTCCCGCACGAGCGCGGTCACGGTCGCCGCCGAGAGGCCGGTCATCTCGGCCAGGTCCACGCGGGACAGCCGCCGGGCCTGCCGGGCGGCCAAGATCACCGAGAGACGCTTGATCTCACGGGACCGCTCACGGCTGACCGGACTGGTCGGGGCTTTGTCAGACACACTTTCTTCCTAGTGAGAAAAAATTCTGGCGTCAAGTAACGAGATGATCTCGGTCCGCCGACCAGGGAAAATTCTGCGGCCGACAAGCCGGTCGCGCCGGGGCCAGCCCGACATGTCGCGCAAAACCGAGCCCTGTGGTCCACATTGGGGTGCCAAACCTGGACAAAGACTGCCCGCACGTCACGGCCGACCTCCGGGTGATCGCCCTGAGCAGGGGCGATCGTTTATTCGGATAAGAAAGAAAGTCGTCCGGAGCTATTGACGACGCCTTCGCAAGATCCCTAGGTTACGGCCCGAAGGCCTTCCGGTGGACCGACGTCGCCACCGTGCGTACCGCTCACGCCGTGACGGTGCGCGAGCACCACCATCCCGTTATCGAGCACCACGACCCCCGAGGACCTCACGGTCCTCTGTGGACAGCTGTCTGCAACACGGCCCGGCACGAGCCACCGTGTCAGCCGGCCCGTGCCGGGCCGACCGTCCCCAGCCGCAGCACTCTCGCTTCGAGACGAAGAGGTATGCCCATGAGATGGCGCACCAGCGCGGCGATCGCCATGTGCGGTCTGCTGTCGTTGGGCCTGGCCACTCCGGCCCAGGCCAACCCCCAGCAAGCATCACCGAAGCCCCAGGCCAAGAAGTCCGACAAGCCGGTCGACCTGGACATCATGTTCATCGGCGCCCACCCGGACGACGAGGCCGGCCAGCTCGGCATGCTCGGATACTGGAACGAGTATCACGGCATGAAGGCCGGCGTCATCACCACCACCCGCGGCGAGGGCGGCGGCAACGCCACCGGTCTCGAGGAGGGCCCGGAGCTCGGCATCCTGCGGGAGGCCGAGGAGCGCAAGGCCGTCGGCTGGGCCGGCGTCGAGCACATCTACAACCTGGACGCGCTGGACTTCTGGTACACCGCCAGCGCTCCCCTGACCGAGGAGGTCTGGGGCCACCAGGAGACGCTGTCCCGGATCGTGCGGGTCCTGCGGACCACCAAGCCCGAGGTCATCCTCACGATGAACCCCTCGGCCACGCAGGGCAACCACGGCAACCACCAGAAGGCGGCCATGCTGGCCGTGGAGGCCTTCTACGCGGCTGCCGACCCGAAGGCGTTCCCGGAGCAGATCAAGAAGGAGGGCCTCCAGCCCTGGCGGGCCTCCCGCATCTTCCAGACCGGCGGCAGCGGCACCACCGGCACCAACGGCCCCGCCTGCGAGACCACCTTCACGCCGGCCGAGGCCAGCAACGTCGTCTTCGGCACCTGGCAGGGCTACGAGTCGGCGCGCCACGACGGCAACCGGTGGAACACGGTCCAGACCTGGGCCCGCCGGGAGTACGTGTCGCAGGGCTGGGGCAACAGCTCCTTCCCGACGACCGACCCCGACGCCATCGGCTGCAACCGGCTGACGCTGATCGACACCCGCACCCCGTACCCGGACCCGAACGTGGGCGCCGGCACCGGTGCGCTCCAGGGCGCCACCCTGCGCGCCCAGGGCGGCCTGCCGCTGGGCACCGAGGTCCACGTGCGTCCGCGCACCTGGGAGGCCGTCGCGGGCCAGCCCATCAAGGTGGACACCGTCCTGTACGCCGAGAAGGCCGTCCCGGGGGCCAAGGTCACCCTGAACGTGCCGGCCGGCTGGACGGTCACCGGCAACGGCAACGTGGGCACGCTGACCCCGCGCAAGGAGGTCGTGAAGACCTTCACGGTCACCCCGCCCGCGCAGGTCGAGGTGGGCACCCGCTTCAAGATCGACGCCACGCTGACCAGCAAGAAGGACGGCAGCGGCACCAGCAGCGCCCGGGTTCAGGGCACCGCGCCGGTGCGCGGCACCCTGGAGCCGCTGGAGGAGATCGCCGACTTCCGCGCGTGGACCGTGCGGAACAAGACCCAGCAGCTCGACGCGCTCATCGAGTCCCTGCTGAACATCCCCAGCGGCGGCACCCGCAGCGTCAAGGTCAACCTGACCAACCACGGCACCCGGGTCGAGTCCGGCGCGGTCAAGCTGAACGTCCCCGCCGGTTTCTCGGTGGCCGAGCAGCAGGTGCCGTACAGCGGGCTCCGGCCGGGCGCCAGCACCTCGGTGACGTTCACAGTCACCAACACCGACACGTCGCTGCCGACGGCCAACCGGGCGCCGGACAACGGCGCCTACCGGGTGCAGATCGAGACCAGCTACACCGGCGGCAGCGCAAACGAGCCCGGTGCGTTCAACCTGGTCCCGGTCACCACGATCCCGAAGGCCGCCAGCGCGCCGACCGTCGACGGACACGCCCACGACAACGAGTACACCGGCGAGGTCATCGACATCTCCACCCGCTGGGAGGGCACCGCCGCCCCGGCGTCGGACATCTCCGGCACCGCCCAGCTGACCCACACCGACGACGCCCTGTACGCCGTCTTCACCATCACCGACGACGTGCTCGGCACCGTCCTGCCGCCGGAGGACTGCAAGCGTCCGCGGCGTAACGACAACATCGAGTTCGGCATCGACCCGCGCGGCAACTCGGCGAACACCTCCACGGTGTTCAACATGGCGCTCTTCCCGGCCACGAAGGACCCGGCCAACGGGAACCCGCCGTGCTTCGCCCGGGAGCGGGACAACCACCAGGGCGGCCCGGAGACCGCGCCTGGCGTGGAGATCGCCTCCGTGGTGACCAGCAGCCCCTACACGGGTTACCGGATCGAGGTCAAGATCCCGTTCAGCGTGCTGCCGGACGCCGTCGACCCGAACCGCATGGGCCTGAACATCCTGGTCAACGACTCGGACACGCAGGACCTGTCCGCGCAGACCCGGGTCGGCTGGTCGACCTGGAGCGGCGTACGGGCCGACCCGTGGCGCTGGGGCAACGCGACGCTGCCGGCCCTGGCGGCGAAGCCGTCGGCGCCGAAGGCGCCGATCATGCCGGACACCGCGGCGCAGAGCGTGGACTCGCCGCAGACCCTCCTGCAGTCCGTCTCGGACGGGGTGGCGCCGGGCGGTTACGCCAAGCTGCCGGACGGCACCGTGAAGATCAAGAAGGTCACCCGCACCGCGAGCAAGGTGTCCGTCCAGCTCCAGGTGAAGAAGGCGGGCACCGCCCGCGCCTTCCTCTGGGACGGCACCCGGGTCGTGGCGGAGACCACCGCCGCTCTGCGCAAGGACGGCACGCTCGTCCTGCCGCTGAGCGGGTCGCTCCCGGCCGGCACCTCGCTGCTCGTCTCGTACGAGCACGGCGGCGCCACCACCGCTCTGGCGAAGAAGATCTGCTGAGCGGACGTTGATCGCGTCGACCTGACGCACACGATGGGCCGGGCCGGCAGGCCCGGCCCATCGTGCCGTCCGCGTCACCCGGGCCGTGCCCCGCTCAGCGGGCCGGTGCCGGGACCGGTGGTGGCGGGTGACACCTCAGCCGGCCGGCGCCACCAGCGGCGCGACGCCAGCGCGGCCAGCCCGGCGCCGGCGGTGTTGAGCAGGACGTCGTCCACGGAGGAGACGCGGTCCAGCCGCAGGACGTACTGCGCGACCTCGACCAGGACCGAGCAGCCGGCCGCGAGCGCCAGGATCCGCGGCACCGACGCCAGCGCCGCGAACCGCAGCGGGCCGAGGAACCCGAGCGCCGCGAACACCAGCAGGTTGCCGACGATCTGGACCGTCACCGTCAGCGGCCCGCTCGCGAGGACGGTGAGCAGGTCCCGAAGCGGCACCAGGCTCACCCGGCCGGGAACCACGCCGGCCCCGTCCCCCGGCAGCATGATCATCCAGACCCACGGCACGGTCCCGTAGACGATGCCCACCTCGGCCAGCGACCTCCGCCACGCCGGCCCCGCCCCGCCGCGCCGTCGGGCCAGGACCCACACCGCGAGCGCAGCCGCCGGCAACGCGGCCACGGTGAGGAGCACGACCCCGTTGATCGTGCCGAACCAGCCGTGCCACCCCTCGATCACGCCGCCTCCACCCGTCCCGCCCCGGATCCGCCGCACCCGCACCGGGCCCGTGCGGTCCGCTCAGGGTGCCACGCCCGCGCCGACAGGTGACCCCGGCCCGGACATCGCGTATGCGGAGCCCGCGCTTCCTGCCACCGGATTCGCATTCCGCCGCCCGGCCGGTCCCGAATCCCTGCCGATCCGCTGATTTCCCGGCCGGCATTTCGGCGCGACCCGAAGGGCGCGGCCGTTCCGTCCTCACCGGCGTTCCGCGCTCGCCCATTCCACCACCGAGGCGCAGCCTCCGTCCGGGGCGACAGTGGCGTTCCCGCAGATGAACCTGGTCGGACGGGCGGAAATTGCACGCCGGCATTCGCCGTACCGGTGGGTGAAGAAAGACTCGCCTAACCAAGGTTAGCCTTATCTTCGTCGTTCGGTATTCGGCGTGGAAACGGCTCCTTCCGGCCGCCAACCCCGCATTCCGTTGTTAAGGTGAGCATGATCCTCACTGACGGCCGACGGGTTTGAGGACCGGCCGCACGGCAAATACCAGATGGCATTCGAGCACCACGAGGCCGGCCGTTCGCTTCCGCCGGCCCGCATGACTTGGAGGCACCATGAAGACCCTGTTGCAGTCTCCGCCGGTACGTGAATGCGCCGCCACCGCGTGCAGCTTCAACGACAACGGCTGCCACGCTCCCGCGATCACCGTGGCGGCGTCCGCCGACGCGGCCTCCTGCGCGACGTTCGTCGAGTCGTCGCTCAGCGGCGGGATCGCGGAGGTCACCGGCGCGGTGGGCGCGTGCGCGCGGGCCGAGTGCGTGTTCAACACCAACCTGGCCTGCACCGCCGAGTCGATCACCGTCGGTCCGGGCGCCACTGTCAGCGACTGCCTCACCTACCAGCCCGCCTGACGAAACCGGACACCACGCTCGTACGGGTCACGACGGTCACCGTCGTGACCCGTACGGCATGTGCGGCACCCGACCCGCCATTGCAGAGGTAAGCCTTACCTACTACCGTCTGACCTGGGCCGACTTCACCCCTTCCCGGCCGAGGAGACAGACATGGCGTTGCACCCCGCCGGGCGTCCGGCCCCGCCGGCCGGCGTCGTCCCGGTCGCAGGGTCGTCGGCGGGCGGTACGGGCACCTCCTCCACGCCCCGCGACGCCGTCGCCGCCCGGTGCGTGCTGACCGCTGCCTCCTCGCTGCGGCTCACGCTCGGCGACACCACCGCCGACCTCCTCTCCGCCCACGCCGTCCTCCCCGACGGCACGATCGTCCTGGCGGTCGACGCGATGAGCCGCACCGGCGGCCTGCTGGTCGCCGCGCGCGGCCACAGCGGCGCGGTACGCCTCGACGTGACCCACCTCGCCCCGGTCGCCGTGCGCTCCCGGGTGCGGTCCCGGCTGCGGATCCTCGGCACGGCCCGCCGGTTCGACCCGGCCGTCCTCGACGCCTGCGACCCGGCCACCGTGATGTCGCTGCTCGACCTGCCCCCGGTGGCGCTGTGGGCCGTCGAGCCGGACGAGGTCGTCCTCGACCGGGCCGCCGATCCCGTCGCGGTGGACCTCGGCGCGTACCGCGCGGCCCGGCCGGATCCGATCGCCGTCGACGAGGCCGCCCACCTCGCGCACCTGACGCGCTGCCACCGCGACGTCCTCGACCGGCTCGGCACGCTCGTCGACCCCACAGTCACAGCCGGTTCGGCGCGCGTCGTCCCGGTCGCGCTCGACGCCGAGGGCATCGTGCTGCGGGCGGAGCGGCCGGACGGTCACGCCGACACCCGGTTGTCCTTCGCCCGCCCGGTCACCGCCGGTTCCGGCCTGGCCGAGGCGCTGCGCACACTGCTCGCCTAGCCTGCCGCGCCGATCGTGGAAGCCGGACGACAGCGGCGACGACGACGGGGCCCGCCCGGTGGAGGGATGCGCGTCCGGCGAGCCTCACTTCCTCCGGACACCCTGGCCTGGCAACTGCCTGATCGGCGACTTGCACGCTGATTAGACAGATGTCAACCTAGGGACATGTCGAAGCAGCAGGCGCCGATCCCACTCGTCGACCTCAGCGCCGACGCGCCGTGCTGCCCCCCGCTGGCGCAGCGCCGGGTTCCCGCCGAGACGGCCGCGGTGCTCGCGCCCGCGTTCAAGGCCCTCGGCGATCCGGTACGGCTGCAGCTGATGTCGATGATCGCCTCCGCCGAAGGCGGCGAGGTGTGCGTGTGCGACCTGACGCCGGCGTTCGACCTGACCGGGCCGACGATCTCCCACCATCTCAAGACGTTGCGCGAGGCGGGCCTGGTGGACGCCGAGCGGCGGGGCACCTGGGTCTACTACCGCGCGCGGCCGCAGATCCTGCGCCGGCTCGCCGGCCTGCTGTCGATCGAGCCGACCGCCGCGGCGCAGCGGTAGGCCGCCGTACCGCACGGCGCCCTGGGCTTCCGCACAGCGATCCGGCCGATGCCGACTTGACGGCTCCGAGGTTACTCAGCAACAATTGAGTCAATGGAAACTGAGCTTGCTTCTCTGCCCGAGCGCGCCCGGATCCACGCCGCGCTGGGCGACCCGGCCCGCCTGGCCATCGTGGACGCGCTCACCCTGGGCGACGCCTCCCCCGGGGAGATCGCCCACGCCCTCGACATGCCGACGAACCTGGTCGCCCACCACGTCAAGGTCCTCACCGACGCGGGCCTCGTCGTCCGGGGCCGGTCGGAGGGCGATCGGCGGCGCACCTACCTGCGACTCCAGCCGGCCGCCCTCTCCGCTCTCGCGCCGCCACCGCTGGCGGGTGTGCATCGGGTCGTCTTCGTATGCACCCACAACTCCGCCCGCTCGCAGCTGGCCGCGGCGCTGTGGAAGCGACGCACCGACGGCGACGCCGCGTCCGCCGGCACCAGACCGGCGCCGCGGGTCCATCCCCGCGCGGTCGCAGTGGCCCACCGCCACGCCCTCGACCTCGACCCGACCGGCACCGCACACGTCGACGACGTCGTCCGAGACGACGACCTGATCGTCGCCGTCTGCGACAACGCCCACGAGGAGCTCACCGGGCCGATCCGCCCCCGCCTGCACTGGTCCGTGCCGGACCCGGTCCGCGTCGACACCGACGAGGCGTTCGAGGCGGCCTACGCCGACCTCGCCGACCGCGTCGACCGCCTCGCCCCCGCCGCCACGTCGGGAGACACCCGATGACCGGCACCGGCGCCCGCATCCACCAGGGGGTAGGGGTACGCGCCGGCACCGACAACCCACGGGAGTGCCGATGAGCACCGCCACCAGAGCCGACCACGCCCCACCGGTGGTCGCACGCCTGTCGCGCCTCGACCGGTTCCTGCCGGTCTGGATCGGCCTGGCCATGGTCGCCGGTCTGCTGCTCGGCCGGATCGTTCCCGGCCTGGACGACGCTCTCGGCGCCGTCGAGGTCGGTGGCATCTCCCTGCCCATCGCTCTCGGCCTGCTGATCATGATGTATCCGGTACTGGCCAAGGTCCGCTACGACCGCCTCGACACCGTCACCGGTGACCGGCGTCTCCTGGTCTCGTCGCTGGTCCTCAACTGGATCGTCGGTCCCGCCGTCATGTTCGCCCTGGCCTGGGTGTTCCTGGCCGACCAGCCGGAGTACCGCACCGGTCTGATCATCGTCGGCCTGGCCCGCTGCATCGCGATGGTCATCATCTGGAACGACCTGGCCTGCGGCGACCGGGAGGCGGCGGCGGTCCTCGTCGCCGTCAACTCGGTGTTCCAGGTCCTCGCCTTCGGCCTGCTCGGCTGGTTCTACCTGTCGGTGCTGCCGGGCTGGCTGGGCCTGGACGGCGCCGCGCTGGAGGTCTCCGGCTGGGACATCGCCGGCAACGTGCTCGTCTTCCTCGGCATCCCACTGCTCGCCGGCTACCTCTCCCGCCGCGTCGGCGAACGCGCCAAGGGTCGCGACTGGTACGAGCAGCGGTTCCTGCCCAGGGTCGGACCCGTCGCCCTGTACGGACTGCTGTTCACCATCGTCGTGCTGTTCGCCCTGCAGGGCGAGGCCATCACCGGCCGGCCGGTCGACGTGGCCCGCATCGCTCTGCCGCTGCTGGCCTACTTCGCCCTCATGTGGGCCGGCTCCTACCTGCTCGGCCGGGCCATCGGCCTGAACTACGAACGCACCACCACCCTGGCGTTCACCGCGGCGGGCAACAACTTCGAACTGGCCATCGCGGTCGCGATCGGCACCTTCGGGATCGCCTCCGGCCAGGCCCTGGCCGGCGTCGTCGGCCCGCTGATCGAGGTCCCGGTCCTCGTCGGCCTGGTCTACGTGTCGCTGTGGGCCCGCGCCCGCCTGTTCCCCACGCCGGGAGCCCGGCCATGAGATGCCTCGACTGCGCCGCGGCACGCCGCGCGGCGACCACCGGAATCATGGAGACCCGATGAGCGACAAGCCCAGCGTCCTGTTCGTCTGCGTGCACAACGCCGGCCGTTCCCAGATGGCCGCCGGCTGGCTGCGCCACCTCGCCGGCGACACCGTCGAGGTCCGCTCCGCCGGCAGCGCACCCGCCGAGACCGTCAACCCCGCCGCCGTACAGGCCATGGCCGAGGTCGGCATCGACATCACCGACCAGACCCCCAGGCTCCTCCGGTACGAGACGGCGGAGTCCTCGGACGTCATCGTCACCATGGGCTGCGGTGACGCCTGCCCCGTCTTCCCCGGCAAGCGGTACGAGGACTGGAAGCTCGAAGACCCTGCGGGCAAGGGCCTCGACGCGGTACGCCCCATCCGGGACGAGATCCGCACCCGGGTGGAACGACTGCTCGCCGAACTGCACCGCACCGCCTGACCGGATGATCCGGTCCTGGTTGCCCGGGCAGGTGGCCGCCATTGGTGCAACGATGCAAGCGTGGGAACTGCGAAAACTGCCACCCCTGCCATCTCGCCACTTGCCGGCGAGCCGATCAAGCGTGCCGATGCCGAGCGGCTCGCGGGAGTCCTGAAGGCGTTCGCCGACCCGGCCCGGCTGCGCCTGCTCAGCCTGATCCAGTCCGCTCCGGAGGGCGAGGCGTCAGTCAGCGACCTCACCGCGCCGCTCGGTCTCTCCCAGCCGACCGTCAGCCATCACCTCCGGATCCTCACCGAGGCCGGCCTGCTCGAGCGGGAGAAGCGGGGTGTGTGGGCGTACTACCGCCTGGTGCCGTCCGCGATCTCGGCGATCGCCGAGTCGTTGACCCCGCCTCGTAAACGGCCGACGAAGAAGGTCCGCTGAGCAGGGGACTGCCGGGCTGCCGCGCGCACCCCCCCGGCCTGACCGGGTCGCGCCCCGGGGCGTCAGCCGGCCACCGGGAAGTTGGACCGGACGAGGCCGTCCGGGTCGTGGCGGCGCTTGACCGCCCGGAGCCGGGTCAGGACGGCGGGGGTGAACGCGTCGGCCACCGTCTCGTCCGGGTTGAGGAAGGTCACCGGCTTGCGCCCGCTGACCGGCAGGGCGGCGGCCAGGGCCCGCTGCCGCGCCGTGACCGCCGCCGGGTCGGTGGCGACGCCGAACAGGTAGAGCGCGTACGGCTCGGTGAGCGGGCCGTGCGGGCTGTCGGAGTACCGGGCGAGGGCGCCGCCCAGGTGCCGGAGCTGGACGCTGAGCAGCGGGGCGATCGGGTCGGCCAGCAGCGCCCCGGCCGCGTCGTCGTCGAGGCGGGTCAGCAGTTCGGCGCGGGAGATGCCGGGGCTGGGGGCGGTGGGTTCAGCCGTGATGCCGCCGAGCTCGGTGACCGGCATGATCCGCCTGCTGTCGGAGATCGGCGCGGGCAACCGGTCCAGCGGTGCGAGCAGGTCCCGCGCCCCGGTCCCGTCGCCGAGATAGGTGACGTCGAGGGCCACCATCGGGTCGGCGCCGGGGAGGTGCAGCAGGTCCATCCAGAGGGTCAGCTCCTCGGGCGCGGTGGCGGTGATCCGCCGGAACGCCCGCAGCACGTCCGGCGCGTGCGCCGCCGCCCACATCATGCGTCCGCCGTACAGCTCCGGCGCGGGGTGCAGCGCGATTTCGAGCGCGGTGACGATCGCGAAGTCTCCGCCACCGCCGCGCAGCGCCCAGAACAGGTCGGGGTCGGTCTCGGCGGTGACGCGCCGGTGCCGCGCCTCGGCGTCCACGACGTCGAACGCGGTGACCGCGTCGGACACCCAGCCGTACGCGCGGCCGAACCAGCTCAGCCCGCCGCCGAGCGCCACCCCGGTCACGCTGACCACGGGGGAGCTGCCGGGCAGCCCGGTGAGCCCGTACGGCGCGGCGGCGGCCTGGAGCCGGCCGGACGGCACACCCGCGCCGACCCGGGCCCGGCGGGCGGCCGGGTCGATCTCCACGGTGTCCAGGCGGCCGGTCCGCAGCAGGATCGCGCCGTCGGCGCGGCCGGTGGCACCGTGCCCGTTGGGCTGCACGGCGATGCTCAGTCCGGCCGGGCGGGCGTACCGGACGAGCGCGGCGACGTCGTCCGCGTCGGCGGCCTCGACCACCGCCGCCGGTGACTGCGCGACGGCCAGGTTCCAGGCCCGGCCGGCCACCTCGAACCCTTCGTCCCCCGGCAGCAGGACCCGGCCCCGGACGGTGGAGCGCAGCGGGTGCGGGGCGTTCATGATCGTGTCCATGAGCCCACACTAGGGTCGGAAAAGACCCGGACTAGGGTGCATTCGCATGACGGATTCGTGGGCCAATCCGGCGCGACGGCTCGGCAGCGACCTGCATCTGGAACTGTCCGGCGCCGGCGGCCGCCGGTCCGCGCTCATCCGCGCGCTGCGCGACGCCGTCCGGGACGGGAGACTGGCCGCCGGCACCCTCCTGCCGCCGTACCGGTCCCTCGCCGCCGACCTCGGCCTGGCCCGCAACACCGTCGCCGCCGCGTACGCCGAACTGGTGGCCGAGGGATGGCTGGTCGCCCGGCAGGGCTCCGGTACGCGGGTGGCGCCGCGCGCCGAGCCCGCCCGGGTCGCCCGCGTCCCGAGGCAGACGCCCGCGCGTCCGGCCCCGGCCGTGCACCACCTGCGGCAGGGGCAGCCGGATGCCGCCTCCTTCCCGCGCGCCGCGTGGCTGGCGTCCACGCGCCGCGCCCTGACCGCCGCGCCGAACGAGGCGTTCGGGCCGGGCGACCCGCGGGGCCGCCCGGAGCTGCGCCGGGCACTGGCCGGGTACCTGGCGCGGGCGCGGGGTGTCCGCACCACCCCGGACCGGATCGTGGTGTGTTCGGGTGTCGCGCACGCGCTGCGCCTGCTCTTCGGTGGCCGGGTTCTGCGCGGCCCGCTGGCGGTGGAGTCCTACGGCCTCGCGTTCCACCGCGCGGTCCTGGCGGCGGCAGGCGTCCGTACCGTCCCGCTCACGCTCGACGCGGACGGCGCCCGCACCGGGGAGCTGACCGACCTCGCCGGGGTACGGGCGGCGCTGCTCACGCCCGCGCACCAGTTCCCCACCGGCGGGCCGTTGCATCCCCGGCGGCGCCTCGCCGCGCTGGGGTGGGCGGAGGGCCGGGACGGACTGGTGCTGGAGGACGACTACGACGGCGAGTTCCGGTACGACCGGGATCCGGTCGGCGCGGTGCAGGGCCTGGCCCCGGAGCGCGTGGTCTACCTGGGCTCGGTGAGCAAGAGCCTCTCCCCCGCGCTGCGTCTGGGCTGGATGGTGCTGCCCGAACGGCTCGTCGGCCCGGTGCTGGACGCCAAGGGTGAGCGGGAGGCGTGGGCGGGCGTGACGGACCAGCTCACCCTCGCCGACTTCCTCGACTCCGGCCGGTACGACCGGCACGTGCGCCGGATGCGGCAGCGGTACCGCGCCCGCCGCGACCGTCTCGTCGCCGCGCTCGCCGCCCGCGCCCCGCACGTCACGCCGACCGGCGTCGCCGCCGGGCTGCACGCCGTGCTGCGCCTGCCCGCGGGCACCGAGCGCCAGGTGGTCGAGGCCGCCGCCGCTCAGTCGATCGCGCTCGACGGGCTGGCCGGTTTCCGCCACCCGGACGCCACCATGCCCGCCCTCGACGGCCTCGTGGTCGGCTACGCCACGCCGCCCGAGCACGCGTACGCCGCCGCGCTGGAGGCGCTGTGCCGGATCCTTCCCCCGGACCCGCTCCCCCACCGGTCCGGCGGGCCGGCCCTTGAGGACCGCGGCCCGACCCGGTAGAAACGGCGGGGCCGACAGGAGAATCAGCCATGACCGATACCGACGGGCGGTTGTCCGCGACGCCGCGTACGACACTGCGCCGGATGAAGGAGAAGGGGCACCGCGACCGCGCCGCCCTGTTCGACGTGCTCCGGGCCGCCTTCGTCTGCCACCTGGGCGTGCTGGTCGACGGCGGCCCGATGGTGGTGCCGACCGTCTACGGCTTCGACGACCGGCACCTCTACCTGCACGGCTCGGTGGCCAGCCGGAGCCTCACCACCGACGCCGAGGTCTGCGTCACGGTCACAGTGGTCGACGGCCTGGTCCTGGCGCGCTCGGTGTTCGAGCACGGGATCAACTACCGCAGCGCGATGGTCTACGGCCGGCCCCGGTGGGTGACCGACGCCGAGGAGAAGGTGTACGGCCTGCGGCTGCTGACCGAGCACGTGGCCCCCGGCCAGTGGGACCACGCCCGCCGCCCGAACCGGCGGGAGCTGGCGGCCACCGCGCTGCTGGCGCTTCCGCTGGCCGAGGCGTCGGTCAAGACGCGCAGCGGCCCGCCGGACGACGGCGACGGCCCGGACGCCGCCCTCGGGCTCTGGGCCGGCGAGCTTCCGCTGGTCGCGCGCTGGCAGCAGCCGGTGACCGACCCGGCGCTGCCGCCGGCGACGCCGGTGCCGGCGCACGTCGCCGCGCGCGACGGCACCCGCGCCGACCAGGGCTGACCGGCCGGGCGGCCCCGGTCCGCCTACCGGAGCTGGCGGGCCACCTCCGCCAGCGGCAGCCGGGGCTGGACGGCCGCGCGGGCGGCCACCACAGCCAGCGCCCGGGGCACGCCGGCGCAGTGCGCGATGATCTCCCGCACCGCCGCGCGCTCGGCGGTGAGGCGACGCTCGCCGAGGCGGGCGGCCAGCAGGTCCCACGCCTCGCCGGCGGCCAGCTCGTCGACCACGACCGGGCACGCGGCCTCGCCGACGACCAGGCCGGTGAGGCGGTCCCGGCTGGTCACGACCACCATGCAGCCGGGTACGCCGGGCAGCAGCGGCCGTACCTGGTCGGCGTCGCGGGCGTCGTCGAGCACGATGAGCATCCGGCGTCCGGCGAGCGCGCTGCGGTAGAGCCCGGTGCGCGCCGCCGGCCCGCAGGGCACACCACCGGGTACGTCGAGCGCCTCGATCAGACCGCCGAGCGCCTCGGCCGGCGCCACCGCCGCCCTTCCCGGGTCGCTGCCGCCGAGCTGGACGTGCAGCACCCCGTCGGCGAACCGGGCGGCCGACCGGTGCGCCCAGCGCAGCGCCAGCGCCGTCTTGCCGATGCCGGACCGGCCGGACAGGACGCACACGACGACGCTCGACATCCGCCGCGGTCCCCCGTCGAGCAGCCGGTCGAGTTGCCGCAGTTGTGCGGAACGGCCGGTGAAGCCGGGAATCTCCAGCGGTAGTTGCATGGGGCGGATCCGGGCCGCGGACGCCGGGTGGGCGGGCAGGCCGAGGACCTCACGGAGCAGCCGGACGGTCGCGGGCCGCGGACGGGTCACCCGCGACGACTCCAGGTTGCGGATGCTCCGGACGCTCAGTCCGGTGCGGGCGGCCAACTCCTCCTGTGTCAGGTTGGCCAGTCGCCGCGCGGTAGCGATTTCATGACCCAACGTATCCATGTAGCCGATCACAGCGTCGTCTCCGTACCGGTTCTGGTGGATTCATGCCGGTAGACCACCGAAGCCGAGGCCGCTGAGCGGGCAGTCAGCAGCGACATTGCCGGTGATCTGCCGGTGAAGCTCCTGTTGGCCAGACGAGGTTAAGTCCACAGTGGGTCCGACGCTATCGACCGGAGTCGAATCGACGGTCGACGAGACGGGCCCTTCCCGGCATCGGTGCAGCGTCGCAGAAGCAGCACTTCCGGTCACTCTCCGCAAACCTCAGACCCGTCCGGCGCGGGCCCGGCGGGCAGCGCGCCGACCAGGAGGACGAACATGCGAAGGTACGTCAGCGACACCGCCGAACTCACCGACGAGTACGGCATCCGGATCGGCCGCTGGACGCAGTACCGCGATCTCGGCCCGTTGCCGTTCGACGCCATGTGGTGCGTGATCCCGCCCGGTGGCAGCAGCAGCGAGGACGTCCACCCCGAGGTCGAGTTCGCCGTGGTGACCCGCGGCACGGCCATCTACGAGGCGGGCGGCGAGAAGGTCGAGGTGCCGACCGGTGGCGTGATCCTGCTCGAACCCGAGCAGAGCCACGTCATCCACAACCCCTCGCCGGAGCAGCCGCTCACCATCCTCAG
This sequence comes from Micromonospora sp. L5, assembly GCF_000177655.2. Classification (NCBI taxonomy): domain Bacteria; kingdom Bacillati; phylum Actinomycetota; class Actinomycetes; order Micromonosporales; family Micromonosporaceae; genus Micromonospora; species Micromonospora sp. L5. The sequence continues at coordinate 4,986,527 of NC_014815.1, read as the reverse complement.
CATCTACTGGATGCCCCGGCCCGACGACGCGGCGCAGGCCGGCGCGGACGACGGAGCCGGCCGTGACTGACGGGGCGGCCACGTCCTCCGGCGTGGTGCTGGTGGTGACGCCGCCACCGACGCCGAACGGGCCGCTGCACCTCGGGCACCTCAGCGGCCCGTACGTCGCCGGGGACGTCGCGGCCCGCGCGCTGCGTGCCGCCGGCCGGCGGGTGGTGACCCAGTGCGGGCTGGACGCGCACCAGAACTACGTGCCCGCCCGGGCGGAGGCGCTGGGCGAGACCCCGGCGGACACCGCCGCCCGGTACGGGTCGTCGATCCACGCCGCGCTGCGCGCCGCCCGCATCCGGTACGACGTCATGGCCGACCCGCTGGCCGACGAGGGCTACCGCCGGGCGGTCGCGAGCCTGCTCACCGAACTGCTGGAGGCGAAGGTGGTGGAGGTCGCCCCGGTGTCGCTGCGCGCGTGCGCGGCCTGCGGGCGGACCCTGCACCACGTCCGGGTCGCCGGGCGCTGCCCGGCCTGCGGCGCCGGCGCGAACGGCGGCACCTGCGAGGGCTGCGGCGGGTTCTGCACCGCCGCGAACCTGGCCGGCGCGCGGTCGACCTGCTGCGACGCCGCACCCGAGCCGGTCACCCGCACGGTCCCGGTGCTGCGGCTCGACGAGCACCGGGAGCGGCTCGCCGAGTTCTGGTCCCGTGCGGTGCTGCCGCCCCGGTTACGGCGCCTCGTCGCGTCGTACCTCGACGGCGGGCTGCCGGAGGTGCCGCTGGCGTACCCGACGGACTGGGGCATCGAGTGGGACGACGGCCTGCGCATCGACGTCTGGGCGGAGATGGCCCTGGCCAACCTGGTGCTGCCCGCCCGCCACCTGCGGCCGGACGCGGACACGCTGGCCGGGTACCTGGACGCGTGGCGGGACGTGGACGAGCAGTGGATCTTCCTCGGGGTCGACAACGCGTTCTACTACGCGCTGCTCATCCCGGCCCTGCACCTGGCCGCCGGGCTGCCCGACCGGCCGACCGGGCTGGTCGTCAACGAGTTCTACCGGCTCACCGGCGCCAAGTTCTCCACCAGCCGCGAGCACGCGATCTGGGCGCACGAGTTCCTGGCCACCGAGGACCCGGCTGTGGTACGGGCGTTCCTGAGCTGGGACCGGCCGGACAGCTACGAGTCGGACTTCCGCCCGGAGGCGTACGAGGCGTTCGCCGCCCGGTACGCCGCGACCCTGGCCGGCACCACCGCCGGCCTGGACGGCGTGCTGGCCGACACCGAACTGACGCGCGGCGAGCAGGCGCTGCGCCTGGAGCACTTCGACCCCGCCACCGCGGTACGGGCGGCGCTGGCCGCGTACCCCGGTGCGCCGGAGCGGACGGCCCGCCTGCTCGGCGTCGTCGGCGGCGCGGAACCGGCGGGTTCGGATGGGTGAGCCGCGCGTGCTCGTCGTCGGCGCGGGCATCAGCGGCGTCCTGCTCGCCCGGCGGCTGCGGGACGCGGGCGCCGACGCGGTCCTGATCGGCCCGCACGGCGGCGGCGCGGCCGGGCGGCCCGCCGACGCGACGGCCGCGTCCGGCGGACTGGTGCGTGCCTTCGAGCCCGACCCGGCCGCCCGGTCCCTCGCCGCCGCGAGCCTCGCCGAACTGCTGGCCGATCCGTCCCTCGCGACAGCGGCCGGGTGGCGGCGGACCGGCTCGCTCTACCTGCTCGACTCCGCGGCGGCGGCCGGCGTGGACGGCGCCGAGGTGCTGACCCGGGACGAGGTCGCCCACCGGTTCGGTTTCGCCGGGCTCCCGGACGGCACGGTGGGGATCTGGGAGGACCGGGCCGGCTACCTGGACCCGGACCGGCTGCGCCGGACCGTCCTGCGTGGCCTCGGCCGGACCGAGACCACACCGGTGGCCCGCCTCGACGACCGCGTGGTCGAGCTGCGCGACGGCCGCCGGCTCACCGGCGACCTCGTCGTCGTGGCCGCCGGGGCCTGGACCCCGCGTCTGCTGGGCGCCGCCGGGCTGCCGACCTCGCTGCGCACCAAGCACATCCAGTACGCCCACCACGTCACCGGCCGCGCCGAGCTGCCGTGCTTCGTGGACGAGACCAGCGGCCTCTACGGCCGGCCGGCCGGTCCGGGGCGGGTGCTGCTCGGGCTGCCCAGCGACAGGTGGGACGTCGACCCGCCCTCCCCCGAGCCGGACGCCGCACTGGCGGCACGGGTCCTGACCGTGGCGGCACGGAGGCTGCCCGGCCTGGACCCGCGACCGGCCGGCCCGCCGGTGAGCGCCACCGACTGCTACAGCGAACCCGCCGGGCTGGCCCTGCGCCACGTGGCCGGCGCGGTGCACACCTTCACCGGCGGCAGCGGCGGCGCCGCCAAGACCGTCCTGGCCGCCAGCCGGCTCGCCGCCACCGCCCTGCTGAACACCCGAACCGCGATCCCTGTCCCCCACGGCCAGACAGAGGCAGACTGATGACGCAGACCTTTCACACAGTGGGAATCGGCGCCGGGCCGGCGAACCTGAGCCTCGCGGCGATGTACGACACCCTCGCGCCGCACGACATTGCGCTGTTCGAGGCCCGCGACCGGCCGGGCTGGCACGACGGGATGCTGCACAGCGGCGTCCGCATGCAGACCGGCTGGGTCAAGGACCTGGTCTCGCTCTACGACCCGACCCACCCGCTGTCGTTCCTCAACTACCTGGTCACCACCGGCCGGGTGTACGCCCTGCTGGGCGCCGGGTTCGACACCATCCCCCGGATCGAGTACCAGCAGTACCTGGTGTGGGCGGCGGGCCGGCTGCCGCGCATCACGTACGGCACCCGCGTCGACCGGGTCGAGTTCGACGGCGCGCTGGTCAGCCGCAGCGGCGGTGCGGAGGTCGCCCGCTCCCGGCACCTGGTGCTCGGCAGCGGGACCGTCCCCTTCGTACCGGAGTTCCTGGACGCCCTCGACCCGCGCCACCTGTTCGTCGCCGACGAGCTGCACCAGCGCCTCACCACGGTGCCGGACGAGCCGGACCTGCCGTGGATCGTGATCGGCAGCGGCCAGACCAGCGCGGAGTGCGTCGCGGCGCTGCTCGCCCGCGGGTGCCGCGACATCAGGTGGATCGGGCGGCGGTCGTGGTTCGCCCCGCTGGAGGACTCGCCGTCGGCGAACGACCTGTACCGGCCCGCCTACCAGGAGGCGTTCCTCACCCTGTCCCGGGACGTGCGGGAACGGCTCGTCTCCGGTCAGATCCTGACCAGCGACGGCATCTCCCCGGGCACGTTGCGCGGCGTCTACCAGCACAACTACGAGGAGCGGCTGCGCACCGGCCGGTTCCCGGTGACGATCATGCCGAGCCGTACCGTGACCGGCGCCCGGCAGCTCGACGGGGAGGTCGAGCTGGAGTGCCTGACGGCCGGCAGCGGCGAGGAACGGCACCGGGCGGTGAACCTCGTCGTCGCGGCGGGACGCCGGCAGGCGCCGCTGCCCTTCGACCCGGAGCTGACCGCGCTGATCGACCTGGACGAGCGCGGTGAGCCGGTCATCGAGTCGGACTACTCGATCCGGTGGAAGCACGCCGACGACCACAAGATCTTCGTGCTGAACCGGGGGCGGTACGTCCAGGGGCTCGTCGACTCCAACCTGAGCATCCTGCCGATCCGCAGCGCGATGATCCTCAACTCGATCGCCGGCCGCACGGTCTGCCGGTTCCGCGACGACTACCTGAGCACCCGATGGGCGTGAGCGCGATGACATCGTTCGACTACGACGACCGGATCTTCGTCTCCGTCGACCACGCCGGTGACGCCGACCCGTTGCGGGGGCACTACCACCAGCGCGGCGATCTGGTCTGGGCGGAGATCTCCGGCGGCCCGGTACGGCACGGCCGGCTCGCCGGCACCTGCGACGCGCAGGGCGTGGTGCGTTTCGCGTACGTGGAGGTGCTCACCGACGGCAGCATCGTGGTCGGCGAGTGCGAGTCGCGGCCCGAGCGGCTGCCGGACGGCCGGATCCGGCTGCGCGAGCGGTGGCGCCGGCACGGGCCGCGCCGCGACAGCGGCGTCTCCGTGATCGAGGAGGCCGTCCCGGCCCGCGTCGAGGCGAGGGAGGAGCAGCGTGTCTGACATCCAGATCGTCAGCTTCGTCGCGGCGAGCCTGCTCATCATCATCGTGCCGGGCGTCGACTTCGCCCTGGTCACCCGGCAGACCGTGCGGTACGGGCGGCGGGCCGGGTTCGTGGTGCTGGCCGGGCTGTTCGCCGCCGCCCTGGTGCACGCCTCGCTCGCCACGGCCGGCCTGTCCGCCCTGCTGGTGTCCTCGCCGACGCTCTACACGGTGCTGCGGGTCGCCGGCGCGCTGTACCTGCTCTACCTGGGCGGCACCATCCTCTGGGCCACCCGGCCACGACGCGCGGCGGCCCCGGCCGCGCAGCCGGTCACAGTGGGCGCGGGCGGCCCCGGGCCGGACGTGGACACCGGCCCGGTCGCCGCGCCGGAGACGGTGGCCGCCGACGAGCCGCACGTGGCCCGGCGCTCGTTCGTCATGGGCGTCACCAGCCAGCTGCTGAACGTCAAGGTGGTCGTCTTCTACGTCTCGTTCGTGCCGCAGTTCGTCAAGCCCGGCGACGGCGCTGCGGCCCGTACGGCGGTGCTGGCCGCCACGTTCATCGGCCTCGCCGTGCTCTGGTGGGCCTGCTACATCCTGCTCATCGACCGGTTGCAGCCCTGGCTGACCCGGCCGTCGGTGCTGCTGGTGATCGAACGGCTGACCGGGCTGATCCTGATCGTCCTGGCGGTACGGATCGCGCTGAGCCACTGAAGCACGCCACGGCACCCGCCGGCCCGGCCGTCCAGCCGGTCCGGCGGGCGCTCGTGATGTCAGGCGTTGCGCGGGCGGTGGGCGACGGTGAGGACGTGGGTGGTCGGCCAGTCCAGCGGCCGGCCGTCCAGGTCGGTCAGGGACGCGACGGGCGCGATCCGGTTGTCGATCACCCAGTCGTTGCGGACCGGCGCCGACGCGGGGCCGATCTCGAAACCGGCCTCGGTGAGCAGCTCCGTCCAGTCGGCGAAGCTCAGGCCGCAGAACTGCTCCCTGGTCTCCGACAGCCAGTTGTCCGTGTAGTCCTTGCGGGTCAGGTAGTCCATCGCCGCGCCCAGGCCGAGACGTACCGCGCCGTCGGCCAGCGGCTCGTACGCGAAGCCGAACGCGAAGTCCACCGCGAACTGGTCCAGCCGGGCCCGCGTCGACAGTCCGGAGACGTACCGCCGGACCTCGGCCGAGGTCAGGTCGGCGAGATCCCGGCGCGGCGAGGCCGGGTTGTCCCCGTCGTCGCTGGTCAGCCGCAGGATCACCGGCCGGTCCGGCTCGTCCGGCCCGCACACGTCGCTGTTGAGCCAGACGCCGCCGGGCACCGTGTGGTCGTGGATGCGGCGGGCGAACTGGAGCAGCGACTCCCGCTGCCGCCCGTACGACCAGATCTCGTGGGTCAGCGCGAAGGTGAGCGTGGTGTCCACCGACCGGTCCTTGAACACCGCGCCGCCGAGGACGTTGCGGTGGAAGAAGTACACGTTGGCGTTGCGGAACACGCCCTGCGCCTTCTTGTGCAGGCACTCCTGGTAGAGGTGACGGGCCACCTCCACACCGATCAGGTCGCTCTCGCGCAGCGCGGCCTCCCGGTCGGCCAGCTCCAGGACGGCGCCCGCGCCGCAGCCGATGTCCACGATGCGTCCGGGCTGCACGTACCGGCGCACCGAGTCCCACTTGCGTTGGGCGGCCGAGGCGAACGCCTCCACGTAGGTGCGGTAGTCGCGGGTCACGGTGAGGCCGCCCTCGTCGCCGACGAGCGGGTCGTTCACCACCGACCGGATCGCCTCGACCAGGCGGTAGCGCTCGAACACGTCGATCGTCGCCGGGTGGGTGAGCGTCCGCCAGCTCTCGTCGCCGGCGGCCAGGCGCAGCAGCACGTCCCACGGCCGTTCCGGCGTCCCGGGCAGGTCCGGATCGGCCTCGACCAGCGCGATCCCGAAGCCGAGCCGCTCGTACAGCTTGGCGACCTCCGGGGTGGAGCAGGCCACCACCGTGTCGGCGGGCGTGAGTTCGAGCCCGGTGGCCACCGCGATGCTCTTGAGCGTGACCTCGGCGAACGCGTCGGTGTACGCGGTGTCGAAGATCGGCACGGCCAGCGAGCGCAGCCCGCTGAGCACGCTGAACCGCTCGATCGCGGCCTCCCGCCTGTGGTACGCGACGGGGTTGCGCCTGGTGTTCTCGTGGTTGGCCGACGTCACCGCCCAGACCACTGTGGCCTCGTCGCCGGCGAGCCGGCGCAGGTAGTCGGCCTGGAACCGGGTCAGCAGGTGGTGCCGCCCCGGGAACAGCACGAAGCGGGTCGGCAGGTCGGTCATGGTCACCTCGCCTGGGCGGTGCAGCGGTCGGTGATCATACCGGGACGCGCCAGGAACGCCAGAGATGGCCGTACCGGCCGTCGGCGGCCAGCAGCTCCTCGTGCGTGCCCTGCTCCACGACCCGGCCGTGGTCGAGCACGACGATCCGGTCCGCGCCGACCGCCTGGCTGAGCCGGTGCGCCACGATCAGCGTGGTCCGCCCCTGGGTGGCCGCGAGGGCCGCCCGGTCCAGGTCGCGGGCTCCGGCGCTGCCGGCCTCGGCTGTCGCCTCGTCCAGCACGGCGACGGCCGGCGCGGTGAGCACCAGCCGGGCCAGGGCCACCTGCTGGGCCTGGGCGGCGGTGAGCCGGTGGCCGCCCTCGCCCACCGGCGTCGCCAGCCCGTCCGGCAGGGCACGCAGCCAGGTGGTGGCGCCGACCCGTTCCAGCGCGTCGAGCAGCTCGGCGTCGGTCGCGTCCGGTGCGGCCAGGCGCAGGTCCTCGGCGAGCGGCCCGGCGAAGACGTGCACCTCCTGGCTGACCAGTGCGACGTCGCGCCGGGACGTGGCCTCGCCCGTCCCGGTCAGCGGCGCGCCGTCGAGGCGTACCGATCCGTCGGTGGGCGCGATGATCCCGGCGGCGATGCCGGCGAGCGTGCTCTTGCCGGCGCCGCTGGCGCCGACCAGCGCGACCCGCTCCCCCGGTGCCAGGCGCAGTTCGACGTCGGCGAGCACCAGCGGCCCGTCGTCGTAGTGGTGCCGGCGCACCGTGACGTCCAGCGCGGCCGGGCCGCGCGGGTGGCCCGGCGCTGTGGTCGGGGCGGTTGTGGCGGGCGGTGCGGTGTCGGGCAGGTCTGCCACGCCGACCAGCCGGGCGAGGCTCGCGCCGGCCTGCAGCACCGAGTCGGACTCCAGCAGCAGCAGGCCGATCGGGTTGAACAGGCGGTGGAAGTAGAGCGCGGCGGTGGTCGCCGCGCCGACGGTTACCAGGTCGTCGCGGACCAGGAAGAACCCGGCCACGAGCACAGCGGCCAGGCCGAGGAACTCCGACCTGTTGATCCGCAGCCCGAAGCGGGTGTGCAGGTTGAAGATCTCCAGCGACAGGTCGCGCGCCACGCCGGACCGCTCGGCGATGGCCGCCACGTGCGCGTCCTCGGTCCGGTACGCGCGCACCGTCGCCGCGCCGCGCAGCGCGCCGGCCATCGCCTGCGTCCGCTCGCCGGTGGCGACCCGCTCGCGGGCGTAGTAGGGCGCGGAGCGCCGCAGGTACCAGCGCAGCGCCAGCGCGTACGCGGGCGCGGCGACCAGCCCGGCGAGGCCGAGCCGCCAGTCCAGCGCGACCAGCCCGAACACGGTGAGCACCACCGACAGCAGCGCGCCGACGAACGCCGGGCCGCTCACCGCGATCACGTTCGTCACCACCGCCACGTCGTCGCCGACGCGGGCCAGCAGGTCGCCGGTGCCGACCCGCTCCAGCGTCGCGGACGGCAGGTGCAACGCGCGGTCGAGGACGCGCTCGCGCAGCCGGGCCAGCACCGTCTCGCCGAGCCGGGACGCGAGCGCGGCGCCGAGCGCCGTGAGCAGGCCGGTGAACACGGCGGCGCCGGCGATCACCGCCACCCGGCCGGCGATCCGGGAGACCGGGGCGTCGGCGATGACGTCGTCGACCAGGCGGCCGAGTACCCAGGGCGCGACCAGGCCACCCGCGGCGGCGACGACGAGCACGGTCGCCGCGGCGGCGCTGAGGCTGGGCCGGGCGCGGAACTGGGCGCCGAGCGTCGTCCAGGTCTGCCGGGCGGACGCGACAGGCAGCAACGTCCGGCCGGGGGTACGCGGGTCAGCGGTCACCGCAGTGTCTCCTCGCGGTAGCGGGCGTCGGAGGCCAGCAGGTGCTCGTGCGGTCCCTCGGCGGCCACCCGGCCGTCGGCGATCACCACCACCCGGTCGGTGATCCGCAGCAGGGCCGGGCTGCTGGTGATCAGCAGGGTGCCCCGGGGCCCCACCCGGCGCGTTTCGGCCAGTCCGTCGGCGAGCTGCGCCTCGGTGGCGGCGTCGACAGCGGTGGTGGGATCGTGCAGCACCAGCACGGGCGGGTCGGCGTGCAGCGCCCGGGCCAGCCCGAGCCGCTGGCGCTGGCCGCCGGAGAGGTTCGCGCCCCGCTCGACGAGCCGGTGGTCGAGGCCGCCGGGGTGTGCGTCCACGACGTCCTGGGCCGCGGCCGCCCGGACGGCGGCGTGCAGCCGCGCCTGGTCGGCCGGGGCGCCGGCGGCGAGGTTGGCCGCCACCGTGCCCTCGAAGAGCGTCACGTCGTGCGGCTCGACGAGCACGGTGCCGCGCAGCGCGTCGACGTGCAGGTCGTCGGCGGGCACGCCGTCGACACGCACGGTGCCCCGGCACGCGTCCGGCGACACCCGCCCGGACAGCAGCGCCACCAGCGCTTCGGCGTCGGCCGGGTCGTACGCGAGCACGCCCACCACCTCGCCGGGGCCGACGCGCAGGTTCACCCCGTCCAGTCCGGCGTGCCCGACGTCGTCGAGGGCCAGCCGCGGCCCGTCCGGGTGGGCCGGCGCCGACGCGTCGCCGGGCCGGGTCAGCGGCTCGGCGCCGAGCACGCGCGCCACCCGGGCGGCGGAGGCGCGGGCCATCGCGAACAGTTGCACGCACCAGCCCATGGTCTGCACCGGCTCGGCCACGAACTGCGCGAGTCCGACCACTGTGACCAGCTCGCCGATGGTGAGCCGGCCGCGCAGGGCGAGCCAGCCGGCCACTCCGGCGACCGCCGCAAGGAACAGGCCGTTGGCGGCGGTGGTGAGCCCGAGGTGCAGTCCCTTGGTGTTGGCGGCGCGCAGCGTCACCGCGAGCGCGTTGCGGCTGGCGGCGGCGTACCGGCCGGCGGCGTGGTGCTGGGCGCCGATGCCGCGCAGCACGCGCAGGCCGGAGACGAGGTCCACGGCGAGCGCCGTGGTCTCCGCGAGGGCCTCCTGCTGGGAGGTGCTTCGCCGGGACAGCAGCGGCGCCATCCGTTGCAGCACGAGGACCAGCACCGGTACGCCGACGAGCACGCCGAGCCCGAGGGGGATGTCGATGACCAGCAGCGCGGTCGCCGCGACGGTCAGCGCGGTCACCGCGGCGACACCGAATCCGGCGACCCGCACCACGAGCGCGGAGAGTTCGGCGTCGGAGGCGGCGACCGAGAGCAGTTCGCCGTCGCGCAGGCCGGAACGGTGTCCGCGCGGGTCGAGCGCGCGCTCGGCGATCTCCACCCGCAGCAGGTGCGCCTCCCGCTCCACCGCCGCGAACGCCTGGCGGGCGCCGTTGCGGTAGGCGAACGCGAGCACGGCGAACAGGGCCGCGAGGCCGGCGACCGAGTACGCGAGCGCCCACGGGTCGCCGGTCACCACGGCGCGGTCGATGATGACGCCGATCGCCACCGGCACGAGCGCCTCGGCGACCTGGTGCAGGCCGAGCAGCGTGACGCCGATCAGCACCGGCCGTCGCTGGCGGCGCAACGCCTGACGCAGCACGTACCGGGCCGTGACGGCGCCGCCGGCGGGATGCGGGGACACGAGGGGTTGCCTCCAGTGCTCGAAGTGAGGACAGCCTAACCTCAGCCTCCGGGGTGGCCGAGGCGGGTGGCACGGCTCACCACGGCCTCCGCCAGCGGGGCACGGTGACCGCCGGTAATGTTGATCAGGCCGAGAGTGCACCCATATGTCCGCTGCCCCGAGGAGCGACCATGCTCGATCACGCGTCCGGCCGAATCGACATCGCCCGCCTTCAGGAGACGCTCGACGGACCGTGGGCCGAGGTTCGCCAGGCCCACCGCAAACACCTCGACGAACGCTTCCTCCCGGTCTACGGCGAGACCGGCGACCAGGCGCGCGAGCGGATCACGCGGCTGCTCGGCGAACTCCCGGTCGAGCTGGGCATCGCCGCTGGCTTCCCGGCCGAGTACGGCGGCCGGTCCGACGTGGGCGCCTCGATCGTCGCCACCGAGATGCTGGCGCAGGTCGACCTGTCACTCATGGTGAAGGCCGGCGTGCAGTGGGGCCTGTTCGGCGGCGCGGTCGCGGCGCTCGGCACGAAGCGGCACCACGACGCCTACCTGCGGGACATCGTCGAGGGCCGGATCTTCGGCTGCTTCGCGATGACCGAGACCGGCCACGGCTCGGACGTGCAGCAGCTGCGCACCACCTGCGTGTACGACCCGCAGACGCAGACCTTCGACCTGCACACGCCGCACGAGGCGGCACGCAAGGACTACATCGGCAACGCGGCCCGGGACGGGCGGATGGCTGTGGTCTTCGCCCAGCTGATCAGCGGTGGGCGCCGGCACGGGGTGCACGCGTGGCTGGTGCCGATCCGCGACGAGCACGGCAACCCGATGCCCGGCGTGACCATCGGCGACGCCGGGCCCAAGGCCGGCCTGCTCGGCGTCGACAACGGGCGGCTCAGCTTCGACCACGTGCGGGTGCCGCGGGACATGCTGCTGGACCGGTACGCGCAGGTGGCCGAGGACGGGACGTACTCCAGCGCGATCGAGAACGACTCCCGCCGGTTCTTCACCATGCTCGGCACGCTGGTGCGGGGCCGGGTCAGCGTGGGCGGCGCCGCATCGGCGGCCACCAAGGCGGCGCTGGCGATCGCGGTGCGCTACGGCGACATCCGCCGTCAGTTCAGTGACGCCGAGGGTGACCGCGAGGTGCTGCTCAACGACTACCTGGCCCACCAGCGCAAGCTGCTGCCCGCGCTGGCCACCACGTACGCGCTGCACTTCGCCCAGACCGAGCTGGTCGCCGCGCTCGACGAGATCCAGGGCGGCGACGGGCCGATCGACGAGCACCGGCAGCGGGAGCTGGAGTCCCGTGCCGCCGGGCTCAAGGCGGCGCAGACCTGGCACGCCACACGCACCATCCAGGCGTGCCGGGAGGCGTGCGGCGGCGCCGGCTACCTGTCCGAGAACCGGCTGCCCAGCCTCAAGGCCGACACCGACGTGTTCACCACGTTCGAGGGCGACAACACGGTCCTGCTCCAGCTGGTCGCCAAGGGGCTGCTGACCGGCTACCGGGACGAGTTCGGCTCGCTGGACGGCTGGGGGCGCGCCTCGTTCGTCGCCGAGCAGGTACGCGAGATGGTGCTGGAACGCACCGCCGCGCGGGCGCTCATCGCGCGGCTGGTCGGCGCCGTGCCGGGCCGGGACGACGAGGTCGCCGTCACCGACCGGGGCTGGCAGCTCAAGGTGTTCGAGGACCGCGAGGAGCACCTGCTCGACAGCGCGGTCCGCCGCCTGCGCGGTGGCGCCTCCACCAAGAAGGACCGTCCGTTCGACATCTTCAACGACGTGCAGGACCACGTCCTCGCCGTCGCCGCCGCGCACGTCGACCGGGTGACCCTGGAGGCGTTCGTCGCCGGTATCGACGCGACAACCGACCCGGCGGTCAAGGAGCTGCTGTCCCGGGTCTGCGACCTGTACGCGCTGAGCGTCATCGAGGCGAACAAGGGCTGGCTGCTGGAGCACGGCCGGCTCACCCCGGCACGGTCCAAGGCGATCACCGGCGTGGTGAACGGGCTGCTCAAGGAGCTGCGCCCGTACATGCGCACGCTCGTGGACGGTTTCGCCATCCCGGATGCGTGGCTGCACGCCGCGATCCTGCGGGAGGAGCCCGCACGGCAGGAGACGATGGCCGCCCACGACGCTGCCACCGACCCGCGGTCCGCGCCGGCCTGACCGCCCCGCGGCGCTGATCCGCCGTGCCGCCGGATGTGCCCCTGCCGGGGCCGTCCGGCGGTTGCGCGCTGTCCGCCTGCCACGTGGGCCGGTCCTTGACGAAAACCTTTTCGGGCTCCATGGTGGTCGAGAAAGCAATAGATGCTAATCGATTTCACCTAGGACGGCGCGACGGCTGTTCCCGGGCCGCCGCCCCGACCGAGAGGAGAGGAGAGGTCCGTGACATCAGCGAGAGGTGGCGCGCGGCTGGCGGTCGTCCTGGCCGCCACCCTGACCACTGTGGCCGGCGCGGCGCTCGTGGTCACCGGGGCGCAGGCGGCGGCGCCCGGATGCCGGGTCGACTACCGGGTGACCAGCCAGTGGCCGGGCGGATTCGGCGCCGACGTGACGATCACCAACCTCGGCGACCCGGTCACCGGCTGGACGCTGGCCTGGTCGTACGCGGCCGGACAGACGGTGACGCAGGCGTGGAACGCGAGCGTCAGCCAGAGCGGCACCCGGGTCACCGCGACGAACGCCTCCTACAACGGCTCCCTGGGCACCGGCGCCGCGGCCTCGTTCGGCTTCAACGGCGCGTTCACCGGCACCAACCCGGCGCCCACGTCGTTCACCCTGAACGGAACGGCCTGCACCGGGGCGCCGACCACACCCGCTCCCACGACGCCCGCGCCGACCACACCGGCGCCCACCCCCACCTCCGGCCCCACCACGCCGCCCCCCGGCTCCGGCTGGAACCCGCCGTCGAACCTGGCCGGACCGCTCAACCAGGTCTGGCAGCACGTGGAGCAGACCTACAACAACGGCAACCTGTACGGCTTCCGCAACTACGGCTGGGACCAGTTGTTCGCGAACCGGGGCTACATCAACTACTGCGTCCGATGGGACTCGTCGGCCACCGTGACGGCGGCGCAACGTGACCAGATCCAGGCCGCGCTGGCCCGCCAGTACAAGAAGTGGATGAACGTCCTGGCCGGCCACAACGGCTTCCCCTACACGGACGTACCGGTGAAGGTGGTCGGCTGGGCGGTGCGGGACCGCAACCAGTTGCAGTGGTCCGACAACTCGGTCGACATCTACGTCAACGACATCCGGGAGAACGCGCCGCAGTGCAGCGAGCCGTGCGGCCGGTTCTTCAACCAGAACGGCCAGTACCCGAACTGCCCGGGTGGCGCCGGCCGCCACTACGACCACTCGCTCTGGCTGACCGACGGGTTCGGCGGCGGCGCGGGCGGCGACTGGGGGCAACGGATCGGCCGGGAGTACTTCATGTCCAACCTCGGCAGCGACAACATCCACATCCTGCTGCACGAGATCGGGCACACCTACGGCCTCGACGACTTCTACGACTGGGACCCGCTGCCGGGCCAGGGCTTCGTCATGAAGGCCGGCAGCGCCGCCTCGATCACCGATTTCGACGCCTGGATGCTGCGCGACTGGTGGCGGCACCTCAAGAGCCGCTACGGCTACTGACGGGGGGTGCCCGATGCGTGCAAACCCGTTCCGTCTCGCGGCGGCGACGCTCGCCGTGATCCTGGCCGGCGCCGTCGTGGCGACCGGCGGCGCCGGCCACGCGGCCGCCGCGGGCTGCCGGATCGCGTACGCGGTCAGCTCCCAGTGGCCGGGCGGCTTCGGCGCGAACGTGCAGGTCACCAACCTGGGCGACCCGATCAGCGGCTGGACGCTGCGCTGGTCGTTCACGGCCGGGCAGACAGTCACCCAGGCATGGAACGCGACGGTGGCGCAGAGCGGCGCCGCTGTCACCGCGACGAACGTCAGCTACAACGGCGGCCTCGGCACCGGGGCGTCCGCGTCGTTCGGCTTCAACGGGTCCTGGAACGGCTCCGCCAACCCGGCCCCGAGCGCGTTCACCCTCAACGGCGTCGCCTGCACCGGCGGTACGCCGCCGACGTCGGTACCGCCGGCCCCGACCGCCACGCCGGCACCGACCGGGACCGCGCCGCCGCCCGGCGGCACACCGCCGCCGGGCACCGTGCGCGTCTACTGGCTCAAGCCCTCCGACGTCGCGTACGACCAGCGGTGGCCGGACGGCATCGCCGCCGTGATGCGCGAGGCCCAGCGGTACTACCGGCAGGAGCTGGGCCGGACGTTCACACTGAACAACCCGGTGGTGGAGGTGGTCGACGGCGACCACGTCAAGTCCTGGTACGAGAACACCCCGAACGGCTCCGACCGGTACTGGTGGTCGGTGTTCAACATGCAGCAGGAGCTGATGCGCAAGCTGAGCCTGCGCGCACCGGACAACCGCTGGATCAACGTGGGTGAGATCAGCGCCGAGGGTCCGGGCGCCGGGGGTGGCGGCGGTGGCGGCTGGGTGATCCTCTGCCAGCACGACGCCGACGGCGCGGCGGGCGTGAACGGCCCGATGAACCGCTGGTACGGCGGCATGGTGCACGAACTCGGCCACGCGCTCGGGTTGCCGGACTCGACGTCGACGGACGGCACCCCGATGTCGGCCTCGTTCTACGACTATCCGCACACGCACTTCAGCCAGGCACAGAAGAACCAGATCCTCGCCGGCCCGTACGGCGCCTTCCTGTCCTGACGCCCTCCGCCGGCCCGTCCCCGAGCGGGGGCGGGCCGGTGGAGTCCCGGACCACCAGGCGGCCGGGGTGCCGGATGACGCCGCGCGACGGGTTGCCGTCCAGCGCCGCGAACAGGTACTTGACCGCCGTGGCGCCGAGTTGTTCCAGGTTCAGGTCCACTGTGGTCAGCGGCGGACGGCAGTCGGTGGCGAAGACCTCCCAGTTGTCGTACCCGACCACCGCCACGTCCTGCGGCGTACGGCGGCCGAGGTCGCGCAGCGCCTCGACCACCCCGGTGGCGATCTGGTCGTTGCCGCAGAAGACGGCGTCCGTGTCCGGCGAGGCGTTGATCACCATGGCCGCCGCCTGCCGGCCCCAGCGCTGCGACCAGTCGCCGTAGCGGGGACCGCCGCCGACCAGCGGCAGACCCGCCTCGCGCAGCACCGCCTCCAGGCCGACCACCCGGTCGCGGGCGGCCCGGTAGGTCTGCGGGCCGGTGATGTGGGCGATGCGGCGGCGGCCCAGCGACACCAGGTGCTCGGCCGCGAGCCGACCGCCGCCCTCGTCGTCGGCGAGGACGGACAGGTCGTCCGGGTCGTCCGACTCGCCGTAGACGTAGACCGCCGGGACGGGCAGGTCGCGGCTCAGCGACGGCCGGATGTCGTTGGAGTCGCCGAGGATGACGAAACCGTCGACCTGACGTGACAGCAGCGTCCGGATGTGGTGCTGGCGGCGGATGACGTCGCCGCGGGCGTCGCACAGCAGCACGCACATCCGCTCGTTGCCCAGGGCGTTCTCCACTCCCCTGAGGACGGGGAAGGCGAACCGCTCGCCGAGCGTCTCGGTCAGCAGCCCGATGGTGTGGGAGCGTCCGGAGATGAGCCCCCGGGCCAGCCCGTTCGGCTGGAAGGAGAGCTGCTCGGCGGCCTGCTGCACCCGCCGGCGGGTGGCCGGTGCCACCTCCTCACGGGCGTTGAGCGCCTTGGACGCGGTGGCCACCGACACGCCGGCCAGCTTCGCCACATCCATCAGAGTCACCGACTGCGAACGTCGTCTACGCACCGAGATCCCCTTCGGGCCGGGGCTGGATCACCGAGGCAGCCACCGAGGCGTACCGACTATACCCGACCCCGCGGCCGATTTCTGAAAAGGATTTCGAGCACCGCGCCTGTGCCGGCCACCACCGGCGCGTACCGCCGGCCCGCCCGCCGACACCTCTCGCCCGAAAGCTTTTCGGACGATCGGCGCCCCGGCCGGCACCCCGTCGGCCGCACACCGAACGGCTCCCGGGCTGCGCAGAGGATTGACAGCCTCCGATGCGATGGTATGTTGCTGAAAAGGTTTTCGGCTCAGGTCGGCGGGGCAGCCGGCCGGCCGGGCGAGGCAGTCGCCGACGACCGGGCGTCGACGACCGGGGGCCGTTCCACCCGCCGCGCACGCGGGTCACGACGGCCGCCCGAAACCGGTACGAGGTGTCACCCCGACCGCCGCCCCGCCGCGGTACCGGCGGTCCGGCCTGTCGCGGTGCAGTTCTCATCCCGACAACGAAAGGTCTCGGTGAGCACCCATGAACACATGGGATCCTCCCGGAAGTCCACACCTCGATCGGGCCGGGCCGGAGGTGCGCACGTCGCCACCCCCGGCCGTCCGCCGGTTCCGGCGGGTCACCGGAGCGGCGCTCGCGCTGGTGGTCGTCGGCGCGCTCACCCCGGTGGCCGCGAGCCCCGCACAGGCCGCTCAGACCATCGGCTATCCCACCTTCGGCGGCCCGGCGGTCCCGCAGCCGCCGGTCGGGTACACCACCGGCAACATGATGCAGTCGATCTACGACGCGGAGAAGGCGGGCACCGACTTCTGGATCGACCGGCTGCTGTCGCGCTCCGGCGGCGGCGATCCGTCCGACGCCGACGGCGGGATCCTGATGACCCGCGGGCGGGCCCTGTTCATGAAACAGCACAACCCGGCGGTGATCGGCTTCGGCGGCCGGGTGGCGTACTGGGAGAGCATCAGCGACGCCGCCGCGTACTCGATCGCGCTGGGCCCGGGGACGTTCACCGAGCAGAGCAGCCAGCGCTGGCAGGCGCCCAGCCACTGGAGGAGCGTGTACGCCGGGGGCTCGGTGCAGGCCACAGTCACCAAGTTCATCACCGACAACAACGTCGCGGTCACCAACCTGTCGATCAGGAACAGCGGCGGCGCTCCTGTCACACTCACCCTGCGGGCCACCTCGCCGTACGCGTCGTCCGGCAGCGGCAACGAGCTGACCGGGTCGACCGGGGTGAAGAACGGCCTCACCACGCTCGCCACCAGGCTGGCCGGTGACGGCTTCACCGCGTCCGGCGGCGCGCTGACCCGGACGGTCACCGTCGCCGCCGGCGCCACGCTGCAGACAAAGGTGGTCATGGGGTTCACCGCCCGGGAGATCCCGCAGTCGTCGACCGACTACCTGAGCTACCGCGACGCCACCCCGGACGCCGCGTTCGCCACCCACGTCCGTGCCTACCACAGGTGGTGGGCCGAGAACGTCCCCTACATCGACGTGCCGGAACCGGCGATCAAGAAGAACATCTACTACCGCTGGTGGCTGATGCGCTTCAACCACCTCGACGCCGACATCCCCGGGCAGACCTTCCAGTTCCCGACGTCGGTGGAGGGCGCGCTGGGCTACAACAACGCCATCGCGTTGACCCAGCCGATGCACATCGACGACCTGAAGTACCTGCGCGACCCGAAGTACGCCTACGGCGACTGGCTCTCGGTCGGTCAGGTGTCCAAGGGCGGACGCTTCCTGGACAACCCCGGCGACCCGGAGAACTGGTCCAACAGCTACACCCAGTACATCGCCGAGGCGGCCTGGCGCAGCTACCAGCTCCACGGCGGCCAGCCCGGCATCGCGGCGAGCCTCGCCCGCTACGCCGAAGGCGACGTCAAGGGCCAGCTCGCCCACTACGACCGCGACGGCAACGGCATCATCGAGTACGACTGGGGCGCGCTGACCGGCAACGACGCCGACGCCGTCTCGTTCCACTGGCGCCCCGGCAACCTGGACCGGGCCGAGGGCGCGTACCAGTACAGCGGCGCGCTGGCCGCCGCGCAGGCGTACGAGGCGGTCGGCAACTCGGCCAAGGCCGCCGAGATGCGGGCCCTGGCCGCCCGGATCCGCAACGCGATCGTCACGGTGCTCTGGAACCCGGCCGACAACCTGCTGGAACACCGGCACGTGGCGACGAACGCCCACGTGCCGTGGAAGGAGATCAACAACTACTACCCGTACGCGGTCGGCCTGATGCCCGCCACCGATCAGTACAAGCAGGCGCTGCGCCTCCTCGCCGACCCGGCGGAGTACCCGATCTTCCCGTTCTACACCGCCAACCAGCGGGACAAGGCCGCCGCGGCGGCCGCCGGCTCGCCCGGCAGCAACAACTTCTCCACCATCAACTCCACAGTGCAGTTCCGGCTGCTCTCCTCGGTCCTGCGCACCTACCCCAACCAGTGGGTCGGCCCGGAGGACTACAAGAAGCTGCTCTACTGGAACGTCTGGGCCCAGTACGTCAACGGCGACACCCGCTGGCCCGACGCCAACGAGTTCTGGGCCGACTGGAACCCGGGCGGCAAGCGCATCGACTACCGCTCCTGGATCCACCACAACATCCTCGGCAGCAGCAACTGGACGGTCGTCGAGGACGTGGCCGGTCTGCGGCCGCGCAACGACAACCGGGTCGAGTTGTCGCCGATCGCCATCGGCTGGCCGAACTTCACAGTCAACAACATCCGCTACCGCAACAGCGACCTGACGATCGTCTGGGACGACCCGGGCGACGGGGTGACCCGGTACCCGGGCGTCCCCGAGGGGTACTCGATCTACGTCAACGGGAACCGGGCCGTCACCGTCGACAAGCTCGTGCCGCTGGTCTTCGACCCGTCCAGCGGATCGGTCAGCTTCCCCGGCGCCACCGCCGGTGTCACCTTCAGCACGCCGGTGCCCGGCATGCGGGCCCCCAACCAGGTGGTCCACAGTGACGCCGGCACGGTGGACCTGCTCGCCAAGGCGGGGGTGGACCTGAGCGCGAACCTGCCCGACCTCGCCGACGGCGCGAGAGTGACGGCCTCGACCACCGCGAGCGGCACCAGCGCCGGCGCCGCGATCGACGGCTACCCGACGAACGAGCCGTTCTGGGGCGCCGGCGGGTCCGCCGCCCAGGACTGGTACGAGATCGACTTCGGCTCGCCGAAGACCGTCGACGAGCTGCGCCTGTACGTCAAGGACAGCCGCCCGGCCGGCGCCACCTACCGGCCGCCGGCGTCGTACCAGGTCCAGTACCACGACGGCAGCGCCTGGGTGAACGTCGGCGCACAGGTCGGCACGCCGGCGGCACCCCAGGGCAACTACAACAACGTCCGCTTCGCCGCGGTTGCCGCCCAGCGGATCCGGGTGGTGCTGACGCACGCTGGCGGCGCGCGGTCCGGCCTGACCGAGGTGCAGGCCTACCACCGCGGCGGGTCCACGCCACCGGCCTCCACCTCGTACGAGGCGGAGGCGAGCGGCAACACCCTGACCGGGCAGGCCGCGGTGCGCTCCTCGACCGGCGCCTCCGGCGGCGCGCTCGTCGGCTACGTCGGCAACGGCACCGCGAACACGCTGCGGTTCACGAACGTCACGGCGAACGCCGCCGGACCGCGCACGGTCACCGTCTCCTACGCCTCGGCCGAGGCCAGGTCGACACAGATCAGCGTCAACGGAGGCGCCCCGGTCACTGTCGCCACCCCGGGCACCGGCGGCTGGGACACCGTCGGCACGGTCAGCGTCACGCTCCCGCTCGACGCGGGCACGAACACCCTCACCTTCGGCAACACCGCGGGCTGGGCGCCGGACCTCGACCGCATCCAGGTCAGCTGAGCCGCGGCGGTGGGAGGCCCCGCCACCCACCGCCGCGCGTCCGCCCCGTCACCACACCGAAAGGACCTCCCCATGGACCCGTCCCGGCACCCCCGCCGGCGTACCGGTGGGGCCGCCGTCGCGATCCTGCTGCTGGCCGCGCTCCTGCCCCTGCTCCCCGGCAGCCCCGCCCAGGCCGTCAGCGCCTTCGGCACCACAGTCGTCAACCAGGCGAACGGAAACTGTGTCGAGGTGCCCGGCGGCGCCGCCACGAACGCGCTGCAGCTCGTCCAGGCCGGCTGCGGCGCGGGCGCCCGGCAGACCTTCACCGTCACGCCGGTGGCCGGCACGACCGACCGCTACACGATCACCACACTCACCCCCGGCAGCTGTCTCGACATCTACGGCGCGTCCACCGCCGACAACGCCGCCGTCATCCAGTACACCTGCCACGGCGGCACCAACCAGCAGTTCCGCCTGGTGGCCAACGGCGCCGCCGGCACCGTGAACCTGGCCGCCGTCTCCAGCGGGAAGTGCATCGCTCCGGTCAACGACGGCGGCGCGGCCGGCACCGCGCTGGTCCAGTTGCCCTGCACCAGCGCCGCCAGCCGGACGTGGCGGCTCACCGGCTACCCGGGCGGCGGGCCGAACCCCGGCCCCAACACGTACGCCAACCCGATCAAGGTGAACGGACCCGACCCGTGGTTGAAGTACCACGACGGCTACTACTACCTGGCGACCACGACCTGGAACAACACCGTCACGATGCGGCGGTCCCGGACGCTGGACGGGCTGGCCGGCGCGGCCGACACCGTGCTGTTCACCCTCACCCGCCCCAACGGCGCGGGCACCATGTGGGCCCCCGAGTTCCACCTGCTCGACGGCCCGAACGGCAGGCGCTGGTACCTGTACTACGTCGCCGGCCGCCAGCCGTTCGACCTGGGCAGCCAGCGCATCCACGTGCTGGAGAGCGCCGGCACCGACCCGATGGGGCCGTACACGTTCAAGGCCGACCTGCTGGATCCCACCGCCGACAACACCTGGGAGCTGGACCCCAGCATCATGCAGCTCAACGGCAAGCTGTACCTGCTGGGCACGTACTACAACGGCGCACAGCCCAACTTCATCCGCGAGCTGAGCAACCCGTGGACCGCCGCCGGCACGCGGCGCCTGCTGTCCACCCCCACCTACGGCTGGGAGACGTCCGGGGGCGCCGTGAACGAGGGCGCCGAGGTCCTGCAACGCAACGGCCGGACGTTCATCATCTTCTCGGCCAGCCACTGCAGCACACCGGACTACAAGCTCGGGATGCTGACCTGGAACGGCGGCGATCCGCTCAACTCGTCGTCGTGGGTCAAGTCCCCGCAGCCGGTCTTCCAGCGCAGCGACGCCAACCGCGTCTTCGGCCCCGGCCACAACGGCTTCTTCACGTCGCCGGACGGCACCGAGGACTGGATCGTCTACCACGCGAACAGCTCGGCATCCGGCGGCTGCGACATGAACCGCAGCACCCGGGCGCAGAAGTTCACCTGGAACGCCGACGGCACACCGAACTTCGGCACTCCGGCAGCCACCGGGGTGCGGCTCCCCGCCCCCTCCGGCGAGCCGGCCGGCTGACACCTCGCCCGAGTCGATGAGGACGCCGGAGGACACACCCGTGCCGAGGCACTCGATCATGCGCGACGTCGCGCGGCTGGCGGGGGTGTCGAACCAGACGGTCTCCCGGGTGCTCAACGCGCACCCGCACGTCCGGGACGACACCCGCCGCCGGGTGCTGGCGGCGGTGCGGGCGCTGGACTACCGCCGCAACCCGGCGGCCCGCGCGCTGGTCACCCGCCGCTCCGGGACGCTCGGCATCATCGCGTACGAGAGCGCCCTGTACGGCCCGACCTCCATGCTGTACGCGATCGAGGGCGCGGCCCGGTCCGCCGGCTACTTCCTGAGCGTGGCGGGACTGCGCGACCTGGACCGCCGGTCGGTGCTGGACGCGGTGGACTGGCTGCGCGCGCAGTCGGTCGAGGGCATCATCGCGATCGCCCCGAAGCCGGTGGTGGCCGCCGCGCTGGCCCAGGTGTCCGACGGCCTGGCGGTCGTCGGCGTGGGCGGCGGGCACGACGAGGCGGTGCCGAACGTCCAGATCGACAACGCCGCGGGCGCCCGGCTGGCCACCCGGCACCTGCTCGACCTCGGACATGCCACGGTGCATCACGTGGCCGGCCCGGCCGACTGGCCGGAGGCGACCGAGCGGACCGACGGGTGGCGAGCCGGCCTGCACGCCACCGGCCGGCCGTCGCCGTACGCCGTGCCGGGTGCCTGGACCGCCCGGGCCGGCTACACGCAGGGCCGGCGACTGGCCCGGGATCCGTCGGTGACGGCGGTCTTCTGCGCCAGCGACCAGATCGCCCTGGGGGTGCTCCGCGCTCTGCACGAGGCGGGCCGGCGGGTGCCGGACGAGGTCAGCGTGGTGGGCTTCGACGACATGCCCGACGCGGGCTACTTCCTGCCCCCGCTGACCACCGTGCGGCAGGACTTCGCCGAACTCGGCCGGCGCAGCCTGGACCTGCTGCTGGCCCAGCTCGACGCGGGCGGGGACCGATCGGCGCCCGGACGCGTGCTCCTGACGCCCGAACTCGTCGTGCGGGACAGCACGGCGGCGCCCCCGGCGGCGCGCTGAGTCAGCCGGCCGGCAGCCAGACCCGCATGGTGGACGGCCCCCGCTTGGCCCAGGAGTGGTATGCCACGAGCGGGACCTCGACCGGTTCCGTCACCGCCTCGGCCGGCGGTACGGCCGTACCACGGTAGGGCCAGTCGTGGTCGGGCCAGTCGAGCCGCCGACAGCGCACCGACACCCGGTCGCCGGCGCTCCGGGGCGGCCGGGTCGTGTCGACGTGCAGCCCTTGCAGGTCCGCCCCCGGCGGCACGTCCACCGACTCGACCGCGAGCACCAGCGGCCCGCGTTCCACCGCCACGCATCCACGGACCGCGTCGATGCGGGGGTCCGGGTACGTGAACCGGGGCTGCACCGGCAGGCTCAGCACGACCTCGTCCCCGCTCCGCCACGTCCGGCGCTCGGTGACGTAGCCCGGATGCGCGGTGCGGGTCCGGCCGCCGACGGTCAGCGTCGCACCCCGCCCCGCCCAGTCCGGCACCCGCAACGACAGGGTCCAGGGCCGCTCGTCGTCGCTGTCGATCCGTACCCGGACCATGCCGTCCTCCGGATAGCCCGTGGTGACCGTCAGGTGCCGCTCGCCCCCGTCCGGGGTGCGGTGGGCGACGGTCGCCGGCACGTACTGGTGGATCTGGAGGCCCTCGTCGTCGGTGGTCGCCACGTACGCGCCGAGGCCGGCCAGGGTGCGCGCGACGTTCGTCGGGCAGCACGACACCTCGAACCAGGGCGCCCGCTGGGCCGCCTCGGCGCGGATGCTCGGCCGGTCGTCGTCGGGGCGGGCGCCGAGTTCCCGGCGGTGCAGCGTGTTGGTGTAGAAGAACGCCCGGCCGTCGGCCGCCGGGGACGCCGCGACCACGTTGAACAGGGTCCGCTCGATGAGATCGGCACAGCCGGGGTCGCCGGAGGCGAGCAGCAGCCGCCAGGCCAGCATCACCGAGCCCACCGCCGCGCACGTCTCGGAGTAGGCGCGGTCGGGCGGCAGCACCCAGTCGGCGCCGAACGCCTCGTCCTGGTGCCGGGAACCCTGCCCGCCGGTGAGGTAGGTCCGCCGGGCCACAGCGGTACGCCACTGGTGGCGTACCGCCTTCATCAGCCCCGGGTCGTCCCGCTCGACGGCGACGTCGACCGCCCCGCAGGCCAGGTAGTTCGCGCGGACCGCGTGTCCCCGCAGCACCGTCGCCTCGCGTACCGGCGTCTCGTCCTGGAAGTACTCGCGTCCCCACTCCACGTCCCCCAGCCGGCCGTGGCCGCGCCGGTCGAGGAAGAGCGCCGCCTGGGCCAGGTAGCGGTCGTCGCCGGTCGTGCGGGCGAACTCGACGAGCGCGGTCTCGATCTCCGGGTGCCCGCACAGCCCGTCGAGCCCGTCCGGCCCGAACGTGTCGCAGATGTTGTCGGCGACCCGCCGGGCGACCGCCACCAGTCCGTCGTCGGCGTGCGGACGGGTCCGGGCCCGGGCGACGGCCGCCTGGAGCAGGTGGCCGGCGCAGTAGAGCTCGTGCCCGTGCCCGAGGTCGGACCAGCGCGGTGGTTGCCCCCGGTGCCCGAACCGCGTGTTGAGGTAGCCGTCGCCGTCCTGCGCCCGCGCCACCCGGCTGACGACGCGGCCGAAGACCGACTCCAGCCGCGGGTCGCCGCTGCGCCCGATCTCCCACGCCATCGCCTCGAGGTACTTGTAGACCTCCGAGTCGGAGAACTCGCGCCCCCGGCGCCCGCCGGCCGGCCCGCCGGAGGCGACCAGGTCGAAGTTGCGGATCCAGCCCTCCCGCTCCAGCCAGTGCCCGATGTGCCCCAGGCTCGCGTCCGCGTTGACGGACTGCCGGTCCGCCCAGAATCCGCCGGTGATGCGTACCTCACCGAGCCCGAGCGGCCGGAACCGGCCGCGCGTCGGCAGGACGGGTGCGGCGGCGGGCACGCTACGAGCCATGGTCATCCCTTCACCGCGCCGGACATGAAGCCGCGCACGTAGTGTCGTTGGAGCAGCAGGAACAGCACGACGCACGGCAGGGCGAGCACGACGACACCCGCTTCGGTCGCGCCGTAGTCGACGACGCCCTGGGTCTGGCCGCGAAGGTTGGCCACCGCGAGCGGCAGGGTCATCCGCTCGGAGTCGTTGATGAGGATCAGCGGCGCCATGAAGTCGTTCCACGAGGCGAGGAACGCGAACAGTCCGACGGTGATCAGGCCGGGCTTGACGGCCGGGATGAGCACCCGGCGCAGCGCGCCGAACGACGAGCACCCGTCGACCATCGCCGCCTCGTCGAGTTCACGCGGCACCGCCTCGAAGGAGATCCGCATCAGGAACGTGGAGAACGGGAGCTGGAACATGGTGAGCACCAGGGCGACGCCGACGAGCGAGTTCTGCAACCCGACCCGGTTGAGCAGGACGTAGAGCGGGATGAGCAGGGTCGCGTACGGCACCATCAGGATGGCGAGGGTGAGCAGGAACAGCGCGTTGCGCCCGGGGAAGCGGAACCGTGCGAACGCGTAGCCGCCCAGGAGGGAGACGGACAGGGTGAGCACGACCGTCAGGAGCGACACCAGCGCCGAGTTGGCGAGATAGCGCCCCACGCCCGCCTGATATCCGGCCAGGGTCGCGTAGTTGCCGAACCCCCAGCCCTGCGTCTGGCCGGTCCCGGCTTGCGGGGACACCGACGCGACAGCCGTCCAGACCAGCGGGAAGAGGAAGATCAGCGCCATCCCTCCGGTGAACACCCAGTACGGCGTGCGCAGCGCCACGCCGGCGACGGTGAGACCGTCCGGCCTGCGCGCGGCGGCCGGCGCCGGGGCAGGACGCCGGGGCGTTCCGTCCACAGGGGTCCGGGCGGAACGGGAGTCGACGGCCATGGTTCAGCGCTCCTCGGGCCGGAAGGCGCGCAGTTGCAGCGCGTTGAGCAGGACCAGGGCCACCAGGACGACGACCGACAGCGCGGCGGCGACGCCGAGGTCGTTCTGGCCCTGGAACGCGATCATGTAGATCAGCTGCACGACGGTGACGGTGCTGTTGTCCGGGCCGCCCTTCGTGAGGATGTAGAACTGTTCGAACGCGAGCAGGGAACCGGTCACGCAGAGCACCGTCGTCAGCGCCAGCGTCGGGCGCAGCAGCGGCAGGGTCACCCGCCGGAACGTCTGCCAGCGGCTCGCGCCGTCCGCGCGCGCGGCCTCGAAGACGTCCGCCGGGATGCTCTGGAGGCCGACGAGCATGAGCACCATGTAGAAGCCGGCGTAGCGCCAGACGACGAGGAAGACGGTCGACAGGAGCGCCGCGTTCGGTGAGCCGAGGAACGTGACGTCCAGCCGGCGCATCACCGGCGCGAACGGGCTGGCGTACGGCGAGTAGATCACGTAGAACAGCAGGGACGCAGAGGCCAGCCCGAGGGCGCCGGGGACGAGGAACGACGCGCGCAGCAGGTTGTTCCACCGGCTCGACTCCTGTACGAGCAGTGCCAGCCCCAGCCCGAGCGCGATCAGCAGCACCGTCGCGAGCAGTGTGTACTTGACGGTGAAGACGACCGAGTCGCTGAAGAAGCGGTGGCTCACCGCCCGGGTGACGTTGTCGGGCGCGTTCAGTCCCTGGTCGCCGGCCAGCAACGGCCACCTCGACGCCGCCATCTTGAGCACCAGCAGCAGGGGAACGGCGAACAGCGCTGCGACGAAGGCCGCTGTGGGTGCGGCGAACAGCCAGCCGAGCAGCGCCTGCCGGCGTCCGGAACGGAAGCGGCGGCGGGCCGTCGCGCGGCGCGGATCCGGTGGTGCGGTGACCTCCATGGCAGCTCCTCGCTCCCCCGCCGCGGCCTACTGCTTCAGGACGGCGGTGATCTGGTCGTTCTGCTTCTGGATGTCGCCGCCGCCCTGGAGGACCTGGCCGCGGACCAGGGCGAGCCACGGGCTGCCCGGGGCGTTGAAGGCCTGCTGGAAGTTCAGGGCGACCGGGGTGTCGCCCTTGCCGGCCACCTCGTTGACGATGACCAGGCGGGGATCCCGCGCGGCGTACCTGTTGTCCGCCAGGTCGGAGCGCGACACCACGTCCTTGTTCTTCGCCAGCACCTCCACCTGGGCCTGCTCCGACATCAACCAGTTGAGGAAGTTCCAGGCCTGCCCGGACTTCCGGGAGTCCTTCGACACGCCGATGCCGTCGCCTCCGACGAATGTCGACGCACCGCCGTCGGGGCCGGGGATGCCGGCCACCCCGACGTCGAACGGCGTCGAGGAGAGCAGCGTCGCCGGATAGAACATCAGGCCCACCTTGCCCTCGGTGAAGGCCGCGGTCCAGGTCGGACCGGTCTCCCCCGCCGAGGACGGCAGGACCGCGCCGGAGCGCCACAGGTCCGCCCAGGTGCGGTAGACCTTCTCCGCGGTGTCTCCGGCGAGTTCGGAGGTGGTGCCGTCCGGGCCGAGCACCTCGCCGCCCGCCGCCCAGATCGACGGGAACCAGGTGAAGGCCAGGCAGCCGCCGCAGTTGAGGCCGGTGGCGGTGCCGTAGACACCGTCCCTCCCGATGGCCTGGACGGCCTTGGCGGCCGTGGCGTACTCGGCGAGGGTCGCCGGCGCCCGGTCCGGGTCGAGCCCGGCCTCCCGGAACAGCTTCTTGTTCCAGAACAGCATCGACAGGTCGAGCACGAACGGCAGCACGTGCTTCCGGCCGTCACGCGTACCGGCGGCGAGGTGGCCCTTGTTGACCGAGTCCTTGAAGTCGAGGCCGTCGATGTTGGCGCCGAGGTCCTGGAACAGTCCCTGGCTCACCCAGTTCGGCACGTACACGATGTCCGCGGCGAACAGGTCCGGCAGGCTGCCGGAGCCGGCCGCCGCGCCCACCTTCGCGACGTAGTCGTCGTTGGGGACGACGGTCAGCGCGACCTTGTTCCGGTGGCTGGCGTTGTACGCCTCGACCAGCAGCTTCGCCTGCTTCTCGAGCGGCGCCCGGGTCCACAGCGTCAGCTTGCTGCCGTCGTCGAGCCCGTTCGGGCCGGCCTGGGCCAGTGCCCCGTCGTCGCCGCCGTCGTCGCCGCAGGCCGCCGCGCCGAGAACCAGCACGGCCGCCGTGAGCCCGGCCAGCCACCGCCGTCCGCGTCGGCTCGGTGTGATCGTCATGTCGGCCTCCCGTTCTCTGAGGGAGCCGGAGCCGGCTCCACGGCTGAAGCGGTAAGCGGTTGCCGATGCCGGCCCTCGGGCTCAGCCCGGCGAGGTGGGCCGAGAATTCTCCGAAAACCTTTTCGGAGAATTCTCGGCGTCCACTTAGGCAAGTGTCAATACCTCGATCCGGAGGGCGGCGTGGAGCGCCTCGCCGCACCGGCACCCCCGGCCGGCCACCGGGTCAGCTCACCCGCGCCCGGCGCCGCCGACGATCACGGCCCCGGTCAGGCTCCGGGGGGCCGGCGCGGGTCGCGGCGACGGGCCGGGCGTTGCGGCGGGTCACCGTGGGCGGCGAGCGACGCGGCGTACGCCGGCCAGGGGCGGTCACCGCGTACCCCGCCCGGATCCCGTACGCGCACAGCGCGCCGACCACGAGGGGTCCGGCGATCCACAGCGCCGCACCCGCCCAGCCGATGCCGACCGAGCCACCGACGGTCGCAACGGTCACGAGCACGCCGGGCATCGCCACGAAGCCGCCGGTCAGGTAGCGCCACCACCGTCCACCGGCGCCTCGCCGCATCGCCCACGGCACGACCGCCGCTGCCCCGGCCACCAGCGCGAGCGGGACGTAGTACAGGCCGATCTCGCCGGACGCGCAGGCGAACAGCGCAAGCGCCGCCGCGCCGGCGAACCGTGCCGCGCCGCGGGCCCGGCCCCGCAGCACGAGCGGCGCGGCCACGAGGAGCGCCGGCAGCAGCGTGAGCAACGCGATGCCGGGGCCGAACCGCCGGACGACGCCCTGTTCGCCGGAGCCCGCGCCGAGCGGGTCCACCGGCACCGCGGACGGCAGCAGGAAGCTCACGCACACGGCGATCAGCACACCGGCGGCCACCGCGACCACTGACAGCGTCCGGGCGGCCCGCTCCGCGCCGTCCCGGACCGGCAGGCCCAGTTCCTCCCGCGCCTGGCCCGCCACCGCGCTCGGTGCGCCGAGACCGGCGAGGATCTCGGCGGTGTCGCGCCCGCTGTCCAGCGCGTCGGCGATGTGCGCGCAAGACATGTGGCGCGAGGGGTCCGCGGCACGCCGCGCTCGGCGTACCGCGGACCGGCGTCGCGGGGGTCGGTCAGAGCGTTTTGTACGAGCCGAAGGTGCCGCGCGTCGTCCAGCCCCGGAACAGGCCGAGCCCGTACCCGTGCCCGCTGCAGTCGGCGGACTGGTAGCCGATGACGTTCTGGAAGCCGCCGCTCCAGCCGAGCAGCCAGTCGGCGTCGGCCGGGAACGGGCGGCACAGGTCGTCCGGCGCGGCCTGCCGGGCGACCACGGCGAGCGGATCGCTGGAGTAGAAGACCAGGCCCGTGTCGGGGTTCGGAATCGTGGCCGGCTCGGCGGCGGCGGGCGCGGCGAACAGCGGGACGGTCAGGGCCGCGGCGGCGAGACCGGCGGCGATTCGCATGGTGGACGTGCGCATTCTGTCCTCCAGGGACGGTGGGCGGCCAAGAGGGGGCGGCGGTTTCCCACCCCGTCAGGAGCGATGCGCATCGATGCCAACGGTGCCGCAGGAAGGTTGAGTTGTCAACCAAATCGGTGTCAGGCATCGACCAACGTGTATTGACACATTTTGTTACGGCGGTGATAGTAACTGCAAAAGCTCCCGCCGGTCCCTCCGCGGGGACGCATCGCGGCGGCGCCACACCGACGTGGCCGACCCACCGCCACCACCACCATCCAGGGAGCGCCGTCACGACGTGTCCCCTGGAGGGCGCATGAGAAGACGATCGAAGATCTACGCGGGGCTGGCGGCCGCCCTCGTCCCGCTCGCCTCCGTGGTCGTGGCGCTCGGCGCGACACCCGCGGGTGCCGCGATCGGCGGCTCGGGGCCCTACCCCGCCGACTACGAGACCTCGTCGAGCCTGCCCAACCACACCATCTTCCGGCCCCAGACGCTCCCGTCCGAGCGCCTTCCCGTCCTGGTCTGGGGCAACGGCGGCTGCTCGGCGAACGGCCTGTCGCAGGGCAACTTCCTGCGCGAGATCGCCTCCCACGGCTTCCTCGCCATCGCCAACGGCGCACCGAACGGCTCCGGCTCCACGAACGCCCAGATGCTCACCCAGTCCATCGACTGGGCCGTGGCGGAGAACTCCCGGCCGGGCAGCAGGTACTACAACCGGATCGACATCACGAAGATCGCCGTGGCCGGGTTCTCCTGCGGTGGCCTGGAGGCGTACGCCGTCTCGAACGACCCGCGCGTCACCACCACCGGCATTTTCAGCAGCGGCCTGCTCAACGACGCCGACGACTACCAGCTGCGGCGACTGACCAAGCCGATCGCGTACTTCGTCGGCGGGCCGAGCGACATCGCGTACCCGAACGCGATGGACGACTGGGGCAAGCTGCCGGCCGGGCTGCCCGCCTTCATGGGCAACCTGAACGTCGGGCACGGCGGCACGTACGACCAGCCCAACGGCGGCGAGTTCGGCCGGGTCGCGGTGCTCTACCTCAAGTGGCGCCTGAAGGGCGACGTCGGCGCCGGCGCGAACTTCGTCGGCCCGGACTGCGGTCTGTGCCGCAGCCAGTGGAGCGTCCAGCAGAAGAACCTGACGCTGGACGGCCCGCCGCCCACCACGCCCCCGCCCACGACCCCGCCACCCACCACGCCGCCGCCCACCACGCCCCCGCCGGGTGGGGCCTCCTGCACAGCCGTCTACGCCGTCCAGGACCAGTGGAACGGTGGCTTCGTCGCCAACGTGACCGTGACCGCCGGGAGCACCGCGCTGACCGGCTGGCGCGTGACACTCACCCTGCCGGGCGGCGCCGCGATCAGCTCGTTGTGGAACGGCGTGCCCAGCGGCACCAGCGGCACCGTCACCGTGGCCAACCAGAGCTACAACGGACGGCTGGGCGCGGGCCAGAGCACCACCTTCGGATTCCAGGCACCGGGACCGGCGGCGGCGCCACCGCCACCTGCGCCGGTAGCTGAACCACCTCGGGCAGGGCCGGCGCCGGACCCCGGCCCCGCCCGAGGTGAGTATCGTCTCGCCGGACGCCCGGCCGCCCGCCGGTCCGTCGTGGACGGTTCGGGCCCACCCTCGGGAAGACTGCCTGCTAGCGCTACCGGCGGCAGCCGGAGATGAACGCGACGTGCACCGGAAAGCCCTGCGCCGTAAGCCTTTCCGCCATCCACACGAAGTTGACATGGTAGATGGTTGGGCTAGGGTTCCGCCGAACGGTTGTCACCGAGGCAGGTATCCGGTCACCACGAGGACGGCATGACGGCACAGTGCAGTGGCTTCGACATCCGCTTGCTGGGCAATCTCCGGATCACGTACGCCGGGCGGGAACTGCCACTGCGCTCGGCTCAGCGCCGGGCCGTCTTCAGCGCGCTGGCGCTCACCCCGGAGCGGGGCCTGTCCCGGGACGAGCTGATCACCGCCGTCTGGGGTGACCACCCGCCGGCCAGCGCGACCGGCAACCTCTACACGTACGTCTCCGCCCTGCGCCGGATGCTCGAACCGGACCGTGACAGGTGGTCCTCCGGCCGGGTGCTCACCTCCGAGGGCGGCAGCTACCGGCTGCACCTCGACGCCGACGCCGTCGACGTGCACCGCTTCGAGCGGTTGCGCGAACGCAGCCGCGCGCCCCGCGCCACCGGGGACACCGCCGGCGAACTGGCCGCCCTGGACGCCGCGCTCGCGCAGTGGCGGGGCGACGAGGCGCTCGTCGGCGTACCGGGACCACGGGCCGCCGGCCACCGGATCCGGCTGGGCGAGCTGTACCTGACGACAGTGGAACGGCAGGCCGAGCTGATGCTGGGCCTCGGACGCGGAGCCGAGGTCGTCGACCGCCTGCTCGCGCTCGTCGACCGCCACCCGGCCCGGGAGAGCCTGTACGCGGTGGCGATGCGCGCGCTCGCCGCGCAGGGGCGTACCGCCGAGGCGCTCGCGCTCTACGCCACGCTACGGGACCGGCTGGTCGAGGAGTCGGGCACCGAACCCGCCGCCGCCGTCCGGCAGATCCACGAACAGCTGTCGGCCGGCACCGCGGCCCCGGCACGTGGCCCCGGCCCGGTCCCGCGGCGGCACCCCGGCTTCCGGGGCCGTTCCGCCGCGCTGGCCCGGCTGCGGTCGGCGGTCACCGGCCTGGCGGGCGGACGCGGCGGCAGCGTCTGGATCAGCGGCGAGGCGGGCATCGGGAAGTCGGCGCTGCTGGCCGAGGGGCTGAGCGGCGCGGCCCCGCTCGGCGTCCAGGTCGGCTGGGCCGTCGGCGACGAGCTGGCGTACCGGATGCCGTTGAGCATCGTGCTGGAGTGCCTCTCCCTGGGCAACGACGCGGACGGCCTGCCCGCCTCGCTGCACGCCTGCACGGCCGGGGAACCGCCGACCATGACCGTGATCGACACGGTGCAGCGGTTCGTGGTGGCGCGGTGCGCCGAACGGCCGCTGCTGCTGGTCCTGGACGACCTCCAGTGGGCCGACGACATGTCGCTGCTGGTCTGGCACGCGCTGCACAAGCTCACCACGCGGCTGCCGCTGCTGCTCGTCTCGGCCGCCCGCCCGGTTCCGGCCGGATACGAGGTGCGGCTCCTGCGCCGGGTGCTGCCCCGCGACGGCACCACGCTCGTCGAACTCGGTCCGCTCGACGACGACACCGCGACCGCGCTCGTACGCGACTGGTTTCGTCCGCCCGGCCCGGACCCCGGCACCACCCGCTCGTTCGTCGCGGCGGCCGCCGGGAACCCGTACTACCTTCGTCATCTCGTCCTCGCCGACCGCGACGGCCGGACCGCCGACACGCCCGGACCCGAGCTGACCGACGCGGTCTCCCGGCACCTGCAACCGCTCGCCGACGACACCCGCCAGTTGCTGCGGGCGATCGCGTTCCTCGGCAACAACTACCTGGTCGCCGACCTGGCCGCGGTCACCGGCAAGTCGGCGCCGGAACTCGTGCCCGCGGTGGAGGAGGCGCTGGCCGCCGGGGTCCTCGTCGAGGACGGGCGTCGCCTGCGGTTCCGGCATCCGGTCCTGCGCCGGGTCCTGCGCGGCGCGATCCCGACTGCGCTGCGGGTGCTGATGCACAGGCAGTTCGCCCAGCGGCTCGCCGAAGCAGGTGGCGACCTCGGCCGGGTCGCGGGCCAGTTGCTGGCCGGCCCGGTGCCGGTCGACGCCTGGGTGCAGGACTGGCTGACCACGCACGCCGCGCAACTGGGCGCCGTCGCCCCCGCGCCCGCGATCGCGGTGCTGCGGCACGCCGTTGCCTCGCCCGGCCTCTCCGCGCCGTCCCGCGAGCTGCTCACCGCGGAACTGGCCCGGGTGCTGCACCGCTGCGGGCTGCCCGCGGGCGCCGAGGCGAGCTGGGTGTCGGCGCACACCGGGGACGCCGCGACGCGCGCCGAGATGAGCCGGATCGCCGGCCCGGGCGGGCCGTCCCCGAGCGTCGGACCGGCGGTCGTCGGGCACCGGTGAGGAGACTGCGCGTCACCGTTCTGGGGCCGGTACGCGCCTGGAACGGCGAGGTCGAGATCGACCTCGGACCGGCCCGGCGGCGGGCCCTGTTCGCGATGCTGGCCGCGAACGTCAACCGCCCGGTCACCCGCGCCGAGCTGATCCGGGCGCTGTGGGGCGACTCGGCGCCGAGCGCCGCGGCGGGCAACATCTACACCTACGTCTCCGGCCTGCGGCGCAGCCTGGGCCCGGCCGGGGGGATGCTGCGCTCCGGCCGCGCCGGGTACACGTTGCGCCTCGACCCGGGCGCGCTGGACGCCGACCGGTTCGAGGCGCTGTGCGAGGCCGCAGTGGCACCGGCCGCGGCCGGGCGGCCCGCACCGGCCGTCGCGCTGCTCGACGAGGCGCTCGCGCTGTGGCAGGGCGAGCCGTACGCGAACGTCACCGGACTCTTCGCCGACCTCGACCGGCACCGCCTGACCGAGATGCGGATCGCCGCGGCCGAGCGGCGGGCCCGGCTGGTCCTGACGGGCGGCGGCGACGACGCGCTCATCGCCGACCTGACCGCACTGGTCCGCGACCACCCGCTGCACGAGCCGTTCCACGAGCTGCTGATGTGTGCGCTGCACCGGGCCGGCCGGGGCACCGAGGCGCTCGACGTCTTCCACGCGGCGCGCCGGGTGCTGGTGGACGAACTCGGGGTCGAGCCCGGCCCGGCGCTGCGCGAGTTGCAGAGCCGGATCCTCGCCGAGCCGGCGGCGGCCCCTCCGGCCGTACCGGTGACGCCGGTAGCGGAGGTGCCGGCAGCGGTGGCCGCGCCGCCCGTACCGCGGCGGGGCCGGCTGGTCGGACGCGACGCCGAGCTGGCGCTGCTGCGCGACCTGCTGGACGCGGTGGGCGAGGGCCGCAGCGCGATCGTGTGGATCGAGGGTGAGCCGGGCATCGGCAAGTCCGCGCTGCTCGACGCGGCGCTGCACGAGGCGCGTGCGCGGGGCCACCGGGTCGCGCGCGGCAGCGCCGAGGAACTCAGCAGCCGCATCCCTCTGCACGTGATGCGCCGGGCGCTGCGCCTGGAGGACGCGCCGCACGACGACCCGGCGGCGGCTGTCGACCGGGTGCTCGACCACGTCCGCCGGCTGACCGCCGAGGGCCCGCTGGTCCTGGCCGTCGACCATCTCCAGTGGGCCGACGAGGTGAGCCTGCTCGCCTGGGAGCGGCTGGCCGCGCTGACCCGGTGGCTGCCGCTGCTGCTCGTCGCGACCGCCCGGCCCGAGCCCGGCCGCCGCGACCTGGCCCGGCTGCGGCGCGGCGTGAGCACCCGCGCCGGGCACCTGATCCGGCTCACTCCCCTGCCCCCGTCGGACATCGAGCAGATCTTCGGCCGGACCGTCGGCGTGCCGCCCGGCGCCACGCTGCGGTCGCTGGCGCCGCTGGCCGCCGGCAACCCGCTGTACGCCCGGGAACTGGTCACCGGCCTCGTGGCGGAGGACGGCGTACGGGTGGTCGACGGGCTCGCCGAGGTCGACGCGCGGGCCGACGACATGCCGCGCTCGCTTCTGGACACCGTGCGGGCCAGCCTCGACCACCTCTCCCCCGGCGCCCGGGAGGCGCTGCGCTACGCCGCCCTGCTCGGCGACGAGTTCGCCGTCACGGAGGTCGCGGCGGTCACCGGGCGGACCCCGTTCGACCTGATGGCCGACCTGGAGGAGGCGGTCGCCGCCGACGTCCTCGTGGACGCGGGCAGCGAGCTGGCGTTCCGGCAACCGGTGCTGCGGCGGGCCCTCGCCGGCAGCATCCCCGCCGCGCTACGGCCGACGCTGCACCGGCACGCGGCGCAGGCGCTCGCGGACAACGGCGGCCCCGTCACCCGGGTCGCCGACCACCTGCTCGCCGGGCCGCCCGAAGTGGACGAGTGGCTGGTGGGCTGGCTGGTCGCGCACGACGCCGAGCTGTCCCGGCAGGCCCCGGAGGCGGCCCGCGAGCTGGTACGCCGCGCCCTGGCGAGCCACCGGCTGCCGCCGGCGCAACGGGCGACGCTCGCCGCCCTCCTCGACGGTCTCGACCGGTAGCGCCTCGGCGCTCGGCCGGTACAGCGCCTCAGCGCAGCCCGGGAACGCCCGTGAACCGGCGTGCGGCGGCCGCCGGGACCGGCGTACCCGGGCCGGTGCGGCGCACGAGGTGCTGGCGCAGGGCGGCCAGGGCGAGGGCGTCGAAGCGTACCCGCCCGTCCACGGGCGGCTCCTCCACCGCCAGTTCCCGCAACAGCAGCCGGGCGGGTGCACCGGCCTCGGGCTCCTGCACCTGGAGCACCGTGAACGCCGTACCGGGGAGGAACAGCACCCGGGCGGGCACGCCGTCGCCGGTCTCGAACGCCGCCGTGCGCCGCGCGGTCGCCGACCAGATCAGCACCTCGACCGTGCCCGGCAGGTCGGCGGGCGGCTCGGCGAGGGCGTTGGTGAACCCCCAGTCGGTGAGCACCCGCCGCTGCGCGATCCGGCGCAGGTCCGCCGTGGTCAGCCCGGCGCCTGCGTACGCGACGCCGCGGTGCACGGGCAGCCGGCGTACGCCCGCTGACACGCACCTGGCGAACGGCACGTGTCCGCCCGGCTCGGCGGACCGCAGCGCCTGGTCGAGGCCGTCGCCCGCGGCCGAGAGGTAGAGGCGGACGGCTGTCGCGTACTCCACCGCGTCGGCGCCGCCGGCGAGCGCCGGATGCGCGGCGAGCACGTCCGCCACGTCGGCGGAGACCGCGGCGATCTCGCGGCGGAACGCGCGCCGGAACCAGGTCCGCTCCTCGTCCAGGTCGGGGCCGGGGCGTACGCCCCGCGCGTCGTCGCCGGGGGTGCGCTGGAAGCGGACGGGCGCCGGTGCGGGGCGGTGCACCGGCAGCGTCATCGTCGGGCTGGTCGCCCAGCCCGCGCCGCCGTCGAGCACCGGC
The DNA here is from genome assembly GCF_000177655.2 of Micromonospora sp. L5. Taxonomy (NCBI): domain Bacteria; kingdom Bacillati; phylum Actinomycetota; class Actinomycetes; order Micromonosporales; family Micromonosporaceae; genus Micromonospora; species Micromonospora sp. L5. The sequence goes on along the minus strand of NC_014815.1, from coordinate 4,950,906 downwards.
CCGGCCACGTCGGGCGCCGCCGCCTCCGGTCCGTTCGCGTCCGGCCCGATGCCGTCGAGCCCGGCGACGCCCGGCCCGGCCCCGGGAAGCCCGGCCGCCTCCGACCCGACAACGCTCAGCCCGGCCCCGGGAAGCCCCGCCGCGTCCGGCCCGGCACCGTGAGGCCCGGTCGCTTCTGCCCCCGGGCCGGGAAGCCCGGAGCCGTCCGGCAGGGTCGTTTCCGGCAGGGCGGCGGGACCGGCGACTGCGGGAACAGCCACGGCCACCTCGCTGGCCGACGGCGCGGGCGGGCCGGCCACGGCGACGGGCACCGGCTCCGGGACGGGCGCCGGCACCGACGGCGCGGGGAGCAGGTCGGCGGCGTGACCCGTCGTGTGCCGGTACGTCCCGGCCTCGATCCCGCGCGCCGAGAGCCCTGGGCGTCCCGGCGCCACGAGCGAGGACGGCTGCACCGCCGCGCGCCTGCGGGTCGCCGGGTCCAGCCGCGCGGCCAGGTCACCGGCCAGTTCCCGGTGGCGGTCGGCAGCGGCCGGCGCCGGGTCGTCCACGACCAGGCGGACCCGGTTCGGGTCCATCGGCACCGCGCGGATCCGGTCGGCGTGGCGGGGCGGCTCCGGGGCGCGCAGCCAGAGGCCGGACGGGATCACCTCGACCACCGCGTCGTGGGCGTACTGGTAGACGCGCGGGCCGACCGGCTCGCCGAGTTCCGGCGGCGCGCGGTGACGCAGGATGCGCGGCGTCACCGCCTTCGCCCCCAGCGTCTCCCGGGGCCGGTAGGCCAGCTCCTCGGCGAAGACCTGCCAGCCGGGCCGCCCGTCGGCGTCGACTGTGAACATGGCCGGGCCGTCGGGCCGGCCGCTGGGCACGCCGGTGAAGACGCGCACCGGGCTGCGCAGCAGGTCGGCCAGCGCCTGCCCGAACTGCTCGCCGTCGGGCAGCGCGACCGGGCCGTACTGGACGAAGCGGGCGTGCTCGCGCCCCTCCGGCGCCAGGCCGCGCCAGAACCGGGCGATGTCGTCCAGGCGCAGCGGCGCCGTCCCGGGGCAGCCCACCAGGACCGGCATGGCGTCCGGCAGGCACGGCATCGTCGAGGTGAGGTGGCTTCCGTGTACGGCGACGGCGGCCTCGTCGCGGCTCTCCCGGAGCCAGACGCCGCCGGGCAGCGGCTCGGCGGCGCAGGTCGAGCTGATCGTCAGGTGGTCGACGGCGGCGCCGTCCCAGGCCGGTACGGGATAGCGCTTCGACTGCCAGACCGGCGTGTGGCCGCGCCGGTAGCAGACCCAGCCGCCGAGATCGGTGGCGTGCACGAACAGCAGTCCCGCCGCACCCGGGATCATCCGTCCGAACGGGGCGATCACCGGCCGGCCCAGCCGGTCGGAGAGCCACTGGCCGGCGAGCGCCCCGGTCTCCGGGCGGGCGCCGCAGACCACCAGCCGGATGCCCCGGCGCAGGCGTTGCCGGCGCAGTTCGGTCGCGACCGTGTCCCAGATGTCGAACGGCAGTTCGTGTTGCAGGTCCAGGATCACGATGTCGTTGTCGGGATCCCGGTCCACCGACAGCGCGACCGTACGGGCCTCCGTGCTGATCCGCTCGCTGGCGTGCAGCACCAGGGCGTTGCCGACGGTGTGGCGCGTGATCACCTCAGATCATGCCGGAGCGCAGGGCGTAGGCCACCGCGTGCGAGCGGTTGCGCAGCTTCAGCCGGTGGTTGAGGCCGTAGATGACGTTCTTCACAGTGCGTTCGGAGTAGCGCAGCTCGTCGGCGATCTCGTTGGTGTCGAAGCCCTCGGCCATCAGCCGCAGCACGTCGATCTCGCGCGCGGTCAGGCCGGAGGCGTTGAGCCCGTTGGGGTTGAGCACGTCGCGCTGGAGCCGTTCGATGTGCTTGAGCAGCTCGCCCACCAGGTTCGGGGGCAGCACGCCGCCGCCGGAGGCGGCCGCCCGGACGCTGTGCACGAGGCGTTCGGCGGTGACCGCCACGCGCGGCAGGACCGCCACCACCCGGCACTCCACAGCGGTCAGCAGCTCCTGCTCGCTGACCTCGGTCGTGATCAGGACGACCGGGGCGCCGATCTCGGTCGCCGCGAGGCGCAGCATGGCGATCACGTCGGTGGTGAGCCGCTCCGCGGCGACGACGAGCACCTGCGCCCGCGTCCGGTCCGCGCTGTCCAGCAGCGTGATGTCGGAGCGCGACCGGAGGTGGGCGGTCAGGCCGGTGTGGGTCAGCGGGTCGGGCGCGTGCACAAAGACGGCAACTTGCTCCACAGCCATCTCCATCACTGTCAGTAGGGGCTGACAGTCTCATGGAGAGTCCTTCAGGAAATCTCCACACTCTCTTTCCCGATGGCGTCGAGCCGTGAAGATCTGCCCATAACCGCTGGTCAGACTTTTTTCAGTCAGTGAAGATTGATTTCGACGGGGCCCATCTTCTCCGTCGCGAGCTTCCCGGCGTTCGCGGCGGCGGCCTGGATCGCCTCCATGATCGCCGTCTGCAACGACGCTGCGTCACGCTGCTCGTACACCCGTGGGTCGACCCGGACGGCCTGGACCTTGCCCAGGCCGCTGGCCATGACCACCACAGTGGCGTCCTGGGAGCGGCCGGTGACGATCGCCCGCTCCAGCTCCGACTGCGCGTTGCGCATCTGGTCCTCCAGGCGCTGCGCGTTCTCCATGAACTCCTGGAACGAGGGTGGGATCGGCGTGGACTCGGGCTGCATGCCGGGCCTTTCTGTGTGTGGGCGGGTGGTCAGCCGACGGCGGCCAGGCCGCCGAGCCGCTCGCCGGCCGCCGGGCCGGGCGCGGCCAGGTCGGCGAGCGCGAGGGTACGGGAGCCGGTGCGCCGGGTCAGCGCGAGCGAGAACTGGTGGGCGGCGTGGACTGTGCGCTCGGGCAGCCGGCCGGCCATCTGCGTCAGCGCGGCCCGGACGTCGTCGGGCACCTCATGACCCCGCCGCACCAGGTGCCGCAGCACGACGGTGGCCAGCTCGTCGGTGCTGAACTCGGGCACCGACCACTGCTGGCCGAACACCTCGTTCACCGCCGGCACCGCGGTCCGCAGGCTCGCCAAGGCCGCCTCCTCGCCGGTCAGCACCACCACCGGATCGCCGAGCCGGGAACGCATCCGGCTCACGAGCGCCTCGGCGATCTCCGGCGCGACGCCGGAGGAGTCGTCGACGTAGTCGAGCTGGAGCACACCCCCGGCCGCGTCGTCGAGGACCGCGTCCACCAGGCTCCCGGCCTGGCCGGGCCACTGCGGCGCCAGTTCCCGGCTCGTGCTCACCCGCACCAGCTGGCCGACCGGCACCAGGCCCAGCTCCGACAGGCATGCCGCGTACAGCCGGGCGTACTCGCTGCGGCCGCTCCCGGCCCGGCCGCCGAGCAGCACGTTGCCGGTGCGGCCGGGGCCGCGCCGGCGGTTGCGTCCCTCGCAGAGCTGCAACAGCGTCTGCCCGGCCGCCTCCTTGACGCGCTGCCCGCCGACCAGGCCGCAGATCCGCTTCCAGCTGCGGGCCGCGTTGATCGCGCCGGTCGGGTCGGTCGCCGCGTCGGGCTGCTCGCCCTGCTCGACCGGCAGGTCCTCCAGCAGCGCCAGCTCGGGTTCGACGTCGGCGGCGGTGAGCCGGTTGAGTTCGCTGTCCTTCGTGGGCGGCGTGGTCGCCAGGCGCGACGCCTGGTTGTTGATCAGCGCCTCGAACAGCTTGCGGGCCACCCGGCCGTTGCCGAACGTCGCGTTCTTCGGCACCCGGGTGAAGTACGCGGTGAGCGCGTCCACCGCGTCGTCGGTCAGCTCGTAGTAGTGCTTGCTGACCAGGTTCGAGGTGATGGTGACGAGCTCCTCGACGGAGTAGTTCGGGAACTCGACGGTACGGGTGAAGCGGGACGCCATACCGGGGTTGGAGGCGAGGAACTGCTCCATCAGCTCGGAGTAGCCCGCGACGATCACCACCAGCTCGTCGCGGTGGTCCTCCATCATCTTCATCAGGGCGTCGATGGCCTCCTGGCCGAAGTCCGGCCCGGAGCCGCCCGAGCCGCTGGACAGCGTGTACGCCTCGTCGATGAAGAGCACGCCGCCGAGCGCCTTGGTGACCAGCTCGGTGGTCTTGATCGCGGTGGAGCCGATGTACTGGCCCACCAGGTCGGCCCGGGCCGCCTCGACCATGTGGCCCTTGGACAGGATGCCCAGCTCCTTGAGCACCGAGCCGTACAGGCGGGCCACTGTGGTCTTACCGGTGCCGGGCGGCCCGGCGAAGACCAGGTGCCGGCTCATCGGCGGCATCGGCAGGCCCATCTGGAGCCGGACCTGCGACATCTTGATCAGGTTGATCAGCGCGGTGACCTCCTGCTTCACCCCGCGCAGACCGATCAGCCCGTTCAACTCGCGAAGCGGCTCGCTCAGCTCGTCCGCGCCGCTCTCCGCCGCCGTACCCTCGTCGCCGGCCACCGGGGCCGGCGCGGCGGACGGCGGACCGGCGGGCGCCGGGGTGGCCTGCGGGCGGCCCACGGTCAGCACCTCGGTCGTCACCGTGGCGCCGGGCCCGCGGCGGACGTCCTCGCCGCCGCTGTCACGCACCACGCACCGGGTCAGCGCCACCGGCTCCACGGTGTCCACGCCGATGCCGGCCCCGCCGCTGCCCAGCACCTCCCCGTCGCTCACCGACCCGCGGGAGCCCGCCTCGAAGACGATCCCGTCGGCCCGGGCGTCGCGCACCCGGGTCTGCGTGACGGTCGCCGACCCGGTGACCCGCAGGCCGTCGCGGGCCGCGCCGACGATCTCGCTGTCGCCGAGCTGGAGCGTCCCCTCGGCCAGCACGCCCGCACCCCGCAGCAGGGACGCGCGCAGCGTCAGGTCGGCGCCGGCGCCCACCCGGACGCAGGCCACGCCGGTTCCGGTGAGGCGGGCCTCGTGCACGACGCCCCGCGCGGGGCCGGTCAGCGCGAGCGCTGTCGCCTCGCCCGCGTCCACCACCAGGTCGGTGCCCTCCAGCGAGGCGCCGTCCTGGACCAGCACCCCGCCGCCCGTGGTGATCTCGGCGCGCAGCCGCTGGAGCACGACAGCCGACTCACCGGTGAGCACGGCGACGTTGTCGCGCGTGCCCCGCACGGTCAGCCCGAGGAAGCGGGGCGAGCCGCCGGTGACGGCGACCCCGACCGGCGCGTCCTGGACCGTGCAGTCGGTGAAGGTCGGGCGGCCGCCGCCGAGCACCTGCACGGCGGTGTGCCCGGCACCGCCGAACGTGCAGTTGCGGAACGACGGCGACGCGCCCTCGGCGATGTGCGCCGACTGCACCGCGGCGCCGGTGAACGTCGAGTCGCTGATCTGCACGTCGCCTTCGCCGCGCACGAAGACGTCCACGTTGCCGCTGCCGGTGACGGCCAGGCCGCGGATGCGCGCCCAGGCGCGCTGCTCGACCACCAGGGCGGGCTTGCCGGCCCCGGTGATCTCGCACTGCTCGATCGTGAGCCGGGCGTCGCCGCCGGCACACACGCTGTTCGCGCCGGCCGTGCGCAGGCGGCAGCGGCGCAGCGTCAGGGCGCTCTGCTCCCCCACCACGACGCTGCTCGTGGCGACGTCGTGGACGTCGGTGTCCTCGATCGTGCTCGACCCGGCCGACATCACCACCACGCCCGCGCCCGCCGAGCTGGTCACGTCGCAGCCACGCAGCGCGACGGTGCCCTGCATCCGGGCCAGCAGCGTCACCCAGGAGGCGCCGCTGACCCGGCAGTCGTCGAGCGCCACCTCGCCCGCGTACACGTCTACCGCCGCCAGCGTCGTGTCGGCGCTGCTGAGCGTGATGCCGCGCAGCTGGGCGCCCTCACCGCGGACGACGAGGACGCTGCCCTCCTCCACGTGCACCTCGACGGTGCCGGGCCGGGCCGCGCTGATCGTCACCCGGTCACCGACCACGAGCTTCTCGACGTACCGGCCGGGGTGGACGTCGATAGTGGCGCCGGGCTCGGCCCGGGACAGCGCGGAGCCGATCGTCGGATAGGAGCCCGGCTTCCGGTCGCCCACCACAAGAACCTGCCGACTCACCGCGTCATCCCTTCCGGTCCAGCCCGGGCAGCACCCGCAGGCGCCCGCGGGCCGCCGCGCCGATGCGTACCCGGGGCTCGGCCGTGGCCCAGCGGTCCACGCTGCGCCGCAGCGACGTGATCGCCAGCTCGTCGAGCGACACCCGGTTGGAGTCGACCCGGCCGGTGTCGTCGATCTCGTTGGCGCCGATCTCCCGCAGCAGGACCGCGCCGCGCTCACCCTCGGCGGGCCGGCGCAGGTCCAGCACCTTGAAGTTCGTACCGGGCAGGAACAGCACCCGGTCCTCGACGTGCTCGTCCCCCTCCGGCTCCAGCAGGCTGGTCCGGCGGGCGGTCATCGACCAGATCAGCACGTCGGTGTCGCCGTCCTCGGACGCGCACGGCTGGGTCAGCGCGTTGACGAAGCTCCAGTCGGTCACCAGCCGCCGGTCCTGGTAGAGCGCCCACTCCCCGGCGGTCGGCGACAGCCGGTAGACGGTGGTGCCCCGGAACGACGGCATCCGGGAGACACCGGCCACCACGCAACGCGCGAACGGCACGTGCGGCCCCTTGCGGCCGGAGCGCAGACCCGCGTCGACACCCGGTCCGCGACCGGCCAGATAGAGCCGCAGCGCTACCGAGTCGGCGAGCACGTCCTCGGTGGACACGCCCGAGCCCTGCATGCCCGGGTGCTCGGACATGATCCGGGACACCGAGCTGGCCATCACGTCGAACTCGCGGCTGAGCGTGCGGCGCAGCCATGCGCGCTCGTCGGCGAGCCCCTTCTTCTCCGACAGCAGCGCGCCCGCGCCGGCCGACGGCACCGGCTGCACCCGCGCCTCGGCGGCCACCTCCGACGGTTCGGCGTTCTCCGACGGCGTGGCGGCGTTCGACGGCTCGGCCTGTCCGTCGGGCTCGGCGGTCCGCGCGGGCGCGGCCACGTGCGACGGACCGGCTCCGGCGGGCGGGGCGGGCGGCAGGTCGACCGCGACGGCAGGCAGCGACGGCAGAGCCGCGACCGGCGCCGCCGGCCCGGCCGCCACCGGCGGCGTCGCGAGCGCCTGGCCGAAACCGGCGGGCATGGTCGGCGGCGCCGGCTCGCCGAAGCCCGCCGGCATGGTGGGCGGCGCGGGGTACGTGTCGTGTCCGGCGTCCTCGACGGGTGCCGCCGAGGGCCCGCTCCCGGAGTCGGCGGCGACCACCGGTCCGTCGGCGGCGCCAGGCCCGGCAGGTGCGGCGGGCGTGACCGGCTCACCGGCGGCGATCGGCGGCGTGGGTGCGGACACCACCACGGGCACCACCGGCGGTGCTGTCGGCAGTGGCACAGCAGGTGGAGGCGGCAGCTCGGACACGACCGGCGGCGCAGGCGGTGCGGGCAGCTCGGAGACGAGCGGCACGGCGGGCGGTTCCGGCAGCTCCGCCACGACCGGCGGCGCAGGCGGCTCGGAGACGACCGGAGGCGCTGCCGGGAGCGGCACCGCGGGCGGAGCCGGGAGCGCGGACACGAGCGGCACCGCGGGCGGAGCCGGCAACTCGGACGCGAGCGGCGCGACCGGGGGCGGCGGCAGTGCGGGCGCGACCGGAAGGGGCACCGCGGGCGGTGCGGCCGGCTGTTCCCGGCCGGCGGGAAGGGGCGGGACCGGTGCGGGAACGGCGACCACCACACTGTCCGCCGCGGGCGGTGCGACAGGCGCGGGCGGGGCGACATCCACGTACGCGGGCACCGGCACGGTCGCGCCCACCGCCCGCATCTCGGTCTCCAGGTCGATGACCACCTCGGCCCGGCTGGCCGGTTTCGCGCCGGGCACCAGCACCGACGCGGGCATCAGCGCGCGGCTCGTACCGGCCATGCCGTCGACGCGTGCGGCCAGGTCGAGCGCCAGCTCCCGCATCCGGTGGGCGGTGGAGTGGACGGTGTCGTCGAAGACGAGCGTGCCGCTGCCCGCGTCGAGCATCGCGGACCGGACCTGCTCGGCGTTCTTCGGCTCGGCGGTGGAGCGTACCCAGAGGCCGGTCTGCACCACCTCGACCACCGCGCCGGGGGCGAACCAGTAGACCCGGGGCGCGACCTCCTCGGCGCCGGCCAGCGGCGGACGGTGGCTGAGCACAGTGGGGCGGCGGGCCCGCGAGTTGGGGTGCGCCCGGGGCGTGTAGGACAGTTCGAGCGCGTACGGCGCCCAGCCGAACGCCCCGTCCGGCAGCACGGTACGGATCTCGTACCGGTGCGGGCTGCCGATCGGTACGCCGGTGTAGCAGGTGACGTCGGTGTTCAGCAGGTCGGCGAGCGCCTGGCCGAACGCCTCGCCCTCGGGGATCCGGACCTCGCCGAACTGCACGAAGCGCACCCGCTGGCGGTTCTCCTCGTCGAGTCCGCGCCAGAAGCGCACCACGTCGTCGAGCGACAGCGGCGGCGTGCCGGGGCAGCCCAGCAGCACGGTCATCGTCTCCGCCTGGCAGGGCACGTACGCGGTGAGCCGCTGCCGTTGCGGGTCGACCACCTGCGGGTCGCGGTTGCTGTGGATCCAGACCCCGGCCGGGATCGGCTCGATCTCGGCGGTGGCGCTGGACGGCCGGGTGTCGATCGCGGCCCGGTCCCATCGCGGCGTCGGGTAGCGCTTGGCGTCCCAGGCGGGCGGACGGCCGGGCCGGAACCGCACCCAGCCGCTGCCCGGTGCGGAGTGGACGAACAGCGTTCCGGCGGAGCCGCGTACCAGGTCGCCGTCCGGGGCGATGACGGTGCGGTTGAGGCGTTCGGAGAGCCACTGACCGGCCATCGCCGCGGAGTTGCCGTGCCGGCCGCAGGCGATGAGCCGGATGCCGCGGCGGCGGCGCGGCAGCACCCCGGCCATCGCCTCCCACGCGCTGATCGGCATGCCGTCGCCGAGGTCGAGCACGACGACGTCGTTCTCCGCGTCCTCGATCACGGACAGCGCCAGCGACTGGGCCTCGGGACTGATGGCGTCCTCGGCGTGCACCACGAGGGCGTTGCCGACGGTGTGCTGGACGACGCCCTCGGGACGGTCCTTGCCGCCGCCGAACAGGTCCCGGATCCGGGTTGCCATGATCGACCTACCCCACTTCTGCGGCCGCGAGGGCCCTCATGCCCAGCGCCGGGCCCTGGGGCACCAGCGCGAGCAGCTCTCTCGGGAAGGGAACGCTCACGACCCGGTCGAGCTTCAGCGCCCGTACCGCGTCCTGGTCGCCGATCGGGTACGCCTTTCCGTCGTCCGCGATGTACGTGGGCAGGGGTTGCGCCGCACCGGGGCCGACCGGCGCCGGGAGCACCGCCATGCCGCTGCCGGGCGCCAGGAGCACCGTCGTGCGGCCGTCGGGGCGGACGCCGGAGCGGGCCAGCGGGACGAGCACCGCGGTGCTGTCGAACCGCGTCCCGTCCACCGCGCTCTGGCGCAGGCACAGCGCGTACGGGCCGGGTTCCTGCGGGGTGAGGCCGGTCAGGTCGGGCAGCCGCGTGAGCAGCGACCGGTCGGCCGACATCCGGGCCGCGGCGAGGTCGGCGGCGCTCAACTCCACCGGCTCCTCCCCGGAGGTGGCGGTGGCCAGCAGGAACTCGGTACGGCTCAGCGGCGCGAGGCCGTCGCGGCGCAGCACCAGCAGTTGCTCCGCGCCGGTGTCGGGCCGCTGCCGGAACAGCGTGCCGATCGGATACGAGCGGCCGCCGACCCGACCGGAGCGGCCCTCGCCGGGGATCTCGGCCGGCGCCAGGTCCGGTCCGTCGGGCAGGAAGTCGAGCCAGTCCTGCGGGGCGGGCACCTTGCGGGTGGTGGTGGCGCCGAGCGCGGCGAGCACCGCCGGGTCGGCCACCCGGTGCCTGCGGCCGGCGGTCACCAGGTAGGTGGGTCCGTCGGCGGCACGGACGACGGCGAAGCGGTCGGTCGGCAGCGGGACGGCCTCGGCGCGCGGGTCGAGGTTGAGGCCGAGGCGGTCGCCGGGTTCGTCGGCGACGGAGCCGGGCAGGCAGGCCAGCCACGGGCCGGCGACCATCGACCCGGTGGCGACCGACTGCGGGGCGCCGTCGATGCCGATCGACGGTCCGCGCGGAACGTCCTTGATCGACTCCTTGGAGATCAGCTTCACGGTTGCGCCGCTGCCCTGGATCAGCATGGCCGAGGTCAGGTTCGGCGTCGGGCGCAGCACGCCGTCGAGGTAGACGTACCGGTTGCCGCTCTCCTTCTCCACCAGGATCACACCGCTCTTGGTGTACGCCTTGCTGCCGCCCGGGACGATCCAGCCGTAGACGGCGAACCCGGCCACGACCAGGACGCTGATGAGCACGCCGAAGGCCAGGCCGGTGACGGCGCGCTGCCCGGGAATCTCCGCCGTGGACGGGTCGCCCTGCACCAGGGCGGAACTCAACCGGCCCATCATGAACTGGTGGGCGTGGACGTGGTCGCGCTGGGTCTGCACCGCCGGCTACCCGAAGAGTCCGCGGGCCCAGGCGTAGAGCCCCAGCACCTGGGCGAGCACCGGCAGCACGACCAGGCCGGTCGCGACGTCCAGCCCGCCGGCGGTGTACTCCCAGAACGGCAGCATGCGCCGCGGCCACGGCCGCAGCGCGGCCGTCACCAGCGGCACCAGAAGGGCGACGAGCCCGCCGAGCAGGACGTACCGGCCGGTCGGGGCGAGCTTGTCGGAGAACATCAGGGCCACCATGAGGTAGCCGACGGTACCGGCCGCCACCAGGGCGACCCGCTGCCAGAACCCGAAGAAGGTACGCGAGCGCAACAGGATTGCACTCGATGTCACCAGCACGAGTGTCCACCCGGACCAGCCCGGCACCCGCATGGTGTGGTGCATCAGCACCGGCAGGACCAGGGCGGACGCGGTCATGCAGGCGGTCAGGTAGGTGTCCGCCTCGTCCGCGCGCGACTTGACCAGGTCGGAGTCCTCCGGCTCGATGTCGTACGACATGTCGGCGCCGGTCTTGGGCAGCTGCGGTCCGCGCAGCCGGGCCAGCTTCACCGCCGCCCGGGGCGCGATCACGATCAGCACCAGGATCACCGACACGGCCACCGCGGAGACCTGCGGCGCGGTGAGCGCGAAGCCGTCACCGGCCAGCAGCACGAGCACCACCATCGCGGCGGTCAGCGCGACGATCAGCAGCGGGGCGAACGGCATGACCGGCGTGACCGTACGCTGCGCGATCAGTAGGAACGCGGTCACCGCGACGACCGCGACGGCGGCGGCCAGCCCGGCGGCGGCGGTCCAGGCCACGCCGTCCGGGTCGCCGTCGACGGCGCTGGACGCGGCGACGGCCGCGAAGAACGCCGCGCCGCCGCCGAACAGCAGCGGGAACGCGCCGTCGGTCTGCTGGCGGGCGCTGACGATCGCCGCGGTGAACAGCCCGGCCGCGAGCACCGCGCCGGCGATCACCTGGGGCAGCACCGGCCCCCGGTCCACGAGTACGGCGGCGATCAGGCCCATCGCCACCAGGGAGAGGACGAGGAACAGCACCCGGCGGTACTCCGGCTGCCACCTGTCGGCCCGCCGGTTGACCACAGTGGCGACGCCCTCGGCCAGGTCGTCGAAGTCGAGTTCGGGCAGCGGGTCCTGTGCCGGGCGCAGGTGCAGTTCCTCGCCCTCCAGCCAGTCCAGGCTCTCCGGCGTGCCGGACAGCTCGAACGGCGGCTGGCCGAGGCGTTGCAGCACCCACGACTCGTCGGGCACCTCGCCGTCGGGCACCCGGGCCACGTCGGTGGTGTGCCGCACCAGCAGCGGCATCAGGTTCGCCACCGGCATCCGGGCCGGCACGGCCAGATCGGCCCGGCGGGCCGGCCCGATCACCGTGATCCGGCACAGTTGGTCGTTCAGCGCTGCGGTCACCAGCGAGCCTCTCTCATCGGGCCGTGTCCGACACGAAACCGGTCTGCATCAGGCGTACGCCGCGCCGGGTGACGAGCTGGGCGCGCCCGGGCGGCAGTTGACGGGGCTTCGCCTCGCCGAGGAACTTGCCCTCCTCCTTGGGGTAGGAGAAGAGCGTCGCGGGCGTGCCCAGCTCCCACATCCGCCGGATCACCGGGTCCATCATGGCCCGCATCGCGCCGGAGGTGCTCCGCGCGACGATCACGTGCAGGCCGATGTAGGCGCCCTGGGCCAGCAGCGGCAGGAGCGGGTCGAGCGTCGAGCCCATCCCGGTGCTCTTGGTCATCAGGTCGTAGTCGTCGACGATGACGAACAGCTCCGGCCCCTCCCACCAGTCGCGCTTGCGCATCCGCTCGGACGAGACGTCCGCCCCGGGCATCCGCCGGTTCATCGAGACCGACGCCTGGCCGGCCAGCTCGTGCATCTTGTCACCGGTGAACGCGAAGCCCACCTGGTACGCGGCGCCGATCGCGGTGTCCAGGTCTCGGCGCGAGTCGCCGAGCACGACCTTCGCCCGCTCCGGCGGGTAGTGCTGCTGGATGGACCGCAGCACGAGCCGCAGCAGGTTGGTCTTGCCGGTCTCGCTGTCACCGAGGACCAGCATGTGCGGGGTGGTCATGAAGTCGTGCCAGACCGGGGCGAGACGCTGCTCGTCCTGGCCGATGACGAACTTGAAGTCGGACTCGGGCGGCGGCAGCGTCTCGACCATCAGGTGCGCCGGAAGCATCCGTACCGGCGGGGCGGCCGGGCCGGGCCAGAACGTGCCGATCTCCTCGACCACCGACTTGGTGGCCTCGGCCAGGTCGCCCACCTCGGAGCTGCCGTCCATCCGGGGCAGCGCGGCCAGGAAGTGCAGCGCCCCCGCGGTGAGGCCGCGGCCGACCTGGTTGGGCACGGTGGCCGCCTTGCGGGAGCCGTGCTCGGACTCCATCGCGTCGCCGAGCCGCAGCTCCAGCTTCGTGCCGAGCAGGTCCCGCATCCAGGTACGCAGCTCCGACCAGCGGGTCGCGGTGACGATCACGTGCACGCCGAAGGACAGGCCCCGCGAGGCGAGTTCCTGGAATTTCTGCTCCAGTTCCTGGAAGTCCTGCTTCATCGTGTACCAGCCGTCGATGACCAGGAAGACGTGCCCGAAGCCGTCCTCGATCACCCCGTCGGCGACCTTGGCCAGGTAGCTGGTCATGGAGTCGAGGCCGTGCCGCGCGAACTCGGCCTCGCGCCTCTCCATGACCTGGAGGACCTCCTCGACCGTCCGGACGACGCGGTCGCGTTCCATCCGGGTCGCGATCGAGCCGACGTGCGGCAGGCCGGCGATCGAGGCGAGACCACCGCCGCCGAAGTCGAGGCCGTAGAACTGCACCTCGCGCGGCGTGTTCGCCAGCGACAGCGCCAGGATCAGGCTGCGCAGCAGCGTCGACTTGCCGCTCTGCGGGGCGCCCGCGATGCCGACGTGGCCGTCCGCGCCGTTCAGGTCGACCACCAGCAGCTCGCGCAGCTGCTCGGCGGGCCGGTCCACCACGCCCACCGGCACCCGCAGGCCGCCCTGGACGGCCGGGTCGTCGATGGTCATGCCACGTACCGGGTCGGGCAGCACACTCGGCATGAGCGAGTCCAGGCTGGGCGCGCTGGACAGCGGCGGCAGCCAGACCTGGCGGGCCGGTGGGCCCGAGCCGGCGAGCCGGTCCAGCAGCACCTCGACCAGGCTCGGCCCGTTCGCGTCGGCGGCGGGCTCCTCGACCTGCTCGGCCGGGCGCTCCGGCCCGGGGTCGTGGCGCACCGCGACCTGCCGAGTGGTGAACGGCACCACGTCCGCGGTGGGCTCGTCCCCGGCGTCCGCGACGCCGCCGCGGCGTCCACTTCCGGTGTACGCGCCGGAGACGTACGCCGCCTTGAAGCGCACCAGGTTCGTGGTGTCCACCTTCAGGTAGCCGTTGCCGGGCTCGGGCGGCAGCTCGTACGCCGCGCCCACGCCGATCACCGACCGCGACTCCATGGAGGAGAACGTGCGCAGCGCCAGCCGGTACGACAGGTGTCCCTCGACCCGGTTGATCCGCCCCTCGTCCAGGCGCTGGGAGGCGAGCAGCAGGTGCACGCCGAGCGACCGGCCGAGCCGGCCGATGGACACGAACAGGTCCATGAACTCACTCTTGCTGGACAGCAGCTCGCTGAACTCGTCCACGATGATCAGCAGCACCGGGAAGGGCACGAGCTGGGCACCGTTGCCGCGCGCCTTCTCGTAGTCGAACAGCGAGGCGTAACCGCTCGCGCGCAGCATCTCCTGCCGCCGGGTCATCTCGCCGTTCAGCGCGTCCTGCATCCGGTCGACCAGCGGCAGCTCGTCGGCCAGGTTGGTGATCACCGCCGAGGTGTGCGGCAGCTTGTCCATGCCGAGGAAGGTGGCGCCGCCCTTGAAGTCGACCAGCACCAGGTTGAGGATCTCCGAGCTGTGCGTCGCGGCCAGGCCGCAGACGAGGGTACGCAGCAGCTCCGACTTGCCCGAGCCGGTGGCGCCGATGAGCAGGCCGTGCGGCCCCATGCCGCCCTGCGCGGACTCCTTCAGGTCCAGCTCGATGACCTCGCCCTCCTCGGTGACGCCGATCGGCACCATGAGGCGGTTGCGTTGCGGTGTGCGGGTACGCCACAGGGCCTGCACGTCGAAGGTCATGGCGTCGCGGATGCCGAGCAGCGTGGTCAGTTCGAAGCTGGTGTCCAGCGGCTCGTCGGAGACCTCCAGCGTGCCGCTGGTCCGCTTCGGCGCGATGATGCGGGCGAGCGCCTCGCACTGGGTCTGGTCCAGGCCGTCCCGCTTGGCCGAGCCGGTCGTGGCGCCGGCCGGGAACTCCACGACGTCGTCGGTGACTGTCAGCCGCAGCACCTTGGGGCCGCCGGGCATCGCGCCGGTCAGGTCGAGCAGCACCACGTTGCGGATGCCCGCGCCGAGCAGGCGGGAGCTGTCCGGCAGGTCCACCAGATGCGCGACGATGACCAGGAACGGCTCGCTGGTGGTCGGCCTGACGGCCCGGTCGTGGTCGCCCCGGTCGGTGATCTCCGGGCCGAGCATGTCCATCAGCGCGTCGTGGCTGCCGGCGAACATCCGGACCGGACCCGCCGCGTCGTACGCGGTGGGGTGCGCGTTGTGCGGCAGCCACTTGACCCACTCCCACGGGCCCCGGTGCACCTCGGCGGCGAGCACCGCGATCCGCAGCTCGTCCGGGGCGTGGAACGTGGCGAGCTGCGCCACCATGGCGCGGGCCAGGTCGATCGCCGGGTCGATCGCGCCCTCGAACTCGACGCTGGTGAAGCTCGGCAGGCCGACGGAGGTGGGGATGCCGGACACCGTCCGGTACGCCTCGGAGAACCGCCGCAGCGAGATCGACGACAGCGGTTCGAGGTCCTCGATCGGCTTGGTGGACGGCGGGTTGAACTTCAGCATCGCGGTCTGCCGGCCGAGACCGATCCGGACCCGGCCGAAGTCGTCGTGGCTGGGCCGGCGCTCCCACAGCCGGCTGCCCATCGCGATCGACCACAGCCAGCCCGGCTGCGGGTTGTTCCACAGCACGTGGCGGCGCTGCTGGTCGGCCGCCTCGCGGGCCTGCTTGCGCAACTGCCCGATGTAGCGGAGGAAGTCGCGCCGCTCGCCGCGCATCTTGCGCTTGCGCTCGGCGGCCGCCCGGCCGATCTGCATGACGCCCATGAGCAGCATGCCGCCGGCCATCGCGCCGCCCATCACGTACATCACGGGGGTGCGGTTGTAGAGGCCGAACATGGCGAGCATCGCGCCCATGCCGAGGCCCATCGGCACGACCATCGCGAACGAGCGGAAGTCGAGCGGGGCCTCCTCCGCCATCAGCGGCGGCTCCTGGAGCTCGATCGAGCCTTCCGGCGCCTCCGGACCGGGCGCGCGGGGCGGGCGCTTGACGGTGACCGTACTCATCCGATCGTCCCCGCGTCGGCGCCGTCGCCGCCCCAGACGGTGCGCTCCTGGCGCAGCAGCTTCACCGCGTAGCGGTCGTTGCGGTAGCGCTCGGCCACCTTGACGTCGTCGTCCTCCTCGGCCTGGCGCTTCTTCTCCTTCTCCGCCCGCTCCTCCTCGTCCCTGCGGCGTCGCTCCTGCTCGGCCCAGAACGCGTCGGCGCGGGCGGCCGCCGCCTTCTCCTCCTCGGCCAGCGACGTCGTGAACTCGGCGTCGCTGACGCCGGGCTCGCCGCACCGGCGCATCTTCTCCAGGTCGGCGCTGAAGAAGTCGAACGTGCCACCGGCCGGCCGGGGCGCCTTCGCAGGCGTGACCCGCCGCCACACGGCGCGCGGGGGCTGCGGTGTCTCCGACATGGTCACCCTTCCCTGCCGTCGTCCGCTGACGTACCGGTCAGCCAGTCCGCGTCGCTGAGGTCGTCCCAGTCCGTCGTGTCGTCCGGGTCGTCGTCCGGCCGGACCAGCGGAACGTGGTCGTCGGCGGCCGGCCGGGCGCGGTCACCGCCCCAGACGGCGTCGTCCTCGCGCAGGCCGGCGGCGGGCTCCCGGTCGGCGCCGGGCTCGCGGTCGTCGTCGCGATCGGAGCGACCCCGGACCGTACCGGCGCGGGCCGGGTCGTCGGGGTCCGCGCCGGGCGTCGCGCGGCCGGAGGGCTGCGGGCCGGGACCGGCGAGTCCGGCCACGGCGGCGGCGCCGGCCAGGCCGAGCGCGCCGGGGACGGCGACGGCAACCTCACCGTCGGCCACGGCAGCGGCGACGCCGGCCTTCCGGTGCGTCCCCTCCGGACTGCCGCCTCCCGGCGAGACCGACGGGTTCGACTGCGCGGTCGGGTTCGGCTGCCCGGACGGGTTCGGCGTGGCCGTCTGGGCGGGTGGGTTCGGCACCGGGCCGGGCTGGGCGGGCAGGCTCGGCTGCCCTGGCTGGCCGACGATCACCGGAGCCGCCACGACACCGCCGACCGCCGGCGGCACGTCGGCCGGAGGCGGCGCGACGGCCGGAGGCGGCGCGACGGCCGCGGGCGGCTCGGCCTGCGGCTGCGGTTCCGCCGCCGGGGACAGGTCGACCACAGTCGGCACCTCCACCGCCGTCGGCGGTGCGATCACCTCGGGTACGGGTGCACCCGGCGACGTACCGCCGGTGCCGGACACGGGCGCTGCCGGAACGTCCGGCGCGGCCGGTTCCTCGACGGCGGCCTCCGGCACACCCGGATCCGGACCGGCCGGCGGACCGTCCGGACCCGCTTGCGCGCCCGGCACACCGGTGACCGGCACGGAACCGTCGAGGTCCGCCGTGCCGCCCCCCGGCCCCGGCTGCGGGCCGGACACGTCGGCGACCGGCGCGGATCCGTCAAGGCCTGCGCCACCGGCCGTCGTGCCGTCGCCCGCCTCCGGCGCGAAGTCACCCGGTCCGGCCGGGGTCCAGTCGGTCTCGTCGGGCCGGATCAGGCCGGACGCGTCGGGCGCGGCCCGGGGCGTGGTCCCGGCGGGTGCGTTGCCGCCCGGCGGGCCGGCCACCGGCGGCACCACACCCGCGATCGGCGGCGTCGCACCGGCGATCAGCGGCGCGGAGGGAGGCGGCTCCACCAGCCCGGTGCCGCCCGCACCTGCGCCCGCGGGCGCCTGCGGTCCTGCGGCGTCGAGGGTCGACGGGCGCCAGTCGTCGATGTCCGCCTCGATCAGCCCGGAGGCGTCGGGTGCGTCCGGCACGCCCCCGCCGGGCGTGCCCGCACCGGCGCCCGGCGCGCCCGGCGCGCCGGGCATCATCGGCATGGCGGCTCCGGGCGGCGCCGCCGCGACCGGAGAGTCGACGCCGACGCCCGGGGCCACGGGCGGGCCGGCGGGGATCTGCGGACCGTCGACGCCGAGCCCGTCGCCACCGGGCGGCGCACCGGCCGACCCGTCCGGCACGCCCGCGTCCACGCCCACCGGTCCCCAGGTCTCGGGGTCGCCGCTGACGAGTCCCCGGGCGTCGGGCGACTCGGCCCCCGCGGGGTTGTTGGCTCCGCCCGCGGGCCCCGGCATGCCGGGCACGGCCGGCATCGGGGCACCCAGCCCGGCGCCGCCGGACGAGGCGCCGGCCGGTGCGCCGGGAACCTGCACACCGTCGAACCCGGGTGACCGCCAGTCCGCCTCGTCGCCCTCCACCAGGCCCTTGGCGTCCGGCGCCTCGGGGACACCGGAGCCGCCACCGGCACCGGCACCGGGCGCGCCCGCGCCGGGCATGCCCGGCATCATCGGCGACTGGAAGCCACCGCCACCGGGCACGGCGCCACCGGGGGCGGCCGGGATGTCCACACCGCCGACGGCGCCGGGGGCGAAGTCGTCGCTGTTGCCGAGCAGCCCGTTCGCGTCCGGCTTCTCCGGCAGTCCGGGGCTGCCGCCCGCGCCGGGGCCGGCGCCGCCGGGCGGGCCGAATCCCGGGATGCTCGGCGCGGTGAACCCGCCGCCCGGTCTGCCGATGCCGGTTCCCGTGCCCGTGCCCGCCCCGGGCTTCGGGCCGCCCACCTCACCCGGCCCGGAGAACGACGGCGGCTTGACCGAGCCGGCGCCGCCCGCCCCGCCACCGAGGTTGGCCGAGCCGGGCGGCTTGACGCCCGGCGGTACGACACCGGAACCGAGCCCGCCAGGCAGGCCGCCCCCACCCGGTACGCCGACGCCCGGGAAGCCGACGCCCCCCGGGCCGTTGATGCCCGGCGCGTCGAATCCGGGCAGCCCGCTGCCGCCGCCGGGGGTGGGACCGCCGATCTCGCCGGGGCCGGAGAACGACGGCGGGGTGACGCCGCCCGGCCCCTGGCCGGAGCCCGGACCACCGATGCCGGCCAGGTTCGGGGGCGTGATGGTGGGCACTGTGATGTTCGGCGGCGTGGTGAACCCCGGCGTGGTGATGCCGCCGACGGGTGGCGGGGTGAACCCCGGCGGGGTCAGTGTCGGCGGGGGTGTGAGGTTCGGCGTCGTGAGGTTCGGCGTCGTGAAGTTCGGCATCGTTGGCGTGGTGATGCTGGGCGTCGGCATGGTGATGCCGGACGTCCCCGCCTTGTCGGTGGTCATCTTGTACTGCTCGGCGACCGTGTGGACGACATCGGCCATCTGCTGGGCCATCGGCTTCTCGTACTCGGTGCCGCTGATCGGCACCGGACCGCTGCCGCTGCCGACGCCGTTCTGGGAGGCGATCGTCGCCCAGGCGCCGTCCAGGTAGGAGATCGTCTGCTGGGCCCAGGAGAGGTGGTTGGCGGCGTCGTAGAGCTGCGACGGCAGCGACGTGACGTTGGTCGAGGAGTTGATGCTGTTGGCCGCCGTGGTGGAGTCCGGAACCGCGCCGCCGGCGAGGTGCTCGGCCTGCTTGCCGAGCAGGTCGGCGTAGAAGTTCATCTTGTCCCGGAACCCGTTGGCCGCCGGACCCTTCCACGCCTTGTCGTCGCCGACCATCGAGGCGACGGCGGTGCGGATGGTCTGTTCGAGCCAGATCAGCAGGTCCTGCGTCGCCTGGAAGGCCCGGGCGGCCTCTACCACCGACCCCACGTTGACGCGGCCGGCCGCGTACTTCAGGCCCTCCTCGCTGAACACCGCGGCGCCGCCGTTGACCGAGGCCATGAGCTTGCGCCAGCCCCGGGTCTCGGTCGCCCAGGTCCGGTAGTCGTACAGGTCGCCGACGGGGATCACCTTCGGGGGGAAGGTTCCTTCCGGCTCCGCCGGGTCGTTCCACCCGTCGAGCTTGGTGTCGCCGAGACCGTTTCCCATGCCCCGTCCCTCTTCGCGAACTGCCGGACCTGTCCGCCCGCGTCAGTTGCCGTCGGTCTTGATGATCTTCTGGCCGTAGGTGCTCAGGTTGTCCAGGCCCTTGAAGGAGTCACCCATGATCTCGCCGAGCTTGTCGGTGGTCAGCGCGTTGAGTTCTTCGAGGTTCCGGTAGTCCGCGGCCATCTTCAGCAGGGCGGTCTGCACCGCGAGGAGAGCGGTGTTCATGTTGACGAGCATGTCCTTCATGTCGCCCTTGACGCCGCCGTCCTGGGCCGTCGCCCCGACGACCGCCTGCCGCAGCACCTCGGCCCGGGCGAAGGCACCGGGACGCGGGTCGATCGCGCCCACCTGGTCAGCCGTGGTGAGCAGGATGTTCCCGGCGCCGGTGATCTTGCCCAGGATCTCCTTGGCGAACCACTCCAGCGCGGCGGTGTTCACCGCGACCCCGCTGGTCGAGGCGGTGTCACCCTTGAACGTCGGGTTGATTCCCGGCGGGGTGAAGCCCGAGTTCGTCGGGGTCTTGTCCTCGTCGATCCAGTCGGACTTGTCGGTGAACGCGGGCGGCGTCACGTTCGACGGGTCGGTGATCTTGTCCTTGTACGTCTTGACGAGGTTCCGCCAGCCGTCGGTGTCGAGGATGTTCTTGTCGTACCACTCGCGGGCCTCGATCCACTCCGGATGCTCGGCGCGGACCTCGTCCTTCCACCGCTCGTAGTTCACCCCGGTGCGGTTGTTCTGGTGCTTGTTGTAGAAGGCCATCCAGGAGTCGTACGCCGCCTGGGTGGTGCCCTCCGGCTTTCCGATGGCGGCGTCGCCCATGCCGTAGGCGTTCATCGCGCTGATGGCTTTGTCGTTGGGGTATCCCCAGTCAATGCGGGCCAAGGAGCTCACTCCACTCGGGTGTCGACGGCGGAACGCTGGCACAGACCCCAGCGGCCCGGGTCGTCTAGCTCACCGGGCCGGGGACGGACGACGCCGGCCGCCACGCCGCGTCCGCGGCGGCCGTCCGGCGGTTCAGCCGCCGCGGACGTCGTTCCAGATCATGGCGTGACGCTGCTCGGTGGTGCCGTAGTTGTCCGAGATCTGCAGCAGCGTCATGCGGGCCTGCTCCAGGTAGCCGACCATCGAGTCGGCCGCCTGGTTCCAGGCCAGCTTCGAGACCTTGTACTGCTCCTGGGCGGCACCGGTCCACTGGGCGAGGCTGGCCTCGACAGTGCGCTCCATCTCCTCCAGCGACGACTGGATCTGGCCGTTGATGCGGTTCATGTCGGTCAGCACGGCGTCTGCCTGCACGAAGTCGAAGGTGTAGTTGGACACGTCAGTCCTCTCGGGAGATCGGGGGTCGGGGTACGGCTCAGATGCCCGGCAGGGCGGCGCCGAAGGAGTTGGCCACGCTCGACGCCTCGTCCTCGGCCGTCTGGTAGCCCTTGGTGGTCACGCCCATGACCTCGAGCATGTTCAGCAGCTCGTTGATCACCCGCTGGAACGCGTTCTCCCAGTTGTCCATCGCCTGGTTGAAGCCCTGCGACGCCTGGCCGGTCCAGGAGGAGATCAGGATGGCCATCTGCCCGTTCACGGCCCGCAGCTGGCCGGTGAAGGCGGTGGCCTTGTCGGAGAACTCCTGGGCAGCCCGCTGCATACCCTCTTCGGTGGTACTGACGGTCGGCATCGTCACGGCCGGACTCCTCATGTCAGGGAAAGGTGGCAGGGAAGAGTGTTGATCCGCGGCCGCGCCCCGCGGCAACCCGGTCGCGCCACCATGTCCGAACGTCACCCAACATTGCACGGCAGCGCCCCCGCAACCGCCGCCACCGGCCGACAGCCCGGGAAGAGTGGTTGCACTTTCATGCACTGATCCCCGGCCGGAGTTCCGGCGCGACAGTCGTGGCGTCTTCACTGGACCGCGACGTCGAGGGAGTGGTCCGTCGTGAACTACAGCGAGCGCATCGAAGGCCTGTTCCAGGAGTACGAACGGCAGCGCACCAGCCTCGCCGAGATGCAGGCCCGGATGAGCGCGCTCTCGGCCACCGCGACGTCACCGCGCCGCGAGGTGAGCGTCACCGTCGGCCAGAACGGCGTGCTGACCGACATCCAGTTCCCCTCCGGCGCCCACAAGCGGCTCACCACCGCCGACCTGACGCGGCTCATCATGGACACCTACGCCGACGCCAAGGAACAGGTGATGAACCAGGCGGCCGACGTGCTCGCGCCGATGCTGCCGGACGGCCTCGACGCCCACAAGCTGGTCCGGGGCCAGGCCGGGGCCGACGCGTTCCTGCCCAAGGAACCCCGCATGGTGACGAGCGTGCGGGAACTCCTGACCCGGGGGCCCGAATGATCAGCAACAATCCCGGCGGGCGGCTGTGGGTCGACCCGGACGGCGTGGAGGGGCTCGGCAAGGCGTACGAGTCGCACGTGCAGCTCTACGAGTCCTACCTCTCCCAGCTGACCGCCCTGCGCGCCCGGTACGCCGACGCCTGGGGCGACGACGACATGGGCGAGCAGTTCTCGACCAAGTTCCTCCAGGGCCTGGACAACCTCGAAGCGATCATCGGCGGCGTCAAGGGCACCCTGCACTACACCGCCCAGGGCCTCAAGGAGAGCGGCCGGGCGTACCGGGAGGCGGACGAGGCCGCCCTGGACGTCAGCCGGAAGATGGCCAAGGACTTCGACGGCCTGGACGGACCCCCGTACGCGAGGCGGGCGGTGGCGGGCCCGGTGCTGGAGCCCACGGCGGAGGGTGAGCCGCGCCGGCCCCATCTGCTGTCCCGCCGCCTGGCGGTCGGCGAGCCGGCCGGCGAGCCGGTCGCCGAGCGGGCCAGGCTCCTCCCGCAGCAGCAGGGCACGCCGCTGCTGCCGCTGGAGCCCGCCGAGGCGCTGACCCCGCTCACCGCCGCCACTCCGGCCATCTCGTCCTACTTCGTGCGGCCGGAGTACGCGACCGCGCACGTCGGCGGCCGGCCGCTGCCCGAGGGGTACCGGCTGATCGCGCTCAACCCGTTCGAGGACGGCAGCACCCGGGTGGACGCGAACCTCTACGACTCGATCACCCCGCTGACCGGCACACCCGTCACCACGCCGGACGGCAGGGCGATCGATCCCGGACAGGGCCGGTTCTTCGTCGTCAAGGAGAACCCCTCGGTGGACCCCACCGCGCCCGGCTACCAGCCGCTGTACCTGAGCTACGCGCCCGACGGCACGCCCACCCCGATCATCCCCGGCGCCTGAGCCACCCACCCGCGCCCGGTAGGACATGCCCGACTTCCACATCCCCAACGACCCGCAGTGGCAGTGGGCGTACGACCTGATCCTCGTCGCCGTCGGCGAGGAGTACCCGAAGGCCGACCCCGCCGCCCTGCGGGCCATGGGCGACGAGCTGTACGCGCTCAGCAGCACCATCCTCAACGGGATGGGCGCGACCGCCAACCTCGGCTACGGGCTGGCCGGGAGCCTGTCCGGCCCGGCGATGGACGCGTTCCAGCAGTACCGGGTCGGTATCACCAAGAACGTGCCGGCCGGCGGCAACATCGCGCTGGCACTGGGCGGCTCGGCCTACAACTTCGCGCTGGACTCGGAGAACACCCAGTACAACATCGTCATCGCGGCCTTCACCCAGGTCGTGGAGATCGCCATCGCGCTGGCCTCCGGCTTCGGCGCGGCGGCGGTGCCCGCCCTGATCAAGATCGGTCAGGAGATCGTCGGGGCGCTGATCAGCCTCTTCCGCCAGCGCCTGCGCAACATGCTGATGCGGCTGGCCTGGGAGGCGTTCCAGGAGGGCCTGGAGGAACTCTGGCAGAGCGCCGCCGCCCAGGTCACGCAGATCATCGAGGGCAACCGCAAGTCCCTGGACTACAAGGACCTGGCGATGGCGTTCGCCGGAGGCGCGTTCATCGGCGCGGGCGTCAGCGGCGTGCAGATGATCGGCGGCAAGTTCTTCCCGAAGATCAACAACAGTGTCCTGTCGCGGGAAGGGCTGTCGGCACTCGCCGAGACGCTGTTCGAGGGCCTGTTCACCATGATGGTCGGTGGCGGCGGCTTCAACCCGTGGGCCACCATGACGTCGTCGATGATCGGCGGAATGGCCCACCACTACGCCACAGTGGTCGGCCAGAGCTACGGCCCGGGCGCCGGTGCCGGTGCGCCACCGCCGACGATCGAGACGAAGAACCTCACGACCACCGCTCCCACGCCTCCGCCCACGGCCGTGGACGGACCACCCGTGCCCCCACCCGTCGGCTCCTCCGCCGGCCCGGGCAGTCAGGGCGGCGGCCCGGGTCCGCAGCCCTCGGGCGGCCCGGTCGCCGGAGGCGGTGCCGGTCAGGGGTCCGGCCCGGGCGACGCCGGGGGTCAGGGGCCGGCCCATCAGGGCTCCGGCGACCAGGGTCCGGGCAACCAGGGCACCGGTCAGGGCAGCGCCGGAAGCACCGCTCCGGGCAGCCAGCCTCCCGGGGGCCAGACCGCGGGCGGCCAAACTGCGGGTGGCCAAACTGCGGGTGCTCAGACCCCGGGCGGTCAGACCTCCGGGGGCCAAAGCGCTGGCGGTCAGACCGCAGGCGGCCAAACTGCGGGCGGTCAGACCCCGGACACTCAGACTCCGGGCGGCCAAACCGCGGGAGATCAGACCGCGGGAGGTCAGACCGCGGGCGGTCCGACCGCGGATGGTCAGACCGCCGGTGGTCAGGTCCGCGACGGGTCGCAAGCGGGCGTATCGAACGGCAGCGCGAGCCCCGACGGCGTCGGAGGTCAGACCCCGAGCGGGCCCGGCACGGCCGGTCCGGGCGCCGGCGCCGACCCGCGTGGGGTCGGCGGTGTCGCCACGGGGCCGGGCCCGGCCGCAGGCGGCGAGGCCACGGCACCGCGCGCCGACTCGACGGGTACGCCGGGCGGCAGCCCGGCGAGCACCGGCACCGGTACGCCCACGACCGGCACCCCGGCAGCGGGCGCCGACGTCGCCGCGCCCTATGGCGGCGGACTTCCCGGTTTCGACACTCCGACGTCGAGCGGCGGAACAGCCGGTGCCGACACCCCGGCACCCGTGACCTCGCCCGCCACCACTGCCGGCCCGGTGGCCGTCCCGGCCGACCCCGCACCGTCCACCGCCACACCGAGCGCAGGCACACCGGCAACCACCACGCCAGGCACAGCCACGCCGAGCACCGGCACCGCGAGCACCACCGCACCGCCGACCACCACCGCATCGAGCACCGGCACCCCGTCTGCGAGCACGCCGTCGACCAGCCCACCGACCAGCGCGCCGAGCACCGGCACGTCGACCACGAGCACCCCGGCCGCCGGTACGCCGTCGTCGAGTTCGACGACCAGCGGCCAGCCGACCGCTCCCCCACGCGACGTCGTCGGCGCCGCGCCCCCACCACCGATGGCGCCCGTCGACGGCATCTCGGTCGACGGCCCGGCCGTGGTGGCCTCCCCGACCACCGATCCGGGTGTCGGCACGCCATCCACAGGGGAGCAGGCGGTCGCGGTACCAGGCCCGAGCACCGACGCCTCACCGAACGACGTCCACTCGGACGCCTCGGTGGACGCCACCGCCGACACGGTGGCGGAACACGCCACGGACACGAGCGCCGTCGACACCGCACCGACGCCGGACGGACCGACGGCAGGACAGGGCGACACCGCCGAACCGACGCCGGACGGGTCGCGAAGCGTGCAAGCGCCGCCGCTCACCGTCGCGGACCCTGCCGCGCCCACCCGGGCCGAGCGGAGCCCGCAGTTCCGGCAGGCCAAGGCGAGCGCGGAACCGAAGCGGCTGCGCACCGAGCGGTACGTGCCCTGGAAGGACACCGTCGTCCCCGGCACGCACCTGCTGCGCGGCGAGATCACGACTATCGACTTCACCACCCGGGAGTTAACCGCCGACGGCAGGGACTACCGGTCGTTCGACGTACACCTGGATCTGGTCTCGAAGAACGACCAGATGTCCCCCCGGGAGTTGCGGGACTTCGCGGAGACGGTGCAGCGCACAGTCGACGAGATGGTCAACGGCCGGTACACGCTGCCCGACGGCCGGCTGCTGCACATCGACCTGGTCGTCGACACGCCTCCGTGGCGCGACGGTATGACCCGCGACTGGCAGGCGGATCCGCGCCGCAACCCGCCGGTCGAGGTGACCTCGGAGACCGGGGTGAGCACCGACCAGCACCTGTGGAACACCGGGGACCGTCTCTCGGTGATGGTGCACGAGGTGATGCACTACCTCGGGGCCAAGGAGGGTCACCAGGCCCCCGAGCACCTGTTCACCACAGTCGACCGTCCCGGGGTGATGGGCGTCGACGTCGGCGCCCTGCCGACGTCGTCGGAGCAGGCCGCGACCTCGACCGGGCCGGTCGACTATCTCACCGCGCAGGATCTGGCGACGATCCACGACGCCGCGCTGACCGCCGGCCCGGTGCGCGACCTGCCGGTGCCGCAGACGGCGCACGACCAGACGCCGGACCCGCGTCCGAATCCGCAGATCCCGTCCCGCGCCCCGGCCCCGCCACCGCCGCCGCCACCACCGCCCGGCATGACGGGCATGCCGCCACCACCGCCACCGCCACCCGGTATGCCGGGCATGCTCCCACCGCCACCACCGCCGGGCATGCCGCCACCACCCGGCATGCCGCCACCGCCGTCGGCCGGTCCCACGACTCAGGCCGTCGACCTGACCCCGACGGACCTCTCACCCGCCACGCTGCGGCACCGTGACCCGAGGCCCTCGCCCACCCCCGTCGGCCAGAGGCTGAACGAGAAGTACGGCGTCGTGCACGTCGTGGACCAGGGGTCGCCCGGCGTGGGACACCAGGCCGCGACGGTCGCGATGCTCGACGGGCTGGCCGCCACCGGCTACCGGGGCACGGTCGTGCTGACCTATCCCGGCAACAAGACGCCCTTCTACGCCGAGCAGCTCGGCCGGCAGGAGGAGTTCGAGACACCGGCGGGCTCGTACGACCTGTTCCACCGGGAGTGGACCGGCCACCGCGGTGGGATGGACGTCGTCATGCGACCGCAGGGGCCGCCCGGCACCAATGAGAAAGCCTGGAAGACGACGGACTGGCCCGGCGCGCCAGGGGCCAAGGCGTGGCAGGTGGACCGGCAGAAGGGTTTCCGCGAGAAGAAGATCCGCGAGCAGGGCAACACCCAGAGCCTGCGCATGGACGAGCTCGCCGCCCGCCTGCTCCCCGAGGGCGACGTGCTGACGGTGCTGCCGGCTGTCGACGTACCGAAGAACGACGACGGCTCGGAGTGGACCGCGGAGCAGAAGCGGGAGTGGTTCCAGCAGGCGTGGGCCGGTCCGCTGCGCGACGCCGCCCGTGGCAGGGACCACGACGTCGTCACGCTCCAGCCGTTCCTGTGGGACCAGTTCCCCCGGCAGGTCCGCAGCACCACCGGGACGGTCGAGGCGGAACTCGACGAGACTTCGACCGGGGTGCCGTCCTACCGTCGCCCGCCGCCCTCCACCCGGCCGGCCGCCCGGGACGTCATCACCGCCACCGGGATCCCCGGGGCCGACGACCTCGCGGCAGTGGTCGACGACGACGCCACCGACGTGGTGCTCGTCTACTACGGCGACACGCCTGACACTCCCCCGCACCAGGAGGTCGTCGATCGGCTGGCCGCCGCCGCCCGGCCCGGCCGGAAGACCGTCGTCCTGGTGCTCGGCGACAGCGAGCGCGGCTTCACCACGAGCAACGCCGACGTCCACGTCGCGGCACTGCCCCGTGTCACACCGGAGCAGATGGCCGGTCTCCGCGACCGCGCCACGCTCGTGGTCACCGAGGGCGCGAACACGTGGCAGGAGGCGCTCGCGGAGGGCAGGCCCACGCTCTCCGTGACCGGCTCCGAGGGTGACACCAGGCCGTGGCGCAACGAGCCGGCGTCGGTCCGGAACGACGACGCCGCCCGGGGCGGCCATGACCGGCTCGTGGTGGCGTCGGAGTACCTGCGGAACGGCGGCGACCCCGCCACGGTGCGGGACTTCGTCCAGGACGACGACGGCGGTGTCCGCACGTACTTCGACGGGTGGCGGGACGCGCTCGGCCAGACCGGCTCCGACCAGGTCGACCAGGCCCTCGCCACGGTCACCGGCCTGCCGCTGGACCCGGACGCCCGCCCGCGCACCGACGCCGCGCCCGGCGCTCCCCCGGCCGACAACACCCTGCGCGTCCCGGGAGTCCTGCCGGACCGGTTCCCCACGCCCAAGACCCGCGACGAGATCGCCCAGGCCCGCGCCGAGCAGCACGACACCGCGCCACGGCGGATCGCGAACACCAGCGCGTATGACGTCATCGACCGTGGGCTCCATCCCGACACCCGCGTGCCCGACGTGGTCGCCCGCTCGTACGAGCAGGCCGGCCTGACCGTTCCGGCGGGCGACCGGCCCCGCCTGCGCCTCGACGCGGTGGACAACCGCATCGCGTACGACCATCGGGTGCTGGACCTCGGCGACCGCAACGTGCAGGACTTCACGGTCAAGGTCTTCCTGGACGCCCGGGACGACGCGGCGGCGGATGCCCGGCCGGACGTGGAGACCCGGGTACGCGACGCGGTCGACGCGATCTACAACCAGGGCTTCCGGATCGGCGGCGATCAGCTCAACGTCACAGTGGAGTTCGTGACCCGGCCGAGCGAGGCACACGCCGTCGTGGCGCTGCACGGCTCTCCGTCACCGACCACCCAGACCACCTGGTCGACGCACTCCTCCGACCTCGACCTCGCGCACGAGATCGGGCACTTCCTCGGTCTGCGCGACGAGTACTCGGTGGCGGACCGCGCCCTGGACGGCACCTTCGTCCAGGGCGACAACTCGCTGATGGCGACCACCACGCGGCAGCCCGGCAACGATCCGCGGTTGCTGGCGCGCAACGTCCACCGGATCGCCGGTCAGCAGCGCGACGTGCTCTCACCCGACCGTGGCGGGTTGCCGCCCCGGACGGCGCCGGTCCGGTTCGAGCCGGTACGGGTGCCCGGCGGCCGCAACGCACGGTTCGACGAGCTGACCCGGCACACCCGCGACGTCGGTCCGGGCAACTACCGGAAGGAGACGGCCGACCTCAAGGACGACGGCGCGCCCATCGGGTTCGTCGTCAACTCGATGCTGCCCGCCGATGACGTCGACCAGATCCCCGAGGTGGTCCGCGCCGTCACCGAGGGACTCGCCCCGGGCACCACAGTCGCGTTCGTCTTCGGCGTCAACACCACAGCCGAGGTGCCCGACCTCGCCTTCCGGGACGCGGTCGCCCGGGCCGCCCGGCTCGCCGAGAGCCTCGACGTGCCGGTGGCGGTCAACGGCTACGCGGTCGGGACGAAGAACGGGAAGTTCCCGTACGGCCGGACCCGCAACCAGGTGCTCCGCGACCCCGACACGGTCGCCGCGATCCAGGGCCTCGCGCAGGGCGGTCCGGACGGCGAGGCCCGGCGCTACCCGTACGTGTCGATCCAGGACTTCGACAGGGGCGCCCGGACGACGGCCGACGGCACCCACGTGTTCGACCGCATCGACAGCCGGACCCGCTTCGACCCGGACGCGACCGGACCGCAGGACGAGCCACCGGCCCGGCCCATGATGATCTCCGGCGGATACCGCGTCGGCGACACCGAGGAGCTGATCCGGCGTACCCGGGAACGGCTGGAACGACGCGCACGCGACCACCGGGCGAGGATCGCCGGCCTCCCCGCGGGCAGCGAACGCACGACCGAGCAGCAGAAGCTGGCCGCCGTGCACAACGGCCTCGCCAAGCTCGACACGCAGGCCGGGCGGGACGCCTTCGTCCGGGACTTCACCACCGCCGTGGACGAGGACATGCGCTCCCGGGACCGGCAGGCCACGGTCCACCCGATGCTGCCGTACTCGCCGGAGCCGAACCTGTTCGTCGACGGCCTGCTCACCCTGGGCCGGCCCGAGGTCCGGTTCGGCGACGCGGGCGCGGAGTTCCTCCTGCTGGCCGAGAGCCTGCACCGGGCGTACGGCGAGGAGCTCGCCGTCGCCCACGGCGCGGCGACGCCGGCCGGCCTGCCGGCGGACGTCCTCACCGTCGACGTCCAGGTCGACTCGCAGAACAACAGGCATCCCGACCGCGACCTGGCCTTCATGACGGACTTCGTGGGCGCCGCCACGCCCACCGACCTGTCCCGGCTCGCGGCCGACTTCGCCGTCGGCAACTTCCTGCCGCAGTCGCACGCCGTGCCGACGAACGTCAACCGGCAGCTGTTCTACACCGAGGGCACCGGCTTCAAGGAGTACCGGGCCGAACTGCGCAGGCCGGACCTCGCCGCCCCGAAGCCGTTCGCCGCACCCACCGACGTGGTGCCCGGCCCGTCGTGGACGTGGCAGCAGACGCTCACGCCGCAGCAGCTGCGGCAGCTCGGCGCGCAACCACACAACAGGTACGTCACCGCCGTCTCGCTGCCGGCGCCGGACACCACCACGGCGCCGGACGTCCCACCCGAGTTCGACCCCGACCTGGACCCGGCACGGCCGGCCAGGACCGTGGGCCTGCCGGACAGCCAGCGCCTCGCCGCCGCGCACCTCGTCGCGACGTCGAACGACTCCGGGACCATCCAGCAGGAGTTCGCCGCCGCCACCGCCGTCGCCGACCGTGGCGGGCTCGGCCGGCAGTCCGGCTCCCTCTACGACGCGATCGCCGCCGCGCTGCCCGACGGTGACGCCGACGCCCTGCGGATGAGCACGCTGCACGCCGGCCGGGACACGATGAGTCTCGACGAGGCCGCGGCGATGCGGCAGCGCAACCCGTACGACAACGGCCACTTCGTCCGGGCCGTACTAGCCCCCGACCCCGGGGGGCAACGCCGCGACACGCCGGTCGACGACGCCGAACGGCAGCGCATCGCCAACGCGCACGACGTGGTCGAGTTCGCCGCCGCCCGCGGCACCCAGGTGCACCTCGTCGTGTACGACGACCCGGCCGGGCCGCCGCGGGACTACCCGGTGGTCGGCGCCCGGCCGCGTGGACGGCTGGAGCTGCTCCGCACGATCGACCCGTCGGGTCACGTCACCTACGCACGCCATGTGCCACCTCCGTCGGCCCCGGCGAACGACAGCGACAGCGACAGTGACAGCGATTCCGGCGGCTTCGACCTGTTCGGCGACGACGACGGCTACGGAGGCTTCGACGGCGGCTTCGACGACGACAGAAGCGACGACAGCGACGACGGGCTCGCCACGTCCACGCCGGCCGGCGACCCGGCCACCCGGTCGGCCGCCGACGACACCTCCACCGCAGAAGAGACCGCCGCAGAAGAGACCACCGCCGCGGAGGACACCGCGGGCGGGACGTCGTCGGCCACCGAGACCACCGCGCCGCTGCCGTCGCCCGACGCGGTACGCCGGGGCCTGCCCTCCTACCTGCGGGACAGCCGCACCCTCGGCCTCGCCGAACAGTTGCGCGCCACCGAGAACGCGGCGCTCGGCGCGGCGCTGCGGACCCTCGACCCCGGCCTGTCCGACGACGTGGTCGCCGCCGTGGAGGCGGACAGCCGCGACGACGTGGACCAGTTCCTCGGCGAGGGCCGCCCGTACCCGGTCACGATCGACGGGCGGCCGGCCGAGCTGCGGGTCACCGCCGTCCTCGACTGGGACGCGCTCACAGTGGACCGGGCCCACGACGACCCGCGCAAGGTCTCCGCCAAGAACCGGGAGAACCTCACCCACACGCTGCGCCACAACCGGGACCGGCGGGTCGAGCCGAAGGTGACAGTCACCGCGATGCCCGGTGTCGTCGTCGGCGTCGGCGGCTCGGTGCCGACGGCGCCCACCACCGAGCACTCCGCCGCCCACAAGGACACCTACACGTCCACCACCACTGTCAAGGTCACCGGGCTGACCGAGGTGACGGTGCCGATCCGGTTCGTCGCAAGGCTCGTGCGGCCCGGCCGTCCCGCCGTCGACCCGGTCGAGACCTCCGGCAGCGTCGCTCTCGCCGTACACACGGGGTTGCGGACGGCAGACGCGACAGCGCCGGCCGCCGCGGACCGTGCGCTCGGCGCGCCCGTGCCGGCCCGGTTCGGGGTGGAGAGCGTACGCAGCCGGCCGGCCGATCCGGGCGCCACGTTCTTCGACCAGGTGGAGGCGATCCTCGCCGAGGACGGCATGGCCGACCTCGTGCGGATCGGCGCGCCCGGCCGCCCGGTGATGCAGAAGCTGCTCAGCGACGCGACGTTCTCCGGCAGCCTGCCGGCGATGGTGGTCACCGACCCGGCGAACGTCCACGACGGCTGGGTCCGGTCGGGTTCGCTGCCGCGCGCCGCGCGCAGCGGCTGGCGGCGTTTCTTCCCGGGCCGCGCCCGGCAGGTCGAGGTACGCCTGGTCGCCCGGCACGTCGAGGAGGTGGAGCGGGTCGACGGGCTCACGCACGTCGACACGTCCGCGCTCGCCGCCGAGAGCACGAGCGCCGCCGCCACCAAGCGGCAGTGGGGGCTGTGGGGCCTCGCCGGCGCCGGAGTGGACGCCGCGCCGCTGAGCCTGGTCGTCGGGCCGCGGGTCGGCGGCGGCCGGGAGCGTGGCGCCACCCGGACGATCACCGAGCGGACCGGCGGCAAGCAGACGGTGACCGGCACTGCGCCGGCCGTCCGGTACCGGGTCGAGTACGGCGTCCAGGTGCGCGTCCTGGGCCGCGCGCCGCGGATGTTGTCCGGTTCCGTCGACGCGCTCCAGTGGACCACCGGCGACCGGCTGCCCGGCACCGCCCTCGACCCGGACGGCCGGGAGTGGCGCGGACGGCGCGGCACCGACCGGACCCACTTCGCACCGGCGCGCATCGAGCGGGGTGAGTCGTTCGGCGGCGCGTACCTGACCCGGGTCGGCGACCGGAGCCTGTACGAGACGGTCGCCGACGCGGTGCGGTCGGTGCCCGGTCACGACCGGTTCCGCCTGGCCACCCGCGACGAGACGCTGCGGCACTTCGGCGACGCGCAGCTCGCCGACGGGCTGACCCCCGAGCTTCAGGCGGCACTGACCCGGGCCACCGACCTGCGCACGCAGCTCTCCCCCGACCAGCTGCGCCACCTGGCGGACCGGATCGTCGGCCCGGGGTTGAAGATCCCGCTGATCCGTACCGGCACGTTCCACGACCACGTCACGGTGGTGACGATCAAGGGCAGCCTCGGCGAGGTGTCCGACGGCGACCTGCTCGACCACGACAAGATCGGCACCGCCGCCAAGCGGACCGCCAGGTCCACAGTCACCAGCGCCCGCGACGACAGCCGGTCGGCCGAGCTGAGCCTGGAGCCACGCATCCTGGGTCCGCTCGGTCAGGCCGCCTCGACGCTGCTCGGCGGACCGCGCGCCGCGGTCACCTGGGGCACCACCGACGAGAGCGCCGTCACCGGCGGGCAGTCCACCGAGAGCGACCACGGGCCGGCGCTCGACGACGAGGGCAAGCCCACCGGGGTACGGCTGCGCGAGTTCGCCGCCACCCTCGACCTCACCGTCACCACCACGTCCACGGTGCGGGTCAACCAGGCGGGCCGGCAGCTGTCGTTCGGGGCGTACGGCCGGGACGTGCCGACCGTCGTAGCCGCATCAGAGCAGCGCCCCCGCACGCACCGCCTCGACGTGCGCATGCTCGTCCCGGAGTCGCGGGTCTCCCGGCAACGGCCCGGCGCGGAGCCCAGCCCGGTCCCCCGCGACGTGGAGACCATGGCGTACCCGCCGCCGCTGAGCCGGATGACCGGCGGGCCGCACGACCTCGACGGACGCCGGGTGGAGTCGTTCGTCGGCGCCGACCGGTTGCAGGACGCGGTGGTCGAGACGCTGCGCGAGGCGAGCCGGGACGACGTCTACGCGGTCGAGGACGGCCGGATTTCCACTGTGGTCGCCGACGAGCTGTCGCCCGAGCGCCTCACCGGTGACGCCGAGCTGTTCAGCCGCCCGCTGGCGCTGAGCAACCTGTGGCACGGCCGCCGTGCCGCCGATGCCCGCGCCGACGTGCGGGTACGGCTGCGCCCGACCAACCCGGCGGTGCTCGACGGCGCCGAGTTCGCGCGCGTCAAGCGGACCTTCGCCAGCGGCACCGCCCGCAAGACCACTCACGCGCGCGCGGTCGAGCTGAGCGTCTCCGGCACCGGCGTCGCGTCGGTCAGCGGGCCGGTCGCCGACCACGGCGGCAGCACCGGCCGGCCCGGCGGCGCTGTCATTCTGTCCGTCACACCGTGGCGGCGGGCGTGGGGCCGGATCAGCGAGCGCAGCGCCTCCGGGGTCTCCAAGCTGCGTCTCGGCGGCGGCCGGGCCGAACGCGAGCTGCTGGTGCGGGTGGACGTCGAGGCCGAGGTGGTCGCCGAGGCCCGGCACGACAGCAACCTGCGTCCGCTGGGCCGCTGGCCCGGCACACCGGCCCGGCGGGCCGGCCGGCGGCTCACCCTGCCCGGCGCTGTCGTCATGCGGATGACCCCGGCGGAGCTGAAACGACTCCAGGACCGCGACCGCGCCCGCCGGCACGGCACCGCCGACGTACGGCTGCACCTGCGGCACGCCGAGAACGCCGAGACGCTCCGCGCCGAGCAGCGCGAGCAGCTCGCCCGGATGACGCGCGAACAGGCCACGGAACTCAGGAACCTGCTGCGGCGGCAGCACACCGACCTGCGTGACGTGCAGGCCTACGTGGACCGGGTCCGGCGGGACCGCCGCATCAGCCCGGCGGGCCGGCAGCTCGCCGACGACTACCTGGCCGATCTCCAGGAACGCCACCGGCGCGAACGCGAGGATCTGGCCACGGCGCACGAGGCGGCCACGGACGCGCTGCGGACGGCGCAAGAGCGGGAGCGGGCCGAGCAGGCCGAACAGCAACAGCGGGAACGCGACCTGGTACGCGAGGCACAGCAGCGGCAGAACGAGGACGCCGCGGGCCCCGGCGCACCGGCCCACGCGGCACAACCGGAGTTCCGGGCCGGACCGGAACGGTCCCTCGGCATCGGCGGCGTCACCACCCACATCGACCTCACCGATCGCATCCCGCACCTGCGGCGTGCCCTGGCGCGGGAGTCGAGCGAGGAACTCGCCCAGGCGATCCTGCCGTCCACCCGGAACCGCGGCCCGGACGACCCGATCCGAGGGCTCGGCAGCACCGGTTTCCTCGGCGCCGCCCACCTGCACCTGGCCGACGCGCTCAACGGCGGCCGGAGCGAGACGGTACGGCTGGAGCGGCGTTTCCGGGGCGCCACGTACGACGTCACGCTCACCGCCGAGCCGGTGGGCGAGCCGAGCTTCACCGGCATCGACCTGGTCGACGAACTGTCCGTCACCGACCGCGCGGTCGTCGGCGAGGCGCAGACCCGCACCACGTCGCGGACGGCGGCGCAGGTCACGTTGACCGGACGTGCGCAGGGCACCGAGACCGACCGGGTCCAGGACGACGCCACCCGCACCGCCGGACACGGCCCGGCCTCCGGCACCGTCGCCGCCGGTCTCACCGGCACCGCCGCCCTCGGCAACCAGGCCACCAAGGCGATCGAGCGCACCGGCCGCACGTACGAGCAGTCGCTGACCGTGTCCGGCCCGGTGCCCACGTACCGCGGGGCGGTCCGCCTGACCGTCACCGTCACCGGGCGCGGGCTGCCCGAGGGCGGCGTGTCGGTCCACGCGGTCCACGACGTCACCACGTACTCGGCGACCGAGGGCAGGAAACTGGCCGTGTCCGGCCCGGTCACACCGGTCGCCGCCGGGCAGACCACCGACGAGGGCCGACGGCGATGGCGCGAGGAGGCCGGCTTCGACCGGCTGCCCGAGCCGGGTCGGTTCGCCGTCGAGGACGTCCTGGTCGACCTGCCTGGCCTGCACGATGCGGCCCGGCAGGCGCTCGTCGCCTCCGGCGCCGCACCCGGCAGGGACGTCGATGCGGCGCTGCGCGACACACTGACCGTGAGCCGGATCAAGGCGTTGCCGGCGATGCTGACCGGCGCGTACCCGCTGCCGATGCCGGCCGGGCTGGGCCGCGACCTGTTCCTCGACGCCCGGCTGGTGGCCCGCCCGAAGCTCCTGCGCGCGGACGCCACGGTGAAGATCGGCGGCTCGGCGAAACGCGCCGCGGACACCGAGTACGAGCAGACCGCCGGACGTTCGTTCGCGCTGAAGACGGCCGGGCCGCTCGTCGTCGGCGGCGTCGGCCATCCGGGCGGCGCGAGCCGGGTGGGCGAGCGGCAGGACTTCGCCGCCGTCAACGCGGCCACACTCGTCGAGCAGCAGCTCTACCGGACCGACCCGGGCGCCCAGGTGAAGGACGAGGGCAAGGTCTCGGTCAGCACGACCGGCAAGCCGGCCCGGCGCACCGACCCGGACGACAAGCTCACCGCCGCGGTCGAGTACGACGTCGAGTTCCGTTTCGTCGCGCGTTCCCGCGACGCCGCGGGCCGGCACCGGGCCGGCACGGAGGTCCGGGTGCCCGGCGGTTTCGTGGTCCGGCTGGACGAGGCGGCGGCCCGGGACGTCATCGGCCGGGACCTCTCCCCCGGTCTGCGCGCTTCCGCGCTCGCCGTCGCCGACGCGGCGAAGAAGCTGTCGGCCGCGGCGGCCCGCCTGGACGGCCTGGCCTCCCGGACGGACGCGGACGCCGACGCCGTCGCCGAGGCCGAGCAGTCCGTGACGGAGGCCGAGAACGCCTGGTGGGACGCCTACCGTGCGCACGAGGCCGAGGTGGCCCCGCCACCACCGGCACCCGCCCCGCCGGTGGACGTGCCCGCCGCCGAGGTGGCCACGCCCACCGCGCAGGCCCCTGTGGTCGGCGACCCGGTCGACGTCACCACCGGCCGGGTCCTCTACACCGAGATCGACGCCCGGCTCCCGGGGCTCACCCTGGAACGGACCCACCGCTCCGACTACCGGTGGGGCCGCTGCTTCGGCCCGACCTGGGCCTCCACGCTGGACCAGCGCGTCGTCACCGACGACACGTACGCGCGGTTCCTGGCCGCCGACGGCTCGATCCACACGTACCGGATGCCGGCCGAGGGCGACGAGGCGCTGCCGGTCGCCGGCCCCGGCGGGCCGCTGCGCCGGCTGGCCGGCGGCGGCTGGCTGCTCACCGAGCCGGGCCGGTCGCTGCTGTTCGCGCCGGCCGACGCCCACGGCGACTCCTGGCTCACCGACGTGGTCACCGACCGCACCGGGTGGCGGATCGAACGCTCCGCAGACGGCACGCCCGGCCTGCTGCTCTCCGCGTCCGGCCTGGTCGTGGTGCCGCACCTGACCGGCGGCCTGGTCGTCGGCGCACACGTCCGCGCCGCCGACGGCACCGTCCACCTCCCCTCCTTCGGCTACGACGACAGGCGGCGCCTGGTCGAGGTCCGCAACTCCTCCGGCCACGAGACGCGGCTGCGCTACGACGACGCGGGCCGGCTCGTGCGCTGGCAGGACCGCAACGGCGAGTGGTTCGGATACGACTACGACGAGGCGGGCCGCTGCGTCCGGGCCGGCGGCGGCGGTGACGTCCTGCGCTACTCCCTGCGGTACGACGACGGCGTCACGCACGTGACGAACTCGCTGGGCGAGGTGACCCGGTACGAGTTCGACGAGCGCCACCTGGTCACCGCGATCGTCGACCCACTGGGCGCGACGGTCCGGCAGGAGTGGGACACGGCGCACCGGCTGCTGTCGCGCACCGACCCGCTCGGTCGCGTCACCCGCTTCGACCACGAGGCGCGCACGCTCACCCTCCCGGACGGCTCGACCCACCCGGTCCCGCCGCGCCCGCCCGCGCCCGCGGACGACATCGAGTTCGACGCGCTCGGACGGGTCCGGGCGACCCGGGCCCCGGACGGCGCGGTCACGACGTACGGCTGGACCGCCGAGGGGGATCTCGCGTGGCGGGTCCGCCCGGACGGCTCCACGCAACGGTGGTTCTACGACGGTGAAGGGAATCTGGTGGACGTCATCGACGCATCAGGAAGGGCGGTGAGCTTCGAGTACGGCCCCTTCGATCTACCCACGGCACGGGTGGATCAGGCGGGGAACCGCACCGAGTTCACGTACGACACGGAACTACGGCTCATCGGGGTGACGAATCCGGCGGGCCGGACGTGGCACTACGAGTACGACGCGGCCGGCCGCCTGTGCGGGCAGACCGACTTCGACGGCCGTACCCAGCGCTACGAGCACGACGAGGCGGGCCGGCTGGTCGCGCACACCGACGCCGCCGGCACCGTCACCCGCTACCGCTGGGACGCGCGGGGCCGGGTCGTGGAACGCCGGGTCGGCGACGCCGTCACCCGCGTCGAGTACGACGCCGACGGCCACGTGGCGGCAGTGCTCAGCCCGGACGCGCAGGTGCGGTTCACCCGCGACGCCGAGGGCCGGGTGCTGTCCGAGACGATCAACGGCCGGACCGTGCGCACCTCGTACACCGCCTCCGGCACGGTCGAGGCGCGCACCACGCCGTCGGGCCGGTCGAGCCGCTGGACGTTCGACGCCGACGGCCGCCCGGAGAGCCTGACCGCCGGGGAGCACCTGCTCGGCTTCACCCACGACGACGCCGGCCGGGAGATCGGCCGGACCGTCGGCGGCCTGGTCACGCTGCGGCAGACCTTCGACGCGGCCGGGCGGCTCACCGGGCAGCACATCGCCGACGCCGCCGAGCGCCACTACACCTACGACGCCGCCGACCGCGTCACCGCGATCGCCGACTCGCTCGCCGGCGACCTGACGTTCACCGCCGACGACACCGGCCGCATCCGGGCCGTCGACGGGGACAACCCACAGCGGTACGACTACGACGAGGCCGGCAACCTGGTCGGCGCCGGTGGCGGGCGCTGGGAGTTCACCGGCACCATGCTCGTGCGCTCCGACGACGCGACGTTCTCCTACGACGCGAAGGGCCGCCTCACCAGCCGGGTCGACGACGCGGGCGCGTGGCGCTTCGAGTGGGACGCCGAGGACCGGATGGTCCTGGCCGTCACGCCCGGCGGTGACCGCTGGCGCTACCGCTACGACGGCTTCGGCCGGCGTATCGCCAAGCAGCGTCTCGGCGACGGCGACCGGGTGCTGGAGGAGGTGTCGTTCGCCTGGTCCGGTGACCTGATGCTGGAGCAGACGCACCGCGACGCCGCCGGCGCCACCACCACGACCACGTGGGACTACCGGCCGGACGCGGCGGTGCCGGTCGCGCAGACCGACGACGGCACGCTCCGCGCGGTGATCACCGACACCATCGGCACCCCGACCCACCTGGTCGAGCCGGGCGGCGGGCTGCGCTGGTGGTCGCGGGGCG
Organism: Micromonospora sp. L5; assembly: GCF_000177655.2. NCBI lineage: Bacteria > Bacillati > Actinomycetota > Actinomycetes > Micromonosporales > Micromonosporaceae > Micromonospora > Micromonospora sp. L5. Next base: position 4,912,094 of record NC_014815.1, on the reverse strand, counting down.
ACCTGTGGGGACGCGGCGCGGACCGGACCGCGACGCCGCTGGCCTTCCCCGGCCAGTACGTCGACGCCGAGACCGGCCTGCACTACAACCGGTTCCGCTACTACGACCCGGCCACCGGCCGGTACGTCAGCCCCGATCCGCTGGGCCTGTCCGGCGGCCCGAACCCGACCGCGTACGTCAGCAACCCGCTGACCGTGGCCGACCCGCTGGGCCTGACCAGTTGCACGCCCGCCCCGACGACGCCGCACCCGCTGGCCGCTGTGGAGCCGGCGCTCGCCGCGCCCTCCGACCAGACGCCCAGCAGCCTGCCCACGAACGCGGCACCACCGCCGCCGAGCGCGCTCTACGGCATGCCGACCTGGGTGCGGGAGGCCAGGCGCAACCCGGACGGCACCGTCACCTACGAGTACGTGGAGCGCGACACCCCGTCGCCGCCGCCGCTGAGCACACCGGTCGGACAGGTCACCGCGCAGGCCCAGGCCTGGTTCGACACTGTCGGTTTCGCCTCGCAGACGACGCTGGCCGACACGTCCTCGACGGCGTACCAGAGCTACCAGAGCATCCGTTCCGACCTGTACGCGAGCACCGGGCACCGCCCGCGTACCGGGCCGCGCAGCAACCGGGACGGTCACTTCAACGAGCCGATGGTCGGCAACCGCCCGTACAACAACGCGGAGGGGACCGGCCTCGGCGACCGGATCGGCGCGGAGGCAGACGGCGGTCGCCGGACCGCCGGCCAGATCGCGAACTACCTCCGTGGGTTCACGGCGCTGGACTCCATCACCAGCGCCGCCGGCCGGGAGTTCGCCACCGTGGTCACATTCGCGGAGCAGGCCCGTGGCTACGCCCAGGAGCGCCACGAGGCGGCGAACGCGCTCCAGGAGATCCACTCACTGGCGAGGAGCGAACGCGCACAGCACTACTGGGAGAACGTCGGTCACTGGTACGGCCCCGCCCGTCGTGGCTACGCCAGCGAGGAGGACTACGTTCCGCCGTCGCAGCGGCCCCGGCCCGATCAGCTGATCACCGGTACACGCAGGCCGCAGCGGACCACGACGCACGCGTTCGCCGTCGACGGCGAGCCGAGCGGCAGCCGTGACCGCAGCGACCGGTCGCGCAGCCCGCGGGACCGGAGCCGCCCCAGCGGCAGCAGCCACCGGCGAGGCCGTCGCCAGGAGTACGGCTTCCAGGGGCAGCAGACCGGCCCGGTCAGCATCGGCACCGCCTCTGCCGCGACGCAGGCGGACACCACGACGCCGCTGGCCGAGCAGCTGGCAGCGGCGCAGGGCGACCCGCAGGCACAGAACCGGATCCTCGACACCTTCCGGGACGCGCTGTCCCGGGACGTCCCGTTGAGCAACGGGTCGACGTTGCAGATCATGGCGGCGAACTCGCACGGCGGCACGGCCAACACCGCCGCCGACCTCGAGACGCTCAACGACGCGGACCGGCGGCACCTGCGGCAGATCCACCAGTCCCGCGACGCCGGCAACCAGAACGACTGCATCACGCTCACGATGGCGGTCGACAGCTACAAGCAGTCCGGGCTGATCACCCAGATCCCGTCGCAGACGCAGCCGAGGGAGCTGAGCGACCTCCAGAAGCAGTACCCGGGGCGCACCACCGAGGAGGTCGGCACCCTCCAGGGGCTGGTGGACGCGCTCGGCGCCATGCCGAACGGCACCAACGGCATCGTCGGCTTCCGCACGGGCGGTCCCGGCACCGTCGGCCACGTGGTGAACGTGTCGAAGGACTCGCGGGGCCGGGTGACGTTCGAGGACTCGCAGGTGCCCGGTCTGGCGACGCTGCCGCAGATCGGACCGGACGGCTCCGTCGTCCTGATCCGGACCAGCGACCCGGTGCCCGGCCCGTCCAGCGACGTCGACATGGCCTCCGTCCGCGACGCCGACAGCGACGTCGACATGGCCTCGGTCCGCGACGCCGACAGCGACGTCGACATGGCCTCGGTCCGCGACGCCGACAGCGACGTCGACATGGCCTCGGTCCGCGACAGCGACTCCGACGTGGACATGACGGACTTCTCGCCGACCACCGAGACGTTCGCCGGGGTGGCGCCCGAAGCGGTGGCGAAGACCACCGCGGAGACGCCGACCGTGGGTGACCCGATCGACGTCACCACCGGCCGGATGATCCTCACCCACACCGACGCCGTGATGCCGGGGCTCACGCTGGAGCGGACCTACCGCTCCGACTACCGGTGGGGCCGGTCGTTCGGCCGGGCCTGGGCCTCCACGCTCGACCAGCGGATCATCGTCGACGGCGAGCAGGTCCGGTACCTGGCCGCCGACGGCTCGCTGCTCACCTACCCGCTACCGGCGGAGGGTGAGGTGGCGCAACCGGAGACCGGCCGGACGCTGCCGCTGCGCCGGCTGGTCGGCGGCGGGTGGCTGCTGACCGATCCGACGTCCGGCCGCAGCCTGCTGTTCGCCGCGGCGTCGCGCACCGAGTCGCTGCTCACCGACGTCACCGACGGCGGCGTCCGCTGGACGATCCACCGCGACCGCCGGGGTACGCCGACGCAGCTGCTGTCGTCCACCGGCGCCACCATCGCGTTCACCTCGTCCGCCGGACTGGTCACGATGGTCTCGCTGCCCAACGCGGCGGGTGACCTGATGGCGGCGTCGCAGTTCGGCTACGACGCCGACCTCAACCTGATCGAGGTGACGAACTCCTCGGGCGACCCCGAGCGCTTCACGTACGCCGACGGGCGGCTGGTGCGCTGGGAGGACCGCAACGGCGAGTGGTACACGTACACCTACGACGAGGCCGGCCGGTGCGTCGCCACCGACGGCAAGGGCGGCTACCTGCGCTACCGGTTCGACTACCAGCCGGGCCGTACGGTGGTGACCGACTCGCTCGGCGCGGTGCGCGTATACGAGCTCAACGACCGCTTCCAGGTGGTCGCGGAGACCGACGCGCTCGGCGCGACCACGCGTAACGTCTGGGACGAGGCGTACCGCCTGCGGTCCACGACCGACCCGCTGGGCCGCACCACCGCGAGCGAGTACGACGCGTACGGGCGGCTGGTCGCGGTCACCCGGCCGGACGGCAGCCGGTCCGTCACCACGTACGACGAACTCGGTCGCGCGGTGTCCTGGACCGACTTCGACGGCAGCACCCGCAACCGCCAGTTCGGCCCGGACGGCCTGCTGATCGCCGAGGTGGACGCCTCCGGTGAGGTGGTCCGGTACGAGCAGCCGGCCGCCGACGGCCGGGGCACGACCACCCACGTCGGACCGACCGCCGTCGTGCACGACACGGCCCGGCAGATCACCGCGGTGAGCACCGGGCAGGGCGAGACGGAGTACACCTACGACGCGCTCGGCCGCCTGTTCAGCATCCAGGACGACACCGGTCTCACCGAGTTCGGCTGGACGCTGGAGGGTGACCTGGCCTGGCGGGAGAACCCGGACGGTTCGGTCGAGGAGTTCCTCTACGACGGCGAGGGCAACCTGGTCGAGTGGGTCGACGCCACGGGCCGCCGGACGATCCGCGAGTACGGCGCGTTCGACCTGGTCACGGCCGAGATCGACGACGAGGGCAACCGCACCGAGTACGCGTACGACACCGAGCTGCGGCTGGTGCGTGTCACCGACCCGGCGGGTGCGACGTGGAGCTACACGTACGACCCGAACGGGCGGTTGGTGTCCGAGACCGACTTCGACGGCCGCACCCAGCGGTACGTCTACGACGCCGCCGGGCAGCTCGTCGAGCGCACCGACGCGGCCGGCGAGGTCACGCACTACACGTACGACCTGCTCGGCCGGGTGGTGGAACGGCGCACCGGCGAGTCGGTGACGCGCATCGCGTACGACGCTGCGGGCCGGGTCGTCCCCGCCGAGGACGGCGGCTCGCAGGCCCGGCTGGAGCACGACGCCGCCGGCCGGGTGGCGAACGGCGCCACAGTGTCCACCTCGTCCGGCGGTTCCCTGCCGGAACCGCACACCGCTCCAGTACCCCGGCGGTGACCCGCCGCCCGCCCCGGCCGTCACGGCGGCCGGGGCGGGCATCCCGTCAGACGAACCACGACAGAGAAGGACTACCCGATGAACGCCGACGACGCCCGCACCCGGGCGCAGACCGCGCTGCGCCGGCTGGAGAACCCGGAGCAGCCGCTGACGCTGCTCGCCCCGGACGCACCGGCCGAGTACGAGTGGTGCTGGGTGTACCCGTTCAACACGGTCCGGGCCACCGAGACCGGCGACATCATGGACACGCTCGCGGTGGGTCCGCTGGTCGTGCCGAAGAACGGCGCCGAGCCGTGGGTGGCGCCGTCCGGCCCGCCGCTGGAGCGCTGGCTCAACGAGTACGCCGCGCGGGAGGGACTGCCTCCGGTGCCGGTCCCGGCCGCACCGGACCCGTTCGCCTGAGCCGGACGGACGGCCCGCCGTGACCGTACCGTCGCGGCGGGCCGCCGCCACCTGGAGGAACCATGACCCACGGCGCCGAGCCGCTCGACGTGCTGCTGCACCGGATGATGCGCGGCGACGCCGCGATCGAGCAGGTCCAGTCCGCGCTGCGCGCCTCTCCGCTCGACCTCGCGATGAACGGCGACGGCCGTCCCCTCGTCGTCCGCTCCTTCGACGACCTGCCGTGCGTGGTCGTGGCCACCTCGGCCGACGAGCGCGCCCGCACCTTCGCGCCCGGGTGGCGCCGGGTCGAGGCGGCCGAGCTGGCCGAGCTGCTTCCGGACGGCATCGACGTCCTGGTCGACCCGAACGGCCCCGAGCCGGTACGGCTGGCCGCCGCGATCGTCTGGCACGCCCTCCGGTTCGCCGACGAGGACACGGACGGATGAGCGACGACGAGTTCCTGTTCCTGCTCGACCCGCAGTGGCCGGCAGGCGAGGACGACGAACCGCCGTTCGAGGCGGTCGTCGGGGTGTGGCAGGTCGGCGCGGACGGCGAGGTGGGCGAGTTCCGGCGCAACCCGGACTACCGCCCGCACTTCCCGGACTCCCCCACCGACCCGGTCGACGCGCTGCTGCGCCTGGTCGCGGCCGGTGCGGCGCAGCCGGCTCACCTGCGGTCGGTGCTGCGCGCGTCCCCCCTGCACCTGGCCGTGAACGGCGACGGGCGGCCGCTCGTCGTCAGCGCCCCCGGCGACGAGCGGTGCGTGGTGGTCGCCACCGGCGAACCCCACCGGGAGCCGGTGCCGGCGCCCGGGTGGCGGCTGCTGGACCTGGCGGAACTGGCCGGGGCGGCCGGTGACGGTGACGTGCTCGTCAACCCGGGCGGCCCGGCGCCCGCCCGGCTGGCCGCCGCCTTCCTGCACGAGACGGCGGCGACGCGATGAGCACCGGTCTGCTGCACCTGCTCTGCCTGCGTGCCGCGGGCCGGATCCCGGACGGCGACCTCGCCGGCCTGCGTGGCCTGCTCGTCCACGGCGACCACGGCGCCTGCGCCGCACGGCTGCTTGGCGCGTTCCCGCAGTCAGCGGCGGAGATCGCGGTGCTCACCGCGCTGCTGCCCCCGGAGACGCCGCTGCTGCCCGAACCGGCTGCGGACGAGAACGTGGACGCCGAACCGACGGCCCTGTTCGTCCCGTTCCCGCCGGCCGACCTGCCGCTGTACGCGACGGCCGCGCCGCCGGTGGTGGACGAGACAGCCGGTGGCACCGTGGACGACCTCGACCGGGCCCTGCTCGACGTGCTGGACCCGGCGCGCACCGCCGGGGTGTGGCGCTGCTGGCGGATCACCCGAGGGCCGGACGGCACCGTCGACGCCGTGCGGGTCTACCTGGTCGAGGCGACGGCGCCCGACGACGAACTGCCCGCGATCGCCGACCGGGGACAGCAGGCCCTCGCCGACGCCGGGCACGCCGCGCCGGTCGAGGTGTACGGGCCCGACCTGCCGCTGCCCGCGTACCAGTGGGCGGCCCGGTCCCGGTCCGCGCTGATCTGGGCTCCTCAGCCGCCCGGCGAGGTGCACCTGGCCGCCGACGGGGACGCCCGGCTCCCGGTCGACGACGACGAGATCGCGGCGTTCGTCACCCACCTGCGGTCGGCGCCCGCCCTGACCGCGCACCTGTGCACCGACGGCACCTGGGTCTGGCCGGCCGACGTGGCCGACCGGCTGCTCGACGAGGGCGCGCTGACCGACGAGGGTCTGCTACGGCACCTGCGGCGGTGCCGGGCCGACCCGCCCGCGCCCGCCGACGCGGTCGCCGTCCACCGGGCGTTCGCCGCCCTGGTACGCGCGAGGGCGCTCTGACCGGGTGCACGAACGCCTCGGGTCGCGGTGTCCTTCGGGCACGAGCCCCGGCACTGCGCGGCGCTCCCGTCGGCCGCCGTGGTCGAATGCGCCGACGCCCGCCGACGAGGACGCGAGGAGGCCGGGAATGACGGACCAGGACGAGCTGCACATCGCGCTGCTGCACCTCGGTGGCCGGGTGCCGGACGCGATGCTCGCCGAGGCGCGGCTGCGGCTCGCCGACACCGGCACGGTGTCTCTCCCGGAGCCGCCCGGACCGGTCGACCTGCCGTTCACGTTCGCGTCGGCCGTACCGAATCCGCGTGTCTTCGGTGGCCGGGTGCCGCCACTGGCCGACCTCACCGGCCGCGACGGCCTGATGGACGACACCGACCGGGTCGCGGTCGCGGCGGCCCGGCAGCAGCCCGGCGCGGTGGCGCTGTGGCGCGGATGGCGGATCGCCCCGGAGTGGGCGGCCTCGGTGATCCCGCCCGCGCCGGTCTACGTGCTGGAGACGAACGGGCCGCAGGCCGCGACGGCGGCGACAGTGATGCGGGAACTCGCCGGGGCCGGGATCTCGGCCCCGCTGGTCGAGGTGTACCGCCCCGGCGACAAGCTCCCGCCGTACGCGGCCGCGGCCCGCCGGTCCGGCGCGCTGCTCTGGGCCGGCCGGGACACCGAACCGCTGCGGATCGCCCGCGTCTTCGACGAGGTGGACGACGACGGTGCTCGCTTCGCGCCGGACCGGGAGCGGCTGTCCGGCACCGACCTCGAACGGGCGGCGGCGTACCTCGACGCGGGCACGCCGGTGCTCGCCACCACCGCACGCGGGCCCGACGTGGTGGAGCCCGGACGCGGCCGGGTCGTGCCGATGACCTACCGCACCGACGGGCGCTGGCTCTGGCCCGAGTCCGTCGCCTACTACCTCCAGGCGTACGGGCTGGCGCCGGAGCCGGACCTCCTGGCCCACATCCGGTCACGTGGTGACCGGCTCCCGGTCACCGACCCCGCCGACGAGCACCGCGCGCTGGCGCTGCTGTTCCAGTCGTACGCCCTCGTCCCGGCGGAGGCGGACGCGTGACGATCTTCGTGGCGGTCGCGTCGTACCGGGACCGGGAACTGGTGCCGACGGTGCTGGACTGCCTGGCCAAGGCGGCGCACCCGGAGGACGTCCGCATCGGGGTGTGCTGGCAGCACCTCGGCGACGAGGACATCTCCGCCATCCGGGACCTGCCGCAGGTGGACGTGCAGGAGTACGACGCCCGGGACAGCCGCGGCGCCTGCTGGGCCCGGGACAAGACGTTCCAGCAATACCGCGGCGAGGACTGGCTGTTGCAGGTGGACAGCCACACCCGGTTCGCGCCGGGCTGGGACGTGCGGATGATCCGGATGGCGCGGGAGACGGGTGCGGCGAAGCCGGTCCTGACCGCGTACCCGGCGAGCTACGAGCCCGATCAGGAGTTCACCGGCGCGGGCGCGCCCGCCGAGATCGTCGTCAGCGACTGGACGACGTTCGGCGTACCGGTCTTCGGTCAGCGCCTGATCGAGGGGGCCGCGCCCGGCGTACCGCCCAAGCCGGCGCTGTTCCTGGCCGCCGGGTTCCTCTTCGCGCCCGGCTCGTTCGTCGCCGAGGTGCCCTACGACCCGGGCATCTACTTCCACGGCGAGGAGATCACCCTGGCCCTGCGCGCCTACACGTGGGGCTACGACCTGTTCCACCCCACCGAGGTGCTGACCTGGCACTACTACATCCGGCAGGACCGGCCGCGGCACTGGAGCGACCACGTCGAGCAGGACTGGTCCCGCTACGAGGAGCTGAGCCGTCGCCGGGTGCTCTACATGCTGCACACCCCGCCGGTCGACCGGCTCGGCATCGGGCCGGTACGCACCCTGGAGCAGTTCGTGGCGCACACCGGCTGCAACTTCACCCGGCGCACCTGGACCGACATGCTGGCCCAGGAACTCGTGCTGCTCTGATCAGCTGCCCCGCGCCGGCTCCCCGGCGCCGCTCGACCAGCGGGTCTCGGCGATGGCGGTGGCGAGCCGGTCCAGTTCCGGATGCTGCTGCGCGTACGACGTGACGTGTTCGGCCAGCTCGTGCTGGGACTGCCACCGGACCTTCCCGGCGCGCACCAGCGCCCGGTCCAGCGCGAGCGGGTCGCCGCGCAGGTGACGCCGGACGTCGACCAGGACGCCGGTGAGCGACTGCTCCTGCTCGTCGGTGCCGGGCAGCGCCGTCACCATCGCCGGCAGCGCTGCCACCGTCTCGTCGTCCATGCCCGGCACCAGGCCGATGAGCGCCTTCTCGCGCGCCTCCGGCCGGGTCTCCGCCAGGTACGCCATGCCCGCCTCGTCGGCGGCCAGGTGCCGCAGCGCGGGGTCGCGGCTCAGCTCCGCGACCGCCGCCGTCACGTCCGGCCCGGCGACGGCCGGATCGGTCGGGGGCGGGGCGGCGACGACCGGATCGGTCCGCGTCGCGGCGGCGTCCGCCGTGACGGTGGGGACGGACGGGGCTGCCGTCCCGGTCCCGGCGGGTGCCGCCTCCGGCCGCCCGGCACCCGTCCGCGCCGACCTGCGGGCGCGCAGGCCCAGCAGGAGGGCGGCGAGCGCCGCCGGCCCGGCGAGCGCCAGCAACGCCGCCCGGCGGCCGATCCCGGTGGAGCCGGACGCCTGCGCGGCCGCCTGTGCCCGGGGCGCCTCCTCGGGCAGCACGGCGGTGACGGAGGCGGTCAGGTCGATCTCCGGCGCGACGCCGCCGGTGGTCTTCGCGGTCTTCAGCACCCGGTTGCGGACCTGCGCCGGGTCGAGATCCGGGTACGCCGACCGGATCAGCGCCGCCTGCCCCGCCACGTACGCGACGGCGAGGTGGGTGCCGGCGCCGTTCACCGGTCGCGCGCCGGTGATGCCGAGGCTGGTCACGTCGATGCCGGGTGCGACCACGTCCACGCCGCCGGACCGGTAGCTGTCGGCCGTACCCCCGTCCGGCCCGATCCCGCCGACGCGCAGCACCGCGTCGTTCAGTGGCACGTCCGGGTCCGGTGGCGCCGACTCAGCGGCGGCGCCCACCACGACCACCACGCCGTCGTCGACCGCCTCGTTGACGGCGGACACCACCTCGGCCTGGCCGAGGTCCACCTGCGGCCCAAGCGCGACGACGGAGGCGCCGGAGCCGACCGCCGCCCGGATGCCCGCCACGCTCGCCGCGGTCGAGGCACCGGGTGTCCGGCCGGCTACCCGGACCGGCATGACCGCCGCGTCCGGCGCGATGCCGGCCACCGCCGACCCCTGCACCGGCTGCGCCACGATCAGCGCGGCCATCGCCGTACCGGTGCCGAGACAGTCGGTGTCACCGCGAGCGCCGCCGGTCGCCCGGTCGACACCCGTCGTCACCCGGCCGGCGAGCGGGGGCAGGCCGCCGGCGACGCCGGAGTCGACGACGGCCACGAGCTGGTCCCGGCCCCGGCTGTGCGGCCACGCCTGGTCGGCGGCGACGCGCGGACCCGCCCACTGTGACCGGGCGCGCGACGTCGCGGCGGTGCGGCACCCCTTCGGCGGGCGGACGGCCGCGTCGCCGTCGGCGGCGGGCTGCCGTCCGGCCGGCGTGGACGCGCCGGGCGCCGGCTTCGCGGCCGGCGGGACACCCCGGCGGACCTCGCTGCCGTACGCGTCCCACGGCAGCACCAGCACCCAGCCGGCCCGGAGCCGGGAACCGTCGGTGAGGGTGGTGCCGTCCGGCTGGATCCGCCCGGCGTTGAGCGCGAACAGCTCGGCCGCCCGCGCGCCGTCGCCCAGGAACCGCTCCGCGATCTCGGTGAGGTTCTCCGGCTCGCCCTGGTGGGCCGCCTCGACCGTGTAGTACTTGACGTGGTCGCCCTCGGCGCGGGCGGCCGGCGCGAGCGGCGTCAGCGCGAGCACCGCCGACGCGACGACGGCGGCGAGCGCGGCCCGGGCGGCTGCCGGTGCGGTCCGGGTCATCCGCGACCACCTCGGCTGCCGGCGCCGGTCACGGGTGTGGTCCCGGACGTTGCGTGGTGCCGCGAACGCCGGGCGTCCGAACCATCCGTCATCGATCCACTCTTGAACCCGGTCGAGAAGACTGTCCTTACCAGACGGGCAGGCTAGCATCGCGGATCTCCGATGCACGAAGGGCCGCCGGAGGGTCCGGACGCGGCATCACCGCGACCCGCTTCGGCGAACGCCGGCGAGAGGCGGCCGCCTCGGGTGCCGCGCCGTTGTGGAATTCCCACCGCGACACATTCTCGTAAACGCGTGATGACGCGTGATCGGAAGGCGGTCAATTCGGTTTCCGACAGCCGGACCGAAGAGACCACTCCGAATCATCCTTTCGATGCCGGCGATTCGCCGAGAACTCATCCGCAAGCGGAGTGACAGCCGCCGGACAGCCGCCGGAAGGACGGTTGGCGAGTTGCGTCACACGGCATCACTGCGGGAAACGACTGTCGGCTACCGGGTAGCGCCACACGCCCTCATGGAGTAATCGCCACGAGCACGCGCCGGCCGGGCGGAGACATCCCGCGACCACCCGTCCGGCCCGGGTGAGCGGCGCCTCCGGCCCGGTCCGACCCGGCAAGGTGGACAGATAGCGCGGATCCGGGTACGGACGGCCAGGTCCGACATCGCCGATCCGGACCGGGTCGGCCGGGAACACCGGAAAGGCGAGCCGGCCGCGTCCGCACGAATCGCCGCGGTGCCGCATTTCCGACTGACACGCTCAGTCGTACTGCCGTCACCCGCCGAGTCGGAAAAGCATTGACACCCCCGATCGCGGTTCGGCAAAGTTCCTTCCGCCGACCGCAACCGGAGGACACTTTCCGGCGGCTTATCGCGATCCCCGAAATCCTTTCCGCACCGATCACCATCGCCGGCGGACAACCGTGCGCCCACCCGGGCGATTCCCAGCCCGCTCGCGGGCCGGTTCCGGCCGCCTCCGACCCGAACGAAGGAGCATTTCCGTGCCCATCCAGGAATCCGAGCTCATCGACACCGTCAAGCGCGTGCTCGCCGACGTGACGCACGACGACGCCGTCCTCGACATGGATCTCGACACCCAGCTCCGCGAGGACCTCGGGATCGACTCGATGACGTCGTTGACGTTCCTCATGGCGCTGGAGGACGCGGTCGACGGGTTCTTCGTGGACGCGACGACGCTGGAGGCCGAGCACTTCCAGACCATCGGCAGCATCTACGAGTACGTCCGGACGCAGCTGAGCACCGCGAAGATCGCCTGACCGATGACCGGCCTCTACGTACAGGCGGCGCACCACGCGGTGCTGCCCACCCGTGACGACCGGCACCCACCCCGGCCGCGCTTCGTCGAGTACCAGGCGGACCTGCACCGGATGGCCGGCGTGGTCCTCGACGAGGCCACACTCACCCGGGGCGACCAGTACACCTTCGTCGACCTGGCCGACGCGCTGGCCGACCGCACCGGACCCGGTCTCTTCCGCGACCTCGGTGTGCTCGTCACCAGCTACTGGACGCCGGAGTTCGACCCGGACGTGTCCGCGTTCGGCCCGTACCTGCACCACCGGCACCGCCTCGACTGCACCTCGTTCGACCTGGTCGACCAGGGCAGCATCTCCCCGGCGCTCGCGTTGCTGGTGCTCTGCGACTTCCTGCGGGCCGGTCCGGCGGACCACGACGGCCTGCTGCTCAGCGTCGAGCAGACCACAGTCCCGGCCCCGGTGGGCGCCCACTTCCCCGGCCCGAGCCGGTCCACCGCCGGGGCAGTGCGGATCGGCCGCCGCCCGGCCGGAACGGAGATCCTGACCGTCACGGCGCTCGGCGAGCCGGCGGTGCTGGGCGACGACGGGGACCTGTCCCGCCTGGTCGCGCGCTGGTGCGCGGAGTACGACGTGGACCCGGCGGAGCTGACCGTGCGGGTCAACCGGGCCACGTTCCTCTACCGGCGGTGGGCCTACGCGTACGGGCCGGACTCCTGGCCGTGCCGGGTCGAGTTCCTGCCGCCGGAGCGCACCTGCACCGGGCTGTTCCGCTGGCTCGGCGCCGAGTCCACCACCCCGGCCGGCGGTTACGTCGCCTACGTCGAGGAGGACGTGGAGAGCCTGTCCGCCGCCGTGGTGCTGACCCGGGCGGTGACGCCGTGACGAACGTGCTGCGACTGCCCACCCGGCCCGCCGGGCCCGCCGCCGACCCGGTCGCGGTCCGGTTCACAGTCGGCGCCGCCGCTGCCCGGGCCCGCGAGACCGGCGCGCTGCCGGCCGGATCCGGCCAGGCCGCCGGGTACGCCGGGCTGGTGCTCGCCGACCGCGACGCGGCGCCGGTGGAGGCGTTCGACCTCACCACGGGCGCCGTCCTCGGGGCGGAACGGCTCACCGTCGTACCCCATGAGCTGCTGACCCGCGCGGGCCTGGTGGTGCTGCGGTACCGGGCGGCCGGCGGACCGGCCGACGCACCGGCCCTGCGGCTGTTCCGGCAGGCCCTCGCCGACGCCGAGCGGGATGCGCTCGGCGAGGCGGTCCGCTGGTGCCGGCGGTTCCTCGCCGGCCGGCGTTCGGCCGGTCAGCGGCTCAGTGCCCACCCGGTGGTGGCCCACCAGATGGCCGGGCTGGTGGCCCGGGCCGCCGCCCTGCGCCAGGCCGACGCGGCCGCCGCGCTCGCCGAACCGGCGGGCCGGGCCTGGTGGGTCCGGGAGGTCGACGGGCTGGCCCACGACCTGATCCGGATGGCCGGCGGCCGGTCCGTCCTCGCCGGGCAGATGGCGCAGATGCGCACCGCCCTGCTCTACGCCAACCGGATCTACCTGGACGGTGCCCCGTGTTCCGACTGAATCCCGACCGCTTCGCCGCCCGTTACGGGCCGGAGTGGCTGGCCGCGGCCACCTGGTACCGCGAGAACTCGCCAGCCGTGCCGGACGATCCCGACCTGGTGCTGCGGCACCTCGACCACCCGGCGGTCGCGCAGAAGATCGAGGCCGAGTTCGCGGCGGACACCCGCCGGCGGGCCGCGATGTTCGAGGCGCTCAGCTACGGCAGCGCGAGTTTCCTGCTCACCACCCCGGGCCCGTCGCTGTCCGGTGTGCTGCTGGACGCGCTGGGCACACCGCGGCAGCGGGCCTGGTTCCGGGAGCTGGTGTCCACCACCCGGTGCCGCACGTTCTTCGCGGTCACCGAGCCCGGACGCGGCTCCGACGCCGCCCACCTGGACACCACGCTGCGCGACGGCCGACTGACCGGCGAGAAGCTGCTGTTCGGCAACGGGGCGGTGGCGCCCGTCGGCACCGTCCTCGCGCGCACCGGCGACGGTCCGCTGGACCTGGTGGCGGTGCTGATGACGCCGGAGCTGATCGAGTCCGGCGCGGTACGACGACGCGTGCTCCCGATGTTCGCCCTGCCCGGCGCGCAACTGTCCGAGCTGCGCGTCGACGGACTGCGGGTGCCGCCGGAGGCGGTGCTCGGCAGCCACCTGAAGGCCACCGAGCGCGGCATGATGGGCATGCTCAAGACGTTCCACCGCTTCCGGCCCGGGGTGGCGGCGATGGCTCTCGGCCACGCCCAGGCCCTCGTCGACTACGTCCGGGACCACGTCGGCGCCGCCCGCCCGGAGCTGGACCGGTTCGACCAGATGCTGGAGCGGTCGCGCGAGCTGAACGCCGCCGCCGCCCGCGAGGTCGACGAGGAGCCGCTGCGCGGCGCGCTGGTGTCGCTGGCGAAGCAGCGGGCCACTGCGGCGGCCGAGGAGGTGGCCGCGGTCCTCGCCCGGGAGCTGCCGGTGGCGGCGCTCGTCGACCACCCGTGGCTCGCCCGGTCCCTGACCGACGTGGTCGCGTACGAGTTCATGGAGGGCACCACGCCCATCCAGCTCGCCAACGTGCACGCCGGCTATCTGCGCCGGGAGGTGCCGGTATGACAGCCGTCGACCAGTCGCGCCCGGCCGGGGACAGCGCCGCGCCGCCGGTGCTCGGGCCGGTGCTGGCGATCGCGCTGCCGGTGCTGCTCGCGTCGCTGGCGAGCCTGGTGGCGCCGCTGCTGAACACCGCCGTGATCGGCCGGCACGATCCGGCCTACCTGTACCCGCTGGCGCTGGTGCTGCCGATGATCCTGCTGCAGAACTCGGTGAACGAGAGTCTGCGTGTCGCGTCGGTGGCGTTCGCCGCCCAGGCGTCGGGCAGCGGCGACCTCGACACGTACGCGCGGCGGCAGCGGACCGTGCTCGTGCTCGGCGTGGCGGTCAACCTCGGCGTGGCGCTGCTGTTCCTGGTGGCGCACCCGCTCTTCCTCGACCTGTACGCGGTGCCCGCCGGTTCGCGCACCCTGGTGTACGCGTTCGTCCAGCTCAACACGCTCACCGGCGCGGTGCTGGCGGTGAGCGTGGCGCTGATGTCGAGCCTCTACGGGCTGCGGCAGGTACGCGCGGTGACCGTCGGCACGCTGGTGAGCCTCGGCTCCGGAGTGGTGCTCACCGCCGCGCTCGTCGGCTGGCTCGGCGTGTTCGCCCTGCCGGCGGCCACCGCCACCACCGCGACCGCCACAGCGGTCTGGGCGTCCCGCCGCCTGGCCCTCTGCGGGGTGCGGCCCTGGGCCCGGATCGGGCTGCGCGCACCGGTCCGCCGGTCCTGGCGGGAGGTCTGCCGGATCAGCGTGCCGGTGAGCCTGGGCTACCTGCTGCTGTTCGGCAGCGGGCTGGTGCTGACCCGGATCCTCGCCGGCTACTCCCCGCTGACAGTGGCCGGGTACGGCGTGGCGTACCGGGTGCAGAACCTCGTGCTGCTGCCGGCCATCGCACTCGGTGTGGGCGCCGGCATCACCGTCAACCGGCTCGCCGCGCAGCGCCGGGGCGGGCGGGTCGGACCGTCGGTCGTCGCCGCGGTCGGGCTGTCGGCGGCGGTGTTCGCGGTCGTGGCCGCCCTGGTCTGGCTGCTCCGCGGGCCCGGGACCGGGCTGCTCACCGGCGATCCGGCGGTGGCCCGGGCCGCCGCCGACTACCTCGGCTACCTGGCGCCGGCCTATCTGGTCGCCGGTCCGCTGCTCACCCTGTCGATCTTCCTGGAGGAGACCGGGAACGGGGTCCGGGCGCTGGTCGTGAACGCCACGCTCACAGTCGTCCAGCTCGCCCTGGCCGCCGGGCTGGCCCGCGCCGGGCATCCGGTGTCCCACGTCTACCTCGCGCTGGCCGTGGCCCACCTGCCGGCCGTCGGCTTCGTCGTCCACGAACTGCTCCGCGCCCGCCGCCTCGGTGGGCAGGTCAGCGCCATTCCCACGAGCTGAAGGAAACACGATGCACCGAACCCTGTACGACGTCCTCACGGCCACAGTGGACAGCCATCCCGACAAGCTCGCCCTGATCGCGGGACCGCACCGGCTGACCTACCGCGACCTGGCGGCACGCGTGGCCGGCCTGGCCGGCCGCCTCCAGGCCGACGGCGTGCGCCCCGGCGACCGGGTGGTGATCTGCGCCGGGAACCGGGTCGAGACGGTGACCGCCTTCTGGGCGGCGCTGGCCGCCGGCGGGGTGGCCGTGGTGGTCGGCCACGAGCAGCGACCCGAACGGGTACGCCACGTGCTGGCCGACTGCGCCGCCACCGTCCTGCTCGCGCTGGAGCCGATGGCGCGCTCCCTGACCGGCCTGGGCCTGCCGGCGTCGGTCCGGGCGGTGCTGCCGGTCGGCGCCGAGGACACCCGCTTCGCCGGTACGCCGGCACCCGTCGACGTGATCAGCGAGGATCTGGCCGCGCTGGTCTACACGTCCGGCTCCACCGGCGACGCCAAGGGCGTGATGCTCAGCCACGCGAACATGCTGACCGCGCTGGACTCGCTCAACGAGTACCTGCGCAACGGCCCGGAGGACGTGTTCCTCTGCGCCCTGCCGCTCGCCTTCGACTACGGGCTCTACCAGATGATCATGGCGTTCTCGCAGGGCGCGACGCTGGTCCTGGAGCGGGACATGAGCCTGCCGTTGCAGGTCGTCAAGGACATCGCCCGCTACCGCTGCACAGTCGTGCCCGGCGTGCCGGTGCTGTTCGAGCTGGTCGAGCAGTTCAGCCGCTTCGGCATGCCGGACGTGAGCAGCGTCCGCTGCCTGACCAACACCGGCGCCGCGCTGCTGCCCCGGCACATCGCCGCGATCCGCCGGCTGTTCCCCGGCGCGGACATCTACTCGATGTACGGCGTCACCGAGTGCAAGCGCTGCACCTACCTTCCGCCGGAGCTGCTCGACGCCAAGCCGGGCAGCGTCGGGCAGGCCATCCCGAACACCCAGATCCTGGTGGTCGACGAGCAGGACCGGCCCTGCCCGCCGTACCAGGTGGGGCAGCTCGTGGTGCGCGGCGGCACGGTGATGCAGGGCTACTGGGGACTGCCGGACGAGACCGCCCGCAAGATCCGTGAGCACCCGGTACGCGGCGGCCGCTGCCTCTACACCGGCGACTACGGCTACCTCGACGAGGACGGTCACTTCTTCTTCAAGGGCCGGATCGACGAGGTGATCAAGGTCCGGGGGCGCAAACTGATCCCCCGCGACGTCGAGGAGGTCCTGCGGTCCGCGCCGGGCGTCGCCGAGGCGAGCGTGGTCTGCACCGCCCTCGACGACGGCGACCACGACATCGCCGCCTTCGTCGCCGCCGACCCGGCCGCCGTCGACGCGTCCGCGCTGCGTGCGGCCTGCCGGTCCGGCCTGGAGACCTGGCAGCGGCCCACCCGGTACGAGGTGCTCGCCACGCTGCCGCGCAACAGCAACGGCAAGGTGGACAAGCCCGAGCTGCTGCGCCGGTACCCGGTGCCCACTGCGGCCCTGGCACCGGCCGGTGCGCCGTGCTGAACCTGACCGCCGTGCAGGCCGTCGTGCCGGACGACCGGCCCAGCCTCTTCGCCCTCGCCGGCCGGTACGACATGCCGCGCGCCGAGCTGGCCGTGTTCCACCGGATCTACGGCCTCGACCGGGTACCGGTGTGGTCCGGCGACACCGCCGCCCTGGTCGAGGAGACGGTGGCGAACCTGCTCAAGGAGTCGGGTGTGGACTCCGGCCGGGTCCGCTGGCTGGTGCACGCCCACACCGGCACCCACCAGGACGTGGTGGGCCGCGCCGGCCTGGCCCGGATCTGCCGCCGGCTCGGGCTGGACCGGGCGCAGTCGTTCGGCATGACCACCAACAACTGCGCGTCGACGGTGTCCGCCATGCGGGTGGTCGACCGGCTGCTGGCCCGGGGGTCGGCCACCGACGTGGCGATCGTGGTGACAGCCGACGTCGCGTTCACCCCGATCATGCAGGTGATCCCGAACAGCTCGGTCACCGGCGACGCCGGGGTCGCCTGCCTGTTCAGCCGCCGCGACGCCGGTCACCGCGTCCTGGCCGCCCGGATCGACACGTACGGCCGGCACGCCGCCTGCCAGTGGCAGGACGAGGCGGCCAACGCCGAGTTCGAGGCCGAGTACCCGGCGCGGCTCGCCGACGTGATGCGCCGTGCGCTCGACGACGCCGGGCTGACCTGGCCGGACATCCGCATGGTGCTGCCGCACAACGTCAACACGTTCTCCTGGAAGCAGGTCGCGGCGCGCGCCGGCATTCCGTTCGAGTCGGTCTACCTGGACCAGGTGCCGCACACGGCGCACTGCTTCGGCGCCGACATCTTCCTCAACCTCGCCGCCGCCGACCGCGCGGGCCTGCTGCGGCCCGGTGACCGGCTGATGCTCGCCACGGTCGGGCTCGGCGCGGTCTTCGCCGCCGTGGTGCTGGAATACGGGAGTCACACATGACCATCGGATACCGCGCCGAGCTGCGCGACCGGCTGCTGGCCGCCGCCCGGCGGCACCCGGAGCGTACGGCGCTCTGGGTCGACGACCGCGCGTACACGTACCGGGAGCTGTTCGCCCGCGCCGACACCCTGGCCGGCCGGCTCGACGAGCGGGACGAGCCGTTCTGCCTGGTGTACTGCGGCCGGAACCTGACCCGGTACGTCGCGATCCTGGCGAGCCTGCTGGCCGGCAAGGCGTTCGTGCCGATGTGCCCCACATCGCCGCCCGCCTACTGCGAGAAGGTGCTCAAACGGCTCGACGGACAGGTGGTCGCGGTCCTGGACAGCGGTGACCCGGACCAGGACGACCGGCTGCGGACGATGATGGCGCCGCCGGCGCCGGTGCTCGACCACGGCCCCGGGCCGCGGTGGGAGGGCGAGCCCCGGCGGCCGCAGGGCGGCGCGTACCTGATGTTCACCTCCGGCAGCACCGGGGTGCCCAAGGCCGTCCTGGTCACACTGGACAACCTCACCGCGTACCTGGACGGCGCGATCGAGCTGTTCGGCCCGACCTGCGAGGACCGGTTCGCCCAGGTCAACAACTTCACGTTCGACCTGTCGGTGCACGACATCGCGCTGCCGTGGACCGTCGGCGCGGCCGTGTACGCGCTGCCCGAACAGGCCGTCTACAAGCTCCCCGCGCTGGTACGGGAGCACGCGCTGACGTTCTGGCTGTCCGTGCCCACCACCGGCGTCAGCCTGCTCGACCTCGGCCTGCTCCGGCCCGGCGCGCTGCCCAGCCTGCGCCGGACGCTGTTCTGCGGGGAACCGCTGCCCCGGCGGCTCGCGCAGGCGTGGCACGCCGCCAACCCGGACGGGGAACTGTTCAACGTGTACGGGCCGACCGAGTGCACGATCGCGGTGACCTCCTTCGGCTGGCGGCCGGACCAGGACCTGCCGGACGTCGTGCCGATCGGATGGCCGTACCCCCGGCAGGAGGTCCGCGTCGTCGGCGCCGACCTGGCCGGGGTGGCCGCCGGGCAGACCGGCGAGTTGCTGCTGCGTGGCAGCCAGCTCGTCCCGGGCTACCACGGCGACCCGGAGCAGACCGCGGCCCGGTTCGTCGAGCTGCCGGACGCGCCCGGACGCTGGTACCGCACCGGCGACCTGGTCGCCCACGACCCGCGCTGGGGGCTGGTGTTCAAGGGCCGCCGCGACGACCAGATGCAGGTCCGCGGGCACCGGGTGGAACGGCTCGAGGTGGAGACCCTGCTGCGGCAGGTGCTCGGCACCGAGGCCGTGGCGGTGGTCGGCTGGCCGATGGCGCCGGGCGGCCTCGTCCAGGGGCTCGTCGCGTTCGTCGCGGACACCGCGACGCCGGTGCCCGAGATGCGCCGCCGGATCAGCCGGGAACTGCCCGAACACCTGTGGCCGAGCCGCATCCACGTCGGTCCGCTGCCGCAGAACCGCAGCCTCAAGGTGGACTACCCGCAGCTGCGGCGCCGGCTCGAGGAGGAATCGTGACCGCCGCCGTGCGGACACCGGCCGCCGGGCTGGACCGGATGCTCGCCACCTACCGCCGGCACACCCCGATGACCGAACCCGGACCGCACGCCGAGGCGCTGCGCCGGCTGCCGGCCGACGTGCCGGCCCTCGTGGAGGTCATCGGCGGCCTCTTCGCCCACTACGAGCTGGACCCGCCCGCGGCCGGCTGGAAGCCCGGACCGGACCGGCTCGCCGAGATCGACCTGCGCACCACCCGGCGGATGCTCGACCGGGTGCTCGCCCTCGACCCGGCGCCGCTGACCCGGGCCCGGCCGCTGCACCGCCGCTGGCTGGGCGTCTGCCGGGACGCGAGCCTGCTGCTCTGCGCCGTGCTGCGGGAGCAGGGGGTGCCGGCCCGGCTGCGGTACGGCACCGCCCACCACCTGTACGTGCCCTACCGGCCGATGCACGACCACGTGGTGGTCGAGTACTGGTCGGCCGGCGAGGGCCGGTGGCGGTACGCCGACGGCCGGATGTACCGGACCGCCCGGGACACCTTCCAACTGCCCGACCACTACCGGGACGACGTTCCGGAGTCGGTGTTCCTCACCGGCGCCCGCGCCTGGCGCCGGGCCCAGGAGGGCGAGCGTGCGGCGCTGCGCCTCAGCGGCCTGATGCTGAACGCCGACGCCGGCCGCTGGCAGGCCCGCAACCTGTTCCTGTACGACCTGGCCGCCCTCGCCGGCTGGGAACCGCTGATGTGGGACGCCTGGGGCTACATCCGCCGGGCCCGCCCGCAGTCCCGCCCACGCGGGTTCCTCCAGTACCGCAAGCTCGGCCGGCTCGCCGCGCTCGACGACCGCGATCCGGAGCAGTGGCGCGAGCTGCTGCGCCGTTACCGGGCCACCCGCCTGGTCCGGGTGCCGGCCCGGGTGCTGTCGTGCAGCCCGGTCAACGGCCGCCGCGTCGTCGCCGCGCCGCCCGCCCGGAGGACACCCGATGATCGCGATTGACGCGGTGGTACGCGTGGAACCGGAACGACGGCTGTCGGTCACCGACGACCACGCGCTGCTCGGCCTCACCTCGGCCCGCGCCCGGGTGTACGGCCGGCTCTACGGCTACGACCGGATCCCGGTGGCCGCCGCCGGGCAGGAGTTCCCGATGCTGCTGGACGCCGTCCGGCGGCTGCTCGACGAGGCGCGCGTGACACCGGACCGCGTGGCGGTGGTGGTGCACGCGCACACCGGCCCGTACATCGGACCGGTGGGCGCCGGCCTGCCCCGGCTGGTCGCCCGGCAGCTCGGCGGCGACGCGCTGTGCTTCGGCACCCAGTCCAACAAGTGCGTCTCCAGCATCAGCGCGCTGGACCTGATGGACCGGCTGCTCGCGGGGCGGCCCGGCGACGCCGTCGGCGTCCTGCTGATCGGCGAGACCGCCGACAGCCCGGATCTGCGGGTGCTGGACACCGGCATCGCCGGGGACGTGGCGTGCGCGGTGCTGCTGCGCCGGAACGGGCCCCGCGACCGGGTGCTCGCCCACGCGGTCGCCACGCACGGCCAGTACGCCGGCGGCATCTACACCGAGCCCGGCGCGCCGAGCCGCCAGGAGTACGAACGCCGCTTCCAGGAGCATCTCGGCGACGTGGTCGACCGGACGCTGCGGCGGGCCGGACGCCGTCCCGACGAGCTGACAGTCCTGTTGCCGCACAACGTCAACGTCAACGTGTGGCGGGCGGCGGCCGGTGTGATCGGCGTACCGGCCGATCGGATCGTGCTCGACAACGTGCCCCGGTACGGCCACTGCTTCGGCGCCGACATCTTCCTGAACCTGGACACCGTCCGGCCCCGGCTGCGCCCGGGTGACCTGGCCCTGATGGCGTCCGTCGGGGTCGGCGGCACGTTCGGCGCCGTCCTGCTCGAACACTGACCCGCGAGGAGAGTCGCGTGAAGAAGCTGTACGTCATCCTCATCAACGACAACGTGATCCGATCCGGCCTGGCCGACCTGGGCCGGCTCGCGGACGCGGAACTCTGGCTGGTCTCCAGCCCGCACTACGCGCGCCGGCTCACCGACGAGCAGCGCGCCGCGTACGCCCGGATCGTCGTGCCCGACGACATGGAGACGACCGACCTGGTGGCGTTGCTGGACCGGGAGCTGCCCCGCCCCCGGCCGGAGCAGCTCCGGTTCCTCACCAACGACGAGTCCTGCGAGCTGATCTGCGCGCGACTCGCCGAGCACCTCGGCACGGCCGGCTGGCCGGCCGCGCGCCTGCTGCCGTTCGTGGACAAGATGGCCAGCAAGGCCGCGCTCGCCGGCAGCGGGCTGCGGCTGCCGCGGCACCTGCGCTTCGACCGGGACCGGCACGCCGCCGACCCGCGCGGCTACTGCGAGCGGATCGCCGCGGAGATCGGCTTCCCGATGGTGGTCAAGCCGGTCGACAGGTACGCCAGCATGGACGTGCGGCGGCTGGACGGGCCGGCGGCGTTGCGCGCCTGGGCGAGCTGGGCGTCCTCGCCGAAGGACCGCAACAGCTACGAGGTGGACGAGTTCGTCTCCGGCACGCTCTACAACTTCGACGCGCTGGTGCAGGACGGCCGGGTGGTGTGGAGCAACGTGTGCGCCAACCTCAACCCCTGCATGGAGTTCGCCGCCGGACGGTCGCTCGGCGTGTGGACGCTGCCCGCCGACGACCCGACGGCCGTGCGGGTGTCCGGGTTCGGCCACCGGGCGCTCGCCGCGCTGCGGCCACCGGACGGCGGCGTACACATGGAGGTGTTCGGCACGCCCGACGGCGAGCTGGTCTTCCTGGAGGTCGCGGCCCGGCCGCCGGGCGGCGAGATGCGCGCCGTCTACATGCGCACCCACGGCGTCGACATCGACCTCGCGCACTACCTGCTGCGGGCCGGCGAGCCGTACGACGTGCGGGCCCGGCCTACCGGCGAGCTGGGGGCCTGGGTGATCACCCCTCGTCACGCCGGCCGGGTCAGCGCCGTCGACCTGCCCGCGCTGCGCAGCGAGCACACCGTGCAGGTGCACGTGTCGGTCGGCGAGACCGTCGCGCGCGCCAGCGCGCACATCGTCGAGCCGCCCTCCGCCGTGTTCATGGTCTACGGCGCCGACCGGGCCGCCTTCGGCCACGACATGGACCTGCTGCGTGACCTCACCCTCTACCGCGTGGAGCCCTGATGGACCTGAACCTCGCCGCCGACATCGCCGGCCGCACGCCCTTCTACCTGTACGACTTCGCCGCCGTCCGCCACCGGGTCGCCGAGCTGCGGGCGGCCCTGCCCGACGGTGTGCTGCTGCACTACGCGATCAAGGCCAACCCGATGCCGGCCCTGGTGCAGCGCCTCGCGCCGCTCGTCGACGGACTCGACGTGGCCAGCCACGGTGAGCTGCTGACCGCGCTCGGCACCGCCGTCGACCGGGAGCAGATCAGTTTCGCCGGGCCGGGCAAGCGCGACCCGGAGCTGGCCGCCGCGATCGCCGCCGGCGTGGTGGTCAACGTCGAGTCCGGCGACGAGCTGGCCCGGCTGCGCCGGATCGAGACGGCGGTCGGGCGGTCCGTCCGGTTCGCGCTGCGGGTCAACCCGGACTTCCAGCTCTCCGGTTCCGGGATGACGATGGGCGGCGGTGCGACCCAGTTCGGCATCGACGCCGAGGCGGTCGGCGAGGTGCTGCGCGGGCCGGGCCGGCGCGGACTGTGCGGGCTGCACATCTTCGCCGGGTCGCAGAACCTGCGCCTGGACGCGCTGACCACAGGGGTCAGCCAGACGTTCGAGCTGGCCGACCGGCTGGTACGCGAGCACCGGCTGGACCTCGCGCACGTCAACATCGGCGGCGGGCTCGGCATCCCGTACTTCCCCCGCGACGAGGCGCTGGACCTGGCCGCGTACGGCCGGCACCTGGCCGTGGAGGTGGAGCAGTGGCGCCGCCGCCACCCGGACACCGCTGTCGTGCTGGAGCTGGGGCGGTACCTGGTCGGCGAGGCGGGCGTCTTCGTCAGCCGGGTGGTGGAGCGCAAGCACTCGCGCGGCGAGACGTTCCTGGTGGTCGACGGCGGCATGCACCACCACCTCGCCGCCTCCGGCAACTTCGGCCAGGTGGTACGCCGCAACTACCCGGTGTCCGCTGTGACCGCGAAGCCGGCCGACGAGCGGGAGACGGTCACAGTGGTCGGACCGCTCTGCACGCCGCTGGACACGCTCGGCCGGCGGGTGGAGCTGCCCCGGTGCGAGGTCGGCGACCTGGTGGTGGTGCACCAGTCCGGGGCGTACGGGCCGACCGCCAGCCCGGTGCACTTCCTCGGCCATCCGGCGCCGGTCGAGGTGCTGCTCTGAGTGGGCACGGCGCTGCGCCGCACCGCGACGGCCGGCACACCCGCCAGAGCGTCCTAGGACATTGGTGTGCCGGCTGCCGCGGGAGGCCGGGCTGTGGGTAGGCGTCTTCA
Organism: Micromonospora sp. L5; assembly: GCF_000177655.2. NCBI lineage: Bacteria > Bacillati > Actinomycetota > Actinomycetes > Micromonosporales > Micromonosporaceae > Micromonospora > Micromonospora sp. L5. The sequence goes on along the minus strand of NC_014815.1, from coordinate 4,888,238 downwards.
GACCGGCCGGACGCAGCTCACGGGCAGGGTCCGCCCGCGCAGACGTCGATCACCTTGCCGGTGAGCAGGAACACCGCCTTCTGCCGCTGCGCGCCGGGCTGGGCGCGCGGGAACTCGTGCGAGTCCTCGCCGTACTCCGGTCCGGCGGGGGCCAGATTGGTCGGCGGCGGCGCGTACGCGGCGCCGCTGTTCCAGACCACCATGGCCGAGCCGGCGTACGGGTACCTGCGGATCGGCGCGATGCCCCAGAACGGCCGCACGTCCGGTGACCAGCCGTCGGCCAGCGCCGGAGTGTGCAGGCGGGCGCCGATGGTGCGCGCCTGGACCTCCGCCGCGGCGGTCGAGACCTGCTGGTCGGCGAAGGCCACGTGCATCAGCACCCGGTGCGCCGGGGTACGCGGCAGCGGCCGGTCGGTCATGTGCTGGGCGTACCCGTTGGCCTCGGACCGGTCCCACAGCATCTGGAGCAGACCGAAGATGAGCTGCTGGTCGATCCGGTCCGGGTAGTAGCCGTCCATCACGGACTGGAACGGGGCGAAGTCGACGCTGCGTTGCAGCAGCGTCGAGTAGTTCATCGCGGGCACGCCGAGCACCGAGCGGGTCCAGTCCTGGGCGACGGCGGTGAGCGCACCGCCGTTGATGCCGCCCTGGCTGTTGCCGTCGTAGTGCAGCCCGCCGGCCACGTCGATCAGCGGCCGCCCGGCGGCGTCGCGGAACGCCGGGTGGGCGGCGAACCCGCTGCGGTGGATCATCGTCCGGCCCAGGAACAGGAAGTTCAGGAAGCTCTGCTGGAGCCGGTCGGCCACCGCGGGGAAGGCGCTGAGGTCGGTGAAGGCGCCCGCCACGTACGGGACGTCGGCGGCGGCCATGCCGATCCAGCTCGTGGCGCAGAAGGTGAAGTCGTACGTCTGCGACATGGTCTTGACGTTGCCGGCGTTGACCTCGGTCGGCCGGCCGAGCAGGCCGTGGCCGTAGAGCGAGAGGTGGGCCGGCTTCGCGGCGGACGCGCTGCGCGGGATGTTGCAGACGAAGTCGGCCGCCACCGTCGTGCCGGACGGTGTGGGCAGCGCGTCCGGCGCCGGCGGGGTGCCGTCGCCGCCGGGCGGCCCGTAGTGCAGCCGGGAGCCCGGTCCGCCGTCACCGGTCAAATAGGACGGTACGGCGACGGTGCCGGTCACCTGCCGGGCGATCAGCGGATCCTGCTCCGGCGTGTAGTCGGTGACCTGGTTGACTGTGAACGAGGGCGCGCGGCGGCCGAGCGCGGCGAACGCGCCGTCCCGGACCGCGAGCATCCGCCCGGTGAGGCCCTGCCGGCTGGCCACTGTGAAGTCCCAGGCCAGGTACAGGCTGTGCCGCTTGACACCGGCCCGGCTCAGGTCGGCGAGGATCCGCCTCATCTGCGGCGCGCGCGGGTCACGCCGGTCCAGGCCGGCGCCGGACACGTACGCGCGGAACGCCTTCGGCGCCGGGATCAGCGCGCCGTCGCCGTCGCGCATGCCGCGCAGGCCGACGACGTACCTCGTGCCCTCGGTCAGCGCGACCGCCGGCCGGATGATCAGCGCCTGCCGGTCCGGGTTGCCGGCGGCGTGCGCGTCCAGTTCCGCCCAGTAGGGCGTGCGCCTGCCGGTGCGGGCGTCGAGCAGCACGATCGGCGCGTCCGGCGCCAGCGAGCGGCCCACGTCGGTGACCGGCGCGATCCGCGTCCGCTCGGCGTCGAGGCCGGGTACGCGCGCCAGAATCGGCGATCCGGGGCTGAACCCGTCCTGCCGGTTCCACTCCGCCGGGTCGATCGGCACGCCGAGCACGTTGGCGGGCATCGCGGAGGCCGCGAACCGGACCCGCTTGCCGGTCGGGGTGCTGCGGTCCGGGACGGTGAAGTAGTCGTTGGGGAACGGCAGCAGGCAGGCCGCCGGGTCGATCGGGTCGCAGGACCGCTGCCCGGCCGGTGCGGGAGGCGCGGACGGCGCCGCGGCGGCGCCGGAACCGAGCAACACGGCCGATGCGGTCACCAACGCGGACACGGCGAGACGGAGCCGTCTGGGGGTGGGCACGCGTGTCTCCTTCGACAGCGGACGGTGGTGTTCTTCCTACGCCCGTGACCGGATCTCGGCAAGGGTCCACGCATCGACAGGGTCGCGAAGCACTACGTGGTGTGACGGGCGCGGCCTCCCGCCGTCCGCCTCTTCCCGGTGGCGGACGGCGGGAGGGGCGCCGGGCTAGCCGACGACCACGACGCGGCCCTGGTTCAGCGGTTGCAGGTGCGCCGGGTCGAGATCGTCCGGTGCGCCCCGGCCGCTGTCGTAGACGACGCGCCCTCCGTCGCTCTCCCAGATCCTGATCCGGAACCGGTCCACGTCACGTCCGTCCGGAGCGTCGGCGACAGTGAGCTGGTACGCGTACCCCGGCCGGCCGTTCACGGTGCCCTCACCCTGGTACCGGCCCACCGGCCCGGCGACGGTCAGGCGCTCGTGTGTCGTACCGGCGAACGTGAACTCGCGTCCCGGCAGCCGGAAGGTGGTCGCGCCGAACGGCGTGGGTGAACCCTTCACCAGGCCCGCGACGAAGGCGAACTCCCCCGGCCCGGTGGCGGCCACGTCGGCGCTGAGGGCGCCCGCCGGTGAGACGATCGCGCCCGCGCCGGCCACCGTCACGTCCGACGGGTCGTAGACCACGATCCGTACCGTCTGCTGCCCGGTTCCGCCGTCGTCGCCGGTCACCGTGAGGCGCGCGACGTGCACGCCGGGCCGGAGATCGCCGGTGGCGACGCAGCCGCCCTCGTTGCGGTCCTCGCTGACCGCACCGGGCGTGGCCGGGGCCGGACCCCCGCCGTCCCAGTCGACCGCGCAGCGGTGGGTGTCCGGCACGCCCGGGTCGGTGAACGTGGCCCGCACGGTGACCGGACCGGCCACCCGCACCTCCTCGTCGAGCGCGATCGGGCTCACCTCGATCGGCCGGTTCGCCACGGTGACTGTCACCGTGTCGGTGGCGGTGCCGTGGCGGGCGTCGGTGGCGGTCAGTTCCAGCCGGTACGTGCCGGCCCGGTCGGCGCGGAACGACGGCGTGCGGGCCGGACCCTCCAGCCGCAGGCCGCCGCCGAGGCCGCCACCCTCCGGCTGGGCGAGCACCGTCCAGGACAGGGTCACCGGATCGCCGTCCGGGTCGGTGGTCCGGGTCGCGTCGAGGGTGACGGTGTCGCCCTCGACGGCGGTCCGGTCCGGCCCGGCGTCGGCTGTGGGCGGGCCACCGGCCGGCAGGACCCGGCCCACAGTCACCTCGGTACGCGCGGTGGCCCGCAGGCCGTCGGCGTCGGTGGCGGTGACCGTGAGGACGTGCCGTCCCTCGCTGAGCTGCCCCGGCGTACGGGTGGCGCCGGTGCCGAGGTCACCGTCACGGTCGGAGGTCCAGCGCACCGCCGACCCGTCCAGGTCGCCCTGTTCCGGGTCGGTGACGGACGCGGCGAGCGTGACCGTCTGCCCGGTGGCGAAGAACGTGCCGCCCATCGGAGCGGTGATCCGTACCGCCGGGTTCTTGCCGGCGACAGTGAGCGGACCGCTCGTCGCGTCGGCGGTGTGCACACCGTCGGTGACCCGTACCCGCAGCCGGCCGGTGGCCGCGCCGCCGGTGCCCGCGAGCTGCGCGGCGTCCAGCGTGTACGACGTCCCGGTTAGCCCGGTGGCCAGCACCCGCCAGTCGTCGGCGCCGTCCGGGCTGTACAGGACGCTCGCGGTGACCGGGCCGCCGTCGGCGTCGCCGGCGCTCCAGCCCACAGTGACCGGCCCGGTGGCCGGCACCGACGCGGGCGGCGCCTCGCCCGCCAGCGCCACGACGGGCGGGTTCGCCGACACCGGGAGGGTGGCGAGGTCCCGCCCGGCGCGGGTGTCCACGAGCGTCACCCGGCGGGTGCCGGGGGCGAAGTCGACGACCTCGTGGAAGGGACGAGTCGCGGCGTGCTCGGTGGCCGCCGGGGTGAACGGATGCTCGGCGAGCGTCGCCCCGGCGGCGTCGAGCAGCCGCAGCGCGTACGGGCCGGGCGTGGTGGCCGGGCGCTGGGTGGTGCGGGTCAGGCGCTGCCCGGTGAGGGTGGCGGTGCCGTCGCCGACGGCGCCGGACAGCGCCAGCAGGTCACCCGTCGCGCCCTGCTGGGCGGGCGGGTTCTGGACGCGGTTGCGCCACAGCCGCCACAGGTCGTCGGAGACCCAGGTGTTGCGGCAGTAGCTCATCAGGTCGGCGACCGGCGGGCTGGTGTCCGGCGCCCAGACGATCCGGCGCGGAGCGCCGACCGAGGCGTCACCGATGTCGTAGCCGGCGAAGCCGGGATTCGCCGGGTCCGGCCCGCCGATGGTGCCGCGCGGGTACGGGTAGGACCGGGGCCCGGTCTCGTCGCCGGGATTGTCCGTGCACTCCACGTGCCCGGCGCCGAGCAGGTGCCCCAGCTCGTGCAGGATGGTCGTGGGGTTGTGCGCTCCGCCGACCGCCACCCATCCGGGGATGTTCTCGGCGATGCCGCCCATCCGGTCCCGGTTCACCATGACCAGGTGGTAGACGCCGGGCTCCCGCGTCCCTGCCGTCGCCTGCCGGTAGCGGTCGAGCACCGAACGCGCGTCCTGCGCGTCGAGGAAGAAGCTGTCGTCACCGATCCAGAAGAACGGGTGGTCGTCGCGGTAGTCGGCGCGGGTGACCTCCAGCCGGCTCGTCGGCAGCGTGCGCCGCAGCAGCGACTCGGCCCGGTCCAGGTCGGACTCGGGAGGCAGCACTGTCTGTCCGTCGCGCTGGTAGCCGAACCGGATCAGCTTGACGCGTACCGGTTGGGACGCCTGGAAGCGCACCGTGCGCTCGGTCACGTTGTCCAGGTGGTCGGGCTCGGTGACCCGGCGGTCCGGGTTGATCTCGACCCGCAGCCTGACCTGGCCCTCGCTCGTCCACTGGGTGGGCAGCTCGAACAGGAACCCGCCGCCCAGTTGTCCGCGTCGCACCGTCCGGTCGGGCACCAGCAGGCGGCCCGGGTTCGCCGGGGCGAGCGGCGGGCCGAGCGACGTGCCGTCGGCCCGGAACCCGTGCAGGGCCGCGGTCACCGCGGGCGTCTGCGCGTCGGTGCCGACGTACGCCCGGACGACGGTGCGGCGGTCGGCGACCAGGTCGACGGAGTTGCCCAGGTCCTGGATGACCTGGGTGACCTCCAGCCCGCCGGCGGTCAGGTTCGGTCCGGGCGCGGTGCAGGTGTTCAGGTAGACGCGCAGGGTGTTGTCGACCTCGTCCAGGACGGCCACGTCGAGGGACTGGTTGTTGTCGAACCGCCCCACGGCCGCCTGCACCGGCCGGCTGCCCGCCGCGAGGACGGCCGGGGTGCCGAACGTGCCGTCGCCACGGCCCGGGAAGACGTAGACCGCCCGGCTGGCGTAGCCGACCACCACCAGGTCCGGACGGCCGTCCCGGTTGACGTCGGCGACGTCCACGTCGTGCGGACCCTCCCGCCCCGGGGTCAGCGGCCCCAGGTCCAGCGACGGCAGCTCCCGGGGCGCCGGCGGGAAGCCGCCGGACGGTGGGTCGCGGTAGTCGCTCCACAACCGGATGCGGTCCTCGCCGGGGATCGCGACGGCCGCGTCGAGCCGCCCGTCGAGGTCGAAGTCGGCGATCGCGGGCTTCCACGCCTCGCCGATCCCTTCGACCCGGGGCGCGGGGCTGTTAGCGCCGTCGCGGATCACCGACACCGTGCCCTGTGTGCGGCTGCTGACCAGGAGATCGGGCACGCCGTTGCCGGTCAGGTCGCCGGCGGCGAGGAAGTCCGGCTGGACGTACGTCGGCTGGTCACCGAGGAGGAACCTCTGGTCGAAGCTGCCGCCGTTGAGGTTGCGGAACACCCGCACCCGGTCGTCGTCCCGGTCGGTCCGGTCCTCCGGGTCGAGGGCCGCCAGGTCGGGCAGCAGATCACGGTCGAAGTCGGCCACCGCGACGTCCGCCACGCTGCGGCCGGCCAGCACGCGCCCTCCCGGCCCGAAGCCCGGGTCTCCACCGGCGGCGCCGAACCAGACACCCACCCCGTCGGTGGTCGCGACGGCGTAGTCCGGTTTGGCGTCCCGGTTGAAGTAGCCGACGGTGACGGCGCGCGGCGTGCCCGGCGCCGGATAGACCTCCGGCGGGGCGCCGGGCCCCACCGACGTGCGGAACGTCCCGTTACCGACGGCGATGAGCTGGTGCACGTCGCCGTCACCGCTCGCCGAGGCGACGAGCAGGTCGTCGAAGCCGTTCTGGTTGGTGTCGACCGCCTCGACGTCACGGGGAGCGGCCACACCGGCGACCGCCGGCATGGCCGTGAACCCGAACGTCTCGCAGCCGGCGACGAGGCCCGCTCCCGGCGGGCCGGCGACCCGGACCGGTGCCGCGGCGCCCGGCACTGTCGCCCCGGGCCCCAGCAGGACCACCGCCAGAGCGGCCGCCACCGCGCCGGTCCACCGGCCTGATCTTCGTGAACGCATCACTGCCACCTTTCCGCGCGCACGACCGTCCGGCGCGAGGCCGGACGGCGGCGCACGATCGTCGTAGGAGAGTGGGAAGTCTCGATCGGGTCGACCGGGAGACGGCCGGCTCGGGCCGGGTGCCGCACGCGGGGCACCGCCGGTCCGGTACGAGTCTCGTCCCCGGGGGACGTCCGGCTACAGGGTCGGCGGTCCAGGGCGGCGCAACGGCGTGCCGGATCTTTCTGCCCGCGCGCAAGACAACCCCCTGCCCGTCCGGCCACATCGGGCGGCCGAGTCGGGAAGACGATTGCGCGCGGCGGTGGACGCCGAGCCGGCTCGGCACCGCCGGCCGGCGGACCGCCACGGCCGGGGCCGCACGTCGGCACGCCGCGACGGCGGGCGTGGGAGATCGGCCCGGCTGCCGACGAGGGCGGTCACGACGACGAGGGCACTGCCGGCGCCGTCGCGAGTCCCGGGCTGGCCGCCCGGTTCCGGCCGCCGTCCGGCGGCGCACCGAGGGCGGCCGACAGGTCCCGTGCGGCCTGCTCGATCCCGCCGGCCGTCGCCAGCGCGAACACGAACCGGTCCGGCCGCAGCACCACCAGGTCGGCGCCGTGCCGCCGCAGCCACCCGCCGAGCACCCCGTCGGCGTCCACGACGTCGATCCGGTCCGGACGGCCGTCCGCGGACGACTCCGGCGGGCCGGCGAGCGGGTCCGGCAGGCCGGCGAGCGGCGTGCCGGACGGGTGGACCGCGACGAACCGCACCGGCAACCCCTGCCACCACGCGCCGGGCGGGTCGTCCACACCGGCGCGACCCAGCACGACGAAGCCGTCGCCGAGCGCCTCGTCGAGCAGGCGCTCACCGGGCGCACCCGGGATGAGGACCCGCGGCTGGGGGAACATGGTCCCGACCACGCCGTCCCGCCGCCCGCCGGCCATCAGGCCCCGCCGGTACGCCGGCACCGGCTTGAACTCGAAGCGCTCCACGAACCGCCGTACCCGGGGAACCGTCTGGACCGCCCGCAGCGCGGTGTCACGCAGCCAGGCGGAGATCCGGTTGCGGGCCAGGAAGACGCGTCCCAGCCGGACGCTCGTCTGTGCCATCTCCACCGTGTGCGGACGCCGCTCGGTCTCGTACGTGTCGAGCACCGCGGGATCGGCGGCACCGGACAGCACCAGCGACAGCTTCCACGACAGGTTCGCCGCGTCGCGCAGCCCGCTGCACAGGCCCTGGCCCATGAACGGGGGCATCTGGTGGGCCGCGTCGCCGAGCAGGAACACCCGTCCCTCCCGCCACCGCTGCGCGACGAGGTGGTGGAAGGTGTAGACGACCGCCCGGGTGACGGCGAACCGGTCCGGGTCGACGTACGGCGAGACGAGCGCGGCGACGGTCTCCGGCCGCTGCACCTCGTCCTCGGTCTCGCCCGGGCGCAGCATGAACTCCATCCGGTAGCTGCCGGCCGCGCCGGGAGAGACGAACGCCGGGCGCCGCCAGTCGCACACGAACGTGGTGTCGGCCACCCGCACGGCGTCGGGCGGCACGTCGCCGGAGACCGCGAGCCACGGCTCGGCGTAGCTCGCCCCGGACAGCGGGATCCGGACGGCGGCGCGGGTGGCGCTGCGGGCGCCGTCACAGCCGAGCACGTACCGGGCGCGGACCGCCCGCCGCTGCCCGGTGACCACGTCGGACAGGAGCACCGTCACGCCGTCCTCGTCCTGGGTCAGGCCGACCAGCTCGGTGCCGAGCGCGAGCCGGACGTGCGGGAAGCGGTCCAGCCCGGCGCGCAGCGTCCGTTCCAGTCGCGGCTGGTCGAAGAAGCGCAGCGGCGCGTGCCCGTACCCGAAGTCCGTCTCGGACAGCTTCATCCGGGCGAAGACCCGGCCCGCGCCGTTGACGTACTCGACCAGCGGCGGCGCGATCGTCTCGTCGCGTACCTCGTCGAGCAGCCCGGCCTGCTGGTAGATGCGCAGCGCCTCGTCGTCACAGGAGAAGGCCCGCGGCTGACCGTGCGGCGTGGCGCTGCGCTCCACGACCAGCGTGGTGACCCCGCGGGCGCCGAGCAGGTTAGCGGTGAGCGCACCCACCGGCCCGCAGCCGACGACGGCGACCTCGACCTCCTGGACCTCCTGGTGAGCCGGCGGCTGAGCTGATCCCATGGTGGTGCCCCTTCGGAACATGGTCCCGGACGGCTCCGGCCGTCCTACCCGACACCGACCAGGGCACCAGCCGGGCGTGGAACGGCTGTGGAAAGTGTGTGGAGGCGGGATTCCACGCCGGTCAGAAGACGGCGAACCGGGGCAGCAGCAGCCCGGCGCCCTGTTCGGCGGCGATCCGCGCGCCGAGGTCCCACTCCGCGCGGTCGCGCCGGGCCGCGCCGCGGATCCGGTGCAACTCCGCGACGAAGACGCGCTCGCCCACCCGGTCCGCCACTGCCAGCGCCTCCTCGGCCAGTGTCGCCGCGGTGTCCGGACGGCCGCCGGTCAGGTACGCCTCGGCCATCGCGCAGAGCGTGATGGTTCGGGTGGACCGCAGTCCGGGACGGTAGAACTCCTCGGCGGCGGCGCGCATCGCGTCGAGCCGGCCGTGGTCGCCGCCGCGCGCGGCGGCCCACTCCAGGAAGTACGCGCCGGTCGCGGTCATGTGCGGCAGGCCGGTGGCGCGGCCGATGTCCCGGCACCGTCGCCCCGCCGCGTCGGCCGCGGCGACGTCGTGCTCCTGCATCGCCAGCCAGGCGGCGTAGAGCGCCGCGTTGGCCCGGCCGTACGGGTCGTCGAGGTCCTCGGCGAGGGCCTCGGCGGCGGCGATGTCGGCCCGCGCGCCGGCCGGGTCGCCGCGCATCGAGCGCACGAGCGCCCGGAAGTTGTGGCAGGCCAGCACCGGACGGCGGCCCACCTCGCGGCGCAGCAGCGCCCGGTCGACGGTACGCAGCCGCTCGATCCCGGCGGTGAGCCGCCGCTCGCTCTCGGCCTGCCGGCCGGTGAAGTAGGCGACCGCGCCCAGCAGGTACTCACCTGCGACGGCGGTCAGCCCGCTGCCGTCGTCGGGCGCCCGTACGAGCCGCCCGGCGAGGTCGGCGCAGATCGCGAACTCGGCCCGGTTGGCGGCGAGTTCGCCGAGCGCCCAGAGCGCGTGGCGGATGTCGGCGTCCGGCCCGACGAGCGTCAGCAGCTCTCGGGCGCGGGCGCAGACCCGGTCGACCGCGTCGCTGCCGACGCCCACCGTCATCTGGAGCAGGGACGCGCGGTGCAACTGGACGGTCAGCTCGGTGGCCGCCGCGTCGGGCGAGACCCGCGCAGCCGGGGCCAGCCGGAGCGCGGCGCGTTCGAGGTGGCCGAGCGCGTCCTCGTAGGCGACCCGGCGGGTGGCGTCGTCGGCGGCGCGCAGCGACCACCGCAGGTGGTCCTCGCCGTGGCCCAGACCGACCGCCTCCCCGTAGTGGTGGGCCAGCTCGGCCGGCGCGGTGCCGGCCGTCCGCTCGTACGCGGTGGCCAGCCGGGCGTGCAGCGCGGCCCGGCGCGGCGGGACCAGCTCGGCGTAGGTGACCTCGGCGATCAGCGGGTGGCGGAACGCGAGCGCGCCCGGCCCGGTCTCGACCACCAGCGCGGCCGGATAGGCCGGGGCGAGGTCCTCGGCGACGGTCTCGGCGGTGCTGTCCAGTGCCGCCGCCAGCACCGCCAGGTCCAGGTCGTGCCCGGCCACGCTGAGCAGGTCGAGGCAGCGCCGGGCGGGGCCGGGCAGTCCGGCGAGCCGCAGCCGCACGGTGTCCCGGATGCTCGGCGGCAGCTCCGCTGCGGCGCCCGGATCGGTCCGGGAACGCAGCAGCTCGGTGAGGAAGAACGGATTCCCGCCGGTCCGGGTGACGAGCCGGGTCACCACCGGCTCCGGCGGCGCCACGCCGGTGCGGCCCCGGACCAGGTCGGCGACCGCCGCGGCGTCCAGCCCGCCGAGCCGGACCTGACCGAAGCCGCCCCCGCGCGCCAGCTCGGCGACCGTCGCCACCAGGGCCGGGTCGTCGCCGTACGGCCGCAGCGTGGCGACCACCAGCGCCCGGGACGCGGGCAGGGCGGTGGCGAGGAACCGCAGCAACAGCAGCGAGTCCGGGTCGGCGGCGTGCAGGTCGTCGAGGACGACGAGCAGGCCGCGCTCCCGGGCCGCCGCGTGCACCAGTTCCGACACCGCCTCGTACACCTGGAACCGGGCCGTGGGGTCGAGACCGCGACCGTCGGCCGGTCCGCTCGGCGCGCCGGCGGCGAACCCGTCCAGGCGGCTCGCCGAGCCGGTGGCGCGGGTCTGCGGCATCGCCACCAGCGCGCGTACCACCTGGCTCCACAGCCAGAACGGCGGCGCCTGCCCGACGTCCGGACAGCGGCCCCAGACCACCGGGACGCCGGTCGCGGCGGCGCGGGCGCCGAGCGCCGCGGCGAGGCTGGTCTTGCCGATGCCGGCCTCCCCCACCAGCGTCAGCACCCGCCCGCTCTGCCCGGTGGCCGCGTCCAGCGTGTCCCGCAGCCGCTCCAGTTCCGCGTCCCGGCCCACGAGCGGTCCGCCGTCCCGCTCCGGCACCGCCCCGGCGGTCGCCGGGCCGCCGGTGTCCGCGGGACTGCTCCGATCAGGCGGTACGGCCTGCTCCAGGATCAGCCGGTGCACCGCGCGGGTCTGCTCACCGGGGTCGATCCCGTACTCGCCGGCCAGGATCCGGCGGCCCTCGTCGAAGACGGCGAGCGCCTCGGTCTGCCGCCCCGAGCGGTACAGGGCCAGCATCAGCTGCGCCCGGGCGCCCTCGCGCAGCGGGTGCGCCGAGACGAACCGGCGCAGTTCCGGCAGCAGCGTCGCGTGCCGGCCCGCGGCGACGGCGGCTGTCAGCCGCCCCTCCTCGGCGCTCAGCCGCAGCTCGGCCAGCCGGGCCGCCTCCGGACGCACCGCGGCCAGGTCGGCCACGCCCGCCAGCGGCTCGCCGCGCCACAACGCCAGCGCCTCGGTGTACGTCCGCTCGGCGGCCGCCGCCTGCCCGGCCGCGAGCGCGTCCGCAGCCCGGTCCACCAGGCCGGCGAACCGGATCGCGTCCACCGCGTCGGCGTCGACCCGCAGTTCGTACCCCCCGGGGTGGCTGCGCAGGACGCGCGCCGGCTCGCGGTGGGACCGGTGGGGTTCCACGGCCCGGCGCAGCCCGGCGACGTACGTGCGCAGCGTCGTCCGGGCGCTGGCCGGCGGTCGTGCGTCCCAGAGCGCGTCGACCAGCCAGTCGGCGGCGACGAACCGGTTCGGCCGCAGCAGGAACAGAGCCAGCAGCGCCTGCTGCTTCGGCCCGCCGAGGGGCACCACCCGCCCGTGCCGGACGACCTCCGGCGGACCCAGCACCCGGAACTGCACAGTCACCTCGACGACGACCCCATCGGGCCGAGTATGGCAGCGCCGGTCCACTCCGGACACCGGCGATCGGTCAGGGGACTGTGAGCGGGGTGCCTGCTCTGCGCACCTCCCCCATGAAGTGCAGGATCTCCTCGTGGTTCGTCGACATGACCGCGGTCATGGCGCCGGTGCGGTAGTAGATGTCGACGCGGATCGGTTCCGGCTCCAGCGAGACCGGCTCGTCGGCGCGCATCCGCGCGAGGACGCCCGGCACGTCGTAGGCCAGGGTCACGTCCGGGCGGTGGAAGTACTCGACGCCGCCGATCTCGACGACGGCGAGTCCGTCCGGCTCGCAGACCGGCTGGGTCAGCAGGTCGTAGCGGTACACCTCGTCGAGGAACGGGCGGACGTCGGCCGCGAGCTGCCGCGAGACCACCTCCTGCCACCACAGCTCCAGCGCCCGCCGCCCGTCCGCCTCGGTGAAGAGGTAGCCGATGGCGGCCGCGTACGCCGGCGCGCCGCCGCCGTGACCCCGCATCGCGGCCTCCCGCAACGGGATCGCCTCCCGCGCCGTGGTGGTGTCCGCCCAGTCGGCGAGGCTGTTGAGGACCCGGGACTGCTCCCACCCGGCGAGCCGCCGCAGCGGCAGCCAGCAGTGACGCAGGACCGCGTTCTCGGCCATCACCCGGGCCCAGAACAGGAACCGCTGCATCACCGCGTTGTCCGCGAAGGTCATGGTGCGGTGGGCGAGCACGTACTCGAAGTCGTCGTTGTCGCCGCGCAGCGCGACGATGCCGTACAACTCCTTGTTCTCCGCGTACTCGGTGTTCGGCAACAGCATGATCGGGTAGACGGCGATCCGGGACACGTGCTGGGCGAGTTCGTCGTACCCCGCCAGGAACGACTCGACGGTGTCGCCCGGCGCGCCCCAGATCAGCTCGGCATAGCAGTCCAGCCCTTCCCGGTTGAGCCACCGCACCAGGTCACGCCAGTCGTTGACCTTCATGTTCCGCCGGCGCATCAGGGTCAGGGCGTCCGGGTTGAGCGACTGGAGGGCCAGGGTGAATGAGCTGCGCAGCCCCGCCTCCTTCATCCGCCGCACGATCTCGTAGAACACCTTCGACTTGTTCTTGGCCCACGAACTCTCGAAGGCCAGCGGGAAGCCGTGCCGCCGCTTGATGTCGATGAGGTCGTCGACGAGTTCCAGGTCGATCGGCAGCATGCCGAAGTTGGCGTCGCAGGCGACCACTGTGTGCACGCCGCACCGGGCGAACAGTTCCAGCTCGGCGCGCAGCCGTTCCCGGGAGAACGCGCGTACCCGCTGGCCGACAGCGCCGCCCCAGTAGCAGAACGAGCACTTGTACGGGCAGCCGCGGTTGGTCTCGAACAGCGCGACGTCGTAGCGGAACCGGCCGTCGGCGTCGAGCAGTTCGACGGCTCCGGTGAGGAACGGCGACGGGATGATGTCGAGATCCTCGATCCGGGGCCGGTCCGGGTTGGTGACCACGCTGCCGTCGGCGCGGTGCCAGGAGATGCCCTGCACGTCGCCGAGGGCGTCGGGGGCCACGCCGGCCAGCCGGGCGCGGAGCAGGTCGAGGAAGGTCAGCTCGCCCTCGCCGTTGACCACCACGTCGATCTCCGGGTAGAGCCGGAACACGCGTTCGGCCTGCGCGCTGACGTGGGTGCCGCCGAAGATGACCCATCCCTGCGGGTTGAGCTGCTTGTAGGTGGCGGCGAGTGCCCCGAACGCGCGCTGGCTCCAGCCGAAGACGGAGAACCCGATCACGTCGGGCAGCGGGCCGGCGAACAGCCGGGCGGCCATCTCCCCGTGCGTCACCCGCCCCCGGAAGTTGCAGATCTCCACCGACACCTGGTCGTTCAGCTCGGCGTCGCCGGACACCATCGCCTTGAGGTACGCCGAGGCGAGCGGCAGCGACTCCAGCGGCATGTCCCAGACGCCCTGCTGCACCAGGACCACCCGAAGGCGCCGGCCCGCACCGCCGGCGCTCGTCTGGCTGTGCTCCACCGATCCGCCGCTCTACTTGCGGTAGACGGTGATGTGCCGCTCGTCGGAGTCGCGCAGTGGTCGTCCGTCCCAGTGACCCCAGCGCGACTCCATGGTGAGCCCGCCGAGGCGGGCCATCAGGTCCATCTCCGACGGCATGACGGTGCGGATGCGCATCGGGAAGAACCGGATGCCGTCGGGCCGCAGGACCGCGAACTGGATCGACGAGCACTGGGAGATCCGCTCGCGCCGGGTGAACGTCATCACGACGTGGTCCTTCTCCACCCGTACGGTCTGGGTGCGCTGGTTGCGGTCGTACCGCGCCGGGTCGGGGATCGACGTCTGGATCACGAACCGCCCGCCCGGCTCCAGGACGTCGGCGACCTTCTGGAAGCAGCGGATCTGCTCCTCCTGGTCGGTGATGAACGGCAGCGTGTCGAAGACCGCGTACGCCAGCGAGAACTTGTACGGCAGCGTGAAGTCGGTGAAGTCCTGCACGTGCACGTGCACCAGTTCGCCGCCGGGTTTGTCGCGCAGCTGCGTCAGCATCCCCTCCGACGCGTCGATGCCGTGCACCTCGATGCCCCTGCGGGCCAGCGGGACGGCGACCCGGCCGGTGCCGACGCCGAGTTCGAGCACGGGCCCGCCGCCGGCGTTCTCGGCGAGCCACTCGATCGTCTCCTCGGTGTCACCCGGGTCGCCGGCCCATCCCGTCCCGTCGAAGACGTCGGCGACGGCGTCCCCGTAGGTGAAGATCTCGAAGCCTTCCACCGTGTTCTCCTCCACGCCGGTGATTGGGGTACCGGCGAATCGTGGCGGACGAGTGCGCCTGACGCTGCGCTGTTGTGAGCACGAAGTGAGGGCAACTCGATTGGTGTATCGGTGGCGCCGCCGACGGTTCAGCCGGTATGCTGCCGAACCTTCGGGGCCTGCTGTCCATTCGCAACCGTCTAATGAGCAGGCCGGTCGCGACACACCCGGCGACCGTGGCGTGGACGACGGCGGATTGCTAGGCTCGGGCCACGCTTTCGATCGGACGACAAATCTCCAGGAGACATGAATGGCTGTCGGTCGCTTGGCGGCGGTAACACTGGATTGTTCCGAAATCGCCCCGCTGGTGGCCTTCTACCGGGAAGCGGCCGGCCTCGAGCCGGTGCACGAGTCGGAGTCCGGCGCGTTCCTCAGCAACGGTGACGGCGTCGCCGTGGCGTTGCAGCGGGTGGAGAACTACCGGCGTCCGGAGTGGCCCGGGCAGACGGTTCCCCAGCAACTGCACCTCGACCTGGCCGTCGACGACATCGAGACGGCCGAGACCGAGCTGCTGCGCCTGGGTGCGACGAAGCCCGCCGACCAGCCCGGCGACGCGAAGTGGCGGGTCTTCCTCGACCCGGCCGGTCACCCGTTCTGCGCCTCGGTCTGGGACTGAAAGAGAACCACGGAAGGAATGAGACAAGGTGAGCACCGCGACTGCTTCATTTACGCTCGACTCCTGGGACGAAGACGAGTGGCAGGAGACCCCCGACGGCATGAAATTCTCGCGGGCCTCGGTCACCAAGACGTATTCCGGTGAACTCGAGGGCACCAGCCGCGCGCAGTTCCTGTTCGCCTATGGCAAGGGCGGCGCCGGATACGTCGGTCACGAAGTGATCGAGGTGTCGATCGGCGGTTCCAAGGGCAGTTTCATGCTCCAGCACCAGGCCGTCGGGTTGATGAGCGACGAGGAGGGCGGCGCCGAGTGGCACATCGTGCCGGGGACCGGCACCGAGGGGCTCGCCGGCATCCAGGGCACCGCCACCATGCGCAAGCTGGAGGACGGCAGCCACACCTTCACGCTGAACTACGAACTCCTCGACGAGCTCGTCTGACGCGCTGAGATCGAGGCGGAGGGCCGCTACCGGGAAGCCGGTAGCGGCCCTCCGCCTCGGGCTGTCACGGCACGTCCGCCACCGCCGTGACGGGCCGCGCGGCGTCCAGCAGCATCCTGCTCGCCTCGTGGCGCGGGTTGCCGAACACCTGCTCGACGGTGCCCTCCTCGACGATCCGCCCGCCGCTGAGCACGGCGAGCCGGTCCGCGTTGCGGGCGATCACACCGAGGTCGTGCGTCACGATGAGCACCGCCAGGCCCAGGGTCCGCCGCAGCGAGTCGAGCAGGGCCAGGACCGAGGCCGCCACCTGGGCGTCGAGGTTCGACGTGATCTCGTCGCAGACGAGCACGTCGGCCCCGGCGGCGAGCGCGCGGGCGATCGCGACGCGTTGCCGCTGCCCGCCGGACAGCTCCCGCGGCAGCCGCGACGCCAGCTCCCCCGGCAGGCCGACGAGCCCCATCAGCCGGCGGGTCTCCGCCGCCACCGCCTCGGCCGTCATCCCACCGGCCAGGCGGACCACCCGGCCGATCGCCGCGCCCACCGGCCGCCGCGGGTTCAGCGACCCGCCGGAGTCCTGCGGGATGAGCTGCATGCGGCGTCGCTGGTGCACCGGCCGGCGCCCGAGCGTCGGCTCCAGGACCTCGCCCGACAGCGTCACCCGGCCCGAGCTGGGGCGCAGCGTCCCGACGACGGCCCGGGCGAGCGTCGTCTTGCCGCAGCCCGACGTGCCGAGCAGGGCCAGCGCCTCGCCGGCGCGCAACCGCAGGGACACGTCGTCCAGGACGACCCGCCCCCCGCGCGGCACGGTCAGCCCGGACACGGTCAGGACCTCCGCCCCCCGCACCGGCGTGGCGGCGCGGCGGCGCATCTCGGCCGGCAGGTCCGGCACCGCGGCGAGCAGGTCCCGGGTGTACGCGGCGGCCGGGCGGGCGAGCACCTGCGCTGTCGGTCCCTCCTCGACCACGACGCCGCCCCGCAGCACGATCAGGCGATCGGTCATCCGGGCGGCCGCGGCGAGGTCGTGGGTGACGAACACGACCGCCAGCCCGCGGTCGGCGGAGAGCCGGTCCAGCTGGTCGAGCACCTGCTTGCGCACCAGCCCGTCCAGGCCCGTCGTCGGCTCGTCCAGCACCAGGCCGCGCGGGTCACCGGCCAGCAGCCGGGCCAGCGCCAGGCGTTGCTGCTGGCCGCCCGAGAGCTGGTGCGGGTACCGGCGCAGGAAGGCCCGGTCGCCCGGCAGGCCCACCTCGACCAGCCCTCGGCTCACGGCCGCGTCGGACCGGTCCGCGGCCAGTTCCCGGATCTGCGCCCGGACCCGCAGCGTCGGGCTCAGCGCCGACGGCGGGTCCTGCGGAAGGTACGCCAGCACCCGCCGCCGGACCCGGCGTACCTCGGCGCCGGAGGCCGTCAGCACGTCGTGCCCGTCGACCACGACCGTGCCCCCGGCCACCCGCAGTCCGCGCCGTACCGCGCCGACGAGGGCCATCGCCAGTGTCGTCTTGCCCGCCCCGGACTCGCCCACGACGGCGACCCGCTCACCCTCGGCGACGCGCAACGACAGGTTCTCCAGGACGGCCCGGCCGGCGGTGTCCTCGACCCGCAGCCCACTGATCTCGATCATCGCAGCACCCGCCCGACGATCCGGTCGATGCCGAGGTTCGCGGCGACGGTGAGCACACCGAGCAGGATCGCCGGCACCGCGACACCCCACGGGGTGAGCTGGATGCCCTCGACGTTCTGGCTGATCATGGCCCCCCAGTTCGGGCCGCTGGAGCCGAAGCCGAGGAACGCCGCCGCCGCCGTCAGCGTGACCGCGATGGCGAGGCGGGTGCCGAAGTCGGCGAGCACCGGCCGGACGATGTTCGGCAGGATCTCCCGGACGATCACCGACAGGTGCGAGTCGCCGCCGGCGTAGGCGGCCACCACGTACCCGTCCTCGACCGCGCGGAGCGTCTCGGCCCTGGTGACCCGGGAGACGAACGGCGTGCCGGTCAGCACCACCACGATGATCATCGTGGTGGCGCTGTACCCCCAGCCGTGCAGCAGCACCAGCAGGATCAGCACCGGCGGCAGGCCCAGCAGCAGGTAGTCCAGCCGGGACACCACGGCGTCGGTGATCCCGGCGAAGTAGCCGCCGACCAGGCCCAGCACCAGGCCGAGCACGGTGGCCAGGATCGTCGCCACCACCGGCACGGCCACCAGCGGCCGGCCACCGGCCAGCACCCGGTCCAGCACGTCCCGTCCGGCGCTGTCGGTGCCCAGCGGGCTGCCGGCCGTCGGGGCGCTGTAGGGCAACCCGACGATCCGCTCCGGCTCGCCGGCGAACAACGGGCCGAACAGCGCCACGCCCAGCACCAACAGCACCACGGCCACGGCCGTCCCGGCGAGCAGCCACCGCGCGGCCCTCATCGGGCGGCCACCCGCAGCCGGGGGTCGACCGCGAGGACGAGCAGGTCGGCCACGATGAACGAGACGAGGATGATCGCGGCGAGGAGCAGCCCGACCCCCTCCAGGACGGCGGTGTCGTGGTTGCGGACCGCCGCCACGAGCGTCTGCGACAGGCCCGGGTAGTTGAAGACCACCTCGACCACCGTGGTGCCGCCGAACAGCCCGGACAGCAGCCACGCGAACGTCTGCGCGCACGGCGGCGCCGCCGCGGGCAGCAGGTGCCGCGCCACGACCACCCGCTCGGGCAGCCCGGCCAGCCGGGCCGCCTCGACGTGGGGCATCGCGTCCGCGTCGATGACAGTCGCCCGCACGATCCGGCTCGCCCACGCCGCGCCGAACAGCGTCAGCGCGACCACCGGCAGCACCAGGATCTCCGGCCGGTCCAGCGGTCCGCCGCCCAGCGGCGGCAGCGAGATCGCCGGCAGCAGCGGCCACAGGTCGGCGAACACCAGCACGAGCAGGCCGGCGGTGACGAACTGCGGGATCGACACCGCCACCACCGCGACGGCCGACACCGCCCGGTCCACCCGGCCGCCCGGCCGCAGCCCGGTGAGCAGCCCCAGTCCCATCGCCAGCGGCACCGTCACCGCCGCGGTGAGCCCGACCAGGAGGCCGGTGGCGGCCAGCGGCTCGGCCACGACGTCCACCACCGGCCGGTGCATCGAGGTGCTGGTGCCCAGGTCGAGGCGCAGCGCCGCGGTCCCCCACTCGACGAACCGCACCGGCCAGGGCCGGTCGACGCCGAGTTCGGCCCGGCGCTGCGCGACCTCCTCGATGGTGGCGTCGGGCCCGAGTGACGCCGACGCGGCGTCACCCGGGAGCACCTCCGAGCCGGCGAAGAGCACCACCGCCACCGCGAACAGCGTGGCCACCGTCGCCAGCAGCCGTCGGGCCAGGAACCCGAGCGCGGTCACGCCGGCCCGGTCGCCCGGTCGAACAGCTGGACCGACTGCATCGTGCGGACCCCGCTGATCCCCTTACGGGCGGCGTCCAGCTGCTCCTGGAAGCCCCACAGCAGATCGCCGCCCTCCTTGTAGAACTCCTCCTGCAACGCCTTGAACGCCTCGGCGCGGGCGTTGTCGTCGACAGTCGCCTGGGCCTTGGCCAGCCGCGCCTGGTAGGCCGCCGACGTGCCGGTGACGTTGAACGGCGCCTTGCCGTGGGTCACCGCCGACAGGTGCACGGCGGCCGGCCGGTTGACGTAGTAGAACGCCTGGAACGGGTGCGTGGCCAGCGTCATGAGGTCGGCGTAGTAGGCGTCGGGCGAGATCTCCTGGAGGGTCAGCTCGACGCCCGCCTCCTTGAGCTGCTGGGCCATCAGCCGGCTGGCGTTGAGCATGCCGGGGACGATCTCGCCGGTCCGCAGCGTCAGCTTCGTGATCCCGGCCTCGGCGAACAGCCGCTTCGCCTGCTCCAGGTCACGGGCGCGCGCCGGCAGGTCGGCGTAGCCGGGCAGGCTCTTGCCGACCACGTCGTCGGCCGTCGAGCCGAGCCCGAGCAGCGCGTTGTCGACGAGCGCCTGCCGGTCCACGGCGAGCCGGACCGCCTGGCGGACCCGGACGTCGTCGAACGGCGCGAGCTTCTGGTTCATCGCGAACGACAGCGCGTTGGCGTTCGCCGGACCGCCGCGTACGACGGTGAGCTCGCTGTTCGCCGCCTCGGTCTTCGCGCCGGTGGAGCTGATGCTGACGGCGTAGTCGACCTGTCCCGCCTTCAGCGCCGACAGCCGGGCGCCGGCGTCGAGGATGCCGACGATCTGGAGTTCGGCGACGCTCGGCTTGCCACCCCAGTACTGCTCGTTGGCGACCAGCCGGGTCGTGGTGCCGTTGCGCTCGGCCAGCCGGTACGGGCCCGAGCCGATCGGCTTGCTGAACTCGGTCATGCCGGCCGGGAAGACCGGCGAGAAGACGACGAGGACGGCTTCCTTGAAGTCACCGCGGGGGGTCAGCAGCGGGACGGTGACGGTGCGGTCGTTGACGGCTGTCACCTTGGCGAGGTCGACGTTGGCGTAGACGGAGGCCCGGTTGCTGGGCTTGGCGCCGAGCGTACGGATGCTGTGCACCACGTCGGCCGCGGTGACCGGCTTGCCGTCGTGGAACGTCACCCCGGAGCGCAGGTTGATCGTCCACACGCTGCCGTCGGCGTTCGGCTGCACCGACTCGGCGAGCTGGTACTTGTACTCGCCGTTGTCGAGCACCATCAGCGAGTCGTACACGTGCCGCATGACGATGAGGGTCGCGCCGATGCTGGTCAGCAGCGGGTTGCCGGCTTCGGCGTCGGTGACCGCGTTCGGCGCGCCCACCTTCAGCACCGCCAGCGACCCCCCGCCGGCCGCCGCCGGCGACGGCTGCTCGTCGTCGTCGCCGCAGGCCGACAGCAGCGGCACGCCGGCCACCGCGGCGCCCGCGACGAGCCCCATCCGGAGCAGCGCGCGGCGATTGAAGGGCGAGTCGTAAGGGGTGGGCGACATGGTTCCTCCACAAAGGTCGTGCCGGTGAGGTCGGATCGCAAGACGTCTGCGGATCTGACGGTCGCCGATCACCGGCACGGGTGTCTGCTCAATAGGGCGCGGTGTCAGGGGGCCGTCGGGGCGGACATCAGCGCCATCAGTTCCGGTGTGTACAGCTCCCGCAGCGGCACGATCCCGGCCACCGCGTCGAAGTAGCGGGTGGTCAGTTCGGGGCTGCTGCCGACGGCGCGCAGCAGCGCGCGGCGCTTGTCCCGGGCCTCGGCCTGGGCCACCAGCAGGGTCGCCTGGTAGTTCTCCATCAGCCGCTGCTCGCGTTCCCGGTCGTAGTCGGCCAGCGCGGCGTCGAGCCGTGTCCGGTCGGCCAGGTGCTCGCCCACCGACTCGGCGAGCAGATCGGCCTGCATGAACGCGTCGGAGATGCCGCGCGCGGTCAGCGAGTCCTTGTGGTGGCCGGCGTCGCCGACGAGCGCCCAGCCCGGGCCGTGCGCGCGGCGGAAGAAGTTCTGCTGGTCACCCGTGCCGTGCACGCCGCCGATCTGCCGGCCGCGCTCCATCTGCTCGTACAGCCGCGGCGCGTTGGTCCGCACGTTGTCGAGGTAGGCCGCGCGCGCGTCGTGCCGGACCTCGTCGAAGCGCTGCTGCGGGTAGTAGGCGGCGATGAGCACCGCGCCGTCGTTCGTCGGCACCGCTGACACCCAGCCGGTGTCGCCCTCGTACATCTCGAAGTGTGTCTTCGGCCCGTCCCAGAACGCGTAGTACGCGCAGGTCAGCGGCGGGTGGGACGTCGTCGTGGGCGCGCCGGTGAGCCCGGCGACGGTGGAGCGCATCCCGTCGGCGCCGACGACCAGCGCGGCCCGCTCGTCGCCGCGGTCGGTGCGCACCCCGACGACCCGGTCGTCCTCCCACAGCAGGCCGGTGACCCGGCAGTCGTCGCGGAACTCGGCGCCGGCGTCGACAGCGGCGCCGGCCAGCAGCGGGTCCAGGATCGAGCGGCGGGGCGCGTACGCCGCGCGGATGCCGTCGATGCCGCTGCAGCAGCCCTCGACGCGCACGTCACCCAGCTCGTAGACGACGTGGTCCAGCGGCGGGCAGCCGGTGGCCCGAAGCGCGTCCAGCAGACCCCAGCGGGCCAGCCGCGCGACGCCCGGCTGCTGGATGTACAGCGTGGAGAGCTTGTCGGCCGGGAAGGCGCTGCGGTCCAGCAGCAGCACCCGGTGGCCCTGGCGGGCCAGGAGCATGGCGGTCGGCGCGCCCGCGCAGCGGGCCCCGACGACGACGACGTCGTACATGATCGTTCAACCTCCATCGACGGTACGGGCGAGGACCACGGCCGTGTTGATGCCCCCGAAGCCGAAGCCGGTGGACAGCGCGTACCGCAGCCGGGCGGGCTCGGGCCCGGCGCCGGCGAACCGGATCCGGGCATCGATCGGTCGGGCCAGGTTCGGGTTGGGGTGCACGAAGCCGCCGGTGAGCTGCGCGACGGTGGCGACGGCCTCGACCACCCCGGCCGAGCCGAGGCAGTGACCGGTCAGCGCCTTGGTGGCGTTCACCCACGGCCGGCCGGCGGCGGCGCCGAGCACGTCGTGCAGCGACGCGAGTTCCGTCTCGTCGCCCAGCCGGGAACCGGTGGCGTGGGCGTTGACGTAGTCCACCTCGTGCGGGGCCAGCCCCGCGGCGGCCAGGGCGGCCCGGATCACGCGGGCCTGCCCGGCCGCGTCGGGGTCGGCGAGCCGGTTGGCGTCCAGGCCGAGGGCGTACCCGGCCACCGTCGCCAGGACCGCCGCGCCGCGCCGGGCCGCGGCGGCCGGGTGTTCCAGCACCAGCGCCGCGGCGGCCTCGCCGGGGACGAAGCCGCGCCGGTCGTGGTCGAACGGCCGGCAGGCGGCGGCCGGGTCGCCACCCGGCTCGGCGAGCGCGCCGAGCACCGCGAAACCCCGGTGGTGCATCGGTGTCAGCTCGGTGACCGCGCCGACCAGGACGCAGCAGTCCACCGCGCCGGCGGCGACCAGCCGGGCGGCGTGCACGATGCCGACGTTGCCGCTGGCCGAGGCCCCGCCGACGGTGAAACCCTCGCCGGTGGCGGACAGCACCTCGCTGAGCGTCCCGACGTGGTCGGTGTCCTGGACGTGCAGGGCGAACCGCGCCGGCAGGTACGCCGGCCGTTCCTGCCAGGTCCGGTACAGCTCGTGCGTGTACCGCGCGGTCAGGTTGTGCCCGGCCACCACGATCCCGACCCGGTCGCCGGGGATCCGGGCGCCGGGCAGGCCGGCCCCGGTCCACGCCTGGAGCGCCGCCGCGACGGCGGCCCGCACCGGCTGCGGCGCGCGCGCCGCGGCCCGGACCGCCCGGCGGCGCAGCGGCTCGGGCACGCCGGCCACCGCGTCGTCGAACGACCACCCGGTGATCGGCGCGGCCAGGCCGTCAGCGGTGCCGACGACACCGCTGCGGCCCGCCCGCAGCGCCGTGGTGAACGACGGGACGTCCGCACCGATCGCGCAGACGATCCCGGTGCCGGTCACCGCGACCGTGCTCACATGTGCGTCCGCAGCAGCTCGACGATCCGGTCGAGGTCGTTGACGTCGCGGAACTCGGAGATCGGCACCACGATGCCGAGCCGCTCCATGGCCAGCGTCACGACCTCGGCCCGGTCGATGCTCGTGCAGCCGAGGTCGCTCAGCGTGCGCCCGGCGGTGACGCTCGCCGGGTCGACGTCCGGGACGACCTCGACGAGGCTCGCCTTCACGACCTCGAAGACGGTCATGCCGGTGACACCCGCGCCCCGGAGCGGTCCCGCCGGGTGAACCGGTGGCCGCGCGTGGTCTCGGTCGCCATCCGGTTGTGCGGGTTGCCGTTGTGTCCCGCGACGAGCACCGAGCCCCAGCGGTCCAGCGACACGGCGCCGCCGTACTCCTCGATGACGTCGGTGTCCGGGTAGACGTCCACCGACACCGGCACGTACCGGCCGGCGAAGCCGAGCCGCATCTCCTCGGTGCGTCCCGCGTGCGGCAGCGACGCGTGCATCAGCGTCGACCAGAACATGATCGCCTCGCCGGGCCGCATCACCATCGACACCGCCTTGGACTCGTCGGGCTTCCAGTCCGGGTCGATCTGCAGCTCGCGGTAGTCGTAGCCGAAGAACCCGCGGCGTACGCCGTCCTTGTCGGTGCTGTTGATGGAGGCCGGGTCGTAGTGCATGCGCTTGGTCTCGTCGTAGAACATCGTCCGGTGGGTGCCCGGGATGAACTGGAGGCACCCGGTCTCCTCGTTGGCCTCGGTGAAGGCCGTCCAGACGGTGATCGTGCCGCCGAAGTCCTTCGCGTCGCCGGGCCAGAGGATCTGCGGCTTGCCGGAGGCGTTGGCGAACGTGTCGGCCTGGTGCCAGTCGGTGCCCTCGTCGCCCGGGTACTTGGGGAAGAACTCCGACCGCCAGCACTGCACGTCCGGGCCGAGCACGCTGACGACGCGGTCGACGATCCGCGGGTGGCAGATGTGGTCGGCCAGGAACTCGTTGTCCAGGTGCCGGTCGTAGTTGGAGATGTTGGTGTTCCCGGAGAGCGCGGCCTCGTCCTGGTAGACCGCGTGCGAGCGGTCCAGCAGGCGCAGCCGTTCCCGCCGCCACCGCCGCTGCATCTCCTCGACCTCGTACACCGGGAACGGGCCGAAGTACCCGTTGCGGTGGAAGTCGGCCAGCTCCTCGTCGGTGAGCGTGTAGTCGTCCTCCATGTCATCCTCCTACCTGTTGCAGGGAATGGTGGCGTCGGGACGCGTCCACCACCTCGGCGAGGCACCCGACCGTGGGCTCCTCCATCTCGGCGCCGGTCAGCGCGATGCCGAACCGGTCGTTCACCATGGCCACGATCCGGGTCAGGGCCAGCGACGTGGCGCCCAGGTCGAACAGGTCGCCGTCCACCGGCACGTCGCGCCGCAGCACCTCGTCGGCGATGGCCTTCACCCCGGACACCGCGTCGTCGCCGGCCGGCTCGGCCTGCTCGGCCGGCTCGGCCAGGCGGTCCAGGACCGCCACGTCGGCTTTGCCCTGCACGGTGAGCGGGATGTCGGCGACCACGTGGAAGCGGGACGGCCGCAGGTAGCCGGGCAGGTCCGCCACGGTCACGGCGAGGTCCGCCTCGGTGAGCGCGGACGGGTCCGCGCCGGGCGGGGGCGCGACGTAGGCGACCAGGCGTACGTCGCCCTCGCCGAAGTCCTGGGCGGTCACCAGCGCGGTGCCGACGCCGGGGTGTGCCAGGACCGCCGCCTCCACCTCGCCCGGCTCGATCCGGTAGCCGCGGACCTTCAACTGCCTGTCGACCCGGCCGAGGTAGACCAGGTCGCCGTCGGTCCGCACGGCCCGGTCCCCGGAGCGGTACCAGCGTTCACCGCCGGACTCGGCGAAGCGTTCGGCGGTCAGCTCCGGCTGGTGCAGGTAGCCCCGCGCCAGCCCGGCGCCCGCCACGTACAGCTCCCCCGGCGTGCCGTCCGGCACCGGCGCACCGGTCTCGTCGCGCAGCTCGATCCGTACGCCGGGCAGGGGCCGGCCGATCGGGCTCACCGACGGCCGGTCGAGGTCCGCCGCAACGATCCGGCGGGCGGTAGCGTGCACGGTCACCTCGGTGATGCCGTACATGTTGACCAGTTCCGGCCGGTCGTCGCCGCGCCGGGCGATCCACGGCGCCAGCATCGCGACGTCGAGCCGCTCGCCGCCGAACACCACCAGGCGCAGGTCGTCCGGGCCCTCGTCGGCCAGGTAGGCGGCGGCGAGCTGGCGGAACGCCGAGGGGGTCTGGTTGAGCACCGTGACCTGTTCGCGCCGCACCAGGTCCAGCATCAGCGCCGGGGTCCGGGCGACGCGCCCCGGTACGACGACGAGCCGGCCGCCGGACAGCAGCGCCCCCCACAGCTCCCAGACGGAGAAGTCGAAGCCGATCGAGTGGAACAGCGTCCACGTGTCGTCGCCGCCGAAGCCGAAGCGCTCCGCGCCGTGCTCGAGCAGCGCCACGACGCTGCGGTGCGACACCTCCACGCCCTTCGGCGCCCCGGTGGAGCCCGACGTGTGGATGACGTACGCGGGGTCGTCCGGCCCGGCCTCACCGGCGGGCTCCCGTACCGCGTCCGCGCCGACCGCCCGGTCCGCCGGGCCGGCACCGGCCGCGGCCTCGGCGGCCGTGCCCTCGCCGTCCTCGTCGTCGGTGTCGTCGTCGTCCTCGCTGTCGTCGGCCCACAGCACCGGACCCGACCACTCCGCGAGCGAGTCGGCGGTACGGGTCACCGCCACCGTCACCGGAACCCGGCTGCCGGCCAGCACGGCCGCGACCCGCGCGGCCGGATGCTCGGCGTCCACCGGCACGTAGGCGCCGCCCGCCTTCACCACCGCCAGGACGCACACGACCAGGTCGACCGAGCGGTCCACGCACACCCCGACGTGGACGCCGGGGCCGACCCCGTACCCGCGCAGCCGCTCGGCCAGCTCACCGGACAGGCGGTCCAGCTCGCTGTAGGACAGCCGGTGGTCGCCGCAGGTCACCGCGATCCGGTGCGGCTGTTCCGCCGCCCGCCGGGAGAAGATCGTGTGCAGGCAGTCAGTCACGGGCATCGGTCACCGCTCCGTCTTGGTGGCGTACATGCCCCAGTGCTGGGGCGTGAGCGACAGGTCGGACAGGCTGGACTGGACGAACATCCGTTCCCAGCCGCCGCCGCCCTTCTCCTCCGGGATCCACTGGCGGGTGAACACCTCGCGGGTGGCCGGGTCGCTCATCGCGCGGACGCCCATCAGCGTGTAGTACGAGCTGAGCGACTTCAGGTGGATGAAGTGGTGGATGCGGTCGGACCGGCCGAACGCCTCCTCGTACAGGTAGATGGTGGCGTGGCCGGCGAGCGCCCGGTTCCAGCTCTCGCACAGCGCCCGGGCGAACGCGCGCCCCTCGGCCCGGAACTCGTAGCGCAGCTCGCCGGTGCGGTGC
Source organism: Micromonospora sp. L5 (assembly GCF_000177655.2). NCBI lineage: Bacteria > Bacillati > Actinomycetota > Actinomycetes > Micromonosporales > Micromonosporaceae > Micromonospora > Micromonospora sp. L5. Next base: position 4,861,686 of record NC_014815.1, on the reverse strand, counting down.
ATGAGGATGCCGCAGGTGGCGGAGTTGAGCTGGTCCTCGACCGGCACGTCGGTCTGGAGCTGCGCGGTGGGTACGGTGAACGTGGCGGCGCCCTCGGTGGTCCGCACCGAGTCCGGCGTCTCGTCCGACGTGCCGTACATGCCGAAGGCCGACGGGATGAGCACCGTCTCGTGCAGGTCGCCGTCGAGGAACATCCGGTCCCACGTGCCGCCGCCGCGCGCGGGGTCGATGCGCTGGCGCATGATGATGTCCCGCCAGCCGGCGTCGCGGCTGCCCATCTCGATCAGCGTCTCGTACGCGTGCAGCGACTTCAGGTGCATCAGCCAGTGGAGGCGGTCCTTCGTGCCGAAGGTCTCCTCGTAGACGAACACCGTGATGATGCCGGCGTAGTTGGTGTTGAGGTACTCCGACAGCTCCCGGGCGAACTGCCGGGCCTCGGAGCGGAACTCGGCACGCAACTGACCGACCCGTTCGACGATCACGCCGGCGTTGCCCGAGTGCAGGATCGCGGCCCGGTCGATCGAGGTCTGGGCCTGGGCGGTCGGCAACACGAACGGCGGACTCGATGTGGTGGTCATCGGAGACTCCTTCGCTTCGGCTGGTTCGGTGGGCGCCCGGACACGCTAGTCAGCATCGGACCAGCGGCTCTGCTCACTAATGGCCACCGGCGGACAGTGCCGGCGCAGGACGTCGGCCGCCCCGCGCATCAGCAGTTCGGCTATGACGTCGACGTGCCGCAGCCGCCAGTCGGCCAGTTCGGTGCCGCGCACGTACCTGTTGAAGGCGCCCATCGCCGGTCCGGTGTGGACCTGGAAGTTCGCCCGTTCGGTGGTGTCGCCGCGCAGCGCCACCTCCGTGGCGTGGGCGAAGTACCACTTGAACGCCAGTGCCATCCGCCGTCGCGGGCCGGCGCGCTCCACCTCCGCGGCCCGGCCGGTGTCCCGGTAGTGCCGCTCGGTCTCCCGCCACACCTGCGCGAACGGCCGGCGGAAGGTGGTCCGTTCCACGGCGTCGCGGATCGCGGCGGGCACCTCGTCCCAGGTGTCGTAGCGGTGGTAGAGCTGGAGCAGCTGGGTGGCCCGCGCCGCGAACATCGTGCCGCGGCGCAGCACCTGCACGCGGGAGCCGAACTCGAACGTGTCACCGGCCGGCGCGTACGCCGTGTCCTGGATCCCGGCGCCTGCCAGCAGGTCCTTGACCTCGGGTGACGTCCCGGCCTCGGGCGTGGCCTGGTTGATCGACCCGGTGACCACGAAGTCGGCGCCGAGCACGAACGCCGCGGCGACCGCCTCCGGGGTGCCCAGGCCGCCCGCGGCGCCGACCCGGATCCGTTCGTGGTAGCGGTGCCGGAGCATCTCCGCGTCGCGCAGCAGGGCGAGGTCCGGCACGAGGCTGAACGGGGACCGCGCGTCGGTGTGCCCGGCCGAGTCGGCCTCGGCGCACAGGTCGCCGCTCACCGGCAGCCGCGCCGCCGCGGCTGCCTCCCCGGCGGACAGCGCGCCCTCGGCCACGAGAGCGGCGAGCATCGCCGGCGGCGGCGGGGCCAGGAACGCGGCCGCGACCTCGGGCCGGGACACCTTCGCCACGACGTGCCGGACGGCGACCGGGGTGCCGTCGGCGCTCAGGTGCGCGCCGGCGAAGCGGAACCGCACCAGGGCCGCGGTGACCCCTGTGTACCCGGCCGCCTCGACGTAGCGGACGTCGTGCCGGACGTACAGCTCCGCCAGCGCCGACTCCAGCGCCGGGTTGTCCGGCATCGCCAGCAGGTTCATGCCGAAGCGGCCCGGACCGGGATCCGCCGTGAGCGAGCGCAGGACCGCCTCGACCTCGTCGCGGTCGAAGCCGCCCGCGCCGAAGAAGCCGAGCAGGCCCGCCTTGCCCAGGCGGGCGACCATCGCCACCGAGCTGATCCCGCGGTACATCGAGCCGGCGAGGTAGGACCACGTGACGCCGTAGTCGGCGCGGAACCGCTGACAGCCGAGCGCAGCCGGTCCCGGATCGCCGCCGTCCGGCACGGCCGGCGCCGCCGCGAGCACCGGACGGAACAGGTCCGTCAGCACACGGCCCGGACCCAGCTCGCGCACCGTGCGCACGCCGCGGCCGACCAGATACGCCATGGTCTCGCGCCACCGCACCGGGCGACGCAGCTGCACGGCGAGCAGGTCGGGCAGCAGCAGCGGGTCGTGCGGCCGGGCGGTCACGTTGGAGATCACCGGCACCCGCGGCGGCGCGAAGCGGACCTGCGACAGCACATCGGCGAACTCGCCCGCCGCGGCGCGCATGTACCGCGAGTGGAACGCGGCGGCCACCGGAAGCGGGACGCATCGGCCCAGACCGGCGCCGGTGACCGCCCGCGCCGCCGCCGACAGCGACTCGCGCGGGCCGGAGAGCGTCACCTGGCCGTCGGCGTTGTCGTTGGCCACGTCCACGTCGTCGACACCGGCGTCGGCGAGTACCCCGGGCAGCCGGTCCAGCCGTTCACCGAGGACGGCGAGCATGCCGCCGCCGGCCGCCCGGGCCATGATCTCGCCGCGGCGGCACACCAGGCGCAGCGCCTCCTCGAAGTCCAGGCAGCCGGCCGCGAACAGCGCCGCGTACTCGCCGAGGCTGTGCCCGGCGAGGTAGTCCGGCGGCGGCTCCTCGTCGCGTGCCGCCAGGTAGGCCAGCGCGCCGACGACGAACAGCGCCGGCTGGGCGTACCGGGTGTCGCCGAGCAGGTCGTCGTCCCGGCACAGCCGGGTCACCGGTACGCCGATGATCCGGTCGGCGGCGGCGCACTCGTCCGGGAAGCGGTCGAACAGGTCACCGCCCATGCCCCGGCGCTGCGCGCCCTGCCCCGGGAACACCCAGGCGGACTTCGGTCGTAAGGACACGACTTGGACTGTCCGGCCCGCCGGACGGACGTGCTGCCCAGAGTTGAGCAGCACGTCCGGTCCGGCGCCGCTTAGGTTGCGGCGAACGCCGGCCTTCGGAGCGGGGAGCGCATGAACGAGCAGACCGCCATCCCGGACCGCGTGGAGATCGTCCTGGACGTCCTGTCGGGCGTGCTGCCGGCCGGGGTCACAGCGGACGCCGACACGGCCCTGGGCGACCTGGGACTCGGTTCCCTCGCCGCCGCGCGGCTGCTGCTGGAGGTCGGCGCCGCGTTCGGCACCGAGCTGCCGACCGACGCGCTGCGCCGCTGCGCCACCGCCCGGGAGCTGGCCGAGCTGGCCGCCCACGCCGCGCCCGCCGGCGCGGGGCTGCGTCCCGACGTACGCCCCGAGCCCGGGCGGCGGCACGAACCGTTCCCGCTCACCCCGCTCCAGGAGGGGTACCTGCTGGCCAAGGCGACCGGTCTGCCCGGCTGCCACCTCTACCGCGAGTACGACCTCCCCGACCTGGACGTGGACCGCCTGCGTACGGCGTGGGGGCGGCTCGTCGGGCACCACGAGGCGCTGCGGCTCGTGCTGACCCCCGACGGGCGCCAGCGGGTGGCCGAGCGGCCGCCGGACTGGACCATGCCGGTCGGCGACGACGCCGAGGACGTACGCCGGCGCCTCTCCCACCACTCCTACGGCCCGGCCGACGAGCCGTTGTGGACGGTCGAGGTGTCCCGGGCCCCGGACGGCGGCGGCGTGCTGCACCTCAGCGTCGACGCGGCGATCGTCGACGGCGCCGGGCTGGAGCTGCTCGTCGGGCAGCTCCGGGCGCTCCACGACGACCCCGGGCGCGAGCTGCCCGCCCCCGGCGCCGGCCTGCGGGATCTCGGCGTGGCCCTCGCCGCCCACCGCGACGGCGACGGGTACCGCGCCGGCCTGGAGTACTGGGCCGACGCGCTGCGCGACCTGCCGCCCGGACCCGCCCTGCCCACCTCCGGCGTGGAGCCCGGCCCGGTGCGGGTGCCGTACACGGCGGCGCTGACGCGACGCGAGTGGGCCGCGGTGACCGCGTACGCGGGCGATCTCGGCGTCTCACCGACCGCTGTGGTGCTCACCGCCTTCACCGAGGCACTGCGGCGGGCCGGCGCCGACGCGGCGTTCTCGCTCGTGCTGACCACGAACAGCCGGCTCTGGCTGCCCGCCGAGGCGGCGGGTGTGCCCGGGCCGTTCACCTCGACCACCGTGTTCGTCGCCGAGGCGACGACCGGGCGGCCGTTCGCCGAGGCCGCCCGGGCGGTCCACGACCGGCTGCGCCGCGACCTCGAGCACGCCGACGTGCCCGGTGTGGCCGCGCTCCGTGAGCTGCGGTCCCGCCGGCTGCCGGTCCCGGCGCAGCTGCCGGTGGTGTTCACCAGCCTGCTCGACGTGGGCGGGACCGGCGCCGACGGCCGGTACGCGGTCAGCCAGACCACTGGCGTCACGCTCGACGCGCAGATCGGCGAGCGCGACGGCGAACTGCGCGTGCGGTGGGACGTCGCGGAGGACGCCTTCGGCCCGGGCGTGGTCGCCGCGACCTTCGCCTGGTTCGTCAACACGCTGCGCTGGCTGCGGCCCGTCCCCGACGACGCCGGCCGGCCCCTGAACGACCTCCAGCAGGCGTACTTCGTGGCCCGGACCACGGGCGGCACCGGCCCGTGGAGCGGCTGCCAGGTGGTGCACGCCTTCGCCGTCGACCGGCTCGACCTGCCCCGGCTGGAGGCGGCCTGGCTGGGTCTGCTCGCCGCGCACGAGCCGCTGCGGACCGTCGTCACCCCGGACGGACGGCTCGTCACCTGCGACGACGTGCCGGACCGGTGGCACATCCCGGTGACCGTGCCGGACGCACCGGGCGGCGTGCCGTCGCCCGACGCGGTGCAGCGGGACATGGTGGGCCGGGCCTTCCCGCTCGGCCGGCTCCCCCAGGGTGAGCTGCGCGTCCAGGTGGACGAGGCAGGCGGCGCCACCGTGCACGTGGCGCTGGACCTGCTGGTGGCCGACGGCCGCAGCATCCACCTGCTGCTGCGCGAGCTGATGCGCCGCTACGCCGAGCCGGGCACGCCGGTGGCCGGGCCGCCCCGCGCACCGCAGGCGGCACCGGACCCGCACGCCCGCCGGTACTGGCAGGACCGCCTGGCCGACCTTCCGCCCGGCCCGCCGGTCGAGGCGCGCACCGGGCCACGGCGGCGGCGTACCGCCCGGGTGCCGGGCTGGACGCGGATCCGGCGGCTGGCCCGGGAACGCGGCCTCGCCCTCGACGCGCTGCTCATGGCCGCGCTCACCACAGCGATCGGCACCTGCCACCGCGACCGCTTCGCGGTGCCGCTGGTGCGCTGGACGTCCCGGTCCGAGCCGTTCCGGCCCGCCGAACTGACCGCGCTGAGCTGGCTGGCCGCCGGCGAACCGGGCGAGGGCCTGCTCGACCTCGCCGGGCGCTACGACCGGCAGATCACCGCCGACGCGGCGGCGGACGGCGCCTCCGGCCTGGCCGAGCTGCGGCGGCTGGTGCTGCGGCGGATGCGCGACGGCGGCGCCGGGTACCCGGTCGTGTGCACCGGGCTGCTCGAACTCGGCGACGTGCCGCTGCCGGACGGCGTGACAGCCGGCCCGTGGCTGACGTGCACGCCCGACGTGGCGCTGGACTGCATCGCGATCGACGAGGGCGACGACACGCTGCGGCTGTTCTGGGACGCCACCGAGGGTGCGATCGGCGACGACGACCTGGACCGGATCTTCGACGCGTACCGGTCGGCGCTGGCCGAACTGGCCGACCTCAGCGACGTCGTGTACGGGTGGAACGACACCGCCGTCGAGTTCCCGCACGCCGGGCCGGTGCACCTGCTGTTCGAGGCCCAGGCCCGGACCCGGCCCGAGGCGGTGGCCGTACGCGGGCGCGACGGGACCACGTCCTTCGGTGAGCTGAACGCGGTGGCGAACCGGATCGCGGTCCGGCTGCGCGCCGCGGGCGTCGGCGCCGGGTCCGTGGTCGGGATCAGCGTCGCCCGGGGGCCGCTCATGGTCGCCGCCGTGTACGGCGTGCTCAAGGCCGGTGGCGCCTACCTGCCGGTGGAGCCGTCGCTGCCGCCGGCGCGCGCCGCGCTGATGCTCGCCGACGCGGGCGCGGTCGCGCTCGTCACGACGAGCGACCTGGACCTGCCGGCGCCGGGACGGCCGGACGGGGTCGCCGTGGTCCACGCCGACCGGGTGGGTTCCGCAGCGGTGCCGGATCCGGAGCCGTGCACCGGCGAGGACGACCTCGCGTACGTCATCTTCACCTCGGGCAGCACCGGCCGGCCCAAGGGGGTCGCGGTCACCCACCGGGCCGTGCACAACCTCCTGCACTGGGCGCGCCGGACGTTCCGCTTCGGACCGGAGGACACCGGGCTGTGTGTGACGTCGCTCGGCTTCGACCTGTCCGTGTTCGACATCCTCGGGCTGCTCGGCTACGGCGCCTCGATCTACGTGGCCGACTCCGAGCAGCAGAAGGACCCGGCGCTGCTGCTGGACGTCCTGCTGCGGGAGCCGGTCACGTTCTGGAACTCCGCGCCGACCACCCTGGCGCACGTCGTACCGCTGACCGCCGCGCACCGCGGCCGGCCCGGCACGACCGACCTGCGGCTGGTGTTCCTCAGCGGTGACCACACGCCGCTGTCCCTGCCCGACGAGCTGCGGGCCTGTTTCACCGCCGCCGAGATCGTCAACCTCGGCGGGGCGACCGAGGCCACCGTGTGGTCGAACTGGTACCGCGTCGGGACCGTCGAGCCCGGGTGGCGCAGCATCCCCTACGGCCGGCCGATCGACAACGCCCGCTACTACGTCCTGGACGACGACCGGCGCCCGTGCCGGCCCGGCGTCGAGGGCGACCTCTACATCGCCGGGGAGGTGCTCAGCGCCGGTTACCACAACCGGCCGGACCTCACCGAGGACCGGTTCGTGCCGTGCCCGTTCGGGCCGCCCGGCGACCGGATGTACCGCACCGGCGACCGGGCGGCGTTCCTGCCGGACGGCAACCTGACCTTCCTGGGCCGGGCCGACCACCAGGTGAAGATCCGCGGGTTCCGGGTCGAACTCGGCGAGATCGAGCACCGGCTGCGCGGCCATCCGGGCGTCAAGGACGCGGTGGTGGTGGCCCGTGAGGAGGGCGGCGAACGCAAGCTGGTGGCGTACCTGCTGTCCTCCGGTGGCGCCGCACCGGCCGTCCGCGACCTGCGGGCCTTCGCCGCCGAGACGCTGCCCGACTACATGGTGCCGAGCCATCTGGCCGTGCTGGAGCAGTTCCCCGCCACCGACAACGGCAAGCTGGACCGCGCCCGGCTGCCGTGGCCGCTGCCGCCGGTCACGTCGCCGGTCGGGCCGCCGGACCCGCCGGGACCGGCGGACGCTCCGCACGAGCCCGGTGTCCGTCAGGTGCTCACGGAACTGTTCGGCGAACTGCTCGGCGAGACCGTCGACCCCGCGGCCGACCTGTGGGACCAGGGCGCCACGTCGTTCACCATGGTCCAGGTCTCGGCCCGGCTGCACGAGCGTCTCGGCACGCGGGTGCCGGTGGCGGCGCTGCTGGAGAACCCGACGATCGACGGCATCGCCGCGCACCTGTCGCCCGGCACGCCCGCGCCCGTACCCGCGGACCCGTCCCCGGCCGTCGCGCCGCCTCCGCGGACGGTCGACGTGCTCTCCCCCACCGAACGGTCCGCCTTCGCCGCGGCCCGACTCGACCTGCGCGACGACGGCGAGGCCGTGCCGCTGCCCGGGGAACGCCCCGCGCCACGGCGGTACCGGCGGCGGGCCTCGCGCCGCGACTTCCTCGACCGGCCCGTGCCGCTGTCCACTGTGGCGGACCTGCTGAGCCTGCTGCGTCCACTGTCCGACGGCGACCGGACGCGGCGGCTGTACCCGTCGGCCGGCGACACCTACGGCGTGCAGGTCTACGTCCACGTGCCCGGCGACCGGGTCACCGGGCTGCCGGCCGGCGTCTACTACCACCACCCCGACGAACACACGCTGCGCCGCATCGGCGACGGATCAGCCCTGGACCGCACCGCGCACTTCGTCTACAACCGGCCGGTGTACGACCGGGCGGCGTTCCAGCTCCTCCTCGTCGGGCAGGCGCGGGCGATCCGCCCGCTCTACGGCGACGACGCCGACCGGTACCTCGCGCTGGAGGCCGGCTACCTCGGCCAGGTGCTGATGGGCGCCCAGGCCGACCACGGGCTGGGGCTGTGCCCGGTCGGCGCGGTCGCCGAGGCACCGGTCCGCGCCGCGTTGCGGCTGGACGACGGCCACGTGTTCCAGCAGGCGTTCCTGTGCGGTCCGGTGACGCGCGACGACGAGGCCGAGACGCCCGGCACCCCCGCCGCCGGTCCGCCGTCCGTCGCCGGGCCGCGCGAGATCGCCGTGGTCGGGGTGGCCGGCCGCTACCCCGGCGCGGACGACGTCGGTACGCTCTGGCGCAACCTCGACGCCGGCCACTGCGCGATCACGCCGCCCCCGCCCGGGCGGGGATCCGGACCGGCCGGCGGCTACCTGTCCGGCCTGGAGACGTTCGACAGCATGGCCTTCGGGATCGCGCCGGCCGAGGCCGCCGTCCTCGACCCGCAGGTACGCGTACTGCTCGAAGTGGTGTGGGCGTGCCTGGAGGACGCCGGCCACACCCCGGCGTCCCTCGGCCGGGTCGGTGTCTTCGTCGGTGTGATGTGGCACGACCACCGCCTCGCCGGCACCGACCGGTGGCGCGACGGCGACCCGGCCCGGATCTCCGGCACCGGCTCCGAGATCGCCAACCGGATCTCCCACACCTTCGACTTCCGCGGCCCGAGTGTCGCCGTGGACACCTCCTGTTCCTCGGCGCTCACCGCCCTGCGCCAGGCGGCCGAGAGCCTCGACCGGGGCGACTGCGACGCGGCTGTGGTCGGCGCGGTCAACCTGCTGGCGCACCCGTACCACGTGGCGGTGCTGCGCGGGCTGGGCCTGGTCGCCGAGACGCCGCACCCGGCACTGGACGCCGCCGCCGCCGGCTGGTCGCCCGGCGAGGGCGCCGGCGCCCTGCTGCTGCGCCGGCTCGGCGACGCGCGCCGGGACCGCGACCGCGTCGACGCCGTGGTGGAGAGCACCTGGGTGGGGCACAGCGGCGCGACGAGCCGCTTCGGCACGCCCGACGCGGCCACCCTCGCCGGGTCGCTCGCCGAGGCGGTGAGCCGGGCCGGGCTCACCGCCGCCGACATCGGATACGTCGAGTGCGCGGCCTCCGGCGCCGCCCTGTCCGACGCCGCCGAGATCGAGGCCGTGGGCCGGTTCCTGGCCGCCGCCGCGCCCGGTCCCGAGGGGGTACGCGTGCCGATCGGCACCCTCAAGCCGAACCTGGGCCACGCGGAGGCCGCATCCGGGCTCGCGCAGTTGACCAAGGTGCTCCTCCAGCTGCGGCACCGCCGGCTCGTACCGACCCTGCTGGCGGAGACGCCCCACCCGCTCGTCGACCTCGACGCGCTGCCGGTGCGGTTCGTGCGCCGGCCCGAGCCGTGGACCGGCGTCCCGCTGCGCGCGCTCGTCACCGCGGTCGGCGCCACCGGCACTGTGGGGCACGTGGTGCTGCGGTCCGACGAGGAGGAACGATGAGCAACCAGTGGATCAAGGGCCCGGCCGACCGGGACGCTCCGATGCTGCTGTACTGCGTCCCGCACGCCGGGGGCGGCGGCTCGTTCTTCCGGCCGTGGCGCGCCGCGCTGGAGCCGTACCTGGGCGTCTGCCCGGTCGTGCTGCCCGGCCGGGAGTCCCGCCTGCGGGAGCCGCCGTACACCAGCATCGACCACCTCGTGCCCCCGCTGGCCGCCGCGATCAGCGCGCACGCGGACCGCCCGTACGCGTTGTTCGGCCACAGCATGGGCGCGGTGGTCGCCTACGAGACCGCCCGGCGGCTGTCCGCCGGTCCGGGCGGCGGCCCGGCACGGCTGTTCGTCTCCGGCCGGCGCGCGCCGCACCTGCCCGCCCGCCGGCCGGACCGGCACACGCTCGGCGCGGACGAGTTCCTGCCCGCGGTCGCGGCGCTCGGTGGCACGCCGGACGAGGTGCTGCGCCGGCACGACCTGATGGCGTTGTTCCTGCCGGGGCTGCGCGCCGACTTCGCGGTCAACGAGACGTACCGGCAGTTGCCCGGCCCGCCGCTGCGCTGTCCCGTGTCGGCGTTCACCGGGGACGCCGACCCGGAGGTCGACGTGGTGGAGATGCGTTCCTGGGCCGACGTCACGTCGGCCGGCTTCAGCCTGCGCGTGTTCAGCGGCGGGCACTTCTACCTGGCCGGCCCGCCCGCCGAGCTGGCCGAGGCGCTGCTGGCCGATCTCGCCGTGCGGTCCTGAGGCGGTCCGGAGGCGGTCCTGAGGGCGGTCCGGAGACGACGGAACGGGACGGGCCTCTCGCCCGTCCCGTTCCCGTTTCTCCGCGCTCAGGCCGGCAGTGAGGCCACGACCTCCTGCGTCGCCTGGAGCAGGATCCGCGCCATCGTGCGCAGTTCCTCCTCGGTCATCACCAGCGGCGGCACGATCACGATGGTGTCGCTCGGCGCCGAGTGGATGATCATGCCGAGTTCCCGGCACCGCTCGGTGATGCGCGTCGCGACGCCCAGCTCCATCGGGAACGGCTCGCGCGTCTCCACGTCGGCCACCAGCTCGACGGCGGCCAGCAGGCCGCACTGCCGGACGTCGCCGACGTGCGCCACGCTGCGGAACTTGTCCAGTTCCTCGGCCAGGACCACGGCCTGCGCCTGGCCGTGCCGGATCAGGTCGTCCTTCTCGAACAGGTCCAGGCTCGCCAGCGCCACGGCGACGGCGAGCGGGTTGCCGGAGAACGTGTGCCCGGACAGCAGCATCTTGCCGTCACCGCGGAACGCGTCGAACACCTCCGCCGACGCCATCGTCGCCGTCAACGGCATGTACCCACCGGTCAGGCCCTTGCCGACGCAGAGGATGTCGGGCGACACGCCGTCGGCCTGGCAGGCGAACATCGGGCCGGTACGGCCGAAGCCCACACCCAGCTCGTCGGCGATGAGCAGGACGCCGTAGCGGCGGGCGATCTCGGCGACCCGGGCCAGGTGACCGTCGCGCGCCACGATCATGCCGCTGACGTTCTGCACGCGCGGCTCCACGAGCACGGCGGCGACCTCGTCGCCCTCGCGCTCCAGCACCTCCTCCAGCGTATCCGCGCAGGCCAGGTTGCAGTTGTTGTTGCACAACCCGCAGCGGTACGCGTACGGCTGGGCGAACGAGCTGGTCTCGCGCAGCAGCGGCTGGTAGAAGTTCTTCAGGATCGTCATCTGGCCCACCGACAGCGCGCCGATGGTGTCGCCGTGGAAGGCCCCGCCCATGGACACGAACTTGTTGCGCTGCGGCGATCCCTTGAAGACCCAGTAGGAGTACGCCATCTTCATCGCCGTCTCCACGGCGCTGGAGCCGGACTCCAGGAACAGCACCTTGTCGATGCCCTCCGGGGCGAGCCGGACCAGCCGGTCGGCGAGTTCCGCGGCGCCCGGGTGGGTCATCCCGTAGAGCGTGGTGTGCGCGATCTTCGCCGCCTGCGCGGCCAGCGCCTCGTTCAGTTCCCGACGTTGGTGGCCGTGGATGTTCACGCCCAGCGAGGAGCCCGCGTCGAGATAGCGGTTGCCGTCGCTGTCGACCAGGTAGACACCCTCGCCGTGGGTGATCACCAGGGGCTTGGCGTTGAGGTAGGCGTCGGTGGGGGTGTACGGGTGCCACACGCGCTGCTGGTCCAGCGTGCGCAGGCGTTCGGTCTCCGTGGTTTCGAGGTCCATGCGTCGGCGCTCCGTCATCGAAGGGAACCAGGACAACAGCACGCAGTCCACCGGAAGAGGGCCGGTGACGTCTGCGCAGTAGTGCGCAGGGTGGCCGGTGCTCAACTCTGAGCAGAGGTGTCGCCAAGGCCCGGAAATGCTCATCCGGAGCCGGCGCCGACCGGTGCGGCCGAACGCTGGAGAGGGGACGCCGACGTGACGACCTCCGAACAACCGGACCTGATGTCGCCCGCCGCACGGGAGACGGCCTACGACACCTACGCCGCCCTCCGCGACGCCAACCCGGTCTCCCGGGTCCGGATGCCCACCGGCCAGGACGTCTGGCTGGTCACCGGCTACGACGAGTGCACCAGCTTCCTCACCGACTACCACCGGTTCAAGACCAGCCCGACAGTGATGCCCGAGGGCATGGAGGCGCCGGCGCTGCCCGAGGCGGTGGTACGGCTGCTCGGCGGCAGCATGGGCAGCGTCGACCCGCCCGAGCACACCCGCCAGCGCCGGCTGGTGCAGCAGGCGTTCACGCCGCAGTACGTCGAACGGCTGCGCCCCGGCGTCCAGCAGATCACCGACCAGCTCGTCGACGGGCTGCTCGAACGCGAGGGGCGGACCTTCGACCTGGTCGAGGACTTCGCGGTGCCGCTGCCGCTCACCGTCATGTCCGACATGCTGGGCATCCCCCGCGCCGACCGGGACCGGTTCCGGCTCTGGTCCGAGCTGCTGCTGTCGCTGGACCCGACCTCCGCGCAGTCCGCGCCGCAGGGCATGGACCCGGCCCAGGTGATGGCGGAGATCGAGGAGTTCGTGCGCTACCTGGACGCGCTGATCCAGCGCAAGCGCGCCGAGCCCGGCGACGACCTGATCTCCGGGATGGCCCTGGCCGAGGCCGACGGCGAGCGGATGAGCGACGACGAGTTGCTGAAGATGGTGGCGCTGCTCGTGGTCGGCGGCCTCGGCACCACGCAGCACCTGATCGGCAACATGGTCCTGGCGCTGTTCCGCAACCCCGACCAGTTGCGGCTGCTGCGCGACAAGCCCGAGCTGGCGCCGGGCGCCGTCGAGGAGATGCTGCGCTACCACGGCCCGATCGAGATCAGCTTCCCGCGGTTCGCCGCCGAGGACACCGAGATCGGCGGCGTGCCGATCAGCCGCGGCGAGATGGTGATCGGCGTCCTCGCGGCCGCCGACCGCGATCCGGGCCGCTACTCGGAGCCGGACCGGCTCGACATCGAGCGGACCGCGAACCGGCACCTCGCCTTCGGCCGGGGCGCCCACATGTGCCTGGGCGCGCCGCTGGCCCGCGTCGAGGGGCAGGTCGCCATCACCACGCTGCTCGCCCGGATGCCCGACCTGCGCCCGGCGGAGCGCCTCGACGAGACGCCCTGGCGGCCCGGGCTCACGCTGCGCGGGCTGACCGCGCTCACGGTCGAGTTCTGACCGGGCCGGCGCGACCGGCTCCCACTGCGGTTCGGCCGGCCGGCCGGTGAGCATCCCGACCGAACCGCAGAGGGAGGAGACGACGTGGCGAACGCCATCGTCGCTGACGGGCTACGCAGACAGTTCGACAAGGTGACCGCGCTGGACGGCCTGGACCTGGTGGTGCCGGAGGGCACCATCACCGGGATCCTCGGGCCGAACGGCGCGGGCAAGAGCACCGCCGTCCGGCTGCTCACCACACTGCTCGCCCCGACCGGCGGCCGGGCCGAGGTGGCCGGGTTCGACGTGGTCACCCAGGCCGCCGAGGTACGCCGGGTGATCAGCCTGTCCGGGCAGCACGCCGCCGTCGACGAGAACCTCTCCGGGTTCGAGAACCTGGAGATGCTGGGCCGGCTGCTGCACCTGGGCTCCCGGCAGAGCCGGCAGCGTGCCGACGAGCTGCTGCAACGCTTCGACCTCGTGGACGCCGCGGGCCGCCGGGCGAAGGAGTACTCCGGCGGCATGCGGCGGCGCCTCGACCTGGCCGCCGCGCTGATCCGTACGCCGCGGGTGCTGTTCCTGGACGAGCCGACCACCGGCCTGGACACCCGGAGCCGGACGGCGCTGTGGGACACCATCGGTGAGCTGGTCTCCGGCGGCATGACGCTGCTGCTGACCACCCAGTACCTCGAGGAGGCCGACCGGCTGGCCGACCAGATCGTGGTGATCGACCACGGCCGGGTGGTCGCCGGCGGCACGCCGGACGAGCTGAAGCGGCGGGTCTCCGGCACCAGCCTGGAGATCACGGTCGGGCCGGACGCCGACCTGACCGCCGCACAGGCGGTGCTCACCTCGCTCGGCACCGGACCGGCCAGCGTGGACGAGGCCGCCGGCCGGATCTCCGTGCCGGCCGGCGACGGCGTGGACACGCTCCTGGCCGGCGCGCGGCTGCTGCGCCAGGCCGGCATCCCGGTCCGGGACGCCGCGCTGCGCACGGCGACGCTGGACGACGTCTTCCTCGCCCTCACCGGCCCCGGCCGGCGGACCGGCGACGAGCCCGCCAAGGAGACCGTGGAGGAGAAGCAGTGAACGCCGTCGTACTGGCCTTCGGTGAGGGCGTCGTCGTCGCGAAGCGCAACCTGCGGATGATCCTGCGCGTACCGGAGATGCTGCTCAACGCGGCCATCGCGCCGGCGATGATGACGTTGCTGTTCGGCTTCATCGTCGGCGGCGCGATCGACGCGCAGGGGGTGCCGTACCGCGAGTACCTGCTCGGCGGCATCTTCGTGCAGGCGGTCCTCTTCGGCGCCGTCAACACCGGCACCGCGATCGCCGCCGACCTGCGCAACGGCATCGTCGACCGGCTGATGTCGATGCCCATCTCCCGGTCCGCGGTGCTCGTCGGCCGCACCACGAGCGACCTGGTGAACAGCGGAGTGGTCATCACCGTCACCGCGCTGCTCGGCCTGGTCGTCGGGTGGCGCAGCCGCACGTCGGTGCCCGAGGCGGCGCTGGGGTTCCTGATCCTGCTGGCGTTCGCGTACGCGCTGTCGTGGCTGATGGCCGTGGTGGGGCTGGCGTCCCGGGCGCCGGAGGCGGTCAGCAGCACCGGCTTCACCATCGCCATCCCGCTGGGCTTCCTCTCCAACGCCTACGTGCCGATCGACTCCATGCCGGGCGTCCTGCAACCGGTCGCCGAGTGGAACCCGGTCTCGGCGATCGTCCAGGCGGTCCGGGTCCAGTTCGGCAACGTCGACCCGTCCACCGCGCCGGACGTCTGGCCACTGCAGCACCCGGTCGCCGCCTCCGCGCTGTGGATCGGTGCTCTGCTGGCCCTGTCGATCCCCCTGGCGATCGCCCAGTTCCGCAGGTCCGCCGGGCGCTGAGACGCCCGCTTCCCGCCGGACGACGACTCCGCCCCGTGCCATCGGGCGGAGTCGTCGTCCGTGGGAGGGCCTACTCCACCAGGACGCGGTCCGGCGCGCGGCGGCGCAGCCGGCTGGAGCGTCGCAGCGACCGCAGCCACATCAGGGTGCCGCCGCCGTCGAGCAGGAACGACAGCATCGCCAGCGCGAGCACGTCGGCCCAGGTGAACTGGCCGGTCATCTCGTCGCCGCGGAAGAAGGCGACGACCCGGACCAGGTAGAACCACAGCAGCGGGATGGTCGCGGTGAACAGGACGGCCAGGGCCACGACGCGGCCCAGGACCCAGACGACCGCGTAGATCCGGATGGTGCGCATCTCGCCGCGCCCGACCCCGGACTGGTCGATGAGCCGGCGGCGCAGCACCCGCCGGACGAGGTTGCGCAGGTAGGCGCCGGTGTCGGCCATCAGGCTCCGGGTGTCCAGCGCGGTCGTGATCAGGTAGTAGAAGTCGGTACGCAGGAACAGGAACGTCTGCCAGAGCAGCCGGATGAACGACGTGAACAGCACGCCGGCCACCACCAGCCGCACCGGCTCCGGCAGCCCGAGGACGCCGACGTCGTTCAGCCACAGCGTGATGAACAGCAGCGCCGCGCCGATCACGTCGACGAGCGGCCCGACCAGCACCGCGACGAAGCGCTCCCGCTTGGACGCCATCCACATGCCGGACAGGTCGGTCTGCGCGACGATGGCGTACATCTGGTTGCCGACAGTCATGCGGGCCGACGTGCCGGCGGCGCGCGCCCCCACGACGTGGGCCAGCTCGTGCAGCCACACGCCGATCACCGCGATGCCCAGGACGACCAGCAGGTAGGCCCAGAAGTGGGAGTGGAACATGAGGCTGGACGGCCCGGGCACCAGCCCGGGCCGGTCGACGGCCATCGCGACCGCGACTCCGACGACCACTCCGCAGACGGCGAGCACGGGCCGGCTCAGCAGGCGCCGCGCGGCCTGCGGGGACAGCCACTCCAGGTGTCCGGGGCGTGGCGGCCGGGCCGGTTCGGCGTCCGGTGGCGGGTCGTGCGCGCCGGCCGGGGCGAGGAACCCCTCGTCGGCCAGCGCCTGGAGGAACGCGTCGGCGTCCGGTGACGCCTCGTGCGTCGCCTCGAAGCGGCGGACGGCCTCACCGACTGTGGCGCCGTCGCGCAGCCACTCCAGCAGGTCGAGGCCCTCGGCCGGGATGGACAGGTAGACCTGACGACTGTCGTCACCGATCACGGCGAAGTCACCGTCTCTGCGGGCGGTGTACGGCCGGACCAGGACCGGTGCGTCGAGGGCGAACTCGGTCACTGTGGGACCTCTCCTCTGACGGTGCGGGACTGGGCGCAGGGGCGGGGGTCCGGCAGCCGGACCCCCGCCCCCGTGTCACCGGGTTCAGTTCAGCGCGGGCGCGCACGGGGCGACGGTGCTGGCCTTGATGGACTCCAGCTTGCGCACCGGGAGCGACTTCTTGGGCGCGGTCTCCTTGGTCATGGGAACACCTCCTCTCCACCTCTCGTCGGGACGGGGGGCACCCGCCGGCCGGCTTCGGCGGGAGATCGTGTGCCGAGGGCGTCGTCGCCGGCGACGAATCGCGCGGCGAGGTCGACGAGGCTCTCCTCGGCGTGGAACAGCGACAGGTGGTCGCCGTGCTCGGCGACGTGCAGGACGGACCCGGCGATCCGGGCGGCCACGGCCCGCGACCCGGCGGGGTGCGCCGTGTGGTCGTCCTCGCTGGTGACGACGAGCGTGCGCGTGGTCAGCCCGGCGAGGTACGGGCGCAGGTCCGTGCCCATGATCGCGCCGTTGAGCCGGCAGTACCGGCGCAGCAGTTCCGGCGTCGCGTACGGGTACGTGACCAGGTGCGCCAGCCGTGGCGGGGCGACGCCGAGCATGGTGTTGGTGAGCACCGCGTGCACCGCCGCGGCCTGCTGCGGGCTGCGGGCGGCCATCGCCATCAGGGCCTGCAGGTTCTGCTGGTGGTCGGTCTTCGGGCTCTCGTCGCCGAGGTCGAAGTCGCCGTGCCAGAGGCTCAGCGACGACACCCGCTCCGGCGCCCGCGCGGCCGCGACGACCGCGAGCACCGCGCCGCCGCACAGGCCGATCAGGTGCGCGCGGCGCAGCCCGAACCGGTCCAGCACCGCGAGGAGGTCGTCGGCCTGGGCCACCACGCCGGTGTCGGCGGAGAATCCGTCCACGTCCGCGAACAGGCCCCGCGTCTCGGGGACGAGCACGTGGAAGTCGCGGGACAGCCGGCCGGCCCAGCCCTCGACGAGCCGGGCGGGCATCCCGCACGCGGACACCATCAGCACCGGCGGCCGGTCCGGGTCGCCGACGGCGTACGTGGGCAGCACCACCCCGTCGCCGGTACGCACGTCGGTGCGCCGGAAGCGGCAGGTGAAGTCCTGTTCGCGCGCCTCGGCGACCACGCGCGGCTCGTCCGCCGGCGGCGGTGCCGGGTTCGCGTCGAGGTCCAGCAGGTCGCTCACCACCCGCTCGAAGGGGCCGAGGCCGGCGGCGTCGGTCACCGGCGCCGGCGCAGGCACGTCCAGCCGGTCGCACAGCCGGGCCAGCGCGGCCGCGGTGGCCGGGTCGGCGCACCGCACCCGTACCGGTGGCGGCAGCACCCGCAGCAGCGGACCCGCCGCCAGCAGCGCGGCGGCCAGATCCCGCCCCGGCGTCACGCGCCCGCTCCGATCCACTCGTAGCTGCGGTGGTAGGCGCGGACGCCGGTGCAGGCGAGCAGTGTGCGCGCACCGGCCACCCGGTCCAGCACCTCGGCGTACCGCCCCGGGTCGATCCGCTTGTCCGCCACCGGCACCAGGCAGTCGGCGTTGTCGGCGAGGATCCGCTTGTACTCGTCGAACGTCAGCTCGCACCGGCCGGCGAGGTGCTCGCCGATGCGCATCCGGCCGACCTCGGCGGTGGACCGCGCGTCGACCAGGCCGGAGTAGAACTCGGCGGCGCAGCCGGAGCCGTACGAGTACATCCCGACCCGGACCGGTTCGTCGGGCCGCAGATGGTCGATCAGGCTGGCCAGGGCCAGGTAGACCGAGCCGGAGCAGAGGTTGCCGACCAGCCGCGGGTACTCCAGCCCGGGCGCGACGCGGCGGGCGAAGTCCGCGTCGGCGTCCGGCATCCGGTGCTCGCGGGCGAGCTTGCGGTGCGCCGCGCGGACGATGCCGGCAAACGGCGTGTGCATGGCCAGCCCGCCGAAGGTGGTGGCGAAGTCGACGTCCGCCACCTTCTCCGCGTAGTGGGCGTAGGCGTTCGTCAGGCAGTCCAGGTAGGCGAACAGCGAGCGGTCCGCGTCGGCGACGTCGAACGTCGGGCCCGGCCGGGCCGAGTCGAACGTCTCGTAGCTGTGCGTCCCGAACGCCCCGAGGTCCACGTCCAGCACCCGCGGGTCGTCGCCGAGCAGCACCGCCGCGGCGCCGGTGCCCATGGCCGGCTCGGTGTACGAGGCGTTCTCGTTCACCAGTGACACGTCGGTGGCGATCACCAGCGCCTTGGCGCCCGGCGACAGGCCGGCGGCGAGGTAGCCGCAGGCGAGCTGGAGCGCCCCGGTCGCGGCGTAGCAGGCCTGCTTCACCTCCAGCATCCGGCAGCGGCGGCTCAGCCCGAGGTGCCGGTGCACGTACGAGGCGATCGACTTGCTCAGGTCCAGGCCGGACTCGCTGGAGGTCACCAGCAGTTCGATCCGGTCGCGGTCGGCCTCGTCCATCGCGTCGAGGATCGGCTTGGCGGCGTTCACCGCGTGCGTGACCGGATCCTCGAACGGCAGCGCGACCGACTTCGCGGTCATCATCAGGTTGCCCAGGCGGGTCGCGTCCAGACCGCGCCCCTCGAACAGGACCGGCACCGCGACGGAGGCCACCCCGCAGTACACGTTCAGGGCCTCGATGCCCACGTTCATGCCGTCACCTCGCAGAGGTACGCGACCAGGTGGTCGATGTCGGGCAGGTCACTGAAGCTGCCGAGCGGCTCGTCGACGCCGAGCCGCTCCCGGAGGGCCAGGATGATCTCGACCCGGTCGATCGAGTCGGCGCCCAGGTCGCGCAGGTGCGCGCCGCCCGGGATCCGGTCGCCGGGGACCGCCGGCAGGATCTCGGTGATCACCTCGTGGACCACCCGCCGGACCGCCTCGTCGTTCGCGCTCACGTCGTCGCCTCCGTCCGGGTCTGCGCAAGGGCCACCGCGAGCGGCCGTCCGGTGTCGCGGTCGGCGAGCACCACCCGGACCGTCTCGTCGGCGCCGGTCACGTCGCCGCCCGGCCGCCGGGACACCCGCACCCGCAGCACGGCGCCCACGTCGGCGTTGCCGAGGTAGCTCATCCGCTGGTCCAGCACGATCCGCCGCAGGAAACCGGCGTCGGTGCCGCCGCGGTGCCGCCACAGCCGCAGCGACGCCCAGTCCACGATGGAGAAGTAGGACGCGAAGTAGAGCAGGCCCACGCCGTTGAGGTCACGGCTCGGGTCGACCGGGTAATCCAGCGCCAGCCGGTCCAGCGGGTCGGGCGGGTCGGGCTCGGCGCCGAGGGCGCGCAGTTCGGCGTACGCGCGCCGGGGCGAGTGCCGCGCGGGCAGCACGGGCAGGTGCGCGTGGCGGAACCCGGGCGGGGACGCGCTGCGCAGGTCGCCGTTGCCGCCCGACGGGCCCCGGACCACCCAGCGGTTGAAGTTCTGCGCGTACAGGCATGCCGGGTCGGGGTGGGCGTAGAACTCGTCCGGGTCGACGACGCGTCCCGGCCGGTCGCCGCGCCGGATCTCGTGCAGCGTCAGCACCGACTCGCTGCCGGAGGCGAAGGACCGCGAGTCCACCCGCAGCACGTCGCCGAAGGTCATGCCGCGCACGTGCAGGTCGGCGCCGCCGCGCAGGTGGATGTAGTGGAACGCCAGGTAGGTCGGCATCCCGTCGGCGTCGCGGGCGGTGTAGACGTTGGTGTCGCAGAGCGCGCTGACGGTGTCCCAGGTCCAGTCGCCGACCTGGCCGACGAACAGCGACCCCGGCCCGCACATGCCGGGCCGCACCACTGTCGTCCGCGTCGTCGCGTCGGGACCGAGCAGTTCCAGCTCGGGAGTCAGGACGGTCACGACCCCTCCCCTCCGGCGCCGCGCAGGAAGTCGGTCAGGATCCGGTTGCACTCCTGCGGGCTGGTCAGATACGGGAAGTGGCCGGCGTCGGCGATCTCCTCGTAGCGGGCGCCCCGGATGCCCTGGTGCAGCAGCCGCGCCGTCTCCGACGGGATGACCGTGTCGTGCCGGCCCTGCACCACGAGCGCCGGCAGGTCCAGCTCGCCGAGCCGGTCGCGGAGGTCCGGCCGGGCCGCGAACACGTCGAGGTAGCGCAGCCCCGTCTGGGGGTCCATGCTCTCGCAGCGCAGCAGCAGCGCCTCCACGGCGGCCCGCTCGTGCCGCAGCCGGTCGGCGCCGGACCCCTCGATCGTGCGGTCGAGGTCCTGGGCCGCCACCACGGCCAGCCGGTTGATCTCACCGACCCGGTTGCCGATCTTGTAGGAGCTGCCGAGCAGGATCAGCGAGGCGGTGTCCTCGGGGTGGTTGAGGGCGAACGTGAGCGCGACCAGCCCGCCGAACGACGCGCCGGCGACGTGGACCGGCCCGTCGACCCCGATCTCCCGCAGCACCCGCAGTTGGAGGGCGGCGATCCCGTCGAGGGTGAGGTCGGCCGAGGCGGTGCTCGCCCCGACGCCGGGGTGGTGGACGCTGATCACCCGGTACCGCCCGGCCAGCGCCTCGAACTGCCGCGCGAAGACGCCGGCGCCGATGTTGAACGGGTGGGCGAGCAGCAGCGGCGGGCCGTCGCCGGCGGTGAAGACCTCCACCTGGGCGCCGGCCACCGGCACCACCCGCCGGCGTACGGCCGGCTGGTGTTCCCGCAGCACGGTGCCGTTGTCGTCGGCCGGGGCCTGGTCGCGCAGCGCCTGCCGGACGTCCTCGGGCACCCGGTCGGCGGGCTGGTAGACCGCCCGGGCCGCCTCCCCCGCCGTGCGGATCCCGCCGGTGACCAGTTCGGGAACCTCGCCCGGTGCGGCGGCGAGCGCGGCGACGGCGGCCACCACCGCCTCGGCGTCGTCGGGCCCGAAGCCGACCGGCACGGCGAGCCGGACGGTGCCGGCGAGCGGCCCGCCGACGGCCAGGTGCGGGCCGCCCCGGACGCCGGCGCCGGTGTAGAGCCAGGCCAGCCCGGACATCGTGGGGTGTTCCTGACCGGCCAGTCCGGGCATCCGGGCGAGGTCGAGCAGGACACAGTGGGCGCCGTCGACGTCCACGACCGGCAGGCCGGCCGCCCGCAGGCCGTCGCGGAGCACCGCGACGGCGGCGACGCGCCGCCGGACCAGTTCCGTGACGCCGTCGCGGTCCGCAAGCGCTGCCCGCAGCGTCATCCGGGTGGCCCGGTCCACCTCGGCGCCGCGCCGCGCCACGTGCTCGCGCAGCCGCGCCGCCAGCTCCGGGTCGCGGGTGGCGACCAGCCCGCCGGCGGTGACGCCGAAGTCCTTGGACAGGCTGAGCGTCGCCGTGTCGGCGACGGCGAGCATGTCCCGCACCCCGGTCCAGGGATCCCCGCCGGGGCCGGCGAGCTGGACGGCGTTGTCGACGACGCGGCTGGCGTCCAGGACGAGCGGCACCCCGTGTGCGGCGGTGACGCGGCGCAGCTCCCGGAGGGCGGCGGGTTCGACGGGTACGCCACCGGCGGCGTTGCTGGCCGCCTCCACCACCACGAACGACACCGATCCGGGGGCCCGGCGGGTCAGCTCCGCCGCGAACGCCTCGATCGTCTCCGGGTCGAGCCGGCCGATTCCGACGGCCACCGGTTCGTAGCCGAGGTCGGCGAGCGTGGACAGCCAGGTCGGGAAGGCCGCGGCGTGCAGCACGACACCGCGCGGGCCGGGGTGGCAGCGGCAGAGCAGTTCCTCGGCCGTCCGTCCCGACCGGGTCGGCACCACCTCGGGCATGGGCAGCCAGTCGTGCGCGGTGAGCTCGGGCGGGGCGGGCCGCTCGGCGAGCAGCCGCGTCCGGGCCGCGACGAACCCGTCCGCCCGCTCCGCCCAGGAGTCGGTGAGCAGGTCGAAGGGGACCAGCTCGGTCGGCAGGGCCAGCGCGTTGTACCCGTGCGCGGCCAGCAGGTCGGCACGTCCCGGCCGCAGCGCCGGGTCCGGCGGCGGTCCCGCGTCCGCCGGCGGCACGGCGGCGACCGACGGCAGGGCGCTCTCCGGCGGCGCGGTGGCGCGCGGCGGCGTCGCGGCGGCGTCCGACGACGGCGCGGGACCGGCGGGGGCGCCGTCCACGAGGTCCGGGTTGGCGATCATCAGGATGATGTCGGTGACCGACGTACGGTCACCGGTCGCCGGCTGGCACAGGTAGATCGGCGTGTTCTCGGGCCGGAACTTGTTCTTGAACTGGAAGTTGCCGGGCCCGAACACGCCCACCGAGTGCAGCTCCGCCAGCGCGTCGGCCACCGCCGGGTCGGCGTTCGGCGAATCGGTGATGGCGACGCCGAAGCTCGCCCCGAAGCTGAACGACGTGCATCCCTCGGCGGCGGTCAGCTCGATGATCCGGACGATCGCCCACTCCAGACCGCCGGCGGGCATCTCGTCGGCGTAGAACTCCAGGTCGAGCAGGTATCCCCGCTCGGACGGGATCCGGGTCACGATGACCGCATTGACGAGGACGTCGTCCACCCGGGTGAGGAAGACCCGGTGCCGGGGGTCGAGCGTGCCGCCGCCGATCTCCTCGCGGACCACGCCGACGTACGGGTTCACCATCTGCTTGCGCCGGCCCCAGGAGTCGATCAGGCCGACGATCTGCCGGTCGGTCTCCGGCGACGCGCCGGCCCGGTACTCCTCGATCCGGCAGTCACCGGCGCGCTCGAACCGGTGCAGGAGGCTGCGCAGCCGCTGCATCCGGCCGCCCCGTACGGTGAACGAGGCCAGGTCCGTCAGGCGCTGCACCGCCCCGAACGGGGTCGCGGTGACCGGTTCCCCGGCGACCTCGGTCAGGTGGGCCAGGGACAGGAAGTTGGGCCGCAGGCCGTGGCGCCGCGCCCAGGCGATCCACTCCGCGACGAGGTCGTGGAAGTGGTCGTGGTGCCCGACGAAGCTCCAGGCGAACACGTCGTCGCCGCGGACCGAGAAGTTGACGTAGCCGGCCCGCGCCGAGTCGACGAACGCGTACGGCGCGATGTCCCGTCCGGCCAGCCCGCCCTCCTTGGCGTGGCGGCGGTCGAGGTCGGCCAGGAGGTCACGCAGCGCCGGGCGGCCGGGCAGGGTCCGCTTGCGGACGACTACCGGCTCGCCGTCGACCTCGGCGCCGCTCTCGATCGTCCGGCCGGTGGCCCGCGGACCGGTGCCCGTCTCGGTCCGGACGCCGGTCCCGGCGGACCGCCCGGCCAGGAACGCGGTGAGGTCGGGCATCGTGGGGTGGTCGAACAGCAGGGTCTTGGGCAGCGCGCCGTAGCGCTGTTCCAGGGCGCCGACGACCCGCAGCATGTCGAACGAGGTGAGGCCGCTGTCGGCGAACGTCCGGCCGGGCTCGACGGCACGCTCCAGCACCCCGGTCACGATCTCCTCGACGCCGTCTCCGGCCGGTGTGACCGGGCGTGGTGCCTGCGTACCGGCGGCCACGAGCGCCGCCACCGCCTCGACCGTGTCGTGCTCGTACAGGTCGGCGGCGGTGATCTCCACGTCGAACGTCGCCACCACCAGCCGGGCCAGCTCCATCCGGAAGATCGAGTCGAGGCCGAGGTCGGCGAACGCCCGGTCGGCGGTGATCTCCGTACGGTCGGCGCCGAGCACCCGCGCCACACAGTCCCGTACCGCCTCGGCCACCTCCGCGGGGGCGGGCCCCTGGGCGACGGCGGCGGCCGGCCGTTCGGCACGGCCCGGCTGGTCGACGGGGGCGTGCGGTTCGACGGGGCTCGGCCGCTCGGGGGCGGCCGGCCGCTCGGGGGCGGCCGGTAGCGCGGCGGCGGGTGGCGCGGCAGCGGCGGGACCGGCTCCGGCCGGGTGGGTGGCCGGTCGGGCCGGGCGGGCGAGCACGCCCACCGGGGCCGCGCCGTTCGACGCGGGTCCGCCGTTCACCGCTCCCGCGTCGGCGACCGTGCGCCGGCCCGCGCCGTTCCTGCGCAACGCCGACGGATCACGCAGCACGATCCGGTCGGCGGCGGTGCGCCGGACCGGGGCGGGCGGCTCCGCCGGAACACGCGGGGCGGACAGCTCGGCCGGGGCGGGCCGGGAGGGTGCGGCGGTGCGCGCCGGGCCCTCGTCGAACCAGAACGGCCGGGCGTCCAGCGGCGGGGCGGGGACGGAGATCCGGGCCGGCCGGTGGTCCCAGGTCGCCGCCCAGTCGACGTCGCCGCCGGCCAGCCAGGTCTCGGTCTCCGCGTCGAGGCGGGGCGGCGCCTCGCCGCGCAGCACCGCCACCGCCTCGGCGGCGTCGGCGACCACCGCGGCGAACCGGTGGGCCAGGGCCTCCCGTCCCACCTGGAGCGTGTACGTGGCACGGGCCATGTCGGTGCTCTCCGCGAGGTGGTCCGCGACCCGGCGCCGGTACTCCGCCAGCGCCGCGGGGCCGGACGCGGACAGCACCAGGCGCCAGGGGCCCGACGCCGGGGACGCCGGCAGCGGCGGCGGCGACTGCACGACCACGTGGGCGTTGGTGCCGCCGAAACCGAACGAGCTGACCCCGGCGACCCGGTCGCCGGTCCACGGCACGTCGTGGTCCAGCACTGTGAACGGGGTGCCGTCCAGCCGCAGGTACGGGTTGCGCCGATGCTGGTGCAGCGTGCGCGGCAGCCGTTCGTGCCGCAGGCTCAGCAGCACCTTGAGCAGCCCGGCGATGCCGGCCGCGGCCTCCAGGTGGCCGATGTTCGTCTTCACCGTCCCGACCGCGATCGTGGCGTCCACGCCCTCGAACGCCTTCTTCAGCCCTTCGATCTCGATCGGGTCGCCGAGCCGGGTGCCGGTGCCGTGGGCCTCGATGTAGCTGACGCTCGCCGGGTCGACGCCGCCGGCCCGGTACGCCCGGCTGACGACCTGCGCCTGCGCCTGCGGGTTCGGGGCGGTCAGCGACGGACCGCGGCCGGCGTGGTTCACCGCGCTGCCCCGGATGACGGCGATCACCTGGTCCCCGTCGGCGACCGCCGCGCGCAACGGCTTGAGGAGCACGACGCCGCAGCCCTCGCCGCGGCCGTATCCGTCGGCGGAGGCGTCGAACGTCTTGCACCGGCCGTCGGCGCTGAGCATGCCCGAGGACTGGAACGCCACGAACAGGCCGGGGCTCAGCAGCACGTTCACCCCACCGGCGAGCGCCGTGGCGCACTCCCCGGCCAGCAACGCCCGTACCGCGCGGTGCACCGCGACGAGCGAGCTGGAGCAGGCGGTGTCGACGGCCTCGCTGGGGCCGCGCAGGTCCAGCAGGTAGGAGACCCGGTTGGCCAGGATGCAGTCGGCGAGACCGCTGGCGGTGTGGGCCTCGACCGGCACGTCGTGCGCGCGGAGCAGGTCGTCGTAGTCGCAGGCGGACACGCCGACGAAGATCCCGGTGTCGGTGCCGGCGAGGTCCGCCGGCCGGTATCCCGCGTCGGCGACGGCCTGCCAGGCGGTCTGGAGGAACAACCGCTGCTGCGGGTCCATCAGCGCGGCCTCGCGCGGCGCGATGCCGAACAGGTCGGCGTCGAAGGAGCGTACGTCGTCGAGGAAACCGGCGCGGACACCGGCGGTGGCCGGGTCGCCGAGCAGGTCGGTGCGGTCGGCCGGGACCGCGCGGACGAGGTCGTCGCCGGCGGCGAGGTGCCGCCAGAAGGCGTCGAGGTCCGGCGAGCCGGGCAGTACCCCGGCCATTCCCACCACGGCGACCGCGTCGGCCGGCAGGTCCGCCGAGGGCTCGGCGGCCTCCGCCGCGGGCCGGGCCGCCGTGAGCCCGGCGTCCACGGTGGCCGGGGCCGGCCGGGCCGGGAGTACGGAGCGCAGGTACGCGCCGAAGGCGGCGAGCGTGGGGTGCTCGTAGAGGACTGTGGGCAGCAGGTCGACGCCGAAGCGCTCGTTCGTCTCGTTCACCAGCCCGGTCAGCGAGATGGAGTCGAAGCCCAGGTCGAGCAGTTGGATGTCCGGGTCGACCTCGTCCGGTTCGACGAGCAGGAACCCGGCGGCGAGCGCACGCAGCTCCGCGTCCAGGTCCAGCTCCGGGTCCGGAACACCGGCCGGGGCCTCCGGCGCGACGTCCACCGGGCGCTGCACCGCCACCACCGGCTCGGTGCCCGACACGACGCGGTCGAACGCCCGTACCGCGTCGGCCGTCGGCAGCGGGGCACTCCCCCAGCGCCGCGCGAACAACCGGCGGGTGGCGTCGTCGACGGCCATCCCACCGTCGGCCCACAGCGGCCAGCAGACGGACACCGTGCCGGGTCGGCCTGCGGCGAACTCGTCCAGGAACGCGTTGGCGTACGCGTAGTCGACCTGCCCGAGGTTGCCGGTGCGTCCGGCGATCGACGAGCACAGCGCGAGGAACTCCAGCGGTTCCGTGCCGAGCGCGTCCACCAGGTGCCGCAGGCCGAACACCTTCGGGGCCAGCACCGCGTCGACGGCGGTCGCCGGCTTCGTCAGGGCGCGGGCGTCGTCGTGCACGCCCGCGGCGTGAATCACCCCGTCGATGCGCCCGTAGCGGCGGCGGATCTCGGCCACGGCGCTGCGCACGTCGGACTCGACAGTCACGTCCGCGCGGACGAACGCGAAGGCGTCGTCGGCCGGCGCGGTCCGGCCGACCAGCACCACCGCCGAGGGCGTACGGGTCGAGGCGAGGTGCGCGGCGAGGTGCCGGCCGACGGCGCCGGTGCCGCCGACCACGACGTACACGCCGCCGGTGCGCCGGACGGCCGGGCCGGGCCGGAACGGCACCATCCGGCGTACCTCACGGACGCCGCCGGTCCAGCGGATGTCGTCCACCCGCTGCTCCGGCGGCCCGGAGACGTGCCACAGGTCCGCCTCGGCGGTCACACCACCCCGGACCACCGCCCCGGAGAAGCCGCTGTGCTCCAGCGCGAGCGTGCGCAGCGCCGCCGTCACGGCGGTGTAGGCAGGCCGCTCGTCCGGGCAGCCGACGACGATCCGCAGCGACGCGGCCGGATCCGGGGTGAGCACCTCGACGGCGGCCCGCAGGACGGTGTGCAGGCTCTCGCGCACCTCGTCGGCGAGCCCGCCGGCACGGGCCGGCAGGTGCACCACGATCACGTCCGGGTCGGCCTGGTCGTGGCGGCCGCCGAACGTCGGGCCCTCGCCGATCACCCGGATGCGGGCCGGCGGTCGCCCACCCTCCGGCGGCGGCTCGGCCCGCCACTGCGGCCGCAGGTACACGCACGGGTCGCTCTCGGGCACGCCGGTCTCCCGCGCCGCCACGTCCGGCACGACGCTCCCCGGCACGACGGTCTGCGGCACCGCCACCTCAGGCACGACGACGGTCTCCCGCACCGCCGCCTCGGGCGCGGCGGTCTCCGGCGCCGTCGCCTCCGGCACCGCCAGGCCCGGCAGCACGGCGGTCCGGCCGTCGGCGGTCAGGTCACCCTCCGGTACGGACGGCGGCGCCGGTGGCCGTGTGGTACCG
The DNA here is from genome assembly GCF_000177655.2 of Micromonospora sp. L5. Classification (NCBI taxonomy): domain Bacteria; kingdom Bacillati; phylum Actinomycetota; class Actinomycetes; order Micromonosporales; family Micromonosporaceae; genus Micromonospora; species Micromonospora sp. L5. The sequence goes on along the minus strand of NC_014815.1, from coordinate 4,834,063 downwards.
GTCGGCTCGGGCAGCCACAGCCGCTGCCTGTCGAACGGGTACGGCGGCAGCGGCACCCGTCCCGGCCGTACCGGCCAGCGGCCCGCCCAGTCGACCGGGACGCCGCGTACCCACAGCTTCGCCGACTGGTCGAGCCGGCCGCGGCGCAGCAGGTCGGCGGCGATCTCGGCGCCGCCGTCGCCGTCGAACAGCGGATCGGTGCCGGCAGTCCCGGTGATGACCTCGCCGGCTCGCAGCCGGCGGACCAGCTCGTCGATGTCGGACACGACGACGGCGAGCCGGTTGTCGAACTCCGCCCGCCCGACCTGGGTGCTGTACGCGAGCTGGTCGAGGCGCGGGCGCGTCCGCTCGGCCAGGTCGGCGAGGTCGGCCGTGAGCGTCCGCAGCTGCTCCGGGGTCCGCGCCGACAGCACCACGACGTGCGGCCCCGGCTGGACGGGCGCGGGCGGCGGCGCGGGATGCTCCCGGACCACGAGGTGCGCGTTCGCGCCGCCCGCCCCGAACGAGCTGACCCCGGCGCGCCGCGGCGCGGTCCACGGCTGTGCGCTCGTCGGCAGCAGGAACGACCCGGACAGGTCGATGCGGGAGTTGACAGTGGACAGGTTCGCGCAGGGCGCGATCGTGCCGTGCGCGAGTTGCAGCAGCACCTTCGTCAGGCCGGCGATGCCGGCGGCGCCTTCGAGGTGACCGATGTTGGCCTTGACCGAGCCGACCGGGATCCGCCGGCCGTCCGGCAGCGCGTTACCGAGCGCCCGGCCGAGACCGGCGATCTCGATCGGGTCGCCGAGAGCCGTGCCGGTGCCGTGCGCCTCCAGATAGCCGACGTCGCCGGGTGTCACCCCGGCCGCGGCGAGCGCCCGGACCACCAGGTCGGCCTGCGCGGTGGGGTTGGGGACGGTGTAGCCGGCGGTCCGGCCGCCCGCGTTGACGAAGCCGCCCTCGATGACGCCCCAGATCCGGTCGCCGTCGCGCAGGGCCGCGGACAGGGGTTTGAGCAGTACCGCGCCGACGCCCTCGCCGGGCACGAACCCGTCGGCGCGCTCGTCGAACACCTTGCAGGCGCCGTCGGCCGACAACATGGTCATCGACGACAGCGCGATCAGGTGCGCCGGGTGCAGGACCAGGTTGACGCCACCGGCGACGGCCGCCGAGCACTCCCCGCGGCGCAGGCTCTCACAGGCCAGGTGGACCGCCGTCAACGAGGAGGAGCAGGCCGAGTCGACGGCGAAGCTCGGCCCGGTCAGGTCGAGCGTGTACGACACCCGGTTGGCGATCGACCAGTACGCCGAGTGCCCGTCGGTGTAGCGGCCCTCCGGCCAGCCCTGCGCGGCGGCGATGCGGCCGTACGAGCCGTACATGGTGCCGACGAAGACGCCGGTGTCGCGCGGCAGGGCTCCGCCGAGGGCGCCCGCGTCCTCCAGCATCAGCCAGACGGTCTCCAGGAACAGCCGCTCCTGCGGGTCCATCGCGGCCGCGTCCTTCGGCAGGATGCCGAAGAAGCCGGGGTCGAACCGGTCGACGTCGGTGAGGAACCCGGCCCACCGGCTGTACGTGTGCCCCGGCCGGCCGCGGCGCGGGTCGAAGTGCTCGCGCCAGTCCCACCGCTCCGGCGGCACCTCCGTGATCGAGGTGGTGCCGGTGACCAGGTTCTGCCAGAACCGCTCCAGGTCCGGCGCGCCCGGATAGCGGCCGGACAGGCCGACGACAGCTATCGCGTCCGCGTCGCCCCGGGCGGCGGAGGCCGAGGTGACCGAGGTGACCGAGGTGACCGGGGCGGCCGGGAACGCCGGGACGGCCGGTCGCTCCGGTTCCGCCGGGTGGACCGGCGCCGGCACGGCGTCCACCGCCGCGACGCCGAGCGTGGCGGCGAGCGGGCCCGGCCGTTCCCGGGCCAGGTGGTCGGCGAGCTGCTCGATCGTCAGGTGTTCGAACAGCAGGGTGGCCGGCAGGTCGCCGAGGTCGGCCGAGAACCGGCGTACGAGGTGCTGGCTGACCAGTGAGTCGACGCCGAAGTTGTCGAACGTGACGTCGTCGTCGAGCTGGTCGGGGCGGTACTTGAGGACCTCCGCGAAGACCGCGCGGACGTAGTCCCGGGCGGCGCGGGCCGGCACCCGGTCCACCGGCGCCGCACCGGCCGTCGCCACGAGCACGCACTGCTCCTGCTCGTCGTCGGGGACACCGGGCATGCCGAGGATCCGGCCGGTCAGGCCCACCTCGGCGAGCGCCGCGCGCCACCCGGCCGGCGACAGCAGCGGGGAGTGCGGCAGCCGCCGCCGGGCGTCGGTGAACCGCCACCAGCCCGGCAGGAGGCCGAACGTCGCGGTGAGGAAGTCGGAGGCGCGGGTGACCTCGTTGAGCAGCAGCACACCGCCGGGGCGCAGCAGGGATCGGGCATGGCGCAGGCTGCGGACCACGTCCGCGGTGGCGTGCAGGACGTTCGTGGCGAGCACGACGTCGTACGAGCCGGCCTCGAAGCCCTGCCCGGCCGGTTCCCGTTCGATGTCGAGGACGCCGAACCGCAGGCCCGGATGGCGTCCGCCGAAGCGGTCCTCGGCCTCGCGGAGGAACGCGGTCGACAGGTCGGTGAAGTCGTACCGGACGCCCGGGCAGGCGTCGAGGACGAACGCCGAGCCCGCGCCGGTGCCGGCGCCGATCTCCAGCACCCGGCCCGGGCGGCCGTCCGTCCGTCCGAGCGCAGCGGCGGCCTGCGCCGCCACCAGGCGGTGGTAGAAGTCCGCGGCCTGCTGCCCCTGGTAGACGGCGGCGACCAGGTCGGTGCTGCCGCCGGGGAAGAGCACCTCGGTCGGTGAGGTCCGGCCGTCCAGGACGCCGGGCAGGGCGTCGACGCACCGGGCCAGCAACGCGACGTGCGGGGCGAGGTCGGGGTGCCGGGCGAGCACGGCGGCGGTGGACAGGCCGGCCGGGGGCGCGGCCACGGCCGCGGCGACGGCGGCCGCCAGCGGCCCGGAGGCCGGCACCTGACGGTCCCGGAGCCGGTCGCGCAGCAGGTCGCGGGCCAGCCCGTCGAGGGTACGGAAGGCCGCGCTGGACCGGTCCAGCGACGGGTCGGTGTCCCCGGCGGCGGCGCCGTCCGTCGAGGGTGGTGCCGCGAGCGCGGTGACGGCGTCGTCGGCGGGCGCCGACGGGTGGACGCCGAGTGCGGCGAGCCCGTCCCTCGTGCCCTTGAGGACAGCCACCTGTGGGTGCGGGCCGGCGAGGATCCGCTCCAGCGCCGCGATGCCCTCGGCCGGCTCGATGGAGCCGATGCCCAGCGTCGCGAACCGGGCCGCGTACCCGGGGTCGGCGACCACGCCGACGCTGCCCCACCAGCCCCAGTTGACCACGCGTACCGGTTGTCCCCGGCGGTGCAGCGCCAGCCCGTACGCGTCCTCGAACGTGCTCGCGGCGGCGTAGTTGGCCTGCCCCGGGGCCGGAGCGAACGACAGCGCCGAGGAGAACAGCGCGAGGAAGTCCAGCGGCTCGCCGGCCAGCGCGTCGGCGAGCACACCGACACCGGCGACCTTCGGCCGCAGCACCTCGGTGAACGCCGCCTCGTCCATCGCGGACAGGGCACGGTCACGGAGCACGACCGCGGCGTGGAACGCGCCGTCGACGGGCCCGAACCGCTGTCGAGCCTCGGCCACCGCGCGGCGGACCGCGACGGCGTCGGTGACGTCGGCACGCAGGTAGACGGCCTGCCCGCCCAGCGCCTCGATCTGCGCCACCAGGGACCGGATGCGCTCGTCCTCCGGGGACCGGCCGAGCCACACGAGCCGGGCACGCCGGGTCCGGGCGAGGTGACGGCTGACTTCGAACCCGATGCCGCCGGTGCCGCCGACGACGAGGTAGACACCGCCGTCGCGCAGCGGCGCCACGCCTGCCGGCCCGGCCACCGGCTCCAGGCGGCGGACCAGGCGGCGGTCACCACGCAGCGCGACGAGTCGGTCGGTGCCGTCCTCGCGGCGGATCGCGTCGGCCGGGGTGACGTCGCCGGGGCCGGCGTCGACACAGGTGACCCGCCACTGCGGATACTCGGCCGCGATCGCGCTCGCCAGCCCGGCCAGGCCGGCGGCGTGCGGGTGGACCGGCTCGCCGGGCAGGCCGGCCACCCCGGACACGACGAATGTGAGCGTCAGCGGTCCCCGGTCCGCGCCCAGGTCGAGCAGGCGGCGCAGCAGGCGGAACGCCTCGGGCGTCGCGGAGTCGTCCTGCGGTGGGGCGGCCGGATCGGCCGTGCGGGCGAGCACGTACACCGTGTCGTACCGGCCGGTGGGCAGCTCGCCGAGCCGCAGCGTGTCGTCGGCGCCGAGGGCGGCGGCGAGCGCGGCGTCGGCGGGGCTGTGCACGGCGAGGGCCCGCCCGGCGGGCGGTTGGCCGGAGGGCGCACCGGCCGGCCGCCAGGCCGGGACGTACAGCAGGTCCTCCGGCGGCGCCGTCACGACCGGCCGGCTCTCGGCCGATGCGGCGCCGGACGCCATGTAGGGGCGCAGCGTCACACCGTCGAGCCGGGCCCGGACGTCGCCGGTCAGGTCGGTGAGGACCACGTCGAACCGTCCGCCGTCCCGGCGTACCACGTGGACGCGGGCGGTCGTCGGCAGCCGGTCCGCGACGAAGACCGACTCGACGGCGAACGGGACGAGCATCCGGTCGGCGGGATCGACCAGCCCGGCGACCGCCTGCAACGCCCCGTCGAGCAGCTGGACGTCGCTGTCGGGGCCGGTGGCGAGCATGCCGAGCGCCTCACCGGCGCCCAGCCGCAGCTCCGTCAGCACCCGGAACGACGGCCCGTAGCGCAGACCGGCCCGGGCGAATCCCGCGTACAGGTCGTCGACCGGACGGCGGACGGGGCAGCGGGCCTCGACTGACGGCAGGTCCACCCGCTCCGGCGGTGCCGGGTCGGGGGCGCGGCGGGTGGCGACGGCGTGCGGTGTTCCCCCGACGGTGAGGGTGATCCGGTCGTCCCGGGTGACGACAGCCGTCACCGGCTCGGTGACCACGACGGGCCGCAGCCAGGTCACGTCGGCGGCGCGGGCGGTCCCGCCGGCGGTGGCCTGGCGCAGGAACGCCGCGCCGGGCAGGACCGGGACGCCGTGCAGCGTGTGGTCGGCCACCAGCGGGTCGGCCGGGGTGAGGGCCGTCTCCCGCCGGTCGCGGCCGGTCCAGAAACGGTCGCGGGCGAAGGGGTACGTGGGCAGCGGGATGCGACGCCCGGCCGGCATCGCCGTCCAGTCCACGTCCGCGCCGGCCACCCAGCGCTCGGCGAGGGCGACCAGGTCGGCCGACGCGTCGGGCGCGGGCGGCCCGCCGGCGAGCTGCCGGACCAGGTCGGCGGTGTCGGCGGCGACGAACGCGGCCCGGACCGCCAGGTGCGCCCGGCCCCGCGCGAGGGTCGCGGCGACGTCGTGGACGTCGGCCGGTTCGGTACGCAGGCGCCGGGCCAGCCGGTCCGTCAGGTCGCGCAGCGCGGACGCGGTACGGGCCGAGACGGGTACCACCACCGGCCCGGTGCCGGTGCCCGCCGTCGCGGCCGGCGCCTCGGCCACCACGAGATGGCAGTTGGTGCCGCTGAAGCCGAACGAGCTGACGCCGGCGACCAGCCGGTCGTCGTGCCACCCGGTGAGTTCGCGCACCACCGGCAGCCCGGGGATCGGCTCGGTGGCGTGCGGGGTCGGTGGCAACTGCCGGTGCCGCAGGCTGAGCAGCACCTTGATCAGGCCGGCCACGCCGGCGGCCATCGTGGTGTGACCGATGTTCGCCTTGACCGAGCCGATCCGGCAGTGCGGGCCGACGACCTGGGCCAGCGCCTTGACCTCGATCGGGTCGCCGAGCGCGGTGCCGGTGCCGTGCGTCTCGACGTACCCGACCTCGACGCCCGCCCGGGCGTGGACCTCACGCAGCAGACGGACCTGGGAGACCGCGCTCGGCGCGGTGATGCCGTTGGTACGGCCGTCGCCGTTCACGCCGCCGGCGAGGATGACGCCGTGGACGTGGTCGCCGTCGGCGAGCGCCCGGTCCAGCCGCTTGAGGACGACCACGCCGACGCCCTCACCGAGCACGATGCCGTCGGCGGCGGCGTCGAACGGCAGGCACCGGCCGGTCGGCGACAGCATCCCCGTCTGGCTGGTCCAGACCTGCATCTGCGGCGTGCACATCACCGCGACGCCGCCGGCCAGCGCCGTGTCGCAGTCGCCCGAGCGCAGGCTCTCGCAGGCCAGGTGCACCGCCGTCAACGACGACGAGCACGCGGTGTCGATCGCCATCGTGGGCCCGGTCAGGTCGAGCAGGTACGCGATCCGGGCCGGCAGGATCGAGCTGGCCCCGCCGAGGAACGCCTCGCTGCTGTCGCTGCGTCCGTGCCGCTCCAGCAGCCGGGGATAGTCGCCCGCGCCGCAGCCGACGAAGACGCCGCACCGCATCGGCCGCCCGGCGTACCCGGCGTTCTCCAGCGCCGCCCACGCCTGCTCCAGGAAGATCCGCTGCTGCGGGTCCATCGCCTCGGCTTCGAGCGGTGAGATGCGGAACAGCCCGGCGTCGAACGCGTCCACGTCGTCCAGCAGCGCCGCCCACCGGCTGCGGGTGCGGCCGGGTGCGGCCGGGTCCGGGTCGTAGAGTCCCGTCAGGTCCCAGCGGTCGGACGGCACCTCCCGGATGGCGGACCGGCCGGCGGCGAGGTTGTCCCAGAACGTGTCGAGGTCCGGGGCGCCCGGGAATCGTCCGGCCATCCCGATCACCGCGATCGCGGTCGACGGGTCCGCGCCCGGTGACGCCGCGTCCGAGGCCGGTGTCCCGGCCGGTGCGGATGGCGACGCCGGTGCCGGTGTCGCCGCCGGTGCCGGCTCTTGGTGGGAAGGCGACGCGGGCGGTGGGCGGACGGCGAACGTCAACGGCGGGGGCTCCGGGGCCGTGGTGGGGGCGGCCCCGGACGGCGGGGCAGTCCCGGGCGCCGCACCGGGCGCGGTCAGGACCAGTGGCGGCGGGCCCGCGGCGGCCGGCGAGGCGACAGCCGGCGCGGTGACCTCGGCCGCAGCGGGCGCGGCCACCTCGGCGACGGCCGGCGTAGCGGCCTCGGTGACAGCGGGCGCGGGTGCGGCGGACCCGGGCACCTTGGCCGGGACCGGATCGTCCACGACGGACGGCTCCGGGGGCGCGGCGGCCTGGGCGCGCAGGGAGGCGGACTCGGCCAGGTTGCGCAGCACCGCCTGGGCGAGATCGGGCACTGTGGGGTGGTCGTACACGGCTGCCGAGTCCAGGTCGGTGCCGAACCGGCGGTTGAGGTCCCGCACCAGCTCGACGGCACCGATGGAGTCCAGTCCCAGGTCGGCGAAGGTGCGGGACGGCAGCACCTCGTCCGGGCGCAGGTACAGCAGGGCGCCCACGATCTCCGTCACCGCGTCGCCCACCGCGCCGTCGTCCGGTCCGGGCTCCGGCTGCGGGGCCGGCGTCGCCCGGCTGCGGAACTCGTCGACCTTGGTGAAGTGCTCCCGTACCAGGGCGGCGGACTCCGCGCCGAGGACGTTCCCGTGCATGCGGACCTCGCTGGCGATGACCTCGGGCAGCCGGTCGAGGATCCGGCCGGCGAGTTCGTTCTTGAGCGACCGGATCACCGCCGGTGGCTTGTCCGCCATGGACCGGGCCAGGTCCAGCGCGGCCGGAACGACTTCCTGCGGCGGCAGCACGGTCACGCCGGCTCCGCGCCGGCTCAGCTCGGCGCCGGTCATCGACCGTCCGGTCAGCATCATCTCGGCGGCCAGGGCGGGGCCGAGGCGTTGCTCCAGGATGTAGGTGGCGCCCATGCCCGGGGTGAAGCCGTAGCGGGTGAAGTTCGCGCTGTACACCGACGTGTCGCCGAGGACGACCACGTCGCCGTAGCAGGCGAACGCCAGTCCCCCGCCGGAGGCGTGCCCGGCGGCGGCGGTGACGACCGGCCGGGTGCAGCGCAGGATGCCCTCGTACACGAGCGCGGCGTCGGTGAACGTGCCCTCGCCCTCGGCCAGCGCCCGCAGGGCCTCGGGGGTGCCGCCCATGCTGAATACCGAGCCGTGGCCGGTGATCACCACCGCACGTACGTCGTCACGCCGCTCGATCTCCGCGAACGTGTCCCCCAAAGCCGCGAGCAGCCCGTCGGTGAACATCGGCGCGCGCATCGACACCAGCGCGACGCCCTGGTCCAGGACACGGAACTCCAGGTCCGGCCCGTCCGGCCCGTCCGGGACGACCACGTCGCCGTCGACGGCCGGTGGCGGGCTCGCGGCCACCGCGACGGCGTCGCCACCGCCGGTCCCGGCGCGGAGCGTGCCGGCCGAGCCGGCGCGAGCGGCGTCCCAGCCGCCGATCCAGCAGGGCTCCTCCGGCAGCGGGCAGGTCGGCAGCGGTACGCGGCGGGGATGCCCGTCCGGGTAGCAGGCGGACCAGTCGACCGCGCCGCCGCCGACCCAGTGCCGGGCCACCTCGTGCAGGTCACCGGCCCGGAAGGCCGCCACCGGATCGCCGGTGGCGGGCGCGCCGGTGGTCACCACGTCCCCCGTGTCCGCACCGCGGGCGAAGCGTTCCAGCGCGCTGCGCAGCGCGTCGGTGCCGGACGTCACGACGGCGATGCGGACCGCCTGCGGCGCCCGTCCCACCTGCGTCGTGTAGGCGATGTCGCGGACGCCCCGGTCCGCGGCGAGTTCGTCGAGGCGCGTCGCAACGCTCAGCCGGCCGATCGCCTCCACCCCGACCAGGTCCGCCAGCCGCGCCGGGTCGAGCCCGAGATCGCCGAGGGTCGCCGACGGTTCCAGCGCCTCCTCGGGTACGCCGAGAAGGTCGGCCACCGCCGCGGTCGGGCCGGTCGACTCCGGCAGGCCGGCCGCCATCGCGCCCGCGTACGCCCGCAGTGTCTCGGCGGTCGGCGCGGAGAGCACCACGAGCGCCGACCCGTCCGGCGCGGGTGCGGCGGCGGGGGCGAACTCCTCGACCAGCACGTGCGCGTTGGTGCCCCCGGCGCCGAACGCGCTGACGCCGGCCCGCCGCGGGACGCCGGGCGGCGGAGTCCACGGTTCCAGCGTGCGCTGGACCCGCAGCGGCACGGCGGCGAAGTCGATGTGCGGGTTGAGTTCCTCGGCGTGCAGCGACGGCACGAGCGCGCGGTGCCGCAGTTGCAGCAGCACCTTCGTCAGGCCGGCTATCCCGGCGGCGCCCTCCAGGTGCCCGATGTTCGACTTGACCGAGCCGATCGCGCACGCCCCGGCCGGCAGGTCCGCACCGTCGAACGCCTGCCGGAGGCCCTCGACCTCGATCGGGTCGCCGAGCGCGGTGCCGGTGCCGTGGGCCTCGACGTAGCCCAGCGTGGCGGGTGCCCAGCCGGCCGCGTCCAGCGCGGCGCGGACGAGCGCGGCCTGGGAGCCGGGGCTCGGTACTGTCGCCCCGGCGGTACGTCCGGTGTGGTTCACCGACGTCGCACGGATGACGCCGTACACGTGGTCGCCGTCGGCGAGCGCGCGCGACAGCGGCTTGAGCAGCACCGCGCCGACCCCCTCGCCGGGCACGTAGCCGGTGCCGTCCGCGCCGAACGCGCGGCACCGGCCGTCGGTGGACAACCACTGCCCCTGCGCGAGCTGGAGGTACTTCTGCGGGTGCACCGTCACGTTCACGCCGCCGGCCAGGGCGAGCGTGCACTCGCCCCGCCGGATGCTCTCGACCGCGAGGTGCACGGCCGTCAGCGACGACGAGCAGGCGGTGTCGACGGCCAGGCTCGGCCCGGTCAGGTCAAAGGTGTGCGAGACGCGGTTGGCGATCGCGCAGTGCATCGCGGTCGGGGCGACACCGTCGGTGGCCCCGCCGACGAGCTGGTAGTGGTTCCACATGACGCCCGCGTAGACGCCGACGACCTCGCCGCGCAGGGTCTCGGGCGGATGTCCGGCGTTCTCCAGGGCGTGCCAGCAGGTGGTGAGGAACAGCCGTTCCTGGGGGTCCATCCGCTCGGCGTCGCGCCGGGACACCCCGAAGAAGGTCGGCGCGAAGCGGTCGACGCCGTCGAGGAAGCCGCCCCACCGGCCGTACGTACGCCCGGGGGTGCCCTTCTCCGGGTCGAACAGCGCCGCATGGTCCCAGCGGCCGGCGGGCACCTCGGTGATCGCGTCGACGCCGCCGGCCAGGTTGCGCCAGAACGCGTCCAGGTCGTCCGCGCCGGGGTAACGCCCGGCCACGCCGACCACCGCGACCGCGTCGTCGCCCGGCCCGCCCACGGCCGGCTCACCGACGGCCGGTCCGCCGTCGGACCCGGCAGCCGGGCGCGAGACGGCGGCAGCTCCGAGGGCCGGGCGCGAGGCGGCGGTGGCCGCAGCCGCACCGGCGGCCGGCACGAGTTCCCGCAGCCGGTCCGCCTGCCCGTGCAGGACCAGCACCGCGTCGTACGGACCGCGCAGCACGTCGCGCAGGACGCCCAGCGCGGTGTCGGTGGGCATCGGCTCCTGGCCGGTGTGCTCGGTCGAGCGGCGCAGGGCGTCGGTGGGCGCGCGCATGCCGCCCTCGGCCCAGTACGGCCAGCCGATGACGACGGTCCGGCCGCGACCGCGCCGCTCGACGTGCCGCAGGCCCGCGTTGGCGTACGCGTAGGCGGCCTGACCGGGGTTGGCCACGTCGGCCGAAGCGGAGGAGAAGGCGACCAGGAAGTCGAGCGCGTCACCGGCGGTGGCGGCGTCGACGTGGCGCAGGCCGTCGAGTTTGGGGGCGGCGACGGCAGCGAGGTCGCCCGGATCGCCGCGGAAGAACAGCCCGTCCCGGGTGACGCCGGCGCAGTGCAGGACCCCGTCGATCCGGCCGAACCGCTCCCGTACACCGGTCACCGCCGCGCCCACAGCGGCGGCGTCGGTGACGTCGGCGATCGCCACGTGCACCTCGGCGCCCGCCGCGCGGCACCGGTCGACGAGCGCCGCCGCGGGCGCGGTACGCGACAGCAGGGCGATCCGGGCCCGGTGCCGCCGCGCGAGGTGCGTCGCGAGGACGGCGGCGAGACCGCCGGATCCCCCGGTGATCAGATAGACGCCGCCGTCGCGGAACGGCTCCCCGCCCGTGGCCCCGGCGGCCGGGTCCACCTCGCGCCACCGCCGCACGAGACGCCGGCCGCCGACGTGGCGGACCTCCGGCTCGGCGTCGCCCGCGCGCAGTTCGGCGCGTACCGCGGTGGCGAGGTCGCGGGCGTGATCGACCTGGACGAACCGGCAGCGCAGGCCGGGGATCTCGGCGGTCACGGTACGGGCCAGCGCCGCGGTCGCCGCCTGCTCGGCGGTGGTCTCACCGGCGTGCACGACGAGCAGGTCGCGCGGTCCGGTGTCGACGAGGGCGGTGGCGGCGCGCCACAGGTCGGCGGCCGGGTCGTCGGTCAGCAGGACGACGGCGGGCGGCAGGTCAGGGGCGTCGCGGAGCCGGTCGACGGAGTCCACGTGGGCGGCGGCGAGCCCGGCGGGGAGCGCGCCGCCCACGACCAGTGCCTCCGGGGTACCGGTGCTCGGCGGCGCCGGGTCCGCGGGCACCCAGGCGTCGACGAAGGACAGCACCGTCGACTCGGGGGCGGCCGGAGCCGCGGCGGCCACCGGCGCGTCGGACGACTGAGGGACGGCCGGCGCGGCCGGGGCCTGCCCGGTGGACAGGTGCGCGGCGAGCGCGTCGATGGTGGTGTGCTCGAACAACAGCGTCGGGTAGAGCTTGCGGCCGACGAGCTGCTCGACCCGCTCGGTGAGCCGGAGCAGCGCGACCGAGTCGAAGCCGAGGTCGTAGAACCCGGTGCCGGTCGCCACCTCGGCGGGCGGCCGGCCGAGCATGTCCGCGACGGCGGCGCGCAGCGTGTCGGTGAAGCCGTTCGCGGCGCCCGGCGAGGACGCCGCGGGCTGCCCGGGCACCGTCGCCGGTGGCGCGGCGGCGGGCCGGACCGGCGCGGCGTCGGCCGACACGTCGGCGAGCAGCCGGCGTACCAGCCCGGATTCGCGGATGCGCTTGCAGGTGAGGCCGGTGAAGCCGGCCAGGAACCGGCCGTCAGCGTCGCGGATCGTGTAGTCGGTGGTGATCACGTCGCCGGACGGCGCGAGCCGTTCCGGGCGCGGGACGTGGACGTGACACGTCGGCGGCAGCGGCTCGGGTGCCCGGAACTCCTGGACGAACATCGGCACGAACGGGTCGTCGGTCGGCATCCCGACCTGCCCGAACCCGGCCAGCGTCGAGGCGTCCAGCGAGGCCGGGTGCAGGTGGAACCCGGCGGCTGCGGCCCCCGGGTGCTGCTCGCGGGTCAGGTCGGCCAGGAGCGCGCCGCCGCCGATGTGCAGGGTGCCGCGGCAGCGCATCGCCGGGCCGTGGCGGATGTGCTCCCGTACCGCCCGCTGGTAGAGCACCTCCACGTCGTCGTGCCGGTCGGCGGCGGCCCGCAGCGCGGCCAGGTCGAGCGGCGGCGGGACCGGCTCGTCGGTGAGGCAGATCAGCCCGTGCGCGTTGTCGTGCCAGCCGGACACCGGGTCGTCACCGCGAAGCCAGCGGCTGCGGACGGTGAACGGACGCCCCGCGTCCTGTGGTTCGCCGATGGTGAGCACGACCTCGCGGTCGAAGCCGTCGGTGGTGACGATCGCCTCGGCGAGCACTGTGTCCCGTACGCAGAGCCGGCGGTGGTCCCAGCCGGCCGCGACGGCGGTGCGGTAGACGAGGTCGAAGAAGACGACGCCGGGAAGCACCGACACCTCGTGCAGCCGGTGGTTCCGCATGACGAAGTCGTCGTGGGTGAGCCGGAACCGGCTCTGGACGTCGGCCATCGGGAACCTGCCTCCGGTCTTCTGGTCAGTCGGTGGTGACGAGTTGCAGTCGCAGCAGGGACGCCGTGAGCGGCTCGCCCGTGTCCGGCCGGGCCGGGGGTGGCGCCTCGGCCGGGCCGTCGCCGTCGAGCCACAGCCGCCTGCGCCGGAACACCGGGCGGGGCAGCGGCGCCCGGCGTACCGGCCCCGGCGGCGCGCCACTGAGCACGAGGTGGGCGTTGGTGCCGCCGAGGCCGAACGAGCTGACGCCGGCGACGCGTTCCCGGCCGGCCGGCCAGCCGACCGGTTCCGTGGTGGGGTGCAGCGGTGAGCGGTCGAAGTCGAACCGCGGGTTCGGGGTGTCGCAGAACAGCGTCGGCGGGATCGTGCCGTGTTCCAGGGCGAGCGCCACCTTGAACAGCCCGGCCATGCCGGCGGCGCTGAGCAGGTGGCCCAGGTTCGACTTCACGCTGCCGATCTCGATCCGGCCGCCGGGCCGGTCGCCGAAGACGTCGTTGAGGGCACGCAGCTCGATCGGGTCGCCGATGAGCGTGCCGGTGCCGTGCGCCTCCAGCATCGTGATGTCGGCGGGGCGCCGGCCGGCGGCGGCCAGCGCCTGCCGGACCACGTCGGCCTGGGCGGCGGGGCTGGGGGTGGTGACGCCCATCGTGTGCCCGTCGTTGTTCACCGCCACGCCGTCGATCACGGCGTGGACGCGGTCGCCGTCGGCGAGCGCGGCCGCCAGCGGTTTGAGCAGCACCACGCCGCAGCCCTCGCCGGGCACGAAGCCGTCGGCGCGTTCGTCGAACGTCCAGCACCGGCCGGTCGGGGACAGCGCCCGCGCGGCGCTCAGGTCGAGGTACGTCTCCGGGTCCAGCAGCACCTCGACGCCGCCGACGACCGCCAGCTCCGACTCCCCCGCGAGCAGGCTGCGGCAGGCGACCTGCACCGCGACGAGCGACGACGAGCAGGCGCTGTCGACGACCAGGTTCGGGCCGCGCAGGTCGAAGTGGTGTGCGACGCGGGCGGCGATGAAGTTCTGGTCGGAGCGCAGGACGTCGGTGCGGATCGGGACGCGTCGGCCGTAGTCGGACAGCCGCGCCCCGGCCACGACGGCGACGCGCCGGCCGCGCAGTTCGTCCGGGGCGTATCCGGCCTCGGCCAGGCACTCCGCGGTGCCCTCCAGGAACATCCGGATCGCCGGGTCCAGGCAGCGCGCCTCGTCGTCGCTCATGTCGAAGTAGCCGGGGTCGAACCACTCGATGCCCTCGACGAAGCCGCCCCACTTGCTGATCGACCGTCCGAGGCCGGGCTCGGGCGAGTACCAGCGGCGGTGGTCCCACCGCTCGGCCGGCACCTCGGTGACCGCGCAGCGCCCGTGGAGCAGGTTGTCCCACAGCGTCGCGGCGTCGGTCGCTCCCGGGAACCGGCAGGCCATGCCGATCACCGCCACCCGCCGGTCCAGGTCCGGCCGCGCGCCGCCGCCCGCGACCACCGCCGCCTGCGCCGCCGTCGGCACAGGCTCATCAACGGGTACGGGCGCAGCCACGGGTACGGGCGCCGTCACCGCGTCGGGTGGAGTCACGGGTCCGGGCGCAGCCACCGGCCCGGGCGAGTTCACCGCCTCGGGCGCAGTCGGCGGCTCGGGCTCGGGAGTCGCGGCCTGCACGCCGAGGTGGGCGGTGAGGCGCTCCAACGTGGGGTGCAGCAGCAGCGTCGCCGGGTCGAGATGGGTGCCGAGCCGCTCCTCGATGCGGATCAGCAGCTCGCCGAGGAGCACCGAGTCCACGCCCAGGTCGCCGAACTCGACGGTCGGGTCGAGGTCGCGCTCGGGAATGCCCAGCGCCGCCGAGAAGATGCCCACGAGCCAGCCCGGCGGGGCCGCCGGCCCGCCCGGCGCCGCCGGGGCCGTGGCCGTGCCCGTCGTCAGGGCCGGTGCCGGGGCCGGAATCGAGGCTGGGGCCGGCGCCGGGACCGAGGCTGGCGCCGGGATCGAGGCCGGGGCCGGGATCGAGGCCGGGGCTGGGACCGAGGCTGTCGCCGAGCCCGGGGCGGGCGTACCGGCAGCCGGAGCGCCTGCCACGACGGGGGATGACGTCGGCGCCGGGCGGCGCGGGCGCAGCCGCAGCAGGGCGTCGGGGTCGGGGGCGTCGCCGAGCGGCGGGCACGGCAGCACCACCGCGCCGGCCGGCAGGGCGAGCACGCGGTCGACGACGCGTAGTCCGGCGGCGTCGTCCAGCGGGGCGAGTCCGGCCGGCGCGCACGGGTTGGGGCGTCCGCTCGTGGACCCGGTCTGTGCCCACTGCGGCCAGTCCACCGAGCGGAACTCCGTACGGCCGGCGGCGATCCGCGCGCGGACCAGCTCGTCGACGGCGATGTTCGCGGCGGCGTAGTCGGAGACCCCGGCGGCCAGCCCGGTCACCGTGGCGCACACCGAGGAGAACACCAGGAAGAAGTCGAGCGGGTCGGCGGCGCACAGCGGCACCAGGGTCTCGAAACCGTCCAGCTTGGGCGCCATCACCGCGCGGACGTCCGCCAGGTCCTTGTGCAGGAACGCCGGGTTGCCCCGGCTCTCCACACCGGCGCAGTGCACCACGCCCCGCAGCGGGCCGAGTTCCGAGCGGACCTGCCGCAGGAACTCCTCGACGCCGGGGAACCCGCCGGCGTGCTGGAGCACGCGCACGCCGCGGGCGCGCAGGTCGTCCGCGACGCCGGTGTCCGCGTGGACGCCGACCAGGGCGATCGACCGGGCGCCGTGACCGGCCAGGTG
This sequence comes from Micromonospora sp. L5, assembly GCF_000177655.2. Classification (NCBI taxonomy): domain Bacteria; kingdom Bacillati; phylum Actinomycetota; class Actinomycetes; order Micromonosporales; family Micromonosporaceae; genus Micromonospora; species Micromonospora sp. L5. The sequence goes on along the minus strand of NC_014815.1, from coordinate 4,818,541 downwards.
CCGGGCGACGAGCGCACCGACGCCCCGGGTGCCGCCGGTCACCAGGTAGGCCCCGTCCGGGTCGCAACGCAGCGGCGCGTGGGGCGCCGGTACGAGGTCCAGGCGCGGCCGGTACCGCCGGCCGTCGGCGTACCGGACCTCGCCGTAGGCGTCGGCCCGTACCCATTCGGCGAGGATCCGGGCGGCGAGATCGGTGTCGTCGCCGGGCCGGTCGGTGTGCAGCACGGTGGCGGTGACGCGGGCGTACTCGGCGCCGAGGACCTTGACGAAGCCGGCCGTGCGGACGTCGTCGACGGCCGTCTCCAGGATCCGCAACGGCGTGGTGGGACGCTCGGCCAGCAGCCGCTGCACCATCCGTACCCGGGTCTCCCAGCCGGGCCCGCCGGGCAGGCCGACCAGCCCGCCGACGTCGGGCACGCGGGACAGCACGGCGGCGAGGTCCGCCACGTCGCGCACGGCCAGGCCGCCGAGACGGGCGACGAGATCGGGACTGCCACCGACGCACAGCATCACCCCGGCCACCGGCGACGCGGCCGGCCCGGGATCGGGATCCGGCTCCCACCCCTTGGCGTAGAGCGGCACCTCGGCGCCCGGCGCCGCCGCGACGGTCGGCGCCTGCGTGCCGGACGGCCCGGCACCGGCCGGTGTGTCCTCCGGCACCCAGCACCGCATGCGGGCGAACGGGTACGCCGGCAGGTCCACGACCGTCCGGCCCGGCTCGTGGAGCGCGGCCCAGTCGACGGCGCCGCCGGCCACCCAGTGCCGGGCGAGGTCGGTCAGGCTCGCGCCGGCCGGCGGCACGGCGTCCGGGTCCGGCGCGGCGGGCGCGCGGCCGCGCAGCACCGCGGGATCGGTGCGGTAGGCGGTGAGACGCTCGCGCAACGTCGCGACGTCCTCGACCACGACCGCCAGCCGCTGCCGCAGCGGCTCCCGGCCGACCTGGAGCGTGTAGGCGATGTCGGCGAGGGCCGGCCCGTCGTGCGCCAGCAGCGCGGCGGCGTGGTCGGCGGCCGAACCGGGGTGCTCCCCGGCGGCGATCCGCCGGACCGCGGCGACGAGGTCCGCCGTGCTCGGTCCGCGGTCCCGGCGCAGGTAAGCGACGAGCCGCCGCACCACCTCGTCGAGGCGGTCCTCGTCGTAGGCGGACAGGACGACGAGCTGCGGGCCGGGCGGCGCGGCCGGGCGGGTACGGGCGGGTGGCGCGGCGACGACCGCGTGGGCGATGGTCCCTCCGGCGCCGAACGAGCTGACGCCCGCGACCCGGGGGCCGGTCCACTCGGCCCGCTGCCGCTGCACCCGGAACGGCACGGCGTCCCAGGGGATGTTCGGGTTGAGTTCGTCGGCGTGCAGCGACGGCGCGAGCACGCCGTGCCGCAGTTGCAGGATGACCTTGGTGAGACCGGCGAGTCCGGCGGCGGCCTCGGTGTGCCCGATCGTCGACTTCACCGAGCCGATCGGGATGCTGCCGGGCGGCAGGTCGGTCCCGGCCGCGTCCCGGTACGCCCGGGTCAGGCCGTCGATCTCGACCGGGTCGCCGAGCGCCGTGCCGGCGCCGTGTGCCTCCACGTAGCCGATCTCGGCGGGTCCGGTACGGGCGTCGCGCAGCGCCCGCCGTACCACGTCGGCCTGCGCGACCGGGCTGGGCACGATGTAGCCGTTCGTCCGTCCGGCGTGGACGACGGCGGTGCCGCGGATCACGGCGTGCACCGGGTCACCGTCGTCCAGCGCCCGCCGCAGCGGCTTGAGGATCAGCGCGCCGACCCCCTCGGCCGGCACGAACCCGTCGCCGCCGGCGCCGAAGGTCCGGCTGCGCCTGTCGGTCGCGGTGAGCTTCATCCGGTGCTGCTGGATGAACTTGTTCGGGTGCAGCGACAGGCTGACGGCCCCGGCCACCGCCAGTTCGGCCTCGCCGCGCCGCAGGCTCTGCACCGCCAGGTCGAGCGCCACCAGCGCGGAGGAGCACATCGTGTCCACGGTGAGGCTCGGGCCGTGCAGGTCGAAGCAGTACGACACCCGGTTGGCGATGCCGCCGAGCGTCGCGCCGGAGTCCTGCGGGACGCCGCGCAGCGTCCGCTCCGCCCCGAACAGCGGGTACTCGTTCCACATCGCGCCCGCGTACACGGCGACCGAGGAGTGGTGCCGCTCCCGTAGCCGGGCGCGGGTGTATCCGGCGCTCTCCAGCGCGGCCCAGGTCACTTCGAGGAACAGCCGTTCCTGCGGGTCCATCAGGGCGGCGTCGCGGGGGGTGATGCCGAACAGCAGCGGGTCGAACCGGTCGACGTCGTCGAGGTACCCGCCGTCCATGAGGTGGGTCGGCCATCCCGGTCGCGCGCGCTCGGGTGGGTGCGGGGTGACGCAGTCGCGGCCGCCGGCGAGGTTGTCCCAGAACGCGTCGAGGTCGGGCGAGCGCGGGTAGCGTCCCGCGACGCCGATCACCGCGATCTCCGTCTCGCGCTCCTCCTCCGGCTCCCGCTCCACGGCGACGGCCGGCGCCGGCACGACGTCCGCAGCGGGCGGTGCGGCGGACTCGGCAGGTGCGACGGACTCGGTGGGTTCGGCGGGTACGGCAGGTGCGGCGGACCCGGCAGGCTCGGCGGGAACCGCGCCGGCGGGAGCCGTGCGGCCGGCCGCCGCCAGCGCCGCGGCGACCTCTCCAAGGGTGGCGTGCTCGAAGAACAGCGTCCGCGACCGCTCGCCCAGGTCGTTCTCCAGCCGGGCGGTCAGTCGCGTCACGAGGAACGACGACAGGCCCAGCTCGGTCAGCGGCAGGAGCGGGTCGACGGACTCGGCGGGCAGGCCGGACACCTCGGCGTACACCTCGACCAGATAGGCCCGCAGCGACCCGGCCGGGTCGCGCGGCCGTGCGGCGGGCGGGGCCGGTGGCGCCGCACCGAAGGGGTAGCCGGGCAGCGGCACCCGCGGGCGTGGTCCCGGCCAGTACCGCCGCCAGTCGACCAGGCCGCCGCCGACCCAGTCCGCGGCGGCGTCGGCGTCGGTCGGCGCGGCGGCCGGCGCGAACGGCGCCCCGGCGACGCCGTGCAGCACCCCGTCGCGGGCCTCGCCGCGCAGGTAGGCGTCGAGTCCGCCGACCAGGTCCGCGACGCTCGCGCACCGCACGGCGAGCCGGTGCGGCAACGGCATCCGGCCGACCTGCGTGGTGTACGCCACGTCGGCGAGGTCGAGCGCCGGGTCCGCGGTGGAGACGTGCTCGCGCAGCCGGTGCGCGGACCGGCGTAGCCGCTCCGGATCGGCGGCGGAGAGGACAACGGCGTGGGCTGGATCGGTCTGTTGCGTCACGGCACCTGCCCGCCTGGGAAGGGTCGACGGCCGAGGATCCCGGCCGAGTCATCACGCTAGGCAGTCGTACCGGCTTCGCCTGCTCAACCTTGAGCAGGCCGGTTGCTTCCGGCGCCCGCTCAACCGTGAGCAGACACGCCGTCGGCCGTCCCCGTAGAAACGGGCCGGAACCGGCGATCTCACCTGAGGAGCGAACCGATGACCACGACGGTCGAGCCGTACCGCGCGCTGAACCAATCGTCGCTGCCGCTGGAGCGGGTGCTGCACACGCTCAACTCCGGCTTCATCCTGCACCGGGTCGGCCAGATGGCCTACGGGTTCGCCGCCGAGGGGCGCCAGTTCAGCGTGGACCTGCTGCAGTACATCAACACCTCGCAGGAGGGCGTGGCGACGTCGTTCGCCTTCGAGGAGGTGTTCGGCGGCCGGGACCGGATGCACTGGTTCATCCACCTGAAGTCCCCGCAGGACTACCGGATCCTGCTCAACATGGTCGACCACGACCTGGAGTTCCGCCGGATCTCCGACGAGGACCGGCTGCCGCACAAGGGCGGCGGCAACTGGGACCGCATCTTCGTCCACCGCAGCCTGCACGAGGACGTGCTCGTACCGCAGCACGGGATGGACCACGACGGCGACGACGCCGAGCCGGCGACCTTCGTGCCGCCCGCCTCGTCCCAGCTCAACCAGCCGCCGGAGCAGCAGATCAACTCGGCGACGGCCGGCGCGATCGTCATGCGGACCTCGGACGTCAAGTACGAGTTCCGCGAGGAGGGCCGGATGTACGCGGCCCACTGGCAGCACTTCGTCAACGAGCGGCTCGCCGGCCGGGTCACCGCGACGCTGTACGAGCAGACCTGGGGCCAGCAGGACCACCTGTTCCAGCTGATCCACCTGCGCAGCGTCGACGACTACCACGAGCTGCGCGAGCTGGAGCGCGGCAAGGAGATGGCCACCGAGGTGTTCGGCCGGCGCCGGCTGCACGAGTCCAAGGGCGGCGGCACCTGGGACCGGCTGTTCATCGAGGGCAGCATCCGCGACACGCTGCTGCTGCCGCAGGTGCCGAGCGGCGCGGCCTGAGCTCCGATGGCGTACCGCACGATCGAGCTCCGGCGCGAGCCCGGGCTGTTGCGCGTCACGCTGGCCCGGCCGGAGCGGCGCAACGGCATCGACGACGAGACGCTGCGCGAGCTGCACGCCGCACTCGACGAGGCCGAGGGCGACGCCGCCTGCCGGGCGGTGGTCCTGGCCGGGCGTGACGGCGTGTTCAGCACGGGCATGGACTTCCAGAGCGCCGCCGGTGACGGTGGCGCGTCCGACGGGGGCGCGGCGTTCTTCGCCCTGCTGGAACGCTTCACCACAGTGCCGCGGGTGGTGATCGCCCAGGTGGACGGGCAGGTCGCCGGTGGTGGTGTCGGGCTGGTCGCCGCCAGCGACTTCGTGCACGCCACCGCCCGCAGCACGTTCGCGCTGCCGGAGGCGCTGTGGGGGTTGCTGCCCTGCTGCGTGCTGCCGTTCCTGGTGCGGCGGGTCGGGTTCCAGAAGGCGTACGCCGCGACGTTGAGCACGCAGACGATCGCCGCGGCCGAGGCGTACCGGATCCATCTCGTCGACGAGGTCGCCGAGCGTCCCGAGACGGTGCTGCGGCAGCTGCTGTTCCGGCTCAACCGCCTCGACCCGGTTGTCGTCGGCGACGCCAAGCGGTACTTCCGGGCGTTCTCCGGCGTCGACGACCGGCTGCGCGACCACGCGGTCACCGAGTTCGGCCGGCTGATGTCGGCGCCCGCGGTGCGGCAGCGGATCACGGAGTTCGTCGCGCACGGCCGCTACCCCTGGGAACGGTGATCGCCGTGCGCGCGTGGGTCTTCCCGGGGCAGGGATCGCAGCATCCCGGCATGGGCGAGGGTCTCCTGGACCGTTTCCCCGCCGAGTGCGCCACCGCCGAGCGGCTCATCGGCGTGCCGCCGGCGCAGCTGTGCCGGGACGCCCGGGGCGAGTACCTCGGCCGCACCCGGTACGTGCAGCCGGCCGTGTTCCTGGTCAGCGTGCTGGCCGCCCGGGCCGCGCTGGCGGACGGCCGTCCGCCACCCGAGGTGGTGGCCGGGCACAGCCTCGGCGAGTACGCCGCGCTGCACCTCGCCGGCTGCCTGGACTTCGACAGCGCGCTGAGCCTGGTCGTCCGCCGTGGGCGGCTGATGGAGAGCGTGACCGGCGGCGGCATGGTGGCGGTGCTCGGCCTGCCGCTGTCGCGGGTGACGGAGCTGCTGGCCGGGATCCCGGACGTCGACCTCGCCAACCACAACCTGCCCGACCAGTTCGTGCTGGCCGGCAGCACGGCGGGCATCCGCGCGGTCGTCGACGCCGTGCCGCGGCTCGGTACGGGCCGGTGCGTGCCGCTGGCGGTCAGCGTGCCGGCGCACTCCCGGTTCATGGCCGGCGCCGCGGAGGCGTTCGCGGTGGCCCTGCGCGACGTCACGCCGGGCCCGCCGTCGATCCCGGTGGTGAGCAACGTGACCGGGTCGCCCCACGTCCCGGGCGAGATCCCGGGCACGCTGCTGCGGCACTTCGTCGAGCCGGTCCGGTGGTGGGACACGATGTGCCTGCTGGCCCGGTCGGGGGTGACCGAGCCGGTCGAGGTCGGTCCCGGTGAGGTGCTGACCAAGATGTGGCGCCGGGCCGCCGGGAGCCTGCCGGCACCCGTTCCCGGCGGGCCGCTCGCGCCCGCCGCGCCCGCCGCGCCGGCCGCGCTTCCGGTGACTGCGCCGGCCGCGCCGGTGACGCGAGGGCCCGCCCTCGGCCCACCGCCGGCCACCGCCTCGCGTCCGCGCCCGGCGGGCTCGCCCGGGCTGCGGTCCGACTACGGCATCCGGTACGCCTGCCTGGCCGGGTCCTCCCCGTTCGGCGTCACGTCGCCGGCGTTCCTGCGACGGCTGTCGGAGGCCGGACTGCTCGGCTTCTTCGGCGCCCAGGGTCTGGCGCCGCCGGAGATCAGGGCCGCGCTGGCCGAGCTTCGCGACGTCCGCCGGTACGGCATGGCCTGGCCGTCCGGTGGTGACGAGCGGGCGCTGTGCGACCTGTACCTCGCCCACGACGTCCGCCATGTGGAGGTCACCGGTCCGCTCGCCGTGGTGTCGCCGCAGCTCGTGCGGTTCCGCTACGGCGACGGTCCCCGGCAGGTCCTGGTCCGTGCCCCGGATCTGGCCACGGCGGTCCGGTTCCTGCGCCCCGCCGACCCGGCGACGGTACGGGCGCTGGCCGCCGCCGGGCACCTGGACGGCGAAGCAGCGGGTGCGGCGGCACGGGAGGCGGTCGCCACCGACGTGGCAGTCGAACGGGACGCCCATGCGCTGGTGCCGGCTCTGGTGGCCCTGCGCGACCGGGAGGCGCCGGGGGCGCGGATCGGGGTGGCCGGGGTGGGCACCCCGGCGTCCGTCGCCGCCGCCTTCGCGCTCGGGGCCGACTTCGTCGTCACGACGACGGTGAACCAGTGCACCGCCGAGGCCGCCACGTCGGACGCGGCGAAGGATCTGCTCGCCGCGCTCGACGTCACCGACATCCGTGAGGCGCCCGATCCGGACCTGTTCGAGCTCGGCGCGCGGTCTCCGGTGGCGCACCGGGGCACCCTGTTCGCCGCTCGCGCCGAGGAGCTGTACCGGATGTTCCTGCGCTACGACCGGCTGGCCGACGTCGGCCCGCGGCGGCTCGCCGAGTTGGAGCGGACGCACTTCGGCCGCCCGCTGGACGAGGTGCGCGCCGATCTCGGCGTCGCAGGGCGGGACGACCGGCGCGTGCTCGCGTCGGTCTGCGCCGCCTACTGCCGGGAGGCCACCGCCGCGGCCCTGCGCGGAACGCCGGGTCAGCGGCTGAACTACCGGGTGCCGGCCTCCACCGACGTCGGGGCGTTCAACCGGCTCGTCGCGGCGGAGCCGCTGGTCGACTGGCGGGTCCGGCACGCCGAGTCGGTCACCGAGCGGCTGCTCAGCGAGGCAAATTGACCTAAATCATTAAAAAGGCCAGCCGACTCCCATTCCGCTGACAATCACCCCCTACGAACCCAACCGAGGTCGCAAAATGCCTGGTCATTGCGCTGCGTAGACACCCGCCACCCAATTAGTTACGATGGCGGCGGGCATTAATACGGCTCAATCAAGCAGTATGCGCAACCCTCGCCCACACCCTCCGAAAGGCCCCTTGCATGCATTTGCTTCACTGGATGAACGCGTCCCGAACATGGAAGAAACCAGACACCACAGATAGATGGACATCGTAGGTCGCGCCATGCCGCCGCCCAGATTAAGCGCTCCTGCCTGCGGAAATGCAGGTGGGTCGCCTCAGCGCCGGGCGCGCGGCATGCCGAGCACGACCGACGGGACGAACGGCCGGCACGGGCCGTATTGCAATTCCGACAGTTTGCCGACACCGGCTGAAGAAATACTTGCCGGCGTTGCGGCTGTACTGTCAACGATTGATAGCGTCACGCATTTCACCAGCGAATGATCAGGAACCTGACAACACGCCCGAGCCACGACATCGGGCGCCAGGAGGCCTCCTTGCGAATCGCCGGCGCCACCACCAGTTTGCGTAACGAGCTGCATCGGCTGATCCGGGACGACCCGACTTTCGCCGTCCGCACACACGTCCCGCGAGGCGGGGCCGCGTACAACTCCGGCGACCACGATCTGCGGATGTACCTCGTGGAGGTCGGCCAGTTCAAGACCATCGCGTCCTCCGCGGACGGCAAGCAGTGCCTGCTGTCGATCCACACACGGGGCGACATGTTCGGCGAGCTCGGCCTGCTCGGCGGGCCACGCCACGACACCGCCCGGGCCATGCGCGACAGTGTGATCAGGAGAGTCAACTCGGCGAAGCTGTTCGACCTGCTGAGCAGCGACGAACAGCTCAACTGGCACTTCACCCGGTTCCTCATGGCCAAGCTGCTCGACCAGCAGCAGGCCATCACCCAACTGGTCACCATGGACAGCGAACACCGGCTGGCCGCGACCCTGCTGCGACTCGCCCGCAAGGTGGGCCGGCGGCTCAACCTCGGCATGCAGATCGACGCGAAGATCACCCAGGAGGAGCTGGCCAGCATGGTCGGCACCACCCGGTCCCGCGTCGGGCTGTTCCTCAAGCACTTCCGCGCGGCGAAGCTGGTGGATCAGCTGCCCGGCGGATATCTCCTGATCAACGAGCCGGCGCTGACCCGGTACGTGGAGTGCGGACAGTACGAGCCCGCCCGGTGGGGCGCCGAGCCGATCCGGCCGGTGAACGGCGCACGCCTGCTGCGCGGCGACCGGGAACTGTCCGCATGAGCGCCGTCCTGGTCCTCCTGCACGGAGCCGCGCTGCTCGTGGCGCTGCTGCTCGTCGGCGGGACCGGACGAGCCGTGGCGCGGCTGTTGCGGCAGCCGCCGGTGATCGGGGAGATCGTCGCCGGTCTCCTCGTCGGCCCGGCCCTCGTCCTGTTCGCCGGTCACGACGGGCTGGCGGCGGTGCTGCCGGAGGACGTACGCGCACTCCTGCGCCTGGTCGCCGAGGGTGCCCTGGTGCTCTTCCTGGTCGGCCTCGCGCGTGAGCTGCGGGTCGGGCCGGCGCGCGACGACCGCAGGCTGGCCTGGGTGACCGCCGGTGCGCTCGTCCCGGCGCTGGCCTGCGGGGTGCTCGTCGCACTGTGGGTCCAGTTCGTCGCCGGACCGGCCGTACGCGGCGACGCGCCGATGCCGGCCTTCGTGCTGGGCGTCGCGGTGACGCTGTCCATCACCGCCGTTCCGGTGCTGGCGCGGCTGCTGACCGAGCGGGGCCTGACGGAGACGACGGCCGGGGCCCTCGCGCTGGCCGCCGCCGTGGTCGTCGACGTCGTCGGCTGGCTGCTGCTGTCCCTGGCCGTCGGGCTGGGCGCCGGAGACCCCGCGACCTTCGGCCGCGCGATGGCGGTCCTCGCCGGCGCGTTGCTGCTGGCCGGCGGGATCCGATGGGTGCTGCGCCGCGCCCGGGCGGCACTGTGGTGCGGCCGGTGGCCGGCCGCCAGTGCCGTGGTGCTCGGCGTGGTGGCTCTCGTGGTCGGCTTCGGCGTCCACCTCCTCGGGCTGACCGCGGTGTTCGGCGCGATCCTGGTCGGCCTGGCGGTGCCGCCCGGCGAGCCCTGGGACGCGCCGACCGCCGCCGTGTCGCGGCTCGGGCGGTCGCTGCTGCCGATCTTCTTCGTGAGCGCCGGGCTCACCGCGCTGACCGGCGCGGTCGCCAGCACGCCGTGGTCGCTGGTGGTCGTCGTGCTCGTCCTCGGACTCGCCGGGAAGATCGGCGGCGGCTATCTCGGCAGCCGGCTCGGCGGCTGCTCTCCCGCAGAGGCGACACGGATCGGGATCCTGCTCAACACGCGCGGGCTCACCGAGCTCATCGTGCTCCAGGTCGCGTTCCAGGCCGGCATCCTCAGCCCGCCGCTGTTCCTCGCCCTGCTCATCATGGCGCTGGTCACGACGCTTCTCACCGGCCCGCTGCTGTCGTTGGCGGACCGGTTCGTGCGGGCCGCCGACGCCGGTGACAGCGCCTCGGACGCCGTGTCCGGCCCGTCAATGGTGAGCCCGCGATGACGGGTATGACGGGTACGCGGTCAGGACGCCGCCATGTCGCGCAGCTTCAGCACCGAGCGCCAGTTGCGGGTCGTCCCGACCACACCGGTCTTCTTCTCCACGAAGGCGTTGCTGAGCTTGCTGCGCCCGTACCCGTCGGGAACGTGCACGAACACGTCGCGGCCGAGCAGCGTCAGCGTGCCGCTCTCGCCGGGCGGGGCGGCGAGCGCCGCCTGTTTGTCCGCGCCGGGGTCGCCGCTGAGCATGGTGACGAGCAGCTTCGTGTGGTCCGTCTGGACGTCGAGATACGGATTGGCGGCGATCATCGCGTCGAGCTCGTCCAGGCTGCGCAGCAGCACCGGCACGTCGCGACCCCACCGCTGCTTGATGCCCCTGTCGATCTCGGCCAGGATCGCGACCTCGTCGGTCTCGGGGCAGCCGAACACGACGTTGCCGCTCTGGATGTACGTGGCCACGCCGTCGAAGCCGCAGGAGACGAAGACCTCTTTCAGCTCCGTCATCACCATCGAGCTACCGCCACCGATGTTCACCGCACGCAACAGAGCGACGTATCTCGTCATGACCCGGGATGGTAACCGGCCGGGCCGATCGCGGGCGCTCAACTCTGAGCAGACACGCCCGGCCCGCGGTCGTACAACGTCAGGGACCGCGGCGGTGAGGGATCCACGAAGAGGAGAGGCCCGAGGATGATCACCACGGCGGTCGGCATCGAGGATCTCCACGTCTACCCCGGCCGGGCGTACGTCGACGTGCCCAGCCTGTTCGAGGCGCGCGGCCTGGACCCGTCGCGGCTGCCGAACCTGATGATGCGCCGCCGGTCGGTGAGCCTGCCCTGCGAGGACCAGGTGACCCACGCGGTCAACGCCGCCCGGCCGCTGGTCGACGCCCTGTCGCCGGAGCAGCGGGAGGCGATCGAGCTGGTGGTGGTGGCCACCGAGTCGGGGCTCGACTTCGGCAAGCCGATCAGCACCTATGTCCACGACCTCCTCGGCCTGCCGCCGCGCTGCCGGTCGTTCGAGGTCAAGCACGCCTGCTACGGCGGCACCGCCGCCCTGCAGAGCGCGGCGGCGATCATCGCCGCGAGCCCGGCGCCGGACGCGCGGGCGCTCGTGATCGCCACCGACATCGCCGGCGTCGCGGCGGCCGGCAGCTACTTCGAGCCGTCGGAGGGCGCCGGCGCGGTCGCGATGCTGGTCAGCCGTACGCCCGACGTGCTGCGGCTCGACCTGGGCGCCAGCGGCTACCACACCCAGGAGGTGATGGACACGCTGCGGCCCCGGCCGGACGTCGACGTGGTGAACTCCGACCTGTCCCTGCTCGCCTATCTCACCTGTCTGGAACGGTGCTTCGCCGCCTACCGGGACCGCGTCGAGGGCGCCGACATCGTCACCACGTTCGACCACCTCGTCTTCCACATCCCCTTCGCCGGGATGGTCAAGGGCGCCCACCGCACGCTGCTGCGCAAGACCAAGCGCATGGCGCCGGCCGACATCGACAGGGACTTCGCGGCGCGGGTGGCCCCGTCGTTGTCGTACACCAGCGAGATCGGCAATCTCTACTCCGGTTCGCTCTACCTCGCGCTGTGCTCGCTGATCGACCACGCCGACTTCACGGTGGCCCGCCGGATCGGCCTGTTCTCCTACGGCTCCGGCTGCGGGTCCGAGTTCTTCAGCGGGGTCGTCACCGAGCGCGCCGCCGGCCGGCTCGCGGCCCGCCCGCTCGCCCGCGCCGTGGAGGAACGCCGCCGGCTCACAGTCGCCGAGTTCGACGAGTGGAGCCGGCACACCGCCGACCGCGCCTTCGGCGTCCGCGACGCCGTCCTGGACACCGGCCCCTACCGGTCCGTCCTGGACAGCCACGTGGCCGGCCGGGGCCTGCTGCTGCTCGACCGGATCGAAGACTTCCACCGCGTGTACCGGTGGAGTTGAGCGCGCCATCCGAGGGAGGACCCATGAGTGTGCCCACGTCCGCGGTCGTCGTACCCGACCTGCTCCGGCACCGCACCGGCCTGATGCCCGAGCAGGAGGCGATAAACGTCCGCGGCAAGACGGCGATCACCTACCGGGACTGGGACCGGCGCTCGAACGCCGTCGCCCGCGCGGTGCTCGACCGGCTCGGCGGCACCGGGCGGGGCGCCCGGGTGGCGCTGCTGTTCGGCGGCGACGACTGGATCGACTACGCCGTCGCCTACCTCGGCGTGCTCAAGGCCGGCGCCACCGCCGTACACGTGAACGACACGATGCCGGCGGTGGAGCTGCGCCGCCGGTTCGACCAGTGTGCGGTGGCCGGTGTGATCCGCGGCGCGGCGCTCCCGCCGTGGCGGGACGACGCCGGACGCTGGTCGGTGGTCGTCGCGGACCTCGACCAGGGCGACTCCGCCGCCGTCGACACCGGCGTCACCCCCGAGGACATCTCCGACATCCTCTACACCTCCGGCACCACCGGCCCGGCGAAGCCGTTCACCAACCCGCACGGCAACCTGACGTACGGGCGCGGGTCCGCCGCCCTCGGGCAGCTGGTCGACCCCGCGCCGCTGCTCGCGCCGATGCCGCTGGGCACCACGTCGAGCGCGACGACTGTCGCGGTGCTGGCCACCACGACGCCGTCACCGCTGATCGTGTGCTCACCGGACGACCCGGAGGAGATCGCCCGCCTGCTCGCCACGCACGGCTGCGCGACGCTCATCCTCACCCCGTGGACCGCGATCCGGCTCGCCGCCATCCGCCCGCAGGACCGCTACGACCTCGGCTCGGTCAAGACCATCGGCAACGCGTCGGCGATCATGCCGCCGCGAATCGCCCGCGACCTCCTCGCGGCCATGCCGAACGCCACCATCGCCAACGCCTACGCGCAGTCCGAGGCGGTGCCGGCGATCATCCTGGGCAACGTCGACCCGGACCGGCCGATGTGGCTGGGACGCCCCGGACGCGGCACCGAGATGCGCGTCGTCGACCCGCAGGGCGAGCCGCTGCCGCCGGGCGAACTCGGCGAGGTGTGGCTGCGCTGCGAGGCGCCCAAGCGGCTGTACCTCGACCAGGCGCTCAACGCCCGCGTGCACGCCGGCGGGTGGACCCGCACCCGCGACCTCGGACGCGCCACCGCCGACGGCGAGCTGTTCCTGTTCGACCGGATGACCGACGTCATCACCACCGACGGGAAACTCGTGTCGTCGCTGGAGGTCGAGGCCGCGCTCTACGACCACCCCTCGGTACGCGAGGCCACAGTCGTCGCGCTGCCCGACCCGGAGCACGGCGAGATCGTCGCCGCCGTCGTGGCGGCCGACCCGGCCCTGGACGACGCGACGCTCGCCGCGTTCCTCGCCGAGCGGCTGGAGCCGCACCAGGTCCCCGCCCGCATCCACCGCCTCGACGCGCTGCCCCGCGGCGGCACCGGCAAGGTGCTGAAGTACCAGTTGCGGCAACGCTTCGGCGGCTGACCGTCGCGGTTGCCGCCGGCGCACGGCCTCCGCCGCGTACCCTGTCAGAGCTGGTGGCGGCACGAGCCGGCTGCCTCCGACCACCCCGGCCACGGGGGTGCACGGGCCTTGCGCAAGGGCCACTGACAGACATCGAGGTGGGAGATGCCGCAGCTGAACCCGGTCGCGGCGCAGCGCGTGGAGGCCGTCGCCGTCGCGGCCCTCGCCGTCGTCGTGACCGTCGCGGCCGGGTACCCGTGGTGGTCGCTGCTCGCCCTCTTCCTCGTCTTCGACCTGTCCATGCTCGGCTACCTGCGCGGGCCGCGCGTCGGCGCCGTCTGCTACAACGTGGCGCACTCGTACACGCTGCCGGCGGCGCTCGGCGCGGTGGCAGTGGCAGCGGCCGCGTCCGGCGACCGGATCGACTGGCTGGGAGTCCTGGCCGTCGCGTGGGCGTTCCACATCGCCGTCGACCGCGCCCTGGGCTACGGCCTCAAGACGACCGAGGGGTTCGAGCACACCCACCTCGGCCTGATCGGAAAGGCCCGGCGTGCCGGATCGTCCACCGACGAACGCTGACGGTCCCGGTCCCGGTCCCGGTCACGGGCGCGTCGGCCGGCAGTTCGCGCTCGTCAGCCGCACCGAGTACTCGCGGTCGTCGGACGTGATCCCGGACGGCACGCCGTCGAAGTATGCCTCCACCTTCTCCCAGCCCCGGCGCTGCTCGTAGTGCAGGTGCGGGGCGCCGGAGTTCCCGGTGCTGCCGACCCGTCCGAGCTGATCGCCCCGGGCCACCCGCTGACCGGCCTGCACCGACGGCGGTTCGAGCAGGTGCAGGTACTGCGTCTCCCATTTGCCACCGTGGTCGATCTTGACCCAGTAACCGCCGCCGCGCCCCCGCGGCCCGTCCGGATCCTGCGGGGTACGGCCGCCCAGCGAGCCGTTGATCCCCGCCACCGTGACGGTGCCGTCGGCGGAGGCGAGCACCGGCCGTCCCCACGCGTCCCCAGAAGTCGGGAAGAAGTCGACGTCGTAGTCGTCGTGCCCCGGATAGGTGGACAGCCGCCACGTCTCGCCGCAGGCCACCGGGAGCTGGAAGTCCGGTCGCGGGCCTGGTGGCCGCACCAGCGGCACCACGACCGCCGCACCGGCGGCGAGCGCCGCGAGGACGCCGACGATCAGCAGGACGCGCGGGGCGCGGCGGCGCGGGCGGCGGGAACCGTGGGGACGCTCGGCGGTCATCCGGGCCTCAGCCCAGCTCGATGACGGGCCGGGTCAGGATCTCGTCGGCGTATCCGTCGTCGGAGGCGACCCACCGGCCGAAATCCTCGTCGCGGTACGCGGTCGCGAGGGTGAGCCAGCCCAGGAAGAAGCCACTCCCGCCACAGGTGGCACCGCCGCCGTCGCCACCGCACACGACGGTGCGCTCGGTCGTCGCCTCGTGCCGGTAGGGGTCCTGCCCGATCGCCAGACCCCAGAGGTTCTCCTGCCGGTGCGGGCCGGTCCTGTGGTCGTACGGATAGCCGTCTCCGGGGCAGTCGTCGCCCCAGCGGAACAGGGTCGTCGCACCGGCGCCGCACGCCCACTCCCACTCGTCCGGAGTGGTCGTCCGCACGCCGAGGCTCCCGAGCCCGGCCATCGCCTCGTCGTACGAGACCTCGCGGATCGCCCGGGCGCGCACCACCCGCCCGGTCGTCCGGTCGAACTCCACAGTCAGCCCGTCACCCGACCGGAAGGTGCGCACCCCGCCGAACCGGTTCCCGACCGACGCGACCAACTCCCGCACCCGAGGGTCGTCCGGCGCCAGCGGCACCTCGCACGGGTCGAACGCGTCCACCGCGACCAGCATCGCCGGCATGTCGACGTCGCGTACGGGCGACGTCATCGCGTCGACGTACTCGATCAGCGACGGAAGGCCGAACTCGGCGGCGCTGTCGGCGTAGTCGGCGGTCTGGTGCGCCGCGGGCCGGAAGCGGGCCGCGTCGTAGCCGAGCGTCGGCCGGCCGCCGGGTACGAGAGCGAACCGCATCCCGCCCCGGTCGAACAGCGCAGTCCGGTGCGACCGCCCCGCGTACGCCGTGGCGCCCAGGCCGGCCACTGTCAGCTCGTGCCGGGCGGCGACGTCCTGGGCGAGCCGGCCGGCAGCGCCGTCGGAGAGATCGTTCCACTGGGCAAGACTGAGATCGGCGTACGACACGGCGAAAGGATAGCCACGGGCTCCGACAGAGCCGGATCGGCGCCGGTGCGACCGTCGGCCCGCCTCCGGAGGCGGCCGACGCGAGCTGTCCGGGTGCGCGACGGCACGCCGCGGCCCGTCGACGAAGCGGTCAGGCTTCGTCGGCGTCCGTGCTGAGCGCGAGTTCGCGGCCGGCCTCGATGTCGGCGAGCAGCGCCGCCACGCGCGCCTTGGCCAGGCCGTAGGAGTCGGAGCCGAGCACCTGGTGCAGCGGCGCCCTGCCGCCGACGGCCACCTCGACGATGGCGGCCGCGGCCTTGACCGGGTCGCCGAGCTGGGTGCCGGGCATGGCCAGGTGCGCCTCGGTCATCTCGCGGATCGCCTCGTAGCCGTCGGTGGTGCGCGCCGGCAGGCCGAGGGAGGACGTCCGAAGGAAGTCGGTACGCGTGTAGCCGGGTTCCACGACGGTGACCTTGATGCCGAGGTGTGCGACCTCGGCCGCGAGCGAGTCCGACAGACCCTCCAGGGCGTACTTCGCGGAGCAGTAGAGGCCCCAGCCGGGGAACGCGGTCAGCCCCAGGATCGAGGACACGTTGACGATGTGGCCGCTGCCGGCGGCGCGCATGCCGGGCAGGGCCGCGCGGAGCACGTTCCAGACGCCGAAGACCTGCACCTCGAACATCGTCCGGACCTCGGCGTCGCCTGCCTCCTCGACCGCGCCGAGGAAGCCGTACCCCGCGTTGTTGACCACGACGTCGATCCCGCCGAAACGGTCGGTGGTGGCCCGGACGGCCGCCGTCACCGCGGCCTCGTCGGTCAGGTCGAGTTCGAGGGGAAGCAGTCGCTCACTGCCGACCGGCCCGAGGGCCGCGACGAGCCGCTCGGCCGACCGGGTCGTCGCCGCGACGTCGTCACCCCGCTCCAGCAACTGCTTGACCAGTTCGAGGCCGATGCCGCGGGACGTGCCGGTGACGAACCACGTGGCCGGACCTGCGGTGGGGTAGGGCATGGGAACTCCCGGATCTCGGTGTCGTCGTGTCCTCGGCCGGGGACGCCACTCCATCGTGGGTACGAGGGAGGGCCGAGAACACAGCCGGACGAGCCCAGCGCTGCCTGGGAACGGCGTACCCACCCAGGCGGTGTCGCGGACGACGTTCGCGGCGGATCATCGGGTCATGGCAGGACACTCCGACCTCGGCCGATTCCTTCGTCAGTGCCGGGCCGACCTGACTCCGGAAGCGGCCGGCATCGCCGCCGTGGCGCAGGGACGCCGCGTCCGCGGACTGCGCCGCGAGGAGGTGGCCCTGCTCGCCGGCGTGAGCGTCGACTACTACACCCGGCTCGAACAGGGCCGGCACACCAGCCCTTCGGCCGCTGTCGTCGACGCCTTGGCCCGGGTCTTCCGGCTCGACGCCGCCGCCCGCGCCCACCTCGCCGACCTCGCGCGGCCGGCGAGGCGCAGCAGCCGGCAGATGCCCGCCCAACGGGTACGCCCGGCGATGCACCAGCTGCTCGCCTCGATGACCGAACACCCCGCGCTCATCCTCGGACGGCGCACGGACGTGCTCGCCTCGAACGCCCTGGGCCGTGCCCTCCTCACCGACTGGACACTGCTCCCGCCGCGGCACCGCAACTACATCCGGTGGGTCTTCCTCGACCCGGGCGCCCGCGACGCCTTCCTGGACTGGCCGGCGGTGGCCGCCGACGTGGTCGGCACCCTGCGCCTCTACGCCGGGCGCAATCCCGACGATCCGCAGCTCAGCGAGCTCGTCGGCGAGCTGAGCATCAAGAGCCCGGAGTTCCGGGCCTGGTGGAACGGCCGCCACGTGCACGAACGCACGCACGGCACCAAGCGGATGCACCACCCCGCGGTCGGGCCGATCACCCTCCGCTACGAGGCCCTCGTCCTGCCCGGCGACCCGGACCAGACGCTGTTCCTCTACACCACCGATCCCGGCAGCCCGTCGTACGACAACCTGCGCCTGCTGGGATCGCTAGCCGCCCGGACCGCGCCGGCCCCCGGCAGAGCCTCGTCCACGCCGCTGTCCGACGCGAGCAGGACCGAACCGAACCCGTCCTGACGTCGGCCGCGCGTCGATCTCAGGCCCGCGAGGCGTCCGCGGTCCGAGGGACTCCGGCCAGCCGGTCGCGGCAGAAGTCCCGAAACGTCCGGGGTGGCCGGCCGGTCACGTCCGCGACCGTCGTCGTGACCCGGTCCTCCGAGCCCGCGGCGACGGCCGTGTCCAGGCCCGCGAGGAAGCGGGCGTAGTCGGGCGCGAGGCCGTGAGCCTCGTGGTACGCGGTGAGCGCGTCCTCGTCGACCGCACGGTGCCGGACCGGGCGGCCGAGGAAGTCGGTGAGCGTGGCGGCGACGTCGGCGTAGCTCAGCCGCTCGGGACCGGTGATGACGTGCTCGGTGTCGTGGGGCGCGGGGTCCGTGAGGGCACGCACCGCCACCTCGGCGATGTCGGCCGGATCCACGAAGCCCACGCGGGCGTCGCCGGTGGCGCTGACGATCTCGCCACGCTCCCGGGCGCTCGCGGCGTGCGGATGGTCGCCGACGAAGTTCTCCATGAACCAGGACGGTCGCAGCACCGCCCACTCGGGGATCATCTCGCCGAGCTGGGCCTGCACCTCGCCCAGTCCCGGCGTGCCGGCCTCGATCGCCGACGAGCTGAGCAGGACGGCCCGCCGTACCCGGGCACGCCGGGCCAGGTCCAGGAACGGCAGCATGGTCGGCGCCGGGTCGGCGTCGCCGAGGGGCGCGATCAGGTAGAGCGCTGTCACACCGTCCAGCGCCGTGTCGTGCGTGCTGCGGTCGTACCAATCGAAGCGGACGCCCTCGGCGGACGCCCGGCGGCTGGCGACGCGGGCCCGGCGGCCGGCGGCGGCGAGTCTCGCGGCGACGAGCCGGCCCGTCGTTCCCGTGCCTCCGACGACGAGGATCATGCCCGCACCCCCTCGCCGAACAGTTCCCGCACGGCCAGCGGGTTCCAGTAGTCGCGATAGCGCAGGATCCGCCCGGCCCTGATGGTGAGGACGGCGATGTAGCGCAGCCGGTACGGCT